>NZ_LWLN01000001.1:0-2400000 GCF_001953745.1 Natrinema saccharevitans
TGTCGGTGACGAAGTCGTAGCGTCGGGAGTCGTGTTTGCGGGTCGCCGAGTCCAGTTTCTCGGGAGTCATCACGAGGATGTCCGCCCGGCGCGCGCGGCGGGGGTTGAGATCGCGCTCGCCGGTGACGACGTAGACCGAATAGTCCAGCGCCTCGAAGCGGTCCCAGTCGTCTTCCTTCTCGTTGGTCAGCGCTCGCATCGGCGCGATAAAGAGCGCGGTACCGCCGTCCGCGAGCGACTTACAGATCGCCAGTTCCGCGAGCGCCGTCTTCCCCGAGGCCGTCGGCGCGCTCGCGACCACGTTCTCCGACGACTCGAGCAAGGCCGGCAGGGCCTCGCGTTGCATGCGGTTGAACTCCTCGAAGGCGAAGGCGTCGGCGAACTCGGGGAGAATCTCGGCGACCTCCATCACACGGACAGGAGAAGCGGCGGGTCAAAGGCGTTTCCTTCGAGTCGTCTCCGGCTACCGCGACGCGAGGACCGTCGCGATCGCGGCCCCGAGCGTGGCGAAGACGAGCGGGTAGATCACGCCGCCGAGGACGACCGCGGGCACGAGCGCCGGCGCGACCGTCCGCGTCGCTTCGATTCCGAACGCCGACACCTCGGCCGTCGACTCGGCGGCGACCGCGCCGACGCTCAGCACCGCCGAGTAGCCGATCATCATCGGGATGCCGATGGTGATGGCGTCGCCGAGCTCGCTCGCCCCCAGCCGGACGGCCAGTCCCGCCCCGGCCGCGACCAGCGCGAGCGGGACGACGACGTACAGCAGGTCGGCTGTTCCGCCCGTTTGCGCGATGAGATCGAGCGTGTCGCTCCCGCCGACCGAACCGACCCGCCCGGTGACTTCCACGTCGACCATGTGGGGCCTCGTAGAAGTACCAGGCAACGCCCCGCCAGTCGACGACGCCGTCGCCGAACCGCTCGCGGATCTCGCTCCCGATCAGCAGGTAGGTGACGAGATAGCTGATCGCGGCCGTCAGGACGCCGACGCCCGCACTCGCCGCGATGCTCGAGCGGCTCGATACCGCGGGTTCGCCGGACGCCGTTCGAGTCGTCGACATCGTATCGGGGCTCCCGGGACCGCAATAGTGGGTCTTGTGGTTCTCAGACGGTCGACTCGTCGGTCGCGACGGCCTCGAGCTGGTCGCTGAGCCGACTGCTCGCTCGCTCGGGACTGGGTACCCGCTCGAAGGTCAGCTCCGGCTCGCCCGAGCCCGCAGTGTAGACCGTCAGATCGCCGTACCCGAGCATGCGGCCGATCCACGACTGCCGGAGGCTGGTGTTCTGGACTCGCTCGAGGCGAAACTGGGTAATGTCTCTGGAGACGACGCCGCGTTTCTTGTAGAGTTCCGTCGAGGTGATGACGTAGCGGGTGTTCGTCCAGCGAAGATAGCGGGCACCGGCGACGGCCGTGCCGACGACGGTCACGAGGACGCCGAGGACCGTCAGGGTCCCGATGCCGTCGGTCCCGCTCCAGCCGGCGAGGAGAAACCCCGCGATCGCGATCGCGATCCCGACCGGCAGCCGCGTTCCCATCGTGACCGGATGGGGACGGCTCTCCCAGACGACGTCCTCGTCGTCGCTGATGTGAAACCAGTCGGGCGTCGAACCGAGGGCCATCGGCCCCCCTATTCCGTGCCCGTCCGTAAAGCTATCGGGGTAACGGACCCGTTACCGCCGATCCGTTCGAGCCGACGACGACTCGAGGCGTACTGCACCCGGCGGTCGTTCACCGGATCGCCACGGTTTTTGCCTGCGCGGCCCGATGTATTGGTATGCGTCGCGCGCGCAAGCCCGACTGGCTGAAGAGCCGCCCGCCGTCGGGTCAGGAGTTTACCGGTATTCGGGAGACGTTGCGCGAGTACGACCTCCATACCGTCTGCGAGGAGGCCAACTGTCCCAATCTGGGCGAGTGCTGGTCCGGTCGGTCGGGACCCGGCGGCGGGTCGGCGGACGGCGGAACGGCCACGTTCATGCTCATGGGCGATCGCTGCTCGCGCGCTTGCAACTTCTGTGACGTCGAGACCGGCGGCATGGAGCCGCTCGACCCAGACGAACCGGAAAACGTCGCCGACGCTATCGCCACGATCGGACTGGACTACGTCGTGTTGACCAGCGTCGACCGCGACGACCTCCCCGACCAGGGCGCGGGCCACTTCGCCGAGACGATCCGCGAGATCAAGGCCCGCCATCCCGGCATCCTCGTCGAAGTGCTGATCCCGGACTTTCGGGGTGAGAAACGGCTCGTCCGGAAGATCGTCGACGCCGAACCGGACGTGATCGCCCACAACGTCGAGACCGTCGAACGCCTGCAGTACCCCGTTCGGGACCGCCGCGCGGGCTACGAACAGAGCCTCTCGGTCCTGGAGCAGGTCGACCGCGAGTCCGACATCTTCACCAAGACATCGATCATGCTCGGCCACGGCGAGTACGACCACGAGGTCTATCGGACCCTCGCTGACTGTCGCGAACGCGGCGTCGACATCGTCACCCTGGGGCAGTACCTGCGGCCCTCGCGGGACCACCTCGCGGTCCGTCGCTACGACCATCCACACAAGTACGAGACGTGGCGACGCGTCGCCGAAGAAGAACTGGGGTTTCTCTACTGCGCCAGCGGCCCGATGGTCCGCTCGTCGTACAAGGCCGGCGAACTGTTCGTCGACGCCGTATTGGCCGAGGGCAAGAGCCTCGAGGAAGCGAGAGCCGACGCCCGCCGCTCGAGGCCCCAGCAAACGGAGCCCTGATACGGCTACCTGCCAGTCATTGCCGGCGCACCCGCGACACGAGCGGCGGGTGCGCCGGGACATCGGGGCAGCAATCCGTCTGAGCGACGGCCGACGAACCTACTCGAGTCCATCGGCAGTCCGCCGCGAGCCCGCTCGCGACCGAAGTCCGAGTTCGTCCAATCCGCTCCCCCTCTCACGACTCGAATTTCACGAACATCAAAGAATGATCTGTTTTGCACGTCTTCAACCGATACTGTTCGGTATCGAACGGTGATTCGATGACTGCCCCGAAGAATCACACTAATAGTAACGTATTTTGGGAAACTCCTTTACCCTGAGCGATAGTTCAGTAGGATATGTACAGGTGGGTTTCCCCGTGAGTACGTTACAGCGCGACCCCCGTGAGCGAGTACAGGTCCTCGACGAGGCCGGCCGCGTCCTCGACGGCGCCGACGTGCCCGACCTCTCCGAGGAGGAACTCGTCGAAATGTACGAGCAGATGCGACTCGTCCGGCGGTTCGACGAGCGGGCTGTCAGCCTCCAGCGCCAGGGTCGAATGGGTACCTACCCGCCCCTGTCGGGCCAGGAGGCCGCACAGGTCGGCAGTGCCCACGCACTCGCCGACGGCGACTGGGTCTTCCCCAGCTACCGCGAACACGGCGTCGGGCTGGTTCGGGGCCTCTCGCTCGAGCGTACCCTGTTGTACTGGATGGGCCACGAGCAGGGCAACTACATCCCCGAGGACGTCAACATGTTCTCGGTCGCGGTTCCGATCGCGACCCAGATCCCCCACGCGACCGGCGCGGCCTGGGCCTCGAAGCTCAACGGCGAGGAGAAGGCCTTCGTCTGTTACTTCGGCGACGGCGCGACATCGGAAGGCGACTTCCACGAGGGGCTGAACTTCGCCGGCGTCTTCGACACGCCGACGGTCTTCTTCTGTAACAACAACCAGTGGGCCATCTCGGTGCCCCGCGAGCGCCAGACCGCGAGCGAGACCCTCTCCCAGAAGGCCGCCGCCTACGGCTTCGAAGGTGTCCAGGTCGACGGGATGGATCCGCTGGCGGTCTACAAGGTTACCAAAGAAGCCGTCGAGAAGGCCAAAGACCCCGACGCGGACGAACTGCGACCGACGCTAATCGAGGCGGTCCAGTACCGGTTCGGTGCCCACACCACCGCCGACGACCCCTCCGTCTACCGCAACGAGGACGAGGTCGAACGCTGGAAACAGAAGGACCCCATCCCGCGCCTCGAGACGTATCTGCGCTCGAACGGGATCCTCGACGACGAACGGGTCGACGCGATCGAGGCCCGGATCGAGGACGACGTGGCCGACGCCATCGAGGGGGCCGAGTCGTTCGACCGGCCCGATCCCGAGGAGATCTTCGCCCACGTCTACGAGGGGATGCCCCGGCGGCTGCAACGGCAACTCGAGTACTTCGAATCGATCCGCGAGGATCACGGCGACGACGCGCTCTTGGAGGGCTAACACATGGCAGCAGAATCAGGATCGGAGAGTTTGACGCTGGTACAGGCGGTCCGGGACGGACTACACACGGAGATGGAACGCGACGACGACGTCGTCGTCATGGGCGAAGACGTCGGGAAAAACGGCGGCGTCTTCCGCGCGACCGAGGGGCTCTACGACGAGTTCGGCGAGGACCGGGTCGTCGACACCCCGCTGGCCGAGTCCGGCATCGTCGGCACGGCGATCGGGATGGCCGCCTACGGGATGCGACCGGTCCCCGAGATCCAGTTTCTCGGCTTTATCTACCCCGGATTCGACCAGATCGTCTCGCACGCGGCGCGCCTGCGAACGCGCTCGCGCGGGCGATTCACCTGCCCGATGGTGATCCGGGCCCCCTACGGCGGCGGCATTCGCGCCCCGGAACACCACTCCGAGTCGACCGAGGCGATGTTCGTCCACCAGCCCGGGCTCAAGGTCGTCGTTCCCTCGACTCCCTACGATACGAAGGGGCTGTTGATCAGCGCGATCCGGAGCCCGGATCCGGTGATCTTCCTCGAGCCGAAGCTGATCTATCGGGCGTTCCGTGAGGACGTCCCGGACGAGCCCTACGAGGTGCCACTCGGCGAGGCGGCCGTCCGCCGCGAGGGCTCGGACGTCTCGGTCTACACGTGGGGCGCGATGACCCGGCCGACCCTCGAGGCCGCCGAGAACCTCGCCGCGGAGGGGATCGACGCCGAGGTCGTCGACCTGCGAACGGTGTCGCCGTTGGACGAGGAGACGATCGTCGAGTCCTTCGAGAAGACCGGCCGCGCGGCGGTCGTCCACGAGGCCCCCAAGACGGGCGGGCTGGGCGCGGAGATCACCGCCACCCTACAGGAGGAGTCGCTGCTGTATCAGGAGGCGCCGATCGAACGGGTCACCGGGTTCGACACCCCGTTCCCGCTGTACGCGCTCGAGGACTACTATCTCCCCGAGGCGGCGCGCATCGAGGACGGCATTCGACGGGCCGCGGAGTTCTAACCATGGTCAGGGAGTTCGAACTACCGGACGTCGGCGAAGGGGTCGCGGAGGGCGAACTGGTCTCGTGGCTGGTCGAGCCGGGTGACGAGGTCACCGAGGACCAGCCGGTCGCGGAGGTCGAGACCGACAAGGCCCTCGTGGAGGTCCCCGCGCCGGTCGACGGTACGGTCCGCGAGTTACACGTCGAGGCGGGCGAGGTCGTCCCCGTCGGGACGGTGATCATCTCGTTCGATGTCGCAGGCGAAGAGAGCGAAGGAGCCACAGAGCAGACCGAATCGGAGCAGGAGTTGACCGGCGAACCCGCCGGCGTCGACGAACCGAGCGAGCAGCAGGGCGAGGCCGCCGGTGATCCCGGGGCGACCGGTGCCGACACCGAAGCTGTCGCCCCGCCCGACGACCGCGTTTTCGCGCCGCCGCGCGTTCGCCGCATGGCTCGCGAGCAGGGGATCGCTCTCTCGAGCGTTCGGGGGAGCGGTCCCGGCGGGCGGATCACCGCGGCCGACGTGCGGGCCGCGGCGGGCGGCGAGTCCGGCGGCCAGACGGCGGGGTCGCAGTCACGGAGCGCCGGCGCGGCGGCAGACGAGGTCGCGTCCGAGACGGCCGATTCGACCGGACGCGGCGTCGGCGCTGGTGCCGCCGAGGAGACGGCCGCCGGGAGCGCGACGACGGCGACCGCGGACTCGAGCGCCCGGCGACGCGAGACGCCGGGGCAGGTCGAGCCCGCCGACCGCGACAAGACGCTGGCAGCGCCCGCGACGCGACGGATCGCTCAGGAGGAAGGCGTCGACATCGACGCCGTCCCCACCGACGAGGAGCACGACGGCGCGGCCTTTGTCACGCCCGAGACGGTCCGCGAGTACGCCGAGGCCCAGCGGCAGGCACAAGAAGCCGACCGCGAAGCGCTCGAGGCGGGCGAATCGGTCGGGACGACGGGCACCGACTTCGCCGAGGGCGAGCGCGAACGCCGCGAGCCGTTCACGGGCGTGCGCAAGACGATCGCCGACGCGATGGTCGAGTCCAAGTACAGCGCGCCCCACGTCACCCACCACGACGAGGTCGACGTGACCGAACTCGTCGCGGCCCGCGAGGACCTCAAACCGCGCGCCGAGGAGCGCGGGATCCGGCTGACCTACATGCCGTTCATCGTGAAGGCCGTGGTCGCGGCGCTGCACGAACACCCCGAGATGAACGCGGTCATCGACGAGGCCAGCGAGGAAATCGTCTACCGCGACTACTACAACATCGGGATCGCGACCGCGACCGACGTGGGACTGATGGTCCCCGTCCTCGAGGACGCCGACCGGAAGGGGCTCCTGCAACTCTCCTCGGAGATGAACGAGGTCGTCCAGAAGGCCCGCGACCGGACGATCAGTCCCGACGAACTCCGGGGCTCGACGTTTACGATTACCAATATCGGCGGTATCGGCGGCGAGTACGCCACGCCGGTCATCAACTACCCCGAGGCGGGCATCCTCGCGATCGGGGAGATCAAGCGCAAGCCCCGCGTCGTCACCGACGAGGACGGGGCGGAGTCGATCGAACCGCGTTCCGTGATGACCCTCTCGCTGTCGTTCGATCACCGACTGATCGACGGTGCGGTCGGCGCGCAGTTTACCAACACCGTCATGGAGTATCTCGAGAACCCGCACCTACTATTGCTCGAGTGACCGAAGACGGAGCTACCGAACATGACATTCAGTACACGCACGACGGAGGCGGATCGCTGATGGTCGTCGGAGACGTCACGACCGGCACGGACGTACTCGTAATCGGCGCGGGCCCCGCGGGCTACGTGGCCGCGATCCGCGCGGGACAGCTCGACCTCGACGTCACGCTCGTCGAGAAGGACGCCTACGGCGGGACCTGCCTGAACTACGGCTGTATCCCGTCGAAGACCCTGATCACTGCGACCGACGTGGCTCACGACGCCGCGACCGCCGAGGAGATGGGAATCCACGCCGAGCCGGAGATCGACCTCGGCGAGATGATGGCGTGGAAAGACGGCGTCGTCGACCAGCTCACGGGCGGCGTCGAAAAGCTCTGCAAGGCCAATGGGGTGACCCTGCTCGAGGGCACCGCTCGCTTCGCCGGCGAGAACACCGCCCGCGTCTCCCACAGCGGCGAGGGCCAGGGCTCGGAGAGTCTGGAGTTCGAACACGCCATCGTCGCGACCGGCTCCCGCCCCATCGAGATCCCCAACTTCGACTTCGGCGACGAGCCCGTGCTGGACTCGAGACAGGCGCTGGCGCTCGAGTCGGTACCGGACTCGCTCGTCGTCGTCGGCGCGGGCTATATCGGGATGGAGCTGGCGGGCGTCTTTGCCAAACTGGGGACCGATGTGACCGTGATCGAGATGCTCGACTCGATACTGCCGGGGTACGACGACGATCTCAAACGCCCCGTCAAAGGACGAGCCAACGACCTCGGGATCGACTTCGAGTTCGGGTACACGGTGTCGGACTGGGCCGAGCGAGACGATGAGGAGGGAATCCGCGTCGTCGCCGAACCCGCTTACCACGCCGCTGCCGACGGTGGGAGCGCCGACGCCGTCGAAGCGGAGCGTCTCGAACTCGAGACCGAGAAGGTCCTCGTCGCCGTCGGCCGCCGGCCCGTCTCGGACACGCTCGACCTCGAGGAAGCCGGCGTCGAGACCGACGACGACGGGTTCGTCGAAACCGATTCCCGCGCGCGCACGAATATCGACCATATCTTCGCCGTTGGCGACGTCGCCGGCGAACCGATGCTCGCCCACAAGGGCAGCGCGGAGGGCAAGGTCGCCGCCGAAGTTATCGCCGGCGAACCCGCCGCGATCGACTATCAGGCCATGCCCGCCGCCGTCTTCACCGATCCCGAGATCGGGACCGTCGGAATGACCGAGTCCGAGGCCGCCGAGGCCGGCTTCGAGCCCGTCACCGGCCAGTTCCCGTTCCGGGCCAGCGGCCGCGCGCTGACGACCGGCGAGAGCGATGGGTTCGTCAAAATCGTCGCCGACGAGGACGCCGGCTACCTGCTCGGGGCTTCGATCGTCGGCCCCGAAGCCTCGGAACTGATCGCCGAACTCGGCCTCGCGATCGAACTCGGCGCGACCCTCGAGGACGTCGCCGCGACGGTCCATACCCACCCCACCCTCTCGGAGTCCGTGATGGAGGCCGCCGAGAACGCGCTCGGGCACGCGATTCACACGCTGAATCGGTGACGCCGGCCATCGAACGGACGACCTGACCGAGGTAGCCGCTCAACGCTACGCCGGCGCGCGCTGAACCGGAGGTTGCTACCGGCGAATCACGGACCAGTCCCGAGTAAGTCGGTCAGGAACGGCGTGGCATCTCCGTGCCGCTGCGATAGCGAAACGCGCCTCGAGCGCGGTACCGAGACGAGAACTCCACAACCATCCGTTACGTCCGCAACCGTTGCACGGCGACCGCTCACTGTGCGTACATCGAGTACGCGATCACGAGAAAGCCGATCAACACGAGCAGGCTCTCGAGCAAGATTCCCGTCACGAGCGCGACACCGAGCACCTCGTACAGCATGCCGGCCAGAACGAACCCGAGCGTCACGATCCCGAACCCGGCTGCGAGATAGCCAAGCGCCGGCTGGCGCGTCCGTCGATAGGCCTTGAAGGCGAAGTACGTGATGACGCTTCCGACCACGAGGACGAGCGTCTTCACGACCGCCAGCGCGAGCATCGTTTCCGTCGGACCGGCAGGAAACGGGTTCATGTTTCCTTTCGCACCTCCGACCACAGCTCCGCGAGTCGCTCGTCGGCTGTCCGGGTCGGCCGCTCGATCTCGATCGTCAGCTGCCGCTTCTCGTCCAGCCCCAGCGTGATCTCGTCGAACGCGACCGAGTACTTGCTTGCGTGGTGGCCGTCCTGTCGAATCTCGGTCGACTCCTCGAGCAGTGTCGCCTCGGTCAGTAACTCGAGTTTCCGGTACAGCGTCGACTGCGGGATCTCACACCGCTTCGTGAGTTCCGACGCAGTCATGGGTTCCTCGAGGTTGCGGATTATCTCGCGGCAGTCGGGATCGTCCAGCGCAGAGCAGATCTCCTCCGCGGACGGCGTCGACTCCGAAGCGAACGGGTCCCGGACCATTCGTCCCTACCTTACGACGCACGTGGTTTATCGGCATCGATGCGGCTCGCACTCGCCCGAGCCGACCGCCCGTACTGATTGACACGAACGGCCGTCAGCGGTCGGTGACACGAAGCCTTCTTGCGCGTCCACGCCCGACGACGACGCACGCGGGTATCATCCGGCCCGACTCCCTACGAGGGTGGGATGACCGGCCGACCTCCGCCCGCGTGACATTCTCGCGACCGATTATCGCGCTGCTCGAGCCAGGGGTGTTTTAGTAGTAACACGACGGCCGTTCTCGTGGAAAATCGTGCTATGGTATCGGGATTCGATGCGAGGATCGTTCGACGGCCTTATGTACCTCCCGGGCACTCGATTGTAATGCGAACAACGCGGCGCTCGCCGTCGCGTCCTTCGGCCGTCACCCGGCACGGAGGAACTGCACATCTGCTCTCGAATTTCGTCGGTTCGTTCCGACGGCCTTATTGACACTCGAGGGCTCCACCGAGGACGTGGTCACGTCCGGGAACCGGCCGTGACAGTCCGGGGCCCTTATACGTGTCCGGGCGTTCAGTCGTGATCGTACACCCCTCGCCGGCCGTGTTTTCCGGTGCGGGTGCGATCCGACGCCCTTATATGCTCGAGGGCATTCGGATGTGAATGCAAAAGACGACGTGATCGACGGGCCGTTCAACTCGGTCCGTCATCTCGGATAGTTCGAACCCGAAGGGGTTATGTACCCCAGACGGTGTACGAATACGTCCGAAGGAAATGAGGATTCCACCCCTGCGGTCCGCCGTACAGATGGGATCTGATGTTAGCCTTGGTAGTTCGGTGACGCCCGATCGGTCACACGACCGGCGTCAGCGAACGTGGACCCATGTGTGAGTGTGTACCAACATTCACCGCCAACAGACCCTCCCCAACTGGGGAGATCAAATAGCATTCCGGTTGATCCTGCCGGAGGTCATTGCTATTGGAGTCCGATTTAGCCATGCTAGTTGCACGAGTTCAGACTCGTAGCAGATAGCTCAGTAACACGTGGCCAAACTACCCTATGGATCCGAATAACCTCGGGAAACTGAGGCTAATTCGGGATACGATTCACGACCTGGAGTGGTGTGAATCCGAAACGCTCCGGCGCCATAGGATGTGGCTGCGGCCGATTAGGTAGACGGTGGGGTAACGGCCCACCGTGCCCATAATCGGTACGGGTTGTGAGAGCAAGAGCCCGGAGACGGTATCTGAGACAAGATACCGGGCCCTACGGGGCGCAGCAGGCGCGAAACCTTTACACTGCACGCGAGTGCGATAGGGGGACTCCAAGTGCGAGGGCATATAGTCCTCGCTTTTTGCGACCGTAAGGAGGTCGCGGAATAAGTGCTGGGCAAGACCGGTGCCAGCCGCCGCGGTAATACCGGCAGCACGAGTGATGACCGCTATTATTGGGCCTAAAGCGTCCGTAGCTGGCCGTGCAAGTCCATCGGGAAATCCGCGCGCTCAACGCGCGGGCGTCCGGTGGAAACTGCACGGCTTGGGACCGGAAGACCAGAGGGGTACGTCCGGGGTAGGAGTGAAATCCCGTAATCCTGGACGGACCACCGGTGGCGAAAGCGCCTCTGGAAGACGGATCCGACGGTGAGGGACGAAAGCTCGGGTCACGAACCGGATTAGATACCCGGGTAGTCCGAGCTGTAAACGATGTCTGCTAGGTGTGGCACAGGCTACGAGCCTGTGCTGTGCCGCAGGGAAGCCGCGAAGCAGACCGCCTGGGAAGTACGTCCGCAAGGATGAAACTTAAAGGAATTGGCGGGGGAGCACTACAACCGGAGGAGCCTGCGGTTTAATTGGACTCAACGCCGGACATCTCACCAGCATCGACAATGTGCAGTGAAGGTCAGGTTGATGACCTTACCGGAGCCATTGAGAGGAGGTGCATGGCCGCCGTCAGCTCGTACCGTGAGGCGTCCTGTTAAGTCAGGCAACGAGCGAGACCCGCACTCCTAATTGCCAGCAACACCTAGCGGTGGTTGGGTACATTAGGAGGACTGCCAGTGCCAAACTGGAGGAAGGAACGGGCAACGGTAGGTCAGTATGCCCCGAATGTGCTGGGCGACACGCGGGCTACAATGGCCGAGACAGTGGGATGCAACCCCGAGAGGGGGCGCTAATCTCCGAAACTCGGTCGTAGTTCGGATTGAGGGCTGAAACTCGCCCTCATGAAGCTGGATTCGGTAGTAATCGCGCCTCAGAAGGGCGCGGTGAATACGTCCCTGCTCCTTGCACACACCGCCCGTCAAAGCACCCGAGTGGGGTCCGGATGAGGCCGACGCAACGCCGGTCGAATCTGGGCTCCGCAAGGGGGCTTAAGTCGTAACAAGGTAGCCGTAGGGGAATCTGCGGCTGGATCACCTCCACAGACCGGGACCGGGGCGTCGCCCCGGCCCAAAAGTCGTGGCGCGTAGCGCCACGCAGTCCACGTTCGATCGACCCACGTCGTGGCCGATCGGGCACCTTTGAACTACCAAGGCTAACACCTACTCCCGCTGTCCGCCTTTGTGGCGGACGTGGGCCCATAGCTCAGTGGTAGAGTGCCTCCTTTGCAAGGAGGATGCCCAGGGTTCGAATCCCTGTGGGTCCATGGCTCGGGTTGGACCGAATCGTGCCCCTTAAGTGGGGCAGACGATTTCGGTCTAATCCGAACGAACCGATGCACCACCCCGCGCAAGCGTGGGTGGGAAGGGTCAATGCAGGCCGGCCGTCTACCGGCGTGCAGATGAGACCGTGTGTACGTGTAGTCCAGGCGTCCACTGGACCCGTTCCCGGGTCACGATGTTGCGACTCTGTCGCAACGCCGATCCGATGAACGTGGCTACTGTGCCAGCTGGTGGATCGCTCGGCTTGAGAGCTGACGAAGGACGTGCCAAGCTGCGATAAGCCTATGGGAGCCGCACGGAGGCGAAGAACATAGGATCTCCGAATGGGAATCCCCACCGCAATTGCTTCGCGCAATGGGGAACGTCGGGAATTGAAACATCTTAGTACCGACAGGAAAAGAAAGCAAACGCGATGTCGTTAGTATTGGCGAAAGAACGCGACACAGTCCAAACCGAAGCCCTCACGGGCAATGTGGTGTTCGGACTGACGATCACTTCCCGAACGGCGACGCGAAGTCTCTTGGAATAGAGCACGAGACAGGGTGACAGTCCCGTACCGTCGGCAAGTAAGGAACGAGTCAGTTCCAGAGTATCGGGGGTTGGATATCCCTCGTGAATATCGCGGGCATCGACCGCGAAGACTAAACACTCCTCAAGACCGATAGCGAACAAGTAGCGTGAGCGAACGCTGAAAAGCACCCCACGAAGGGAGGTGCAATAGGGCGTGAAATCAGTTGGCGATGGAGCGACAGGGCACACAAGGTCCCGGACGAAATGAATCAGGTGCGAACCTGTAGTAAGAAGTTTGGGAAGCCGGTGTTCTGTCGTACGTTTTGAAAAACGAACCAGGGAGTGTGCCTGTTTGACGAGTCTAACCCGATCATCGGGGAAGGCGAAGGGAAACCGACATGGCCGCAGTGCGTTGCACGAGGGCCGCCGTGTTCAAGCGCGGGGAGTCAAACGGGCACGACCCGAAACCGGACGATCTAGGCGTGGGCAAGGCGAAGCGTGCCGAAAGGCACGTGGAGGCCTGTTAGAGTTGGTGTCCTACAATACCCTCTCGTGACCTACGTCTAGGGGTGAAAGGCCCATCGAGTCCGGAAACAGCTGGTTCCAACCGAAAGATGTCGAAGCATCACCTCTGCCGAGGTAGTTCGTGGGGTAGAGCGACGGATTGGGGGACCGCACTCCGAGAGGAGTGTGCCCCCCTGTCCAACTCCGAACCTACGAACGCCGCTCGACGCAGGGAGTCCGGTGCACGGGGTAAGCCTGTGTACCGTGAGGGAGACAACCCAGAGCTGGGTTAAGGTCCCCAAGTGTAGACTAAGTGCGATCGAAGGTGGTCTCAAGCCCTAGACAGCCGGGAGGTGAGCTTAGAAGCAGCTACCCTCTAAGAAAAGCGTAACAGCTTACCGGCCGAGGTTTGAGGCGCCCAAAATGATCGGGGCTCAAGTCTACCACCGAGACCTAGCAGCACCACTTAGACTGGTGATCTCGTAGGTTGGCGTTCTGTTCGGGTGGAAGCACGGCTGAGAAGTCGTGTGGACCGTTCAGTAACGAAAATCCTGGTCATAGTAGCAGCGTTAGTCGGGTTAGAACCCCGACGGCCGAACGAGTAAGGGTTCCTCAGCAATGCTGATCAGCTGAGGGTTAGCCGGTCCTAAGTCAGCCCGTAAGTCGAAGCTGACAACAGGGAAATAGGTTAATATTCCTATGCCAGTGTGTACTCAAAGCCAACGCTTTGGGGCCGCCTCTGCCGGGCTTTCGCCCGGTCGAACTATCGAAGTTCGTGGAAGCCGTAATGGCACGAAGCGACCGAATGGTAGGATAGCGCAAGAGAGGTCAACCTAGAGCCCGTGAAAAGGCGAACACACTGTCCGTACCGAGATCCGACACAGGTACTCGTGGCGGCGAAAGCCAAGGTCTGTCGGGAGCAACCGACGTTAGGGAATTCGGCAAGTTAGTCCCGTACGTTCGCAATAAGGGATGCCTGCCCTGCAATGGGGCAGGTCGCAGTGACTCGGGCGCTCCGACTGTCTAGTAACAACATAGGTGACCGCAAATCCGCAAGGACTCGTACGGTCACTGAATCCTGCCCAGTGCAGGTATCTGAACACCCCGTACAAGGGGACGAAGGACCTGTTAACGGCGGGGGTAACTATGACCCTCTTAAGGTAGCGTAGTACCTTGCCGCTTCAGTAGCGGCTTGCATGAATGGATCAACGAGAGCGCCACTGTCCCAACGTTGGGCCCGGTGAACTGTACGTTCCAGTGCGGAGTCTGGAGACCCCCAAGGGGAAGCGAAGACCCTATAGAGCTTTACTGCAGGCTGTCACTGAGACGTGGTCGCCATTGTGCAGCATAGGTAGGAGGCGGTACACAGGTACCCGCGCTAGCGGGCCACCGAGCCAGCATTGAAATACTACCCGATGGTGACTGCGACTCTCACTCCTGGCGGAGGACACTGGTAGCCGGGCAGTTTGACTGGGGCGGTACGCGCCTGAAAAGATATCGGGCGCGCCCCAAGATTTCCTCATCCGCGTCGGAGACGCGGAACAGAGCGCAAGAGCAAACGGAAGTCTGACAGTGTCCGGCACAACGACGGACGCTGACGCGAAAGCGTGGTCTAGCGAACCAATTAGGCTGCTTGATGCGGCCAATTGCTGACAGAAAAGCTACCTTAGGGATAACAGAGTCGTCACCCGCAAGAGCACATATCGACCGGGTGGCTTGCTACCTCGATGTCGGTTCCCTCCATCCTGCCCGTGCAGAAGCGGGCAAGGGTGAGGTTGTTCGCCTATTAAAGGAGGTCGTGAGCTGGGTTTAGACCGTCGTGAGACAGGTCGGCTGCTATCTATTGGGGGTGTAACGGTATCTGACGGGAACGATCGTATAGTACGAGAGGAACTACGATTGGGTGCCACTCGTGTACCAGCTGTCCGAAAGGGCACGCGCTGGGCAGCGACGCACCACGGGGTAAGAGCTGAACGCATCTAAGCTCGAAACCCACCTGAAAAAGAGATACCACGGAGGCCACTCGTAGAAGACGAGATCGATAGACTCGGGGTGTACGCACCAAGGCAACGAGGTGTTGAGCCCGCGAGCACTAATCGGCCAAGCCACACACTCATACACTACATCGCATTGGATCCGTGACGCGCGAACGGGTCCGGACGCAAACTGGACTACACGTACACTCGGTCTTGGACAGACACCGATTAGGGTTTGACGACGGTTCGAGTCCGTCGGTCGGCGTTACGGCGGCCATAGCGGCGAGGTGCCTCCCGTACCCATCCCGAACACGGAAGATAAGCTCGCCTGCGTTTCGGTCAGTACTGGAGTGGGCGACCCTCTGGGAACCCCGATTCGCCGCCACTACTCATACCTACTTAACTCCGAACAGCCACTGCACCCCAGTGGCTGTCGGGGTTTTCTGTATTTATACTGTGCTTCGATCCGGAACAAGGGTTGATCCGTACCGCTATGCTTAAACGAACGCAGTAACAAGGCTAAACTGCGCCAAGGTGGCAGAGTCCGGCCGAACGCAGCGGCCTGCAGAGCCGCCCATCGCCGGTTCAAATCCGGCCCTTGGCTTTTTCGGTTTTTCAACGACGACGGCTATCGTTTTGACTCGTTCGTCTAACGAGTGACTTGCTTCGAACAGCCGATTGATTCCGTATTCGATTCAGGTAGCGACTGCAATCTCTCTGCATACAGATCCACTGATCCTGCTGCAGCTGAAAAATTCTCTCAATAGGGTAGCGGGCCGGGCGCGATTTGAACACGCGACCGTCTGGTTAAAAGCCAGACGCTCTGCCAAACTGAGCTACCGGCCCTGTGTTCACTACTTTCAGTGAGTGGCGGTTAAACGTTTCTTTCTTCGTCGCCCGGGACTGCTATTCGAAGTACTGTTCGAGCGCTTCGGTGACGATCCGGCCCGGCTCGACGTCGTCGACCGACGCCCGTCGTCGGAGGTCGCGATAGGTCGTCGGTGAGAGGGTGAGACTGAGTTCTCCGAGAGTAACGCCGTGATCCGCGAGGGCCCGTTGGATAGAGTCGCCGTCGTTGATCGCACTGGCGACGCTTCGGACGTCACGGACTGTGAGGTCGCCGTCGAGCGTTGCCCAGGCCAGCAGTAGTCGTGCTTCGCCACCGACGCGGGCGATGTGTTTGGCAGCCGTCGGCGCGATTTGTCCGATCGCGACCTGTTTACGTACCGAGCGCGGCAGATCGTGGACGCGAGCCCACTTGCGAATAAAGGAGACGGTAGCCTCGTCGCCGGCCCGTTCAGCGGCTGCTTTGTAGGATCCTTCGCCGCGAACGAGCGCGGCACAGGCAGCCGCCCCGCGGAGCATGTACAGGTGATCGTCGTTGGTTGCACCGCTTGCAAACTGGCGGACAATCTCGGCGGCGTCAGCGAGGCTCTCGGGATCGTCAGGATCGAACTGGACGGCCTCGCGGGCATGTGTTCCCGCGACCGATTCGTCGCCTCGGATGACTGGTGCGCCGACGGGTGATTCTCGGTCCGTCGGGATCGAACGACCGTTTTCGCCGCGTCGGGACGAACGATCTCCGAACCGGTTGTCAGTCATGCATCTGAATACGGGAGTGCCGGTCAAAAAGGTCGCTGCCGTGGCGAAGCTCTCGCATTACTCTTCGCGCTTCTCGGCGAGATGTTCCCATATTTCCGTACAGCCGGCCCCTTCTTCGATGTCGTCGAGGTGGGCGTCGTCGCGCTCCTCCGTATCCTGCTCGAGCGGCTCCGGTTTGCATTCGGCTGCGTCTGTCATGGACCGCCCTTTGGAGTCCGGCGGTATAAGTATCGCTTCGGCTGCAAGCGATACCCATGTTCTCTCTTACAGGAGTATTATGCCGTTATCTCTGACGGATCGACCGATCGAAACGATCGTGAGTTACCGATCGGTGTGGTGGCGTTGCGGGTCGACGACGTGGACGTCCCATCTCGGGGTTCGAGTCGGCCCAGCCCATGGAAGGGGGGAGCCAACGGCTCCACGGTGGTGATTCACGAAAGCGGGTGCGGGGGGTCACAACGGATACGATAGCCGTCTCGGATTGTAACTCCCGGCGTATCGATGTCGGCCGGGTGGCGGTTGACGTGGATTGAGGCGGACCGTCGGTCGCAGGATCGCTCGTTTCTGACCGGGCCGAATCGATCAGGAGGGGTACGACGGTCAGCGGTCGTGAACCGAGTCCCACCGACAAACCCGTGAGTCGGCATCGAGTTATCTCAATCTCTTTGGAGCAAAATCAGCCGGTAGATGGGGTACGAACGCCGGCGGCGGCCGGTGATCCGTGGGTCGCGCTGGTGGTTCGGCACCGATCTACGCTCGAGCGGGGCCGGGAACCGGCCGATTCGCGGGGTGATGGCTCCCGATCGTTCTCGCGCGCGGTGGGTACGGCGACCGGATGGAACGGACGGTAATCGGGCCCGGTTCCGTCTCGCCGGTCTCGGTAGCCGGAATCCTGGTCGGTACGCTGGACGTGCAGTCTAAGTGGGTGCGGCTATTGGCTCGACTGCTATTGGTCACTGCACACACGATGTACGATTACGTCGAGTGGAAGGCAGTGGACGAGACGTTCGAGTGGGAGTCCGTCGCCGTTGTCAACGCGACGGCCGACCGGGAGGATCCCGAGAGCGTTCGGTTCCAACTCGAACTCGATAACCTCTCTGAGGAGTACGTCCCGAAGCACGTGGAGGAACTCGACCTGACGCCCACACAGAATTGACCGCGGCGTTCGAGATGGCGGCGAACCCGGCGGAGCGAGTTCCCGTATCGAAGACGAGACGGAAGACGACGAATAGATGGCCCTGTCGAAGCCAGTGGACTACTTCGAGTCGGCCGCGGCGTCGACGCCGCGACCGCCGGGACGCGTACGGCTTTTACTGTTCGGCGTGTAACCTCTGGCTGTGACGACGTTCGCGCCGAAGGACGGCGAGGAGGTATCGATCCGGCCCGCCGAGCGGGCGGACCTGCTCGCGGTCGTTCGCATCGAGAACGACTCGTTTTCTCAGCCGTGGCCGTACGACGCCTTCGAGGGCTTTCTCGGCGACCCTGGGTTTCTGGTCGCCGAAATCAACGGCAAGGTCGCCGGGTATATCGTTTCCGACGTGACCCAGCAGATCGGCCGGGCGCTGGGTCACGTCAAGGACGTCGCCGTCCATCCCGACCACCGCGGTGCCGGCGTCGGCTCCGCATTGCTGTCCCGTTCGCTCGGCGTCCTCGCGGCTCAGGGTGCGGGAACGGTCAAACTCGAGGTGCGGTGCTCGAACGACGGGGCCAAGCGACTCTATCGGGAGTTCGGGTTCGAGCCGCTCCGCCGGGTGCCGGCGTACTACGGCGACGGCGAGGACGCGATCGTGATGATCCGGAAGGTGGAGTAGCGGGACGTTTTACCGTCCGCGACCGTAGCTTCGGGTATGGGATACGCCTGTCCGGTCTGTGAGGCCGAGGAGGCCGACGCGGTCCATCTCGCGAACCACCTCGCGATCACCGCGTCGCTGGGCCGCGAGGAACACCGCGAGTGGCTCGAGGAACACGCCCCCGACTGGGCCGACTGTAGCCCCGAGGAACTCGGGGCGCGCGTCAGTCCGCACGCCGAGGAGATCGACACGCCGGAGTTCGAGGGTCACGATCACGGCCACGGTCGCGAGCCGGGCCGTCCGGACTCGCTCGAGGGGACGGTCGGGCGGGGGAGCCGCGGCCCTGGCCGCGGTGACTTGACGGCCGAAGCGGCGGACGTCCTGCAAGAGGCCGCCGAGTTGACCCGCGAGATGGAGACCGCCGACGGTGACGAAGGGACCGACTCGGCGGACGGCACCGACGGGAACGAAAACGCGTAACTGCCAGTCCGCCGATCGTCCGAACATGCACACCGAGGGGATTTTCAGTTTCGAGTCGGCCGCCGAGGCGCGGGAACGCTACGAGTCGGTCGGGCCCGCGGCACAGACGGTCGTCCGCGAGGTCGCGAAGGCCATGGACTTCGATCGCGAGGAGTACGACGATCGGGTCACCGGCGACGTCGTCGAGACGGCTCGGGACGCCCTTTTCGCCAGCCTGCTCGAGGCTCACGTGGGATCTCGCGAGGAGTTCGAGGAGTGGCGGGCGGGGTACGACGGCGAGGTGACGACGGTCGGACACGAGGACGTCGACCGCGTCGTCTGGCACTCGGGGCCGGACGGCGACGCCGTCGCCGCGACCTTCCAAAACGAACCCGAGGCGGCGGTCGCGACGCTCCGGCGGCAGGCGTTCGGGCGGTTGTATCGGGAGATCGTCTAGGAGAAAGCGTCTTGTTTGTTCCCACCCTAGTGGGAACCATGAGCGCCGACGGAGAGGAGCGCCGGCTCGACGAGAAGGGACGTATAACGATTCCCCGGCGAATCCGTGACCGGCTGAACCTCGAACCGGGTGAACGCGTTCGCATCGATGTCCAGGATGGTACGGTTATCGTTCGGCCCCGCGTCTCCCGCTCGGCTTTCACCGAGTCGATGCGAGGCTGTCTCACCGAAGACTCGAAAGCTGACGATGCGCCGTCGATCGATCCGACGGACCTGAAAGCTGACTGGACGTCGGACCTGCCGGACGCGTAACGATGCACTGTTTCGATGCGAACGTCTGGATCTATTACCTCGACCGGACCCTCGAGGAACACGATGCGGTCGCGGAAACGATCGATCCACTCCTCGAAAGCGAACCGCTATTTACCACGACGGTGCTACAGATGGAAGTCGTCCACTACCTCCACACGCAACTCGACGAGCCGCGTGACCGAATCGATCGGTTCCTGCGACTCGAAGACGTTCTCGTCGCCGATTTGACGCCGGACGACGTCGAAGCCGCAACGGACGTGCTGAACTCGTATCCCCACGCAGGCATTGGCGGCCGTGATGCGACGGTACTGGCTGCGATGCAACGATACGATGTCTCTCGCCTCTGGACCCACGATTCCGGCCTCCAACGTGTCGGAGCCGACCTCGAATGGCTCGATGTCACGGATCCAGTCACGATCGACCAGTAGTCGACGGCTCCACTCGTCGAGGCGTTCGACCACTATCGCTTAGCCCCTCGAGCGCCTACGCTCCGACGATGACTGCACCCGACGAGTGGGCGTTGCTCGAGGAGCGGACCGAGTACGAGACGAGTTGGTACGACGGCGGATACGACCTGCTCGAACAGCCCGACGGGACCGAAAAGCGCTACTACTGGGCCCAACTGCCGGACGCGGTAGTCGTGGTCGCACGGGTCGACGGGAGCGTTCTCGCCGACGCGGACGGCGACGACGATCGCCTCCTGTTCGTCGAGCAGTACCGGCCGACGATCCGCGAGACACACCTCGAGTTGCCGGCGGGGATCGTCGAGGACGGCGAGTCTTACACGGCGGCGGCGGCCCGCGAACTCGAGGAGGAGACCGGCTTCCGTCCCTCGAGTACGGCCCTGTTACAGGAGTACGCCGTCGCGACGGGCGTGTTGCGACACGACCGCGGAATCGTCTACGCCGAGGGGCTCGAGCCGGGCGAGCGGGAACTGGACAACAACGAGTTCCTCGAGGTCCGGACGGTCCCGGTGAGCGAGGCGCTCGAGCGCGTCCGCGAGGGGCCGACGAACGACGCGACTCTCACGGGGCTATTGCTCGCGAAGGAGGACGGCGTTCTCTGAGCCCGACGGGTCGGACTCGCGGCCGGCTGACCGGATCCCCGAGTGGCCAAACCCCGGTTCTTATTCGCGTCGACGCCAATCGTTCCGGTAATGGACGGCGAAATCTCTCCCGACGAGGTCAAGGAACTCCTGGAGGACGACGCGGACGTTCGGATCGTCGACATCCGCGACGAGCGGAGCTTCGAACACAGTCACATTCCCGACAGCGAGAACATCCCCTTCGATCAGCTCATGGACCGGCTCGAGGAACTCGAGGGCGAGGACCGCATCGTCACGGTCTGTCCCCACGGGAAAGCGAGCGTCCAGGCGGCCCAGCTCATCGGCACCTACGAGGGGACCGCCGACGCCCGCGTCGAGAGCATGGCGGGCGGGCTGGACAAGTACGGGCTGAAGTTCGGACTCGTCCGCGAGGACGACGGCGGGGACGACGAGGTCGAGCGGGAATCCCCCTTCTAACGCCGACATCGACCGATAGCAGCGGCTCTCGTGAGGCGACGCGAAAAACGGATACTGAAGGAGCGCTGCGGTCGTGGGTTCGGAAGTCGTCTCAGAGCATCGCGGGCATCAGGCGACGTTGAAGCCGCGGTCCCGAAGGAACTCCTCGATGCGGCCGGTGTGGTTGCCCTGGAGTTCGATCTGGTCGTCCTCGACGGTGCCACCACAGGCGAATTTTGATTTGAGATCCGACGAGAGACTGTCCAGATCGACGTCCTTCGGATCGAATCCTTCGACGATCGTTACCTCTTTCCCGTATCTGCGCTCGTCAATGCGGATGTTGAGTTGCTGTTGGCCCTTGGCCACGTCCTCGCAGACGCAGAGTTCCTCGGGCAGCCCGCACGTCGAGCAGACTTCCGACATTACGTTCGTTGGTATGAAACGGGCATATTAAACACTATCGGGACCCGCATGCCTTCGCGTGGTTCTTTTTGAAGGGGCAAGCCGAAGAGCTGGTGAAATCGAAGTTGGTTGCCCCTTCCGGCATCGTTGAACCGCAAGCGAAACGGAGCCGCAGTCACTCCCGACGGCCGATCACCGGGAGTCGTTCCCGGGCGAGGTCGTCGACGACCGCGATCGCCGCGTCGGCGTCCGCCCTGTCGACGCCCCCGCCGTAGGTCGCCCGTTCGTAGGCCTCGAGGACGCGCTCGAGGCGCGGATCGGTCGGCGGCTCGCCCTCGTCGGCGGCCTCGGACAGGGCCGTCAGATACGCTCGGGCCGACTCCGAGCGCCGCCGGGGCCGGTACTGCCGAGCCAGCAGCCGCTCGAGGCGCTCGAACGCGCGTTCGGCGTCGCTATCGGGGTCGCCTCGGGAGCCGTGCCAGTAGACGCCGACCTCGCGCCGGAGTCGCGCCACCGCGCCCGTTCGGCGCGCCCCCGCGGCGAGGCCGACGAGCGCCACGACCCCGAGCGCGACCGACTCGCGCGCGACCGCCGAGAGGCGCTCGAGCCAGGAGCGGTCGTCCCCGTCGTCGACGGTGGGTCCGTTGAACGATGTCTCGGGCCCGTCGGTGTCGTTCGTGGCGTTGCCGCCGGGGTCCGTGTCGTTTCGCTGCTCCGGCGCGTCGGACGGGTCGTTCGGCTCGGTCTCGTTTCCGTCGAAGGGGTCGGTTCCGTCACTGGGTCGCGGTCCCTCGTCCCTTCCGGAATCGTTCCCGTCGATCGGCACGTCGGCGCTCTCGTCGGTGTCGGCGTCCTCGTTGCCGTTCGCGCGGGCGTCCCGGAGGCGGTCGGTGTGGACGTCGCTCCGAGTGCCGCCCGGCGTCGGATCGAACCGGACCCAGCCGTGGTCCGGGAAGTAAGCCTCGACCCAGGAGTGGGCGTCGAGTCCGCGGACGACGTAGGTATCGTCGTCGACCCGCTGGCCGGTCGTATACCCGGTGACGTAGCGGGCTGGCACCCCCTCTTCGCGGAGCATCTGGGTCATCGTCGTCGCGAAGTAGACGCAGTAGCCCGCCTCCATCTCCAGCAGGTACTTCTCGGCGACGTTGCCGGACGGCTGGGACACCTCGAGCGAGTACTCTTTCGTCGACTCGAGGTAGTCCTCGATCGCGACCGCCTTGTCGTAGGGGGTATCGGCGTCGGCGGTGATCACGTCGACCCGGTCGTCGAACGCGCTCGAGGTGTCCTCGGGGGTCTGGAGGTACGCGTCGCTGATCCGGTCGGGGTAGTCGGTCCCCGCGGACCGAAGCGCAGCCGGGCTGGGGTCGACGATCGCGCTCTCGACGGTGTAGCTGTCGCCCGGCTGGAGCGGCGTTTCGGGCCGGGGTTGGCCGTGTCTGGAGACGGTCGTCCGCCGCGTGACCTCGCCGCCGAGATCGACGGGCTGGGCGGCGACGGGCATGATGCCTAGCTCCGTCTCGGCGGTGACCGTCTGCGTGACGGTGTCGCCGCCGCCGGGGGGCCGGGCCAGCTGCCCGTCGTATCGTCTGTCCTGTCCGGTCCGGACCCACTCGTCGCCGGTGAACCGATCGTAGACGCCCGTCCGCCAGTAGCTCGGCTCGTCTGACTCGACGGTGAACCTGACCTCGGGCGAGAGGTCCACCTGTCCCGAGATACCCGAGCGCTGAGGTGCTGAGTCGATCGTCGCCTCGAGACTCCCGGGTTCGCCCTGGATCAGGTGTGTCGGTCCCCTCGGCTCGCCGGGGACGACCGAGACCGACAGCGAGAGCGCGACGGTCACCGCCAACAGGACCGCGAGCAGGTCCGCCTGAGCGATCGAGCCGCCGCGTCGTCGGAGTTCGCCGAAGGCGACGGCGCCGACGGCCGCGAGGGTGCCGGTCAGGGTGGCGAGCGTCCCCGCGTCGCCGGTCAGGACGAGAAAGCACAAGGCCGCGCCGCCGGGGACGACGCTCGCGGCGTACCGCCCGCGGACGGCGAGATACCACGACAGGAACACGGGGGCGGGCGCGAACCCGAGCGTCCAGGTCCCGGCCTGGACCATCCGGAGCAGCGGGAGCCCGGTCGCGAGCGCGACGGTATCGGAGACCAGTTGATCGGTCGCGGTGAGAACGACGCCGAGTTCGACGCCGGCCGACGTGAAGTAGTAGGCGAACCCGACTCCGGCACCGGTCGCGGCGACGGCCGCCGCCGTTCGTGGACGGATCAGGCCCGCGAGGACCGTCGCCGCGGCGAGGCTCAGGCCGACGATCGCCACCAGCGACCGACTGCCGCCGACGACCTGTGTCACGCCGTACAGGACCGAGACGTACGACGCCGTCAGAGCCAGTACGCAGCCGAGCGCCAGCCAGCGGGCGGCGTCGACCGTCCCGTCGGTATCGATCGCGACCGTCCGCTCCCCGGTACGGCTCGAGGCGTCCGTACTCATGCGCTTACCTCCGACCGGTCGCCGGGCTCGCGGTCGGCCCGCGCGTCGCCGTCTCCAGCCCGATCGGAACGGCGGTCCGGCTTTTCCGTTCCGAACAGCCGGTCGAATGGGATCTCGCGGCCGTCGACCGCGATCGTCGTCCCGCTCGACTCGGTCCGGACCACGACGTCGGCGTCCCGGCGGTCCCGTTCGGGGAGTTCGCCCGCCTCGACGACGGCGAGCAGTCCGAGCAGGTCCCGGTGATTGGCACGGCCCGATCCCGGCTGGTGCGTCGCGTCGGGCGTGACGAGCCCGACCGTCGCTCCCCGCTCGAGGAGGGCGGTCGCGACGCTGGCGGCGGCCGACGCCATCTCGTCGGCCCCGTCGTCGCGGTCGGCCGGGCAGTCGGCGGCGATCGTGACGGCACCGGCCGCGTCGTCGGCGTACTCCGTGACGACGAGGTCCTCGTCGGGGCGTTTGGCCGCGCTCTTCCAGTGGACGTCCTGGAGCGGATCGCCGCGCTGGTACGTCCGGAGGTGGTCGAACTCCTCGCGAGTCCGTCGGTCGGCGACGCCGGCGAGCGTCCGCCGATCGACCGCGGGACCGTCGTCGAGGGCCCGAACCCGGGGGTAGACCAGGACCGTCGTCGCCTCCTCGTACTCGAACCGCCGTTCGACGAGGCCGACGACGTCGCTGACGACGATCGAGAGCGGTCCGACTCGACGGCGGCCACGCGCCTCGAGTCGCAGGTCGTAGGCGACCGTCGCTTCGCCGTCGAGGGTCGTCTCCGTGTACGGAGTCGTGAGCGCCGAGAGGCCGTCGCCGACGGTATCGGACACCGTCGCGGCGACGGCCCCGTCGGTTTCGATCGCGACCGCGGCCGTTCGTTCCTCGCCGACGAACCCCTCCGCGAGCGGGCGGCGGCTCACGCTGGGCCGTTCGGCGCGGGCGACCACGACGACCCCGGCGAGGAGGACGACGAGCAGCGGGACGACGACCGCGTTCAACGCGCGCGGCCCGAACCGCCAGCTCATCGCGGCGGCCGCGAGGACGACGGCGACGGCGGCCCAGCCGCGGCGCGTGAGTCTCATTCGACGGGGACGCGCTCGAGTGCGTCCTCGACGACCGCGAGACCGTCGCGGTCGCGACTGTTCGTCTTGATCCGATGGCTCAGGACGACCCGCGCCTCGGTCTCGACATCGTCGGGAGTCACGTACTCCCGACCGTTCGTGACCGCCCTGGCCTGAGCCGCCCGCAGCAGCGAAATCGTCCCGCGGGGACTGACGCCGATGTGGGCGTTCTCGCGGGTGTCGGCCGCCAGCCGCGTGACGTACTCCCGGACCGGCTCGGCGACCCGAACCGTCGAGACGGTCTCGCGGGCAGCGACGAGGGTCTCGCGGTCGGTCACCGACTCGAGGGACTCGATGGGGTGATCGCCGACGGTCCGGCCGAGCAGTTCGGCCTCCTCGTCGGGATTGGGGTAGCCCAGGTGGAGTTTCTTCATGAAGCGATCGACCTCGGCGAAGGGCAGCTCGTAGGTCCGGTTGGGCTCGACGGCGTTCTGGGTGGCGATCACGGTAAAGGGCGTCGGCAGTTCGCGGGTCTCGCCGTCGGTGGTGACCTGCTCTTCCTCCATCGCCTCGAGCAGGGCCGCCTGCGTCTTCGGCGGCGCGCGGTTGATCTCGTCGCCGAGGACGATGTTGCCGAAGACGGGGCCGGGCTGGAACTCGAACTCGCGGGTCTTCTGGTTGAACACGTTGACGCCGGTGACGTCGGTCGGGAGGAGATCGGGGGTAAACTGGACCCGACTGAACGAACAGTCGACGGATCTGGCGATCGAGCGCGCGAGCATGGTCTTGCCGACCCCGGGCACGTCCTCGAGCAGGACGTGGCCGCGTCCGAGCAGGGCGGTGACGACGTGTTCGACGGCGTCCTCGTGTCCGACGATGACGTCGGCGACGTTTCGCTCGATGTCGGTACAGAGCCGTTCGACGGTGTCGATCCGGAGGGTGTCGCCGTCGGTCTGTGGATCGGTACTCGGGTCCGGCGTCGGATTGGTATCGGTCATGCTCTCGTCACTGGCCGCGGGGAGGCGGGCGACTCGGCCGTTACTAAGCTTTCCGGCGCTCCGAGACATATGTTTTGTGTCATGGGAGTTACCACTTCAGTGAGGCGTATCGGTAGCTGATCGACCGATCGTCGCTCGCAATCGTCGACAGTGCCGCAGCTACCCGGGTAGCAGTCGGAAAACGATACCTCCGTGCGGGACGGCCTAGAGCCGCTCGACGTTCGTCGCGCGTGGCCCTTTTTCAGCCTCCTCGATATCGAACTCCAGTTCCTGCCCCTCCTCGAGGTCAGGACCGCCGATGTCCTCCATGTGGAAGAACACGTCCTCGTCCGCGTCGTCAGTTTCGATGAAGCCGTAGCCGCCAGTGTCGTTGAAGAAGTCGACCGTACCTTTCGCCATTGCACGTGTACAAAGCCGCGACGAAGATATAAAACTTCGGGAGCCCGCCCGCAGGACAGCCCCGAGAAGCCGGCCGTTACCGCCGGCAGTCGCCGATTACCACGATTTGCAGTCCGGACAGACGAGGTCGCCGTCTGCCCGCCAGACCCGGTCGACAGCGGCCTCACAGCAGCCGCACGTATACGTTCCCCACGCGTACGTCGAGCGGGCGGTCTTTCCGTCGCCGGGACTCGAGTCGCCCCCTGCCGCGTCGGTCTCGGCTCCGCAGCCGTCGCCGTCCGATTCGGTGGCCGTCCGGTCGTCGAACGCCGAGAGCGTCGCGTCCTCAGTCACGGGTCGGTGTTGGAACGGGAGCGGCTTAATCGCTCCGCCGAGGGCCGTGTGGTCGATCGACGGGGCGGGACCGGCACGGACAAGTAGTCCCGATAACAACCCCCGCATATGGACACCATCACACCGTCGAACATCGTCGTGGACAACCTCTCCGAGATGATCGAACTCTTCAGTGACGTCGCTGCCGGAGACGGCCTCGCGCCGTTGCTGGTCCTGATCGGCGGCCTCCTCGTGGTCTTCGCGATGGTCGTCTTCGGTGCACTCACCCTCGGCGCGGTCGGCAACCTCTTCACTGCGAACTGACCCCCGCTCGTTTTCAGCGATCGTCGCTCGCGCGCGCCAGCGCCTCGCTCGCCCGTTCGACCGCGTCCTCGAGGTCCGGTCCCAGCGGCGAGCCGACGACGATTCCGCCGACGTGGGAAAGCGCCGCCGCGAACCGGTCGGCGACCGTCTCGGTCGTCCCGGCGATACAGAAGGCGTCGATCATCGACGGTGTGACGCGGCCGAACGCCTCGGGCAGGTCCCCGCGCTCGAGGGCCTCGCTCACCGCGCTCGCTGCTTCTCGGTCGATATCGTGTCGCTCGAGGACCGGCTCGGCGGCTCCGCCGACGATGAAGGCGACTGGCGGGCGGGCCGCCTCGCGGGCCTCGCTCTCGTCGGCGGCGACGCTGACGCTGGCGAAGGCGAGCGACTCGAACGCGCCGCGCTCGTCGGGCCGCTCGGCCAGTCCCTGCGCGACCTGTTCCGCCGACCACTCGAGATCCTTCGGATGCGCGGCGTTTATCAGCACGCCGTCGGCGTGTTTCGCGCTCATTCGAAGCATGTGCGGTCCCTGCGCGCCGACGTAGACCGGAATCTCCCCGACGGGCTCGAGGTTCAGCGAGGCGTCCCGCGCGGCGAAGGTCCCCTCGTGGGTGACCGTCTCGCCGTTCCAGAGGTCCCGCGCGAGGTCGAACGTCTCGAGGACGCGCCGGAGCGGGCTGTCGCGCTCGATGCCGAGGTTCGACAGCGACGAGCGGTCGCCGGCACCGACGCCGAAGACCGCCCGGCCGTCGCTGATCTCGTCGATCGTCGCGGTCTGCGAGGCGAGTTTCACCGGGTGAGTCTCGTAGGGGTTGACGACGCCCGGCCCCAGCCGCAGGTCGTCGGTGGCGTCGGCCATCCGGGAGCAAACGACGAAGGGGTCGCGGTTGAAGTAGTGGCCGCTCGCGAACGCGACGTCGAACCCCTCGTCCTCCGCGAGCGCGGCCAGGTCGGCGATCCGCTCCGGCGGGTGTTCGGGCGTGAGTTCGATCCCCCAGGTCGGCTGGCTCGAGTCGTCGCTCATTCGTCGACCCTCCACTCCCGCAGCGCCTGTCGTATCAGGTCGTCGTCGACCGACCGGAACAGTTCGTCGCTGCCCTCGTGGTCGCCGAACTCCCAGTCGCGGACGACGACTGCAGGGGTCCCGCCCGCGCCCTCGCCGGTCACGAGGTTCGCGGCGGCGGCGAGTTCGTCGATCACCGACTGGACGGTGACGCCGAGTTCGTGGCCGTCCCGGTCCCGTTCGCCGCGCCAGTCCCGGCTGGCGGGCAGCCCGGCCCAGCCGATCGCGACGCCGGTCTGGCCGTGTCGGAACGGTCGCCCGCAGGTGTCGGTCACCACGACGCCGACGCCCTCGTGGCCCCGCGCCGCGAGTCCCGCGCGGATCCGCTCGGCGCTCTCGCTGGGTTTGCGCGGCAACAGGAGGATGTCGTGACCGGGCACGTTCGAGCGGTCGATCCCCGCGTTCGGCGCGATGTGGCCGAACCGCGTCTCGGCCAGCAGGAACGGACAGTCGATCAGCAGCTCCGAACTCTCCTCCAAGACCGCCTGCGCGAACCGCGGGTCCTTCTCCTCGCCCGCGACCGCCTCGATCCGGTCGGCGATCTCCTCGGCCCGCCCGCTGACGGGATACTCCTCTAAGTCCGCCGTTCGGCCCTCCGCCTTCGAGACGATCGTACTCGCGACCGTGAGTACGTCGCCGGGCTCGAGGGCGGCCCGGTCCGCGACGAGGGCGGCGATGTCGTCGCCGGGGCGGACCTCGGGCAGGTCCGCCACGCCGTTGAGTTCCATACCGGTGCGTGGGGGAGCGGCGCTAAAAACGCACCGTCACCGGAGAATGGAGCCAGCGATTGACGGACTATAGCTCCGCGACGGTTGCACAGTCCTGACAGGAGATGACCGTTTCGTCGGGTTCGGGCATCCGCTCGTCTTCCGGGCGGACCGCTTCGATGTCGTGGACCGTTTCTCGCCCACAGTTCTCACAGTCGAACAGTACCTTCGTGTCTGCCCATCCGTGGCGGGGCTCCCCGACGCCGAGCGCCACGGCGACGACTCGTTCGTCGCCCTCGTTACCGCCGGTCTGATAGGAACCGCCGCGCTCGAAGTGAATGACTTCGCCGGGGCCGACCTCGTGGGTTTCGGGCTCGGCACCCGGCCCCGATTTCACCTCGAACGTGGCCGTCCCATCGATCACGTAGAACAACTCCTCCTGATCGTGGTGCGTGTGGTGGCCGCCGGAGAACGACTCGCCGGGCTCGAGTTCGAAGTGGACCATCGCGAAGCCCATCTCCTCGATGGCTCGCGAGAGCGGTTTGCGGCGGCTGTTGATACCCATGAAATGAGGGACGTTTTCGATCTCGTCGACACTTCGCTTTTCCATGCTACCACTAGGCATGGCGTGTACCCTCTAAAACGTTCCCGCCGTCCGGAACGTGTGGCTGAATATACCGTTGCCGCCCTGCTGCGTGCCGGTTACGACTCGTTTCGGTCGATCGACTCACCGTGCGTTCCGGCGGCTCGGTCGGTCTCGACCGATTTCGCGTTCCGCTCGCCCGGATCGCCGTGTCCGCCGCCGCCAGGCGTTTTGACGGTGACGGTCGTCCCGGCGTCGACGTCGACCGTCGTCTTCGCGGGCACCGCCTCGCCGTCGATCAGGTTCTCGCCCGTCGCGCCGTCCCCGCCGCCCGCGACGCCCTTCGGCGCGTGGCGGCGACGTTCGGTCAACAGCGACACCGTCGCGGGTTTCTCGACGGTCACCGCGCGCTCGAGGCCCTCGCCGCCCCGATGGCGGCCGCGCCCGCCGCTGCCCTCGCGGAGCGCGTAGCGCTCGACCCGGAGCGGGTACTCCGTCTCGAGGGATTCGACGGGCGTGTTGAGCGTGTTGGTCATGCCGACCTGGACGCCGTCCATGCCGTCGCGCTCGGCGCGCGCGCCGAAGCCGCCGCCGATCGTCTCGTAGTAGGCGAACGAGCCGTCCCGCGCCCCGATGGTGAGGTTGTTCATCGTGCCCTGTCCCTGCGCGGGGACGCGGTCGGGCGCGGCCTCGGCCAGCGCGGTGAAGACGACGTCGGTGACGCGCTGGCTGGTCTCGACGTTGCCGCCGACCACGGCGGCCGGCGCGGTCGGGTTGAGCAGCGATCCCTCGGGCGCGCTGACGCGAACCGGCTCGTAACAGCCGTGGTTCGGCGGGATTTCGGGGTCGGTGAGACAGCGGACGACGAAGTAGACGGCGCTTTTCGCGACCGAAAGCGGCGCGTTGAGATTGCCCGCGACCTGGTCGGCCGTCCCCGAGAAGTCGACGTCGATCGACTCGCCGTCGATCGTCACCGCGACCGCGATCTCGATATCGTCGTCGGTCACGCCGTCGCCCTCGAGGACGTCGGTCGCCTCGTAGACCCCGTCGGGCAGGGCCGCGATCTCGTCTGCGAGTCGCTCGCGGGAGTAGCCGATCACGGCGTCGAACCCGGAGAGGACCGTCTCGCGGCCGTGGTCGGCGAAGAGGTCGGCGAGCCGTCTCTCCGCGCGTTCGTTGGCGGCCTGCTGGGCGCGCAGGTCCGCCCGGCGCTCGTCGGGATTGCGGACGTTCGCGAGGACGAGCGAGCGGACCTCCTCCCGGGGCTCGCCGCCGGCGACGAGTCGGGTCGGCGGGAGCCGAAGCCCCTCCTGGTAGATCTCCTCCGCGCCGGCGGGCATGCTGCCGGGGGTCATCCCGCCCACGTCGGCGTGGTGGGCTCGAGAGACGGCGTAGCCGACGATCTCCCCGTCACCGCTCCCGTCCTCGGAACCGCCCGGGTCCGGGGCGATCGGCGAGACCGTCGTCACGTCCGGCAGGTGCGTCCCGCCGGTGAAGGGGTCGTTGAGGACGAACACGTCGCCCGGCTGCGGGTCGCGCTCGCGGACGGCCGCGACCGCGGCCGGCATCGCGCCGAGGTGAACTGGAATGTGTTCGGCCTGCGCGATCATCCGCCCGTCGGCGTCGAACAGCGCCGTCGAGCAGTCCCGCCGCTCCTTGATGTTCGGCGAGTACGCGCCCCGGATCAGGGTCTGGCCCATCTCCTCGGCGACGCTCTCGAGCTGGTTGCGCAACACCTCGAGGGTCACCGGATCGACGCCCTCGCTCGCGTCCGTCATCGGGACTCACCTCCGCGCGTCATGACGAGCGTGCCGTCGGCGAGGATCTCGCCGTCCCAGTTCGGGGGAACGACCGTCGTGCTCTCGGCCTGCTCTAAGATCGCCGGCCCGTCGACGGTCGCGCCCGGCGCGAGCCGGTCCCGATCGTAGACGGCGGCCTCGCGCGCTCGGTCGCCGGTCGCGGGGAAGTGCGCCGTCCGGGTCCCGACCCGGGCGTCGCCCGCGCCGCGATGACGGATCGTCGGCTCCGAACCGGGCACCGTCGCCGTCGCGCGGAGGGTGACGACCTCGATTTCCTCGTCCATCTTGTAGCCGTAGGCCCGCTCGTGGGCCGCGTGGAACCGCTCGGCGACCGCCGCGGGGTCGAACCCGTCGCCGACGGGGACGGTCAGTTCGAAGCTCTGGCCCGCGTACCGGCAGTCGGCCGCGCGATCGACCGCGGCGGCGTCCGGATCCGACGCGTCCGCCAGCACGTCGGCCACGAGGTCGTCGTAGACCCCCTCGAGGTCGGCCGGGGCCGCGTCCGCGAGCTCTTCGCCGACGGTCCGAGCGGCGTCGTAACTCTCGTCGGCCGCGAGCAGGCCGTACGCCGAGAGGACGCCGCCGGGTCGCGGGACGACGACCCGGTCGATCGACAGCGAGTCGGCGAGCGCCGCGGCGTGCATCGGTCCCGCGCCGCCGAACGCGACGAGGGCGAACTCGCGAGGGTCGTGGCCGCGCTCGACCGTCACCGCGCGGATCGTCCGCGCCATCGTCGCGTTCGCGACCCGGTAGACCCCGCGGGCGGCCTCGAGCGCGCCGTCGAAGCCGGCCTGGTTGGCGAGCCCCTCGAGGGCCGCTCGGGCGGCGTCGACGTCCAGCGTCATCTCGCCGCCGAGCGCCGTCTCGGGGCCGATGTAGCCGAGGACGACGTTGGCGTCCGTCACGGTCGGCTCCGTTCCGCCGCGGCCGTAGCAGGCCGGCCCCGGCTCCGCACCCGACGATTCGGGGCCGACCCGGAGCGCGCCGCCGGAGTCGACCCACGCGATCGAGCCCCCGCCCGCGCCGACGGTGTTGACGTCGACCATCGGCGTCCGGATCGGCAGCCCGTCGATCTCCGCGTCGGTCGTCCGCTCGGTCCGCCCGTCCCGGACGAGGCTCACGTCGCTCGAGGTGCCGCCCATGTCGAAGGTCACGAGCCCCGCGACGTCGGCGTCGTCGACGGTCGCCGCGGCACCGACGACGCCCGCAGCGGGCCCCGACAGCGTCGTCGTCACCGCGTGGTCCCGGACCGTCTCGGGGTCGGCGATGCCGCCGTTTGCCTGCATGATCCGCGGAGCCGGCATCCCGGCCGCGTCGGCTTCCTCGACCAGCCGCCCGACGTAGCGGTCGATCGCCGGGCGGACGTAGGCGTCGACGGCGGTCGTCGAGGTCCGCTCGAACTCGCGGAACTCCGCGAGGACCTCGTGGGATGCCGAGACCGGCACCGCGAGTTCCTCGCGAAGCGTCTCGGCGACGACGCGCTCGTTGTCCGGGTCGGCGTAGGAGTGCAAGAGACAGACCGCGACCGCCTCGACGTCGCGCTCGCGCAGCGTCGCCGCCAGATCGCGAACGTCGCTCTCGTCGACTGCCCGCTCGAGGCCCTCGGCGGTCGTCCGCTCGTCGATCTCGAACCGCCGGTCGCGGGGCACCAGCGGCTCGGGCTTTGCGGCCTCGAGGTCGTACAGATCGGGCCGATCCTGCCGGCCGATCTCGAGGACGTCCCGGAACCCCTCGGTGGTCACGAGCGCCGTCTTCGCGCCGCCGCGCTCGAGCAGGGCGTTGACCGAGACGGTCATCGCGTGGGCGAAGCCGTCGATCTCGCCCGGCGAAATGCCGTCGTCGTCGCAGGCCTTCTCGATCCCCTCGAGGACGCCGCGGTGCTGGGGATCGGTCGAGGGCACTTTGGCGGTGACGAGGCGATCGTCGATCGAGAGCGCCACGTCGGTGAAGGTACCGCCGACGTCGACGCCGATTCGGGCGTTCGATCCGGAATCGGCGGCTGTTCGTTCGGGAGGTCCCATCGATACGCGTCGGATTGTGCTCCCGTCGGTTTATACTCCGTCGTCTCCCGGTCGAGATCCGCGCCTTCGTTCCCCGGATCGGACTTATCCGGTTCGATGCTCGACCGTGAGGGTGCCGTCGGTCACGGTGGCGACGAACATGGTCTCGCGAGTCGTGGGCGCAGCGCCGGTGGCGCTCCCCGGGTTGAGCACCCGGACGCGACCGGCTGTGCGGCCCTCGTCGAACGCGACGGTCTCGTCGACCACCGCGTGGGTGTGACCGGCGACGGCGACGAGCGTCGCGTCGGCCGCCGCGCCCGCGTTCTCGCGGGCCGTCTCGACGACTCGCTCCCGCCAGTCGCCCGACGATCCGTCGCCGTGGGTGACGACGAACCGCACGCCGTCGACCTCGAGGGTGGCCGTCGTCGGCGCGTCGAGCGTCGCCGGATCAACGTTGCCCCGAACGGCGGTCAACTCGCCGCCCGTGAGGTCGACGAACCGCTCGTAGGCCCCGAACGACTCGAAGTCGCCCGCGTGGATGGTGTGATCGGCCGCCTCGATCTCGGTGACGGCCCACGCGGGAAGCGCCGACTCTCGAGTGGGCACGTGGGTGTCGGAAACGATCGCGATACGCGTCATAGCTGTGCGTTCGTCCGCAGTTCCGAAAAGCGTTCGTCGGCGGCCGATCCCCGGTCGCCGCCCCGCTCGCTCGAGTCGTGCTGAGTCGCCGCTTGCCTCGCGGACGGGTTCGGGACGAGTCCCGCGCGGTCCCAGTGGCGCGTTCGAAAGCGACACCTTCCCGGTCGCCGTGGGCCATCGTATGTGCCCGGACACCGACACCACGAGCGACGACCCGGCTCACGTCGTCACCGCGTTCCTCCGTCATCGGAGCGACGTTTGCTGCTTGCGCCGCAGCGACGCCGTCGGCACCTACCGTGGCCAGTGGGGCGGCGTCTCCGGGTTCGCGGCGGGGAACCCCGACGAACAGGTCCGCACGGAGATCCGCGAGGAGACCGGCCTCGAGCCCGGCGAGACGGTTTCGATCGTTCGATCCGGGCGGCCGGTCGCGTTCGAGGATCCGGACCTCGAGCGCGAGTGGGTCGTTCACCCTTATCTGTTCGACTGCGACACGAGGGAGATCGAACTGAGCGAGGAACACGACGCCGCCGAGTGGGCCCCGCCGACCGCGATCCTCGAGGACGACCGCGAGACGGTCCCCGAACTGTGGACCGCCTACGAGCGGGTCGCGCCGACGGTCCGGTCGATCGCGGCCGACGACGAACACGGGGCCGCGTTCCTGTCGGTGCGCGCGCTCGAGGTGCTGCGCGACCGCGCGGGCCTGCTCGTCGCGGAGCGGGAGGAGAGCAGCGAGGGATCGGAGATCCCTCGAGCGAACGGGGAACCCGTGAGCGAGGCGACATCGTCGCCTCGGAACGGCGAGCGGGGCACCCGCGAGCCCGGCCCACGGCCCGCGGACGAGCGGGACGAACTCACCGAACTCGCCGGTCGACTGCTCGAGGCCCGTCCGTCGATGGCCGTCCTCCGGAACCGGGTCAACCGGGCGATGGCCGGCGCTGCCGGGGACGACCGCGACGACTGGGGCGCGCCCGCCGTCCTCGAGTCGGCGCTGTCGACGATCGAGCGCGCGCTCGCGGCTGACACCGAGACCGCTACCAACGCCGCCGATCGCCTCGACGGGAGCGTGGCGACGCTCTCGCGCTCGGGGACCGTCCTCGAGGCGCTCGAGGCGGGCGAGCCGTCCCGGGTCTTCGTCGCGGAGTCCCGCCCCGCCCGCGAGGGGATCGACGTCGCCGAACGGCTGGCGGCGACGACCGACTGCACCGTGACGGTCCACACCGACGCGGCCGTCGCAGCCGTCCTCGCACGCGAGGACGTCGACCGCGTCGTGGTCGGGGCCGACACCGTCCTCCCCGACGGCTCGGTGGTGAACAAGACCGGAACCCGCACGCTCGCGGTCGCCGCCGCTCGCGAGGCGATTCCGGTGTCGGTCGTCGCCGCCACGGCCAAGGTCTCGACCCGCGAGGCCGTCTCCCTCGAGTCCGGCGACCGGTCGGCGGTGTACGACGGTGACGCCGCGATCGACGCGCTGAATCCGACCTTCGACGTGACGCCGGCCGACTGCGTGACGGAAATCGTTACCGAGCGCGGCGCGCTCGCGCCCGCCGAGATCGAGGCCGTCGCAACGGAGTTGCGCGACCTCGAGACGTGGTAGTCAGTCAGTTCTCGCTGTGACGGTCGGCCGTCGGACCCTCGTCCGTGAGGTTTTTGCGGACGGCTGATCTACGACCGCTAGGTGGCGATGACGAAAGTTACCCCCGCTTAGCCCTTTGTGATGAAACCTTTCACTGAGCCACCATCGTTCTGCCACCGGAGAGCCGTCTATACGTTCGGCCACCAGTACCCGATTCCATCCGTTTTCCATGTCGCTTTCTCGGTGGCAAACTTTCAACCGCGATTCGCGCGTAGCGACGCCCATGGAGTTCGAACTCGAGCGACTCGGGATCCACGAGTCCGTCGACGACGTATTTCCGCCGGCTGAACTGGCCGACTACCTCGCCGACCTGCCGGTCGATGTCTCGGTGATCGACGACGACGGGATCGCCGCCAGCGACGCGGTCGTCACCCTCGAGCACCGCGCGGCCCTCCTCGAGGTCGACTGGGTCCACTCGATACAGGCGGGGGTCGACCGGTTTCCCTTCGACGCCTTCGAGGCCAACGGCGTGGTCCTGACGAACAGTACGGGGATCCACGACCGGTCCGTCGGCGAGACGGTCGCGGGCTATCTCCTCATGTTCGCCCGTCGATTGCACGATCACGTCGCGAACCAGCGGGCGCGCCGCTGGGACCGACCCGAGTGGGACGCGGCGTTCACGCTGCCGGGGGCGACGGCCTGCGTCGTCGGTACGGGGACGCTGGGAACGGGCGTCGCAGAGACGCTGGGCGGACTCGGCGTGGCCCTGCGGGGGGTCCGACGCTCCGGCGACCCCGTCCCCGGCTTCGACGAGGTCTACGCGAACGACCGGCTGCTCGAGGCGATCGCGGACGTCGAGTTCGTGATCGTCACCGTTCCCCTGACCGACGAGACGCGCCACTTCTTCGACGCCGTGGCGTTCGACGCCATGCGCGACGACGCCTATTTCGTGAACGTGGCTCGCGGGTCGGTCGTGGACGAATCGGCGCTGATCGACGCGCTCGAGGCCGACGCCCTCGCGGGAGCTGCCCTGGACGTCTTCGAGGAGGAGCCCCTGCCCGAGGACTCACCGCTGTGGGGGATGGACGAGGTGATCGTTTCGCCCCACTGCGCCGCCTACACGCGAGATTACTTCCGGGACACCGGCGACATCGTCCGCGAGAACGTCGATCGGCTCGCGGACGGCGCGGCATTCCACAACCGCGCGGTCTGATCGCAGCCGCGATGTCGATGGCCGAGAGCGCGGCTCGAGCAACTGCGAGAGTCGCGTGATCCGGGGGAGGGCAGGCGCTTACCCGATACTCACCGCGAGCGAACCCGAAGGGTGAGCGAGCAGGCCGACGACCGATGTGGAGTGCGCGGCGCTACGCGCCGCGAATAGACGAACGGCGGAGCCGTGAGCCGAGTGACGCGAAGCGTCACGGAACGGAGGGAGGAGTGCTTTTGACCGAAACTCAGCGGGATCTCCGATCCCGCGAGGTCCAAAAGAGCGCTTCGCGCTCTTTTGAAGATTTTGCCGAGTGACGAGCGAACGCAGCGCAAAATTTCGTTAGAAGAACTTGAACAGATCGTCCCGCTGTTGCTCGTGGAGATGGCTCCGGACGGCCTCGTCGAGCGGCTCGAGTTGCCCCTTCTTCGCGCTGATGGGGGCGATGGTGTCCTGCCACTGTTTCCACGGCGGGTAGAGGCCGAGGCGGTCACAGAGCGCGTCGAGGCGCTCGTCCTCGTCGTCGACCTTGTCCATCTTGTTGACGGCGACGACGGTGGGGATATCGAGGTCGCGCAGGAAGTGAAACATCTCGACGTCGTAGGGAATCTCGTCGGGGCCGGAGTGGCGGTCGATGATGTCGACGACGCTCTTGCCGTCGACGACCAGGACTGCGACGAGGATGTCGTCGGCGTACGCTTCTAAGTAGCGGACGATCTCGGTCTTGATCTCCTCGCGGCGGTCCTCGTCGACGCCGCTCATGAAGCCGAAGCCGGGGAGGTCGGTGATGACGAAGTCCTCGGGGGCCCAGTCGTAGTGGTTGGGCGAGCGGGTGACGCCGGGCTTGCCGCCGGTGTCGAAGCTGTGGCCGGTCAGCTCGCGCATGAGCGTGGACTTGCCCACGTTCGAGCGACCGACGAGCGCCACCTCGGCGTCCCGATTCGGTCGCGTATCGAAGTCGATCATACGGTTCGGTAGGGCGGTGGGAGGTTTATACGCGTTGTAACTGGCCCCGGTCGCTCGAGCGTCGTCCGAGGCGTCGATGCCGGATCTACACGCCCGTCGCCACGAACGCCCCGCTCCCGACCGAGACGGCGACGAGGAGAGCGATCGCGACGAGACGGCGGCTCGAGGGGGTCGCCTCGAGGTCGACGTGGCGGCTGTCGCGGACAGTCTGGACGCCGAACCAGGCGATCGACGATCCCCCGGCGAGCATCGCCGCGGCGAAGACCCACGACGCCGTGTCGCCGACGACGATTGCGGATCGGATCGCCGAGAGCGTGACGACGGCCGCGAGGAGGACGTCGCCGATGCCGACGAAGACGTTCCACGGAATCGTTCGGTCGCCGACCGGAACCGAGACGACGAGCCCACCGACGATCATGAGGACCGCCGAGAGGGCAAAACCGGTCAGGAGGACCCCGGCGAGCGGGTCGGTGAGGACGTGCGGACCGAACGCAGCGAGATACGCACTGCCCAGCCCGAGCATGACGATGCCCAGCGGGAGGACCGTCCGTCGCTTCATAGGGGCAATTATTGGCTGTCCTACAACAGTCTTTCGCGGCGATCGCGGCGTCGCTCGACCCCGATCCGACCGACGGAACGGGACAGAACGGGACGGAATGCCCCGGAGTTATGGGCTCGGGGTTCGTCAGGACCTCCCGTGCGGCTCGTACAGTTGACGATCCCGACGGGTAAGCGGGAGACGATCCTCTCGATCCTCGACGAGCGGGAGATCGACTACGTGATGACCGACGAGACCGGCAGTCGGTCGTACACGGGGGTTACGTACTTCCCGCTGCCGGACCCGGCCGTCGAGCCGGTGCTGGACGAGATCCAGGACGCGGGGATCGACGACGACGCCTACACGGTCGTCGTCGACGCGGAGACGGTCGTTTCACGGCGGTTTCAGGCACTGCGTGACGAGTACGAGAACGGCGACGTCGGCTCGGACCGCATCTCCCGACAGGAACTGCAGGCCGAAGCCGACGGTCTGACGCCGAGTTTTCCCGTCTACGTGGTGATGACGGTCATCAGCGCGGTCGTCGCGACCGCCGGGCTCTTGCTCGACTCGCCGGCGGTCGTCGTCGGCTCGATGGTGATCGCGCCCCTGATCGGGCCGGCACTCGGCGCGAGCGTCGGCACGGTGATCGACGACGAGGACATGTTCGTCGAGAGCGTCACCTACCAGTTCATCGGCGTCGTCGTCGCGATCGTGGCCGCGGCGGTCTTCGCGCTGGTCGTGCGGTCGCTGAACATCGTCCCGCCGGATCTCGTCCTCTCGAGCGTCGGTGAGATCTCCGAGCGGCTCGCGCCGGACCTGCTATCGCTGGCGATCGCGCTCGGAGCCGGCGTCGCGGGGGTCGTCAGCATCGCGACGGGAACCGCGGTCGCGCTGGTCGGCGTGATGATCGCGGCGGCGTTGATCCCGCCGGCCGGCGTCGCGGGCATCGCCATCGCGTGGGGCCAGCCGACATCGGCGATCGGTGCGACGGTACTCGTGTTGGTCAATCTGCTGTCGGTCAATCTCGCCGGGCTGGTGACGCTGTGGTACGCCGGCTACCGTCCGGAGAACCTGTTCTCGCTCGGTGAGACCGAACAGCGGCTTCGCAAGCGGATCGCCGGGCTCGTCGTCATCGTCCTCGTCTTCGCCGTCTTTCTCGGCGGCATCACCTACGCCTCCTACGAGTCGGGGAACTTCGAACAGGACGCCCGCGACGAGATCGAGGGGGTCCTCTCGCAGTCCCAGTACGAGGACTATCAACTCCTCGAGTTCGAGGTCGTGATGGACGACGACTACCCGTTCCGCAATCCCGAGCGGGTAATCGTCACGATCGGCGGGCCGCCGGGCGCGTCCGCGCCCGCACTGGCCGACACCCTCTACGAGCGGATCAACGACCACGCCGACGGCTCGGTCGCCGTCGAAGTCAGGTACGTCCAAGTCTCCGAACGGGGCACCGGCTGAACGCGGTCGCCGCTACGTTCGAAACTGCTCGGTTCGATCGCTCGAGCCCGGTCAGCGTCGCAGCCGTTCGAGCAGGGACGGCTCCCCGGACGTGGAGTCGCCGTCGTCGGTCCCGAGCCGTCGCCGGAGTCACGTCCGCGGGCCGCCGATCCGCTCGAGCAGGTAGGTCGGGAAGTAGAGGACGACTGCGCCGAACGAGAGGAAGCCGAGTCCGGCCGCGTACTGTCCCGGCCGGGGAAAGTCGATCCCGACGACGAACATCGGCCCCGCCATCGAGATACCCGCCGCCGTTTGGACCAGTCACCGGAGGCTCGGCCACGTCATCGCCGCATCGACATCAGCCGTCGAACGGCAGTTCGGGTTCGTAGTCGATCGCCGCGACGGCGGCTTCGAGGACCGTCTCGACGTCGTCGCCGGTCTCGACGCTCATCGTGTAGTCGGAGCCGAGATCCTCGAGCGACGCGTTCCAGACCGCTTTCCGGTCGATCTTGTTCGCGACGGTCAGCACGGGGACCGCATCGAACCGGGTCGCGATCGCGTCCCGGAGTTCGAGCTGCGAGTCGATCGGGTAGCCACACTCTCCCGAGGGATCGAGCATGACGAGCATGCAGTCCGCGAGGTGTTCGATGGCGCTGACCGCCTGCGATTCGATCTCGTTGCGCTCTTCCGGCGGGCGGTCGAGCAGCCCCGGCGTGTCGACGATCTGGTAGCGGATGTGGTCCCGTTCGAAGTGACCCACGCCGATCCCCTTCGTCGTAAACGGATAGGAGGCGGTCTCGCCGCGGGCGCTGGTGACGCCGTTGACGAACGAGGACTTGCCGACGTTTGGGTAGCCGGCGACGACGATCGTCGGCTCGTCGGGGTTGATCTCGGGCAGGTCCCGCAGGTCGTTGCGCGACTCGTTGATGTAGAGCAGGTGGTCCTCGACCTGCTCGACGATGTCGGCCAGCCGGGCGAAGGCCTGTTTCCGGTGCTTGCGCGCGGTGTCGACGTCGGTCTTGCGCAGCCGGGGCTGGTACTCCTCGTGGATCTCGCGGGCCTTCCGGCTGGCCCACATGACCTCCGACAGCGCCTGCCGGAGTCGGTCGACGTCGACGATCGCGTCCGCCAGCTCGTAGTAGAACGGGTGGGCGTCGTACTCGAAGTCCGGCCACGCCGTCACCACGTTCTCTAAGTTGTCCGAGATGATGTTCGCCGCCGTCTGGAGCATCGACTGCTGGGCCTCGAGGCCGCCCTTGGCCTTGCCGGCCCGCGCCGCCCGCGAGAACGCCTTGTCGATCAACTCTTCCGACGTGGGCGTCGTCGGAAGGTCTTCGAAAATCATGGGAAGCGGTAGGAGCCGCGACCATAAAAGGGCGTCCGTTGGCCGCCGTCAGCTTATCCCTGCTGCCCGCCTACAGGGAGCTATGACTGATTGGCGCGCGGTGTTCGTCGGATTCGTCGTCGCGACGGTGGTGGGAATCGTCGGCCTCGTGGTGCCGGGGGTCGGTCAGATCGCCGCGGGGCTGGCCGGCGGGTTCGTCGCGGGCTACATGGCCGGCGGCGGACTCGGAAGCGGCTTCTGGCACGGCCTGCTGGCCGGCGCGCTGGGCGGGATCATCGGCGGCCTGTTGATCGGCGTCGCCGTCGGCTTCGCCGGGCTGGCGCTCGGCCCCGTCGGCGGCGCGATCTCGGGGGCCGCCGGGGTCGGAATCTTCGCGATCGCCGTCGCCGTCTCGCTCGTGATGGCCATCGAGAGCGCGATCGCCGGCGTCGTCGGGGCCGCGGTCCGTAACTGAAAAGACAGCCTCGAGTCCCCGTCAGGCCGCGGCCATCTCCCGGCAGCTCTCGGCACACGTCGGCAGGATCTCCGCACAGGCCTGACAGTGGTCGTGGTCGTGTCGCTCGCACTCTGCGGCACACTCCTCGCAGAGGTCCGCACAGATCTCGCCTAACTCCCGGTGGTAGCCGGAGTTGCGGGCCATAAAGCGTGCGTGCAGCGAGGCGATGTCGGCCACGTCCCGGCAGAGCCGGATGCAGCGGGCCATGGCCTCGCCCTCGTCCGCACAGGCGTCGGCACACCACTCACAGACCTGCGCGGCCTCGAGGCAGTTGTCGATACACGCCTGCATCTGGTCGTCCGAGTGCGCGTTTTGGAGTTGTTGAAGCGCCATCACTGGGACGGACGGCACGCAGGCCGATGAAGCCGCGTTCGGCGATTGCAAGCAGTCGGTCACTGACGACGGAGTCGACACCGGTCCCATCGCCGGGTATCGCGGCCACCCTGGCGACTGAGCGGTTAGCGACGCGCCTCGAGTTCCGCCTCGAGATCCGACAGCTCCATGTCGTTCATCGCCAGCAGCACCAGCAGGTGATAGACGATGTCGGCGCTCTCGTGGGCGATCTCCTCGCGGTCGTCGTCTTTGGCTGCGAGGACGAGTTCGGTCGTCTCCTCGCCGAGTTTCTCCAGCACCGCGTTCTCGCCCTTCTCGTGGGTGAACAACGAGGCGGTGTAGGAGTCCTCGGGCAACGTTTCCTTGCGGTCCTCGATCACGGCGAACAGTTCCTCGAGCGTCTCCTCCATCTATATCTCACCCGACACGTTGCGAATGTCTTCGAGGTCGGCGAACTTCTCCCTGTCGTCTCGGCTGTCCGCGAAGACGCCCTCGGTGATCTCGATCCCGGCGTTGGTCCGGGCGGCAAGCGCCAGCGAATCGCTCGGGCGGGCGTCGACGACCGTCTCGCCCCGCGGCGTCTCGAGGTAGAGGTCGGCGATGTAGGTCCCGCCCCGCCCGCTCTCGCGCTGTTCGATCTCGGTGACGACGACGCGGTCGATCCGACTGCCCAGTTCCTCCATGACGTCCAACAGGAGGTCGTGGGTCAGCGGCCGCCCGATGTCCTCGGCCTCGAGGCCGCGGGCGATGCTGGTCGCCTCGCTGAACCCGATGAAGATCGGAACGACGTCGTCTTCGCCCTCGACGGCGAGGACGACGACCGGGACCGGTCCCTCGGGGGTCCCCGCGACCCGAACCGCGTCGATGGATGCCTGCATACCCGTACCCTCGGGCAGGAGGGAGAAAACAGGTCCGGTCGCGAATGCATGCACGCGGGACCGTCGCGGCGATCGAAATAGAGCGGCCGGGACGGGAGCGCCCGGGGGCAGGCGGCTATCGCGACTCTTCGAGTCCCGGCACCCTTGCGGCCTCGTTCTCGAAGAACGCGAGGCTGTGAATCCGACTGTCGGGGGTCAGTTCCGGATGGAACGAGGTACCGACGACCGGGCCCTGTCTGACGGCGACCGGCCGGTCGTCCCACGCGGCCAGCACCTCGGCGTCGCCGACCGAGTCGATGGCCGGCGCGCGGATGAACACCGCCGGGTAGGGCTCGTCGAGACCGTCGACTTCGAGGGGCGCTTCGAAGCTGTCCTTCTGGCGGCCGAAGGCGTTGCGCTCGACGCTCACGTCGAGCAGGCCGAGCTGGTCGACACGATCGTCGTTGGGGTCGCTCGAGGCGACGATCAGGCCAGCACAGGTCGCCAGCAGGGGTTTGCCGGCGGCGACGTGGGCCCGAATTTCGGGGGCGATCTCCTCGTCGCGGACCAGCCGCGATATCGTGGTCGATTCGCCGCCGGGCATCGCCAGCAGGTCGCAGTCGGGGATCAGCCCCGATTCGCGGATCTCGCGGACCGTGACCTCGCGGTCGCGGGCCGCGGCGGCGCGTTCGATGGCGGCCGCGTGTTCCTCGACGTCGCCCTGGACCGCGACGACGCCCGCAGTCAGTGACATGGCCGCGGCTACGGAGGGGGGCGTCAAAAACGTCGCGCCACCGACTCGGCCGCGGCGTCCGATTCGACCGATCGTGACATGTCTGCCACATCCTTACTGCCCTCGGACGCGTCTGACGAACCGGAGATGAGCCGATCCGACGCGTGCCGATGGGAGTACAGGACGCTCAGGCCGCCCCGCGGCGAAACGAAAAAGGAGGCCGAGGACCCGCAAGCGGCGCTGAACGAGTACGGCGCTGACGGCTGGGAACTCGTCGAGACGATCGACTACACGGGTGGCGGGACCAAGTATCTGGTATTCAAACGCCCCGCCGAGACGAATGCCGGTGCCGATGACGGGTGAATCGCCATGACCGGCACCGATGACGCCGAGAACGGAATGGCCGGCGTCTCCGACGTCGAGACGGCCGGTGACTCCGACATCGGGACGGCGAACACGATGCGCGAACGCGCCGGCGAAAGTCGGCTCAAACTCTGGCTCCTGCTCGGTGCTTCCCGGCTGCAGGTGACCGCCATCCTGGCGCTCGGCGTGTTCGTCTCGTTCGTGGCGTTCGTCACTCTCACGCCGTCGCCCCTGTACCCACAGCTGCAGACCGGCGACACCATCGAAACGATGTTCTCGACGATGATCGGGGCGATCATCACCGGCACCACGCTCGTCGTCACCATCGGCCAGCTGGTCCTCTCCCAGGAGAACGGTCCGCTCGGCGACCAGCGCGACCGGATGGAGAACGCGATGGACTTCCGCGATTTCACCGAGGAACTTATCGGGTCGCCCAGTCCGGCGGATCCGTCGGAGTTCCTCCGCCAACTCGTCTTCGTGGCCGAACTGCGGGCGAAGGCGCTTCGCGACCGTGTCGCCGACAACGACGACGACCGACTCCGCGCGGAGGTCGACGAGTTCACCGACAGCCTCGTGGGCAACGCCGAACTGGTCATCGATCAGCTCGAGGACGCGACGTTCGGGAGCTTCGACGTCCTGTTCGCCGCGCTGAACTTCAACTACGGTTGGAAGATATTTCAGGTCGAACGGATCGCAAACGAGTTCGAAGACAGTCTGAGCGACGAAGAACTGTCCGATCTGGACGATCTGAAGACATCGCTCAGCCTGTTCGGACCGGCGCGAGAACACGTCAAGACGCTGTACTTCGAGTGGGAACTCGTCACGCTCTCACAGATGATCCTCTACGCGGCGGTTCCGGCGCTGGTCATCGCCGGCGTCATGCTCACGGTCGTCGACGCGGGCACGTTCCCCGGGCGAACGCTCGGCGTGGCGAACGTCACGTGGGCGATCGGCGCGGCCTTTACGGCGACGCTCGTCCCGTTTCTGCTGTTTGCGGCCTACGTCATCCGAATCGTGACGGTCGCCAAGCGAACGCTCGCTATCGAACCGCTGATCCTCCGCGACTCCCAGCGGTAGCGATGATTTGGGCTCCCGGTCCCCGTTTGGCCGCCGCGACCGATCGTTTCCCGTCCACGAGGGATTCCGACGGTACCGTGGCTACTCGAGGCGACGGCGAAAGAACGGGGGGCGTTACGAGACGAACGTCAGCAACTGGACCACGACGCCCAGCATGACGCCGAAAGCGATGACCGTCTTCGGGTCGATTCGGATGGCGTTCGAGTCCTCGGAGTCGAAGTACCGGACCAGTCCGGCACTGGACATCAGCCCGCCGGTGTTCTGTCCTTTGTCCATACCGGTCCCTACGTCCCCCCGGAACTAAACCTTTCGAACGGTCAGCGTGACGCCGTTGCCCTCACTCGAGAGGGCCCAGCCCGAAACCCTGCGACGAGGACTTCCCCTCGGGCTCGGTCCGCCGGAACCATCAGTAATCACTCGGTATCGAGTATCGTCGTGTTGAGCGTTCCTTGCCGACGGACCGAACCCCACGTCCGTTCGCTTCGAAAGACCAGTACCCCGAGGAGGCTGAGCACCAGCACGCACTCCCGGAACTGTTTATAGCCGATAACGTATAAGGGTGCGTACAGGACGATCCACGGCGAGTCGTGGTCCATTCGGACCACCAGTAGGGAGTAGACGAAGGCGACGATGAACCCAAGAACGAGGATCACGAGAGCCGTCTCGTAGGGACGGGTGATCAGTGCGGCGACCACGACTGCGTAGATCGGAGTGAGAACGAGAGGAGCGAGAAACACCCGAAACAGGCTAAAGGGGTAGGAAACCCTGTGAAGGTTCCCCGATGTGCCGTCGATGAGTACGTCACAGTGCTTCAGGATAGTCTCGGCACTGCCGGTAAACCAGCGCCGGCGCTGCGTGTAGAGATCCCGGAGCGTGAACGGTGCCTCTGTCCAGACCGTCGCGTCGCTTTGTCGCACCGTCCAGCCGTCTTTGAGTATCTTGAGCGTCACGTCGAAGTCCTCCGTGATCGTGTCCGGGTCGTATCCGTCGACCCGCTCGAGCGCTTCGCGACGGAACCCGCTGAGACACCCGGGAACGACAGGAACGGCACCGAACCACGAGAACGCCCGCCGGTAGGTGTTGATACCGACGAGGTATTCGAGCGCTTGCAATCGAGTGAGGTGTCGGGTTCGGTTCCCCACCTTCACGTTCCCCGCGACCGCGCCGACGTTCGAATCACGCTGAAACGCGCCGACCACGTTCAGTAACGCGTCGGAGGCGAGACAGCCGTCGGCGTCTACACAGACGACGATATCCCCGGACGAGCAGAACAGTCCGTAGTTCAATGCGGAGTACTTGCCGCCGTTTTCTTTGTGATATACTTCGACGCCGAAATCCCGGTACTGGGACGCGGTCGCATAGGTATCGTCGGTACTCCCGTCGTCGACGACGACGATTTCCAACAGGTCGTTCGGATAGGTTGTCTCCAGAACGCTCTCGATACACTGGCCGATACACGTTTCTTCGTTGTACGCCGGGATGATGACGCTGACGCTCGGATAGGGAGACTCGGCTGCCGCCGCATCCGCGGTTCTCCGGCTCTGGACGGCCGCCATCGGGACGACGAACCACAGGAACAACGCGAACAGGAGGAAGCCGAAGAAAAACGCCATTTTGAACACGGAGCCGTTCGCCAGAACGAGCGCGCTGCCGAGTACGCCAACGCCTGCGGCGATCCATCCAAGTGCCCACCAGGACACGCGTCGGCGATCGAACAGCAACGTGTACGCGCGACCGCCGCGCAGGCTAGCGAGAAACTGCACGCTCGCGACAGCTATGAGGACTGTCGCGCCCGCCGACCGAGCCGATACCGCCCGTTCGGTCAGCAGCCATACGAGTCCGAGACAGGCCAACGGTGCCGATACGAGCAGCCAGCCTGGAATCGCCGGCCCGAAACCGGACGTCTCCCCGCCGCTTGACCGAGCGGTCGAGAGCAGGACGATCACCGCGTATCCAACCGTGAACGCCGCGGGGACGGCGACCAGCCACCAACTGACGAGTTCGGACCATAGGGCCAACAGAAGCACCAACAGCGCCGTGATAACCGGCACGTCGATGGGGTTTTCCTCGGACACATCGGGTGTTGCAGTCATGACCGGTGACCTCGTTCAAGCGCACGACTCCGGCGGGACATCGAACACTTCTCCACAGCCGTCACACTGAAAGAGAACCCCGACGGTCGTCACCGGAGTCTCGCCTTCGGTCTGACTACAGTGTGGACATTCCTGGCCGCTGTCGGTCTCGAACGTCGATTTGAGACCGATGTGACCACAGCGTGCGTGTTCGCAAACGGGTTTCGGGACGACCATTTCGAGTTCGCACTCGGAGCAGACCCACGGAAACTCCACTTGCGTCTCGCGATCGACTGTCTCTTCATCCGATCCCCCATCCGCCGGCGAGCCGAGGAAACCCGGTTTCTGCGTGGATACCATATGACGGATGTGACACAATAGATAGATAGTTAATTTTCAACAACGCTGGGGGAGTGGCTGGTTACACGATTCCGAGTAGTTGTACGTGGATCTTTTTTTTTCGAGCCCTCGGCCGATTCGGGACGCTCTTTCGGGACCGCTTTTCCACGTCTAAGGATATCGCTCGGTTCCCGAACTGAGCGGCCCCACGCTGGGTGAATTGGTATAGGTAATGGCCGAGGACATTCAAAAACGGCCGGTCCTCCGATCGGTCTCCGTATCTGATCGGTACACTCTGGTTCGGATGCGCGTACTCTCTTCTTTGGTCTGTATTCTACCTTTCTCGCCGTTTCGCTCCGATATACGAGACACCGATATTATCTTCGAACGCTACATGTACTGCACTGAAAGCCGATGCATCTGGACGAAACGCACACACATCGGCCGTTTCGGACCCGAGTGCGGCGCTCGCTAGCGCCTCTATTACTATACGGTCGGGGACTGCCCCGAGGTACATGAATCGCCGCCGCGCCGTCACGGCACTCGCTTCGGGTATCGGGGTCGCTGTTGGAGGTACTACGTTGTATTGGGACTGGACCGCTGATGACTCGCAAACGGAGAAGTCGACCCCGGAACCGGTGACACGGACCGGTTCCTTCCTGCACGGCGTGACGCCGTCCCGGGTCACGCGAGAGCGACTGACGCTGTTTGAGGAGTGGGCGGATTCCTCGCCCGCGGTAGTCAACGTGTTCGCTAATCTCGGCTGGTCCGACGCGAAGATCGAAGACCTGTTCGAGATTAGGCTCACCCGCATTTGGGAACACGGCCACGTCCCGATGCTTATCCTGCAACCGTTTTTCGGTATCGCGAACCATCCAGACACGGAGGAAGACTTCGACGAGGGAGACCAGTCCGAATCGACCGACAACCGCGACGAGGCGACGTCACCACTGGTCGCTCGGGATATCGCTGACGGTGAGTACGACGACGTGCTCTCGAGGTGGACAGCGGCCCTCGACGACTGGCTTCACCCCGGTGACGGATCTGCCGAGCGACGGCTCTATCTCAACTTCGCACCCGAGATGAACGGCGACTGGGTTCCTTGGAGCGGCGCGACCGGGGATTCGACGCCCGCGGACTTCGTCGATATGTGGGAGCGGACCTACGAGGAAGTGACGGACGGAGACATCAGCGATCACCACCTGCAGTGGATTTGGGCGCCCGACAACGTCGGCACACCGAGCGCGGGATACTCCATCTCGGAGTACTACCCGGGCGACAACTACGTCGACTGGATTGGGATGCACGGCTACAACTGGTACGAATGGGGTGGCTGGGTATCGCCGCGTGATCTCTACGACCACGTCATCGACCGACTCCAGTCGGTCACGGACAAACCAATCGCGTTTTCGGAGTACGGGACGTCTTCGCAGGTCGCCGATGAACACCGTCCGGAGCGGAAAGGCGAGTGGATCGACACCGTCCTCGAATATCTTGCCGACTCGGACGTACAGTTGGCCTGTTGGTTCAACGTCGACAAAGAGACAGACTGGGCGGTTCTCGACGGCGGTCGCGGGACGGGGACCTGGGAACACGAGGGCGAGACCTATAACACCTATCCGGAGTATCGGACCGGCATCCGTAAACACCGCGCGCTTCCGGCGCATCCGGACCACCCTCGCCGACTGACCGACGAGGAGTTCCGAGGGGTGTTCGACTCCGAGGCTGGAACAGCGGACACGACCGCGAGCGACGCCGGCCGACCATCGGACTCATGACCGAACTGAGCGTTATCGTCCCGACACGGGACGCAACCGGCGATATCGATGCTCGGTCGTCTCTCGATCCCGATCCGGATATCGACTACGAGGTCATCGTCCGGGACGACCCGATCGTGACCTCGGCGCGAAACGAGGGGATCAAGCGGGCAAGCGCCGAGAAACTCGTTTTCCTCGATGACGACTCCAGACCGTGCGATGGCTACTTGTCGCGCGTCCGTGACGTACTCGAGCGCGAGGCGGCTGTCGCGGGTAAGACCGTCCATCCGGGCGACGATGTCTTCGCCAAGCGACTCACCGATCACTACGACTTCGGTGAGACGAGCAGATACGTCACGCGGTTCTGGGGGTGTAACATGGCCGTTCGAAAGGAGGTGTTCGACCATGTCGGGCTCTGGGACGAACGGATCTCGTGGGGGCACGAGGAGAAAGAGCTCGCCGAGCGGGTCCTCGCGAAGTATCCGATCTACTACGACCCGGAGTTGGTCGTCTATCATTCCTACGCCGAGTCGTTGCGTGACTATTGGCGGAAGCAGTATCGATTGGAAACGCAGACGCCGTACTACTGGGACAAGCGAGGGGTTTCGGAGTCACAGCAGTGGTTCAAGATCGCGCAGTTCTCGCTCGATCCCACGAACTACGTCGGAGTGTCACCCGCACACGCGGCGGCTCGGTTTGGCGGGACCCTCGGAGCGACGCTGGGTCGAATCCGGGGAATGGTTGCGAAGTCAGTCTCCCGCGAGTAACGGCACAGGGACCCGGCCGCAGCGTCGTGACAAACGCCCGTTAGCAGTGCTGTACCGCTCGGAAACGGTGCCGGGGACCGGCGCGTTTCGAGTGACGATCGCCGGTCCGTGGTGTTCGGAGCCGATACCTGCGGATAGCCTCATCTTTACTTCCGTGACGCCGCGACCGTCCGGCCCGGCGTCCGGCTGCCACCACAGGGTGGGTCCGTCGACGGGTCGTCGCTTGTTACTCCTCGTCCGCCGTCGGCGATTTGTTCGCGCCTTACTCGACAACAAAGCGAATAACAAAACGTCGGTTCGGACATGTGGCCTCCAATGAGTCAGCCGGAACGCGACCAGCCGCTGGTTAGTATCGTTATCCCGACGTACGAACGGCCGGATCTTCTCGGCGACGCGGTCGAAAGCGTCTCCAAGCAAACGTACGACCCCATCGAGCTCGTGATCGTCGACGACGGTTCGACGACCCACCCCGAGACGGCACTCGACGGCGCCTCGCATTCCCGCATCGGCTCCGTTCGAGTCTGTTGCCACGACACGAACTTGGGCGCAAACGTCGCCCGAAAGACCGGCATTTCGGCATCGAGCGGCGAGTACGTCGCGTTCCTCGACGACGACGACTACTGGCAACCGAGGAAGATCGAACGACAAGTCCGCGCGCTCGAGCGGACGGCCGCCGATGTCGGCGTGGCGTTTACCGGGCAACACTGGATCGACGATACGGGGACCGTAACGGACGTCGTCCGCCCCGAAACCGAGGGTGACTTCATGACGAATCTCGCTCGAGGCGCTCGTTTCGGTCCGTTCTCGACCGTAATGGTTCGGTCGGAGGTGTTCGAACGCGCCGGCTACCCCGACGATCGATTCCCGTGCTGGCAGGACCGGGAGTGGTACTTCCGGATCGCCGAGCACTACGATTTCGTTTCGATTCCGGAGCCGCTTACGGTACGCCGATTCATCGGGTCGGAACGGATCTCCAACCGGTACGAGGCGAAACGGGACACGGCCTATCCGCTACTGGTCGAGAAACACGGCGACCGGGTCGCGACGCTCGGGCGGCGGGCCGATCGACTATTCCGCGGCGAACTGTCGCGTGGGATCGGCCACGACGCCCTGCTAGCTGGGCGGTACGTCGAGTCGATACGACATCTGTTGCGCTCGCTTCGCTACCGACCGCTGGCGGTTCGGACGTACGCGCACCTCTTCGCTGCGGTCGGTGGCCCGTACACACATCGGTTCGCGCGGACCGCCAAGCGGACGATCAACCGTCTCAGATACCGGTCTTCCGGAAATGAATCGGACACCGATGGCGCGACGGGAGAGCGGCGACCGATCGAGAACCGGCCGCCCACGGAATCCCACAGATGAGCGGCGAGCCCGACGCGCCAGAGGTCTCGATGGGAACGAAGCTCCGCGCTGTCTCCCGAGCGTTCCGGTATCGACCGGGGTTCGCCGTCCTCATCGTTGTCTTCGGTTGCTTCGCGGCCCTGTTCGAGGCGATCGGACTAACGTTTCTGATACCGATCATCGAGATTGCCCAGTCGGACGGCGATCCCGTGGCGGAAGCCGAGGGGATCATGCTCGCGTTCGTCAGGGCGTACGAGTTCCTCGGGGTCCCGTTTACGTTGGAGTTCATCATCGTCGGGGTCACCGTTGTGATTGCCACCCGGTACACGTTGAGTTTCCTCGTCGCGTGGATCCGGGAGATGCTCCGAGCAAACTACGTGGAAACACTGCAGTCTCGCGGGTTTCGCGCCGCGCTTACCGCCCGAACATCGTACTACGATGCGGAGGGTTCCGATGAGATCCTCAACGCGATCGTCACACAGGCGGTGTACGGCGGGAAGACGATCAAACACCTCGTCCGCGTCTTCGAGAAGACGCTCCTCTGTCTGGTCTACTTCGGGATCGCGTGCTATATCGCCCCGGTATTAACGATCGCCGCCGTCGGGACGCTCGGCGGGATTACAGTCCTCGTTCGGCGCGTGTTAGAGCCGGGCTACACCGTCGGCGATCGCGTGACCGCCGCTAACGAACGGATTCAAAGCACCGTTCAGGCCGGCACCCAGGGAAGTAGGGACGTGAAGCTGTTCGGCATCCGCGATGAACTGCTCGAGTTGTTCGACCGGGCGGTCGACACATTCGTCGACGCATCGATCGACCTCCGGCGCAACGAGGCCGCGATCAGGAACTTCTACCAGCTCGCTGCGGCCGTCTCGATCTTCGGCCTGATTTATGGCGCACTTCGGTTCCTCGACCTCTCGTTTGCCACCCTCGGCGTGTTCCTCTTTGCGACGTTTCAGTTGGCGCCCCAGATCGGTGAACTGAACCAGCTCGTGTACCGACTGGAGGGCGACCTCCCCCATCTCGTTCGAACGCACCGTTTCACTGACGACCTCGAGCGGCGGCAGGAACCGACCGGCGGAACGCGGGACTGCCCGGATGCCGTCGATCGGATCGAGTTTCAGGAGGTCTCGTTTTCCTACGGCGACGAGCGGGTGCTATCCGACGTCTCGTTCGAGGTACGAGACGGGGAGTTCGTCGCCCTCGTCGGACCTTCGGGCGCGGGGAAGTCGACGATCGTCTCGCTGCTCGCTCGGTTCTACGAACCCGACGACGGGCGAATTACGGTCGACGGGACGGCGCTTGAGGACGTTCCGATCGACGAATGGCGCGACTCGATCGCTGTCGTCAGACAGGACCCACACATCTTCAACGAGACGCTTCGATTCAACCTTACCATCGGGAACCGCGAGGCGACGGAGGCCGAACTCGATCGCGTCTGCGAGATGGCCCAAGTGACGCCTTTCCTCGAAGAGCTCCCAAACGGATACGAGACGGTCCTCGGGGATGACGGGGTTCGCCTCTCTGGGGGACAGCGACAGCGCGTCGCTCTCGCTCGAGCCCTGCTGGTCGATGCCGACGTGTTGATTCTCGACGAGGCGACGAGCGATCTCGATTCGGAGCTGGAACGTCGGATCCATCGGGCGATCGAATCCGTCGAGGACGAGTACACGATCATCGCCATCGCCCACCGTCTTTCGACCGTGACTAACGCCGATCGGATCCATACGCTCGAGGACGGCGCGATCGTCGAGACCGGCGACCACGATTCGCTGCTGCAACACGACGGAATGTACGCACAGCTGTACGCGATCCAGTCGGACTAACGGGTGTCACCGGCCGTCTCGTCGGTTCCGGCAATCGAACACAGCTGGGAAACCCTTATGCGCGGCGCGTGGCAACTAGAGATGACCGCATGACTGTCACGCTGAAGGATTTCTACGCGGACTGGTGTGGCCCCTGCAAGACCCAGGACCCGATCCTCGAGGAGCTCGAGGACGACTGGGAGGGCCGATTCGAAGTCGAGAAGGTGAACGTCGACGAACAACAGGACGTCGCCAACGAATACCAGGTTCGCTCGCTTCCGACCCTGGTCATCGAGAACGACGACGGTATCGTCGAGCGCTTCGTCGGGGTCACCCAGCGCGACGACATCGAGGACGCCCTCGAGTCGGCCGGCGCGTAGGGACGATCACCGAATTCTCGCGGATTCGACCGTCGATAGTTCCAACTCTCCGTTCGCCTCGAACGAGCAGCGGGTCACACCGAGCCGCCGTCGCTCCTCCCCAGTGCCAGCAGACCGTATCAGACCCACTTGACGCCGACGTCGTGCATGTCCTCGTTGTACTTCGCGATGTTGATGACGAGCGGGGTGACGCTTTCGACCTCCGCGGCGTTGGCCAGTGGCCCGGCCTCGAGCGCGCGCAGCCCGTCGATCTCGTTGGCGACCGTCAGGACGGTCGCTTTGGCGTCGTCGTCGTCGGCGACGACGAGCGTGTCGAGGTCCAACTCGTTGTCGAGGTTCGAGAGGGCGTCGGCCGCGAGGTTGTGGAACGCGCCGACGACCGGCACTTCGTCCGGGGCCCGCTGGGCGACGAGTTCGGTGACACTGCCGGCCTCGGGTGGGTGATAGTGCAGGCCGTCCTCGTCGCCCTGCATCCCGACCGCGGGGGTCACGAGGACCGAGTCGGAATCGAGGCTGTCCGCGACCGCCTCGACGGTGTCGCCGACGTAGTACGGCGGGACGCTGACGATGACGATATCGGCCCGGTCGGCCGCCATCTCGTTGCCGAAGCCCTTCAGATCGGCGTCGGCGTCGCGGGCCTCGAGTTCGTCCTCGTAGTCCGCGACCGCGTCGCGGGCCTTCTCTGGGTCGCGCGAGCCGATGAGGATCTCGTGGCTCGTATCGCGTGCAAAGCGCAGCGCGAGTCCTTCGCCGATGTCGCCCGTGCCGCCGAGTAGTGCGATTCGCATACCCACGTCTCCGGACGGCACCCGAATAAAAGGGCCGGAGCGCGGCCGATCTCGCCGGGTTCTCGGACGGCCTCGGATTCGGCGTGCAGCGACGGGTCCCGCTACGGTGCGTCGTCCTCGGCCGGGTTCATCGCCGATCCCAGCCCGCCGTCGTAGGCGTCGCGCTCTCGCACCTCGCGGATCCGCTGTGCGACCCGGCCCTCGAGGTCCGTCCGCCGGTCCTCGTCGACCTCGGGGTCGGTCGCCAGATTCCGAACGTCCTGCCGGGCGGTCCGCAGGACCGAGACGGCGTCCTCGGTCTCGAGGCCGGCGGCCCGGTCCAGCGCGCGTTCGATATCGGCGAGCGTGGTTTCGGTCATACCGGCGGTTGGCGGTGGACACGCATCAACGGCGGGCCGGGAGCTGCCACGTCGTCCCGTAGCGCAGTTTACATTACACCCCTCGCCCTCGGTCCGATATGGTCCGCCCTGCTGTCATCGCCCACCGCGGCTACGCCGGGATCGCGCCCGAGAACACGATCGCCGCCGCCGAACGCGCCGCCGCCCGCGACGAGACTGCCATGATCGAGATCGACGTCCGGCCGGCCGCCTGCGGCACCCCGGTGGTCGTCCACGACGAGCGCCTCGACGGGACTCGCGACGGCCGCCCGCTGACGGACGCGACCGGACTCGTTCGCGAGACGCCCCTCGAGGACCTGCAAGCGACGAGCGTGTTGGGTACCGACGAGCCGATCCCCTCCCTCGTCGCCCTGCTCGAGGCCGTCCCCGAGTCGATCGGCATCAACGTCGAACTCAAAAGTCCCGGGACTGCCGACCGCCGTGTCGGCGAGGCGTTGCCCCCGGACGAACGCGACCGGCGTCGCCGGACGTGGCGGCCGTTCGTCGAATGCGTCGTCGGCGACTGCGAGGCCTTCGGCGGCGACCTGCTGTTTTCCTCGTTCTGTGAGGGCGCGATCGCAGCGCTGCGCGATGTCGCCGACTACGCCGCCGCGCCGCTGGTCGGCGCGGACCTCGCGGCCGGCCTCGAGATCGCGAGCCGCTACGACTGCGAGGCGATCCATCCGCCGCGAACTGCGATTTCCGACGCCGGATCGAGCGAGTCGACGGCGACCGGGAACGCGGACGACGACGCCGGGGTCGACCTCCTCGAGCGAGCCCACGAGGCGGGGCGGGCGGTCAACGTCTGGACGGTGCGAAACTGGGTCCAGTTCGACCGGCTCGCGGCCGCCGGCGTCGACGGGATCATCGCCGACTACCCGCGGCTGGGAGCGGCCGCCGGCGACCGATAGCGTCGCCGTCCCGCGAACGGCCCTCGAACGGTACAAGTATCGCCTGCAGGCGCACCGGACACTTTGATACGACGAATCGTACTGAGGTAGCGGTATGGTCTCCGTCGCGCCCTCGCCGTTTCGTCGGTTCCGGCACGTCGTGACCGTTTCCGATCACGTCGCCGTCAGTGATCTCGCCCGACGGATCGATCGGGTGGTGAGCAGATGAGCGATTTCCCGCCGCGAACGACGGTCAAGCGGTGGCTGGTCACGACCAATCACAAGGACGTGGGACTGCTCTATCTGGCGACGGCGATTTTCTTCCTCCTGGCCGGCGGGATCCTCGCGTTGCTGTTCCGCGCGCACCTGTGGCAAGCCGGCGGCACCGGTCTCCTGACGAACACCCAGTACAATCAGTCGGTCTCGATCCACGGCCTCCTGATGGTGTTCTGGTTCATCTCACCGCTCGGTTTCGCCTTCGCGAACTATCTGGTTCCCTTACAGATCGGTGCGAACGATCTGGCGTTTCCCAGGCTGAACGCGTTGAGCTACTGGTTTTACCTGTTCTCGGGACTTCTCGTCCTGTTCTCGTTCTTCCAGGGGACGACGTGGGCCAACGGCTGGTATATGTACGCCCCGCTGAACGTCCCGATCTACAACCCCGGCTACACGCTGACGATGGGCGGGAACACGACGATCCTGGCCCTGACGCTGTTCGTCATGTCGACCACCCTCAGCACGGTGAACTTCCTGACGACGATCCACACCTGTCGCGCCGAGGGGCTCGGTCTCTGGAATATGCCGCTTTTCACGTGGGGGACGCTGCTGACCGTCTGGATGATGCTCTTTGCCTTCGCGGCGCTGCTGGCCGCGATGATCCTGCTGTTGACCGACCGGCTCCTGCTGACCCAGTACTTCGGCACCGATCAGGGCTCGAGCCTGCTGTGGGGCCATCTGTTCTGGTTCTTCGGCCATCCGGAGGTGTACATCGTCTTCTTCCCCGCGTTGGGGATCATGTTCGAGACCGTCCAGACGTTTACCGGCCGGCGGTTAGTCGGCCGGAAGTGGGTCATCATCGCGATGGTGCTGGTCGCGGTCCAGTCTTTTCTGGTCTGGATGCATCACATGTTTCTGACGACGATCAACCTCCCGATCAAGACGCTCTTTATGGCCACGACGATCGGGATTTCGCTGCCGTTCGATCTGATGGTGTTCTCGTTGATCTACACCATGGTCAAGGGCCGCGTGCGGTTTACCACGCCGTTTCTCTTCACGATGGGGGCGCTCGTGTTGTTCATCATCGGCGGCATCACGGGCGTGTTCCTCGGCGCGGTCGTGTTGGACTACGAGTTCCGTGGCACCTACTGGGTCGTCGCCCACTTCCACTACGTGATGGTCGCCGGCGTCACGGCACTGATCGGCGGCCTCTACTACTGGTGGCCGAAGATGACCGGGAAGATGTACTCCGAACGACTCGGGAAACTCAGCTTCGCCGTCTACTTCGTCGGCTTCAACCTGCTGTACTTCCCGATGTTCATCGCCTGGGAGACGCCCCGGCGGGTCTTCCACTACGGCGAGGGCGCACAGCTCTACCACCAGCTGGCGACCGTCGGCGCGTTCGTCCTCGGGACGTCGGTCCTGTTGGTTCTCGTCACGCTCGCGAAGAGTCTGGTCTCGGGTCCCGACGCGCCCGATAACCCGTGGGCGTACGCCCGGACCGCCGAATGGGCGACGACCTCGCCCCCGCCGCTCGAGAACTGGCCCGACCGACCCAGCTACGCCTCCGGCACACTCGAGTTCGTCGACGACGCGACGGCGGCCGACGGCGGGGCGGTCGCCCACGAACGAACGGGACAGGCGGACGCGCTCGAGGGGGACCACGAGGACCACGCGAGCATCTGGCCGTTCGGGATCGGCGTCGGGATCTTCGTCACGTTCCTGGGGCTATCCGGGCTGACGCCGTACGTGGCCTCGTTCGCGGCCGCACGCGGTGCGGACTTTCCCGGCTCGGTCGCCGGTTCGGCGAACGTCATCTATCCCGCGATCTCGCTGATCGGCGTCGCGGTCCTCGGCTACTCGCTCTTCGAGTACGGCCGCGAGCGGTTCGACGCCCCCGAGATGGCGATCGCCGAGCGCTGGCCGTTCGAGGACGTCGGAACGACCAAGACCGGCGTCTGGTTCTTCCTCGCCTCGGACGTGGTCGTCTTCGGTGCCGTCATCGGCGCGTATCTGTTCATGCGACTTCACAACGGCTGGGGCAGCTTCGAGACCGTCCCGCCGTCGGCGACGATCGGTCTGGTCAACACCTACGTCCTGCTGACCTCGAGTTTCACGGTCGTGCTGGCGCTGGTGATGGCCGAACGCGGGAACAAACGCGGCCTGCTGGCCTCGATGGGGGCCACGCTCGCGCTCGGACTCCTGTTTCTCGGGATCAAAGGCTACGAGTGGAACTACGAGTTCTCCCACGGGATCTACTGGTTCACCGACCTCGAGTACTCGCTGTATTTCGTGACGACCGGCCTGCACGCCTTCCACGTCATCCTCGGGCTGCTCATCGCGGGGTTCATGATTTATCGGACTCTCTCGGTCGACGCCTACCTCACGGATCACCGGCCGGTGGAGTACTTCGGGCTCTACTGGCACTTCGTCGACATCGTCTGGGTGTTCCTGTTCCCGATCTTCTACCTGCTGTAGGCGGCCGGACCGCTTTCGTCCCTCGTCCACTATCGACCGGCGGCGAACGCTTCGTTTCACCCGAGATAGCGTTTCAGTTCGTCGATGACCCGCTCAATGAACGACTCCGTGACTCGGCCTTGCCACGCGATCAGGTCCTCTCGGCGGGGGGAGTGAACTGCCCACGGGGAGACGAATGACTCGCACGGAACGCCGCCGACCTCCCAGACGTCTGAACGAAGAGGGAGCGAACGATCGTACTGCTTGGTGGAGACGGCGACCGCGAGGAACTGTTCTCCGTCGAACGGATGCGTTTCATTGCTCACTATCAGCCACGGTCGCTGCTTCTCCGTCCCGAGTTTGAACGGGTCGTGACTCCGAACGACGTCACCCCGTTCCGGTTCCATCGATCAACCGTCCTCCCCGTCGCTTCGTTCGCTCGGATGGGGCGTCTCCGGAGCGGCGGCCTGCCACTCGTCGGGATCGATGCCGCCGTCCGCTTCGTCGAGTCGATCCGTCGCAGCGTGGAGGTCGTACGCGGCGGCCACTCGATCGCGATCCGCCACGATCGCCCAGTACTCTCCCTTGTGTCGAACCAGATCACGATCTTTCAACCGTGAGAGCGCCGTCCCGACGGTGGTCGGATCTTCGTCGATGGCAGTCGCGATTTCCGACCGGGTGAACGCCTTGTCCCGCCGATCGGAGAGGTACCTGACTACCCGTTCCGGGACGCTTGCCCTGTTCGGAAGGTTCCCGGATTCGAAGTCGTCGATACTCACCGGCATGGGACGTACTTGGTGTGCGCCCGTAATCAGTGTACTGCTAGAATGAATCACCACTCCGGCCAAGCGTCAGCGCGTAGGACGGCCGTGTTCAGTCCAGTAGATCAGTCGGATACAAGTCGGTCTCGACCCTACGTGACCGTATGCAACTCTCGAGCGTCGTCGATCGACTCGACGAGGAGCTGCGAACCGCCGACTACGCCGACGTCGACGCCAGCGCCAACGGCCTGCAGGTCGGGCCCGACGAGGCCGAGATCGAACGGGCCGCGTTCGCCGTCGACGGCGTCCGCGAGACGGTCGACCGGGCGATCGAGGCCGACGCGGACCTGCTGGTCGTCCACCACGGGCTCTCGTGGGGCGGCTTCGACCGCGTGACCGGCCGGACCTACGACCGGATCGCCCCGCTGATCGAGAACGACCTCGCGCTGTACGTCTCCCATCTCCCGCTGGACGGCCACCCGGAACTGGGCAACGCCGCCGGCGTCGCCGACCTGCTCGCCCTCGAGAACCGCTCGCCCTTCGGCGACCACGGCCCCGAACACGTCGGCCAGCGCGGGACGGCTGCCGACCCCTACGCGCCCGCCGACCTGCGCGACCGCCTCGAGACCAACCTCGAGACCGGCGGCCAGCCGGTCCAGCACCTCGACTTCGGCCCCGACGCGATCGAAGACGTCGCGATCGTCACCGGCAGCGGCACCGACTGGCTCGACGAGGCCGTCGCTGCCGGCGCGGACGCGCTGGTGACCGGCGAAGGGAAAGGGAAGGTCTATCACGAAGCCCGAGAGGCCGGGATCCACGTCTTCCTCGCGGGCCACTACGCGACCGAGACCTTCGGCGTGCGATCCCTGCAGGAGTTCGTCGAAGAGTGGGGCCTCGAGACGACGTACCTCGAGGCCCCGACGGGGCTCTGACCGCCGTCCGTCGATAGGGATACCCGTACCTGTCGGAACCGATGCGTGAGCCGACGAACCGATCCCAATCGGCAGTTGCGAACGCGGACGCGGCCATACTTTTTCGTTCGATCGGCCGGCATTCGTGTCTATGGACATTGATATCGAGGCGTTCTTTTCCGAACCAGGCGGCTGGGAGGAGGCGCGGATATCCATCGGTAGTTCGATCGCCTTCTTCGGGATCTATGCGTGCTTCGAACTCCTGTACAACAGCGGTTCACTCTCGTTGCTGGTTTTCGGAAGCGCGACGGCTCTGTCCGGTACCGCGGAACTGTTGCCGAAGAACCGACGGCGATCCGCGATCGTCCTCCGGGTAACGGCGATCGTGCTGCTCGTCGCGCTGATCGCAGTGGCGCTTCGCTCGCTGCTGTGGTGATTCGACTCGAGGCTGGTCGACGCGTCCGGAATGGGTGAACCCCCTCTTTCAGGTATCCTTACCGTTATGTCACGCCCGTCGAAACGACGCCTCGTGACTTCACCACAGACGCCACTCTCGGTTTCGACCGACGTGGAAGACGGTGCCAGAATCGCCGCGATCCACCTCGTCTGGGGCGCTATCGCCGCCGTTTTCGCCCACGGAATCGGCAACGTCGGCGGCCCCGGCAGCCTCTTCACTGCGATCGGCCCGCAACTCGATGCGCTCTTCGCGCTGACCGGACTGCTCAACGCCGTTCTCTATCTCCTGTAGCGCACCGTCGACTACTGGCAGCAGGTCGCCGCGTAACCGCTCGAGTCCGCGGGCCGCTCAATCCAGAGTCGCGACGGTGAAACCGCTGGCTCCGGACGCGTGGACACGAGCGACGACCACGATCGCGGCGGCGACGCCGCTGGTCGGCCTCTCGGGCGCGACGTGAGACGAGACCCGCTCGTGAAGCGAACTCGAGGGATAGTCACACGGCCGCCGGCGCTCACTCGAGATCGTCGTCGTAGGTCCGATAGGTCGCCGAACCAACGTCGATCCGGACCAGCCGGTTGTCGGCGTAGGCGTCCTGATCGGCGTCGTACTTCGCGTTGATCCGGCGGCGGGCCGCGTCGGTCGCGGCCGTGTCGTCGACGACCGTCGCCGTCCCCAGCAGCGTCACCATCCATCGCGCGTGGCCGTCCTCGTCTTGCTGGATCGAGAGCGCGACCCGCGGGTTCTCCCCGACGTTCGCCAGCTTCCGCCCCGTCGTGACGACCTCGACGACGTCCTCGTCGGCGAGGTAGTGGTACCAGACCGGCGCGACGTGGGGCCGTCCGTCGGCGCAGGTCCCGAAGTGGGCCATCAGCCGCTCGTCCTCGAGCAACCGCTCGGCTTCGGGTGGAACGGTGGACACGCGTGCAGTACCCACGGACGGAGACATAAGGGACCCACATGATCGTGCCGGTCACGTCCCACTTGTGCCCCCGGCTGCCACACCGTTCGTTAGCACCTCGTCCCTGACGGGACGTATTCGGGAGTCCCTGCCATGCCCCGATCGACCGCCGTCGCGGCCCGGAACCAGCGACCGACGAGATCGCCGTCTGCGATGCCGATTCGCGGGCCGACGGCCCTCGTTGAGACGCCGTCGTGGCCGCCGAGTCGTTCAGTCGGCCGCTCGGAGCCGCTCGAGGTCGAGTCGCAAGTAGTGACCCAGCGTCACTGTCAGCCCCAGGTCGGCGATCCGGCGGCCGGAACTCTCGACCAGCACCGTCCGCCGGTAGCCAGTCGGGTAGCTGGCGGCCAGCCGCCGGCTGAACGCCGTGGCCTCGTTTGGCACGTCGGGAAAACCGCCGACGTCCTCGAAGGCCCGCCGGTGGACCAGACAGCTGAACCCGGTCAGGATTGGCCGCTCGAGCCGCGAGAAGCCGTGATTGATCGTCGCTTCCACGAGCTTTGCACGCCGCGGGCCGGTGATCCGACAGTAGGAACTGGCCGCTGCCAGCTTCTTGCGCTCGACGAATCCCAACAGTTCGGTCAGGTACGTCGCCCAGACACGCGTGTCAGCGTCGATAAAGGCCAGCCACTCGCCGTCGGCGCGCTCGGCCCCGAGGTTCCGGGCCGTAGCGATACTGTGGCCGCCCTCCTGGACCACCGCCGCGCCGTACTCGCGGGCGATCTCGCGGGTGTCGTCGCTCGAGTCGCCGTCGACGACCAGTACCTCGTACTCGTAGGCCGTGTCCAGCGCGGCCAGACTCGCGAGGGTCCCCCGCAGGTAGTCGCTCTCGTTTCGCGCCGGTACCACGAAACTCACGTCGACCGCGTCGTCGCCTCCAGCGCCCGTCATCGTCTTACTCGAGCCCTCTCTTGGGCGACTTCTCAAGCTATCGGAGTCCGACCGCTCGGAGAGAGCCGTGGGACCGTGGCCCGTGCGAATTACTTTCAACTATCGACTCCCGGAGAACATGTCTATCATGAACTTTTATAATCCTGGAGTTGGTACGGTGGAGTAAGCAATGTCGGTCGTACACGTACGCGCCTGAATCAGTCGCTGACGACGAGTACCGATTTTCGACGACAGACACAACCCGACCGACATGAGCACCCAACACCTCACTCGACCCGACGCCGAACCGACGCCCGACCGCACCCGATCCACACCCTCGAGTACCCTCGAGGACCCCCGGACCGCGACCGACCGCGCGCCGCGGACGTTCTCCCACCGCGATGGGGGGCGACTCGAGAACCTGATCGACGAGTGGAACTCGGCTTTCGCCAACGCCGGGGGCGACGAAGCGGCGTAATCGCTCGAGCGAGTCCTAATCCAAACCGTCTTTGGAGCGACGCGCGTAGCCTCGCGTGGCCGATGACGATCCACTCGCTCCGAACCGGACTCGGCACCCGGTGACGACGAGCCCTATGAGTGCCGAGGCCATCGATTTCCGGAAAGAAATCCTGTTCGGGCCTCGATCGGCGAGTCGGTGCCCGGTATCGGGTCGGTAGCCGATCGAAAGCAGTGACTCGAGAGGAATCCGCGGGTAGCGGCCGTGTGAACGTTTACGATCCCAGACACGGTGTGACGACTGTCCGGAACGACAGACAGTACGGGGGTTTCGGCGGTTAGGAGGTGTCGTTATTACCGGCTGTAGCTCATGGTTGGCAATGACTACCGAACAGTTCACTACCACACAGAAACTCGTCGCGGAGTTTTTCGGGTCCGCAACGCTCGTCTTCGTCCTCGTTTCGTCGGGACTGCTCGCCGATGGGGTTCTCGGTGCGAGTCCGAGCATCGGCGTCCTTTTCATCGGATTGGCGACGGCCGGCTGGCTGTTCGTAATCGTGCAGATGCTCGGCCCGATCAGTGGCGCCCACGTGAATCCCGCTGTCACTATCGCACTGGTCGTGACCGGCGATACGGATATGAGGACCGCACGTCAGTACATTCCCGTTCAGTTCGCCGGCGGCATCCTCGGCGTCGCTCTGGCGGGACTCACCTTCGTGAGTACGATCGGGTGGGAGGTGTTCGCCGTCTCCGCCGTCGAACGACCCGCATCTACCTGGCTGGCCGAGTTCCTCGGAACGATGCTGCTCGCGTCGGCCGTCATCTCGCTGCTCCGTCAGGACAGCGAGTGGATCGGTCTCGCAGTGGGCTTTACCGTCGGCATGGGAATCATCGGAACCGCCTCGACGGCGTTTTTCAACCCGCAGGTGGCGCTCGCTCGAGTCTTCACCTCCGGGATCGCCGGTATCCAACCGTTCGACGCCGTCATGTTCATCGTCGCCTCGACGCTCGGGGGCGTCGCAGCCGGTCTCATGTGGCGGTATCTCTGGCCGCGACCGACGCCGATCGACGAAGGCGAGCCGAAATCCGACGACGATTCCGTCCTCGAGGAACTGGTTATCGAGTCGTGACATTCCCCCGCGCCTGAAGTCGCGGGAAGCGACGACGTGGACCTTCAGATTGCGCGTTTCCTTGGGGCTCAAGTACGCTTTCGCGTGATCCTTCGACGGATCTCGACGAGGGTTGGCCACCAGCGCTCGGCGTCCATCGATCGTCCCGTACACGTCGCGACCAAAACGGTGTGTGTTCGCTCGCCGAGCCGCCCCCGTCAGGGTTCCAGCACGACCGTGATACACCCGTCTTCCTTGTCGCGAAACGTCTCGTACATCTCGGGTCCCTTCTCGAGCGGCTCCCGGTGCGTGATGACGAACGACGGATCGATCTCGCCGTCCTCGATCTTCTCGAGGAGCGGGTCGAGATACCGCTGGACGTGCGTTTGCCCCGTATCCACGGTCAGGGCCTTGTTCATCAGCGGGCCGACGGGGACGTCGTCCGCGTGGCCGACGTAGACGCCGGGGACCGAGAGCGTCCCGCCCTTCCGGCAGCACCTGATCGCCTGCCGGAGGACGTGAGGGCGATCGGCCTCGAGGTTCAGTTGCTGTTTGGCCTCGTCCGTGGTCGCCATGAGCCCGGTGCCGTGGGCCTCGGTGCCGACCGCGTCGATACAGCGGTCGGGGCCGCGGCCGCCGGTCACGGCCATCAGGCGGTCGTAGACGTCCTCCTCCTCGAAGTGGACGGTCTCGGCGTCCCCGTGTTCGCGGGCCATCGCGAGCCGCTCTGGCACGCGGTCGATCGCGATGACGCGCCCGGCGTCGAACAGCCAGGCGCTCTGGATGGCGAACTGGCCGACCGGGCCGCAGCCCCAGACCGCGACGGTATCGTCTGCTTCGATCTCGGCGTTCTCGGCGGCCATATAGCCGGTCGGGAACACGTCCGAGAGGAGCAGTACCTGCTCGTCGGGGAGGTCCGAGTCGACCGTGATCGGGCCGACTCGGCGAAGGGGACCCGCAGGTACTCCGCCTGCGCGCCGGCGTAGCCGCCCAGCATGTGCGAGTAGCCGAACAGCCCGGCCGGCGACTGCCCCATCACCTTCCGGGCCAACTCGGCGTTGGAGTTCGAGTTGACACACAGCAATCACATGCCTGCTGGGAGAACCAACAGGAGCCACAGCTGATGATGAACGGGACCACGACGCGGTCGCCCGCCTCGAACGTGTGGACGTCCTCGCCGACCGCGACCACCTCGCCCATCGGCTCGTGGCCGACGAGGTCGCCCTCCCGCATCGAGGGGACGTAGCCGTCGTACAGGTGCAAATAGGACCCACAGATCGCCGTAGCGGTGATCTCGGCGACCGCGTCGTGGGGTTGGCGCTCGGGCTCGGGCACCTCGTCGACCCGGATGTCCCCCTCGCCGTGCCAGCACAGCGCCCTCACAGGGCATCACCCGCGCCGCGGGTGGAGGGGTTCGACTCGAGCGAGGGGATCTCGCCCGTCTCGGCGAGGCTCTTGAACCGATCGAGGACGACGCCCGCGAGCGACTCGGGGACGACCCCGAGTCGGTCGGTCACCGCGGCGCCGACGGTCCCGCCCGCCGGCTCGAAGCGAAATCGGAAGGTCACCTCCGTCCCGCGGCCGGCCGGCGCCTCGCGAAAGCGGATCGCGCCGAGCGGGCCGCTCGCGGTCCAGTGCCAGCGGTCCTCGCTTCGTGCGCTGACCTCGAGCAGGTCGCCGTAGAGCCGCGCCATCGTCTCGGGGTCGCGCCAGCGCGCTCGGGACCCCCTCGGGCGGCGCGCCGACCGTGACGGAGCAGGTCGTTTCCACCGCGGCCGTCGCGTCCTCCCGATCGGTCTCGACGGCCGGACCCCTCCCCTCGGCGTCGCTGCCGGCTCGGCCGCCGCCGAGTCCCCGGTAGAGCAGCCAGGCGCCGGCGGTCGCTGCGGCGAGCCGGCCGCCCCGTCCCAGTGACCGCCCCGGACACGGCCTATCGTCTCGCGCGAGACGGTATCGGGTCATTCGGTCCCTCGCGACATTCACCGAACCGTCGTTTGTCGGTAGTGCCCGCAAGCGCAGGCTCGAGCGGGCGTGATCGCCGTCGCCTGACGGCTCGCGCCCCGCGCCGACGACACCGAAACTCCTCGAGGGTTTTCTATCGCCCCAACGACGTGACTCGAGTCTCGGTGCGTCGCGGTCGGACTGGCGGGTCAGGAGCTCGGCCCACCGTGTCGAGACGGTACGTCGTCTGTCGATAGGCTATGCGGGCATTTACGACCGAACGGCGGGATCGGCGCGGCCGGACGGGGGAGTCGGCCGAACGAACGGAACACAGTTTCCCGACGAATTCTCCGGTATCGGGGATCGAAGACCCGGTCTGCCGGATCTCTCGGCCGTCGGCCGGTCCCGTGCCTTCGACCGTCGATACGCACGTCGACGACTGTCGAAACTCGGATCGAAAAAATATGAGTTATACGTCTGGAGTCGAGCGAGTGCAATACGGACTCACACGATTCAATAATGTCTGGTAAATACGATCTCGTAATCGTCGGCGGGGGTATCAGTGGTGCATCACTGCTCTACACGACTGCGAAGTTCACCGACATCGACTCGATCGCGCTGATCGAGAAGGAGTCGGAGGTCGCGGCGATCAACTCACATCACACGAACAACTCCCAGACGCTGCACTTCGGGGACATCGAGACCAACTACACGCTCGAGAAGGCCGAGGAGGTCAAGGAGGGCGCGGAACTGCTCGCCGGCTACCTCGAGAACTACGACCCCGACCGGGAGATGCACGACAAGCGCAGCAAGATGGTACTCGGCGTCGGCGAGGACGAAGTCGCCGAACTCGAGGAGCGGTACCACGACGAGGGCTTCGGCGACCTCTTCCCGAAGCTCCGCCCGATCGACCGCGAGGAGATCGGCGAGATCGAACCCAAGGTCGTCGAGGGACGGGACCCCTCGACGGAGATGCTCGCGCTGCAGACGCCGGACGGCTACGTCGTCGACTACGGCCGGACGACGAAGTCCTTCGTCGAGGAGGCCGAGGAGGAGGCCAACGTCGACGTCTTCACCGGGACCGAGGTCAGGGACATCACGCCGACGCTGGACGGCTACACGATCGAGACCGACGCGGGTCGGTTCGACTGTGACGCGACGGTCGTCGCCGCCGGTTCCCACAGCCTCCAGATGGCCAAGGAGTTGGGCTACGGCCAGGACAAGGTCTTGCTGCCCATCGCGGGGAGTTTCTTCCTCGCCGACGACCTCCTGAACGGGAAGGTCTACACGCTCCAGATGAAGAAGCTACCCTTCGCGGCCGTCCACGGCGACGCCGACGTCCACGACGACTCGATCACTCGGTTCGGCCCGACCGCCAAGCTCGTCCCCGCCCTCGAGCGCGGTCGCATCTCGACGGTCAAGGACTTCCTCGACGTCTTCGGGCTGAACGCGGCCGCTTTCCTCAGCTACGCGAACATCCTCTCGGATCGGGTCCTGCTGCCCTACGTCCTCCAGAACCTCGTCTACGACCTCCCGAACGTCGGCCGGAAGCAGTTCCTTCCCCACGTCCAGAAGGTCGTTCCGAGCGTCGAACTCGAGGACATCGAACGCGCGAAGGGCTACGGCGGCGTCCGGCCCCAGATCGTCGACACGAAGAACAAGTCCCTGGATATGGGCGAGGCCAAGATCGTCGGCGACGACGTCATCTTCAATATCACGCCGTCGCCGGGCGCCTCGACCTGTCTCAAGAACGCCATGCGGGACACGCACACGCTGCTTGACTTCCTCGAGGGTGACTACGAGTTCGACGAGGAAGCGTTCCGCGAGGCGACGATCGACAACTTCCCGCGCGGCGACGACGCCGCGGGCAAGAAGGTCGCCGCGCCCGACGCCGACGACTGAGCCGCCGCGCCCTCGAATCGACGCGAACCCGTTCGAGGTGGTTTCGAGGCGACTCGAGCGCCGTTTTCCCCGATCGACGATCGGCCGCGAGCCCGCGTCTCGTAGTCGCTGAAACGATTCACACACTAATCGCGACGCCGTCGTGCGATCAGGTGTGCGATGACTTCAGCGGCTACTATTGGCCGTGTCCTCTCCCGCTCTACGCCCCATCCGCGCGCTGTAGTCCCAGCTGTAGATCTCCCGGGGCTCGATCCGAACGCGGACCTCCTCGCGGTCGTCGTCGAGCAGTTTCGTCGCCAGCGGCGAGTCCGTATCGTCGAGATACCGCTCGATCAGCGATCGGAGGACGGCCTTGTCCTCGTCGGGCGCGATCTCGACGGTTCCGGTCCCCCTGATCCCGCGGTAGGGAACGTCGTTCGTCGAGATGTCGAAGCCGACCGCCGGCTCGCGGCGGAGGAACCGAACGACGGCGGCGTTCGCACCCGTCGCACACTCGAGGGCACCGTCGCGGTAGCGATACCACAGCGCGACCGGCCACAGCGACCCGTCGGGCCGGTGGGTCGCGAGCCGGATCGGAATGGTCGCCTCCTGGAGGAACGCCTCGACGCCGTCCTCGTCCCACGCGCCGCGGAAGTCAGTCATACGTGACCGTTCGGGAAGGAGCCTCAAAAAGCTCGACCTGGCGTCGCGTCACGTCCCGATCGAGCGCTCACGCTCCGCCGAAGCCGTGTCGGTGACTCGAGGGCACGCGTCGGCGGCCCGCGACACGTGGCCGACATTCGGTCGCCGAACGAACTCAGCGAGGCGTACCTCGAGGCGGGGCGGGCGGTCGGCCTGTCCCACAACGAGGACTTCAACGCCGGCGAGCAGGCGGGGGTCGGCTTCTATCAGGTGACCCAGCGGGACGGCCGCCGCCACAGCGCCGCCGACGCCTACCCGAACCCCGTCCTCGATCGCCCCAATCTGACCGCCGTGACGGGGGCCCGGGTGACGCGGATCCGGTTCGACGGCGACGGCAGCCCCGCGACCGTCGACGCGAGCGAGGAGGAGATCGTCTCGGCCGGCGCGATCGACTCGTCGCAGTTGCTCACGCTGTCGGGCGTCGATCCGGCGGATCACCTCGAGCGCCACGACGTCGACGTCGTCGCGGACCGCCCCGGCGTCGGCCGGAACCTGCAGGTCGGGGTCAACTACGAGTGCGAGAACCCGATCAGTCTCGCCGACGCGGACTCGCTGGTGAACCTCGCGACGTTCTTCCTCCTGAAACGGGGGCCGCTGACTTCGAACGTCGCGGAGGCCGGCGGCTTCGCGACCGTCACCGCCGACGCCGACCGCCCCGAGATCCAGTTCCACTTCGCCCCGTCGTAGTACCTGATCGGGGGGCGACGACCTCGCGGTCCTGCTCGAGGGGATCAAACTGGTCCGGGAGATCCTGCGGGCCGAGCCGTTCGACGAGTATCGCGGCGAAGAGGTGGTGCCGGGAGCGGCCGTCCAAAGCGACGAGGCGCTGCTCGAGTACGTCCGCGAGACCGCCGAGACGCCGTATCTCCCCTGCAAGATGGGCGACGAGTTGGCGGTCGTCGACGACCGACTCCGGGTGCGACGTCGAGGGACTGCGCGTGGTCGACGTCTCGGTGATGCCGACGAGCACCAGCGGCAACACGGACGCGACGACGATGATCGCGGAGAAGGCGGCGGATCTCGTTCGAACCGACGGCTGATCCGACCGCTCGAGCGCCGCCGGCGTCGTCTCGGAGCGCGGAACTGATAGATAGGTAACTATTTCACCGTCCCCGACAAACCCTCGAACGACTATGAACGTCGACGACTTCGTCACCGAAAACGAACCGAAAGCCGGCGGCGAGGCCTTCCAACTCGAGAACGACAAGCTGCTCGACGTCGCCGTCGACGGCTCCGTGATCGCAAAGGCGGGCTCGATGATCGCCTACGACGGGGACCTCTCCTTCGAGGGGATCTCCTCGGCCGAGGGCGGCATCACCGGCTTCCTCAAGGAGAAGGCGACCGGGGAGGGGACGCCGGTCATGGAGGCGACCGGCACCGGCCACCTCTATCTCGCCGATCAGGAAAAGAAGATCCAGCTGCTGGAACTCGACGCCGGCCAGTCGATCTCGGTCAACGGCAACGACGTCCTCGCGTTCGAGCCGAGCGTCGACTACGAGATCAGGACCGTCGAGAGCATCGCCGGCTTCTCGGCCGGCGGGCTGACCAACGTCTTCCTCGAGGGGCCGGGGACCGTCGCGATCACGACCCACGGGGACCCGCTGGTCCTGCGACCGCCGGTCAGGACCGACCCCAGCGCGACCGTCGCCTGGAGCGGGACGACGCCCGGCAGTCACGTCGACAAGGCGTTCTCGAACATGATCGGGCAGTCCTCCGGCGAGACCTACCAGCTCGAGTTCACCGGGTCCGAGGGGTTCGTCGTGGTCCAGCCCTACGAGGAGCAGTCGCCACAGCAGTGACGGCCGCCCCGCTGGGACCGTCGGCGTCGGGACCGGTCCCCGAGTCGGTCGAGCGGGAGCGTTTTACCGCTCCGCCGTAATCGACCGGCATGAAACTTCGACGGCCCCGCCGACCGCGGGATTTCCGGCCCGCGGACTCGGCCCAGCAGATCGTCGGCGGGTTCCTGCTCGCCGGCCCGTTCGTCGTCACCGAGGAGGTCTGGACGCTCGCGGCGAGCATGAACCTCTTTCAGGCGGTCGGGACCGTGATCGTCGTGTTCGGGATCGGGTACGGCGCGCTCTATACCGCGGACACGACCCGCGACGCGGACGACGAACGGGAGGTCGCCGGAATTCCGTTGCGGTTCATCTCGCTGATGATCGTCTCCTTCGGCGCGGTGACTGTCCTCGCGCTCCTGCTGGACGCCCCCGACACGTTCATCCGGGATGCGAAGTCGACCCGCGAGGTCGCAAAGACGACGTTCAAGGCCATCAGCGTTGGCTCGGTGTTCAGCGTCGTCGGTGCGGCGACGGCCGACAGCATCTTCGCGAAGAACGGCTAGAGGCGCGAGTCGTCGTAGGAGTCCGTGGACCGCTCCGCGTGATCGTTCCCGCAGTCGGGACAGGCGAGCCGTTCCATGTTGTCCATCGAGACCTCGAGCGAGCCGCAGTTCGCACAGTAGTAGCCGTACTGCTGCTCGAGGGCCTCGTCCTCGTAAGTCGGGAAAAACGGTGCCGCGGTGCCGGAGTCGGCCTCGTCGCGGGCGAGATAGACCCTCGTTCCGCCGTCGGTCGTGGTCAGGCTCCCGTCGGCCATCTCCGTGTCGGGGAGGTCCTCGTCGGCCGTGTCGGCGGTGGCCGTCGCGTCGTCCGCGCGCGAGTCCGTCGGGAGGGACACGTCGACGTCGGGATCGGTGTAGACGTACGTCACGAGCGACTCGCCGGCGACGACGACCTCCCGATCGCCGTCGTGTTCGAGGCCGAACCGTTCGACGAACCCGTGGCCCTCGGTGTTTTCCTCGAGGACGGTTACGCGGACGTGGTCGGCCCCGCGATCGCGGAGGCGCTCGGTCATCGTCTCGTAGAGTTCCGTGCCGATCCCCCGCCCGCGGTGTTCCGGATCGACGAACAGCCAGTCGACCTCGCCCCACTCGTCCGCGAGCCGTCCCTCGACGACGCCGGCGATGGTCGTCCCCTCGATTCCGTCGCCGGTCTCGACGACCCGAAGCAGCGTCTCCTCGTCGTCGATCTTCGCGGCGACCTCCTCGTCGTCGAACTCCTCGTCGGCGATCCCGTCGATCTGGTCCGGGCTGAGCCTGACCGAGGTCGTCATCGAACTCTCCACGACGCCCCGGATCCGCTCGCTCTCGGCCGGTTCCGGCTCCCGTATCTCCATAGTGGGTAGTCGTCGCCGACCCGGATAAGATGGATGCCGGCAGGAACAGCCGACGTTACGAGCGCCCGGTCACGTCACTCCTCGCCGCCGCCGGTGACGACGACCGGCCAGTCGGACCTGAGGATCACGCCCTGCGTGGTGCTGCCGAAGAGTGCCTTACCGACGGGCGAGCGCTTCCGACCGCCGAGGACGATCGAGTCGACGTCGTACTCCGCGGCCTCCTCGAGGATGTCGTCTTCCGTGTCGCCGCTGTCCTCGATCAGGGTCACGTCGATGCCGGCCTCCTCGAGGCGTTCCTTCGCGCGCCGGACCGAGCCGATTCGGGAGGCGGACTTGAACTTCTCGAACTCCTTCGGGAGCTTCTCGCTGTTCTCGGTGAAGACGAAGAGGACGTACACCTCGACCGACTCCGCCGCGTCGGGCAGCGACGCGACGTACTCGGCCTGCTCGACTGCGCGGTCCTCGCTGGCATCGACGGGCATCAGCACGCGGTACATGCGCAGCGGTTGGCATTCGGAAACAATAAAACCGGCCGTGACTGTCACCGCGCCGAGGGGTTCGACCGCGCTCGAGGGTTACTCGTCGGCTCCGTCGCCCTCGCGCAGGGACCGGCGACGGATCTTGCCGGTCGTCGTCGTCGGCAGCCGCTCGACGAACTCGATGTGTTTCGGATACTCGTACTCGGCGAGGCGGTCCCGGACCCGGTCGCGAATCTCCGCGCGGAGGTCGTCGGGGACGTAGTCGTCGACGGCCGGCTTGACGAAGGCCTTGATCGCCTCGCCGCGGGTCTCGTCGGGGACGCCGACGACGCCGGCCTGCTCGACGGCCTCGTGGGCGAGGACCGCGTCCTCGACTTCCGTCGGCCCGACGCGGTAGCCGCTGGTGAGGATCACGTCGTCGGCTCGCGAATGGAACCAGACGTAGCCGTCCTCGTCGCGCTCGACGAGGTCGTCGGTCAGGAACCACCCCGAGTCCGTCCGCTTGTTCGCCGTCTTCTCCGGCAGGCCGTGGTACTCGTCGAAGAAGACCCGCCGATCGGCCGGCTTCACCGCCAGTTCGCCGATCTCGCCGCGCTCGAGGCGCTCGCCCGTCTCGGGGTCTAACACCGCGATCTCGTAGCCGGGCAGGGGCTTGCCCATGCTACCGGGGCGGGTGTCGAACCACCGCGAGACGTTCCCCACGACGAGGTTGAGTTCGGTCTGGCCGTAGAACTCGTTGATCGCGACGTCGTCGAACGTCGATCCGACCCAGTCGACGACCTCCGATGTGAGCGGCTCGCCGGCCGAGGCGAACGTCCTGACCGAGAGATCGTACCGATCTTCGGGGTCGTCGACGCCCATCAGCAGCCGGAGCGCGGTCGGGGGCATGAACGCCTCGGTCACGTCGTGGCGCTCGAGCAGCTCGTAAACGTCGTCGGGATCGAACTCGTCGCGGGGCCAGCCGACGACCGAACAGCCGTGGTGCCAGGCCGCGAACAGCGTGCCGCCAAGCGCCGCGCCCCACGCCCAGTCGGCGGGCGTCCAGAGGGTGGCCTCGCCGTCGGCCAGCCCGCCGTCGAAGTAGTTGGAGGCCGCGGCGGCCCGCCCGAGCCAGAGCGCGTGGCTGTGGCGGACGCCTTTCGGCGGCCCCGTCGACCCGCTCGTGTACATGATCGCCGACGGCGTCTCGGGCGTCGACTCGTAGACGTCGATCCCGGGCTCGTGGGCCGCGAGGAGGGCGTCGAACGCGTGGGCCCCGTCCGCGACCGAATCGCCGCCGTCGAGTTCGATCACGGCCTCGAGGGCGGGACACTCGTCGCGGATCTCGTCGACCGTCTCGCGGACGCTCGGATCGACGACGACCGCTTTCGCCTCGCTGTCCGCGAGCCGGTACTGTAAGGCGTCGCGCCCGAACAGGACCGTCAGCGGCACCGACACCGCGCCGAGCTTCCAGTTCGCGAGGTGCGTGATCGGGTTCTCGGGCTTCTGTGGGATCACGACGCCGACCCGATCGCCCGCCTCGACGCCGAGGTCGGCGAGCGCCGCGGCGAGCCGATCCGACCGCTCGTCGAGGTCGGCAAAGGAGTAGGTCTCGAGGCCGCCCCCGGAGGGTTGGTACCGCAGTGCCGTTTTACTCGCGTCCTCGTGTTTTCGGAGGAAATCGACCGCGGGGTTGTATTCGTCGGGGAGGTCCCACGAGAACGAGTCGCGGGCCCGTTCGTACGACGCGAACTCCGGCATGACTGTCCAGCTCATGGCTCGTGATATCGAGGCCAGCACATAGCCTCTTTCGACACGCGCGAAAGTCATCGAGGGCGAGGTCGATGGGCCGACCCGCGAGCCCGGTCACTCCTCGTCGTCGGCCGACTCCGCTTCCTCGGCTGACTCTGCTTCCTCGGTCGACTCCGCTTCTTCGTCTCCCTCGCCCTCGACCTCGATCTCCGCTTCGACCTCGATCGATAGTCCGTCGGCCTCGAGTTCGCCCTCGAACTCGCGTTCGTCGCCGACCTCGATCTCGAGTTCGTTCGAGTCCACTTCGACTTCGACCTCGACGTCGACGGTGACTTCGTTGTCCATACGTCCCCTTCACTCGGCGCCCCTAAAGTGGTGTCGCGCGTTTTTGAGCCACGAGCACGACCCGCCACAGCGGTGCGGAAGGTATTTTTAGGCCGGCCGAAAAAGACAGGTATGGCCGACCCCGTCCGGGTGACAGTCGAGGACGACGACGAGGCGACCTCGGTCCGGATCTACGACGACGAGGGCGACGTCTCGACCGACGGCGCGACCTTTCGGTTCAGCGTCGACGGGGACGGAAGCGGCGACGACACCGGCGAGAGACCGGCGGGGATCGATCCCGACCGCGAGCCACGCTACGTCGCGCCGCTGTCGGCCGTCCCGACCGACGGAACGCTCCGGTGTGAGGCCCGCCGGGATCGTCGCGGGATCGAACTGATTCTCCGACGACGCGGCGACGCAGTGACCGCGTGGCGCAATTCCTGTCCCCACAAGCCCGAGGTCCGACTCGATCCCGGCCCCGGCGCGATCGTCAGGGACGACCACCTGGTGTGTCACGAACACGCCGCTCGCTTCGACTGTGACGACGGCGTCTGTACGGCCGGTCCCTGTCGGGGCGACGCCCTCGAGGAGATCGCGGTCGCCGTCCGCGACGGCGACGTCTACCTGACGGACGACCGCTTCGACTCGTGTCGGCGACTCGACGAGCCACTCGAGTAGTATTTAAATCGGACGATTGCCGTCCGATACGGAGTATAGGCCACGAACGATTACTCCATGTCCCTCCAACAGTGCATTTCTTCCCTTTCCGTTGCTAAAACACTCCATGTCTCTACCTACCGCGGACGCGGTAACTGTCCTGTTAGTCGAACCCAACCCCGGTGACGCCAGGTTGTTCGCCGAATCGTTCGACGACGCCAACATCGCCAGCGACATCCACACCGCCACCGACGGCGAGAGCGCTCTCGAGTTCGTCCACCAGCGCGGCGACCACGCCGAGAGTCCCCGGCCGGACATGATCCTGCTGGACTTCCAGCTCCCCGATGTCGACGGAGCTGACGTCCTGTCGGAACTGAAGTCCGAACCCGCACTGCGTTCGATCCCCGTGTTCGTGATGACGAGTTCGGCCTCGGAGGAGGACATCGCTCGCTCGTACGATCTCCACGCCAACGCCTACGTCCAGAAACCCGTCGATCCCGAGGAGTGCATCGAGCTCGGCCGCTCGTTCGAGGACTTCTGGCTGACGTTCGTCCGGCTTCCCGGCGACGGCTCCTGACGCCCCGGGTTTCGCTCACGCCGACTACTCGAGCAGGTCCGGGACGGCGTTGATCGACTCGGCGACCGCCGCCGCGCCCTCGTCTTCGTACTTCCGGCGGCCTTCCCCGCCGGTCAGGCCGCCGGTGAGGACGCCGATTCCGCGATACTCGCGGCTCGGATCGGCGTCGCTCGCGTTGACTGCCGTCCGAACGTCGTCCAGCGTGTCGCCGACGAAGACGACCGAATCGGCGTCGAACCGCTCGGCCAGCGTCGTCAGCGCCCGCGGATGCGGCTTGCCCTCCTCCCAGTCGTCCATCGTGAAGCGATGCTCGAGCGGGACCGCGTCGTCGAGGCCCACCCGCTCGAGGGCGATCTCGGCCTCGGCCGCCGGACGGCCCGTCAGCACGCCCACGTCCCACGCCGCGAGCAGCCGATCGCGCGCCTCGGGCTCGAGCAACACCGGTTCGTCGTGGATAAACCCGGGCGTCTCTCGGTCGAGGTCGGGCTCGCCGCCCTCGAGCCCGCGGTACAGTTCGTCGCCGAGATACAGTTGCTGGAAGACGTCCCGCAGCCGCTCGTGGTCCAGGCGGCCGGTCACGCGCTGGGTGGCCCGCGCGCCGATCCCGTCGCGAACGACGCTCTGGGCCGCCTCGAGGCCGCCGCCGTTCGCGGCGATCCCGTCGGTGAAGGCCTGGACGGAGTCGCTATAGCCCTCCTCGGTCGCGAGGACGTAGAGCGCGGCGGCGTCGGTCAGTTCCCAGTCGTTGTTGAACCCGCCCGCGTCTTTGAACCGCTGGATGTCGGCCTTGCGGATCGTCCGATCGTAGACCGCCTCGACGGACTCGACGATCGCTCGGCGATAGGAGTCGGCGACGTCGACGAGTACCCCATCGACGTCGAGTACGACGGCGTCTGCGTTCATACCCGTCCCGATGGACCGGCGGGGATAAAGGGGTCCGGTTTCGGACGGCCCGTATCAGCCGAGGCCGACGGTCCACGCCGCCGCGACGAACAGGGCGGCGGCGTAGGCCACGTCGGCCCACAGTCGCGAGAGCAGGTTCGCCAGATAGATCACGGCGACGATCGGCACCCCGACCAGCACGCTCGGCGACCGTCGCCACTCCGCCCGCGATCGGTTCCAGAGCGTCCGCGCGTCTCCCGTACTCGGAAACGCCTGCGTCCCGATCGCGAGCCCGAGCCAGCCCAACACCGCCGCGGCGGCCACCGTCGACCGCGGAGCGTCTCCGATACCGTCGACTCCCGCGACGATCGTCGCCAGCCCGACGAAGCAGCCGAACGCGACGACAGTGTTGACCAGAAACGGCGCGACGCTGATGACGAACGACTCCCGGTAGCGATCGGGCTGTCCGTGGCGGACGTACCCCGGCGGATCCCCGAGCCCGAAGTATTTGACCTCGAGGACGGGGACCCCGACGAGCCGACAGGCCGCCTCGTGGGCGAGTTCGTGGACGACGACGCCCGGCGCTGCGAGCAGTCGAAGCAGAAGCCCCAATAGCGCCTCGAAACCGAGGACGACCGCCGCCAGCGCTGTGACCGCGACAACGGCCGCGAGGACGCAGGTACCCCCCGGGTTCACGATCGCCGAACGGTCCCGTATCCGTATAATTCTTGGCCTCGAGACCGTCGGCGCATCGACCGTCTACTCTCCGCTGGCTCGAGCGACGTACAGCGTGCCCGTCCCGATCGTTTTCCGCTCGACCGGCACCGTGGGCGGGTCGCCGCCCAGCGTCGTAAACAGGAAGTCGGCGTCGGCGGTCCGGGCGACCTCGAGCGCGGGACGATGCAGTTCGGGCGGCAGGTTCAACGCGTAGATCGCGCCCGCGTCCGCGTAGACCGACGGCTCGGGGTCGACGATATCGTCGCGGACGAACCGGACGCCGTCCGGAACCGCCCGCTCGTGGACGTCCGTCGCGGTGACGGTGGCCCCGCGGTCGACGAGCGCTCGCGCTAGATCGGTCCGGCGGCCGATCCCGACTTCGACGACGCGATCGTACTCCGCGAGGACCTCGAGCAACGCGTCGGGATTCCGGCGAGAGTGGGCCACGGCGGGACGTTTATGCTACCCGCGGTCATAGCCCTTGCTATGCTCGTCGATATCGTGCCGGTCGGCAGCGTCCCCGCCGAGGTCAAGCGGGCGGCCTCCGCCGCGTTGCGATCGGTCTACGACTGCGACGTGTCGATCAACGACTCGCAGTCGGTCCCCAACGGTGCCTACGACTCCGACCGGAACCAGTACTCCGCCGAGACCTTCATCCAACTCGCCGAACGGGTCGGTCGCGGCCAGAAGAACATCGCGATCACCCCCCACGACCTCTTCTATCGCCGGCGAAACTACGTCTTCGGACTCGCCTACCTCGACGGCAGCGGGAGCGTCGTCTCGACCTACCGGCTGCAGACCTCGAGCGACGGCGGCTTCTCGAACCAGAGCGCCGCCGACATCTTCGAGGACCGCGTCCGCAAGGAGATCGTCCACGAGATCGGCCACACCTACGGCCTCGAACACTGCGACAACAACCGCTGCGTGATGAACTTCTCGCCGACCGTCCGCGAGGTCGACATCAAAGAGGAGAACCTCTGTGGGAGCTGTCAGCGACTGATGGGTTGACTCGACTCTCACCCTGTTTTCTCGATACCCGGTCTCGGCTCCCCATTCTCACGACAGGACGAACAGGACCGCACCGACGAGCCCGATGCCCGTAAACGCCATCGCCGTCCAGAACGGGACGGGACCGGGTTCGGGGTCCACGCCGTCGGTCGAGAGCGACTCGGCTGCGACCCCCAGCGTCTGTCCGACACCGCTGACCAACAGTACTCCAGCGATGGTACTGCTCCCGCGTCTGGCGAGCAGTAGCAACGCGACCGACGTGAGGAGACCGCCGGTAACGGCGATCGAGAGCCGATAGAGTCGGGCCCTGTCCATAGCCGTTCGACACGCTTTCCGCCAAAATAGTTGGATTATAAACACCTTGGCCGGCGGCCGGCTTGAGACCGAACTTCGAATCCCGGCGTCAGGGCGCGTAGTAGTACTCGCCCTCGCTTTTCTGCTGGCGGTCCAGCTGGGACTCGGGCTTGTTGATCCGCGGTCGGGACGTGCGCTCGTCGCGGCGGAACGTGACCTCGAGGTTCGCGAGGAACTCGTTCATGCCGTCGCGCATGGACTGGGGCTGGCCGGCACGACCCTGAACGGCGGGCTCGCCGTCGAAGACCATCAGCCGGTCGGCGAGCAGGTCCATCATGTAGATGTCGTGGTCGATGACCAGCACGGTGGCGTCTTGCTGTTCGGCGTAGCGCCGGATCGCCTTCGTGGCCTGGACCCGCTGTTCGACGTCGAGGTGGGCCGAGGGTTCGTCGAGCAGGTAGAGGTCGGCCGAATCGGAGAGACAGGCCGCGATGGCGACCCGCTGGCGCTCCCCGCCCGAGAGATCCGAGAGGTTCTGCTCCATGATCCGCTCCAACTGTAGGGGCTGGGCGATCTCGGTGTTCCAGTACGAGGAGCCGAACTGGTCGGTGATCGACGAGAGGAACGCGTCGACCCGCATGTGCTGATCGATGGTGACGTACTGGGGCTTGTAGGAGATGTCCAGATCGAGGTCGGCGTCGCCCTCGTCGGGCTCGAGGTTCCCTGTTAACAGTTTCGCGAAGGTCGACTTCCCGATCCCGTTGGGACCGACGACGCCCAGAACTTCGTTTTCCCGGATCGTGCCGCCCTCGACCTCGAGGGTGAACTCTCCGTCGCCGTAGCTCTTGGTGAGGTCGGGGTACTCGACGAGCGTATCGGCGCGGCTCACGCTCCTGGGCGCGTGTTCCTCGAACTCGATCGGGTTCGGTCGGATCCGCATGTTCTCGTTGTCGAGATAGCCCGAGAGGTACTCGTTGATCCCGTTGCGGACGGACTTCGGCGAGGTGATGACCCCGTACGCGCCGGGCTCACCGTAGGCGACGTGGAGCGTGTCGGCCAGCAGGTCCAGGATCGCGAGGTCGTGTTCGATGACCAGCATCGACTTGTCCTCCTCCTCGGCGAGTTCCCGGATCAGCCGCGCTGCGGTCACGCGCTGACCGATGTCCAGATACGGCGTGATCTCGTCTAAGAAGTAGAAGTCCGTGTCTCGAGCCAGCGTGGCCGCGATGGCCACCCGCTGGAGTTCCCCGCCCGAGAGGTCGTCGATCGACTGGTCCATGACCGGTCCGATCTCGAGGCGCTCGACCAGCGAGTCGAGGGCACCGCGCTCGTCGGTTCGCTCCAGTAGCTCGCGGGTGTTGCCGTCGAAGCTGTTGGGGATCTGGTCGACGTACTGGGGCTTTCGCGAGATCGTCACGTCGCCGTCCCGGACGTCCGCGATGTAGTCCTGCAGTTCGGTCCCGCGGTAGGCTTCGAGTACCTCGTCCCAGCCCGGCTCCTCCTCGTGGCGGCCCAGGTTGGGCTCGAGTTCGCCGGCCAGAATGCGGACGGCGGTGGTCTTCCCGATCCCGTTTGGCCCCAGAATACCGGTGACCCGCCCCTCCTGTGGGGCGGGCAGGCCGTACAGCGAGAAGGCGTTCTCGCCGTAGCGGTGAACGGGCTCGTCCTGCAGTTCCTGGGGGAGGTTGATGATCTCGATGGCGTCGAAGGGACATTTCTCGACGCAGATACCACAGGTCTCGCCCAGACAGATCTCCTCGGAGATGTGGATCTGTTCGGGCTGGCCCTCGGCGGCCTCCTCACCGCGGAGGGTAATACACTCCTTGCCGGTCCGGTTGGGCGGACAGTAGTTCTTGCACTCGTAGCCACAGCGATCGGGCTGGCACCGATCGAGGTCTACGACGGCGATGCTGTCGTCGGCCATGTTAGCCCGTGACCTCCGCAGTCAGCAGGATTCCCCACGTCACGAACCACAGCGAGAAGGTCATGAACGCGACGAAGAGGTAGTGTTTCGTCCCGAACTCGTCGTCGCCGTAGATCCCCGAGACGTTGATGACGACGTACTGGAAGAGGATCGCGCCGAGGACGAACGCGAGCGCCTGCGTATCCTGGGCCGCCTCGGCGGTGGTCCCGACCCAGGTGGTAGACGCAAGCGCCGCGCCGACGCCCAGCAACGCCGACATCGCGGTGACGCTGACCGAGCGAATGTGTTCGCGTCGGTCGCTGATCGATTCGGTCGACATGGACCGAACTCTGTCGCCGGGAGTGAAAAGGAATTCGCATTGTGCGGCTCGGTGCTCCTGCCGAACTGGCCGTTGAGAGTTCCCCCCCCCTCTATTTATAAGTTTTACAGGCAGTCAAGGCGAATGCCCCGGGGTTGAAGCCGACACTCTGTGGCACTAACTCGTCTACGAACCGTCTAGCAGTCATCTACGTACGACCCTGCTGTGTATCCCCCGTTAAACGCAACGTTACAACCGGTGTAGATCGTTCCATCGACCGTCACATCGTCATTGAACGTGACTGAGTCTCCAACGTAGAGATCTCCCCCAACAGTAACCTCTTTGTTCAGTTTGCTGTTGTCTCCGATCGAGACGTCACCGCCAGCGCTGACTACTTTGTTTGCAGTGTAGTCGTCTCCTACGGTGAAGTCCCCTGTCGCGTTCACCTTTTTGTTCGTTTTACTGTTATTACCTAACGAAATATCCCCGCCAGCGTTGATCTCCTTGTTCACTTTGCTGTTATCGCCCATCGAGATGTCTCCACCAGCGGTGACCTTTCCGTTCGTCTTGCCGCCGTCGCCGATCGAAATATCGCCGCCGACGTTGACCTCTTTGTTCGCAGTGTAGCTACCCCCGGTAGTGAGGCTACCATCTGCCGTAACTCGACCGTTCGTCTTCCCGTTATCGCCGATCGAGACGTCCCCGCCAGCGGTGACTTCCTTGTTTGCCTTTCCGTTATCGCCGATAAACACGTTTTCATCGGTGTCGATCCCGTCGTTCGCTTTGCTGCCGTCTTCGACGACGACATCACCGTCGTTCGGTTCATCCGGAGGTCCGCCAGTGCACTCGTAGTCGACCGTAACGGGTAATGTCGCTTGCTCGATTCGGAGTGACCCCCCGTCTCCAAACGCCTCGACGACGGTGAGAACGCCGGATTCACTTCCGCCTGTACCTCCGCCGTCACACGAAATTACGACTGCCGAACTCCCTCCCGCGGGTATCTCGCTTGGCAGTTCTCCCTCGACTCTCAGATCGGACCCCGTAGTATCGGCCAGCTCGAGTGTCAAATCTGTGCCGGCGTTGTTCCGAATCGAGACGGGAGCCTCGTCGTTCGGTCCATCCAGTGTCAACTGTGTCGAACTAACGCCGATCAACGCATTGCTACTGGCCGTACTGACACCAACCCCGCGATCCGCCGCCAGCGTACTGAACCCGAATACCGGGCCCGACAGTAGCACCGTTCCCGCGAGAATGAACACGACCGCGAGTTTGCTGATCGAATTCATAGTCACGGCGGTCGTTCCATCTCGCCGAGTCGCATCCGCCGCGTCTGTGTCACGTGGACGATTGCCGACGCGGCAAACAGCGCGAATACCAGCGTCGCCCATCCCAGCTTCGGGATCGGTTCCGTCGGCACGACCTCGAGCCACAACCCAGCTATCACGACCGCACCGACTGCCGACAGGCCTAGATAGTAGACGCCCCACGGGACCGAATCGCCCGGGACGATGTCCAGATAGACGTCCAACTCGGCGGCCTCGTCGGTGAGTTCGATCGTCCGATCGTCGAACTCGATGACGTCTGCCCGCTCGAGCGTCGGGAGGTGTGTCTGCTGCAGCGAGGTGTAGACCCGCTTTCGCTCGGCGGAGGTGATCTCCTCGACCTCTTTCTCGAGTTCCCAGGCGGCGACGTGTTCGGCGAGATCGCCCAGCGTGACGGGACCGTCTTCGCGCTTGCAGTAGTGGATGGTGTACCGTCGGCGCCGGTTGCTCAGGAGGTCGAATATTTCCCCTTCCCTCGATTGCTCGTCGCGGCCCGCCGGATCCGTTTGGGCCGGTTGGCTTTCGCTACTCGTCGCCATCCCCTGTTCGGTATGATTTACGTGACTGTTGATACATAACCCTTGTTGCCGAGTAAGGCTGTGTCAGCGCGTCTCAACCCCGCTTTCGGCGGGTACAGTGGGACCCGAATCCGCTGCCGTCGGTCGCTTTCTTCGCCGCCACGTCGGCGATGTTCGGCTCCGATCCGTTCGGATGTCTCCATGGCGGGACGCATAGACGAGTGGTAATTCTTGGGACGGAGAACTGCTCTCGAGTGCTAACGGTGTTCGGGTCTGTAGTTCGGTGAGCGCGGTCCACTGTCGACTCACAACGGGTGAATCGAGAACTCGAAGCCGGTTCGGTTGGACCGGTAGCGTACGGACCGAATCTGTCGGGATCGACTGCCGTCGATCGGTCGGCCCCGCGTCGGCGATACCGTCCCCGATCGGAGTCCGCGTTAGTCCGGAACGCACTCGACGTCGATCTCTCGCTCGAGGCCGACCGTGACGGTGCCGTCGCTGAACACGCCGTCCACAATGATTGTCCCGGATTGCTGTTGTTGATCGCCGAATCCCCAGTCCCCCTCTGCAGGACAGCTAAAGTCCCCGAGTACGATGCGAATCCCGTTAGGAGTTTGATCGTATCGTACTCCGTTTCTGCGAGTCATATCGGGTCCTTGGAAATTAACGGACAACGTTTCCATAGTTAATTCGCCAGATGGTGCGTTATCTTCTAACAAAACTGCTTTTCTGTCGTTGTACCGGTAAGAACTGCACCCTCCGAATAGACAGAAACCGCCACCGTTGCTGTCCCCGCTTTCCAGCGTGACCGTCCTGTCTGAGGTCGAATAATTGAGGCCGAGCAGGGCATCGTCGTCACTGGCCGTTTCGATCTCAACCCCGCGGTCGGCGAGCGTCGCGTCGAACGCGCCGCTCGAGACGGCGACCAAGATCGCCCCGCTGATGATCAACCCGACACCGAGATAGATGCTCCATCGCATGGTCGTGGGTTTCGAACGCAACTCCGGCTATCGCGGTCGGAAGGCGCGGTGGCTCCAGTTCGCGACGGGCCGACTCCGACGATACCGCGATTTCGCCCCGATATCGACGCCATCGTCGTTCTCGAGCGACCGTTCGAATTCGGCCCGACGGAGCCGCCGCCGCGGAGTCGACGACGGCGACGAGCGACGCGCCGGTCGCGGTCATTCACACCTTCCTTACTGAACACGACCCCCAAAGAACCTGCGGATCGTTCGTTCGTTCGTGCGGAGAACAGGCTAGACGTACTCCGACCGGCCTCGAGCGTTCGAGAACGATCGTTCGTATCCGCCCCAACCTCGTGACATCTTCAGGGACTTCTTGCCCCGGAGAGACGGATATACCCGCCGTTCAGGACACTCTTGAACCGTCGTATGGCTGGTCTTTCCGGTCTTCCGGTCACTCAATACAAAGTGGGTGATGTTCGTGGACGAGAGTAAGAACCGCTTTGTCGCCCTCGCTGGGGCACTCGGCGGGAACGGTGATCATAACTATGAGATTGAATCGACGCAACGTGTTGCTCGGATTGGGTACGATCGTCGCCGGCGGCGGTGCTGCACTAGGAACAGGCGCGTTCAGTAGCGTGGAAGCCGAACGGACGGTTACCGTCGAGACTGCTGGTGACGCAAGCGCGTTCCTTGGCCTCGACGCAGATGATGCGTACGATGTCGGTACTGATACGGTCCAACTCAACCTCGGGTCCGGCGGGAACGATGCCGACGGGAGCGGCCTCAATATCGACGCCAAAACAAGCTGGGAACCGATGCTTGCCGTCCAGAACAACGGAACGCAGAAGGTAACGGAGCTAGAGTTCAGCTACGATGTCGCCAATAATGACGGGAGCGGCAATACCTTTAGCCGAGTCGAGGTCGGCAGTGTAACAGCCGATAGTAATGAAATCGGAATCGAATTTCAGTACCGTGGCGATCACTCCTTCGGGAGTACCGATGGGTTCGAGCATGGGAGTTCCGAGTCGTCGAAAAGCAACGAGCCGACTTCCGGAAATCCATTGAACACTACCAATATTGCTGCTTACGATCTCGTCATCGATACGCGTGGAAGCAACGTCGACTCGAGTACGTCACTCGACGTGACCGTGACGATCACCGCGTCGACCGAAACGTAATGAAAAGACGAAACGTCGTACTCGGCCTCGGGACGATCGTTGCGGGCGGGGGTGCCGCGCTCGGAACGGGCGCGTTCAGCAGCGTGGAAGCCGAGCGGACGGTTACCGTGGAAACCGCCGGCGACGCGAACGCGTTTCTCGCACTCACGCCGGCAAGCGGCGCAAGCGAGTACGTCGACGATAGCGGAGACACAATCGAAATCGACATCACCGGCAACTCGGAGGGCGCAGATGGTATCAACCAGAACGCCCTCACATCGTTCGACGAACTCGTCACCGTCACGAATCAGGGGACGAACGACGTCAATAGTATCACGCTCACGATCCAGGGGGACAACGGCGAGGACGAGCTCCTGACGCCGACCCCGACGAGTTTCGGTGATGGCGATTTCCCCGATAACGGTAATGCGTCCGCGTTAGCGCCCGGCGAGGCGGTCTCGTTCGGCCTCGACATCGAACTTCGCGCGGACCAGATCGACGACACCGTGGCCGCATACGACAACGGCGATATCGACAGCGCCAATTTCGAGCCGGCGATTCTGATCGACGCGACGGCGGCGTGACGACCTCGAGGATCGAACGCGACCTCCGTATTCGGTCTCGGAGCGGTTCGTCGCAGGTCCCTCGACGGTGACGGGAGGCCCGTTCCGTCGTTCCGGAATGGGGCCTGTCACACGACCTCACGCGATATTTGGGTTCAATGACGGCCTGAAGGTGGTATCGCCGACTATTCGACCGTTCTGCTCGATCAATACAAAGTGGGTACAGCAACGAGGGATGGATAGAAGGTCGGTCGGTACTCCGTGCCTTCGGATACCGGCAGCGACCGTACGGTGATCATACAATGTCAATGAACAGACGAAACGTGTTGCTCGGACTCGGAACGATCGTCGCCGGCGGTGGCGCTGCGCTCGGCTCGGGCGCGTTCAGCCAGGCGGAAGCACAGCGGTCGGTTAGCGTTTCCCTCGAGGGTGACTCGAGCGGATTACTCCGGCCCACTGTTAACGACGGTGACTACGAGGGAGTCGACAGCACTACCACGACAGAAAGCGACAATGGGAGCGTCAGCGTCACGCAGATCAATTTCGTCGGTATCAACGACGAATCCGTGTTCGCTTTCGATGACGTTCTAACGATTGGCCTCCAAGATGAAACTGGCAACGAAGTCAGTGGGACCTTCGATATCAGTATCTCCACTGATTCTGGTAGTGTCGCAGTCTACGGGGATAGCTTCCCCACTGATGGACCTCGTGGCGACGTGACGGATGCCGAACTCGGAACAATCTCCGCTAGTGACTCCGGCTCAGCTACAGACGGTTCAAGCGTTTCCGCTGGTATTGCTATCAACACGAATTCAACTAACAGTGATGATCGATTCGATGGTACACTGAATGAGGATAGTACCGCCGATATAACTATCACTGCTCAGCAGCAGGACTCCTGATCGGACTCCCGAATGGAGGCTCCGAAACCCGACACCGTGCCGGTATTGGACCATCGGATGATTCGGACGGGTTGTTCGCTCCACGTATACACTCATAACGGACCGCAATGCTATCGTCACGAACGCTGCTCGTCATGGCCGCCGTCTGCTTTCTCTTTACGCTCGCGATTCCGACGGCGGCACTGACGGTCGGGGAAGACCGGACGTCGGACGAGGTCGTCCTCGAGCCGACGAGCAGCTACGCGGAACTCGACGGGTCGAACGAACTGGTCCTCGACTTCGACGGGTTCAACGGAAACACGGCGTTCGTGACTCGAGACGTGTTCACGATCACGGTCGGCGAGGATGCCGACGATATCGAGTCGGTTTGGATCGAGCACGATGTCGAGGGCGTGGCCTTCTACGCGGACGGGAGCGAGATCACTCCGGAATCGCGACTCGAACTGTCCCCGGGCGACTCGCAGACCGTGGATGTTACCGTCGATACCCACGTCGCCAAATCGACGACCGAGACGTTCTCGGTCGTGGTCGAGTACGAGGGTGACGAAGTCGATGATGACAGTGGCAGCGACTCTTTCATCTACGGCTCGAGCCTGTCCGTCTCGTCGACGACCGTCGAGGCGGGCGAGACGGTAACGGTCAACGCGACCTACCGAAACGACGGCGATGGATGGGGGACCGAGACGGCTCGGCTGACGGTCGATGGAACCGTCGTCGACCAGCGGACGGTCGCGCTCTCGGCGGGCGAAAAACAGACGGTCAGTTTCGAGCGCCGGATGGAGTGGCCCGGCACGTACGAGGTCGGTATCGAGGGGATCGGGCAGCAGTCGGTGACCGTCGAGGGGCCGCAAGTCGAGGTCTCGAGCGCCGCCGTTGCCGATACCACGATCACCGCCGGGGAGACCACGGACGTACAGACGACGGTCCGGAACCCGTCCGACGGGTCGCTCGAGCGCACGCTCGAGCTGTCGGTCGACGGGATCGTCGTCGATACCCGAACCGTCTCGATCCCCGCCGGCGGCGAGCGGACGGTGGCCTTCCGGCGATCGTTCGACGAGCCGGGGACCTACGCGATCGCGGTCAGCGGCGTCGATGCGGGGACGGTGACGGTCGGGGAGCGGGCCGGATTCGACGTTCGGAACCGCGAGCTATCGCCTGCGACGACGGCGGCGCTCGCGCCGCCGGCGACGGCCGGATTGCTGTTCCTGGCGGTCGCCGCGAACCGGCGCTGGTCGTTCGTCCGGTAGGTCGCGGACTCGAGCTGCCACCGGAGCGGTCCGGTGGCTCTCGCGAGTTTTATGCTCCAGCGGGCACATAGTGAACTCGAACCGTCTGTCGCCTATGACAGTCACTCACCGATGACAAACGCGACGCTCGTCACGCGGGGGCTCGGTGCCCTCCTCGCGCTGGTCGTAATCTTGCTGGTGGTCGGCCAGCTGCTGGGTCAGCCGATCCTGCTGGGCTACGTCGCGACCGGCAGCATGGAGCCGAAAATCGACGCCGGCGACGGCTTCGTCGCCGTGCCCAGCGTCGCCGCCGGCTCGGTCGAGGAAGGGGACGTGGTGGTATTTCAGGCGCGGGATCTCAACGGCGGCGGGCTGACGACCCACCGCGTCGTCGACGAGACCGAGGAGGGTTACGTCACGAAAGGGGACGCCAACCCCTTTACCGATCAGGACGGCGGCGAACCCCACGTCACGGAGGGACAGATCGTCGCCAAAGCCCTGCAGATAAACGGCGCGGTCGTGACGATCCCGTATCTGGGCACCGCGATCATGGGGTTCCAGAGCGCTGCGCAGGGAAGCGTCGAGACGGTCACGTCGGTGTTCGGCGTGACCAGCGGCTCCTCGAACGGGCTCGGTGCCTTGCTGGTCGGGGTCGGGGTCGCGATGCTCGGGTTCGGGACCCTCCTCGAGCGGCTCGGACCGGGTCGCCGCGAGACGAGTCGGTCCCGTTCGCGGGAGAACGTGATCGCGTTCTGGACGGCGCTGGGACTCGTCTTGCTCGTGTTCGTGATCTTCGCGACTGCGGCGATGGTCGTCCCGTCTGGCACCACCGAGTACGGTCTCATCAGTTCCGAGTCGCCCACCGACGATCCACAGATCGTTGCGCCCGGCGAAACGGCGGAACTGACACGGACGGTCGACAACGCCGGCTATCTGCCGATCGTGGTGGCTCACGAGGCAGAAAGCGGCGGTATCGGCGTCGAGCCGCGGTCTCGGACGATCGGGATTCGTGACAGTGGGGAGGCGACGGTGACGCTGTCGGCCCCCGAGCAGACGGGCGAGTACACGCGCCATCTCGGCGAGTACCGGTATCTCGCCGTGTTGCCCCCGTCGGTGCTGCTCTGGCTCCACGACATCCACCCGCTTGCCGCTATCGGGGCGGTCAACGCCGTCATCGTCTCGGTCGCGGTCGCGATCGTTCTCCTGCTGTTCGGTAGCGGCGATATCCGGGTCCGGTCCGCAGGGGGTCACGTCCCCCTCTCGACTCGCATTCAGCGTCGCGCTCGGCGCTGGTTCCGTGATCGGAAATAACGTTCTGTTGTTGCAAATACCACGGAAAAGCCACTACCCTTATAGTGGTCTGTTTCTTTCACTTAGACATGTATTGTCCCGAATCCCGACCAGTTCGGCCCCGATCGGCTCTTCCGGAGCCGGGCAATCGACTGGCCGGTCGGGACACCCGGGGGCACAGGGATGATCGATAACCCGCGTCTCGAGTTGCTGTTGGCCAAGCGCGGTCGGACCATCGTGATCGCACTGATCGCGATCGGCGTCCTGTCGATCGCCGCGACGGGGTGGGCCGTCGCCAACCCGGAAACGACGACCGCCCCGCAGTACACCGAGGAACGCGTGACGGTCGAGGGAAGTACCAGCGCCGTCGTCACCGAGAGCGGAACGCTCTGGCCGGAGGGCCAGCGGCTCTCGGACAGTTCCGTCTACCTGCTGAACGCGACGCCGGAGCTGACTGTCGAGGCCGAAACGCGGTTGCGAAACGAGACCGGCGGGACGCCCGTCGAGGACGGGGACGTGACCCACGAGGTCTCGATGCGTTTCCAGGCGACCCGTGACGGGTCCCCCTTCTGGAACGACACCACGACGGTACTGCGCGAGTCGCCCTCGGTCGAGAACGGCGTCGCCACGTCGAACGCGACGATCGACGTCGAATCTTACCGCCGACAACAGCGGCAACTCGAGCGCGAACTCGGCGGGATCGGGACGGTCGAACTTGCAGCGGTGCTTCACACCGAGTACGACACCGGCACCCATCAGGGGACGCTCACGACCACCGCGCCGATGGAGATCACCGACGAGGCCTACTGGCTCGAGGGCGAACTGTCGGAGTCGACGCCACACCGCTACCGCAGCGGGACCGAGCGGACGACCACGTCCAGAAGTCCGGCGCTGATCGGCGGCCTGTCGCTGCTGGGGACGCTGTCGCTCGCCGGCGCGGCACTGGTCGTGCGCCGGTCGCCGGGCGATCTCGAGGCCGCTCGCCGGGCGCTCCACGAACAGCGCTACGCCGAGTGGATCTCGCGGGGCTCGATCCCGATGTGGATCGGCGACTACCACGTCTCGCTCGATACGCTCGAGGACGTCGTCGACGTCGCGATCGACACCAACGAGCGCGTCGTCCACGATACCCAGCGCGGGCTGTTCGCGGTCGTCAACGACGGCGTCGTCTACTACTACAGCGACCGCGGGCTCTGGGAGGAGACCGCGTGGCCCGAGATGGATCTGGAGGCGAATCCGGCCGTCATCGACGGCGACGGCGAACTCCCCACGACGGACCTGTCGGCACTCGACACGAGCAACGAGTTCGCTGCACCCGACGATCCGGACGGGTTCGAGGACGACGAAGAGGTCTGGGAACAGCTCTGACTGGTCCGACGGGTTCGCGGTAACGTTGTCGCCGCTATCGTCACTGCGGTCTGGCGATTGCCGTTTGATTGTGAACCGAAGGGGCCCTTCTGCTGCTCGTTCTGTATCAGAACCAAATCCTACTCATTGATCATAAACGAAATCCATATAAGATCGTTCTGCAAAATTCGCGCCGTATGGAGACGCCACTCATTGTCACGGACTTTCTCGACCAGGCCCGTTCCCACTACGGGAACGAGGAGGCGATCGTCGGGACCGACGGCGAACGATTTACTTACGCCGAGTTCGGCGAGCGAGTCGACCGGTTCGCGGCGGCGCTGCAGGAACGGGGGATCGAGAAGGGTGATCGCGTGGCCGTGCTGGACCCGAACACTCACTATCACCTCGAGGCGGCCCACGGGGCGATGGGGATCGGCGCCGTGCATACGCCGTTGAACTATCGGCTCGAGCCCGACGACTACGAGTACATCCTCTCGGACGCGGGGGTCGACGCCATCTACGCCGACTACGAGTACGCCGAGAAGATCGAGGCGGTCCGCGACGACGTGCCGACCGAGACGTTCGTTACGAACGACGCGGATGCCGTCGAGGGCGACTGGGAGGCTTTCGACGCCGTCCTTGAGGACGCGGACCCCGAGTACGACCGACCGGAGATGAGCGAGGACGAGGTTATCACGATCAACTACACGTCGGGGACGACGGGCGATCCGAAGGGGGTCTGTCGCACGCATCGGACGGAGACGATCCACGCCTACCTGATGTCGATCTACCACGAGATCACCGACGACGACACCTACCTGTGGACGCTGCCGATGTTCCACGTCAACGGGTGGGGACACATCTACGCGGTGACCGGGATGGGCGCGACCCACGTCTGTACGCGCGGGGTCAACGCCGACGACGTCGTGTCGTCGATCCGCGAGGAGGACGTCTCCCTGCTCTGTGCGGCCCCGGCGGTACTCAATCAGCTGATCGATTACTACGAGGGCGAGGGCGAACCCGAGATGGCGGGGGCCAAGCGGGTCCGGGTCACGACCGCGGGCTCGGCCCCGCCGGAAGCGACCATCCGTGCCGTCGAAGATCGCTTCGGCTGGTATCTCAAGCACCTCTACGGGGCGACCGAGACCGGACCGCTGATCACCATCTCCGACGCGAAGCGGTTGATGAACGACGAGAACCGCTTCGAGATCAAGAAACGGCAGGGCATGGGCGTCCTCGGCACCGACGTCCGCGTCGTCGACGAGGACGGCGACGACGTCCCGCGCGACGATCGGACGCTGGGCGAGGTCGTCGTGCGGGGCAACCAGATCATGGACCGCTACTGGAACAAGCCCGAGGCGACCGAGGAGGCCTTCACCGACCGCGTCGAGGGCTACTACCACACCGGTGACCTCGCGACGATCGACGAGAACGGCATGATCGCGATCCGCGATCGCAAGAAAGACATCATCATTTCGGGCGGCGAGAACATCTCGAGTATCGAACTCGAGGACGCGCTGTTCGACCACGACGCGGTCTCGGACGCGGCCGTGATCCCGGCACCGAGCGACGAGTGGGGGGAGACGCCCAAGGCCTTCGTCGTCCCGTCGAACGGCGACCCGACCGATCCGCCGGTGTCGGCCGAGGAACTGACCGAGTTCACCCGCGAGAACCTCGCGAGCTACAAGGTCGTCCGGCGGATCGAGTACGTCAAGGAACTCCCCAAGACCGCGACCGGCAAGACCCAGAAGTACGAACTCCGCCAGCGGGAGTGGGCCGACGAGGACCGAATGATCGGCGAGGGGTAACTTCCCTCGCTGTCGATTACCGTCTTTTTTGACGCGTTTCGGCCGAGCGGCGACGAGACGGACATCATCCGTTGCAGCGACTTACGGGGCACTTTACTCGGCGAGATATATAGAATCCTATCGCGGTCCGGCTTCGGTAAGGCTCAACTTTTATACTGCTGGGGCCTTTCGAATCGTAATATGGCAGAGACCGACGGGGAGGAGATCGAAGACTTGCCACCGAGCGCGAAACTCGTCTTCAAGGTTCTCGAGTACGACGGGCCGCTGACGCAGAAACAGATCGTCGAGGAATCGATGCTCTCGGCCCGGACGGTACGGTACGCGCTCGAGCGCCTCGAGGAGATCGGGATCGTCGACGAGGACATCTACTTCGCTGACGCACGACAGAGTCTCTATCGGCTCGAGGAGCCGGTCGCGGCCGACGGCAACGGCGTCGAGGAATCCCCGAAAAAGGACGCCTGCTGCGCGGAGTAATCGGCCAAACGGCAGTCTTATTTTCCATCCGTGACCGTCCCCCGTATGAACAAAGAGCGGCTCCCACGCTGGGGCTGGCTGTTGATCGGCCTGTTTCTCGCGGCGCTGGTCGCCAACCTGCTCAATCTCGTCGTGTTGGTCCCGACCGTCTTTCCCGAGGCGTACCGAGCGATCACGATCATCACGACCATGGCACCGGTGTTGATCTACGTCGGCGTCTGGTACGACGAGGACCGGCAAAGCTACTGGCGACACTCGCGGGCGCGGATCGTCGGCGACGTCCTCTACGTCGTCACGGGGGCTGCGATCGGGTCGGCGATCGCGCTCGTGGCGCTGGTCGGTCGGGGGCTGCCGCCGTTCCTGCTCGATATCCTCGCGATGGGCGCCGGCTTCCTGCTCTCGTGGGGGCTGTTCTGGTGGCGGAACCCGGACCTCTACGGCGACGACGACGAGCGCTGAACCCCCGCGGACCGCCCTTGCCGCCGAGCGCGATCACCCGGCCGAGCGGTCGTCGCCGCCACCAGCCAGCCCCGGCGTCGGCGGCGTCGTCCGTTTGTGTTCGCTGGCAACGTACAGCGACGCGATGTCGGTCGCGGTCTCGCGGTCGATCCGCAACCCCTCCATTGCTTCCTCGAGCGGGCGGCCCTCGTCGACCAGCCGGACGAGCAGGGGATCGATGACGTCGTAGCTCGCCCCGAGGTCGCCGGCGTCGGTCTGTGTGGCCCAAAAGCCCGCCGTCGGCTCCTTGCTGACGATCCGGCGGGGGAGTCCGAGGTGTTTCGCGAGCGCGCGAACCTCCGTCTTGTAGCAGTCGCCGAGCGGATAGGCGTCGGCCGCGCCGTCGCCGTACTTGGTGAAGTAGCCAAGCAGTAGCTCCGACCGGTTCGCGGTCCCGATCACGAGCCGCGACTGGCAGTTCGCCGCGTAGTAGGCGGTGATCATCCGCAGTCGGGCGACCGCGTTGCCGACGTCGTGAGGTCGTTCGCTCCCCGGGCCGTCGTCGGTCTCGAGGGCGCTCGCGACCGTTCCCTCGAAGGCCTCGAGCAGCGGCCGCAACTGGATCTCCTCGAACTCGATGCCCATCCCGTCCGCGAGGGTACGGGCGTCGCTGACGTGGGTCCCTTCGGTTTTGTGACAGGGCAACCCCAGCCCGAGGACGTTCTCGGCCCCGACGGCTTCGACCGAAAGCGCCGTCGTCAACGTCGAATCGATCCCGCCGCTCATCGCTACGACGACGCCGCTTGCGTTCGCGTCGGCGACTCTCGTCTCGATATCCGCTACGATCCGCTCGCGCATCGCCTCGAGCGAGCGGCGGTCCGTGACGAATGCTCCGTTCGCCCGCTCCGCGTCCGAGAAAACGAACGTCGTCTTATCTGCGCTCATACGTTGGAATCACTCCGTTGTCCATACACAACCTAAACGATTGTCTCGTATATGAAGGTAATCCTTAAACACCTAGTTGCTATCGCCGTGTAATTGTCTCTCACAGCCTAGCACTATCGGATTCAATTAATCATATGTCCACATTCGCCGCCCAAAAACACCCCCTTCCGTACGTTTGCGGCCGTCCCGTCGGCGGGCTCGATCGTCACCGCGTTCGTTCGATCGTTCGAATTTGCCGCTGAGATCCCCGAGGGGCGTTCTCCGGGTCGTCGCTCACGCTCGAGCGAGATATCTGCCGACGGCGTAGACGACGCCGGAACTGATCGCCGCCGCGGCACCGACGACGATCACGGGTATCGGGACGCCGGTCCGTCCGTAGGGGTTTCGCGGCGCGGATTCGACGACGGTAGTAACGGTCTCGACGCCGGCGTGGCCGAGCAGGAAGAATCCGATCGTGATCAGGATCGCGAAGCCGCCGGTCGCCAGCCCGAACATCGACGCGACGTCCTCGACGTTCAGTAGTGTGTGTACCTGCGACTCCGAGAGAGTGGGTTCGTATCGCCGACGCGCGATCGCTACCGCGACGAGACAGGTCGCAGTCCCCACTTCGATGCCGCCGGCGTAGACCCCGACCCAGAGGACCAGCGGCGACGACCACAGTGGATCGCCACCTGGAAACGCCGCTTGCACCGTCGACGGATAGGTGGCGACGATCGGAACGACGAGCGCGAGCGCGAACAGTAAGCCGCTCTGATAGACGAGCTTTTGCGGAATGCGGCGCTCGATCAGCGCGTATCGTTCCACTCTGAGTCGTTCGTACGTCGAGTCGCCGAGGAGTGCGTCCGCAATCGGATCGTTCGGATCGGTCGAAGTCATCTGTTGGAGAGGGCGTTTCGCGATCGGGTCATACGACTGGACACAGAACGTCGCAAAATACGCTACGATTTGATTCGCAACGTCAAATTTCTGGACATACACGATCTTATGGTGGTTATTTTCGTTAGGCTCAAACGGTATATATTGTCCCTTCCTAGCAACCACCATGGCCGCAACAGTTGGCCCAGAATCCATTTGGCTGTGGATCGGCACGATCGGAATGACCCTCGGAACCCTGTATTTCGTCGGGCGCGGACGCGGCGTTCGCGACCGAAAGATGCAGGAGTTCTACATCATCACGATCTTCATTACGACCATCGCCGCCGCGATGTACTTCGCGATGGCGACCGGCTTCGGCGTCACCGAAGTCATGGTCGGCGACGAGGCGCTCACGATCTACTGGGCGCGCTATGCCGACTGGCTGTTCACGACGCCGCTGTTGCTGCTCGACCTCTCGCTGCTGGCCGGGGCGAACCGAAACACGATCGCGACGCTGATCGGACTCGACGTCTTCATGATCGGGACCGGTCTGATCGCGGCGTTCGCGTCCACCCCGGGCACCCGGATCGCCTGGTGGGCGATCAGCACCGGCGCTCTGCTCGCCCTGCTGTACGTCCTCGTCGGGACGCTCTCCGAGAACGCGCGCAGTCAGTCCCCCGAGGTCGCATCGCTGTTCGGGCGACTCCGCAACCTGGTTATCGTGCTGTGGTTCCTCTACCCGGTGGTCTGGATCCTCGGCACGGAGGGGACGTTCGGCATCCTCCCACTGTACTGGGAAACCGCCGCGTTCATGGTACTCGATCTCTCGGCGAAGGTCGGATTCGGAGTGGTCCTGCTCCGGAGTCGCTCCGTCCTCGAGCGAGTCACGACGCCGACGGCCGCGCCGGCCTGAGATCGCACATCGACTCCCGGCGATCGGCTTCGCGACGCTTGCCTCGGAGCCGACCCGCGACGGACTTCTCTTACCGGTTCGAACGCGAGTACCCCGCTGCTGGCACCCGAACCGACGCGGTAGCGGAACCTCGGCCGCTTTTCAGTCACTGCTCGTGAGTGTCTCTCTCGAGACGGACACTCGTTTATGTGTCGCGCCAGTGAAGTGATCCGCGTCCATGCAGTCAGTCCACGACCTCGGTTTTCGCGCCCAGCACGCCGTCCTGCAAAACGGCGCGGCGGATCGGGAACTATTCGAGTACGTCTTCGGCGGTGACAACACCTTGCTCGCGCTGTCGTTCGTCCTCAACATCGCCCTCGCGGGGATCACCATCCTCGCGATCGCTTACCTCGGACGGCATCTGACGGCCCCCCGTTCGAAGGCGATCGCGACGGCCCTGATGCTGATCTCGATCGTTTCGATCTCGAGTTACACCGGGCTCACGTCGGGGCTGACGCTGGGTGTCGTCGAGATGCCACCGGGACACCCCGCCGCGGGTGCGACGACGGCCGGTCAGGACGGCGTCCTGACGATGTGGGGTCGATACCTCACGTGGACGTTCTCGACCCCGTTCATCCTGATCGCACTCGGGATGATAGCCGGGTCGGACTGGACGAAGATCCTCACGGCCTGTGCGTTTACGATCGCGATGTGTGTCACTGGCCTCGCCGCCGCGTTGACCACGTCCTCGCTGGTGCTTCGCTGGTGGTGGTTTGCCCTGTCAACGATCTTCTTCCTCGTGATCGTCTACATCATCCTCGTCGACTGGACCGCCGAGGCGTCGGCGACGGGAACGGCCGATCTGTTCCGGACGCTGAAACTCCTCACCGTCGTCGGCTGGTTCGGCTATCCGATCCTCTGGGCGCTCGGCGTCGAGGGATTCGCCGTGCTGGATGTCACCGTCACCTCCTGGGGGTACAGCATCCTCGACGTGATCACGAAGTACGTCGTGACCGGCGTCGCCATGCTCTACGTCGTCGACGAACCCGACGCGATCACCGGCGAGGCGGACTACGGCACCAGCATGTCCGGATTCGACCCGGGCGACGACTGATCGAACCGAATGCCATCCGATCCGCAATCGATCCGTGACCGTCGACGGCGTTTCCGTCCGGGGTACGTCTTCGCGACCGTCTTCGACGGCTTTCGATCGACCGTCCCCGACTGTCCCTAACCAGTATGGACGCGGCGCTATTCGGATCCCGTTCGTACAGCATCTACGGAAGTCCCGGCTCCCGCCGCTGCGCCGTCGGCGAACGTTGACTCACCCATGACCACCCAGTTCACGTACTTCGGAATCCACCTCGTGTTCCTGCTGCCGCCAATCCTGATTCTGGGGTTGCTCGCGATCCGGCGCGACCGTGCCTGGTGGGGGGTTCGCCCTCTCTCGGGACTCGGCATCATGATCGCCCTCGCGGTCGTCTACACGACGCCCTTTACGAACCGCCTCATCCCCGTCGGCGTCTGGTGGTACGGAGACGGTGCCGTCCTCGCGACCGTCTGGTACACGCCGATCGAGGAGTACTTCTTTTTTATCCTCCAGCCGATACTGACCGCTCTCTGGCTGTTTCAGGTGAGACCGAGCGCCGATCGGTCGCTGGCGATTCCCCGTATACACCGGCTGCTCGGCGCCGCCGGCGGACTGGTGATCGCCGTCGTCGGCTGGGTACTTCTCGACAGCACTGCGACGTACTATCTGGGCTGGCTGCTCCTCTGGGCCGGGCCGGTCCTCGCTCTCCAGTGGGGTTTCGGGTCGACGTACCTGTGGACCGTCCGCCGGCCGCTGCTTGTCGCGATCGCCGTCCCGACGCTGTACCTCTGGCTCGTCGACCGGATCGCGATCGAACTCGGCGTCTGGGTCATCTCCGACGCGTACACCACCGGGTACGCACTCTTCGGACTCCCGATCGAAGAGGCACTGTTCTTCCTCGTGACGAATCTCTTCGTCGTCCAGGGGATCACCATGTACGTCTGGGTACTCGATCGAATCAGCGGCGCTTCGGCGTTGACGGCCGACCCTCCGGGGATTCCGACGACTTCCGATGACCGGTGACGTGCGAGCGAGCGCCGAGAGCCGGTCGCAGGCCGCTCGGCTGAGTCTCGGCTCCGCCTCGCTGCTCGCCGTCGCCGCCGTGGCGACGATCGTCTTCGGATCACCGCCGCTCGTCTACCAGTACGTGCCGCTGGCGCTCAGCGTCCTCGTTCTCGGACTTCCCCACGGCGCCGTCGACCACCTCGTGGTACCGCGGGCCCGAGACGACCCGGTCACGCCGCGATCGCTCGCGTTCGTCGGCGCCCTCTACCTGTTTCTCGGGTCTGCCTACGCCCTCGTCTGGGTCCTCGAGCCCGTCGCCGCGTTCGTCCTGTTCATCCTCGTCACGCTCGTCCACTGGGGGCAGGGTGACGTCTACGCGCTCCTCGAGTTCCTCGGTGCCGACCACCTCGAGACGCGGGCCAGCCGGCTGCTCGCCCTCCTCGTCAGGGGTGGCCTCCCGATGCTCGTCCCGCTGGTCGCCTTTCCGGCGCAGTACGCGTTCGTCGCCGAGACGATCGTCGGGCTGTTCGACCCCGGCGCGGCGGCCGCGCTCGAGCCCCTCTTCGAACCGGTAGTTCGGGCGGCCGTGACGGTCGGGTTCGGATCCCTGATCGCACTCTCGCTCACCCTCGGGTTCCGCCGAACGAGTCCCGGCGAGCGGCGGCCGTGGCTCGTCGACGCCGCGGAGACGATCGGCCTCGTCGGCTTCTTCGCCACCGTCCCGCCGATCCTCGCCATCGGTCTCTACTTCTGTTTTTGGCACTCGCTTCGACACGTCCTCAGAACGATGCTCGTCGATCCCGTCGCCAACGCGGCCCTCGAACGCGGGGCGATTCGGGCCGCGTTTCGCCGCTTCGCCCGTGACGCGACACCGCTGACCCTCGCCGCGCTGGGCGTCCTCGTCGGTATCTGGCTCGTCGTCCCCCGGACGCCCGCGACCGTCCCCGACGTCCTCGCGGTCTATCTGGTCGCGATCGCCGTGCTGACGCTCCCGCACGTCGTCGTGGTCACGCTGCTCGATCGCGAAGCGGGGGTCTGGTCGCCCTGAGCCGAGACGCCGGTCGCTCGCGAAAAATCTGGATCAAAAAGCCGCTCACTCGCTTCGCTCGCTCACTGCGTTCGCTCCGAACCGCGCACCGCTCGCGGTACAGTTGCTTACGATGGCACGACCGTGATCGGATCCTTCCGGTCGATCGCCCGCTCGAGTTCCTCCGCGATCGCGCTGCCCCGCGAAACCTGAATCTCGCCGCCGCGGCTCACCGTCGCGGTAAAGAGGTACTCGCCGGCGGCCTGAATCTCGACGGTCTCGCCGTGGTTGCCGTCGACGGGGATGACGATGTGCCGGGAGGTGATCTCGGGCTGGACCATCTGGCCGGCTTGCGACCCGCCGCCACCGCCGCCGTTGGCGCTGGCACCGCCGCCCGCGCCGCCCGCGCCGTAGTTGGGGTTCTCGTCGTGGGTCCGGACGTCGATGTCGATGCCCAGCCGGTTCTCGACGTCGGTGATCCGACCGCCGCCCTTGCCGATGACGCTCGAGATGTCGTCCTCCTCGACGTAGACGACGGCTTTGTCCTGACTTCCGAGTTCGACGTCGACGTAGCCGCGGGCGATCGAGCGGATCTCGCGTTCGATCTCCTGTTTGGCGATGCGGTCGACGCCGGACTCGGTTCCGGGGCCGCCGTCCTCGTCGTTCAGCGGGACGGTGACGACCTGTCGGTTGAACGTGTAAATCTCGTACTCGGGCTCGCCGGTCCGGAAGTTCGTGACCTGAATGACCGGCCGCGCGAGGTCCTCTTCCGTGAGGCCGGCGGGGACTTTGACCTCGGTCCTGACGTCGTAGACCGTCTCGACCTCGCCGGCCTCGATGTAGACGACGGTGTCGACGACCTGCGGGATCATTCCGAGTTCGACCCGACCGACCAGTCGCTGGAGGGCGTCGATCGGCCGCGTCGCGTGGACGACGCCGATCATGCCGACGCCGGCCAGGCGCATGTCCGCGAAGACCTCGAAGTCGTCGGTCTTGCGGACCTCGTCGTAGATCGTGTAGTCCGGCCGCACCATCAGCAGGGCGTCGGCGGTCTTTGCCATCTCGCCGCCCAGTTCCGTGTACTGAGTGATGTCGGGGCCGACCTGCAGGTCCCGCGGTTTCTCCATGGTCTTGACCGAGTAGTCGTGATCCGCGATGTAGCGGGCGACCGCCTGCGCGAACGTCGACTTCCCGGCCCCGGGCGCACCGGAGATCAGGACGCCGCGCTGGCGCTCGAGCAGTCGCTCTTTGAGTTCGTCGGCGTGCTCGTAGTCCTCGATGTCGGTCTGGGCGATCGGCCGGACGGCGGTAATCTCGATGCCGTCCGAGAATGGCGGCCGGCCGATCGCGATCCGGTAGTCGCGAAACTGGACGATCTGCATCCCGGGCTCCGAGAGTTCGATGAAGCCGTCCGGGGACTCCTTGGCACCCTCGACGACCTCGCGGGCGTACTCGTCCATCGTCGCCTCGTCCGTGGGTTCGTCGGCGATCGGCTCGTAGACCATCGCGCCGAGTTCGCCGCGCTTGGCTTTGGGGACGGTGTCGGTCTTGAGGTGGACACTCATCGTCTGCTCGTCGAAGAAGTCCTCGACGGCGAGCGTCCCGACCTCCCGTACCTCGGGCGAGACGTGTTCGACCGCGAGGCCCTTCGCCTGTGCGACCTCGGCCTGAACGACGTCGCTAGTGACGAACGTCGCGTCCAGTTCCTCCGCGAGGTCCCGAATGAGGGCGTCGATCTCACCCTCCGAGGCGTGGCCTCGCTCGATGGCGTTGGGCCGTTCCCCGACGTACTCGAGGTCGACGACGCCGTCGTCGGCCAGCTCGGCCAGCCGCTGGAGTTCCTCGAGACCGTCCCAGCCGCTGTCGATCCCGTCGTTTGCCTGCGCCTCGAGTTCCGCGACGACCGCCTCGGGCACGCAGATCGTCGCTCCCTCGAACTGCCCGTCTTCGATAGTCGCCGAGACGCGGCCGTCGATGACCACGCTCGTGTCCGGCACGACGTTCATACGTAATCTGGTCGACGTACGCCTATAAGGGTGTTCACAGCGAACCCGGGCCGTTCGGCCCCGTCTCACGCGCCGTCTACCGACGCCGCGTCCAATTCCTATCCGACGGGAACACTCACGGAACTTAATGAAACGACCAAACACGTTTCCGCCATGCAACCGCAGGAGACGTTCGGCCGCGGCGGACTCAACGGTTTTCTCGACGTCGACGACCTCATCGATCGAATCGGACTCGACGAAGACGAAATCGAGTGGCGCAAGGAGTTTATCGGGTTCGACGAGGCCGACGAGCGCCGGCTGGCCGACCTCGAACCGCTCTTGCAGGCCAACTCGGAGACGATCGCCGACGACTTCTACGAGAACGTCTTCGAGTACGAGCAGACTCGAGCGATCGTCGACCGCTCGCCGAAGGGGGTAGACGCGCTCAAACAGACCCAGCAGGCGTATCTCGTCTCGCTGGCGACCGGCGACTACGATCAGTCGTACTTCGAGAACCGGACCCGGATCGGCAAACTCCACGAGATGCTCGATATGCCCCTGAAACACTACGTGGGGCAGTACGGCGTCTACTACGATCTCCTCCTGTCGCGGATGAACGAGCGCGTGCAAGCACAGGTGGTCGAGGCCATCGAGGAGTGGGCCGCCGAGCGCGAGGCCGAGCAGGACGCGGGCGGTCTCGGCCGGTTCGTCGGCGCACTCGGACTGGGCGGCGAGGACGGGGACGGCGACGACGGCCTCGAGGAGTCGTTCGAGCGGGCCGTCAGAGACGCCATCGACGAGGGCATGATGGACGTCCTCTCGCTGTTGCGGATCATCAACCTCGACATGCAGGTCGCGACCGACACGTACGTCGACTCCTACGCCCAGCGGCTCGAGGAGTCGATCGAGCGTCGGAAGCGCCTCGCCGAGGAGGTCGAAACGGACGTTCAGACGCCCCTCGGAGAGCTGTACGACGCCAGCGAGGCCGTCGCGAAACGCGCCGAAGCGATCAGCGACCACACGGAGTCCCAGGCGACGGGCATCACGCAGGCCGCGCGCGAACTCGACGAGGTCAGCGCCGCCGTCGAGGAAGTCGCAAGCGTCGCCGACGAGGTCAGCGACGAGAGCGACCGGACCGAGCGCCTCGCGGCCGAGGGCGTCGAGGCGGCCGACGACGCGTTGGACGAACTCGAGGCCATCGAGGGCGCGACCGACCGCGTCGCCGAGGCGGTCGACGGACTCGCGGCCCGGACCGACGAGATCGACGAGATCGTCGACCGGCTCGACGACCTCGCCGAGCGAACCACGGTGCTGGCGGCCAACGCCAAGATCGAGTCCTCCCGATCGGGCGACCAGGCCAGCGAGACCATGGGCGTCATCGCGGAGGAAGTGCGATCGTTCGCAGAGCAGACGAAAGACGACCTCGCGGAGATCGAAGACGCCGTCGAAGCCGTTCGCGAGGACGCGGCCGCGACGGTCGCGACGACCGAGGAGACCGTCGCTCGCGTCGACACCGGAACCGATCGCGTCCGGGAGACGATCGACTCGCTCGAGGAGATCCACGAGGCGGCCGAATCGACGGCCGCCGGCATGGAAGACGTCGCGACCGCGGCCGACCAGCAGGCCCACGGGGTCGAGACGACGGCCGAGACGCTCGCGGACCTCTCGAAGTCGGCCGACAAGGTCGCGAGCGCCGCGGAATCGGTCGCAGCGGCGAGCCAGCAACAGACCGCCAGTCTGCGTGAGGTACGGCAGTCGGTCGCCCGGCTCACCGACGAGGAGGCCGAGCCGGCACAGCCCGTCTACGAGCGCGTGGACTAACGTCGCCGACCGGCCCCGCCGGTTCCGATGCACTGAACAGCGCCGCCGTCGACGAGTCCGCCATGACGCTCGTCGAACTGACCCGCGACCTCGCCGCGATTCCGAGCCACGGGGACGCGACCGCCGCCGGCGACTTCATAGCGGAGTGGCTCCGTACGGAAACCGACGCGGCCGTGACTCGAGACGGGATCGGAAACGTGATCGCTCGAAAGGGAACCGGCGAGGAGACGCTGGCGCTGGTTGGACACCACGACGTCGTCGAACCGGCCGCGTCGCAAGTCGCTGACGCGGACCCGGGTACGAGTACGGACGGCCCGGGCGAGTACGTCGTCGAGGAACGCGGCGGCCGGCTCTACGGCCGCGGCACGGCGGACATGAAGGGCGCGCTCGCGGCTGCCCTGCTGGCCTTCCGCGAGGGCGATCCGGCCGGGGAACTCGTCTTCGCGAGCTTCGTCGGCGAGGAGGTCGGCGGCGTCGGTGCCCGACACGCGATCGACGACGGGTTCGCTCCCGACTACGCCGTGGTCGGCGAAGGATCGACGAACTACTCGGGGCCGGACGTCACCGACGTGGCGGTCGCCCACAAGGGCCGGCGCGGGAGTACGATCACCGCCCGCGGCACCGCCGCCCACGCCAGCGAGGCCGACGCCGGCGAGAACGCGATCTACCGCGCCACCGCGGCCGTCGACCGCGTCCGCGACCTCGCCGTCCCCTCGGTCGACGTCGCGGGCGAGACCCTCGAGGGCCGGCTCACCGTCACGGAGATCGAGGGCGGGTCGGCGATGAACGTCGTCCCCGCCCGCTGTGCGTGTACCGTCGACGAGCGGACGGTCCCCGGCGAGCGCGCCGCCCTCGAGCGGGTCGCGGACATCGCGGGGGTCGAGTGGACCGTCGACCAGGACCTGCCACCGATGCGCTGTGGGGACGCGGCCTTCGCCGACGCGGTGCTGGCGGCCGCCGACGCCGCGCAGGCGGGCGACCCCGAACTCGTGACGAAACCCCACGCGACGGACGCGGGCTGGCTCGCCGCGGCCGGGGCCGAGTGCGTGATCTACGGCCCCTCGGAGCCCGGCGAGGCCCACACCGACGACGAGAGCGTCTCGATCGACGTCCTCGAGCGGTGTCGGGACACCTACCGGCGGGTGGCGGAGTCGTGGCCGACTGCACCGTGACGGGGCGGGTCTCAGTGACCGCGCGGCTCAGAGCCCCGGGACCCCGACCGCTCCGAAGCCGGTGACCCCGACCGCGGCGAGGGCATAGAGGACGACCAGGACGGTGACCCAGGCGACGAGGCCGATCATCGCCGCGGCGGTCCAGTCGCCGGGATACCGCCAGTTGATGACGCCGACGTAGGCGATCAGTGCCAAAGCGGGCCGAGGAGGGGGATCCAGCCGACGACGAACACGACGGCCGACGCGATCGGTGCTGCGAGCGCCATAGCGTCCGTACGCCGGATCGGCGGAACAGTTCGCTGCTTGCACGTTCCACACCGTTTGCATCGGTTCTCGAGTCGAGCAGGCGAACTGCCGAGAACGGCGTCCGTGCCGAGTACGGATCGTCCCAACAGTCGACACCTCGGGCTGCCCCACATGTTGATGGGTGCGTCCTGGGGTGTTCGTGCCGTCCGGAACCCCGACGTTGATACCGGTTCCGGGCGAACGGTACGTTCATGGCGACCGATCAGGCCGAGAGTGACGCAGACGAGGCCGACACCTACGAGCAGTTCGAGAAGCGAGTACAGCGGATTTCGAACGTCGGCAATGCGGCCGGCATCCTGCGGTGGGACCAGGAGGTCGTGATGCCCGACGAGGGAACGCCGGCCCGGGCACAGCAGCTCTCGACGCTGTCATCGCTCAGCCACGAACTCCTGACCGCCGACCAGACCGGCGAGTTGCTGGCCGCGCTCGAAGACGACGAGCTCGCTGACGAGCGGGCCGCGGTCGTCCGCGAGATTCGCCGCCAGTACGACCGCGAGACGAGCGTCCCACAGGCCCTCGTCGAAGAGATCTCGGCGACGGCATCGAACGCCCACCCCACGTGGAAACGGGCCAAGGAGGAAGACGACTTCGAGCAGTTCGCGCCGACCCTCGAGCAGCTGGTCGATCTCAAACGCGAGTACGCCGAACACATCGATCCCGACGCCGACCCTTACGCCGTGCTGTTCGCGGACTACGAGCCCTACATCGACCTCGAGACGGCCGAACGGGTCCTCGAGCGGCTGCGCGAGACGCTCGTCCCGCTGATCGACGCCGTCCAGGACAGCGACGCCGAACTGACGACGGACGCTTTTTCTGGGGAGTTCGACGACGACGATCAGGAGGCACTCGCCCGGGACGTGTTGGACTCGCTGGGCTACGACTGGGACCGCGGCCGGCTCGACACCGCGCCCCATCCGTTCTCCTCGGGTACGCAGTTCGACGCCCGCGTGACGACCCGCTTCGAGGAGGACGATCTGCTGGGCTCGATCACCTCGACGGTCCACGAGTTCGGCCACGCAAACTACACGCAGGGGCTGCCCGACCACGGCTACGGCACGCCGCTCGGCGAGGCCCGCGATCTCTCGGTCCACGAGTCACAGTCGCGGCTCTGGGAGAACCACGTCGGCCGCTCGCGCCCGTTCTGGGAGCACTTCCTGCCGATCGCCCGCGAGCGCTTCCCCGAACTCGAGGGCGTGACCCCCGAGGAAGCCTACGAGTCGGCAAATCAGGTCCACGACGACAACCTCATCCGGGTCGAGGCGGACGAACTCACCTACCACCTCCACATCGTGATCCGCTTCGAGATCGAGCGGGATCTGATCCGGGGCGACCTCGAGGTCGCGGAGGTCCCGCGGGTCTGGAACGACAAGTACGAGGAGTACCTCGGCGTCCGGCCGGAGACGGATGCGGAGGGCTGTCTGCAGGACATCCACTGGTCTCACGGCGACTTCGGCTACTTCTCGACGTACTCGCTGGGCTCGGTGCTCGCGGCCCAGCTGTACGCCGCCGCCGAGGCCGACCGCGGCCCCTTCGACGACGCGATCCGCGAGGGCGAGTTCGACGGCCTCAACGGCTGGCTCCGCGAGAACGTCCACCGACACGGGAAACGATACGTCACGCCCGACCTCATCGAGCGGGCAACCGGCGAGGGCCTGACCGCCGACTACTTCCTCGAGTACGTCGAGTCGAAGTACGGTGAGCTGTACGATCTCGAGGGGTACTGACCGCGCTTCGGACCGGTTACCGTCGGATCACCGATCCGGGCTCCGCGACCCTCGTTTTTACGACCGCTGCGCCCCTATCCACCGGCGATGTCAGCAACACTCGAGTCGAAGACGGCGATCGTCACGGGCGCGAGTTCGGGTATCGGCGCGGCGACCTGTCACGAACTCGCCGACGGCGGCGCGAACGTCGTCCTCGCGGCCCGCAGCGAGGATCGCCTGTCCGACCTCGCGGCCGACCTCGAGGCCGACCACGGCGTCGAGACCCTGGTCGTGCCGACGGACGTCCGCGAGGAAGACGACGTCGACGCCCTCGTCGACGATACGGTCGACCGGTTCGGCGGGATCGACGTGCTGGTGAACAACGCGGGGCTGGCCCGCGGCGGCGAGGTCGAATCGATGACGACCGGGGAATACGAGACGATGCAGGAGACCAACGTCGACGGCGTCTTCTACGCGTCGCGCGCTGCGCTTCCACGTCTCCGCGAGCGCGCGGGCCATCTCGTCTTCGTCGCCAGCTTCGCCGGCCGACACCCACGCCCGTCCAACCCGGTCTACGCTGCCACGAAGTGGTGGGTCCGGGGCTTCGCCAAGAGCCTCGCGGCACAGGTTGGCGACGACGACATCGGAATCACCATCGTCAACCCCGCCGAGGTCCGTTCGGAGTTCGGGGCGGCCTACGGCGAGAGCTTCGCCGAGCGGTTCGACGAGGGCGAGGTCACCGAACCCGAGGAGGTCGCGCAAGCGATCCGCTTCGCCGCGAGCCGCGAGGGCTCGAGCGTCAGCGAACTCGACATCAACCGTCGGGACAAGTTCGCCGACACCTTCCACTGACCGACCGTGTGCGATCGGAGCAGTATAAAATCGGGTTGTGAGTGCCGGGTTGAGACTCACTCGTTCCCGACCCCTCCCTCGAGTATGCGACTCTCGATTCCGGGCGTTCCCGGCGTCTACTTCGACACCGATGCGGAACCGCTGGCGATCAACGTGGCGCTGACCGCTGCCGGCCGCCGCGCGCCGAAGCCGCAGGGGTACGCCATCCAGTTCCTGCCCTACCTGTGGTCGTTCGACCTCGACCTGCAGGAGGTCCCCAACGACCACCCGATCCAGTATCTCCACCCCGAGGGCGCGCGGAGTCTGGGTGCTCTCGCCCAGCAGCGCGGCGTCCGCGAGGCCGGCACCGAACTCGAGTCGGTGCTGCGGTTCGTCTGGTCGGTCAATCGGGAAGTGGAGTCGGCGACCGGCCAACTGCTCGGGGCGGCCGACGGCGACGACGGCGTCACCATCGAGATTCAGGAGGGGATCGTCAGCGCCGACGGCTCGTCGCTCGATACCGACGAATTCGACGTCGGCGAACCCGGTGCCGACGACTTCGACGACAACGAGCCCTGACGTCGACGGATCGTGATCGAGATGCTCGACCCGCCCAGCCCGTAGATTCGTCACCCATTTTGGGAGTCGATTCGAAGGGAGATCCATGCCCTCCGGGCCGACCGCCCTCCGGATACGAATGGTCGCTGCAATCGTCGGCCTCGGCGTCGTGATGGTCGCCTTTCTCGCGGGCGTGTGGGCCGTCTTTTACGGCGTCCTCCGGTTGCTCGACGTCGGGATCGCCGCACGGGTGGCGTTCGCCACGACGGTCGCGACGCTCGTGACGATCGGCTACCTCGAGTACAGACAGCTCGAGACGATCGAGCGCCTCGCCGACGCCCATCCGGTGGACCGCGAGACGGCACCGGACCTCTACGAGACGGCGACCCGGGTCGCCGCCCAGCTCGACGTTCCCGCGCCGACGATCGCCGTCTCGGATCGCGACGCACCCGAGGCCCTGGCCGTGGGCCTTCGACCGGACGCCGTCCGTCTGGTACTCTCGCTGGGAACGATCGACGCGCTCGACGGCGACCAACTCGAGGCGGTGATCGCACACGAACTCGCTCACGTCGGCAACCGCGACGCGATGGTGATGACGGCCGCGTCGCTTCCCGTGGTACTCGCCGACGGACTGAGATCACGACTCGAGCGGATAGAGAATCCCGGCTGGGCGGCCGTCGTCACCGTCCCGCTGGGGTTCCTGTCGACGGCCGTTTGGGTCGTCGGTAGAACGATCACGGCGCGGTTCTCCAGGGCGCGGGAACGGGCGGCCGACCGGGCCGCCGCGGAAGCGACCGGTTCGCCCGCCGCCCTCGCGAGCGCGCTCCGGCGGCTCGACCGGGAGATCGACGAGACGCCGGACCGGGACCTGCGGGCGGCCTCGAGCGTCTCTTCGCTTTCCGTCCTCTCGCTCGAACCGGACGAACCCGAGAAGGTCATGCTCGGACCCGAGGGCGAGACCGAACCGTCGTACTGGCGGCTCCGCAAACGGCTCTACCGCCTCGAGCGCTACCTCTTCGATACCCACCCACCGACGGACGATCGAATCGCCGCGCTCGCCGCCCTCGAGCGACGACAGTGAGACGGGTATAACACCCTGGCCGCGCTGGGTCGACCTGATGGCTCGCCGCGCGTTCCGGATCGCCTACGACGGGACCGACTACCACGGCTACCAGCGCCAGCCCCAGCCCGACGTGCCGACCGTCGAGGACGTGATCTTCGACGCCCTTCGAGAACTCGCCGTCCTCGAGGACGACGCCGACAAGCCCGCCGGCTACGCCGCGGCCGGGCGGACCGACGCGGGCGTCTCGGCGCTCGCCCAGACGATCGCGCTCGAGGCCCCCGACTGGCTCGCGCCGCGGGCGTTGAACGGCCGGCTCCCGGCCGACGTTCGGGCGTGGGCGGCGGCCGACGCGCCCCCGGACTTTCACGCGACCCACCACGCGACCCGCCGGGAGTACACCTATCACCTGTACGCGCCGCTCACCGAGACGGACGGCGCGCCGGCCGTCGACGACGACCGGTTCCGCGCGGCCTGCGAGGCCCTGTCCGGGACCCACGACGTCGCCAACCTGACGCCCGACGATCACAACACCGAGCGCTCGCTGTCCCTCGCGGCCGAGCGGGACGGCGACTACCTCGTCCTCACGGTCGCCGCGGGCGGCTTTTCCCGCGAACTCGTCCGTCGGCTCGTCTCGCTCGCCCGCGCCGTCGGGACCGGCGACGCCCCCCGCGAGAAGATCGACCGCGTCCTCGAGCCCGAGCCGCTGCCCGGCCACGAGGGGATCGCACCGGCCCCGCCGGAGCCGCTCGTCCTGACCGACGTGAGTTACCCCGCCCTCGAGTTCGAGATCGACGAGGAGGCGGCCGAGAGCGCTCGCGCGGTGTTCGGTCGCCGTCGCATCGACCGGCGAACGGGCGCGCGTGTCGCGGGACAGCTCGCCGACGGGACGCGCTGACCGGCCGGCCGCGTGGCTCGCCGCCTCGCATCGCCTCGAGCGCGAACCGGCCGCGCCGGTGTACCAGCCCTTTTGGCCCCCGAACGCACACGTCGGCGCATGGAACTGTCTCCGGAAGAGTACGGTGCCTACTGGCGGGCGTCGATCCGCGTCGCCGCGGGCGCGCTCGTGATCTTCTTCGGAACGCGGCTGACCGCGCCGTTGCGGACCCATCCCGAAGTCGGCGCGTCCGCACTCGGCGTCGTCCTGTTCGTCCTGCTGGTCCTCGTCGGAACCTTCCTCGCCACGCTCGGCGTCGCACGGGTCGTCCGGACCGCCGTCGACGCCGAGACCTAGGCCTCGAGCGCGCGGACCGTCCCGCCCCCGTCACCGACGACGATCGCCCCGTCGACGACCGCCGGCGAGGCGACCACGCGACCGTCGGTCGGGACTCGCCACAGTCCCTTGCCGTCCTCTCGCGAGACGGCGACGACGCCCGCCGAGGTTCCGACGACGACCGAATCGTCCGCGATGACCGGCGACGACCAGCTCGACGCGTACTGCACCGCCCCGGTGCTGCCGGCCGGCCGCGAGAGCGACTCGACTTCCTCGAGCGGGACCGCCCACCGCCTGCTCCCGTCCCCTCGATCCAGCGCGACCAGCCGCTCGTCGGACTCGTGAATCACGACTCGCTCGTCGCCGACGGCGACCGAGGGGACCATCGGCGGCAATTCTTGGACTCGAGTCCCCTGCAGGGACAGCGACGCGGCCCCCTCGCCGCCCCACTGGACCGCGCCGTCCTCGGCCGCGAGCGCGACCGGCGTCGGTCCCCCGACGTAGACGGTCCCGTCGACCACCGTCGGCGCGGACCGGACCGCGCGCTCGGTGTCGTGTGTCCACTCGCTCGAGCCGTCAGCGGCGTCGAACGCGGCGATGCCCGATTCCGTCCCGACGACGACGCGGTCGTCGGCGACCGCCGGCGAGGTGACTCCGCCAGCCGTCCGGCGCTGCTGTGCCAGCGACGTCCAGCCGGTAGTCGCCGGCGAGCGCCACGTCACCGCGCTCTCCGCGAGCCCGATCGCGACGAGGTCGCCGTCGGGCGTCCCCACGTACGCCGTGTCGTCGACCACGGTCGGCGAGGACGGCACCGTCGGCCCCGCCTGTTGCCGTGCGGTCAGCCGGGCAGTCGTTTCACCGTCGTACGGGACGTGACGCCGATCGCCGCCGTCGCGACCGACGACGAGCAGCCCCGCGGCGTCGGGACAGACCACGGCGTCCTCGGCGATGGCAGGCGATCCGGTACGGGTCCCCTCGAGGGAGACCGTCCAGCGCTCGTCGCCGTTCGCGAGATCGATCGCGGACAGCGTCGAGCCGGCCGCGAGGTAGGCCGTGCCGTCGGCGATCGCGGCCGTTCCCGGGCCGGTCGGCAGGTCGATCGTCCAGCGCTCCGTCGGCTTCTCGTCGAACCCGTCGGCGTCGGCGACCGCCGCGTTGGACGGGCCGCCGCGAAACGACGGCCACGTCCCGCCTTCGGCCGCCGATCCGTCGCCGTCCCCGTTCGACTCGCCGTCCGTGCCGTCCCCGAGACAGCCGGCCCCGAACGCGAGGGCCGTCCCGCACGTCCCGAGTACCCCTCGGCGTGAAATCGGTCCCATCGTCTCCGCTTCGACACCGAGCCGCCAAAAGTAGTTCGACGGCCGAACTGTCTCGAGATCGAATCGGTTCGGACGTCGGTCGGGTTCGTCGCCTGTCCCCTTCGATCCGTCCTCGATCGCCGCAAGCGTGCCGGTCGGTCCGGCGGTGGATCAGTCGTCGACGGTGCCGACGGGTTCGGCGTCCGCGGACTCCGCGGTCGCCCCCGACTCGGGCGACCGGGCGTCGAACAGCGGGCTCTCCGCGCCGGGGACGAACGTGTTGAGGACCAGTGCCGACAGCGCGGTCACGATGACCGACTGTCCGAAGAACAGCTCCGCGCCGCTGGGGAGTCCCGAGAGGGCCTCCGGCGTCGTCGCGACCCCGAGCCCGAGGCCGAGCGAGACGGCGACGATGACCGTGTTCCGACGATCGAGGTCGACGTGCGTGACGACCAGCCGGAACCCACTGGCGGCGACCATCCCGGCCATCAGCAGGACCGCACCGCCGAAGACCGAGCTGGGAATCGTCGTCACGGCAGCGCCGACCTTGGGGCTCAGCCCGAGGACGGCCAGGAAGACGCCGCCGATGCCGACGACGTGACGGCTCATCACGCCGGTGAAGTTGACGATACCGACGTTCTGGGAGAAGGAGGTGATCGGGAAGGCGGCGAAGATAGCGCCGAGCGAACTCAACAGTCCGTCGTTGAACAGCCCGCCACGGAACTCCTCGTTCGTCGGATTGCGACCCTCGGCGGCTGTCACGCCGGACATGTCGCCGACCGTCTCCATCGCCGAGACCAGAAAGAGGACGGCGAAAGTCGCGATCGCGATCGGTTCGAACTCGAAGCCGAACCGCGTGGGTTCGGGCAAGGCGATCCACGCGGCCTCGCCGACGGTCGAGAAGTCGACGAGTTCGAGACCGGTGGCGACCGTCAGTGCGACGGCGACGGCGTAGCCGACGGCGATGGCGACGAGGACCGACAGCAGCCGCGTGACGCCTCTCGTGAGCATGTTGAGCCCGACGGCGACCGCCAGCACGAGCGCGGCCAGCCCGATGTGATGGAGCGCGCCGAAGTCGGCCGCGTTGGCCCCGCCGGCGGCGTAGTCCATCGCGACGGGCACGAGGTAGAGGCCGATGATGACGACGACGAGTCCGGTCACCAGCGGCGGGAAGAAGGGTTTGATGCGTTTGAACTGCCAGCCGATCAGTCCCTCGACGACGAACCCCGTCACGAGGATCGCGCCGAAGACGGCGGCCATCCCGTAGTCCGCCCCGATCGAGATCGACGCGCCCACGAACGTGAAACTCGAGCCCATGACGATCGGCAGGCGGGCCCCGACCGGACCGACGGTGTACGCCTGGACGACCGTCGCCAGCCCGGAGAACAGGAGGACCATCTGAACGATGTAGGCCGTGTCCGCCGGACCGAGGCCGACCCCGCCCGCGACGACGTAGGCCACCGCCGTCGCCGGGACGATCATCACCGCGACGTGTTGCAGGCCGAGCAGAATCGATTTCGGCAACGGCGGTTTGTCGTCCAGACCGTACTCGAGTTCGATCCCGCCGTCCGGTTCCGTCGACATTGTATGGCCGCGAGGTTGCAGATGGGTGTACAAAAAGATTCGCAAACGCGCTCAAATGGGTGAATTAGCCACCGAGTCTATGCATGTATGTGCTCACGCGGTGGCGGATACACGGGATCGCCTTGCCCCCGTCGAGCGACCGGCTCGAGACGAACCGCCGACCGCCGTCGGTCCTCGACACGCCTATCAACTCGTCGAGTGGACGGTCACCTCGCCGTCCTCGACCGTGATGTCGACGAGACTCGTCGCCTCGTAGTCCGTGTCGTCGAGCGCCGACTCGCCGACCTTGCGCAACACGACGACGATGTCGGCGATCTCGGCTCCGATGCCGTCGAGCGCGTCACAGATCGCGGCCAGCGTGCCGCCGGTCGAGAGCATGTCGTCGACGATCACGACCCGGTCCCCCGGCTCGACGTCGTTGATGTACATCTCCGACTCCGAGTAGCCCGTCTCCTGGTGGAGCGATACCTCGCCCTCGAGCCCGTAGGCCCGCTTTCGAATGACGACAAGCGGGACGTCGGCCTGCAGGGAGAGCGCGGTCGCGAGGTGGATCCCCATCGCCTCCGGCGCGACGATCTTGTCCACCTCGAGGTCCGCGGTCCGCATCACCTCGACGACGACCTCCCGCAACAGGGCGGGATCGAGCTGCGGAACCCCGTTGCTGATCGGGTGGACGAGATACTCGTACCCGTCCTTGTCGATGATCGGTGCGTCGTCTAACGACTCGAGGAGCCGGTTCATACTGGCGATTCGGGAAATCGGAGTGAAAAGCCGTTCGTTCTTCCGGCCGCCGGTCCCCGTCGCGAGCGGTCAGCGGGCCGGGTCGATGGGGACCCGGTTCCCGCCCCCTGAAAGGGTTCGACACGCTTTACCGCCACCGCTTCGAACGCGTGGCTATGAGTTCCGTACCCGAACGCTCCGAGGTCGACGAGCAGTATACGTGGGACCTCGAGAGCATCTACGCGACCGACGACGACTGGGAGGCGGCCTACGAGGCCGTCGCCGAGCGCGTCGACGACCTCGAGGCCTACGAGGGCCGGGTCACCGACGACGCCGAGACCCTCCTCGAGACCCTCGAGTTGCGCGACGAGATCATGCGCGAGGTGTCGACCGTCTCTGCCTACGCGCGGATGCGCCGCGACGAGGACACGACGAACCAGGAGTATCAGGCCCTGACCGCCCGCGCCCAGTCGCTGGCGGCCGACGCCCAATCCGCCGCCTCCTTTATCGAGCCCGAACTCCAGGAACTGACCCGCGAGGCGTTCGACGAGATGGTCGACGACGAACCGGATCTCGAGACCTACGACCACTACGTCGACGACGTCCTCCGGATGAAACCCCACACGCGCTCGGCCGAAGTCGAGGCGCTGTTGGCCGACCTGAGCGAGGTGACCGGCGCGACGGGCGAGGTCTACAACATGCTCTCGAACGCGGACATGGCGTTCCCGACCGTCGAGGATCCCGAGGGCGAGGCCGTCGAGATCACCCAGAGCAACTTCACCAACCTCCTCAAACGCCCCGACCGCGACTTCCGCAAACGGGTCTACGAGGGCTACTTCGACGAGTGGAAGTCGGTCCGGAACACGGTCGCGGCCAGCTACAAGAACAGCGTCAAGGCCGACGTCAAGACCGCTCGAGCGCGCAACTACGACACCGCCCGCGAGGCCGCCCTCGACGGCCCGAACGTCCCCGTCGAGGTCTACGACACCCTCGTCGACACGGTCCACGACAACCTCGACAAACTCCATCGCCACGCCGAACTCAAAGAACGAGCGCTCGGCGTCGACGAGTTGCAGATGTGGGACCTCTACATGCCACTGACCGGCGACGAGGGCCCCGACCTCGAGTACGACCAAGCCACCGAGTACGTCGTCGACGCGCTCGCGCCGCTGGGCGAGGAGTACCAGTCCCGCGTCGCCGACGGACTCGACTCCCAGTGGATCGACGTCTACGAGAACGAGGGCAAACAGTCTGGTGCCTACTCCGGCGGCACCTACGATACCCAGCCGTTCATCCTGCTGAACTACCAGCAGGACATCGCCTCGATGTACACGCTGGCCCACGAACTCGGCCACTCGATGCACTCGGAACTCACGAAGGACGAACAGCCCTACATCTACTCGAGCTACGAGATTTTCGTGGCCGAGGTCGCCAGTACGGTCAACGAGGCCCTGCTGACCAACCATCTCCTCGAGACCGTCGACGACCCCGAGTTCCGCAAGCACGTCCTCAACGAATTCCTCGAGCGGGTTCGTTCGACGCTGTACCGACAGACACTCTTCGCCGAGTTCGAACACGAAACCCACCGCCTCGAGGAGGCGGGCGAGCCCCTGACCGCGGACCGGCTGGACGACCTCTACCGCGGACTGAAAGCGGAGTACTACGACCCCGCCGTGATCGACGACCGCATCGCCCGCGAGTGGATGCGCATCCCCCACTTCTACCGGGCCTTCTACGTCTACCAGTACGCGACCGGCATCTCCGCGGCGCTGGCCATCGTCGACGACGTCCTAGAGCGCGGACAGCCCGCCGCCGAGGACTACCTCGAGTTCCTCCGTCGCGGCTCTCGGGAGTACCCTCTGGACCTCCTGCGAATCGCCGGCGTGGATATGAGTTCCTCGGACCCGATCGATCGCGCTCTCGAGACCTACGGCCAGCGCCTCGCGGAGTTCGAATCGCTGCTCGACTGATACGGCCTGTTGTCCCGATTTTCGGAGCGACCGCGGGACCGGGGGTCGAGGTCGCTCCGGCAATGACTTACAACAGTCCGTCTGAGCCGTTATCGCTTCTCGCAACGGTCGGGTCGTTCGGGCTGAAACCGTCAAACTGCGGGTTCTATTTCTGCGCCGCGTCAGAAAACCCTCCGCGACCCAAAGGCACATTTACCGTCGAAATCCTATCGGCGTACATCAGGATGTCTCGAAGCCCGTCTATTCCCGACCGACCTCACCGCGATATCGACTCGGATCTCCCTGACGACGAACGGCTCGAGGCGCTTCGGGGACACTACGAGGACCTTGTCGACGTCAACGAGCAACTCTCCGACCAGCTCGACGACGCCGAGGACCGCCGCGAGCGCCTTCGGGAGAAAGTCGACCGCGTCGAACGCGAAAACGAGACGCTCAAAAGCTCCTCGCTGTACATCGCCACCGTCGAGGACGTCCTCGACAACGAGGAAGTCATCGTCAAACAACACGGCAACAATCAGGAAGTGCTGACCGAGGTGTCCAGTCGCGCCGTCGACGATCTCGAACCCGGCGACCGCGTCGCAGTCAACGACTCCTTCGCGATCCAGACCATTCTCGACGCCGAGACCGATGCCCGCGCCCAGTCGATGGAGATCACCGAGAAGCCGGCGGTCGCCTACACCGACATCGGTGGCATCGACGAACAGGTCCGGGAGGTCCGGGAAGCCGTCGAGCAGCCGCTCGCCGAACCCGAACTCTTCGACGAGGTCGGGATCGATCCGCCAAGCGGCGTCCTGCTCTACGGGCCGCCGGGGACGGGCAAGACGATGCTCGCGAAGGCCGTCGCCAACGAGACCGACGCCACCTTCATCAAGATGGCCGGCTCGGAACTCGTCCGGAAATTCATCGGCGAGGGCTCGCGGCTCGTCCGCGACCTCTTCGAGATGGCCCGCGAGCGCCAGCCCGCCATCATCTTCATCGACGAGATCGACGCCATCGCCACGCGTCGCACGGAATCGAAGACCTCCGGCGACGCCGAGGTCCAGCGGACGATGATGCAACTCCTCAGCGAGATGGACGGCTTCGAGGCCCGCGGCGAGGTCCGCATCATCGCCGCGACCAACCGCTTCGACATGCTCGATCGCGCCATCCTCCGGCCCGGCCGGTTCGACCGCCTGATCGAGGTCCCCGAACCCGACGCCGAGGGCCGCGAGCAGATCCTCGAGATCCACACGCGGAACATGAACATCGCCGACGGTGTCGACTTCGCGGCGCTGGCCGGCGACACCGACGGCTACTCCGGGGCCGAAATCGAGAGCCTCGCCACCGAGGCCGGCATGTTCGCCATCCGCAACGACCGCGACGAGGTCTCCCATCAGGACTTCGTCGACGCCTTAGAGAAGATCGAGGAGGACGACTCGAGCGACGTGGTCTCCTCGGCCGGCTACTTCTACCAGTAACGAAGTTTTGCGCTACGGGCGCGGCGAAGCCGCGCCCTCGGCAAAAATTCGATTAAAAGCACTCCTCGCTCCGTTCCGAACGCAAAGCGTTCTCCACATCGGTCGTCGGCCCGCTCGCTTCGCTCGCGGTGACTGTCAGTGAGTCGCCTGCCTTTCCCCGGTTCGCGCGGTTCTCGCCTCTGCTCGAGCCGCGCTCCCGGCCGCTGTACTCGCTGTCAGGACGGTGTGTTCGACCCCGGATCGCAAGCCCTTACGCCGCCCGTCCCCGACTTCGGGTATGAGTACGATCCGAGTCGTCTGGGGTGCCGCGTCGGGGCCCACGGCGATGGCCTCCTACGACGCGGCGCTGGCCGAGGCCGGCGTCGAGAACTACAACCTCGTCTCGGTTTCCTCGGTGATCCCGGCCGGTGCCGCGGTCGAGGCCGTCGGCACCGCGCCCGACCTCGGCCCCGCCGGCGAGCGCCTGACCGTCGTCGAGGCTCGAGCCACGACCGCCGAGCCGGGCCGGGTAAGCGCGGCGCTGGCGTGGTCCCAGTCCCCCGACGGCGGGCCGGGGCTATTCTACGAGACGGCGGGTGAGATGGACCGCGAGGACGTCGAGCGCCGGGTCCGCGAGGGACTGGCCGCGGGTCAGGAGCTTCGCGACTGGTCGTTCGCCGAGCCGCGGGTCGCACTCGAGAGCCGGCAGGCCGACTCGGGCCGCCACACGACGGCGGTCGTCCTCGCCGTCTACGGCGAGAGCAAGCCGATCCTCTAGGACGGAGATTGTCCCAAAGCGAACCCTTTTGACCGGGCGGCTCGTTGCTACGGGCACACACTTCTCATGAACGGAAACACGCCGTACGCAGGGCTACCGGGCGAGACTGGGGCTGGGCAACGAGCCGCGGCGGACGTTCCGGACCTCTCGAGTACGCAAAAGCGACTCCTCCACCGCGACGTCTCGCGGATCGCCGCCCGCACCCGGGAGTTTCTCCCCAACGAGTACGTCGTCGACTCGGATATCTCGAGCGGGATGAGCGGCCCGCAGGTCACTGTCGCCGTCCGTCCGCCGGTCGGCCACGCCGTCTCCGCCGGCTTCACGCCCGACCTGGAGGACGCGGCGGCCGCCGAGGAGGCTATCACCGCCGACGAACGCGACGAGGTCGCCCGCGGACTGGCCGCGAGCGCCGCCCTGCAGGTCAAACAGGCCGTCAGCAACAACGTCACGCCGACCGGGAAGTAGTCGGTCGGTTCGGACCCGTTTTCGCCGCCGCCGTCAGTACAGCAGTCCCTCGAGCTGGTGGCGTCGCCGCTCGAGATCGAACGCTGGCTCGACCGACGGGTCCGCGACGAGGCGATCGAGGACGAGCAACGGGTCCGTCCCGGCCCGACGCGCGAAACCGCTCGGTCGCGGGACGGTTCGTCGCGAGCGAGGAACACAGCCCGAGCGCCAGCGCCAGCGGGACGGCGCTCTCGGGGTCGGTCGGGAACGCGTCGCTGATCCCGATACTCGCCGGGGACGGAAATGGAAAGCGCGGGTACGTCTCACCCGGAACAGTCCATCGGACAGGAAGAGAGGGCTACAAACACGATGACTCGACGGACGGTCAGTCGTCCGCGGTCGCCTGCTCGAGTTCTTCGTCGGCTTCGGCCTCGGCTTTCGTTTCGGCCTCTCGCTCCTCGGCCTCCTCGGCTTCCTTTTTCTCCTTGATCTTTTTCAGGCGGAACGTCTCCTCGCGCTCCTGTTCCTCGAGCTTCTGCTCGATGTACTCCTGGTTCTCGTAGAGTTCCGGCAGGAGCTTGAACTCGAGGGCGTTGACGCGACGCTTGGTGGTCTCGATCTCGCGGAGCATCTTCTTCATCGCCGTCTCGACCTCGGCGGCGAGGATGATGCTCTCGAGAAGGTCCTCGTAGGCCTCGGCGGCCTCGTCGATGCGGGCGGAGGTCCCCATGATCCCGTAGCCGCGCTGATCGAGGCTCTTGGTGACCTTCGAGGACTCGATCTGGGGCACGACGACGCCCATGATGTTCTTCGATTCGGTGGTGATCTCGGGGTGTTCCTGCAGCGCCGCCGCGGCACCGCGGACCGCGACGTCGCCTTCCATCGCCCGGGCCATGTTGATCTTCTTCTGGGCGTCCTCGTAGTCCTGTGCGAGGTCGCCGCGGACGTCCTGGGCCTTGTCCAGAATGTCCATGAACTCCATGATCAGCCCGTCGCGTTTCTTCTCGAGCGTGCCGTGGCCCCGCTCGGAGAGCTCGATGCGATCCTCGATCGCCATCAAGTTCTTGCGGGTGGGCTTGACGTCGTTGGCCATCTTGTCGGGGGGTAACGCCCCCAGTCGGATAACTGTTTACAGTTTTCCGTGAGCGACGGTATCGACGGCATGACGCCGCGACCCCGTCAGCCGAGGAACAGATCGATCATGTCGCCCGACGACTGACCCTTGTAGAGTTCCGAGTAGCCGCAACTCGTACAGCTCACGACGTGGAACCGACGGTTCTGGATGTCGAACATCTTGGAGAGCCCGCCGCCGGTCGTCGAGATCTCGTCGATCTCCGTTTCAGTGTGACCGCACTTCGGACAGCCGCGATCGTCGTCTCGCATAGCCGCTTTTCCTTTTTGACTAACAAATCTTTTGTGTTCGCCCCCTCGAGTATCGACCGAGCCATGGCTGTTACCGTCGTGCTCCTGTTAGTGGTCTCCCTCGCGATCCCACTGGTTCTGTGGCTGGCGATCAGTCGGGAAACGTCGGACCCGACCGTCGTGGACCGGCGAGAAGCCGAACGGATCGCGAAAGAGCGCGGTGGCCGAGAGCCGTCTCGTTCGACCGGCAGCCCGGACCACCCGACCGACGATCGCCACGGAAGAAACCGATCGGACCGTGACGTACGGGACGACCGCTCGAGGGAGTTCGGCCGCCGTCGCGAGGACCGGTGACGGTGTTCGCACGTCGGGAGTCGACCGAAACGACGGCGTCTCTATTCGAGGACGTGGACCCGCTGCTCGTCGATCGAGAGCGGGACCGAGTCGCCGACCCGGTAGCCGTCGATCCCGTCGGCGTGCAGCGTCACCGTCGTGTCGTCGGGCAGCGTCGCCGTCAGTCGGGTCCGGTCACCGAGGTAGGTCACGTCGGTGACGTCGGCCTCGAGCGCCCCCTCGCCCAGTTCGAAGGCGGCGGGCCGGGCGGCGACCCGCACCGAGCCGTCCGTCTCGGCCGCCACGGGCAGTTCGGTAAAGCCAAGATCGACGCGGCCGTTCTCGGCGACGCCCTCGAGCAGGGTCGAACTCCCGACGAAGTTCGCGACGAAGGGGTTGGCGGGCCGGCGGTAGATCTCCGCGGGCGGGCCCACCTGCTCGAGCGTGCCGTCCGCCAGCACCGCGATCCGATCGCACATCGCCATCGCCTCCTCCTGGTCGTGGGTGACGTAGAGCGCGGTCACCTCGAGGTCGGCCAGCAGGTCGCCGATCTCCTCGCGCAGTCGGGTCTTGAGTTCGGCGTCCAACCCCGTCATCGGCTCGTCGAGCAGGAGGACGTGGGGTTCGATCGCGAGCGCCCGCGCGAGGCCGACCCGCTGTTGCTGGCCGCCCGACAGCGTCGTCGGTCGCCGGTCGGCCAGTTCGGCGATGTCGAGCATGGCGAGCAGGTCGTCGGCCCGGTCGCGGCGCTCGGCCGTCGGAACCCCCTGCATCTTCGGCCCGAACGCGACGTTCTCGCGGACGGTCATGGTGTCGAACAGGGCGTAGGACTGGAAGACCAGCCCGACGTTGCGCTCTTCGGGCGGGACGTGGGTGACGTCGACCCCGTCGAACAGCACCCGGCCGTGGGTCGGCGTCTCGAAGCCGGCGATGGTCCGCAACGTGGTCGTCTTCCCGCAGCCCGAGGGGCCGACGACCCCGAGGATCTCGCCGTCCCGGATCGTCAGGTCGATCCCGTCGACGGCCACCTCGTCGCCGTAGGCCTTCGTCAGCGACTCGAGGGTGACGTCGCTCACGGGCGGTCACCTCCGGCCGGCGCTGCGGGCCGCGGTCGGTGAGCGATTCGATTCGGTTGCCGATAGACAGTGTGTCTCCGTGTCATCGTTGTGCGGTCGAGAACCCCCTGTTGCCGAGCAGTTGGAGGACGAGTATCGCGGCCACGACGATCGTGAAGTAGACCGACACGGCCGCCGCCGACTGCAGATGCGTCGCGTTCGAGATGTTCCGGTAGAGGAAGATCGCGAACGGATCCGGACTCCCGCTCGCGACCATGTACGTGAAGTTGAACTCCGCGGCCGCGAGCGTCCAAGTGATGACACAGCCGGCGACGATCCCGCGTTTGGCGTGGGGGACGACGATCGTCAGGAGGGTCCGGGGCCACGAGGCGCCCAGCGATCGGGCGCTCTCCTCGAGGCGGACCAGATCCATCGACTGGAAGGAACTCTGGACGGTCAACACCATGTAGGGCGACTTGAGCAGACAGTAGCCGGCGAGCAATCCCAGCGCCGACCGGCCGTGGTCGGGATAGGTCTGGACGAACGCGATCCCGAGGATCAGCCCCGGCACGAGCGGCAGGATCGCGAACGTGTTCACCCAGTCCCGCGCGTAGAAGTCGTATCGCGCGAGCGCGTACGCGACCGGAACTCCGATGATCACGTTCAGGAGCATGCCGCCGGTCGCGATCGCGAGACTGAACGCGAGCCCGGGGATCGCGTTCGCTTGCACGCCGTGATCGCCGAACCCGAGTACCTGTCGCCAATGCTCGAGCGTCACGAATCCCTTGGGGACGACGCCGGCTGCTGACCCCGCGAACGACGAAACGAACGTGACGATGACCGGGACGGTCAGGAACGCGACGACGAGCGCGACGACGCCGACCAGTAGCGGGCGACCGATCGCGGTCGACAGCGCCGTTCCGGATCGCGACCACTCCTCGGCCGCGGCCGCTTCGGTCGCGCCGCCGTCCGGGCGTGGATCGGTCCGTGCCGTTCCGGGAGCCGACCCCGGATCACCGTCGCTCTCGTCGGATTTCGTGGGCCCGGTCATCTCAGATCTCCACCGCGTCGTTTTCGACGAACCGCAGCCCGACGAACGTGAACGCGACGATGAAGGCCACGTAGACCAACCCGATCGCGGCCGCGATGTCCGGGCTGTACGAGCCGACGCTCGTCTCCTCGTGTATCTGAAGCGTGACGACGCGGTGGCTCTGCAGGATCAACACGGTCCCGAAGATCGCGAGCCCGGAGCGGAACGTGAGGATCACCGCGGCGACGATTCCCGGGCGAATCTCGGGAAGCGTGACGTGATAGAACGTCTGCCACCGGCTCGCGCCGAGTGTGCGCGCTGCTTCTTCGGCCTGCGCGTTGATCTCCGCGTAGGTCCCGCGCAACACCATGGTCGCCCGCGGGAGCAACGAGTAGACGTACCCGAGAAAGAGGCCGGTGATCGCCGTCGCGCTCGCGAGGTCGATCGGCGCGCCACCCGTCGCGACGGCGACCGCGTTCGTCACTAGCCCCTGCCGTCCCAGCAGGACGACGATCAGGTACGCGACGATGATCCCCGGCAGCGCGATGGGAAAGGAGACGGCCGCGACGACGAGTCGTTCGAGCGACAGGGCGTACTTCTCGAGGACGTGTGCGACGGCGACGCCGAGCGCGACGCTGACTCCCGTCGCCAGCCCGACGAACCACAGCGTGTTCCAGGCGACCCGCCGGTACGCCGGGGTCGTCGCGAGCGTCTCCCAGGCCTCGAGCGACCACCCCTCCATCCAGATCGTGTCCTCCGCGAGGCTGATCCGGACGAGCATCGCCAGCGGGACGAACCCCGCGACGATCGCGAGCGCGAAGAAGGGGAGACAGAGGATCGCGATCCGCCGGCGCTCGCGCTCGCGTTCGGTCGTCGGACGGGCGGTCGTCGACGCGAGCGTCGCGACGCGACGGACCGACGCCGTCGCCGATTTCCGGACCGACATCCGCGATCACTGGGCTCCCTGCAGCGGGGTTCGGTCGACGAGTTCCTCCTGAATGTCGGTCTGGTTCTCGACGAGGGTCTGCTGGTCGACCGTGAATCCGGCCGCCTCGTAGGACGACTGGTCGGGGAACTCGTCGGGCTGGTCGAGTTCGTTCGCCCGGATCGGGCGGACGTAGGCGTCGAAGAACAACCCCTGACAGTCTTTTGTTAGGACGTAGTCCATGAACAGCTTCGCCGCCTCGGGGTTGGGCGCGTTCCGCAAGAGGGCGTAGCCGTAGGGGACGTTCATCGCGCCCGGTTCGCCGTCGGGCCCCTCGAGGACCGCGACCTCGATCCGATCTTCGTCGAACTCGTCGTTGTTGTACTTGAGGTTCAACCCGGTGTAGTCGTACTCGACGACGGTCGAAATCTCCCCGCTGGTCATCGGCCCCTCGACGTTGCGTCGGAAGTCCGCGCCGTGGTCGGCGATTTCCTCGTGGTACTCGATGACCGGATCGAGGTTATCCAGATCGCCACCGTAGGCCCGATTGACCGACAGCGCGGAGGCCTGCCCGTTGGCGGTGTGGGGCGGGGTGAAGGCCAGATCCTTCGCGATGTCGGGATGTTTCAGGTCCTCCCACGTTTCGGGCGCGTCCAGTCCCCGCTCCTCGTAGACGTCGGCCCGGTAGGTCACCGCGGTCGTCATCTGTCGGGTCGCGGTCACGTGGCCGTTGCCGGTCTTTAAGTCCTCGGGAACGACGTCCCAGTTGGCCGGCTTGTAGTCGGTCGTCAGATCGTCGTTCATCGCCTGCAGGCCGAACGAGTAGCCGCCGTTGTACGCCGAGTGCGTCGGATTTCGGGCGTTGGACCGCATGTCGTCGAGGGCCTCGCCCGAGGAGCCCTGCGCGTCGTACAGCGGGAGGTTGTACTCCTCCTCGAACGCCTCCATGACGGCCCCCCAGTTCGACCAGCCGGTCTGGACGCAGTAGATCTGTAACTCGTCGGGGAACGACGAGGCGTCGACCTCGGTTTCGTACTCGCCGTGACCGACGGTGTACGTCTCGCCGCTCCCCCCGCCGGTGAGGCTGCTCAGACAACCCGCCATCGCGGCGGTCCCGGCCGCGGCCCCACTCGAAAGCGCTGCGCGTCGTGTCGTCCCTGTCGGGTCGGACATACCCGAGAATCCGCCAAAACGTACTAATTCGTTGCTATGTTCGGAACTCTTACCTATATAGGGGACGGTAGCGACACGGAACGGTCGGGTTCGATCCCTACCCGACCGCCGGCCTCGAGTCAGCCCTGTCCGACCATCCGCTCTTCGTCCTCCCACTCCTCCTGGCGGAGTTCGTACTTCTGGACCTTGCCGGTCGCGGTCGTCGGCAACTCGTCGACGAACTCCACCCGGCGGACGGCCTTGTAGCCCGCGAGCTGCTCGCGGGTAAAGGCGGTCAGCTCCTCGGGCGACACCGGTGGGTCGTCCGGATCGTCGTTCGACGGGACGACGAAGGCCTTGGGCGTCTCCCCCCACTCGTCGCTCGGTGCCGGGATCACGGCCGCGTCCGAGACCGCGTCGTGGTCGAACAGCGCGTCCTCGAGTTCGATACTCGAGATGTTCTCGCCGCCCGAAATGATGATGTCTTTCTTGCGATCGCGGATCGCGATCATGCCGTTCTCGTCGATCGTCGCGAGGTCACCGGTGTGGTAGTAGCCCTCGACGCGGTCGGTGAAGGCCTCCTCGGTCGCCTCGGGCTTGTTCCAGTAGCGGTCCATGATCTGGTTGCCCCGCACGACGACCTCGCCCAGCGTCTCGTCGTCCCGGGGCACGTCCGCGCCGTCCTCGTCGACGACCCGGATCTCGGTACCCAGATAGGCCAGCCCTTGACGTTTCTTGATCCGGAATCGGTCGTCGCTGTCGGCCTCGAAGTGCCGGCGCGCGTCGGAGGTCGTGATCAGCGGTCCCGTCTCGGTCGCGCCGTAGACGTGTTTCAGGTACCAGCCGAACTCGTCCTCGACGGTCCGGATGGTCGCCTCCGGCGGGGCCGAACCGGCGGTTGCGAGTCGCACGTCGGCGTCGCCGGTCGTCTCGGACTCGTTCTCGCGGTAGTAGTCGATCAACATGTTCAGCACCGTCGGTGCGCCGCACATGTAGGAAACGTCCTCGGCTCGGACCGTCTCGAATATCTCCGCGGCGTCGACCCCGCGCGTACAGACGTGGGTCGCGCCGATGCCCGTCACCGCGAAGATGTGCCCCCAGCCGTTCGCGTGGAACATCGGCAACGTCCACAGGTAGGTGTCGTCGTCGGTGATCCCCTGGTGGCCGACCAGCAAGTAGGCGTGGATCGTCTCGCAGCGATGCGTGCGGCAGACCCCCTTCGGATCGCCCGTCGTCCCCGACGTGTAGTTGATCGTGATAATCTCGTCCTCGCTCATCTCCGGCCGGTCGTACTCGGGACCGGCGTCCTCGAGGACGGCGTCGAAGCTCTCCCAGTCTACGTCGGACTCGTCCGACGAGGATCGCCCGGCTTCGCCGGCCTCACCCCCCTCGACGGCGTCCGCGTCGTTCGTGATGAACGTCTCGGTCGGCACCTCGTCGCGGACCGCTTCGATCCTGTCGGCGTACTCGTGGTCGGCGTAGATTGCATCCACACCCGCGTCCGCGAGGATGTACTCGAAGTCCTCGGGCGTAAGCCGGTAGTTCAACGGCGTATGAACCGCCCCGATCTGCATGCTTCCGTACGCTGCCTCGAGGTGGTAGTGGGTGTTCGGGTCCAACACCGCGACCCGATCACCCTTCTCGATCCCCCGTTCCTGCAGCGCCGCCGCGAACCGATCGGCGCGCTCGCCGAGGTCGTCGTAGGTGAACCGTTCGCCCGTCGTCGCAACGACTGCCTCGTCGTCGCCGTAATGGGTTCGCGCCCGGTCTAAGAACTCCGGAACGAGCAGTGGTTTGTGCATACATATCGGGCTTCATCGACGATCCATACGATCCTTTCCCCCCGTTGCACGCAGTGACAGTCCGTGTATCGAACGGATCGGGGCCGGAATCTCTCCGGCCCCTTGTGACGAGCTACGGCCACGGAGACAGCGCACCGACACGTCTGTGACGATACGGCCGATCGAACGCGGCGCACGCGTGCGCGCAAACAAAGATACGCAACACACCTGCCTCTTGTCGCTCGAGTTGCGAAACCGCAGCGGCGGCAAAAAGTGAGACGGTCGTCAGTCGGCCTGGACGGCTTCGGCCGATTCGTCTTCGCGGTAGTGTTCCGCGATGAGTTCCTCGTCGATCCGGTTGAGTTCCTCCTTCGGCAGGTCCGAGAGGAGGTCCCAGCCGAGCTCGAGGGTGTCGTCGATCGAGCGGTTGGTGTCGTACCCCTGCTGGACGAACTCCGCCTCGAAGCGGTCGGCGAAGTCGAGGAACTTGTTGTCGCGCTCGGACAGCGCCTCGCGACCGACGATGTTCACGAGGTCGCGCAGGTCCTCACCCTCCGCGTAGGCGGCGTACATCTGGTCGGAGACGTCGCCGTGGTCCTCGCGGGTCAGGCCCTCGCCGATCCCGTCGTCCATCAGCCGCGAGAGGCTGGGCAGGACGTTGACCGGCGGTTCGATGCCCTGACTGTTTAAGTCCCGATCCATCATGATCTGGCCCTCGGTGATGTAGCCAGTCAGGTCCGGAATCGGGTGCGTGTCGTCGTCGCCGGGCATCGTCAGGATCGGAATCTGCGTGACCGACCCTTCCTTGCCCTCGATTCGACCGGCGCGCTCGTAGAGCTGTGCCAGGTCGGTGTACATGTAGCCGGGGTAGCCACGTCGGCCCGGGACCTCCTCGCGTGCGGCACCGATCTCGCGCAGCGCCTCACAGTAGTTGGTCATGTCCGTCAGGATGACCAGCACGTGGTAGTCCTTCTCGAAGGCCAGGTACTCGGCCGTGGTCAGGGCGAGTCGCGGCGTGACCTGGCGTTCGACTGCCGGGTCGTCCGCGAGGTTCATGAAGACGACCGACCGCTCCAAGGCCCCGGTACGCTCGAAGTCGTCCATGAACTCGTTTGCCTCTTCCTGGGTGATCCCCATCGCGCCGAAGATGACGGCGAACTCGGAGCCTTCGCCTTCCTCGTCTTCCTCCGGCACCGTCGCCTGCCGGGCGATCTGCAGGGCGAGTTCGTTGTGTGGCAGCCCCGAGCCGGAGAAGATCGGCAGCTTCTGGCCCCGGACCAGCGTGTTCATGCCGTCGATGGCGGAGACGCCGGTCTGGATGAACTCCTCGGGGTACTCCCGGGAGAATGGGTTGATCGCCTTGCCGACGATGTCCTGTCGCTTGTCGGGGACGATCTCCGGGCCGCCGTCGATCGGGTTCCCGGAGCCGTCAAGCACCCGCCCGAGCAGATCCTCGGTGACGGGCATCTTCATCGTCTCGCCCAGGAAGCGAACGGAGGCGTTGCGGTCGATCCCGCCCGTGCCTTCGAACACCTGGATCGAGACGATACCCTCGCTCGATTCCAGCACCTGCCCGCGCAGCGTCCGCCCGTCCTCGGTCTCGATCTCGACGATCTCGTCGTACCCGACGGGCTCGTCGACCTCGGCGAACACCAGCGGACCGCTGATTTCCGTGATAGTCTGGTACTCTTTCATCGTTAGTACAGTGCGCGTAGTTGTTCTTTGAGGTCGTTCTCGATCTCGTCGATGAACTCCTCCCACTCCTCGGCCGTGCCCATCCGGTTGAGCTTCGGCGCGGCGTCGACGTCCGTGATCTCCTCCGGCGGCACGCCGGCCTCGAGCGCCTCGAAGGCCTCGTCGTTGAACGTCTGGATCGCACCGAGCATCCGGTAGGTCTTCTCGGGTTCGCAGTAGGTGTCCACGTCGTGCAGGGCGTTCTGCTGGAGCCACGCCTCACGCAGGTAGCGGGCGACCTCGAGCGTGAGCTGCTGGTCTTCCGGCAGGGCGTCCTTGCCGACGAGCTGGACGATCTCCTGGAGTTCGTCTTCCTCGTCTAAGACGTCGACGGCCCACTGGCGCGTTTCGGCCCAGTCGCCGGCGACGTTGTCCGTCCACCACGGGTCGAGCTGGTCCTTGTACAGCGAGTAGGACTCGTTCCAGTTGATCGAGGGGAAGTGCCGACGTTCCGCGAGGTCGGCGTCCAGCGCCCAGAACGTCTTGACGATACGCAGCGTGTTCTGGGTGACCGGCTCGGAGAAGTCACCGCCCGGCGGCGAGACCGCCCCGACGACCGAGATCGATCCCTCGCCGTCGCCAAGGAGCTGGAACTTGCCGGCGCGCTCGTAGAACTCCGAGAGCGCAGCGGCCAGATACGCGGGATAGCCCTCTTCGCCGGGCATCTCCTCGAGTCGGCTCGAAATCTCCCGCATGGCCTCTGCCCACCGGGAGGTGGAGTCGGCCATCAGCGCGACGTCGTAGCCCATGTCGCGGTAGTACTCCGCGATCGTGATGCCCGTGTAAATGCAGGATTCACGGGCCGCGACGGGCATGTTCGACGTGTTCGCGATGAGGCAGGTCCGGGCCATCAGCGGGTTCCCGGTCTGCGGGTCCGGCAGTTCCGGGAAGTCCTCGATGACCTCGGTCATCTCGTTGCCGCGCTCGCCACAGCCGATGTAGACGACGATGTCCGCGTCGGACCACTTGGCGAGTTGCTGCTGGGTGACGGTCTTCCCGGAGCCGAAGGGGCCCGGAATCGCCGCCGTCCCGCCCTTCGCGAGCGGGAAGAGGCCGTCCTGGACGCGCTGGCCGGTCACCAGCGGCTCGGTCGGCGTCTCCTTCTCACCGGCGGGCCGGGCTTCGCGAACCGGCCACTCCTGGTGCATCTGGATCTCTTCGCCGTTGTCGAGTTCGACGACGGTCTCCTCGACCGTGAACTCGCCGCTCTCGACGGAGACGACTTCGCCGCCCTCGTAGTCCGGCGGCACCATGACCTTGTGGTCGATGGTGACCGTCTCTTCGACGACGCCGACGACGTCGCCGGGCTCGACCGCGTCGCCCGCTTCGACGGTGGGTTCGAACTCCCACTCCTTCTCGAGGTCGATACCGGGCGCGTCGACCCCGCGGTCGAGGAACGCGGTCCCCATCTTGTCCTCGAGGACGTCCAGCGGACGCTGGACGCCGTCGTAGATGGAGTCCATCATGCCGGGTCCGAGGTCGACGCTCAGGGGTTCGCCCGTGTTCTCGACGGGTTCGCCCGGGCCGACGCCGGAAGTTTCCTCGTAGACCTGAATCGTGGTCAGGTTCCCTTCGATCTCGATGACCTCGCCCATCAGTCCTTCGTCGCCGACGTAGACGACGTCGTTCATCCGGGCGTCGAGGTCCGTGGCGGTCACGACGGGACCGCTCACGCTTTCGATTACACCGTCTTCGTCGACGGTCTCGGTTTGTTCTGCCTGGCTCATAGTTTAGCTGTCTTCGTCCTCGTCCATCAGGTCGATACCGATCGCACGCTTGATCTGGTCGCGCAGCCCCCCGCCACCGGTGCCGCTCCCGATGGTGACGACGACCGGCTCGACGCTCGTCTCGACCTCCTGGCGCACGTTTCGCGACAGGTACTCGAGGTCGTCGTCGTGCATGACGACGATACCGACGCCCTCGTCTTCGAGGGCTGCCGTTGCAGCGTCGTCGAGTCGCTCGTCTTTCTCGTCGTCCGGGACGTTCTCGAACCGACGGACGCCCGCGAGGCGGAAGCCGGTCGTAAACTCCGGGCTGCCGACGACTGCGATCTCCTGGCTCATAGGATCACCAGCTCCTCTTCGATCTCGTTCTCGTCGAGTCCGACCTCGCGACCACGCGCGATCGCGCGGATGTTCTCGACCTCCCGTTCCTTCGCGAGGATGTACGACAACACGGCCGATACCGAGGCCGGATAGATGCTCGAGAGCGTATCGGCGTACTCGAGCAACGCAGCGTCTAGTGCGTGTTCGAACTGGATAAGGCTGTCAGCCTCGCGGAGCTGCCCGAGCGCCGCGGAGAGTCGGTCACCGTAGCGACGGTTCTCGGCGATGTGATCGACCAGCGCGTCGTAATCGCCGACCAGTCGGCTCAGTTCCGACTCGTCGAACAGGACGCCGCCGTCGATGTAGTAGGTCGCGGGGTCGAGATCGGCACCGCTGCGGGCGAGTCGCAGCGCGTTCCGGGCGTTCCGGAAGTCGAGCTCGGCCTGCAGGAACTCGATGTACTTCGCTTCCGGTCCCTCCTGTGGCTCGTCGCCCGGGCCGCCCGAGACGTCCGCCAACAGGTTCTCGTAGAACTCCCGATCGAGGGCGTTCTCGAGGGGGACGAGCGCGCCGGTCTCCTCGAACTCCTCGTAAGCGACGGTCAGCGGCTCGTAGTAGATCGTCCCGTACAGCACTTCGATCGCGTCCTCGATGTCGTCGGTCTCGAGGAGCCGATCGATCGTCCGCTCCTCGAGTTCGCCGGCGCGGATGAGGTCGGTCCGGATGTCCTCGGGGGCGGTGTCGGTGTAGATCCCGCGAATGATCGTCTTCAGGTTCCAGACGTCGAACTTCCGCAGGTAGCGGGCGATGAGGTCATAGAGGCGACCGTCGGCCCAGTCGATCAGGTCTTCGAAGTGCTTCGCGAGGTTGCGGTTCAGCGCGTACTCGATCAGGTCGACGCCCGAGAACCGCGCGCCGAGTTCGTTGATCTCGCGTTCGTACTCGGTCTCCTCCATGAACCGTGCGATCTCGCTCGGCCCCATCCGGATCAGCTTGCGGTAGTCTTCGTCCGAGAACAGCGAGGCTCGGCGCGACCGAACGCGAGCGTTCACGTATTCCGGATTCGAGGCACCTGCGCTCACGCGAACCACCCCTGATGGTGAGTGTTTGCAGGGAGTGGCTCACGAGCCATGCGAGTGGGAACGACCGTGCTCATTGCTCGAAGAGTCGGTTGCTGATCCCCTGGAGGTTGTCTTCCCAGACGTCTTCCAGGACCGAGTCGAACGTGTTGTTGACCCGGACCCGGGACTGGTCGCTCTCGACGACGACGCCGCCGAGACAGTCGACCTCGCCGGCGTAGGCGTAGCCGTCGTAGTCCGCGACGATCGACTCGAGTAACCCCTCGTCGTCGGCGCGACCGTAGACGTTGACGTCGTCGCCCTCGTCGAACTCCTCGCTCGCGGCCTCGAGCAGGTCGCGAGTGAGTTCCTCGCGGACGTCTCCCTCGAGGGCGGCGAGTTCGTCCTCGACGGCCTCGCGGACTTCCCCGAGGACGTCGCGGCGGGCCTCCAGACGCTTCTGTTTCGCCTCCAGCTTCGCACTGGAGAGGCGCTGTTCGCGGAGCTGGTCGATCTCGCGTTCGACCTCGGCTTCCGCATCGGCGCGGATCTCCTCGGCGTCTTCCTCGGCCGCCGATTCGATCTCCTCGGCGCGCGTCTCGCCCTCACTGCGGATGTCCTCCGCACGCGCGTTGGCCTCTTCTCGAATGTCTTTGACGACTGTGTCCAAACTCATTGTGGGAGAAGGGGGAAGTGGTTATCCGAGGATGAAGACGACGACCAGGGCCAGGATCACGAGCGTCTCAGGAAGGACGGTCATGATCAGACCCGGGACGAACATGTCGTCGTCCTCGGCGATCGCGCCGACTGCGGCGGCACCGATACCTCGCTCTGCGTATCCCGCTGCGAGCGCCGCCAGGCCGACTGCGAGCCCTGCTGCGGCGGCCCCATACCCGTTTGCGATGTTCTGGGCTGCTTCCGGGCCCATCGCGGCGGATCCGTTGTTCTGGAGTGCGATGCTTGCCGTCTCGACGAACGCCGGCAGTTCTGTGAGTGCGATTTCAGTCATGGTTTACTTAGTCCTCGATGTGATCTCGATCGGTTCCGAACGGTTCGTAGTTCTCCCCACCGCCTTCATAAAACTTGTTAAAGAATTCGACGTACTCGAGGCGTACGCCCTGTAAGCCGGCGCTTGTCACGCCAAGAACTAACACGACGATGTGTCCGAGTACGAGAATAACGAGTCCACCGAGCAGGGCCGCGGTCCCCGAGTGCATGAGGCCGTTGAAGATGACCTCGGCACCCTCGCCGTAGTGTTCGGCGACGTAGCTCGGTTCGTGATTCCGAAGGAAGTGGAACTCGCCGTCGGGGTCCTCGTAGGCCCCGAAGAACAGCAGGTTGACGACGAAGGCCATGCCGGCCTTCGCGAGCAACACTGCCCCCATCCGGGTGTACGAGAAGACGTTCACGACGACGTCGAGCGATTCGACTGCCTCGACGGGTTCGCTGACGATCAGCATGACGAGCCCGATCAGGAAGACCAGCAGCGGAGCCGACAGCGGGAACTCGATCCCGGGAACGGTAACGAGAACCCACTCGGGGAACCCGGTGAAGCCGATCGGGAACGGCCCGTCGCTGGCGAACGTCGTGAACAGGAAGTCGGGCTTCGAGCCCTCGGCCTGGGCCGAGAAGATCCAGACCCAGATCCCGTTGATCATGAGGATCCAGGAGCCGCTGTGGAAGAGGGCGTCCTTGAATCCGTGGCTGAGATTCTCGTAGAAGTCCAGGATGTACCCGATGTTCAGGTGGACGATCCCGGCCAGCACGCTCACGACCATCCAGCCGAGCGCGAAGTCACCCGCAGCCGGCTCGAGGCCCTTGTTCAGCGGCAACAGCTCGACGCTGAACAGGTCGTGCCAGACGACCTCGCCGAGGATGTGCAGGCCGAATATCTCGCCGTACACGAACCCGAAGAGGGTCGTGAACAGCCCCGCCCAGATGGCGACGCCGCCGAGACTGGTGATCCCCTTGCTGTCGAACTGGGTCGCCATGTACGCGCCGATGGCGATGTACAGGATCCCGTAGCCGGCGTCTCCGATCATGAACCCGAAGAACGCCGGGAACGTCAGGAACAGGAAGACTGTCGGATCCAGCTCGCTGTACTTCGGCCGGTTGACCGCCTGCACGAGCAGTTCGAACGGCTTGGCCGGACCCGGGTTGTCCTGTATCGTCGGCGGCTCGTCGCCCATCGTGACCGTCGAGCCGCCGTCCGTGACCGCCTTCTGTTGTTGGTCGTCCGCGTCGGCGGCTGCGTCGTCTTCGTCCGCTGCCGACGGCGCACCCTCCTGAACGTCTTCGGTGTGGCTGTGTGCGCCGTGGCGGTCGTAGTCCGCCCGCTCGAGTTCTTCGATCTCGACGCTGTCGCCGACGGCGTCGTCCAGCGCGGCGACGAGTCGATCGTACTCGTCGGTCGGGATCCAGCCCTCCGCGACGAAGGCGCGATCGGTCGTCGCGAACTGCAGCGGCGCTTCCGCCTGCTGAACCTCGACCGTCAGCTCCTCTTCGGCCCGCAGGAGGAAGCCGGCCTCCTCCCGCTTGATCGCTTCGAGTTCCGCGTCGATCTCCTCGAGTCGACCCTCGAGACCGGCCTTTTCGTCCTCGAGGTCGGCGACGTACGCCTCGGGACTCTGTTCGGTCTCGGGCACCGAGTGGCGCGTGACGTCGACGCCGACCAGGGCGTCGTCGATCGGCGCGTCGTCGGCGTCCGCGGTCGGCGCGGCGACGATCGCCACGACGTCTCCGCCGGTGAACGTCTCGAACGCCCGGACGTCGTCGGACGCCGCGACGGCGTCCTCGATCGCACCGACGGGGCCTTCGACGACGGCCACGTCGACCGACTCGTACCCCGACAGCAGGTCGAGGTCGATCCCGAGCTCGGCGAAGGGCGCGACGCGGTCGATCTTCTCGTTGACCTGCCGCAGTTCGTCGGTGATCTCGCCGCGTCGGTCGTCGAGTTCGTTGACCCGCGTTCGGACCTCCTCGAGCCGATCCTCCCAGCCCTCGTCGAGTCGCCCCGGCTCGGCCTCGTCGGCCGATAGCTCGAGGGTACTCTCGAGGGCCCGGACGGTCACGAGCTTCTCGGAGGCCCGGTCGGCTCCCTCGATGGGGTTCCCGTTGTCGAACCCCTCCCACGAGCCGTCGTAGTCCGAGAGATGGACCAGATTCAGGTCGTGGACCGTCTCGATGACCGGAGCCATGACGGCTCTGGATCCGGTCACCGAGACCTTGCTCATCCGCTCAGGTCTGAGCATGGACGTCCTCCTGGAACAGTTCGACGACGTGGTCTGTCACTTCGTCGACCCGCTCCCGGGCGCGCTCGGCGAGTTCCTCGCGCTCCTGTTCGCCTTCTTCGAGGACCTGCTCACACTCCGCATCGATCTCCTCGCGAGCTTCCTCCAGGCGGCGCTCCCGCAACTCCTGGGCCTCCTGTTCCGCTTTCGTGCGAATCTCCTCGGCACGTTCCCGGGCCTCGGCTATTCGCTCGTCGCGGTCGTTTGCTGCCAATGCGACGATCTCGTCGGCCTCCTCTTCCGCCGACTTAATTCGTTCGAGAACCTCTGGCCTCGGCATACTCTAAGCAACCGGACGTTTGCCAGAGCGCGTATATGGTAGTTGCGAAAGTGCCTCAGCGAGAACCGGGACGATCGCCGGTAATAGCGGCTTACGTTCCGGCCGCGAGCCCCCGGGAACGGCAGACATATGCCGATCCGACCGAAACTCGATACTAATGGGACTTCTCGAGAACAAGGCCCGCGCTCGACTGTTCTATAAGTACCTCTCGCGGGTCTACGATCAGGTCAACCCGTTCGTCTGGACCGAAGAGATGCGCGCCGAGGCCCTGTCCCTGCTCGAGTTAGAGGCCGACATGACGGTACTCGACGTCGGCTGTGGCACCGGGTTCGCCACCGAGGGACTGCTCGAACACGTCGACGAGGTGTACGCGCTCGACCAGAGCGAACACCAGCTCGAACAGGCCTACGAGAAGTTCGGCAAACGCGGCCCGCCGGTCCACTTCCACCGCGGCGACGCCGAACGGTTGCCCTTTGCGACTGACACGTTCGACGTCGTCTGGTCGTCGGGTTCGATCGAGTACTGGCCGAACCCGATCCTCGCGCTCCGGGAGTTCCGCCGCGTCCTCAAACCCGGCGGACAGGTGCTGGTCGTCGGTCCGAACTACCCCGACAACGTCGTCAGTCAACTGCTCGCCGACTCGATCATGCTCTTTTACGACGAGTACGAGGCCGACCGGATGTTCAAAACTGCCGGCTTCGAGAACGTGAAACACGCCTTCATGGGGCCGTCCTACGAACCCGACGTCGCGATCACGACGATCGGTCGCGCGCCCGAGTAGCCCGGTTCACGTCGCCGACGTCTCGAGAGTGGCTATCTGCCGGTCGTCGACAGCGAGCGTGACGGTAACGGAATCGCCCGGCGAAAGCTCCGGCTGGTTCGTCGTCGCGAGCGAGAGGCCGGCCCGTTCGCCACTCGTCCACTCGGACTCCGCCTCGGCGTTGAACGGTCCCGACGGCATGCCATCGAACCCGCTCGCACCGACGAACGGCACTGGCGGCTGGTCGTCGAGTTCCCGCCCGTCGATCGCGATCGTCACCGACAGTTCGTCAACGTCGATCGGGTCGCCGGCGACGTGTTCGATGTCGAGCGTCGACGCCGACCCGTTCGCCGCGAGGTCGAACGTCGCCGTCGGCCTCGGGGACGCGATCGACCACGCCCCGACGCCGACGACGAGGACCCCCGCCAGACAGACGGTCAAAGTGAGGAGCGTGAGGACGCCGAGAACCGGGCTGATACCGCGTCGACCCTCCGCTTCCGGCTGTCCTCGAACCCGACGGCCTCGTAGTGTACGCATTGCCGGTCTTGGGCGCGCTTTCCGATATAAATCCTCCCCGGTCGCCGCGCACCGTCTCGGCGACGAAATTCACCGGTCATCCGATCGCACGATGGCGTCGCGATCGGTACGCAACGCGGCCACAGCCGGGACCGTCCGTCGATCAGTCGACGGTGATCGTAGCGTTGACCGTTCTGTCGTTCGACTCGACCGCTAGGTCGTACCCGTCGGCTGGTGGAACGAGCCACAGCGCTCCGTCTTCGCCCGTCGATCCGAGTTCGGCACCGTCGGCGGTGACCGTCGCGTCGACGGGTTCGCCGCTCTCCGAGTCGGTCACCTGGACCTCGATCGGCCCGTTGGCCGGCGTCTCGTTGATCGTCATCTCGAGGCCGTCCTCCGACCACGTGCCGCCGTCGGTCACGGGAAGCGAGTCGGTCGACAGCACTTGTATCTCATGGTAGACGTCTCCGGTATCGCCGTCGAAATAGAACTCGAGGCGACCCTGATCATGGGCCATCTCCGCCCAGTAGTAGTCGGGGCTGTTGTCCTGGAAGTGAGGGCCGAACTCGCTCGCCCACGGGTAGAGTTCGGAGACGTGGTCGTACGCCTCGCCGTCGTCGAACCGGTTTCGGTCCGTTTCGCCGCGCGCATCGAACCGGGTTGTTTCGACGACGTACTGGCTCCCGTCTATCATCGCGACGCTGTATCCGCTCTGCGAGGTCGAGACGACGACCTCGTCACCCGCCGTCGTGACCTGCTGCTCGAGGTTCGATCGGAGGGGCGTCTGGTGCTTCTCGAGGGCCTTGTACGTCGCCCGAACCTGGCCCGATGACAGGGAATACCCGGGCACCCGATCTGCGCGGTCCTCCAGCACGGCGATGTGTTCCGAGAGGACCTCCGCTTCGTGCTGGTTCCGTACCAACGTCCGTAGCAGTGCCGTCGACGAGCGATCGCCGGCGGCGTGCTCTCTCACCGCCCGCCGCTCGCGTTCTTCGAGGTCGTCGATGCGGTCGGTGAGCCGATCGTACGCCGCCTGAATCATCGCCGTTCGTTCGTCAGCGCTCGCAGCTTCGAACCCGTCGTCGACGACCGCGTACTGCGTGTGATCGACCCGAAGCTCGTCGTCCGCGCTCGCGAGTTCGGTACCGAGCCCGCCGCTGTACCCGGCGTGTTCGCTTCTGATCTCGCCCGAGAGTTCGAGGCGGTTCGTCGTGTTCTCGAGCTCGGTCGGCGATTGGAGCGCCGGCTCCCGTTGGAGGGCGTAGGAGTCGCCGTCAGCGGTCGCCGCTGTGGCCACCGTCGCGGGCACTGCGAGGACGAGAAGCACGGCGAGAAGGGCCGATGTCGCCTCGTTCATCGTACCACGATACGAACTCCTGATACAAAAACGGGTCGTCTGCCGTCGGACACCGAATCGTCTCGTTTTAGTAACCGATTACGGGCGGCGAGACCCATCAGCGCCGGTAGTAACACTTTATTTTTCGATGGAAAGGGTTTTTTCCCCCGGCGGAACACCTGTTGTACGTATGCGGATTTCCACTGCCGCTGCGGTCGCCCTCACAGTCCTCCTCGCGATGGCCAGTTTCGGGGCAGTGGCTGCGATGCCGCCCGCCGATCGGTCCCCGTCAGCGTCGTCCCACTCGTTTCAGTCGGACGAACGCCCTCCGTCAGTCTCGTCGACGCAGGAGTCGCCCCCACCCCTCGAGAGTCCCGAACCCGGACAGGTCGTCCGGGTTCGGATCACCGACGACGGAGACGCGAGGTGGTCCGTCGAGACTCGATTTCTGATCACTAACGAGACGGAGGCCGATCTCTTCCGCGAATACGGCGGTGCGATCGTGTCCGGCCGGCGAGCGGCCCCGTACGATCCGCGACTGTTCCAACGGTACGCGGCCGACGCGTCGGAGTCGACCGGCCGCGAGATGTCGATCGAGAACGCCGGCTGGGACGATCAGCGGATCGAACGGGCCGAAACGGACGCGGAGTCCGAGAGCGGTTCCGACGCCCGAATCGGTATCGTCTCGTACTCGTTCACCTGGACGAACTTCGCCGAGATCGACGGCGACCGGATGTACGCCGGCGATACAGTCCCCGTTATCGGGACACTGTCGGAGGACCAGCGTCTCGTCGTCGACCCGCCGGAGAACTACGGCTTCGTGGACGCCCCGACCGGAACGGACGACGGAGCGCTCGTCTGGGACGGGCCGCACACGTTCCGGAGCGAGGGACTCGAGATCACCATGCTCCGCGGGGCCGGCGCCGGCGGCGGCGATCCCCCACTGCTCTCCGGGACAGGATGGCTGCTCGTCGCGCTCGTCGCGCTACTCGTCGGCGTAAGCGGGTACCTCGTTGTCCGACGGGACGACGTACACGTCCCGCGGTCGCCCGACAGGCTCGCGGCGCTCGTCGAATCGGTCGACGTTTCGAACCCGTTCGACCGCGACAAGTCCGACGTGGCCGCCACCGACGGGAACGGTGGAACCGACCCGGCGTCGCCGACGGCCGCGACCGACGATCCCGATGCCGAGCCCGACACGCACCTCGAGTACGACGAGCGGTCGTCCGACGACGCGGTCGATCCCGAACTGCTGAGCGACGAGGAGCGCGTCCTCCGCTTGCTCAAACAAAACGGCGGCCGGATGAAGCAGGCCTCGATCGTCTCGGAGACCGGCTGGTCGAACGCCAAGGTCTCCCAACTCCTCTCGCAGATGGACGACGACGACGAGATAGATAAACTCCGGATCGGTCGGGAGAACCTCATCACGCTACCGGGCGTCGATCCGACCGAACTCGACTGACGACGGCTTTCTCATCGGGTCCGTTTGCGCTGCTCGCCCGCTCCTCGAAAAATCTCCATCAAAAAGCCGCTCACTCACGTCGCTCGTTCGCGGTCGTTACGCCAGCGGCGTCCGCTCGACTACTTGTCCGTCGTAGGTCGGATACTGCTCGACGATTTCGCCGTCCTCGAGGTCCCCCTCCTCGATCATCTCCTCGAGAAGCCACCAGGCGACCTCGACGTGGTCGCTCTTGACGGTGTAGAACTCCTCGGGGACGCCAAGCGCCTCGAACTCCTCGGGATCGGCGTAGGTCTTCCCGTAGACGAGGGTGCCGTCGTCGGTGACGTCGTCGAACTCGCGGCGGATGTTGCGGGCCATGCGTTTGAGGCGGCGGCGATGTTGGGCGGCGTCTTTGAACACGGACGTACAGAAGTAGACCTTCTCGTGATCACCCATGACGTCGAGGATCTCCTCGCGGGAGCCGTCGACGGCGCTCATGTGGTCGTCTTTGAGTTCGTAGCCTTGTTCCTGCATCCGGCGGTAGTTCCCGTCGCTCATCTCGAACTCGTTGACGTTACAGAACTCGGCCGCCCCCTCGTCGATCAGTTCGAGGAACTCCTCCTCGGGGCGGATGCCTGGGATTTCGAACGCGGGAGTTAACCCCTCTTCGCGGGCGGTGTAGAGGATCTCCTCCCACTCGGTGCCGTGGAGATCGCCCCACTGTTCGTACGGTGGGTGGAACCGAATCTCGTCGAGGCCGGCCTCGGAGAGGCGGCGCATGTTCTCCCGGCCGCCGGTGATGCCGGTGTAGAGGTGGGTGTGGTGATCCTCGCCGAACTCGTCTTCGAGCAACTCGAGATAGTGGCAGGTCCGGCCCAGTGCCTCTTGGGGTTCGCCGCCGGTAATCGACGTCCCGAGGGCGTCCATCCGATGGGCCTCGGTCAGGACGTCCTCGTCGCTCTCGACGAGTCGCTCGTTGGCGTAGACGTCGGTGACGTTCTTCCGGTTCTCGCCGAGCGGGCAGTAAAAGCAGTCGCGCTGGTCGCAGTAACCGTAGACGAACAGCACCATCTTGCCGCCTTTCGCGCACTGCTCACAGCCCTTCGAGATCATTCGAGGGTACGTACCCACCCGAGCCTCAAAAGCAGTGCGAAACCGTCGGTCCGTGTGTCGTGCCAGCACATAGCCACACTATTATACGGTGGCGTCTGTATGTAACGTAACCCATGTCCCCGGGGATCCGCGTCCTCTGTGTCGATGCCGACCCCCAATACCGCGAGCTGACCGCCACCGTTCTCGAGCGACGGAACGACGAGATCGACGTGACGACCGCGGCCAACGGCCGCGACGCGCTGGCGGTTTTCGACGGCGCGAGCGACGGTCCCGGCCGACCGATCGACTGCGTCGTCAGCGACTACGAGCTGCCGGACACGGACGGCCTCGAGCTGTTCGCGGCGGTACGGGAGCGCGATCCGGCAGTCCCGTTCGTCCTCTTCACCGGAACGGAGCCCGACGAGATTGCGAGCGAGGCGATCTCGGCCGGCGTTACCGACTATCGCCGAAAGTGGTCGGGAACCGCTCAGTACACGGTACTCGCAAACCGGATCGAGAACGCCGTCGTGAACCGCCGTGCCGAACGGGTTCGCCGCGAGAGCGAACGGCAACTCGAGCGATACCGGACCCCCGTCGGGAACGATCGAATCCTCGAACTCGTACCGACCGCGCTGTTCACCCTCGACGCGGACGCCGTCATCGACTGGTGTAACGACGAGTTCGCCGACCCCTTCCTCGAGGAGCGAACGGAACTGATCGGAACGCCGTTTCCGGCCCTCATCGATCGCGGCTACTACGGCGAGTCGGTAACGACCAAGTACGTCGAGGAAGTCCGCGATCTGCTCTCCTCGGCGACTGACCGCGAGCGGGCGAAGTATCAGGTTCGGTTTCAGTCGCCGGACGGGGAGGAGCGGATCCACGACGTCCACACCAGACTTCTGCCGCTCGATAGTGGAGAGTTCACCGGGACGATACACGCGATTCGGGACGTCACGCGCCGGCGACGCTACCGACGCGAACTCGAGCGCCAGAACGAGCGGTTAGCGGAGTTCGCGACCCTCGTCAGTCACGACCTGCGGAACCCGCTGAACGTCGCACAGGGCAATCTCGATTTCATCGAGGGAGAGGCCGAGGACCACCGCGTCGAGAAATTGCAGCGGTCGCTCGCCCGGATCGAGGAACTCATCGATGGACTCCTCCAGCTGGCCCGGCAGGGGAAAGCGATCGGCGACGAGGAGCGGTTTCCGCTCGCGGCCACGGTCCGAGCGGCCTGGGCGACCGTCGACACCGGCGACGCCCGCCTCGAGATCGAAACCGACCTCGAACTGTACGGCGACGAGACCCGTGTTCGATCGCTGCTCGAGAACCTCTTTCGAAACACCGTCGAACACGGCTCGACGAGCCCTGCTTCGCACGCGCAGCAGGACGCCGTCGAACAGGGGTGCGACGACGATCGCCTGACCGTCACCGTCGGGCCGCTCGAGCGAAAGTCCCAGTCTACCGGCAGCGGCGACCGCTTCGACGGCTTCTACGTCGAGGATACGGGCGCGGGGCTGCCGGCGGATCGCGAATCGTTGTTCGAATTCGGTCACACGACCGCGGCGGAGGGGACCGGGTTCGGGCTGGCGATCGTCGAGGGGATCGCCGAGGCCCACGGCTGGACCGTCGCCGCGTGCGACGGCGACGACGGCGGTGCGCGGTTCGAGTTCCGGGACGTCGCCGTTCCGACCGACGGGACGAAATCGGCGCGATCGACGTAGCTGTGACGGCCAACGGGGCGTCAGTTCCCGACCCTCGAGCGGAGTCGCGGACCACGACAGCCGCGCCGCCCTCGAGTCCGCCGTGTGTCTTCTTCCGACCCCAGAAGATGGAAATACCCCGCCCTCGAACGTCCGCCTGATGCTGCTGGTCCTCTGTGTCGATCTCGACGACGACCTCGGTCGTAAGACCGGCTTTTCGACGCCGGTCATCGGCCGCGAGCCCGTCGAGGAGGCGGCCGTCGCCCTCGCGACCGCGGACCCGGAGGACTCGGACGTCAACGTGATCTTTCAGGGGCTACACGTCTACGACGATCTGGCCGACCGCGACGAGAGCGTCGAGGTCGCCGTCGTCACCGGCAACGACGAGGGCGACGTCAGCGCCAACCGCGAGGTCGGTGACGAGGTCGACACCGTCCTCGCGAGCCTCTCGACCGGCGAGGACGTCACCGCGCTGGTCGTCACCGACGGCGCACAGGACGAGTCCGTCATCCCGATCATCCGCTCGCGGGTGCCCATCGACGGCGTCCGCCGCGTCGTCGTCCGGCAGGCACAGAACCTCGAGTCGATGTACTACACGATCAAACAAGTGCTGGACGACCCCGAGACCCGCGGGACGGTCCTGATTCCGCTCGGTATCTTGCTGTTGATCTATCCGCTCGCCCTGATCGGGACCGTCCTCGACATGCCGGGGTTCGTCCTCGGGACGACCTCCGCCCTGCTTGGGCTCTATCTCATCTCGCGGGGACTGGGGCTCGGCGACCGCCTCGACGCGAGCGTCGAACGCGCTCGACGATCGCTGTACGCCGGTCGGACGACCCTGCTCGCCTACGTCGTCGCCGCCGCACTGTTCGTCCTCGGTGGCGTCAACGGGCTCGACACCCTCGAGGCGGTCCGGGAATCGACCGCCGGCGACCTCGAGGTCCCGGTCATGCTGGCCGCGCTCCTCAACGGCTCGATCCGCTGGTTCGCCGTCGCGGGGCTGACGACCAGCCTCGGCCAGATCACCGACGAGTACATCGCCGGCTCGCTCGAGTGGCGCTACCTCAACGCCCCCTTCTACGTCCTCTCGATCGCCGTCGTTCTCCACGCGGTGAGTGCCTTCTTCCTCGACCGGGTCGAACTCACCTTCCTCGCGACGGCGCTGACGGCGGGGACGCTGCTCGGCATCGTCAGTACGCTCACCTTCGCCGTCGCGGAATCGCGCTTTTCGGACTCGGAGCGGGAGGACGACAGGCGGGGCGCGGAGCGGGTCTGACCGCTCACCGCTCGCGCTCGACGACGAACTCCGCCAGCTCGAGCAGGTACCCCCGAGCCTCCGGGTCGGCGACCTCGACCCGCTCGAGGGCGTCGATCGCCCGATCGGCCTCGGTCTGAGCGCGGGCGTTGGCCGCTTCGGGCGTGAGATCGGTCACCTGGACGACCGACGGCCGCTCGAGGGCGGCGTCGTGGCCGGTCGGCTTGCCGAGTTCCTCGGGGTCGGCGACGGCGTCTAACACGTCGTCTCTGATCTGGAAGGCGACGCCGACGCGTTCGGCGTACTCGCCCAGCGCGTCGACGGTGACGGGATCGGAGTCGGCGGCGATCGCACCCAGTTCGGCCGCGGCCCGAAAGAGCGCGCCGGTCTTGCGCCGCGCCAGCGTCATGTACTCGTCTTCGTTTTCCGGCTGGGCCGAGAGTTCGGTCGCCTCGCCGACGCCGAGTTCGACCATCGCGTCGGCGACGACGCGAGTGGCGTCGGGGTCCGCCGAAAACAGTGCGAACGCCTCGCCGAGCAGGCCGTCGCTCGTGATGATCGCCGGCCCGTGGCCGAACTCGGCCCACGCGCTGGTCGTCCCGCGTCGGAGTTCCGATCGATCGATGATGTCGTCGACGACCAGCGAGGCCGTGTGGACGAGTTCGATCCCGACACCGAACTCGACCGCGTCCTCGGCCCGCCCGCCGACCGTCTCGCAGGCCAGCAGGGTCACCATCGGTCGAACGCGCTTTCCCCCGGAGAGCGCGACGTGGCGGACCTCATCGCTGAGCGTCTCGGGCTCGAGTCCTTCGACGACCTCCTCGAGACGCTCCTCGATTAGCGCCCGTCGCCGCTCCAGCAGTTCCATTGGGAGCGTTTAGGAGGGGGACGAAAAGTACGTAACGGATCGAACGTGGCTGCGGTCAGACGGGGTAGCAGGGTCGTATTCGCGAATCCAGCGGTCAACGCCGCTCGTGTGTCCCGGAGCCGCTACGATCACCGGAAGAGAACGTGGGCACCTAACACGGTCGCAATCGGGACAGCGGCGAACACTGCGGCAATGGCGTACCGGCCGTCGGCGTACCCAATCGACGCGCCGATCGCACTGGTCGCCACGAACGAGACCGTCACCAGTCCGAACACGTCGTCTTTCACCAGCTACTCGAGAACACTTCGCTCGTCCGCGTTGGCCCGTTCGCGGAGGTCGGTGTCCAGGTAAAGGTCTTGAGGTCCGACGCGAGCTTTCCGTTGATCCGGTCGACCGCGTCTCGAGTTCGTCCGAGAGCGAACCGGGATCGTTCTTCAGCGACTCGAGGTCGGCGATCCGGTCGTCGGTCGGTCGTCCGCGGCATTCGAAACGGTTCCACCGTCGGTCAGCACTCGTCGTAACCCGGATCCACCCGTCGTCGGAGAGCTTCCGTCCGGACGTGACCGATCGTGACTGGTTTCGTCTTCCCCGAGGTGGCTCGGCGTGATCCCAGTACCGACCGCCGTCCCCCTCGCCGATCCCACGACGACGGCTCGTCTCCTGTCGCTGCCTCCCCCACGTGCGACGAGTTTCGATAGTCTTCGCCTATCAGATATATGTATGACTGAATAATATAACTATACTTATGTTTACTAACATTTATAAGAGTCCAACACTTCGACGGCTCGAGCGCGTCCCGGTTTCGGCCGTGGGGATTTCAACTACGGTGTCTTATATCCGGAGTGATAGAAACGACCGTTCGTGGCGGAATCGGACGGCCGGCACCCCGTCTACTCGTCGTCGAGTCGGTCGAACGTGAACGAGCCGTTGAGTTCCTCGTGGTCGGTATCGTTCGCATCCGAATCAGGCCGGGTCGATGCACCGTCAGATTCACCGTCGCCGTCCGCGTCGTTCCCGCGACGTCGCTCGTCCTCGTTGCCGTCGACGATCGCTTTGTCGAACTCCAGAGCCGCCTCGCTATTGATGTCCGACTCGTCTCTCGGTTTCGTCTCGAAGTGATCGAGCGTCTCGCTCAGGCGAGTCGCCTGATCGGCGAGCGAACTCGCACTTTTCGACACTTCGGAGAGGGCGGACGTTTGCTCTTCCGCGGCTGCCGCGACGCGCTGGGATTCGGCTGCCGTTGATTCGGAGATCTCGGCAGCCGACGAGACCATTGCGACGACCTCCTGTGTCGAGGCCGCCTGTTCCTCGGTCGCCGCGGAAATCTCCTGTACGCCGTCGTTAGTTTTCTCGGCGTAATCGGCGATTTCGTCGAGCGCCTCGGCGGCGTTCTCCACGGAGCCGACGTGCTCCGCGATCCGATCTGCCGTCCGCTGGACCTCCGTCGCCGTCTCGGCCGTCTGTTCGTCGATCCGCTCGAGCCGTTGTTCGATGTCCTCTGCGGTCGATTTCGTGTCCGCGGCCAGCTCTTTGACCTGTTTCGCGACGGCACCGAACCCGGAGCCGTCCTCACCGCTGTCCCCTCGAGAGGCCTCGATGTTCGCGTTCAATGCGAGCATGTTCGTCTCTCGGGCGACCTCGGAGATGAATTCGACCAGTTCGTCGATCTGTGCCATCTCCGACTCGAGTTCTTTGATCGCGTCGACCGCTTCCGTCGATTCCGCCTCGATCTCGTGCATGCCGTCAATGGCTTCCTGCGCCGCTTCGCGACCGAGACGACCCGTCTCCGCCGTCCGTTCTGCGATGTCGGCGACGTTGTTCGAGGAAGCTGCGATCTCCTCGGTCGTCGTCGAGAGGCCGCTCATCTCCTGATTGACCGACTGTAAGTTCTGATTCTGTTGGTCCGCACCGTCAGAAATCGACTGGATCGATTCGGAGACCTGTTGAGACGCCGACCGGACCTCTTCGGAACTGGCCGTCACCTGTTCACTCGCGGTCGCGACCTCGTTCGCGAAGGACTTGACCTCGGCGGTCGTCTCCTCGAGTTCCTCGACCATCTCGTTGAACGCGAGCGCGATATCGGTCATCGCGTCGCTCTCGCTTTCGGGATCGAGCCGTCGCGTCAGATCACCGTCGGCGCACTCGTCCATAACTGCGCTGAACTCCTCGGCTTTGGTCTCGAGGTGGCGGTTTATCGACTCGGTTTCGGCACGGGCGGCTTCGGCTTCCTCGCGTGCGGACTCGGCGTTCGTAATCTGCTCTCGCAGCGAGGTGCGCATGTCGTCGAACCCGTCGTACAGCCGCCCGATCTCGTCGATCCGGTTCGTCTCGAGGTCGACGTCGAGGTTGCCCGCTTGCATCTCGGTCGTCCGGTCGCGGAGCCGAGCCAGCGGAACGACGGTCTGGCGTCCCAGCACGACGCCCACGAGCCCGAGTGTGATCAAACTCGCAAGCACCATTGCGATAACATTGTTCCCGACATCGCTCGCGACCCCGTAGGCCTGCTCTGTCGGGATACTGGTGACTGCTACCCACTGTGTGTTCCCGACGGGGACGTACGCCCGCACGGCGTCGTCGTCCTCTACACGCATTAGCCGGCCGCCGAGGGCAGCCTCCATTGCGTCCGTGTCGACCGAGTCGGCGTCGATCGCCGCCGACTCGGTTTGGAAGATCGCGGAGCCGTCACTATCGAGGATGATCGTGGAGGAAGATGCGTTCTCGTCCTGCAGTTGTCCGACCTGATACTCGAGCGTCCCGATGATGATGACCGCGCGATCGTCGCGTTCGGTCACCGGGCTGGCGAACGCCATCACCTGATCGCCGAGCGAGGGCGATTCGTAGGCAGCCGGCGAGTTCCAGACCGACTCGTCGAGGACGAACTCGTCGGTGAATTCGCCGTCTGCCCACGGCTCCTCGAGTGACGAGAACGACTCGCCGCGGTAGGCCGCGTTCGTACTCGTGACGATTTCGTTGTTTTCGGTGTCGACGTAGTGGATCGCCCGCACGTCGACGTCCATTCGAGCTTGTTCTTCGACGAGGTGTGCCTGTGCTTCCTGCGGGTTCCCCTCCTGTAGCACCTGCGATGCGGACGCCGTTCGCGTCTGAACGCGCATCGTTTCGACCCAGTTGCTAATCGCATCTGCCTGCATTTCGGAGGTCGATTCGAGCTGTTCGTTCGAGTCCGCTCGCACAGTCTGGTCGATCTGGGCGTAGCTGACGAACCCGACGGAACCGATCACCAGCACGACTACCAGGATCGAGATCACGAACTTGACGAGGTATCGGCGTCTGACGAACGCCGGCACGAGATTCGCGAGCGACGGCATTACGCACTCACCCGGTCTATTTCGCGGATCCCTCCGTCGGCATCCTGATCGAACTCCCAGTATTTGAAGACAGCGTCGACCACGTCCCCGTTCTCGTCGAATCCGACCGAACTCGAGGCTCCCTCGTACGCGATCGGCTCTCCTTCGGCCGCGAGTTCGAGGCCGTCGGCGAGGGTTTTCGGTGTGATGGTCTCGCCCTCGCCGGTGGTAACCGCCTGCATCGCGCTTCTGATCGCTGTACCGTCGTTTTGGCCCGCATAGGCGTTCGCGAGCAACAGGACGGCGGTCGCGTCGTACGAGTGAGACGTGAAGACGCTCGGTTCGACGTCGTACTCGCTCTCGTACAGTTCGGTAAACGTCTCGGTTCCGGGCCCGGCGACCAGCGGTGCGGTTCCGCGAATGCCGTCCAGCGAGTAGTCGACCTCGTCCTGAAGCTCGCTGTCCTGCAGTCCGTCGGTAACGAGGATATCCTCCTCGGCGTCCCTGCCCAGGTCGGTGAGTACCTGGCCTCCCGTCTGTGGATAGCCGATCACGACGAGTAACTCCGGATCGTCGACTCGAGCGCGTTCGATGGCGTCGGTGTAGGTGCTTTGACCCTCCTCGAGCGGAACCTGCGCCGAGACCGTTCCCCCGTGGCTGGTCTGAAACGAACTGCTGAACGCCTGACTCAGCTGCCAGCCGTAGTCGTTGTTCACGTAGAGGGTCGCTGCGCGATCGTGGTCGAGATCGTTCGCCGCCTGATCAGCGAGGACGACCGCCTGGAGTGAGTCCGAGAGCGCTGTACGGAAGACGAGGCCGGCGTCGTTGAGCGACGTGATCGTCGGAGAGGTCGCACCCGGCGAGCAACAGACGGTCCGATAGGGAATGAGAACCTGTTGGGTCGCCTGTAATGTCACGTCGGACGCGGCCGGTCCGTTGATCATCGGGTATCCCGCTGCGACGAGATCGGCGGCACCCTGCACGCCCGCTGCCGGTGACGTCTCTGTATCCATGACGTCGTACTCGATCTCGAGCGACACGCTGTCTTCGACCTGCCGGATCGGCAGCAACGCCGCGTCTCGAATCGGTCCACCCACAGAATCGAGATCGCCGCTCAGCGGCTGCATTACCCCGAGTTTGAGCGTCCTGTCCGTTCCCCCGATACTGCTCCCCTGCTCGACGTCACCCGAGCCAAGCCCCGGCACCGAACTGAGACAACCGGCCAGCCCGCTGAGACCAGCGGTACAGAGCCCGGACAGTAGTCTTCGACGGTTCGATCGAACTGGCATATGTCCGAATCCAACGCATACCATATAACTTTACTGTTAATAAATTAGAGTATACGCGGAAAACTGAATGAATTAATACTGGCAGGTATATTCGATAGAATTCCCATTAACCGATGTTCGTCGGGTTGTATCGTGAAAATCGCGGATCGATACGTCGGCTACTGGCGAGGTCGCAGCTCACAAAATACATACTACGCTCATCCGTAGGAGATTGTTGATACTGCTGGGCGGTCGCTGTGAAGTCAAAGAGGACAAGGGCACCGCTGACGCGGTGCCCGACACGAATGATTCCACTCGATGTGTTTGGGTCGGAATCGGTCGAAGCGGACCTGTTGCAGCAGGTTCGCTGGCGTGACGGTGTTACCTGTCCCCGCTGCCGTTCTGACCGAACGGTCAGAAACGGCAGCTACAGAGAGTTCCAACGGTATCTCTGTAAGGATTGCGACCGCACGTTCAACGACAAGACGGGCACGATTTTCGCTCACTCGAAGGTTGCACTCCGCCGGTGGCTGTTCTCGATCTACGCGTTTCTCCGGTTTAACACGAGCCTCCGACAACTCCAGTGCGAAATCGAGGTCACACACAAAACGATGCACCGGCGCATCGAGCGCTCTGGCGAAGCGCTCGATGCGCCCTCTCTCGATCTTGTCGGCCCAGTCGAAATCGATGAAGTGTACGTTTCTGCCGGGAAGAAAGGCCGCGAGCGCGACCAGGAGTCGCGCTCGCGTGGCCTGTCCACGCGTGGGCGCGGAACATATGATGGTGACAAGCCACCCGTGTTCATTCTCGCTGATCGCGGTACGGGACAGCGGTACGTGATTCCAGCGAAAGCCACGGATGAATCGACGATTCGACTCCTCTTGGCAGACTGCCAAGAGGAGTCGTTGACTGTCTATACTGACGGCTTTCGAGCGTACGAGCCACTCGAAGCGGACGACGCATTCACCCGTGAATACGTCGTCCACGGTGACGGTGAATACGCCGACGAAGAGGTCCACGTCAATACCCGCGAGAGCCACGCGTCGCTGACGCGACGGTGGCTCTCGCCGCATCGAGGAATCTCGAAAGATAAGCTGACACAGTATCTCAGAGCGTTCCAACTTCGCCGAGAACTATATCGAAAACCGGGACGAGACGCACTCAAACACGCTATTCGAGCAACACTCTGAAATCAACAATGAACTACGCAAGAGCGCACGCAAAAAATCCGGATCAAAAAAGCCCCCGAGCGTCCGTTCGCTCGCGGTACGACTGCTTACCCTTCGAACTCTTCGATGAGTTCGGGGACGACGTCGAAGAGGTCGTCGACGATCGCGTAGTCGGCGATGTCCATGATCGGGGCGTTGGGGTCCGTGTTGATCGCCACGATCGTGTCGGAGCCTTTCATGCCGGCGACGTGCTGGACCGCACCGGAGATCCCGATGGCGATGTAGACGTCGGGAGTGACGACCTTCCCGGACTGGCCGACCTGACGGTTCTTGGGCAGCCAGCCGTTGTCGACGATCGGACGGGACGAGGACAGCGTCGCGTCGAGCGTGTCGGCCAGGTCCCGGATGAGGTCGAGGTTCTCCTCTTCCTCGATCCCGCGGCCGATCGAGACCAGCAGTTCGGCCTCGCTGATGTCGACGTCGCCGCCGCCGACTTCCTCGAAGCCGCTGACGGTCGACCCGACGGCGTCCTCGTCGATGTCGGCCTCGAAGGCCTCGATCGCGGCGTCGCCGGTGCCCTCGGCGGCGGGCCACTCGGCACCGCGGATCGTGACGATCGCATCGCCCTCGAGTTCGTTGGTCGTCTCGACCTTGCCGCCGTACATCTCGCGGGTCGCGATCAGGGTCTCGCCGTCGGTCTCTAAGTCGACCGTGTCGGTGACGATCGGCAGGTCGAGTTCGTTGGCGACGGCGGGGGCGTAGTCGAGCCCGTTGACGCTGTTGGGCGTCACGACGAACTGCGGTGCGAGGTCGTCGTAGAGCTGCGTGATCGCCTGCGAGTAGACGTCGTGGTTGAACTCCTCACCGTGGGAAACGGTGTGGATGGCGTCGACGCCCTCGCGGTTGAGCTTCTCGGCGAACTCGTCGACGGTGCCGCTGATGACCGCCAGGTGGAGGTCGCCGCCGGTCTCGTCGGCGAGCTGGCGCCCGGCGGTGATGATCTCGTAGCTGACGTCGCGCAGTTCGCCGCGGCGGTGGTCCGCGACTGCGAGGACGTCCGTCATTGTGCCACCCCCTTGTCGCGGAGCAGGTCACCCAGCTCCGAGGCGGTCTCGTCGGCGCTTCCCTCCCAGGTTGTCACGTCGCTCTCGCTCTCGGGCTCGTACATGTCCGTCAGCTCGAGTTCGGTTTCGATCGTACTCTCGTCGACGCCGATGTCGGCGAGCGCCTTGACGTCCATCGGTTTCTGCTGGGCCTGTCGGATGCCACGGAGGCTGGCGTAGCGGGGCTCGTTGATCCCGGTCTGGATCGTCAGCACGGCGGGGAGTTCGATGTCGGTCAGCTCCTCGACGCCGCCCTCGAGTTCGCGCCGCACGGAGGCGATCCCGTCGTCGAGATCGTGCTCGAGGTGGTTGACGACGGCTCCCCACTGGAAGCCGATGTTCTCGGCGACTGAGACGCCGGTCGCGGCGAAGCTGTCGTCACCGGCCTGGACGCCCGAGAGGACGAGGTCGGGGTCTTCCTCCTCGATGACGGCACTGAGGATCTCGGTCTTGGCGTTGACGTCGAGCAGGTCGACGTCTTCCAGTGTGTCGTCCCAGACGCGGACGGCGCGGTCGGCGCCTTTCGCGAGTGCCTGACGGATAGTCTGTTCGCAGTCTTCCGGCCCGATCGTGACCGTCACGACCTCGTCGGCGATGCCGTCTTCCTGGAGCTGGACGGCTTCCTCGATCGCGTAGTCGTCCCATTCGTTCAAGTCGGCACCGAGGTACTGCTCGGCGATTTCGGTTCCATCGATTTCGAACTCGTCTTCGACGGTCGCCACCTCTTTGACCGTTACGAGAATTTTCATCGTTTGTCACTGCTACGTCCATACCGTAAACCTTTTCGAAACCGCACGTCACCCAGGCGTCGTTTCGTTACCATGTTTTCGCTGTCCGTCGGTGACTGTTAGTGGTGCTGCCTCGTCCCCCGCTCTTCACTTCCAACGTTTCGCCCCGCTGTCGATCCACGAGACGGAAACGGTTTAACGCCACCGCTGGTAGTGGCGTGCATGGCAGACTGTCCACTCGCCGACGACTGCCCCGAGTTCTCCGAGCGGATCTCGGGAATGGGGTGTCAACACTACGGTGACCGGGGTGGCAAGGAGTGGTGTAACCACTACAATCAGCCGATCGAGGACCTCAAGACCCAGCCGGTCAAGTCGGGCCAGGAAGTCGTCATCGACGTCGTCGACATGCACGAGAGCGGTGCCGGCGTCGGGCGGACCGAAGACGGTTTCATCGTCATGGTCGACGGCGTCCTGCCGGAGGCTCGCGCTCGCGTCGAGATCACCCGCGTCCACAGCAATCACGCCCGCGCGGAAGAACTCGAGTTACTGCCGATGGAACCCGACGACGAGGAAGAAGAGGCGAAAACGGACGCCGACGACGGCGCCGCGGACGTCGACGACGGCGCCGCGGACGCCGACGAGGGTGACGACGCTGACGATGGCCCCGAACGCGAGCGACTCGGGAGCCGCGACAACTTCTGGGGTTCGTAACGCCTCTCGAGTGGACAGTCGATCCGACGCGACGGTTTTGACGCGGCTTGGGCGGTATCTCGGCCGTCCCTTCTAATGTGCCGCTTCAGGTAACGTTTTCTCGACCCCCGTGAGATATGGCCCCATGGAACGCATCTCGTTATCGAACTCGGCGTTCGAAGGCGACAACAACGCGTACCTCTTCGCGGACGGCCCCGAAACGGCGCTCATCGACACCGGCGACTGGATGGCGACCACGCGCGAGCAACTCGAGGGGGCCCTGGCCGATCGCGGGCTCGCCTTTTCCGACGTCGATCGCATCTTCCTGACCCACTGGCACCACGACCACTGCGGGCTGGCCGGCGAGATTCAGGCCGAGAGCGGGGCCGAGGTGTACGTCCACGGGGCCGACGCGGCACTGGTCGGGGGCGACGAGGCGGCCTGGGACGCGATGTACGACCGCCAGCGGGGGTACTTCGAGGAGTGGGGGATGCCCGAGGAGCGACAGGAGGTCTTGCTCGAGCGGATGGCCGACGGCGGGACGACGGTCGAAACGCCGACCGTCACGGCATTCGAGGACGGGGATACCTTCTCGATCAACGGCACCGAACTCACGGTGGTCCACACCTCCGGCCACGCGGCCGGGCTCAGCATGTTCGAGGCCGACCTCGAGGGCGGCCGCGAGGTCTTCTCCGGCGACGCCTTGCTGCCGGTCTATACCCCGAACGTCGGCGGCGCGGACGTCCGCGTCGATCGGCCGCTCGAGCGCTATCTCCGGGCGCTGCAGGGAATCGTCGACGCGGACTACGACCGCGCGTGGCCGGGCCATCGCGATCCGATCGACGACCCCGCCGACCGCGCTCGACACATCATCGATCACCACGAGGAGCGCTCCTGGCGGGTCCTCGACGCCCTCGACCGAAAGGGACCCTGCGACGTCTGGACGGTCAGCGCCGACCTGTTCGGCGACCTCGAGGGCATTCACATCCTCCACGGCCCCGGCGAGTCCTACGCGCATCTCGAACACCTGGAGCGGGCGGGTACCGTCGTCCGCGAGGGTGGGGACTACCGGCTCGCCGACGGCGTGAGCGAGCGACTCGCAGCCACCGACGCGGAGCGGTGGGACCTCGAGTACTGAGTCGATCGGTCGGCTCGGTTTCCCCGTTCGACCGCCGTTGTAATACCGAGAAGTATTTACTCGGGACCGAGTTAGGAATGTGTATGATGTGGCAAGACCTCGTGTTCCTCGCCGGCAGCGTCCTCTCGATCGTCTTTCTCGCACCGACCGTTCGGGACGTGACGGCGAAGATTCCGCTCGGCTCGAGCGTTCCCTCGATGACGATCGGGGCGATCTACGCGGTGACCTACGCGACGATGGGGATGCGCTTCTCCGCGCTCGGCTCGCTGGGCGTCGCGACGATGTGGTCGCTGATCGTCTGCTATCGCTCGCCCGGTCCCCGCGACGGGCCCGCGAACGTCGTTCGGTTCGGCCGCTCGCTGGCCCGTCAGGCCCGCGGTGTCGTCACCGGGACGCCGACCGACGACGGCCGCGCCGCGTCCGGACAGTCGGCCGACTGATTCCTCGCTCGTTCTCCCCGGCGATCCGGAACCCGCGCTGGGACCGTGGAAGCTTTGATCCTACCGCCGATTAGTACTCGGTATGTCCACGCGAGCCTGCGGCTCCCGCGGGAGGGGATGGCCGTGATCGACGACGTCGAGGAACTCCTCGCGGAGATCGGCTTCGATCCCGAGACCAGCGTGTTGACCCACCGGCAGGCACAGGTACTCGCGTTGCGCGAGCGGGGTGTCTCGCAGGCCGACATCGCCGACGAACTCGGAACCTCGCGGGCGAACGTCTCTTCAGTCGAGTCCAGCGCCCGCGAGAACGTCGAGAAGGCCCGCGAGACGGTCGCGTTCGCGGAGGCGCTTCGCGCGCCGGTCCGGGTCCGCGTCGCCGCCGGAACGGATCTCTACGACGTGCCCCAGATGGTCTACGACGCCTGCGACGAGGCCGGGGTCAAGGTCGACCACACCGCGCCGGACCTGATGAAGATCGTCAGCGACGCCGCGGGCTCGGCCGTCTCCGGCCGTCAGGTGTCGACGCCGCTGATCGTCGGCGTCACGTCGGAGGGGATGGTCCGCGTGCGCCATCAGGAGTGACGGTGTCGTCCGCTGCCGGCTCCCCGACCCATTTGTAGGCCGCTCTCGTGTCGTCGGGTATGGACTTCGATCTCGACGGCAATTCGGCACTGGTGACCGCCTCCTCGAGCGGCCTCGGCTTCGCGAGCGCGCAGGCGCTCGCCGAGGAGGGCGCGAACGTGGCGATCTGTGGCCGCGACGCCGAGCGGCTCGACGCGGCCCGCGAGCAACTCGAAGAGGCGGGAACGGGTGACGTACTCGCAGTTCAGACCGACCTCACGGACCCCGACGACGTCTCCCGGCTCGTGAGCGAAACGGTCGACGCCTTCGGCGGGCTCGACCACCTCGTCACCTCCTCGGGCGGTCCGCCGAGTACGACCTTCCGCGAGACCGACGAACAGGACTGGTACCGGGCCTACGACCTGCTGGTGATGAGCGTCGTCTGGACGCTCGAGGAGGCCTACGAGCCCCTCCTCGAGTCCGACTACGGATCGATCACCTGCATCACCTCCCGGACCGTCCGGGAGGTCGCGGACGGCCTCTTGCTGTCGAACTCGGTCCGTCGGGGCGTGATCGGCCTCGTCAAGACGGTGTCGCGGGAGTTCGCGCCCGACATCCGGGCCAACGCCGTCCTCCCGGGGACGATCGAGACGCCCCGGATCGAGGAACTCATCGAGGCCGGCGTCGATCGCGGCACCTACGACGACTACGAGCAAGGACTGGCGGCGATGGCCGACGACATCCCGGCGGATCGCATCGGCGACCCGCGGGAACTCGGCGACGTCGTCGCCTTCCTCTCGAGCCCGCGGGCGAGTTTCGTCAACGGGGCCGAGATCCCGATCGACGGCGGATTATTGCGGAGTTGAGGCCGACTCGCGCGGCCGGATCGACCGATCGCCGTGCCCGGGACCCGACAGCCGGCTCCCGATTTTCCGAATCGTAACCCTCTCGGGCCCCCTCGGGAGAGTGGGAGTGTGTACGGTCCGATTCGACTCGCCGGCTACCTCGCGCTGCTGGTGACGCCGGCCGCGTTGCTCCTCGGTGCCGTCCGTGCGCCGCCCGAACTCCACGTCGGCGCGGTCTGGGTGCCGCTCGGCGTCGGGCTCGCCGGGACCGTCGTCGCCGCGACGGAGCGACGGCGACTCGCGAACCTCGACGGGAGCGGGCTCGCTCGAGCGGACGCCGTCGACGCGCTCGCGGTCGCCGTCGCAGCGCTCGTCACGTACGGTTTGAGCGTTCACGCCGGCCTCGGTCCGGTCGTGGCCGCTGCCGCCGTCGGCCTGCTCGTCGGGGTCGGACTCCCCCGGATCGATGGCCCGGCCTACTGCGGGACGTTCGTCGGAATGGCCTCGCCGGCCGTCTTTCCGTCGCTCGAGTCGGTCGCGGTCGCCGGTGTGATCGCCGGCCTCGCGTTCGTCGCGACGACCGGCTCGTTCGACGGCTTCGGCGGCAAGTACGGGACCATCGCCCTCTTCGGCTGCATCGCGACGGTCGCCGTGTTCGACGTCGACTACGCCGCCGCCAGCGCGCTCGAACCGCGACTCGCCCCGCCGGTGGTCGCCGTCGCCGTCGTCGCGGCGGTCGCGACCGTCGCGCTCCGGACCCGCGGCGAGGTCAGTTCCGTCGTCGCCTCCGCCGCGGTCGGGCTCGTCGCCGGCGTCGCCGTCCCCCCACTCTTCCCGTCGCTCGGATCGACGCTGGCCGCGGTCGCCTTCTGTGCCTCGTTCGTCGGGATGTCGGGCGACGAGCGGCTGGGGACCACGGGCCAGGTCGCGGCCGCCGGCTGCCTCTGTGGCCTCGTCTACCTCGCCGTCGCGCCGTCTCTCTCCGGGGCGGGCGGCAAACTCGGGACGACCGCATTCGCCTCCTGTCTCGCCGTCGCCGGCGCCGTGCGACTGCCCGCCGTCGTCCGCTCGAGGCTCGGACGCACCGCCTCGAGCGGGTAACGGCGACGCCGGTCCGCACCCCTGCGACCGGGTCTCGATCGGACGCGAAAAGTACTTCCAAGGGCCGCCACTCCTGACAGATAGTTAACTGCAATGCCTCCGCTTCGCAACACCCTCGCGGACCTGACCGACGAACGGTTCCGAACGGCGGTCCTCCTCGGTCTCGCCTCGATCCCGTTCACCGTCGTCCTCTCGTGGGAGTCCGCGCCGACGTCGTTTTCGGGCGAAGCCGTCGTCGTCGCCGGCTTGTTCGCTGGCCTCCACTACACCGATCGTGCGGCCGGAAACGGCGACGTCGGTCTGCTCGAGGCGGTTCGATACGGCAAACGACCGGCCGTGAGCCGTCGGGCCGGTGTAGTCGCCGGCGTCGTCGGCTCCGCGCCGGCGATCGGCTGGGAAATCGCTTCCACGGCCGAACTCGTGTGGACGCTTTCGGGCTGGCAGAAGGCGGTCGCCGTCGTCGCGCTCCCGATCGTCGTCCCGTTTCTCGTCGCGCTCTTCGGGCTCGGCGGCGGCGTCGGCGCGGCCGTCGGCGACTGGCTGGGCGGTCGGATCGACCGGAATCGAGACGGAGCCAGTTCGCGGGCGGTTCCGGACGCGGCGGCCGACGACTCCCGCTGGTGGTGGCTGATCGCCGCGTACGTCGTCGTCGCGCCGGCGGTGTTGCTGTACGTGTTCGGCGTGCGTCCGGACAGTGATGCCGGGCTCTTGGTCGCGATTTTGTCGTTGCTCGCACTGGTTCCGTTCGCCGCTCTCGTCGTCGGTGCGCTGTTCAAGGACGCGGCCTCCCACGGTGGGGCGGGCCGAGGCTGGATGCTCAACTACTGGACGTACCTCGGTGCGTCGCTCGGGACCTACGCGGTCGCGTACCTGGCGGCACGGGTCGTCCGGTCGACGAATCCGTCGGGGGTCGGTGCCTACGCCTTCCTGATCGCGCTCTGGATCTCGTCGGTCGTCTATCTCGATCACCGGCGTCGGTACGGAAGCGCCTCGTAATCGGTGCCGTTTCGGGTCGATCGTCCCGCCGTCGGTCAGTCGGCCGAGATCTCGCAGGTCCCCTCGTAGGCCACGTCCGAGACCGACTCGATCTCGGGGTCGTCGCCACAGACGGGACAGGCCGGGTTCGGCTGGACGGGGACCTCCTCGAAGCTCATATCCATCGCGTCGTACATCAGGAGCCGGCCCTCGAGCAGTTCGCCCTTCCCGAGCAGGTACTTGACGACCTCGGTGGCCTGGATGCAGCCGACGGTCCCTGGCAGGACGCCGAGGACGCCGGTCGTCGCGCAGTCGGGGACGGTGCCGGGTTCGGGCGCTTCGGGGAAGAGACACCGGTAGCACGGCCGCGGCTCGTCGCCGCCGCGTTCGTTCGTGAAGGACGTTATCTGGCCCTCGAAGCGGTAGATCGCGCCGTGGAACAGCGGCGTCTCGGTGAGGACGCAGTGGTCGTTGAGCAGGTAGCGGGTGGCGAAGTTGTCGCTGGCGTCTAACACGACGTCGTAGTCGGCGACGAGGTCCTCGACGGTGTCGGCCGTGACGCGGGTCTCGTGGGTCTCGACCTCGATGTCGGGGTTCAGTGCCGCGACGTAGTCGGCCGCGCTGTCGACCTTCGGTCGCCCCACGTCGTCGTCGCCGTGGACGATCTGGCGCTGCAGGTTCGAGCGCTCGACGACGTCGTCGTCGACGATTCCGAGCCGGCCGATGCCGGCCGCGGCGAGGTACTGGATCGCCGGCGACCCCAGCCCGCCGGCACCGACGACCAGCACCGACCCCTCGAGCAGCCGCCCCTGTCCCTCGGGGCCGATCTCGTCCATGATGACGTGTCTCGAGTAGCGATCGAGTTGGGTCGCGTTCAGACGCAGGTCGCTCATACGTCGTCGTAGGCTCGAGAGCGAGAAAAGTTCGCGGGTCGACTCGAGGCGGGGCGGCGGCCGGTCGAGTCGGTCGCGGCCGGTTCCGTGGTCGCGGGGCCGACGCGTGGGGTCGCGAAGGAGGCAGGATTGTCATCGACCACACGATTTAATACTGTGGCATATCTTCACACACATATGGCAACCTCACCCAATGACGCCGGTGACGACGTCATCGACCAATTCCTGTCCGACCGCGGTCATTCGGTCGAACGAGTAGGGTGGGAGCAGGAGTATAACAAGAAGCAGTGTCCCGACTGCGGCGGCCTTCACGAGACGTCCGCCAACTCCTGTAGCGTCTGTGGGTGGGAGCCAGCGCCGTAGGTTCGGGCGCTGACTCGAGTCCGTTGCGAGCCGTACCGCCGACAGGTTCGCGATCCGTGCATCGTTTTTATCACGCCCTATCCGACACAATTATAATGGGTCACAGCTGATAGCGTATTGAAGAGAACTATGCCGGAATGCCAGAACTGCGGTGCGTTCGTCACGGAGACGTACGCCCGGGTGTTCACGCCCCGTGGCGTCGAGGATCCCCGCGTCTGTCCGGACTGCCAGGACAAGATACGCGACGGTGCCGACGTTCGAGACGCCCGTTCCCCCCGCGATCCCTGATCGTCGCGTCGTCGTCGGTTTCTGCCGCCGAAAACCCACGTCACTTATGGGTGTCGCGCTCCTGTACAGCTACAATGACTACGACGGACACGACGGTTACCCGCCTGTTCGGTGGTCCGGGAAGCGGCAAGACGACCGCCTTGCTGGACCACGTCGAGGAGATCCTCGAGCAGGACGGAGTCACTTTTCGGGATATTCTCGTCGTCTCGTATACGCGAGCGGCGGCTCAGGAGGTTCGCGAGCGGTTGGCCGAGCGACTCGACGAGAGTCCGCGTGCGCTGCAGGGCAACGTCTGTACGATGCACGCGAAGGCCTACGAACTACTGGATCTCTCCCGTAGCGACGTCATCGGCGAGTCCGACAAGGAGGAGTTCTGCGAGGAGTACGGCATCGAGTACGAGGACGAGTACTCCGGTGCGGGGCGACGCACCGCCCGTTCGACGACGATCGGCAACAAGGTCATCGCGACGAGCCAGTGGCTCCAGCGGACCGGCCGCGACGTCTCGGACTGGTACGATGTCCCCTTCCAGTGGGACGACGAGGAGGTCCGACTCCCGCCCGAAATCGACCCGAACGCTCAGGAAGGAAACAAGTATACCCCGACCTGGCCCAGCGACGACGATCGAATCGACGTTCCCGAAGCGATCCGCGGCTGGCGCTCCTACAAGGGCGAGGAGGGCAAGATCGGTTTCGCGGACATGCTAGAGCGTGTCAAGCAGCGCTCCCTGCTCCCCAACGTCGACTACCTGGTCATCGACGAGTTCCAGGACATCACCACCCTCCAGTACGACGTCTACGAGGAGTGGAAACCCCACATGAAGCAGGTGCTGATCGCCGGCGATGACGACCAGGTCGTCTACTCCTGGCAGGGTGCCGACCCCGCACTCCTGCTCGAGGAAGACGTCGACGAAGATGTCATTCTTCCGAACTCCTATCGACTCCCCTCGAACGTTCTCAACGTGGTCAACAGGGAGATCCGCCACATCGAGACCCGACAGGACAAGGACCTCAAGCCCCGCAAGGAGGGCGGCGCGGTCGAGGCCCGCACCAACGCCTCGATGCTCGATGTCGTACGGAACATCCGCCGAACCCTCGTCGAGGGCGACGGCACCATCATGGTGCTTTTCCGGGCTCGCTACCAGATGTTCCAGTTCATCGACGAGTTCATCACCGAAGGGGTGCCCTTCACCTCGCTGACCGACCAGCGGATGTGGACCGATCGGCTCACCCAGTACGTTCGGGCGGTCGAGGCTATCGACGCCGGCGAGGACGTCACCGGCTTGCAGGCCCGCCGACTCGCCGACATGCTACAGGAGTCGGCCTTCGGCACTAACGAGCGCGACGCCCTCTTCGACGAGATCGACGAGCGTCAGGAGGAAGCCGGCGTCGACGACCTCGAGGACCTCACCATACCCGCCGACGTCGTCGAGGACCACGCGCCGTTCATGCCCGGTCCCGGCTCGGCGGCGGACATGCTCCGGAAGGTCACCAACTTCCAGAAGAAAAGCGTCCGCTCGTACTTCGCCATCGGCGAGTACCAGGGGATGGACACCGACCGCGTCCGCGTCGGCACGATCCACTCCGCGAAGGGTCGCGAGGCCGACCACGTCTTCGTCGGCACCGACCTCACCGAGAAGGTCGTCGAGCAGATGGTCGCCACCGTCGACGACCCCACCGACGTCCCCGGCTGCGAGGAGTTCACCAAGACGACCTCGCCCGTGCCCGTGCTGACCGACAACGAGCGCCGCGTCTTCTACGTCGGGATGTCCCGGGCCCGCGAGCGGCTCGTCCTCCTCGAGAACCTCGTCGACGGCGCGCCGACGCTGCCGGTCGACGTCCTCCTCGAGAACGAGCTGACCGACATGACCCTCGAGGAACTCATCGAGCAGGCCCAACAGCCCGATCCCGACCGCGAGACCGACGGCCTCGAGGCCGAAGCCGAAGCGCCGTGACCGGTGGGACCGCTAACGGCGCGAGCGCCGGCGGCGATCCCGAGGACGGCATCCCGTTCGGCGACGAGCGCCGGCAACGTGCGGCCGACGTCGTCTCGGCTGCGCTGACCGACCGCTGCGCCGCCGCGTTCGTCCACGCCGGCTCCGACCGCGATCCGGGGCTTCGGTACTGCGTTCCGACGCCACCCTCGGGACCGACGGCCGTGGCCTACGACGGCACCGCCGACGAGTGGCTCGTCCGCTCGAGCGCCGACGGGATCGGCGGCCACCCCGCGGACCGGCTGGCGTCGGCGCTGGCCGACCGCGGGCTCGAGGGGACCGTTCTGACGCCGCCGCGACTCCCCCACGACGCCGCGATCTACCTCGAGCGGGCGGGGTTCGACCTCGCCTCGACGGAGGCCCTCGAGCGGGCGCGAGCGACGAAAACGGCCGGCGAGCGCGAGCGCATCGCGTCGGCACAGCAGGCGGCTGCGACCGGGATTCGACGGGCGGCGTCGCTGTTGGCCGAGTCGGCGGTGGACGACGGCCGGCTCGCACTGGCTGAGGGCGACGGAACCGAATCCGTACCGCTGACGGCCGCCCACTTGCGGACCGCCATCGACGAGGCGATCGTCGGCGCGGGAGGGTTTCCGGCCGGCAACACCGCGGTCGATCCCGACTCGAGTCGCAATCCCGACGAACCGCTCCGGCCCGGTGAGCCGATCGTTCTCGCGACCGCGCCCCGCGATCGGACGGGCTACTACGGCGGGCTCGTCCGGACGCTAGTCGTCGACAGCGACGGCGGCCGGGAGCGGCGGGTCCACGTCGCCGTCACGCAGTCGTTTCGCTCGGCGCGGTCGATGCTGACCGCCGGCCCGGAGTCGGTGACCGCCGTCGAAGCCGACCTCGAGGCCGAAGTTCGGTCGTTCGGCTTCGACACCGATCGGACGGTCGCGACCGAGGTCGCCGGCGTGGGACTCGAGCCCCGCGAGCGCCCCTTCGCGGGCGGCGACGAGGTCGGTCCCGGCGCCGTGGTCCGACTCGACGTGGCCGGCGCGGTCGACTCGGACAGTCGGATCCGGATCGCCGACGTGCTGGTCGTCTCCGACGAGGGCGAGCGGCCCGAGTGGCTCGTCGCGCCGTCCCAGTCGCTGTCGCCCGCGTCGTCACTGTAGGTCGAACGAGAGCAGTGGCTCACGTCGACGCTCGCCCGGCCTACGGCTCGTCGTCGCTCTCCGAGTCGGACTCTTTCGCGACTGTCCCCACGACCCGCTCGGCCAGTAGCTCGGGGACGTCGGTCGGCGTCGTCAGCCAGTGTTGGACGACCACGAGGCCGACGGCGAGTCCGAGCAGCGCGACGCCGAACCCCGTCTGGCCGCGAAGTACCAGCAACTCGAGTCCGGCGAGGGCCGCGGGCAAGGCGAGAACGAGCGTTCCCGCGAATTTGATCGTCTCGATGATGCCAGCCATCGATGCGAGATAGCGCGGCGACTGTCAAAAGCACGGCGACGAGGCGACGCCGCCGGTGCCGTGGTCGCTCCCCTCGAACGGTTTCGTTTGCCCGGTACATCACTGGTTATTTACTAAAAGATTGAAACCTGTCGGGGATCGAGGTGTCCGTATCGACTCCGAGCCCGAGCTACCATGGATCAGGACCTGCGACAACGATACGAAGCGATCTGCGAAGCCTCGCCCGACGCGATTGTCGTCGTCGACCACGACGGATGGATCACCTACGCGAACGACCGCGTTACCGATCTATTCGGCTACGATCCGTCCGAACTCGTCGGCGAACCGATCGAGATCCTCGTTCCCGAGGCCGCTCGAGACGACCACGTCGCCGATCGCGACGCCTACCTCGCCGATCCCGAGACCCGTCCGATGGGTGCCGGACTGGACCTCTCGGGCCGGCGGAAGGACGGCTCGGAGATCCCGGTCGACATCAGTCTGAGCCCGATCGAGAGCGGCGGCCGACGCGAGGTCATGGCCGCCGTTCGGGACGTTCGCGACCGGGAAGCGCTCCGCGCGAAGTACCAGACGATCCTCGAGGCGGTCCCCGACCCGGTCGTCGTCGCGGACGCGGTCACGGGCGAGATCGTCGAGGTGAACGAACGGGCCGGGGACCTGCTCGGGTACGATCCTCACGAACTCGTCGGGCGTAGCCAGACCGACCTTCACCCGCCGGACGAGCGCGAGCGGTACCGGGCGCTCTTCGAGGAGTACGTCGCCAGCACACGTTCCGATCGGTCGATCTTACACGCGTTTCCGGATGGCTCCGATGTTCACGTCGAGACCAGCGCCGGCGAGCGGATCCCGGTCGAGATCAACGCCCACGTCTTCGACCTGTACGACCGCCGCTTGATCGCGGGCGTCTTCCGCGACATGACCGACCGGAAGGAGTACCAGCGCCAGCTCCGAGCGCTCCATTCGGCGACCCGACAGCTGCTCGCCGCCGACGACCGCGAGGAGATCGCCACCCTCGTCGCCGACGCTGCGCGGACGATTCTCGGCTACGAGTACAACGTCGTCCGGCTCGCCGACGACGACCGATTGCGGCCGGCCGCCGTGACCGACGGGGCCGAAACGGAACTGGGCGATCGCCCGACGTACCCGATCGACGGAGCGACTCCGGTCAGTCGCGCCTACGACAGCGGCGACTCGCTTCGGTTCGACGACGTTCGATCCCTCGAGGACGGGTACGATCGCGGCGACGCACGGTCCGCGATGTACCACCCGATGGGCGACCACGGCGTGGTCAGCGTCGTCGATCCCGCGGTGGGGACGTTCGATCCGTCCGACGAGGAACTCGCGTCGGTGCTGTCGGTCAACGCCGAGATCGCGCTCAATCGGCTGGCCTACGAACGGGACCTCGAGCGCCAGAACGAGCGGTTGGACGAGTTCGCGAGCATCGTGGCCCACGACCTCCGGAACCCGCTCAACGTCGCACAGGGTCTGCTCGAGGACGATCTGGCCGAGAGCGAGACAGCCAATGGCGACGAGATCGAAGCCGTCCTCGATCGGATGGAAGGGATCGTCGACGACGTGTTGACGATGGTCCGGGGCGGGTACGAGGTCGACGACGTGGAGCCGCTCGAGTTCGACGCGATCGTCACCGACTGCTGGGACTGCGTGGCGACCGCCGACGCGGCGCTTCGGATCGACTCGAACGGGCTCTTCTACGCCGACTCGAGTCGGGTCCGCAACCTGTTCGAGAACCTCTTTCGCAACGCGGTAGAACACGGTGGCCCGGACGTCACCGTCACGGTCGCGCTCTCGGAGACGGGATTCGCCGTGGCTGACGACGGGCCGGGTATCCCGCCGGCCGACCGCGACTGCGTCCTCGAGCCGGGGTGGACGACCGACGAGAACGGGACGGGGCTGGGGCTGAACATCGTCCGCGAGATCGCACGGGCTCACGACTGGGGGATCGCCGTGACCGAGAGCGCGGCCGGCGGGGCGCGGTTCGAGTTCACCGGGGTCCGGACCGTTCCCTACGACGACGCCTTCGAGGCGGACCCGGAACGGCTTTGACGCGTCGCCCGTCAGTTGCGGCTATGTTCACGGGGATCGTCGAGGAGACCGGCGAGATCGTCGCGCGAGAACGCACCGACGACGGCCTCCGGCTCCGGATCGGCGCCGACGAGGTCGCGACGGGGCTCGAACACGGCCAGAGCATCAGCATCAGCGGCGCGTGTCTCACCGTCGAGGAGTTCCGCGACGGCGAGTGGTTCGAGGTCTTCCTCGCGACCGAGACGGTCGCACGGACCTATCTGGGGGACCTCGAGACCGGTGAGACGGTCAACCTCGAGCGGGCGATGCCGGCCGACGGCCGGTTCGACGGCCACGTCGTGCAGGGCCACGTCGACGCGGTCGCAACCGTCACCGACATCGAGTCCGTCGACGAGGACTGGTTCTTCGAGTTCGACCTCCCCGAGAGCTACGAGCGCTACGTCGTCGAGAAGGGGTCGATCACGCTCGACGGCATCAGCCTGACCGTCGCGGACGTAGACGAGGAACGCGGACGGGTCACCGTCGCGATCATCCCGACGACCTACGACCTGACGACGCTCGCCGAGAAGGAGCCGGGCGATCCCGTCCACCTCGAGGTCGACGTTCTCTCGAAGTACGTCGAGCGCCTGCTGGAAGCGCGGTTCGACTGAGCGGCGCTTCGGGGCTGTTTTCCGCGCTATCCCGGCTCGATCACCGCTGGGGCGGCTCGAACTCGGTCAGTTCCGGCCGCGAGTCGCCGACGCCGTCGTTCGTGAGGGCCCGGTAGGTCCGGCGGTAGCGCGCGAGCTTCCGGTAGAGGTAGTAGCCGATCGCGAGGTCGTAGAAAACGACGTAGCCGACGAAGGCAACCCCGTCGCCGATCGGGAGCGCGCCGGCCACCTGCCCGGGGACGATCCCGACGGTCACGTTGTACGTGCCGTGGACGAACGCGGCGATGAGCAGTCCCTTGAGGACGATCGGACCGGCGTACTCGCGGTTGAACTTCGCCAGTCCGAGGTAGTAGCCCGCGATCGCCGAGTAGATGACGTGGCCGGGGCCGGCCAGTGCCCGGACGGTCGCGATTCCGCCCGCAGTCGCGAGGAGGCCGGCCTCGGGATCGGCCTCGCCGACGACGCGTCCGATGTAGATCGCGTTCTCGATGGCGGCGAAGCCCAGTCCCGCCACGGCCCCGTAGACCGCGCCGTCGATGACGGCGTCGAAACTGCTGCTCCGGTAGGCGAACACCTGCACGGCGAGCAGTTTGACCGTCTCTTCGATCGGGCCGACGATCAGGTAGAAAAAGAGCAGGGTTCCGACGGCGCTGACACCGAACAGCGGTCGCATGACGGAGTTGACGACCGCGGCGAACGTCGCGAACAGGATCGACAGCAGAAATGTCGCGACGAGCAATCGCAACGGTTCGCTCGTCGTGATATCGGCGTACCAGATATAGGCCGCGAGCAGTCCCGCGGGGACGATCGAGAGCGCGAAAAAGCCCGCCAGAAACGGGTCCTCGAGGACGAGCGCGGCCGGCGAGACGAGCAGGGAGAGCGTGATCGCGACCGCGATCAGCAACACGATCGCTCGAAATCCGTAGCTGACCGCGTTGTAGAGCGTGTACGCGAGCAGGTCCGCGACCGACCGCGGTTCCCACGTCGAGACGTCGTAGAGGTCCGTCGACTCGTCGTCGGTTCGCTCGTCGGCCCGTTCGACCGGGTCTCGCCTGCGCTCCATGGCCGTCCGTACGGGTGCCGGCCCGGTATAGGTTCGGCAACCGGCGACTCGACGGCCGGTGTCGCTGCGCGAGGAACGCTCGACCGAGCGCATCGGCCGGCGAGGATACGCTCCTTTGTTGTCACGACATCGCAGGGGAAGGTGCGGCGTACGACGGCGCGCGACGGCTCCGCGTGGCAGTCACGAACCGCGACGGACGACGCGAACTCGGAATCCACAAAGGCTTCCCGTCCGAACCGACTCCCATGCACTTCGACCAGCGAACCCAGCGGGCGCTTCGGGACGCCGGCCTCGAGACCGACGACCTCCGGGCTGCCTCGGAGGCGGTCGTCGAGGCCGTCGCCGCGGACGCGGCGGCGCTCGAGGACTTTTTCGACGAGTACGACACCGTCTACTCCGATATGGACATGGCCCACTCGAGTTCCGCGTATCCGGAACACGCGGTCGAATACGCCGACATCACGACCCACGGCGACGAGATGCGGGGCTGGCTCCGGTTCGACACCTGGGGCGTCTACGTCGAGGGCGGGCGGCTCCTCGAGGACGGCTCGGTCGAACTCTCCCTGGGACCGACGATCCACGACCGGGTGCGGTTCGCGGCCGACCGCGAGATGCTCCAATGACGCGGGCTCGAGTGCGGGGGATCTACACGACGGCAGTCACCCGACTCCTGCGCGAGGGCGACCACGAGGTCGTGCAGGCGTCCGACCCGATCCGGGAGCGCTTCGAGGGCTCGTTCGAGACCGCGCCCGCCGACGTGACGGTCGAGACGACCCGGGAGCGGCAGGGCGTCGAGATCTCCGGCGAACCCGACGCGGTCGAGACGGTCGCGGCCGACCTCGAGGCGCTGGCGATCGACGCCTTCCGCTGGGAGAGCGACGTTTCCCGCGGCGCGGTCTTCGACGCCGAGGTCCTCGAGACCGGCGGCGGGGGCGGCGCGGCCGTCGACCTGGGCGAGGGCCGGCGGGGCTACCTCGCGTACGACGCCGTCGACGGCTACGTCGACGCGGGCGACCGCTATCGCGTGCAGGTCAGCGAGCCCGCGCCGCCGTGGGACGACGACCGCCCGCGCGTGGACCCGGCCCTCGAGGTCGCGGGCGGGCTCTGTACGCTCTCGCGGGATCGCAGCGGCGTCTCGGCGGCGCTGCGGGGCGAACGCGCCGAGGAACTGGTCGGCATGACCGACCTGCTCTCGGTTGCGGTCCCCGACGGCTGGGGGCTGCGCTGGCAGGGTTCGGCCGCGGACGCCGACCTCGAGGCGATGGGGACTGCCCTCGAGGACGCCGCGAACCGGGTCCGGGCGCTCGAGGACGCGCTTTCTGATGCACCGGCCGAGCCCGGTGAGCCGTCGCTGCTGGCCGCGCCTCGGCGGACCGAGTGGATCTGGTTCGGTCGCGAGTCGCGGTTCGAACTGGACGGCGTCCGCCGCCGGGTGGAGACGACGATGCCAGGCCACCACCGGACGAAGGCGGCCGATCGGGCCGCGAGCGCCGCGGTCGACTTCGCGGAGGCGGTCTGTGGCTCGATGGGTGCCGACACCACCGACGACGACCCCTTCCCGTTCGACGCGGTTGCCCGCCAGTTCGGTCCCGAACGGGGCGACCGCCTCGAGATCGGCCACGGCAAGCCCGACGGCAGACTGATCTCGCTGGGCCGGGGCGAGGTCACCCACTGGGACCCAGAGGGGAAACTCACCCTCGAGCGCTCGATGAGCGCCGGCGGCAGCTACGACGCGCTCGGCGCGCCGAAGGAGTCGGGCGACGTGGCCGTGACGAAGTTCCGCGAGGGTCGGTGGTGGTATCCGACGACCTACAAAGCCGCCGACGGCACGGTGAAAGGGACCTACGTCAACGTCTGTACGCCGGTCGAACTCTTCCCGGACACCGCGCGGTACGTCGACCTCTACGTCGACGTGATCCGGCGGCGTGACGGGACCGTCGAGATCGTCGACGCCGACGACCTCGAGGCGGCCGTCGCCGACGGACTCGTCGCCGACGAACTCGCCGAGAAAGCCATGGACGTGGCGGAAGCCGTCGAGCGGGCGCTCTCGAACTAGACGGGTAGTTGGTTTCCCGTCCGTCGGACTCGCTCGAGAGCGAGCCACGGCGCGGGACGATCCCGGCCCGCGTCGCCGCGACCGGCGATCAGTCCGAGGCGCTCGAGGCTGGTCCGGTCCCCGCGGCGACCGGCAGCAGATCGACGTACTCGTCCAACTCGAGCGCGAACTCCCCCGCCGTCGCCGGTCGGACCCAGCGGAACTCGAACTCGGCGCCGTGTTCGGCCCCGCCATCGGTGACGGCGTGTGTCCACCGGTCCCGGGGTTCGTAGACCGTCGCGTGGAAGAAATGCCGGACGTAGCGTTTCGGCGGCGATTCGCGGCGCGTCCAGACGTCCGTCGTCAGGTGCTGCGCGCCGTTCAGCGTTCCCAGCCCGCTCTCTTCCCGGACTTCCCTGAACAGCGCTTCTTGCGGGGACTCCCCCGGCTCGAGGGTACCTTTGGGGATCTGGAGCCCGTCGTGGCCCGGCCCCTCGAAGACCAGCAGTTCGCTCGAGCCGCGGGTGATGTAGGCACACGCCTTCCGGACGTACGTGACGTCGTCCATGGTGCTATGTGCCACACTGTTCTGACGTAAAAACCTGTCATGGATGCAATTCAAGGACCTTAAGGGAATTTCTCGGTCGGATCGGGGACGAAGCCCGGCGGCTTCAGACGGTTTACTGTCAGTCATTGCCGGCGCAACCGCGACCCGGAGGCGGTTGCGCCGGGACATCGGGACAGCATCCGTATCAGTCGGCGGCGACCGGTTCCTCGTCGGCGACGGGGGCGTCCCCGTCGAGGTAGGTGAACAACGTCGCCAGCGCCGGGCCGGAGACGTTGTGCCAGACGCTAAAGAGCGCCGGAATCAGCGCGGCGCTCGCGCTGAAGTGGGCCGTCGCGAGCGCGACGGCCAGTCCGCTGTTCTGGAGGCCGACCTCGAACGCGCACGCTCGCGCTCGATCCTCGGCCATGTCGGCCGCGCGACCGACCGCGTAGCCGGCCCCGAGCCCGAGGCCGTTGTGTAACACGACCGCGAGGAAGACCAGCGCGCTCGCGCCGAGGATCGTCTCGACGTTGAGGCCGACGACCGCCGCCACGATGGCGACGATGGCGATTACGCTGATGGCGGGGAAGATGGAGAGTCCCGCCTGTGCGACCGCCGGCGCGTACTCGTCGAGTACGTACCGCAGTATCAGACCCCCGACGACCGGGAGCAAAACGACCTGCACGATCGACGTCGCCATGTCGATGAACGTGACGGTGATCGACTCGCCGGCCAGCAGGACGATCCACGCCGGCATCACCAGCGGCGCGGCGATCGTCGTCACCGACGTGATCGACACCGACAGCGCGACGTCACCGCGACCGAGGTAGGTCATCACGTTCGACGCGGTCCCGCCCGGGGCCGCACCGACGAGGATCAATCCGACGCCGATCTCTTCCGGCAGTCCGAGCGCGAAGACGAGGACGTACGCGATCGTCGGCATCAGGAGCCACTGGCTCGCCGCGCCGATGAAGACGTCCCGCGGCCGCTCGAGGATGCGACGGAAGTCCGCGGGGGTCAGCGTCAGCCCCATCCCGAGCATGATGATGCCAAGCAGCGGCGTGATGTAGGGCGCGATCGGGGTGAACGTCTCGGGGGAGTAGAGCGCGAGCGGGGAGACGACCAGCACCCAGACGACGAAATACTTGCTCGTCACTGCGCCGATTCGCTCCAGAGAACGCTGCAAACTCATTCGGCTCTCACCGCGCTGTGAAACATGCACAGCCGTCTGTGAGTCTGCTACATTAATACTACGGCTTACGTGTGCGTTTGTCACAGCAACAGCTCACGTGGAACGCGAGTCGAGACGCGGTGGGACGAGCGACTCCCGATCGGGTCAGTAATACAGGCGGGGGCTCGAGACGTTCGGTCGGCGCATCGGTGGTCGGGCTATGCGGGATCGGCGCGTTCGGTCCGGTCGGCGACTGGTGTGAAATGGTCGTCGGCGACGGGCCGCCCACAAACGGGGCAGCCGTTGGCCAACGTCGCCTCTCGCATGGGATCGGTCACCGCCATTTCCTGGCGACAGTCGGGGCAGGTGAATTCGTACGGTGTCATGGTGAGTGGTGTTCTCGACGACTGGATCTACAGTACCGTCCTCGATAGGGAGACGACCCAGATATAGAGGGTCATATATACGTGGTTCCGTTGCACGCCTCGAACTCGGCCGTCCGGCGGTGTTCGGCGGCCGGACGCGGGGCCAGCTGTCGGGCGGTCTTCGGGCTTTGGCCCGCGGTGGGTGCTGTCCGAGTCGGGGAAAGCGAGACGACTCGAGGGCGGTTCCGTACGCCCCGAACCCGTGGTGCAGTAGCTGTTGAAACGAGTCAGACGCCGGGCCCGTCCGGACTCCGGATGGCGGCCTGATCTTCGAGACGTCGAAAAAACCCCGCTCCCGATCAGTCGGCGGCGAGCTTGTCCAGTCCGGCCGACTCGATGTCCGCGCCGTCGACGGACGAACGCAGCGCGTCCATCCCGTCGTCGCGGTCGATGTCGAAGTCGTTCGCGTAGAGTTCGCCGACGCGGTTCATCTCCTCGTCGGTGAGCTTCGGCACGTCGCTCGCAGCCGCCCACTCGTCGATGTCGCCTTTCGTGCGGAACGTCGGCGTCACGGTCGCGACGGGGTCGTGGGAGAGCAGCCACGCGATCGCGGCCTGGCCCATCGTCCGCTCGCCGTCCCGTTCGAGGAAGCGCAGTTGCTCGAGTTTCTCCCAGCCGGTCTCGTACCACTCGTCGGGGCGGAAGCCTCGGTGGTCGCCCTCGCCGAGTTCGGTGTCGGGCGTGACCTGCTCGTTGAGGATGCCCGAGGAGTGGGGCACGCGGGGGATGAGGCTGGTCGACGACCCCGTCCGTTCGATCGTCTCGAGGAAATGATTCCCGACCTCCTGTTCGAGGACGTTCCAGACCAACTGCACGGAGTCGAACTCCTCCTCGATGGCCAGATCGCCCTCTGCGAGCCAGCCGATCGAGGGGCCGAGCGCGAGGCCGGTCGCGTCGATCAGGCCCTCCTCCTCGAGTTCGTCCAGTAGCTCGAGGACGTCGGGTGTGATCTCGTCGACGTCGGCGTTGTGCAGCTGGAGGACGTCGACGGAGTCCATATCGAGCCGCTCGAGGCTCCGTTCGACGGCCTCCCGCAGGTAGTCGGGTTCCATCTCCTTCGGGAGTTCGCCGTGGCCGGCCTGGGGGTTGTCGTAGAAGTCGTAGCCGACCTTGGTGGCGACGGTGACTTCGTCGCGGACCTCGGCCAGGGCCCGGCCGAGCAGTTTCTCGCTGTCGCCGTGGCCGTAGACATCGCCCGTGTCGAAGTAGGTGATCCCCTGATCGACGGCGTACCGGACCATCTCGATGGCGTCGTCCTCGGAGCGGTCGCCCCACCAATCGGTCCCGACGACCCACGCACCGAAGCCGACCTCGCTGACCTCGACGCCGGAGTCGCCCAGTTCGCTGTGTTGCATATCGACCCCTTGGTAGCGGGGGAACTTATGGCGTGCGGAACGCTCGAGCGCCCCGTCCGAACCGGTTCGGGCGGGACCGCGTCGGCGAGGCGAACCGTTATCCGGCGCGGCCGAGAGCTACCGGTATGGTCGCCGCTCGCCTCCGTGACCCCCGGTTGCTCCTGTCCGGGATCGTCCTCGCATCGATCCCGCTCGGACTGTTCGCCGGTCGCTCCCTCGAGCTCGCGACCGACCGACTGACGATAGGCGGGGTCGTCGTCGGTCTCCTGCTGGTCGTCGTCGCGCTCGCGGTCCCCGCCCTGTTGCTCGCCGGCTGGCAGGCCGAAGACGAGTCGCGGTGACAGGCGTGCCAGCAGGTCCGGCAACCGGGACCGGACAACCGAACCCCTATGAACGCGGCGAGCAATACTTCGGGGTATGACAAAGCGGTACGTGTCGCTCCCCGACGAGGCCGAATCGGGGATGCGCGAGTTCATCGACGAGGTCGACCGACGGCTTGCGAGCGACGAGGACACCTGTTCGGTCGTCGAAGACGTCCTGATCGACCTCTCGGGCGACCGCCAGGCCTACGAGCGCTGGCAGCGCGGCGAGTCGGTGTCGGCGGCCGAGCGCGTCCGCCTGCAGAGCTACGATCCCTGTAACACCACCCTCGAGAGCGAGTACTACGCCGAGAAGGACGAGGAGCGGTTTCGTCACTCGAAGCACCTCCAGTGGCTCTGGCGACAGTTCGACAGCCTCCCGATCGCGGACAACGTCGAGTTCGCACTGCGATTCCGGCGGATGCTCGCGGACCACCTCTTCGAGGACTGTGGCGACGACTGCCGGTTCTTCAAGGGGATCACCTTCACCTACGGTCACAACATCACGATCGGGGACAACACGGTCGTCCACGACGACGTCCACCTGGACGACCGCGGAAAGCTCACCATCGGCGACCGCGTCTCGATCTCCGACGGCGTTCACGTCTACAGCCACGACCACGACGTCGTCGACCAGACCGAGGTCCGCAACTACCACACCATCGTCGAGGACGACGTGCGGCTCACCTACGACGCGATGGTCCGGGCCGGCTGCAAGGTCGGCGAGAACGCCATCGTCGGCGCGCGCGGCATCGTCCAGAACGACGTCCCCGCTCACCACATCGCGATCGGAGCGCCCGCCACGAGCGTCAAGATCAAGCCCGGCTGGGAGGACGTCGCCACGCCCGTCGACGAGGCCGGCACGAACCGTCAGGAGCAACGGCGGATCGAGTACGACGTCCCCGACGACCTCGAGGTCTTCGACGAGTTCGGCCGCGACCTCCAGCCGCCCGAGTAGTTCTCGTTTCTCGGACTGTCTTCAGTTCGAACGGCGGGGAATAGCCAAGTGCCTAGAGAACGTATGTTACGGTGATGGAGCTATGGGGCTGGCTCATCGGGTACATCGCGCTGTTTGCCCTGTTACACCTGTTACTGTACTATCTCTACGCCCGGCGAGACGACGGCGATGGCGAACGGACGCCGTCGCTGGCCGATCCGAACCGCGCGAGCGTCCGTTCCTCGCCGGGGCCCGACCGCTACCCGCGGGCGTCCGACGACGTCGACGCCGAGTCGGTCGACCACGACCGAACGGCGGCAGTCGAGGGCGAGTCGACCCGCTGTCCGCACTGCGGCGCGCTCAACGAGGGCGATCAGGCCTTTACGTACTGCTGGAACTGCGTGTCCGCGCTGCGGCGGTAACGCGCCCGGAGCGACGACGGCTGCCCTCGACCGATCGTTCGTCGGTCCCGTCGTCGCCGTTCGTTCCGTCGCGGTAGAGTTTACGATTCGTTTCGAATGAGGGGAATTTCAGTAACTCCGATGGCCGACAGTCGGTCGATCCGTTTGGTCGATGGCGTAATAAACGATTACGCTTTTGGTCATCAGGTCCGGAACGGGGAGCAGACGAACCGCAATGAACGATTACACCGCTCCTGCCCCCCGGTCTCGCTCTCCGTCCCTGTATCGCGTCTCGCACGATCCCACTGGCCCGGCGACGCTCAGCACGACCGTGGTCCACGCGCTGGCCGACTGCATGGACGTCGACGTCACCGACGGTCGCGTCGCGCTGTACGATGCCGTCGATCCCGCCGCGCTAGACGAACTGTTCCGCCCGCGCCACGACGGCCGCCCCCGAACCGGCGGGGCGCTCTCGTTCGTCGTGAACGGCTACCACGTCACGGTCAGTGGCGACGGCGAGATCCTGATCGAACCGCCGATGCGCCGCTGACCGGACGAGAGCAAGAGAACGGCCGCGTTTCGACCGCCGTCAGCTCGAGAGATCGGTCGCGAGTCGCTCGAGGTGATCGACGCCGACGACGGCGACGACGTCGCCCGGCTCGGCCCGGAGTTCCTCGAGGCGATCGATCATACACCGCTCGCGCGTGTCGTCGCGATAGGATAGCGCCGTTCCCTCGGTGTCGACGCTGCCCAGCAGCGCCTGGACGCCGGCCACGTGGGCGCGCTCGTGTTCGGCCTGTCGCTCCGGCGGGTCGTCGCGGACGCAATCGTATTCGGCCTGCGTTCCGGGGACGACCGTCATCGAGGTCGCGTGAGTCAGCGTAGCGGCGACGCGACAGGCGAGTGCTTCGCGGGTCGCGCCGCCGACGCTCGCGAGGACGCGCCGGGCGGTCCCGGGTGAGACGCGATCGGCGACCAGCCGCCGGACGAGCCGTCGGAGAAACGACCAGTTCGGGGCGTCGATCCCGACGGGATCGGCGTCGGGCGCGGCCCGAATCGCGGCGCTCATCTCGCCGCCGAACCGCGGCGACGTCGCGTCGTCGGCGCGGTCGCGAGCATAGACGCGATACAGCGGGACGGCGACGGGCGGTAATTCGAGGGCGACCGTCTCGGGATCGACCCGCTCGAGGACCCGCTCGACGCGGGCGACGCTCGCGGGGTGGTCGTGGACGACGCCGACGAGTACGAGGTTGCCGTCCGGGCCGGGGAGCCGGCGACAGAACTGGTGGGTGATCCGGGGATCGTCGAACGATTCGGGAACGGACGGGGACTCGTCCATGCTCGAGTGGTAATACGTGACTACCGGCATAACCCTTCCGTTGTGTTGACTCGCACTCGAGTCAGGATTTATGCGCCGAACGACGCCGGGTCGGGAACCGTTGCAGCGGTGAAACCGCGCCTTTCCGAATCGGATCGGGACGGTGGTCCCGCCGCCGTCGACTCCCGTCGAGAGTCCCAAGAGGACTTTCCAGCGGCGTCCGCGAGGGGGCGGTCAGCGGCAGGCTCGAACGCGAACCCCGCCGGCCGCACGGTATCACAATATAAAAGCGCCGCGTTGACCCCCGACTGGGAACCGTTCACGAGCCGATCCGACCGTCGAAATCGGTCGTCAATCCCGCACACTGTGGCGGTTTTCGTCGCCATATCCGCCGCCGAACCGTCACGACGGACTGCGACGATTGAGAAAGTTTTATGTAGAATCACAATCAATCGATCGAGTGACTATGAGTCAGCGAATGCAGCAGGGGCAGCCGATGATCGTAATGAGCGAGGACTCCCAGCGCGTCAAGGACAAGGACGCGCAGGATTACAACATCAGCGCCGCCCGTGCGGTCGCTGAAGCCGTTCGCTCCACGCTCGGCCCGAAGGGCATGGACAAGATGCTCGTCGACTCCATGGGATCGGTGACGATCACCAACGACGGCGTCACCATCCTCAAGGAGATGGACATCGACAACCCGACGGCCGAGATGATCATCGAGGTCGCCGAAACGCAAGAAGACGAGGCCGGCGACGGCACCACGACGGCCGTCGCGATCGCCGGCGAACTCCTCAAAAACGCCGAGGACCTCCTCGAGCAGGACATCCACCCGACGGCGATCATCAAGGGCTTCCACCTCGCCAGCGAGCAGGCCCGCGAGGAGATCGACGACATCGCGACCGACATCGACACCGACGACGAGGAACTGCTGCGCAAAACGGCGGAAACCTCGATGACCGGCAAGGGGACCGAGGTCAACAAGGAGTACCTCGCCGAACTCATCGTCGAGGCCGTCCGCCAGGTCACCGTCGAGGACGAGAACGGCGACAACGTCGTCGACCTCGAGTTCCTCAACATCGAGACCCAGACCGGCCGCAGCGCCGGCGAGTCCGACCTCCTCGAGGGTGGAATCGTCGACAAGGATCCCGTCCACGACAACATGCCCCGCTCGGCGGAAGACGCCGACATCCTCCTGCTCGACGAGGCGATCGAAGTCGAAGAGACCGACGTCGACACCGAGGTCTCGGTCACCGACCCCGACCAGCTCCAGAAGTTCCTCGACCGCGAGGAGAAACAGCTCCAGGAGAAAGTCGACACGATCGCCGACCTCGGCGCTGACGTCGTCTTCTGCCAGAAGGGCATCGACGACCTCGCCCAGCACTACCTCGCCAAGGAAGGCATCCTCGCGGTGCGACGCGCCAAGAAGTCCGACCTCGAGTTCCTCCAGGAAGTCGTCGGCGCGGCGATCGTCTCCGACCTCGAGAGCGCGACCGAGGAAGACCTCGGCTTCGGCGACGTCACCCGCGACGAGGAAGACGAACTCTTCTACGTCGAGGGCGAGGACGCCCACGGCGTCACCCTCCTGCTGCGTGGCTCGACCGACCACGTCGTCGACGAACTCGAGCGCGGCGTCAACGACGCGCTCGACGTCGTCGCACAGACCGTCTCCGACGGCCGCGTCCTCGCGGGCGGCGGCGCCATCGAAGTCGAACTCGCCGGCCGCCTGCGCGACTACGCCGACTCCGTCTCCGGTCGCGAACAGCTGGCCGTCGAGGCCTTCGCCGACTCGCTCGAACTCGTCCCCCGCGTCCTCGCCGAGAACGCGGGCCTCGATTCGATCGACACGCTGGTCGACCTGCGCGCGGCTCACGACGACGGCGACGTCGAGGCCGGCCTGAACGTCTTCACGGGCGACGTCGAGGACACCTTCGAGGCCGGTGTCGTCGAACCCGCCCACGCCAAGGAACAGGCCGTCACCTCCGCCGCCGAGGCCGCGAACCTCGTGCTCAAGATCGACGACATCATTTCCGCCGGCGACCTCTCCACCGACAAGGGCGACGACGAAGAGGGCGGCCCCGGCGGTGCCGGCGGCATGGGCGGCATGGGCGGCGGCATGGGCGGCATGATGTGAGACTAAATTTTGCTCTGCGAGCGCGGCGAAGCCGCGCTCTCGGCAAAATTTAGTATAAAAGCACTCCTCCTTCCGTTCCGACCCGCTACGCGGGTCTCCACATCAGTCGTCGGCCCGCTCGCTCACTGCGTTCGCTCGCGGTGAAGGCGTCGTTCGGGTTCTTCGAACGCTCACGGGTCGCTCCGCTCCCCGTCTGCTCACGGGCACGGAGTGCCCGTTCGCACGGTTCGCGAGATCTTCGATCTCGCGCTATTCGCATTTTCGCGGTTCGAAACGAGCGGAGCGAGTGAGAACCGCGCACCGCTCACCCGCCGACATTTGCGGGTGGGTGATGACGCGTTTAACAGACGACGCGGAGTCGCCACTACTCGAGCGAACTCCGCGGAAAGGGGTCGTTCGATTACTCCTCGTCGTCGACCTCGAGTTCGAACTGCTCGTTCTCGGAGACGGCGTTGAGAACGACGCTCGTGTTCGAGGCCTTGATGTCGGGATCGGTCAGCAACTGCTTGATCTGGTCGTTCATCCCGTCGGTGTCCTCGAACTTGCCGATGGCGATCACGTCGTAGTCGCCAGTGACCTCGTAGACGCTGGTCATCTGGCGGTGATCGCGCAGTGTGTCCGTGACGTCCGGCAGGGCGTTCCCCTCGACCTGCAGTTGAATCACGGCGGTCACGTCGTAGCCGACCGCGTCGTAATCCACCCGCGGGGTATAGCCCTCGATCACGCCCTGTTCCTCGAGATCGGAGAGGTGATTCGAGACGGTCGTCACGGAGACGTCGAGTTCCTCTGCGAGGCTGCGCAGGCTCGCCCGACCGTCGCCGAGAAGTGCATTCACTAGTTTTGCATCGAGATTTTCGTACGTCATCAGGTACACCCACTCACTGCGCCCTTTAGAAATTTACGAATATGCAGTTTCGAGTAGAAGAGCGAAGATTTGCACGGAACGGTAGTGCTTTAGTATACTGGTTACGAGGATACGACGAGAAAGATGACAAGCGGAAACCTCTCTGAAACCGAACAGGCGGTCTTGGACGAGATCGAGGAACAAGACGTCGACTTCCTCCGACTACAGTTTACCGACATTCTGGGGACGGTCAAGAACGTCTCCGTGCCGGCCCGGCAGGCCGAGAAGGCCTTCACCGAGGGGATCTACTTCGACGGTTCTTCTATCGAAGGCTTCGTTCGCATTCAGGAGTCGGACATGCGGCTCAAACCCGACCCCGAGACGTTCGCGATTCTCCCGTGGCGCCAGAAAGACGAAAGCGCCGCCGCCCGAATGATCTGTGACGTCTACGACACGACCACGGACGAGCCCTTCGAGGGCGATCCGCGTCGCGTCCTCAAGAACGCGCTCGACCGCGCCGAGGAGATGGGCTACATGGTCAACGCGGCCCCCGAGCCGGAGTTTTTCCTGTTCGAGGAGGACGAGGACGGCCGCGCCACGACCAAGACGAACGACGCTGGCGGCTACTTCGACCTCGCGCCGAAGGACCTCGCCAGCGACGTCCGCCGCGACATCATCTACGGCCTCGAGGAGATGGGCTTCGAGGTCGAGGCCAGCCACCACGAGGTCGCCGAGGGCCAACACGAGATCAACTTCACCTACGACGACGCGCTTACCACGGCCGACAACGTCGGCACCTTCCGTACCGTCGTTCGTGCGATCGCCGCCCAGCACGACCTGCACGCCACGTTCATGCCCAAGCCGATCCCGCGCATCAACGGCTCGGGGATGCACACGCACCTCTCGCTGTTCACCGAGGACGGCGAGAACGCCTTCCACGACGAGGACGACGAGTTCAACCTGAGTGACGAGGCCCACGCCTTCACCGCCGGGATCCTCGAGCACGCGCCGGCGATCACGGCGATCGCGAACCCGACGGTCAACAGCTACAAGCGCCTGGTGCCCGGCTACGAGGCTCCCGTCTACATCGCCTGGTCCGACCGCAACCGCTCGGCGCTGATCCGAAAACCGGCGGCCCGAACGCCGGCGGCCTCGCGGGTCGAACTGCGCTCGCCCGACCCGTCCTGTAATCCCTACCTCGCGCTCGCCGTCATGATCCACGCCGGTCTCGACGGCATCGAGAACGACCTCGAGTGTCCCGACCCGGTCCGCGAGAACATCTACGAGTTCGACGAAGCGAAACGCGAGGAGTACGGCATCGACACGCTGCCCTCGAACCTCGGCGAGGCCGTCGAGGCCCTCGAGGAGGACGAAGCCATCTACGACGCGCTGGGCGATCACGTCGCGCCGAAGTTCATCGAAGCCAAAGAGCAGGAGTTCGAGGACTACCTCGTCGACGTCTCCGACTGGGAACTCGACCGCTACCTCGAGACGTTCTAGACGCCGCCGGCCGGTCCGTTCTTTCCTTCTCCGCTTTGGTCACTAACCCCTCGTTCGTGGTCGCGACTCGAGCCCCGTCGACAACGCGGCGACGACTGTCACGATGACCGTGATCCGGTATTATGCGTTCGATCGTGGTACAGTCAGATATGGTCGACAGCAGGACCTACGCGTTCGAGGACGACCGACCCACGATCGACGACGCGGCCCGCGTCAGCAGCGAGGCGACCCTCGTCGGCGACGTCGCGGTCGCGGCGGACGCGAGCGTCTGGCCCGGCGTCGTGCTTCGTGGCGACGTTGGTCCCGTCCGGATCGGCCGGGAAACGCACGTCGGGGACAACGCGACGATTCACGCCTCGCGACTCGGCGACCAAGTCATGGTCGGTCACGGGGCCGTCCTCAACGAGACGACCGTCGACGAGCGGTCGCTGATCGGGTTCAACGCGACGATAAACACCGGCGTGACGATCGGCACCGGTAGCATCGTCGCCGCCGGCACCGTCGTCCCCGACGGGTACACGATCCCGCCGGACTCGTTCGTCCGCGGCGTCCCCGCGGAGATCACGCCGCTCGGGGAAACGGGGATCGACGCGACCGACATCCTCGAGGCGTACTCCTCCGGGGAGTACACGGACCTGGCCCAGCGCCACGCGGAACTGTTCGATTGAAAAACCGGCCGGCGGCCCCTCGAGCGGTCGTACGGGATCGCGCTACGACCGCTGGCTCGCGGACCCGAGTTCGAAGATCTCCCTGTAGAGACTCTCGGCGAGGCTGTCGATCCGTTCCTCGGCCTCGCTGGCGGCCATCGTGTCGGCGATGCCGCGCCACTCCACGCAGAGGCGAGCGATCGGGACCAGCGCGACCCCGCCGATGACGATGTCGCCCTCGGGTGTGTGGACGCGCCACTCGGTCCGCGTTCCCGTCGCCGAGCGGGTGACTCCCTCGATCTCGCCGCCGGCCGCGACCCACCGCTCGACCAGGTCGTCGGTGATCCGGCGGAGCTTTCGTTCGCCGAGCAGGTGACAGCCGAGGCCGAGGCCGGTCACGATCGCGAACGCCGCGGCCGCCATCGCGAGGCCGCCGTAGGGAACGTTGATCGACGCCGCGAGGCCGGCCGTCACGACGACCAGGCCGACGACCCGCCCGTCGACCGCGTTCGGCACCGTGCCCTCCCAACTCGCCTCCCGGGGCGACTGCTCGAGTTGCATATCGACTGGGGGTTGCGACGACGTTCGGGTAGCCGTTGGCCTGTCCCACTGCGGTCTTTAAACGCACTCTTCGATATTCACTCGTCCTCGAGTAACGCGTCGTCTCCGTGGCGGTCCCGCAGGTCGGCGAGGTACTCGTGCTGTTCCTCGAGTCGCGGCGTCGGCTCCGCGTAGGTGTACTCGAACATCTCGCCGGGATTGCCCGCGGCGGCTTCGGCCTGCTCGATCAGCGCCGCGAGCGTCTCCTCGATCTCGCTCTCGATCGTCTCGATCCGGTCGTCGTCGAGGACGCCCGCGTCCCGCAGGTAGGCCTCGAACCGATCGATCGGGTCCTTCTCGCGCCACTGCTTGACCTCCGACTCGTCGCGGTAGACGTCGGGGTCGTCGGCCGTCGTGTGCGCGCCGTAGCGGTACTGGACCGCCTCGATCAGCGTCGATCGTAACCGCTCGTCGCCGGACTCGAGGGCTTTCTCCCGGGCGGCCCTGGTGACGACGTAGGTCGCGAGCGGGTCCATCCCATCGACCTGGACGCCCGCGAAGCCGTAGGCGGTGGCCTTCTCCGCGATGGTCGCGCTCGCGGTCTGGCGCTCGCGGGGGACCGAGATGGCCCACTGGTTGTTGTTACAGACGAAGACGGTCGGCGTGTCGAACACGCCGGCGAAGTTCAGCGCCTCGTGGAAGTCCCCCTCCGAAGTCGAACCGTCGCCGAAGTGGGCGACGCCGACTCGTTCGTCGCCGTTCAGCTTCGCGGCCCACGACCAGCCGACGATGTGGGGCAGGTGGGCGGCGATCGAGATGTTCAGCGGGAAGACGTCGATCTCGGCCAGCGCGGCGTTGCCGTCCTCGTGGCCCATCCAGTACAGCAGATACTCCCAGGGCAGGTCCCGCGCGACCAGCGCTCCGTGTTCCCGATACTGAAAGGAGAGCATGTCGTCGTCGGCCAGCGCGTACGTCGACCCGATCTGGGACCCCTCCTGACCGGCCAGCGAGGAGTAGGTCCCCAGCCGGCCCTGCCGCTGGAGGCTGATCATCCGCTCGTCGAACCGGCGGGAAAACCGCATGTCACGGTACATCGACCGCAGCGTCTCAGCCTCGAGAGCCGGCTCGAGCTCGGGCGCGACGACGGTTCCGTCCGCGTCGAGGACGCGGATCCGATCGTCCGGCTCCCGGTCGAAGAGGTCCCGCTCGAGGGCGTCTCCGGACATGCGTCGTTCCTCGAGTCCGCGGTATATAACAGTGGCTCCGAACGCGGGATCCGTCGTCCCGCCTACTGGTACTCGGGGAGCCGAGCCGACCGATTCGAGCCCTCGACGAACGGCAGGTCGGTCCGGGTCGCGGCGACCTCCTCGCCGTCGACGCGAACCGTCAACTCGTTGCTCTCGAGGCCGTAGTCGACGACGGCGAGCGCGATGACGTCCTCGAGCATCGGGCTCTCTCCCGCGCGGGTCACCTCGCCGACCGAGGCGTCGCCGTCGAAGACGGCCGCGCCGTCATCGGGGACGGCCTCGCCCTCGAGCGTGAGCCCCACGAGCCGCCGACTCGGCTGACCGCGGTTCTCGACGCGGGAGACCACTTCCTGACCGACGTAACAGCCCTTCTCGAAGTCCAGGGCGTTACGGAGACCGAGGACGTTCGGCAACTCTCCCTCGAGTTCGGTGTGAAACAGGGGGGTGCCGGCCTCGAGCGCGAGGCTCTCGAAGGTCCGGTAGCCGAAGGGGGCGGCGTTGAGGCCGTGGTTGAGCAGCGTGTCGTAGACAGCTTCGGCGTCGTCGGCCGCACAGATCGCGTCGAAACTCTCCTCGCCGGTCGGCGCGTCGGTCCGGACGACCGTGACGCCCTCGTCGCCCATCGTCCCGCGGACGAACGAAAGCGGCCGGTCGGGCGAGGCGGCCCCGTTGAGAACGCTGGCGATCTTCTCCGTCGCTTGCGGGCCGTGGACGCCGAAGATTCCGTACTCGTCGTTTGCCGTCCGAATCTCGACGTCCTGAATGAACACCTTCTCCGACCACTCCTCGGCCAGCGGTTCTGCGGTCTCGGGCTGGGTGAAAAGCAGCAGTCGCTCGCCCGCGTTGTAGACGTAGAGTTCGACCTCGATCCCGCCCTGGGGATCGAGGACGAGGGCGTAACAGCCCTCGCCGTCCTCGGCGGGGACCCGGTTCGAGACCACGTTGTCGACGTACTCGATTCGATCGTCGCCCTCCACGACGATCACGCCGTAGGCCGGTTCGAACAGCCCGACGCCGTTGCGGACCGCGCGATGGGTCCGTTCGGGCCGCCCGAAGTGGTCGACGATCGTCCGGTCGGCGCGCTCGCCGAACGTGGCCCCGTGATCCTCGTGTACGGACTCGATGACGCTCATGGATACTCTCTGGGGCCTGACCGTATCAGGCGTTTCGATTCAAAAAGGCAGCCGGTCGCGAAGCCACTCGCCGAACGACTGGTCGTCGTCCTCGTCGGCCGGTTCGTCGGGGACGACGCGGTCGGCGGGCTTGATCACCGTCTCCGAACCCGAGTCGACGACGATCAGATCGTCGTCTTTGAGCGTCGCCAGGGCGTCCTCGAGTTCGTCGATATCGACCTCGACGGCTGCCCGGAGTTCGAAGACGGTCATCCCGTCCTCGGCGCGGTCGACCAGGGCGTCGAGTACCGCCACCTCCGTCCTCTCCCGGTTCCGGTACTCCCGCTTTGCTCTCATCCGTGTGTCCATTCGACGACCCGGGATTTGACGTTTGTCGTTCCGACGGCCTCGAACGCCGCCGCCGAACTCGTCCCCTCGAGCCGACTCGAGCGCACGCTCCGACCCACCCCCGCGAGCGGTATTCAACGCGCTGTCACGACCGAAAATTCGCTTAGCAGCACGTTTTTTATGGGACCGGTCGGTACGGTGGGACAATGGTCCTGCGATGTTCGTTGCTCGGACACGACTTCGGGGAGGCCGAAGTCGAACGCGAGCGCGAAGAACGGGGCAGCGAGGTCGTCGTAACCGTCCAGGAGTACGAGGAGTGTGCCCGCTGTGGTGAGCGCAACGTCATCAGCGAGAACACCGAAGTAACGAGCCTCTCCGCCGAGACGGACGCCGACGCGCCCCCCGCCGAACCCGATACCGAACCGCCCGAACCAGCACTCGCGTCCGACCCCGACCCGACCGACGGGCCCGACGACGCCGAGTTCATCGACGCCGACGAACCCGCGACGGCGGCCGCCGACCCCACGGCCGCCGAGCCCGCCGACGCGGACGCCGACGATCCGGCCGCTCCCGACCTCGAGGAGGCCGAGCCCGACCCGGGTACGCTCGATCTCCCGACCGACGAGAACGGCGAGCCGGTCACCGACGACGGCGAGATCCTCGAAGACGACGAGCCGGCCGCCGATCCCGACCGCGACCGCGAACGCGGCGAGTGGCCCGACTCCGACGACGTCGGGCCGCCGGCGGACGAACCGAGTGAACCGGCCGACTGGCCCGACGACGGCTCCGCCGATGCCGACGACGCAGCCGACGCCGGTACCGGGGTCGATCCGGCCGCGATCGAGGACGACGCCGTCCTTCTCGACGACGAGCCGGCCGACCCCGTCGACGGCCCTGAAACCGGCGAGGCTGCTGCCGACGCCCGCTCCGTGACTGCCGAGCCGCCGACGCAGGACGCGACCGAGCCCGCCGCCGACGTCGCGTCGGAACCGGGGACCGGCATCGAGCGAGCCGAGTCGGTTCCGACGCCCGTCGAGGGCGACAGCGGTCCCGGCGAGGACGTCCCGACCGAGTTCTACTGCCCCCGGTGTGAGTACGTCGCCGCCGGTGATCGGGGCTCGCTGCGGGCCGGCGACATCTGTCCCGACTGCCGGAAGGGGTATCTCAGCGAACGCGAGCGGCGCTGATACGGACCGTTGTAACGATTTTCCGGTGTAACCGCCGACGGTCGCGGTTGCACCGGAACACAACTCCAACGGGCCGTATGACCCGATTTCGCGTACGATTCCGTCGCTCGACGCTCGTTTTCCGCGCCGACTCGACTGTCCGACCACCGGCCGCTGTCGGGCCGTCAGACCGGCGACGGTCGAACGGGCCCGGTGGACGCGCCTCTTACCGTCGCTCGACTCGTCTCTGACAGGTCAGCGGATCGAATCGTTGGCTATGAAAAGAGGTAAACGCGCCGCCGTGTTTCTCCCAATTCATGAAGGAGTACAAGATGCGTCGCGGTGAATATCTCGAGGAGCGCATTCCGGACATGGAGTCGACGGTCGAGGAGTACTTCGGTCCGATCACGGGCACCGAGGAGTACAAGGGAAGCGACCTCTTTCTCATCGAGGAGCCGGACAATCCGGTCTTCGAGAAGATCGTCGTCGGTGCCGTCGAGTACTCCGGCAAGAAGGACAAACTCGGCGTCGAGTTCAACGAGCGCGACCCCACCGAACTCGGTCCCGACGAACTCGAGGCCGCGGCCGACGCCGTCGACATCAAGAACGACTTCCTGCTCGAGGCGACCGGCCGGGACGCGAAGGCCCGACGCGACTCGATGAAGCGGAAAGTCGAGGACGACCCGGACCACGATTTCGACTAACGAAATTTTACGCTGCGGTCTATCGCGAGCGAGGCGAACAGCGCCTCGCTCGCGATGTCCCTCGGTAAAATTTCGATCAAAAACACTCCTCTTTCCGTTCGCTCGTCCGTCCAGTCCTCGCTCACATCAGTCGTCGGTCCGCTCGTTCGTGCCGTCGACACTCACTCGCGGTCGGTATCGGGCGGCGGCCTGCCCTCCCCCGAGTCGGGCGACTCACCGCGAGTGCGGTGAGCCGCCCTCCCGGCCACGGCACCGCCCTTGACGTGGCCGTTCCTGTTGCTTCGTAACGGCTTTGACCGCCGCGTCGAATATTCCGGGTAATGGAACCACAGGCGTTTCTCGCGGCGACGCTGGTCGCTCACGTCGGCTTCGCGATCTTCGTGACCGCCCACGGTCACCTGACCGGCCGCGATCCCGGGAAGTGGCCGTTCGTGACGCTGGCGTTCGGCCTGGCCGGGATCGCCGCCTACTTCTTCTACGACGAGTCGTCGGACTCGAGTCCCTGATCAGTCTCCCGCTGCGACGCCGTCCTCGCCGTCGCCACCGGCGTGCGAGCCGTCGGCCCAGACACCCTCCGTGAGATCGATCCCGTCGGTCCACTTGCCGACGACCGACGCGACGGCGAGGTCGCCGGTGACGTTGTTCGTCGTCGCGATCCGGCCGAGGATCGGGTCGACGCCCGCGACGAAGCCGACGATCTCGAGGGGGAGTCCGACGGCGTTCAGAATGACGGTCAGCATGATGAGCCCGGCACCGGGGACCCCGGCAGTACCGATACTGATCAGGATCACGGTCGCGAGGACGATCAACTGATCGCCGAGGCCGAGCGACACGCCGACCATGTTCGCGGCAAAGACCACCGTGACGGCCTGCCTGATCGCCGCCCCGTCCATGTTGATCGTCGCCCCGAGCGGGAGGGCAAAGCCGTAGACCGACTCGTCGATCCGCAGGTTCGTTTCGGCGCCAGTGATCGTCACTGGCAGCGTCCCGCTCGAGGAGCGGATGGTAAAGGCCGTCAGCATCGCGTCTTTCGCCCCGTCGAGAAACGACAGCGGGGACTGGCCGAGGATGCCGACGGTTATCACGCCAAGATAGGTGACAGTCATGTGGATCGCGATGCCGATCGCGATGACGCCGACGAGCGCGCCCAGTTGCACGATCGCGCCGACCCCCTCGGTCCCGATCGCGGCGGCCATGAGCGCGAAGACGCCGACGACGCCGTACTCCATGACGCCCCAGACGATCTTGAACAGCGCCTGCGTGCCGGCGTCGATAAACGCGAAGAAGCCGTCGATCGCGTCCTCGATCGGCTCTTCGGTCGTCGACTCGCGGACGATCGTCAACGCCAACCCGAAGACGACGACGACGAAGATCGTCGCCAGAATCTCGCCGTCGACCATCGCGGCCAGCGGATTCTCGGGGACGATCCCGAGGACGACCTCGGAGACCGACGGCGGTTCGGCCTGCTGAGCCTCACCACCGGTGAACTCCACGGCCGTTCCGGGATCGAACAGGTTCGCGACTGCCAGCCCGATCAGGGCTGCGATCGTCGTCGTCGCGGCGTAGAGTGCGACCGTCAGTCCGCCGACTTTCCCGAGTTTCGACGGCGTCAGCTTGCGCATCCCACCGAGCAGGGTAAAGACGATCAACGGGATGATCAGCATCTCGAGCAGCCGTAAGAAGAGGTCGCCGAGCGGGCTCAAAACGGCGGCGCGTTCGCCGACGATGGCCCCGAGTGCGGTCCCGAGGGCGAACGCGACCGCGATACGGTAGATGATCGGAATCGAGCGATACTGCCTCCACGTTCGTCGCGGCAACGACTCCTGCGTCGTGCTCATCGCTTCTCCCTATGAACGGGACCGATCAACCCGTGTCGTTACCGGTGAGACTGTCCCACACCTGTGACGGTCCGTCGTGGTGGGAAGAAGACGGACCCCGCCCTCAGGCGAGGAAGACGTGTCGCGGCCGGTCCGCGAGGATGTCCCGCCCGAACTCGACGGTCTCCGAGAAGGCGTCGCTCCGGAAGAACGTCATAGCGTCGTCCCGGGAGTCCCAGCGGCTGGCGATGAACATGTCGTTTTCGTCCTCGCGGTTGACCAGCAGGTCGGTCTTGCGGTGGCCGTCCATGTCGGCGAGGACGTCACCGACGTCGTCGAAGGTCCCGACGAAGTCTCCGCGGTGTTCGGGCTCGACCGTGTAGAACATCCCCATCGTCCCCCACGAGTCGTCCTCGTCGTCGCCGGCCTGTCGGACGACCTCGGGCAGTTCGGCGAGGAACCCGGCGGCCGTGTTGGCGGCCCGGTCGGTGTCCCAGAGGCTGACGACTGCGGTTTCGCTGTCCGCGTCCTGGGCCTCGTAGACCGCCGTCTTCACGTGGGTGTCGTAGTGGTCGAAGTTCTCCCGGTAGCCGTCGACCTCCTCGAACAGCTCGTCGGGGTCGGCCGTCGAGTAGAGGACGACCGCGTGGACGTCCTCGCCGTGGGGCTGGCCCGCGTAGATGCCCTCGTCCTCGAGTTCGTCGCGGACGCCCCCGCTCTCGTCGCCGTGGCTCGATCCCGAATCGTCGCCGTGGTGGTGCCCGCCGGAGCCGCCGTGGTGGCCCTCGGCGTCACCGCTGGCGTGGGGGTGTGACTCCTCGCCTTCGGCCGGCACGCGTTCGCCGGCCAGGAAGGTCCCGAGGTCTTCCGGCGGAAACCGTCGCGCCGAGAGGAACCGGCCGAACTCGGCGAAGCGGGAACTCGAGGGGTCAAAGCGCATCTCGTAGAGCAGATCCTTGACGTCGGTCGGGTCGTCGCCGAACAGGGTCACACCCCACTCGAAGTCGTCGAGTCCGACGCTGCCGGTGATGATCTGGGTGACACGGCCCGCGTAGTCCTTGCCGATCTCGCCGTGGTTCGAGAGGTAGTCCGCCCGCTCGTCGAAGGGGAGTTCGTACCAGTTGTGGTCCGGCCCGCGGCGCTTGCTCATCGGGTAGAAGCTCAGGAACTCGCCGTCGGGAATCTCGGGTTTGAGCCGGGACTCGATGTAGCGCTCGAGGCCGGCGTCCTCGACCTCGCTGTCCTCGTCGAAGTAGTCCTCGGACATGTAGCCCGAGACCTCCGTGACCGACACGTAGGAGTCGGCTCGTTCGGTGAACTCCGCGAGCGCGGTGTGTTCGAACCGCCGCTCGAGGGCGTCGATGTCGCCGAGGGTGGGTCGGAGGTGGAGGACGAGCAGGTCGGCCTTGTGACCGAGAACGGCAAACGTTGCCGAATCGCCCTCGTCGGCGTCGCCGACGGCCTCGCTGGCTTCGAGGTAGTCGACGCCCTCCTCGATGGCCCGCTCGCGTCGCCGCTCCGGAGCCGCTCGCCAGGCGTCCCAGTCGATCGACCGGAAATCGTGGAGCACGTACCAGCCTTCTTCGGTCTGTGGTGGTCGCCGTCGTTCCATAGTTGCGGGTTGGAACCGGGCGCTCAAGAAGGGCCGGGTTTCCGTTGACAGTTCCGACCCCGGCCCGTCGTCGGTAGATCCACCGGTACCGAACCTGCACCGTCGGTTCTCGACGTGACCGAAACCCTTTACCGCCGTCCGTTTTATCCCCGAGACACATGCGGAAAAGTGGCCCGCCGAAAGGACTCATCGCCTATCTCGTCCTCGAGCTGCTCGCGGAAAAACCGCGGTACGGCTACGAGATCTTGAAGGAGATCTGTGAGATCAGCGGCGGTCACTGGGAGCCGTCCTACGGTTCGGTCTACCCCATCCTCTACAAGTTCGAGGAGAAGGGGTGGGCCGAGCGCATCGAACGTGCGGACGAACCCGATCGGAAGTACTTCGAACTGACCGCCGAGGGGCAGGCGGAACTCGAGGAACGCCGCGAAACGGGCGCGGAGAAGGCTCGGGACTTCGCGGACGTCATCCTCGGCTTTTTCCACGTCTATGCTGCCTTCTCGACGGACGACCGGTTCGAGATCCCCCCGATGGACGGCGAGTGGCACTTCGACGAGGCGTTCAGCCGCTGGGTCGTCGAACAGGTCGTCCGCCACTACGAACACTACTTCGATACCGAGTTCGAACGCCTCGAGGCGACCCCGGAAGAGTTCTACGAGCGCCACGGCGTCGAGCCGGAGGAGTGAGAAAGCGGGCCGCCCACTATCCCGAGACCAACTGCGGCCCGAACAGTAACAGGAGGAAACTCACGAGCATCGTCACGCCGACCGTGGTCGTCACGACCCGGACCATCCCGCGGGTCGCGTCGACCGGCAGCCGCGAGATGACCGCTTCGGTACTCGTCCGGAGGATGTGGCCACCGTCCAGCGGGAACGCCGGGATGCAGTTGAAAAAGCCCAGCTGGACGTTGATCCAGCCGGTCCAGAACAACAGGTTCGCCACCAGGAAGACGGTCCCGTCGCCGAACGCCCCGAGGAGACCCTGTGCCTCGTAGAAGTTCTGAATCCCGCCGGTGAACCCGGCGAAGTTAAACGGCAGCGCGCCGCTGACGCCCATCACCGGCAACAAGATTGCGAGCCCCATCTTCCCGAGGAACGTGTCGGTAATCGGTCCGAACCGCGTGTCCCCGTCGCCGCCGAGCAGCCCCAGGTACTCGTCGGCGGGGTAGAGCTGCACCCCGATGTCACTGACCGCCACGCCGGACGTTCCCTGGAACGGCTGAATGCCGAGGAACCCGCTGTCGGATCGCGGATGCTCGTCGAGGGTTACCTCGTAGCTCTCCCGTTCGTCGCCGAGATAGCCCGCGACCGCGACCGCCTGTCCGGGCTCGGTGTCCTCGAGCAGGTCGGCCAGCTCCGCGTAGTCGTGGACACGTTCGCCGTCGAATCGGGTGATGACCATCGTCTCGTCGGTCGGTCCGGTCTCGGCCTCGAGCGGCTCGTCCTCGACGACCGAGACGGCGGCTCCGATGGGGACCTCGCGCTCGACGCGGTCGTCGCCGCTGGCGGGGTCGACCGTCAGCGTCACGCGCTCGCTCTCGCCGACGGCGTCGAAGAAGCCGCGTTCGGTCGCGACCGTTTGCCCGTCCACGGCGCGGATCTCGTCACCGGTCGAGAGGCCAGTCGGTCCGTCGTCGACCGCCGCGGTCACGAGCAGCGATCGGTCGACGGTCTTCGTCTCCTCGCCGTCGAGTTCGACGGCGACCTGCTCGCCGCTCGTGGCCTCGAGACGGTCCGCGAGGTCGTCGTTGCCCTCGACGGCGGTGCCGTTGATCGCCGTGATGCGGTCGTTGGGTTCGATTCCGGCGTCGGCGGCGGGGGAGTCGGGTGCGACGCCGCCGACGGCGGCCCCGGAGGCGACGCCGATCGAGCCGACGACGGGGCCGAAAAGCAAGGCGAAAGCAAGCAGCGTAATCGCGAAGTTGTTGGTGACGCCGGCGGCGAACATTCGGGTCTGGCCGCCGCGGGAGGCCGACTTGCTGCTCTCCTGATCGGGCTCGACGAACGCGCCGACCGGCAGGACGGCGAGCATCGCGACCCCCATCGAGTCGATGTCGATGTCCTCGACGCGACAGAGCAGCCCGTGGCCGCCCTCGTGGACGACGAGACCGACGAGCAGCCCGAAGACGATTCCGGGCGTGGCAGACAGCGGGAGGAAGTCGTTGACCCCGGGAATCACGAGGACGTTTCGCGGCTGTCGGACGGCGGACGTCGCCATCTCCGGCGTCGAGAGCGCGGTGATCGCCGCCTGGACGAGAAAGACGAACATGCCGATCATCACGACAAGCGCGATGCCGACGCCGAGGTTCGACCACGCACGCCAGAACCGTTTGGGACGAGCGAGACGGTCGAGAAGGGCGCGGCCGCGTTTGGTGTGGAGGGTGAGGATCGGCCCCTGCGTGCCGACGTAGTCCGGGAGCCAGCCCGCGTTCCGCAGGCCGACGATCACGACCCAGTAACTGAGGAGCCCGATCAGGACCCACGTGACGAGTTCGGAGCCGTATATTGCAGGGGGCGAGACGAAACCGAGGGATCCGTGATCCATCGGTACTATCTCGGGCGGGCGTTCTCAAATGGCTTTTGTCTGTCCTCAACGCTCCCGCCGCAGTCGCGCGACGACGAACTCCCGGTCGACCTTCGCGAGGAACGGGCCGAGCTTCGGCCCCTGGTCCTCGTCGAAGAACAGCCGGTAGCCCGCCGCGAAGAAGTCGCCGACGTCGACGTCGTGGCGCTTTGCCGTCTCGTAGATTTCGCCCTGGATCTCGTCGGGCTCGTGGCCCGCTTCGATGAAGTCGGCCAGTTCCGCCAGCGCGTCCTCGGTCGCCGCGTCGAACTCGTGATCGGGGATCTCGCTGCGCTTGAGTTCGTAGTCGAACTCGTTGCCGGTGCGTCGCGCCCAGTTGCGAGCCTGCTCGACCCGCTTTAGCGCCGCATCGACGGCCCACTCGGGCGCGTCGTCTGGGATGTGGCCCTCTCGACGGGCGACCTCCTCGCGCAGGCCGGGATCGTCGAACATCCCGAGTACCGCGGCGAACGTGTAGGGCAGCCGGATCCGCTCTTCACGGGGCTCTCCGACGATGAACGGGTAGACACGCTCGGCGAAGGCCCGCTCGTCCTCGTCGGCCTCGAGTTCGCCGAAGTAGATCGCCTCGAGCCGGTCGAACTCGTCGACCAGCTGGTCGAGGCGCTCGATGCTGAAGTCGCGTGCCTTCACGGGGTCCTTCGCGAAGAAGTACCGCAGCACCTCGGGCTCGAGTAACTCGAGGACGTCAGAGACCAGAATCACGTTGCCCGCGGAGGAGGAGAACGGCTCGCCGTCGAGGGTGAACCACTCGTAGACCATCGGGACGGGGGGCTCGATCTCGAGGACGTTGCGGGCGACGTCCTGCCCGCTCGGCCACGATCCTTCGGCGTGGTCTTTGCCGAAGGGCTCGAAGTCGACGCCGAGCAGCTGCCACTGACCGGGCCACTCGAAGCGCCAGGGGAGTTTGCCCTCCCGCAGCGTGGCGGTGCCCTCGTGGCCGCAACCCTCGATCGTCTGATCGCCGGCCTCCATGTCGGTACAGCGGTAGTCGACGGTCGGTTCGTCACCGGCCAGATCGACGCTCGTCACCGTTTCGGTGATCGTCCCGCACTCCTCGCAGATCGGGTTGAACGGGACGTAGTCGCCGTCCGCGTCGACTTTGTCCTGATACTTCGAGAGGACCTCGCTCGCCCGCTCGCGGTGTTCGAGGACGAACCGGGTTACGTCGTCGAACGCGCCCGACTCGTACAACTCGGTGTTCGAGACCAGCTCGATTGGCACGTCGAGCGCGTCGGCGCTGTCCTGAATGATCGTCGCGAAGTGGTCGCCGTAGGAGTCACAGCAGCCGAACGGATCCGGGATATCGGTGTAGGGCGCGCCGAGGTTCCGGCCGAGCGCGCCGGCGTCGACCTCGCCGAGATCGACGAGGTTCCCCTCGAGGTCACAGAGGGTCCGGGGCAGTCCCCGGAGCGGATCGCGGTCGTCGGCGGTGAAGACCTGTCGGACCTCGTGGCCGCGGTCCCGAAGCACCTCGGCGACGAAGTACCCCCGCATGATCTCGTTGACGTTGCCCAGGTGGGGAACGCCCGAGGGCGAGATGCCACCTTTGACGACGATCGGTTCGTCGGGGTCTCGCTTTTCGATCCGATCCGCGACGGTATCGGCCCAGAACGCGTGGCGCGTCTCGCTGGCTTCCTCGCTCTGGAGGGTGTAGGGGCTGATCGCGTCCGATTCCGCCGCGTCTCCGGTCTCCCCGTCGCCGTCGGGACTCATTGCTCGTCGGCCGCCCAGTAGGTCGGTTCCGCGCCGGCTCTTTCGGGGACGATGTCGGTCCCCTCGTGATCGCCGTCTCGAACGGCGCGGGCGATCCGGTCCGGGTCGGTGCCGTCGAGGACGATCGTCCGCATTCCCGAGCGCTCGATGATCTTCGCCGCCAGCAGGTCCACGGGCGCGGAGGCACCGGCGTTCATCTCGAGGCCGGCGATGGCGTCGACCAGTTCCGTCGCGGAGAGCCGGTCGTGCTTGGTCGCGTCGTCGTCTTCGTTGGGGTCGGCGCTGTAGACGCCGGGGACGCTCGTGGCGTAGATCAGCAGGTCGGCGTCGATGTACTCCGCGAGGGCGGCCCCGACCGCGTCGGTCGTCTGGGCCGGCGCGACCCCGCCCATGATACAGATGTCGTCCCGGCGAAGCGCCTCGCTGGCTTCCTCGTAGTCCAGTGCGGGCGCTGTCACCGACTCCTCGCTGAGCGCGGCGATGAGCAGCCGCGCGTTGAGTCGGGTGACGTCGATCCCGAGCTGGTCGAGTTCGATCTCGTTGGCACCGAGGTCACGTGCGGCCCCGATGTAGTCGCGGGCGACGCCGCCGCCCCCGACGACGGCCCCGATCCGACAGCCTTCGGCGATGAGGTCCTCGATGACGGCGGCGTGCTCGGCCACCCGATCCGCGCCCGGCTCGGGGACGAGTACGCTCCCACCGATGGAGACGACCACTTTCATACTACCCCGGTGTAGCGGAGTTGCTATCTTAAGGGTTGTCAACTGCCCGGACGGCGTGGTGACACACCCCTCGAGCGGTAGGACGAGTCCGTCGCCGTCTCGTTCGAACTCGGTCCCGAACGGGTCGGATAGTTCACGCATCCGATCCCGGGCCCACGCGGCCGCGTCCGGACTCGCCTCGCGGACCGTACAGCCGTCGGTCTCGGTGGGAGACACTCGGAGGTCGCGGAGCCGGCCCTCGGGCGTCGCCCGCAGGACGAACAGGAAGCTCCGGTCGTTACGCAACTCCTCGTCGATCTTGTAGTCGTCTACGAAATCGCCCATATCGTAGCAGATCGGTACCCCCTCGTGGACCTCGATTCCCTGCAAGACGTGGGTGCTGTGGCCGTGGACGAGGTCGACGCCGTTCTCGACTAGCCAGTGGCCGAAGGCCCTGAACGAGTCCGGCGGTTCCGTCACCATGTTCGGACCCCAGTGTAGCGAGGCCACCAGCAGATCGAGATCCCGTTCGCGTGCGCGCTCGAGGGCGTCCCGGACGAGCCGTCGCGTCTCCGGATCGTCGGCGTCTACGTCGATCCGCGCCGTTCCCGGCGAGTCCGCGTCGGCGGCGTATTCGGGCGTGCTGTCGGTCAACGAGACGACCGCGAGGTCGAGCCCGTCGGTGCTTTCCCTGCTCGCCTCGGAGGCGGGGATCGTCACCACCGCCGGCTCGAGCGCCTCGTCGAGCGTCTCCCCCGCACCCGTGCGGGCGATCCCGGCGTCGTCGAGCGCGCCGAGGGTGTCCCGTAACCCGATCTCCTCGTAGTCGAGGACGTGGTTGTTCGCCAGCGCACAGACGTCGACGCCCGCGCGCTCGAGCGCCGGAACCGCCCAGTCGGGGTCGGCCCGAAAGTGACACGGACGGTGAGTGCGCTGTCACTCCCGGCCCCGCGTCGAGAGGACGCACTCGAGGTTGCACACCAGCCCGTCCAGTCCGCGGAGTCGCTCGAGGACGGTTCCCCAGACGGCGTCGATCGAGCGCCTCTGCTGGCGGTCGTCGACGACCCGCCCGAGCATGACGTCACCGGTGAAGCCGATCCGGAGCGCCATACGGGCCGTTCGCGACCGAGACCCGAAATCCGGACCAGCGTTCGACGGCTCGAGGCTCCGTGTCCCGACCGCGATGACCCCCCGGCCACGGGGCTTTCGTCGACAGCTACAAACCCCGACCTACCCACAGTCTAGCCATGCACGTACTCGGTGTTCGCGACGCGGGAGCCGACGGCGACGCGCTCGAGGCGGTCGTCGATCGGGTCGTCGACCGGCTCTCCGAGCGGGGACGGGTCGGGGTCGTCAGATACGACGCGACGATCGCCGACGGGACCCAGATCCGCGAGTCGGCGACGCTCGGCGGCGATGTCACCTACGACCTCGGCGTCGACGGCGACTGGACCGCCTCCGGGACGGGGATGGACGTCGGCGACGCGCTCGACCGACTGGCGACCGACTGCGCGTACGCGGTCGTCGTCGGCGTTCCCTCGCTGCAGTACCCCTCGATACTCGTCGGCGGCGACGAGTCCGACCGCGAGGCCGCCGGCGAGGTGCTGGCGGCCGTCGAGGGGCCCGCCAGCCTCGACCTCGCGGTGCTGGTCGACGACCTCGAGGCAGCCGAGCCCCACCGAACCCTCGAGTCGCTGGTCGCCCGAGTCAAGGCGTCGCCGGCGGCCGACCGTGCGGGCGCGATCGCGACGTTTACCGGCCGCGTCCGAGCGAAAGACAGCGCGGACGACGCGCGCACGCGGTACCTCGAGTTCGAGAAGTACGAGGGGGTCGCCGACGAGCGGTTGGCCACCCTCGAGGCCGACCTCGAGTCGCGAGACGGCGTCTTCGCGGTCGAACTCTACCACCGAACCGGGATCGTCGAGGACGGCGAGGACATCGTTTTCGTCGTCGTGCTAGCCGGCCACCGCGGGGAGGCGTTCCGGACCGTCGAGGATGGGATCAACCGGTTAAAAGACGAAGTTCCGCTGTTCAAAAAAGAGGTGACGGTCGAGGACGAGTTCTGGGTCCACGAGCGATCGTGATCGCTCCCGTCGTTCACCGACCGGGCTGAACGGGCGAAACGGTTGGGGCAGGCGACATTGAATTACCCGTGTTTATCGAGTCGAAGATAATACGTTAGACGCGGTTTTAAAATGTCTAGCGGAATCTGAGCGAGTCGATAAGAATTCTATTACCAGGTATAAAACGTCTATTACCCACCAGATAGCTGAACACAATCGAAACAGGGCTAACCAACCCTTCTTTATAACGGGTTGCCGCCACGAGGGAGAATCGTCGATGAGTACGACAGCCCAACCCTCCACGGAAAGCAAGGAACGCCGCCTGAAACGCTACCTACGCGAACGTGCCGAAGACGGCGAGCTGTACTTCAAGGGCAAGTTCATCGCGGACGACGTCGGGATGTCCCCCAAGGAGATCGGCGCGTTGATGGTCAAACTCTCGGACTCGGTCAGCGACCTCGAGATCGAGAAGTGGTCGTACACGAGCGCGACGACGTGGCGCGTCGCCCCCGCGTAACGCGATAGTCTCTCGATCGTTCCGCCCGTCCCCGCAGTTTCACTCCCGCGTGCCGACGCGTCGTAGACGCTACCCGACGCGCCGGCGCGTTCGTCGTCCGATCGCGGTTCGTGTTCTCCGCCGGTAGCCGCGTCGCCGTCCCGTCGCCGATAGCCGCCGTCACGAACGGTTGCGAGAAACGGACTCGGCTGCCGACGACAGTCGTTTTATACGGTTCCGAGCCGAATTACGGGTAATGGACGACGGCGATCGGTCCGGCTTCGGCGGGTCGGCTCGCGACGGCCGTTCCCCCGCGGACGGACCGCCGATCGAGCGGATCGAGTCGGTGTTTGCGGTCTACGAAGTCCGGCGCGAGGACGACCAGCTAGTGTACTACGGTGATCCGTTGACCCACCCCGAGCGGGTCATGCGCGAACTCTGGCCGGCGTTTAACGACCGGGGATACGACCTCGAGTTCGAGCGCCGCCACGGCGAGTACGTCCTCGTCGCCGGACCGTCGACCCGCGGCATCGACGGGATTCCCTGGACGAACGTGATCCTGCTGCTGGCGACGATCGCGTCGACGCTGTTCGTCGGCTCGTGGTGGTGGTATCCGGCGCTCGACCCGTTCGGGAACCCGATCGATCTCCTCCACGCGTGGCCGTTCTCGCTGGCGATCCTCGGCGTCCTCATGGTCCACGAGATGGGCCATTACGTCATGAGTCGGTACCACCGGGTCGACGCCTCGCTGCCCTACTTCATTCCGATCCCGACGCTCATCGGGACGATGGGCGCGGTCATCAGGATGAAAGGCCGGATGCCCGACCGGAAGGCGCTGTTCGATATCGGCGTCGCCGGGCCGCTGGCCGGGTTAGTCGCGACGGTCGTCGTGAGCGTGATCGGGCTTCACCTGCCCCCCGTAACCGTCGACCCGTCGCTGCTCCAGAACCCCGATGCGGTCCGGATCGAACTCGGCTACCCGCCGCTGCTCGAGTTGCTCGCGGCGGCGTTCGACCAGCCGCTGTATCGCGACGATCCGACGACGGGCGTGAACCCGGTCGTCATCGGCGCGTGGGTCGGGATGTTCGTGACGTTTCTGAACCTGATTCCGGTCGGCCAGCTCGACGGCGGCCACATCCTGCGAGCGATGACCGGCGAGTTCCACGACACCGTGGCCGCGCTCGTCCCCGGCGCGCTGTTCGTCCTCGCGGGCTATCTCTACTACGTCCAGGAGTACACGGTGAACGCGGTCTCGGTCTGGCTCATCTGGGGACTGTTGACGACGGTGTTCGCGTCGGCGGGGGCGGCGACGCCGATTCGGGACGACCGACTCGGCACCGGTCGGACCGTCCTCGGCGTCGTCACGTTCGGGCTCGGCTTGCTCTGTTTCATGCCGGTGCCGGTGATGGTCGTCGGCTGAGACGACGTCGTCGGTCGCCGACGCCTATCCGTGCGTGTAGCCCCGATCCGCCAGCGACTCGCCGTCCACGCTGATGCCGTGATCGGGCTCCCGGACCCGTCCGAGGACCGACAGCGAGACGTCGGTCGCCGACCGGACCGCCGACAGCGCGTCCGCGGGGACGGTCGCGACGAGTTCGAAGTCCTCGCCGAAGGTCGTCGCGCGCTCGAGCGCGTCGTCGTCACCGTCGGCGATCTCGCGGACGGCGTCGTCGATCGGCACGCGGTCGGATTCGATCGCGAACCCGCAGTCGCTGGCCTCGGCCAGCTGATGCAGCGAGCGGGCCAGCCCGTCGCTCGAGTCCATCATCGCGCTCGCGTGCGGAGCGAGCGCCCGTCCAGCGGCGATCCGCGGCTCGAACCGGAACAGTTCGTTCGCTCGCTCGGCGTGACCCCGGTCGAACAGCTCGAGCGCGGCCGCGCTGCGGCCGAGGGTGCCGGTCACGCAGACGCGATCGCCGGGACGGGCTCCCGACCGACGGACGGGGTCGTCGGCGCGGCCGATCGCGGTCGTGGCCGTCGTGAACTCCTCGTGACTATCGAGGTCGCCGCCAACGTATTCGGTATCGACGCGGTCGCAGACGTCGTTCGCGCCGCGAACGAAGTCCAGCAGCTCCTCCCCGTCGAAGGTCGGCGCGGCGTAGGCGGCGACCGCGGCCGTCGCCTCGGCCCCCATCGCAGCCACGTCCGACAGCGACGCGCCGACGGCGCGCCAGCCGGCGGTGTACCGGGTCGTCCCGTCCGGAAAATCGGTGCGATCGTGGAGCATGTCCGTCGTCACGACCAGCCCGTCGACGACGGCGGCGTCGTCGCCGGCCGCCGCGAGTTCCCCCTCGAGCAGTCGGAGGGCGGCGCGTTCGTCCATACCCCTCGTTTCGACTCGAGGGCGAAAAACCGTCCGGGCCGGCCGGATCGGCACGATACGATGGTCTTAAATGCCGCGGACGGAAATCACACGCCAATGGCTACGATGTACGACGTTCCGGCGGACGACCTCATCGAGGCGCTCGCCGACGATCTCGCGGACCGACTCGAGGAACCGGACTGGGGCAAATTCGCCAAAAGCGGCGTCGACAAGAAACTCCCGCCCGAACAGGACGACTTCTGGGCCACCCGCGCCGCGAGTCTCCTGCGCAAGGTCGCCGATCGCGGCCCGATCGGCGTCGAGCGACTGTCGACCGAGTACGGCGGCGCGAAGGGCGGCTCGAACCGCTATCAGGTCGCGCCCGCGAAGCGAACCGACGGCTCGAAGAACCTCATCCGGACCATCCTCCAGCAGCTCGAGGAGGAAGACCTCGTCGAGACCGCCGAGGGCGAGGGTCGCCGCATTACCGCCGACGGCCGGAGCCTGCTCGACGAGACCGCCGACGAGGTCCTCGAGGAACTCGACCGCCCGGAACTCGAGCGCTACGCCTGATCGCGGAACGCAGTTGAACCGTTTTCGTGCCGCTTGCAGCCCCCAGAGCGACGCCTCCGTCGTCCGTAATCATTTTCCCGCCCGCCGGCCAAGTACGGGACAACGATGAGTGGCTCACCGGACGAGGAAAAACTCGAGGAGCTCCGACAGAAGAAAATGGAGCAGCTACAGGATCGGGCCGAGGCCCAGCAGGGCGAGGGCGGCCAGGAGGCGGCCCAGCAGCAGGCCGAAGCCCAGAAGAAGGCCGTACTGCGCCAGCACCTGACCGACGACGCCCGCAAGCGGCTCAACACGGTCAAGATGAGCAAGCCCCAGTTCGGCGAACAGGTCGAGCGCCAGGTCATTAGTCTCGCCCGCAGCGGCCGCATCCAGGGGAAGATCGACGACGACAAGATGAAACAGCTCCTCAAGGAGCTGAAACCCGACTCCCAGAGCTTCGACATCCAGCGCCGGTGATGGAGCTCGGACTGCTCTACAGCGGCGGCAAGGACTCGACGCTCGCCGCGCTCTTGCTCGAGGAGTTCTACGACGTGACGCTACTGACGGCCCACTTCGGTATCAGCGACGACTGGAAACACGCCCGCGAAACGGCCGAGTCCGCGGACTTCGCCTTCGAACGCCTCGAGTGTGACCCCGACGTCGCCCGCGAGGCCGTCGACCGCATCCGCGAGGACGGCTTCCCGCGAAACGGCATCCAGCACGTCCACCAGCACGCCCTCGAACGGTTGGCGGCCAAGGAGTTCGACGCCATCGCCGACGGCACCCGCCGGGACGACCGCGTGCCGACGGTCTCGCGGGCGCAGGCCCAGAGCCTCGAGGACCGTCACGACATCGACTACATCGCGCCGCTGTCGGGCTTCGGTCGGTCGGCCGTCGATCGACTCGTGGAAGCGCGACTGGACGTGACGGTCGGTCCGAGCGAGGAGATCGACCGGGCCGACTACGAGGCCGAACTCCGGGCGCTCATCGCCGCAGAAGAGGGGCGGGCGGCGATCGCGGACTACTTCCCGGATCACGATCAGACGTACGTGACCGACGTCCGCTGACGGCTACTATAGCGCTTCGGGACGGAGTCTACCCGCCGCGAGTGAACTCGAACCGGGCTCCGCCGGACTCGCTTTCGGTAATCGTCACTCGCCAGCCGTGTGCGTCGGCGACGGCCCGGACGATCGCGAGTCCGAGGCCGGATCCCTCCGCCGAGGTGGAGTACCCCTGCTCGAGGACGGCGTCGCGTTCGTCTTCGGGGATACCGGGACCGTCGTCGGCGACGAAAAAGCCGCCGTCACAGGGGCCGACGCGGACGTGAACGTCCTCGCGGCCGTGTTCGATCGCATTTCGATAGCAGTTCTCGAAGAGCTGTTTCGCCCGCTTTGGATCGACGCGTAGCGGGCGGTCACCGACGACCTCGTAGGTAGCGTCGTCGGTCTCGACGACCGTCCACGCTTCGCTCGCGAGTTCGACCAGCGGTACCTCGTAGGGGTCTTCGACCTGGGTTCCGCTGCGGGCGACCGACAGGCTCTCGTCGATCAGTTCGTCCATCCGGGTCAGCGCCGCGTCGACCTCGTGGAGATGCTCCGGATCGCCGCTGGTAAACGCCGCCCGAAGCCGTCCCTGCGCGACGCTGAGCGGGTTCCGCAGGTCGTGGCTGACGACGCTCGCGAACTCCTCTAACCGCTCGCTCTGGCGTTTCGCTTCCCGAGTTGCGGCCCGCTGTCGGATCTCGTAGATGCCGGCGACGGTGCCCGCTCCGACGCCGACCGTCCCGCCCATCAAGAGCAGGTAGAGCGGGGCCCGCGCGCCGGTTTCCTCGAGATAGAGGACGTAGAGATGCAGCGCCGTCACGAGAAAGGCCGCGAGAAAACCCCCGAGACCGTAGCCGAAGACGGTGAGTCGGTCCCGCGTCGAGACGTCGCGAGCGACGAGCCACCGGTCGGCGAAGACGACCGCCGTCGCGGCCAGCAACGGAAAGACGCTCTCGAGCAGTGCGCGATTCGAGAGTTGCTCGCCGGCGAGGCGAACGCCGATGAGCGCGGCGAGAAACAGTCCCAGCGCCGACAGCGGCGACACCGGCAGTTGCTCGCCGATCTCCGCGACCCAGTCGTCGTCGGCCACGCGTTGCACGGTCGCACTCTCGGTACAGGCCGGTATCAACTTACGGGACGATCTCGGATTCCAGACTGTCGAACTAACGCCACGGATGGCTGAACCAAACGTTCGTCCCCGGTCGCCGGCGAGCGAGGCGACCCTGCCGATTCGGCCGTCCCGGAACGGAAGGATAGAAGTTCGCCGTCCCCGAACGGATGTCCATGTACGACCGGATCAAGGGCTTTCGTGACTTCTATCCCGGCGAGATGGCCGCCAGACGGCAGGCCATCGACACCGTGGAGGACACCGCTCGCGAGTACGGCTTTCGCGAGGTCGGGACGCCGGCGCTGGAACGCGCCGAGATGTGGACCGACAAGAGCGGCGACGACATCGTCGACGAACTCTACGCCTTCGAGGACCAGAGCGGTCGCCACGTCACGCTGACGCCGGAGCTGACGCCGACCGTCGCCCGGATGGTCGTCGCGAAACAGCAGGAACTCTCGAAGCCGATCAAGTGGTTCTCCACGCGACCGTTCTGGCGCTACGAGCAGGTTCAGCAGGGTCGCTACCGCGAGTTCTACCAGACCAACGTCGACATCTTCGGCTCGTCGGAGCCGACGGCCGACGCCGAGATCCTCGCGTGGGCCGCCGACGCCCTGACCGGGCTGGGGCTGACCGGCGACCACTTCGAATTCCGGATCTCCCACCGGGACATCCTCGGGGGCGTCCTCGAGAGTTACGATACCGAGGTCGACACCGAGGCGGCGATCCGCGCGGTCGACAAGTCCGACAAGATCTCGCGGGCGGAGTACCACGACCTGCTGATCGGTGCCGGGCTCTCGGCGGACCAGGCCGCCGAGTTCGGCGACCTCATCGCGGGCGGCGACCTCGAGGAAGTCGAGGCGTTCGCGGGGACCGAGCGCGTGACGGCGGCGGTCGAGAACTTACAGAACGTACTGGACGCGGCCGCGGACTTCGGTGCCCGGGAGTACTGTACGATCTCGCTCGAGACGGCCCGCGGGCTGGACTACTACACGGGCGTCGTCTTCGAGTGTTTCGACTCCGCGGGCGAGGTCTCGCGGTCGATCTTCGGGGGCGGGCGCTACGACGACCTCATCGAGAGCTTCGGCGGCCAGCCGACGCCGGCGGTCGGCGTCGCGCCGGGCCACGCGACGCTCGCGTTGCTCTGCCAGCGGGCCGGCGTCTGGCCCGAGGAGGACGTGACGACCGACTACTACGTCCTCCAGATCGGGAACACGCGGGCCGAAGCGGCCCGGATCGTCGGCGAACTGCGCGATCGGGGCCACGTCGTCGAGACGGACATCGCGGGCCGGTCGTTCGGCGCGCAACTGGACTACGCCGACTCGATCAACGCCGAGACGGTCGTCATCGTCGGCGAACAGGACCTCGCGAACGACGAGGTGACGATCAAGGACATGGCCTCGGGCGACCAGACGCAGGTCCCCGTCGGCGAGTTCCCCGGCGACCGCGAGCGGCCGACGTTCGAGGACCTCGCCTGACTCACTCGCGGTTCGGTCGCTGCTCTCCGGTACCCGGCTCTGGGCATCGCGGTGACTGTTCTTCGGCTCCCCGACGATCGCCGTCGGTCTCGAGGCGGTCGTCCGCGTCGCGGCGCTCGACCGGCGAGTGGCCGGTCTCGACGAAGTGATCGATCATGGCCCGGCTGAGTTCCCCGTCCGCCCCGTCGGTCCGATACTCCCACCCACACTCGTCGCAGTACGCGCTCGGCACGTGCGGCCCCTCGAAGGGCGGACCAATGAACGATCGGGTTCACGCGGTTGCGTCTTATAACGGCAGCCGCGCGCGTCGCCGAGCGCCGCCGCAGGTCCCACCATTAACTGCGACCGGGGTGTACGACGGTCGATGGCCGACTCCGACTCCCGCCCGAACGTCCTGTTCGTCCTCACAGATCAGGAGCGATACGACGCCAGCGCACCCGACGGGCCGCCGGTCGAAACCGAGGCGATCGACTCGCTCTCGAGGGAGGGAATTCGCTTCGAGCGGGCGGTGACCCCGATCAGTATCTGCTCGAGCGCTCGCGCGTCGCTGCTGACCGGGCAGTTTCCCCACGGTCACGGGATGTTGAACAACTGCCACGAGCCCGACGCGATCCGGACGAACATCCCCGACGAACTGCCGACGTTCTCGGAGGAACTCGTCGCGGCCGGCTACGACCTGACCTACACGGGCAAGTGGCACGCCGGTCGCGATCGGACGCCGGCCGACTTCGGTTTCTCGTATCTCGGCGGGAGCGACACGCACCACGACGACATCGACGAGGCGTTTCGCGAGTACCGCAGGGAGCGGGGCACGCCCGTCGACGAGGCCGACCTCGAGGACGCGATCTACACCGGCGAGGAGCCCAGAGACGCCGACGAGGGGACGTTCGTCGCCGCGAAGACGGCCGTCGACGTCGAGGAGACGCGCGCGTACTTCCTCGCCGAGCGGACGATCGACGCGATCGAGTCCCACGCCGACGGCGACCGGGACGGCCCGTTCTTCCACCGAACGGACTTCTACGGGCCCCACCACCCCTACGTCGTCCCGGAACCCTACGCCTCGCTGTACGATCCGGACGACATCGAGCCGCCCGACAGTTACGCCGAGACCTACGAGGGGAAACCGCGCGTCCACGAGAACTACCTCGCCTACCGCGGCGTCGCGGACTTCGACTGGGAGCTGTGGGCCGAGGCGCTCGCGAAGTACTGGGGCTTTCTCACGATGATCGACCACCAACTCGAGCGGATCCTCGCGGCCCTCGACGACTACGGACTGGCCGACGAGACGGTCGTCGTCCACGCCTCCGATCACGGGGACTTCGCCGGGAGCCACCGCCAGTTCAACAAGGGGCCGCTGATGTACGACGACACCTACCGGATCCCGCTGCAGGTCCGCTGGCCCGGCGTCACCGACGGCGCGACCTGCGAGACGTCGGTCCACCTCCACGACCTCGCGGCGACGTTCCTCGAGATCGCCGAGGTACCCGTTCCCGAGAGCTTCGACGCACGGAGCCTGGTCCCGCTGCTCGAGAACGGGGGCGAGCCGCCCGCCGACCTCGAGTGGCCCGACTCGACGTTCGCCCAGTACCACGGCGACGAGTTCGGCCTCTACAGCCAGCGGATGGTCCGGACGGACCGGTACAAGTACGTCTACAACGGTCCGGATATCGACGAGTTGTACGACCTCGAGGCCGATCCCGCCGAACTGCAAAACCTGATCGATCACCCCGAGTACGCGAACGCCCGGAGAGAAATGCGCGAGCGGCTGATCGAGTGGATGGACGAGACGGCGGATCCGAACCGGCTGTGGGTGAGCGGCGCGTTGGAAAACGCGTCGTAGCTTTGGTTCTTCAGAACGTGCGGTGGCGCGCGCTGTCTGCCGATCGAGCGCTAGCGAGAGCGGTCGATAACCTCGTGCGGGGTCGTCGCGAGTGAAACGAGCGACTGCTTGGAAGATGCTCCGCATCTTCCAGTGGATGAGCGAGCGACTGAAGGGAGCGAGTGAATCGGTTGGGGTGGGTGTGGCCGCTCCGTGTTGCCACGATAACAGCGCGCTCCCTGTTGTTGTCGTCTGTACCGAGAGCGGAGTGTTCAGTCGAATTTTCGCTTGAAGCACCGACTCCACGATACGATCTCGGTACGGAAGCGTACGTTTACGGTGCCGAAGCCGATACCATCGTCTATGATCGCCGCCACCGACGAGACGAGGGGACAGCGATGACGCGCGACGACACCGACGACTCGCCCGCCGACCTCCGCGAGCGGGCCGCCCGCGACGAGGAGATCGCCGACGCCCTCGAGGACCTCCTCGAAGAACTGCGCGACGAGGACATCAAGGGGTCGCGCCTCGAGGGCCTGTTCGACGAGGTCAGCTCGAGCAATCCGAACATCTGGAACATCGTCTCGGCCTTCATCGACGTCGAGGACGGCGAGGCGGTCGTCACCGACGAGTCGAAACTGGCACAGGGCAGCTGGGCCCCCGAGATCGTCGACGGCTGTGACACGATGATCACGCTCGAGATCGAGTACGGGATGATGCCCGACGAGTTCGCCTACGCCGCCGGCAAGAAGCTGACACAGCGGATCGAGGAGTTCCGCGAGCGGGCGGCCGAGGCGCGAGAACGGGCCGACGAACTCGAGGAGTCGGCTGACTGACTGCGCAGCCGGCCCGTCTCACGCGACGACGAGTTCCTCCCGCTCGAACCGATCGCCGGAAGCGTCGGCTCCGTCCCCGCCGGTTCGCCACCGCCACGACCCCACGTCGAGGGGCTCGAGCGAGACGATCACGTACGACCGATCTGGCCAGGTCGCCCGGGCGGCGTCGGTCTCGCTCGGCCGGTCGGGGCCGCGGGGATGGGAGTGATAGAAGCCGACGATCGCCTCGCCGCGGTCCTCGAGCCGGTCGAAGATCGCGAGTTGTTGCTCGGGCTCGATCTCGTATCGGGTCCGGGGGTTCTCGGCGACGTTTGCGGCCGGATACTGCGACGCCACGCGGCTCCGACCGTCGGGGTCGTACGCGCCGCCGAGGACGCCACAGATCTCCTCGGGCGTCCCCTCGCGAGCGCGCTCGAGGATCGCTTCCCGAATCCCGGCCGGCAGGACGATCACGGTCGGGAGTCGGCCCCGGCCCGTGTCTCTGTCTCGGCGGACTCGCCCGTCGGTGCGACGCCCTCGAGGTCCGCGAACGGGACCGCGACCTCGGGGTCGGGGCCGTCGAACCGCTCGGGGTGGACGATCGGTGCCAGCGCCTCGAGGGTGTCGACCAGCCGCGGGCCGGGCCGGTTGAGGTAGTGGTCGCCGTCCATCGCCCACACGCGTCCCTCCTGCACTGCCGTCAGCTCCGCCCAGCCGTCGCGTTCGGTGAGGTCCGTCGCGTTCCGTGCGATCTGCTCGAGACCGAAGCCACAGGGCGCGGCGATCAGGACCTCGGGGTCGTACGCGCGGATAGGGTCCCAGTCACGCGGCCTCGAGGGCTCGCCGATGTCGGCCAGTCCGTACTCGCCGCCGGCCCAGTCGACGAGTTCGGCCGTCCAGTGGCCCGCGATCATGACGGGGTCGGTCCAGTCGAGGATCGCCACGCGCGGGCGGTCCTCGGGCGGGATCTCCGCCGTCCGCTCCCGGACCGCCTCGAGCCGGGCCTCGAGGTCGGCCCGCAGCTCCCGCGCCCGCTGCTCGCGGTCGATCGCCGCGCCGATCCGCTCGACGTCGTCGAGGACGTCGCCGACGCTGTGGGGATCGGTCGGGACGATCTCCGGCTCGGCCGCGATGCGGTCGACGGCGTCTTCGATCACCGCCTCGTCGACCGCACAGACGTCGCACATCCCCTGCGTGACGACGGCGTCCGGCTCGAGGGCGTCGAGCACTTCGATGTCGACGTCGTAGACGCCGCTCTCGGTGTCGGCGGTCTCGAGGACTTGGCGGTCGATCTCGCCGCTCGAAGTCGACTCGTCGACGTCGATTCTCGAGCGCGTGACGGCGGGCGCGTCCGCGGCCGCGGGCGGGTAGTCGCACTCGTGGGAGACGCCGACCGGCTCGCGGCCGAGTGCGGCGACGATTTCGGTGGCCGAGGGGAGCGTCGTGACGGTTCGCATGGTCGTCCGTAGGGAGCGAGCGGTCAAAAACGGCGGGCTCGAGGAACGGCGGTGTGCAGCGTATTCGACGACGGTGAGAACGAACCGTGTCCTGCTATCGTGGCAACACGGAGTGGCCACGCCCTCCCCAGCCGATTCGCTCACGCCTATCGGCGTTCGCTCATCCCTCGCACAATGTCGGGGCGCGGTTCGTCACCGACTCACCGCGCCCCAGTGCGCGCCACTGCCCGCTGACTGGCCGGTTCGGAGCGAGCAGTTCCTCACTGCCACGGCTATGCCGGCCGCCCTCGAACAGTCAAGAACTGATTCGAACGCCGCGTCGCCGCTATCGCTGCGCCGACGACACGTCCGAAAGCGCCGCCTCGAGCTCCCGAACCCCTTCCTTCTCGGTCCGATCGGGGTTCGCCAGCACTCGGATCGGCTGGTCGCCGAGCGGGACGAAACCGAGATCCAGCCGGTCGGCGGTCTCGCGCAGGCCCAGTCCGGCGTCGGCGTCGCCGGCGATGACCTTTCGAGCGGGGCTCTCGTGGGCGCGCAGTCCGAGGTCGAAGCCGTCGATCGCGTCGACGATGTCGTGGCGGTCCACGCCCCGCTGCTCGGCGAGGTCAGCTACCGCCGCGCCGAGACTCGAGCGCAGTCCGGAGTCGGTCGTCCGATTGACAAAGCGCAGGTCGCGATCGACCAGGTCGGCCAGCCCCTCGAGTTCGGCGGGGTTGCCCGCGGGGACGACCAGCCCCCACTCGCGTTCCCAGCGGCCGAGTTCGACCGCTTCGAAGTCCGGTTCGGCGGGACCCGTGACGACGGCCGCGTCGGGGACGCCGTCCCGGAGCCGCCGCAGGCCGGGCCGACTGCCCACCGAGAGATAGCGGGGGTTCTCGAGGCCGTCGAGCAGTCGGGCGAACGTCGGGTCGTCCTCGCCGACGGCAAACAGCGTCGGCGGCCGCACGTCCGGCGAAAAGAGCGTGACCGTGACGGGTTCGCCCGCCTCGAGGTAGTCGGTCTCGGGACCGACCTCGACGACGCCGTCGGCGTCGGCGAGGCTGGTCGTCGCGCCGCTGCCCTTGTCGACGGGGTAGACGAGCGTCTCGCCGTCGCCGTTTGTAACTATCCCTACCGGCATGAGCCGATGGCGACCTTCTTCGTACCGCTCTTGCCTGGCGAGGCGTCCGGAGACGGTCGACGACGCGGGTTCCGGGACGCCGGCGGCCTCGCGGATCGCCGGCGCGACGAACGTTCGGAAGACCATCATCGCGGAGACGGGATAGCCCGGGAGGCCGACGTAGGCGCTGTCGTCCAGTCGACCGATCAGCATCGGCTTCCCCGGTTTGACGCTGACCCCGTGGAGCAGCAACTCGCCTTGCTCCTCGATCACCCGGTAGATGACGTCGACCGCGCTCGCGCTGGTCGACCCCGAGGAGAGGACGAGGTCGCACTCGTCGGCCGCGGTCCGCAGGATCTCCTCCATCTCCGATTGCTCGTCGCCGGCGTGGGGGTAGAGTACGGCCTCGCCGCCCGAATCCTCGACCCCAGCGGCGATCGTGTAGCTGTTGACGTCGTAGATCTCGCCGCGCGAACTCTCGAGGGCCTCGCCCGGTCGCACGAGTTCGTCGCCGGTCGAGACGATGCCGACCCGCGGTTTCGCGCGGACGGGCACCTCGTCGATCCCCAGCGCCGACAGCAGGCCGATATCTCGGGGCGTGATCGTGGTCCCGGGACCGAGCACGCGCTCGCCCGCGGCGACGTCCGCACCGGCGAACATGACGTTGTCGCCGGGCGCGACCGAGGTGCGGACCAGAACCTCGCTCCCGTCCGCATCCGTATCGGTTCGTTCGACCGGGACCATCGCGTCGGCACCGTCGGGCATCACCGCGCCCGTCGAAATCTCCGCTGCCTGTCCCTCTGCGAGCGCCACGTCCGGCTTCTCGCCGGCGTGGACCGCGCCGACGATCTCGAGGCGGGCGGGATCGGCCTCGTCCGCGCCGAACGTGTCCCGGGCCCGGAGCGCGTAGCCGTCCAGACTCGCCCGGTCGAAGCCGGGGACGTCGAGTTCGGCGTCGAGTCGCGCCACGAGAACCCGGCCGCGGGCGTCTTCGAGCGGGACGCGTTCGACGCCGCCCTCGAGGGACAGCGAGTCGATCGCCTCGCGGGCCTCGTCGGGGGAGGCCAGATCGCGGAACTCCTTGCGGTTCATACCCGTTCTTGGAGCGCCGCGGCTAAAAACGTCGGTCGACGCGCGGACGAATGCCTGCGAGATGTTCTCGTACGACAACCGTTAAACGTCCGCCCGGAGAGTACCGTGCCATGTCACGGATCTCCGAGCGGGACCGCGAGCGCATCGCCGACCTCTTCGATCGCCATCTCGAGGCCGGCCTCCATCACGGGGCCCAACTCGCCGTCTACGTCGACGGCGAACCTGAGATCGACCTCGCCGGCGGCGTCGAAGCGCCCGACGGCCCCGAGGAGACACGCGAGACGCGGCACATCCTCTTCTCGAGTACGAAACCCTACGCCGCGGTGACGCTGCATTCGCTGGTCGAGGAGGGCGCCCTCGCGTACGACGATCGGGTCGTCGACCACTGGCCCGAGTTCGCCGACGAGGGGACCGCAAAGGCCGAGATCACCGTCCGGCAGGTACTCAGTCACACGTCGGGACTCAACCGCGGTGAGATCGACGACCGGCCCGACCTCTGGGGCGACTGGGACGCCGTCGTCGAGAAACTCGAGGAAATGGAGCCGAACTTCACGCCCGGCGAACAGCCGGCCTACCACGCGCTGACGTTCGGCTGGCTGGTCGGTGAACTCGTCCGGCGGGTATCGGGAACGCCGATCGAGCAGGCCGCCGAAGAGCGCGTCTTCGACCCGCTCGGACTGGACGACACCGGGATCGGCCTGCGGGACGACGAGGACGACGACGTCGCGACCCTGGTCGGCTTCGAGCCGTTCGACCGCTGTCGCGACCCCGACGAGGGACTCGGAAAGAACGCCGAGGTCGCGGCCCCATTCAACTCGGAGGAGATCCACCGCGCGGTGATCCCCGCCGCCAACGGGATCGGAACTGCCGGCGACATGGCCCGCTTCTACGCCTGTCTGGCCAACGGCGGCGAACTCGAGGGAACGCAACTGCTCGAGTCCGAGACGGTAAAGCGGATGACGCAGGTGCAAGCCGAGACCGAGGCCGACGGCACGATCGGCCGCGAGGGCCGGTTCGCGCTCGGCTTCTGGAAGGGAGGCACGACGGTCGCGCCGTACGGCTCGCTTTCGCCGGAACACGTCTTCGGCCACGCGGGGCTGGGAAGCAGCGTCGGCTGGGCCGACCCCGAGGCAAACGTCGGCTTCGCCTACGTGACCAACGGCGTCCGGGACGGCTCTTACGAACACGTCGCCCGCGTGAACGCGCTGGGGGACGCGGTTCGACACGCAATCAAGTGAGTCGACGACTCGCCGTCGTGAGACTCCACCGATTCTTTATGTGATCCGAGACCCAAACAAGGGTATGCCCCACGACCAGGACGTCGAAGGCGAGAACGACCCGGAGTCCGTATCGACCTACGAGTGTCTCGAGTGCGGCGACGTCGTCGAGTCGACCACGCACCCCGGCGTCTGCGACTGCGGCGGCGAGTATCAGAACCGGGCGAAGTCCCTCGAGTAGGCGCGACGCGATTTCGGCGGCGACTTCTGTGGCGCGTGTACGGACTGCGGCCTCGGTCGTGCAGCCACGGCGTCGTCGATCGAGTCGGCGGCCGACGACGCGGGTACTGCGAGCCGGCGCGCGGTTCCCGTCCCGTCTCACGCGTGGCGTTCCCAGTCTTCGACGGCGACCGTCTCGCCGGCCGGAATCCCCTCCCGGTCGTCGTCGACGACCACCCAGCCGTCGGCTAAGGCGACGCTCGAGAGGACGCCCGACCCGCTGGCCCGCGTCGGGGTCGCCTCGTATCGGGGCTCGTCTGGCTCGAGGTCGCCGTCCTCGCGGGCCTCGAGTTTCACCCGCGCGAACGTCCGCGCCCCTGGCTCGCTGGGAATCTTGCGCTCGAGGCGGGCCCGCGTCGTCGGGTGGGGGTCGGGCTCGGTCCCCTCGAGCCACCGCAGGACCGGCCGCAGGAACTGGACGGCGTTGACGATGCAGGCGACGGGATAGCCCGGCAGCGCGAGGACGGGGGTGTCCTGGACGATCCCCAGACAGACGGGGTGGCCGGGCTTGAGGCCGACGCCGTGGACCAGCACCTCGCCGAGGTCGTCGATCACCTCCGGCAGGAGGTCGCGCTCGCCGACGCTCGAGCCGCCGGTGGTGACGACGACGTCTTTCGTCAGATCCCGCTGGATCGCCACGCGCAGGGACTCGGGGTCGTCGGTGACCACGTCGCGGTAGGTCGCCCTCGCGCCCCACCGCTGGGCCAACCGCGAGACGGTCAGCCCGTTGGTCTCGATCACCTCGCCGGGCCCGGGATCGCCCGCCACGAGTTCCTCGCCGGTCGGGACGACGCCGACCGTCGGCTGCCTGGCGACCGCGACGCGGCCGTAGCCCGCCGAGCGAAGGAGGCCGAGGTCCGACGGCCGGAGCCGGTGGCCCGCGTCGTAGAGGTGCTGGCCCTCCTCGACGTCCTCGCCGACCGGCGCGACGTTTTCCCCCTCCGCGAGGGCGTCCTCGACCTCGAGTTCGCCGACCGATTCGCGTTCGGTGACCCGCTCGATCATGACGACCGCGTCGGCTCCCTCCGGGAGCGCGCTGCCGGTGTGGACTCGCGCGGCCGTGCCGGGTTCGATCCGGTCGGCGGTGGCGTGGTCGCCCTCGGCGTCGACACCGTCGGCCGGTTCCGTGAGCCCCAATACTTCCGGCGAGCGCTCGCTGGCCCCGAAGGTGTCCGCGGCCCGGACCGCGTAGCCGTCCATCGCCGCCCGTTCGTAGTGAGGGACGTCGCGGGCCGATTCGACGGGTGCGGCGAGGACGCGGCCGTCCGCGCGGTCGACGTCGACCGTCTCGGTCCCACAGGGCACGTCGCTCTCGCCCCCCGCGACCGCCTCTCGCAGTATCCGGTGCGCCTCGTCGACCGGCGTCCGTACCTTGAACCCGGCCTCCGTGCGCTCGCGGTCGGCTCCTTCCATACCCTGAATCGGGTCGCCGGAGGCCAAAAGCGTGGGGGAACCCGTCGTCTCCGAAGCCGGCTCGAGGCCGAATTTGGCGTCAGAGTCCCCCGCTCTCGTCTCGACGACTGTTCAATAGCGGGTTCTCCGTCGTCCCCTGAAACCGGTCAACCGGTGTGCGGTGGCGCGCGCTGTCGGCCGACCGAACGCTAGCGAGGACGGCCGAGAACATTGCGCGAGGGATGAGTGAGCGACTGAAAGGAGCGAACGAATCGGCTGGGGAGGGCGAGGAAATCCCTGTTGCCACGATAGCAGGACGCTTCTCTCTCCAGTCGACTATCTATTCAGGTCGACCATCTATAGTAGCCGCTGAAACGATTCACACACTGATCGCAGCGCCATCGTGCGATCAGGTGTGCAATGACTTTCAGCGGCTACTATAGTCGTCTCGAGTAGAGCAGTGGTTTTTGCCGTGAACAGCAGCTAACGCGTCCTGCTATCTGGCAACAATGAGGGCCACACCCTCCCCAGCCGATTCACTCACTTCGTTCGTTCATCCCTCGCGCAATGTTCTCGCCCGCCTTCGTAAGTACTCAGGCGGCCGACAGCGCGCGCCACCGCACGTCGATTGTCCGCCGTCGCCCGACTCGAGGGCGGCCCGTTGGCGGACGGTCTCTCTTCCCGCGGGACGCTCGAGCGATCGACGAATCGCCGCGACCGCGGCCTTTTTCGTATCGGCGTTCGAACCGATAGCTATGTCAGCGCTCCGCGACGCGTTGCGGGACCTCTCCGACGACGTCTTCTTCGATCTGCTCGAGAGCGAAGACGCCTATCTCCTCGTCCTCGACGTCCCGGGCGTCTCCGCCGAGTCGCTCGAGGTCGCGATCGAGGACGGTCGCATCTCCATCGACGCCCAGCGGAAGAAAGACCCCGCCGGCGACTACCGCTATCTCGAGGAGAACCGGTCGCTGTTCCTCGAGGTGGACCTCCCGCTGCCCGACGACGCCTCCGACGCCGGCGGCGAGGCGACGGTCGACCGGGGCGTCCTCGAGTTGCGGCTGCCGAAACGCGGGGCCGGCGAGGAGACGACGATCGACGTCGTCGACGAGGACGCCCAAACGGGGTGACCGAGGCTGGCCTCTCTCCGTGCGTACAAGCGGTTCGTCATCGTCGCCTGGCAGTTCCTCCCGCTGTTGCTCGCGTACGCCCGTGACCGGCGGCGCTTCCTGCTGTTCGGTCGCCGGCGGCGGGTCGACCCCGAGACCCATCGCCACCGGGCCGAGGTGTTGCTCGAGTCGCTGCTGACGCTCGGCCCGACCTTCATCAAACTGGGGCAGTTGCTCTCGACTCGACCCGACATCCTCCCGCCGTCGTACGTCGACGTCCTCGCGTCGCTGCAAGACGACGTGCCGCCGGCCGGCTGGACGGAAGCGAAAGCGGTCCTCGAGGACGAACTCGGCCCCGTCGAGGAGCGCTTCGCCGAGTTCGACACCGAGCCGATCAGCGGCGCGAGCTTGGGACAGGTCTACCGCGCGCGGCTCGACCCCGAAAGCGAGCGCACACGGGGCGATCGGGACGGCCGCGACGTGGCGGTGAAGATCCGGCGACCGAACATCGAGTCGCTCGTGCGGGCGGACCTGCGGGTGATCGAGTGGTCCCTGCCGATCCTGCTGTACTTCGTGGACGACGCCCGGTCGTTCTCGCTCGAGAACCTGGCCGAGGAGTTCTCGAAGACGATCCGCGAGGAGATGGACTACGAACGCGAGGCCGAGATGCTCACCGAGATCCGGGCGAACTTCGCGGACGACGACCGCTTTCTCATCCCCGACGTGATCGAGAGTCACTCCGGCCCCCGCGTGCTGACCATGGAGTACGTCGAGGGGACGAAGATCAACGACGTCGAGGAACTCGAGCGCAGGGGGATCGACCGCACGCGGGTCGCGGAGAACTTAGAGCGGTCCTACCTGCAGATGATCATGGACGACGGGGTCTTTCACGCCGATCCCCACCCCGGGAACCTCGCGGTGACCGACGAGGGGCGGATCGTCTTCTACGACTTCGGGATGTCGGGCCGGGTCGACCCGTTCGTTCAGGAGAAGATCGTCGACTTCTACGTCGCCGTCGCCAATCAGGACATCGACGGCATCCTCGACGCCTTAGTCGAGATCGGGACGCTCTCGCCGGAGGCCGATCGGGGCGTGATGGCCGAGGTCATGGAGATCGCCATTCAGGACGCCCGCGGCGAGGACGTCGAACAGTACCGGGTCAACCAGATCGTCGGGCAGGTCGAGGACTCGATCTACGAGTTCCCGCTGCGGCTCCCGAAGAACCTCGCGCTCGTCCTCCGGGTCGCGACCGTCGTCGAGGGCGTCTGCGTGACCTTAGACGAGGACTTCGATTTCATCTCGGTCGCGACCGACTACCTGACCGAGCAGGGCTACCGCGAGGAATCGATCCGACAGTACATCGACGAGACCGGCGACCAGCTCCTGCGAACCGGCCACTCTCTGACCCGGATCGCCCCCAAGGCCGAGCGGGCCCTCGACCGGCTCGACCGCGACGACCTCTACGTCCGGATCGGCGTCGAAGACGAGTCGAACGTCTTCGAGAACCTCGCCAAGCGGCTCGTCTACGGAATGCTCCTGACGATGTCGCTGTTCTCGATGGGCGTGCTGTACGCCCTCGAGGCCCCCCGGGCCTCGATCGTCGCGGCGGTCTTCTCGGTGGTCATCCTGATCCAGCTCTATCGGTCGTTCCGCTCGGCCAAGGGGATCGGTGCCCGACCGCAGTTCACGCGACAGAACCTCCGCCAGCGCCGCGGCGAGGAGTAACGGGACCGCAAACACCCTTCCGTCCCGCCCCCGTAGGACCGGTATGGAATACGATCGGATCGCCGACCTCTCGGTGTCGATCGACGGCGTCTCGACGGCCCGCCTCGAGCGCGAGACGACCAGCGATTTCACCCGCGTCACGACGATCGTCTCGCTGTCCGGGCCCGCGCCGGACGGCAACGGGACCGTCACGGGACGCGGCGAGGACGTCACCTACGAGACCGCCGATCACGACCGGCTGGTCGAGACCGGACTGCCCGATCTCACTGGGGCGTACACGCTCGACTCCTTTGCCGACCGGCTCGACGAGCTCGACCTGTTCCCCGGCGGCGCGCCGGATCGCGAAGTCTTCCGGAACTACCGGCGCTGGGGCCTCGAGAGCGCCGCGCTTGACCTGGCGCTCCGACAGGCCGAAACCGACCTCGGGAGCGTCCTCGACCGGACCGCCGATCCCGTCCGGTTCGTCGCCAGCACCCGGCTGGGCGACCCGCCGACGGCCGACCGGCTCGCGGAACTGCGCGAGCTGGTTCCGGGTCTCGAGTTCAAGCTCGATCCGACGCCCGAGTGGGACGCGGCCCTCGTCGACGCGATCGACGAGGCGGTCGGCACCGACGCCGTCCGCATTCTGGATCTGAAGGGCCACTACGAGGGGACCGACGTCGACGTGCCGGCCGATTCCGACCTGTACGAACGCGTCCTCGAGTCGTTCCCCGAAGCGATCATCGAGGACCCCAACCTGACCGACGGGACGCGGCCGCTTTTCGACGATCCCGCGGTCCGAGCGCGGGTCTCGTGGGACGCGCCGATCCACGGCGTCGACGATATCGAAGCCCTGCCGTGGGTGCCCGACTGGCTCAACGTCAAACCCTCGCGCTTTGGCTCGCTCGAGTCGCTGTGCGAGACGCTGCGCTACTGCGACGATCGTGACATCCGGTGCTACGGCGGCGGCCAGTTCGAACTCGGGATCGGCCGCGCCCAACTCCAGACGCTGGCCGCGATCGGCTATCCCGACGGCCCCAACGACGTCGCGCCGCGGGCGTACAACGATCCCGGAGTGGCGGACGGACTGCCGGCAAGCCCGCTCGAGCCCGCGACCGATGCCGTCGGCTTCGGCCCGTTATTTGACGGCTGAGCGGTCGCTGGGGCGATCGACGTACGAGCCCCTCACTGGTCGGCCAGCAACACTTTACTCGTGTGACTGCAATCGAAGATGTCCGGGTTGGACTGGATGGATGTGAGCGTGCGGTCCAGCCTGGATGTGAGTTTTTTACCCGGACACTCGTTCAGTTTCTGACCCTCCTCAAAAATAGATGCGGTTCCGGCAGCCGACGAACTCCCCCGGGACGCGATAGCGCACGCCGGTGCCGCCTCGAGATCGATCGTCGACTCCCGAGCGATCGCCATGGTGAACTACTGCTCGCGAACGGCCCGACCGGCCCTGTTAGCACATCGAACGCGCGCCAGCGGCCATTCCAAACGGTTTATGCACGTCGATTGATTACGCCGGGACATGGCGAAACAGCAGACCGAAGTTCGCGATCTCCAGGAAGGCAGCTACGTAATGATCGACGATACGGCGTGTAAGATCAACGCCTACTCGACGGCCAAGCCGGGCAAACACGGCAGCGCCAAGGCCCGCGTCGAGGCCGAGGGCGTCTTCGACGGCAAGAAACGCTCGCTCTCCCAGCCCGTCGACGCCAAGATCTGGGTCCCGATCATCGAGCGCAAACAGGGCCAGGTCGTCTCCGTCGACGGCTCGGACATGCAGGTCATGGACCTCGAAACGTACGAGACGATCACGATGCGGGTCCCCGAGGACAAAGACGTCTCCCCCGACGAGAACATCGAATACCTCGAGATGGAAGACCAGCGAAAGATCGTCTAATGTTTCCCGGGGCGACCGACGACGGCGAGGGAACCGACGCGGCGGACGCTGCCGACCGTGGAGTCGCGAACTTCGTGGTCGTCGGTGCGCCCCTGGACGCCACGACGACCTTTCAGCCGGGGACCAGGTTCGGTCCCCGACGGATCCGTTCTTTTGCCGAACCGTTCGACGACTACGACCACCGGACGGGCCAGCACTTCTCCGAGCTGGGCGTCGTCGACCGCGGCGACGTCCGCGCGTGGAACGACGTCGAAGCCTACCTCGAGTATCTCACGAGCACGCTCCGCGAGGCCGTCTGGGACGACGCCGTCCCGCTGACGCTGGGCGGGGAACACACCGTCTCGCTCGCGGGCGCACGCGCAGTCGAACCCGAGGTGTTCGTCTGTTGCGACGCCCACCTCGACCTGTACGACGCCTACGACGGCAACCCGCTCTCACACGCCGCCGTCACCCGGCGGATCCTCGAGGACGTCGACTCGGTCGAGGAGGTCATCCTGCTCGGCGTGCGCACGGGTAGCGAGGGCGAGTGGGACCGAGCCGCTGCCGACGACGTGACCGTCGTTCCCCCCGAGGACGTGGGCGAGTGGACTCCCGGTGACCGGTTCGCCGACCGGGAAGTCTACCTCAGCGTGGACATCGACGCCGCCGACCCCGGCTACGCGCCGGGAACCGGGACGACGGAACCGTTCGGGCTCGAGCCCCGCGAACTCCGCGACGTGGTGCGCGAAGTGGCACCGCAGGCCGGCGGCTTCGACGTGGTCGAGGTCAACGACCGCGACGACGGCCAGGCGGCCGCGCTGGCCGCGAAACTGGTCCGGGAGTTCGTCTTCTCGCACGCCGACGGGTGAGCCGTCGACTCGTTCTCCGCCGGTGTACTGCAGTGGCGCGTGCTGAGCGACAGTGAGCCGCGAGGCCCGACCGGCGGGAGGGCCTCGGTACTGCGAACGGTGACCGCAGGAACCGTGAGCCGACGGCGAACTGTCGTTCGAAGCCGCGCGAGGGATGAGCGAGTGAGCGGAGCGAACGAGCGAATCGGCTGGGGAGGGTGTGGTACCTCCGTGGTGCCACGATAGCAGAAGGATCTCTCGGGCGTCCCGTTTTCACGAACGACTCGAGACACCTTCGAAGCGAGCGTACACCCTTTTCACGCTCCGAGCGAATCCCCGCGTATGATCGAGGCGACGCTGTGTTTCCCACTCCGGAACGACGGTGGCGACGCCGACGAAGTCCTCCTCATCGAGAAACGCCGCGGACTGGGCGAGGGCTGGTACAACGGCCCCGGCGGGAAACTCGAGGCCGGGGAGACCCCGCGGGAGTGTGCCGTCCGCGAGACGCGAGAGGAAGTCGGCCTCGAGGTGACGACCCTCGAGAAGGCCGGCGAACTCACCTTCCTGCTCGACGGCGAGGGCCACACGCGCTGTCACGTCTACCGCACCCGGTCGTTCGCCGGCGAGCCGACCGCCTCCGAGGAGGCCTATCCCGAGTGGGTCCCCGTCGACGACGTTCCCTACGACCGGATGTGGGACGACGATCACCTCTGGCTGCCCGGCGTCCTCGAGGGGGAGACGGTCGCCGGCGAGTTCCGGTTCGAGGGCGGCGAGCCCCTGGACGAGGCCGATTTCGTCGATCACGACCTCGAGTGGGACGTATCGTTCTGACCCGCGGTCGATACCGACGCCGCTAGGGCTTCAGCACGATCTTCCCGGAACTCTTCCGGTCCTCGATGTACTGGTGGGCCTCGGCGGCGTCCTCGAGCGCGAAGGACTCGCCCAGGATGATCTCGAGGTCACCGCTGGCCAGCCCTTCGGTGAGTTCGGGGACGGCTTGCATGACTCTGTCCGGGTCGTGCATGGCGGCCTGCCCGAGGTGGAATCCCTTGACGGTCTTGTTCTCGAAGAGCAGCCGCTGGTTGCTTACCTCCGCGGGCACGCCGCTTGCGACCCCGTAGGTGACCATGCGTCCGAAGTGGGCCATTGCGTCGAGGCTGCGGTCGAAGACGTCGTCGCCGACGCTCTCCAAGACGAGGTCGACGCCCTCGCCGTCGGTCTCGGCCTCGACGATCTCGCGGAAGTCCGTCTCCGTGTAGTTGATCGGGTGGTCACAGCCCAACTCGGCCGCGAGGTCGAGTTTCTCCTGCGTGCTCGCGGTGCCGAAGACTTCCGCGCCGTGGTTCGACGCCAGCTGGACGGCAGCCGTGCCGACCCCGCCCGCGGCGGCCTGAATGAGGACGGACTCGTCTGCCTCGAGCCCGCCCCACTCGAACAGGCAGGCGTGAGCGGTGAGAAACTGGACGGGGAAGCCGGCGGCCTCGTCGAAGCTCATCGCCTCGGGGATCGGAAAGAGCAGGTCCGCGGGGGCGGTGACGTACTCGGCGTAGCCGCCGGTATCGAGCATGCCGACGACGCGGTCGCCGACCGAGAGATCGTCGACGCCCTCCCCGACCGCGTCGACCGTTCCCGCGGCCTCCATGCCGGGGACGTAGGGGGCTTCGGGTCCGCTCGGGTAGTGGCCCCGTCGCTGCATGATGTCCGCGAAGTTGATTCCCGCGGCCTCGATCTCGATTCGGACCTCCCCCGCCTCGGGCTCGGGCGTCGGGACGTCGACGACCGATAGTTCGTCGCTGTCGCCGTAGGACTCGACTTCGATTGCCTTCATGTCGATCCCGTATAAGACGGTCGCGTCCATAAACCTGTGAGAACCGGATGAAACGAAGCGAGGGTTTCCGAGTTTTTCGCACCGATTGCCGTCCGCGGACGTGACGGCTCGAGTCGCCCGCGGTCCCACCGGTACCGGTTCGGTGGTGGGTGCAAGTACGATAGCTGGCGCTCGAGAGTGTTAGAGAGACGGTGTAGGTCGGACAGCGGAACCGCCACGGAAACCGCGGCGGCTGAAAGGGGCCGGCCGACCGTGCCGCCTACTCCCTTCGAGTGGCTATCGGTACAAAACACCTCCGGTACGCGGATCCGAAGCGGACTCGAGCGAGCGTTGCCCTTCGCATGGTTTAAGCCCGCGCTGACTGCATGTCGTACTAATGAGTTCGGAGAGTCAAGAACTCGGCATCACCGAGTCGAAATCACACAAGCCCGGCGAGTGGTACGCCGAGGTCGTCCAGAAGGCCGACCTGGCGGACTACGCGCCGATGGGCGGGTTCATCGTCACCAAGCCCCGCGGCTACGCCCTCTGGGAGGCCATTCAGGACTCGCTCGACGGCTGGTTCAAAGAGACCGGCGTCGACAACGTCTACTTCCCGATGTTCATCCCCGAGAGCTTCCTGGAGCGGGAAAAGGACATCGTCGAAGGGTTCGACCCGGAAGTCGCGTGGGTGACCCAGGGCGGGCACGACGAACTCGAGGAACGCCTCGCGGTGCGTCCGACGAGCGAATCGATCATCGCGCCGTTTATGGCCGACTGGACGCGCAGCCACCGTGACCTGCCGATGCGGCTCAACCAGTGGTGTTCGGTCGTCCGCTGGGAGGCGACGGAGACGAAGCCGTTCTTCCGGACGAAGGAGTTCATGTGGCAGGAGGGCCACACCGCCCACGCCAGCAACGAGGGCGCGTGGGAGGAGGTCTGGACCCGACTGGGCCAGTACGAGCGCGTCTACGAGGACGTCCTCGCGATTCCGGTCCTCCGGGGGAAAAAGCCCGAACACGACAAGTTCCCCGGCGCGGACACCACGACGACCGTCGAGGCGTTGATGCCCGACGGCAAGTCCGTCCAGGGCGCGACCAGCCACAACCTCGGCCAGAGCTTCGCCGAGGCCTTCGACATCACCTTCGTCGACGAGGACGAGGAGGAACAGACGGCCTACACCACCTCGTGGGGCCTCTCTTGGCGCGCGCTCGGGGCGCTCATCATGACTCACTCCGACGATCAGGGGCTCGTCCTCCCGCCGACGGTCGCGCCCACGCAAGTCGTCATCGTCCCCATCTGGCAGGAAGACACCAAAGAGGAAGTCCTCGAGTACGCCGAGGGAATCGCCGACGACCTCGAGGACGCCGGCTTCCGCGTCGAACTCGACGACCGCGACGAGCGCAATCCCGGCTTCAAGTTCAACGAACACGAACTCAACGGCGTCCCCCTCCGGCTGGAGATCGGTCCCTACGAGGTCGAAGACGGGGAGGCCACGCTGGTCCACCGTCCGGACAACGAGGAGACCGTCGAGGACCGCGACGGGATCGTCGACGCCGTCGACGAACACCTCGAGGAAATATACGACAAACTGTACGAGGCCGCCGAGGAGACCCTCGAGGACAACGTCCGCGAGGCCCACAGCCCCGAGGAGATCCTCGGGACGATCGGTAAACACGGCGGCTACGTGAAGACGCCGTGGTGCGGCGACGAGGCCTGCGAGGAGGTAATCAAGGAGAAGATCGCCGCCGAAATCGTCATGCAACCCCTCGAGGACGAGGGAGGCTCGTCGGGCGGTGAGGTACCCGAACCCGACCGCGACGAGTGTGGCGTCTGTGGCGATCCCGCCGACGAAATCGCGTACTTCGCGAAGTCGTACTGAACCGAGCCCGTCCGGTCTCCGTTTTCCCTGCCGTACCGACTCGACGCCCGCTCGAGTCACGAGCTGGTGGCAGAATTCGGAACCGGAGATCGGCTCTCCTTCGAGACGCCGGTGCCTGCGACGTGCGCTCCGACGAACTGTTTACGCGGGTGATTGTTTCACGCACACCTAATTCTTTAGCCCAAGATTGCTTACGGGTGGATGCTGTTCCAAGGGATGTGGTGTTCACTCTGGTGGGTGAGCACTACGTGCCTCTGACATTTCGTCCCGTCACCGGGAACTCGCGTTTCCGGGTCGGGATTTCGACCGGCGCTCCGACGACTGCGAGTTTTCCCGTCCGATAGCCGGCCTCGATAGCCGAAACTAAGGTGTTTACATACACCTTATACTGATCTATATGTGTTTATAATACACTTAGCCATAATGGATTAGCCTCTTATATCCCTTCCCGCTACGGGTGTGTATGTCACAGCCACATATGGAGTCATCCACCGAGCGTTCGCAGGGGCTCGCCGACCCCGCGGACGCGCGGTCGAACTGCGGTGTCGGTGTCGTTATGGATCTCGACGGGGATGGGGGCCACGACATCGTCGCCGACGGACTCGAACTGCTCGAAAACCTCGAACACCGCGGGACGACCGGCGCGGAGAAAGACACCGGCGACGGAGCCGGTATCATGCTTCAGACGCCGGATCCGTTCTTCGAGAGCGTTCTCGAGACCGATCTCCCCGAAACCTACGCCGTCGGCTCGCTCTTTCTGCCACAGGACGATCGGGCACGCGAGCAACTCCGCGATCTCACCGCCGACACCTTCGACACCTACGATCTCGAGGTCCTCGAGTGGCGCGACGTGCCGACGAACAACGACGGCCTCGGACAGACCGCCGTCGACTCGGAACCCGACGTCCATCAGGTCGTCGTCGCGCCCGAGGACGATATCTCCGGCGACGACTTCGACCGCCGACTGTACGTGGCTCGACGCGCGCTGGAAAACGCCGTCGAGGACGCCGACGTCGAGAACAAAGATCGGTTCTACGTCGTCTCTCTCGACTCCAAGACCGTCGTCTACAAGGGACTGCTGAAGGGCGTTCAGGTCCCCGCGTACTACCCCGATCTCACCGATGAGCGCATGGAATCGACGTTCGTAATGGTCCACGAGCGGTTCTCGACGAACACGCTCGGCGCGTGGCACCTCGCCCATCCGTACCGCAACATCATCCACAACGGCGAGTTCAACACCATTCAGGGCAACATCAACTGGATGCGGGCCCGCGAGACCGACATCGAGAGCGACGTTCTGGAGGACCTCGAGGCCGTCAAGCCGATCATCGACGACCCCGACCAATCGGACACGGCGAGCGTCGACAACGCCCTCGAGTTGCTGATGCAGGGCGGCCGGGACCTCGCACACGCCCTGCGGATGCTCGTCCCCGAGGCCTGGCGCGGTCGTGGCGCGAAGCGCCACGGGCAGCAAACTTCTGACGAAGTTTGCGACGGCGACGACGCGATGGACGCCGACCGGAAGGACTGGTACGACTTCCACGCGTCGCTGGTCGAGCCGTGGGACGGCCCCGCGCTCGTGGCGGCGACCGACGGCGAACGCGTCGGCGCGGTGCTGGACCGTAACGGACTGCGCCCGTGCCGGTACGACGTCACGACCGACAACCGGCTCATCATGGCCAGCGAGGCCGGCGCGCTCGAGACCGAGCCAGCGGAGATCGAAGAACGTGGCCGCCTCAAGCCCGGCCAGCTCTTCCTCGCCGACCCCGAGGAGGGCCGGGTCATCCCCGACGAGGAAGTCTTCGACGACCTCACCGACGACCGCTACGGCGAGTGGATCGCACAGGAGCAGGTCCATCTGGACGACATCCGGGCCACGAACGACCGCTCGCCGCAGACGGAGATTCCGGCGCTGCGCGACCAACAGGCCGCGTTCGGCTACACGCACGACGAACTCGAGAACCTGATCGAGCCGATGACCCAGAAGGGGAAAGACCCCGTCGGCTCGATGGGCGACGACACGCCGCTGTCGGTGCTGACCGAGTTCAACCGACCGCTGTTTTCCTACTTCAAACAGCTGTTCGCACAGGTCACGAACCCGCCGCTTGACTACATCCGCGAGGAACTGGTCACCTCGATGGAGTCGCGGCTGGGCTTCCAGCGCAACCTGTTAGACGAGTCGCCCGAACACGCCCGCCAGCTCGTGCTGGACTCGCCGATCCTGACCGACGCCGAACTCGAGTCGGTCCGCGACTGTTCGGCCAACGGGATCACGACCGCGACGATCGACATCACCTACGAGCCCGAGAGCGACGACCCCGGCGCGGACCTCGAGGCCGCGATCGAGCGCGTCCGCGAGGACGTCGTCGACGCGATCGAGGACGGCGGCCACGACGTCATCGTCCTCTCGGACCGGAACGTCGACGAGGACCGGGTCGCGATCCCGAGCCTGCTGGCGACCGGCGGCGTCCACCACCACCTCGTGCGCAACGGCCTGCGAAACCACGTGGGCCTCGTCGTCGAGTCGGCCGACCCGCGGACCGTCCACCACTTCGCGACTCTCGTGGGGTACGGCGCCGGCGCGGTCAACCCGTACCTGGCCTACCAGACCATCGAGGACATCACCGCCGGCCCCGACGGCGCCGACACCGAGGTCGCCATCGACGCCTATATCAACGCCGTCGAGGACGGCCTCCTGAAGATCATGGCCAAGATGGGAATCTCGACCGTCGAGAGCTATCAGGGCGCCCAGATCTTCGAGGCCGTCGGCCTCGATTCGGACCTCGTGGCCGAGTACTTCGAGGGCACCGAGAACCGCACCGAGGGGATCGGCCTCGCCGAGATCGAGGAGGACCTCCGCGAGCGCCACGCGACCGCTTTCGGCGACGGCGAGGAACCGGACCTCGACCGCCACGGCGAGTTCGAACACCGCTCGGGCGGCATCCACCACCAGTGGAACCCCGACACCGTCGGCGCGCTCCAGCAGGCCGTCCGCTCGAACGACTACGAGCGCTACCAGGAGTTCGCTGAACAGATCAACGACCAGCAACAGAACCTCCAGACCTTGCGTGGCCTGCTCGAGTTCGACTCCGATCGCGATCCGATCCCGATCGAGGACGTCGAGCCGATCACGGACATCGTCCAGCGGTTCTCGACCGCCGCGATGTCGCTGGGTTCGCTCTCGCCGGAGGCCCACGAGAACAACTCGATCGCGATGAACCGGCTCGGCGCCAAGAGCAACTCGGGCGAGGGGGGCGAACCGCCGGAGCGGTTCAACACCGAACGCGAGTGTAACGTCAAGCAGGTCGCTTCCGGCCGGTTCGGCGTCACCTCGACGTACCTCTCGAACGCCGACGAACTGCAGATCAAGATGGCCCAGGGTTCCAAGCCCGGCGAAGGCGGCCACCTCCCCGGCTCGAAAGTCAACGAGATGATCGCCCACGTCCGCAAGTCCACGCCCGGCGTCGGGCTGATCTCGCCGCCGCCGCTGCACGACATCTACTCGATCGAGGACTTGAAGCAGCTGATCTTCGACCTGAAGGCGGCCAACGAGGACGCCGATATCAACGTCAAGCTCGTCTCCGAAGCGGGGATCGGCACCGTCGCCGCCGGCGTCGCGAAGGCCAACGCCGACGTGGTCCACATTTCCGGCCACGACGGCGGGACCGGTGCCTCGCCCAAGACGTCGATCAAGAGCGCCGGCCTCCCGTGGGAACTCGGTCTCGCGGAAGCCAACCAGATGCTCTGTCGGACCGGCCTCCGCGACCGCATCCGCGTCTCCGCCGACGGCGGGATGAAGACCGGGCGCGACGTCGCCGTCGCCGCCCTGCTGGGTGCCGAGGAGTACATCTTCGGGACCGCCTCGCTGGTCACCGGCGGCTGCGTCATGGCCCGGCAGTGTCACAAGAACACCTGCCCGGTCGGCGTCGCCACCCAGCGCGAGGACCTGCGCAAGCGGTTCCCCGGCGAGCCCGAACACGTCATCAACTACATGACTTTCATCGCGCAGGAACTGCGCGAGATCATGGCCGAACTCGGCTACGAGACCATAGACGAGATGATCGGCCAGGTCGACGCCCTGGCGCAGCGCGACGACGTCGACCACCCGAAGGCCCGCAACGTCGACCTCTCGGAAGTGCTGGCCGACCCCGGCAGCGAGGTCCGACGCAAGATCCGCGAGCAGGACCACGAACTCGAGGACCAGCTCGATCGCGACCTCATCGAAGCCGCGGCAGACGCCATCGAAGACCAAGAGCCGGTTGCCCTCGAGACCGAGGTCACGAACGTCGACCGCACCGTCGGCGCGATGCTCTCCAACCGAATCACGGACCGCTACGGCGAGCCCGGCCTCCCCGAGGACACCATCACCGTCGACGTGGAGGGGACCGCCGGCCAGAGCTTCGGCGCGTTCCTGGCCAGCGGCGTCTCGATACACCTCGATGGCAGCGCCAACGACTACGTCGGCAAGGGCCTCTCCGGCGGCAAGCTCACGATCCGGACGCCCGAGTCCGCCGCCTACGACCCGACCGAGAACGTCTCGATCGGCAACGTCGCGCTCTACGGCGCGACCGACGGCCAGCTGTACGTCAACGGCGTCGCCGGCGAGCGCTTCGCGGTGCGCAACTCCGGTGCCAAGGCCGTCGTCGAGGGCGTCGGCGACCACGGCTGTGAGTACATGACCGGCGGCGTCGTCGCCGTGCTGGGCGAGACGGGCACCAACTTCGCGGCCGGGATGTCCGGCGGCGTCGCCTACGTCTACGACCCCGACGAGGAGTTCGCGGCCAAGGCCAACACCGGCATGGTCTCGCTCCACGACGACCTCGAGGAGAAAGACGAGCGGATGCTGCGCCGCCTCGTCGAGAACCACGTCGCCTACACCGGCTCCGAGCGGGGCGAACTCCTGCTCGCAAACTGGGAGCGCGCGCTCGAGGCCTTCGTGAAGGTCATGCCCGAGGCCTACTACGAGGCGATCACCGAGCAGGGCAGCGACGACGTCCGCAACGAACTGCCCGGCGAACCCGAGGCCGCGGCCGAAGCCGAATCGGCCAACTTCGCCGCGAGCGACGACTGATTCCGCCGGCGCGTTTCTCTTCGGTTCGCACTGGCCGACACGTCCCGTCGCCGGCGCTCGATCACTCCGTCAGCCGCGCGTGGAAATACGGGAACCGGGCCTCTTCCTCGTCGGCCAACGCGTCCCTGAACTCTCCCGTCGCGACCAGTTCGAACCCGGCCGATTCGAGCTGCTCACGCGTCGCTTCCGCCCCGGCCATGTGCCACTGCATCTCGGTGCCGGTCTCGAGCCAGTCCGGGTTCGACCCGGCCCACTCGGTCCACCCTTCGGTGAGGAGGAGCTGCCCGCCCGGTCGAAGGACGCGGGCGAACGCCTCGATCGCCGTCGAGTGGTCGTCGATCGGGACGTGAATCAGCGAGTACAGTGCGGTGACGGCATCGAACGTGGCCGCGGCGAACGGGAGCCGCGTCATCTCACCCTGACACAGCGTCGCGTCGGGAACGAGCCGCGTCGCCGTCTCGAGTTGCCCCCGCGAGAGGTCGAGGCCGACGGCCAGGTCCGGAGCGACCCCGTTCGACGGGTCGAGGGCGTACTCGAGCGCCGGGATTCCGTGCCCGCAGCCGGCGTCGAGGAGGCGACACCCGTCCGGCACCGAATCGAACAGCGCCGCGAGCGCTGCCGACTCGGCCTCGTCGTGCGTCGCGACTCGCTCGTTCGCGTACGTCGACGTGATTTCGTCGTACGCACGGCGGACGGCTTCCCTGTCGACCATAGCCGTCCGTCTCGTGGACGCGATAAGTGCCTTTGGTTGCCGTGCGGTTCACTCCCGCCCGAGCGTGTGGAACTCGTCGTTGGGCCGCATCTCGGCGAAGGTCGCCATGCGATTGCTCATGTTGTAGTAGGCCGTGACGGCCGCGATGTCCCAGATCGCCTCCTCGCTGAAGCCGGCCTCGCGCAGCGCCTCGAGGTCGGCGGGCTCGATCGCGTCCGGCCGTTCGGTGAGTTTGACGGCCACGTCGAGCATCGTCCGGTGGGCGTCGCTGATGTCGGCGCTCCGGTAGTTCGCGATCAGCTGGTCGGCCAGCGTCGGATCGTCGGCGTAGATTCGGACGAGCGCGCCGTGGGCGACGTTGCAGTAGTAGCAGTGGTTGACGCCGGAGACGGCGACGACGATCATCTCGACCTCCTCGCGCTCTAAGGCGGAGTCCTCGACGAGCGCGTCGTGATACTGGAAAAACGCCCGGAAGTGCGAGGGTTTGTACGCAAACGCCGAGAATACGTTCGGCGTGAACCCGGACCGTTCGGTTTCTTCTTCGATTCGTTCCTGGAGATCCGACGGCAGTTCTTCGAACTCCGGAACGGGAAAGCGGGACATCGCGTCGTCGTCGAGTTCCGGCGTCGGTTGGGACGTCGAGTCGGCGTCTGAATTGGCCATAGCTACCGGTTCACAATCTAGCCTCAAGAACGCATCGGCGATTGCACGCGCTACTCGTCGACGACGCCGCCCGCGTCGACCGCGGCGGTTCGAATCGCTGTCGTGTCAGTGGCCGCGAGGAGATGCGCCGGACAGTCACAGTCCGACGCGCCGACCCCCTCGACCGGCTCGCCCGGCAACGCGGTCGCCAGTTCACACTCCCGATCGGCGTCGGGGAACGTGATCGCGGTCTCGAGCCGGGTCGCTGGATGACCGAGCAGATAATCGACGTGCCAGTGGCGCGTCTCCCGGTCGCCGGCGGCCAGTTCGCGGTGGCGGTCTCGCGAGCGAAGCGAGTGAGACCTCGTCGGTGCTTTGCTCCGACGGCGATCGACCCGGCTGAAGCCGCCGGGGCCGAACGCCGAGCCGACGTAGGCGTACGCCCCCGCTTCGAACGCCAGGTCGCCCAGCGCACCGACCTCGATGGTCGCGGCTCGCGTCGCCTCGATCACGAGAACGTACGTCCCGTCCGTGGCAGCCCCTCGGGACGGGAGCGGCAAAAACGGGGGTGATGTCGGCCCGCGGGATTCCGCGTGGCGAGTCGCGTCTCAGCGCGACCGATCCTCGGTTCGGCCGTGGTCCTCGTCGGCGGTCGGATCGCCCTCGTTGACGTGCCGGCGGTTGCTCGTGTCGTCGTCCCGTCGCTGGGCCTCCGCGTCGCTCGAGCCCCGAGACTCGCGAGAGTCGGTCCAGTCACCCGACTCGGCGCGGCGTCCCCGCTGGCGGTACTCGAGGCCGCCGCCGGATTGCTGCTCGCGGTTCATGCGGCCGCCGGAGGTATCGCGTTCCCCGCCGCGGTCGAACTGCTGGGCGTCGCCGTAGTCCCGTTGCGAGCGGTCCGTCTCCTGCGAGCCGCGATCCCGCTGCCGTCCGCGCTCGTAGCCCGCGCTTCGCTGGTGGCGACGGGGCTCGGGCTGACCCCGCTGGTACTGACTGCCGTGTTGCTCGCCGGTCCACCGGGACTGGCTCCCCTGGTCCTCGCCCCGGATGCCGCTTTGCTGCCCGCGATGCTGTCGGTTCTGCCCGCCTCGGTCGGACGTCGCACCGGTCCGGGTCTCGCGGTCCTCGTGCCAGCGCTGTTGGGCTCCCTGCCGGTCGTCCTCGCGTCGCGTCTCCCCCCGACGCTGTTGGGTCCGATCCTCCGTCCGGTGGCCCCGTTCCACGGGGCCGCGCTGGCCGCCCTGCTCGTGTCGATCCTGCTCGCCGGGCTGTCGACGCTGCTGACCCTGTTCGTGTCGTCCACGCGTCCCGCCCCGCCGTTGGTCCTGCCCGCGTTGGCCGCCGCGGTGGCTCTCGTGTCGGGCCTCGCCGCCGTACTCGAGGGCCGCTTCCTGCATCGCGTTCGTTTCGAAGCCACTGCGTTGCCCGTGACCGCTCCCCTGGCCGGTTCCACCCCGTCGCCGGCCGGACTGTCGGCCCTGCTGGCCGGCGCTCTGGCTGCGCTCGCGATGCGGGCCCGACTCCTGGCTCTGCTGGCGGTCGGGCTGACGGCCTTCGGCCCGGCGCTGTTCCCGCCCGCGGTCGGGCCCCTGCGCCTCCCGATCGTCGCTCCCGCCGCGGCTGAAGAGGCCGTGGAGCCAGCCGCGATCGGCGCCCTCGCGGTCCCGGTCGCCGCCTCGGTCCCGCGTGCCGCGTCCGCGCTCGGTCGATCGCTCGGTACGCCGCCGGTCTCGGTCCCGGTTTCGATCGGTCATGATGTGGCTGTCGGTCGGTAGCGTCGTCTCTCACTGTCGCTTCGAGCGACGCGCCCGTCGCTGGTCGGTGTGTGACTGCGGCCGATCCTATACTCAACGTCCGGATAAAGCCTGAGCGCGCCTTTGCGTGCAGCCAAAGCGGGGCCGGGCGGGACCACGCCCGGTCGGGAACGGCGACCGCGCGGTGGCTCGAGCGCCGCCCCGTCGTCGATACTGCACCCCATACCCGGCCGCTACCGGCGCTGGGTCGACGCGACGGGGCCGTTCCCGCGGTCGTAGACCTGTCGCGCGTCCGTGTTCGGACCGAACGCGAACAGCCCGCGGGCGGGCTCGTGGTCGTAGGTCACCCACTGGGGGAGAACCGCCGCCCCGGTTAGCTTTCGGACCGCGAGCCGTTTGAGCCGGGTCCCCGCCGCGTTCCCGTCGGTCAGCCGCAGGTCGACGATCCCGTCGAAGACGCGCTCGGGTTCCGGATGCTCCGCCTGTCCCGCCGTCGTCGCCGCGGCGACGATCGGGACGAAACGGGCCGTACAGACCGTCGATCGGACGTCTTTGAGAAAATCGTGGACGAGCCCGCCACCCGCCAGCGACTCGAGTTCGTCCAGCGAGTCGATCGTCACCAGTCCCGTCTCGGACATCTCGAGGTCGTCGATCGCCCGGTGGATCCCGTTCGCTACCTCGCGGCGGTCGCTCGGATCGGCCACCTCGACGACCGCGTCGGCGGCGGCCTCGCCGAGAAAGGTCGCCCACTCGGTTCGCCCGGCGCGAAACTCGTCGCGGTCGTCGAGCCGACGGGTGAAACAGTCGACGATCCGCAGGCGGTCGGTCTCCAGCGCCGGCAGGACGTTCCAGCCGTTCTCGTAGAAGCGCTCGAGCGCCGCCGTCGGCGGGTTCGCGACCGAACAGACGACCGCGGGCTCGCCGCGCTCTAAGGCCCGCCAGACGAGTTCGGTCTCGAGTTCGGCCCGGCGGGTGCCCTCGTCGCCCGACAGGAGTACCAACGAGTCGGCCGGAATCCCGTTCGGGACCAGCGAGTCCAGCGGCTCGACCCCGGTCACGACTCGCTTGTAGGCGTCGGGGTCGGGCATCGTCGAACCGTCGGCGGCGGCCTCGCGGCAGGCCGCCGAACAGTAGCGGCCGTCCTCGCCCGCCTCGGGCTCGCCGGGGATCGGATAGTGGCAGTGATCGCACTCGAGGGGGTACTCCCGGGCGCGATCCGTCCAGAGCTGATCGGACATATCGACCCGCCCTACCACCGACGCCGGCAAAGAACCCGCCCCTGCAGGCGACCGAGCCGATCGTCTCGGGACGGCGCTCGTTCGACGAGACAGCCAGTTCGGTCAGCGACTCTCTCTGGCCCGCTCAGTCGACCTGCGGTGGCGCGCGCTGTCGACTGCTCGAGCGACGGCGAGAGCAGTTGATGACACTGCGCGAGGGATGAGCGAACATGGTTCGAGAGAGCGAAGCTCTCTCGTCATCACGAAAGACGCGGAGCGTCTTTCGAACGAGAGTGAGCGAATCGGCTGGGGAGGACGTGGTAACCCCTATTAGCCACGATAGCAGACGACTTCTTCGGCGCTTTCTCTCAACGGATCGTTCGTGATTGCGTGACAACGAGCGTTCTGCTATCGTGGCAACACGGAGGGGCCTCGCCCTCCCCAGCCGATTCGTTCGTTCCCGGAGGTCACTCACTCATCCCTCGCGCAGCGTCGTCGATCGCCCTCACTGCCGTTCGGCCGCTCGACAGCGCACGCCACCGCGCGTTCCGGTCGCGTCGGCTGATGTGTGGGTCCGTATTCGTCACGTGACTCGCGCAGTCTCGGTGCCCCCGAACCGCGCTATATCGACCGCTCGTCCGCCACCGTTTTCCCCGACAGCGGTGACGATTCGCTATGGACGACGCCCTAGTCATCGGCGGCACGCGCTTTATCGGCCGCCACCTCGTCGCGGAACTGCTCGACCACGACTACGACGTGACCCTGTTCACGCGGGGCACCCGCGAGAACCCCTTCGCGGACGACGACCGCGTCGACCACGTCGAGGGCGACCGGACGAACGACACCGCCCTCGAGGCGGCCGCGACGACGGTCGACCCCGACGCCGTCTTCGACTGCGTGGCCTACCACCCGAAGGACGTCCGGGCCGCGACCCGGATCTTCGACGACTGCGAGGCGTACGTCTACGTCTCGAGCGGCGCGGCCTACGGGCGCGAAGAGATCCCCAAGCGAGAGGGCGAGACGCCCTTGCACGACTGCACGCCGGAGCAGGCGACCGACGACTCCGTCGAGACCTACGGCAACCGGAAGGCCGAGGGCGACCGGGCGGCGTTCGCGGCGGCCGACGACGGCGTGCCCGCCATGGTCGTCCGGCCGCCGATCGTCTACGGCCCCCACGACTACACCGAGCGGCTGAACTGGTGGATCGACCGCGTGAACCGCTTCGACCGGGTCGTCGTCCCCGGCGACGGGACGAACCTCCGTCACCTCGTCTACGTCGAGGACGTCGCCGCCGCCCTCCGGATCGTCGCCGAACGCGGCGACCCCGGCGAGGCCTACAACGTCGGCGACCGCCGGCTCGTCCCGCTCGAGGAACTGGTCGAATCACTCGCGGACGCCCTCGAGACGGCGGTCGAGATCGTCCACGCCGGACCGCGCGAACTCGCGGCCGGCGAACTCGCCCTCGAGGACTACCCGCTCTACCGGTCCTACCCGCACGTCCTCTCGACGGCGAAACTCGCCGGACTGGGCTGGGAATCGACGCCGCTCGAGGCGGCGCTGGCTCACACGGTCGACGAGCACCTCGAGAGCGATCGAAACGGCGACGACAACGGGCCGGCCCGCGAGGACGAGGAGCGCGTGCTGGCGATCCTCGAGACGCTTTAGGCGTCGCGGAGCCGCTCGAGCCGCCGGCTCGTCGACGGCCGTGGCGCGAGCCGTTCGTGGACTCGACTCCGGTCGTCGGTCAGGTCGGTGCCGGCCTCGATCGCGCTCGCGAGGGCGTCCGTACCGACCGCCCGCGCGGCGCGCCGATCGGCGGCGAACTCGGTACGCTGGAGCGTTCGGGCGAGCAGCGGCCCGGCGACCGCGAGGCCGACGAGCCCGGCGGCCAGCGACGCCCAGACGGTCAGCGTCAGGAACAGCCCGAAGAGGGCCGCTACGACCAGCGCCCGTCGCTCGAGGAGCCGACGTTCGTCTGCGATCTTTGCCCGCGCACACAGTGCCGTCAGCGCCTCGTCATCGAGAGCGTCGAGCGCGTAGTCGGTGACGTACGCTCGCCGATTCCAGAACGGCCCGTCGAGATAGCAGCCGGCGGTATCGGTTTCGCGGCCGGGCATCACGCCACCGATCGCCGCCGACAGATCGGCCCGGTCGACCGCGGCCTCGAGCCGTCGGCGCTGGTCGGACGTCGGCGCGGCGATCGTCTGCGAGAGCCGGACGCTGTACTGTACCCAGGCGTAGCACCCGACGGCGAGGGCGGCAAACAGGAGGGGAATCAGCAGCGGGCTGGGGTCGGACGCGGCGACCAGCGCCGTGAACGGCGCGAGCGCGGCCGCCACGAAGAGCGCGATCGTCGCGAGGTACTTTGCGAGCCGGCCGACCGCCGTCACGGCGCTGATATCGAGGTCGCGGCGCTGTCGTGCGTAGGGGAAGACGCCGCGGTACGCGACTAACACGGCGGCGATCGTTCCGCCCGCGGTCGGGAGCCAGGAAAGCGGCGCGGCGAACCCGCCCGCCAGCGCCGGATGGACGGCCGCGATCGCGCGCTCGGTCGCGTCGACGAGACCGGCGAACGCGAGTGCGAGCAGGGCCACGAGGCCGACGACGGTGAGGAGTCGATACGTCCCGCGAGAGCGGTCGCCCTCGTCGGCGCGTCGGAGCGAGTACCGGCCATAGAGTCGGCCGCTGCCGTAGCCGACGGCGAGCAGTCCGAACCAGAGCGCGAGTAAGCCGAGCATACGCGACCGTTGCAGTTGGAAATATTATAAGATCGGTGATCGCTCCGCTCACTCCGATGAGGAAAAGCACATGTCTCGAGGGTGTGTGGGACCCGGTATGTTCGAGAAGTCGACGTGGATCCGCCTCCCGCGAAACGTCGTGGTCGGCCACGGCGTTCGCAGCGACGTCGTCGACGTGGTCGACGATCTCCACCTGCAGGGGCGGCCGCTGTTCGTCACGAGTCCGACGCCCCGCGAGGTCGCCGCCGATCCAATCGCGGCCGACTTCGAGGCCGCCGGGATCGACCCCGCGATCGTCACGATCGAGAAAGCGACCTTCGACGCCGTCGAGCGGGTGATAGAGGTCGCCGAGGCCGAGGGTGCGTCCTATCTGGTCGGCATCGGCGGCGGGAAGGCCATCGACATCGCGAAGTTGGCCAGCCACCACCTCGAGATGGGCTTTCTCTCGGTCCCGACGGCCGCGAGCCACGACGGGATCGTCAGCAATCGGGGATCGGTGCCGGACGGCGACTCCCGACACAGCGTCGCCGCCGAACCGCCGCTGGCGGTCGTCGCCGACACCGGGATCCTCGCCGAGGCCCCCTGGGAGCTGACCACCGCCGGCTGTGCCGACATTATCTCCAACTACACCGCCGTCATGGACTGGCGGCTCGCCCAGCGGCTGCAAGACGTCGAGTACTCCGAGTACGCCGCCGCGCTCTCGGAGATGACCGCCGAGATCCTGGTCGACAACGCCGACCTCATCCGGCCGGGTCTGGAAGAGTCGGCCTGGGTCGTCACCAAGGCGCTGATGTCCTCCGGCGTCGCGATGAGCATCGCCGGCTCCTCGCGGCCGGCCAGCGGGGCCGAACACCTCTTTTCCCACCAGCTCGATCGACTGGAACCCGACGCGGCCCTGCACGGCCATCAGGTCGGCGTCGGCTCGATCATGACCGCCTACCTCCACGGCGGCGACCGGGGAATCTGGCGCGACATCCGGGAGGCGCTGGCGAGTATCGACGCGCCGACGACCGCGGCGGAACTGGGGATCGACGACGAGACCGTGGTGGAGGCCTTGACGACCTGCCACGAGATCCGCGATCGCTACACGATCCTCGGCGGCGGGATGAACGAGCGGGCCGCTCGAGACGTGGCGACGAAAACGGGCGTCATCGACTGACCGACGCGACGGAGCGATTCGTGGGCCGAGTCGCCCTCGAGGACGAGTTATCCGAGGTCGGCCCGCTGGAACTGCCAGATGCCAAGCGCGAGCGGGACGGCGAGCCAGGCGAGCAAGACGACGAGCATCGTCTCCCCCTGCAGGAACCACGGCAGGTCCGGCGGGATGGTGTTGAATCCGTCGGGGAACGCGAGCCCGGTCGCGTTGACGTACGCCGCCGTCGGACTGATCAGCGACTGCACGAACATGATCTGGTTCACCGAGACCTCGAGGCCCGCGAGGTCGTTGAGCAGGTAGTCGATCGCCAGTTGGAGCGGCCCGAACACGTTCAACACGCTCGTGACGAAGAAGAAGGCGATCGAGCCGCCCATCGCACGCGACCGGGAGGCCGTCGCGGCCGAGATCGCGATCGCGACGGCGACGTAGGTCAGCGCGTACAGGACCGTCAACGCCGCCATGAGCGCGAACGTGTCCATCTCGGGCGAGGGGTACCACGCCAGCGTGAGCGCGCCGCCGATCAGGAACGCGAGCAGGATCGACGCGCTGACGACGGCCGTCCGGGTCACGAACTTCCCGAGGACGACGTCGGTGCGGCTGTTGGGGATCGACAGGAGGTACTTGATCGCGCCGGACTCGCGCTCGCCGGCGATCGAGAGATACGCCGTCACGAGCGCGATCAGCGGGATGAACATCGCGCCGACGGCGGTCAGGTTCCAGAGCGCGTTCAGGATGGACGGGTCCGGTCGGTTGTTCTGCCCGAAGTACACCAGCAACAGCATGAACAGGGTGTACAACGCGCCGACGAACCAGACGATCTTGGCCCGGCGGACGTCGAGGAAGTCCTTCCTGGCGACGTCGAGGGTACTCATGCCGTCACCTCCGGCGCCGCGGCGTCTTCCTCGCGGCCGCCGTTCGTGTACGTGTTGAACAACTGCTCGAGCGAGACGTCCTCGGAGACGATGTCGCGGACGGTCGTCGCGTCGGCGACGTGTTCGACGACGTCGATCTTGACCGAGGGGTCGGCGCAGGTCGCGGTGATCGTTCCGTCCTCGACGGTGACCGAGCGGACGCCGTCGAGGGCCTCGAGCGCGAGGTCTCCGGGGACGGACTCGACCTCGAGCGAGATGGGCACGCCGAGATCGAGTTCGCCCTGGAGGTCGTCGAGGGTTCCGGTCGCGACCAGTCGCCCCTCGTTCATGATGCCGATGCGGTCACAGACCGCTTCGACCTCCCCGAGGATGTGACTCGAGAAGAAGACGGAGGTGCCGCGGTCGGCCTCGTCGGCGATGATCTCGCGCATCTCCTGCATTCCGGTGGGGTCGAGTCCGGAGGAGGGCTCGTCGAGGATCAGGAGGTCGGGATCGCCGACCAGCGCCATCCCGAACCCGAGGCGCTGGGCCATTCCCTTCGAGTACCCCCCGGCGGGGCGGTCGCCGTCCGCGGGGGTGAGGCCGACCCGCTCGAGGATGGCGTCCGGATCGTCGTCGGTGCCTTTCGTGTCGATGACCCACTCGAGGTGTTCACGCGCGGTGAGCCGGTCGTAGAGGGTCGCGCCTTCGGGGAGGACGCCGATCCGATGGCGGATCTCGCCGGTCTCCGACTGGGCGTCGAGTCCGAGGACCGTCGCCGAGCCCTGGGTCGGTCGGACGAAGTCCAGCAGCATGTTGATCGTCGTCGACTTGCCGGCCCCGTTCGGGCCGAGGAAGCCGAACACTTCACCGTCCGCGACGGTCAGGTCGAGGTCGTCGACGGCGAGGACCGAGTCGCCGTACCGCTTGGTCAGCGAGGTCGTTCGAATGGCGGCCATACCTGTCAGTCCGTCATCGAATCAAGTATAGCTTTTGTAATAATCTCTCGAACAGATTCGGCGACGAGCGGCCGATCAGACGTGTTCGTCGAGGAAGTCCGCGATCCCGCTGTAGGCCTCGATGCGGTTCTCGAGTTTCGAGAAGCCGTGGCCTTCGTCCTCGAAGATGAGCGTCCGGACGGGAACGCCCTGCTCGGCCGCCCGATCGGCGATCTGTTCGGCCTCCCCGACCGGGACGCGGGGGTCGTTCTCGCCGTGGAGGACGAACAACGGGGCCGCGATGTTTTCGACGTTGTTGATCGGCGAAATCTCCTCGAGGAACTCGCGGTCCGCGGCGAGGCTGCCGTACTCGGCTTCCCGCAACTCGCGCCGCCAGTCGCCCGTGTTCTCGAGGAAGGTGACGAAGTTGGCGATCCCGACCACGTCGATCCCGGCGGCCCAGAGATCCGGGTATTCGGTCAGCGCGGCAAGCACCATGAAGCCGCCGTAGGAGCCGCCTTTGGCGGCGATTCGATCGGGATCGACCGCGGGGTGGTCCTGCAGCCACTCCACGCAGGCCCGGACGTCGGCGACCGAGTCCATCCGGTTCTCGACGTCGTCCAGCGCCGCGTAGTCGGACCCGTAGCCCGACGAGCCCCTGACGTTTGGCTCGAAGTAGGCGTACCCCCGATCGAGGAAGTACTGCTTGACGGAAGAGAACGAGGGGCGGCGCTGGCTCTCGGGGCCGCCGTGGATGTCGACGATGACCGGCGTCTCGCCCTCGGTGTACTCGTCCGGGAGGGTGAGAAAGCCGGGGACCTCGAGACCAGCGTGGGACTCCGGAGGAGTCCCACTGGCTGACGGGCGCTGCCCGTCAACGCCGAAACTCTCGACGCTCACGAGATCGGAGCCGTCGAACGATTCGCGGGGGATGCCCGCGGTCGGCGCGTCCGTCCAGCGCTCGGCGTCGCCCGTCTCGACGTCGACCACGAAGACGTTCGTGTTGACCGTGTCGCCGCTCGTCGAGCAGGCGAACCGCTCGGCGTCGGGGTCGAAGCTCACGCCGCCGGCCACCCCGCCCGGCAGGTCCGGTTCGGGGAAGGTCTCGTAGTCGGTCGGTTCGTCGGGATCGAACGCCCCGACGGTCAACTCGGTGTAGCCCTCGACGTTGCGCGAGCAGACGAACCGGCCGGTCTCGTCGTCCAGCGCGATCCCGTCGACGTTCCACTCCCCTCCGTCGATGACCGTCTCGAGGTCGTTGGTCTCCGGGGCGCTTCGCGCCTCGCCCTCGAGGCCCAGATAGGCCAGATAGAGCGTGTCGGCGTCGCCCTCGTCGGTCACGAGGTAGATCCCCTCGCCGTCGGGTGCCCAGCTGGCGCTCTGGTACCGCACGTCGCCTTCGTGGGGCGTGAGGTGGTCGAGGGTTGGTTCGTCGCGCTCGAGGTCGAGAACGTAGAGGTCCTGATCGAAGTTGGAGTAGGCCTGCGAGACCAGCAGCCGGGAGTCGTCGGGGCTCCAGCCGGACAGCGAGAGCCAGCCGTCGCCCTCGCAGACGAGTTCGGCGTCGTCTCCGTACTCGTTCCGACCCTGTACGTAGACGTCGAAGACGGACTCGTCGCGGCGGTTCGAGGTGAAGGCGAACCGCTCGCCGTCGTGGCTCCAGCCGCCCCAGCGGTGTTTCGCGCGAGCGATGCGAGCGCGAGGGTCGTTGCGGCTCCCCGAGCCGCAACGCTGTTTGGCGTCGGGCATCGCCGTCAGGTTCTCGATCTCGCCGGTCTCGGCGTCGAGCCTGAATAGCTGGACGCGTTCGTTGCCGCCCTCGTCCATGCCGAAGATCAGCTCCGGGCGCTCGGGCGACCACGAGGCGAAGGTCACCCGCTCGTCGTAGAAGGTCCGCTGTTCGGGCCACTCCCGGGCCCCCTCGAGGGTCCAGACCTGTGACGTTCCGGTCGTGTCCATCAGGAAGGAGAGTCGGTCCCCCTCGGGACCGAACGAGCCGCCGTAGGCACTGCGGATATTGAGGTAACGCTCGATATCGTAGCTCATGCCGGGGTCGTACGGACGCGGGGGAGTAATCGTTTCGGTCGCTGGACCCCTCGCGCCCCCAGTAGGGATCGATTTCTCGCGATCGGCCCGTGGACGCTCGCTCGAGCGCCGTGGTCGGCTCCGTCCCCGTCGCGAAATTGCATCGGTTAACAAAGCCCTCCGGGGGAGTGGCGTCGCTCGATGGCAACCGAAACCGACGCCTCGTCGGTCGGCGTCGTCCTCCTGACGACCGTTCTCATCCTCGCGGCCTTCGGGCTCACCGTCGCGGCCGTCGGGCCGGAACTGTTCGTGGGGGATCCGGTCGAGGACTCGACGGCCGACGGCGGGACCGAGCAGCCGGAGTTCGATGAGCTCGACCGCGACGACGGTGACGGCGGCGCTTCGGACGACGACGGCGAGCGGGGCGAGGACGGCGAGGGAGTGTTCGGAGACGGAGATCCGGACGACGGGAACGAATCGGACGGGGGCGAAAGTGACGAGACGGACGGTGAAGACCGGGACGACGAGACGGACGAAGCGGACGATTCCGGGGGCGACGATGACGACGAAGACAGCGACGGGGCGACCGGGAGTGACGATGGCGACGGAGACAGCGACGAGACGGCCGACGGTGACGGCGGATCGGACACGGCGGAGGGCGATACCGTGGACGAGGACGGCGGTGACGGCGAGACGGAGACCGACGATACCGACGCCGAAAGCGACGACGACGGCTTTTTCGAGGGCGTCGACTCCTTTTTCGGCGACGACGACTCCGCCGACGACGGCGGCGACTGACGCTTCCCACGACTGACGTCCTGGGATCGTATTGGTCTCGGCTCACGTGCCCGACCGTCTCGGGCACCCCGCGACGGAAGTTCCGCCGTCGGCTGTCACGGTTCGGGCCGGGCCAGTACGGTTCCCGACGGGGACCGGCGGCCGCCCGCTCATTCGGACCCGCGGGCCGACGAATCGAATGAAAAAAGTGATTTTATAGCCCGGGGCTTCGTTGCCGCCGAGTATGCGAATCGCGTTCGTCTCGTTCGAAACGGCTCACCACCGCGATACCGAGACGAACCAGCGGTTCCGGACCGTCTGCGAGATCCTCGCCGAGAACGGCCACGACGTCCACTGCTACTGTGCGGGCTTTTGGGCCGGCGAGGACGCGACGTTCGAGCGAGACGGGATCACCTATCACGCGGTCTCGAGCGGCCTCGAGGCCCGGAGTTCGTTCCTGCTCCGTCTCCCTTTCGTCCTCGCCGCCGCGCGGCCGGACGTGATCCACGCTAGCGCCGAGCCGGCGAGTCAGGTTGTCGCCGCAAAGTGGGGCGCGCGGCTCGCGCGGGCCCCGCTCGTCCTCGAGTGGTACGGCGACGGCGGCGTCGCGGAGACGCGATGGACGCGGGCCGCCGCCCGGCGGCCGGCTCGGATCGTCACTCCGTCGTCGCTCGTCACGACGTGGGTCCGCGAACTCGGCGCGGACGGCGACCGCGTCGCGGCCGTCCCGAACCCGATCGACTGCGACAGCATCCGGGCGGTGGAGCCGGCCGACGAGGTCGACGTGATCTACGCCCGCCGGCTCGACGAGGGGGCCAACCTCGAGAGCCTGCTGTTGGCCCTCGCGGAACTGCGAGGGCGGGACTGGCGGGCGACGGTCGTCGGCGACGGACCGGAACGGGACACCTACGAGCGACTCGCGAGCGACCTCCGGATCGAAGACCGCGTGACCTTCGCCGGCGACCTCGATCTCGAGGAGCGGATCGCGGCCTATCGGGGCGCACACGTTTTCGCCCAGACGGCCGACCACTGCGTGTTCCCCACGGAGATGCTGTGGGCGCTCGCGGCCGGCTGCGTCGGCGTCGTGGAGTATCACGTCGACTCGAGCGCGCACGAACTCGTCGAGGGCTGGGACCGTGGGTTCCGGACCACCAGCGAGACCGAACTCGTCGAGGCCATCCTCGCGGCGCGCGACCTCGAGCATCGCGAGTTCGACGACCGCTTCGCCGACTACGACCGCTCGGCGGTGGCCGAGCGGTACCTCGAACTGTACCGAACGGTTCGGGACGAGTACGGCGTGCTGTGATCGCGACGCGGTCGGAGATAGCTATTTGTTAGTGCACGAGAACATTCGGCCATGCATAACGACTGTGAGTTCTGCCGGATCGCCGCCGGCGAGCAAGCGGCCCACGTCCTGTACGAGGACGAACTGACACTCGCCTTCCTCGACGAGAACCCGGCCACGACGGGACACACCCTCGTCGTTCCGCGGGCCCACGAGGAGGAGGTGGTGACCGCCGACGGATCGACGGGGGCCGCCGTCTTCGAGACGGTCCGAACCGTCGCGACCGCGCTCGAGTCCGTCCTCGAGTCGGACGGGTTCAGCGTCTTCCACACCAGCGGCCCGCTGGTCGGCAGCGTCGACCACGCCCACGTCCACCTGGTCCCCCGCCGAACGGACGACGACGTGCGGTTGTCGCTGTCGCGGACGCCGCTCGAGCCCGACGCGGCGGCCGACCTGACGGGGCGGGTCCGGTCGACCCTATAAGTCGAACTTCGCCGCCGCCGTCTCCATGTCCTTGTCGCCGCGCCCGGAGAGGTTCACCAGGATCGTGTCGTGGTCGCCGGCCTCGGCCAGCTCGATCGCGCGAGCGATCCCGTGGCTCGACTCGAGCGCCGGGATGATCCCCTCGGTCTCGCTCAGTTCGCGGAAGGCCGCAAGCGCCTCGTCGTCAGTGACGCCGGTGTACTCACAGCGGCCGACGTCGCGGAACATGGCGTGTTCGGGGCCGACGCCGGGGTAGTCGAGTCCCGCCGAGACGGAGTGGACCTCGACGTCGTCCTCGATGACCCGGGTCTTCATCCCGTGGATCGTCTCGTCTTTCCCCGCCGCCAGCGGAGCAGCGTGGCGACTCGAGTCGGACCCCTCGCCGCCGCCTTCGGCACCGTAGAAGTCGACGTCGTCGTCGCGGAAGGCGTGGAAGAGCCCGATCGCGTTGGAGCCGCCGCCGACGCAGGCGACCGCGGCGTCGGGCAGGTCGCCGGTCCGCTCGCGGATCTGCTCGCGGGCCTCCTGGCCGATCACCGACTGGAAGTCCCGGACCATCCGCGGGAACGGGTCCGGGCCGACGACGCTGCCGACGAGGTAGTGCGTGTCGTCGACGTTCTCGGCGAAGTCCTCGAGCGCGGCGTCGACGGCGTCGGCCAGCCCTTCGTCGCCGCGGGTGACCTCGTTGACCTCAGCGCCCATCAGGCGCATCCGGAAGACGTTCATCTCCTGGCGCTCGACGTCTTTCTTCCCCATGTAGATCTCCGTCTCGAGGTCGAGCAGGGCCCCGACCATCGCAGTCGCGGTGCCGTGCTGGCCGGCCCCGGTCTCGGCGATCAGCCGGTCGCGGCCGGCCCGCTTGGCCAGCAGGGCCTGTCCGAGACAGTTGTTGATCTTGTGTGCGCCGCCGTGGAGCAGGTCCTCCCGCTTGAGGTAGATGTCGGCCCCGTAGCGCTCGCTCAGGTTCCGCGCGTAGTACAGCGGCGTCGGCCGGCCGGCGAACGTCTCGAGCAGGTCGCGTAGCTCCGACTGGAACTCGTCGGTGGCCGCGATGTCGTCGTACGCGGTGGCCAACTGCTCGAGCGGATCCAGCAGCGGCTCCGGCACGTGCCGTCCGCCGTACCCTTCGAATGCTCCGTTTCCCATACGCCGGCGGTTGCTCGTTCAGGGACAAATAGGTTCCTACAGACGGATGGCGGCGTCCGAGCCCCGGTAGCCGCGGCCGGGCCGTCTGGTCGATCGGTACCGTTTATGTGTCCGGTCGCCCGTACTCCGCACGTGTCCAGAGGAATCGACTGGTTCGACGCGTTCCGCGAGATCGCGCCGGAGTGGGCCGTCGTCGTCCTCGGGCTGGTGACCCAGCTCGGTGACGTGTGGCTTCTCGGCCTGCTCGTGGGGGCGTTCTACTGTCTCGAGACGGACGACCGGGCCGTTCCCGCCGGGGTCGCCGGTCTGTTGCTGGCGGGCCTGTCGCTGATCGTCGGGCTGAAACACGTCTTCGCGCTCCCGCGACCGGAACGGGTACTCGTTCGAATGGGGGCGCTTCCCGACTCGATCCACCCGCTGTACGAGGCCACTGCGACGGCGACCGGCTACGGCTTCCCGAGCGGCCACGCCCTGATTACGACGGTCGTCTACCTCAGCCTGGCCAAGACCCTGTCCGTCGGGACGCGCCGCCAGCGGTATCTCGGTGCCGCCGCCGCCGTGACCGTCGTCTCGCTCTCGCGGATCGGGCTCGGCGTTCACTACCTCGTCGACGTCGTCGCGGGGGTCGGCGTCGGGCTGGCGTTCGCGGCGCTCGCGTGGCGATTGCTGGATCGCTATCCCGCCCACCGCGGCACGCTCGGGTTCGGGCTCGCGGTCGTCCTCGCCGTCGGCGCAATGATCGTAAGCGGTGCGGCCCGCGACGCCGTCCTCCTGGTCGGGACGTCCGTCGGTGCCTTCGCCGGCTGGGAACTCGGCGTCCTCGTCCGATCGGTCGCCGCCGGACGCGGGCCGATACGGACCGACCGGGGACTCGCGGCGAGGGCCGCGGCCGTCGCCGCCGCGCTCGCCGCCCTCGTCGCGCTCACCGGCTACTACTGGCCCGCGCCTCTCTTCGCCGGGAGCGGCCCCCTCGGGCTCGTCGTCGCCGCGCTCGTCATCGCCCCCGTCGTCTACCGGCTCGAGCGCGCCGGCGGTCGGAGGGAGCGAACGCCCGCTCGCTCGCGGTAGATCGACGCCAACTCGAGCGCGCCGGCGGTCGGCGTCACCGACCGCCGTCCGACTCCTCGTCGTCCGACTCGTCGTCGGCAGTCGCTTCCGAGTCGGCCGTCTCCGCGTCGGAGTCGTCGTCCTCGGGCGGCTCGACTTTCATCTCGGAGTCGTCCTCCGCGGGGCTCGCCTCCGGCTCCGTGTCCGCCGTCTGGGTCGGCTGGGCCTGCGTGGGGTCCGGCCCCGTCGCCTCGCTGGTCTCGTCGGCCATCGCGGTGTCGGAGACGTCGACTTCCACCTCGTCCGTCCCGGTCTCGCGTCGGGGCTCTCCCTCGTCGCTTCCGAGGTCGGGTCCGGACCGCGAGGGGTCCTCGTCCGGCTCGTCGGTGAACTCGATCCGCGAGCCCGAGTCCGCGGGGTCGTCCATCCCCGGGTCCGCGATCTCGCCGTCGCCCTCGATCTCGGACTCGCGGCCGGAGTCGACGCTCTCGGCGGCCGCACCGGCCGCGTCCGAGACGTCTTTCCCCTCGGTACCCTCCTCGACGTCCGGCACGTCGCCGCCTTCGGCGCTCGAGCGGCGTCTGCGAAGCCCGTAGCCGGCGAGCGCGCCCCCGGCGACGGCGAGCGGGACCGCCCGCCGGCGGTTCGCGGCCAGCGAGCGGACGGCGGCCGCGAGCAAGAGACCGCCGCCGAGAACCGGGAGCGTCCCGCCCCCGAGCGCGTCGGACGCCGCCGCGAGTCCGCTCGCTGCGTCGGCGAGTTCCTCGGGATCCTCGAGGCCGGGCAGTTCGTCGATCGACTCGTCGGTCGTCGCGTCGTCGTCGTGATGTGCAGTCATCCGTTCACCGCTGGTACGCCGTCCGGCCGGATGAAGATTCGACCGGCACCTGACTACCCGGTCGGGACGGGGTCGGTCGCCGCTCGCCTCGAGCGATATCGGATATTGCGGTTCTGGAGCGCATTCGACGGCAAATCGGCCGATAGGATTGATTACGGCCCTGCATACTCCGGGCCGGTGGCCTTCCCTCCACCGCGTGGAGGTACCCCCATCCATGTCGGACTCGAACGGACGTGACGACGTGTCACATCGGACCGTGCGGAACGTCGTTCTCGTCGTTCTCGACACGGCGCGGTCGAAAAGCGTCGGCCTGCAGGGGCTTTCGGAGGGGAACGCAGCGGGCACCGATCACGTCGGCGCGCAATCCCCGCCGAGCGACCGGGCGGTGAACGACGACGGCGGGGGCGCGCGCCCGACGCCCGCGTTGGCGCGACTCGCCGCCGAGGGCGTTGCCTTCGAGAACGCCTTCGCGACCGCGCCGTGGACGCTGCCCTCCCACGCGTCGCTGTTCACCGGCACCTCCCCCTCCGAACACGGCACTCACGGGGACCACACCTACCTCGAGGCCGACCTGCGGACGCTGCCGGCGGCCTTCGCCGACGCGGGGTACGAGACGGTCGGCGTCTCGAACAACACCTGGATCACCGAGGAGTTCGGCTTCGATCGGGGCTTCGAACAGTTGCGGAAGGGCTGGCAGTACATCCAGGCAGACGCCGACATGGGCGCGGTCGTCCGCGGCGAGGACCTCCGGGAGAAACTCGCCGCGACCCGCGAGCGACTCTTCGACGGCAACCCCGTCGTCAACGCCGCCAACATCCTCTACAGCGAACTGTTCCAGCCCGCCGGCGACGACGGCTCGGCCCGCGCGGTCGACTGGACCGCCGACTGGCTCCGCAGTCGTAGCGACGACCGCCCCTTCTTCCTGTTCTGTAACGTCATCGAGCCCCACGTCGAGTACGACCCGCCCCGCGAGTACGCCGAGCGGTTCCTCCCCGAGGGTGCCAGTTACGAGGCGGCGACGGCGATCAGGCAGGATCCCCGCGCCTACGACTGCGAGGACTACCACATATCGGACCGCGAGTTCGCCATGCTGCGGGGCCTCTATCGCGCGGAACTGGCCTACGTCGACCACCAACTCGGCCGGCTCCGGACCGCGCTCTCCGACGCCGGCGAGTGGGAGGACACCCTGTTCGTCGTCTGTGGCGACCACGGCGAACACGTCGGCGAACACGGCTTCTTCGGCCACCAGTACAACCTCTACGACACCCTGTTGAACGTCCCCCTCGTCGCTCACGGCGGTCCCTTCACCGGCGGCGACGCCCGCCACGACCTCGTGAGTCTGCTCGATCTCCCCGCCACCCTGCTCGAGACGGCCGGCGTCGACGACCCCGCGCTCCGCGAAGGGTGGTCGAGCCGGTCGCTACATCCCGACTCGGACGCCGACCCCCGCGAGGCCGTCTTCGCCGAGTACGTCGCCCCTCAGCCCTCGATCGAGCGCCTCGAGGCCCGCTTCGGCGAGATACCCGACCGGGTCCGCGGGTTCGACCGCCGGCTGCGGGCGGTCCGGACGGTCGACTACAAGTACGTCCGCGGCGACGACGGCTTCGAACGGCTCCATCGCGTTCGGTCGGACCCGCTCGAGGGGACGAACGTCGCCGACGAGGAACCCGACCGGGTCCGGTCGTTACGGCGGCGGCTCGAGGAGCGATTCGACCCGCTCGAGGCGGCCGACGCCTCGGGCGAGATCGAGATGCGCGAGGGGACCAAAGACCGGCTCGCGGATCTGGGCTATCTGTGACGGCGTGATCGGCCGGTGACCGCTCAGTCTCGTCTCGACCGTTCACACCTCGTGCGGTGGCGCGCGCTGGCGGCCGACCGAGAATTCTCGAGGGCGGCCGCTACCATTGCGCGAGGGATGAGCGAGCGCAGTGAGCGTTAGGGCGGGACCGCAGGTCCCGCGAACCATCCGAACGGCGCGGAGCGCCGTGAGGAGAAATCGGCTGGGGAGGACGTGGTACTCCTAGTAGCCACGATAGCAGGACACTCGTTGTACGGTCTCTCGAGAAAATCGACTCGAGAGGAGCGTCCTGCTATCGTGGCAATACGGAGACGCCTCACCCTCCCCAGCCGGTTCGCTCGCTCCGGAGTCGCTCGCTCACCCCTCGCACAGTGTCGTCGACGATCCTCACTGGCGTTCGGATAGTCGACAGCGCGCGCCACCGCGCCACTGCACGATGGGCAACGGCCATAGCCGCGCCCGGTATCAAGCGCACACCTGTACACGCGGGGCGGTTTCCCGCCGCCGTCGCAACGTGGGGCCATGTCTTCCAGCGGCCCCGCCCAATCGGCGTCGTTCCCGTTTCCGACGCAGGTCGTCTACGAGGGGTCGGCCGACCGACTCCGCGCCGCCGTCGACGTCGCCCCCGCGGCGATGGACGACGTGACGGTCGCAGTCGGCTCGCGTCGCCTCCGGATCGCGGTCGACCGCGGTGAGAGCGCTTTCGACGGCCACGACGGCGACGCGAACCCCGAGAGCGACGACCGCGTCGTCGAACGCACCGTCACGCCGCTCCCGCCCGGCCTCGAGTTCGGGGACGACCGACGCGCGTTCTACAACAGCGGCGTCCTCACCGTCTCGCTCGAGACGCAGTCGTGACGCCCGCGTCGTCGGCCGCCGACCGATAGCGACGCCGAGTCTGTCTCGCCGTGAGCGGTCGGTTGCGGGCTGCCTGCAGCACGTTTTTGCGCCCCAGTCCGGTAGGCAAGACGACAGTCACGGAACCGATGGCAACCCACGACGAACGCTCGATCGACGGCTTCCTCTCGTTTTTCCGCGGCTACACGAAGACGTGGATCCACGCGGTCGCGGCGGCCGGACTGACCGCGTTCGGGACGCTGTCGGTCTATCACCGCGGGTTCATCGCCATCGCGCTGGCCGCCTACGTCGCCCCGCCGATCGTGCTGTACCTGTGGCGACCGTCAGCGGGCCGGGACGACGCGGACGCCGCGACCCCACGGGAACCCGAACCGACGGCCGGCGCACGAGCGGCGACCGGCGAAGTCGAGCGCCCCGGCGCGGCGGCCGAAGCCGGTGACGGCGACGGACCCGACGATGTCGCCTCCGGACCGGACGACGGCCGTCCCGACGACACCGACGACGGGGCGGGCCAAACCGACGCCGCGAGAACGATCGACCGCCCCCGCGAGTGGCGGTCGGTCGACGTTCCGACGGAGTCGACGCTGCGGGACGTCTGCGTGACCGACGGCGGTGCTGCCCACGCGGTCGGCGAGGACGGGGTGGTCCTCTCGGCCGCCGGCGTCGACGCCGAGTGGGCGGTCGCGCTCGCGGACGGCCCGGCAGCGCAGGGCGAGGAACTTCAGGGGGTCGACGCGACGGCCGACGGCGAAGCGGTCTGGGTCGCCGGCGACAGCGGCGCGCTGGGGCGACTCGAGCCCGAGGCGGGGCTCCACACCGATTACACGGCCCCGCTCGAGATCACGAACAACTGGCTTGGGGTCGCGGTCGCCGGCCGGAGCGGCGACGAGACGATCCTGCTGATCGACGGCTCCGGCGCCGTCTGCCGCGGGCGCTACCGCGACGGCGAGATGGCGTGGGACGAGCCCGTCACCCCCGGCAGCGGCTCGAGCCTGAGCGGGGTGGCGCTGGCCGACGCCTCGGTCGGCTACTGCTGTGACACGAACGACGCGGTCTTCGAGACGACCGACGGCGGGGCGTCGTTCGACGGCGTCGGCCCCGTCGGGGCCGGCGGCACGCTCGAGGCCGTGGCGACGCTCGGCCGCGGCGACTGTCTGGTGAGCGCCGACGACGGCGTCGTCCACCGCTACGGCGGGTCGACGTGGACGCCGGAACGGGTCGGCGAGGAAGCGATCTGCGGGCTGGCCCGCCGGGAGGGGGAGACGATCGCCTGCGACGCCGACGGCGCGATCTACGAGCGCAGCGAGGGCGACTGGACGGCGGTCGACGCGGGGCCGCTCGAGTCGCTGATCGGCGTCGCGGTCGCGCCCGACGGCCGGCGGGCGGTCGCGGTCGGCGACGAGGGGACCGTCGTCGAACGGCGGTGAGCGACGGCCCGTCCGCCGGCCGGATCGGCCACTGTTATTGCCGTCGAACCCGCAGCGCCTAGCGTGAGCGATCGAGACGCGACGGGCGACGGAACCGACCGCTGTCGGCTCTGCGGGACTCCGCTTTCGGAGACCGGCGACCGGGCCGCCGACGGCTTCTGCTCGAGTAGCTGTCGCGATATCGCCGCCGAGTACGGAACGAGCGCGGATGCCGGCCCCCGTTCGACGGACCGGCCGGCCGACGCGAGCCCGGATTCGGCGTCGGAGACCCACGGGACCGCCCGGGCCTTCTTCCGGGTCGACGGTATGCACTCGGCCAGTTGCGAGGCCTACCTCGAGTCCGTCGCCGAGGGCCGGGCGGGCGTGACCGATGCCGAGGCGAGCTACGTCACCGAGACGGTCCGGGTCGATCACGACCCCGACCGGATCGGCGCGGACGCCATCGAGGACGCGCTGAGTACGCTTGGCTACACCGCCTACCGGCGCGAGGACGCGAGTACAGACGAGGACGCCGGGGGAACCCGCCGCTCCCGGGAGATGGACGGGCTCCGGAAGCGCCGCACTGACGACATGCTCGAGATGCGCTACGTCGTCGGCGTCGTCTTCGGCTCCTTTCTCCTGTTGCCGTTCGTGGCGGTCTTCTATCCGATGTACCTGACCGCGTTTACCGACTGGGGAGCCATCGCCCACTTCGAAGGGTCGTTCACCGGCCTCGGCGGCTCCCTCTATCTCCCGCTGTTCGTCGTCCTGACCGGGGCGATCGTCTACCTGACCGGCGGCCCCGTCCTCCGTGGCGCGTACGTCAGCCTGACGCTCCGGCGGCCGACGACGGACCTGCTCGCAGCCCTGACGATCCTGAGCGCGTACACCTACGCTTCGGTCACCGCCGCGCTCGGCCGCACGGACGTCTACTTCGATCTGACCATCGTCGTCGCCGCGCTCGTGATGGGCGCGACCTACTACGAGTCGACGGTCAAGCGCCGCGCGACCGACCGGCTGACCGACCTCACCGTCTCGCAGGTCGACACCGCCCGGCTGTACGCGTCGGACGGCTCCACGGCCGAGATCCCCGTCGCAGACCTCGAGTCCGGCGACCGCCTGCTCGTCCGCGAGGGCGAGCGCATCCCGGTCGACGGTCGGCTGGCCGAGGGCGAGTGTACCGTCGACGAGGCCGTCGTCACCGGCGAGTCGCTTCCGGTCCCGAAAGAAGCCGGCGACGAGGTGGTCGGCGGTTCGGTCGTCACGACCGACGCGGCCATCGTCGACGTCGGCGACCGAACGACGAGCAGCATCGAGCGGCTCACCCGGGTCGTCTGGAACGTCCAGAGCGCGGACCACGGCGTCACCCGGCAGGCTGACGAACTCGCCGCCCGGCTCGTCCCCGTCGTCCTCGCGGCCGCCGTCGTCGTCGGTATCGGATCGCTGCTGCTCGGTGCCGGCACGACCGCGACCGCCCTCGCGGCGCTGCTGACGCTCATGGTCGCCAGCCCGTGGGCGCTCGGGTTCGCGACGCCGTACACCGTCGCCACCAGTCTGGAAGCGGCCCTCGAGCGGGGCGTCGTCGTCTTCGACGAGACGGTCTTCGAGCGCCTGCGCGCGATCGACGTCGTCGTCTTCGACAAGACCGGCACGCTGACGACCGGCGAGATGTCCGTCCGCGAGGCCGACGCCCCCGCAGACCTGCTGGCGGCCGCCGCCGCCCTCGAGCGGCGGGCGGCCCACCCCGCCGCGGCGGCGATCGCGGCGGCGTTCGGCGACGAGAGCGGAACGGCTGGCGAGGCCGACGGTGCGGCGCGGGCCGACGGCGGCTCGGCCGCGACGGGCGACCTCGAGGTCCGGGACTTTCACACGCACGCGACCGGCGTCGAGGGCACCGTCGACGGGCAGCAGGTGCTTGTCGGCCATCCGGACCTCTTTCGGAAACGGGACTGGACGCTCGAGGCGGGCCTGGAGCAGCGGGTCGAGCGCGCTCGCGAAGCGGGGCGGCTCCCGGTCGTCGTCGGCCGGGACGGGAGCGCGGAGGGGGTCGTGGTCGTCGGCGACGAACCCCGCGAGGGGTGGGAGGAGACGGTGACGGCGCTCTCCGAGTCCGGCGTCGGGGTCGTGGTCCTGACCGGCGACGACGGGACGGCGGCCGACGCCTTCGCGGACCATCCGGGCGTGGATCGCGTCTTCGCCGGCGTCTCGCCCGACGGGAAGACGGCGGCGATCGAGCGGTTGCGGGCCGACGGCCGCGTGGCGATGGTCGGCGACGGGACCAACGACGCGCCCGCGCTGGCCGCGGCCGACCTCGGCATCTCGCTGGGTAGCGGGACAGCGCTGGCCGCCGACGCGGCGGACGTCGCCATCGCCGACGACGACCTCGCCGCGGTCGAGCGGGCCTTCGCGCTGGCTCGAGCCGCCCGCGACCGGATCAGACAGAACCTCGGGCTCGCGTTCGCCTACAACGCCCTCGCGATCCCGCCGGCGGTCCTCGGGCTCGTGAACCCGCTGGTGACAACCGTCGCGGTCGTCGTCGGGACGCTGCTGATCGTCGGCAACGCCGAGCGATCGCTGCTCGCGGACTGATACGGATTATTGTCACTGTTTACCGGTGTACCTGCGACTGTCCTGCGGGTACATCGGTACTGACTGACAGTAAACCGTATGAGCCGACGGTTCGGAGTCCGATCCCGGGGAGACGTACCGGGAGGCCAAACTACACGGCCCGCGGTCACCCATCCACGGCCGGATGACTGGACGGATGGATCGCCGCCGCGCGTACGCGGCCGTCGTCGTCGGGACGCTGGGCTACACCTGCCTGATGTTCGTCTGGTTCTCGCTGCCGGCCTATCTCTCGACGATCATCGCCGACCTCGGGCTCTCGGGCACGCAGGCCGGCGTCGTCGCCGGGGCGGTGCCGCTGACCTACATCCCGATCGCGCTGTTTTCGGGCGTCGTCGTCGACCGGGTCGGGCCGGGTCGGAGCCTCGCCGCGGGCGTGCTGATCTACGGTCTCGCACAGGTCACTCGCAGCGTCGCGGCCGGCTTCCCTTCCCTGCTCGCTGCGACCCTCCTGATCGGCGTCGGCGCGACCGCGATCACCTTCGGCCTCCCGAAACTCGTCTCCGTACTCTTCCCGCCCGACGAGACCGGCCTCCCCTCGTCGATCTACCTCGTCGGCGCGTCGACGGGGACCGCGAGCGTCTTCGCCGTCGGCCGGCCCGTCCTCGGCCCGCTGCTCGGCGGCTGGCGGCCCCTCTTCTTCTGGAGCGGCGTCGTCGCGATCGCGTACGGCCTGCTGTGGTTCGGCGTCGCGCACCGACTGGGGATCGACGCCCGCAACCGCGCGGCTAACGACGCCGACGCGGCCGACTCCTCGCTCTCGCCGCGATCGATCGCTCGAGACCTGAAACTCGTCCTCACCCACCGCGAACTGCAGCTGGTGGTCGTCGTCGGGACGATGTACCTGCTGATCGCCCACGGCACCCAGAGCTGGCTCCCGACGCTGCTCGAGGCCCGTGGCTACTCGGCCGATCGGGCCGGCCGGACGACGAGCCTGCTGGTGGCCGCGAACGTCGTCGGCGTGTTGACCGTCCCGGCGGTCGCCGACCGGCTGGGAGCTCGCCGGACCGCCCTGATCGCCTGCGGGCTGATCGCCGGGATCGGCGTCTCCGGCATCCTCTCGAGCGGCCTCGGCCTCCTCCTGCTCGGCAGCGTCCTCGTCACCGGCTTCGGCTACGGCGGTCTCTCGCCGCTCGTCCGGGCGATCCCGCCGGAACTCGAGGGGATCGGCGCGCGCCTGACCGGAACCGCGGTCGGGTTCATTTTCGCCGTCGGCGAGATCGGCGGCTTCCTCGGGCCGGTGCTGGTCGGGACGCTGTACGACCGCACCGGATCGTACGCGCCGGGGCTGGGGCTGTTGGCCGCGGCTGGGCTCGTCGTGGCGGTCGCCGGCGGCGCGTTGCGGTTTCGGTACGGCGATTCCTGACGGCCGCGACCGCACCGGCCACGGAACCGCCTCGCTCGAGGAACTGCAGGGTCGCGAGCCGCGGCCGAGCGATTAGCCATCGCGCGACTTCCGTCGGGCCGGCGGCGTCTTCGAGAGGTACGTCCCCAACCGGCCGCGGTTGTCGGCGACCCACCGGTAGACCCGCTCGCGGAACCGCTCGTAGTCCTCGAACTGCCGGAGGAATTCGACGGCGTCACCGGCGGGTTCGACCACGTCCGTCCGCCTGAGCGCCTCCTCGATCGAGGCCCCGCAGGAGTACACCTCGTCGTCGGTCACCAGGTGCGAACAGTCCTCGTAGTCGTCGGGCAGCCGCCCCCGCAGGTCGTCCGTGAGGTCGCTGAAGCCGACGATCCGGAGCTCCGTCCGGTCGTCGAAGAAGTCGGCCCACCACGTACAGAACCCGCAGTCGTCGTCGTAGACGAGCGTCGCCTCGCTCATACCCCATCTGGGGGCCCGACGCTACTAACGGTTGTTCTCGAGCGAGGGGAGTTCGGGCCGGCGCTGCGAGCGAACGCGAGTCGGCTGCGTTCGCCGCCCGTGGCGACTGGTTCTCCGCCGGAACCTTCTTGAAACAGCTGGGCAATCCTGTGCCATGAGCAGCGCGGCCCGGCCGCTGTCGGAACCGCGGGTACTCGCCCACGCCAAGCGGCGGCTCTTTCCCGCCGACGACGAGTCGCCCGCCTACGCGGTGGCCGACACCCAGTTCGCCAGCGAGGAGTGGCTCCCCGGCCGCCCGGTCGCGCCCGCGATCCGCGAGCGGCTGGCCCCGTTCAACCACGTCCGACTCGGTAGCGGCTACCCCGACCTCGTCGGGGTTCGCGCCCTCGAGCCCGACCTGCTGGCGGTCGAGCGGGTCGGCGACGAGCCGCCCCTGATCGCGATCGAGGCGAAAGGCGAGACCAGCGGCGGCGTCGACACCGAGCGCGGGATCGTCCAGGCCTACGACCGGCTCGGCGAGGCGAACGCGGCGTATCTCGCCGCCCCGATCGACGCGATCGCCGAGACCGATCGCACGCTCGCGACCGAACTGAACGTCGGGATCCTCGGCGTCGACGGCGCGGGCTCGGTCGAGCCCCTCGAGGTGCCCCGCGTCGTCGGCAACCGGACGTCGACCGAGGCGACGGCGCTGCGGTTTCAGGCGAGCGTCCAGGGGGTCGCCGACGCCTCCTTCGGGCTGAACCATCCCAAGAACTACCTGGGGTATCCGCTGGCTCACTACGCGGCCGGCGAGACGGCGACGCTGCTGTCGGAGTACGACGTCGTCGGGGCCGTCGACGACGCTCGCCGCGGGGCCGCGTTCCTTGGCCTGCTCGAGGACCGGCCCGGTCTCGAGGGCGATTCCCTGACGCCGCTGGGCGAGGAAGTCGTCCGGTTCGCGAAGAGCCACAGCGGGTCGGTCGAGGCAGCGCTTTCGGAGTTCGCGGACTGGTACCGCTCGCGGAAGCGATTCGTCGACCTCGCGCCGGCGTGGGGCCGGCTCGCACGGCGGGTCCTCTTCGACTACGAGGCGACGGGCCTGCTCGTCCGGGAACTCCAGCACATGCACGAGGACGGGATCGCCGATCCGTCGCTGGTCGACGTCCTCGAGTATCTTCACGCACTCCACCCCTCCTTCACCGTCGAGTTGTTCGTCCGCGGCGACGACGGCGTCCGCGGCCGGGTCCTGACCGACGACGGCGATCTGCGGCGCGGGCCCCTCGAGGACGGTTCGATCTACCACTCGCCGACCGTCTTCCAGCTGAAGACGATGCTGTTCCACGCGGGGATTCTCGATACGCGCGGGAGGGAGCCGCACCGGCTCGAGCCGCTCGCGGACAGCTGGGCGCTTCGGGAGCCGGTGTGAGACGCGACTGCTTCAGTCCTCTTCTAACTCGCCCGACTCGAGCGATTCGTCGAGATAGCGGGCACCCAGTTCGGTGAGCGAGTAGTAGCCGTCGCTTTCGCGGTCGAGCAGGCCGTGATCGGCGAGGGTTCGACAGCGCTGCCCGGTGTAATTCGGGTGGGAATCGATGTTGCGGCCGATGACTGCCGGCGGTACTTCGCCAGCGTCCCGAACGTACTCGAGAATAGCGTCGTCGGTGGGCACCATCCAGTCAGCGCGGTTTCGCATACCGGGGCCCGTGTTCTACTCGGCTATAGAACCCGTTCATGCAAACGAAAATGCTTGCATATGCGAATTCTAACACTCGCACATACGCATCTGCGAATCTTCAGGTTCGTATCTGCGAAGAATCTAAGTGAATCAGTCACGAAACGCTACTCGGACGGCAGCTACAGTTCCCACTGGGACAGCCGAGAAACGGATCGGTGTTCACGGCACCGATCCGCGGTAGCTCCCGTACCAACGCTACGGAAGCCATGTCCGACGACAATTCACGGGACCATGAAGGTCCCGACCGACCCGACGTATCGATCCCAGCCGCGTCCGATGGCGAACTGACGGATGGCACCGTCCGCGAGCGCCTCGAGATGATCGACCGACTCACGCGGTCGTTGCTCGCCGATATCCAAGCCGGAGCGGGAGCCACCCCGATCGGGGACGCCGACGATCGCTCCGAGGCCTGCCGACACGTTCGGGAGATCAGAGCCGAGGCCAGCCGCGTCGGCCTCCTGCTGTTCGGTCCCGAGATGGCGATTCCCTACGACCCAGCGGCTCACGATGGTCTTTCTTGCTCTGGATCCGGGGTCGCTCGAGGACGGGACGATCCGTCGCTACGATAACGCCAACGAGGATACGAAGGGCCACGAATGCCACGTCGCGCCGGATTCAGCGCCCCAGTCGATCGAGTTTCCCGGACTGGTGAACTCTACGAGCGCTTCTGGGACGAGATTCCGAAGCCTCAGTTCGAGTCATCCGACGACAGCAGGTGATACATCATGTCCACCACGAACGTACTCCTGGTCACGATCGGGGACGCCGACGGACTCTCCGAGGAGGGCCGCGAGGCGATTCGAACGCTGCGGGGCGGCGAGTCCGTCGACCGACCGGCGACGGTAACGGTCGCGAACGAGCAGCAACTGAGCGACGTGTTCAACGAGCGAACGTACGCGCTGCTTCGCGTGATCCGCGACGAAAACCCCGAGAGCATCCGCGAGATGGCCCGGGTCGTCGGTCGCGACGTGAAAAACGTCCACGAGGAACTGACGACCCTCGAGGCCTTGGGGATCATCCGGTTCGACGACGACGGGCAATCGAAGCGGCCGGTCTTTCCCTACGACGACCTCATCATCAGTCCCTTCGCGCACGACGGCGGTGATTCCGCTCCCGCAACTCCCTAACTACCGCAGTGAGTGTCGACTCCTATTCACCATCGGATTCGAGATCGTCGGCATCGAGTTCTCCCTCGAGATACTGCACTCCGGGCATAGCGATTTCGTAGTAGCCGCGCTCGACTCGAGTGACGAGTCCGTACTCGACGAGGACAGAGAGACGGCGGTTCACGTGGACGCGCGACTTGTCGATATTCTTCGCGATGACTTGCGGCGAGAGCAGCAACCCCGAGTTGAGAATCTCGAGAATTCTCTCGTCGGTGGGTAATTGCATCCACTCGCCGGGTTGTCGCATTGTTTTTGGGTAGCAAAACAGCTCCTTACGACTATCGATACGGTAGATACACGCTACCCACAGAATTCACCAGTGTTACCAATTAGTAACAAAAGTTATTAGGGAACGGCCAGAACTTGTTGGTACACGGGAACGAATCGTGAGGCGACTCCCTCGTCTCAGGAGAAAGCGGCTCGGTGCCCTGACACCGGGCCGCGACAGCTCCCGTATCACGCTACGGAAGCCATGTCCGACGACAACTCACGGGACCATGAAGGTCCCGACCGACCCGACGTATCGATCCCATCCGCGTCCGATGGCGAACTGACGGATGGCACCGTCCGCGAGCGCCTCGAGATGATCGACCGACTCACGCGGTCGTTGCTCGCCGATATCCAAGCCGGAGCGGGAGCCACCCCGATCGGGGACGCCGACGATCGCTCCGAGGCCTGCCGACACGTTCGGGAGATCAGGGCCGAGGCCAGCCACGTCGGCCTCCTGCTGTTCGGCCCGGAGATGGCGATTCACTACGACCCGGCGGCCCACGACGGCGATGCACCGGGGGTGTCTCGTAGTCGCTCGCTCACGACGGCGTTTCGAGGTCCGGAGCCGGGGGCGCTCGAGCAGGAACGTCAGCGGGACGGCGATGGATAGGTAACGGATTTCGTTCGTCAGGGTTCATTGTACGGGCTTTCTTCGATTTCGGCTCCTTGAAGGTCGATTCTGGTCTAATTAGTGAGACCTATCCAGGGACGCAGGCACAGATGGCCGAGAAGCGACGGTTCGAATTTTCATGCTCGTACACACGATCCGGTATCTCCTAGTTTTTCGACTCACTGAACGGCCCATTCTGTCCCCAAACCAGCGGAACTTGTCGCTCATTCGAAGATACGTTCTATTCTCACCAGGAGCCGAACTCGAGATATGCATACGAGGATTCGCGTCTCGTGTGCATATTCGGGAATCGGATTTTATCGACGTACAACCTCAGGGGGTTGGATCGAAACAGTGATTTACCATCTTCTATTCACTCAGTGGTTGGCTGAACGTCCCGATAACTATGTGTGCGTATTGATCGCTCATCGTCATCCTTTTCGGCTGACTCTTTGAGGGGCTGCTTATGGGACGCGAATTTGACAAGCTTGTCCGAGACGAGATTCCGGTGGTTATCAAACAGAACGGAGAGAAGCCTGTAACCAGCAGAGTTACCGGCGAAGACTACTCTGACCGATTAGTGGAAAAGTTAGAGGAAGAGGTAGATGAGTACCGAGAATCACGTTCTTTGGAGGAGTTGGCGGATATCTTGGAGGTTGTCCACGCGATCCGGAAAAGAAAGGGTGTGAGTGTCGACGAGTTAAATGAAAAGCGAGCGCAAAAAGCAGAACAGCGAGGTCGTTTCGACGAAGGAGTTGTCCTCGAACGGGTTGAAAAATAGCCATCCTGTACTTACCGCTCAGCCCCAGTCTAATCTCTCCTCTCCTAAGCGGACTCGACAACAATCGTTATCGAGGTGCCATCTTCATCTAATGCTGAAGTAGCACCGTTGTACCGTCTGGCACCGACCAGTTCGCCCTTCTCTCAGCGCGGCGCGCGCTCTGCGCGCCGCGCAATTGCCCTGCCCCCTTAGGGGCACCCTTTCCTGTCGGGGCTGCTCACCCTCGACTTCTCAGTACGAAACCAAAGACTTCGTCCACTGCGCTACGCGCCCTCGAGCGAACCCATCACCACGAAAAGGAGACCAATCCCCTCCCCGAGCCGCTTACCGCCCGAGTTCGGACGCGGCCGAATCTTCGAGCGCGACCTCGATCCCACCCTCTTCAGCAGAGACGGTGATCGAGTAGCCGTGATAGTCGAACGCAAGACTCTCGAAGCCCGCGGCATCGGGCAGCGAGTCCAGCAGGTCGGGATCGATCGCGTCGTAGAGCGGCTCGAGCGCCGTTGGATCGGCGTCCTCGAGTCGGGCGACGAGATCGATGACGGCCATACTGAGCTGCTCGCCTTCACTGAGAGAAACGGCTGTCGTCTCGATCGATTGCATCACTCTTGCTGGGGGGCCGCCGGTAAAGAAAATATCCCACTGTTGCAGCCGATCCGTTCTGGACGAAACGACAGTCAGGTTGTCCGATACGCGAGCGGCAGAGCGTCGGTGGGACGGCGGCGCTCGCAGTACCCCGATCGTGGCGTCGCCGACTCGAGTGTCACTCCCGCCGGGGGACCTCGTGGCGACCGAAGCCGTACCGCAGGCGGTTGGCGAGCCGACGCGAGAACCGGCCGTCGTCGGCCCGCGAGCCGAACCGCTCGGAGAGGGCGGTGTAGATCAGCGGCAGCGGGACCTCCTGCTCGAGACCCTCCTGGACGGTCCAGGTGCCGGTCGAGCCGCCCTCGACGCGGTCCGCGACGGTGCCCAGATCGCCGCCCTCCTCGCGGAAGGCCTCCTCGCAGAGTTCCAGCAGCCACGAGCGGATCACCGCGCCGTTGTTCCAGACCGACGCGACCGACTCGAGGTCGAGGTCGTACCGGCCCTCGTGAAGCAGTTCGAACCCCTCGCCGTAGGCCTGCATCAGCGCGTACTCGACGCCGTTGTGGATCATCTTGACGTAGTGGCCGGAGCCGGCGGGGCCCATCCGCCCGTGGCCGTCCGGGCCCGTCGCGACGGCGTCGAAGACCGGTGTCAGTTCGTCGTAGGCCCACTGGGGGCCGCCGACCATCAGCGAGAAGCCCAGTTCCGCGCCGGCGGGGCCGCCGGAGGTGCCGCAGTCGAGGTAGGCCGCGGGGCAGGACTCGGCCCGGCGGACCGAGTCCTCGAAGTAGGAGTTGCCGCCGTCGACGACGACGTCGTCGCCGTCGAGGTGGGGTGCGAGTTCCTCGAGGGTGACGTCGACCGCCTCGCCGGCGGGGACCATCAGCCAGATGCGCTTGTCCGCGCCCAGCCGGTCGACGAGGTCGTCGATCGAGTCGGCCGGGGTCGCGCCCGCGTCGGCGGCCGTCGCGACGGCCTCTTCGTCGAGGTCGAAGGCGACCACGTCGTGGCCCGCCGCGAGGGTTCGGTCGACGACGATCTGTCCCATTCGTCCGAGTCCGATTACGCCCAGTTGCATGGATAGGGGTCGGCCGGCCGGTGTGGTAGGGGTTGCGGTTCCGGGTTCGCGGGCGCGTTGCCGGGGTCAGTCCCCGCGACGCGAGGCCGACGGCGCGGGCTCGAGCGAGATTTCGACCCGGCTGCCGCCCAGGTCCGATTCGCGAAAGGAGACGCTGCCGCCGTAGTTGTCGACCATCCACCGGACCAGCCAGAGGCCGAGCCCGCTGCTGTGGGTCAGCTGCGTGATGTCGCTTGCGCCGGTGACGACGTCGATTTCGGCGGGCGGGATGCCGGGCCCGTCGTCGGCGACCGCCAGCCGGACCCGACAGTCCTCGCGTGCCACGGCGACCTCGACGGTCGGTGCCGGCCCCGCGTGTCGGATCGCGTTCTCGACGAGGTTCTCGACGACCAGGCCCAGTCCGGGATCGGCCCAGGCCAAGCAGTCGTCGGCCGTCGAGGCGGAGACGGTCGCATCGTCGGGGTCGAGCCCCTCGACGGTCTCCGTGACGGTCGCGGCGACGTCGACCGGCTCGAGGTCGCCGTCGCAATCGAGCGCGTACTGGATGGCGCGGGTCTTCTCGCTGGTGCCCGCGAGGTCGGTCGCGGTCTCTCTGAGCGTGTCGGCCGCGGCGGCCAGGTCCGGATCGTCGAGCCGTTCCCGGAGGAGTTCGGCGTAGCCGATGACGACGGTGAGGTCGTTCCGGAGGTTGTGCCGGAGGACGCGGTTGAGAACCTGCAGGTACTGTTCGCGCTCCTTGCGCTGGGTGATGTCCCTGACGACGCTGACGCTGCCGTGGAACTCGCCGTCGTCGTCGCGGGGCAACAGCGAACACTCGATCTCGACCGGGAACCGCTCCCCGTCGGCGGTCGTGTAGGTGGCTTCGAAGCCCCCGCTGTCGCACTCGTCGTCCGAGAGCAGGTCTCCGACGTGTTCGACCGCGCGGTCGTAGGACTCGTCGTCGAAGATGCGGGCCACGGGCTCGCCGACGAGTTCGTCCCGCTCGTAGCCCAACCGCTCGGCGAGCGGGTCGGTCACGAGCGTCAGGCGAGCGTCGCCGTCGATGGCGTACACCATCCCTTCGAGGGTCTCGAGGATCCGTTCGTGGCGCAGCAGTTCCTCGCCGCGCTCGGCCCGCTCGAGGGCGGCGGCCGCGCTGGCGGTCAGCAACCGTGCGAGTTGGACGTGCTGGTCGTCGAACGCGTCGACGACCGGCGACCCGACGTTGAGCAACCCGTGGTCCCCGATCGGGACGCACATGCCGGCCTGCAACTGTTCGTACTCGTGTGGCGAGTTGGTTCGGAGGTTCTCGATGAGGACCGGTTCGCCCCGGCGAAACGCCTCCACCATGGGCCCCTCGTCGAGGGCGACTCGCGTGCGGTCTCGGATTTGATCGCCGCTGGCTTCCGAGACGGCCGTCAGGACGAGGTCGTCGGAGTCGGCGTCGTGAAGCCGGACCGTGGCGAGATCGAACCCGAGGACGCGTTCGGCGGCCTCGACGACGACGTCCGAGACGTCGGCGCGTGACTCGCAGGCGAACAGCGAGCGTGTCGTCTCGAGCAGTCCGGTGACGACGTCCGCACGGCGGCGGCGTTCGGTCACGTCGCGGACGACGCAGACGAACGCGACGTCGTCCGGATCGGCCGCCGAGAGCGGCGTGACGTTGGCCTCGACGCGGACGGTCCCGCCGCCGACACGCCGGAGTTCGGTCTCGAACGTTTCGTGCCCCGTCTCGCCGCCGGTCGGCGACGCGACTGCGGCCGTCCAGTCGCAGCAGGCGTCCTCGCCGATGATCGGCGCTACCGAACGTCCGACGAGTCGCTCCCGGGAAGCGCCCACGAGATCGGCGAAGGCGTCGTTGACGTGGACGAACCGCCGGTCCGAATCGACGACGATGACGCCGTCGTCGATCGTCTCGCAGCGCTCCGCGGACCCGACCGGCGGCGCCTGCTCTTCGGCCGTTCCTGTTCGAGGAGGAGAGTCAGTTCGCACGTCGGCCGCGGTCGGCGGTTCGGTCGCGACGGCTCCGACGCGATCGGCGAGAGAGGGGCCACCCGTCCGGACGACGTACTCCGTCGCGCCGGCTCGCGTCGCCGCGGCCGCGACGGTCCCGTCGGGCGTCGCCGTCGTATAGATGACCGGCACTGCCGGTGCGACGTCCCGGACTGCGGCGACGGTCGCGACCCGGTCGCTTTCCGTCCCATCGACGACCACGCAATTGACCGGGGTCGTCTCGAGGCAGTCGACTACCGCCGCTCGGTCTCCCGGCCTGACCACGTCGAAGGCACCAGCGAGATCACGCGGCGGCGTCGGATCACCGACGAAGACGACGCGCTGGCCGACTCGGGACACGGTCTGACCGACGGTTGGTGCCGTTAGTCATTAATGTTGTGGCAGGGTACCATGGGGCGAGGCGCGACCTACGCGACCGGTTCCTCGAGGCGTGCCCAGCCGATCGCATCGAGGACGACGATGCGGTCGTTGTACCGGACGTAGACCCCGTTGTACTCGCCGCCGTCGGCGTCGTAGTAGGGCAGCGACTGGCGGATCCGGTCGACGACCGACCACGCGCCGTCGCGCTCGAGCGTGACGTGTTCCCACTCCTCGTGTGCGCCGTTGCGGACCGCGCGCTCGAGCGCCTGTCGTGCGCCGGGAATCCGGCCGAGCCGTTCCGCCGAGGCGTCGACGACCGTGGCGTCGGCGGGGACTTCGTCCGGGCCGATGACCCGCGCGCCGAGGTCGGCTTTCGATCGCGAGGCGCCGGTCGCCGACCGCTCCGAACTGAGTACGTAGCCGGCGACGGCGGCCGTCCCGACCGCGAGCAGTGATAGTGCCACGTCCTTGCCCCTGATCATTAGCGAGTACCTTACAGTAACCGATTAAGTATCTTTCGCAAGAACGTTCGTTGCTAAGGTGTTCCGACGGAAACCGATCCCCCATCGCCGTTACAGGAGACTGGCGACGTTACCCGACAGCAGCCCGGCGACTACCAGCAGACCGACGGCCGCGAGCGCTGCCGCCCGGAAAAAGGGCAGGGCGTCGCGAGCCGGCTCGCGGATCTTCTTGCCGGTGAGGCCGGCCTCGAGTCGCTTCGAACCGATCTCGACGAGGGCGGTCAGCACCAGCCAGAGCGCGACCATCGCGAGGACGAGGTGGCCGTTCGTCGAGCCGAAGAGCCTCTCACTCGTGTAGGTCCGTCCCGCCAGATGTCCGCCCGAGAGAAAGAGAACGAGCGAACTCACGCGCGAGACGGTCGTCAGCTTCCCCGAGATCACCTCGAGCGGGTGGGTCGTGTTGAACGCGCCGTCGCGTGCCAGCGGCAGGACGACGGCGGCGACGAAACAGACGCTGCCGGCCCAGAGGGCCGCGAAGACGAGATGAAGTGTTCTGGCGGCGAGAACGTCGATCATACGGGATCGGTCGGACAGCGGGCGTATCAGCGTTCCGACTTCGGATCGCCCGACTGTCGCGGCGGTTGTCGCGTTCGCCCGCGGTCACTCGAGCCAGTCGGGCGTCCACGCGACCAGGCGTCGCCGACAGAGCGCGTAGAGCAGCGACACTGCGAGGCCGCCGGCGGCGGCGGTGACGAGCCACCCCTCGAAGACGAGCAGGGTCGGGACGGCGAGCGCGACGCCGAGAACGGCGTCTTCCGGCGCGCCGTCGTAGCGGATCCAGCGCCGCGGGCGGAGCCAGCGGCCGCGCACGTGATCGTAGACCGCGCGATCGGTACGCTCGTTCCACGGGTCCATCTCGGGCCCGCCGCCGATCGAGTCACTGAGGGCGTGAAGCCAGGCCGTAACCGCGAACGCGGCGACCGCAAGCGTCGCGCTCGCCGGGGCGACGGCCGCGACGGCGACGGTGGGGACGGCGACCGCGATCCCGGCGACCGGGAAGTGAAACGTCCGCCGGTGGGCGAACACGAGGTCGAGGTCTGGGGCCAGCCCGCCGAGGATCGCCCCGAGCGCGAGCGCCGTCCCGAACTCGGGAACGTGGTACGCGACGGGGGCGACGACTGCGAGCCCGGTGAACACGTGCGTGGTCGCCATCATCGGTACGGTCGGCTACGGGCGCGAGAAGCAAAAACAGTTAGTCGAGGTTCTCGCCCTGGTAGCTGCCCTCGTAGACGTCCTCGTGGTCGGCCCCGGCGAGCACCAGTTGGGCGATCCGCGCCCCGCGCTCGAGTTCGATGTCGTGGTGGACCTGCAGCAGGCCCTCGCCGCGGCCCTCGTAGCCGGCGTCCCAGACGGCCGTGTTGAGCATACAGGAGTTGCGCATGAGCGACGACCGGGGGTAGACGAAGCCGACGTGGCCCTCCGGGATGGCGATCCGCTCGCCGTATCGAACGACGTAGGCCCCCTTCGGCAGGTAGTAGGTATCGGGATCGGCCTCCTCGAGTTCCTCGAGCGGACGGGCGATCCGGTCGCCGATCTCCTTTCCGTCCCGGGTGATGCGGCCCGGTTCCAACTGCTCGAAGACGACGTCGGCGGTCAGGTCCACCCCGTTGGGCTGGACCTGCTCGTCGGTCGTCGGCGAAACGTGGTCGGCGACGAACGCACCGGAACGGAACATCGTGTTGGTTCGACGCCGCGGCGACGAGAAAAGCGTATCCGTTCGCGGTGACTCGACGGTGCGGTAGCATCCGTCACGCCGCGTCGTCCCCCTCGCCGCTCGTCCCACGGTTCCTGCCCGTCGGTTCGTGCCGTCCGCGCCGTCGTCGCTTCGCTACCGAGGAGCCACATGCGGCCGCTGAAAACGCGTTCGACGAACGATCTGTGGGCCGGCAATATTCACGGATCCCCTTCCCATTCGGGAGGGGGAATTGGGCCCCACATCGGTAGAAACACGCTGGATTTATCAGGACGGACGGCCGACTTTTGGGTGCTATGGGACAGACTCTCACCGAAAAGATTCTCGACGACCACCTCGTCGAGGGCGAACTCGAGACCGGCGAGGAGATCGGGATCGAGATCGACCAGGTACTTACCCAGGACACGACCGGAACGATGGTCTGGCTCCAGTTCGAAGCGATGGGACTGGACGAGGTCCAGACCGAAATCGCCGCGCAGTACTGCGACCACCAGACGTATCAGTTCGACTTTAAGAATACCGACGACCACCGTTTCCTGCGTTCTGCAGCCGGCAAATACGGCGCTTATTTCTCTCGACCCGGCAACGGCATCTGCCACAACGTCCACCGCGAGAACTTCGCGGCCCCCGGCAAGACCCTGCTGGGTTCGGACAGCCACACGCCCACGCCCGGCGGCCTCGGTGAACTCGCCATCGGCGCCGGCGGGATCGACGTCACCGTCGCCATGGGCGGCGCACCCTACTACATCGAGATGCCCGAAGTCGTCAACGTCCGCCTCGAGGGCGAGCTCCCCGAGTGGGCCACCGCGAAAGACGTCATCCTCGAGCTGCTCCGTCGCCTGACCGTCAAAGGCGGCGTCGGCAAGATCCTCGAGTACACCGGCCCCGGCGTCGAGTCGCTGACCGCGCCCGAGCGGATGACCATCACCAACATGGGCACGGAACTGGGCGCGACCTCGTCGATCTTCCCGACCGACGAGCAGACCAAAGACTACCTCGAGCGTCTCGACCGCGGCGAGGAGTACGAGAAGCTCCAGCCCGACGACGACGCCGAGTACGACGACGAGATCGTCGTCGACCTCTCCGACCTCGAGCCGCTGATCGCACAGCCCTCGATGCCGGACAAGGTCGTGCCGGTCCGCGAGGTCGCCGGCCAGTCCGTCGAACAGGTCATCGTCGGCTCCTGTACCAACGGCGGCTACGAGGACGTCCTCCCGGCCGCGAAGATGCTCGAGGACCGCGAGGTCAACGCCACGACCGAGATGATCGTCGCACCCGGCTCCAAGCAGGCCTCCGAGATGCTCGCCCGCGAGGGCTGGGTCGCGGAGATGATGGCCGCCGGCGTCAACTTCTCCGAGGCGACGTGCGGTGCCTGTATCGGCATCGGTCACGTCCCCTCCTCGGATTCGGTCTCGCTGCGGACGTTCAACCGCAACTTCGAGGGCCGCTCGGGCATCGAAGACGACAACGTCTTCCTCTGCTCGCCGGAGGTCGCCGCCGCCGCGGCGATCAAGGGCGAAATCATCGACCCGCGCGACCTCGCCGACGAGGAAGCGGGTCTCGAGGCTCCCGGCATCGAGCTGCCCGACGAGTACGACGGCTCGAAGACGGACCTCATCACGCCCGAGGAGGCCCCCGACGACGAACTCGTCAAGGGCCCGAACATCGGCGACGTCCCGCTGAAGGACCAGCTCGACGCCGACATCGCCGGCGAGGCCCTCCTCAAGATGGAGGACAACATCACGACCGACCACATCATTCCTGCGACCCAGGACATCCTGATGTACCGGTCGAACATCGACAAGCTCTCCGAGTTCACCCTCTCGCGCGTCGACGACACGTTCGCCGAGCGCGCCCGTGAGGCCGACGGCGGCGTCCTCGTCGCCGGCGAGAACTACGGCCAGGGCTCCTCGCGTGAACACGCCGCGATGTGTCCGATGTACCTCGGCATCGAGGCCGTCCTCGCACAGAGCTTCGCCCGGATCCACCGCGCGAACCTCTTCAACTTCGGGATCGTCCCGCTGACGATCGACGAGGACACCTACGCCGACATCGACCAGGGCGACGAGGTCGAGATCGTCGACGACGTCTACGACGCCGTCACCTCCGGTCAGGAGGAGTTCACCGTCCGCGTCAACGGCGATGAGTACACGGCGACGCTCGATGCCTCCGAGCGCGAACGCGCGATCCTCGCGGCCGGCGGCAAGCTCTCCTGGACGAAAGAACAGGCCGAGAGCGGCGAGGGCGGCGCGACGCCCGCCGACGACTGATCGGCTACCCGCCGAGACGGTCGCCGACCCCAATTCTGTCTTTTTCACCGGGCTCGAGTGGCGACGCTCCCGTCGATCGGTTCCGCTCTTCGATCACAGTCGCGGGCTGGCGACCGATGCCGGCAACGGTACCGGACAACGCCACCGTCATACCGTTCGGCCGGATAGCACGACCGAATGCCCGCCGACGGACACGAAAACGCTGGCTACCGACGCCTGTTCGAGCCCGACGGTCTGACCTTCGGGACCGGCTTCCCCCTGACGGGGGCGAACCGATCGACGCCCGACATCGAGGCCGAACTCCGCCTCGCCGAACACGCCGAGGCGGTCGGCTTCGACGGCCTCTGGGCCCGCGACGTGCCGACCTACTGGCCGAAGTTCGGCGATTCGGGCCAGACGTTCGACACCTGGCCGTGGCTCTCCCACGTCGCGGCCCGGACCGACGAGATCGCGCTCGGCACCTCGAGCGTCGTCCTCACGCTCCGGCATCCCCTTCACGTCGCGAAGTCGGCCGCGACGGTCGACCGGCTCTCCGACGGCCGGCTCGTCCTCGGAGTCGCCTCCGGCGACCGCGACCCGGAGTACCCCGCCTTCGACGTCGACCGCGAGGAGCGGGGCGCGCTGTTTCGCGAGTCCGTCGACGCCCTCCGAACGGTCTGGCGCGAGGAGTTCCCCGAACTCGAGGGTCGATGGGGCCGACTCGAGGGCGACCTCGACGTCGTGCCGAAGCCGACGACCGAGACGATCCCCCTGTTACCGACCGGCAACGCCCGCCAGTCCCGCGAGTGGATCGCCGACCACGGCGACGGCTGGCTGTTCTATCACCTCCCCGAGTCGACCCTCGAGAGCTATCTGGCCGAGTGGCGCGCGGCCGCCGGCGACAAGCCCTTCGCGATCGCCGTCCGGGTCGAGTTGGCCGACGACCGGACGGCCGATCCCGAACCGCTTCACCTGGGCTTTCGGGCCGGTGTCGAGTGGTTCCGAGACTACTTCCGTCGACTCGAGGCCTACGGCCTCGATCACGCGATTATCGGGATTCAAAACGACGACCGCGAGGCCGCGCTGGCGACGTTCGCCGACGAGATCGTCGACGAACTGTAGCGGCTCACTCGCCGTCGCCGTCCTCGGCGCGCTCGCGCAACTGCCGCTTCTGGCGGCGCTCGGTCACGTGGTCGATCCCGTCGGCCAGCTCCTCCCGGACCTCGTCCTCGAACCCGTCGACCGCCTCGAGGAACTCCCCCGAGAACTCCTCGACGAGTTCGAAGGTCCACTGGTCGCTGATCGCGCCCGCGGGGAGATGCTCGTCCCGGAGGGCGTCGGCCCACTCCTCGTGGCCGGCCTCGCGGAGTCGGTCCTCCGCGTCGCCCATCCGGTCCATCGCGTGCCCGAGTTCGTGGTGGAACTCGAGCAGGGTACCGTACGCGCGGTGGACGTGTTCGATCCCCAACTGGAGTTCGTGTAGCGCCGCCAGTTCGGCCTCGCTTAGCTCGAGGTCGTCGAGGTCGACGTCCGTCTCGGGACCGGCGGTCGAGTCGTGATCTGTCATGGGAGAACCGACGGCGACGCGGGTGAAAACGGTCGGCGTTGAGCCTGCCGGACCCGCCGGTCAACACTCGCAGCGGTCGCCGAGTTCCGGGGCGGTAGCGTCGACGCCGTCGGCGCGCAGTTCCTCGGCGAACGCCTCGCAACGGTCGCCGTGATTGATCAGGACGCGAGCGTCCTCGTAGGCCGCGAGGAACTCGCGGAGCCCGTCGCGGTCGGCGTGGGCCGAGAAGTCGTACTGTTCGACCTGTGCGCTGACCGCCAGCATCCGGCCGTCGATCTCGGCGCTGCCGGTCTCGAGCAGGTCTCGGCCCGGCGTTCCCTCGACCTGATAGCCGGTCATGGCGATCTTGTTTGTCGGATGCGAGCGGACGGCGGGGACGTACGTCATCGCGGGGCCGCCGTGGAGCATCCCGCTCGTCGTGATAATCGCCGTGTTCTGCTCGGCGATGCGCTCGCGCTGTCCGTCTCGTCCTGTGACGAACCGTGCGTGGGATTTCGCCCGCCCGAGCGCGTCCGCGTCGCGGACGAACTCGGGGTGATGCAGCAGCATCTCCGTGATTCGTTTCCCCATCCCGTCCACGTAGCAGGGGATGTCGTGTCGCTCACAGAGCAGCAGCATCTCCTGCGTGCGGCCGATGGCGAACGCGGGGATCACGACGGTGCCGCCCTCCCAGAGCGTCCGCTCGAGGCTCTCGACGAACCGGTCTTCGACCGTCGGCCGATCCTCGTGTTCGACATCGGAATACGTACTTTCGCAGATCACGACGTCCGCATCGGGACGAGCAGTCGTCTCGGCCACCAGCCGCTGGTCGGTCGTATGGAAGTCTCCGGTGTAGAGGAGTCTCGTTTCGCCGTCGTCGACGAGTACGTGTGCCGAACCCGGGATGTGGCCGGCGTCGAAAAACGTCACGTCGTGACCGGCGGCCTCGAACGTCTCCCGGTAGCCGTGTGTCCTCGAGACCTGGGTGGCTCGCTGCACGTCGGTCTCGGTGAACGGACACTGTAGCGTTCCACCGTGTAATTTCAGCGTGTCCCGCGCGAGCGTCAGTGCGAGTTCGCGCGTCGGCGGCGTCCAGTGGATCGGCGGGCGGGCGTCGCCGCTGAGCAGCGAGGGAATCGCGCCGACGTGGTCCAGATGACCGTGACTTACCACGACCGCGTCGGGATCTGCGTCGCCCGGGAACTGCGGCGGGGTTCCCGATTTCATCCCGTAGTCGAGCAGGAGGCGATCGTTTACCAGGATCGCGCTCCGGCCGACTTCTCCCGCACCGCCCAGAAACCGAATCTCCATTAGCGACTGCTAGTCGCTCGTGCCGTTTGACAACGTCGAATCGCTCCGCTTTGTCGGGAGCCGAACGCTCACTGTCGTGGGTAAAGGGAACGAAACGGAAATGCCAGCCGACCGTTTCGCCTCGAGTTCGGTCTCCCCTCGACGTCGCTGTGGTGAGACACGGCTGTCGGTTCGGACTGCACGCTCGACGAGTCGTTCGAAGGCGTGCGACTAGTCTATAGTAGCCGTTGAAACGATTTACACACTGGTCGCAACGCTGTCGTTCGATCAGGTGTGCAATGACGTTCAGCGGCTACTATAGCGGAACCTCGCGACGAAACGACCTCGGCGTTAGTAGACGATACAGCGTGTCATAGAATCATTCACGAGGGTGTCATAGAACAGTTTGCATACCTTGCTCTGCTGACCTCGGGAAGCGATAAGTACAGACGGCTCACATATATCCAGAGGAGTAGTAAATCAAACGTCAGGGGCCAGATCTATTTGAACAGCAAATGGATCATCTTCATTAGGCCCAAGGTCTGCTGGAGCAATTGTCAGATGGGGATCACTGATTGGACTAGCATAATCGAAACGATTTGTTACAGTCCCTCGACCCTCAACCGTAACTTCCGCTGTATACATACCTTTCTTATCCGCAATATGTGCGTGATTGTCATACGATTCTTTCGGCTTCATGCTAAATGAAGCCTCTCCAGTGACATCCCCACTAATGTTCGTTATTTTAATTATTCCTTTTATTTCCTCATCGAACCCGTTCTCCACCGAAAACGTTCTCATTGTCCCCTTTGGTACCGTTTCATCGTCTTCCTCTGATTCTGTATCTTGCTCCGAGTCCTTGTCTTCTGTATCTTGCTCCGAATCCTTGTCTTCTGTTGAGTCATTTTCAGACGGTTCTGCTGTTCCTCCGTTACTGGTACTACATCCTGCAATTGTAGCGGTAGTGACGATCGCTGTAGTAAGGAATATCCGTCTTTTCATATTTGTTGTAATTCACACGGTCTACAAGTGCTTTCGGGAAACGGCTGTTCACTTCGCAGACCTACTTATTGGTGCGTTCACTGTAGGCATGGGTGAAATCAATGCTGTGGAAAGCGTTCTACGACACCCTCGACGATAGGTTCCTCCTCAATCCTCGGCCGTGACTTGCCCCGGTGCTTCTCGTGCAGGTGCTGGTGGCTCGTGGGTACCGAAGTCGGGATGGGTCTCTTCCATCCACAGGAACACGACTGCCCCCGAGACGAACATCAAGAGCGCAGTCATGTAGAACGCGGCTTCGGTGTTCACGAACTGCATCGTGAGGCCGATCAGGATCGCGCCGACGCCGTAGCCCGAGTCGCGCCACATCCGGTAGACGCCCATGCCTGCCGACCGCCAGGTCGGGTGGGCGGCGTCGCTGGGTACCGTCATCAGGTTCGGGTAGAGCAGCGCCATCCCGAGACCAGAGACGCCGGCTAAAACGGCCCACGGGAGGTAGCTGTCGACGAACACCATTCCGAGGACGCCGGCACCGGCGACGAACATCCCCGCGACGACGGGCGGGCGGCGACCGATGCGGTCGGCGAGGCCGCCGGTCCCGATCTGGAGGAAGTACATCGCGCTGTGGACGCCGACGACGACGCCGACGGCCTCGATTGCGAGCCCCTGACTCGTGAGATACAGCGGCACGGCGATCCAGAACAGCGTGTCCACGAAGTTCTCGATGTGACCGGCCTGGGCCGCTGCGAACAGCGTCTTGTCGCCGTAGGTCGCGCGCTTCAGGACCTCGTTGAACGGCAGGTTCGCATCGTGGTGGTCGTCGTCGCCCTCCAGTTGCGCGAGGTGAACCGTCTCCTTGATCAGGAAGATCGAGATGAGGAACGCCAGCACCACCACGATGGCGAGGAAGTAGAACGGCTCGGGCCGGAGGTTCCACTGCCCGGCGATGACGCCGGTGATCCACGCCCCGGCTGCGACGCCGGTGTAGCCGAAGGCCTCGTCGATGCCGACGGCGAGCCCGCGCTGGTCGGGACTCGCGAGGTCGATCTTGGCGTTGATCGCCATGCTCCAGGTCAGCGCCTGGTTGATCCCCAGCAGGATGTTCCCGACGGTGATCCAACTCCAACTCGGCGCGTAGATGAGGATCACCGGGATCGGCAGCGCGGTGAGCCAGCCGAGAACGAGTACCGGCTTGCGGCCGTACTCCTCGCCCCACTTGCCGGCGTAGAGGTTGAGCAGCGCCTTGACGAAGCCGAAGGAGACGACGAACGAGCCGATGACGAAAAACGACTCGACGCCGAGCACGTCCTCGCCCAAGACGGGGACGACCGTGCGCTCGGAGCCGATCGTCAGCCCCGTCGCGAACACCAGCAGGACGTGCAGCGAGAACTGTCCGAGGTGTTCGCGAATGCCCTGTTTCAGGTCAGTTTGCCCGCTCATCGATTACTCGGCTGCACAGCGGTTCGGGCCCAGTTCGAGCTCGGACAGTTCGTCGTCGGGGACGTCCTCCTGCCCGACGTTGGTGCGCTTGACGCGCTCGAAGTTCGGCGGATGGTTCGGGATGTCCGAGGCGAGCGTCTCGACGAACTCCTCGCGGTCACGGCCGAGATCCTCGTTTTGCGCTTTGATGTCACCGAGTGTCGCAGTCACCGGTGGCTCGGGTGATCCGGGATCGTGTGCCGGCAGGACGACGGCGTCGTCCGGCCGATCCAGCAGGCGCTGGAGGCTCTCGTAGAGCGTGGCCGCGTTCCCTTCGATGTCGGACTCTTCGATCCCGGCTTCGACGCCGAGTTCGACGCGGCCGACGCTCTCGTGGAAGAGCGTATCGCCCGTGAGCAGGGCCTCGCCCTCGAGATCGAACGAGACGCTGCCCTCGCTGTGTCCCGGCGTGTGGATCACGTCGACGTCGACGGTCCCGATCTCGATCGACTCGCCGTCTTCGATCGGGGTCGCGTCGATCGCGAGCGCGTCCTTCGGGTGGAGGTAGTAGGGAACGTCGTGCCGCTCGGCGAGTTCCGCACCGCCGGAGACGTGGTCGGCGTGCGCGTGCGTGTCGAAAACGCCGACGAGGTCGGCGTCGTACTCCTCGAGGATCGCATCGTACTCGTCGAGGTAGTGGGAGGGATCGAACGCGGCGGCCTCGCCGTCCGAAACTAGGACGTGCGAGAGACAGCCCTTCCCGGGACGGGCGACCTGAACGAGCGTCCCGTCGAGATCGGTTTCAACGGGCGCGCTTCGGTGGACGCGGCTCCACCCGTTCATCCCGTCGGTCAGCGTCGCGGCGTCGTACCCCATCTCTCGCAGGACGTCCGTCGCCGTCTGCGCGACGACTCCCGCGGCGCAGACGGTGACGATCTCTTTCCCTTCCGGCAGGTCCTCGAGGGCATCCCCTGTCCTCTCCGGATCGTCCTGTAGTTCGTCGTAGACGTCGACGTTGACGCTGTCCGGGATATGCCATTCGTCGTAGTCCGCTCGGTGCCGAACGTCGAGGACGAGAACGTCGTCCCCGTCGGCCTGCAATCGCCCACTGAGTTCGTCCGGAGTCACTTCTGTCATCGGTGGTCTCCGATAAGAGGCATATCTGCATATGGGTGGTGCCGGTCATGACCGGCACAGCTATTGCGATAGCGATCGAATAGCGCGTATGAGCCTGTACGAGGCCTCGTTCCGGGTGAAACACGAGTGTCCCTATCGGGAGATCTCGGAACGGCACCCGGACCTCACGATACGCGAGTGGTATCTGAGCGACTGCCAGGTACTCGAGATCACGTCCTCGGAAACCCCGACGGACGATCTGCTCGCGGAGATCGACAGTCTGGGGACGATCCTGCACCGATCGATCGACGACTCCGGGTTGCACGTCGTCACGCAGGCGTGTCTCTGTTCGCTGGAGGGGTCGATCATCGACCGATTCGAGGAGTACAACTGCCTGTACCAACCGCCGACGATCCATCGGCAGGGCTGGGAACACTACTCGGTGATCGCGTTCGACGAGGGCGACGTGCGAGCGCTGATTCGGGACCTCGAGTCCGACCGGGATATCGACGTCCTCTCGAAGACGGCCATCGAGGAACAGCAGATCCCACACAGCATGTTAGCGCCCGTCGATCAGCTCTTCGAGGATCTCACCGACCGACAGCTGGCGGCGCTCCGGTTGGCCCTCGAGAGCGGATACTACGAACAGCCCCGGAAGACGTCGCTACGCGAGTTGGCCGAGCGGACGTCCGTTGCGCGCTCGACGTACGAGGAGCACCTTCGGAAAGCCGAGAACAAACTCCTCACGAACGCGGGCGAGTTCTTGCGGTTGGTGACGGCGACGTCCACGGGAGACCCACTGCACGTCGAGCAACCACGGACGCCCGAACAGAGCGCCGACTGACCACGCGACGAGCCGACGCCGTCGTCGCGTCAGCCGATGGTCAGTACTTCGTCGGCGTCTTCGACGATGCGAAGGCAGTCGCCCATCGTCGAACGGGGCCTGAGGTCGTCGGGGTCGATGTCACGAGAGTCGAGGCAGGTACCACAGGCGAAGAGGTCCCCGCCGTTTTGCGTGTACTTCCGCATGACTCCGTGCGGGTTGAACTTCTCGTGCTCGAGGTCGGGCGCTTCGACGCCATCGCCCAGCAGGAACACCTCGACCACGTGTTCCGCATCGAGGGCGGTGTTCGCCAGTCGAAATCCGTTCCAGACGCGCTCGGGGTCCGTCTCGAGGATGAGTCAGAGGTGCATACCGGCATTTGGTCTGGGAGCCACTCGTGAGCGGCGCCGTCCGGTGGATATCGGGGTGGACGTCGTCCGACAGCAGCACCGGGACCGTACCGACGTGATCGAGTTGGCCGCGGTCGACGACGACGGTCTCGGGGCCGATGTCGCCGATCGGAAACGCCGGCGGATTCCCCGAGTCCATCCCGAAATCGGGAACGGGCCTCTCGTCGATACAGAGCGCGCTCCGACCGATCTCGCCGGCACCGCCGAGAAACCGTCCGTCCATTACACGCAACCGCCCGGACCGTTCGACGCCATCGGCTACCACCGACTGCGCTCGAGCGAGCGCGCCCTCGCGAACGGCCCGACGGACTGGTCACCGAAAGAGAATAGGCTCGGGTGCGTCAAGGGAATGCACGGATGAACGACACACTCGACGAGCGGGACGTCAAGATTCTCTTTGCGATCGCCGATCGGGAGACCGATAACACGGAAATCATCCACGAGGAGACGGGCATCCCGAAGTCGACGGTTCACTACCGCTTGCAGAATCTCAAGGAGGCGGGCGTCATCACGAACGATCTGTACGAACTCGATCTCGACGAGGTCGGCCTGGGGCTGACCGTCATCTCCGAGGTCTGGGCGGAGTTCGACGAGGGGTATCACGAACGAGTCGGCGAACAGCTCGCCGATATCGAGGGGATCAATCAGGTGTATTTCACGATGGGCGACACCGACTTCGTCCTCATCGGGCGGCTCACCTCGCGGGATATGGTCGAGCGACTCGTGGAGGACTACGAATCGATCGACGAGATCAACCGGACGAGTTCGAAGTTCGTCATCTCGACGATCAAGACGAGCGAGGGGATCGGCACCCTGCGCGACTACGATCGGAAATCGTTTCTCGAGGCACACGGCCTCGCGGACGAGACGGAGTAGCTATCGCCCGGTATCACACGAATCGGCCGTCCATCGCCGGCTCCTGACTCGCCGCTACTGCTTGCCGGGGGGTCTCGAGTTTCGAGTCCCATCCCGGCGTCGAGAGTCGGCGACGGTCGCCCGAAACGCCTCGAGGTGACGGGACGACGGCGGTGTCCCCACCACCGCTTCCCGGTCGCTCATTCGTAGGCGGGGATGCCGGTGAACTCCTCGCCGAGGACGAGCGTGTGGATGTCGTGGGTTCCCTCGTAGGTGTAGACCGTCTCGAGGTTGGACATGTGCCGCATCGGCGAGTAGTCGGTGGTGATGCCGTTGCCGCCGAGCATCTCGCGGGCGATCCGGGCCTGATTGCGCGCCATGCGGACGTTGTTTCGCTTCGACATCGAGACGTGCTGTGGCCGCATCTCGCCGCGCTCTTTGAGTTCGGCGAGCCGGTGGGCGAGCAGTTGCGCCAGCGTGATCTGGGTACCCATCTCCGCGAGCTTGCGCTGCTGGAGCTGGAACCGACCGATCGGGCCGCCGAACTGGTCGCGGTCTTTCGCGTACTGGCGGGCCTCCTCGAAGCAGTCGCGGGCGGCCCCGACGGCACCCCAGGCGATGCCGTAGCGGGCCTGCGTGAGACAGGACAGCGGCCCCTTCATGCCCTCGACGCCCGGGAGGACGTTCTCCTCGGGGACGTGGACGTCGTTCAGGCCGATCTCGCCCGTGATCGAGGCCCGCAGCGAGAGCTTGTCGTCGATCTTGTTGGTCGTGACGCCGTCGCGGTCGGTCTCGACGAGGAACCCGCGAACGGGGTCGTCCGCCGCCGACTTGTCGCGCGCCCAGACGACGGCCACGTCGGCGATCGGCGAGTTCGTGATCCAGGTCTTGGAGCCGTTGAGAACGTAGCCGTCCCCGTCGCGCTCGGCGCGGGTCTCCATCGCCGACGGGTTCGAGCCGTGTTCGGGTTCGGTGAGACCGAAGCAGCCGACGGCCTCACCGTTGCCCAGTTTCGGGAGCCACTCCGATTTCTGGGCCTCGCTCCCGTAGGCGTGGATCGGGTACATGACCAGCGCGCCCTGAACCGACGCCATCGAGCGCAGCCCCGAGTCACAGGCCTCGAGTTCCCGCATCAACAGGCCGTAGGCCGTCTCGGAGACGTTCGGCGAGCCGTAGCCCTCGAGATTGGGGGCGTAAAACCCCATCTCGCCCATCTCCGGGATCAGCTCGGTGGGGAAGGTGCCGTTCTCGAAGTGGTCGCCGACGTCCGGGCGCACCCGGTCGTCGACGAACTCCCGGGCCGTGTCCCGGATCAGCCGCTCTTCGTCCGTGAGTTCCGACTCGAGGTCGAGGAAATCGAACATCAGTTCGTCCCCTCCGTGGCACTCGCTCGAATCGCGTTACAGAGGATGTCCATTCCGACCTCGGCCTGTTCTCGGGTGAGGACGAGCGGCGGGATCAGCCGCAACACGTTCCCGTGTCGGCCGGCGTTCCAGACGAGGAGCCCGTTCTCGTAACAGCGGGTCTGGATCGCTTCGACCAGGTCGGCGTCGGGGTCGCCGTCGGCGTCGACGAACTCCGCGCCGACGAAGAGCCCTTTGCCCCGCACGTCCACCAGTTCCGGCGTCGTCTCCGCGACCTCGTCGAGCCGATCGCGGAGATACTGTCCGAGCGTCGTCGCGTGTGACAGCAGGTCGTGGGATTCGATGTACTCGATCGCTCGCAGCCCGCCGACCATCGCCGGCGCGTTGCCGCGGAAGGTCCCGACGTGGCCGCCGGGCCCCCACGTATCGAAGTCCTCGTGATAGAGCATCGCCCCGATCGGCAGGCCGGTCCCGCCCAGCGCTTTCGCCATCGTGATCGCGTCGGGGGTCACGTCGAAGTGGTCGGTCGCGAACCACTCGCCGGTTCGTCCCAGTCCGGTCTGGATCTCGTCGACGATCAACATCGCGTCGTTGTCGTCAGCGATGTCGCGAAGCCCCTGTAAGAACCCCTCCGGGGGAACGACGACGCCGCCCTCGCCCTGGATCGGCTCGACCCAGATCCCGGCGGGCGTCTCGTGACCGCCGTAGGGAGCCTCGAACTTTCGCTTGACGGCGTCGAGACACCGCTCACACGCGTTTCGATCGCCCGCGCCCGCGTTGCGCGTCGGATACGGGACGTGAACGGCGTCCGCCAGTAGCGGCCCGTACCCCTCTTTGTACTTCTTGCCCGCGGTGAGACTGAGCGCGCCGGCGGTCGTCCCGTGATACGCACCCTCGAAGCCCAGGATCCCGTGGCGACCCGTGTTGTGTTTGGCGAGTTTGATCGACCCCTCGATCGCGTCGCTCCCGCTCGGACCGCCGAACACGACGTTGCTCGAGCCGGCCAGACCGCCCGGGGCGATCGTTCGCAGTTTCTCGATGAGATCGACCCGCGCCTCGGTCGGGAAGTCGATCGTGTGCGCGATCGACTCGAGTTGCTCCTGGGTCCCCTCGAGAACGTAGGGGTTGGAGTGCCCGACGTTCAGGACGCCGATCCCCGCGAAGAAGTCGAGGAAGGTGTTTCCGTCGACGTCCCGGATCGTCGCTCCCCGCGCCTCCTCGAGCGCGACGGGGACGCGGCGCGGATACGCCACCGCGTTGCTGTCGATCTCTCGTTGGCGTTTCAGTAGTGTCCGTGAGTTCGGTCCCGGCACCTCGTCGACCGATGGTTCGGTCGCGAAGTGAAGCTCGTCGATCGATGGGCCTACGGCCATGGGCCATAGTCACCCTCCTAGGATATATTTGGTTTGGTTACGATTATAGCGCCTTACTGTAGGTAAAAAGCTACAATTAGGGTACAAAATAGGATTATATCTAAATGCATTGTTTCACTGACCTCTATATCTCGTTCCTCGAGGGGTGGTTGCCGCGTATTGTCGGGCGTCCGCTCGCCGGCAGTCGGACGACCGTTCCCCATGTAAAATCCAATACTGTGGCTAAAAATCGGATGAACAGCATTATAGAGAACAGATTCTGGTAATAATCCTATCTGTGCGGAAGATATAAGTGGCATACCATTTATGGAGTATGTGTAACGGAGACACACGACACACCATGTCAGAGACCACACAGAGCGGACTGGAGAAGGCGCTCGGAAGCAAAGAGATGCTGATTCTGGCGTTCGGAGCGATGATCGGGTGGGGATGGATCATCCTCGCCGGCGACTGGATCAACGAAGGGGCCCGCTTGGTGCGATCGTCGCGTTTCTCGGCGGGGCCGTCGTCGTCGGTATCGTCGCGGTCATTTACAGCGAACTCGCCGCTGCGATGCCGTTAGTCGGGGGAGAACACGTCTATAGCCTCCGCGCGCTCGGACCGATCGGTTCGTTCGTCTGTACCTGGGCGATCGTCTTCGGATACGTTACCGTCGCCGCCTTCGAAGCGGTCGCGCTCCCGTCCGCGATGGCGTTTATCGTTCCCGGCTTCAATGCGATCCCGCTCTGGGACGTCGCCGGCGAACCGGTGTACGCGACGTGGATTCTCGTCGGCGTACTCGGCACGCTCGCTATCACGTACCTGAACTATATCGGAATTCGGATCGCCGCGCAGTTTCAGATCATCATGACCGTCGTCATCGCGCTCGCCGGCGTCGTCCTGATCGCCGGGGCGGTCACCAACGGGCAACCGTCGCCCGATAGCTCGTTCGGTGCCGGAACCGCCGGCGTCTTCACCGTCGTGTTGATGACGCCGTTCATGTTCGTCGGCTTCGACGTCATTCCGCAGTCGGCCGAAGAAGCCGACGTTCCGGCGCGGACGCTGGGGCTGTTGATCGTGTTCGCCGTCGGGCTGGCCGCCCTGTTCTACATGGCCGTCATCTGGGGCTCGAGTCGCGCGCTCTCCGGCGGTGCCCTCGTCGACAGCTCGCTCCCCGCAGCGGCGGCGATGGCCGAACTGTACGACAGCCCGACCGCCGGCCAACTCATGGCTCTCGCGGGTGTCGCGGGGATCCTCACGAGTTGGAACGCGTTCATCATCGGCGGCAGTCGGGCGCTCTTTGCGCTCTCCGAGTCTGGGATGCTCCCGGAACCGCTTTCGAAAGTCCACCCCGAACACAATACCCCGAGCAACGCGATCCTGTTGGTCGGCGGTCTGTCAGCGCTCGCGCCGTTTTTCGGCGAACGGATGCTCACGTGGATCGTCAACGCGGGCGGGCTCGGGATCGTCGTCGCCTGGTTCATCGTCGTCGTCTCGTTTCTGGTCCTGCGCTACCGTGAACCCGACATGGATCGGCCGTACGCGGTCCCCGGCGGTCCCGTCGTCGGCGTCCTCGGGTTCGTGGCGACGGCGATTTTCATCACGCTCTACCTGCCGGGCGGTCAATCGGCGTTGCTGTGGCCCTACGAGTGGCTCATCGTCCTCGGCTGGTGTGTCCTCGGGCTCGTCCTGTACGCGTTCTCCGGCGACAGGTCGGTCGAAACGGCCGACGAAGTGGTGCGCAGAATCGAAGCGCTGGACGAGTAACGGCCGCGGCCGATCGGTAGCCTCCGGACCGGCGCTATCGTTCCCGGTGGCGGCGACGCGAACGGCCGGTCTCGACGTCGTCGTCGACACCGAGCGTCTCCTCGCCGAGAACCCGCTCGAGTTCCCGTTCGAACGCCTCGTCGTCGAGGTCGCCGTCGACGTACCGTGAGCGAACGCGTTCTTCGGGGGCGAGTCGATTGTCGGCCGTGGCGTCCGCGTCGCTCCCGGCGCTCGAGTCCGCGTCGAACAGCGTGTGCAGTCCGACGGCGGCCAGGACGACCACCGACAGGACGGCAAGCGTCAGTACCAGCGAGAGGACGGACGCGATCACCGAGAGGGCGATACCGACGATCGTCGCGACGACGCTCAACACGACGAGCGCGAGGACGAGCGCGCCGAGCCCTTTGTACAGGACGGAACTGAGACGTCCCATAGTCGTCGTTCGGTCGATGGGCACAAAAACCACGCGGGGTAATCACACGGACCGACGTCGCCGTCGGGATCGTCAGGAACTGTTCGAGCGACGGTCGTCCGCGCCGGCCGGCGGGAGGCCGGTGCGTTCGGCTAACCCGATGAGATAGACGTCGAGCAGACAGACCAGCAGGATCGTCAGCGGAACCGCGACGTCGGTGTAGCGCACGGCGTCGAACTGCAGCGCCGTCACCACGAACGGCTCCTCGAGGCTGAGCGCGCCCGAGACGGTTCGCGCGCTCAGGAACACGAGCGCGAGGCCGTAACAGAGAAACCAGATTCCGCCGCGTTTCCACCGGCCGAGATAACAGTGGCCGAGGCCGGCGACGAGTACCGACAGCGGGTACGCCGGCCAGACCGGTCGCGACAGTTCGCTCATCGGGATCCCCTACGGACTGAAGGACAATCGGTGTTACTCTTCGTTGCAGGACGTTATTTCCGATACTGACGAATGTCGAACCGGCCGTAGCCGCCGTATGCAAGCTCGAGCGAGCCGATCCACCAGTTCCACCGCTCGGGCGGGGTTCCCTCGGGGGCGTCGGCCAACTCCTCGAGGACGATCTCGTTGGTCAGGGCGGTCCCGACGTCCGCTTCGTACCTCCCCGAGTCTGCGAGGTCGACGGCCTGTCGGACGACGACCCGCGACTGCCCCATCGTCCCGCCGAACTCCTCGCGCAGGCGAATCTCGAGCCGCCCCGGATCGATGAACACGGCTCGAGGTAGGCGGTGCAGCTACTTGACTGTTCGAGCGGACTGACCGCTGGATCGAAACGGACCTCGGATCAGTGGCCGGGAGGACGACTCGAGCGCTGCGAGAGCCGTCCGATCCGGGGAAGGGCAGGCCTCCCCCTGTTTGTCACCGCGACCGAGGCCGTGCGCGGCGCTACGCGCCGCTCACGGGCGATCGAGCGGGCCGACGACCGATGTGGAGAGCGCGGAGCGCTCGGAACGGAGGAAGGTGGCTTTTCATCGAACTTTTGCCGAGGGTGCGGCTGTGCCGCGCCCGCAGCGCAAAAGTTCGGTGGCGATCGATGATCTTTTGAGCGACCGCCGTCTTCCGTCGGGCATGGCAAGCTTCACTGTCGTCGTCGGCGATCCCGACTCGGGGATGGCCTACCAGCTCGAGGCGGAGGAACAGGACGCGAACCGCTTTATCGGCAAGTCGATCGGCGAGGAAGTCGACGGCGGTGCCGTCGGTCTCGACGGCTACACGCTCGAGATCACCGGCGGCTCCGACGAGGCGGGCCGCCCGCTCAACGAGGAGGTCGCCGGTTCGAACCTGAAGGAAGTGCTGATGGACGGTCGACAGACCGGCTACAAGCCGTCCCGCGACGGCGAGCGCCGCCGGATCACCGTCCGCGGCCGCGAGGTCTCCGACGCCGTCGCTCAGATCAACGCCTCGATCACCGAGCGCGGCAGCAGCGACGTCGACGAACTCCTCGGCGACGGCGACGACGAGTAACCCCCGTCACCTTTCGTTTTCCATGTCAGATCGAATTCCGAGCGATCACCCCTCGGTGCGGACGGTCCGTGCGACGTGTACGGAGACGGCCACCGGGGTCAAACTCGAGGTGCCGGCCGACGACCGCGACGCGTTTCCGACCGACGAAGTCGTCCGGATCGTCCTCGAGGGCGAGGAACTGTTCGCACAGATCGAGCGCGCGCTGACCGGCGACGAGCTGTCGGTACCGGGCGTCTACGAGACGCCGGACGACGCCCGCGATCCCAGCGGCGCAACCGATCGACTCCCGGCGTGGGTCGACGATCACGACGTGTCTCCCGGCGGCTCGGTACTGATCGACATCGTCGAGCCCGAGTTCCTCTACGGCTGTCGCGCGCCCGGCGAAACGGTCTTTTACGCCGCCCGCGAGCCCCCAAGCGACAGCCTGAGCGAGATCGCGAAGGACCTCGAGGGCGAGTAACCACGCGCGATCGCTGACGTGGTGGCCTGTCCGTCGCCGGCCGGATCGGCTCGAGGGCGGCGGTCGTGACGGCGCGGCCGCTGTCGGAAGTCGTCGACCGAAGCGGAGGGCAGACACAGTGTTAGCGCTGTTGGAGCGGAGACGAGCGATGCTACAGTCGGGGGAGGAACGCGTACAGCAACAGGCCGAAGGCCAGGTGTTGGACCATCGTCCGTTCGACGGTCGCACGGACGTACTCCTCGTCGTCGATGGAGTACTCCTTGGTCCGGACCTTGGCGTGCATCGAGAGGACATCCTCGTCCTCCAGGTTGTGCAGACTCGGATAGACGGTGCCCGGGCTGAGTTGGGCGCCGAAGAGGTGGGTTAGATCCGAGAGGAGTTCCTTCCCGTGTGTTTCCTCGTGGAGCGCGATGAGCATCAGGAGGATCTCGTCCAAGTTCTCCTTGATGATGGCCTCGTCGAACTGAACCTCGTCGGTCGGGAGCGCGCCGTTTACCTGCTCCATCAGTTCGTCGAGTTCGCGCTCGACGTCTCTGGTCGAGTCTTCGGTGGACCCGAGCGAGATGTCGTACGATTCCGACTGGTTGTCCGCAGTCGCCGCCCTCGATAGTTCGTCGAGTACGGAATCGGTGTCTGGTCTGTCCTCACGCATTGACGATCACTAGGTGGGAGTTCGTGACGTGGTCCCGCTCGGAACCGCCGACCACGCACCGTCGACGGTGTTTCGAGGGGGACGCCTGTTCACGACTATTGGGTTACTGGTACCGTCCCATATTAAGTAGCAGGGACGTGAACGGTACAAAAATAATATAAATCAAGTACTCGTGACTGACACACGAACTGTCTAATCGGGGATCGGCGACTGATAGTCGAGTTGCGCCGGAATAATATCTATAGTATATGGACGATAACCGGTTAAAAGTAATCGTTTGTAACACTATATCGGCCAACCCAAAGTCATTGATAACTGTTCTGGCCACTTGGAGGATATATGATCAGTGTGCCGATGGGCCATCGCGGATGATACTGACCATCTCGTCGGGGCCGTCCCGCTCGTCGTCGTCGATCCGACGTTCGACGCGCCGTTCGGCCATTCGGGCGATCATCACGTGTTCCTCGAGGTCGTCGCCACGGATCTTCGCGATGTACTCGAGGCTCTGGGCGTGTGCGCTAAAGAGCGTCCCGCTCAGTGACTCGAGGGGGTACTCGAGGGTGGTCGGTTCGTCGTAACGTTTGTTGTGGATCTCCCCCATCGAGAGCCCGCGCAGGTACGAGGTCATCTGTTTGCGGACCAGCGAACTGATCCAGCCCAGATCCTCGTAGTAGCGCAGGCAGTTCAACGCGCCGGTGGTGCCGAAGGTCTCGCCGAGAAAGCGTGCCCACTGGATGGTGGCATCGGTGCGCCCAGCCGATCGTTCGAGCGTCTCGAGGTAGGGCTTTGCGTGTGACATAGGTGGCCGGCGAAGCCGGTCTACTACGTTTCCAGTCGCGGAACGGTCAAGAAGATTCGCGTCATTACGAGCGGTGAGTCGTTCCCGGTAGAGGAGAGGGCAGAGCGATTCCGGTGAGCGGTGGTCGTACGGTCCCGCTTAGACGCTAATGACGACGTTGACCACGTACTGGGTGACGACGGCGATGACGGCCCCGAGCCACGTCATGAACACGAAATGGACCAGTCCGCTGATGATGTGTCCTCGGTCGGTGATCCGGATCATGACCGCCGAGAGCGCGGCGTTGATCAGGATCGTCAGGAGCAACAGGTACTCGATGGTCTGAATGTCGTACTGTTCGGTACTGAGCAGGTTCCCGGCGACGTCGCTCTGTTGTTCTAGGTCCATCTCGCTTGTGATTCCCATCATGATATCGACGACCTCGAGACCGACGAAAAACGAGAAGACGGCCGCCGCCGTGATGCCGTAGAGGACGCCGATCAGCGTCATCGTCGCCTGCTCGCGTTTCTCCCTGACCTTGAGGACCTCGTTCTGGTTCTCACTGATGACTCGGCCGAGGACCTGCGGATCCCCGCCCATCTGGCGGCCGATAACGTACATGTCGCCGAACTTCTGGATCAGGTAGGAGCCCGTTTCGGCGGCGAACAGTCGCCACGACCGGATGTCGTCGATTCGCATGTTCAGTCGCTTGTACAGCGCATCGACGTTGTCCGTCAGCGCGCCGAAGTCCTTGCGTCGCAGGCTCTCGAGGACGCTGCCGGTCGAGGTCTGTTTGACGCTCTCGACGGTGCCAAGCGCCCGGATGAAACTGGGGAACTCGCCGTCCCGATCTTTCACCTTCTGTTCTTCCTGGCGCATCCGCCAGCCGGGTAACAACAGCGGCGTGACGGGGATCGCGACCATGAGCGGCATCGGAACGCGGGCGGCAACGACTGGGACGATCCCGAGGACGGCAAGTACCATGATGACCGCGAGGACGACGCTACAGCCGACGCCGATCGCGAGCGCCCGCGGGATGCGGGTCAGCGGGCCGGTCCCTTCGGTCTCTTCGATGTACCAGACGGGGTCGTACGGCGAGACGACGTGGATCGCGTAGACGAACCCCGCCTGGACGATCGCGAACATGACGATGGTACCGGCGATCAGGATCGTCGGGCTGACTCCGATCAGGATCGGGAGGACGATCGCGAACACCAGCACGAACGCCACCGATAGCATCATCGACATGTACAGTTCCTTCATCACGTCGAGTTTCGCCAGATCCGACTCGTAGCGGGTGACGAACTGCTGGATGATGGTGTCCTGTTCGTCCATCAGGAACTCGCTGATCTGCTGGCCGCCCCCGACCGTGTAGGCCAGTCGCTCGAGGAAGTCGGTCAGCAGCGGGCTGGTGGTCTGTTTGGCCCGCAGTCGGCAGGCGTCGTCCAGACTCTGGTTCCACGTGTCGACCAAGGCGACGAGATGCCCCATCTCCTCCGCGAGGGCGTCGTACTCGTCTTCCTCCGCGAGGGTGCGGAAGATCTCGACCCGGTTGATGTTGGTCATCGAGAGGACGGTGATGTGGGTCAGAAAGAGATGAAAGCGCTGGCGGACCTGCTTTCGCTTGCGGTCCTGGGCCAGTTTCGGATAGATGACCGCGACGACCATCGCCAGCGCCCCCAGCAACACGACCGGGAGCGCCAGCATCAGCGAGAGTCCGAGGAAGAGAGCTATCACGGCCGTCCCGAGGAAGAAGACGAACGCGGGGAAGATGATCAGCAGGAGGTACCGCGACGCGGGCATGTCCATGTTCGCGTAGGCCCTATTGAGCGACTCGAGCGTCGATCGAGCGCTCAGATCCGGCGCGGACTGGGAGTCGGTAGACATGGTATCAGGCGAACTGGTCGATGCCGCTGATCCGGATGGGAAGCCCCTCGAGGCCGTCCCGTTGGAAGCTCGCGATCGCGTCGTTGACCTCGTGATAGCCCAGCACGTCGGCGTCGATCAGTTGGCGAATGATCTCGGCCCGCCGGTCGAGTTCGTCGTAGATCTTCCGGGTGTCCTCGTAGCCGAGCAACGTCGCGATCTGTTCCTCGAGGACGTAGGAGTTGTTCCGGCCGGTAAAGGCGACCTCGTCGTCGCGGGGGTCCCACTTGAACGCCTGTCGGGTGACGACCCCGCCCTCGTAGTCGGAGTAGCCCTCGATCTCCTGGACCGACGTGACCCGCCGGAGGACGTCGTCGCCCTGCTTGACGCGGTTCTGGAACAGCGCGACGTCGCAGTTGTCCATGAACGTCTCGGGGACGTTGATCGGTGCCCCGGTAAAGCGCTGGATCATCGAGACGATGTCGCTGGCGTGGAAGGTCAGCATGACGGGGTGACCGGTCTGGGCCGCCTGGAACGCCATCTGGCCTTCCGCCCCGCGGACCTCGCCCACGACGATGTAGTCCGGCCGGGATCGCAACGCGGCGGCGACCAGGTCGAACATGTCCACGTCGGCCGACTCGTCGCCCGACCCCTCGCGGGTGAGCAGTTGCTGCCAGGTGTTGTGGGGCGGGATGACCTCCGCGGTGTCTTCGGCGGTGTATATCTTCGCGTCCCGCGGGATAAACGACAGCGCCGCGTTCAGTGTCGTCGTCTTCCCCGACGCCGTCTCGCCGACGACGAAGACGGTCTGTTCGTTCTCGAGACAGAGCCAGAGGTACGCGGCCAGCTCCGGGCTCAGCGTTCCCCACTTCGTGATCTGGAACACCGACAGCGGGATCTCCTCGCCCTGTCGGATGGTCAGGGAGGGGCCCTGTACCGAGACGTCGTCGGAGTAGATGATGTTGATACGCGAGCCGTCGGGCAGCGTCGCGTCGATCACCGGGTCGGAGTCGCTGACCGGGTGGTTCATCCGCTCGCCCATGTTGCGCAGCCACTGCTCGAACTCCTCGGGGGTCCCGAAGTCGACGGTCGCCGAGATCATCCCGTAGGTGCCGTGATCGAGGTAACACTGCTTGGGCCCGATCACGTGGATGTCCTCGTTAGCTGGGTCAGTCATCACGGGCTCTAAGGGACCGAGCCCGACGATGTCGCGCTGGAGCTGGTAGCGCAGCCGCGTGAATTGATCCTGCGAGAGCGCGATTTTGCTGGTACCGAGCGACTTGAGCCGACCGATCGACTGCCCCGCGATCCCCGACCCGACCGCGACGACTTCGTCGAGCAGTTCGTCCAGGTGTTCCTCGAACTCCTCGTCGTCGCCCGGTGCCGGCCGGGTGACGCTCTTGTCGAGGATTCGCTGCCGGATGCGGTTGTACAGTGCCTTGTCCTCGCTTTCCAGGGTCGGCTCGACGCAGTAGTAGGTGGTGTCGATTCCCAGATCACCGTGGACGTGACAGAAGATCGGCTCCTCGGCCGTGTAGATGACGTTGGGCCGGTCGGACTCCCACTCGCCGCCGGGCTCGTCGATGAGTTTCGGGTACTCGTTGTACTCGTCGTGAAACCACTCGAGGTGTTCCCGGAGGTGTGGGTACTCGTCGGCCAACGTGTCGAGTTCGCTCTCGAGTCGTGCAGTCCCGAAGTCCGACATTATGCCACCGTCCTGCTGACGATCGAGACGCCACGGCCCTGCTGGACGCTGAAGCCGATGGAGTCGTCGACCGGACTCTTCATGTTCTGGAACCGTCGGACCAGGATCTTCCGCCTGATCTCCTGACCGACCGTGCTCGTCTCGATCTGAAAGTAGATATCGGCCACGTTCTGCAGCGGCCGTAAGGCGTCGTCGGCGACGCTGGTCGGATCGACCGTCAGGACGACCGACTTGTCCTTCATCGTCATCTGTCGCAGGAACGTGACCAGCCGCTGGATGACGTGGTCCTCGTCGCCGTCGTCGATGACGCTCTCGTAGTTGGGATCGTTTCGCAACAGTGACGAGAGGGTATCCACGAAGACGACATCGGCCTTCCACAGCGTCTTGGCGTCCGCGAGGCGGGCGAGCAACTGCCGTTTCCGGCCCTCGTCGTGGGTGTCGACGTTGGCGTGCAGGAACAGCAACTGCTCGTCAAGCAGCAGGTCGACCACGTCATAGGACAGCGAGTGCATCTGCTGGACGAACTCCCACGATTTCAGCTCCGTCGAGACGTACGTGACGTAGGCATCCTCCGTCGCCATCCCGTAGGAGAACCGCTGGGTGAGGGCGCTCTTGCCCGCCCCGTCCTGACCTTCGATGAGTACGATGCTGCCCGCGGGGACCCCGCCGCCGATGGCGGTGTTCACGCGATCCCGTCCTGTCAGTCCGATCGAGTAGTAGTCCGTCATGGGACGTAGAATTCGAACACCTCCTCCGCGCCGTTGATCGTCACGACGACCCGGTGTTCCGCGTCGGTCGCCAGCGACCGATCGATCTCGAGTTGCGCGACGGTTCCCGACCGCCACTGGCTGCCGCCGTCGCGGACCGTTACCGTGAACTCGTCGCTCGAGACGTACGTGCCGTTGACCAGTACGTCGAGGTCGCTCTCGTCGGTTGCAAGGGTCTTCTGGCCGGTGTTTTTCACCAACAGCGTGATGTTTTCCGACCCGTCGGAGTCGTACACCGCGTCGCTGCCCGGATCGCTGATGATCTCGATGTCGGTGTCGATCTTGTCGGTCACGTCGCCGCTGTGGGCCTCGACCGAGTTACTGATCTCGTTGACGTTGGTCACCAGCGTGCCGGCGACGCCGGCGGCGACCAGCATCGCGGCGATGAACAGGATCAGCGTCGAGACGGAGTCACCTGCCATCGGTCACACCCCCGTCACCGTCTCGGCGACCCCGTAGTCGGTCACGACCTTCGCCCTGTCCGGTCGCGGCGTCGACACCTCCATCGTCAGCGTTTCGCCGGGTTGCCACAGTTCCCGACCGCCGTCGCCGTCGACGCTGGTCGCGTACGACTCTTGGTAGACGCCGTCGAGCAGCAGCGCCGTCTCCGGAACCGACAGCGTCGTCGACCCGGTGTTGTCCACGCTCATGGTGAAGTTTTCGTCGCCGCTCTCGTTGTAGCTCCAGGACGCGACCTCGATCCCCGTGTTCCGCACGTCGAGCTGTCGGTCGTCGCGGTCCGCGATCGCGTCTCGCCGTTGTTCCTGTGCCGTCTGGAACACCGGGTACGCGATCCCCGCCGCGACGAGGACCCCGACGAAGACGATCGCCGTCGCGCCGCTGGTACTGAATCCCACGTTCGATCACCGTTCCCCGTCGGCCGCGATCACGGTCACGCCTCCGTCTCCGCGTCCGGTTCGACCTCCTGCTTCGTCTCGTGGATCTTCTGGAGTTTCATGATGTAGGTGTAGCTGTCCGCGTGGTCCTCGGCGGTCAACTCGTCGGGCGTCGCCCCCGGATCGACGTGGATGTCGAGGTCCGGGCCGCTGAGCGTCGCCTCGAGGTGGGCCTTGACGTCCTCGCCGATCCAGCCGATCTCGGCGTAGTAGGAGATCGCGCGCAACGTCGCCGCCGGGCCGGCCGTCCGGACCAACTCGGTGAGCCACTCCAACACGATGATGTCCGTCGCGTACGTGTCCGCGAGCGCCTCGAGGGTGACGTCTGAATCGCCGTCTGCGCCGTCCGTCTCGTCTTCGATCGGGTCGGCGTCGGCCGAATCATCGACGCTGTCGGTCGCCTGTACCTCGACGCGGGTGTCGTCGTCGCCGTCGATCTCGGTCTCGAACGCGAGCCGTTCGCCGTCCCCGTCGCGCCGCTGGGCCGCGTCCTCGATGACGCCTTTCAGGTCGTCGAACGAGACCGATTCCTCGCCGCGCCGGGAGCGGTCGTCGACCGCCGTCTGGCGCGTCTCGGTCCCGCCGTCGGTCACCGACTCGTCCTCGCCGAAGACGCCGAACCCGTTTCGCTCCTCGCCGTCCCCGGTGAAGGGGTTCACGTCGTCGGTCAACATGTCGTAGACCCCCAGTAGCTGCCGGACCGTGTCGTTCATCTCCTCGACCTGATCCGCGACCTGCTGTTGGGAGTCGCGGACCGAGCCCAGCTCTGACTCCTTGTCCGCGAGCTGGTCCTCGAGTTCCTCGATCCGGTAGTGCAGATCGTCGAGGTCCTCCTCGTCGCTCGAGCCGCCCCTGCCGAACAACCCACCACCGCCGCTGTCGGACTCGGACTCGCTCGGCTCGGCCGTTTCGGCCGGCTCGTCGGAGCCGTCCTGCGTTTCCGCGTCGGCCGCGGACTCGGTATCGCCGTCGTCGACCTCGCCCTGCTGCCGGCGCTGCTCGCGCTCCCGGCCTCGACGACCGCCGCTGTCGCTGAGGAAGTCTTCGAGCAGGGTTCGCAGGGAGTCGAGTCCGAAGTCCATGGCTACCTCCGTGCCGCTCGATGTGTCGCTGTCAGTCGCCGATAGCGGCGGTCCCCGTCGTCCGATACGGTCATGCTACTCACTCGTAGCGGGGGTGTTCGTATAGATGTCCGCTCGAGTTCGCCCCCCGAATCGGCCCGCGTTTCGAGTCGTGAGTCGAGTCTCGATACGCCGGCTGAAGTGATACTGAGCTTGATACTCCGGTTAGCCCTTGTCTCCGTCGGGGTACATCCCCAGAATCTGTGATGCCAACGGCCTCGTCACGCGCCGGCCTTCGGCGGGATACGACCGGTGTCCCGTCGCCACGCCTACGGAGGGAGCGGCGGGTTCGGCCCGTCGAGCCGGCGGGTGACGTTCGCGTTCGCGCGGACGGCACGCGTCGCGACGACGCGGCGGCGACGAGGACGGCATGCAGGGTGTACACACTATGTTCGAAGCAATAACAGACTACGACAACGACGACCGCGGGCAGGTCGGGATCGGGACGCTCATCGTGTTCATCGCGATGGTCCTGGTCGCGGCGATCGCGGCAGGGGTACTGATCAACACGGCTGGTGTTCTGCAAACGCAGGCATCCGACACCGGCTCCGAAACACAGGAAGCAGTTGCGAATCAGATCGAAGTGACACATGCTAGTGGGAACGTGACTCCTGGGTACGGGGATGGACGGACTGTCGACGTCGTCAACCTGTCCGTCATGAAGTCGGCTGGTTCCGACTCGATCGATCTCGAATCAATGACGATTCAGTATACGAGTTCGTCTGTTGACCAGACGTTGACCTACGGCGGTAATAATTTCGTTACTCCAGACTACAGTAGTGATGGAACAAGTGGACTCACGAATACGGCAGACACCTATACTGATGGCACATCCGCTGCAAACCACACGGCCTTTGCAACGGAGAACATTGCCGGTGATGATGGTGGTGACACTGAACTCATTAGCACTGATGACCGAGTAAAGGTTACACTATTTGTTGCCGCAATTGAGGAAGGGTCCGGCGCAGACGGGGATGTCAATGCAGATAGTGGTCTCACGGGTGGTGAGAGTGCAACGATTAAGCTGACGGACCAGTCCGGTGCGGAATTCTCCTACGGCATCAGTGTTCCATCGACCTTCGGCAACAAACAAATCGTGGAGGTGTGACGATGTTCGAGAAAATAACTGACGATAATGAGCGTGCACAGGTCGGGATCGGGACCTTGATCGTGTTCATCGCGATGGTCCTGGTCGCAGCGATCGCAGCGGGCGTCCTGATCAACACGGCTGGAGTCCTGCAAACGCAGGCCTCTGACACCGGCTCCGAAACGCAAGAGGCGGTCGCTAATCAGGTGGAGGTCACACATGCATCTGGGAACGTCTCCGGAACGGACAAGATCGATTCGGTCAACCTGACGATCATGAAATCGGCCGGTTCGAACGCGATCGATCTCGAGTCGATGACGATCCAGTACACCAGTGATAGCGTCGACCGGACGTTGACTCATGGTGGAAACGACGTCGGAGCCACTAATGATGTTGATTATAGTTCCAGTACTACTGATGACCTTGGTGTCTTAAATGCCACCCAGTTCGCGACCAACAATATCGCTGGCGACGACGGTGGCGATAATGAACTCATCAGTACCGACGACCGAGTGACAGTTACACTTCAAGTAGCCGCAATTGAGGCTGGTGCAGAAGGTGACGGTTCTGCTACGCCACTTAGTGAGGGCGATATCGAGAACCTCAATGAAGACGGTCTCGAGGGCGGAGACAGCGTCACGCTAACGCTAACCGACCAGTCGGGCGCCGAGTTCACCTACGGGATCAGCGTCCCGTCGACCTTCGGGAACAAGCGCATCGTGGAGGTATAGATGTTCGAACGACTCGTAGACGAACGCGAGCGCGGGCAAGTCGGGATCGGGACACTCATCGTGTTCATCGCGATGGTCCTGGTCGCAGCGATCGCTGCGGGCGTCCTGATCAACACCGCTGGCGTTCTACAGACCCAGGCGTCTGATACGGGATCAGAAACGCAGGAGGCCGTTGCCAACCAGATCGAAGTCACCCACGCTGCCGGTCAGGTTAGCGGCGATGTCGTTGATCAAGTGGATCTGACGCTCATGAAGTCGGCGGGGTCGAACGCGATCGACCTCGAGGCGATGACCGTGCAGTACACGAGTTCCAGTACTGATGCGACTCTCACGTACGAAGACGGCACCACTGATGGAGACCACTTCGATACGGAAGAACTAGCTGGCGTAACCGATGGAACGTCGCTAACGACGACTGAAGACCGAGTTAAACTCATGCTAAATACCGCTGCGCTCGAAGGAGGAGGCGGCAGTGAGACTACGGGTCAGGCTACGTTGGATCTAGTCTCGGATGGGTCTGAAGTCGATACCGCAACTATTGACACGCAGCCCACATCCGGTGGTGATTTAGTCTTCTCGGTGGGAAGCAATTCGGGTTCATTCGACTCTGAAACAATCACTATCTATGATAGTACCGATAGTTCTATCGGAACAATAGATGGAAGTGCTAGTGAAACGGAAGTTACAGTAGATAGTGGAGACTTCAGTGATGGCGAGCAATTGACTGCGGAGGTCACGGACGGTAATGGAGATACGGTCACAGTTGACTATGCCTCAAACGGCGCTGGTCTTGAGTCCGGTTCGAGCGCGACCGTTTCGCTCGTCGATCAGTCCGGTGCGAAGTTCACCTACGGGATCAGCGTCCCGTCGACCTTCGGCAACAAGCAGGTCGTCGAAGTCTAACGTATAGCCTTCCAACCAACTTCTCGCACACACTATGACCCCCAACGGTTCACAGGACGACGGTATTCTCACCCCTGACGAGCTGCAGCTCGAGGACGAGAACGTCGCGAAACTGAGTGAGAACCGCTATCTCGTCCGAGCGGACGCTGCCGACGAGGAGCCGTCCGCCGACGCCACGACGATCACCGACTCCGACGCGAGTTCCACGCACCTCGAGTCGGAACGCGCACAGACGGCGTCGGAGACGGCCCTCGCCGACGCGGCCGAACCGCACGGGGTCGACATCACGCTGAAGACCGACGGGGAGATCGCACACCATCACGCGACGTCACACGACGTCCGCGAGGTGTTCGTCGACCTCCTGACCTGGTACGCGGGCCAGCTCGACGACGACATGTCGCCCAGCGAGGCGCTGCGGGTCATGCTGGCCGCGTCCGATCTCGAGGTCTGAGACGACCGTCACCCGTCGAACCGCTCACGAACGACAGGGCGTGAGTAGACAGGGTACCACGGCGTTTCCTTTTTGTCGCGACTCCAAGGCGACCAGTGGCGACCGACGGTTCGATGAACCGCGAATACGGTCCTTTTTCCACCTCGAGCGCGAATCCGGGGCCATGACTGACCAACGCGCGGAGTTCCTCGCCGGCGAGCGCCCCGAGGACGTGGCGCTGTTTCTGGCCGACTCGTACGTCTCCGACGACCGCCTCGAGCAGTTCGGCGACGCCGTCGCGGACGGGACGCTGATCGTCGTCGACGGCGAGCGCGGCCGCAACGCGTTCCAGGCGGCGACCGGCACCGGGGCGATGGAGTTCGCCAAGTCCGCGATGAGTACCGAAGGGGAGATCGACGCCGACCTCGCGGGCGCGCAGTGTCCGGACGCGGGAGACGACGGCGACCACGCGATCCAGTTCGTCTTCGCCTTCGCGGAGGAACAAAACGAGGAGGTCGGCGGGATTTACGCCGACGGCGACGTGATCCACGCCTACGCCCAGTGTACCTGCGGCACGGCGTTTTCCGACCGCTGGAACGTCACCGAGGCGTAGCTTCCGGGAGAACCCCAGTCAACGGTCGGCCACAGGCTTTTGCGTCTCACCGTCGTGTTCGCTGCCATGAGCGCGACCGAAACCCCGTCCGAGACCCGCCGCGGGTTCGGTCTCTCGAGTCGGGACGCGCGGGTTATCGGCGGCGCGAGCCTGCTTATGGCGATCAACGTGATCGTGATGTACATCCTCGCGGTGACGCCGCTGGCGGCGGTCAACGACGCCCTCTTCGCGTTCCCCATCGTCGGCGCGCTCGCCTACGGCGCGGCGATCGTGGCCGGTCAGCTGGTCGCCGAGCGCGGCGTCTCCGGCGGCGATACCGGGGTCGCGGTCGTCGGGATGGTGATCCTGCAACTGGCCTTCGGCGTCTTCGGGGCCGGCGTGTTGCGGTTCGTGCCGCGGGCGTCCCAACTGACAGTTCTCGCCGTGACGGCCGTCGTCGTCGCGGTGCTGACGGCGGTCATCGCCGCCTACGTCTACGCCCGCTCGAGCGACTTCGATCACTGGGGATCGTACGCCAACTACGCCTTCATCGGCGGGCTCGTCGCCATCGCCGTCGGAACCTTCTACGCGCCGGTGTTGCTCGCCGGCTTCGTCCTGCTCTTTCTGGGCTTTCTGCTGCGACTCGGCTGGGAGATCTGGAAGGTTCGAGACGAGCGGACGGCGTCGGTCGCGCTCCAGACAATTGGCGTCTACATCGCCGTCGCCGGCGTCTTCGTCCACGTGTTGCAACTCGTGTTGCGGTACGTCGCGTCTCGAGGGTAGGGGCGTACTCGAGCGATTGTTTCACAAACGGAGTGAGCGATACGGAACGTGGCTGTGGGACGGAGGTCTGCTATCGGGGCAACACGGAGGGGCCACGCCCTCCCCAGCCGATTTCTCCCCACGGGTGCATCGCACCCGTTCGGATGGTTCGCGGGACCTGTGGTCCCGCGCTAACGCTCGGTCGCGAGATTCCCTCGCTCATCCCTCGCACAGTGTCGTCTCCCGTCCTCACTATCGTTCGGCCGGTCGACAGTGCGCGCCACCGCATACCAGCCGGTCAGCACGGAGTGATGCCTCGGTGGCTTCGCTCTCGGTAGCAAGAGAAAAACCGGTATGGGCGCTCTTCGAGCCGATCAGCTCTCGCTGGTGTCGCCGCTCTCGTCTTCGTCCGCTTCGTCGACGACCTCGCGGAACGCGTCGAGGATGACCTGTTTCGTCACCGCGCCGCGGGTCGTCCAGTGGTTCGCGAAGTCGAGCATGTCGTCGTAGACGTCGGGCTTGCAGCCGGCGGCCTTCGGGTGGCCGCCGCCGTTTACCTTCCCCGCGACCTCGTGGCAGCGGTCGAACGCGTCGGTGCCCCGGATCGAGGCCGAGCCGGCGGGTTTGACGATCACCGAGGCGTCGGCCCCTTCCTCGCGCATCGCCTCCGCGACCTCGTTTTGCGAACAGCGGCCGTAGGTCACGCCGACGGTGTAGCCGCCGATCTCGCGGTACTCGGCGCGCCCGACCGCCCGGTCGATCAGCGCCTCCTTCTCGACGCGGCGTTCGGCGATGAAGTCTGCGACCCACGCGGGCAGGTCGGCGCCGTACTCGCGGACGACCTCGACGTACTCCGCGGGGTCGGTCCAGTAGGCGTAGTCCGCCAGGTCGTCGCTGCGGGGGTCCTCGCGCAGCCAGAGGTCGTGGTCCCGCGTCACGGCGGCCAGTTCCTCGTACATCGGGTCGAACTCGTACTCGAGCGAGCGATAGACCACGTCGGCGGAACACTCCTCCTCGGAGTCGCCGATCGCGAGGTCGACGCCGGCCTCGCGGACCGCCGCCGCGACGTCGTCGCCCCACTGATGGTGGTCGTACCACGAGACGCGATCGGCCGTCTCGAGCGCCGCGTCGAGTTCCGACTCGACGTACTCGTATCTGTCCGGCGCGAGGTCACAGACGTAGAGATCGATCCCCTCGTCGCCGTACTCGGCGACGCGAGCGAGCGCGTCCTCGACGTCGTGGGGACTGGCCGGAAGCAACGCGACGCCGTGGGGCGTCGGATCGGATTCCGCGAGCGGGTCGTCGGCCTCGCCGACCGCGACCGCCAGTTCCGCCTCGTCGCCGTCGTCGGTCGCGTCGGCTGCCGGCTCGGCCTCGTCGTCGCTCGCAGCGCCCTCGTCCGCGTCGTCGGGCTCTGGTACGTTTCCCACGTCGTCGTAGGCCTCCCGGAGCAGGGCCACGCAGGCCAGTCCGTCGGCGTCCGGATCCGCGACGACGGCGACCTCGGCCCCCTCGAGGGCGACCGCGGCCTGCTGTTCTTCTAAGTCCTCCTCGAGGTCGTCTGGCAGAAAGAAGCCGGTTCCCGGGAGGACGGATTTCCGCGAGAGGGGGAGATCGCCGCTCTCGATGAGTTCGTCGTACATGCTTCCCCGTGGGTCATCGGTGGGCAAGTAACCGCCGGTCTCGAGAGCGCCGCGGGCCGGCAGCGGCGGCCCGCGGAGTCAGGCGTCGACCGCCGCCTCGTCGCCGTCGTCGGCCGGATCGAGCTGACGGACGGTCAACACGGGCACGGGCGAGGTGCGGACGACCCGCTCGGCGACGCTGCCCAGCAGGAGCCGGTTCTCGCCGTGGCGACCGCGGGTTCCGGTCGCGACGACGTCGGCGTCGACCTCGCGGGCGTACTCGCAGATCTCGGCGGCGGGCCGGCCGTCGCGGATCGCGGTCGTCACTCCCCTGTCGGCTCGGTCCTCGACGGTGGCAAGCGCCGCGTCCGAGGTCGTCTCGAGGGCGGTGCGGAGTTCGTCCCGGAGCTGCTGGGGCGAGGCGTCGACCTCGCTGGCGTCGACCACCGAGAGGGCGTGGACGTCGGCCTCGAAGCGGGCGGCGAGATCGAGCGCGACGTCGACCGCCCGTTTGACGCTGTCGGAGCCGTCGGTCGCGACCACGACGGTATCGAACATAGCGGGGGGTTTCGCTCGCGAGCGCTTAAACTTCCCCGTTCGACGGGGCGAACGGCTGCCGGCGCGCCGCCGCGGTGGGGTGGCTTTTTCATGCCGGCCCACCCACTGCCGCGTATGGACGCCAGCGAGCCGTTTACCGTCGACACCGTCCTCGCGACGGTCGACGGGAGCGAGGAGTCAGCCACCGCCGTCGAGTACGCCGTCGCCGTCGCCGACCGCTACGACGCCAGCGTCCACGCGCTGTTCGTCCTCGGACGCGGGGTCGTCCGCGGGTTAGACGCCGGCACGGTCGACGAGACGGACGTCGCGGAGACGACCCAGGAGTTCTTCGACGACGTCCGCCGGATCGCCGACGACGCGGGCGTCGACCTCGCGACCTCAGTCGACGACGGCTTCTCGCAGACGCGCAAGACCCGCCACCCCGGCAACGTCGTCCTCGACACGGCCGACGCCGTCGACGCCGACTTCGTCGTCCTCCCTCGGGAGCCGGTCACCGGCACCGAGGCGGAGGTCCTGGAGCAGGCGGCCGAGTACGTCCTCTCCTACGCGAGCCAGCCCGTGCTGTCGGTATAGCGAGGGCGCCAGCTCCGGCTCAGTCCTCGGTCTCGAGCAGGATCGCCATCTCCTGTTCGAAGCTCTCGGTGCCGGTCGACTCGAACCCGACCCGTTCGTAGAGGGCGATCGCCGGGTTGTTCCAGCGCTCGACGGTCAGCCAGACGCGTTCGATCCCGATCTCGGCCGCGTAGCCCAGCAGATTCTCGAGCAACACGGTGCCGATCCCGGCCTGCTGATAGGCCTGCAGGACGAAAATCGCCAGCTCCCACTCGATGTCGGCGTTGTCCTCGATCGCCGACGGATCGTCGGTGTCGGGGACCAACATCGCGTGGCCGATGGCGTCGTCCTCGTGGGAGGCGACGACGTTGACGCTGTCCTCGCCGATCGTCTCGAGCCAGTTGCGGATGCGGCTCTCGCCGGTCGGCGGAATGCCCTGTGCCCGATCGGCGGGATCGAACTCGAGGTACATCTCGACGACGTCCTCGAGTTCACCCTCGGCGAACGAGCCGACGGCGCGGATCTCGATGGCGCGATCCTCGCGGTCCTCGATCGTCGCCGGCGGCGCGGGAAACGGTCCGGACGGTTCGTCCGGGTACTGACGCGACCCCGACATCGTTATCGCACCAACTTGACGGTCGTGGGGGCGTTCAGCAGGACGAACTCGGTGATCGGCCCGAGCTGTATCTTCCCCATCGGGCTCAGCGTCCCGCCGCCGATGACCAGCTGGTCGTACTCGCCCTGTTCGGCGTAATCGACGAGCGCGCTGCCCGGATCGCCCTCGAGTTTTTCGACGGGTCTGTCCTCGAGGCCGGCCTCGTCGAGGGCCTCGCGGGCCTGCTGGTACATTTCGTCTTGCGATCGCTTCGACTCGGGCTTGTCGACGATGACGACGGTCAGGTCGTCGCCGACGTCGGTCGTTCGCTCGATCGTCCGTCGGAGCGTCTTCACCGACTCGTCGCTCCCGCCGAGACCCAGTAACACGTTCATGCACGTGACTGTGAGCCGATACACGAAAACGGTTGTGCCCCGTTTCGCCGAACTGCGGCGACCGAACCGTTCGCGGGCCGGCCGATCGCAGACGTTGTGCAGGACGACGCTGTTAAGAGCGTGTAGTGAATACGTTGACCGAATGAGTGACGCAGCGCTCGATGTCGTGGAGTTTCTGCTCACGACGAGCGTGTATTCGGACGACCGGACGCTAGACGAGAACGATCTCCCGCCGGCGTTTCGCCGGGTCTACTGGACCGGCGGCGTCGACGAGGACGGGGACGACGGGGGCTCGAGCCGCAAACCCGCGGGCATCGATCGCCCGCTCTCGGTCACCACCACGACTGCCCGCGAGGCGACCGACGTCGACCGGCCGTGGGAAGCCGTCTCCGACCTGATGTTCACCGAGCGCGACGAGTTCTCGGGGACGATCACCCTCGCCCAACGGGACATGGCCGAGGAGTGGTTCGCCGAACGCGTCGACGCGGAGCGCCTGCTGGAGAACCCGACGCTGGCGAAACACTTCGAGCGCCACGACGACTACGACGTCGACGTCTCCCACGAGGAAGCGCGGGAGCGAAACCGACCGATCCAGGCCGACCGAGTCTGGATCGACGGCCTGCTGAACGAGTACTTCGACGAGGAGGAAGACGAGGAGATGTTGGACCTCGTGGAGGTGCGCGCGCCCGAGGAGGTCGACATGTCGCTGGACGACCTCGTGCTGACCGACGACCAGCAGAACGAACTCGACAAGATCTCGAAGGCCATCGAACACCGCGACTACCTCGCGGATATCGGCCTGCGCGAGATCGGAAAGCTGCTGTTCGTCGGACCGCCGGGGACCGGGAAGACCTCGACCGCACAGGCGCTCGCACAGGACATGGACCTGCCGTTCGTCGAGGTCAAGCTCTCGATGATCACCTCGCAGTACTTAGGCGAGACGGCGAAAAACGTCGACAAGACGTTCGAGGTCGCCAAGCGACTCTCGCCGTGTATCCTCTTTATCGACGAGTTCGACTTCGTCGCCAAGACCCGCCGTAGCGACGAACACGCCGCGCTGAAGCGAGCGGTCAACACCCTCCTCAAGAGCATCGACAACATCTCGCTCATCGAGGACGACGTCTTGCTCATCGGGGCGACCAACCACCCCGACCAGCTCGACGACGCCGCCTGGCGGCGCTTCGACGAGATCATCAACTTCCCCAAACCCGACCAGGGCATGCGGGCGGACATCCTCGGACTCATCACCCGGACGATGGACATCGACGAGTTCGACCCCCAGCTCATCGCCGACGTCACCGAGGGGCTGACCGGCAGCGACCTCCGGATGGTCCTCCGGGAGGCGGTCCTCGAGGCCCTCACCGAGGACCGGACGACGCTGACCCAGCAGGACCTCCTGAACGCCGTCGAGGAGTTCGAGGAACGAGACACGTTAAAGAACATGGACATGATGGGGGGCGACCACGACGCGCTGGTCGCCGGCGGCGACCTCGACAAGGCCAGCGACGGTGGTGAGCCGAGCGACGCGAGGCGATCCTCGTCGGACCGCGGGTCCGACGGTGGGCATTCTCACGACCACGATCACGATCACGATCACGACCACTGAGCGCTGCGCCGCTCGTTCGAGCCGTACCGATCCGTTTTCTCGGTGAGTTCGATGCTCCCTCGAGCGCTGGCTCCGAGTCGACGGCGCGACCCGGACTCGCATCGCGAACGCGGGGACGAGGACGACCCGGGACGGCGGAGCGCCCGTTCCGCGGGGAATACCCTTTATGCGACGGCTGTCAAGACACCCCTATGAGCGATAGCGAGCCACAGGGCGACGCCGCGGCGACGTTCGCGGCCCGGGCACAGGCCGACCACGGCGAGGCGATCCGCGACCTCGTCGTCTTCGGCGACGCCCCCCGGGGTGACGACCGCGGCGTCCACGCGTCGGTCGAGGTACTGCTGGTCCTCGAGGAGCCGGATCCGGAACGCGAGCGGCGACTCGAGGCGCTGGCCGAGCGGACCGGGGCCGAACACGGCGTCGTCTTCGAGGTACACGTCCTGCCGGTCGACCGGGTCGAGGCGAATTCGGACCACCCGTTCATCCGGACGGCGCTCGAGAAAGGGCGATCGTATGTGTAGGCGACGAGCCGGGAGTCGCGACCCCTTCGAGCCGACCCGCCGCAGCGCCGCTGGAGGGACGAACTGACGATGCGGGTGACGCTTCTCGGGACCGGGGACACGACCGGGACGCCCACCGTCGGCTGCGACTGCGACACCTGCGACGCCGCTCGAGAGCGCGGCGTCGAGCGCACGCGCTTTTCGGTCCACGTCGAGAACGAGCGCGTCGACGAGTCGCTGCTGATCGACTTCAGCCCCGACTTCCGGTACCAGTTCCTCCGCGACGAGGTCCCCCTGCCCGACGCCGCCGTCATCACCCACATTCACTTCGACCACCTCGACGGGCTGGGCAACGTCTTCCGCGTGCTGGACTCCCTCGAGATCTACGCGGCCGACGAGACCGATCCCGAGACGGGCAAGAGCGTCGCCGAGACGGTCGACGACGACTACCACTACCTCGATCCGCTCACGGTCGTCCCGACGACGCCCCTCGAGACGGTCCGGGTCTGCGGGCTCGACGTGACGCTGGTGCCGGTCGACCACCCGCCGCTGGTCTGTTACGGCCTCTCCGTCGAGGACCCCGTGACGGGCGCGAAGCTGTCGATCACGGGCGATACGAGCTACAACGTCCCCGAAGCGTCGCGGGCGGTGCTTGCCGACGCCGACCTCCTGCTGGCCGACGGTATCGTCCCGGCGAGCCTGGCCGACTACCACCCGCTCGGCGGCCGTCACGAAGGCCCCGACGGCGTCGCTCGAACGTTCGGGACGAAACACATGACTCGCGAGGGCGCGCTCGCGCTGGCCGAGGAACTGAACGCCGACCGGACGCGGCTGGTCCACCTCGCGCACTTCTACCCCGCGGACGAGGCGTTCGCGGAGCCGCTGGCGGTCGACGGCGAGGTCTACGAGCTGTAGTGTAGGTCGACCGGCTCAGCGACCGCGACGGCAAGCGCTCGAGGCTCGAGCGACGGCCCCTCTCCCCGGTTACCCGAACCGATCGAGTCCGGCCTGTCGCCGCCGCTTGCCGTCCGGATCGGCTTCCCAGGCGGTCCGGCGGTCGCGTTCGGCCTCGAGGTCGACCGCCATCTCGGCCGCCGACCCCGGTTCGTGGCCCGGACAGTCCGGGCCGCACTCCGAGTTGGCGTCGACGACTCGGTCCTTCCACTCGCAGTACGGCACCGTCGCTCCGCTCGCGCCGTCGGGACGACAGGCCTCGCAGTCGGGAAACTGGTAGGTCCGCCAGCCCTTGCCGTAGGCCCGTTCGGCGAGGCGGCGGCGCGCCCGCGCCTTCGCGTCGGGTGAGACGACCTCGATCTCCGTCCGTCCCGCGTGGGAGGTGAGCGGCTCGATCCCGGGTTCGTCGGGGGCGAGCGGCGCGGGCTCGCGGATCACCTCGATCTCGAGGCCGTCGCCCGCGGCGGCCTCGTCGCGGTGGACCCGCCAGACGCCGACCGCGTCGGGGAGCCGGTGCAGGTGCGCGCGCGTGACGTAGCTCTCGGTCGCGAGGATCGCCTCGTCGACCAGCGCGAGGCCCACGTCGGTCCGCAGTTGGGCCTCGAGGTCGCCGGGCCGCCCCAGGTCGGGCTTGTTCTCGATCCCGACGATGCGGTCGTACCAGTCGGGGTAGCGGGCGACCTGCCGGACGTACTCGCGGTTGCTAGCCGCGCTTGCCTCGCGGTCGCGTTCGAAGAAGCCGATCTCGAGGGCCCGCTCGGTGGCGCTGCGGGCGCGCTCGGGGTGGCAGTCGAAGGCCGCTTTCCAGTAGCGGGCCCGCCCGGTGCCGACCGCCGACTCGATGGCGGCGTCGGGGATCGTCTCGCCGGTGAGTTCGATCCGATCGTCGAACTCGGGACCCGGCTCGACGCGGACCACGTCGAGGATCCGGCCGCCGGGATCGGCCACGCTGCCCCCGAGCTGGCGGGCGACGATCCCATCGGCGCGCTGCTCGAGATGGGCACACAACTCGAGTTCGAACGCGAACTCGGACACGATACCTGGGAGGGGCGGACGGGAGATAAGTCGTCGGGATCGCCGGCGCGGAACCGCCCGCCCGGCAGACATTCACACGGTCCCGCCGACCTCGAAATCGACGGGATAGCTCGCAACCTTTATCAGTCGCACAGCGGAATCACTACCTAAGATTACTCATCGTCTTATGGTAGGAAATCGACAACCGGAGGTGAACATCGGGCTCGTCGGTCACGTCGACCACGGCAAGACGACGCTGGTGCAAGCGCTCAGCGGCTCGTGGACGGACCAACACAGCGAGGAGATGAAACGCGGGATCTCCATCAGGCTCGGCTACGCCGACGCCACGTTCCGCCACTGTGACGGCCTCGATGAACCCGAGTGTTACACCGTCGAACCGGAGTGTCCGGACGGCTCGGAAAGCGAGCCGCTGCGGACCGTCTCGTTCGTCGACGCCCCGGGACACGAGACCCTGATGGCGACGATGCTGTCGGGCGCGTCCCTGATGGACGGCGCGGTGCTGGTCGTCAGCGCCAACGAACCCGTCCCCCAGCCCCAGACGGAGGAACACCTGATGGCGCTGGACATCATCGGGATCGACAACATCGTCATCGCCCAGAACAAGGTCGACCTCGTCGACGCCGACACCGCCCGCGACAACTACGAGGAGATCAAAGAGTTCGTCGAAGGCACCGTCGCCGAGGACGCACCCATCGTCCCCGTCTCCGCGGGTCAGGAGGTCAACCTCGACCTGCTGATTCAGGCGATCGAGGAGGAGATCCCTACACCCGATCGGGATCCCGACGCCGATCCCCGGATGCACGTCGCCCGCAGCTTCGATATCAACAAACCCGGCACGTCGGCGAAAGACCTCGCCGGCGGCGTCCTCGGGGGCAGCCTCGTCGCGGGCGAACTCGAGGTCGGCGACGAGATCGAGATCCGGCCCGGCCGCGAGGTCGAGGAAGGCGGGCAGACGGAGTACGTTCCGATCGAGACGACGATCCGGTCGCTACAGGCCGGCGGCGAGACCGTCGACACCGTCACGCCGGGCGGTCTGCTCGGCGTCGGGACCGGACTCGACCCCTCGCTCACCAAAGGTGACGCGCTGGCCGGCCGGATGGCCGGCCCGCTGGGGACGCTGCCGCCGACCTGGAACGAGTTCACGATGGAAGTCGACCTGCTCGAGCGGGTCGTCGGCGCGGATCAGGGCGAGACGGTCGACGAAATCAGCACCGGCGAACCGCTGATGATGACCGTCGGCACGGCCACGACCGTCGGAGCCGTCACCAGTGCCCGCGAAGGCGAGTGCGAGGTCAACCTCAAGCGCCCCGTCGCCGCTGAGCCGGGAACGAAGATCGCGATCAATCGCCGCATCGGCGCGCGCTGGCGGCTGATCGGCCTCGGCACGCTGACGGACTGAGATGGGACAGTCGACGCGGGTCGCTCTCGACACGAGCGCGCTCATGATGCCGGTCGAACTCGACGTGCGGCTGTTCGACGAACTCGAGCGGCTCGTGGACGACTACGAGCCGACGATTCCACAGGCCGTCCTCGAGGAACTCCGGCGGCTCTCGGAGACGGGCGGACAGGAGGGGACGGCCGCGACCGTCGGCCACGACCTGGCGACCGAGCGCTGTCTCGTCGTCGACACCGAGGCATCGTACGCCGACGACGCACTGGTCGAACTCGCCCGCGAGGGGAACGTCGAGTACGTCGTCACGAACGACCGCCCGCTGCGCGACCGGGTCCTCGAAGCGGGGAGACCGGTAATTGCATTACGCGGGAGAAACAAGTTAGCGATCACTCAACCATAGATGTACAAACGGGTTAGATTGAAGGACACGGTAGAAGTACCGCCGAAAGAGCTCGGCGACGTTTCGCCGGATCGAGTCAAACGACTGCTCCAGGACAAACTCGAGGGGCGCATGGACGAGGAGGTGGGCAGCGTCGTCTCCGTCACGGAGGTTCACGACATCGGCGAGGGGACGGTCCTGCCCAACCGGCCGGGAGTCTACTACGAGGCGGAGTTCGACGCGGTGACGTTCGATCCGCAGATGCAGGAAGTCGTCGACGGCACCGTCGTCGAAGTCGTCGAGTTCGGTGCCTTCGTCGGTATCGGCCCCGTCGACGGCCTGCTCCACGTCTCACAGATTAGCGACGAATACCTCGCGTTCGACGGCGAGAACCAGCGGCTCTCCTCGAACGAGTCCGACCGCGCGCTCGGCGTCGACGACGCCGTCCGCGCCCGCATCGTCACCAAGAGCATCGACGAGCGCAACCCGCGGGACTCGAAGATCGGGCTCACCGCGAAACAGCCCGGCCTCGGCAAACACGGCTGGCTCGAAGAGGAACGGGAGAAACGCGAAGCCACGGCGGGTGAGTAACCATGGCATCCGATCGGCTCGTCTGTCGCGAGTGTCACCGGGTCAACGAACCCGACAACGAGACGTGTGACGCCTGCAACTCCTCGTCGCTGACCGAAGACTGGGCGGGCTACGTCATCATCGCCCACCCCGAGGAAAGCGAGATCGCGACGGAGATGCAGATCACCGAGCCGGGCGCGTACGCCCTGAAGGTTCGCTGACGCGTGACTCCCGACGACAACGACGACGCGTTCGCCGACGACGAGCAGCTACTCGTGCTGCCCGACGCGTTGCGCCACGAACTCAAGGAGCCGATGGGACCGATCGAGACCGACACGGACCGGCTCCTCGAGGCGGTCGACGGCCCCCTGATCGCCGTCGGCGACGTCGTCACCTATCACCTCCTGCAGGCGGACCGCCGACCCGACGTCGCGCTCGTCGACGGCCGGACCAAACGCAGCGAAGTGGACGAAGAGATCCGCGAAGCGGTCACCGAGGGCGCGAGTATCGAGGTTCGAAACCCGCCCGCCGAACTCGGCGTGCCGGTCGTGCGGGCGCTTCGGCGCGCGCTCTCGACCGACGACCCGACCACGATCTTGGTCGACGGCGAGGAGGATCTCGTCGCCCTGCCGGCGATCGTCGCCGCGCCCGAGGGCGCGAGCGTCGTTTACGGCCAGCCCGACGAGGGAATGGTCCACGTGAAAGTCACCGACGACCACCGCGCGGAGATGCGCGAGTTGCTCGAGCGTTTCGAGGGCGACACCGAGCGGTTCTGGGACCTGCTCGAGGGTTGAATTATAGCGCCACTGACAGTCATTGCACATCAGATCGCACGACAGCGTCGTGATCAGTGCGTGAATCGTTTCAGTGGCCACTATAGCCGTCGTCTCGTTTTCCGAGCGCCCGTTCGAAGACCCGCTGGGCCCGCTCGTAGGCGTCCGTTCTGTCGACGATCGGGGCCGGGTAGTCGGGCGCGAGTTCGGACCGGCGATCGGCCGGCAGCGTCGGCCACTCGACGATCGCTCCGGCGGGCACGTCGGCCAGTTCGGGGACGTACTCGCGGACGAACGCCCCGGTGTCGTCGTACTTGGCGGCCTGCGCGACCGGGTCGAAGATCCGGACGTCGACCGAATCCGTCCCCGTCGAGGCGATCCACTGCCAGTTCCCTGAGTTGACCGCCGGGTCGTGATCGACCAACCGGTCTCGGAAGTGGGCCGCGCCGCGTCGCCAGTCGAGCAGGAGGTGTTTCGTCAGAAAGCTCGCGACCACCTGTCGCGGTCGGTTGTGGATATACCCCTCCCGCTCTAACTGTCGCATCCCGGCGTCGACGAGGGGATACCCCGTCTCGCCGCGTTTCCAGGCGCGGAAGGCGGCCTCGTCCGTTCGCCACGCAATCTCGTTCGGGAACTGCTTGTAGTCCTCCGTCGCCAACTCCGGCGCGTGGGCGAGCAGGAGGTAGTACAGTTCGCGCCACGAGAGCTCGAACGCGTACTTGTCGACGCTGCGTCGCTCGTCGCCGTCGACGGCGTCGCGAACGTCGGTCACGGTCTTCCAGACCTCGCGGATCCCGATCGCGCCGGCGGCCAGATACGGCGAGAGCCGCGAGACGGCCTCGAGCGGGCGCTCGACCGCGGCCGCGAGATCGTCCCGGGTGTCGGCGTAGCTTCGCAGTCCGGCGTCGCGGAACGACGCGAGGCGCTCGCGGGCGGCCTCGGTCCCCGCCGCGGGGAGGTCGATATCGCTGTCGGCGATCGGGACCGGCTCGTCGGCGGTGACGTCGGCGAGCGCGTCCGGGTCGGGCTCGGGTACCGTGGCCGGCTTCGGCCGCTCCCGCCAGTCCGCGTGAAACTGGCTGTGGGTCGGGTACGAAGGTGCGAGCGTCCGCGGATCGACCAGGACGGCGTCTACGTGGGTCTCGAGGGGGACCGCGAGCGCGGCGTCGACGGCGGTCGTGCGGTCCCGTCGGACGGGCTCGTAGCACTCCGTCGTGACGACGCGGTCGACGTCGTATTCGCTGCAGAGTTCGGCGAGGACGTCGGGGGCCGGTCCCGACCGCACGAGGAGGTCGCTCTCGAGGTCGCGGTACCGCTCCCGGAGCGTCCGGACGGTCCGATCGACGAACGCGCGTTTTCGCGTCCCGAGGCCGTCGGTGACTGCGGGGTCGAACACGTAGACGGGAAGGACGGGCCCCTCCGCGGCGGCGACCGCGGCGGCCAGTCCCCGATCGTCGGCCGTGCGCCGATCCCGCCGATGCCAGTACAGGAGCATAGTAGCGCTAAGCGACTCGAGGGTGTAATGTCCTCGGCCGTACTGGCCGTCATTCGTGTTCGTCTCCTCGTTCCTGGTGAGCGCTCGTCCTCCCGTGCGTGTTCGCGCTGTGGGTGCGCTATGCCGACGTGATCCGCATCGTGAAGGGGCCGGAACCGACGGTGGCCGGTACCGGCGACGACTCTGGCGCCACCCTCCGTATCGCGTTCGGGTCGAACTGGTTCCTGGTCGCCGCCGTGGTCGCGCTGTACGCCGGCTGGGGGTACTTCGCCGTCGCGTACCGTCGGCTGCTCGCCGCCGAGTTCCCCGCGTTCGACCGGTCGGCGGATCGGCTCGGCTACGGGATCGGCCTCTTCGGCCTCAGTATCGGTCCCGTCGCCGTCAGCCGACAGCTCACGACGGCCGATATCAGCGGGCAGCTCTTCGTCGCCTATCTCGGCGTCGTCGGTTTTCTGCTCACTTCGAGCGCCGCGGCGGTCGGGAGCGAACGCGACGCCCGGTAACGCCGCGAGCGGCGCTACTCGACGACCGTGTGTTCGAGCGTCCCGATCCCTTCGACCTCGAGTGCGACGGTGTCGCCGTCCTCGAGCCACTGTCCTAGCTCGAGGCCACAGCCCTCGCCGACGGTGCCGCTGCCGATGACGTCGCCGGGATGGAGCGTCTCGGACTGGGAGACGTGTTCGATGATCTCGGCGAAGGAGTGATACATTTCGTCGACGGTACCCTCAGACCAGACCTCGCCGTCGATCCGGGCGGTCATCGGCGCCGAGAGGACGTCGACGTCCTCGCGCGGGACGAAATAGGGGCCCAGCCCGTTCGCGAAGTCCTTCCCCTTCGCGGGGCCGAGTCGGCCTTTCATCTCCTCGCCCTGGATGTCGCGGGCGCTGAAGTCGTTGAAGACGGTGTAGCCGGCGATGTACGCCTCGGCCTCGTCGGCGGGGATGTCGCGGCCGCGCGTGCCGATCACCGCCGCGATCTCGAGTTCGTAGTCCATAATCCGTGAGTAGTCGGGCCACCGGATCGTCTCGCCGGGCGCGACGACGCTGTCGGCGTTGCCCTTGTAGTAGACCGGTAGCTCGTACCAGACGTCGGCGATCTCGCCGTCCATGCTGTTCTGGACGTGTTCCTCGATGGCCATGCAATCGCGCAGCGAGTTGGGACGCGGCAGCGGCGCGAGCAGCCGGTACTCGCCGGGTTCGTACCGAAGTTTCGCGCCGCCGGGCCCGCGCTCCGCGTCGGTCTCGGCCGCGTACTCGAGGGCCTCGCGGGCGTCCGCGATCGCCCGGTCGCCGCGCTCTAAGAAGGCGATCATCTCCGGCGGGACGTGCGCGCGGGCCAGATCCGCGGGTGCCGGTTCGCCCTCGGCTGCGAGGGCCGCGCCGTAGGCCGCCGTCAGATCGACGAGGGTCGCGTCGCCGGCCGCGGCGTCGCCGGACTCGTCGACGGCACCGATGCGTTCGACCGGACCGACCGGCGTGTCGACTTCGAAGGTCGCGAGTTTCATGCGCTCTCACCTCCCGTCTCGTCCCCAATAAGGGCGACCGGTCGCACCCAGCCCGCGCTCCCGCCCTCGATCTCGATGGGGAACGCGACGATCGGGACGTCGGTCTTTCGCGGCAACGCGTCGAGGTTGGCCATCTTTTCGATCTGGCAGTACTCGACCTCCCGCCCCGCGAAGTGGGCCGGCCACAGTTCCGACTCCTCGCCCGATTCGACGTAGCGCTCGCCCATCGCCGCGAAGGGCTTGTCGAAACCGTAGGCGTCGGTGCCGATCACCTTCACGCCCTGTTCGACGAGGAACCGCGTTCCCTCGGCGCTCATTCCCGGAAACTCGGTCAGGTACTCCGGCTGCCCCCACAGCTCGTCGGCCCCGGTCTGGAGCAGGACGATCTCGCCGGGCGAGAGATCGTGACCGAGGTCGTCGAGGGCGGCCTCCAGGTCCCCGACCCCGATCTCCTCGCCGGGATCCATCGATCGGAAATCGAGGACGACCGCGTTCCCACGGCACCACTCGAGGGGGATCTCGTCGATCGTCTTCGCGGGCTCGCCGTCGACCTCGGGGCCGTAATGCCACGGCGCGTCGAGGTGGGTGCCGGCGTGGGGGATGACCGCGAGGTCCTCCCACGCCAGTCCCATCCCCTCGGGGAAGTCCGCTGGATCGACGTCGTAGCCCTGTTCCTGCAGGGTCTCGGCGAGGCGTTTCGCCCCCGCTTCGTGGTCGAAGGCGTCGATCTCCGGTGGGGTTGGTTCGCTCGCGATGCCGTCCTCGAGGCCGATGCTCAGATCGACGAGCGTGGTCTCGTCGGCTGTCACCAAATCTCGCATAGTGGCCACGACTCGAGGAAACACCGTAAGGATACCTGTCAGGGTCGGTGTGGGACCGACCGCCGGGTGTGCCCCCGAGGGTGTTCGACCCGCACCCGCGGGAGAATCTCGAGAACCTATTTACCGTCCGGCGTGAACGTCCCCAGCATGTACGATTTCGTCGTCGTCGGCGTCGGCCCGCCGGGGGCGCGGTTCGCCCGCCGGGCCGCCGAGGAAGGCTACGACGTCCTCGCTCTCGAGAAGGGGGCGGTCGGCGAGCCGCTGGCCTGTTCGGGCCACGTGAGTACTGACGTCTGGGAGTTCACCGGCGAGGGGGCGCGCGAGGACCTCTTTCAGAACGAGATCTACGGCGCGCGCTTTCACGTCGGCGGACCCGGCAGCGACGCCTATCCGTTCTACAAGGACGCGGTCGCGTCGAACGTCATCGACCGCGTCGGGCTCGATCGCCACCTCGCCGAACTGGCCCGCGAGGCGGGCGCGGACGTCCGCGAGGGCCACACCGTCACCGCGGTCACGGAACACCGCGACCGGGTCGCGGTCGTCGCCAGCGGCCCCGACGGCCGCCTCGAGGTCGAGGCGAAGATGGTCGCGGGCTGTGACGGGCCGCGCTCGCGGGTGCGGGACGAACTCGGGCTCCCACAGCCCGACGAGCTGCTCCACGGCGTCCTCGCCTTCTCCGAGGAGGTGGACCACCAGGACTTCGTCGACGTTCACCTCACGCCGCCGACGTTCTTCGCGTGGCGGATCCCCCGCGGCGAGGCCGGCGTCGAGTACGGGCTGGCGGCCCCGCCGGGCGTTCAGGTCACCAAGCACTTCGAGGAGCTGATCGACGGCTACGAGGTCGACGTCTCGCACCGCTGTTCGGGCGCGATCCCGGTCGGGCCGCCCGACCGCGTGACGTCCCGGCGGGCCTTCCTCGTCGGAGACGCGGCCGCCCAGACCAAGCCCTTCACCGGCGGCGGCATCCTCTACGGCATGACCAGCGCCGACCACGCTGCCCGCGAGATCGACCCCGATCGGCCGACGACGCTGGCGGCCTACGAGCGCGCCTGGCGCGACGACTTGGCGCGCGAGCAGACGCTCGGCCGCTGGATCCGGCGCGCCTACTCGCTGCCCGAACCCGTCCAGCGGCTGGGGCTGGGCGCGCTGTCGGGCGAGATCGGCGTCCACATGGACCGGCCGACCTCGCTGGTCTCGCTCGATCACCTCAGGGCCGTCCTCTCAGGGTCGTGACTACCGATCCTCTATCGTAGCCGCTGAAAGTCATTGCACACCTGATCGCACGACAGCGTTGCGATCAGTGTGTAAATCGTTTCAGCGGCTACGATAGGACCGCCATGGCGACCGTTCCCAGGCCGATGCTACTGATGACGAATCCGACGACGGGACCGAGGACCGGAACCGAACCGACCGCCACGGAAACGACGATCGCGCACCCCAGCGCGAGGAGCCGGTTGTCGCTGACGAGTCGACCGACGGCGAGGTAGCCGTACTCGCCGGCCACCAGCGCCACGAGGGCAAACACCAGGAGCAGCGGAATCGCGAGGACGAGTCCGATCACCGTGATCGCCAACAGAACCGACGCGCCGATCACGGCCACCAGGCTGGCGATACCGTAGGCGAACGCGATCCCGGGCGACTCGAGCGCGCGATCGGTTTGCCGCCGCGTGCTGTCGGGTGCGACCGCGACCAGCAGGCCGCCGACGACGAGCGTGACGAGTCCGGCGCCGATCGCCTGGACGTACCACGGCGTGGCGGCCGCGGTCTCGGTACCGGTTTCGACCCCGTTCGGCGCTCGCCGGGCGAGCGCCGCGGCGGGAACGCCCGTCAGGCCCAGCACGGTCGCGAAGGCACCGCTCCGAAACGAACGGCGGGAGGGCAGGCACATGCGTGGACCTGTCAAAGAGATCCGATAATACTTCCGATCCGTCACGTTTCGCGACCCCCGCCTCGAGTGCTGGAGTCGACAGACCGAAGGTCGCAGTGACGAAACGGGCGGTCGATGACGGGCCAGCAGTGGCGGGCGACCGCGCTCGCGTTCGTCGCCGGGGCGCTCGAGCGGGCCGGCATCATCGACGGGGAGCGGCTTCGCCCGACGATGGAACTGGCCTGGCCCCGGATCGTCACCGGCTTCGCGATCATGTCCAAGCAGACGGTCGACCTCGCGATGGTCGGGGCGGCCGTCGGGACGGCCGGCACGGCGGGGATGGCGTTCGCGCTCGGGTACTGGCAGATCGTCACGCTGTTGGGACTCGGTGTGGCGGGCGGGACCGTCACGCTCGTCTCGCAGAACTACGGCGGCGAAGCGACCGAGCGCGCGTCGGTGGCGGTCAACCAGAGTATCGTCCTCGCGACCGCGCTGGCGGTGCCGATCGCGCTCCTGTTCGTCGCCGTCCCCGGTCCCCTAATCGCCCTGCTCGGTTCCGGGCCGGACGCGCTCGTCCACGGGCGGCTCTACCTCGTCTACGTCGCGCCCGCGGTGGTCTTCGAACTGCTCAACCTGATCGCCAGTCGGACCTACACCGGCGTCGGCGACACGTTCACCGAGATGGTCGCCCGCGCCGGCGGCGCGGTCCTTAACGTCGTCCTCAGCGGCCTGCTGATATTCGGCTTCGGTCTCGGTTCCGCGGGCGCGGCCATCGGGACCACCCTCGCCAGCGGGTTCGTGACGGTCGTCCTCGCGTGGGGGATGCTCGGCCGCTCCTACGGCCGGCTCGGCATGGAATCCAGCCCCGTCCCGATCACCCGGTCGGGGCCGTGGCTCGAGCCGACGCTGTTGCGACAGTTGATCGAGATCTCGCTGCCGGAGATCGGCCGCCGGCTCGCGCAGGGGGCCGTCGTCTTCCCGCTGTTGTGGATCGCCGCCTCCTTCGGCCCGGTCGTTGTGACGGCGCTCGAGGTCGGCCGGCGGGTGCGGGCCCTGCTCAACAGCGTCAACTGGGGGCTGTCCCTGGCCGCGAGTTCGCTGGTCGGCCAACACCTCGGCGCGGGCGAGGAGGCGGAGGCGGGGGCCTACGGCGCGGCGATCGTTCGGCTCTCGACGGTGATCTACGCCGTCGTCGGGGCGCTAGTCCTCGTCTTCGCCCGGCCGATCGCGGGGCTGTTCGTAAGCGACCCCGCGGCGGTCACCCAGGCTTCGGTCTTCGTCGCCGTCGGCGCGGTCAGTTCGGTCGGCTACGGGATCGACGGGGCCGCCGCTGGAGCCCTCTTGGGTGCCGGCGACACCCGCTGGCCGTTCGTCGCCTCGCTGCTGGGCCGGTACGCCTTCGCGCTCCCCGCGGCCGCGCTCGGGCTGGTCACGCCGCTCGCCGTCGGCGGGCTCTATCTCGCACTCTTCCTCGAGACGAGCGTCCCCGGCGGGATCAACTACTGGCTGTTCCGCAGCGGGCGCTGGAAGGCAGTGAGCCGGCGCTATCGGCCGTCGTCGGACCCCGGCTGAACGGTCGGCGACGACTCGCCGATCGACCGCCCCGACACCTCCCCGGCCGCGGACTCACGGACGGCTCTCGGCGGCCGCCGTTCGCCGGCCGCGTTCGATCGTCGCTTCCGCGGTGGCGTTTTCGCCCCGTTCCTCGGCGACGACGTACTGGACTTCGACGACCAGCGGGCCGTCGCTGTGGGGCCCGATCGCCTTGTAGAGCCGATCGGCGAGCCCCGGTTCCGGGCCGGGTTCGCGCCCGGAGACCGTCACGACCACCCGGTCGACCGACTGGGTCGGGTAGTCGCCGTCGAGTTCGACCGCGACCTCGTCGCTCTCGAGTTCGTCGTACTGTGGCTCCGCGAGCACCGCATTGACCTCGCTTTCGGCGGCCGACTGGAGTTCGGTCGTGTGGAAATCGAGCAGGGTAACGCCGGCGAGCGGCGCGGCGAGTATCAGGAGCCCGATCCCGAATATCGCCGCGTACGTGTACGTCGGCGTCCGGGTCGGCGACACGTCGAAGGGGCCCTGCGGGCGGTAGCCGGCGATCCACAGCGTCGCCAGCGCGGCGAGGTTGATCGACAGGAGGTTGACGACCACGAGGCCGGCGGCACCGATCGCCGCGCCGGACATCCCCCAGGCGACCGTGATACCGACCGCGGCCGACGGCGGGATCAGCGCCGCGGCGATCATCACGCCGACGATGGCCTCCGAAAAACCCCGCGTGAGACTCAGGATGCCGGCGATTCCCGCGCCCAGCGCGACCGCCAGCGAGAACAGGTTCGGCGCGACCCGCTCCTCGAGCTCGGTCGCGGCGACGATGTCGACCCCGGCGGGCTCGAGGCCGGCCAGCCGAGCCAGCATCGCGAGGGCGACCGAAGCGACGATGACCATCGTCACGCCGGCGATCTGGTAGGTGAAGCCGGTCGACTTGAGCCGGCCGTCGCCGGTCACGATGCCGACGTTGGCGGCCAGCGCGGGTCCCAAAAGCGGCGCGATGACCATCGCGCCGATCACGACCGCCGGCGAATCGGCGAGCAGCCCCGCCGTGGCGACGACCGCGCTGATCAGCAGCATGACGGTGTAGATCGCGAAGGGCGGCGTGAGTTCGTCGGCCTTCGTTCGCAACACCTGTCGTGAGGTGCGCGAACCCGTCTGGCCGCCGCGGCTGTACCGCTCGCGAAGCGTCGCGAACTCCTCGGAGACGACCGTTTCGGCGTTGATGACGACGACGCTTGCCTCGTCGCCGATCCCGGCCCGCTCGAGCCGATCGAGCAGCGGTTCGACGGCCTGGGTCGGGACCGGAAACCGGACGACGGCCGCCTTCCCCCGCCCGCTGGTCTCGTCGCTGACGACGTAGTCGAACCCCTCGTCCTCGAGGACGTCGAGAACGGCCCGCCGCTTCCCCTCGGGGACCGTGATCTCGAGATAGCGCATACGGGGGCCACACCGGAGTCGCGGATAGTCCTCCGGGCGGCAGTGGACGGGTTCGGATTCCCCAGGCATCTCCGGCGTCGATTCGGCAGGGTATGGCCTCGCGGGTGTCACCGCCCCGTGGTGGGCCGTGGCTCGGCGCCGTGATCGAGTCCGAACTGATACCCGGTCGGTAGAGTACAGTCTAACTCCGTAGAATACGTATGATGACGGGGTAATTATTTCCAACAAGCGTAATGATCCAGTATGAAGAGAAGAGAACTATTGGCGATTTCCGGAACGATGTTGCTTAGCGGGTGCGGTGTGTTCGACTCGAGGGTCCGCCTCGGCGGGGTTCGTCTCGAGAATTTCGAGACAAACTCGAGGGAGGTCGACATTCGCGTCGAGAAGGACGGCGATATCGTCTACGACGGGACAGTTTCGATCGACCCGCCCTCGGACACCGTCTCGACGCGGATTATCGATTGTACGTGGGATACTGACGCAGCGAGCGCGTACTCCGTGGCCGCGAAACTGTTCGACCGAGCGGAGTGGACCGAACTCGCACTGGACGAGGAAGGGGGTGCCTGCCAGTGGGTTTCGGTCCAGTGTGAGTATGGTGCTATTCATTTAGACTCCAAAAACTGTAATGACTATCCTGAGATCCCTTGTGATCTCCCCTCGAGTTACTCCCGATGACGGAGTCACCGACAGCAGTCTGTGTGCGCTTCGACGTACCCACACGAACCGGCGATAGCGCGACCGTCGGCGCGGACGCACTATCGACTACCCTTGGCGGTACCTCCGCGATAGCAACTTCAGCGAAATTATAGTAGCCGCTGAAACGATTTACACACTAATCGCGACGCTGTCGTTCGATTAGGTGTGCAATGACTTTCAGCGGCTACGATACCCTACTCGTCTGTCCCAACGACTCCGCAGGCGATCGCTTCGGGCTCGAGCAGGTCCGTACCGTCGACGGCGTCGGGATGGACCACGAGGATCGTGTCGTCGGGCATCTCGCTCTCGACCCGTACGCCACAGCCCAGGGCCGACTCGAGGTCGCCGACGTCGTCGATCCCGGACTCGCGGTCGATGCACAGGTCGACGTTAGTCCGCGAACAGACGACCACGAGTTCCCCCGGCTCGAGGTGTTCGCTCTCGGCGGCCGCGAGTAAGGTCTCGAGCGCGTCGAAGCGGACGGCCTCGAGCGACCGGATCGTCACGCGCTCGGTGTCGGAGCCGGGCGCTCGCTGGGACTGGATGCGGACGCGGGCGGCCAGTTCCGCGAAGTCGGTCTCGGCGTCGAGATCGGCGGTCATGGGCGGTCGTCGTCGTCGGCCGGCCTTGAGAACTCGGCCGGCCAGTTCCGGCTCTCGAGAGCCGCCGCGAGGCGATTCGACCGCGACGGAAACGGCGGTATCAGCCAGCGCGACAGTCAGGCTCGTCGCGACAGCGGTTTTTACCCACCGGCGGTGTACGACGCCCGATGTCGACGATAGCCGATCTCCGGCTGCCGGCCGCGGAAACGGCGCTTGCCACCGCCTTCGAGCGCGCGCCGGCGGCCACGTTCGAACTCGAGTCCTCGGTCTCGAAGACCCGCCCCTCGCTGTGGGTGGCCGACGTGGATCGCGAGACGGCCGACGCCGCCTTCCGCGCGGACCCGTCGGTCGAGGCCGCCGAACTGCTCGTCGAGACCGACGCCAGGCTACTGTACGACGTGACCTTCGCCGACGAGTCGGGGACCGGCCGCCTCTGGGAGGACCTGCTGGTCGACGGCGGCTCCCTGCTCGAGGCCCGGGCCAGCGACGGCTGGTGGCAGGTGACGGTCCGCTACCGGGATCGCGAGACGCTCTGTGAGGCCTACGAGCGGCTGCTCGAGCGGGGAATCAACGTCGAACTCCGGCGCGTGACCGACGTGACCGATACCGGCGGCCACGCGACGCGGCTCACGCCCGAACAGCAGGAGGCCTTGGAGGCCGCGCTCGAGTACGGCTACTTCGAGATCCCTCGCGGGGTGTCGATGGAGGAACTGGCCGACGAACTGGGAATCTCGCATCAGGCGCTCTCCGAGCGGTTCCGCCGGGCCTACGAGACGCTGGTCGACGCCGAACTCCAGCCGGTCGGCGAGGGGTCGCGGTTCGACTGAGACGGTTTGCCGTCCCGACGTCCCGGTGGGACCGCAGGACGGTCGCAGTCCCGCCGGTACTGACGGACGGGAGACCGTATGACACGCCGCCGCCCTCGGGTGCGAGCACGGCACAATCGTTATTTGACTGGCTCGCGTTCGGCCCCACATGGCCGACCTGCTTTCCGACGACGAGATCGAGGCGGAACTCCCCGACGGCTGGGACCGCGAGGGGGACGAGATCGTTCGGATCTACGAGTTCGACGACTACCTCCGCGGGGTCAACTTCGCCCAGATGGTCGGCGAGATCGCCGAGGCCCAGTTCCACCACCCCGAGATCGTCATTCGCTACGCCGAACTCGAGATCCGGCTGACATCCCACGAGGAAGGCGGCATCACCGAGGACGACATCGAGATGGCGGAACTGATCGAGGCCGAACGCGGAGACTGACCGACCGTGGACGCCCGCTACGTCTTCCGCGTTCGCGTCCGCATAGAGCCCGCCCGGGCGGCCGTCTCGCTCGAGTCCGACAGCGCCGAGACGACGGTGACGCTCTATCGGGACGCACCGGAACCGGGCACCGAGGGGTGGCTGTTCTTCCGGAACACGCTCTGGCGCGGCGCGGTCGGCGACGACTACGCTCGCCGGCTCGCCGCGGAGTGGCTGGGCGTTCCCGAACGGACCGTCGAAGCCGTCGATTTCCGCGAACTCCAGACCGACGAGGAGTACCTCGACGCGCTCCGGGCCGAAATCGCGGCCGACCTCGAGCCGTTCAAGGCCGACGACGTCGACGAGGTACTCTCGAAGTATCTGGGCTCGAGCATCCGCGTGACCGAGAGCGACTGACGGTCGGTGACGGCGAGTGCGTCACGGACTGGAGTCTCGCGACGAACGACTAATGTGTATTGGTAACAAGATTCGCCCACATTTATGTACTCGCTTGTGGCCGCCTTTGGTGATGATCGCGAGCGACTACCGACCGGCGGTTCGGGAGGGACTCGGATTACGAGAGATTCGACGCGTCGTGCGTTCCGTCTGTCCCGGCGACCGGACGTGGGGAACTGCCCCCCGACGAACGCTCGACCCGGCGGGCGCTCTCGCCGCCGAGGGGCACTTCGACGTGGCAGTCGCCGGACCGACCGGGGGTGACGATGTCCGACCGTGAACCCGCCGTGTCGGTGATCGCCGACCCCGACGCGGGCGGAGCGATCGGGATCGACTGTTACGTCCGCTCGAGCGTGCCGGCCGCCGTCTCCGAACGGATCGCCGCGGTCACCGAGCGGCTCCGGACGCTCCGCGAGCGGGGCTACGTCGACGAGTTGCGAGTCGACCAGTGGCCGCCACAGCACGCGCCGGGACCGACGCGGACCCGCGACGAACTCGTCGCGGAGTTCGAACGCTGGGCGGACCGACACGGTTACTGCCTCGAGCCCGGGTTTCGCCGCCGAACGGTCCCGCGCTCGTCGTTCGGCGTCGACATCGGCTCGCACGAACGAGTCCGCGTCCCGCTGGTGGCGCTGGCGCTCTACGAGGGCGCTGACGACGCCGAGACGCTGCGGGCCGTCCTCCCGTGTACGGAACTCTCCTACACCGGCAACGAGCGGACCTACACCGTCGACGAGTGGCTCACCGCCGTCGAAACGCGGGCGTTCGACGAGCCCGTCCGCGCGTCTCGGATCGACGGTCCGGAAGCGCTGTACGGGCGGCAGTAGCCGGGGACGGCCCGGGAACCGACCGTGCCCGCCCGACGCGAGCTTACGCCACGCCGTCGTGGGTCAGCAGCGGCCGCGTTCGCCCGCCCGCGGGCGGCTCGTAGGTGACGACCCGAGCAGGTTCCCGTCGGAGTCGAGGAAGTAGAACCCCTCGAACTCGCCCCAGTCGTAGGGCCCCTGGTTCGGAAACTGGCCCTCGAGCCCGTCCAGTAACGCGTCGTATTCCGCACGGTCGACCTCGAATGCCAGGTGGGCCTTGTCGAGGGGGTGGTCGAGCCCCCGCCGGTCCCAGTTCTCGGCGCGGCCGGTCTCGGCCAGCGTGACGACCGTCTCGCCGGCCCGGAACATCGCGTGACCGCCCGCGAAGTCGTCGGGCGGCCTGACCAACTCGAGGCCGAGCGTCTCGCGATAGAACTCGTAGCAGGGCTCGAGCGCGTCGACGTCGACGTTGATGTGATCGACGGCGTCCATGCTACGACTCCCGGTCGACCCGCGACCGCGACGCGGTTCGTCGCCACGCCGGCTCGTCCCGCGGCGGCGCGAGGACGCCGGTATCGCGCTGGCCGGCGCCAGCGCCGTCCTGGCGAAACAAAGCGAGGGGTTCGAGCCGCTGGCGGTCGCCGCGGTGACCCAGAAGACGCCCGCGGCGGTCTACACCCTGCGCGAGGTCTTCGGCGAGCCCCTCTCCGAGCCCGAGCAGCTGGCCGGCCGGACGGTTGCGCCATCCGCGACGAAGACCCGGATCCTCACGGCCCAACTGCTCGAGAACGCGGGGATCCGCGACGAAGTCGATCTCCTCACGGTCGATCCCCACACGCATCACCGCGTCCAGCATCAGGTGATCGACGGGACCGTCGACGCGGCGGTCGGCGTCGTCACGAACGGGATCGAGATCGGCCGTGAATGCGACCGAACGCCCGAGTAACTGCCGATCGGCGAGTCCCTCGATATCTACGGGATGACGCTGGTCACGAGCCCCGAGTTCGCGGCCGACAGCCCCGAGCGGCTCCGGGCGACCGCCCGCGGCTGGGCCGAGGCGACCCGCGATCCCGAACGGGCGATCGCCGTCCTCGTCGACCGGAACGCCACCCTCGAGCGCAGTCGGGCGATCGAGCGGCTGAAGTTCGAGACCGCCGCCCACCGGTTGCAGTTCACGCCGTTCGTCCGCGAGCGCGGCTGGGGGGCACAGGACCCCGACCGCTGGCGGCGGCTCGGCGAGACGCTGTCCGAGACGGCCCTGCTCGAGGGCGAGATCGACCCCGACGACGCGTGGACGGGCGAGTTCCGCCCCGACGACGATCCGCCGGTGGCCGAGTACGCCGAGCGGATCCGCTCGACGGCTGACTGAGCCCGGAACGGACCCGCGATCGGGCGACAGGCATTTACTCAAGAGCGCGCTATATTACCGTCCGAATGGCCCTCGATCACGACTACGACTTCTGGCTGCTCGATCTCGACGGGACCCTCGTCGACGTCGAGTGGTCCTACACGCGGGGGGTCTTCGATCGGGTCGGCGACCGGCTCGGTCGCGAGTTTTCCGACCGACAGGCCGAAATCATCTGGAACGGCCTGACCGGCTCTCGGGACCGCCAGCTCGAGGCGTGGGGGGTCGATCCCGACGCGTTCTGGACGGCCTTTCACGAGGAGGAGAACCCGATAGAGCGGGCCGAACGGACCTACCTCCACGAGGACGCCGCCGTCGTCGGCGACCTCGAGGTTCCCGTCGGGCTGGTCACGCACTGTCAGGAGTTTCTCACCGAGCCCGTCCTGGACCACCTCGACATCCACGACTGGTTCGACGCGCGACTGTGCTGTACCGAGGAGACCGGCTGGAAGCCCGATCCGACCCCCGTCGAACGGGTGATGAACGACCTCGGCGTCGGCCACAACGGCCACCGCGGCGTCCTCGCCGGCGACGGGGCCTGTGACGTGGGCGCGGCCTGGAACGCCGGCCTCGACGCGATCCACGTCGAGCGCGTCGGCCACGAGCAGCGAGGCCGATGCGTTCTCGGGGACCACCGTGTTACGTCCTTCGACGAACTGTACTGATCGGGATCGGCACTCGCCGACCGCGAGATCGAAGGAGCTTCAGGAATCGGCTCGGATTCGATGTCACGATGAAGTACTGTCTCGACTGCGACTGGCACGCGGCCGCCACCGACGAACCCGACCAGCGCGACCGCTCGCGGGCGGCGATCGACCACCACGTCGAAACGGGCCACGCGATCGACTCGAGCGAGTCGCTCGTCCGACCGACGACGCCCGACGGATTCGGAGCGGTCCTCGCCTGCGACCTGTCGCCCTCGAGCGACTGAGACGGACCGCTATCTGTCAGTTCCAACACGATGCCGCCCGGTCCTGCGGTCGTGATCCCACCGGCATACGGTAGGCCGTATGAGGCCCCCGGACGGCCCGACCGCCACGATCCGTCGGAGTCCCGCGGGCTCCGCTCGCTGCGAACCACGCCGTCGCGTTTGGGCCCTTCTCCGCCCGAGAGCGCTCGAGCGTTCTCCGTCCGACCACGCGGATCGCCATCGACGGTGGCCGGACAGTCGCCGGCGACGATCGGTCACCGGACCGGCGTATTCACCCATTCTTACCATTATTTCGACAGGAAAGCTTATGCCGGGACCCTCGCGTTATCGAGCCATGACACGCGACACTTCGGTACGGAACAGAACTGCCGAAACCGACAGCGATACGCTTCCGAACCTCGTCACGATCGTCGGACGGGGCGTCCCCTCGAACTTCGAACTCTCGGTCGACGGCGACCTCGAGATGCTGGCCGACGACCCCGTAGCCGAGGGGACCGTCGTCTCCGGCGGCGTCGCCGAGGGTGCGATCGACGTCGGCGTCCAGCGGTTCCGGTTTTCGGGCCAGCTGGCGAACGTCCGACTCGTCGACTGGAACGGCAACGAGGCGGCCGACTCCGCGAGCGTCCCGACGGTTCACGTCGGGTACGGCTCGGCACAGCGGTAGGCGGCCGCGGCTCTCACGAGTAGGCGGTTTCCGGATCACGACGCTCCCAGCGGCGGCCTTCCCTTCTCGCCGGTCTTGCAGTCCCCGCGAGAACAGTTCGTCTCAGACTGCCGGACAGAACGACGTGAAGCCGGTCGCATGTCTGCGGCCCGTCCCCGCCGGAGACGGCCGCAAATTCGCGACCGGCTTCGTATCGACTGCTGTCCAGTAGTATCAGTCGTCGTCGGTCGCGCCGATTCCCGCCTCGCCGCTCCCGGTGGTGGGGGCGATCGACGGCGGGGCGATCGGGCCGTCGTTCCCGCCGAACTCCGGATCGAACAGTTGGAGGGCGGTGTGGATCGTACTCCAGTCGTCCTCGGCAGCGGCCTCCCGCAGGCTCTTGGTCGGCGCGGCGAGCAACTGGTTGACCAGCGAGTCGGCCATCGACTCGAGGACCTCGCGGTGTTGCTCGGACGGCTCCTCGAGATGTGAGAGAGCGGTCTCGACCTCCCGTTCTTTGATCCGCTCTGCGGCCTCGTACATCGCCGCGATGGCCTCGTCGGCGCGGGCGCGCTTGTACTGCTCGGTCAGCAGTTCGAACTCCCGATCGACGATCGCCTCGACCTCGCGGGCGGCGTCGGCGCGCTTCTCGCGCGTCTCCTCGGTGATCGACTCGAGATCGTCCAGATCGAAGACCCGGACGGACGACAGGTCGTCGGCCGCCGGGGCGACGTCCCTGGGCTGGCCGAGGTCGACGACGACCTGCTCGCTCGGCCCCTCGAGGTGGCGGGGTTCGACGACCGGCTCCTCGCTGCCGGTCGCCGTGACGACGACGTCGGCGCGCGAGGTGACGGAATCGAGCGCCTCGAGCGGCGCGGCCCGGGCGTCGGTCTCGGCCTCGAGATCGTCGACGAGGTGGTCGGCGTGGGCGACGGTCCGGTTGGCGACGACGACTTCCGCGACGTCGGCGGCCGCGAGACTTCGTGCGGCCAGTTTCCCCATCTCGCCGGCCCCGACGACCAGCGCGGTCGCGTCCTCGAGCGGGATCTCCTCGGCGACCCTGCGGGTCGCGGCCGAGCCCAGCGAGACGACGCCCTCGTTGATCGCGGTCTCGGTGCGGGCGCGTTCGCCGACGTGGATCGCCTTCGTGACGCCGGCCTCGAGCATCGAGCCGATGCCGCCGGCGTCGCGCGAATCCTCGTAGGCGGTCCGGACCTGTCCGATGATCTGGTCCTCGCCGAGGATCACCGACTCGAGGCCGGCGGCGACCCGCATGAGATGACGCAGGCTCTCGTCGTGGTCGGTCACGACGACCGCCTCGTCTGCGACGCCGGCGAAGAACTCCTCGAGGGCGGCCCGGCCGACGGCGTGGTCCGGCCCGACGACGTAGGCTTCGACCCGGTTGCACGTCGAGAGGACGTACGCTTCCTCGACGTCGGGAACGGCCAGGAGTTCCTCGACGGCGCTTTCTTGTCCGTCGGGACTGGCCGCGGCGAGCTGGTCGACGCTACCGCTTCCGTGCGTCACTCGCGCCGCAGTGACGACCCCGGTCGACATCACGTTCGATCACCCCCTGAGCGTTCCTCGCCGAGCACGTCCTCGATCACTTGGGCACAGTTGGAAGTACCCGTACGTAAAGCTGTCCAAAGGTCCGGGGAATTGACGACGTCAGTGACTATCGATCGACGGCGCTCCGCCGGCACGTCGCGGGCCTTGAGTTCCGCGCGGAGTTCGCCACAGACCCACGCCATCTCGCCGGCCCCCGAAAGCGTCTCCTCGAGTTCCTCGCGCAGGTACTTGCTCAGTACGGGCGCGGTGCCGCCGGTCGCGACGGCGACGGTCACCGGGTCCTCGCGGACGGTCGCGGGGACGACGACGCTGCCGACGTCGCGTTCTCCCGACCGGTCGGCTCGGTTGACCAACGCGCCCCGGTCGCGGGCCGCGTCGGCGACGGCCTCGTTGACCGCCGCGTCGTCGGTCGCGGCGACGACCAGGGCGGGCTCGGTCCGCTCGAGCCACGCCGGGACGTCAGCGGGGTCGGGCGCGGCCCGGACCCGTTCGGCCGCGCCGAACTCGCGATCGGCGAAGGCCGGGCTGACGACGATCACCCGCGCCTCGCGGGCGAACCGCCGGGCCTTCCGGGCCCCGACGGGACCGCCGCCGAAGATCAGCACCGTCTCGTCCGTGAAATCGTGCAAGAGCGGTATCATTGTCGGTGATATAGCTCGGACGGACTCCGTTACCGCGCTCTGGTGTTCGCGTCCGCTCGCTCTGCCATCCGTATGCCGGTCTTCTTCAAGATCCGTGTCGAGTGCAAAGTATCCCAGTCGTCGGCTGTTACGTCCCAGTACTCCTCCATCCGTTCCCGAACCTGTTCGACACGGCGCTGGCTCTCGGCCTCGCTGCGGCCGTGGGTCATCGCGAAGAAGTTGTACGGCCAGACGCCCTCGTGGCGCGGCCGCCGGTAACAGTGGGTCACGAACGGCAGTGCGGCGATTTCGGGACCGACCTCGGGAACGACCTCGTCGGGTACGTTCCAGACCGTCATGCCGTTCTCCGTGTACCCCAGCGCGTAGTGGTTCGGGACGACGCCGATCCGTCGGATCTTGCCCTCGCGTTCGAACCGTTTGACCGTCTCGAGGACCCACTCGCGGTCACGCCCGATCGCGTCGGCGACGTCGCCGTAGGGCGTTTCCGTTAGGGGCATGCCGTCCTGAATCTCGATCACGAGGTCGCGTTCGGCCGGCGAGAGCGTCGCCGCGTCGGTCGGCTCGACTTCGGGTCCAAGCTCCGAGCGATCGATGCCGGCCGCCTCGACGTCCCCGTCACCGTTCAGCGGGCCATCGACGTAGAACTTGGCTTCGACGCGGAACTCCCGGCGTTTCGGCAGGTTGTACGTCTCCTGGCCCGTCTCCGCCTCGATCTCGTCGAGGACCGCCGCGACGCGGTCCTCGTCGGCCACGCTCACGACGAACCAGACGTTGAGGTGAGGGTGTTCGCGCTCGTAGTTGTGTGCCACCTCGCGGTGGTCGTTGACCGCTTCGACGACCTCGTCGAACCGGTTCTCGGGAGCGTGCATGGCGACCAGCGTCGCCGCGCCGCCGATCTCCTGGGCGTTGACGAGCGGCCCGAACCGCGAGAGGACGTCCCGTTCGTCCAGGTCGCGGACCGTCTCGAGTAGTTCGGTGGCCGTGATGTCGACCCCGTGGCCGCGCATGGCGGCTGCCGCCGGTTCGAACGGTCGTTCCGTGACGGGGAATCCGCCCTGATAGGCGTTGACGACCGCCCGCTCGCGCTCGGTGAGGTCGACGTCCGTACTCATACGAGAACCTCGGGACTGACGGAGTATAAGGGGATTGGAACGGCTGCTCGGTTCCGTACCACTCGATGACGGTCGATGCAAGGATGAATCGTACCGAGGATTAACGGGAGTTATGTTGTCAGGTATAGAACAACGTCGCGTCGTCAGGGAGAGGTACCGTCGATAGCAATCGCGGCGGTCGCGGGGTGTCTCGGCGACTCCGTGGGGTCGAACGGCGAGTCCGAGCGGCCTCCGATCGAGGAGGTCGAACTCTCGATTTTCGACGTCCGCAAACCGGATACCGGGCTGCAGAGCGCCACGCTCCCGGTCATCCCCGAACTCGAGAATCCGACCGACGTGGATATCCCGTCGACGTCGGGCGAATTCGACGTCTCGATCGACGGGGAAACGGTGGTCACGGCGGAACCGTCTGTGAACACGCTCGAGTCGGGCGAGACGGGAAGGCGAATCTGGATCTCGTCGTCGAATACGCCGACGGCCGATCGGCCGTCGCCGACGCGCTTCGGAGCGGCCGTTTCCGGCTCGAAATGATCGGCAGGATCCGTTCGGAGGGCGCGACCGAGAGCGTCTCACTGTCGCACGAGTACGGCCGATAACGGGTGTCGTCGGTACCTGTCGGGCAGCTACTCGCCTTCGACGCCGGTCACGTCGAATCCCAACTCGCGGATCTCCTCGAGGATGGCCTCGTGGTCGGCCGTTGCCCGGTAGTAGATGACGATGTCGAAACTGCCCTCGCGCAGCAGTTGCTGGCACTCCCAGACGAACTCCTCGTCGTCCAGCGTCAGACCCTGGTGCTGGTTCGAGGAGAAGTCGGGGTCGTCGTTGCCCGAGTAGACGTAACAGTCCGTCGGGTCGTGGCCGGAGTGTTCGGCGATGACGTCGCCGACGTCGATCGTCGCCTGCATCATCTTGACGTCTTCCTGGCCGTCGTAGTCGGTGTGGACGATTGCCCCGTTGAGTTCGATCTCGCCGGGCTCGAGCAGCGCCTTGGTCCGCTGGTAGAGGTCCTCGTCGACGGGCCGGTGGTTTGCGTCTGCCATTGTCAGAACCGAGAGGGGCCGGCCCCAAAGCCGTCACGGTTCGGACGGGGCGATCGACCCGTCGTTCGACGGGATTTCAATCGTATAGACACGCGATACCAAACCAGTCTCGCGCTCGGAGAGTAACACGCAAGACACATAGTCGTCGCTGACCTTTCTCGGAGTAATGAAGCGGTGGCTCCGAAAACGCGTCGACGCGGCGTACGAGCGGCTGCTCTCTCGCGAGGTCTCGGGTGCGCCGACCCACGTCGCCGTGATTCAGGACGGCAACCGACGGTACGCCCGCAAGCGGGGCGGCGATGCCCACGAGGGCCACCGCGCGGGGGCCGAGACGACCGAACGCGTCCTCGAGTGGTGCCAGGAGATCGGCGTCGAGGAACTGACGCTGTATACCTTCTCGACGGAGAATTTCGATCGGCCAGCCGAGCAAAAGGAGGCGCTGTTCGATCTCCTCTGTGAAAAGCTGCGAGAGTTCGCCGACGCCGACCGCGTCCACGAGAACGAGGTCAGTATCCGCGCGATCGGCGAAATCGACATGCTTCCCGAGCGAGTCCGAGACGCGGTCGACTACGCCGAACGGCGCACTCGCGGCTACGATCAGTTCGTTCTCAACATTGCGCTCGCTTACGGCGGTCGCTCGCGACTGCTCGAGGCCACCCGCGGAGTCGCCGCGGACGTGGAGGCGGGCGACCTCGACCCCGAGGAGATCGACATCGAGGACATCGAACGCCGGCTATACGACCGGCCGATCCGGGACGTCGACCTGATAATTCGACCCGCCGGCGAAGAGCGCACCTCGAACTTCCTGCCCTGGCACGCCAACGGCAACGAGGCCGCGGTCTTCTTCTGTACGCCCTACTGGCCGGAGTTCTCCAAGGCCGACTTCCTGCGGGGGATCCGCACCTACGAACACCGCGCGGAATCGTGGCGGCGGACCCGCGCCCGGCGCGCGCTGGCCCTGCTGGGTGCCGTCAGCGAGACGGAACTCGCCGAGGCCCGGGCGATCGTCGACCGGTTTCGCGACTCCCTGCCCTCCGCCGAACGGCCCGACGCCGGCGATCTCGAGGGCGGCGACTCGGGCGGTCAGGCCGCGGACTGACCGCGCCGGATCCCGTCGCCGCTAACGACTATTTCAGCCACCACAAGGCATTTCACTGTCATTATGGCAGCAGTAGTCGTGATGGCGACTCCGAACACCGCCCCGCCAGTCGACGTCGAACGGTTCGTTCGGCTGACGAACGTACCGCTCGACGAGGCGTACGCGCTCCTCGCGAACGCACGGACGCGACTCGCCTTGCACGCGCTGTCGGCAGCCGAACCACCGGTTTCGGTCACCGAATTGGCCGCCGTCGTCGCCGACCGGGACGACGCCGACGAGCGGACCGTCGAAGCGTCGCTCGTCCACGTCGTCCTCCCGAAACTCGCGGGCGCGAACGTGCTCGAGTACGACGGCGAGACCGGCCTGATCCGGCTCGAGCGACCCGTCGTCGCGGCCGCCGAGCCGTTCGCGGACCCGTCGCGTCCCGAGCGATCGGGGCCGAACGCCTCCCCGTGAGCCGCGATCAGCGACCGAACCGTCGCGACCGATTACAGTACTCCCGGACCGCCCGGAGGAAGTCCCGCTTGCGGAAGTCCCGCCAGTTCACGTCGGTGAAGTACAGTTCCGAGTAGACCGACTGCCAGATCATGAAATCCGAGAGCCGTTCGGCCCCGGTCTTGATCACCAGATCCGGTTCCGACGGGAAGACCAGGTGGTCCTCGACGCGGTCGTCGTCGATCTCGTCGGGCGCTAACTCGCCCGCATCGACCCGTTCGGCCAGCGTTCGGACCGCGCTGGTGAACTCGTGTTTGCCGCCGAGTCCGATCCCGATCCGAATCGGCGCGTCGGCCCGCGCCTGATCGCCCGGACCCCGAACCGCGACCGGCCGGGGCGCGTCGATCGTCTCGAGTTCCCGCTGGAGGGCCGGCACCGCGGCCTCGTCGAGGACGCTCACGTAGACCGTGATCTGCGACGCGTACTCCGTGGCCCACTCGAAGAAGTCGGTCAGCGTCTCGTAGGCCCCCCGCTCCAGGAGATCGCGCTCGGTGATCACGAGCGCGACGTGATCGGGCGGGTCGCCGTCGTGACGACGGATCCGAAAGGCGAGGTACCGTTCGTACAGTCCCACACCGGCGATTTTCTCGGCGGCAGCCATACCGGTTACGGGTTCGGACCGACCGTTCGACGGCCGGCCAATTTCCACGGAGTGGACCGCTGAGTGCGGTAATACCCGCCTCGAGCGGGTTCACGAACCGTCAACTACCCCTCCCTACTTCGCTCACCCTGACGGGTTCGCTCGTTGAGGGTGGGGCTTGTCGGTGGACTCCGCCTCTGACTCTGTAACAGCGTACGAGACAAACCCTCGGTTCGGCGTCACCGTCCCCGACTTCAGGGTAAGTTGACTGTTGCCCGTCCGCCGTGAGTCGTGTAGCCCGCGACGGACAAACCGCCAGCCCACGTTCTTCGCCGCGTTATACTCTGCATTCGCCGTTGCACCGCACTTCCCACACTCGAAGAAGTCCCGTTCCGTTCGGTTGCCATCGCTGGTCTGGCCGCACTCGCAACACCGCTTCGACGTGTTCTCGGGGACTCGGCTTCGGCCTGCGTTGCTCCTTGCTGACGGAGACTCCGCGCTACCGCACAGTTGAAGTAACCGCCACAGAAAGGGACCGGTATCGTGACAGCACCCGTTGGGCGAGCCGGCGTGTTCGCGGCGCTCTGTACGCTCTCGCTCGCCGTTCCCCTCTTCGGTCCGCAGGTCGGTGCCGGCGTCGCCGGCGTCGTCCTGCTCGGGGCCTATCTCGTCCCCGAGGGGCCGCTGTTCGATCTGCTCGCCTATCCGGGCGACTACGAGGACGCCCGGCTGTACGGCCTGATCACGTTCGTCCTCGCGGGGGTGGCGCTCGGGCTCATCGCGACCGCGGCGTCGATGTCGGTCGCCGTCTTCGTCGGAACGATCCTGCTGGTCGGCTACGGCAACCTCGGCGAGCAACTCGTCAGGCTCCGGACGGACAGCGACGTCGTTCGCGTCGCCGGCTTCTGTCTCGCGGGGAGCGCGGCGGCCGTCGCCGGACTGGCGGGGACGCGGGCCCTCGCCGGCGATCCCGTCGCCACGGCGCTGCCGGTCGTCGTCTTTCTGGCCGCCAGCGGCGCCTTCCTCGCCGCGTTGCTCCGGGACATGCTGTTGCGGTCCGACGACCCGATCGTCGTCCTCTCGGTCGGCCTCCTGCTGTGGCTGCTCGCCGAACTCGGCCCCTCGGTCGGCCGCCTCGAGATCGTCGTCGCACTCGCGGTCACGGTCGCGCTCGGCTACGCGTCCTACTCCCTCGAGACGGCCTCGGTCGCCGGGATGCTCACCGGCGTCTTACTCGTCTTGCTGACGATCGTCCTCGGAGGGTACGGCTGGGTCGCCGTCCTCGTTTCCTTCTTCGCCATCGGCGGCCTCTCGACGAAGTTCCGGTACGACCGCAAGACCGAACTCGGCGTCGCCGAGGACAACAACGGGGCCCGCGGCAGCGGCAACGTCCTGGGCAACGCCGCGGTCGCGCTCGTCGCCGTCCTCGGCTACGCGGCCAGCGACGCCGGGTTGCTCCCCTACGAACCGGAACTGTTCCTCTTTGCCTTCGCCGGATCGATCGCGACCGCGATGAGCGACACCCTCTCGAGCGAGATCGGCAGCGTCTTCGATCGACCCCGACTGATCACGACGCTGGAACCGGTCGAGCCCGGCACCGACGGCGGCGTCACCTGGCAGGGCGAACTCGCCGGCCTCACGGGCGCGGTCGTCGTCGCCGCCATCGCCGCCGGCGTCTTCCCCGAGATCGACCTCGTCGGCGGGGCGATCGTCGCCGCGGCCGGCGTCGTCGGGATGACCGTCGACAGCCTCCTCGGGGCGACCCTCGAGGGACCCCTGCTGGGCAACCAGAGCGTGAATTTCTTCGCGACGCTGTCCGGCGCGCTCGCCAGCGCCGCGCTGGTGGTCGTCGTTCCCCTCCTCGGCTGACGCCAGTGACTGCGCTTCGGGACGGAAGACCGCGAAAAGAGTCCGACGGTCCCCTGTCAGTCACTGCCGGTGGAACCGCGACCGCCATGGGTCCCACCGTGGAACTCGGGACAGCAACCCGTCTCAGTCGTCAGCAGTCGAGAACGACGACGGCTCCTCGAGCGACTGTTCGGACTGTTCCTCGATACCGAGTCGATCGTTGGCCCGCACCTGTCCCCCGGCAGCGGTCGTCGTCGCCCACAGGGTCACGAGAACCCAGACGCCGAGCAGTGCGAGCGCAGCGGTCGCGGGTGGTGCCATTATCGGCCGCTCGGTACTCCCCGCGTATCAACGGTTCGGACCGCTCCCGACCGGTGAGAACTCGCTCGTCGGCACTAAACGGCACTGTACACCCGATCGCACGGCCACATTGCGAGCGGTGTGTAACTCGTTTCAGCGGTCACGATACGTTTCCGGCGGCCGCTCGGCGATCTCGTCGATCGCGTGGATCCGGACGGCCGTCGGCCGCTTGGTAAAGGCCCCCAGCGAGCGGGCGACGATCCGGTCGACGCCGCGGTCGGCCGCCAGATCGAGCAGCCGTTGGCCCAGCGCGTCGTCGAGGACGACCGTCGCCGGCACCGGCTCGAAGTCCTCGAGGGCGTCGTAGGCGTCGCCCGCATGGACCTCCTCGATCGTCTCCCCGTCGTCGTCGAGGAACCGAACGCGGTTGGTTTCCCCACGAATGACGGCGGCTGCGTGGCCGTAGACGGTTTCCGGCGACCGATCCTCGTCCGATTCCGCGTCGTCGGTTGGTGTCGATTCGGCATCGGACGCCGAGGACGACTCCCCCGCACCGGCTCGATCCGGCTCGTCCGCCGACCGAGTCGGCGAACGGGTCGTAGCGGTCCGTTCGGTCTTTGCCTTCGCCGGCTCCGTTCGATCGTCCGACTGCCTCGCGTCGGTATCGGCGGCGGCCGCCCCGTCGTCGGACTCGGTCTCGGCCGTGGCCGCGGTCGCGGTCGCTCGAGAGTCGACTGTGTCGGGGCCGGCGTCCGACGGCGGCGGGGACGGCGTCGCACTGCCGTCGGTCGCGGCGACCGCCTCCCGAGGTTCGTTCAGTTCGGCGACGGTGTCGTACGGGACCTTGTTCCGGAGGGCGGCGAACAGTTCGTGATGGTCCAGGTCCTCGACGGAGCCCTCGGTCGGGGCGAAGGCGACGTAATCGATATCCCCGACCTGCGCGAGTTCCTCGAGGATCAGATCGCCGCCCCGATCGCCGTCGAGGAAGGCCGTGACGGTGCGGTGGCGGGTGAGTTCGGCGACCGCATCGGGAACGTTGGTTCCCTCGACGGCGATGGCGTTTTTGATGCCGTACTTCAGGAGGGTGAGAACGTCGGCCCGTCCCTCGACGACGATGATGGCGTCGCTGTCCGTCACCCGGGGGCCCGCGGGCAGCCCCTCGTACTCGGTGATGTCCTCGACGCGGACCTGCTGGCGGACCTCCGCGAGGATCTCGTCGGAGGACATGATCGTGTCGTCGAAGCCCGTCCGGAGCAGTTCTTTCGCCCTGTCGACGACTTCCTTTCGCTTTGCCGCCCGGACGTCCTCGATCTCGCGGATCTCGAGATCGGCCCGACAGGGACCGACCCGTGAGATAGTCTCGAGGGCGGCCGCGAGGGTGGCGGTTTCGACCTTGTCGAGGCTCGTCGCGATGGTTATCTGGCCGTGTGACTGGCCGCCGGTGCTCGTGATTTCGACGTCGATACGGCCGACTTTGCCGGACTGGCGGAGGTCGCGGAGGTCGAGGTCGTCACCGAGCAGGCCCTCCGTCTGACCGAAGATGGCGCCGACGACGTCGCTGCGTTCGACGACCCCGTCAGCCGTCACGTCCGCGTGAATGAGGTATTTCGAGGTGTCTTCCATGGGAGATCTGTCCCCGTGAGGGGCGGTGACGCGGGAAACGCGTACAGAGACCGATTTATATATGATTTCGTTCGTGAAGGGCAAATAGCTGTTGACCCGCCGGCGCTTGCGCCGACTCTCCCGTGGCGACGCGTTCGGTCCGCGGCGTGGCGAGCGCCTATAGTGACAACTGAAACGATTCACATACTGATCACAACGCTGTCGCGCGATCAGGTGTGGAATGACGTTTAGTTGCCACTAGAACAGTTCGTGGCCGATCGCTCGATCGCGAGATAGCGCCGCAGTCGCTCGAACTGCGCCGCGTGATCCAGGAGCGCGACCTCGTCTCGCTCCTGACTGTAGCGGACGTGGTCCGCGTCCGCTAACTTCGGGACGTGCGTATGATAGAGCGAGACGTAGATCCGTTTGACCGCCTCGGACGGAATCTCCGCAAGCGGGCGGTCGTGTTCCCTGACGGCGACCTCGTCGGCCAGATCGGCGAGCGCAAGCGGTGTCTCGTACTCCCGGAGACACTGCAGCGCATAGCGACGACGGTGGTGTGAGAGAACGTCGAACGCGTCGTTCGCGGTGTCGTGTGCCTGTTTCGGCCCAACCATACACTGTAAAACGTCCCCGTACGGAAGAGGTGGTGGGTTGTATAAACAACCCCATTCGGTGTCGCCGGTGGCGAGCGACTACTCCTCGTCGGCGTACCCGATGGTCAGCGTGTTCGCGATGAGATTCTCGTACGCGCCCCGGAACCGCTTCGAGAGCGCCTGCTGGGAGACACCCATCCGGTCGGCCAGTTCGTCCATCGTGACCGCCTGCGGGACCTCGTAGTAGCCCGCCTCGAGCGCGGTCACGAGCGTCTCGCGTTGCGTGGGCGTGAGGCCGTACCGGGCGCTGGCCATCGGCTGTTCCTGTTCCGTGATCCGCTCGAGGGCGGCGGTGATGTCGTGATCGTCGCAGTAGGTCCGAAACCGCGAGAGGCTCTCCCGATCGTCGAACCGCATCCGCAGTTTCCAGCTCTCCGCTTTTCCGGTCGCCCGCAGGATCGTCGCCCCGAGTTCGACGTACGCGTAGACGACCGTCTCGACGTTTCGGGTCCACTCGCCGCGATACAGCTTCGCGCCGTCGGCCTCGTCGACGGCCGCGATGTTCGTGACCGAGTCGTCGTCGCGAAACGCCGCCTCGAACGCCGCGTGGTCCCCACCGCTGACCCAGAAGTACGGCATGATCCTGTCTTCCATCGTCGCGACGACCTGCTCGATCGCGACCACCATCTCCGGAGCGGCGGTCAGCGCGTGGTCGAGCGCGAAGTCGTCGGACTTGATCGAGAACTCGGCGATGAGGCTCATACCGCCGATACGCCGGGCGGCATCATAAGACGCCGCCGACGAAGACGCGGCCGCGGACGGCTGTCAACGAGTCGCCGTCGACCGGTGGTCACGACGTGGTCTCGAGACTCAGTACGCCGGTCGATACCAGTACCAGTAGGCCGCGACCGCGAGCAGCACGGTCAGCCCGCCGAGGAAGAACAGCAGCCCCGGCGGCAGGGTTTCGAACACCGCCTCCGCCACCTCCGCGCCGCCGTCGGCGGCGGTGTCGACCGTCTCGTTGTCCGTGGCGTTCTCGAGCAGTTCACCGTCGGCACCGTCCGCGCCCGCATCGCCGTCGGCACCCGCACCGCCGTCGGCACCGTCCGCACTTCCGTCGCCGCCGGATTCGGTGCCGTTCTCGTCGACATCGGCCGTTCCCATGTCGTTTCCGTCCCCGGTCGATTCGGGACTCGAGCCGTCGTCGGCCCCGTCGTCCGTCCCGACGGGCTGTGCCCCGCTATCGCCCGTCGATTCACCGTCCGTGGCCCCGAGCCACCGCGTCGCCGCGTACTGGACCAGCAGGCTCCCGCCGGCCAGCACGCCGACACCGCCCAGCAGCCGCGAGAGCGCCTCCTTGAGCCGCGCCGCGCGGGACTCGTCGCTGGTCACGATCAGGGGCCCGTCGGTCGTCGCGTAGACGCTCATCTCGTTGCCCCGCGAGGAGTACCAGGTGTCGACGACCTCGACCAACCCCGCGTCCTCGAGCTTCTCGAGGTGATAGCGGACGTTCTGGATCGAGGAATCGACCGCCTCGGCGATATCGCTCGGCGTCGCCGGCTCGCCGTCTAGGTGCGCGTAGATCCGCCGTGCCGTCGTCGACGAGAGCGCGGCGAAGACCGCGTCGGCGTCCTCTCCCTCGAGATCGACGACGCGGGGCGCGCCTTCCTCGGCGTTCGTTTCGGAGCGAAAGGGAAACAGACGGGCCATACGGGAGTCGATTCCTATTCGATGACAAACACATATACGCTTTTTCATCGGTGAAAGACCGATTTCACCTACCCGAAACCGCGGGACTCGATGCGGATGCCCCATCGATGAATATATCTCTTCGATATCGGCATTCGAAGGGCAAGAACTACCCATGTCGGGACGAACGATCCGACATGCGCCGGACTGAACTGTTGCCATGGCTCGCGGCCGCGGTCGTCCTCGCCGGACTGACCGTGCCGTGGTTCCTGTGGGGTACCTCGACCGTCGTCGCCGGACTGCCGGTCTGGCTCTGGTGGCACGTCGGCTGGATGTGTCTCGCCTCCGTCGCCTTCTGGCTGTTCGCCCAGCGGGCCTGGGGCATCGGCATCGAAACGGCCGGTGACGGCTCGAGCGACGTCTCGCGGGACGGGACCGTCCGCGGTAGCGAATCCGAGGCCGGAGGTGAGCGCCGATGAACGCCGTCGCGATCCAGTTGTCGATCATCGTCGGCTATCTACTGGTCGCCCTCGCCGTCGGATTGGTCGCCTATCGGCTGACCGACCGTACCGCAGAGGACTTCTATCTGGCCAGCCGAACCCTGGGAACCGTCGTCCTGCTCTTTACGACGTTCGCGACGCTGCTGTCGGCGTTTACCTTCTTCGCCGGCCCGAACGTCGCCTACGCGCAGGGCCCCGAGTGGATCCTCGTCATGGGGCTGATGGACGGGATCATCTTCGCCGTCCTCTGGTACGTGATCGGCTACAAGCAGTGGCTGCTCGGCCAGCGACACGGCTACGTCACGCTCGGCGAGATGCTCGGCGACCGCTTCGGCTCGCGGTGGCTTCGCGGGCTCGTCGCCGCCGTGAGCCTCGTGTGGCTCTTTCCGTACGTCATGCTCCAGCAGGTCGGGGCCGGCACCGCCCTCGAGGCGCTAACGGAGGGTGCGGTCTCCTACGCCGCAGGGGCCGGGCTGATCACCGCGTTCATGATCCTCTACGTCGTCGCCGCCGGGATGCGCGGGATCGCCTGGACCGACACGTTACAGGGCGTGTTCATGCTCGTGACCACCTGGGTCGCGCTGCTGTGGGTGCTTGCGGCCGTCGGCGGCCCCGGTGCCGCGACCGAGGCGCTGGCGTCGAACCCGGACACCGCCGGCTTCCTCTCGCTAGGGGGCGACTACTACACCGTCCAGTGGATCCTCTCGACGGCGATCACGATCGGGTTCGGCGTCGCGATGTTCCCGCAGGTCAACCAGCGCTTCTTCGCCGCGGGCTCGCGGACCGTCCTCAAGCGCACCTTCGCGCTGTGGCCGGTCCTCTGTGTCCTGCTCTTTGTCCCCTCGTTCATGCTTGGGACCTGGGCCGCCGGCCTCGGCGTGCCGATGCCCGACAGCGGGAACATCCTGCCGGCGGTTCTGGCCGAGTACACGCCGACCTGGTTCGCCGCGCTGGTCGTCGCCGGCGCGATGGCCGCGATGATGTCGTCTTCCGACTCGATGCTGCTGTCGGGCTCGTCGTACTTCACGCGGGACCTGTACCGACCGGTCGCCGCCTTTTTCGGCCGGGACCTCTCAGACCGACGCGAGGACCTGATCGCCCGCATCGGGGTCGTCGTCTTCGCGACCGCGGCGTTCGTCGGCAGCCTCCTCCGGCCTGCCGGCCTGTTCGAACTGGGCGAAGCGGCCTTCAGCGGCTTCGCCCAGCTCGCGCTGCCGGTCCTGCTCGCGCTCTACTGGCGGTCGATCACCCGGGCCGGCATCACCGCCGGGATCCTCGCCAGCCAGGGCTTTTACCTCTCGAGTCTCTTCCTCGCCGTCGTCCCCGGCTCCTACGCCGGCTGGACGGCCGGTATCGTCGGGATGGGGCTGAGCCTCGTCGTCACCGTCGCCGTCTCGCTGGTCACGTCGCCGGCGGCGGCCGAACGCCGCGCGATCTACTTCGATCGACTGGGCGCGGACTGACCCGCGAACCGCCACGCTGAACCGCCCCGCCGTCGTACCCGTCGGCGATGGCTATCGATCTGCCGCCCGCGGTCGCCGACGACTGGCAGCACGTCGGCGGCCGGACCGACGACCGGAGCCTCTCGCTGGCGACGATCACCGCCGAGACGGCCGTCTTCGAACACCGGCCGACCGCCGACGCCCTCGAGCGGCTCCGCGCCGACGGCGACGTGCCGGCCCGGTCGCTGTTCACCGTCGACCTCGCGATCAGCCCCTCCCTCTCGGCGATCGGGCTCGACCCCGGCGACGCCCTCGAGCTGGCCGCGCCGAAGGCCCGCGACGGCGTCGTCGAGACCCTCGCCGACGACGGGATCGACGTCGGCGCGGAACGCGCGACCGAGTACATCGACCGGCCCGACGGCGCGATCGGCCACCTGACGGTCCTCGAGGCCGCGTACCCGGTCGACGCGAACGCGGCGGCCGACGGCGGGTCGCCCGACGACGACCCCGCGACCATCGACGCCGAGGTCCACGTCGCGGTCTGGCCCGACGGCGAGTCCTACGCGCTGGCCGGCGGCCTCCTCCCGCTCGAGGCCCCCGAGTCTGACCTGCTGGCGGCCGCCCTCGACGTCGACCCCGCCCGGGACCGTGAGAGGATCGTGGATCTGTTCCGGGGGCTCGACCTCGAGGGCGCGGCGGGCGACTGAGGGAGGATTCGAGGGGTTTTGTATCGGCCCCGTCTAATCCCCAGCCATGCAGACCCACATCGTCCCGGTCGGGTTCGACTACGACCGGCTGATCGCGCCGCTGGTCCGCGATCAGATCGACGTCGACAGCGTCATCCTGCTCGAGGGCGCGGTCGGGAGCGAAGCCAACGTCGAGTACTCCCGACACCTCTCGAAGAAACTCGAGACCGATTTCAAGAACCTGCTGGGGGCCGACACCGAGCGGTTCGTCCTCGAGGACGTCTACGACTACGACGACGCCTTCGAGCAGGCCTACGAGCTGATCACCGCGGAACTGGACGCCGGCAACGAGGTCTGGGTCAACGTCGCCGCGATGCCCCGGACGGTGAGTTTCGCCTTCGCCAACGCCGCCCACTCGCTGATGGTCGAGCGCCAGGAGGACCGCGAGGGGATCCACACCTACTACACCGCCCCCGAGAAGTACCTCGAGACGGAACTCGCCGAGGAGCTTCGCGAACAGATCGCCCTGCTCGAGGATCTCCAGGCGGACGACGACCCCGAAGACGACCGGATCGCGACGCGACTCGAGAGCGCGCGGGATCTGCTGGCGGAGTTCGACGAGCGCGGGACGACCATCGGCGCGAAGGAGATCGACGGCAAACACATCGTCGAGTTACCGGTCGCCTCCTTCTCGAACGTCAAGCCCTTCGAGGAACTCATCCTCTACAAGCTCGGCGAGGACGGCGAGTTCGACTCCGTCTCGGAACTCGCGGAGTCGCTGGCCCGCGAACTCAACGAGGAGTACACCGACAGCTTCCGCTCGAAGGTCATCTACAACGTCGACCGGCTGGGGCCGGGCGGCAAGGGCTACATCGAGCGCGAGGAACACGGCAAGTCCTACCGGACGCGGCTCTCCCGGATCGGCGAACTGTGGGTGCGGGCTCACTCCGACGACGATGCAGACGAATGAGATCCTCGGCGGTTGATTCCCTTCGACAGACCATAATATAGACAGAAGTTACTTCAGAATAGAAATTGATTTCATATCCGTATGCGAGTGGCTTTCGAAGGTATCTCCGGTCTCGGAGATCCATGGGTGATCGTTCCTGTTTCGCTCGTTATCGCATCTCTCGGCCTGTATCTGCATCTACATACCGAGCGAAGAGACAGTAGTCGAATTCTGTCTGCTGTGGCGTTCTCACTCCTCGGATATTACACCTATCTTTCGAATCAACTGCTACTCACAGTATTACTCTCAATAGCAGCAATTTCGACGCTGTTCTCTTTGGCGCACGTCCGATATCTCGATCGCTAATACCCGACTAGTACGGTGGGTGGGTGAATGAATAGAAGACTGGTACTTCTCCGAGTAGCGATCGACAGCGGACGACGAAACACCTAACACCGTTCCCGGGGCAAGTGAGACGTATGCTCGAGTCCGTCGCGGCGAACGACCCGTTCGACGGCCCGTGCGGCACCGTTTTCGTAGGGGCCCCGTAGCCCCGCATTCCCACCCCGTTTCGACGGATGTATTGTCGCCGACCAGCATTCACAGCACAACGACCGCTCTATGGACGACAATCGACTGCACGTTCGAACTTCGACGGATCGACGACGCCCGCGACGGGCGGTGAGAGCATGAGCATGGACGCGCCCGAACAGGCCGACGAGCCGAGCCTCGAGGGCGGCTACGACCCCGAGACGGTCGAGTCGCGCTGGCAGGAGCGCTGGGTCGATTCGGACGTCTACGCCTACGACGGCGACGAGAAACGCGACCCCAATACCGTCTACGCGATCGATACGCCGCCGCCGACGGTCTCGGGAAGCCTGCACATGGGCCACCTCTACGGCTCGACCCTGCAGGACTTCGCCGCGCGATTCCAGCGGATGGCCGACGGCGATGTCCTCTTTCCCTTCGGCTACGACGACAACGGGATCGCGAGCGAGCGCCTGACCGAGAAGGAACTGGACATCCGCCATCAGGACTACGAGCGCCGGGAGTTTCAGGAACTCTGCCGCGAGGTCTGTACGGAGTACGAGGCCGACTTCACGCACAAGATGCAGGACCTCGGGACCTCGATCGACTGGAACAACACCTACAAGACGATCGAACCCCGCGTCCAGCGGATCTCCCAGCTGTCCTTCCTCGACCTCTACGAGAGGGGCCGCGAGTACCGCAAAAAGGCCCCGGCGATCTGGTGTCCCGAGTGCGAGACGGCCATCTCGCAGGTCGAGATGGAAGACGACGAGCGCGGCTCGCACTTCAACGACATCGCGTTCGAACTCGTCGGCGAGGACGCCCATCGCGAGGAGTTCGTCATCTCCACGACGCGACCCGAACTCATCCCGGCCTGTGTCTCCGTCTTCGTCCACCCCGACGACGAGGAGAATCAGGACCTCGTCGGCGAGACCGCTCGCATCCCGATCTTCGGCCACGAGGTGCCGATCATCGCGGACGAGCGCGTCGACATGGAGAAGGGAAGCGGCGTCGTGATGTGCTGTACCTTCGGCGACCAGAACGACATCGAGTGGTACCAGGCCCACGACCTCCCGCTGCGGGTCGCCATCGACGAGTCCGCGACGATGACCGAACTGGCCGGCGATTACGAGGGCATGTCCACCGAGGAGGCCCGCGAGGCCATCGTCGAGGATCTGGACGACGAGGGTGCCCTCCGCGACCGCTGGGAGATCAGCCACGCGGTTCAGGTCCACGAGCGCTGTGACACCCCCGTCGAGTACCGCGTCTCCAAGCAGTGGTACGTCGAAATCCTCGATCACAAGGAGGAGTACCTCGAGGCCGGCCGGGAGATGGACTGGTACCCCGAGAAGATGTTCTCCCGCTACCAGCACTGGATCGAGGGTCTCGAGTGGGACTGGCTGATCTCGCGCCAGCGCGACTCGGGAATCCCGTTCCCGGTCTGGTACTGCGCCGACTGCGATCACGAGGTCATGGCCGAGAAGGACTCCCTTCCGGTCGACCCGCTGAGCGACGATCCGCCCGTCGATAGCTGTCCGGAGTGTGGCCACGACGAGTTCGTCGCCGAGGACGACGTTTTCGACACGTGGGCGACCTCCTCGCTGACGCCGCTGATCAACGCGGGCTGGGACTGGGACGCGGAGAGCGAGGAATTCCGGATGGACAACCCCGAACTCTACCCGTTCGACCTGCGCCCGCAGGGCCACGACATCATCTCGTTCTGGCTGTTCCACACCATCGTCAAGTGCTACGAACACACCGGCGAGGTGCCCTTCGACGCGACGATGATCAACGGCCACGTCTTAGACGAGAACCGCGAGAAGATGTCGAAGTCCCGCGGGAACGTGGTCGAACCCGACGAAGTGCTGGCGGACTACCCCGTCGACGCCGTCCGGTTCTGGGCGGCGAGCGCCGCCGTCGGCGACGACTTTCCGTATCAGGAGAAAGACCTCACCGCCGGCGAGAAGTTGCTGCGCAAGCTCTGGAACGCCTCGAAGCTCGTCGACACGCTCGCGCCGCGCGAGCCCGAGGAGCCCGCCGACCTCGAGGCGATCGACCGCTGGCTGCTGGCGGAACTCGACGACGCCGTCGCGGATCTGACCGCCCACTTCGAGGACTACGAGTTCGCGAAGGCCCGCGACCGCCTGCGGACCTTCTTCTGGAGTACCTTCTGTGACGACTACCTCGAGATCGCGAAAACGCGGGAGGAAAACCCCTCGACGCAGTACGCGCTGCGGACGGCCCACCGGACCTTCCTCGAACTCTGGGCGCCGTTCCTGCCCCACGCGACCGAGGAGATCTGGCAGGCCGTCTACGCGGACGGCGAGGCGGCCCTCGAGGACAGCAGCATTCACGTCCGCGACTGGCCCGACCCGCAGGAGTACGAGGCCGACCTCGAGGCCGGCGAGACTGCCATGGAGGTCATCTCCGCGCTGCGCCGGTACAAGAGCGAGAACCAGCTGCCGCTGAACGCCGACCTCGAGTCGGTGTCGGTCTACGGCCCGGTCGACGGCTTCGAGGACGCGATCCGGAACGTGATGCACGTGCGGGATCTCACGCTCCTCGAGGACGAGCCCGAGATCTCGACCGAGGTCGCCGAAATCGACCTCGATTACTCGACGCTCGGGCCGAAGTTCGGCTCGAAGGTCGGCGAGATCGACGCCGGCATCGAGAGCGGTGAGTACGAGATCGACGACGAGGACGGCGTCCTACGGGTCGCCGGCGAAGACCTCGAGGACGACCTCTTCGAGGTCGAACTCGAGCGGACCTACTCGGGCGACGGCGAGATGATCGAGACCGAGTCGGCGGTCGTCATCCTCGAGTAGCGCCGTCGTCCACCGATTCGTCTTCTCGCGGACGCGAGCGCCGTTCGCGACCGCTACCCGTTCGCGGCCTGCGGTCGCTCGAGTTTCCTGACCCGAATCGCGAGCGCGAGAAACAGCGCCAGCAGGACGAACGTGACCTCGCCGGCGGCGATCACGCCCAGCGCGTCGGCCTCGAGGAACATCGCTGCGTCGCGGTCGACGGGGATAATCGTGTGGTGGGGCTCCCCGACGATCGGGACGAAGTAGTCGACGATCAGGTTGCTCCAGTACCAGACGGCGGCGACGCCGACGGCCCACACCGGGAAGTCGGTGATCCGGTAGAGGACGAAGGCCTGGACGACCATCGCGAGGTGGCTCCAGAAGAGGAAGTGGTACATCCACACGGGGAGGTACGCGTAGGAATCGGCGAAGGCGAGCAGCGTGTACGGCGTCCACAGGCCCAACACGACGTTGCCGAAGAACGCCAGCGCGGTCAGCCACGGCTGCTCGCGACCCAACTTCCAGGCGGCGATCGCCAGCGCGATAAACAGCGTCGCGAGCGGGCTGTCGGGCACCCAGGGCCACAGCGCTGTCGCGGTCCCGGCGAACTGTCCCGAGTAGTACCAGAAGCCGAAGGCAGTCCCCGCGAGGTTGATCGCGACGACCAGCCACGCAAAGCGCAGGCCGAGGTCCTCGAGCGCTCTGGGCACCGGCGTGAGATAGGCCGGCAGCGACTCGTCGTCCGCGCGTCCGCGCTCCGCCGTCCGAGTCGACGCGGTCATCGTCCGGCGCGACGGCCGGAACCCGCAAAACAGTAGCGGTCTCCGAACCGGCACGCGCCGCCTCGAGCCCTGGTCCGGTCCGTGACCGCGGCCGACCTCGGACCGACTCGCGAGCGATCCGGCGGTCGACGGCGCGACGGTGGTGACCGACCGCCGGGCGAGGCGAACGATTTCGGGTTCCGCGGCCGGATCGTCCCCAAAGAACACGCGTAAGTGCGGCGACTCCTAAGCGCGCAGTATGTCGGAACCAGCCGATCTCGAAGAACTGCGACGCGGGACCGATCTCGTCAAGCGCGGGTTCGCGCGAATGCAGAAGGGCGGCGTCATCATGGACGTCGTCAACGAAGAACAGGCACGGATCGCCGAGGACGCCGGCGCGGTCGCCGTGATGGCCCTCGAGGCCGTTCCGGCCGACATCCGCAAGCGCGGCGGCGTCGCCCGGATGGCCGACCCCGCCGACGTCGAGGCGATCGTTGACGAGGTCTCGATCCCGGTGATGGGCAAGTCCCGGATCGGCCACACCAAGGAGGCCCAGATCCTCGAGGCGATCGGGGTCGACATGATCGACGAGTCGGAGGTTCTGACCCCCGCGGACGACGCCTACCACATCGACAAGCGCGAGTTCACCGCGCCCTTCGTCTGTGGCGCGCGGAACCTCGGCGAGGCCCTGCGCCGGGTCAACGAGGGCGCGGCGATGATCCGCACCAAAGGCGAGGCCGGCACCGGCGACGTCAACCAGGCCGTCCACCACCAGCGGACGATCAAGGGCGCGATCCGCGAACTCGAGGGCATGACCCACGAGGAACGCGAGGCCTACGCCCGCGAGATCGAAGCCCCCGCGGAACTGGTCCACGAGACCGCCGAACTGGGCCGGCTCCCGGTCGTGAACTTCGCTGCCGGCGGCATCGCGACGCCCGCCGACGCCGCCCTGATGATGCACCACGAGTGCGACGGTATCTTCGTGGGCAGCGGGATCTTCGGCGCGGAGAACCCGCCCGAGATGGCCGAGGCGATCGTCGAGGCGACGAACAACTGGGACGACCCCGAGCGCCTCGCCGAGATCTCGAAGAACCTCGGCAAGGGGATGAAAGGCGACGCGAACGCCGATCTCTCCGAGGAAGAGAAGCTGCAGGACCGCGGCGTCTGATCGACCACGACTCCCGTCATCTACGCCTCGTTTTTCGTACGGTTACGACTCGTTTTCGCCGACACACGGCGTTTGTCGGCTCCGGCAAGTGCCGTCCGATCCCGCGACGCTGTCCGGACCGAATCCGACTATCGGGCACGCGACGCGACGACGACCAGAAACAGCAGGTACGTCACCAGCGACCCGGTCCCGGCCGAAAGGACGGCCGTCGGCGCGAACGCGACGCCGAGGCCGACGATACCGAACGACAGCGCGAGCGCCCCGAACTGGACCGGCCTGCGTTCCCAGTACGCTCGGACCGTCTCGTAGTGCCGGAACGCGACCACCTCGAAGCCGAGCGTCCCGGCACAGCCGAGCGCGAAGAAGGGACCCGACAGCGGGGTGCCGACGAGAGCGAGCGCGAGCGCGAACCCGGCCAGCGAGACCGTCGCAAGCACCGCGTCGGTTCGGGCACCCATCGCCGAGCTACGAACCGTCCGAGTACAGCATCGCCCCCTCGCTGACGGCCGTCTGGTAGGCCCGACTCTCGACGCCGACGGCGTCGAAGGCGTCGACCATCGCCGAGGCGATCTCCCGCTGGTCCTGCCGGCGACAGACCGCCAGAATCCCGGGGCCGGCCCCGCTGACGGTGACGCCGGTCGCGCCCGCCTCGAGGGCGGCCTCACGAACCCGGTCGTAGCCGTCGATGAGCTTTGTGCGTTCGGGGGTGACGACCGCGTCGACCATCCCTCTCCCGACGAGGTCGGGATCGTTCCGGCTCATGCCGACGGCCAGCGTGGCGGCGTTGCCGACGGTGTCGACGATGTCGTCCATCGTCGCCGACTCGGGGACGACGCCGCGCGCGTCGCGCGTGGAGACGGAGATATCGGGGAGGCAGGCGACCACGGGGATCGAGGCGTCGACCTGCGTGACGCCCTCGTCGGTGACGACGGTAAACCCGCCCAGTAAGGCCGGGGCGACGTTGTCCGCGTGGGCCTCGCCGGAGACGAGCGCCTCGCCCTCGGCGGCGATCGGCACGAGTTCCTCCCGGGAGCGACCGCGGTCGTACAGGGCGTTCAGCGCGACGGCCGCGGCGGCCGCGCTCGCCGCCGACGACCCCAGTCCCGACGAGGGGCGGACCCCCTTGTCGATCCGGATCCGGGCCGGGGCGTTGAGCGCCTTCGCCACCGCGCCGACGGTGTTCTTCTCGGGGTCTTCGGGGATGTACTCGCTGCCGGCCCCGGTGACCGTGATCGTCGTCTCCGGCGCGCGTTCGACCCGGACGATGTCGGCGGGCGTCCCGAGAGCGACACCGAAGACGTCGAAGCCGCTCCCGAGGTTCGCACTCGTCGCGGGTGCCCGCACGGTGAGCATGCCGATTCCTTTCCAGACTGCAGTCAAAAAGGTAGCGAACGACGACGACAGCCGCCGCGGCTGCCGTCGGTGACTCGAGCGGTCCCGGTCGGGAACCGACCCGGTCGATCGTCGTTACTCGTCGTCGGTCGTGCCGAACGTGAAGACGTCGTCGTCAGCGTCTCCTTCGTCGGTTTCGTCGTCGCCAGCGTCGTCGTCGACCGGCTCGAGCGGTTCGGCGGCCGTGTCGTCGCCGTCGTCTTCGAACCCGGAACTCTCGTCGGCCACGGGTTCGCCCTCGGTCGCCGATTCCGTCTCGTCGGGCAGCGGCTCGGCCGGCTCACTGTCGTCGGCCAGCGGATCCGGTTCGTCGGCGTCCGCCAGCGGGTCGTCCGTCTCGCCGTCGTCAGCGAGTGGGTCCGTTTCGGTGTCGCCGTCGTCAGCGAGCGGGTCCGTTTCGGTGTCGCCGCCGAGCGGTTCGGCCGGCTCGCCGTCGTCGGTCGCGGTCGTCTCGTCGGCGTCCATCACCGGCTCCGCCGCCGCTTCGTCCTCGATACCGAGGATCTCTTCGGCTCCGATCTCCTCGGGTGCGTCGGCGTCCTCGGGCGCGGGTTCGGCGTCCGTCTCGTCGACGCTCGACCCCTCCGTCTCGAGGGAGTCACCGTCGGTGTCGTCGGTATCGTCACCGATGCCGGGACTCGACGCCGTCTCGGCGTCGGCCCCGTCGGCGTCGAAGGTGATTCCCTGCTCCCGTTCGTCGGTCGCCTCGTCGACCGCGTACTCGGCGTCGGTGCCCAGTTCCGCGTCGACGTCGAACGCCGACTCGAGTTCGACGTCCGCGAGGTCGATATCCGTGTCGAACCGGTCGAGCGCCTCCGAGAGCTGCGAGGCCTGCTCGGAGAGGCTCGAGGCGGACTTGGTGACCTCGGTCAGTGCGGTGGTCTGTTCCTCGGCGGCGGCGGCGACGTTCTCGGCCTCGGAGGTCGTCTCCTCGGAGATCGTCGCCGCGTCGTCGACCATCGCGACGACCTCCTGCGTCGAGGCCGCCTGCTCTTCGGTCGCCGCGGAGATCTCCTGGACGCCGACGTTGGTCTCCTTGGCGAGGTTGGCGATCTCTTCGAGCGCGCTGACCGCTTCCTGAACCTGTCGGCTTGCGTTCTCGATGTCGGCACTCGTGCCCTCGACCTCGGCCGCGGACTGCTCGGTCCGATCGCGGATCGCCTCGAGGCGGTCCTCGGCTTCGTCGGCCGCTTCGGCGACATCTTCGGAGAGCGCCTTGACCTCCTTGGCGACGACGGAGAACCCTTCGTCGTCGCTGTTGCCACCCGCGGAGCGGGAGGCCTCGATGTTGGCGTTCAGCGCCAGCATGTTGGTCTGGCGGGCGATCTCGGAGATGGTGTTGATCAGTTCGTCGATCTGCTGGACCTCCTCCTCGAGGCGGCGGATCTCGCTGACGGCCGACTCGGACTCGGTCTCGATCGCCTCCATGGCTGCGATCGCCTCCTGGGCGGCTTCCTGCCCTTCCTGCCCGGTGTTGACGGTCCGTTCGGCGATGTCGGCGACCTCGTTCGAGGAGGCGGCGATCTCCTCGGTCGTGGTCGAGAGGCCGCTCATCTCCTGGTTGACCGACTGCAGCGACTCGTTCTGTCGATCCGCGCCGTCGGAAATCTCCTGGATCGACTCGGTGACCTGTTGCGAGGCGGAGCGAACCTCTTCGCTCGAGGCGGTCACCTGTTCGGAGGCGGTCGCGACGTCGGTCGCGAACCGGTTGAGTTCGGCGATGGTCTGCTCGATCTCGTCGAGCATCTCGTTGAAGTCCTCGCCGATCTGTTGCATCTGCTCGTTGTCGCTTTCGACGTCCGCGCGAGCGGTGAGGTCGCCGTCGGCGGCGTCACCCATGACCGCACAGTACTCGGCGGCCTTGTCCTCTAGGTGATCGTTGATCTCTTTGACGCGTTCGCGCTCCTGTTCGGCCTCCTCGCGGGCGGCCTCGGCCTCGCGGATCTGTTCGCGAAGGGCGTCACGCATCGAGTCGAAGCCGTTGTAGAGCCGACCGATGTTGTCGATCCGTTTCGTCTCGAGGTCGACGTCGAGGTTGCCCTCCTCCATCTGGCCGGCCTTGTCGGTCAGTCGGTCGATGGAGACGGCGGTGTTCCGGCCGAGGACAGCTCCCACCATTCCGATCATGAGGACGCCGAGGATCGTCGCGTAGATCCCGTACTGGTTGACCGCGTTGACGAACCCGAAGGCCTGATCGGTAGGCTCGTGGGTCACGACGACCCAGTCGGTGCCGAACACGCGTGCGGAGCTCGTGACGTATTTGTCGTGGCCGTCCGATTCGAAGCCGTAGGCGTCGTTCTCGAAGGTAAGTGAGGAACTATCGATCCGCTGAGTCGTCGCGCCCTCGGTCCGCGCGGCGTCTAACAGGCTCCCGTTGCCGGCGAAGCCGGCCCCGAGCGTCGAGTGGTTGCCGCCGTAGCCGGCGTTGTCGAGCATGATCTCGTCGTCACCGTCGACGACCATCGTCGTGACTCCCTCCTCGTCCTGAAGCTGGTTCGCGTAGGCCTCGAGGTCGGCGGTGTACACGATCGCCCGATTCTCGGTTTCGGGCGAGTGCTGGACGTACGTGATCACCGTCGTCTCCTCCCCGAGTTCGCCCTCGGCGAGGTAGGCGTCGGACACCCATGGAACGTTCGTGGTCGCCTCCTCGTAGGCGTTCGCGTCGACGTTGTCCATCTCGGTCGCGGTCGTCCCACGAAGTTCCTCGTTGGTGCTTGCCGTGACCGTGTCGGTACTGGTGTCGACGTAGGAGATGTCGAACGTGTCGGCGTCCAAGTGTTCCTCCCAGTCGAGGAACCGCTGTTGGATCGCCTCCGGATCGTCACTGGCGACGACGTCCGATCTGGCGATCGTACTGATCGTGTGTTCGTTCTGTTCGTTCCACATCTGCAGGCTCTGTGCTTCTTGCCCCGCCGCAGACGCGTGGTCGTTTTGTACCCGTTCCTCCACCTGATCGGTAATTGCCCCCGTGGCAGCGTAGCCGATGAGACCGACGGAGAGTCCGAGAATCAACAGAGCGATTCCGAACTTGACGGCGTATCGCCGTCGGATAGCTGTCGGCACCAGTCGTCGAGCGAAATCCATGGATAAGTCACGCGTGATTTCGTCGGTACATAAATTGTCAGGCGTGGTTATCGAAGCTGATAATGAGGCGGTTTCTTGGTATCGTCTTCCGAATATGTGTATTATACCATGCCCATAAAGATATCAAATATAGCGGCGTAAAATCAAGACTATCGGTCGGAATTGGTGGCCAAAACGAACTCCCCCTTTCGATTCCCGCGACGAGCCACGATGCCGTACTTTCGAGACGGGTTGCTTCGCAAACGTTAAGAAACGGAGGTCGAAACGACCGCTCAATATGGACGAAGATAGCTGCGGCCGTCGGAACGGCGGACGCGCTCCGAGCGATACGCCGGCACGAGGGTCGAACCGCCGCCGCGTGCTGAAAACGACCGCCGGCGGTGTCGCCGGTCTCTCGCTTGCGGGCTGTCTCGAGACCGCCGGCTCGATCGTCGGCGACGACGAGGTCGAGCCGGTTCGGATCGGCGTGCTGGCACCCGACCCGGATAGCAATTCGACGGGACAATCGATCGTTTCCGGTGCAGCGATCGCCCGCGATCAACTCAACGACAACGGAGGTATCGACGGGCGGGACGTCGAACTGGTCCTCGGTGACACGAACGGGAGTCCGCTCGAGGCGCGCCGTCAGTACCAGCGACTGATCCTCGATGAGGGGGTAGACGCCACTATCGGTATCGCCACGACCGAGGTGCTGATGGCGTTGATGGACGATATCGCCGAGCAAGCGGTTCCGCATCTCACTGTCGGTTCCGCGACGTCAGGGGCGAGTCAGTTGGTCAACGAGCAATACGAGAAGTACAAGTATCACTTCCGTGCCGGCCCGATCAACGACGTCAATCTCGCCGAAACCCAGATCGACTTTCTGGACGATATGGGCGGCGAAATCGGCTGGGGCTCCGTTGCGATTCTCGTGGAGGACTACGACTGGACTGAGAGGCTGTGGCGGGTGTATCAGAACCGACTCGGTGGCGTGAACGTCGACGTTGCGATGCAACGACGATACCCGCCGGAAACTGACGACTTCTCGGGCATCTACGACGAGGTCGAACGATCGGGTGCCGACGCAGCGATCGTTTCGGCGGCCCACACCGGAACCCAGGCCATCATGGACTGGGGACCGGCGGAGCGGCCGTTTGCCTTCGGCGGGATTCACGTCCCGATGCAACTCTCCTCGTACTACGAGAAGGTCAATGGTGCGTGCCGTTACGCGGCCGGCTACGCCTTCGCGACACCGACCGCTGAAACCACCGACGAGACCCGGCCGTTCGTCCGGGAGTATCAGAACAGAAACGAGGGGGCCGCTCCCGTTTACACCGGCTACATCGCGTTCGACGCCATCAAACTCTTCGCTGATGCGGTCGAACGGGCCGGCGCGTTCGATTCCGACGAACTGGTCGGTGCGCTCGAATCGACCTCCTTTACCGGAACGACCGGAACGATCGAGTTCCACGACGCGGACCACGAACACGCCCACGACGTCATCTACGGTGAGGACAACGTCCATCCGCTGTACTTCCAGTGGCGGGAAACCGACGACGGCGAGGGCGTTCAGCAGACGATCTGGCCCGACACGTACTCGACGACCGACTACGTCGAACCCGACTGGTTCTGAGCGGAGTTCGGCAGGCAACCGCTCGTCTCTCTGCCGGTTTTCCGTTCGGTCAACCGCTACGACTGAGTACCTCGGTCGTCGGTAACCCCGTTTGTCTTCTCCGCCGTCGCAGTCCGTCGCGATCTCCGTCCAGCGCCAGCGAGCGATGCGGACGGCGAGACGATACGCAGGGAGTGATTCGGCCACCAACTGATGAGACGGCTGGCTATCAGTCGTCGTTCCGCCCCCGAGCTAACTACGCGGCGAAGACGTGGACCATGCGAGCCCCGCATGCCAAGTACGATCTCTCAGAATATAATAAATACGTCTGCTGTTATTATTCGAAAACACTAAGAAACCTAGGTTGAAATGATCGTCAGGATGAATGAGTCCACGGGACATGGTGGGGAATCGAACGACCGAACGACGTCTCGTTCTCGGAGGGTTGACCGTCGACGGCTCTTGAGAGCGACGGGTGGAGTCGCCGCTGGCGCATCGCTTGCGGGCTGTCTCGGGACGTACGGATCGATCGTCGGCGGTGACGAGGTCGACCCGGTTCGGATCGGCGTGCTGGCACCGGACCCGGACAGCGATTCGACCGGCCGCTCGATCGTGCAGGGCGCTCGGATCGCCGTCGACGAACTCAACGAGAACGACGGGGTACTGGGCCGCGACGTCGAGATGGTCGTCGGCGACACGAACGCGAGTCCGACGGAAGGTCGCCGCCAGTACCAGCGGCTCATTCTCGAGGAGGACGTCGACGTCACCGTCGGCATCTCGACGACCGAGGTCCTCGAGCCGTTGATGGACGATATCGCCGAACAGGAGACCGTCCATCTCACGGCCGGCTCCGCGACGACGACGGCCAGCGAGAACGTTGGCTCGGACTACGACAAGTACAAGTACCACTTCCGGGTGGGGCCGGTCAACGGGACCAACCTCGCGGAGGCACAACTCGACTTCCTGACCGAGAAAAGCCAGAGCATCGGCTGGGATTCCATCGCCGTTCTCGCAGAGGACTACGCCTGGACCGACGGCCTGTGGAACTTTTACCGGAGCCAGCTCCCGGAGACCGACATCGACGTCGCCACGTGGAAGCGGTATCCGCCGGCGACCGAGGACTTCTCGGACATCTACGACGACGTCGAGGAATCGGGGGCCGACGCGGTGTTTATCTCGACGGCTCACACCGGTACTGCGGCCTTGCAGGACTGGCGACCGGCCGAACGTGAGTTCGCGTTCGGCGGCATCCACGTGCCGATGCAACTGCCGTCGTACTACGAGGCGACCAACGGTGCCTGCGAGTACGCCGTCGGATACGCAAGTGCAGTCCCGACTGCGGAGATCACGTCTAAAACCCCGGAGTTCGTCTCGACGTACCGGTCCAAACACGGCGGGACGAGCCCGGTCTACACCGGCTACATCGCGTACGACGCGGTCAAGGTGTTCGCGGACGCGGCCACGCGCGGCGAGACCGTCGACTCGACGGAACTGGTCGGCCCGCTCGAGGAGACCTCATTTACTGGCACCACCGGCACCATCGAGTTCCACGGGCAGGACGGTCCGCACCCCCACGATGTCATCTACGGCGAGGGCAACGTCCATCCCGTCCACTTCCAGTGGCAGGAGACCGACGACGGCGAGGGCGAGCAGACGGTCATCTGGCCCGACGAACACGCGGCCGACGGCGACGAGTACGAGACGCCGGACTGGTTGTAGCCCGTTCGAGTTTTTCCCGGCGACCTCGGTTTCAGCGCCGTTTCCGTCCGTTAGCGAACGGTCCCCGGAAGGGCTGCCGTCGCTTTCCGGTATCGACGAACGGCGGCGGCCACGGTTTCCGATCCGACGTGCAAGCGCCGGGTCGCCCGTTCGGATACCGACTCGAGCGTCCGGTTCGATCCGATGACCGGCGCTCGGTTAGCTCGATCTCCCTCGGAATCCCCGCAAGCGACAGCGAAGCGAGTCGGGCGGGAGCGGGTAGGAAGAACGTGAACTCCGATCGCCGGCTCCGGCCCGGCCGACTACCGACTCCCGTTCGGGATCCAACGGCGACTCCGCGAGGGATGTGAACCGGCACGAACTGATATATGTATTTAGACACATCTGAGCGTAGGTAATATAGTGGTTGCAACTATGCGAAAATACTAAGAAACCCAAGGAGAAATGCTTGTCAAGATGAATGGGAGCAAGGGACATGGTACCGAGCCGAACGACCCCTCGACGTCGCGTTCTCGGGCGCTCGACCGCCGACGGTTCTTGAGAGCGACGGGTGGAGTCACCGCTGGCGCATCGCTTGCGGGCTGTCTCGGGACGTACGAATCGATCGTCGGCGGAAGCGCTACCGAAGGTCCGGTCCGGATCGGGTTGCTCGCACCCGATCCGGACAGCGACCAGATCGGGCGGTCGATGGAACGTGGGGCAACAGTGGCGGTCGACGAACTCAACGACGAGGACGACGGGATCGACGGACGGGACGTCGAACTGGTCGTCGCCGATACGAACGGGAGTCCGTCCGAGGCTCGGCGTCAGTATCAACGGCTCATCCTCGAGGAGGCCGTGGACGTGACGGTCGGCGTCTTCGCCAGTGAGGCGCTGATGAACATCATCGACGACATCGCCGAACAGGAGACGATCCACCTTACCTCCGGTGCGGCGACGACGGCGGTAAGCCAGCGAGTCAACGAGCAGTACGACGAGTACAAGTATCACTTCCGGGTTGGGCCGAACAACAACCACGACCTCGGCCAGATGCAGGTCGACTTCCTGACCGACAAGGCCGACGATATCGGCTGGAACTCCGTCGCCGTTCTCGTCGAGGACTACGACTGGACCGAGGAGCCGTGGAAAGTCTATCAGGATCAGCTCCCGGATGCTGGCGTCGAGATCGTCATGGAAGAGCAGTATCCGCCCGCGACGGAGGACTTCACGGCGATCTACGACGAGGTCGAGGCCGTCGGGGCGGACGCGGCGTTTATCACGACGGCCCACACCGGAACCGACGCGCTCCTGGACTGGGTCACGCCCCAACCGCGCCCGTTCGCGTTCGGCGGTATCCACGTGCCGATGCAGCTCCCGTCGTACTACGAGGCGACGAACGAGGCCTGTCGGTTCGGAGTCGGTCAGAGCAGCGCGACGGCACAGAGTACGCGAACCGACAAGACACAGCCGTTCGTGAACGCGTACCGGGATGCCTACGACGGCTCGAGCCCGGTGTACACCGGCTATCACACGTACGACGCGGTCGCTCTGTTCGCCGACGCCGTCGAGAACGCGGGCACGTTCGACGCCGACGAACTCGTCTCGTATATCGAAGACGTCTCGTTTACCGGCAGCAGCGGAACGGTCGAGTTCTACGGACAGGACCACGAACACACGCACGATCTCCGGTATGACAGGTCCGATCCGGACCCGGTCTACTTCCAGTGGCAGGAAAACGACGACGGCGAGGGGTCACAGGAGATCATCTGGCCGGAGGACCGAGCGACGGCGGAGTACCAGACGCCCACCTGGCTCGCGTGATCGGTCCCGCTCGAGCGATCGAGGACGACGGCGCGTTTTTCGTCGGTCGACGAATCCGGACCGGGTGTGTCGTGTCTGCTACTCGTTCGCCCCCACGGGGCGTTCGGCTCCGGTGAACCGATCGAGACTCGCAAGCAGCGCCACCGAGAGGCCGGCCCCGGCGAGGGCGAAGGTCGAGATCACGCCGAAAAACGCCGTCAGCGAGGCCTCACCGAGGACGAACCCGCCGATAGCGATGCTCGCAGCACCGATCCCGAACTCCCCGAGGTAGGTGTATCCGTAGGACAGTCCCCGAGTGTCCGGCGGCGTGTACACCGCGACGGCGTTCTGGTAGAACGGCTGGATCGCAAAGAGGAAGAACCCGAACGCGCCACAGAGTGCGACGACGGGGAGCAGTCCGGCTCCGGTGACGGGAACGAACGCCAGCGCCAGCACCGCGAGGACGCCGAAAATAGTCAGCAGGCCCCGGGCCGGATCGATCCGATCGGTCAGTTTCCCGCCGGCGTACTGGCCCCCCATCCCGACGACCAACAGGCCGACGTAGATGTAGTCGGCCGGTTCGATCCCATCGAGGCCGGCGGGGACGACCAGTCCCTCGATCGCCGGCAGTCCGTGAAGGATCTCCGGGAGGTAGGTGAGCATCCCCCGGTAGTACAGCCCCTCGACGGCGACGATGGCGAAGATCAACGCGAAGGCGCTGGCGAACAGCGCCCGCGAGTCCGCGAGAAACGCCGACAGCGACAGTGACTCGTCGGGGCCGGCGTCGACGTCCTCGGCGACGGCCGCAGTGGGGTCGAACTCCGCACCCAATCCGTACAGGACCGCGAGAACGCCCGGGACTGCCAGGAGGGCGGCGACGAGTTGCCACTCGAGGACGATCAGCAGGGTCGCGGCGACGAAGGGGCCGAGCGCGATACCGGTGTTGCCCGCGATGCCGTGCCAGGCGAAGACGGTACCCCGTTCCTCGACGCCGGTGCTGATCAGCGCGAGGCCGGCGGGGTGATAGACGCTGGCGGCGACGCCCCACAGGACGAGGCCGGCGGCGATCGCGTAGATCGAGGTCGCCAGCGAGAGGACGAGGAAGGCGACGCTCATCCCGGCCAGACAGGCGACGATGAGTCGCTTCGTGCCGTAGCGGTCCGCGAGGACGCCGCCGGGCAACGCGCCGATTCCGAACGGTGCGTAGCCCAGCGCGACGACGATCCCGAACAGGCTCACGCCCGCGTCGAACTCGGCCAGCCAGACGACCAGAAAGATCGGAATCGAGGTCTCGAACCAGTGAACCAGCGCGTGGCCGGCCATCGTAAACGCCGCGATCGATCGGTCGTTGCCCTCGAGTGCCATGGTCGAGCCGTTGCCCGAACCGGAACGCTCCGACTACTTAGCCGTGTGGAAACCGGCTGCTGCCGGCCGCGACCCGCGTCAAAACGATATCGAGTGCCGTGTCACTCCTCCTCGTAGCCACTGACGGCCTGCGAGACGTCGACGTCTTCGGGTTCCTCTTGGCCGCCCACGACCAGTTCGCCGTCGTCGGTTTCGACGTAGACGTCGTCGGCGAACCCACCCTCGGCGTGGGGGTGGTCGGGGTCGTCGAGCAGTTCGGGGGTCGACGGCGCTTCAGGCAGTCCCGCCGGCGGGGCGAACTGGCCGAGCGGCTCGTCGATGGTCACGTCCCAGCGCTCGAAGAACTCGCCGTAGCGGTCGTAGTGGGCCTCGAGTTCGTCGACGGGAATCTCCATCATCTCGGTCCAGCCGTGGTTGTAGAAGTCGAAGTTGGCCTGGATGTGGGTGATCTCGCGGGCCTCGGCCTCGGAGTAGCCCTCCTGGAGCGCTCGCAGGTACGTGTCCATCGTCGCGTCGAAGAGGGCATCGAGGTGTTCTTTTCGCTCCTCGGCGCGGGCGGGATCGGCCTTGTCGGTGAAGATCTTGGTATGGAGCCGGACCAGCCCCGAGTTGGCGACCGAGCGGACCCCGGGCGTCTCGAGGGCCTTGCGGTAGGCGAAGTGTTTCGCGTTCTGTCGCAGTTTCATGCCCGACGTTTGGGGGTATGTCCTAAAGAACGGTTTGGACAACACTGTTAGGGTCCGCGGTCGCCGGAGGTGCCAGCAATCTTTGCATGCTCGAGAACTGGTGCCGAAATACGCGAGATTAGTAAACTCTGGTGAATATATTCGGCGTTCAGTTTACGCTCGTAGTGTCAGACACTGTCGTCCGGCAAAATAGACGAGATAGCAACCCACTTTAACCCGGATTACGAACCATCGGGATATGACTCAGTACGTCATCATCGGTGACGGGATCTCGGGCAGTTCGGCCGCCGAGACCCTCCGGGAAGAGGACCCGGACGCGAAGATTACCGTCATCACCGATGAGGGGGAGCCACTGTATAACCGGATTCTCATCAAGGAACACGCGAAGGGCAAACTCCCCGAAGCCCCCATCTCGATCCACGACGAGGAGTGGTACGAGGACCGCGACATCGACCTCTCGCTCAACACCCACGTCACGACCGTCGACACGGAGGGGAAGGTCGTCCACACCCACGACAGCGGGGAGATCCCCTACGACAAGCTGCTCGTGGCGACCGGTGGGACGCCGACCCAGTTGCCCGTCGAGAACAGCGACGCCGACGGGATCCACCACTTCTGGACCTTCGAGGACGCCCGCGGGATCCGCGAACACGCCGACGAGGCCGACACGGGCGTCATCGTCGGCGCGGGCCTGCTCGGAATCGACTTCGCCGCGGTCTGTGGCGCACAGGGGATCGAGGCCGATTACCTGATGCGTGGCGACCGCTGGTGGCGCTACGCCCTCTCGGAAGAGGGTGCCGAGATCATGCACGAGGGCATGCGCGACGTCGGCGTCGAGCCGGTCTTCGACAGCGGCGTCGACCGTTTCGAGGTCGACGACGACGGCCGCGTCACCGCCGCGGTCGACCCCAACGGCGACCGCTTCGAGTGTGACTTCGCCGGCGTCGCAATCGGCCTGTCGTTCAACACCGAGTTCCTCCGCGGGGCCGGCATCGAGCAGGATAACGGGATCGTCGTCGACGAGTACATGCAGACCAACGTCGACGACGTCTACGCGGCCGGCGACCTCACGCAGTTCCACGACGTCCTGCTCGGCGAGCAGGCCCAGAACGGCTCGTGGGGCTCGGCCAAGGAACAGGGGCGGGTCGCCGCCATCAACATGGCCGCCGACGCCGAGGCGGAGGGCTTCCAGTGGGTCTCGTCGTACTCCATCACGCACTTCGACTTCCCGTTCCTCTCTTTCGGTCATCCCACCCGCGGCGACGAACACGCCGAACGGAAATACAGCGACACCGAGTGGCGACGCATCGCCTTCAAGGACGGCAAGATCGTCGGCGGCGTCCTCATCGGCGACCTCTCGCCCCAGAGCAAGTTCAAACAGCTGATGCGCGAACAGCGCGTCGTCGCCGACCAGGCCGAGGTACTCCTCGAGCAGTCGGTCGATCTCGACGAACTCGCTCCGACACAGGAGCAGTAGCGGCCGCGTCCGTTTTCCCGATTCGTTCGTAGCAAGTTCCGAGTATTGGTTCCAAGACCGAGGGCTTCGCAACGGCGAGTCGCGTTTCCGACGGAGTCACGGAAACAATTTGCACACTGATCGCAACGCAGTCGTGTGATCCGGTGTACAATGCCGTTCAGTGGCTACTGTCGCCGGCTCTTCTGCCGGAAGCGGAACGGTTAAGAGAGATGAATACATTTGGTAACAATGAACATGGCATCCAGTGACCTCCGGCGTCGAGCGGTACGTCCCGAACCCCCTGCTGTGAAACTCGAGCGGATCCCGTCCGTCCCGGCGGACGCGACCGTCCGTCACGTCGATCAGTTCGAGACCGGGACACTGGATGTCATCTATCACGCCGTCGCCGAGAACCGCCCGATCCCGGCCGCCGAGACCGGCCTCGAGCCGGGCGAGGTACTCGTCTTCACGGACTACTACCGCGTCGAACGGGCGTGAGCCGTCGGGACTCCGCCTCCCGACGTGGGCGGTATCGAAGTCGTTTTCCCGCGTGCGCGCTTTCGATGACGCATGAACGGCGACAGCGACATGACACTGGCGTTCGAACTCGAGGCGCTGAAGGAACTCGCCTCGCCCGAGCGCGTGTTCGAAGACGCCAGAGGGTGGACCGAGTACATCGGCGTCGTCTCCGAGAAGCCGACCTACGTCGTCACGAATTTCACCCGGAAGAACCGCATCCGCCAGGACTTCTTCTCCGGGCCCCGGGGCAAAGCCGAGAGCCTCGAGGGCGTCAAAGACCAGTTCGATACCGGGCGCTACGTCTACGTCGGAGCCAGCGAAGAGGACGAGCAGTTGGCCGAGGAGGTCGACTGGGAGTATCTGGCGGTCGAGGACGCCGCCGACGCGGCCGACTGGATCATCGCCTCGAGCGCCGAGGACGAGGACGACGAGGCCGAAGAGGTCCGCGACGACTGGCCGTAAACGACCGCGCATTTTCGGCGTGATTTCCGAGTTGCCCGACGAGTAGTGCCACGATGGCAGGACACGATCTCCGATCGTCCCGTGTCCTGCCATCGTGGCGACAGGGACTCCCTCGCCCTCCCCAGCCGATTCGTTCGTGGTTCGAGAGACCGATGGTCTCTCGTCATCACGAAAGACGCTTCGCGTCTTTCGAACGACTCCCGCAGGTCGCTCACTCATCCCTCGCGCGGTGTCACTGGTCGCCTTCGCTGGCGCTCAGTCGCCCGCAGCGCGCGCCACAGCAATCAGAAGTCGGGGAGGGATCGAGTGCGCCAGTCCCGAGTCGTCGCCCTTAAGCCCGCTCCGGCCGAACGACGGGCAATGGCAGGCCCCGGCGCTCCGGGTGCGGACGGCGGCGATCGGCTCGAGTTACCCTGCGGGGAACATCTCGACCCCCACGAGATCGATCTGGGGATGCGCGAGTACGACTGTCCCTGCGGGGACGGCCACGCGGTCGTCACGGACGTCCACCCGCCCTCTCGGTTCTTTCCCGAATCGCTGGTGACCGTCCTGCGGGAGACGATCGACACCGACGACGAGTTCGCGGAGTTCGGCACGCCCCACCTGCTGGGGGTCGTCCTGGAGGAGTTCCCCGAGGCGGTCGTCGTTCACGACGCCAGCGACGACGGCGCGGTCGGCTACACGCTCGTCTGGGTCACCGACTTCGACGCCCGCCGGCTCCACGAGGTCGTCGTCGAACTCGTCGTCGAACTCATGGAACACGCGATTAGCCACGCCGACGACGACGCCGCCGTCTCCGAGTTCGAGTCCCAGATGCTCGAGTTCGACGTCGAGGCGTTCGTCGAGCAGTACCGGCGGGAACGGGAGTTCGAGAGCGAACACGACCGCGCGTTGTGAACCGCCACGGGCGCGGTGGCCCGTGGCTTCCCGTGGATTAGTCTGACACACCCGCGACACCATCGGCATGATGACCTCTGGCGGTGTCGTGGGTCACGGTCGGCTGGTCCACACAGCCCGATGCCTGCCGTCGCAACTTCCGCACAGTGGGAAGTGTCTTGAGAGCAGGCACATTCCTATCCAGTTTCTCCAATTCTTTCTTGGCGATGTTGATGGCCGCGTTCCGGTCAGCGTGGTCTTGGCGGCCACACTCTACACACTTGAATCGCTTCTTGTTCCGGTTTGCACGAGTCGTATACTCGCACGTGGTAAGTGAACACGCCTGACTCGTGTATTCAGGGTTAATCGCCTCGCTCGGGATGCCTTGGAACGCGGCTTTGTACGTGATGAACTCCCGAAGTTTGCGGAACGGAAGTGAGTGGAGACGACGGTTCATCCGGGTACCATAGTCAATCGAGTCCCGCATCTCTTTGAGGTCTTCAAAGACGATGACGGGGGTCTCAAACCGTGACACCCACTCCACGACTCGTCGAGAGACTTTGTGGAGCTGGTCGTGAACGAACCGTTCCTCCTTCTGCTCGAACGCCCGGTCAAATGACGACTTCCCTGCGTTCTGCATCCGCTTTCGCATCGTGAAGTACCGATGCCGTTCTTTCTTGATTTCAGGGAAGTCGATGACCACCGAGTCACCAATGTCGTTCTCGTGGAGGGCAGCGAGAGCAACGCAGTCCTCGTTAATACCCACACCAACCACTGTTCGTGACTCCGCTTTGTCTTGGACTTCGGTTTCGGTGTGGGTGATGTTGATGTGGAGTTCGTAGTTCCCGTTCCGCTGTATCGCTTCCGCCGTTCCAACACGCCACTCATCGGATTGGATAGCTTGGCGAAGTTGTTCAAGAGAGTCGAGCGAGCCACTGAGTGTCCCCTTCACCGGGTTGTACGGTTTCGCACTGACCCGATAGCGGATGCAGTCGTCTTTGAGGAACAGGTTGTAGCCTTCCTCGTAGTTCGACCGGAGCGGGTATGCACCGCCTTTGGTGTGGCTGGGTTGGTTATAGTCGTCGTACTCGTAGTAATTCTCCATCGCTTCCAGCGATTTCTGTACGACGAGCTGAGCGGTGTTGTTCACGAGGTTGGCGTCAGACTCCAAGTCCTGCCGAATCTCATCCCAGTCCTCACCGTTCTTCGCTCGCCGGATCGTTTCGTTGTACACGCGCCGGGCTTCAAGGAAGGCGTCATCGAGAAGTCGCTGACCGTCCTCGTCGGGTTGAAGTTGGAAGACGAGTGTTTTGGTCAGCGACTTCTGCATACCCTAATCGTCGTACTGCGGTCTTGTAAAGGTATAGAACACGGTTGATAGGTTGGCCGAGTGTCGGGCTTCACCCCCGACCACGGTGGGTCGGGGTACTCGCCCTGGCTCTTCTAGTATAGATCGGCCACGTCCCCGTCCTCGAACGAGACGGCCAGTCGGAGCCCACCCGCCGCGCTCTCCTCGACCGCGATCGACCAGCCGTGGGCCTCGATCACCTCGGAGACGATCGCCAGCCCGAAGCCGGTCCCCTCCGGCTCGGTGCTGTAGCCGGACTCGAGAATCGCGTCGCGTTCGTCGGGATCGACGCCGGGGCCGTCGTCGCCGATCGCGAACCCGTCGGCGGTCCGCTCGAGCGTGATCGTCACGTCGTCGCCGACGTGTTCGCGGGCGTTGCGGAAGACGTTCTCGAAGCAGACCTGCAATCGGTCCGCGTCGGCCTCGACCGTCGGTAGCGGCGTCTCGCGGACGAGATCGAGGTCTGGATCGACGGTCCGGCGGGCCCGATCGACGACCGCGTCGAGATCGACCGGCTCCGTCTCGGTGAGTCGCTGGCCGCTCCGAGCGAGCGCGAGGACGTTCTCGATGAGCGTCTCCATCCGCTCGAGCGCCCAGTCGATCTCCTCGCGGTAGCGCTCGCCCTCGCCGTCGACGTGGGCCGCGAGGTTCTCGAGGTGGCCCGCCGCGAGGGTCAGCGGGCTCCGCAGGTCGTGGGAGACGGTACTGGCGAAGGCTTCGAGGCGGTCGTTCTGGCGCTCGAGTTCGGCCGTCCGCGCGGCGAGTTCGGCCTCGCGATGGGCCCGCTCGAGGGCGGCCTCGACGTTGGCCGCGAGGATGCGCGCGAACGTGATCGTCTCGGCGTCGAAATCGTTGGGCGTCGTCGAACCGGCGATGAAGATTCCCGCGTCGCCCAGCGGGATGTGGATCTCGCTCCGGATCGGCGTCTCGGGGTTGCGAACGTTATCGGAACGGCGGACGTCGCCGTGGACGAGCGTTTCGCCGGCCACGAAAGCGTCCCAGGCGATGCTGTCGGGGCCGAGTGCCGGCACCGTCCCGAGCAGTTCTTCCGTCCGGTCGGTCGTCGCCGCCGGGACGAGAACGCCGTGTTCGTCCCGTCGTTCGGTGGGTCGTTCGATCCCTGCGGTCGCGTCGGTGGCCGACGCGGACCGCGTCGCTGGCCGCTCTTCGTACAGGTGGACGGCGTTGACTTCGAGCGATAGCGCATCGCGGGCGATCTCGGTCGCGACGCGAGCGACCTCGTCGGTTCGTTCGGCGGCCATCAGGCGACGGGTGCCCTCGTGGAGGCGGTGGATGCGCCGCTCGCGTTCCTTGCGATCGCTGATGTCGCGGATCACGCCGACGCTGCCGGTGAACGTCCCGTGTTCGTCGACCAGCGGCGCGACGTTGTTCTCGACGAGCAACGGGTCGCCGCCGACGGGCTCTAACTGCATCTCGTAGGTCTCCCAGGTCCGATCCTCGTCGGCCAGGATCTCACGGAGTGTCGCCGTCGCACGTTCGACGTCCTCGTCGGGCATGTAGGCGCTCGGGTGAGCGCCGACGAGGTCGGCACGCGTCGTTCCGAGGACGGCCGCCATCGCCTCGTTGACCATCTCGATCCGCCCGTCCGCGCCGAGGACGAACATCGGATCGCCGACGGTGTCGACGAGCGTTCGATACCGCTCGAGTTCTCGCTCCCGACGCTTTTGTTCGGCGATGTCGGTGTAGATCGCGTACTCGTGGACCGCATCGCCGAGACCGATCGCGAACACGCGGATCAGGAACTCCCGAGGCCCCTCCGCGGTCACCCGTTCGGCGACGGTGGTCACGCTCCCGCCGACGCCGCTCGTCCCGAGGACGTCGACCGACTCCGAGCCGTCGGGGACGAGCCGGTCCTCGACCGACGTTCCGACGAGCGTCTCCCGGTCGTAGCCGAACATCTCCTCGAACGCCGGATTGACGTCGAGAATCCGGTTGCCGTCGTCACGAACCGTCAACACGACCGGATCGGGAATGTTCTCGAACAGCGAGCGAAAGCGGTCCCGCTCGGTCGCGGCGGCCCCATCAGAACGGGGATCGGTCGGCGTCTCGCCGTGCCCCGTCTCGCCGACGGCCCGTCGAATCTGTGCGAGTAGCCGCTCGAGCGAATCCTCGTGGCCTCTCGGGACGTAGCCGGCCAGCCCGGCCCCGGCGGCGTCGCTCGCGAGCAGTTCGTCGCCGTCGCCGGTGTAGAGGACGAACGGGACGGTCGCCCCCTCGTCGGCCGCGATGCGGTCGTACAGCGTCAGCGCGCTCGTCTCACCGAGATCGCGTTCGGTGACGACACAGGTGCCCTCGGACGCCCCCACGAGCGCGTCGCGGAGCGCGGCCGGTGTCGCGACGGGGACGGCCGTGAGCGCGTCCGCCGCTGACTCGAGGGCGTCGACGGTCCGCCGCCGGCGCTCGGGAGATGGATCGGCGTAGATAACGGTAAGCGATCGAGAAAAGCGGTCCGAACCGGACTCAACCATCTGATTGCTCCGAAGCAAGGAACGAGTCGTGATAAGGAATTCGGCCGAGCCGCGCAGTCATAATCGACACTAATGCAAGCGGAAGCGTGCCTGAATACGGGAGTTATTCACACCTATAGTCGCTCTTGAAAGTCAATGCACACCCGATCGCAGGACAGCGTTGTGATCGGTGTGTAACTCGTTTCAAGAGCTACTATGGCCGACGGAGACCGGTCGTCGGAACCCGAAATCGGTGTCTCCGGGGCCCGTCCGCCGTCGTGGGTTCGAATTTCGAAAATCGATTTCGAGATTCGTACTGTATCGTGGGGCTTATTACGATGTGCGAACTCCGATCCGACAAGACAAATGAGCACGGACACCGCCACCGACGCCGAAACGGGCGACGGCCGCACGATCCTGTTGATCGGCAGCGGCCCGATCCAGATCGGACAGGCCGCCGAATTCGACTACTCGGGCGCACAGGCCTGCCGGGCGCTCCAGGAGGAGGGCGCTCGCGTCGTCCTCGTGAACTCGAACCCGGCGACGATCATGACCGACCCGGAGATGGCCGACGAGGTCTACATCGAGCCGATCACGACCGACGCTATCGCCGAGATCATCCGCAAGGAGAACCCCGACGGCGTCATCGCCGGGCTGGGCGGCCAGACCGGCCTGAACGTCACCGCCGAACTCGCCGAGGAGGGCGTCTTGGAGGAGTACGACGTCGAGATCATGGGGACGCCGCTCGATACCATCTACGCGACGGAGGACCGCGACCTCTTCCGCCAGCGCATGGAGAAGATCGGTCAGCCGGTCCCCGCCTCGACGACCATCTCGCTCGAGGAGGACGAGGAAGTCTCGGAGATGACCGAGGCCGACCTGAAAGAGCGCGTCGAAGCCGCCGTCGACGAGGTCGGTGGGCTGCCGGTCATCGCCCGGACGACCTACACGCTCGGCGGCTCGGGGTCGGGCGTCGTCCACGAGATGGACGAACTCCTCCGTCGCGTCCGCAAGGGCCTGCGCCTCTCCCGGAACAGCGAGGTCCTCATCACCGAGTCCATCGCGGGCTGGGTCGAGTACGAGTACGAGGTCATGCGCGACGCCGACGACTCCTGTATCATCATCTGTAACATGGAGAACATCGACCCGATGGGCATCCACACCGGAGAGTCGACGGTCGTCACGCCCTCCCAGATCGTCCCCGACGAGGGCCACCAGGAGATGCGCACCGCCGCGCTCGAGGTCATTCGCGAACTCGGTATCCAGGGCGGCTGTAACATCCAGTTCGCGTGGCACGACGACGGTACTCCCGGCGGCGAGTACCGCGTCGTCGAGGTCAACCCACGCGTCTCCCGCTCTTCTGCACTCGCGTCGAAGGCGACCGGCTACCCGATCGCCCGCGTCACCGCGAAGGTCGCCCTTGGCAAGCGCCTCCACGAGATCGATAACGAGATTACCGGCGAGACGACGGCGGCGTTCGAGCCCGCGATCGACTACGTCGTCACCAAGGTGCCCCGGTGGCCCAAAGACAAGTTCGACGACGTCGACTTCGAGCTGACGACGGCGATGAAATCGACCGGCGAGGCGATGGCCATCGGCCGCAGCTTCGAGGAGAGTCTGCTCAAGGCGCTTCGCTCGAGCGAGTACGAACCCGACGTCGACTGGGACGAGGTTTCGGACGCGGAACTCGAGGAGCAGTACCTCGAACGGCCGTCGCCGGACCGCCCCTACGCGATGTTCGAGGCCTTCGAACGCGGCTACACCGTCGACGAGGTCGTCGATCTGACGGGCATCTTCGAGTGGTACACCGAGCGCTACAAGAACACCGCCGACTCGACGCTGGCGGCACAGGAGGGCGACTTCACCGAAGCCGCCATCGCCGGCCACACCAACGCGACGATCTCTTCCGCCGCCGGCGCGGACGTCGACACCGTCGAGACCGAGGTCCCCGGCCGCACCTACAAACAGGTCGACACCTGCGCCGGCGAGTTCGAGGCCGAGACGCCGTACTACTACTCCGCGCGCAAGTCCGAGTTCGAGTCCGGCCCGCTGCTCGGCGACGCCGCCGCGGGCGAACTCGAGGTCGACCGCGACCTCGAGAGCGTGATCGTCGTCGGCGGCGGCCCGATCCGCATCGGGCAGGGCGTCGAGTTCGACTACTGTTCGGTCCACGCCGTCCGCGCCCTGCGCGAACTCGGGATCGACGCCTACGTCGTCAACAACAACCCCGAGACGGTCTCGACCGACTACGACACCTCCGACGGGCTGTTCTTCGAACCGATCACCGCCGAAGAGGTCGCCGACGTCGCCGAAGCGACCGGTGCCGACGGCGTGATGGTCCAGTTCGGCGGCCAGACTTCCGTCAACATCGGCGAACCCCTCGAGGACGAACTGCAGCGCCGCGATCTCGACTGCGAGGTCATGGGCACGTCCGTCGAGGCGATGGACCTCGCGGAGGACCGCGACCGCTTTAACGCCCTGATGGACGAACTGGGCATCGCCCAGCCGGAGGGCGGCACCGCCTTCTCCGAGGAGGAGGCCCTGGAGCTGGCCCACGACATCGGCTACCCCGTCCTCGTACGCCCCTCCTACGTGCTGGGCGGCCGCGCGATGGACGTCGTCTACAACGACGCGGAACTCGAGACCTACATCGAGGAAGCCGTTCGCGTCGCGCCGGACAAGCCGATCCTCGTGGACGACTTCCTCGAGGACGCGGTCGAACTCGACGTCGACGCCGTCTCGGACGGCCGCAACGCCATCATCGGCGGCATCATGGAACACGTCGAAAGCGCCGGCGTTCACTCCGGCGACTCCGCGTGTATGATCCCGCCCCGCTCGCTCGAGGAAGACACGCTCGAGCGCGTCCGCGAGGTCACCGAGGACATCGCCGAGGCGCTCAAGACGAAGGGGCTGTTGAACGTCCAGCTGGCCGTCCGTGATGGCGAAGTGTACGTCCTCGAGGCGAACCCGCGTTCCTCGCGCACCGTTCCCTTCGTCTCGAAGGCGACCGGCGTCCCGATCGCCAAGCTCGCCGCGAAGGTCATGGCCGGCGAGACCTTGGAGAGCCTCGACGCCCAGGAGCAGATCCCCGAACACACGTCGATCAAGGAGGTCGTCCTGCCGTTCGACCGCCTGCCGGGCTCGGACCCGCGTCTCGGCCCGGAGATGAAGTCCACCGGCGAGGTCATGGGCACGGCGAGCGACTTCGGCACGGCCTACTGGAAGTCACAGCAGGCGGCCGGCAACGCCGTCAGCGAGGGGACCGCCGTCGTCGACCTCGACGTCGACGGCTTCGAGACCCACTTCGACGTGGCCGAGTTCGACGACGTGCCCGCGGCCATCCGCGAGGGCGAGGTCGACTTCGTCGTCAGCCGCGATCGCGACTCGCTCGAGATGGCCGTCGAGGAGGAGATCCCCTACCTCTCGACGGTCGCCAGCGCCGAGGCCTACGTCGAAGCGCTCGACGAGTTCGACGGCGACCTCGAGGTGGCGTCGGTCACCGAGCGGCCGAAGCGCGCCGCGAAGTGGGGCCAGTCGCAGTAACACGCTCCTCGGCGTCTCTTTCTGACGCGGTGTGCTTTCTTTCCGGTCCGGCCAAGCGCAGCGGCGCTGTCGGCCTCGTGTCTCCCGTAGCGGAGACGGGGCCGGAACCGGTGCGGTGGTTGATCGACCGACGCCGCTCACTCGAAGTCGTACCAGTCGAAGCGCTCGACGGCGTAGCGGTAGGACAGCGGCGGCGCGAGCAGGCCGGCGACCAGCACGAGCCAGGCCCCGATCGTGATCGCTCGGGCCGAGACCTCGACGTCGGGCAGCGGCGTCAACGCGGCCGCGGCCCGGAGCAGGCCGGCGATCGTCTCCGGAGCCTCGAGGTAGAGGACGGCGGCCGCGATCGCCGGCAGCGCGATCGCCAGCGTGTAGACGAGGAAGGCGGTCTTGCTCGGCATCACCGCCTCGCGGTTGTTGGTCACGCTGACGCTGCCGAAGCGGGGGAACGCCGAGCCGATCCCGGACGCCAGCGCCGGCGTGACGACCGCCCCGATGACGGTGCCGGCGACGAGGACGGCGGTCCGCTCGAGCGAGAGGGGACTGACGGCCCCGAGGACGAGCGGGACGAGCGCTGCGAACGGGACGGCGACGAGGGCGGCGGCGACGATCCGGCCGCGGATCGCGTCCCGGCCGGTGAGCGTCGAGGTGACGACGGCGGGTAGCGCCGGGCCGAGGTCGCCCAGCGGGTTGAGCGTGAACAGCGCGCCGGCCGCCCAGACGACGTACAGACAGAACAGCGCGACCATGAACGACGGGACGGTCCCGGCTTCGATGATCTGCTGGACGAACCCCAGCGCGCCCAAAAGCGGGTAGCCGACGTACGCGAGCCGGATCGGCGAGCGCTTCGTCCGTCGGATCGCCGTCACGGTCACGGTTCGGACTGGTCGCGTGAGGACGCTCGAGAGGGCTCCAGTGAGCCGGTCGTCGGCTCGTTCCCCGGTCGGTTCGGGGTCGTCATCCTCGGTTCGGGCCGGATCGGCGAACCAGTGGGTCCGTGCGCCGGCCGTCCCGACGATGAGGGCGATACCGACGACGAGCAGCGAGCCGACGGCCGCGCCGCCGATCGCGGCTACCGACGGATCGACGACGGGGACGCCGACCAGTAGCAGGTGACCGGGCCAGCCCAGCGGGCTGGCCTGCAGGTGTCGAAAGAGCGTCGCCGCGATCTCGTTGATTCCCCCGGTCATGATCACGCCGAAGTACGCGACCCAGAAGGCGGCGAACAGCAGCGTCCGGTATCTGGCGATCGGTTCGTAGGCGGTGATCAGGTGCCGGATCCAGACGCCGACGGCGAACCCGACCGGGACGGCGGTCGCGATGATCACAACCAGAAAAAGCGGCGCGACGAGAACGGGCGAGACGGTCCCCGCACCGGCGGCAAACGCCGCGGCGAACGCCACCGCCGGCAGCAGTACCCAGACCAGAAAGCGCGCGATCTCGGCACCGACGAGACCGACGACGGCGTTGCGGACCGACGTCGACAACAGGAGAAAGGCCGGTTCGTCGACGTCGGCGGTCGTCGTGACCGCCCGCATGACGGACATGACGACCAGAAACAGCCAGAGAAGCGCCGTCCCACCGGTGACGAACTCGGTGACCGTCGCGGTGCCGGACGCGGACAGCGAGCCGGCGGCGGCGCGCTCGCCCAGCTCCGGCAGGAAGAGGACGCCGACCGCCGTGATCGGCCCCAGCGCGATCAACAGGGCGACCGCGATCAGTAACAGTCGCGTCCGGTTGTCCACGATGGCACGAGCTGTCCGCCGGAACTCCGTTTCGGTAATCGTACGCACGATCGCGACCTGCCCCATCAGCGATCACCTCGAGTCGATCGCAGCGCGTGAGGACGGACGGGTCTCATGGTCGGATCCGCGTGACCCACCCAGTAAAATATTCGGTTTCTGTCATCACCGCGGCGTTCGGCGACCGGTACTTGTGACATACGTTTAATTATACCGGCGCGAAAGGACGCCTATGAGCCCTGCCGACGCCCTCGCTATCGAAACCGACGGCCTGACGAAACGGTACGGCGAAACGACGGCGGTCGACGACCTGACGATGCAAGTCGAGCGCGGCACCGTCTACGGCTTTCTCGGCCCCAACGGCGCGGGGAAGACGACCACGATGCGAATACTGACGACGCTGACGAAGCCGACCGCAGGAGCGGCGAGCGTCGCCGGCCGCTCGATCGTCGACCGCGAGTCGGTCACCCCCCACATCGGCTACCTGCCCGAGGAACCGCCGGTCTACGACGAACTCACCGGCCGGGAACAGCTCGAGTACGCCGCCGGGCTGCGCGACATGCCCGAGGGCGAGGCGACCGACCGAATCGAATCGCTGCTCGAGCGGTTCGACCTGCTCGCGGACGCGAACAAGCGCATCGAGGACTACTCGAAGGGGATGCGCCAGAAGGTCGGCGTCATCCAGGCGGTGTTGCACGAGCCCGACGTGGCCTTCCTCGACGAGCCGACGAGCGGGCTCGACCCCCGCGCGGCCCGGACGATGCGCGACACCATCGCCGACCTCGCCGACCGCGAGATGACCATCTTCCTCTCGACGCACATCCTCCCCGTCGTCGACGAACTGGCCGACACGATCGGCGTCCTCCACGACGGCGCACTCGTCGCCGAGGACGACCCCGACCGGCTCAAGACCCGCGCCGAAACCGGCGACGCCCGCAGTCTGGAAGACGCCTTCCTCGAGATCACTCGTGACCACGACGACGAGGTGGCGGCCGAACCGTCCGCGAAGTGATCCTGTGAGTCGATCGGTCCGTCGCCGATCGCCCGTCTCCCTGCGCCGCCACGATGGGATCGCGGCGATGGGGCTCCACACGAGACGTGCTAAAAACGACGTAGCAGTGCTGAAGTTCGTTCTGTGGCGTTCGATTCCCCGTGGTTTTTAGTATTCGGCCGTTGTACGTTCGTCCGGAGGTGTGAATCGATGGTACTGAGAGACATCACTGGGTTCGATACGGTTGCTCACATCGCCGACCACCTCTCGACGATCGACCGATATGACCTCCTGCTCGGACTGATCCCGACGGCGCTGACGGTCGCGGCGCTCGTCGGGCAGGTCCTCGATCTCCCCACCGAGGCGACCCTGCTCGGTGGCGTTGCCATCGCTTTGCTGGCCGTGCTCGACGGGTTGTTCTTCCGTCCGCCCACCGGATTACAGGGCGCGTGACGCTTCCGTCGCCGCCTCGAGTCCGGTCGGGAGCCGAGTCGGTCGTCACGACGCCGACGGCCGCGACACCGATCGATGCTCGAGCGTCGAATAGCGCCGCGAACGGCGATCTGATCGGGCGACTCGCGTTCATCGTGCCGGCTGCCCGACTGTGCCGGCCGAGAGACGGGCCGACGGGGTCGATCTTCCCCCGAATATATCGGGACCGTTCCGGGGACGGAGTGCCGCGACGGCCGCCTCGAGGCGACGCGAGCGGTCCGCGAACGGAATACTCTAAAACGACCGGGTGCTGTGGATTCGTATGGAGTATCACGAGGCGGCGGACTTCTTATTCGATCTGCGGCGGTTCCGCCCGAAGCCGGGCACCGAGTCGACGGCCCGGCTGCTCGCCCACCTCGGGTCCCCCCACGACGATGTCGACTGCGTCCAGATCGCCGGCTCCAACGGGAAGGGAAGTACGGCCCGAATGCTCGAGCGAACGCTGCGGGAAGCCGGCTACTCCGTCGGTCTCTACACCTCTCCCCACCTCGAGGACCTGCGGGAACGCGTCCGCGTCGACGGTCGGAAAATGTCTCGAGCGGCCGTCTGCGAGTTCGTCGACGCCGTTCGCGAGTACGTGACGACCCGCGGTGCCGACGGCGAGTCGCCGACCTTCTTCGAGACGATGACGGCCATGGCGCTGTGGCAGTTCGGTCGCGAGGACGTCGATATCGCCGTCCTCGAGGTCGGCATCGGCGGCAAGTACGACGCCACCAGCGTCGTCGACCCGGTCGCCAGCGCGGTCACCAGCGTCACGCTGGAACACACCGGCATCCTCGGCGACACCGTCGCGGAGATCGCCCGCGACAAGGCCCACGTCGCGCCGGCAAACACGCCGCTCGTGACCGGGACGACCGGGGACGCGCTGGCGGCGGTCCGGGAGGTCGCCAGCGACGTGGTCACCGTCGGCCCGTCGCCCGAGGGGGGATCGGAACCCACCGCGCTAGATGTCCGCGTCGCTTACGGCGGCCGGACCAACCACACCGAAGCCGCCGTCTCGATCGACGCCGACGGCTGGGACCTCGAGACGTCGATTCCGCTGCTGGGCGAACACCAGGCCGTCAACGCCGGGATCGCGGCCGCCCTCGCCCGACAGGCCGGCGACGTCTCCGAGACCGATCTCGAGCGCGGCCTGCGCAGCGCCCACTGGCCGGGCCGGTTCGAGGTGCTGGACACCGAACCGCTGGTCGTCCTCGACGGGGCGCACAACCCCGGCGCCTGCGAGGGGCTCGCGGCGACGCTCGAGACCTACGACTACGACGACCTCCACCTCGTCTTCGGCGCGATGCACGACAAGGACCACCGCGAGATGGCCGCGACTCTGCCGACGCCGACCTCGGTCGTGACGACCGAGCCGACGCTGGACCGGGCCGAGGACCCGGCGGTCCTCGCCGAGGCCTTCGCCGACGCCGGTGCCGGCCGCGTCCGGACCGAAGCCGCCGTCCAGGACGCGCTGGCGACCGCGTTGGCCGAGGCCGACGGCGACGACTGCGTCCTCGTGACCGGCTCGCTGTTCGCGGTCGCGGAGGCCCGTTCCCGGTGGACCCGCACCGACGTTCCCAAGCGGATCCGGGATCGCTCGGACGCCCGCGACACCCTCGCGGAGGCAAACGTCGCCACGGGCGACGTCGAACGACTGGACGGCGACGCCGTCCACCGTGTCGTCAGGACGGCACTACGGGATCGACAGGCGACGGTCCTCAAGGAGGAGTTGCTACGGCTCGGCGGCGAGTGTGCCCTCTCGGGCCTCGAGCGCGACGACGAGGCCGTCGACGCCGTCCTGATGGGCACCGTGGCGCAGTTCGAGTCCCTCGTCGAGGCTCTCGAGGCTCGCTCGCGACCCCACGGGCTGGCCGACGTGGCCCGCGAACTGCGAGCAACGCTCGAGATCGACGCCGCCGACGAGTCCGGAACCGAGGCGGGGGATCGGACTGCCGATCGGCCGCGATCGGCCACCGGCGACGACGGCTCGAGTCGCGCCTATCCCTGGACCGACCGGACGGCCGTCATGGGCATCCTGAACGTCACGCCCGACAGCTTCCACGACGGCGGCGAGTACGACGCTCTCGAGGACGCGGTGGCCCGCGCCGAAACGATGGTGGAAAACGACGTCGATATCATCGACATCGGCGGCGAGTCGACCCGCCCCGGTGCTGACCCCGTGTCGGTCGACGAGGAACTCGAGCGCGTGGTGCCCGTCATCGAGCGGATCGCCGACCTCGACGCCCTGCTCTCCGTCGACACGCGCCGCGCCGCGGTCGCCGACGCCGCGCTCGAGGCCGGCGCGGACATCGTCAACGACGTCTCCGGGCTCGAGGACCCCGAGATGCGGTTCGTCGCCGCGGACCACGACGCGGCCCTGGTCGTGATGCACAGCATCGACGCGCCGGTCGTCCCCGATCGCGACGTCGACTACGACGATGTGGTCGCGGACGTGATCGACCAGCTCTCCGAACGCGTGTTACTCGCCGAGAAGGCGGGTCTCGACCGCGAGCAGATCGTCGTCGACCCCGGCATCGGCTTCGGCAAGTCCGCCGCCGAGAACTTCGAACTGCTCGATCGGATCGACGAGTTCCGGGCGCTCGGCTGTCCCGTCCTCTTCGGGCACTCCCACAAGTCCATGTTCGCCAAAGTCGCCCGCGAGGGCGGCGACCGACTCGAGGCGACCGTCGCGGCGACGGCGCTGGCGACCGACCGCGGGGCCGATATCGTCCGGGTCCACGACGTGGCCGAGAACGTCGCCGCGGTCCGGACGGCGCTGGCCGCGCGCGATCCGGAGCGTTTCAGCTGGGACTCGTAGGAACACCCGCCGTTTCTCTCGGACTGATTCGTTCGCTCGTCAATCGTCGCCCGAAACGCTCGCGTCCGGCGTCCACCCGTCTGGCCCACAGCCCAGCGACCGGTGCGGACAGTGCCGGCAGTGGTCGCCCGGCGTCGTCTCCGCGAACGATGGCTCGTCGATCGCCGCGAGCGTCTCGCGGACCGATTCCCAGGCCGGCAGCTCCTCGGGATCGAACATGTCGACGCGAGGGCCGTCGACGTCGCCGACGTAGACGTAGCCGACCGCGGCGATCGGTTCGTCGAAGCGCCGCTCGCAGGCCCGTAGATACAGCGCCAGCTGGAGGGCGTCCTCGGGTGCGATCCGGTCGGCGGTGGCTTTGTAGTCCAGCACGGCGAGTCCGCCGTCGGGGAGCCGCCGGACCGAGTCGACGTAGCCGACCACGTCCCCGCGCACGTCCGCGACGTCCTCGAGCGAGAAGGGCAGTTCCGCGGCCAGCGGGTCCCAGTCGGCGACCGGCCGGTCGTACGCGGGCGCGGTCGCCGCGAAGTAGCGGTCGATGCAGGTCAGGACGGGCTCGCGGTACGCGAGCAGGTCCCGCGCGGTGAGCTGGCGGACGGCGGCCTCGCGCCAGGCCTCGCGGCCGGCGTACTCGCGATGGAACGCCTCCTCGGCGACGTCGTGGAAGACGGTACCGACGAGCCGCGAGGCCGCGTCGTCGGCTTCCGCCGCGCCCCCGTCCGCGCCGTCCGCTGTCGCGCCCGTCGCGCCCGCCGCCGGCGGATCGTCGAACGCCCGGACGACGTGATCGAGGTAGTGCTTGCGCGGACAGGTCCCGTGGGTGTCCATCGCGGAGTAGCTGTGTCGCATCGCGACGGGCAGCTCGGTCGCGGTCGCGAGCGTCTCGACGGGGAACCGGACGGTGTCGACCGTCAGCGCCGACGGGCGGCGACCGCTCGGCACCGCCCGGCCGTCCCCGGCCGCCTCGAGCGCGCCGTGGCTCGCGGCGTCGGCGGCGGGCAGTAACGATCCGTCCCGGAGTTGTCGGCCTAGTCGGTGGACCGTCTCGATCGCCGCGCTGGTCTCGAGCGGTTCGACGGGGCGGTCGCCGTAGCCGGCGTAGTAGGTGATCGTGCCGGGGGTCTCGCCGGCCGAGGCGGCGATCTCGTCGGTGCGATCGACCACGGTTTCGGGGTAGGTCTCCCGGACCCGCTCGAAACTCTCGGTCAGCGACGACCAGAGGTCCATCCGTCGGCCGGTCACCGACCACGCGATCCCGTCGGCCAGACAGGCGTCGGCGGTCGCGGCCGCGAGCCCGTCGACCGGGTCGTACTCGTACTCGGCCCCGAAGAGAAACAGGTGGTTGGCCGCGCGGGTGAGCGCGACGTGGAGGACCCGCCACTCCTCGGCGACCGATTCGGCGGCCAGATCGGCCAACAGCGGCGAGTCGACGTCGTCGTCGAGCGTCGCCGCCAGCAGCCGGTCCCGGGCCCGGTCGGCGTAGTCGCCCTCGACGCACCACTCCTCGTCCGAGAGGAAGGGGACGAGGACGGTGTCGAACTCGAGGCCCTTCGCCTGGTGGACCGTCATCACGTCGACGCAGTCCTCGGAGCGGCTCCCCCGGGTGCGGTCGCTCCCGCCGCTTCGAAGCGTCGCCGCGAGCGCGTCCACGAACTCGCTCGAGAGCGACTGGACGACGCCGTCGGACTCGTAGGCCTCGACGAACCGCTCGATGCGATCGAACGCCGATCGCTCTTCGCCCGTGCAGAACCACTCGAGTCGAGTCAGCTCCCTGAACCGCCGCACGAACCCCGACAGCGGGTAGACGTCGCGGTACTCCTCGAGGGTCGAGAGGTGGTCCCGGACCGTCTCGAGGCGGTCGGGGGCCTCGAGATCGAGCGCCGCTGGCTCGGCGGCGGTCACGGCGTCGTACAGCGAGCCGTCCCGTCGCTGGAGCGCCGCCAGATCGCGCTCGGAGAACCGGTACCGATAGAGTAACACGCGCCGGAGGTGGGCGTCCGCCCCCGGATCGACCAGCACTCGGAGGTACGACAGCGCCGTCTGCAGGCCGGGCGCGACCTCCCCCCGCGGCGAGCCCGACACCTCGTGGGGGATCCGCAGCGATCGGAGTTCGTCTGCCACCGCCTGCGCGTGGCGGTTGGTCCGGACGATCACGGCGAGATCCCCCAGCGAGCGCCGGGAAACGTTCTCGGCCTCGCCGTTGAGGAGCCGCGAGACCGTCGTCGCAACCTGCGCCGGCGTCGGCTGGGGGATCTCGTCGCTCTCGACTTTGACGACCCGATCCGGCGGGTCGACCTCGTCGTAGGTCCCCTCGGTTCGGCCGTTCTCCCGCAGCGTCTTCGAGGACTGGTGGGCGTAGTCGCAGGCGTTGGTCAGCGCGAGGATCTCCTGTCTCGAGCGGAAGTTGAGTTCGAGTTCGATCCCGCGGTGGTCGTCCGCGGTCGTCGCCAGCCGGTCGAGTCCCTCGCGGTCGGTGCCGCGCCAGCCGTAGATCGCCTGGTCCTTGTCGCCGATCGCGAGCAGGTCCGGCCGGTCGGGGCCGTCGGTGAGTTCGGTCAGTAACGAAAACTGGGTCGCGTCGGTATCTTGAAACTCGTCACAGTAGACCTGCGTCCACTGGCCGGTGATCTCCGGAGCGACCCCGTCATCCTCGAGCAACGTCGTCGCCGTCCGCACCAGCTCGTCGAAGTCGAGCGCCCGTTCGGCCCCGAGGTGGTCGTGGTAGTCCGCGTAGACGTCGGTGTAGTGGCGGGCCAGCCGGAGGAACTCGACGTAGTGTTTGAGTCGCCCGAAGGGGGTCTGCTCGAGTCGCTCCGTGGCCGACCCCCAGATCTCGTTGCCGAACAGCGCCCGCGGGAGGTGTTTCGTGGTCGGCTCCTCGAGGTCGAGCGCCTCGATCGCGTTCGTCACGCAGGTCTGGAGCGCCCGCAGGTAGCGGTCGATGTCCCGAACCACGTCCGCTTCTCGGAACGCGTCGGGCGCTTCGGCGATCTTCTCCCGGCAGTACTCGATGAGCTTGCCGTAGTCGACGAGCGACTCGCGGGCGGTCTCGAGGTGGATCTCGTCGCTGAACCACCGCAGCGCCTCGTTGTCGAACGAGAGGTCCGCGTCGGCGGTCCGCTCGAGCCAGAGGACGAACTCGGCACACAGCTCGAGGGTCCGGACCGGCGGCAGCGCCGACCGGAGCCGCTCGGGGGTGATCCCCTCTCGGCTCATCGAAGCGATGAAGCCGTCGACCGCGTCGGCGAGGTCGGCCGTCCCCTCGTCCGGGCGGGCCGAGGCGGCCGCGAAGTCGTAATCGTTGCTCGCGAGCAGCCGGCCGACGATCCGGCGACGTTTGCGCTCGGTGACGACCTCGAAGTCGGGCGCGTAGCCGAGGTAGTAGGCGTACTCGCGGACGAGCCGGTAACAGAAGGAGTGGTAGGTGTAGACGTCGATCGCCGCGGCGGCGTCGGGCGAGAGCCGCTCGGCGACCGCGTCGCGGATGCTCGCGGCGGCCTCGTTGGCGAAAGTCAACACGAGGACGTCCTCGGGGTCGACGTCGCCGCGCTCGATGGCGCGTTCGATCCGCAACAGCATGGTCGTCGTTTTTCCGGTGCCGGCCCCCGCGTCGACGGAGGTACAGGCCGCGTCGCTCTCGATGACCGCCCGCTGGTTCCCCTTGGGGTCGACGCCGGCAGCGAACGCGTCGCCGGCGTCGGATCGGGACGTCCCGCGGTCGGCTGTCGGGTCGAGCCCGTCGCCGGGATCGCGATCGGGGTCGTCGCGACCGTCGCGGCGGTCCTCAGCCATCGAATTCCACCTCCCGAGCGACGTAGTCCTGACAGCAGACGGTGTAGTCACACGTCGGGCAAGCGTGATCCTCGATCGCCGTCCACCGCTCCGCGGGGTCGTACGGCCCCGAAACCAGCTCGGCAGCGACCGCCGCGAGCCGGGCGTCGACGGTCTCGTTGCGATGCTCGTGGGTCATCCCGAAGGTGTGGTGATCGACGTAGCCGTCGGTCAGGTCGACGATCTCGAGGCTCGTCTCGACGTCGTCGCGGACCCAGTTCACCGCCGTCCCCGACCGGTCGGCCAGCGGAATCTGCACGTATCGGCAGGTCCGATCGCCCAACTCGAGCCGGTCGCGGAGCCCGCGGAGGCCGTCGAGGACGACGGCGGTCTCGAGGAGCGCGCCGACGGGAGCGGGGTCGAACGCGGCCGATTCGGGGTCGAAGTGATCGGTAAAGAGGGAAGCGACGTCGCCCTCCCAGTCCGATCGGTACCGGAGGAGGCCGAGCGGCGCGACCGTCGGCACGAACCGAACGCCGACGAGCGACGAGCCGTCGGTGGTGACGTAGTCGATCGGCGCATCGATCCGCACCGACTCGGGAGTCGACGCCGCTCCGTCCCCGCGCTCGGTCCCCGGCGGCTCGACCGTACTCGAGAGCGGGAGCCCCGGCCCGACGAGTTCGCCGCCGGTCGCTTCGGCCTCGAGCCGCTCGATCCCCGCGGCGTGGTCGGCGCCGACGGCCTCGACGTACGCGGCGGCCGTCGCCTCGAGGACGCGGCGCTCGTGACGGCGCTGGGTCGCCGAATGAAAGCGCTCGTCGTGGTCGGCCCACAGGGTCGCCAGCCGGTCCGCGGCGACCGACTCGAGTGCTTCGCGGTCCGCATCGGCGTTCCGGAGCGCGTCACAGAGTGCCGTCCGCAGCAGGTCGACCCGGTCGTCGACCGCCGCCGTCTCGCCCGCGAGGTCGTGGACGTGGGCGAACTCGTACTGCCGGGGACAGCGGAGTCCGGTCCGGAGACCGTCCGCGGAGAGCGTGGGAACGACTCCTGCGTCGTCGTCACTCATCCCGGACCACCTCGCCGGCGGCGAACTCGAACTGCGACCGGACCGCCTCGGCGAGTTCCGGGTCGATATCGCCGTCCTCGAGGACGACCGCGATCTCCTCGAACAGCATCTCGGTCTCGCCGAGGTCGGCCTCGCCGCCGGTACTCGCCTCCCGGAGGAGCCGCTCGAGTTCGCCCCGCGGCTGGGAAAGCAGCGCCTCGACGGCGTCGGTCTCGCCGTGGATCGCCGCCCCGGCCGTCGCGTCGACGGACTCGAGGGCGAGCCCGGGCGTCGCGTCGATCAGCTGCAGGTACCGCGACTCGTCGTGGGTCCGGCGCAGGCCGCCCGAGCCGCGCTCGTAGGAACACAGATAGAGGGCCCGTTCGGCGGCTCGAGCGCCGAGTGCGAGCCAGCGTCGGGACCGCTGGGCGTGGTAGGTCTCGAAGGGGTCGCCGACGTCGTCGGCGTCGACGGTCGCGAAGGTGTCGGCGATCGCGTCGACCGACGGATCGGTGACCGCGGGGTAGCTCGGCATCGACCGCAGCCACGCACCGGGGAACAGCTGGGTGAGGAACTGCTCGCCGGGGTAGGTCTCGTCGATCAGATCGAGCAGAAAGACCGCCCGCCGCGAGTCGTACTTGAGGTCGTCGGCGGCACAGACGGTGACGCCGCCGGTCGGCGGCCGCGTTTCGACCGAATGCACGTACGGCGCGTCGTACTGGATCGTCCGCCGGAGCATCCGACGCAGCCCCTGCCAGTCCGGCCCCACGAGGTCCGTCTCCTCGACGAACGCGGCGATCTCGAGGACGCGACGGACGCCCTCGTACCCCTCGCGGGCGTCGACCCAGTCCTCTTCGCGGGCGATCCGTCCTTTCAGGTCCGTCCGCCGGATCCAGCGCTCGAGCGAGCGCCGGACGCTCGAGCCGGCGGTTTCGGCGAGCAAATCCGTCGAGAACGCCGGCACACGGGCCCGGAGCCGATCCAGCGAGGCGGCGACCGAGTCAGGCCGGTCCCGCTCGGGTCCGACGGGATCGGCGTCGGCTCGCTCGATGGCGTCGCCGTCTCGCTCCCGTTCGCACTGACAGGTGACGACCGCGTAGAGTTCGTTGACGGCGGGATCTTCGGCCAGCGACGGGGTACCGATCGTCGCCGTCGGGACGCCGGCCTCGCGGAGCCGCCGTCTGGTCTCGGGGACGCGCTCGATCCGCGGGACGGCGACGGCGAACTCGTCGAACGGCCAGCCGTGGCGGTCGCGCAGCGACTGGATCTCGGTGGCGACCGCTCGAGCCTGTTCGCGAGCGGTGTCGGTCCGGAGCCGGCGTGCCCGGCCGGTCGGCTCCGATTCCGCCGACGCGGCGGCCGCCGATCCGGCGTCACCGCCGGACTCCGCGCTCCGAGTCGGCACCTCGTCGGTCGCGAGGAACCGCGTGATCGCCCGGTGTGGCGGCCCGTCGGCGTTCGCTCTCGGCGGCTCGAGCGGCTCGACCGCGAGGCCGGCCTCGGCCGCGACGTCGGCGACCCGGCCGGGTTCGACCCGCGTCCGCTCGACGCTGGCGTGGCGCTCGCCGAGACAGACGAGGTCGGCGTCCGCCGACAGCGCGGCGAGATAGCGTCGGTCGAGCCGGCGGTACTCCTCGAACTCGACGGCCAGCACGGCGTCGAACGAGGCCGTCACGCGTGACCGCAGGCCGTCGGCGTCGGCCGCGAGCAGGTCCACGGCGCGCGGGATCACGTCCGCCCGCTCGACGTAGCCTCGGTCTGTGAGTTCGTCGTGGAACCGGTCGTTCATCGCGTAGAGGAAGGCCAGACAGTCGTGGGGGTCCTCGAGGTCCGCGAGGCGAATCCGCTGGCGGGTCGCCTCGAGCAGGAGCTGCCCCACGTCGCGGGAAAACCCCTCGTGGTCGGCCGCGCGCTCGAGGTAGTCGGGGACGGATCGGCTCGCGCCGTCGATCACCAGCGAGATCAGCTCGATGCGTTCCTCGTACTCGAGGCGATCGAGCGTCGGGTCGTACGCCTCGACGGTCTTGGAGGCGTGTTCCGGCAGGGACTCGACGCGGGGCGAGCGGGGGCCGTCGGCGCGCTCGAGTGGTGCGTCGGCCAGCGCTTCGGTCAGCGACGCCAGCCCCGCCGGATGTCGCTTCAGCACCAGCACGTTCCGCGGGCCGTGGTCGTCGGCGAGAGCGGCGTACTCGTCGGCGACGGCCGCGAGGAGGGTATCGCTGGGCGCGGGCGCGGGAAGGAGTTTGCACGTTCCCTCGAGGGCGGGCGGGGACGGCATGACACGTCACCCTGTACGGTCGATTTCGTATTTAAATGTGGGTTACTCGTCCGTCCAGTCGCTCGGTGGTAGTTCGGCTGCCTTCCGCAGTCCGACAATTCTTATATTGTCTACCGAATACCATACGGTATGGAAGACATTTTCGTCGCGCGAGTCATGTCAACGGATGTCTATACGGTCGCGCCGGACACGCTCGTCGAGGACGCTGCAGGCGAGATGCTCGACAACGGGATCGGCTCGGTCGTCGTCGTCGACGATAATAATCGGCTCGAGGGGATCCTGACGACGACCGACTTCGTCCGGATCGTCGCCGAGCGAAAGCCGAAGGACCAGACGCCGGTCTCGACCTACATGAGTACGGACGTCGTCACCGCCGGGGCACAAGATACCATCCGCGACGCCGCAGACGTGATGGTCGAACGGGGTTTCCACCACATTCCCGTCGTCGACGAGGACGAGGGCGTCATCGGGATGGTCTCGACATCGGATCTGGCCGGCTACGTCTCGCGCGTCCAGTCGCCGAGTCCCGAATAGCCTCTCCGGTTCGGAATCCGACGGATTCTCCGTCCTTTGCCCACGAACGGCCACGCGAACGCCAGTCCGTGGTCCGAACTCGGCGGGCCGATCCCGTCACGCCGAATCGGCGTCTTCCTCGAGCGCGTCGTCTTCGGTCATCCAGCGGACGACCTCCCCCAACCGTTCTCGCAACCGCCGCGCCTCCGCCGGCGTCAGTTCGACGTCCGCGTGGCCGGTCGCGTGGTCTCCCGCCATCGCGTCGATACTCATCACGACCCGGTGGTGGTCCCCCGCTTCGGGCCGCACCGAGATATCGGCCCGGTCCGGATACTCCCGCGGCGGCCCCATCTCGAGGTCCAGTTCCCCTCGCGTGACGCCGATTCGGACCCGCTCTGCGTCCTCGAGGTCGAACGAGTCCGTCCGCGCCTCCTCGGTCGCCGGCGGCTCGCCGGCGTCTGTGTCGTTTCCGTCCATATGTCGAGAGTAGGTGCCAGTCCCCTTGGCTGTACGCCCGGCCGTCACTCGACCGCGAAGGTCTCCTCGTCCAGCAACCGCCCGCCGGTCCAGCACTCTCGGGCGAACCAGCCGAAATACCCCATCACGAAGACCGTTAGCGCGGCCGTGAGCAGCCACGGCACGCTTCCGGTGGCGAACTCGTCGAGCTGGGTGAGGCCGAACCCGCCACAGCCCGCGGCGAGGAGGCAGACGCCGACGGCGGCCACGCGGGGCCAGCCGACGGGTCGTCCGGCGATCGCGAGTCGCTCCCGCGTCCCCGCGAGGAGGAGCGTGACGCCGACGGCACCGAGCCACCCGGCCGGGACCAGCGTCGAAACCGCTCCCGACTCACCGCCGACGACGAACAGTCCGGCCAACAACAGGGTCGCGACGCCGCCGCCTGCGAACCCGCGGCGAACGACGGTCTTCGGTCCACTCATCGCTCGAGCGGTTCCGACGGAACGAAGTTATACTGTTCGCTGTCGAGCCCCGACGAGGGCGGCCGCGTGTCGGCGCGGTGACGCCGCCGCTCGCGCCGTCAGTCGTCGTCCATCGGCGCGGTCACGGGCTCGACCCGCTCGCCGCGGGGCCCCTCGAGGTCGACCTTCGGGAGCAGGTCCCGCAGGTAACGGCCGGTGTGAGAGTCCTCGAGGCGCGCGACCGCCTCGGGCGTACCGGTGGCGACGATCTCGCCGCCGTTCTCGCCGCCCTCGGGGCCGAGGTCGATGACGTGGTCGGCGTTCTTGACGAGGTCGAGTTCGTGTTCGATGACGACGACGGTGTTGCCGTCGTCGGTCAGCCGGTGGAGGACGTCGATGAGCTTGCGCTCGTCCTCGCTGTGGAGCCCGGTCGTCGGCTCGTCGAGGAGATAGAGCGTCTCGCCGGAGTCCTTTTTGCCCAGTTCCTCCGCCAGCTTGATCCGCTGGGCCTCGCCGCCCGACAGCGTCGTCGAGGGCTGGCCGAGTTTCATGTAGTCCAGCCCGACGTCTTTCAGGAGCTTCAGCCGGCGGCGGATTCGGCTCGAGGACTCGAAGAAGTCGTAGGCCTCCTCGACGGACATCTCGAGGACGTCGGCGATCGTCTTCCCCTTGTAGGTCACGTCGAGCGTGGCGTCGTTGTACCGCGCGCCGTCGCACTCCTCGCAGGGGACGTGGACGTCCGAGAGGAAGTTCATCTCGATTTTCACCGTTCCCTGCCCGCCACACTCCTCGCAACGGCCGCCCTTGACGTTGAAGGAGAACCGCCCCTTCTCGTAGCCGCGCTGTTTCGACAGCTTGGTCTGGGCGAACAGTTCGCGGATGTAGTCGAAGACGCCGGTGTAGGTCGCCGGGTTCGACCGGGGAGTGCGGCCGATCGGCGACTGGTCGATCAGCCGGACCGTCTCGATTTGATCGAGCCCCTCGAGGCCGTCGTGGTCGCCCGGAATGACCGACGTGTTGTCGTTCATCTCGCGGGCCAGTCCCTTGTAGAGGACCTCGTGCATGAGCGTGGATTTGCCCGAGCCCGAGACGCCCGTAATTGCAGTAAAGCAGCCCAGCGGGATGTCGACATCGAGGTCCGTCAGGTTGTGCTGGCGCGCCCCGAGGACGGTCAGCGTGCCGTCGGGATCGCGTCGCTCGTCGGGCACCGGGATCTGCTTGCGGCCCGAGAGGTAATCGCCGGTCACGGACTCCTCGCACTCTTTGACCTCGTCGACGGAGCCGTTGACGACGACCTCGCCGCCGCGCTTGCCGGGGCCGGGCCCCATGTCGATGACGTTGTCCGCCCGCCGCATCGTCTCCTCGTCGTGTTCGACGACCAGCAGGGTGTTGCCGAGGTCGCGCAGCTCCTCGAGCGTGTCGAGCAGGCGGTCGTTGTCCCGCTGGTGGAGCCCGATCGAGGGCTCGTCGAGGACGTACAACACGCCCACGAGGCCGGACCCGATCTGGGTCGCGAGCCGGATGCGCTGGCTCTCCCCGCCCGACAGGGTGGCGGCCTCCCGGTCGAGCGTGAGGTACTCGAGGCCGACCTCGACCATGAAGCTCAGCCGCGCGCGGATCTCCTTTAAGATCTCCTCGGCGATGACCTTCTCGCGCTCGGTGAGGTCGGCCTCCATCGACTCGAAGTGCTCGAGGGCGTCGCCGATGCTCATCGCGTTGATCTCGGTGATCGAGGTCCCGTCGACCAGCACGGCGCGGCTGGCGGGCTTGAGCCGGGTGCCCTCACAGGCCGGACACTCCGTGACCGACATGTAGTCCTCGATGTGGTCCCGGGTCGAGTCGGAGTCGGTCTCGATGTACCGGCGCTCCAGGTTCGGGATGACCCCCTCGAAGCGCTTTTGCTTCCGTCGGGTGCCGTTCTTGGTGCTTCGCTTGAAGACGACTTCCCCGTCCGTGCCGTAGAGAAACGCCTGCCGGACGTCTTCGTCTAACTCCTCGAACGGCGTCGAGAGTGAGATGTCGAAGTGTTCGGCCACGGCGTCGAGGCGGGTCTGATAGTACGACCGGTTGTAGCTCCAGGCCTCGAAGACGTGTTTGAGCGGTTTGGACTCGTCCTGGACGACGAGGTCCTCGTCGACCTCCTTGGTCTCGCCCAGCCCCTCACACTCCGGACACGCGCCGTGGGGCGAGTTGAACGAAAAGGAGCGAGTCTCGATCTCGGGGACGTCGATCCCGCAGTGCGTGCAGGCCAGGTCCTTCGAGAACTCGACGACGAACCGATCGTCCTCTTCGCGTTCCTCGCCCAGCGCGCCGGTCCGGCGGGCCTCCTCGCCGAGGCCCGCGGCGACTTCTTCGGAGGCGTTCGGGAGGATGACCTTCAGGACGCCCTCGGCCTCGTCCAGCGCCGTCTCGACGCTGTCGATGATTCGCGGGCGGGCCTCGGCCGAGACCTTCACGCGGTCGACGATCACGTCGACGGTGTGATCGAAGTTCTCGTCGAGATCCGGGTCGTCCATCGTGAGGTCGTGCTCCTCGCCGTCGATCTCGACGCGGGCGTAGCCCTCCGAGACGAGTTCCTCGAAGAGGTCCTCGAAGGCCCCCTTCTGATCGCGAACGACCGGTGCCGCGAGCTTGGCCTTGGTCCCCTCGGGCAACTCGAGGATGCGCTCGACCATGTTCTGGGCCGACTGCTCGCCCACTTCGCGGCCACACTCCGGACAGTGGGGCGTGCCGACGCGGGCGTACAGCAGGCGCAGGTAGTCGTGGAGTTCCGTGACCGTCCCGACCGTCGATCGAGGGTTGTTCGCGGCGTTTTTCTGATCGATCGAGATCGCGGGCGAGAGCCCCTCGACGGTCTCGACCTGCGGCTTGTCCATCTGGCCCAGGAAGTTCCGAGCGTAGGCCGAGAGGCTCTCGATGTACCGGCGCTGGCCCTCCGCGTAGACCGTCTCGAACGCCAGCGAGGACTTGCCCGACCCCGAGAGGCCGGTGACGACGGTAAACTCCTCGCGGGGGATCGTCACGTCGAGGTCCTTGAGGTTGTGTTCTTCCGCACCGCGGACTTCGATGGTGTCCTTGCTCATCGTTCGCTCGAGAATCGGGACTGTTCGGAATCGCGATACGGTGTCGAATTCATTGTCCCGAGTCAGGGACCGGAAGAACTTAACGAGTCTGAAAGCCCAATGCCATGTTGTATACTACCAGCAAACATGGCTCTCGAACCGGCCCCTCGAACCACACGCCGTCCGACGGCCGCGGGTCGGGACTTTCGCCCGTCTTTATGTCTCCGGGGTCGAAACGGGAGGTATGGACGAGATCGATCTCGAGGAACTCGCGGCCTCGCTGACGCTCCGGGAGGAGAACCAGGCGATCAAGAGCTACCAGAACACGGTCGCGGTCGCCTGCCCGGCCTGCGACGAGCAGTTCGACGACCTCGTCGTCTGCAAGGAGAACCCGACGAGCCTGAACCTCTCGAAACAGTTGGACCTCTGTGTCGGCTCGGCCGATGGCAAGGGCGTCATCTTCACGCACAAAAAATAGCGATCAGGCACCGTCGATCGCTTCGTCGTCGCTCGAGTCGAGACCGCCGTTCAGGCCGAGGGCAGATCGCGAGTCCACCCGGGATCGCGACCGGTGCGGTCGATGAGATCGGACCGACAGGCCGGACAGTAGTCGGGGGTGACGGATTCGCTCCGAGGGACGTACACCGCGTTGCCGCATTCCACGCACGCGTCCGCGACGATGGTTACACAGTCCGCACAGACGTTGAAGTCGTCGACCGTGAGGTCGCGCAGGGGTTCGAGTTGTTTATCCAGGAGATACTCGTCGATGACCGCCTGACAGCTGTGACACGGTTTCATAGCGATGCTTATAGGTCCATGTTACCATAGCGTAAATACTTGTCTCCGTGAGCGACGGCCGCACCGTCGCGCCCGCTCTCCGCGGACGGGCGCATCGCTGGAATACGGACGAGGACGCCGGGCTGGCCCCGACTCCGACGGCGGATCGCGATAGCGCGTCTTTCGGAAGTGTTATCCCCGAGTCGGGACTACGAGTGGTTGTAATGGCAAACGGTAAGGTTGACTTCTTCAACGACACGGGCGGCTACGGTTTTATTTCGACTGACAGCGACGAGGTAGACGACGACGAGGACGTGTTCTTCCACATGGAAGACGTCGGCGGTCCGGACCTCGAAGAGGGACAGGAAGTCGAGTTCGACATCGAATCATCCCCCAAGGGACCCCGCGCGACGAACCTCGTCCGCAAGTAACACCGCCCGCTGTCGCTATCGCGACGAACGGCGATTCCGTTTTTTGCAGCGCTATCCGCTATAGCGACCCGTCTATTCCGGGCTGAGCGGTACCCACGTCCACGAATCTCCGTTATCAGATTCGGTGGCCCCCTTTGGCCCGGCAAAACGCACCGCGTTTGATTCCTCGAGGGTCGTCAACGCCGGTTCTTTGCTCAGTAGCGGGCTGACTGTCCCTTGAAACTGATACCCAACTGGTCGATAGAACGGGCCGTTCGAGGCGACGCCACGGTCAGCGTGGTCGAACGCGACCGGGGAACCGATCGTTCGACCGGATCAGGACGCGTTCTTACAGTCCGCTATCAACTCCTCGTACTCGCGCTTCGCGCTCTCGTAGGCGTGGCGTTTCTTTTTCAGTTGCTTCTTGTTCACTTTCCCTTTCTCGTATTTCTTTTTGTACTCCTCGTACTCGCGCTTTGCGCGCTTGTATTCGCGCTTTTTCTTCTTCTTGTTCTTCCCATTATCTCCATCATCTCCATCGTCCCCATCATCGGGCACCTTCGTGAACTCCAGAATGTCGCCGTACACCACTGTGCTGCCCACCTGGGCGACCGCTCGGAACTCGTAGGTCGTGCCGGTCTCGAGGTTCGTCGCCGTCGCGCTGAACGGTCCGGGTTCGGTGCGGACCGCGTCGTCGGTAAACGTCCACACCGTCGTTCCCTTGATGCGGTACAGGAAGTAGACGGTAGCCTCCGTTTCGCCCTCGAGTTCGAGCAGTTCGCCGTTGAGCGTCGCCGTCGAGCCGTTGACTTCCGTCGCCGGCTCCGTCTCGACGGCCAACTCGTCCGGCCCGAATTTGGTGAACGTGAGTGTGGTTCCGAGGAACCGTTCGCCGTTCGCGACCATGACCGCCCGGAATTCGTACGTGGAACCGAGTTCGAGACCCTCGATCCCGGCGCTGAAGTCGCCGGGTTCGTCGAGCGTCTGGGAGTCGGTGGCGATCCACTCGTCCGCGCCGAGTTCACGCCACTCGAAGAAGACGTCGACGGTATCGAAGTCCCCGAGATCGAGCAGTTCGCCGTTGAGCGTCGCCGTCGAGCCGTTGATCTCCGTTGCCGGCTCCGTCTCGATGTCGGGGACGCCGGCCTCGGCCTTGGTGAACGAGACGATCGTTCCGTCCTCACGCGTGCCATCGGCCACGACGACTGCCCGGAATTCGTACGTGTTCCCGGGCTCGAGGCCTTCGATCCCGGCGCTGAAGTCGCCGGGTTCGTCGAGCGTCTGCGGCGCGGTGGTCGTCCACTCGTCCGCGCCGAGTTCGCGCCACTCGAAGAAGACGTCGACCGTGTCGAAGTCACCGATGTCGATCAACTCTCCGTTGAGCGTCGCTGTCGAGCCGTTGACCGCCGTCGCCACCTGCGTTTCGACGATCGGTGCCCCGGGTTCGTCTTTGGTGAACTCGATGATGGCCCCTTCCTCACGCGTGCCATTCGCCACGACGACCGCCCGGAATTCGTACGTGCCGCCGGGCTCGAGGCCGGCGATCCCGGCGCTGAAGTCGCCGGGTGCGTCGAGCGTCTGCGGCGCGGTGGTCGTCCACTCGTCCGTGCCGAGTTCGCGCCACTCGAAGAAGACATCGACGGAATCGAAGTCGCCGAGGTCGAGCAGTTCGCCGTTGAGCGTCGCCGTCGAGCCGTTGACTTCCGTCGCCGGCTCCGTGATGACCTCGGGTACACCTGGCACTGTCTTGGTGAACCGAAGCGTGGCCCCTTCGACCCGCTCGCCGTTCGCCAGCCCGACCGCCCGAAACTCGTACGTGGTGCCGGGCTCGAGGCCCTCGATCCCGGCGCTGAAGTCGCCGGGCGCGTCGAGCGTCTGGGAGTCGGTGGCGATCCACTCGTCCGTGCCGAGTTCGCGCCACTCGAAGAAGACGTCGACGGTGTCGGAGTCGCCGAGATCGGTCAGTTCTCCGTTGAGCGTCGCGGTAGAGCCGTTGACCTCCGTCGCCGGGGTCGTTACGACATCGGGGACGGACGGATCGCAACTGATGTCGAGCGTCGTGATATCGAGACCGATCGCGATACTGTCGGTCTCGAGCGAGTACGTTCCGTCCGCGAGACTCCCCCACGTCGCCGAACCGCCGGCGGGAACCTCCATCGTCTCCTCGTACGCGTCGGGGCCGGTGACGGTCACCATCACCGAGACATCGTTGGAGTTCGTTACCGTGATCTCCCCGTCCTCATCGACACACGCCGAGTCCACTTGCAGGTCGACGAGGTCGCAGTCGCACCCGGTAACCGTCGCCATCTGGAGATTGACGTCGGTCTGAGCGTACAGGCAGCCGTCCACCGTCGCGTTGGTGAGTACGTTGATTCCCGTCTGGGCCAGCACGATCCCCGCAAAGTTTGCGTCCGTTCCGATCTCGACGCCGGCACCGCCGGCGACCACCCAGACGATGTTTTCGGGCTGCGCGCCACCTGTCAGGTTGACGGTCACCCCGCTCGCCGCGGTGAGGTCCCCCGCGATCTGGAAGATCCAGGTGTCGTCCGGGCCGCCGTCGATGGTGATATCGTCGTCGATCAGGACGTCCGTACTCCAGTTGTAGACGCCCGGAGTAAGCGTCTCTCCGCCGATATTTCCGCCGCCTAACTCCGTGACGTCCGGCGGGACGCGGCCGTACGCATCGGTAAACGCGGTTTCCATATCGCTCACGGCCGTGGTCAATCTGGACGGGGTCGGCTCCGCATAATTGGCCGCGTACACCCGTCCGCCAACCTGCGTCGATGTCGCGAAGACGCCCGTCGCATCCAACGTCAGATCGAATCCGGTTATCGCGGTCGACGCGATCGGACTCACGCCAATGTCTCCCGCCACGTCGGAATTGGGAACGCTCGATATTCCGGATTTTGCCAGAATCGAAAAGTCACAGGCCGTTCCGAGATCGACCGGTGCCGGGCCGTCCGGTTGTTGCGTTTGGACGGCGTTCGTGGACGTGTCTTTCGGATCGTCCTCTTCTCGGACGGCGCCCAGACAGCCGGCGAGGCCAGCCGTGAGTAGCCCACTCGATGTGATCACCGTTCTTCTGGATGGACTGTAATCCATACCTGAAGGCCACTGACATGTATAATTGTTCATTCTGAGCTACTATTGTGGTGGGAAAATAAGCTGTTGACAAATATTATCCAGACCAAGTTAACCAGTACATTCGAACGCGCCCAACAATCGATCCGACGAGTAGGACGTGATGATACGAATCTCCGTACGGTTTTGGACCCAGTACCGCAGACGGATCGACGAGCGAGGGCGTCGTTGCAAACTGTACAGTCGTGCTGGGAGGGACGGTATCGATCGCTCACTGCGAGTGCCGACTACTGTCTCACGGTACTGACGCTGTGACTCGATGTGGTGCGTCTCGACTCCCTCGAGCGGACCTGTCCCCGGACCCCACCGTCATGACCAAAGTGACTTCGGCCGGCAGCCCCAAGGGCGACCATGAGCGACGACGCCGCGGACCCGCTCGCGGTCGAGGACGTAGTCGAGTACTGTCGCACGCAGGCCGGCCTGCTCTCGGGCAGCGTCGAGACGATGGCCGCGGAGGCCGACGACCTCCTCGACGAGATCGACGCCGAGATGGCCGAAATTCGCTCGCGCCTCGAGGCCCTGCCCGACGAGGTGCCGGCGACCGAAACCCCTTCGACCGCCGACGTCCCCGACGCCGGCGAGGTCGACGTCGCGGCGATCGAGAAGTTACAGGCGGAACTCGAGGAGAAACAACTCCTCGTCGAGGCCAAACAGGCCCGGATGCAGGCGTTTCAGGACCTGGCTGCCGACTACACCGACCTCGCCGCGGAACTGTCCGCGGACGTCGACGACGGGCAGACGGCCCTGACCCGCGTCATCGAGTTCGAGGCCGACGCCGACGCGCCGGCCTACTTCGACGAGCGGGAGACGATGCTCGAGACGGCCGCCGCGTCGGCCGAGTCGACGTCCGAGTAGCGGGTCGAAAACGAGCGGTTGCGCCGTTTCGGATCGTCGCGGTGCCGGTTCGACCGGCCCCTATCGTTCCCGATGACAGCTCGTGAAATCAACCGGAACGTTGATTATGGTATCCATTGTCGTGGCACTACATGACAATCGACTACAGCGATCGCGAGAAGTCGTACGAACTCTATCGGAAGGGGAAACGGGAGGGGACGTGGGACCCCGACGAGTACGACCTCGAGCGGGATCGGGAGGACTGGGAGTCGTTCACCGAAGCGGAACAACATCGGTTTCTCGCGACGTGTTCGGGCTTCTACGACGGCGAGGAAGACGTCACCCGGACGCTCGCGCCGTACATGATGGCGCTGGACGCCCTGCCCAACGAGGAGATGCCCTTCGACACCGTCCAGGAGGAGATGTACCTGGCCCAGCAGGTCTACGAGGAGGCCAAGCACACCGACCTCTTCAGTCGGTACTTCGAGACGGTCTTCGACACGCAGGAGACGGCCCCCTACCGCGAGGGCGGCTATCAGGAGCAGGGGTATAGCACGGACGACCTCTACGACACCGCGGACGACCTCCTCGCGGCGATCGACCGCGGCGACCGGACCGAACTCGTCTACACTCTCGGGGAGGCCTACCTCAACTACATGGGGATCGTCGAGGCGCAACTCGCCCGCGGGGGCTACCTCAGCTTCGATCAGATGATCGAACTGAAAGCCGAGGAGATGGGTCGGGACGTCGTCCTCGAGTCGTTCCAGGAAGCCATCGGCAAGGTCCGACAGGACGAGACCCGCCACATCGAGAACGGCCGCTGGATCTTACGGCAACTGGCCGAGGCCGAACCGGCCGTCGTCACGGACGTCTACGAACCCCGCATCGAGGAGTACGTCGAGAACCGACTGCTCGCCGACCCGATCTACGACGAGCAGCCCTTCGACGGCTACGACCAGGAGAAGATCGGCAAGCAACTCGTCCAGTACCTGCAAGACACCGTCGACTACATCGGTGCCGACCGGTTCGACCGGTACGGCGACGTCAGGGCCACGCTCGAGGAACGACAGGCTGCCGACTGACCCCGCCGGTCCCGTTTCGCCGAAATCGCAACAGCGCCTCGAGCAGTGCGGTCGCGGTCCGTTTGGACGCGGTTCCTTCCCGAGGGGCGGAAACAGGGACACATACTTATACTGGCGCGGCTGTCACGTTCACCCGATGGTGTTCGCCCGCATTTCCTCGATCACGTTCGATGCCAGCGATCCGGCCACGACGGTCGCGATCGGACGGCTGTTCGCGTACCTCGCGATGGGCGTCGCAGCCGTCGTATTGCTCTACTACGCTCTTATCTACGTGCGAGAGGTGCTGGCGGTCGAAGCCACGACCGAACAGTGGTATCTGTTGATCGGCATCGGCGCGGCGATCGTCTACGCCGCCTCCGGCGTCGCCTCGCTGTTGCTCGAGCCGGAGTGGATCGACCGGTTCGTCGACGGCGCGATCCTCTTTTTCTTCCTCTTTATCGCGCTGGCGATCCGTGCGATGTATCACGACCAGCCGGCCGCGGGCGACCGGTCCCGGCTGTTGCCGGCGTGGGCGGACTACGTCGTCATCGCCGGCTTCGTCGCCGCGTGGTGGGGGGCCTTCCTCGTGCAGACCGCCTCGACCCGGCTGGTGGTCGCGGTCGGCTGGATCATCACCTCCGCGTGGGCGGTGTTGTACGGCGTCCGTGCCGTGCAGGTCCACGAGGGGACGACCTTCGCCGCCCTGACGCGACACCTGCTGCCGGCGATCGTCTGTGTCACCGCCGTCGTCTTCGTCGATCTGGTGACGAACCACCTCGCGGGCTACGGGGCGCTCGCCGACGCCGCCTGGCTCGTCGGCACCTCGCTGGTCGCCGCGTTCCTGTTCAACACCGCCGTCGCGATCCGCCAGCAGGGCGGCGAACTCGAGCGGATGTACGACTGGACGACCTGGCGCGACCAGTCGTTCGACGACGGCTCGCTCGAGTAGCGGACGGTCGCGGCGGCGTGATCGGCTGTTTCGTCGGCGAACGCGACTCCCGGTCCTCGGACCTGACCCGCTCGGGGTGTCTGTGGACGCGATCGCGGGCGTCCCGTGGATCGATGGCCGCGTCGATGCCGGCGGACTCGCCGGCGGGAATAGTCGCCGATAGCGTGTCGGTCCGATCAGAGTTCGCCGCGCAGGACGACTTCGTTGTCGACCCGCCGGAGCATGTCCTCGGTGACGACGTCGTCCTCGTCGTCTCAACCGACCGAGGCGAGGACCTGTTCGGCCAGACTGGGGTCGGGACCGACGTACGCGTTGCCGTTCTCGACGTTCGCGACGATGCCCAGTTCCTTTCCTTCGACGTCGACGACGGTCTTGCCGACCGCGTCGTCGGTCAGTGGTGTTGTCACGGCGGGACGTTACCGCGGCGATCGGCGTAAACGATCGGCCGTCCCGTGCCGGCGGGGAACTGTGTCGGCTGTGCGCCCCCGGACTATTTGACGCTGGATGCCGACGGTACGCCTGACGTAACGCGGACCGACCGCACCACGACTACCTATGACACGGACACTCGAGATCGGTGACGATCTGGCGGAGCGCATCGAAAGCCACTGCGAGGAGGGCCAGTCGCCCGAGGAACTCATCGAGGAACTGGTCTCGATGTACGAGACCGAAGGCGCGTTCTTACAGGAGGGCTACTCCGAGTAACGGGGATGGCCCTCGAGTACCCCTTCTTTCTGGTCAATTTCAAGACCGCCGAGGGGACGGCCGGCGACGATGGCCTCGCGTTCGCGGAGACGATCGACCGCGTCGCCGACGAAACGGGGAGTCGATTCGCCGTCGCCCCGCAACTCCCCGATCTCAGGCGCGTCGCCGAGCGAACCGACCTGCCCGTCGTCGCGCAGGCGGGTACCCCGCAGTCGGAGTGTGGCGTGGGCGGTCTCACCCTCGAGGCGGTCGCGGCCGCGGGGGCCGACGCCGTCTTCGTCTCCCATCCCGAGAACGAGGCCGCGTTCACGGCCCTCGAGCGTGCGGTAGACCGGTGTCGCGAACTGGGCCTCGACTCGATCGTCGCCGTCGAGAGCCGGACGACGACCCGGATGGCGCTCGCCGCCGAGCCGGACTGTCTGCTCTTCGAGCGGCCGGCCGACATCGGCGGCGACGCGGGGCTGATCCGGAGCGACCCCGATCGGATCGCGGCGTTCGTCGAGACGGTCGCCGACGAACGCCCGGCGACGAGGACGTTCGTCGGCGGCGGGGTCCGCACCGCCGCGGACGTCGCCCGCGCGTTCGAGTGTGGCGTTGACGCGACGGGAGCCGCCTCTGCGGCCCTCGAGGCCGCGGATCGGGAGTCGTGGCTGCGATCGATCGCGACGGCCGTGCCCTCGACCGGAGCCGCCGACTGACTGCGGTTCGCGGTCGAGCCGCTCGCGACAGTTCGGCGTGCGGGACAGTCAGTCGTCAGTAGGTGTGAGGGAGCCTGACACTCAAGTGGCTGGTCGGCGTACGGTCCGGTATGCACCAACTGGTCGCGCTCGACGACTCGGAACCGGGGTGGGCGTCCCTCGAGTTCGCCTGTCGGGAGCATCCCGACGACGAACTCACCGTCGTCCACGCGGTCGATCCGACCGACAGCGGGTACGGCGAGATGGCACATCTGGGACCGGAGGGACTGCTCGAGCGCCAGCGAGAAGCCGCCGAGGAGTTGCTCGCCGAGGCCGAGGACCGCGCGGCCGAGTACGACTGCGCGCTCGAGACGGAGACGGTCGTGGGCCAGCCGGCCGACGCGATCGTCGACTACGCCGTCGAGAACGGCGTCGACCGGATCGTCGTCGGGAGTCACGGCCGAACCGGGTTCTCGCGGGTATTGCTCGGCAGCGTGGCCGAACGGATCGCCCGCCAGGCCCCCGTTCCCGTGACGATCGTTCGCTAGTCGCTCGTTCGTCGTTACAGTGCTCGATCGTCCACCAGTGCGGTCCGTTCTCGGTCTCGCCTCGCCGACAGCGCGCGCAACCGTCTTCCGGCCGACCGAATCCGGCTACGAGTGGTCGGCGACCACGTCCTCGAGCGCCTCCCGATCGAGTTTTCCCATGTCCGTCACCGGAAGCTCCTCGAGGACGACGACGTCCCGGGGCCGCTTGTACGCGGCCAGCTGATCCTCGGCCCACTCGAGCAGTTCGCCTTCGTCGAATCCATCGTCGACTGGGACGACGGCGGCGACGACCGCCGCGCCCCTGGTCTCGTGGTCGCGGCCGGCGACGGCGGCGTTCGCCACGTCGGGGTGGGTCTTCAGCACTTCCTCGACCTCGGCGGGGGCGATCGAGAAGCCGCTCGACTTGATCATGTACTTGCGCCGGCCAAGGAAATAGAGTTGGCCGTCCTCGGTCAGCCGGCCGATGTCGCCGGTCAGGACGTAGCCGTCGTGGAAGGCGGCCTCGGTCTCCTCGGGTTTCCCGAGATAGCCCTCGAACAGCGAGGGCGACTCGACGGTGATCTCGCCGGTTTCGCCCCGCGGGACCGGCTCGTGGGTGGCCCAGTCCCGGATCACGATGTCGGTCTCGTAGACCGGCTTGCCGACGAATCCCTCCTCGACGACGTCCAGTCCCTGCGTGAACGTGTCCCTGGTGTGTGTCTCCGTCAGGCCGTACGACGCCTCGTACATCTCCGAGTCGGTCGTCTCGGCCCACTCCTCGCAGAGGTCCTCGGTCAGTGCCTGGCCGAAGCTCGTCACTGGCATCGACTCGAGCGAGTCGATCTCGCGGTCGTCGCTTTCGATCAGGGGCAGGATCTCCCGGACCATCGGCGTGGTGATCCAGCCGTTCGTGGGTTCGTGGGCCGCAAGCGCCTCGACGTAGGCCTCGGGCTCGTACCGGGTGAGGAGGACGACCGTCCCGCCCCGTATCATCGGTGAGTCGACGGCGTTTAACTTCCCGGCGACGTGAAAGACTGGCATCACCGCGAGGTGGCGGGTGTCCGCGTCCCGCTCGGACAGCGCCGAGGACGTAGCCGCGGCGAATAGGACGTTCGCGTAGCTGTGCATACAGCCCTTCGGCAGGCCGGTCGTCCCCGAGGTGTACTGCAGCAGACAGATGTCGTCCATCGCGACCTCGACCGATGGCGGGTCGGCGGGTGTCTCCGCGAGGATCGAATCGAGGTAGCGAACCCCGTCGGACTCGGGTCGGCGCTCGGACTCGATCGCGGCCGCCACGTCCTCGTGGATCGCGGGCACCGGCTCCGCGGGCAGAGAGGTCTCGAGGCGCGCGTAGACGATCTCCTCGAGCGGCGTCTCACCACGAACGGCCTCGAGGACGCCCGCGTGGGTGTCGCCGGCGACCGCGACCCGCGCCTCGCCGTCCGCGAGCTGGTAGGAGACGCGGTGTTCCTTCGACAGCGGGCTGCAGGGGCTGACCCGCATCCCCAGTTTCTGGGCGGCGTAGTAGGCGACGGTGTACTGCGGGCAGTTCTGCAGGAGCAGGAGGACGGTGTCGCCGCGACCGTATCCTCGATCGTCGAGGAACGTGGCGAAGCGGTCGATCGCGTCTCCGAGTTCGCTGTAGGTGATCTCGGCCCCGTAGTAGTCGATCGCGACGGCGTCGGGTCGCTCGTCGGCGTGGTGAGCGACGTACTCGTGGAGCGGTCGCCGGCCGAGCGGGAACGCGGGCTCGCTCGACACTCCTTCGGGGAACTCTTCGGGTGCTGTGGTAACCATGACCACGCCGTCACGATCGAGACGTAAATTCGTTCCGCACGACCTGTTCGATGCGCCGAGGAACGCGCAATATCGACGCTTTCGACCCGTCTATCGGTTCTCCCGTATCAGTCCCGGTACTTGTGCGATTTCACTACATACCGCCCGTCGTAACTGGACAAACTAATTAAGGTCCGCCACAGTTCCGATTACATGAACGACCGTTACGACGTAGTCATCGCCGGTGCCGGTCCCGCCGGCGCACAGTGTGCCCGCGATATCGCCGCCAGGGGGTACGACGTCGTCGTCCTCGAGACCGAAGCGGAGGACGAGTTCCCGCGCCAGAGCAACAAGTCCACCGCGGGAACCTTCCACTCGATGATGGCCGCGTTCGGCATCCCCGACGACGTGGTGATGCAGTACACCGACAGCGTCGTCCTCGAGTCGCCGACCGAACACTACGTCCGGGACCAGCCCGGCGCGGTACTGGAGTTCGCGGACTTCAAGCGCTATCTCGTCGCGGACGGCCGCGAGAAGGGCGCGGAGTATCGGTTCGACGCCCGCGTCACCGCGCCGATCATGGAGGGCGGCGAGATCGCCGGCGTCAGATACAACGGCGACGAAGAGGTGTACGGCGACATCGTCGTCGACGCGACGGGACCGAGCGCCCCCCTCGCGAAGCAACTCGACGTCGTCGACCTCAAACGCGAGAACCACGCCATCGGTATCGAGTACGAGTTCGAGGGGATCGACATCGATCGTCCCGGCTTCGCCGACCTGCGCGACGCGATGATGCTCCGGCTCGATCACGCGATCGCCCCCGGGGGCTACTCGTGGATCTTCCACACCGGCGAGGACACCGCCAAGGTCGGCCTCTGTTACATCCAGAACGAACACCACAGCCGCTACGCCAAGGACGGGTACACCATCGACGACTACCTGGAACACTGGCTCGAGACGGATCCCCGCTTCAGCGAGGCCGAGAAGATCGCCGGCAAGCAACACCGCGGCTCGGCGCACATCCAAAAGCCCGGCCAGCTCCACACCGACCGGTTCATGGCCATCGGCGATACGGTCCCGACCGTCGACCCGCTCTGGGGCGAGGGGATCAACAAGTGCATGCAGTCGGGCCGGGTCGCGGCCATGGCCGCCGACAGCTGCCTCAAACACGACGATATCGAGCCCACCGCCGAGAACCTCGAGGTCTACGACACCCTCTGGCACCGCGACGTCGCGCCGAACGTCGACAACCGGCTGCTGATGACTAACCTCCTCTATCTCGCGCCCAACGAGCGCTACGACAAGCTCATGCGGGACCTCGAGCGCCTCGACGACGACACGCTGGCCAAGGCGAACAAGGGGAACTTCCGTGCCATCGCGCGCCTGCTCGAACTCGAGGACGCGCCGCTGCTCGCCCAACTCGCGAAACAGCACCTCGATCTGGACCTCCGATCGCTGGTATAGGCGGCGGCCGCCGGCCCGCGATACCGAACTGACTCGCGACGATCGAACCGATTGCCGCGTTCTCAGTCGAGAAACAGCGTCTCGAACGAGCGGACGCTCTCGTCGGTCCCGGCGATGACGACCTCGTCGCCCGCCTCGAAGACGAATTCGGACGGATCGAACTCGGTGATCGTCTCGTCGTCCCTGACGATCGCGAGGACGGTACAGCCGGTCCGCGAGCGCACGTCGGCGCCGACGATCGTTTGCCCGGCCAGTTCACCGGCGGGGAGTCGTACCACGTCGATCTGTCTGTCCACGGCCAGTACCTCCTCGTCCTCGAGGACGGTCGAGGCGAGCATCCGCCCGCTGACGGTCGCCAGCGACTGGACGTAGTCCGCGCCCGCGCGATACAGTTTCTGGACGTTCTCCGTGTCGTTGGCTCGGACGACGATGTCGACCGACGGGTTCAGGTCCCGGACGACGAGCGTGGTGAAAATGGCGCTCGTGTCGTCGTCCAGCGTGACGATCACGGCCGACGCGTCGTCGATGCCGGCCTCGGCGATCGTCTCCGGATCGCGGGCGTCGCCGACGATGTCGACGCCGTCCTTGTCGTCGCTGTCGAGGACGGTCACCCGGGTATTCGTCGCCGCGAGCGCGTTGCCGGCCGCCGCGCCCGCCTCGCCGTAGCCGGCGATCACGACGCTCTGGGCCGCGAAGGGGTGGACCGTCGACGCGGCCTCGGCCCGCAGCTCGTCGATCCGGTCTGGCTCGCCCGCCACGAGCAGTCGCGTCCCCGTCTCGAGGTCGCGATCGGGCGGAATCGGGCTCTCGAAGTCCCCGTTGAACCAGGCACCGATCCCGTCGACGCCGAACCGGTCCCGGAGCCCGACCGCGTCGGCGGTCCGCCCGCAGAGGTCGCTCCCCTCGGCGATCGAGAGTTCGACGAGTTCCAGGTCGTTGCCGATCTCGATCCCCTCGTCGACCGCGGTCGTGACGGCCGTCGGCACCCGGTGGGCGAAGCTCTCACCGAGCAACTGTCGCGGCGAGAGGACCTTGTCCGCCCCCGCGATCCGGTGGTATTCGCCGAGTCGCTGATCCTCGACCAGCGTTACGATCCGGACCTCGGCGTTTGCCTCTCGCGCCGAGAGGACGATGCTCGCGTTCGTGTCGTCCGCCGCGTCGGCCACGACCGCCCGCGCCCGTTCGATTCCCGCCTCCTCGAGGACGTCGGTCGATTCGGAGTCGCCGTGGATCACCCGCCGGTCGGTCTCGTGGAGTTCCAGCGCCGTCTCCTCGTCGGACTCGACGACGACGTAGTCCTGCCCGCGGGACTCCAGTTCCTCGATGAACGCCTCGCCGCGGGGCGAGTACTCACAGACGATGACGTGATCCTCGAGGTCGGACGCGGTCGTCGGGGCCGTCGTCGCGAGCGCCGACCGGAGCCACGGGACGGCGAAGATGTCGACGCCCGTGAGGATCAGCCCGATTCCCGTCAGCTGGAGCCCGATCATCAGGAAGTTCATCTGGGGCGTCGACCAGGGGGCGTCCTCGCCGTAGCCGGTCGTCGTAAAGGTCTGAAAGACGACCTCGAGCGATCGATAGAGCGGTTGGGGATCGTTCTCCCACGTCGCCATCCCGTAGTTGTACAGCAGCGTGGCGGCGACGGTGGTCCCGGCCACCAGCGCGAGATAGGAGCCGACCCGACGCGATCGCCACAGTGACATACACGTGCCATTCGACGGGTGGCTGTTGACGGTATCGGTCGGCGACCCCGGAACGACCGCTCCGGTGGCCGTCGTATGAGGGGACGAATCGCCGATGACACGGCTACGCACGCCGCTTTCGCCGCCAATTTATACGTCCGCCACCGAGATCCGACGGATGGTTGCCCTCGAGAACCTCGTGTTGGTGTTCGTCGCCGGTTTCGTCACGGCGCTGGCGACCGGCCTCGGTGCGCTCCCGTTTTTCTTCTTCGACGGGATCAGCGATCGGCGTAACGTCGTCCTCTGGGGGCTGTCCTCGGGGATCATGGTTTCGGCGTCGCTGTTCGGACTGGTCGAGGAGGGGCTGGCCGAGGGCACGCCGCTGGAGATCGCGATCGGGATGGTCGCCGGCGTCGCGCTGGTCGTCATCGCACACGACGTCCTGATGGACACCGAGATCGATCCGCGGGAGTACGAGCAGGCCGACTTCAAGAAACTCGTCCTCATCCTCGGGGTCCTGACCGTTCACAGTTTCCCCGAAGGGGTCGCCGTCGGCGTCTCCTTCGCGGACCTCGGGCTCGCGGGCGGCGCGCAGTTCCTCGGCTTTACCGTCCCCGTCCTGGCGATCTTCATGACGATCGCGATCTCGATCCACAACGTGCCCGAGGGGACCGCGATCTCGATCCCGCTGCGTTCGATGGGCGTCTCCGAGTGGAAGATGGTCTGGTGGGCCGTCTTCTCGAGCCTGCCCCAGCCGGTCGGGGCGGTACTCGCGTTCGGCTTCGTCCGCTACGCCAGGGAGTTCCTGCCCTACGGCTTCGGCTTCGCCGCGGGCGCGATGATCTACCTCGTCCTCACCGAGTTCATTCCCGAGGCGCTCGACGTCGGCGAGAAACTCCCTCGCGGCGGCAAGCCGGAACTGGCCGTCGGGATCGCCGTCGGCGTGGCCGTGATGGTGCCGCTTGCGTTCGTCTGATCCCGATCGACGTCCCGTTCCGGTAGGAATTTCACCGCGCCTGTCGTACTGCCGAGAAATGTTTGATACGATCGTGCTTCCGACGGACGGCAGCGACCACGCCGAGGCCGCCGCCGAGACCGGTATCGACCTCGCGACCGCCCACGACGCGGCGGTACACGTCGTCAGCGTCGCCGATACCGGACCGCTCGGCGATCTCCGTCTCCCGGGCGAGGCCGCAAGCGCCGAAGACGCGATGCGGGGCCGAGCCCAGGAGTCGGTCGACGCGGTCGTCGAGCCCGCCGAGGCCGCCGGCCTCGAGACGACCGGATCGGTCCTCGACGGGCCGCCGGCGGAGGCGATCCTGGAGTACGCCCGCGACGTCGACGCCGACCTCATCGTCATGGGGACCCGCGGTCGGGGCGGCGTCCACCGGATGGCCATGGGCAGCGTCACGGACCACGTCGTCCGGTTCGGCGACGTGCCGGTCTTCGTCGCCAACTCAGAATCGAGCGTCGAGTGAGCCGTTCCCGACCGGGCGAGCGGCCGATCGCGGCTAGCGGACGATCTCGTTGATCGCTTCCGTCCGGCGGCCGATCGACCAGCCGATCAGTGCGACCCCGGCGTAGATGCCGAGCGCCGGCAGGGCATAGACCGGCGCGGCCGCCTCCGACGCGAGTCCGACTGCATCGAGCGCCAGCGCGACCACGAGCGAGAGCAACAGGAGCGCGATGCCGATGTCTGCAAAGCGCATGTTCGGCAACTCCCGGGGGGCGGACTGGAGCCGCCCGATCGCGTAACAAAGCAGCGTCACGCTCGCCCAGCCGGCGATCAGTGCCAACCCGGCCGACACCGGTTCGTTCGGCAGGTATCGCGGGAGCAGCCAGAGGTGAACGAGTCCCGCCACGGCCAGCGCACTCCCCAGTAACACGACCACGACCGGTCGTCGATCGTCACTCATTGGTCTCCTTGAGTCTCTCCCGTTCTATTACTGTTTTGTCATCGGTGCGGTCGGCGACCGCCGCAGCCGGTCTCTCGGGCGAGTTCCCGGTACAACTGCGGCCAGTCCGAACGTCGCGTCGTCCGCGAGATCAGGAATCGGCGGCGAGCAACTCGTCGGCGCGTACGATCTCGGCGAACTCGCCCTCGAGGTGGGCCAGCGCGGTCCGGTGGACCGTTTCGGGGTCGAACGAGTCGCCGTCGAACGTCCGTCCGAAGGTCGCGGTCGCGTCGGCGACGACGATCGGTTCGAAGCCGAGATTCTCCGCCATTCGGGTCGTGGTCGAGACGCAGTGATCGGTCGTGAGCCCGACGAGGACGAGCGTCTCGACGTCCCGATCGCGAAGCCGCTCCTCGAGGTCCGTCCCGACGAACGCGCTGTTGACCGACTTGACGAGCGTCGGCTCGCCGTCGGCCGGCGCGGTCTCGGGCTTGAACGCGAACCCCGCCCCGTCGCGCCGGAGCGGCGAGTCGGGCTCCGTCGAGTCGTGTCGGACGTGGACGACCGGCCGATCGGTCTCGCGCCAGCGCTCGAGCAGGGCCGCGGCGTTGGCTTCGGCGTCGGGGTTGTTCCGCTCGCCCCACGAGGGGTCGTCGAACCCACGCTGGAGGTCGACGAGCACGAGCGAGGCGTTTCGGAGTCGGTCACCGATCGCGGTCCCGGCCGCCGTCATGGCAGCCGCGCGGCGGGTTTCGGGTGCGTTCGCGTGATGGTGATCGGGCACGTCGACGGGGCCTGCTCCTCGTCCGACGAGAGCATGTACTGGGGCCACTCCCGGTCGCCCTCGACGCCCCAGTCGCCGATGTCGGCGTGGGGACAGACGCCGTCGTACTCCTCGAGGCGGTCCTGGATCACGTCCCGGGCGCGCTGGCCGGCCTCGGTATCGGCGGTCACGTCGAGGGACTCGAACAGCGCCCGCGGCTGGAACGTGATCTCGAGGCCGATCGGACAGTACCGGCTCTTGCGCTCGTCGTAGAAGGGGGCCCGGCAGGTCGGGAACATGGGTTCGCCGCCGAGGCAGAACTCCCAGTAGGGATCGTCGGGATCGGTCGGGATGTCCGCGGGCCAGGGCTCGGGATCGTGACAGTGCAGCGTCTGCAGAACGTGCCAGAGCGCGTCGTGGTACTCCCGCTCCGACAGCGGCTCCGCGGGCGGCTTGAAAAACGTCACGAGCGACGCCCGCTCGGAGTGGTCCTCGTAGACCTCGAGGTACTCGAGCAGCCGATCGCGCAGCGTCAACAGCGCGTCGGCGTCGCTCATCGACGGCACTGCGGTGTAGATCGGCTCGCCGTCTCGGACCGATTCGGCCCCGAAGAAACACGGAAACGACGTACCGTTTCGCTCGCCTAGGAGCCCTTCACGAAACGAGTGCCAGTGGTCGGCGACCCACTCGGGGGCGTTACCGGTGCGAACGCGCCGGGCGAGCGTCTCCTGGTCCATCAGCGACTGGATACCAGGTTCGTTCATCGTACGTGCCCGTTCGACCTCGTGAATATGTAGGTTCCGCTCTTTCCGAGCGACCGGTAATCACCGCGATTCGAGTGGGCCGCCGACGCACACGACGCCGGCGATCGCGACGGTACGACGGCGGACGCTCGACTCGGCGAGTTGTCGGGCGCGTTCGGCTGCCGCGAGGGTTTCCGCTTCGATCGGCGCAGGCCCTGCCCTCGCGGTCGGCTCACTCCCACGGCCGATTCCGCGAGGACGCGATGTCGACGCCGCGACTGTAGTAACAGACCGGCGTCCCCGCGGGCGCGTCGAACCCGTTGGCCTCGAACAGCGTGTTCCGTTCGATCTCGGCCGTCGCCGCCCGGAGCGTCCAGGGTTCGTGGTCGATGTCGGCGTAGCGAAGCGTCCCGTCTCGAGCCGTCGTGTAGTAGCGGTAGCGTTCGGTGAGAAACGCCGCGAGCGAACCGGGCTCGGGCGCGAACGCGTCCCCGACCGGTTCGTAGGTGCCGACGAATTCGGCCGGAGCGGCACCCGGGTGCCGGCGCTCGCTCGTGAACGCGATCCCGCGGTCGGTCCCGGTGATCTCGATATCGGCGTAGTAGTACGGCAGCCGGTGGAACAGCCGCGCACCGAGGACGCCGAGAACCCCCTCGGCGTCGAGGCTGAAGAAGTAGACGCCGGGCTCGCCGTCCCGGATGACGTAGGTCCGGAGGTTGAGTTCGGGCAGGTCGACGCCGGCGGCCGCGGGGACGCCCCGCGGGCGAACGTCGACGTTCAGGTAGGGGACGACCGAGAGCCACGCCCGGCCGTCGTCGGTATCGACCTCGAGGGCGTCGGGGAGCCGAGCCGCGACGACCTCCGGGTCGACCGACCAGTTGGCAAAGAGCAGGTGTCGCCATCCCATCGCGATCGGAAGCACCATACCGGAGACAGGGACCGCCCGCGGGAAAAGCCGTAGCCAAACGGCGTCAGTTGCCTTCGTCGACTCGCGCAGCCAGCCGCCGCCGACCGCGACTATTCTATCCCGCGTGCGCCGCGGTGCGCTCGAGTCACACGTCCTCGGGCAGCCAACCGCCGTCGACCTCTATATTTTCGCCGCTGACGTACCCGCTATCGGGATCGAGGAAGAAATACAGCGGCGCGATCAGGTCCTCGAAGCTCGCGGGCCGATCCCGCGGGAGATCCGCGGGGAATTCGTCGGAGTTCTCCACGACGTACGGCGATATCGCGTTGACCGTGATCCCGTCGTCCTGTGTGTCGGCCGCGAGCATCCGCGTGAACATCAACACGCCCGTCTTCGCGACGAAGTAGGGGAAGTTCTTCGGGCTGACCATAGCTCGCTCGCTCGAGGCGTAGCCGACGTTGACGATCCGGCCGGAGCCGGCCTCGCGCATCTCGGGGAGGGCGCGCTTCGAGCAGAGGTAGGTCCCGTTGAGGTTCGTCTCGAGGACGCGGTTCCAGGCCTCGAAGGAGAGGTCGTCCCAGCGAGCGGGCGCGAAGTCGCCGACGTTGTTCACCAGCACGTCGACGCTCCCGAACTCCGACTCGACGGTTCCGAAGAGGCCGTCGACGCCGTCGGGATCGGTCACGTCGGCCTGGACCGTCGTCGCCGCCTCGGCACCGCGGTCGCGGGCGTCAGCGGCCGTCTCGCGGGCGGCGTCGGCGCTCGTGTGGTAGTGGACCGCAGTCTTCGCGCCGCAGTCCGCCGTCGCCAACAGGAACTCGCGGCCGACGCCGCGGCCGGCACCGGTGACGAGTACCGTCTGCCCCGTGAGGTCTGGTCCGTCCATGTCTCCCCCGTCGGCGAGGACGTGGAAAAATCGCCCGGGACGGGCCGCGACCGCTTGCTCCCGTGACCCTCGGATTTACGTCGCTGCGCGAGCAACTCACGTCCATGCTAGAGACAGTATTGCTTGCTGTCGGTCCCGGCGACGCCGACCGAAGCGGACTGCTGGCCGACGCGGTCCTCGAGGTAGCGAAACCCGCCGACGCGACGGTCGTCCTCGCGCACGTGTTCACGAGCAGCGAGTACGACGACGTCCTCGGCCGCCTCGAGTTCGATCCCACCGTCGACGAGATCGATCCCGGCGAGGTGGCGTCGCGTCACGCCACGATTCACGACATCCGGGACGTCCTTGAGGAACACGGCGTCGACTACGAGATCAGGGGCGCGGTCGGCGAACACGGCCCGTCGATCGTCGATCTGGCCGAGAGCGCCGACGCCGACCGGGTCATCGTCGGCGGCCGGCGACGGTCGCCGACGGGGAAGGCGATCTTCGGCTCGACAGCCCAGGAAGTGATGCTGTCGGCACCCTGCCCCGTCACGTTCGTCCGCAGCGACGGATTCGAGGAGTAGCCCCGGGAGGCTCGGTCCGAGTCCCGTCGAGTATTTCTGGAATACTGCAACGACGAGAATACTTAAGCGGGTGGCCCCACCACTGTGGCGGTATGGCAATCGATACAGTACTCCTTGCGGTCGGACCGATGGACACGGTACGTGCTCCGGAACTCGCCGAGACCGTCCTCGAGATCGCCGCCCCCCTCGGCGCAAGGGTCGTGATCGGCCACGCCTTCACCGAAGACGAGTACGAGGACGTCCACGAGGAACTGGGCTTCGACGCTCGTGCCGGCGACGTCGACCCCGACGCGGTCGCCGCCGAGCGCGCTCCGGTACCCCAACTCGCGGAGCGCTTCGAAGACGCGGGCGTCGACTACGAGATCAAGGGCGCACTCGGCGAGGTCAGCAGCGAGGTGGTCAATCTGGCGGTCGACGTCGATGCCGACCGCATGGTCGTCGGCGGCCGCCGTCGCTCGCCCGCCGAAAAGGCCGTTCTCGGCTCCGTCTCGCAGGAGATCATCCTGCAGGCCCCCTGTCCGGTCACGTACTTCCGGGACCTCGACGTGATGGAGTAGGCCGCGATCCCGTCGTCTCGCGCCCGCCGCCCGATCTCGGGTCAGGACAGCGTTTTTCCCGGTCACGGCCCCGGACAGTCGGGATTTCAGCTGTGACGTATCGAGATCGCAACTCGACAGCGAGTACAATCTTGATAGTTAAGTAGGATCGCGGTCGTCCCTAGGACTGCATGGTCTACTATGCGGGCGTCGATCTCGGCGCGACCAACGTCCGGGCGGTCGTCGCCGAGGCCGACGGGGCGAGAATCGGTGCGACCCGCCGATCGACGCCGCGCGGGCCGACTGGTATCGACGTGACGGAGGGTGTGCTACGAACGCTCCGGGGGGCGTGTGCGGACGCGGGGATCGACCCCGAGCGGATCGTCGCCGCCGGAATCGGGTCGATCGGACCGTTCGACCTCGCCGAAGGGGCGGTGATCGATCCGGCGAACCTCCCCGATTCGATCGATCGGATCCCGCTGACCGGGCCGATTTCGGAACTGATCGGCAGCGACGACGTTTTTCTCCACAACGACACCACCGCCGGCGTCATCGGCGAGCGCTTCCACGCCGACCGCAACCCCGACGACATGGTCTACGTGACCATCTCCTCGGGGATCGGGGCCGGCGTCTGCTGTGACGGCGACATCCTGAGCGGCTGGGACGGCAACGCCGGCGAGGTCGGCCACTACGTCGTCGATCCCCGGGGTCGACTGACCTGTGGCTGCGGTCACGAGGGTCACTGGGAGGCCTACTGCTCGGGCAACGCCATCCCCGACTACGCCCGCCTGCTGGCCGAGGACGACCCGACGATTTCGACGGCCCTCCCGCTCGAGGGACCCGACTTCACCGCGAAGGACGTCTTCGACCTCGCGGGCGAGGACGAACTGGCCGATTACGTCATCGACCAGCTCGCTCACTGGAACGCGATCGGCGTTACCAACGTGATCCACGCTTTCGCCCCGCTCGTCGTCTCCGTCGGCGGCGCGGTCGCCCTGCACAACGAGGAACTCGTCGTCGACCCGATCCGCGAGCGCGTCTCCGAAATGGTGATGACCAACGTCCCCGAGATCCGCGTCACCGACCAGGGCGACGATGTCGTCGTCGAGGGCGCGCTCGCGAGCGCGCTGACCGGCGGGACCGGTAACCGACGGCGGCTGGGGAAGTGACCGGTCGTCCGCCCACGAGCGATCGCTGACTCGCGTTCCGTGACCGTCTCCCGCTCCGCTCGAGTGGCCCCTTCTATATAGCTGGACGAGAGGCGATACGTATGGAGCGACGAGCCTTCCTCCGGGCCAGCGCTGTCGGGGTGTCGCTGTCGGGCGCGGCCACGGTCACGACGGCTCGAACGGGGTCAGCGACCGCGCGACAGGCCTCCTACGAACCGCTCGGCCGGGTCGACATCGAGGCCGCCGCCGAGGCCGTCGTCGGCGACGACGGCGACACGGCGTATCTCGCGACCACGACCGGATTCGCGACCGTCGACGTGAGCGATCCCGCCGAGCCGACGGTCCTCGCTGAGCGCGACGTCGAGATCGGCGGCGAGTCACTTCGCAACGTCCTCGACGTGAGCGTCGACGGCGACCGGCTGGTCGTCGCAGGGCCTGCCAACCCCGGCTACGAGCCGATGGGGGTTCGCTGCTACGACGTGCGCGACCCCGCCGAGCCGACGCCCGTCGACGAGTACGAGACCGATTTTCACATCCACAACTGCACGCTCGCGGGCGACCGGCTGTTCGTCGCCGAGAACGACTTCGAGACGGGAACGAACGCGCTCGCGATCTTCGACGTCGCAGACGGGATCGAGCAGGTCGGCTCGTGGTCGCTGCTGGACCGCGAACCCGGCTGGCGCGACCGGCCGTTTCTCGGCCGCTATCTCCACGACGTCACCGTACAGGACGACGTCGCTTACCTCCCCTACTGGAACGCCGGCACCTACTTGGTTGACGTGAGCGATCCGACCGCCCCCGCGTACGTCTCCCACGTCGCCGATACCACTCTCGAGGCCCAACGCGGGGCCGGTCGCGACGACACCGTCTACGGACTGCCGGGCAACGACCACTACGCGGCCGTCGACGAGGCCGGCGATCTTCTGGCGGTCGGCCGAGAGGCCTGGGCGACCGGCGGCGACGCGCCCGATCGGCCGGGCGAGATCGATCTCTACGACGTGAGCGACCCCGCCGAGCCGGTCCACAGGGGATCGATCGATCCGCCCCGGACCGACGCCGAGCGCTACGCGGACGGAGAGTGGACGACCTCGCACAACTTCGACCTCCGGAACGACCGCCTCTACTCGTCGTGGTATCGGGGCGGCGTGAAGATCCACGACGTCTCCGACCCGAACGAGCCGGAGCAGCTCGCCTGGTGGCGCGACCCCGACGAGACGGCCTTCTGGACGGCCCGCGTCGCGGTCCCCGGCGAGACGTTCGTCGCCTCGAGTACGGAGGCGATTCCCACCACCGCGCTCGAGGGGGCACTCTACACCTTTCCGATCGAGTCCGGCGAACAGGCCGATCCGCCGTCGCTGCGAGACCCCGATCCGTCGAACGGGTCCGACGGGAACGGGGCGGGGGACGATACCGCGAGCGACGACTCGATTCCCGGCTTCACCGGACTCGCCGCCCTCGCCGGGGGCGCGGCCGGCCTCGAGTGGCTCCGCCGACGCGGGAACGGAAACGTTCAGGATTAATTCGGCTGTTTTGGGGTCGTGACCGAAGGTATACCCCGCTCGAGCGACTAGGACGGCACATGACCGACTCCGAGGACGAGCCGTCTCTGAAAGAACGCGTCGAGCAGTGGATGGCCCGGGAGATGCCGATCATTCAGATGCACGGCGGGACCAGCGCGGTGCGGGCGGCCGACCCCGAGACCGGCGAGGTGATCGTCGAACTCGGCGGCGGCTGCAAGGGGTGTTCGGTCAGCGACGTGACCACGGGCAACATCGAGGCCGAGCTCATCACGTGGCCTGAAATCGACGAGGTGACCGTTCGAGTGCCGGACGCTCGAGACAGTCTCGGCGGCCCCGACCAGCCCGAGTCGATCATGGGCATCGACCGAACCGAGGGCGGCCGCGGCGACTGGGGATCCTCGAACCCCGGGAAGGACCACCTCTGACGGTTCGGACGCCGGTTCGTGCTTCGCTTCGAACCCCGTGTGTCTCATGTTGACAGGGGCGGATAGTTTTGGGAAGTCCTATATCCTTTTACGCGCCCGTTACGGACGTTAGATACCATGACGAGTAGACGCCTGCAGGCGGGAGGTGTCGGCGATGGGTGACGCGCCCGATTCCGGCGAGGACGAGCCCGACGCCGAGACCGACGGCGGCGTCCGCGCGTACACCGTTCGGCTCGAGCTGGTCGACGAACCCGGCGAGTTGCTTCGCGCGCTCGCCCCGATCGCCGACAACGGCGGCAATCTGTTGAGCATTCACCACCAGCGGGGCAACATCACACCGCGGGGACACATCCCCGTCGAGGTCGATCTGGAGTGCCCGCCCGACCGGTTCGACGACATCGTCGACGCCTTGCGCGACGCCGGCGTCAACGTCATTCAGGCCGGCGAGGAACACTACGGAGAGGAGGTCAGCGTCGTACTGGTAGGCAACCTCGTCGAGACCGATCTCTCGAACACCCTCTCGCGGATCGAGGACGAGGCCGACGCCGTCGTTCAGGACCTCTCGCTGGCCGCGCCCGAGGGCACCGACGGCATCTCGAGCGCTCGCGCCCGGCTGGCGATCGACTCCGGCCGCTCCGAGGAAGCCATCGCGGCGATCCGATCGATCGGCTCGGACAAGGGGCTGACCGTCGTCGAACCGCTGCTCGGAGGTGAGGCCTGATGCGGCTCGCGATCCTCGGTGCCGGCGACGTCGGCCGCTCGGTGGCCGATCTGGCCGGCGAGTACGGCCACGAGGTCGTCGCGCTGGCCGACTCCACGAGCGCCGCGGTCGACCCCGACGGGATCGCCGTCGAGGCCGCCCTCGAGCGCAAGGCCGGCGACGAGACCCTCGGGACGAGCGATCCCGAGGACGTCCTCGAGACCGAGTACGACGTCCTCGTCGAGGCGACGCCGACGACGCTGGGCGACGCCGAACCAGGCTTCTCGCACGTCCGGCGCGCGCTCGAGGCCGACCGCCACGCCGTGCTGGCCAACAAGGGCCCGGTCGCCGAACGCTACGAGGAACTCCGCGCGCTCGAGGCCGACAGCGCGGGCTCGATCCGGTTCGAGGCCACCGTCGGCGGCGCGATTCCGGTGCTGTCGACGATCGAGGACTGCACGCCCCAATCGGTCACCGCCGTCCGCGGCGTCCTCAACGGCACCGCGAACTTCATCCTCACGCGCATGGCCGCGGAGGGACTGGACTACGAACACGTCCTCGCGGAGGCCCAGGACCTCGGCGTCGCGGAGGCCGACCCGACCTTCGACGTCGACGGCACCGACGCGGCGCTGAAGTTCGTCATCCTCGCGAACGTACTCGCCGACGGCGGATTCGCACTCGAGGACGCGAGCGTCGACGGGATCCAGTCGATTCCCGGCAGCGCGCTCGATCTCGCCGCCGAGGACGGCCGGACGATCCGGCTGATCGGCGAGGCGACCCGCGACGGCGTCCGCGTCGGCCCGCGACTCGTCCCCGAAAACGGCGCGCTCGCGGTCACGGGCACGCGAAACATCGTCCAGATCGAGACCCGCAACGCCGGCTCCTTGCACTCGAGCGGCCGCGGCGCGGGCGGCCCGGAGACGGCGACTGCGGTGCTGTCTGACGTCGGCCGTCTCCCGCCGCTGTAACCGTTTGTCTCCCCCGGACGCTTCGTTTTTCGGCGCTTCCGATCGGTCGCTCGTTCTCGACGCCGTGCGTGACCGACTGGTCGTAATCCCGCTCTCGCGAGCGGTCCGTGTCGTGTGAATGCTAGCCAAACCGCAAGAGGGCGGCGGGATGGACCGAATACGCTTTCGAAATGGTTTTAACCGCAACGAGCCAAAGGGACCGATATAAGCGCCTCTGCGCGTGAGCTACAACAATGAGCGACCAACACCAGAACCTGGCCATCATCGGTCACGTCGACCACGGGAAGAGTACGCTCGTGGGGCGACTCCTCTACGAGACGGGGAGCGTACCCGAGCACGTCATCGAACAGCACCGCGAAGAAGCCGAAGAGAAGGGGAAGGGCGGCTTCGAGTTCGCCTACGTCATGGACAACCTCGCCGAGGAGCGAGAGCGTGGTGTCACCATCGACATCGCCCACCAGGAGTTCTCGACGGACGCCTACGACTTCACGATCGTCGACTGTCCGGGCCACCGAGACTTCGTCAAGAACATGATCACCGGGGCCTCGCAGGCCGACAACGCCGTTCTCGTCGTCGCCGCCGACGACGGTGTCGCGCCCCAGACCCAGGAGCACGTCTTCCTGGCTCGAACCCTCGGTATCGACGAACTCATCATCGGCATCAACAAGATGGACATCGTCGACTACGAGGAGTCGACGTTCAACGAGGTCGTCGAGGAAGTCAACCAGCTGCTCAAGCAGGTTCAGTTCCAGACCGACGACGCCTCGTTCATCCCGATCTCGGCGTTCGAAGGCGACAACATCGCCGAATCCTCCGACAACACGCCGTGGTACGACGGCGAGACCCTGCTCGAGGCGCTGAACGACCTGCCGGAGCCGGAGCCGCCGACGGACGCGCCGCTCCGACTGCCGATCCAGGACGTCTACACGATTTCGGGCATCGGTACCGTCCCCGTCGGCCGTATCGAGACCGGCGTCATGAACACCGGGGATAACGTCTCCTTCCAGCCCTCTGACGTGGGCGGGGAGGTCAAGACGATCGAGATGCACCACGAAGAGGTGCCCAAGGCCGAACCCGGTGACAACGTCGGATTCAACGTCCGCGGCATCGGCAAGGACGACATCCGCCGCGGTGACGTCTGTGGTCCCGCGGACGACCCGCCGAGCGTCGCAGAGACGTTCCAGGCCCAGATCGTCGTCATGCAACACCCCAGCGTGATCACGGCCGGCTACACCCCGGTCTTCCACGCACACACGGCGCAGGTCGCCTGTACGATCGAGTCGATCGACAAGAAGATGGACGGCAGCACTGGCGAGGTCGCCGAGGAAGACCCCGACTTCATCCAGTCGGGCGACAACGCGGTCGTCACCATCCGACCGCAGAAGCCCCTCAGCATCGAGCCTGCCAGCGAGATCCCCGAACTCGGGAGCTTCGCCATCCGCGACATGGGTCAGACCATCGCCGCCGGCAAGGTCCTCGAAGTCCACGAGAAAGAATAAATGCAGCAAGCACGCGTTCGACTCGCGGGCACGAGTCCAGACGACCTCGACGACATCTGCGACGACGTCCGCGAGATCGCGAACAACACCGGCGTCAACCTGAGCGGTCCGATCCCGCTGCCGACGAAGACCCTCGAGGTGCCGACCCGGAAATCGCCTGACGGCGAAGGCACTGCGACGTGGGAGCACTGGGAGATGCGCGTCCACAAGCGCCTGATCGATCTGGACGCCGACGAACGCGCACTCCGACAGCTCATGCGCATTCAGGTGCCGAACGACGTCTCGATCGAGATCGTTCTCGAGGATTAGCCGTAGCGAGAACCCCAGTATCGTTTCGGCTCTTTTCATTTATACCGGCTGATCCGGACTGGACAACGGGTAGACCGCTTAGAACCATCAGCGATCCGTTGATGCGACAGATCCGCACGCGTTAGACGTGTCGCACCGTTACTTTCAATATTGTGTATTATTATAATTATTGGTATGGCAGTGTACAGTTCCCGACGGCGGTTTCTTGTTGGAAGCGCCACTGCGGGTGCCGCGATAGGGCTCGGCGGGGTTCCGGACCGGACACACGCGATGAATCCCGGCTCTCTCCCGGTAGATCGCGATGCCCTCGAAACCTTCGTCGATGAGACGATCGAGTCGGAACTCGCAAGCCACGACGCAACCGGTGCGGTCGTCTCGATCGTCAACGACGGATCGGTCGCTCTCTCAGCGGGGTACGGAGAGACACCGTACGACGGGACCCCGGTAACAGCCGATGCCACACCGCTCCAGACCGGTTCGATTTCGAAACTGATCACCTTCACCGCGGCGATGCAACTGCTTGAACGGGATCGTATCGATTCCGACGAGGACGTAAACGATGTTCTCGAGTCGGTGTCGATTCCCGACACGTATGACGAGCCGATTACGGTCTCACACCTCGCGACCCATACCGCTGGCTTCGAGAACCGGATCCGGAACGAGACGGTTGGCCTCGAGCATCGACAATCTCTGGAAAACGCCGTCAGTTCCTATCAGCCGAGCCGGATCCGCCCGCCGGGCGAATTGCTGGTGTACACGAACTACGCAGGCGCGTTGACCGGCCAGTTGGTGGCAGACGCCACCGGATCGCAGTTCGACGAGTACGCCGCAACCAACGTCTTCGACCCGCTCGGAATGGATCGAACCACGTTCGAGGCGATTCCAAATCACCTCGAGTCGGACACCCGTGACGACCTGATGAACTATCTTCCGTGGTACTCAAATAGCCCGCCCGCGTCCGGGCTATGGTCGACGGGAGACGACATGGCACAGTTCATGCTGGCCCACCTAAACGGCGGTGCGACCGACGCTGGCTGTATCCTCTCCGAAGCCGCGACTGACGAGATGCACCGACAGTGGTTCGCTCCCCACGAGACGGCCGACGGGATGGCGTTCGGGTTTTTCGAACGCCATCGGGACGACGTTCGCCTTCTTACCCACGCCGGAGACGGGCCCGGTTACCGAAGTTCGTTCATCCTCGTGCCGGAACTCGATCTCGGGCTGTTCGTCTCGTTTCTAGGAACCGAGCCCGGCTCTGCGGTCTGGTCGGTTCAGGACGCGTTTCTCGATCGCTATGTCCCGACGACCGAGCGGGAACTAACTCCCGACGGCCGCCCGGAGCGGGCTGACGATCTCGAGGGGACGTACCGCGAACTTCAGGTCACCGAGAGTACGACCTATGAGAAATCACTGCTTGCAGCGTACTTCGTTCCCGACACGGAGGTACGGATCGAGGACGACGGGATGTTGGTTACCGAGGGGGCCAGTACGACTCGCTGGGTCGAGGTCGAACCGCTCGTCTTCCGTCGGATTGACGACCAACGGACGCTCGTGTTTCACGAGGACGACGGAGAGATTACGGCACTTTCGATCAGCCCATTGCCGTACGAAGAGATCACGGCCCGCGCCACCGGCACACTGCCATATACACTCGTTCCGGTCTCCCGACACGAAGACTTGGCAATCCAGACGGGACTGGCAATCGGATCGTCGCTCATCGCTTTCTCAGGGGTATTGGGTTGGCCCCTCGCCGCGGTGGTTCGTCGATACCGAGGATCGTCGCCGCCCGAATCTACACGGACACGGCGCTCGAGATGGTCAGCAGGCGGCGCTGGTGCGCTCCTATTCGGATTCGTCACGGCAATCATGATCGTTTGGATGCTCGCTCCGCGTTTCGGCGGTCCAGCGGTTATCAATCGGCCACCTCCCGGCTTCGGTCTCCTGTTTGTCATGCCCACCGCCGCTGCCGCCGCAACGCTCGTTGGCGCCGTCTACACGGTTTTGGCCTGGTACGAGGGGCTCTGGTCCCTCCCCGCTCGAGTACACTACACCCTCGTCGTCGGTGCACTCGCAGTACTCCTGTGGCTGTTTCGCTACTGGAACCTCCTCGGGATGTCGGCGTTGTGACGAGCGCTGCGATCGCTGCGCCGGTGGCTTCCGCCCTCTATTGCAGCGCCGTCGTTGTGATACACGCCAGAGAACAGCCATGTCGGCGGCCTCGTGACTGCGATGCACCGCTACAACCGTGTTAACCGTTCATTCGGTGGCCGAGTGCATGTGAGAAACGCTGTAGTCGAGTGTGTGGCCCTCGGTTGCAAGCGAGAATCACAAGTTCTTACTGTATAAAGATCGGAATAATCCTGATGGACGTCATCCCTCCGTTCTGGATAGGCCTACTCTTGGCCACCCCGCTGCTCTCGCTGGCGTACGTAATGACCGTCTACGTTGTGGTACGCCGTTGGCTCCCGATCAACTTTCGTCGGTATGCCCACTGGTTTAACAGCGGTTTACTGGTAGTCATCGGTACTGCTGTTGTATTTGCCAGTCCGATCGAGATCCCACTGGCGTTTCGGTGGCTGTATCCTGTGGCGATTCCGCTCGGGATCGGCGTGTACGCCGTTGATACGTACATCAAGACACGTGTGGTCGGGGATCCTATCGGAAAGGGGACGGAAGCGCTGGTGACGATGGCGCCCGTATTATTCGTTCCGATTTTCGAGGAGGTTATTTTCAGAGCGGGCTACGTTTTTCTGTCCGATCGCTTCGGAACCGTGGTCTATACTGTCGGATCTGCCTTCTCGTTCGGACTCCATCATAGTGGTTACGGGAAGACAGAGATGCTATTTAAATTCGAGAACGGCCTCGTTTACGGGACGCTTTTCGTAGTGACTGGATCACTCGTACCCCCGCTGTTGGCACACTGTGGATACAACCTTGCAGCCGTTGTAGTCCATATCGACACGCCTTGACCGGCCGAAGAACTCCTCCCGATTCGATACTGAGCGTTTCCTTCGTACACCCAGACCTACGATTCGAAACGGCAGTCGTCAAAGTTGGAGCAACGCTTGCAAAGCGGTATGGATGTCCGTTTGACGATCCACGCCGGAACCTTTCACCGGCGTCCCCGACGTATAGGGCCGTATGAGTCCCTCGACCGATTTAACTTCCGCTATTATCAATAAATTAAATACATATGCTTATTTTATTCGACGTATGGATGTCCACTTCGGAGAGGTCGACTGGGAGAATATAGACGACAGTCACGATCCGGAACAGTATATCGAGTACCTCGATTCGGTGTCTGATACGCAATGGGCTAAAGAAGCCAAAGAATACAGTTATCGAGCGCTCCGTCCGAACGAGGGGGATCGAATTCTCGACTTGGGATGTGGTATCGGGGTCGACGTAGACGGTCTCGCCGAATACGTCGGTGAGACGGGGACGGTCGTCGGAGCAGACAAGAGCGAATCGATGGTCGAAGAAGCAAGAAAGAGATACGGTGATCGAGAAAACACACGATTCGTCACCGACGATGGTATAGAACTATCGTTTTCACGCGACGAGTTCGACCGATCGAGAACGTCCCGCGTCCTACAGCACGTCTCCCGTCCTAAAGTTGCTATTCAGGAATTAAAACGTGTGACTCGATCCGGTGGGCTGATCTGGGCCGTCGAACCGGATTGGGAGATGTATCTCCTCGATGCACCGAATTCCGAGATCGGGTCCGATATCATGGAACCTCAGTTCGTTCCCGTCCAGCACCCCTCGATAGGGCGGAAATTATACCGATTGTTCAGCGAGTCCGGGTTCGATGATATCGAAACGAACGCTCACACCGTCACGATCGCCGACGCCGAGAAAGCGACCCTTTCGTTCCGGTTGAAACCGAGACTGAAGGCGATGATAGAGACCGGTTTAATCAGTCAGGATGAGGCGGAGCAGTGGCTCATGGAAATAAAACAGGCGTCGGAAAACGAGCAGTTTTTAGCGGCTGGAACTGCGTTCACTGTTGTCGCACGAGTTCCCCATCGCACCGATTGAAACGAGTCTCCCCCTGGCTAGCATCACCAGCGACAGCGCATTCAACCGACGGACGCGGTTCTCCTGCATAGTCGCTGTATCCGTTGGCAATCGTTTTGATACCTCTCTCCCCGACGGACCACGGATTTCGAACACTGGGTTGTGGGTCGTAAGTATCCCGCGGCGGAGACGCATATCCGAACGATTCTCGTCGACGGGAGAGACGGCATTCGAACCCATCTAATGTGACATATCCTACATTGACTCCTGGCTCAAGCGTACCCACTGCTTTTCGATCCTCGGTTTGACTCCCGTCGTGCAACACGTCGGCTACGGTGCTACCGCCAACTACGATTTGACATCCTCCCCACGCTAAACGACGGGGCTTTCTTCTCGAGTCTCCGGTAACTTTTCTCCCGATAGAATAGCTATTTAATAGTAATTAAGAAAAATTTATATTCTGTCGATTCTATTAGTAACTTGCAGTATGGAGTTTGAAATTAGCGACGAGAGCGAGAATAGTGACGCAACTGAAGCGGTCGCGCCAGGTTCCTGCTCCTGCTGTGCAGGCGTCCTTCCCCCGTGTTGCTGCGGGACGTAGGCAGTAGGTCGGCGTGAACCGCCTCGGGGTCAAGCCCCGGGGCATTTGCCTTGACCGCCTGTAACCGTCAGCAGTTCGCTTCCGCATTGGCGCGGGAGTCAACTGTTCACAACTGTTCCCCGAATTTTTCGACCACAGTCCGAGGGCTGTTTCGTACTGTGTCTCCGGTCGGTCGCAGCCAAGACTCCTCTCCCCCTGAAATCGTCTCTTCTGTTCTATCGTCGAATCGGTGTGGCTGTGATATGCGGACCGACTACGTCTTCCGTTCCGCGAGCGGAGCTTACGGAAACGGATGCGGAACCTCATAGATGTCGCTCCCCTCACACCGCGGGTGTTCGTCGGGGATAGCCGACGGTACCTGTAACGGAATCAATTCGGGGACGATGACTTGAACGGCAGGAATGCCGACGTGGGCGGTTTCGGGTGTCGTTATTTCGACGCAGATCGGCGTACATCCAGCAGCCTCGAGCCGGCGGAGACACTCGCTGTAGGTTGCCTCACCGAGCGGTTCATGACGAGGGGCACCTGGGTCGCCGTCGAGTAGGAATTCGACTTTAGCGAAGTTATCGGGGTTGCCGTACAACAAGACGTTGTCCTCGAAATTCCAGATCTCATCGCCGAACCGGACCGAGTCGGGACTCCGATCTGCTTTGAGCTTGTTAATATGTATCCAACCCTGTGCCGCTTCGATGAGCGCCTCCTCGATCGTTTCGCTCCGATCCGGGCCGGCAGCACTACCGATCATGAACTTCGGATACTCATCGCGCTGATTGACGAGAACGGCCCCGTAGGCCGGTACATCGACCAGTGTGTCGTACTCGAAGAGATGATATTCGAAGTGGTTGGTGGGCAAAAACGCTTCCAATCGGTCATCCAACCCGGGCACCCGTTCCGGAAGGATCTTTCGAGGAGACAAACGGTTGAGCCAGGTCTCCATGAACCCATCACGCTCGATGACCTCATAGAGCCCTGCCAGAATTGCGTCACGGGCGTTACGACCGGCAGCTGCCCCGTTCGAAGTCCCGATAAAGTGTCTCTCGTCGTTCTTGAGCGGCCCCTTGAAACTCCAGACGAGTTCCGCGGGAACATAGATCGTGTCTCCAGTGAGAAGGTTTACGCCTGCCGTCCAAGGGATCGACGTATCCGTATCGATCGGTTCGATCTGTGGAATCGATCCGGGATCCGAATAGATATCCAAGTACTCAAAATCAACGACCTCGTGTTCTCGTTTCATCTCGGCGTACGCGCCACGACAAATGCGATCTTCGTCGGGTATGTCCATGCAGTAGCGTTCGACGGTCTCACCGAATGCGGTCTGCAGGGCCGCGCTGACGTTCTCACCCTTTCCCCCTGCTTCGATGCTGGATTTGTCGTCGTTGCGGAGTGTACTCGTATCGGTTTCGATGATCCCACTCGAGAGCAACTGCGGACTGGCCCGGTCGGAGTACCAGACGTTTATGCGTTTAATGATTCCAGTCTTTCGCCCGAGGAGCCACTCGTATTCGGCCGGAAGCGGTCGATCGTGTTCCGTAATACGCATACTTATCCCTCCCTGCTCAGCCGCTCGAGTTTTCCCGCCTTGACTCGATCTCGGATCGTGATGAACCGCGGCGTGTCATCGCCGGGATCCTTTCCACAAATGTCACATCGAGGCAGCCGAAGCACGTCGTTAACCTCAACCGAGAGATCCAAGAAGTTGATCACAAGCGATCGGCCGACGGTAAAGGACTGACCGTACGCGAGGAGGTGGAGAAAATCGATACTGGCGTACCCAGCGACCATTCGATTGTATGATGGGAGTCCTTCGGCCGCAAGTCCCGACTGTCGTGAGAGTGCTTCCCGATACATGTCGTACGTTTCGTCGTTAATGTTCGCCGCGATCCGGCGTTGCAGACAATTATAGCAGCCGGTCTCGCCCGGGAAAACCGTCGGCCCGACTAAGCCATCGAATCCGCTCACCTGAGCGAGCATCCAAGGCGTTCCGGTTTCGTCTGCGATCCTGCTCACTTCCTCGCCGAGAGCCGGGTAGGCCCGATCCGCAGCATAAATCACTGCAGTGGCGTCCGCGATGGCGTCGTTGTAATCCCCGTCAGCTACCTGCTGGAATCGCTCGTCCGAACGAAGATCCGACACGTCGGCCCGGGCCTCCGGAATCGGCTGAGCGAAGCGTACCGTTCCGACGTCGCTTTCGATCAAGTCCCGAGCGACCTGTGGACCGATCGAACCCGCGTTGATCACCAGCGCATCGGTTTCATCCAGTCGCCTGCGATCCTCGCGTTTGAACCGCGGCGAAAGCATCAACTGGGGGCCGCCGTAGTCGGTTCTGATATCTGCCCCGTCGTAGATTATATTCCGGTCTTCCATCCGCTCGAGCAACGACGTGATCGCCGCGTGGTCGTCTTCATCGAACGCCTCGAAGATTTCCTCGAGGGTGTGTTCTCCGTCCAAGTGTTCGAAGAGATCCCCGATCGCATCTTCCTCGTCCGTTTCCTCGATGGTAAGTACCGGCCCGGTCCACGGACCCGCCCTAATGTGGTACGTATTCTCTCCCGACTGGATCGCAACGAACGATGGATTCAATTTCGGCTTCTCCAGTCGCTCAATGGACGAATGTCCGCTGTCACGCATCATCTTCCACCTCCGCTGGAACCCCGACGAGGCCCGTATACACGATGCTTTCGTCGACGCCGTTGATATCAAGCACGTCTTCCATAGCGCGTTCGTTTACTGACGATATCGGAATGGAGTGAAGGCCCAAACTCGTCGCCGCGAGCTGTACGTTTTGCATGATATGCCCCGATTCTTGAAGCGCAAATCGGTATCCACGGGTGCCGTACTTCGCTTTCGAGCGCCAAAACGCGGCGGTGAACAGGAGACTGACGGCTGCATCTTCTACCGTCACACCGCCCCCCTTCTGGAACGCATCCAGAACGTCGGAACACTCGGCTGCTCCACCCAGCTTTCGAAGCTTGTGGCCTTGTGGCACGTAGTAGTAGAGCCCTCGATCGAGCGACTGGCTATCGGTGAGTACTGCAAGATAGGTTTCGACCGGGTAGAGCCCTCCTCCAGACGGATACGCGCGAAGTTCCATTTCGACACCGGAGACCGGTCTTTCGTCGTTCGGGACGGAAGTCTCCGTAATGCCACAACTATAGTATAGTAGATTGGATAACGTCTGTCTGGAGATCCCCTCACCGGCATATGACCGTTTGGATCGGCGCCGTTTGATCGCGACAGCCACGTCCGTCTCGAGCGACTCGTCGGGAGCAGGCAAATCCACGACTTCCCTCCCCTCGTAGTCCGGACTGATCTGCTGGCACACATATGTCATCGTCTCGTTCGTCAAAAACATCGATGTCGTCCGGTCGTCGATGCGGTTCGTGTTTTCGGTGAGTTTCGTATTTTCGTGGAATATCTCGGCAAGATCAGCGTCGAGAAATTCTTTGTGTGTGTACCGGTACAGGTCCTCCCGATCCGGCTTCGGACGCGTCGCTCGTCCACTGTACTCCGCCGTCATCAACTGGTTCAATATGGCTGTATCCATTCTTGACTATGAATTTGTCTACCTAGACAATAAATATATCTATTTTTAATAAGACAAGAACCAAACCATCACACACCCCGCGTCAACCAGTCTCCTCGGAGCGTTCGAAGGCGACTCGCTTGCCGACGCCATCTCGATTACGACCGGTGGATACGCTACGAGTGGAGTCGCCGCTTCCAGTACTGCCTCCGACAGTAACTGTGATTCCGAGAGAGAGTCGACGCGAAACTCCCCACCCCGTCTCACCATCGATACCGTCGATCGAATCACGACCGCGCTGGGACTTTTGTCGCTCGCCGTCGTACTCGTCCATATGAAACGGCGCTCTCGGTCACGATCACAGGTAGGGACGTACCTGCAGGCCGATTCCGGGACCGACGAGTCGGGGCCCCGCTCGAGCAGCGCCGTCCTCGAGGTGCTGGTCGTCTTCGTCCTCGTCTTCGTCGTCCAGGGGCTGACCGCGCTGGTCGGCGTGATGGGGACGTTCTTCGTCCTCGGACCGCCGCTGACCGCCAACCCGTGGACGATCGTCACGAGCGTCTACGCCCACGACGGCCTCGGCCACCTCGTCTCGAACGGCCTCGCCTTGCTGGTCTTCGGCTGGCCGGTCGCGCGAGCGACGACGCGGGCCCGCTTTCACGCCTTCGTCGCCGTGACGGGCGCGGTCGCTGGAACCGCCCAGATCGTTCTCACGCGACTGCTGGCGTCGGTGCCACTGGTCCCCGTCGCCCCCTCGCCCGGCGTCCTCGGTGCCAGCGGCGCCGTCTTCGCCCTGCTCGGCTACCTCCTCGCGTCGAACCGCCTCTCGAGCGGGCTGGGCTCGATCGTCGACGTCCCGCCCTGGCTGTCGGCGCTCGTGGTCGTCGGCCTCGCGGTCGCGGTCACCGCTGCGACCGCCTCCCCCGGCGTCGCCCTGCTCGCGCACTTCACCGGCTTCGTCGTCGGTGCCGTCGCCGGGCGGGCACGCGTCCTCGCTGTCGGAGCAGGGAGGGACTCCGCGAGAGTCTGAGTGATATCCTCGAATACCGTCCGCACCCGTGGTGGTGTCTCCCGACCCCGCGTCGAAACACAAGCCTCAAATAGAAACCACGGATAGGAATGCGCGAGGGCTCGTAGATCAGTGGCAGATCGCTTCCTTCGCAAGGAAGAGGCCCCGGGTTCAAATCCCGGCGAGTCCATTCGACTCTTGTAACGTTTCGAATTACCCGGTTAGTCGCGAGTCTCGCGACTGCTACCGAATTATACGCGGGTTCCGAATTCGTACAAACCCCCGTAGGAAATCGAGGGACGAACGATGCCGAATTCGGGTCCGCGCAGTCCCGTGATTTCCGCGAAGGAAATCCGGGGTGGTCGGCGTGAGTACCACACTCTCGAGACAGGTAACGCAGTCTACCTGTCTCCATTGTGGCACTCATGTGACGGACCGGTTCCGCCGGGTCTTCGGCGACGACGAGGACCGGGCCCACCGCTGTGGTGACTGCGATACGTACGCGCGTCTGAGCCGCGGGTCCGCCGCTGGTGTCGACGTGGCGGTCCCCGATCCGGAAACCTCCGAGGGCCGCCACGGGGGTGAGGCCGATGCGTAGTGGGTTCGTCCGGGCGAGCGAGCTGTACGATGTCGATAGTCGGACGCCCATCGCCCATCCGGCCGATCAAGCGACCGACGCCGACGTTCGCCGCGCGCTCGAGGATCGAGAGATCTGTACCGACGGCGGACAGTCCTCGAGCGGTACCGAACGAACACGTGTCCTGAATCTGTACGCCGGGATCGGCGGCAACCGGAAGCTGTGGGACGACATTGACGTGACGGCCGTCGAGATCGACGAGGAAGTGGCTGCTGAGTATCAGCGCCAGTACCCGGAGGACGACGTGATCGTCGCGGACGCTCACACGTTCTTGAAACAGCACTACGACGACGATTGGGACTTTATCTGGTCGAGTCCACCGTGTCAGAGTCACTCAAGCGTTAGCTACGCGATGTGGCATTCCGACGAGGCGCACAACGCGAGTCGAGAGCCGGACTATCCGGATATGCGACTCTATCAAGAGATTGTCTTCCTCGAGAAGATTTTCGACGGGGACTGGGTCGTCGAAAACGTCGATCCATACTACGACGAACTGATTCCGGGTCAGAAAGTCGGGAGACACCTGTTCTGGTCGAACTATCACATCCCCGATTTCGACGTACCAGAGCGTGATTTCCCGTTCACCAGTGGGAACCCCTCCGACCGGAACAAACTCGAGTCGTGGTTAGGTATCTCGCTGTCCAAGAACATCTATCTGGGTACCTCGAACGATCCGACTCAGGTACTTCGGAACGCGGTCCACCCTGAACTCGGAAAACACGTCTTCGACTCGAGGGACACCTACGAGCAGCAGACGTTACTTGCAGTCGCGGATGGTGGGGAGCCGTGTTCGCGCGACACAGCGACCGATAGCGAGGACGGTGGTTCGCGATGAGCCGGCTTGTCGAATCTGACGAGTGTGAACGCTGCGGTGACCGTGTCGACGCGCTTCGCCGACTCTGTCCCGAGTGTACGCGCGCGGTTCGGAACGCGCGGGAGGGCCCGTTATGAGTTCTCGAGCGTCGGAACTCGAGAGTCCGAAGGCCAGCGGCGACGCCCTCGAGGGCGAGATCGTCCAGGCCGTCGACGCGCTCGAGTACGTCGGTGATCGGACCGCGACCTGGCACGACGCCAAGACGACCGCCGTCCTCGAGCCGGATCAGTCGCTGCCGTTCTATGGGATCGTCCTCGTCGAGCCCGGCGTCCCTGTCGAGATCAAGGGCTGTCAGATAGAGACGAGCAACGGCGATCGGTCGACTCGGGGACGGTTCTACGTCAAGCGCGCCGCGCACGACCGGTTGCTCGAGGCGGGCGGGATGTACCTGTTTGTGGTCTACCTGCCGCGGCCGGGACTGCCCCAGGTCGCGCGGGCAATCGTGCCGGCGACGCTCGTCGACGAGTTGCTCTCCGGCCGGTGGTACGAGGTCGGCGGGGAGCGCTCGGAGTCCGAGGTCGCGAAGCTCGCGTGGTCGCACGTGATCGATCCGGCAGGCGTCGATCCGTCGGTATCCGTGGAGGGATCCCGATGAGCGTCGACACCGAAAGCGACGATCGCGACCTCGAGGCCGAGTTGGCCAGCGCCGAGGCCGGACAGTCCGGGATCCCCGTCGACGCCGTCTGCGTGGGCTGTGGACGGACCCGCGTCAAGCGCGCCAGCCTCGAGGAACTGGACCAACCCGACGCCGACCCGACCGCCCTTGAGGCGAGCGACTGCACGTCGTTCAAACACGTCTGTTACCCGTGTCAGGGCGCGACGTGGTGGAACCCGGTTGCGGTCCTAACCGGGTTGCTCGAGAGTGAACGGGGTGAGTAGCGGTGTCCCAAGTCGAGACGACACCGCACGAGATCGAGGGCCGATGGAAGTGGCCCGATTGGGGTCGCGGTCCGTACGACGCGCTGTCATCGGTGATGCTCGGGCCGCCCTTCGAGGGCTACCTCGAGATCGACACCGAGATCGACGGCGAGCCCTGGCACCTCGAGGTCAGCTACAGCAAGTCCGGCTTCGCGCCGCGACTATCGGACGGGATCAACGCCGAGCGGCTCTACGAGTGGGACATCAAGGGCCGCGGGCGCGGTGAGCGGAAGGCATCGTACAACCTCTCACCGCGGTTCCCGAACATGCGTCACTGGGAGAGCGGCGAGCGACTACAGCTCCCGTGGGAGAATCAGGTCGGCGAGGTCGACGGCGTCGACGTCGAGTTCCACACCAGCAACATCGAACCCGAGCGCGGACTCGAGCTGCTACCGGAGTTCTTCGAGGCGATTTTCGATCATGCCGGCGAGCGGATTCACTCCGAGTACTTCAGAACCGAGCCGCACCCGGCGAGTCGGATGTGGGCGTACGAGCGCTACGTCCGCATTCGCCGCGAGTGGGCGGAAAAGCTGTCGTCGGCCGGTGTGCTGCAGAAGGTCGCGCACTATCTCTCCGATCTCGAGGGCGTGAAGGCCGAACTCCATATCGACAATCAGGAGATCATCAACCACCAGAACCGGCTGTTCTTGAACCCCACGTCGGCCGGCGAGTTGCTGCCCGGCCACACCTACGGGCGGAAGTTCGAGATTTACCAGCTGGCCGATCCGGACGCGGTCTCGAAAGATCACCCGTCGTACCATCCGAAAGTGGAGGTTCTGGTGAACAAGTCGATGAACGACGGCGAGGGATGGGCGTGGGCCGATCGCCACGAGGTCACCGAGCAGATCGAGGAGACGCTGTTGAACGCGCTCCACTGGGAAGACATCCCGCTCGGGCCCGACGGGAGCGGCGTTTACGTCGCGGACGATCACTTCGACGCGGTCGCCCGTGACGACCTGGTCGAACTCTACGAGGACCCCACACCCCGCCTCGAGGCGAAGACGGACCACCTGTTGATGACGACGTTGCGGGACATGGGCGACACCGCCCGCGACGTGACCGAGACGGTCGCGACCGACGGCGGTGCGACCGTCGACGATCTCGCCGACCAGCTGGGGAAGCACCCCGCGACGATCTACCGGGCGATCTCCGACCTCGGCGAGATCCTCGAGCTAGATCAGGGCGACGTGTCGTTCCGGGCCCGAAAGTATCGGGAGGAACTGCGGGCGCTCGTCGAGTCGGCCGAGTACGCGATCGAGAGCTACGCCGACCGGATGCAACACATCATGGGTTTGGCCGACCACGTCGCCGAGTCGTCGCCCTTCCAGGAGTGGCTCGCGAAGAACGGCGCCGACCTCGAGTTCGACGAGAACGGCGATCCGCGACAGATGCGGATCGATACGATCCTCTCGCGACTGAAGGCCGATAGCTTCGAGAACGTCGCGACGATCGCCACCGAGGCCCTCGAGAAGTGGTCGAAGTCGGGGAACGACCCGACCGTCCTCCGCGGTGTCGAGCTTACCTGGAAGACTCCGGGCGGCGGGACTGAGACCGGATTCGTCGGCGCAGTTGCGGACCGCTGAACCGGCCCGCATAGTGGCAACGCTGTCGTTTTCGCTGTTTTCTGCAAGTTTGCTTGACTAACACTGGTGCTTAGACAACGCTGGTTGTATTTCGCCCTCGAGGGAGGGGGAGGCACCGCGATCGCACCGCAACGCCGGCGGGGTCGTTTCGCGCTTCGCGCGAAAGCCCCCTTGGCGGGTGTCCCCAAGGGGACTGAACCAAAAAATTACAACGCTCCACCCCCGCCTCCGCAGGTTTCCAGTTGATCCACATGAAACGGAGGTGTTGGTGGAATGTGTCTCTACATCAAACTGTAGTTGCAGTTATGCGATAGCGTCAAAATTGAATGAATGATCTCCCCTAACACTGAAGACGAACAGTAGGCAATCACCACTGCCTAACCGTACAGATTTCAGGGTAATCGAATCATGGTCTCCATTTAGGTTTCTAACTTTATTTCTGATCGATGTATTTCTCTCTGAATCGAACCGGTTTCGATTGATTGGGCGGATAGACTGATCCTCTTCGTCAATACCACCGATGAGGAGACGAGTATCTCCCTGTATTTCTTTTGAGATTCGCTTAGCTAATTCATCATCATCACTAATTCCGAACCATTCGTTCGACTTGAACTCAAGAATATTATCCTCGTCACGGATCACAACGCCATCAGCATCCAGTCGGTTTGCGTATTTTGACGCGAGCTGTGGGAAGAATTGAGCTAAAGGAGGTTCGGACCACTCTGCTGCAACAACAAAAATCACATACGCAAGAAGATTTGAAAGCTGTTCTCCAGTTCCACCGCGTTGAAGAGTTTCGTAGAGTCGATTTAGCTCATCGAGGCCATCAATTTCGACATCGTTGTAGATCTCGAAACAACCTATTTTGACTGGCTCTTCAGAAAAAGGATTCCCGGCGTGGGTGAACTGCGTAGGTACACCATCAAGGAACTTCTGGGTGAGTTCGAGCCTCCATTGAGTGGAAAGTTCGATGTTTTTATATGCAAATACAATGTTGAAATCATTGTGGTCTTTGATTACAAATTTCTGCCCGTTCTTTCCTTTTGTGACCTTGTTTTTGTGGTCGTAGATGTTCCCCTGCCAAGGTTCCATAGAGCTAGCTACCTGTGCAAAATGATCCTGATATGATTTTACATCGTAATACAGGCTGTAGAAATCCTGAAGGAAGTCGTCGGTGTTTTCATAATTCCGTCGACCGAACTGGATTTGCTCGACAGAATATTCATTAGTTGGCGTTCGAAAAAGATTCTCCATAATCTCATAACCACTGTCAGTGTTGAGGAACTTATTCACAAACTCGTCTTTTTCGTATTGGAATGCACATGTAGAGTCGTCAATTTCTGTAAATATACTAATCTCGCCAGCATCCTGATATGATATTTCAAAGTTTTCAATACCCAACCAATCGGAAAGTGATTTGGTCCTATGGCGTTCATAGTGTCGAACAATAGTCTCTTCTGACTGTTGTCGGAATTCAGCATATTTATTGACATTATCTGTATCAAGCAGTCTTTCGATCACATCTGCATTTTTTGTGATTGACTTTTCCTTACTGTCTGTGTGACATATAAATATGGAGTCTTCAGTTATGATCAAAACTGCATATTTTCCTTCCTGACGAGCACTTGTATGCATACTGCTACAGAAGTCATTTACAAGCATCACACACTGCTGTGAATTATGATCGGGATATCCTTCAAAAATAGAATTGAGCATGAGCTTAGGATTTTGGTCCATATCAAGATCATCAAACTCATGCTGGCCTGTTTGCCGTTCAAATCCGTCTAACACATCATTGAAATTTATTATATCTTCCTCCTCAGTGATAGTCCGCGTGTTTAGATCTGTATCTTGAATCTCTCGGTAATAGACATAAATTGGGCTAGTGCTCCGTTGAATAATACGAGTTTGTTCCATGATCGGTTCTTGTGTCTGACCAAGAAAGTCAGTAACAAAAATACTACTGGTAGACAAGTATCTCACTCTTCACTTTTTCGTATCTTCTCTCCCTCCCCCCTGGGGTCGCACGTCGACAGAATTCGATTCCCGAATATGCACACGAGCCGCGACACCTCGTGTGCATATTTCGAGTCGATCCGTCGCTTGAACCGTCGTTCGTCTCTAACTGACCAACAGGTTCCGCCGGTTGTGTGCCGAAATGGGCCGTCCAGTGAGTCGAAAAAACTAGGATTTCGGGGGTCGTGTGTACGAGTATGCGAATCAGGACCGACGGCGACTACGCGTACCGACGGGACGCGATCGAACGCGCGGCCGACTTCTACGACTGCAACAAGACGAAAGCGGTCGTGAGCGCCTGCGACGACGTACCGAAGTTCGTCCAAGCCGCCCGTCAAGTCCTCGAGCGCGACGACCTCACCCTCGAGCAGCGCCGGGAGATCGCCGAGACGCTGTCGACGCGAGCGATGACGTTCGATATCGAAGACGAGATCGTCGTCACTACAGAGTGAATCGGTCTCTCGAGAAACGCCGACTGGGAGCCGGCGTTGAAGCCCCCTTCCGATGATGGGAATCGATCGGATAGGCCTGAGACCCCTGTCAAGGTGACAATTGGTGTCGAAATGATCCCAGGGGCGAGGTGCCGCCTGTCTCGGAGTCGGCAGATTCTGTCGGACAACGACCGAATCGTTCCTCGCCGTTTATGAGTTTCAATTGGACTACAATAATCCTGTTGGCCATACAGATTGGAAACAAGCAAACGGTGCCGGTTAGACACTCTCTCCTAAAAGATCGAGTCGATCGAAACCTTCGCCTGTTCGGTCCCGCGGTGATCGCCGCCCCCGTGCCATCGGAGTAGCGGGAGATCACCCGCGCGGACCATCTTGTCCCGGAGGACCGTACAGCCCGAGCGCCCATGTGGCCGGTAGACGACGAAACAGTACCAGCCGTCGTGACGCTGGAGCTTTTCGTGGTACTCGCGGTAGACCTTCCAGTTACCAGGCTGGCCGTCCGAGTGTTCGTGCATGGTCGACTTGATTTCGACCGGCGTCCCGTTGCCGAACCGGGCGTCGTGCCAGCTCGCCCGCTCGAGGTCGAAGCGGCGCTTCTCGGCCATTCGTTTCTCGACGGCTGTTCCGAAGTGGTTCGCGCGTTTCGACCTGTTCACGGTACCCTCCGATCGTCTCGCCAGCGTCGATCCGCTCGAGCGGGGCCGTAGGTGAAGAACCCAGCGAGTAGGAGCGACAGGACCGCGACCGACCACTCACCCTGCCCGAGCGCGAACACCGCGACGGCGATCGCGACGCCGATCAACCCGAGGGTCTGTTTCGAGAACACCCCACGCTCGAGGTCGCGCCGGAGCTGATGGGCGAGATCGACGGTGGTGAACCGAGCGACGAACGCGAGGTTTCGAAGGAGGATCACCGCCACGGCGATCGCCCTCCATGACGCGCGTCGCGATTTCTTCGAAATCGCCCTTCGAAAACATCACTTTTCTGAGGTCTACACACGCGCTCCGCGCGTTGATATATATCCTCCTCCGCTGACTGCAGCGACGGCGGGCCCATCGCTCTCCGTTCGCTCCCGACCGGGAGCGAACGCGGTGGGCCGTGGGCGTTGGGCTTCTCTCTAAAGTGGGGCAGGTTACGCTTTACAGGTTTCCACCCCGACGCAGTCATGCGATCACCCGCTCGACGGTGTTAACCCACTCTCGCTTCTCACCGCCTTCATCGATGTCGTTCCACCAGTTCGAGACGGTAGCGTGACTGTACGGAACGAACTCGGCGGTTTCGCGGGCCGACATTCCCTGTTGCCGGCACTCTTCCATCGTCCACGCAGCGACCCGTTTTACCTCGTCTTCGGCGATCGCCGGGCCGTCGTCCTTGCTCGAGGGAGCCGACCACGACCAGTCGGCCTCGTCGTTCGTGTGGGGTTCGAAGTCCGCGGGTGGAATGCCGGTGAACGGGCGCGGGTCTACGTCCTGCAGTTTGCCGCCGGAGATCCGGTCGGCGACGATCGCTTTCCCCTTGTTGTTGCGATCGGGCTTCTTGATGATTGTCCCGACGCGCCAGAGCATCGGATGGATCGACGACTCGTCGTGGCCGATGTAGATGAGCATCCCGTTGTACTTGCGGATCTTGAACACGAGCGGCCCCATCAGCTTGCGGACCTTCTGGCCGTCTGAGCCGGTTCCCGAGGCGTTCGTCGAGAACTCGTCGCCGACGAACGCTTTCGGCTGTTGGGGGTTCTCGACCGGGTTGCCGTCCTGACCGACCCACTCCTCGAGGAGCGGGAAGTTGGGAATCCAGCCGTCCTCGACGGTGCCGTCGTCGCGCACCCAGTCGTCGTTACGTGGAAGCGTCCGGATGTTCGAGCCGACGAGGAGATCGCCGTCGACCCAGCGGTCACGGAGCTGCAGGAGCAGACATGCGAGGTTCGTTTTGCCAGCTCCCATTTCGCCGAGAACCACGATCACGGGTGCGGGCCCGGCGACGATCTCCTGCAGGCGGGTGATCGCCTTGATACCCGAGAGATCGGCCTGTTGGCTCGGGTCACCGATGTAGTGTTTCAGCGTGAGCGTGTCGCCGTTCTCGAGGGCTTGGCGAGCGGTGTGGCCGCCCTCGCCGCGGAGGATGTCACGGTTCTTCTGTACGTCCATATAGGTCGCTGCCGCCTTGCCGTCCCACCGATCGGGATCGTGGTGCAGGGCGCGGACGGTCATCTGGCGGTCGATCTGTTCGTCGCGGACGAACCCCGTGTGTGGTAGTACCTCGTCGGGATCTTTCGCCTGGTTGCCCTGTTGCCACTCAGCGAAGCCGCCGACCGTGAAGTTGTCCTGTTCGTCGCTCATCGATCGGTCCACCTCCATTGGCTCGGTTCATGGCCGACGAGTAGCGGAGTGGTGGTTGTTTTCCGCTGTTTCAGTAGTGCCGTCCTGAGCGCGGTATTCGTCCGTCCGGTCCTGGTAGTCGCCAGCTCATCGAAGACGAACACGGTCGGCGGGTCTACTGTTCGGTTCCGTAGCTCTCCGTCGTGGATGTATCTCATCGGTTAGTCCCCCCGTCAGTCGCTGCAGGCTGTTCTGGTGCCGATTCGTCCGCTTCAACGGGCGTCCGATCGCCGTGGGTCTCGGTATAGTCGTCGACATACTGAGAGACGTCTTTGATCTCGTCGACGTCTCGAGCCTCGGCGTCGTCCTTGGCTGCTTCGAAGCGATCCTTAACGGTCGTCCGCGGGTTCATCAGCCCGCGCTCGTCGGCTTCGGCTTCCTCGTTGATTACGTCGCTCTGGATCTCGAGCCCCATCTTCGATATCCGGCCGCGGAGTCGATTGTACTCAAGGAAAGCGTCGACGAGATCGCCGTGGATGTCCTCGAGCATGGCCTTGATCGTGACGAGTTTGGAGTCGGCCAACTGGCTGAAGTAACAGCCCCGGACGACGAGCTGGCCGGTGTCCTCGTGGTAGGTGAACTCGCGGACTTCGAAGCCGTCGCCGTCGTTCACTCGGTACGGCGATGGTCCCTCGACGGTCTTCTCGCTCCAGACTTCGGGGGCGACGTAGAGCTTGCGGCGGGTATCGTCGACGCCGTTGATGTGGTACACGTCGACCATCCGGCGGTTTCGGAGCTTTCGGGCCCCGCTGACGAACATCGCGAACAGCGGCGGTCCTAAGAGGATCGCCGCGGCGAACCACCCGACCGCGATCGGCGGGATGCCCGGCACCGACGGCCGGATCCACAGAAGCGCGACGCCGAGGCTGAACAGCACGGCGAAGACGAGTAACTGCGCCTCGGCGAAGACGTAGGTCACGCGGTCGCGCCAGTTGCCGAACGTGCCGCTGGTCTCGAGGCTCACGCTTCGACCACCCCGTCGTTCTCCGAGCGGACGACATACCAGGCACCGAGCCCGGCGAAGCCGGAGGTCATCGCGACGCCGGAGAACAGCCCGCTCGTTCCTCCAAAGTTGCTGAACGGGTTGCTCTGGACCGTCCCGGTCGAGACGACCGCCCCGCCGCCGTTCTCGAGGGACTGCTGGGTGGCGATCGCGACGGCCGCGCCCTTTCCGCCCTGCCGCGGCGCGACCATGAACGTGACCGTCTGCGTTCCCTCCTCGAGTTCGTGTTTGGCGTAGTTGTAGCTCTCCGCGTCTTCTTCGAACGATCCCGACTCAGTGAGTGAGACAGTGGTCGGCTCGTCAGCTTCGATCTCGAGCGTGAACCGTCCCGGCGAGTAGGACCAATCAGTGACCCGTGTCTGGTTGTCGATCGTCCGAAGGGCGTCTTCACCTTCAGGGTCGACCACCGGCACTTGGTCGGACTCGTTCGCCGTCTGGTTGGCCGGCTGCTCCTGCGCGGCGGCCGGCCCAAGGCCCACGCCCATGCCCATCGCGATCGCGATCGCGACCGCGACGAGTGCGATTGTCCGGCGCATCTTAGTTGCCCCCCAGCCCCGGAATCATATCGGTCACGAACCCGACGACGGCCAGCACGACGACGCCGATGATCCCGAGTCCGAGCAACCCGCCGCCGTCCTCGAGCGGATTCCCACCGTCGAAGATCGGGCCCGGACCGCCGCCCGTCTGCTCGATGACGACCTTGGTCGTCTCCTCGCGCGTTTCTTCCTCGTCCTGCGCGGCGTCCTCTGCGGCGTCCTTGTACTTCCCGAAGTCGTCGCTCGGCTCGACTGTCAGCGGTTTCTCGAACTGGAGCGCCGTCGCATCGGGCTTCTCGTGGACGCCTTCGATGGCGAACGGGTCCGACAGCCGGACCGGGATCGCCTTCCCCTCGTCGTCCGAAGTCAGCGTCTCGCCGCTGAACGGATCAGCGTTGAACGACGACTGGTCGGTCCCGTCGTGGGTGATCGAGATCGAGTCGCCGTCGGCGACCTCGATCGTCCGAGCCGTCTCGCTTGTCGTCCCATCAGAATCCGTCACGTAGAACGTCGTCGGTCCGGCCTCGACCTCGACCGACACCTCTCCGTTCGAGTCCACCGAGTGCGAGGTATCGCCGCCCTTCACATTGATCACGGCGTCCGTCACGGCGTTTCCCGACCCGTCCTCGACCGTGATCGTGACCGACGCCATATCCTCCTGCTCCGGCTCGGGAACGCTGCGAATCTCGGCGGCCAGATAGAGCCGTCCAGTCGTGTTGTTCGGATTGATCGATTCCCCGACCGCCAATCCGTCGTTGAGATCGGGTTCCGACCAGAAAAGCAGCCCCTCGAGTTCGACCCCGTTCGGGAGCGTGACGACCGCCGGGTCTTTCGCTTCGCCCATGCGCATGGAGCGGTAGATCCCGGCCACTTCCTTCCACGTCGATAGGTTGCCGTCTCTTGCTTCCTCGAGTACCGCCGAGCCGCTCGAGAGCGAATGCACGTCGATTTCGCCGTCTACTGCTGGCTGGTAGAGGTTGCTAACCATCGTCTCGACGTGAGTTAGCTCCTCGTCCAGCATCGTCATTAGCTGGTCGTGGACCGCCATCCACTCGGTCGCGTTGATCATCTCCGCAGTGTCGGCGGACTCCCGGTCTAAGGCTTTCGCGCCCCACTGGCCGCCCATTCCGATGTTAGGATCGTTGTACGTCTCATTCTCGAGGTCGATGACAGAAATCGGGTCCGCGAGGTTCGCCGTGTCCGACGAGTTGAGTTCGTTATAAGGGTTGCTGCTAACGCTCGGGACACTCGACCACGGGACCATGATAATCTCCTTGGTTTTCTCGATCTGCGGGTAGTCGTCAACGTAGTGGATGACGCTCACCGTGTGCATGTCGCCATTGACAAGCTCCGCGCCAGTTTCCGAGAGCGGGTTTTCGCCGTTCTCGCCGAGGGCCGAGTTAGGGTCCATCGCTCCGGGCGAGTGCCCTGCGTAGTCTCCCGTCGAGTAATCACCGAATACGTCGAACACATCTTGGTAGGCAAGCTTATCGTTGTCTCCGGCGAGGCCAGCACGTCGCTGAGCCTTATCCATTTCAGTCGTCCACATATCGAAGAAATTCGCTTCGACCTTGGCGAAGGCGTCTCGAACGGCGTCCTTCGCGTTCGTGGTCGCTTGGGACTCTCCGACCTCATCGCTTGCCGACTGCATGATCGAGAACCCAGCATCCGAGCGAGCCAACTGCCGGAGCATCGCCACATCGCCCTGTAGGGATTCGATCGTCGGCTCTTGCCCCATCCGCATCTCTGTCGCGTCGGCATAGATGCGGTCGTGAAGTTCGTTCGCTCGCTGCTCGAGGATCGCCTCAGCATTCGCATCACCGCCGCCGGTCGCGGCCACTCCGACGAGCAGCCCTGCGACCGCCCCGCCCGCGACGAGCGTCCCCGCGACGAGTAGCGAGGCATCCGCCCGTCCGACCGGCGAGTAGCGTGGCGCGAGTTGATCGACCGCGGCCGGGGCCGCGACCATCGTCCCGCCCGCGACAGCCGCGCGCCGGACCAGCCCGCGCCGGGTCATCCCGCTCGAGCCATCGTCCGTCTCGGTGGGCCGTGGGCTGTGGGCCGACATCAGACCCCCACCCCGGATTGAACCGCCAGCGCGAGCCCGACGACCGTCGCGCTCGTCGCGAGGATGTACCCCACGATCACCGAACTATGCCACACCGTCGTACCGCCAAAAATGTGCGAAGTCATTGGTAGGTTGGTCCGCTTAGTCGCGCATGGTCCAGATCGCCGCGCCGATCACGGCGAGCCCGATCACCGCGCCCCCAACGAGCATCCCGCCACCGCCGAGATCGTCGCCGACGCCCGGCACGCCCCCGAGGAACCCGGAGCTATCTTCAACCGATGCACTGTCGACCGTCGACGGGCCCGAAACGACGACTCGGTAATCCGTGTCCAGCTCGAGACCGCTGGCATTCTCGTCGTAGCTGGCCGTCGTCGTGTTCCCCGCGTCGGCCGCGATCGTGTCCTCGAGCGCGATCGTGGCGTTGGCCGGGTCGTCCGCGTATTCGGTTTCGTTGTAGAACGTGACCGACGCCGACGTGTTCGCCGGATCGGTGACCGATTCGTTCCACGTAACCGAGACGTTGATCGGAGTCGATTCGTTCGAGACGGTCACCGTCTCGTTGGTCGAAAACTCCGAACTCTGTGCGCTCGCGACCCCGGCGACGCCGATCGTCACGAGCGACGCGACGAGCAACAGGCCGACGAGTACCGTCGTATCCTTCCGAAAGTTGAGTCTCATAGGTTCTACCTCCGAGTTTTACTTGTACGCGATGAGGTAGAACCCGGCTCCGTTCAGGAACACCATGAACCAGCCGAGCGGCCACGTCGATTCGACCGCGACCGAGACGGCCGGCACCAGCGCCGAGAGGATGTTCAGGATGAACATCAGGAGCAAGACGACCGTCTCGAGGTCGGTGTAGTCGCTGATGTCCGTCTGCCCGTTCGTGACCCACGCGGCGACGACGGTGATCATGGAGATGAGGAATCCCCACGTGATTTCCGTTCCGTTCGAAGCGACCAGAACGCCCTCGAAGCCGGTGTTAAACGGCGCGTTCAGAGTGAACGTCCCGACCGCCGCGACCGAGAACGACGCAAGGACGAACAGGGGCGCGAGGACGCTATCAATCAGGTCGATACCATCTTCCCGGCGCACGGCGTCCGGGACTGTACTTGCTGGCAAACTCAGTGCCATACGCTCGGTCGGCAACCCGCCTCTCCGAAAAACCTCGGAATAAAGGGATACTCCCCTTGGGGTACCCACTTGGAACCCAGAGAGTCACGAAGTTTTATGAGAGGGCGGGTTGCCCGCCGGATATGGCGCTGAACAAACTGCGAAAGATCGATCGCGATTCGGTCGGCATCACGATGCCGAAAGACGACATGCGCATCGAGGGCCTTCTCGACGAGGACGGCGAGATCGACGGCGACTATCACATGCACATCCGTCACGTCGACGACGGTCAGTGGTCCCTCGAGCTGGTCGAGGAGATCGAGGCATGATAGACGAGTACTTGGAGGAAGCCAGACGCGAGCAACGCCGCGACCTCGAGCGGGAAGCGACGGCCGCGATCGAACTCCGGGCTCGGCTCCCCCAGCTCGTCCAGGAGGCGATCGCCCGCGTTCTCGAAGAAGCAGACGACCTCGAGCAGGCGAAGGAACTCGCCGGAATCGAAGGCGAGGAGATCGATGCGTGAGCGACGAGAGGCCAACGGTGTTCGAATCACTCACCGCCAGTCTTCGAGGGACCAGGCCGCGGGACTGGGTGATAGCGCTCGGGTTCGCGATCGCAGCCATTCTTCCGATGGGTGTCGTATTCTACCCGCTGTTCACCGAGGTCCGCGCCGTGTACGAGAACGGCCACTATGCTACCCTCGGGTTCGCATTCGTTGGGTCTGTTCTCGTCTACGAGTGGTACATGAGGACCGTACTGAGGATCGGTCTATGATCGAGAGCCCTGCAACCGGGTCTTCGAAGCCGACCCCTCGGGGTCGCACTCAGATGTATACGGAGACCTCGATGTATGCACCCTGCCGTGGGCGATGGGCTCGCGAGGTGCATAGAATCGGACCCGATCCGGCCGGCCCCCGCCATGATCACGACGGAGCCCCGGCCCCCGTTCATAAAGGACCGACCAGTTGCTCACCCGCGAGCGACGCGAACCGACCCCCGTGCATACCATCGCTTAAGCCATGACCAAACGAACCAGCCTCAAACTTACCGACCAACGACAGCTGAAACTCGAGCGCGCCAGTGAGATCGTAGCCGAAGACGACCTCGACGATCCGCCGATGTCCGTCGTCATCGACGCCGCCCTCGAGAATTTGATCGAACACGAGCAAAATCTCGACGACGCTCGAGGCAAGTATGATCCCGAAACGATTCAGGCGATCGCGAATACGTCGGTGATTGGACTTCGGTATCGGTCCTCTATCGAGAGCCGTTGGCGATAACTGTGACAGAGTTCATACAGAAAATCAACTATTAGAAAATGCTGTTCTACGAATTAGAAGGAGATGTGTTATTTAACTACCCGTTTCGACATCCCCGACCTCAAGACTAGCTTCAGCGTCATCAATTGAACCACCAGATGACAGGTCGCCTTCATAGACATACACTGTGTATTCAGTGCCCTTACTAAGTGGCTCACCACTTCCTGCCTTGTAATCATTAGATGCTCCAGTTTTATCTAAGGAGTCGTCTACATGCTCAATGGTACCAGAGGAATCAACAAAGGCAATACCGTCAATATCATCTCCTCCACCAGTAATTTCGACACCAACCGTAGTTGATCCGTCACCGGTTATGTCTGCTTGTGCGGTTAGCGTCTGATTTCCGGGGTCACCCATATCCAGCACGAAGGCTGCGATCACAGCTGCGAGTATCACGGTAATAGCTACCATAAGTATGACACCTATGACTGGTGACACTGCGCGCTGGTCATCCGATCCAATCAACTTGTTGCGGATTTGCTTTCCGTCCATAGTTTGATCACGGCACCGGGCCTGAACGGTGAGAAAGCTTTTTCCCACCCGAACCGAACGGGCGACTGCGGACAGGGGATTGGAACACACCCGTCGTCCCCGCTTTCTCGAGCCGCCGTCACCGATGCACAGTCAGTTGCAGGTGGCTGGGTACATATATAGGTACCTGATAGTCCGGGTGAATGGGCTTTCAGTTCTGAGAATCAGCGGGTGCTATCCCGATTCCAGCGCCCGCTTGAAGGCCATGCCGGCGGGCGATTTTGCCGACACTGTGTCGAATCGATATGAATTTGAAACCACAGGGAAACCGTTGTGCCATGCCCGACATCGAACTTGTCTCCGAACAGGATCTCGCCCGCACCTACGACGGCGGGGATTACGACGATACCTGGACAGTCGTCCAACAGTATCGCCGCGTTCGGACCTTCGCTGCCGATAACCCGACGGCCGGCGTGGCGACGATCGCGGCCGCGACGAACACGCCAACGGGTCGCGTTGATCCGTGGGTCGCCAAAGACACGACACCGCGTGCGGTGCAGGCACTCTATACCGCCCACGAGCATGACTGGATTGGCGTCACATATGACGATATCACACCGCTGAACGTCCTCGTCGCGAATGTCTATGCCGGCGGGACGATCCCGCGGGACAAGTTCGAACCCGAGTTTACGCTCCGCGCCGACCCCGAGACGGCAAGCGTCGTGGCGGCCCTCGAGCTTGCCGGCGTCGGTTGGACCGAAACCGCAGCGGGCCCGGACACCAGCCAAACCGTCGCGCCCGCACAAGATGGGGCCGTCCTCGGTCGCGTGCTGGCCGTCCTCGGCGCGCCGGTCGGGGCCAAAACCGAGATTGACAATCTCTCCTTGCCGTGGTATCTCGAGGACGCCCCCGAGTCGGTCCGCAAACGGTTCGTGGATAGCTATCTCGAGAACCGGGCACTAACCGATCCGACGACTGACTCAGTCCAGATTATGGAGGACCGGCCACAGACCTATCTCGCGGAACTGGGGGATCTTATCGCCTCGGTGGCCGGCGAGCCCGTGACCGTCGGCGACCGCGCGGTCACACTGTCAGCATCTGCCGCTCGCGCGCTCGGATACGGCCGGGATCAGTAGCTCCCGTCCCGCTATCGGTCTGTTCTACGTTGGTACCCGCTGACCTTGGGTGAAGCACTATTTTTCTATTTCATCTGCCTCAAGTTTCCCCTCGAGATACGCATGACCGCGGTCAGTAATTCGGTATAATCCCTCGTCGATACGATCGACAAGTCCTGCATCGCAGAGTTTTCCGAGCCGTGTACTCAGATAGTGTCTCGAGTAGTCGATATTAGCCGAGAGGACCCTTGGTGAAAGAATGAGATCGCTGTCCGCAAGGGTCTCGAGGATGCGATCGTCGGCTTGTGTCATCCACGACACCCTCGGTCGTCGCATACAGTCACGTTCCCTACTGCCATTTTATCAATACTGGTTGAAGCCACTGGTAACAACATATGGTATACTAGAGATTAACGTACGGTCGGTTAAGTATAAGTGAGTGGGATGTTTCGGTTGTTAGCAACGGAGGCCAGACGGACCCGCCGCTGCCCGGTCGGGTCCTCGAGAGAAAAGCGGACCCGGTGTTTGGGGCACCGGCCCGCCTGGCTCCCGTAAACAGGCTACGGAAGCATGCAATCGCACGATGCTACGGGGGATAAAGCCCCCGATCGACCGAATCGGACGTGTCGACAGTCGATAGCTTCACTTTCACTTTCACTCCGCGCGTTTGGCCGAGCCCTTTTATGGGATAGCGAGACGGCTGACATGATGCGCGCGAGCAAAGAGGAGATCCGGTTAGCAGACCGTACGGATCGGTGGCGGTTCGTCTGTCCGAACGGTCACCGCTCGTGGGAACCGACGAACAACCATTTCTGGTGTCAGAAGTGCGCTCGCAACTATGGCGACGATGTCGAGCCCGAATTTGACGAACTGCGTGATCGGAAGACTGATCGGTTGATCCCGCGCGATCAACTCGTCCTCCGGCGCGATGGGCTCCGACCTGCGGGAGGTGAAGCATGACCTCCGACGAGTTCCTCGCCCTGGAGGCGCAACTCGAGGCGCTTGAGCGGCAGGCAGATGCGGTCGAACGACAGACCGCCGCGCTCGAGGCGATCGCGACGGAGATGCGGTATCAGAACGCGGCGCTGGTCGAGATGATCGCGTGTCTCGACGATCTCTCGGCCCGCGTCGACGACCACCACTGTCCGGATCACCCGCCGCACGATCGATCCGGGCCCGCGCTGCAGACGTGGCTACAGGATCGCCTCTTCGAGCGCGACCAACTCGAGGACGACCACCCCGAGTTCCGGTGGGGGAGTCCCGAGAACTGGAGCGGTGGTGATCGGAGTGAGTGACGACCTGCAACCGCTTTCCCCGGAGGAAGGCGTCGATCGGTTCCTCCGTCATCACCGCCCCAGTGTCCGCGATACGTCGTTCCGGAACGCGAAACACCGGCTGTCGGTGTTTCTCGAGTGGTGCGACGAGCGGGACATCGAGAACCTGAACACGCTCGATGGGCGTGAACTCGCGGATTTTGTCGATTGGCGACGGGCCGATGTCGCGCCGATCACGCTTCAGAAACAGCTGAGTAGCGTCCGTCAGGCGCTCCGGTGGTGGGCCGATATCGAGGCCGTCGACGAAGGGGTCGCGGAGAAGCTCCACGCTCCGGACCTCCCCGACGGGGCACAGTCCAAGGACGTCTTTTTGGACGCCCAGCGAGCGAAGACCGCGCTCGAGTATTTCGATCGGCATCACTACGGCTCGCGAGATCACGCGCTGATCGCGCTACTCTGGCGGACGGGGATGCGTCGAAGCGCCGCGCAGTCGATCGACGTGGACGACCTCGAGCCGGACGACCACGCGGTCCGTGTGGAACACCGGCCGGAGACGGGAACGACGCTGAAGAACGGCGACGACGGGAACCGCTGGGTCTATCTCGGCCCGAAGTGGTTCGCCGTTCTGACCGCGTACCGGGATAACCCGGATCGACCGCGAGTTACCGACGATCACGGCCGTCAGCCGCTGTTTACGACCCAACAGGGGACGCGGCCGACGGGCGATACCATCTACAAGTGGGTCGTCCGGGCGCTGCACCCCTGCACGTACGGGGAGTGTCCGCACGACGAGACGCCGCGCTCGTGCGACGCTCGAGGGAGTGATGGTCATCCTGCACAGTGCCCGTCGGCGCGATCGCCCCACGCGATCCGCCGGGGAGCGATCACGCACCATCTCAACCAGGAGACGACGCCGGAGATCGTCAGCGAGCGGATGGACGTGTCGCTCGAGGTTCTGTACGAACACTACGACGCCCGTACCGAGCGCGAGAAGATGGAAGTCCGACGAGAGAACCTGCCGTAACCTATCACAATCATGAGAAAGACGAGCCAAACCGCACGACTCGAAGGGGTTCGAACATCCCGGCGAGTCCATCCCCCTGTTTTGACATTTCGAACTATCCGCTAAGTCGCATCGTTAGCGCTCGAGCAAACAGTTTGCTCTCCGGCCCCTGCCGGAAACAACCGGGCAAAAATCCGAGTGATTCCCCCGAAATCAACCGGGTCGACGCCGTCCGGCGATTAGATCGAAGGAAATCGGGGTGGTTCGCGTGAGTACCTTCCAGTCACCATCCGATGGTGGACCTCTCGACTTCTTGACTGAACGCGACGGCGAGACGGAGTCGTGGGCTCGAGCGGATCCACGCGAGGCGCTGATCGAATCGTTCGGACGGTTCGGCTACAAGGTGACGCTCAGAGACGGCGAGAGCGTCCACTACTGCGCGCTCGGGATCGAGGACGGCGAGTACATCGGGCGGTGCGACTGCAAGGGCTGGGAGTATCACGACGGTCCGTGTGCCCATCTCTGCACACTCCGCAAAGCCGACTTCCTCGAGCTGATCGACGTGGCGTCGACCGACGGCAGTCCCGACGACGAACACGAGATGCGACACGCGACCAACGAGGCGCTCGAGGGCGAACCCCACGACGGGGCGATCGAACGATCACGCGACTACGAGCGGGAGATGGAGGGTCGCGCATGACGCGCACGCACACCCGCGCGATAGCCGCCTCCGTAGGCATCCCCACCCCCCTTGCATACGAACTGTACATCCCGACGCCGTCTGCGTATTCACGGGATATGCAAATCGGGGTGAACCACTGATGGGACGGATGGATCACGACCCCTCGAGCCGCGTCTCGTTCGGCTGTCCCGACGAGTTGCTCGAGACGCTCGACGAGATCGCCGACCGCGAGGACATGAACCGAAGCGAGAAGCTTCGCGAGCTGGTCCAGAAAGAAGTCGAGGCGAAGGGGGATCTCGACGCGCCCCAGCCGGTCCTTCCCGACGACGAACGACTCGCCGAGGCGTACCGCATCCTCCACGAGCGGGCGTCGGCTCCGCACAAGGACAAGCGCCGCGTCAAACTCGAGATGGCCAAGAACAAGCTCTACGACAACACCACACCCAAGAGCGCCGTCCTCGACGAGATCATCAAGCCCCTCGAAAGTGAGGGATACGTCTCGGTGTGGGCGGGGAACCAGCACGTCTGGGTGATCGTCCCGCCGATGCGCTACACCGACGGTGAGGATACCGTCGAACCGGGCGAAAAAGCAGTCGCGTAAGCGCCTCTCGTCGCTTTTCTCTATTCGACCGCCGTTTACCGAAGCGAGCCGCCCATTTCAGTCCCTGGCCCGGCGTACAGCCCGGTCAACTTGCGCGGCTCGAAGACGAGAACGACATCGTTCTCGGAGGGACCGATCTCCACGTCGACCGGCGTGTACCAGGTATAGTCGACGCCCTCTCGTCCGGAGTTGGCGACGAGGACGAAGTCGTCGTAGTTCGAGCGGAGCGTATAGACGGTAAACGTCCCGTCGTCCGCGACCGGGCCGACCGTGGGGAGATCACCCATTGCCATGATGTACTTCGCGTCACCGAGGGGGTTTCCGTCCGTATCGATCGCGATGCCCCGCAGTGAGCGGAAATACGAGCCCGGAATGAGTGTGGTCTGCTCGAGGGAGACACCGAACGATGAACGTGTCTGTGGGGTCCGTCGGGCTACCCCTGCACCCAGTGGGTCAAAGGGAACTGACCGCCGAAGTGGCGTATTTTCCGCTCCAAGCCGTGCGGTCGTGGTGAACCCTGTCGTTGGGTCTGTAGACAGCGGGACGGGCGATCGAGTCCGCTGTGCCGATGAGGCACGTCCGTCCCCCGCTCGAGAGTCGAACGCTACCGTCTGCCTGACCGGATCGTTCGACGGACTGAGACGGGAGATCGTCGTGAGCGGTGTCGTCGCTATGCCGCCGTTGTCCATCGCAGCAGCGGTGGTGAGCGTGACCATGGTTATTCGTTCCGTAGACCGGCGCTGACGACGTTATTGCGGCTTGCTCCCGACTGCTTGAAGACCTTGTAGCTCGTGCCGTCGTGAGTGAAATCGTCGCCGTGTGCGCCGCCCTCCTGGGCATCGTTTGGGACGGCCTCGTTGAGGTATGCGACGGGCACGCTTTGATTCGTGTTCTTGTAGACCGCCGGATAGCGGAAGAAGAACGTGTCGTCCTCGCTCGAGGGGTTGATGATTCCCCAGTCGGCTGCCTCGAGGGGCGCGGAACCGTGGCCGACTGCGTCCACGTCGAAGGTTCGGGATTGCGACCAGTAGGAATTGAATCCGTAGGCCACGCTGTGGCACCGGAACGAGGTTCGAGTCGCCGCGAGGAACGGGACGGATGGATCGTCGAAGAATCGACTACCGAGGTAGTCGAAGACGGTCATACAGGCGATCCCGTTGTTGCCGTCGTTGTCGTTCCAGAGACCGATGTTGAATCCGTCGGCGTTCACGGACATGATGTAGCTGACGCTCGTTCCCCGGAGTACGTCTCGATTCAGGGAATTCGAGCTGCCCCAGATACCGTACGTGGAACCGTTGTACCGGTCGTACGACTGGGTGACTACGTCGGTGTAGCTATCGCGAAGTTGGAAGCCGACGTTGTTCGTGAGGTCGTTCGCATCGGCGTTGCCGATGTTCGTGTCGCCGGCTGGGTAGTGTTCGGACGTATTCCAGTCCGACGAGTAGACGAGCCGAACGCCCGACACATCGTCGTTGTCGTGATTGTCGAATCGGGAATGGTGGAGGTACAACAGCAGGTAGGTCCCAGTGTTGGTGTCCTCGAGGACGCGGCCGTTGTTGTGCCACTCCGTTCCGTCTTCGTCGTCTGTCTTCCCAGTACCGTCGTTCTGGACGTAGCTGTCAGCGTCACTCCAGTTATCGAATCCTGTGAGTGCGCCGACGAGATCGTCGATGAACGTCGCGTAGTCTGCGGTCTTTTCTCCGATAGTAGTCATTTGTTGGCTTTGACGATTACCTGCGTGTCGTTCGTGTCGTCGCTACGCTTCCGAATCCAAGCGCTCGAGGCACCGAGCCCGCCCGGCGGAGCTTCGTGGTACGGAGCGTTGCCCGGCTCGAGCGGGATCTTGCGATAGTCGCCGTCCGAGCGGAACGCGACGTAAATCGGTTCGGTGAATCCCCAGATCGTCACAGAGGAGGCTGGGAACCCCCAGTTGAGCCGTTCCTCGTCGGTCGAGGTCACCGCGAGCGGGCTTTCCGTGACGAAGTACGCCGCCTCCTGGCTGTCGTCCGCTTCGGGGTTGAGCGCCTCGACCGCGTTCTCCCCCCGATGCTCGAGCAACAGTGCGAGTAGCAGCCGCTCAGTGTCGCTCTCGACGAGGTCTTCGCCCCACGACGAGGCTCCGACGCCGTAGTCCTCGAGGACGCGCTCGATCGGGCTGTTGGGGCCGACCGTCGAGGAGCCGATCACGATGCATCCCCCTCCTGCTCGCCGCCGTCGGTCGCGACCGTCCGCACGTCGCGCCGGAGATCGCGCACGGCAGCCGTGTGTTCTTGGATCGCCTCGAGCCACTTGCTCCGCTCCTCGCGGCGTTGGTCGCGTTCTTTCAGGTAGAGGCGGTACATGAGCAGGAACGCGACGGTCGGGAAGCCGAAGTTGTTGAGCAAGGCGGTGGGTTCCATTCTAGATCAGCCCTCCGGTGAGGTTGCCCACGGCGTCGCCGGCACCGTCGACGAGGTTGCCGCCGGCATCGGTCGCACCGTCGACAAGGTTCCCACCAGCGTCGGTCGCGCCGTCGACGAGGTCGCCGCCGGCGTCGGCCGCGTCGTCACCGGCACCCATCAGACCGCCGAAGAGGTCGCCGCCGGCGTCGGTGACGCCGTCGAAGGTGTCGCCGATCGTATCGCCGACACCGTCCGCGGAATCGGTCACGCCGTCCCACGTGTCACCAAGGACATCGCCACCGAAGTCGCTCGCGCCGTCCGCGAGGTCGGTCGCGCCGCCCCACACGTCGCCGATCGCGCCGCCGATCCCGCCGGCCGCGTCGGTCGAGCCGCCCCAGATGTCACCGACCGCGCCGCCGACACCGGCCGCGGCGTCGCCAGCTCCACCGGCAGCGTTGGTCGTCCCGCCGACTATGTTGCCGAGCGCGTCGCCGATCCCGTCGGCGGTCTGGCCGGGCCCGCGCATCATCTGCATCCAGCGATAGACGACGTAGCCGACGATCGCGACACCGATGACCATCGCGATGTTGAAGCCCTTGCTGTCCTTGGCCGCGTCGCCGAGATTGTCGGCGACATCGCTCATCGCCTCTGCGGCGGGCTCGGCAGCGTCGCCGGCCTTGTCGGCCGCTTCACCGGCGGCCAGGGCCGCTGCAGGTCCCGGCATCTATCTCACCTCCCTGTCGATACCGTCGGTGGGGCCTGTGAGCCCCTGCGTGTGTGCGTTCATGATCGGATCGTGACGAACACCAGCAGCACCACCTGCAGCGCCAGCAGGGCGATCATGATGTCGTCCTGCGTCCACTGCGTGCCGTAGACGAGCCGCGCCGTCGGACTCTCCGGCGGCTGCTGGGATTGATTCTGATTCGCCGGGCTCGAGGTCGTGGTCGCGGTGGGTTCCGACGACGTTCCCGTCGCGGTGACCGCAAGCTCGCCGGGTTCGGTTCCTTCCGAAAGACCGCCCTGCACGGGAGATCACCCCGTGACTCCGATCATGTCCTGCTTGACGCGCGTCCCCAGCCCCTCGATGCGGGCCTCGGTCTGGAACCGCGGCAGCGAGAGCAGGGCGTTGTTCGCTCGAGGCGTCCCGTTGGCCCGTTCGGGGGCCTCGAACGCGACCTTGTACGGCGCGTCGACAGCGACCTGCAGGCGGAACTTGCGGGGGACGTACGGCTGCAGCGGCGTCCGATCGAAGCCGAACGTGATTTCCTGCTGGGCCTGATCGCGAGTGTGCAGAATCGCCGTCTGTGCCTCCTTGAGCGTCTGGTTGACCTTGCCGCCCGCGCCGGGTGCGGTCTTGCGGATCTCGACCGACGCCGGGTTGCGAGCGACGTAGAAGACGTCGAGGTCGGTGTCAGTCCCGCTCGACGTGTAGTCGAAGGCGTTGGCGTCGTAGTCGACGCTGTCGGGCTGGACGACCGCTCCATCCTCCCACAGCAGGAAGTCCTGGGTCGTCGGGCTCTCGATCAGGTTGTGGCCGAGTTCGAACGTCTCGGAGTTGTCGGCCGTCCCGTCGGTCGCGAAGTGTTCGTGTGCCGGAAGAACGAGCCGAAGCTCGCTGTCCGGGTCGTCCCGGAGCTGGAGCGCCCGCCCAGTCTCGATCTCCGCGACGACCGACTCCTCTCCCGGGGTTCCCGCTTGGGTGTTGAACTCACGGAGAGAGACGCTGCCAGGGACCCAGTCGGCCGACTTGAGTTGCCTCTTGACCGACATTACTCGAGGTCCACCTCCGCCAGCGCCGACTCCTCGAAGTAGATCTCACTCTGCGAGTGGTCGATCTGGGCCGACGACTCGACGAGGAGATACGCCTCGTCGATGTCGCGGACCTCGAGGCCGTTCCCCTTGAGGGCGTGCTTGATCGCGTCGACTTTCCGGTCGTCCTGCTGGTCCGAGACTGAGTTCTTGATGTAGCTCGCGATGGTCGACTTCGGATCAGAAACGACCTGAATCGACTCGTCGGTCGGTGCCTGGTACCCGATCGCGACGCGGGTACTGGCCGGCATCGGATTCCCGTTCGTGTCGACGAACTTCCCGTAGATCGGGATGCCGGCCTTGTCGCCTACGTCGACGCGGTTGCGGAAGAGGACGCCGACGCCGTCTTTGGGGTTGATCGACAGCACCGGAGTGAGTTGGTCCGGCGTGTTCGTCTGCGTCTCGACATACTTGCTCGAGTCGCCGAGGGCGGCGTACAGTTGCAGACTCATCTACGCCAGCACCTCGTTGATCATGCCCTGAGCGTTGAAGCGCTCGGCAGCCTCGCGGACGGCGAATGCGCCCGATCCGAGGGTGAATGCTCGGTTGTTGACGACCATCTCGCCGACAGCCATCCCACCGATACCGAAGATTTCCGACGGGAGCATCGTCCCCGTCGCGGTGTCGACGAGGTACGGAACGAGGTAGCCGCCCGCGACGAAGCCGACATCCATCCACACGTCACTGTCAGTCAGGACCTCCGTGGCCTGATCGAATTGCATTGCCATGCGACCCGACCAAACAGCCGAAAACAGGAATAAGAGCGCGTTAGAACCGCAGTCAGCCGACGCGGACCGCAGCGGTTGCCCGCAGTTGCCCGCGGACCGCCGTCACGGCCGCGGCCGCTGTCGGCCACGATCGTCCTCGAGGTCCTGTTCGAAGTCCGCCATCAGGGCCCCAACGACATCGGCCCGCGAAAGTTCGTGACCGCGACGGTCCTCGAGGCGATCTTGAATCCGTTCGAACTGGTCGGCCTTGCTCCCGCGGAGCGTGATGTCGGTTCTCATCGTGAGTTAGTCGTCGAAGGGGTGTTTGATCCGGACCCGGTCGCTCCCGTAGTGGGTACTCTCGAGCGTCCAATCGCGCGAGTCGATCCGCTGCAGCGTTGTATCGTCCGAGTAGATCCACTCGGAACCGATCGTGTTGCCCGCGTCGTCGCTGAACCGGCGAAGCGTGAGCGGTTCGCCGTCGACGAGGAGATCGTCGGGAAGCGTCCGCGGGCAGGTTTCGGCGTCGGCCTTGTGAACGTCGGCCGGGTACTCGACGATGCCGCGGACCTTGTCGAGGTCGTTGCCGGAGCCGAAGCCGCCGAGCATCGACGCCTGACACTGTGAGGCGATGTCTTCGTCGAGTTTCGCGAACCGCTGAGTGACCCACCCGACGCCCATTCCGTCGCCGTGCCACGTCGTCGCGAGCGTGTCGAAAGCGTCCGGGTAGCCCTTCCCTTGCGGCGCGAGCCGGTGGGCCTCGTCCAACCCGAGGAACGTCCGTTCGTCCAGCTGGGCCAGCGCCTCGATCACCGTCGCGATCGTCTCGCGCCAGGCGTCGTCGGTCATCCCGTCGCGACCGAGCTGCAGGTTCCCGTTGTCCTCAAGGATCTGCCGCCACTCGGCCCGAGACAGGTTCTCCGTGCCGGGTCGGACCGGGAGCCGCTGCAGGAGTCCCGACTCGACCAGCCCGGTGTACTCGTCCTTGTAGTCGACGAGAACCGTCCGGTCGTACTCCGGCGCGTTGCGCTCCGTGTACGCCTGTAGGCCGTAGCTTTTCCCCCAGTTCGTGCGGGCACCGAACGCGAGGTTCATTCCTCGAGGTCCTCCGCTACCTCGTAGATGCCTTGCTCGGCCATCTCGAGCCCGCCGGCGAGTGCCTCCTCAAGGACGGCTTGCCGTCTCTCGTCGGACCACTCGATGACGGCCTCGCGGAACGTCTCGAGGTCGTCGACATCGAAGCGGGCCCGAACGTGGGCCGTCGCGAGTTCGTCGACGCCGCCCTCGATTCCCTGCTCACGGTAGCGGTCGGCCCACGTCTCTTTGGTCTCCTGCCACTCTTCCGCCGTCTGGTCGGCGTACTGAGCGGCTTCCTCAGCGTTCTCGAGGTCGTGCATCGCCTCCGTGACGTACCACGAGGGGAGCGAGCCGTCGATCATCGCGAGGGCCATCGAGCGGATTTGACCGACGCGGTCGTCGACCGTCGGCAGTCCCTCGATGGGTTCGATGTCGTCGCCGGCCGCCTCCTGGAGGTCGGCGACGGCCTCCATGATCCGCCGCTCGCGATGGGCGACGATCGAGAGGAACGCCTCGGCCTGCTGGCTCTTGAAGAACTGTTCTGCCATCGCTTTCCGTGGATCTCCGCCGGTTGCAAGATTTCGCAGATTCATGCTTCCTCCATCGAAAGGTCGTTCATCGAATCGAGCGCGCCGTCGAGCATCTCCGCGTCCTCGACGAGGACCATCACCGCGAACAGAGACGTGAACGCGACGAGCCCCTGTCCGGGTCCGAGGTCGGGATCTCCGCCGAAGTTCTCGGCGTACCACTGATCGAAGTAGTCGTCCAAGTCGAGGTCCTTCGCGAGGGCCGCGTACTCCTCGATCGACTCCGATCGGTCGTCGACGCCCGACCCCATCCGTTCCTGCCCGATGGTCGCACCTGCTCCGAGCGCCTTGCAGTAGATGTGGCCGGGAGTGAGGTCGTTCGACGACTCGTCCGCGCCGTCGCCGGCGTCCGGATCGTCCGCTGGGTCGTCGACATCTACCTCGTCGCCGGCGTCGTCGGCATCATCCTCGGCATCGGCCGCGGCGACCTGCTCGGCGATCTCCGGGTCGACCTCCGCATAGGCGTCCTCCTCGAGTTCGGGCCCGGGTTCGTCACCGGCGTCCTCGAGGTCGTCCTCGGGCTCGTCGCCGGCGTCGCTCACCGGAGGCCACCCCCACTTTCGCGGTCGATGCCGTTGCCGGTCGATTCGTCCTCATCGTCGGGGGTCGGGTCGGCCGAGTCGACATCGATCGAGTCCGACCGGCGGCGACGCCACAGAACGATCACGACGGCGATCGCGACGGCCGCTCCGATCAGGAGCGCGGTCGTCCGAAGACTCGGTCCGCCGAACGAGGGGCCGGTCGAGGGGGTCGACCCACCGCTCGAGGGCCCCTGAGGGCCCCCTGTTTGCTGGTCGTCGCTCTGGTCGTCTGGGTCCCACGGGTCCTTGCTGTCTTCGGGTTCTCCCTGGTCGTCCGGTTGGTCGTCGTTGGTCGTGGTCATGTCGTCGTCGCTCGAGGGGCTGGTCGAGGGGCCCGAGCCACCGCTCGAGGCCCCCTGATCGCCCCCTTCTTGCTGGTCAGTTTGCTGGTCGTCGTCGCTCTCGTCCCCCTTGCCGTCCCCTGCTTTGCCTGCCTCGGGGGCCTCTACCCACGCCCCTGCGTCCCGAGCCTGCTGGTGGTCGTCGTCCGGCTTAGCGTTGACGTGGCCCTGAACCCCTTCCTTGGAGGCAAACGGCGGTTGGTCGTCGTCCCATTCGTCTTCGTGCTTCTCGCACCCCTCTACGGGGCAGTAGTAGCCTGTCATGGTGTTACCAGTCGATGTCGTCTTTCGTCAGTTCGCGCTGGCCCAGCTCGCGGAACGCCGTGGTCGGCTCCCCGAGGAGGTCGTTCAGTTCGTTGATCGCTGCTGCGGCCTCCTTTGCCTCCGCGACGGCGATCTGATAGCGTCGCCAAGCAAGATTCTTGGCGCCGTAGAGTTCGCCCGGCGGGTCGTCCGCTCGAGCGTCGCCGACGAGGGCCTCGACGTCTTCCTCGTCGAAGCCGCACGACTCGACGAGGAACTCGCAAGCTTCGTCTTCGCCGTCCTCGCAGTGGTCGCGAGCGTGGCCGCACTGCTCGTCCTGCGCTCCCTCGAGATCGGCGAGACGATCGTCAACGTTGGTCTCGGCGTCGAGCCGGTCACCGCGTTCGTCGCGAGTCGCTCGCTTTGCCACTTCGCGGTGTTCGTCGACGCTGAGCGTGTGATCGTAGTACGCGAGCCAGTCGTCGACGCCCTCCTTGAGCATCAGCCCCTTCACGCTCCTGGCGTGGGGAACCGATGTTCGTGAGAAGTCGATCGACTCGCGTTCGTGGTCGGTCAGCTCGGCTTGGCCGCCGCGGCCACCGCGTTCGGAGCGCCCCGCCGCGGCCTCGATCGTCGCCGTCTCGAGGACGTGGTCGGGTGCGTCCGAGGAGATCGCGACGGTTTTGAGCCGGCGATCGTCGTCGGTGCAGAGGTGATCCTCGTAGTCGTCGCGGAACTGGTCGGCCGCCGCTTTCGATCCGAACTCGATCCGTTCGGTCATCAGTAGGCTCCGGTGATATAGCGGGCGAGCCGGCAGTTCTTCAGCGTCCGCGAGTGGCCGTCGTAGCCGCCTTCTGGGTCGGTCTGTTGGAGCGACGAGCGCTCGAGGATATCCTCGAGGTCGGGGGTGACGTGCCAGGATTTCTGGCCGGTCGGAGTGTCGACCCAGACGACCGGCCACCCGTCGTGCCAGTACCAGCCGGCGGTGTTCGGGCCCCAGGTGAGCCGGATCGCCCTCGCGAAGGCGATCGCGAGGAGATTTCGGTCGTGATAGACCTCGTCGGGAAGCTTCTCATCAGTCGGTGGTGGGTTGTCTGTCCCCATGGTCAGATGGGTCTCTCGAGCGAGTGATAGCGGTCGGGAATATCATAGTCTCGTACTGGTGAGACTAATGTTTAAACAGATTCAGCACTAGTTAGGAATGTAGCCATGCCGATCCACCAGTTGACACAAGTTGGTCGTACGTCGGGCGGTGTTGTACTCCCGAAAAGCGAGCTTCGGGCGCTCGGGTTGGTAGATGAGGACGGCAACGTGAAAGATCAGCCAGTACGGATCACTCGGACAGGTGATGAAACGTGGGAAGTATCGTTGATTGATCCGAACGATTATCCGGTACAAAACGTCTAATCGATCGAATTTCTTGTTGAACGGTACAATATATGGGTTCATATATTTGATGATTCTAACTCCGTTCTCATTCCTCATATGACAAGCTTTTATGTATTTATGGTTAGTATGGATTAGCAATGGATACAAAATTACTATATCTTGATGAGTCGGGGGACAGCGGTTGGCTACCTGATCACGGTGGGAATAGTACTGAGCCATATCTCATTTATGGCGGAGTCGTTCTGTCACCAGCACAGAATCACTTATTGAAGCAGGAACTGCATGACATCATAAACAAGTATTTTTCATCCCCTATGGATCGGCCTGAAGAAATACACTATGCCGATATCTGCCATCATAATGGGCCCTATAGCCAACTTTCTAATGAGGAATCCAGTGATCTTCGAGATGATCTCTTTGAATTAATCTTGGATATTGAGCCGATGCTGATGGGGATGGTGATAGATAAATATGAGCTAAAGGAAGAATATGGTGCTTATGCAAACCCCCCGAAAAGACTAGCATTTAGAGCAATTGCTGACCGATTTCATAAACAGCTCCAATCTGATGACGCAGTAGGAATGATTACGATGGATGCTTCCGAAAGGAGTATCGACGCTAGACTTCGAGAACTCATTTACCAAGCCCAAGATAGTGGTATCAAATTGGATGGAGCTAGCTCAAAATACGACTCAACTCTCCCTAGAATAATGGATACCGTGACCGTTACTCCATCAGAGATGAGTCCAGGCATTCAATTAGCAGATATTGTAGCTTACCAAATCCGCCATCAATATCGATATGATAATGACAGTCATGGCTTCCAAGCAATTGAACATTTGTTTCGGGACCCCGATGGTTACAGCCTTACGGAGCCCGCAATCTTCCCCGACTAAAGATAGGTCTACGAAAGTAGGAACAGAGGGGGAAGAATCCACGGGCATTGCGCCCTCCCTCCTATACGAATGTCTAAGCGGAAGCACATTATAACTTACGGACCGCACTGATATCTGCAAATTAAACCTCGACAGTATCTATTCGTTATACAGGCTGCTGTAAAGGAGGCGACTTAATAAACCGTACAAGATTTGATTTCCGTTAGTAACTTAGTTTCCAAACTGCGCTATTGGTGATTGACTTGTTACGAGATAGTGACTACCAATTAGATCAGTCTCAATCTCGGTCCGCTTGTGTCTTGCATCCATTCCGTTTGGAATGGCGACTGAAAAGAGCGCCTCACTGCCGAACGTATTCTCGTGTTCTCGGAGTCGCCGTGTGAATGCTTTCGTCTCGCCGATATACGCCAGTGGTGGCGCATCACTTTCGTACCAAATCCGATAGACACCTGCGTCGGGTAGATCCGGCTCAAGTCGATCTTCAAGCCGATAGGGATCACTCCATTCGAGACCCATCCAGTCAGGTGCGGTCACATCGTCGACGTTCTTCCAGGGAACCGGCCCACGACCGGGTTCGGTATTCGGTTCAATTTCTCCGTCTTCGAGCGGGCCACCGACGTATCCATCACTTCGGTATCCCGACTGTGAGTAGCCGGGAATGATCCGGCCGAAGTTCGCGGTCGGGCTCTCATCCATTTCACGACGGGCGATCGCGATGAGTGCTTCCTCGAGGCCCTTCCGGTCCTGATCGGTAGTAGCGAGCGACGGTGTCGCGGTCGACACTTCGAACGCCGGTCCGTCTCGATCACGAACTGCCCACAGACATGGTGCAGCTGTGTGTGGATCACGGAACGGCATCTCTTCGGAGTAGACGTTCCGTGCCAGCGCGCTCACCCGTCCACGTGTACTCCGGCCGGTTTGACCAATGTACTCGAGGCCGTCCCGGTCATGATGGCGAACGCGGTAGAGTCCCGGATCGGTCGAGATCGCCGTCAACTCATCGTCTGTCGGATCAAGAGATAGCCATTCGCTCCAGTTTATTTCCATCCAGTCATCCGCATACAGATTTCCCTCGTCCATGTCTGTTCGTTGTACAATACAAGCCGATCACCTATCATTAAACCCTCAGTTGAAATCCGAACCTTGATGTCGTGGCCTGTAGGTTTGTAGAAGTTGCTCTGGCTATGAATTGAGGCTGTTTTTCACAAATTCATACATGTCTCTGAAGATAGTGATACAACCCCAGAATAATTGAGAAACCCACGAAGAGAGCATTTGAACTAGGTTCTGTGTATGATTGGTTGGTGAGTTCCATAAATCAAAAACTGTCCCAAGAAGAAATTCAGTAAGGATTGAGTACAGCCCGAGAGCTATCGATGTAATAAGGGTGGTAAGCGCAGATACTCCCCGAAAGAATACCGTTTGTAAGAACTCTCGCGGCCAACTTACATACTGTTCAGTAAACGGTTGCTTCCTTGGGTTCTTTCGTTTCCACCATCCGTAGAGGGCATTCATCTTGCGACGTATATACTGCAGCACTTCAAACATATCTAATAGTTACTCTAATGGCACTTGAACCTACTTCGTTTACCGTCCAGTGGGTTTGTAGAAGTACTAACTGTAGTGATGTCCGAGAAGTAGAGTAGTATAGGCTCTTCTGTCCTCTTATATCCAGGTCAAATCACCCAGAACCATTCTCTGAGTTTGTGTCTGATTTTTCACCAGTGACTGCTGGAACTGGAACAGTTGTAGCAGCAGTTGCTGCTGGTGGTTCAACGTGGACTGCTTTAGCGATGCCGGTGATAGAAGCAAAGAAGGTTACTATCACAATTTCTGAGAAGGGGCCAGAACAGAGGTAGTTCACTAAACCTGCAAATGCAAGGATCACTGTAAGCCATGGTCCCCACTCCAATACCCATGTAGCGACTTTGTGTTCCCTTTCGCTTTCAGCAACAAGTATGACCTTTGGTAGACGGCATTTGATCTCCATGCTAGTAACTCCCCACTCAGATAGAAAATAGTGTAGTGTCATTTCCATAGACAAAATTTCCTGTGTCCGAGAAGATTAGTAGGGCCGGACGATCGTCTGTACGGGAATGGCTGTTTTCGGTCAGGAACTCACCTTTGGATAGAGAATACGGGAGTTACAGCGTCCGCGAAATCAACCAGCCATGCAGCGAATTTTGAGAGGGGATTGGTCAGGTCCTCACGTTCTAATGCGTCCTGACGTGCCCTGTCGAGATTCCTACTACACTCGTGATGGCAATCATGGATGCGCTGCTTCTGTTCGAGTGTTAGCGGAGCTAAACCTTGATAGTCATCTCCCAACACCCACCGACGCATTGTATGGTCACTATTCTCATCAGGAAACCGCTCGTAGAGTTCCTTAAACTCCTGATGCAGAAAGTCTCTCTCTGACATACCTTCCTCATCTGGATTTATTGCCCCGAGTCGGCGAGCACTTAAATCTGAAAGGCGTTCGTATGAATATCGTTCTCTAAGTGTGCTTAGTCTCTCTTCCAAGAACTTCTCGTTATTAGATGGGTCCGGGTCGTCGGCAAAAGGTGGATCAGATTGATTTGTTTCTCTATTGTCCGTGCTCATGACGCTTAATTGTCTGGAGAGCCGAATAAGTGCTTTGGGGGACTCCTTGGCTGATAAATATGTATCCGTAGTTACTGCGAGCGCTGTGTCCGAGAACTCCGGTAGAGTCGGACAGAATCACCCCGATCTCCCCCTCGAGGACCACCGAAAGAACTAGATTGCTGGCGGTTTTTGTCCGGAATGCAGGCAACCCGGACGCATGAATCTCCAACAGCACGAGAACCGCGACGACATGAAGGTCTGGCTCAGCCAGAACGAAGTAGAACAGTTGCTCGAGGTGGCCGACGATACCCAGCAGCGAATTGCATTCGCACTCGGAGCGCGATGCGGCCTCCGCTCACACGAAGTCCTCGACGTTGCGCCGGAGGATATCGTCGATACCGACGCCGGGACGATGCTCCGCGTCTGGCACGGGAAGGGCGACAAGTTCCGAGAGACGCCGGTCCCGCGAGATCTCGCGACGACGATCCGGACGGTCGACGACGTACGCGACGCACCGACCAGCTCGTCGCTCGTCGAGATCACCAGTACGCGGTCACTCCGGCGGTGGGTCCGATCGGCTGCCGACCAGCTGTACGACGAGACGGGAGACGCTGGGTGGGACCATCTCGGCTTCCACGATCTCCGCCGGACCTGGGCGACCGCGCTCGCCTCCGACGACGTTGATCCGCTACTGGTCTGTGACTGGGGCGGATGGAACGATCTCGAGACCTTCCTCGAGCATTATCGAGGAAGCTACAGCCCTGAAGCACAGCAGCGGGAGCGTGAGAAAGTTGGTTGGCTCTAAGCTACCGCTCAATATATGTGCGGACTTAGCGTTGTTATTTCCGTTAGTGCCGGTGATTATGGTAATGGCATTCTGAAAACAGTTCGCATATTCACCCACCTATATCTACGATAATGCACAACCATCAAATATTTATCATCTCTTTGAGTCTATGAATCCATATTCTGATTTGATCTCTGATAGTAATTTCATGTCTATGAGCCGATAACGCCTCTGGAAATACATTCTTAGCCTCTTGTTCATCTGTAGCCATAAATTCCATGCCCGTTGGGTAGCCACTGTACCGGTCATTTTGGAGATCAATAGTTGCAGCAAATGGAGTGATTATTACAGTCTGTGATTCTCCAGTGAATTCTTGATATTCCACAACGAAGCAGAATTTAACTTCTTTAATACCATCTTGTTTCATTTCGTTAAAAGCCTCCAAGAGCCATTTCATGTCCCAGGTCTCGGAGTCTTCTGTTTCTCTAACTCCAATTTTAGGTTTGCAACTAAACTCTTCTTTTTCGCCTGGCTGTAATACAGAACCTTCTACTCCCTCTAGTCCATCTTGATTCAGATAAACACCGACTTCAGAATACTTCTGTTTGTAGTCTTCTGGAACCGTAAAATATGTTATCAACTTTAGATCCTTAGCAATACCATTTCCGTAATTGCTTAGGCTTATTTCACTCTCGATCGTATCAGAATCCTGTAGTTTACCAGATACAATTGCCTTATGATCTGCTGCTAAAAGTTCCTTCTGCTGGCCGTAAAGCCGATAGAGAAGGTAAGATATGATGACGGAAAATGAAGACAAAATCACCTCTGCCCAACCCGTAAGCCATTTTGGTGGTGAGGATAGTTGTAATGAAATAGCTAATAGATAATCCAACATATTGTATAGTAACGAATTCTGGCTACTCACCCTATCCTTTACGATATGGTTTCCCTTTTAGGCGACCACGACTAATTATGTGCGCATATTGAAAGAGTATATCTTCATTGTTCGGATGATAATAGATAGTCTGCGTTCAGTACACGGCTTCTAATAGCTATCGAGGAGGTGCATGACAACTTCCGGAAGGCCTTCGTCTGTACTTATTGCTGATAGTCGGTAGCCGAATGGGTATAATTAGAGGAGACTATGAATCGTAGGCTGAGGAAGGTTCTCTACATCTAATTCTCCCTCGAGATACCTCTGACCTCTACCCGTGATCTCGTACATGTGATGATCACTAAACACGGGTGTCACCAGACCAGCCTGTGTAAGCATCCTGCACCGCTCTTGAATCCTCCCTCGAGAAGCATTGAATCCCATAGCCTGTTCCATGTAGCGAGGGGTTGACCAAGAATCCTCTTCGAGGTACTCGAGGATTCGTTCATCGAGTGTACACATCCATCGAGCTGGTCTTCGGTCCGTCACGATTCCGAGGTTTCACTCGCCGTAGGGCCGTCTCTCGAGCCGTTTCCGTTAAGGTAGACTCCGTTTTCAGCGTCGTACTCCTCATCAAGATAGGCCTCTCCTCGATCAGTGATGATATATACGCCATTTCCGAGCGGAGTCAGTAATCCGTTTTCGGCGAGCTTCTTACAGCGTCGTGAGACAGAAGAATGAGAAATCCTGAGACCCTCTTCTTCGGCAAGTTCACCGACTGGTTTTGCGCCTTCCTTTCGTAGAGTCTCGAGAATACGATCGTCCCAGATCGTCATCCACGTTCCCGACTTCCTCATTACTGCCCACTTCAGAACACACAAACCTATTCCTACGGTTTTCCCCACTCCATAGAACTATGACCTACTTTAGTCAGTCGTTGCATTTATGCAGAGTGAGCCTATACACAGAAACACGGAGCTACCAACTTGGCTGAAGATGACTCTTGTTGGTATGTGAGACCGGGCGGCGCTGGCACGCCGCCCAGAAGGTAGCTCCGGAATCCACAATGAATTGCGGAACTCTCGTGGGGCGTGTACCCCACGCACGGCAAGAGGCATCGCCATCCAAAAGGTCTGACGCTCGGTGCGCCTGCGGCGCTCGAGCGGACGGCTACGACGCGGGCAGCGACGAACCGGCTTGTCGCTCTTGCGTGCCCTTCCGAGCTGACGGCGGCCCGACTGCGGGATCCCCCGAGGCGCGACGCCAAGCGGACGCGCTCGAGACGATCGCCAGCGAACTGCGGTATCAGAACGCGGTTCTCACCGAGGTCATCAACACCCTCGACGCGATCCACGGTGAGGGGATGCGGTCACTAACGGCGATTCACACGGCGATCGAGGACCACGAAGTGACTCGTCGCGAGCAGGAGGGGATCTAAGATGGTCGACGACGCGCTCGTCGATGCGGTCGAATCGATCCCGGACGCTGATCCCGACAGCATCGCGCAGTACGACGACGATTGCGGTCACTTCGTAATCCACAGCGATGCTGACGAGCAAGACGTCGACGAGATCGACGCGGCCCTCGAGGACGCGGGCTACGAACGCGACGGGCATCTCCCCGTCCCCGACATGGTGCAGCAGAACTTCCGTCCGCTCGAGGACGGGGAGGGGGATGACGAATGAGCGGGAACAGCCTCTATTCCTGCGAGACACCCAGCTGCGACGGGTGGAAAGAGGTCATCACGCCCGACGGCTACGTCTGCGAGGACTGCGCGGCCGAACTCGAGCAGCAGTACGAGGCCGGGCCAGAGATAGCCACCGACGGCGGCGTCGCCGTCCCGGACGCGACGACGGTCGCCGACGAACTGCCGACGCCCGACGATCCCGGCACGATCCCACTCCCGCACTCGTTCCTGGTCACGGCGTCGGGCCCGGTGACTCGCGTCTCCGAGCGGAGCGATGCCACGATCGAGAAGCGACCGGTCACCGTTTCGGTCGAGTACCGCCTCGAGACGCTGGCGGAGTTCATCGACTTCTGGAAGCTCCGCGATCGCCGGCGCTGGAAGTCCGCCGCGGTCGAGACGCTGCTCGGAAACGAAGACCTCGAGACGAGCTACGAACTCACTCGGAGCCACATCGAGGACTGGGATGTCGTCGCCGACGGCCGCGTCGAAGCGTTCGCCGGCCTCGGCCAATTGATGGTCGACTACGACGGGGCTCCGGACAGCACCGATCTCCCGAGGACGATCGTCGATCGGCTCCACCTCGCCGGCGAGGATCACCGCGGCGTCGACGAGATCGTGATCGAGTTCGCGCGTGAACTCCGCCGGTCGGAGCTGTGGGGAACGGGCGTCGACCTGGCGTACATCAACGCGAAACACGCCCAGCACGAGGATGTCGAGGACGACCTCGAGCGCGTTCTCGAGAACCTGCAGGAGGGATCGGCATGACGGTCGTACCCGAGACGGTGACCTGCAGGACCTGCGGTGAACCCGCGCGACGGGTCGCGTGGGGATCAGCGGATACGCCCTGCTACCGCTGTACCGAGTGTCACGCCGGCGGCCACATCGTCCACACCGAGGACGGTAGAGAACTCCGCCGAGGCGGTGTCTTCTGCCGGCTCAGTAACTACGCGACACGGAGGATCAGCGCATGAGCGAGGACGACGCGATCTCGATCACGACTGAACTCACGCGCGGTACGTCGACCGACGATCGCGACAAGATCCGCGCGGAGGTCAGCGCCGAGACCGTCGACGAACTCGATCACAAACTCGAGCGTGTTCGCCGGCAGCTCGAGGACTGGGCCGACGAGGTCCGGAACATCCAGCCGGAGAACTCTCGCAGTCGTCGGCTCGCTGACGATCAGTCTGAACTTGGGGAGGTCGAAGCATGATTGGTGACTCCTTGAGCAGTGCTGAACGTACACGCGTCCTAAATCTGTACGCAGGAATTGGTGGCAATCGAAAGCTCTGGGACGATGTTGAAGTGACGGCCGTCGAGATCGACGACGAAGTCGCTGCCGAGTATCAGCGCCACTACCCAAAGGATGACGTGGTCGTTGCGGACGCTCACACGTTCCTGAAACAGCACTACGACGACGGTTGGGATTTCATCTGGGCGAGTCCACCGTGTCAGAGTCATTCGAGAGTTAGCTACGCGATGTGGCACTCCGATAAGGCACATAATCGGAATAGGTCGCCTGAATACCCCGATATGCGGCTCTATCAGGAGATTGTGTTCTTAGATAGGTTCTTCGACGGGGATTGGGTCGTTGAGAACGTTGAGCCGTACTACGACGAATTGATCCCCGGACAGAAGGTCGGGAGACATCTCTTCTGGTCCAACTATCATATCCCGGATTTCGAGGAACCGGCGCGAGACTTCCCGTTTACAAGTGGGAATCCGTCTGACCGTGAAAAACTCGAGTCTTGGTTAGGGATCTCTACCTCCAAGAACATCTACCTCGGCACCTCAAACGATCCGACTCAGGTGCTGCGGAACGCAGTTCACCCTGAACTCGGGAGGCACGTCTTCGACTCGAGGACGGGTACCTACGAACAACAGACGCTAGTTGCAGCGACGGATGATGGGAACGCGCGAACGCCACAGTCGAAGTCTGAACATGGGGGTGGCCAATGAGCGACGATCTCGCGCCGCTGTCACCCGAGGAAGGCGTCGAGCGATTCCTCCGTCATCGCGAGCCCAGCGTTCGGGAGTCGACGCTCCAGAACGCGCGGACGCGGCTCAACTACTTCCTCGAGTGGTGTGACGAGCGCGATATCGATAACCTGAACGACCTCTCTGGTCGCGACATCGCCGATTTCGTCGCGTGGCGACGCGGGGATATCGCCGCGATCACGCTACAGAAACAGCTCAGTAGCATTCGGGTCGCGCTCCGTTGGTGGGCCGATATCGAAGCCGTCGAGGAAGGGCTCGCTGAGAAGGTCCACGCGCCGGAGCTGCCGGACGGAGCCGAGTCGAAAGACGTGTTCCTCTCCGCGGATCGTGCGGAGCGGGCGCTGGCGTACTACAACCGGCACCAGTACGCGAGTCGCGAACACGCCTTGTTGGAACTCATGTGGGAGACAGGGATGCGCCGGAGCGCAGTTCACTCGCTCGACGTCGACGATCTCGAGCCAGACGAACACGCGGTTCGAGTCGAACACCGAATCGACGAGGGGACGAAACTCAAGAACGGCGAGGCCGGCGAGCGATGGGTCTATCTGGGCCCACAGACGTTCCAGGTCCTCGAGGACTACGTCGACAACCCCGACCGAAATGATGTGGTCGATGAGTACGGTCGCCGTCCGCTGTTCACGACTCGGAAAGATACCCGGCCGCAACCGGGCACGATCTACAACTGGGTCATGCGGGCGTTGCACCCCTGTTCCTACGCCGAGTGTCCACACGATCGGACGCCGGAGAGCTGCGATGCTCGAGGGCGCAATGCATCGCTCAGCAAGTGTCCGTCGTCACGATCGCCGCACGCAGTCCGACGCGGTGCGATCACGCACCACCTGAACAACGATACCCCACCTGAGACGGTGGGTGAGCGAATGGATGTCTCGCTCGATGTTCTGTATCGTCACTACGATGCACGAACTGACAAGGAGAAAATGCAGGTCCGACGCAAGCACCTAAATCGGTGATATCATGGAATACAGAGCCATATACGTCGAAACAGTGTGGGCTACCATCCCGGCGAGTCCACTTCTTCACGTCGATCCGCTCGTTCAGTCGTGGACTCGCCGTAGTCACACTCGCTTCGCTCGCGTGACTCCCGGGAGTCCTGATTCCTGTGGGACACACAGTCGTGAACTGGAGGAGACTCCAAACAGCAGGGACTCGTCTCGAGTCCGTTCATGCGGATCGCGTCGGTCTCGACTGGTGGGGAGACGAGCGCTCGGGGACATCCTCGAGGTCGGGCGTAACGTGCCAGGATTTCTGGCCGGTCGGAGTGTCGACCCAGACGACGGGCCATCCATCGTGCCAGTACCAGCCGGCGGTATTCGGGCCCCAGGTAAGGCGGATCGCTCTCGCGAAGGCGATCGCGAGGAGATTCCGGTCGTGGTAGACCTCGTCGAGAGGCTTCTCGTCAGTCGGTGGTGGGTTGTCTGCACCCATGCTTCGATGGCACTCGAGAGCGAGTGATAGCGGTCGGGAATATCATAGTATCGTACTAATAAGATTAATGCTTAAACAGATTCAGACCAAGTTAGGAACGTAGCCATGCCGATCCACCAGTTGACACGAGTCGGTCGTACGTCGGGCGGTGTTGTACTCCCGAAGAGCGACCTTCGGGCGCTCGGATCGGTAGACGAAGAGGGCAACGTGAAAGATCAGCCAGTACGGGTGACACGGACTGATACGGGAACGTGGGAAGTTTCCGTTATTGACCCAGAAGATTATCCGCCCTCAAACAGGTGAATTACAGTCGTTTTTCCTTACTCTCGAAAGCTAATAGTGAAATACAAAGATAAGCCGTTCCGATTTGGCTGACTTTCCGGCGTTTCTCTTACTCACAGAAAGCAAGGTTGTGTTGGGAAGTTTTATCTATAGCAATCCCATAAATCCTTACAGCAACGATGACTCTCCAAGAAGCTGTTCGCGATGTCAGTGAACAGTACGATGTCCCGGACAACGAGCGGCTCCGGGAGTTGGCGCGATCGAACGCGCACCTCCGCGACTAAGTCTTATTCCGCCTCAGAACTGCTGTTTTCGCTACGTAGGAAGTCGACGAATCCCTCTTCGGATAGTGCCGGCTCCTGAACGAGGTTCCCCTCCCCACCTCGAGTGGCCAGTTCCTCTGCGAACTCGATGCAGTGTGCCTCGTGCAGCTCGGCGTATTCCTCCCACGCCTCGTAGTAGTGCATATCGAGGTCGTAGTCCTCGAGGGGAATCTCGATATCGTGCTTTCGGCGGACGATCACACACCCGTTCTGTTTCAACGTGAGGAAGTACAGGTTGTGTCGTCGAACGGTGAGCAGCCGCTTTGACTCGACGATGTAGGGGTCGACCCACTCACGCCATTCGTACTCTTCGGTGTGTGTTTTCGGCGTTTCAAAATCGGCCCCAGCTGCCTCGAGATAGGTCTGTGCCATCGTGATCCCCGTTCGGTGATTCGCGTTCGGAAGCGAGTGTCTCAGGATCAGATTCGACATCAGGCTCCCGGCAACATCCGTCGCCGATCCATCCCACGAAACGTGATCGACCGCTTCGGGGACTCGATCGATCTCGAGATCCTTGTAGATCGCGAGTTCACTCCCGTTCTCCTGTTCTTCCTGTTGCATCTCCGCGAAGAACTGGAGTAACCAGATCGCGATGACCCGGCTCGTCGGATCCATCGGCTCTAAGTCTTCCTCCAACTGAGCGGGACTGATTTCCCGATCGAGATCGCCAGCCGTCCCCGAGACACCCGTTGTATAGAGAACACGCACGTCGCCGTCCGGGAGCGAGTAGTCCATCACCTTGACATCGGCGTTGGGTCGCGGAGTTTGTCCTCGAACGCATCCGGGTCCGTACTGACATCCTCGAGGGAATAGTTGATATCGTCCGGATGGTGGTGCTGCTGGACAACTCGAGTCGGCATCTGATTGGCTTACTACTACGAGGAGAGACGGATATATCCATTGTCCTTAGTGTCTCGCGGTGTCCGCGAACCCCGTCCTCGAAGACAGCGGTAAGTACGGTTGAAGCACATATCGGTCAGTATGGTACCCCTTCTCGTTAAAAGATTTTTCAACCACGACTGCGGAATATTATATAATCTGGATGGGTGATCTCCCTGAGGTTACGACGACAGCACTCTCACTCGAACACGACCGGACAGCTGACGGTTGTAATGTGAGTACTGCCGTTGCCGAATTATCAACTGGTGTAACAATCAGGTTGCAAATCGCGGATCATTTCATAGGGATTTCGGAGCTTCCGGGTGTTGAGCGAGAATTAACTATTCTTGCTCACCCTGCGAATCAGGTTACAGCACAGGAAGTGAACACCCCACGAATAACTACACCTGCCGTGTGGTATTCGCAGTGGAACGCAGACTGTTATGGGATTGTGAAAGACAGAGAAGTTGATGCGCTACCCCGAGCTGATGTTCAGTTCGATATCCTTGACGTAGGAGTTGGATCGATCTACTTGCATCCAACCGTTCGAGAATATCTACCGGAATCCGAGTTACCGCTTCACTACGGCGACACTCTCTACGTCTCAGCCTCGCCACTCGTGATGTGGGAGCCACATTCCTGACTAGCAAATGCCGGCGGGAGTAGATAAACCTCGGCGACTGATAACTACAAGGTGTTACGCGTCGCCGTCGAGGAAGGCTACTACGAGGAACCTCGCAAGGTCACCTACGGGGACATCGCCGCCCGACTGGACTGTTCTGCGGGAACGGTCGGCCAACACCTCCGTCGAATCGAAGCCCGGCTCATGTCGTCGCTCATCAGCGGCGCCGCCGAGCGGGCCACCGAGACCGACCGTCACCCCGATCCGGCGGCGACCGGCCCGTCGCGATAGCGCCCGTCTCGGACCGTGGCCATCGTGACAGCCAGCATCGAGCCGACGAGGGCCGTACTCAGCGCCGTCCCGACGAACGGAACGAGTCCCAACAGCCACGCCGCGAGGCCGAAACAGACGACGAGCGCGAGCAGCCGCCAGCCGATCCCGCGGGTCGCGCGAGCGCTCCGGGTAAGTGCGGTGACCGGCCCCGAACCGGTGACGACGAACGCGGGCGCGAGGAAGAACCGCACGAACGCGGCGAAGAGGGGGACCGCGAGTACCGCTCCGAAGACGAGCCCGACGTCACCGAGGGAGCCGACCACCCGCCCGACCGCATCGAACAGGACGATCAGTCCGAGATACGCCAGCCACCGCCGTCTCCATCGCGGCCGGTCCCAGCCGTCGCCGATCGCGAGCGTTCGTGCGATGGTCACCGTTCCGGCGGCCGCGACGACCGCCAGCGCGAGGGCCTCGAGACCGATCGCCCAGACGAGATAGGGGAGTTTCAGGTCGACGAGCGCCCCGAGCGAGCGGACCGTGTCCGGGACGCCGGTCGGGTAGCCGGCGTATTCGATCCCGATCGAGACATCGTCGCCGGTGACCTGCGTCGGAATCGGGTCCCACCGCCGGAGCCGATCGAGGAGCGCGAGGACGAGTCCGGCCACGGTAAACGGCACCAGCAGCGCCGGATCGCGTCGGAGACGCGGGACCGCACCGGCGATCCCGGTCGGCGGCGTGTCGGCGTCGTCAGTCGCTGCTCGTTCCCGGTCGTCGCCGTCGCCGTCGTCGTCAGTCATGGGTTCCCCCCAGCGCGAGGACGCTGTCGCCGTCGACGACGTAGAGAACGCCGTCACCGACCGCCGGTTGCGAGAAGAACCAGTCGGTTTCGCGGGTGAACCGCCGGTCGCCCGTGGCGGCGTCGAGGACGACGAGGTCGTAGCCGCCGGTCACGTAGACGACGCCGTCCGCGACGATGGGGGCCGCTTCCTGGGTAAACGACAGCGTCCACTCCTCGGCCCCCGTCTCGAGGTCGCGCGCGTGCAGCGATTCGGTGCCGTCCGCGAAGAACACCCGGCCATCGGCGACGGCGACCGCGCCATCGGTCGCGTTCCCCTCGAGGTCCCGCGACCAGCGAACGTCGCCGTTCGCCTCGTAGACCGAGAGACCGCCTCGAGTCGGGACGACGACTCCGTCGGCCGTCGCCGTCGGCGGGAGTACCATCCCGTCGTCGAGTTCGTCGCTCCACACGACATCGCCCGTTTCGGCGTCGAGGGCCCGGACCTGGGACGGCCAGCCGGTGACGAAGACGGTCCCGTCCTTGACCGCCGGCCGTCGCACGGTAACGCCGGACCCGTCGCCGGCGTCGAGCCGTCGCCGCCACCGTTCGCTGCCGTCGGTGGCCCCGAGCGCCACGACCTCGCTCCGGTCGGGGATGGCGACGTACACCGTCCCGTCCGCGGGGACCGGAGTTGCCCCCTCGAGCGCCTTCACGGGCGGTGAGGACGGAGACGGGCCCGGTCCGTCCCATCGGTTCGCACCGAGTTGGACGCCGAACGCCCGGAGGCCGCCGTCGGCGTTCAGGCCGGCGATGCCGTCGTCCGTCCCGACCGTTAGCGTTCCGCTCCGGTAGATCGAAGGGGAGACGTAGGCGGGACTGGAGCTGTGTTCGATGCCGTACGAGAACCGATCGTCGCCGCTCGCGGCGTCGAACGCGACGAGTTCCTCGTTGCCGGCATAGATCGTCCCGTCGACGACCACGGGCGGCGTGACCGCGAAGCCGCCGGTGTCCTCGAGTTGCCCCTCCCACGCGAGTTGCAGGTCGTCTTTCGGGCCCACCGCGTCGGGGCTGTGGCCGGTTCCGGCGGCGTCGTAGCGGGCCATCGGCCAGTCGATCGTCGTGGCGTCGGATCGGTCGTCGACGGCCGCGTAGCCGCCGACGAGGCCGGCAACCCCGAGGACGCCGCTCGCGATCGCCTGTCGTCTGGAGGGCATTCCTGTGAACGTGTATGTTCAATAAGTAAATACGTTCACTTTCGATCCGGTTGCACCACGGGACCGGACTCCGGTCTCGAAACCGCGCGGGGAACGACGGGTGGCCGCTTCGAAATGCTTTTAGGCGCTACACGGGGATAGTAGGGTAACTGAGTGATATCATGGACGTCGACATCATTTCCGAAGAGGAAAACCCCATGTTGCATCGGACCGACGTGACCTTCGAACTGTCCCACGAGGACGCGACCCCCGAGCGACTGCAGGTTCGGGACAGTCTGGCCGCGAAGCTGAACAAGGACGCCGACGAGGTCGTCATCCGCAAACTCGACACCAAGTTCGGGATGCGAAAGACCGTCGGACAGGCCAAGGTCTACGAGACCGCCGACGACGCCCGCGACGTCGAGCAGGACCACATGCTCGAGCGAAACAAGATCGGCGCCGACGACGAAGCAGAGGCCGAACCGGAGGAAGCCTAAATGGCGCGCTACGAACTCTACAACGACGACGGGAGTACCGAACGCGAACAGTGCCCCCGCTGCGGTGACGTGTTCCTCGCCGACCACGGCGACCGCAAACACTGCGGGAAGTGCAGCTACACCGAGTGGGAGTAAGGCGGGATCGACCGCAGCGCGATCCCCCGCGAACCGCAACCGGTTTCTCTACGCGCCGCGGCCGAGCGGCGGTAGCGACCACACGTGAGTTCTGACACCCGCATCCTCGGTATCGAGGGCACCGCCTGGGCCGCCAGCGCGGCCGTCTTCGACGCCGCAGCCGACGACGTCTTCATCGAGAGCGACGCCTACCAGCCCGAGAGCGGCGGCATTCATCCGCGCGAGGCCGCCGAACACATGCACGAGGCCGTGCCACGCGTCGTCGAACGCGCCCTCGAACACGCCCGCGAGACCCACGACGGTCCCGCGAGCGAACCGCCGATCGACGTCGACGAGCGGAGCTCGTCGGGCCAACAGGCTGCGCCTGTTGACGCCGTCGCCTTCTCGCGCGGTCCCGGACTGGGACCGTGCCTGCGCGTCGTCGGCACCGCCGCCCGCGCGCTGAGCCAGGCGCTCGAGGTACCGCTGGTCGGCGTCAACCACATGGTGGCTCACCTCGAGATCGGTCGCCACACCTCCGGGTTCGACGCGCCGGTCTGTCTGAACGCCAGCGGCGCGAACGCGCACCTGCTGGCCTACCGCAACGGGCGCTATCGCGTCCTCGGCGAGACGATGGACACCGGCGTCGGCAACGCGATCGACAAGTTCACGCGCCACGTCGGCTGGTCCCACCCCGGCGGGCCGAAAGTCGAGGCGGCAGCGGAGGACGGCGACTACGTCGACCTCCCCTACGTCGTCAAGGGGATGGACTTCTCCTTTTCGGGCATCATGAGCGCCGCCAAACAGCGCTACGACGACGGAGTGCCGGTCGAGGACGTCTGCTACTCCCTGCAGGAGAACGTCTTCGGCATGCTGACCGAGGTGTCCGAACGCGCCCTCTCGCTGACCGGCAGCGACGAACTCGTCCTCGGCGGCGGCGTCGGACAGAACGCCCGCCTGCGCGAGATGCTCGCGGAGATGTGCGCCCAGCGCGGGGCCCGGTTCCACGCGCCCGAGCCGCGTTTCCTGCGGGACAACGCCGGCATGATCGCCGTGCTGGGCGCGAAGATGTACGAGGCCGGCGACACGCTCGCGCTCGCGGACTCGCGCGTCGATCCGGATTTCCGGCCGGATCAGGTGCCCGTCACGTGGCGGGCGAGGTCCGAGCGAAGCGAGGACCTCGGAACGGCGAGCGGTGACGCAAGGAACCGCGAGCGCTCCGACGAACCGGACCTCGCAGTGGGACGTGCAGACGGCGACACGCAGGTCCGCGGGGCCGAGGCGCTCGTCGACCTCGAGCCCGCGGCCGGCCGCGTCGCCAAACGCCGCGAGGCAAAGACCTACCGCCACCCCGAACTCGACGACCGGCTTCGCCGCGAGCGGACGACCCTCGAGGCCCGCCTGACCAGCCTCGCCCGCCGCGAGGGGGTGCCGACGCCGGTCCTCTCGGACGTCGACCCCCGCGAGGCCCGACTGGAACTCGAGTACGTCGGCGAGCGGGACCTCCGCGAGTCGCTGACGGTCGAGCGGGTCCGAGACGTGGGACGACACCTCGCGCGGCTGCACAACGCTGGTTTTGTCCACGGAGATCCGACGACGCGTAACGTTCGTACGAGCGACCGCCGTACCTACCTCATCGACTTCGGCCTGGGCTACCACACCGACCACGTCGAGGACTACGCGATGGACCTCCACGTCTTCGACCAGAGCCTCGTCGGGACCGCCGACGACCCCGAACCGCTGCGCGAGGCGGTCCGTGCGGGATATCGCGAGGGCGGCGCGGAGCGCGTCCTCGAGCGGCTGCGGGCAGTCGAAGGCAGGGGCCGCTACCAGTCGGACGCGTAGGGCGGGTCGGTGATCCGACTGCCGGCGGCCGATCTCGGCGACGGCACCAGCACACAATCCCTTTATTGGGGGACGACGTATCGCCGAGCATGGCAGACAAGTCCACGTCCGGTGAGATCCTGGGGGTACCGTACAACTTCGAACGACCGAGCATCAGTCGCATGCTCTCGTCGTACTGGCAGCCCGGCGAGGGGATGCTCGTCGAGAAGCCCTTCGGGGTCGGCTACACCCTCAACCTCGCCAACTGGCGCTCGTGGATCGTCGTCGCCGTCGCCGGCGCGTTGCTCTGGCAACAGGAACAGGGCGCGTCCGGGGACGACGAGGAGTCGGTCGACGAGCCCGTCGAGGTCATCGTCGACGACACCGACGACTAAGCGCGCTTCCTTTTTAGCCGCGCTAGTAGCTCTGAGAGCGCCCATGCATAATTCCGTATGTCGGTGTTTATCTCACTGATCTCTTTGCTTAAACTGTTTTATTATGAGTGGGAAATGGATACTAAAATGGAGGAGATATTACTGTCAATCGCAGTAATCGCGATCATCGGTCAATATCTGGGCTATCTTCTTCTCCGCATTGATATCCGACGGAGAGGGTATACCGACCCGAAAATAAAACACCTTCCGGCGTTAACTGCGAGACTTCCGCTTCTCGGTGTGGTCGTTCCGCTGTGGTACGTCTATCGTCGGAGTGATTTCGAAGAGAATGGTGGTCACCGTCGAAATGAACTGATCGACGCGATCAGCGATCGACCTCGCCCATGATGCAGTCGAGGCTCCCGATCGCCGCGATGAGGTCGGCGACGTACTCGCCGCGGGCGATCTCGGGCAGCGCCGAGAGGTTCGAGAAACACGGGCTGCGGATCTTGAACCGCGCCGGCGTTTCGGTGCCGTCCGAACGAATGTAGATCCCGAGTTCGCCCTTCGCGCCCTCGACGGCGCGGTAGCTCTCGGCGTCGGCCTCCGGCTTGAGCGTTCTCGGGACGTTTGCCTGGACCGTCCGGTCGTCTTCGGGCCAGTCCGCGAGCAGGTCGAGACACTGCTCGACGATCTTCGCCGACTCCTCGATCTCGCCCAGTCGGACGAGCAAGCGAGCGAAGTTGTCGCCGTCGGGTTCGGTGACCACGTCCCACTCGAGTGCGTCGTAGTAGCCGTAGGGGTCGTCGCGACGGAGGTCGTAGTCGATGCCGGAGCCGCGGGCGACGGGCCCGGTACAGCCGTAGTCCTTCGCGGCCTCGGGTTCCAGGACGCCGGTGTCGACACAGCGGCGCTGGAAGATCTCGTTCGTCACGAGCAGGTCGTGATACTCCTCGAGTTTCGCGGGGAGGCCGTCGAGGACGTCCCGAACGTCCGCGATGAACTCCCCGCGGGGTTCGGGCAGGTCCCAGGCGATCCCGCCCAGCCGGAAGTAGTTGAACATCATCCGCTGGCCGGTCAGCGCCTCGAGACAGTCGAGGACGAGTTCGCGATCCCGGATGGCATACTGGAAGGCGGCACAGAACTCGCCGACGATGTCCAGCGCGTAGGTGCCGACGGCGATGAAATGCGAGGCCAGCCGCGAGAGTTCGGCCCCCATCGTCCGGATCACCTGCGCGTACTCCGGCACGTCGACGTCCGCGAGGGCCTCGATCGTGCGGGCGTAGGCCCACTCGTTGAGTAGTCCCGAGGACACCCAGTCCCAGCGATCGGGGTAGGGCATGATCTGGTGGCGGTACGTACTCTGCTGGCACATCTGTTCCTCACACCGGTGGATGTAGCCGATGTCGGGATCGACGTCGACGACCGTCTCGCCGTCCAGCACGGCCTTCACGTGGAGGACGCCGTGGGTCGAGGGATGGTGCGGGCCGATGTTGAGAAACATCGTCTCCGAGGCGTCGTCGCGTTCGCTTCCAGCGATCGGGTTCGCGTGTTCCGAGAGGGTAACGATCTGCGATTGCTCCCCGTCGTAGTCCAGCGAGAGGGGATGCCCCTGCCACGTCTCCGGCAGGAGGATTCGCCGGAGATCGGGGTGGTCCTCGTACTCGATTCCGACCAGATCGTAGGCCTCCCGCTCGTGCCAGTCGGCCGTCTCGAAGACCGGCGTCGCCGACTCGCTTTTCGGCTCGCCGGTCGGCGTCGGTACCACCACGCTCACCTCCCGCGTCGGGTCCGCGTAGGACCGCAGATGATAGATCGTCTCGAAGCGGTCCGGATACTGCTGGGCCGTCACGCACGAACAGTGATCGAACTCCGCCTCGTCGCGAAGCGTCGCCAGCACCGTCTGTACCTCGTCGGGCCGGACCACGACCGCCGGCGCGTTCTCGTGGTCGTCCCGCCCGAGGACCGCGTCCCCGAGCAGGCCCGCGAGCGTCTCCTCCCCGTCCGCATCGCCGCCGTTCGCCGGCCGCGAATCGAGCGTCGAGTCCGCTGTCATGGCCGTTCGTTCGGCCACCCGAGGCGAGTCGGTTCTGCGTCACGGGCTAGGCTATTTATATACGTAGACCGGATCATCCGGCCGTGAAGACCGTTCGGCTTACGCTGCGGTTCGACGCCGAGACGATCCACCCGATGCACCGGTTCGTCGCCGAGAGCGACGCGTTCGAGTCCTATCGGCTGGTCCACGGCAACTTCGCGGGCGAGGACGACGACAACGCCTTCATCTTTCACGTCGTCGGCGACGCAGACGTCTACGAGGCCGCGCTCGCCGAGACCGACCGCGTCGACGACTACGAACTCACGCGGACCGGCGATCGAACCTTCACCGTCTACGTCCGCGATCTGCCGGCCGACGTCGACGCGAGGCTCCTCGAGGGCCTCACTGCCGGCAGCCTCGTCGTTCTCCCGCCGCTGGAGTACCGCTCGGACTGGACGGTCCGGTTCTCCGTCGTGGGCGAACCGACCGATCTCCAGGCGGCGCTCGAGGGGATGCCCGACGGCATCGAGACGACCGTCGACCGCGTCGGCGAGTACGACGGGGCCGACGCGGCGGTCGGCGCGCTGACCGCGCGCCAGCGGGAGACGCTCCGGGTCGCTCGCGACCGCGGCTACTTCGAGGTCCCCCGCGCGGCGGGCGTCGAGGACGTCGCCGCCGAACTCGACTGCGCGCCCGGGACGGCCGCCGAACACCTCCGGAAGGCGGAAGCGGCCGTGATAGAGGCCCTCGAGCTGTAGCCGGGCGCGTCGCGGTCCCGATCGTCTGTCGGTGCCGTCCTCGACTCGGGCGAGCAACCGACGCCTATTTTCCGCCCGCGGCCCCCCGCTCGGGTATGACCGTTCGATTCGTCACCGGCAACGAGGGCAAAGCTCGCGAGGCGCGGGAGTATCTCTCCGGCATCGAGCCCGTCGAGCAGATCGAGTACGACTACACCGAGATTCAAAGCGACTCGCTCGAGGAGATCGCGGCCCACGGGGCGCGCGAGGCCGTCGCGGAACTCGGGGGCGAGGAGCCGGTCCTGGTCGACGACGCCGGCCTGTTCGTCGACGCGCTCGGCGGGTTCCCGGGTCCGTACTCGGCGTACGTCGAGGACACCGTCGGCGTCGAGCGGCTCTGGCGGCTCGCGAGCGAGGAGGAGAACCGCCGCGCACACTTCCGGACCGTCCTCGCGTACGCGGACGAAAGCGGTACGGAGACGTTCGAGGGATCGGTCGCCGGGACGCTCGTCGCGCCCCGCGGCGAGGGCGGGTTCGGCTACGATCCGATCTTCGAGTACAACGGGCAGACGTTGGCCGAGATGAGTACCGAAGAGAAGAACGCGATCTCCCACCGCGGGCGCGCGCTGGCGGCGTTCACCGAGTGGTACGCCGACCGCGACGAGTAGCGGACCGACAGGCCGTCGTCCGACGGTGAGACGTCGTTCTCAGTCGTCGCCTTCGGCCGGCGAACTCGAGGCGTCGTCGGCCGTCAGGTCCGCTTCGGAGACGCTCTTGGATTCGCTCTCGACGCTGACGCCCTCCCAGTCGTGGTCCGCGTGATACCCCTCGCGGTCCTTCGCGCTGGGCGCGACGCGGATGAAATCGGCACCCTCGCGGGCGGCCGGGATCGTGTGGCCGCCGCAGTAGGAGAGCCCGGAGCGGATCCCGGCACAGAACTCCTCGACGACGTCGGCGACCGGCCCCTTGTAGGGAGTCAGGGCCTCGACGCCCTCGTCCGCGTCGACGTCGACGTCCTTGTCGTCGCGATCCTCCGCGGCCGCGGTGGTCGCCATCCCCCGCGAGCGCTTGTACCGGGTGCCGTCGACCTCGACGACCGCGCCGGGGGCCTCTTCGGTGCCGGCCAACAGGCTCCCGACCATCACGGTGTCGGCCCCGGCCATCAACGCCTTGACCGCGTCGCCGGAGGTGCGGATCCCGCCGTCGGCACAGATCGTCACGTCCAGGTCCTTGGCCGCGCTCGCACAGTCGTCGACCGCCGTCAACTGCGGGACGCCGGCACCGGCGACCTTCCGAGTGGTGCAGTGTGAGCCGGGGCCGATTCCTACCTTCACGCAGTCCGCGCCGGCCGCCGCGAGGTCCTCGACGCCCGCGGGCGTCGCGACGTTCCCCGCGACGAGGTCCGTTGCCGGGAACGCCTCGCTGAGTCGCTCGACGGCCTCTAGCGTCCGCTCCAGGTGACCGTGGGCGACGTCGACGACGATCGCGTCGACGCCGGCATCGACGATCGCGTCGCTTCGTTCGACGTAGTCCTCGTTGATCCCGACGGCCGCGGCCACCTGCTCGTCGGCGTCGTTCACTCGTTCGACCTGCTCGGCCTGCTCGGCTACCGTCAGAAACCGGTGCAACACGCCGAGGCCGCCGGCCCGTGAGAGTTCGATCGCCAGCTCGGCCTCCGTGACGGTGTCCATCGCGGCCGCGACCAGCGGCGTCTCGAGGTCGATACTCGGCGTGAACGGCGTCTCGAGGTCGACGGTACTGCGACTGTCGACGGGCGAGCGCTGCGGGACGAGGAGAACGTCCCCGTAGCTCAGTCCGGTTCGGAGATCGCGTAGATCGGTCATTCCCCTCATAAATAAGGGGCTCCCCCCGCATAAGTCACACGTTCTTCGTGTGTCGGGCCCGCAGTCGGCGGTTACGCTCGCGGATCCCGGTCCGGCCCCGGGTACTCGCCACCCTCGACGGCCGCGTACAGACTCTCGGGATCGAACAGGCGCGTGAACGCGTCCGGCGGCCGGACGCTGACCGAGACGCGGGGCTGGAGCGTCAGGCCGGCTTCCGCCGATCGCAGCCGCTCGTCGTCGGACAGCAGGTGCGCCGCCTCGCCCCGATACGCCGATGCCAGCGCCGGGTGGTCGTCCTCGGGGTGATCGACCGCGACCCGCTCGGCCTCGAGGCGCTCGCGGTGATCGGCGGCGAGGTCGGCGTCGGAAAGCGCCGTCACCAGACGTTCGGTCTCTTCGAGCAGCGGGTCGCTCGCGACCAGTTCGACCCACGAGTGGCGGCGCACGTGATCGAGCGCCTCGCGGGCCGACCCGCCGACCAGCAGGTCCGCCGCGAGGACGTCGGCGTCCGCGACGACGCGGGCGGGATCGGGCTCCTCAGGCATCGCTCTCCTCCCGAATCGCCGCGAGTTCGTCCTGGATCGACTCGAGGTCGCCGTCGTACTCCGCACCGCGGTCGAACAGATCGGCCCAGCTCGGTGGCATCGGTGACGGTTGGTTCCCCGGCAGCAAAGGTCGTCCGGCTCGCCGCGACCGCTCAGGACCGACGGGAGTCCAGCCAGAAGACGACGGCCCCGGCGACGAAGGCGACGCCGACGTTGACGACCGCGCCGACGGCGCCGACCCCCGCGACGAGCGCGAGCGACCGGCGGCCCGAGACGGGCTCGAGGGCCGCTCGAGCCAACTGGCCACCGACGACGACAAGCAGGACGCCCAGCAGGGCCATCGGGAACGCCGCGAGGACGGCCCCGGCGGCGACCAGCGCGAGCGCGAGGTAGCCGACGCCGAGCAGGACGTTGGCGCCGCCGGTCCGCGCGCCGAAGGCGTACTTGCCGGCCAGCCCGCCGCTGCCGTGACACATCGGCACGCCGCCCAGCGGGATCGCCGCGAGACAGGTCACGCCCATGCTCCGCGAGAGCGCGTCGGCCGAGATCTCCCGGTCGTAGAGATCGCCACAGAGCAGGGCGGTCGCGATCGCGGCGTTGCCGATCGTCATGCCCAGTTGCGCGACGGTCCCCTCGAGGGCCGCGGCCGAGACCGACGGCAGGCCGGCGGGGAAGACCGCGAGCGCGGGCGCGGTCGGCGTCGGGACGCCCGCCGTCGCGACGGCCGCGACCGCGCCGAGCCCGAGGACGACCAGCGCGCTCGCTCGGGCGCGGCCGACCAGCGCCAGCAGGCCGACGACGCCGAGCCCGGCCGCCGCCACGGGGAGATTCCCGAGCGAGAGGTCGACGGCCGCCTCGAGCAGGAGGAGCGCGACGGCGAACTGGACACCGCGGATGACGGGCTCGCCGACGACCCGCTGGAGCCGGCCGACGAACCCGAACCGGCCGACGGCGAGCAAGACGCCGCCGGCGAGCAGTCCGGCCGCGGCCAGTTCGGCGTACGACAGTGCGCCGACGATCGCCAGCCCGACCAGCGCCTTCATCGGTTCGACGGACAGCGGCAGTCCGTAGTAGAGTCCCCAGACGATCTGGAAGACGCCGAACCCGACCAGCACGTGTGGTAGCGAGACGCTCGTCGTCGCCGCGAGCGCCACCAGCAGCGGCAACACCGTAACCGAATCCCCTAGCGCACCCGTGAGTTCGCCCGCGGAGAACTCGAGGTCGTGATCGCTCCGCGACCCGAAGGAGTACGCCATCTATCCCCGGTAATTCGAGGACGAACTTGACTCTTGCCAGTAACGTCTCGACCTTTCGAGAGCCGATGAGAGTAACCGACGATAGTTACGAAGCGGCAGCTCGGATCCCGTCCTCAGTCCGAACGGCCCGCCGCGAGTCGGTCCCGGCGGCAGCCCGACCGCCGTTATCGGGACGCGGTGCCGCCACTGCCGATCGTCTCCGGTGTCGTGTCGGCCGTCGAGACGGCCTCCGGATCGACGTCGGCGGCGGTCCGCGGCTCCGGCAGGTCGTAGCCGCTCTCGGTATCGTAGGCGACGAGCTGTGCGTTCAGCTCGCCGGCCTGCTCGGTCAGGACGGTCGCGCTCCGGGCGACGTGGGAGAGCGCCTCCGCCTGAGCCGACGCCCGGCGGGCCGCTCGAGCGGAGGTCGTCGCCGTCGCCGCGCTCGTCTCGGCGGCGTCCTCGACCAGCACGACGACCTGCTGGGTCGTCGACGCCTGCTGCTGGGTCGCCGCGGAGATCTCCTGGACGCCGTCGTTGGTCTCCTCGGCGAGTCCGGCGACCTCCTCGAGTGCGGTCGCGGCGTCCTCGACGTCGGCGACGCTGTCCTCGATCCGGTCGCGGCTGGTCCGGACCTCGTCGGCGGCGGCCATCGCCCGTTCCTTGAGTCCCTCGAGGCGTTCCTCCACGTTCCGGACGGAGTCGTAGACCTCCTCGGAGAGGGTCTGGATCTCGTCGGCGACTGCGCCGAAGCCCTCGCCGCCGGTCCCGTCAGACCGGGTCGCCTCGATGTTGGCGTTCAGCGCCAGCATGTTGGTCTGTTCGGCGATCTCGCTGATCGACTCGATCAGCTCGTCGATCCGCTCGGCCTCGGCCTCGAGGCCCTCGATCTCCTCGAGGGTCCGTTCGGTCTCGGTGTCGATCACGGCCATGCCGGTGATCGCGTCGCCCGCGGCCTCGCTCCCCTGCCGGCCGACGCGTGCGGTCCGGTCGGCGGTGTCGGCGACCTCGGAGGCGGTCGCGGCGATCTCCTCGACCGTCGTCGAGAAGTTCTCCATCTCGGCCGTGACGGTCCGCAGCTGCTCGTTCTGTTCTCTGTTGTCCGCGACGACCTCGGTCAGCGCCTCGCTCGTGCGTTCGCCCTCGGCCTGCACCGCCTCCATGCTCGTCGTGAGTTCGCGGCTGTAAGTGACGACCTCGCCGGAAAAGGACTTCAGCGTCCCGAAGGTGTCCTCGATCTCCGCGAGCATCGCGTTGGAGTTGTCGGCCAGTTCGTCGAGCGACTCGTGGGTGTCCGGCCGCTCGAACCGCCGGGTGAGATCGCCCGCGGCGACCGCCCGCGTCGTCTCCGCGTGGGCCTCGACCGTCCGCTCGAGTTCGTCCAGCGACCGGTCCGTCCGGTCGCGGTCGGCCAACTGCTCCCGGATCCCGGCCAGCGATGACTCGAGGGCCGCGAACTCGTCCTCGCGGTCGCCGTCGAAGGAGTCGTCGTACTCGCCGGCCTCGAGGCGCGTCACCCGCTCGGTGAGGTCGGCGATCCCCTGGCGCAGTCGATCGCGCTGGCCCGGCGCGGTTCGGGCGCTCGAGGCGGCGGCGATCCCGGCCGCGGTGGCGCTCGTCACGACGACGCCGGCGACGCCGGCCCCGAAGACGGCCGCGGTCGGGCCGCCGAGCGCGACCGCCGCGACGGCGACGACGACCAGTCCGACCACGGCGACCGCGAGGGCGAAACCGACCGGTCGATCCGATTGGATCGCCCCGGGGATCGGCGACGAGTCGCCCGTCCCGCCCGTCCCGAGGGGGTCAGTCATTCGCCTCCCCGCTGCGGACGATGGCCGCACCCGCTTCGGCGGGCGCTCGCCGCCGAATGTCGAAGACGCAGGCGTCGTCGCCCTCGTGCATGCAGGTCCGTTCCTCGGCGACGAGGTCCTCGTCGAAGCGGTCGGCGACGCCCCGGATCGCGCCGCGGGCCACGTCACAGAGTTTCCGGTCCGAGTCGTAGGTGATCCGGACTCGGTCCTCGTCGATCCGCTCCGACCGAATGCGCGGGGTCGTCAGCGTCGTCATGTCCCGGGTCCGCAGTGAGGTGTGGAACTGCTGGATGTTCGCGATGAGTTCGAGCCCCTCCCAGTCGTCGTCGATGTGGAGGTCGTAGGTCTCGAGCAACGCGGGGACGACCCACCGCCCGTACCGGGTGAGGATCGTCCGCGGGCTCTGATCGGTCAGTTCGCCGGCGGTGCGGGCGATCTCGTAGACGTCGCCGTCCGGATAGACCGTGACCGGGACGTAGACTTTCTCCTCGATGTCGGCCGCGTCCTGAATCGCCAGCCAGGCGTCCTCGCCGTAGGTGTCGACGACGAACGACTGGAGCGTCTGCAGGATTATGCCGTGCATCCGGGCCCCCGTGATTCGATGCCTGTAACTCCGCCCGTCCCGCCCCGATCTCTTTCCATAGCTATTCGGGACAGACACGCGATCCTGATAGTCCGTTTCCCCAAATAGTTGGGTAACGCCGGTGTTACGACACGGCTTCGCACGGATCGGCGGTCGGCGAGGAACCGCCGCGGGTGTCAGCGGGGAGGCCCCCGCAGGCACGCGATTACTCGGGCGTACCAGCAGTCATAAGATCCCCGATCGGCATCGATCAACCGTGAGCGACCTCGGAAAGATCGACCGCGCGTTCTTCGACCGCCACATCGCGCCGAATCTCGGTGCCGACCGCGACGACGTCGCCCTCGGGCCGACCCACGGCGTCGACTTCGGCGTCCTCGATATCGGCGACCGCGCGCTGGTCACCGCGACCGACCCCCTCTCGATCCTGCCCGCGCTGGGCCTCGAGCGGGCCGCGCGGTTCGCCCTCGATCTCGTCCTCGCGGACGTGGCCGTCAGCGGCGTCCCGCCGTCGCACCTCTCGATCTGTTTCACGCTGCCCGAATCGATGACCGACGAGGAGTTCGCGACCGTCTGGGAGACGATCCACGCCGAGTGTGCAGACCTCGGCGTCGCCGTCGTGACCGGCCACACGGCGCGATACGCCGACCCGTCCCACCCGTGGGTCGGCGCGGCCACCGCGATGGGCGTCGGCGACCACGGCGACATCGTTCGGCCCGACGGGGCTCGCCCCGGCGACCGACTCCTCCTGACGAACGGTCCCGCCGTCGAGGCCGTCGGCCTGCTGAGTACGCTCTTCGGCGAGGAAATCGACCGGTCGGCCGAGACGATCTCGGCCGCGCAGGATCGCCTCGAGGAAGTCTACGCCGTCCGGGACGCCCTTACGGCGGCCGCCGCGGGGCCGGTCCGGGCGATGCACGACGTGACCGAGGGCGGCCTCGCCGGCGCGCTGAACGAGATGGCCGACGGCGCGGGCGTCCGGTTTTCGATCGACCGCGACGCCGTCCCGTTGCGCCCCGGCGTCCGCGAGGTCTGTGACGCCCTCGAGATCGATCCCTGGGCGGCGACCAGCTGTGGCTCGCTCCTGATCGCGGTCGACCCCGACGGCGTCGCCGACGTCCGCGAGGCGCTCACGGATCGGGGGACGCCGGTCGCCGAGATCGGCCGGGTCGAGGCGCTCGAGGACGACGGCGGCGAGGTGCTGGTCGACGGGGACCGGCTCGCGCACCCGAACGCCGATCCGTCGTGGGACGCCTACGCGGAGCTGGCCGCCGCGGCGAGCGACGGCTCGTAATCACGAGAGAACGATCAACTCGGCGGTTTCCGTCTCGGTACCGAAGACGTTCGTTGTCACGAACAGCTTCGAGTCGGCCGCGGTGACGAAGCCGACCGCGCCGGTGGGTTCGTACTCGAACCGGAGGTGGCGGGTTCGGTACGATCGAACCCCGATTCCGCCCTCGATGTCGATCGCGCGGAGCCGATCGCCGCCGACGTACACCGTGTCGCCGACGACGATCGGCGGATTGTGCGCGCTCTCGCCGAGATCGAGCCGCCAGCGAACGCTCCCGTCGGCCAGGTTGAGCGCGAACACCCGCGGTCCCGAGCGCGCGAGCAGCGTCTCGTGGGCGATAGCGATGCCGTCGTCGCCGAACCCGCCGATCTCGGTCTCCCACGCCCGCGCTCCGTCCGGTTCGAAGTACACGACCGTCCCGTCGCCGCCGACGACGGCGATGCCCCACTCGGACCCGCTCTGGTCCAGTGACCGCACCGCCGGACCGCTCCGAATGCCGGCCTCGACGGTTCGCCGCCACTGGACGGTCCCCCGCTCGTCGACGGCGTACAACTCGCCGCCGTCGGTCGCGACGTAGACGTAGTCAGTGTACTTCGCGAGCGAGTGCTCCGGGGTCCCCAGTAGCTCCTGTTCCCACAGGCGTTCGCCGGTTCCGGCGTCGAGTGCGTGCAGAGAGTTGCCGCCGGCCGTGAAGACGCGGCCGTTCTCCCCGTCGTCGGTGACCAGTAGCGACCCCCGTCCGATGGTCGCCTCGAACGTCTCGCTCCACTCGACCGCGCCGCTCTCGAGGTCGCGAGCGGTCACCGTGTCCACTTCCGGGACGTACGCCAGCCCCTCGTACACGGTCGGTGCCCCGCGGTAGGTGTTGGCCTCGTTGTTCGGGTCGATCGACCAGCGCCGGTCCCCGCTCGTCCGATCGAACGCGACCACGTCGGTTCCGATCGTCGCGAGGACGGTCCCGTCGACCACGACCGGGTCGGCGGTCGCGTGCGCCGACTCGAGATCGACGCGCCAGTCGACGGTAGGGTCCTCGCGCGGCGCGACGCCGTCGGGGATCGCTCTCGAGTTCCGCCGATCCGCGCCGCCCGTCGGCCACGCGTACGATTCGTCCGTCCCGGGATCGACCGACAGACCGCCGAGACAGCCCGCGGCGGTCGCGATACCGGTCGCACCGAGGGCGGCCATCACTTCGCGTCTGGAAGGCATTCGATGATTGTTGGCGAGGGTAGACGAATGTATTTTATGGAGCGGATGATCGAACGTTCCGCCCCGCCGCTCAGACCTCGCGCAAGCCGAGGCTGTACTCGAGGGCGGTGTCGACCTCGGCCATCCGGTCGTCCGGTACCGATCCGACGACGCCCGTGATCCGGTCGTCGATCGAGACGGTTCGAACCTGACTACAGAGCGCGACAGAGTCCTCGCGGAGGGCACACTCGTCGGCTGGAATCAGCACTTCGAAGGGATAACGCTCGCCCCTGTAGGACGTGGTGAAGGGGACGACGATCGTCGTCGGGGCGTTCTCGTTGCCCACGTCGTTCTGGACGACGAGACAGGGTCTGGTCCCCCGCTGTTCGGAGCCGCGCGTCGGATCGAGTTCGACGACGACGATGTCGCCGCGGCGGACGTGCATCGTCACTCCTCCCAGTCGGGTGCGTCGCCGAGGGAGGCGTTCGCTTCACGCGAGGCCCCGTCCATCTCGGCGGCGAGGGCGCGGTGGTGTTCGGCGCGGCGTCGATACCCCTCCGCGAGGTCCGCCCGCGACGTCGGTTTCTCGATGACGATCTTGTCGTCCTCCTCGCGGATCGTCACCTCGTCGCCGCCGTGGATATCGAACGCCTCTCGAAGCCGCTTCGGCAGCGTTACCTGCCCGCGATCGCCGACTTTCCGTGTTTCTGGCTCGCCCATACGTATTCATATCATATCCATACTCATAACGCTGCCGTCCGGACTGCGTGTCGCCGTTCGAAACCAGTCGTGACGGGATCTGCCGGCCGCTTCGTCCGCCGATGGTTCCGCCCCGAACGACCGCGGGCGAGGCGTCCCCGTCTCGAGGTCGTCTCCCTCCGTGACCGATGAGCGACCTCGAACGGGAGACGGCGTCGATCGCACTGCGGACGACTCTCAGCGTCGCTGACCATCACCGCTTAGTATAAGCCGGGAATACGGTTCCGTATGCGAACACCAGCACCCGAGCACCGGCCGGTCGCGCTGACGATCGCGGGCAGCGACTCCGGCGGCGGCGCGGGGATTCAGGCCGACCTCGCGACGATGGCCGCCCACGGCGTCTTCGGCACGTCGGCGATCACCGCCGTCACCGCCCAGCACACCCGCGGCGTCGAGTCCACGCACGTCCTGCCGGTCGAGGAGGTCGCGGCCCAGCTCGAGGCCGTCACCGACGACTTCGCGGTCGGCGCGGCCAAGACCGGGATGCTCGCGACGACCGCGGTCATCGAGGCCGTCGCGGAGCGCGCCCGGGACTTCGAGTTCCCGCTGGTCGTCGACCCCGTGATGGTCGCGACCTCGGGCGACCGCCTGCTCGAGCCGGCGGCCGAACGGGCCTACGAGGACCTGCTCGGCGCGGCGACGGTCGCGACGCCAAACGCCGACGAGGCCGAGGCCCTGACGGGGATCGCCGTCACCGACGACGAGACGGCCCGCGAGGCCGGCGAGGCGATCCTCGAGACGGGCGTCGACGCCGTCCTCGTGAAGGGAGGCCACGTCCCCGGCGAGCGGGTCCGGGACACGCTGGTCACCGCGGAGACGGTCCGGGCGTTCGAACACCCCCGCGTCGGGACCGACGCCACCCACGGCTCGGGCTGTGCGCTGGCCGCCGCGATCGCAGCCCGACTGGCGAAAGACGAACCGCTCGAGTCCGCCGTCGAGGGTGCGACGGACTTCCTCGCCCGCGCGGTGCGGTACGCCTACGACGTGGGCGAGGGCCACGGCGCGGTCAACCACATGGTCCCGCTGCGAAACGAGGCCGCCCGGGAGCCCACCGCCGAGGAAGTCCAGGCGGTCGTCGACCGGTTCGTCGCGGCCGACGTCTCCGCGCTGGTCCCCGAGGTGGGGATGAACGTCGCCGGCGCGACCCCCTACGCCGAGTCCGTCGCCGAGACCGCCGCCGTCGAGGGCCGCATTACGAACACGCTCTCGGGGATTCAACCCAACCGGGGCGTCCGGTTCGGGGCCTCGAGCCACGTGGCTCGCTTCCTGCTTTCCGCGCGGGAGTTCGTCCCCGATCTGCGATTCGCGGTCAACTGCCGGTTCGACGCCGATATCGAGGCCGCGCTCGAGGCCCTCGGGTGGCCGATCGCCGAATACGACCGCGGCGAACAGCCGGCCGAGATCAGGGACACGGAGGGGAGTACGATGGGCTGGGGGGCCCGGCGGGCCCTCGCGGATCGCGACGACCCACCCGTCGCCGTCGTCGACCGCGGCGAGGTCGGGAAGGAGGCGCTCGTGAAACTCGTCGCGGAAGACCCCGAGACGCTCGCCGACCGGACCCTGGCGCTCGAGCGCGAGGTGACCCGATGAGCCCTGCCGACGGCGACGCCGCCCTCGAGACCGGCATCGTCCTGCCCCAGTACGGCACCGGGATCGAGACGGTCCGGGAGACCGCACTCGCGGCCGAGCGGCTGGGCTACGCCGCGGTCTGGCTCGAGGACCACTTCCAGTCGTGGATCGGCGACCCGCGGCGGGCGACACAGGAGTGCTGGACGACCCTGAGCGCGGTCGCCGAGGCCACCGACGAGGTGCGACTGGGGACGCTCGTGACCAGCCAGTCCTACCGCCATCCCGCCCTGCTGGCGAAGATGGCGGCGCAGGTCGATCGGATCAGCGACGGCCGGCTCGAGCTGGGACTGGGCGGGGGCTGGTACGAGGCCGAGTACGACCGCTTCGGCTACGAGTTCCGGGAGCCACCCGCCGAACGGCTCCGCCGGCTGGCCGAGACGATAGAGATCGTACAGGGGCTCTGGCGAAACGAGAGCTACAGCCACGAGGGCCGCCATCTCGAGGTCGACCTCGAGGACGCCTTCTGCGAACCGCAGCCGGTTCAGGAGCCCCACCCACCGATCTGGATCGGGGGCGGCGGCGAGCAGTTCACGCTGCGCTACACTGCCGAACTGGCGGACGGCTGGAACTACGGCACCCTCGAGCCCGCGGGGTTTGCCGACAAGCTCGACGTGTTGCGGGAACACTGCGAGAGCGAGGCCCGGTACGACGCGATCCGCAAGTCCGCCGAGCTGTTCGTCTTCGTCGGCGAGACGACCGCGGCGGCCGAGGGAAAACGCGAGGCCTTCCGGGACGAGTTCCTGCCCGCGGACGGCCCGAGCGAGCCCCGCGAGTTCTTCCTGTCGGGCTACCTCGGGACGGCACCCACCGGGACGCCGGCCGAGGTCCGCGATCGGCTCGCCGACTACGCCGACGCCGGCATCGAGGAGGTCATGCTCGCGGTGCCGAACGCGGTCGACGGCGGGGACGAGAGTCTGGCGCTGCTGGCCGACGAACTCACCGACTGAGCGTCCGCCGGCATCCCGATACCCCGGATTCGACAGCAGAGCTATACGGCAGGCGTGAGACGCGTTCGGTATGAGCGATTCGTCGTCGGTCGGCGGGACCAACGTCGACGGGGAGTCACCGCAGCTCGAGCCGACGGTCGAGACCGACGAGGCGACGATCACCGACGACGCCGAACTCGAGCGGACGCTCGGGCTCACCGGCGGCCTCGCCATCGGGATCGGGACGATGATCGGGGCGGGCATCTTCGTCTTTCCGGGGCTGGCCGCCGGACAGGCGGGCCCCGCCGCGGCGGGCTCGTTCGCGATCGGCGCGCTCGTCGCGCTGCTGGTCGCGTTGCCCGCGTCCGAACTCGCGACGGCGATGCCGAAAAGCGGGGGCGGCTACTACTACATCTCCCGCGGTCTGGGGACGCTCGCCGGGACCGTCGTCGGACTGTCGCTGTGGTTCGGACTGGTGTTCGCGACGGCGTTTTACCTCGTCGGCTTCGGCTACTACGCCGTCGATACGCTCGCCGAACTCGGTGTCGCGGTCGGCGACGGGCTCGTCATCCCGCTTGCGCTGCTGTTCGGCGCGGGCTTTACCGTGTTGAACGTCACCGGGACGGAAAACGCGGCGAAGCTCCAGAACGGGATCGTCGCGTTACTGCTGTCGATCCTGGTCGTCTTCCTCGGATACGGCGGCCTCGACGCGATGGGGCTCATCGGCGATCCATCCGCGCCCGAACAGTTCGCGCCCTTCGGCACGATGCCGATACTGACGACGGCGGCGCTCGTGTTCACCTCGTATCTGGGCTTCGCACAGGTCGCGACCGTCGCCGGGGAGATGAAAGACCCCGGCCGGAACCTGCCGCTGGCGATGGTCGGCTCCGTCCTCGTCGTCGGCGTCCTCTACGTCGCGACGATCTTCGTCGCGACGAGCGCCTTCGGGAGCGAACGACTCGCGCAGTTCGGCGAGACGGCCATGGTCGAGGTCGGCCGCCACTACCTCGGCGCGGCCGGTGCCGTCGCGATCGTCTTCGGCGGGCTGCTCGCGACCATGTCGAGCGCGAACGCGTCGATCCTCAGCACGTCTCGAGCCATCTACGCCGTCTCGAAGGACGCCCTGTTGCCGCGACGGGCGAGCAATATCAACCTCCGCTATGGCACGCCCCACGTCGCGCTGGGGATGGCCGGAGGGCCGATCCTCGTGCTGGTCGCGACCGGTCGCGTGGAACTGCTCGCGGAGGTCGCCTCGTTCCTGCATCTGATCACGTACGGGCTGATCTGCGTGGCCCTGCTCGCACTGCGTCGCGACGAACCGGAGTGGTACGACCCCGATTTCCGGACTCCCGGTTACCCCGTCGTCCCGATCCTCGGCGCGCTCGCCAGCTTCGCCCTGATCGGCTTCATGCAACGCGCGTCACAGCTCATCGGCGTCGCGATCATGCTCGTGACCGCCGGGTGGTACGCCTACTACGCCCGCGACGTCACGCTCAGGGGGGCACTCCAATGACTCGAGTCCTCGTCCCGCTGGCGATCCTCGAGGGCGAGACGGTCCCGGCGGGACTGCCGACGCTGCTCGCGTCCACCGACGTGACGGTACTGGGCTATCACGTTCTGCCCGAGCAGACGCCGCCGGACCAGGCGCGACTCCAGTACGAGGACCGGGCGACCGCCGCCCTCGACGATCTCGTCGCCGAGTTCGAAGCGGCCGGCAGCGAGGCCGACCACCGCCTCGTGTTCACCCACGATCGGGAGCAGACGATCGACCGAGTCGCCGCGGAGACCGGAGCGGACGCTTACGCTATTCCGGGCGTGACCGGACCGGTCGATCGGCTTCTCGTGGCGCTCTCCGGCGATGTCGCCGTCGACCGCATTCGTTCGTTCGTCGCCGACTTGATCGCCGATCGGGAGATCGACGTCACGCTCTTTCTCGCGACCGACGACGAGCCCGGCGGCCGCGAATCCCTCGAGACGGCCGCCGAAGCCCTCGCCGCGGCCGGTATCGACGCCGAGACCGAACTTGCGGTCGGCGACGCGCCGTTCGAGGCACTCCTGGGCGCCACTGCGGACCACGACGCCGTCGTCATGGGCGAGCGGGCCCCGTCGCTGCGGTCGTTCCTCCTGGGCGAGGACGAAGAGCGGGTCGCCGCCGAGTCGGTCGGTCCGGTCCTCGTCGTTCGGAGTTCCGACGGCACGTGATCTCCGCGTGTCGGTGTACCCGCACGTTCGCTACTCCTCGTTTTCGCCGCCGGATTCCGGGTCCTCCGCCGTCGCCTCGAGGTACTCGCCGCGAATCACGAGGACCGGATCGACCGTCTCCCGCGCCAGTCGTTCGACGCGATCCCGGAAGACGAAACGGCGGATCGACGGTCGGCTCTCGCCGAGGACGAGGAGGTCGTGAGCCGCCGCGGCGTCGAGGATCGCCGCCGTGGGCGAGTCGTCGACGACGACCGTACGGTCGATCCGCTCGTCGTCGAGACCCGCGGTCACCAGTTCCGATCGCGCCGTCTGGAGCAGTTCCGCGCCCGCGTCTCGCTCCGCCTCGTCGGTCGCGACGTGAAAGAGGGTGACCGTGAGCGTCGTACCGGCGAGGACCGTACAGAGTAACCGGGCGATGTGTTCGACGTTGACGTCGCTCCGAATCGCGACGAGTACCGACTCGAGGACGGGTGCCGGGTTGCAGACCAGGACGGCGTCGCACGATTCCTCGACGGCGACGCGCTCGAACGTCTTCAGTCGGGAGTGGGTAAACGCCAGTCGCGACGCGACGTCGCAGCCGGCGTCCTCGAACACCGTCCGGCGCTCCGCGAGTTCGGCCCGCATGCGGTCACCGTACTGGTCGCGTGCCTGCTCCGTGCCGATCTGGTCGGGGAGTTCGCGATAGCCCAGCAGGACGACCGGGATCGACGCGAACGCGTCGACGAGCGTCCGCGGGACGCTCTCTCCCTCGAGGACGTCGACCGGGATCAACACGCGATGGTCGCGGTCTGACATTGCTGACGAGTCGTCCTCCCACGGGCAGCGTCATATATCCCGGCCTGGGACGGCTCCGTCTCGACGGGCGGCCGGGCGTTTTTGTAGCTCGGGGACTTAAACCAGTACCGTGACGGCGCGAGAAAACAGCGGGACGACGAACGGAGTCGATGCCGTGGCCGCGTTCGGCGAGGCGACCGGCGCGGCCGCTGGCGACGACACGGTCGGAACCGACCGGGGGATCGAGAAAGAGCGGCTACCGACCGAGACGCGCCCGGACGACCGCGAGCCGTCGGCGACGGCCGACCGCGATATCGCCGTCTCCGTCACCGGGCTGTCCAAGCGGTTCGGCGACGGCGAGACGGCGGTGATCGCCGTCGACGAGGTGAGCTTCGACATCGAGACCGGCTCGATCGTCGGCCTGCTGGGGCCCAACGGTGCCGGCAAGACGACGCTCATCAAGTCCATCCTCGGGATGGTCGTGCCGGACGCTGGCAGCGTCCGGATCCGCGACATCGACCTCCGGGAGCGACCGCGGGCGGCCTACGGCGCCGTCGACGCGATGCTCGAGGGGGCGCGAAACGACTACTGGCGGCTGACCGTCCGGGAGAACCTGCGGTACTTCGCCACGATCGGCGGCGTCGACCCGGACTCGGTCCGCGACCGCCACGACCGGCTGCTGGCCCAGCTCGACCTCGAGGCGAAAGCCGACGTTCCGGTCCGCGATCTCTCCCGGGGGATGAAACAGAAGGTGTCGCTGGCCAGCGTCCTCGCCGGCGGCGCCGAGGTCGTCTTCCTCGACGAGCCCACGCTCGGGCTCGACATCGAGAGTTCCCGGACGCTCCAGCGGGAACTGCGACGCCTCGCCGCGGAGGAGGACCTCACCGTCGTCCTCAGCAGCCACGACATGGACGTCGTCGAGACGGTCTGTGACCGCGTCCTCATCATGTCCGACGGGGCGATCGTCGCGGACGACACCGTCGACGCCTTGCTGTCCGACACGGACCGCCACTGCGTTCGGATCGCGAGCGCCGACATCGACGCCGCCCTCGTCTCGCGGCTGCGACGGCGCTTCGATTCGCTCGAGGCCGAGCGACGCGACGCCGGCCACCGGATCGAGGTCGTGACCGACAGCGACGGCCTCTACGAGCTGCTGGCGACGCTTCGCGGCGACGGCGTGACCCTCGAGCGCGTCCGGACGGTCGAGCCGGACCTCGAGGACGTCTTCGTCGAACTGACGAGCGGCGACCGAGGTGACCGATGAGCGCGGGAGCGGATCGGCGGGACGCGACCGACCGTCCGCGGCCGGCCGGCTACCGCCACCTCGCGCGGGCCGTCCTCTACCGCGAGTACCTGATCTTCGTCCGCTACCCGGCCAACGCCGTCGGCGGGCTCGTCATCTCGGTGTTCTTCTTCGGGCTGCTGTTCTACGGCGGCCGGGCGATCGCCGGGCAGGCGCTGACCGACTCCATCGAGGGACTCATCGTCGGCTACTTCCTGTGGTCGCTCTCGGTCGGGGCGTACTCCTCGATCTCGAACGACATCGGGAGCGAGGTCCAGTGGGGGACCCTCGAGCGCCACGTGATGTCGCCCTTTGGCTTCGCTCCCGTGGCGCTGTTGAAGGGCCTCGCCAAGATCGTCCGGTCGTTCGTTACCTCGTCTGTGCTCCTCGCTGTCATGTTGCTCATGACCGGGCGGAGCCTCGAGTTGAACCTCGGAACGATCGTCGTCGTCGCGACGCTCAGCATCGTCTCGGTACTGGGCCTCGGACTGGCCGCCGGCGGCGTGACCGTCCTCTACAAGCGGGTCGGCAACTGGCTCAACCTGCTCCAGTTCGGCTTTATCGTGCTGATCTCCGCGCCCGCGTTCGACCTCGGCTGGCTGCGGTTCCTCCCGCTCGCGCAGGGCAGCGCCCTCCTCCAGCGGACGATGATCGATAACGTTCGCCTCTGGGAGTTCCCGGCGGCCGATCTCGCGGTCCTGCTCGGAGTCGCCGTCGGGTACCTCGCGCTCGGCTACGCGGTCTTCCAGTACGCGACCCGCCGGGCGCGTCGGCTCGGCGTCCTCGGGGACTACTGACCCGCCTCCGGCCCACACCGGACCGACGGCGTCCGGAACCGCAGCCGCCGCCAGACTCTCCCCCGCGGGCCCCGTTCAGTTCCGTATGGCCCACGACAGGATCCACGCGCGCAAACCCACCCACGACCTCGAGCGGTGGTCCGTCGGGACGATCGCCGCCGTCTCCGAGCGGGACGGTCACGCCGTCTTCGAGGTGACGACCGCGGGCGGCGAGTCGATCGAACTCGTCGTGACGGTCGCGATCCGGGACCTCGTCCTCCGGCGACTCGACCTCGGGGCCGACGAGTCGCCGATCGGTGCCCGCGTCTGGTACCGCTCCCGGGGCGGCTGACGGCCGCGGACCGACACCTAGTTTTCGGTGGCGACGGTACCGCGAGGCATGGTCGAGAGTCCGTTCGACGTCGAGATCGAAGTGGGCGAAGTACTCGAGGCCGAACCGTTCCCCGAGGCCGAGAAGCCGGAGATGACCAAGCTGTGGATCGACCTCGGCGACGAGGAGATCCAGTCCGCGGCGCAGTTGGACCACCACCACGACGCCGCCGACCTCGAGGGCCGACAGGTACTCTGTGCGACGAATCTCGGCTCCGTGCGGATCGCGGGGTTCAAATCGGAGGCGCTGACCGTCGGCGTTCCGAGCGAGGAGGGGTATCCCGTGCTGGTCTCGCCCGACGAGGACGTGCCGCTTGGCGGGACGCTGTACTGATCTTGGGAAGAATCTAAGTAGCACCCACTGTAACCGTATGCGTGTGAACGGTGGGGACGGAAACTGACGACCGCGGACGGCTATATCTCTCGAAGGATCTCCGTGAGCGGCACGGAGAGCGTTTTCACGTCGTCGAATACAGCGACCACATCGAGCTGATCCCGATCGACGACGACCCGCTCGAGGGACTTCGAGAAGCCGTCGGCGATGCGTTCGACGACGAATCGATCGACGAACTGCGCGACGAAGCCCGGGAGTTGGCCCGCGAGGAGGCGGCGAACGATGTACGTCGAGACTGATTTCCTGCTAGCGCTTCTCAAGGACTCTGACTGGTTGCAGGCCGAGGCGAAAGCTGCCCTCGACGACCACGAGGTAGAAACGTCGATCCTCGCCTACGCCGAACTCTTTCTCCTCCTCGACGACTACGACGTCGATCGCGTTCGAGCGATTTCCAACCTCGTCGAACTCGTCCCGGTTCGACCAGAGGACCACTCACAGGCCGTTCTCAAGGCGGTCAAGTATCAGGACGAACACGGGATGACGAACTTCGACTCGCTTCACGCGGGGATGGTCGACACGCGGGAGACGCCAGTTCTCGGCAGCGAACGCGACTACGACGACCTCGAGATCGAGCGATCCCGCTCGAGCCGACCGACGACGGCTCCGAGTAGGGCCGCCGGTCCCGTCGCCGGCCGACCACGTTCACCGCGGATCCCGCAGGGTTTTTGCGGTGGAGGGACAGTCACCGGATATGACCGAGGCGACGGGGATCGTCGGCGAGTTCTTCTCGCTCAAGGAAGGGACCGACGCCGACCTCCTGACGATGCAGTGTGGCGACTTCTACGAGTTCTTCGGCGAGGACGCCGAACTCGTCAGCGAGGAACTCGATCTCAAAGTCTCGCAGAAATCGTCACACGGCTCGTCCTATCCGATGGCCGGCGTGCCGATCGACGACCTGACGCCCTATCTCAAGGCCTTAGTCGAGCGCGGCTACCGCGTCGCCGTCGCCGACCAGTACGAGACCGACTCCGGTCACGCACGCGAGGTCGTCCGCGTCGTGACCCCCGGCACCCTGCTCGAGACGAGCGACGCCGACGCCCAGTACATGGCGGCGGTCGTCGACGGCGGCGACGACTACGGCCTCGCGTTCGCCGACGTGACGACCGGCCGATTCCTCGTCGCCGACGCCACCGACGCCGACGAGGCACTGACGGAGCTCTACCGATTCGACCCGGTCGAGGTCCTGCCCGGCCCCGACGTGCGGACCGACGACGAGTTGCTCGAGCAGGTCCGCGAGCGGTTGGACGCGACGCTGACCCTCCACGAGACCGAAGCGTTCGCACCCAAACGCGGTGCCCACACCGTCCGCGACCAGTTCGGGACCGAGACCGTCGACCGGCTGTCGGTCGGCGAACCGACGCTCGCCGCGGCCGGCGCAGTGCTTTCCTACGTCGAGGAAACCGGCGCGGGCGTGCTGGCCTCGATGACCCGCATCCAGGCCCACCACGGCGACGACCACGTCACGCTGGACGCGACTACCCAGCGCAACCTCGAGCTCACGGAAACGATGCAGGGCGACGGCGACGGCTCGCTGTTCGCGACGATCGACCACACCGAGACCAGCGCCGGCGGCCGGCTGCTCAAAGAGTGGCTCCAGCGCCCGCGACGGTCGCTCGAGACGCTCGAGGAACGTCAGGCCGGCGTCGCCGCGCTGTCGACGGCGGCGCTGGCCCGCGACGAGATCCAGGATCGGCTCGGCGAGGCCTACGACCTCGCGCGGCTGGCCTCGAAGGCCAGCCACGGCAGCGCCGACGCGCGGGATCTGGTCGCCGTCCGCGAGACGCTGGCCGTTCTCCCGGCCGTGGCCGAGACGATCGATTCGACGCCGGAACTGGCCGACTCCGCCCTCTCGGCGATCGTCGACCGACCGGACCGGGAAGTCGCCCGAGAGCTGCGCCAGACCCTCGAAGAGGCCGTCGTCGAGGACCCACCCTCGACGGTGACCCAGGGGGAACTCCTCCGGACGGGATACGACGCGGAACTCGACGAGGTGATCGAGCGCCACGAGGACGTCAGGGAGTGGCTCGATACCCTCGCCGAGCGCGAGAAGCGCCAGCACGGGCTCTCACACGTTACCGTCGACCGGAACAAGACCGACGGCTACTACATTCAGGTCGGCAAATCGGCCGCGGACGGCGTCCCCGATCACTACGAGGGGATCAAGACGCTCAAAAACTCGAAGCGGTTCACGACCGAGGAACTCGAGGAGAAAGAACGCGAGATCCTCCGGCTCGAGGACCGGCGCGGCGACCTCGAGTACGACCTCTTCGCGGAGCTCCGCGACGAAGTGGCCGAGCGGGCGGAACTGCTGCAGGACGTCGGCCGGGCCTTGGCGACGATCGACGCGCTGGCAAGTCTCGCGACTCACGCCGCCGAGAACCGCTGGGTGCGGCCGGAACTACATCGGGGCGATCGCCTCGAGATCGAGCAGGGTCGCCATCCGGTCGTCGAGCAGACGACGGAGTTCGTGCCCAACGACGTGCGGCTGGACGAGGACCGCGGCTTTCTGGTCGTCACCGGCCCCAACATGTCCGGCAAGTCGACGTACATGCGTCAGGTCGCGTGTATCGTCCTGCTGGCCCAGATCGGGAGCTTCGTCCCGGCCGAGGCGGCCGAGATCGGCGTCGTCGACGGCATCTTCACCCGCGTCGGCGCGCTCGACGAACTCGCACAGGGCCGGTCGACGTTCATGGTCGAGATGAGCGAACTCTCGAACATCCTGCACACCGCGACCGAGGAGTCGCTGGTCATCTTGGACGAGGTGGGGCGGGGCACCGCGACCTACGACGGCATCTCGATCGCGTGGGCCGCCACGGAGTATCTGCACAACGAGGTCAAGGCCAAGACCCTCTTTGCGACCCACTACCACGAACTGACGGGCCTCGCGGAGAACCTGCCCCGGGTCGCCAACGTCCACGTCGCGGTCGCCGGCGACCCGGAGTCGCCGGCTGCCAGCGGGACGTCGTCTCGCCCGGCCGACGAGCGCGACGGCGAGGTCACCTTCCTGCGGACGGTCCGAGACGGCCCCACGGACCGCAGCTACGGCGTCCACGTCGCTGACCTCGCCGGCGTCCCGGACCCCGTCGTCGACCGCTCGAGGGAGGTCTTAGAGCGCCTGCGCGAGGAGAAGGCCATCGAGGCGAAAGGCGGGGCCTCGAGCGAGCCGGTACAGGCGGTCTTCGATCTGGGCAGCGGGACGATGCGCGCGGCGTCAGGGGACGGGCAGGGATCCGCCGCGGCGTCGACCGACGGCGGCCCGACGGCGGGCGACGGTCAGTCGATCGACCCCGAGACCGAGGCCGTCCTCGAGGACCTCGAGTCGATCGACGTCAACACGACGCCGCCGATCGAACTCGTCTCGAAGGTGCAGGAGTTACAGGAGCGACTCGAGGAGTAAGCCGGCCGCCGATGCCGCGTTTGACGTCGGGGTGTGCGAGTTACCAGTCGTCGCTCGGATGGGTTCCGAAAACGGAACGGCTGAATCGGTAGGGAGACATGCGAGCTTTTCGATGACAACCCATCAAAAGATATTTGATTACATTCTGACCACAGCACCTCATGAATCGGCGACAGTATCTCGCTGCAAGCGGATTGATGGCTGTACCCTTAGCTGGGTGTACTTCGGTGGGGGGTGAGACACGACTCACCGCCGATGGTGTGATCGAGGACGATGGAGGTGTCGTACTGCGTTTAGCGAGAACGGCGAGGATCTATTGCGAATTCAGTTCCAAAAACAGTTCACCGATGACGAGAAACGCGAGTACTATCCATTCTTTGTGACTTCGTGGCAGCCGGATGGCATTCGACTCGACTCACTCCGGCTCAAATTCCGCTCTCCGCCGTCCACTGCTGGCTTCTCACCAGCCGGGATCTCCCTTCGGGAAGGCGACCACGCATACAAAGCGACACTCTCTCAGGACGGCGATAACCCATCGACGACTATCTTGGACATGCCAGACACTACTGGCATCGGCCACGGAAGCGTGAAGACGGATTTTCTTCTTGCTGGAGATCACGAACAGAATCCTCAAGAACTGTGGATTGGAACCGAGGCCGCGCTTTCAGATGACGGTTTTTGGAGAACTAATTATAGTGCGACTGGGGACTTTACTGTCGGGTTTCCCTGAAGAGATACAACGATCATATTCACCACTATCTACCCAATCACACCTTCTGACCGGATGAGACACACCCTGTACTTACCGCTGGTTCACGATCGCCTGTCCGACTCTGTTCCAACGCTACTTGACGATGGACACGAGGTCCTTATGGAGGCCTATTACCGCCTGTGCGACTCGTCGTCGCCGACGCGATTTGGTATCGACCGCTATACCGTTACGCTCGATCCACCGCCGCATTTTGCTACTGCCGGCTTTCCGGTCGATGCCGACCTGCCAGAGGTGGTTAATCGGGTGTCGCAGCCAGTTGTACTCCTCGTGGGCGAACACGTCGATATACGTCGGCGAGTGAGCGATGAGGATGACGTGGATCTGTCTGTCGGCGAGCAACGTCCGACGATACGTCCAGCTACCGTTCGGCTCCGACCCGACCGGCGGCTGGTGATACCACGCCAATAGGTCCCACTCGAAACCGTGTTCCTGGAGTGTCTCCGTGAATTCGCCCAGCGGCCGCTGAATGGTGCCGACGTATTCGGTATCGCGAAGGCGGTACTGGGGCTGCCCGAGCGTTCGCCCGAGACGGGTGATCACGGGACCGAACAGCTGTCTCACGCGGTAGGGAACGTCGGGTTCGAGTGCCTCGACGATCGTCCGCATTTGTCGGCCGTTGGATCTCCAGTGTCTCGAATGTATTGCAGGCACGGCGATACGCGAGGGAAATGAGCGACACCGCGTCAGGGCGATCTAAGCGAAATCTCCCCGTACCGACAGCTCTGACTTACCGCCGGCACGCGATTTCCTGTCCGCCTCTACTCTACTTCTCGGACACAGTTCTTCCGGTAACTACGTCTGCGAATTGAACGCCAGCATTCCGTTGGGGGGGGGTCGAAACTCTCTTGGACAGGACGGGCTATACTTACGCTTATGCAGGAGAGGTCCTATTCTCGTGCTTGTGCCGCTCAGTGAAGGAATACACAACCATTGCTGCGAGTGTGAAACTGATTAGGCCAGTAACTGCTTGACCTGAGGTGAGTAGCAGTGCAGTACCACCAAGAAGCAATACTATACTCCCTACGCTCTTGCGTAGTTCATTGTTGATTTCAGAGTGTTGCTCGAATAGCGTGTTTGAGTGCGTCTCGTCCCGGTTTTCGATATAGTTCTCGGCGAAGCTGGAACGCTCTGAGATACTGTGTCAGCTTATCTTTCGAGATACCTCGATGCGGCGAGAGCCACCGTCGCGTCAGCGACGCGTGGCTCTCGCAGGTATTGACGTGGACCTCTTCGTCGGCGTATTCACCGTCACCGTGGACGACGTATTCACGGGTGAATGCGTCGTCTTCTTCGAGTGGCTCGTACGCTCGAAAGCCGTCAGTATAGACAGTCAACGACTCCTCTTGGCGGTCTGCCAAGAGGAGTCGAATCGTCGATTCGTCGGCGGCTTTCGCTGGGATTACGTACCGCTGTCCAGTGCCGCGATCAGCGAGAATGAACACGGGTGGCTTGTCGCCGTTGTATGAACCTCGCCCACGCGTGGACAGGCCACGCGAGCGCGACTCCTGGTCGCGCTTGCGGCCTTTCTTCCCGGCAGAAACGTACACTTCATCGATTTCGACCGGGCCGACAAGATCGAGAGAGGGCGCATCGAGCGCTCTGGCGAAGCGCTCGATGCGCCGGTGCATCGTTTTGTGTGTGACCTCGATTTCGCACTGGAGTTGTCGGAGACTCGTGTTAAACCGGAGAAACGCGTAGATCGAGAACAGCCACCGGCGGAGTGCAACCTTCGAGTGAGCGAAAATCGTGCCTGTCTTGTCGTTGAACGTGCGGTCGCAATCCTTACAGAGATACCGTTGGAACTCTCTGTAGCTGCCGTTTCTGACTGTTCGGTCAGAACGGCAGCGGGGACAGGTAACACCGTCACACCAGCGAACCTGCTGCAACAGGTCCGCTGCGACCGATTCCGACCCAAACACATCGAGTGGAATCATTCGTGTCGGGCACCGCTGACGCGGTGCCCTTGTCCTCTTTGACTTCACAGCGACCGTTCAGCAGTATCAACAATCTCCTACGGATGAGCGTACTCCCTATGTGTAGGTATCCGATTTTGTCCATGGTTGACACATGAAGCTATGTAGTAAAAAATGCTTGGATAGATAACAACTCATGAGTGGGTGATCAATAACTCCATTCACTGTACTTACCGGTGGTTCACGCTCTCCTGTCCGACTCTACCCGAATTCTCGGACACCCATCTCTTGTCTGTAGAATTCTCGAATGTCCCTTCTCCACTGAAACCAATACTAATCTATTTGTTATTCTGGCAGCGAACAAGCGTAAATCCGGAATGATAGGATTGCTAACGAACTTATTCTCTTGGTTTGATGTGGGGAGCCTTACGGTTGGTGGGATCGTTGGAGCCTATTTCACTTGACTCCAGACTACGGAGTCAATGAAAGACCGGCACACTACTATCCAAGAAAGTATACAAGATAAAACCTCAAGCTCAGAAGTTGATGAGTTTTTAGTGAAACAAGTCGACTACATTGAGGAATGTGATTCATCATTTTATCTGCTAAAGAAGAAAATCCCCGTACTTCGGGAATTACGCGGCCGGACTAAACTAACTATTTCATCTAAGAACGCTATCAGTAGACCATATGTCTGGGCTAAGGAAAATCAGAGAGAAGATTTTGATACATACCTCAGTGAATTATGCTCTGACGGATGTCCCACAGTCAGAGTCGTCTATCCAGAATTAGATGGCAGTTCTGCCACTGGGCTTTCAGAGGTTCAGTTAGAGATCAATTCTATAGATCCAGTAAAACTCTCAAAAACTGTCGACCAAATAGCTCAGTTCCATAAGTACTATTTCGATGAATATCCAGGAGATGGGAGATTTCAGACACTGGGTTGAAGAAGCCTACTGATCAGTTGCCTGTCTGACTCTGTCTGTGTTCTCGGACACAGTACTCATGGTAAGTACAGAGAACGGAGTTACTGGTCCGTCTCTTTCCAGTCGTCCGGGTCTCCTTCACGGAATTCGCCCTTGGCATGGCGCTCGTGAGGCCAGAACGTGGCGCCTAGTAGTCCGACGTAGAACACACCCACAACGGCGACCGCAACGATCCCGGGGATACGGGCGATTCCGGCGGTCGTCAGCCAGTCTTGGCGCGGCGCGAACGCCGTGATCCTGAAGACCCACGCGGCCAAGAGGACGCTGAGCAGCGCGAGGTACACGCGCCGGAGCCGGTTTGCGAGTGCCTCGTAGAACGAGACTTTCAGCGTCGGCCTACGATAGTCCCTGCTCAGTTCCGCTCGCCAGTCGTGATCTTCAGTCCCTGGGACGGATCGAGGGCGTTTGCGAGCAGGTTCTCTTGGATGATTCGAGTACGGGAGCGAAAGACGTCGTAGTCCCGGTATCGCCGTGCTTCAATACCCAGAAAGACCGTGACGACGACGATCCCGATCAGCAGGATATAGTGTGGGTTATCGGTACTCGAAAACGCCCACGTCAGGATCGCTGCCATCAGCGTCACCGCCCACTTCGTCGTCTCGTCGAGGCGCTGCCGCCACGTCCCCACTCGATCTCTCCGCGATAGGCGTGGGCCATCACCGAACCGAGTCCCGTACTGTCGTCGACCATTTCGCGGCCGATCTCCCGTTGGTCCGGTGCCGTCGGGTCGAACTCGTCGCTACTCGAATCGGTCATAGGGGAGAGACACCTCCTCGCTCCATAAGCAGTTGTGGTGGCGGCGTCATCTGAGCGTCATGTCCTGAAGAATGTCGAACAGTACACAACTGTCCTGAACGGGATTGTCACTCCGACTCCGGAAGAAGAACGTGAACCGGAAACTACTGGCTGCCGTCCCGTTCGAACGCCTCGAGCGCGTCCGTGTACGATCGCAGGACCGACAGGAGCAGCGCGAGCAGCAGTAGCGGGGCAGCGTACACGATCTGGGTGTACGAATCCGGGGGCGACGCGACCGCCGAGAGGAGGACCGCGATCGCACCGAAGGCGGCCAGGGTTCGGGCGAATCGACGGTGCGGAGACGAACTCATACCGACGGGTTTCGGACCGAAGATATGAATTTCGCTAGGGGTCGGCGGAACGTGCAGCACGGCGAGGCCGTCGGCGATCGGTAGAACTTTGAGATACCGGGGCACTCGGTAGCACGATGCACGAAGCAGACTTCGACGTGGCGGGGAAGACCGCCATCGTCACCGGCGCGAGCCAGGGAATCGGCGAATCGATCGCGAAGACGTTTGCCGCGGGCGGTGCGGACGTCGCCATCTGTTCGCGCTCGATGGATCGCGTCGGCCCGGTCGCCGACGAGATCAACGACAGCGAGGCCGACGGCGAGGCGCTGGCCGTCGAGTGCAACGTCCGTGAGCGCGAGCAGGTTCAGGCCCTCGTCGACGAGACGGTCGAGGAGTTCGGCGACGTCGACATCCTCGTGAACAACGCCGGCGGTGAGTTCGTCGCGCCGTTCGAGGACATCTCCGCGAACGGCTGGGAGACGATCGTCGACCTCAATCTCAACAGCACCGTCCACTGCACCCAACTCGCCGGCGAGGTCATGCGCGAGGGCGACGGCGGGGCCATCATCAACATGTCCAGCGTCAACGGACAGCACGCCGCGCCCGGCGAGAGTCACTACGGCGCGTCCAAGGCGGCGATCATCCGCCTGACCGAGACGCTGGCCGTCGAGTGGGCCGAGGACGGTATCCGCGTCAACTGCATCGCGCCCGGGCTCATCCAGACGCCCGGCGTCGCCGAGACGCTCGGCATCGACAGCGAGGACATGCCGCCCCGCGAGGAGACCGACCGCCGCATCGGCTACGGCGAGGACATCGCCGACGTCGCGCAGTTCCTCGCCAGCCCCGCCGCCGCCTTCATGAACGGCGAGACCGTGACGGTAAAAGGCGTTCCGCGGGCCGGGAACTCGATGTCTGCGGATCTGGGCCTCGAGGACTGACGGCTTCGGGAGTTCGGTACCTTCGTTCCGGTGTCGGTCGCCAGTAGCTCGACCCGGCCGTCACGCCGGTGGCACGGACGGGCAACGAATATGTCGACCGGCTCCCAAGTGCGACCGATGGCGACGCCTGCGAACCCCGGCATCGACGTGGTTGCGGCCGTCGGCCTGTACGTCGCGGCGGTCGCGGTCGGACTCGTCGCGCTCGGTGGGGTCGCCGCGGGGGCCTCGAGCGACGGTCTCGTGGCGCTGCTCCCGACCGCGTTCACCGCCGGCCTGGTCTGTGGGGCCGTCGTCGCGCGCGTCACCGCCGACGCCGTGGTCCGATTCGGTGCCTGGCGGTGGCGGACCGTCGCTTGCTGGGTACCCGCGTCGCTCGTCGCGGGCGGTGCCGTCGTCCTCTCGGCGACCGGTGCGGTCTCACGGGGCTGGCGGCTGCTACTGCTCGGCATCGCGGCGGGCGCGGTCGTCCTCTCGGGCTGGCTGCTGTCGCGGACGACGCGCGACGCCTACGTCGGTGCGGCGATCGACGACCGCGACGCCGTACTCGCGAACTGGACGTGGTATCAGTCCGGGACCCACGCGTTCCTGATCGGGCTCGGCCTCGCCCTGTTCGGTGTCGGGACGGGGGCCTCGATCGTCGTCGGCACGCCCTCGTACCGGTTCTTTCTCCCGTCGATCGTACTGGTCGTCCTCGGGTGGGCACCGACGCTCTCGGTCCCGACCCCGGGCGGCGACGACCTGACGCTGTTCTCGGTGTCCGGGCTCGAGCACGCCCGCGCCGACGTCCGCGCCTATCCCGACGGCATCGTCGTCGAGCCCCGACTGATTCCGTCGTACAGGCGGTTCGTCCCGTGGGACCGGATCGTCAGCGTGCGAACGACCGAGGACCGGCTCGTCCTCGAGCGCCGGTGGCGACCGGCCGTTCGCTGTGATCGGTCGGCGATCGAGGACGCCGAGGTCGTTCGCGACGCGATCGAGCGGGCGCGGCGGGGGACGGCCGAGTCCCAAACCACAATTTAACGCCGCTCGAACGCGAGCCAAAACCATGAACGGACTGCGGACGAGGACCGATGGGAGCGCACGGGGATCCCCATCGAGTGCGCACGACGGGGACGAACGCCGACGGTACCGCCGCCGCCGTAATCGAATCCAGCAATGACTACCGACTCACCCCAGGACGACACCGAGATCCACCAGTTAGACGAGGACACCGTCGCCCGGATCGCCGCCGGCGAGGTCGTCGAGCGACCCGCCAGCGCGGTGAAGGAACTCGTCGAGAACAGCTTAGACGCCGACGCCGACAGCGTCGCCGTCACCGTCGAGGCGGGCGGCACCGAACTGATCCGGGTCGCCGACGACGGCCGCGGGATGAGCGAGGCCGACCTCCGGGCGGCCGTCCGCGAACACACCACCAGCAAGATCGACGGGCTCGAGGATCTCGAGTCGGGCGTCGCGACGCTTGGCTTCCGCGGCGAGGCGTTACACACCATCGGCTCGGTCTCGCGGCTGACCATCCGCTCGCGACCCCGCGAGAGCGAGGGTGCAGGGACCGAACTGGTCTACGAGGGCGGCGAGGTCACCGCGGTCGAGCCGACGGGCTGTCCCGCGGGAACCACCGTCGAGATCGAGGACCTGTTCTACAACACGCCTGCCCGCCGGAAGTTCCTCAAGACGACCGCGACGGAGTTTTCCCACGTCAACCGCGTCGTCACTCGCTACGCGCTCGCGAACCCGGACGTGGCCGTCTCGCTGACCCACGACGGCCGCGAGGTGTTCTCGACGACCGGACAGGGCGACCTCCAGGCCGCCGTCCTGGCCGTCTACGGCCGCGAGGTCGCCTCCTCGATGATCCCAGTCGAGGCCGACGGCGACGACCTCCCGCCGGGCCCCCTCGAGTCCGTCTCCGGGCTCGTCTCCCACCCGGAGACCAACCGCTCGAGTCGGGACTACCTCGCGACCTACGTCAACGGCCGCGCCGTCACGGCCGACGCCGTCCGCGAGGGGATCATGGGGGCCTACGGGACGCAACTGGGCGGCGATCGCTACCCCTTCGTGACGCTCTTTCTCGCGGTGCCCGGCGAGGCGGTCGACGTCAACGTCCACCCGCGCAAGCGGGAAGTCCGCTTCGACGACGACGACGCCGTCCGTCGGCAGGTCGACGCCGCCGTCGAGTCGGCCCTGCTCGAGCACGGACTGCTTCGCTCGCGCGCCCCTCGCGGCCGGTCGGCCCCCGGCGAGGCGCGGGTCCGGCCCGACGCGCGCGGAGCCGGCGACGGGACCGATCCGGCCGCTGCCGGTGGCGAGTCCGCGACGCTCGAGGACGGCGTCGAAACGGCGGCGTCGACGGACTCGAGCCCGACCGGACGCGACGGTGACGACGACGGCCCGGTCGAGCGGTCGTCGACCGACCGGGCCGCGGACGCGAGGCCGGAAACGGACGCCGGCGATTCCGCGGCTGACGACGGCGCGGCTTCCGCGGCCGGCGATCGGGTCGCGAGCGCCCGCTCGGATTCGAGCGAGTCGACGGCCCCGACTGCGGCGGAACCCGCTGCGGATCCGACGTCCGACACCGGCGGGTCCGTCGCCGACTCGAGCGAGACGGCGGCGGAGTCCGATCCGGCGGCCACCACAGGGGCCTCGAGCGGTCCCGATTCGCGCCGAAACCGCGACGCGAGCGCGGATCCGGAGCGAAATCGCGACCGCGACGCCGGCCGCAAGTTCGACGCCGCGACCGAGCAGCGGACCCTGACCGGCGAGGCCGCGACGGGCGAGGAAACCGCGTTCGACTCGCTGCCCGCCTTGCGGGTGCTGGGCCAGCTCCACGACACCTATCTGGTCTGTGAGACCGACGACGGACTCGTCCTGATCGATCAACACGCCGCCGACGAGCGGGTCAACTACGAGCGCCTGCAGGCGGCCTTCGCCGACGATCCCACCGCGCAGGCGCTTGCCGACCCCGTCGAACTCGAGTTGACCGCCGCCGAGGCCGAGGCCTTTACCCAGTACAGCGAGGCGCTCTCGCGGCTCGGCTTTTATGCCGACCGGATCGACGACCGCACCGTCGCCGTGACGACCGTCCCCGCCGTCCTCGAGGCAACCCTCGAGCCCGATCGGCTGCGGGACGTGTTGGCCTCGTTCGTCGCGGGCGATCGCCAGGCCGGTGCCGAGACGGTCGACGCGCTGGCCGACGAGTTCCTCGGCGACCTCGCGTGCTATCCGTCGATCACCGGCAACACGTCGCTGACCGAGGGGTCGGTCGTGGACCTGCTCGAGGCGTTAGACGACTGCGAGAATCCCTATTCCTGCCCGCACGGCCGGCCGGTGATCGTCCGGTTCGACGAGGCCGAGATCGAGGATCGGTTCGAGCGGGATTATCCTGGTCACGGCGGCTGACGGGGTAGGTTACCCCTCCGACGGAGCCCCCGGTGTGGCGTCGGCGAGCGGCGACGCGAGGAGGAACCCGACGGCGGCGACCGCGAGGAAACCGCCGCCCAGTGCGGCGACGGCCCCGGTCGGGGTCGCCCGGTCCGCGACGACGCCGGCCAGGGGCAGCAACGGCGCACGGACGAGCGCATACCCCATCGAAACCGCGCTCAGAACGGTCGCCCGGCCGGCGTCGGGTATCCGGTCGTTGAGGAACTGTGCGACGAGTGGCTTCGAGAGCGCCTCGCCACCTTTCATACCGAAGAAGACCGGAACCGCGAGCAGCGGGACGGCAAGCGGCAGGAGAAACGACGCGGCGACACAGACCGGGAGCCACCGGAGCGCGTGTCGGAGCCCGACCCGCCGACGGACGGTCTCGGCGTGGTAGCTGCCGACGGCGGCCACGGCCGCGAACCCCGCGTAGACGACCCCGAGCAGCGCCTCCGATCGAACTGCGATCCCGGCGACGGCGACGGTCTCGAGCGTCCCACCGACCCGTGCGCGGAGAACGTCGATCGTGATCGGCTGGACGTACGTGTCGGCCGCGTGTACGATGCCGAAAAACAGCGCGGCGTAGGCGACGAACGCCCGAATCGGGGGGACCGCGAGTCGCGTGGCGAGTACGGAGAGCGACTCGAAGACGCCGATCCGCTCGTTCGCTTCCCCCGAGTTTGCGGTTGACCCCTCGAACTGCGCATTTCGCGGCATCGCGAGGACGACCAGCACGCCGGCCGCGTTGAGCAACGCCGAGGCGACGAAGGGATAGGTCGGGTGGACGATGTAGAGGAAGCCCCCGCCGATCATCGTGACGGCCGATGTCCACTGGTGGACGGCCCCGCCCCGGCCCCGCACGCGCGTGAACCCCCGCGGTTCGGACGGTTCGTCCGCCGCTCTGTCGCCGCCGAGCGCGTCGTAGAGCCACGCGTCGCCGGTCCCGCTCTGGAGCGCCATCGAGAGCGCCCAGAGCGCGTACAGCGCCGCGAACTCGAGAAAGGTGTCGGCAACGACGAACCCCGCCGTCGAGGCGGCCATCGCGAGCAGCCCCGCCCCGAGGACGAGGCGGCGGCCGTAGCGGTCGGCGACGTACCCCGTCGGGATTTCCAGCGAGACGACGAGAACCGCCGAGATGGCACTCAGCGTCCCGATCTGGGCGTAGGTGAGGTCGTTCCACAACAGAAAGAGGGTAAACACCGGCCAGATGAATCCGACCGAGTCTGCCGTCCGGTACAGGTAGTAGGCGATCGCGACCGATCGCCCTCCGCGCGCTCGAGACATCGTCGTCTCTCACGTACGGCCGGGCCCGGAAATACGCTCGCGAACGCGAGTTTTGGTTGGATTAGAAACACTTCTGCGGGCGCCACGGCGGCAGGATTATTGCGGCGTCGGTACGACTCTCGAGGCATGGACCGCGAGCGTACGGGATCGGTACCGGACGATCTCGCGCCCGCCGACGCCTTCTCCCTGCTCGGACACGATCTCCGGGTCGACATTCTGCGGGCGCTCCTCGAGGGGAGTCGCACGGGGGAGGAGTACCCGACGTCGTTCTCGACGCTGCGCAAGCAGGTGGGTGCCGAGGTGAGTGCGCAGTTCAACTACCACCTCGGGGAGCTGACGGGGCACTTCGTCAGGCGGACCGACGACGGATACGAACTCCGGTACGCGGGCTGGGCCGTGGCGACCTCGATCCTCGCGGGGACGTACAACCGGCGGGCCGCGTTCGGCCCCGAGGGGATCGACGGCCGCTGTCCGCACTGCGGGGCGGCGTCGCTCGTCGCGTCGTACCGCGAGGAGTGGCTCGTCGTCGAGTGTACCGGCTGCGACGACCGACTCGTCAGGTACCCGTTTCCGCCGGGCGGGCTCGAGTCCCGCTCGTTACCGGACGTTCTCGAGGCGTTCGACCGGCGCGTTCGATCCCACGTGGCACTCGCCCGCGACGGGGTCTGTCCGGCCTGTACGGGGCCGATGGCGGTCACGGTTCCGTCGGTGGTCGACGGCGGCACCAGTACCGATTCCGACGGCACCGACGCGGACGCCGCGGACGATCCGATCGCGACCTTCCGCTGTCGCCGGTGTGGTAATCACCTTCGACCGGAGCCCGGGCTGGTCCTCCTCGAGGACGAACGCGTCGTTCGGTTCGCCGCCGAGCGCGGCCGCTCGCTCTCGTCGACGCCGTTCTGGGAACTCGAGTGGTGCGTCTCCCGAGACGCCGCGTCGGTGACGGCCACGGATCCGTGGCGGTGTGCGGTCTCGATCCCCGTCGGGAACGAGTCGTTGCTGGTCACCGTCGACGACGAGTTCGCGGTCCGGTCCGCGACGGTCGAGAGCGCCGAACCGGACCGGTAGCGGTACGCTCGGATTTATTCGCCGGCGACGCCTCGACCGCCGTCGTCGCCGTTCGTCTTCTCGTCGGCCCGCTCGTCCGAATCGGGATCGGGGTTCTCGCCGCTCGAGGCGGCCGCGTCGGTGAGGCTCGCCGTACCCCGCTTCTCGCGGTAGTAGAGCCAGCCCGTACAGGCGAACGCGATCGCGCCGGCGACGGTGGCGATCCCGAACGCGATCCGGTAGCCGGTCTCGGTGTAGACGCGGACGCCGCCCACGAGGTCGCCGGTCCAGTAGGCGTCGAGCGCCCGCCCCATCAGCGTCGGGAAGATCGCCGCGCCGGTGAAGGCCGCCGCGTTCGCCGCTCCCGTCGAAATCCCGCTCGCGCTGCTTGGGTGGCGTTCCTGCACGACCGAGTACCCCAGCACGAACGCGCCGAGGCTGATGCCGCTCACCAGAAACACCGCACCGACGACCGGCAGCGGCGGATTTCCGACGACCGCGATCAGGGCGAGACAGCAGGTGTAACAGACTCCGCCGGCGACCATCAGCTCGAGCCGGCGCTCGAGACGGTCGGCCAGCCAGCCGACGGCGGGCGGGCCGACCATCAGCCCGAGCCCGCCAAGCAGAGTCAGCGTGGAGGCCCGGGTCACCGTCACGTCGTAGGTCTGGACGACGTAGGGGACGCCCCAGAGTCCGAAGAGCGTGATGTTCACGCCGGTCGAACAGAACAGCATGACGCTGACGACCCAGAGCCAGCGGTCCCGGAGGACGGCGGCGAGATAGGATTTGAGCTGGGCGTTCGTCAGGACCTCCTGTCCGGGGACGCCCTCGAGCGGTTCGAAGCCGGCGGCGCTCGGGGAGTTCCGGACGAAAGCGAAGGCGACGACGGTTACCGCGAGGCCGAAGACGCCGAGTCCGGCGACCGTCGATCGCCAGCCGAACCGCCCGACTGCGAGCGCGAGCGGCGTCGTCGCGAAGACGCCGCCGAACCCCGCGACGGCGAAGGTCGCGCCGCTCATCGTCGCGAACTCGTCGGTGCGGTACCAGTTCGCACAGAACCGGAGGACGCAGACGAAGATCACGCTCCCGCCGAGGCCGATCAGCCCGCGGGCCAGCGTCGCCGCGAGGTAGCCCTCCGCGACGGAAAACCAGACGACACCGACGTTCATCACGACGGCCCCGGCGGTGGCCGTCAACCGGGGGCCGATCCGGTCGGCCAGCAGGCCCGACGGGATCTGCATCGCCGCGTAGACCCAGAAGAAGACGGCGTGGAGCGTCCCCAACTGTGCCCCGGTCGTTCCGAAGGCGGCCATCAGATCCTCCGAGAGGACCGCCGTCGAGAGCCGGCTGACGTTGACCAGCAAGAAGAGAACGCCCAGTATCGCCCACAGGAGCCACCGTCGTCGAAGCGGATCGTGCCAGAGTCGCATTGCGCTGGAACTCCTCCGCGGAGCGTGGAAAAAGTTAACAAACCGGAAACACGGCCCGTGTTGACGACCCACTCATCGGAGCCGGCCCGAAGCCGCCACCGGTAGGTGCCTCGAGCCCGCAGTCGAACCCATGTCCCCGCGCGAACTCGACGGCGCGAACGCCGGCGGCCAGTTCGTCCGGACCGCGCTCGCGCTGTCGGTCCTCACGGACGAGCCGATCCGCCTCGAGAACGTCCGCGGCGACCGGCCGACGCCCGGGCTTCGCCACCAGCATCTGGCGGTCCTCGAGACGATGGCCGAGATCTGCGATGCAGACGTTTCGGGCGCGGAACTGGGTGCGGAGACCGTCGCGTTCGACCCCGGAATCGAGGGCGATGGCGGACTCGAGGGCGGCGAGTACGCCGTCGACATCGGGACCGCCGGCAGCGCGACGCTGCTCTGTAACGCCGTCCTCCCGCTGGTGACGGTCCTCGAGTCGCCGCTGTCGGTCACGATCACCGGCGGGACGGACGTGGCGTGGTCCCCGCCGCTTGACTACCTGCGGCGCGTGAAACTCCCGCTCCTCCGACGGGTCGGCCTCGCGGCCGCCTGCGAAGCCGAGCGTCGCGGGTTCTACCCCGAGGGCGGCGGCGAGGTCACGCTCCGACTCGAGCCGTCCGCTCTCGAGCCGATCGGCCTCGGCGAGCGGGGATCGCTCGAGGCCCTGCGCCTCTACTCGACCGAATCGGCATCGCTGGCCGACCGCGACGTCGCCCACCGGCAGGCAAAGGGGGCGCTCGAGCGGCTCGATTCGGACGCCCCCGAACTCGCGGACCGGAACGAAACCACCGCGGACAGCCCCTCGCCGGGCTCCGCGCTCGTGCTTCGAATCGACCACGGAACCGGGATCGCCGGATTCTCGGCGCTCGGCGAACGCGGGAAACCGGCCGAGCGGGTCGGCGAGGACGCCGCCGACGCCGCGAACCGCTTCCTCGAGGGGACGGCCCCAGTCGATCGGCACATGGCCGACCAGCTGCTTGTCTTCCTCGCGCTCGCGGGCGGCCGCGTTCGGATCCCGGCCGTGACCGATCACGTCGACACCCGGTGTGACCTGCTCGAGGCCTTCGGGGCCGAGATCGACCTCGAGGACGACGGTGCGACGACGCTCGTCTCGGTCTCGTCGCTGCTGGACGGGATTCAGTAGATCGTGGCTCCAGGGAGTCACAGCCGTTCTCGGTTCAACAGCCCCGCCAGCGTGATCAGCAGAGAAATTACGAGAATCCCCGCTCCCGTGACCGCGAGTGCGAACGTCGGTGTCCCGGGATCGAACTCCGGAGCCGCGAGCAGCAGCGTTCTCAGGTAGGACACCAGCCGGTTCCACACGACGGTGGCGATGACCACTGTGATCGCGAGCCCCAGAAAGAGGAGTTGGTAGTCGAACCACGTTTTGAGCCCGTCTGACGACACCATCCGGAAAACTGTTCGAATCGCGACGGTATAGTCGTTCGGTCGACACGACAGTTGGTGGCGCAAGTCGTCTGTCGCTCCCGCACCACCGCAGGTGATTTATCCATCCGAAGTGACGCCTCCGGTCCAGCGTGATCCTGCGCTGACAGACCGCCATAACTTATACCAACGCCGTTCGTTGGCTGGAGTATGACCGAGGGACACACCGACCGTCGCGGCCGTACAACTCGGGGGGCCGACCGGTGAGCGACATCGTTACCTTCGGCGAGACGATGCTCCGGCTCTCGCCGCCGGGGAACGAACGCCTCGAGAACGCCGACGAGTTCGAGGTCCGCGCTGCGGGAGCGGAGAGCAACGTCGCCATCGCGGCCGATCGGCTCGGCGCGTCGGCGACCTGGCTATCGAAGGTGCCCGAGACGCCGCTGGGCCGGCGGGTCGTCAGCGAACTCCGGGGCCACGGCATCGAGACCGACGTGACTTGGAGCCACCGGGGCCGACAGGGGACCTACTACCTCGAGCACGCCGGCAAACCCCGCGGGACGAACGTGATCTACGATCGGGAGAACACGGCGGTTTCGACGGCGAAGGTCCGCGACATCGACATCGACAAGATCCAGAACGCGCGAGTCTTTTTCACGACCGGAATCACGCCGGCGCTCTCCTCGACGCTGCGGGACACGACGCTGAAACTGCTCAAAGCGGCTCGGAAAGGCGGGACGACCACCGCCTTCGACTTCAATTATCGTCGCAAGCTCTGGTCGCCCGACGAGGCCCGGGAGACGCTGACGAAGCTGTTCCCCGGCATCGACGTCCTCGTGATCGCCGCTCGCGACGCTCGAACCGTACTGGGGTTCGAGGGCGACCCGCGACAGTTGGCACACAAGCTCGGCTCGCAGTACGACTTCACGAGCGTCGTCGTCACCCGCGGTGAAGAAGGCGCGGTCGGCTGGCACGACAGCGTCGTCCACGACCACGGGGTCTACGAGACCGACACCGTCGATCCGATCGGCACCGGCGACGCCTTCACGGGTGCGTTCATCGCCCGCCGACTCGACGGCGACGACGTCCCGACCGCCCTCGAGTACGCCGCCGCGACGGCCGCACTCAAGCGGACCATCCCCGGCGATGTCGCGCTGATCACCGCCGACGAGGTCGAGACCGTCGTCAAAGAGCAGGACGAGGACATCTCCCGGTAGTCGGCCGGCGCCGGTTCCGATCCGACCGTCTCGAGACGGGCGCGATCCGTCCCCCGCTCGAGTCGCCTCCAGTCGGTAACTGTTCTCCCGGCCCGAAGTCACGGCGCGGCGACCGTAACGAACGGCTGGGAGTCGGGACCCCCTTTTTACCGACCGCTGTGCTACCTCCGGCCGTGAGTCGAACCGTTCGTCCGGCCACGGTCGACGACGTCTGGGCCGTCCACGAGATTGCACGCGAGAGTTGGCACGCCGCCTACGACGACGTTCTCGGCTCCCAGCGGGTCGACGCCGTCGTCGACGAGTGGTACGCGATCGGCGACCTCGAGTCGTCGATCGCGGCGGCGACGGGCCGCGAGGACGCCGCGTTTCTCGTGGCCGAGCGACCGGACGACGACGGCGGGGACGAACCCCGGATGGACGCCGACCGTTGCGGGTTCGCCCACGCGGTCCCGTGGCCGGAGGACACTTCGGTGGCGTTTCTCGCCCGCCTCTACGTCCACCCGGCCGTCTGGAACGAGGGGGTCGGCACCGCCCTGCTCGAGGCACTCGAGGCCGCCCTCGCGGAGACCGCCGAGCGGCTCCGGCTGGCGGTGCTGGCGGCCAACGATGTCGGGATCGCCTTCTACGAATCCCGTGGATTCGATCGCGTCGGGACCCGACCCTCGGATATTGGGGACGGCCTCGAGGAACACGTCTACGAGCGACGGCTCCCGGACGCGGCTTGAGCCGGTCGCTCGCCGGGCACCGAACAGTTCCGTGCCCGACACTGTGTTGCCGACGACGTGACCTGGGACGCGGTTTCGCACCTTCGCGGAGACGACCGACAACGACCTCGAGGCGCTGGCGGCCTGCGCCCGGACCCGGACCGCGCCCGCCGACTGGGACGACATCGCGGGGGTCGACCACCCCGTGGTGATCGTGGCCGGCGGCGACGACGACATCGCCGGCGATCCGACGGCGCTCGCTGACGGGTTTCCGAACGGCGAGGCCGTCGTTATCGAGGGCGAAGACCACCTGACCACGGTGCCGGACGATCGGTTTACCGACGCTATGCTGGACTTTCTCGAGCGGGAGAGGTTGTAGCTCGACGGGTTTCCGCTCGGTCTCCCACTACTGGCGGTCTCGAAACGCGCTTTTGTAGCGGTTACTGGTGGCTCGAGGACGTTTCTCGATGACTCGTGTGTGCTGCTCTCGTGGCAACAGGGAGTCGCCACGCCCTCCCCAACCGATTCGCTCGCTCCGGAATCGCTCACTCATCCCTCGCGCAGTGTCGTCGATCAGTCCTCGCTGTCGCTCGGACCTGATCGACAGCGCGCGCCACCGCACGTAGTTCGGTCGGAGCAGCGGAAAGATAAGGAGTCTGGCGGCCGTTATAGCGTCTTCTCGGCTTCCTCGTCGTCCACGACTTCGATCCCGCGGTTGTTGACCGCCATCGGATCGAGGCCGACCTCCTGCAGGAAGTCCTTGTACTCCCGTTCGCACTGCTCGGCGTCTTTCTGCTTGTCGCTGGCCCGGTCGCAGAGTTCGATCAGGTTCTCGGGGACGTCGTTCTGGTAGACGATCCAGTGATTGATCAGATCGCTGAGCCGGCGGATCGGGCTCGTGAAGTGGCCGTAGATCTCGAAGTTCAGCGCGTGGTGACCGCCGAACGGATCGTTCATGTACTTCGCGCGGGGCATCACCTTCATCACCGCCCACTGGATCTTGTCGAGCTGGCGGGCGGGCGCGTCCTCGAGCGTCGCGTTGACGGCCTTGCGCGGGTCGTCCCAGGTGCTGCCGGGGATCGAGACGCCGTCCAAGTCCTGAATCTCCCGGAGCGCCTCGGACCACTCGTCGGGGCTTGGCTGTGGGTGGACCCGGTACATGGCCTCGACGCCGCGATTCCACATGAGTTCGTGCGTGACGGCCTTGTTGGCCTTGAGCATGCACTCCTCGATGATGGTGTGGGCACGATCGCGGCTCGGGTTGAGAACGAGCGAGCCGTCCTCCTTGCGCTGTTCGTGCATCTGCTCGGCGAGGTCGTAGACCAGGGCGTTCTCCTCGTGCAGCGGCGCGTCGGGGTCCTCGAGCCGATTCTCGGCCTGCGTGTAGGTCAGGCGCTCGTCGGATCGAATGACCGACTTGTAGATCTCGATGGTCTCGTAGGAGAGGTTCTCCTTGTCGAGGTGCATCTCGACGGTGTGGGCCAGACGGTCCTCGTTGGGGACCAGCGAACAGACCGTCTCGGCCAATACCGGCGGCAGCATGTGGACCGTGTAGCCGGGGAGATAGACCGTGTTGCCCCGTTCGACGGCCTCGTCCCACATCGCCGTGTCGGGGTTGACGTAGTGGGTCACGTCGGCGATGTGGACCCAGAGAACGTACTCGTCCTCTCGTTCCTCGATCGAGAGCGCGTCGTCGAAGTCCTGGGCGTCGATCGGGTCCGTCGTCCACGTCGTCAGGTCCCGGAGGTCCGTCCGCTCGTCGATCTCCTCCTCGATCTCGGCCGTCACGCCCTCCGTTCGGGCCTCGGCCTCCGCCAACACTTCCGAGGGGAACTCGTCGCGCAACTCGAACTTCTCGAACAGTTCCTCGCGCTTGTTCTCGAGGTGGCGCGCGAGATCCTCGGAGACCTCGACGGGACCCTGTCCTTCGACGGTCCCGGCTTCGGCCTGTGCGTCGTCACTCATGGCGAGGGCTACGCACGTAAGAGTGAAAGTCGTGTCGGGACGGCCCGCTCAGCGCTCCCGGCGCTGGACCGCCTGCTGGCATCGTCGATAGCAACATATACTTTGTGTCTAACACGAATGCCGTTGAATGGACGCGATCGCCCTCCGAGACGTCACCAAACGCTTCGGTGACGTCCGCGCCCTCCGCGGTATCGATATGACAGTCGAGACCGGCGAAGTGTTCGGCTTTCTCGGGCCGAACGGGGCCGGCAAATCGACGACGATCGACCTCTTGCTTCACTACGCGCGCCCCTCGAGCGGGTCGGTCACGGTACTCGGTCGTGACGTCGCCGAGGAACCGATCGCCGTCCGGCGACGCGTCGGCGTCCTTCCCGAGGACTTCGCGCCGTTCGAGACGATGACCGGTCGCCAGCACCTCGCGTATGCGATCGAGGCGATGGACGCCGACGACGATCCGTCGACTCTGCTCGAGCGGGTCGGTCTCGGCGACGACGGCGACCGCGTCGCCGCCGATTACTCGACGGGGATGACCCAGCGACTCGCGCTCGCGATGGCGCTGGTCGGCGAGCCCGACCTGCTGGTCCTCGACGAGCCGTCGACCGGGCTCGATCCCCACGGCGTCCGCCGAATGCGCGAGATCGTCAGGGCGGAGCGCGACCGCGGCGCGACCGTCTTCTTCTCGAGTCACATTCTCGGGCAGGTCGAGGCGGTCGCCGATCGCGTCGCGATCCTCCGTTCGGGGACCCTCGTCGCCGTCGACACGATCGACGGACTCCGTGAGGCCGTCGGTGTCGATACCGAACTCCGCGTCGAACTGGCCGCCGAACCGGCCGCGATCGCACCCGCCATCGAGTCGGTCGACGGGGTCGCGGCGGTCACCGTAAGCGACGGCGCGTTGCGAATCGATTGCAGCGCCGACGCGAAGCTCCGAGTCCTAGACGAGATTCGGGCCGCCGGCGGAACGATCCGCGACTTCTCGAGCAGCGAGGCGTCGCTCGAAGACCTGTTCGTCACCTACACGGAGGGATCGGCGTGAACTGGCGACTGATCGCTCGGAAGGAGATCGGCGATGCGGTTCGAAACCGACAGTTACCCGCGATCGCCGGCACGTTCGCGCTGGTCTATGCCGTCGTCGCGGTGCTTCATCTCAGACGAGTCGAACGGGGGTTCGTCGCTCCCGTCGACCTCGTCGACCGGTTCGCGCTTCCCGGTATGCTGCTCGTCCCGGTGACCGCGCTGTTGCTCGCCGCCGGTGCGATCGTCAGGCGGCGCTCGAACGGACAACTGACGCTCCTCCTCGGGCTCCCACACGATCGACGCGATATCGTCGTCGGCACGTACGTCGGCCGGTACGCGGTCTTTCTCGCGTCCCTCGTTACAGGAGTACTCGCCGGCGTGGCCGTCGTCGTCGCCGCCGGGCACACGGTTCCGGTCGGTGCCGTCCTCGCGTACGCCCTCGCGAGCGCCGGGTTGGGACTCGCGTATCTCGCCGTCGCGATCGGGATCTCGGCGACGGTGCGGACGCAGACGTGGGCATCGTTCGCCGTCTTCGGGGCGTTGCTCTGTTTCCTGTTCGCGTGGCGGTTCGTTCCCGACGGTCTGACCTACGTCGCGGCCGGCTTCGAGGAGCCGGCGACGCGACCGTGGTGGGCGTCGTACGTCGGTGCGTGTTCCCCCAGCATCGCCTACGAACGGCTGCTTGACGCCGTGATCGGCTCCGGCTCGGACACCGACCGGTCGCTGGTCCGGTTCAGTGCCGCGGTCCTGCTGGGCTGGGCCGTTCTCGCCCCCGCCGTCGGCTACCGGCGGTTCGCGAGGACCGACCTCTAGCGCTCGCGTTCCTCGAGCGGCCCGTACCGCTCCTCGACCGCCGTCAGATAGCTCGCGAGAAAGCCCGCCCGGTCGCGCTTTCCGGCCTCGATCTCGACCAGCAGCGCCTCGAGGTCGTCCCGCGGGTGGTGACACAGCTCGCGGTGACAGGACTTACAGAGGTGTTCGAAGGTCTTGTCCGCGCGGTCCCAGCGATCCCCGTGTTTGTCGTACTCGCGGGCCTCGTCGCGCGGACACTCGGTGCCACAGGCGAGACAGGTGACGGTCTCGGTTCGGGTCCGAGCGGGCCACATACGCGGTCCGACGGGGTGGACCCACTTAGCAATTGGTACGCCCCACGGCGACGCCCGGCGGCTCGAGGGCCCGGAACGGGCCTTTTATTTCCGGACCGCTCGTTGGCCCGGACATGCAGGTCAAGTCCCGACACCACCTCCGCAGCGATGCGGTCTCGGACCTCGAGGACACGCTCGAGGCACAGCTGGGCGTCTCCCCCGAGGGCGACGCCTACGAGCGCGTCGAGTTCGAGGACACCGACTGGGAGGTCGTCCTCATCGACGGCGAGCCGCAGGTCGCGTACTTCGACGAGGAGCCGTTCCTGACGGTCCGGGGAGCCAACGCCTACGATCCCGACAAGAGACTCGTGACGGTCGACGCGGGCGCGGTCTCGTTCGTCAGCGACGGGGCCGACGTGATGCGACCCGGAATCACCGAGGCCACCGACGACATCTCGCCGGACGATCTGGTCGTCATCGCGGAGGAGTCCCACGGCAAGGTCCTGGCCGTCGGTCGCGCCCGCGTCGACGGCGCCGAGATGGCCGGCGACGAGGGGAAGGTCGTCGACTCGCTGCACCACGTCGGCGACGACCTCTACGAGTTCACCGGGTGAGTCGGTCGGGTCACGCGGCGGCGGGAGAACGATCGTTTCCTTGTCGACCCAAAACACTGCTGCGAATCCGTTCACACTCCTCGATTAGTTATGGGTCGTGCTAGCAATACTAGGATCTAGAAGACGTATGTCCACAGACTCTATATAGTGTCGTGCGGCATCACGGCCCCTGATTAGGACGACGGTCGAAACGGTCGCCCTCCGATCACCCCCGACGATCGCACCGACGACCCCGGTATCCGCAGCGGCGCGGCGACTCCGCCGGCCGGACGTCTCCGCGCTCCCGGTTCTCGAGGACGACTCGCTCGTCGGTATCGTCACCGGGTCGGATATCGTCGCACTGGTCGCCGAAACGGACGCCCGGCCGGTCGTTCGGGAACTCATGTCGAACCCGGTGACGACGATCGGCCCGACTGCGACGCTGTCGGCGGCCGCCGAACGGATGCGAACCGCCGGGGTCAGACAGCTCCCCGTCGTGGCCGACGGCCGGTACCGCGGGCTGCTCCCCGCGCACACGCTGGCACCGTACCTCTCGCGGCACCGACTCGAGATCGAGTGGGACGACGAACCGCTCCGGGTCGATCGGTCGGCCGAGTCCGGACTCACTGCGGGCGACTGAGCCTCCCACCGATCCCCGTTCGGCCGGCGCTCACTCGCCGCTTTCCGCGAGGTCGTCGGCCTCGTAGGCGCCCTCGTACCGGTCGAGGGTGTCCCGGTAGCCCCGGACCGCGAGGTCGTAGGTCTCCCGCAGGTCCGCGATCGGCGTCTCGGTCGCGTCGACCCGCAGGTCGTTGTACGGCGGCTCCACCGGGTGCGACTCGGTCGTCTCGACGACCACCGCCGCGCTCTGGACTGACAGGTCCTCGCGCTTGTCCCCGCCCTCGAGGTCGCCGGCGGCGAGGGCGTCGATCAGCCGCTTCGCGAGCGGGTCGGTGTCGACGTCCGCGGTGACGGCGGTCGGACCGGTCGAGGGATCCGTCTCGTCGCGGACGGCGGTCGCCTCGTAGGCCTCGGCGGCCGCCTCGAGGACCGCCGGACCGGTCAGCAGATTGCCGGCGATGGTGTAGCTGTCGCCCTCGCGATGGCCGTACCAGTCGCCACACTCTTCGCCGGAGAACGTAAACGTCGTCTCTCGATCGACTCCGTGGAGTTGACGCTGGGGCGCGCCCTCGTCGGCGTTGAGAAGCCCCTCGAGGGCGTCGTCAACGGCCAGCCCGTCGTCGATGTAGTCGATCCCGCGCTCGCCGAGTTCGACGTTGACGAGACTCTGGGTCGCGACGGCACCCTGCTCGCTGACGAACGGACACAGCGTTCCAACGCCCGGCAGCCGCGTCGTGACCGCGACGCCGAACCGGTGGTGGCGCTCCCCGGATTCGGTTTCGTAGGGCTCGTGAACGCAGATGCTAAACGTCATCGTTTGAATAGCTATAACGGGCGAGTTAAAAAGCCACGGACGGCCCCAGTGGGCCGTCCGATGGGCCGACCGTACCCAATCGAAGCGCCGGGACGGACCGGTCCAAACGTCCGACTCTCCCGACCGAACGACCGTAATCGACCGATAACGGCCGGCTGTGGCGACCGTGTCTGACGTAAGAACTATACAGACAGCGACGGACGCTCACACCTATGGGATTGATGAGCAAAATTCTCGGCGGGAACCAGTCCCGCACCGTCGAGGACTACGCCGAACTGGACCTCGAGGACGTCGACGCGGGGTCGGCCGAGGCGACGATGCAGGTACACATCGCGGAGGTCGGCAGTCAGGCCGACGCGATCGACATCAAAGACGCCGTCTACGACGGCGACATCGTCATCGCTGACATCACGCGGCTCCGGACCGAGGACAGCACGGTCGAACACGTCATCGACGAACTGCGGCAGGTCGCCCAGGAGGTCGACGGCGACATCGTCCGAAAGGGCGACGACCAGATGATCATCACCCCGACCGGTGTCCGGATCAGCCGCGAGAAACTCGGCCAGAAACTCTGAGCGACGGGGTGGACGAGCCCCGCCGAACCCGTGATCCGTTGTCGAACACCCCTTCGTGGTCGGTATCGCCTCGCTGTTTTTCGACGCCGCGGCGGCTGTGATGAGCGTGCGGCTGTATCGGCGTCGCTCGAGGTGTTTTCACCCGGCGGGAATTCTCGGCCGGGTTATCCCCGGCGTTCCCGTATAGAGGAGTATGACGGGCTTTCGTGCAACGGTCGTCGTCGACGAGCCGGGAGACTGTCCGGTCGCTTCCGTCTCGGCACAGGCCGGCGAGCAGATCGACTCGATCGCTCGCTCCTCACGGGCCACCGCCGACGGGACCGTCGTCGAGGAGTTCGGCGTCGCCGCCGACGCTTCGATCGACGACAGCGGGGACGCCGGCGTCGAACTGACGCCGGTGCAGTCGAACGAGCGGGAGGACATCTACCGGTTCGAGCGCGACGCCGCGGCGGACTGCGTCTGCGAGGTCGTCGAACGGACCGGCACTCCGGTGTCCTCGGTCCGGGCACAGGACGGCTCCCTGCTGTTGTCCTTCCGGACCCTCGAGCTGGCCGAAGTCGCCGACATCGTCGATCACCTGCGGGAGCTGTTCGACGGCGTCCTCGTCGAGGAGCTGACACAGGACCACGAGGAGGTCTCGGCGGATCCGGTCGTCGTCGACCGCGGGATACTCACGGACAGACAACGGGAAATCGTCGAGACGGCCCACGAGATGGGCTATTTCGACTATCCGAAGGGCGCGAACGCGACCGACGTCGCCGAGGAACTGGGCGTCGCCCGATCGACCTTCACCGAGCATCTGGCGGCGGCCCAGACGAAGCTGATGGACGCGATCCTCGAGGAAGAGACGTAGCCGCCGGCGTCGCTCGCGATTCGTTTTCTCCGCCCGTCACTCCGCGATGATCACCGGCCGATCCGTGTCGATGATCACCTGTTGACTGACGCTGCCGAAGATCGCTTTGCCGACCGGGGAGCGTTTCCGGACGCCAAGCAGGATCGAATCGGCGTCGATCTCCTCGGCCACCTGCCGGATCCCGTCCGCGGGCTCGCCGACCATTTCCGTCCGCTCGACGTCGATCCCGTCGTCCGCGAGTCCGTCCTCGATCAGCGCGACGGTGTCGGGAACGTCGCGGATCTCGGACAGCGACTCGTTGACGTCGTCGATGAACGTCGTCCCGCCCTCGTCGGCGATCGTGTCGATCTCCTCGAGGACGTGCAGGACCGTCACCGACAGGTCGTCGGGGTCGGCCGGGAGCGAGCGCAGCGTCTCGAGCTGTGCGGTCGCGCGCTGCTCGTCGGTGTCGACCGGGGCAAGAACGTGGTACATGTCCGATCGTGAGGGCCACGCCATCAAAGGTGTACTGGCGGTTCCCATCGCGTGACGGCGACGCCTGCCCGTCCGACGAGGGACGGGGTCGGTCCCCCCGAGAACCGGCAGCTCTCGAGCCCGCCAGTAACCCTTTGACCGACGGCGTCCTCCCGGACCATATGGACGTCATTCACACGGCGCTGTGGGTCTCGGATCTCGAGCGTACCCGAGAGTTCTACGTCGACGCCCTCGGACTCGAGGAGAACTGGTCGTTCGCCACGGACGACGGGGTCGAGAACGCCTACATCGGCGGCGAGAACGCGGAGTTTCAGTTCAAGTACGATCCCGAGGGCGGTCCGGAAATCGATTCCGGCACGATGGCCCACGTCGCGGTCGGCGTCGACAGCGTCGACGAGACCGTCGAGCGACTGGTCGAACGGGCCGATCCGCCGATCCACGAGGAGCCGACGACGATGGACGACATCGGTGTCCGGGTCGCGTTCGTCGAGGATCCGGACGGCTACGTCGTCGAACTGGTCGAAGAACTCGAGTAAGCGCCGCCGCGGGGCTCTAGGGGTCCGACCCGTCGACCGCCGCGGGGTTCGTCACTGTCGGCTCCGTCCGGACGACTTGGACGAGGAGTCCGGCCGCGATCACGACGACGGCGGCCAGAAATAGCCACGAGCTGCGGTAGCCTACCGTATCGGCCAGATAGCCGAACGCGGGCGGGGCGACGAGCGCGCCGCTCGTCAACGCCAGCTGACCGCCGGCGGTCGCGCCGCCCATCTCGTCGGCCCGGACGAGCGTCGCCATCAGGGAGTAGTAGACGCCGGTGTAGCCGAGAACGAAAAAGCCGAGGACCGAAAAGGCGATCGCGGCCCCGAGTTCGCTCGTCGTCGACGCGACGACGACGAACATGACGGCGCTGCCGATCGACTGGGCGACCAGCAGCGAGCCGATCCTGACCCGCGGTTCGCCGGGGAGGACGTCGCTCAGCCAGCCGGTCAGCACGCGACCGGCGCTGCCGAACAGCTGGACGAGCGCGAGGACGACCCCGCCGAACGCGACGGACGCGCCGACGGACTCCTCGACGTAGAGAACGGTGTAGCCCGTGGTCGTAAACAGGGCCGCCCCGAGGAAGAGCCCGGCGACGGTCAACACGAGGTAGGGCGGGTTCGAGAGCAGTTTCCGGAAGTCCGGGTAGCCGGGCTCGTCACCCGCGCCGTCGCTTGCATAGAGGCGATAGAAGGCGACGGCGACGACCAGCCCGACGGCGGCGGCGACCAGAAAGCCCGCCTGCCAGAACAGCGCGCCCGCGAGCCCGGTGACCAGCAGGGCGCTGATGCCGCTGCCGCCGGTGACGCCGACCTGTTTGATCCCTATCGCGAGGTTCTGTCGACCGGGGTCGATGTTGTCGAAGACGGCCTTGTTCGTCCCCGGCATCGCGGTGCCGTACAGCGATCCGAGGACGAACACCGCCGCGAGCAGCAAGGCGTAGCTGGGCGCGCCCGCAACCAGCAGCGCCCCCGTCGCGAGCCCGAGCAGGCCAAGCGTCAGCGTCGTCCGTTCGCCGAACCGATCGGTCAGGGCCCCGAGAGGCAGCAGGAAGACGGCGTAGCCGAGAGTGAGCGCCGTCACGACGATCCCGACCGAAAACCGAGAGAGCCCGAAGGCGTCCCGGAAGAACGGCGTCGCGGCGAAAATCGTATAGTAACAGATACTCGCCGCGATCTGCCACGTCGTGACCAACAGGACGGTCCGCCAGTACGATCGCTCCATCCGGTGGCACTCTTCGCAAAGGGGTTCGAAAAGCGTGGTGGCGACGGTGTCCCCTGCCGGATCGACCGGCTGCATCGACGGCCGCCGGTCGCGGCCGGGATCGGGTCGATCCGGGTACTCGAGTGAATCCCACGAAAGACAATTATAGTACTCGGTCGGGCATTCGACTGACTGTCTGTTCGTTCGATGTCGAAAACGCCACCCGGACGTGTTCGTGATACCGGCAAAATACGGACATCCGCCGTGTCGAGTGCCGGCACCGACTAAACGATAATACTTTTCCATTGGCGTCCGAAATCCCTGAGTATGTCTGACGACCTCAAGAAAGGGCTCGAGGGCGTGTTGGTTGCCGAATCGGAGCTCAGTTCCATCGACGGTGACGCGGGCCGACTGATCTATCGCGGCTACACCATCGAGGATCTGGCTCGCGGCGCGAGCTACGAGGAAGTCCTCTATCTGCTCTGGAACGGCCATCTCCCGTCCGAGGACGAACTCGAGCCGTTCACGGACGCGTTGCTCGAGGAACGCGAGGTCGACGACGATGTCCTCGAGACGATGGAGCGGCTGGCCGCGGCCGGCGAACGGCCGATGGCCGCCCTGCGGACCGCCGTCTCGATGTTCTCGGCCTACGAACCCGAGGACGACGCCGACCCCGAGGACCTCGACGCGACCCTCCGGAAGGGTCGTCGCATCACGGCCAAGATCCCGACCGCGCTCGCGGCGTTCGAACGCTACCGCCAGGGCGAGGAGCCGGTCGACCCCAACTCCGATCTGGGGCTGGCTGCGAACTTCCTCTACATGCTGACCGGCGAGGAGCCGGACGACGTCGCCGCCGAGACGTTCGATCAGGCGCTGATCCTCCACGCCGATCACGGCCTCAACGCCTCGACGTTCACTTCGATGGTCATCGGCTCGACGATGGCAGACATCTACAGCGCCGTCACCGGCGGCATCAGCGCCCTCTCGGGACCGCTTCACGGCGGCGCGAACCAGGACGTCATGGAAGTCCTGATCGAGATCGACGAGAGCGACCTCGACCACCGCGAGTGGGTCGAGCAGGCGACCGCCGAGGGCCGGCGCATCCCCGGCTTCGGCCACCGCGTCTACAACGTCAAGGACCCCCGTGCGCGGATCCTGCAGGAACGCAGCAAGGAACTCGCCGAGACCGGCGAGGACAAGTGGTACGACTATACCACGACGATCGAGCAGTTCCTCACCGAGGAGAAGGGCCTCGTCGAGAAGGGGATCGCCCCGAACGTCGACTTCTACTCCGGCTCGGTCTACTACCAGCTCGGCATCCCGATCGACATGTACACCCCCATCTTCGCGATGAGCCGCGTCGGCGGCTGGATCGCCCACGTCCTCGAGTACCAGGCGGAAAACCGCCTCATCCGGCCGCGCGCCCGCTACACCGGCCCGCAGGATCAGGCGTTCGTCCCGCTCGAAGAGCGGTAACGGTCGCGAGTCGTTTCGGTTCGGTTTCGATCGCGTGCGCCTGTTTTCCTCGGCTTTAGTACCGATCGCTCAGTTCGCGGACCAGCACGGAGACGCCGATCAGCGAGGTCAGCAGGACGGCGAGGTTGAACGCGGCGTGGACGAGCGGCCGGTACTTGGGGTCGACCCAGAGGTCGATGGCGTCGGTCACGCTGCCGTAGAACCGGATCAGCGCGACGACCGCCACCACCGAACAGACGGCGAGGCCGCCCCAGACGAGGTATCGCCGGATCGCCGCCGAACGCGGATCGAGCCCGTCGTCCGACTCGGCGGTCGGCGGCGCCTCGTCCGTCTCATCGCGGTACTGGTCGTCCGGCGGTGCCTCGAGCGTCGTCTCGGTGTCGGTCGGTGTTTCGGTCATTGGAACCTCCGTGCGAGGGCGATCGTCGCGAGGACGGCGGCCGCGGTGACGGCGATCCCGAAGCCGGGCGTGCCGTCGCCGCTGCCGTCCTCGCCGTCGGCGGCGTCGTCGGACGCGTCGGACCCGTCACTGCCATCGTCCGCGGCGGTCGATCCGCCGGCGAAGTCGCTCACCTCGAGCCCGCCCGACGCGGTCGTCTCGTTGACCGACAGCGATCCCGGGCCGAGGTTGGCGACCGAGCGGTCCGTGCTGACGATCGTGCCGTCCCGCCACAGCACCGCGTCGAGGTAGTAGTCGTATTCGGCCGGCACGGTGAGTTCGGCGGTCGGCGACGCGGTCTTCCCGGGCTCGATCGTCGACAGGTCGACGGTCGCCGCGTCGGCGACGACGTTCGACCCCGACTGACGGGCGACGACCTCGAGTTCGAGGTCGGATTCGGGGTCGTCGCCGGTGTTGGTGAGGTAGCTATCGACGGCGAGCGTCGCCCGCTCGTCGGTCGTCGACTCGATCGAGTAGCCGATCGCGGGCACGTCAGCGAGGCTCCCGCCCGACCCGCCGCCGAACCGGTGGAACTCGACGTCGGTGTCGGCGTAGGCCGGAGTCAGCGAACCGACGCCCTCGACGGTGTGGCTCGTCGACTCGGTGCGGTTGCCGTCCCGATAGACCAGCGTCTCGATCTCGTAGCCGCTCTCCCGGGGGACGGCGACCGAACTCGAGACGACGCGCTCGGATTCCTCCTCGAGCCGGCCGACCTCGCGTTCGGTCGTCGCCTCGACGAGGCCGCTCTCCGTATCGATCGCTCGGTGGACGACGGTGACGTTCTCGACGGGACCGCCGCGGTGGTCGAGATACGTGTCGACGGCCAGGGTCGCCGTGCCGCCGGTGACGCTGTCGGCGCTGATCGTCAGCTCCGTCAGCGAGACGTGGCCAGCGGGTTCGCCGTCGCTGGCCGTCTCGGACGCAGCGGGATCGGACACCGCGCCGGCGAGGGCGAGCGTCGTGAGCGCCCCGAGGACGACCACGAGCGTCGCGACGGCGAGGAGGGACTCGCGGTTCATGCCCGAACGGTTCGATCAGTTGTATAAGTGCTTTGTGTAATTTGGGGTGAACGTTCCGCGAGATGGTCGTCCCGGTCCCAGGCGATACGCGCAAGTCCTTCGAGGCCGAACCGCGGCCCGTGACGGTCTTCGTCTACGGGACGCTGACCGACCCCGAACGGGTGGCGTCGGTCCTCGAGACGACGCCGTCCGAGGCGGTTCGGCTGTTCGTCGGTCCCGCGACCCTCGAGGGTCTCCACCGGGTCGACGGCCGGTATCCGACGCTCGTTCCCGGTGGCAGCGTCGGCGGTCGGTTGCTCGCGGTCGACGACGCGGCCCTCGAGCGACTGGACCGATACGAGGGCGTCGACAACGGACTGTACGTTCGAGTTGCGGTCCCGATCTTCGACGATGATGGCGACTCGCCGGCCGACTCGAGCGAGACGGCGAGTTTGGAACCGGCTCCCGGCGCGCCCGCGGACCGGTCGTGGGTGTACGTCGGCGACCCGGCACGACTCGCAGTCGACGCGACTTGGCCGGGCGATGGCCCGTTCGGCGATCGGGTTCGCCGGTTCGTTTCGCGGGCCGATGTCGTGATACGGAACCCCGAATGACGCCCGTCTTCCTTCCGTCTGACGTGGCGATCAACCCGCTGCCTTCGTGCGGTTTCACTTTCACCGCGGGTGCATGAGATTTATATGGTCACGGTCCCCTTCTCCAGTCGCACGTCACACGCCGTGCATTCCCTGTATTCCCTGTCGTGTTGCTGAACTGGCAACACATCCTGTTGGGGGTAACGGCGGGCCCCACCGGCCTCCCGGATCCCTGGCAGTAATCCTTACACCCCACGCCCCGTAGTCGGGGGTATGCTCGAACTCTCGGATATTCTCGAGGCACGCGAGCGAGTCCGGGAAACCTCCCGGCACACACCGCTCGAACACTCGCACACCTATTCGTCGATGACCGGAGCCGACGTCCGGCTGAAACTGGAGAACTTCCAGCGGACGGGCGCGTTCAAGATCCGCGGGGCGACCAACCGGATCGCGACCCTCTCCGAGGCCCAGAAGGACGCGGGCGTCGTCACCGCCAGCGCGGGCAATCACGCCCAGGGCGTCGCGCTGGCGGCCACTCGCTCGGGCGTCGACTCGAAGATCGTGATGCCCGAACACGCGCCGATCTCGAAGGTCAAAGCGACCAAGAGCTACGGCGCGGAGGTCGTCCTCGCGGGCCGGGACTACAACGAGGCCGCCGAGCGCGCCCACGAGATCGAACGCGAGGAGGGCCGCACCTACGTCCACGCCTTCGACGACGAGGACGTGATGGCCGGGCAGGGCACCATCGGCCTCGAGATCATCGACGACTGCCCCGAGGTCGAGACCGTCGTCGTTCCGATCGGCGGCGGCGGGCTCATCAGCGGGATCGCGACCGCCGTCAAGGAGCAAAAGCCCGAGGCCCGCGTGATCGGGGTCCAGGCCGAGGGGGCCTCCAGCGCCGCGAAGTCGCTCGAGAAGGGACAGCGGGTCGCGCTCGACGGCGTGGACACCATCGCCGACGGGATCGCGACCCGCAGCGTCGGCGAGCGGACCTTCCCCCACATTCAGGAGTACGTCGACGAGGTCGTCACCGTCTCCGACCCCGAGATCGCCGTCGCCCTGGTCTACCTGCTCGAGCGCTCGAAGACGGTGGTCGAGGGCGCGGGCGCGGTCCCCCTCGCCGCGGTCCTGTTCGAGAAGTTCGACTACGACGAGGGCGAGGTCATCGTCCCCGCGCTCTGTGGGGGCAACATCGACCTCAACACCCTGACCAACGTCATCGTCCGCGGCCTCGTCGAGACCGGCCGCTACCTGAAGATCCGGACCGTGCTGAAAGACCGCCCCGGCGCGCTCGAGGACCTCCTCGACGTCTTCACCGCCCACCGGGCGAACATCTACGCGATCCACCACGACCGGACCTCCCGCGAGGTCGAGATGAGCGACACCGAAGTCGAGATCGAACTCGAGATGCGCGGCCCCGACCACGTCGACGCGTTCCTGTCGGCGCTGCGGGACGCGGGCTACGAAGTCGACGTACTGGCCTGATCGGAAGGCGACGGCCTCGAGCGATCCCTGACCGGCCACGATCGATGGTCGGCGTAACGCTCGGGCCGCCGATTTCGGGGCGGAACGCCTATTATGTCAGAAGTGTAATTGGTACCAATGGGTTCGGACTGGGCAGTCATTCCACTCGGGTTCCTCGTCGTCGTCCTTCTGGTGGGAGCGGGGCTGTTCGTCGCGTTCCAGCTCCAGCCCGATACGCCGGGTGGAGGGGTTTCGGACGTCGAGAGCGTCCCGGTCGGGCCCGAGAAACCGACGCCGTTGAACTCCTCGACCGTCGCGGACTACGCCACGACGTACGAAGAGCGCCTGTTCTATAACGACCTCGTCGCGAGCCACGACCACCGACTCTCCGGCGACGAGCGCGTCACGACCGCGTGTACTCCGCTCGAGGTCGCGAACGAGAGCGACGCGTTTCGCGTTCAGCTAGCGTGTCGGGGCGGCGTCGCCGACTCCTCGCGACTGTCCGAGTCGGAGACGTTCACGTACGCATCCACCTACCGAATAACGGAGAATACGACACGACAGACCGAACTTCGGGGGTACCCGTTCGGAACGGATCGGGGATTCAACGACGAACGGCGTTCCGCTAGCCGTCATCGAGACGTCAGCACCGGTACTGTAGAGGAGACGTGAAAATCAAGGTACGTCCGTATCGATAGTTGCTGCGGACGCTGCGTCCGGGATCCTGCTGCTGTAAGTCGGTGATGTTCGGCCTCTCTTCGCTCCCTCGAGCAGTCAATAACACACTGATCGGCCAGTACGACGTGAGACATCGTTCGCCGTGACTCAGTGCCTCGGAGTAGCGTCTCGTCGTCCCGGCGGCCGCGGTCGGCCGGCGACTTCGCCCGCTTTTAAGCCGTCGCGGCGAGAGCGTGCACGTATGAAACGCATTATCGAGACCGACGACGCGCCCGCCGCGGTCGGTGCCTACAGTCAGGCCGCCGGGAACGACTCGCTGCTGTTCACCGCCGGGCAGATCCCCATGACGGCCGACGGCGAGTTGCTCGACGACGAACCGATCGCGACCCAGACCGAGCAGGTGCTGTACAACCTCGACGCCGTCCTCGACGAGGCCGACGCGTCGTCCGCGGACATCCTCAAGGTGACCGTCTTCCTCGAGGACATCGACGACTTCGACGCGATGAACGAGGCCTACGCCGACTACTTCGACGACGAACCGCCGGCCAGAAGCGCCGTCGAGGTCGCCGCCCTCCCGAAGGGCGTCGGGATCGAGATCGAAGCCGTCGCCGATCTCGAGTGACCCGGGTGAGCGTCTCGTGAGCGGCTATCCGGCCGGACAGATGGGGATCGACCCGCGGACCAAGTCCGCCGTCCTCTGGGGGCTCGTCGGGGCCCTCTCCTTTCTGGTCCTGGTGCAGGGCTACGCCCTCCTTGTCGCTCCCCTCGTGAGCATCACGGGCGCGCTGGCACTCGCGGCCGCGGTCGGCATCGGCGCGGGGTTGGGGGCCTACCTGCTCGAGCCCCGGATCGCCGCGTGGGCGCTCGACCGCGGGCGCGGCGACGGATCTCGTAAGGGTTAAACGAGGGACGCGGTTAGGATAGCGTGAGCCAGGATGGCCGAACGGTAAGGCGCACGCCTGGAAAGCGTGTTCCCTTTGGGATTCAGGGTTCAAATCCCTGTCCTGGCGTTTTCGTGATTTCACTTGCTGCGAGCGACGCGTAGCGGCGCGAGTAATTCGAAATCACGAAACGCCACAGATGGGATTTGAATCAGACCAGTCGCAGCGCCGAGCGAAGCGAGGCGATCGTCTGGGCGTGGTTCAAATCCCTGTCCTGGCGTTTCTGTCGCGAACAAATTCGTGAGCGACGAAAACACAACGTCGAGATTTGAACACGCGAGTCGCACGCGGCCGAACGCAGTGAGGCAGGCCGTCTCACAACTGTTCAACTCCCTGTCCTGACGTTTCTGTCACGAACGACATCGTGAGCGACAGATCGTCTGTCCTGTGAGCTACTGGTGCTGTGAATTAGTGGACAAATCCATCACAACGAAGCCGGATTCCGTGATCAAATTGAAATAACTGACCAGAAGGCTTTCACGTGTCGTTCCGTGACCGGGCCGTGGATGCGACGCATACTGCTCGTCGTGACGCTGGCGGTACTCGTATCGCTTGCCGGCTGTTCGGGGCTCGGCGGAGACACGGCCGATCCCTCGCCGGAGGGCAACGACTCGGCAACGCCCTCCGCAGACGGCAACAGCACCGTCGAGTCCGGCGATCCGGCGCTCGAGGCGACGGACACCAACCAGTCGATCGCGATCGAGGCCGACGAGTCGGTCAATGGCAGCGAGTGGGAGTCGCTCTCGGTGACCTACCCGCGCGAGAACTTCACCGTCGACAGCGCCCAACACGAGGACATCGTACTCGGTGCCGACACGACCGGCGACGGCGTCGTCGACCGGGAGTTCAACGAGACGCACGTTAGCGGCGTCAACAACAACGACTACTCGTTCACGATCGAACTCGACACCGACTACACGCTCGAGTCCGGCGACGTGGTCGTCGCGGCCTACCCCGCGGTCGACAACCCGTCCGAACCGGGCGAGTACACCGTCGCGGTGACGATAAACGAGGCCCAGACCGCAAACGGAACGATCACGATCACGGACGGGAACTGATCGCGCTCGAGTCGCGAGCGGACGGCGACCCGGCGGCTCGCGAGTCGTTTCTTCCGACGGCGGAAAACGGGTAGGGGTACCGGAGCGCTACCGCTCGATCTCGACAGGGGATTCGGTCGCGATCCAGCAGTCGGGGTCGTCGGGATCCCGGAGTTCGAGCGCGCCGCGCTGACACACCACCATTTCGTATCGATCGTCCATGTCGACCCCATCGAGGAGTCGGTCGGGATCGGGTATCGTAACGCGGTCCGTACCCGGCAGTTCGGCGGGAGTAACGGCTTCCTACCGCCCCCGAACCCGTCGACCGACCGCTCGAGGGACCACCGACGCCCCGTCGCGACGGCGGCCGGCGCGCCGCGACCGGACAATCCTTTGGGCCGTCGACCCGAGGATCGGGTATGTGCGGTCGCTACACCCTCACCGTCGACGGGGACGATCTCGAGGCGCGGTTCGACGCCCGGCTGTCCGACTCGGGGTTCGAACCCCGGTACAACATGGCACCGGGCCAGGAACTGCCGGTGATCACGAACGAGGAGCCCGAGGCCTTTCGACGCCTCGAGTGGGGGCTGGTACCGTCGTGGGCGGACGACGACAGCGGCGGCCTGATCAACGCGCGGGCCGAGTCCGTCGACGAGAAACCGAGCTTTCGTGAGGCCTACGAGCGACGGCGGTGTCTCGTCCCCGCGGATGGATTCTACGAGTGGGTCGAGACCGAAGACGGTGAGGGAATCGGAGATTCGCGATCCTCGTCGGATCGGGGATCCGACGGTGGAAAACGCCCGTATCGGGTCACCTTCGAGGACGACCGGGTGTTCGCGATGGCGGGGCTGTGGGAGCGCTGGGAGTCGGAGACGACCCAGACGGGACTCGACGCCTTCGGCGGGGGAGTCGACGCGGCGGGCGAGGACGGTCCCCTCGAGACGTTTACGATCGTCACGACCGAGCCAAACGACCTCGTCGCGGACCTCCATCACCGAATGGCGGTGATCCTCGACCCCGACGACGAACGGCGGTGGCTGTCGGGCGAGGCCGGTCGGGAACTGCTCGCGCCCCGGTCGGCCGACGGGATGACGGCGTATCCTGTTTCGACGGCTGTCAACGACCCGGCGACGGACGAGCCGTCGCTGGTCGAACCGGTCGAGACGGTGTGACGGCGGCCGTCCCACGGCCGCGCGACCGTCCCGTTCCAACGAATATATGTTTTAGGCTCACCTAATCCTTCTCCATGGAACTGACGAGGCGAGACGCGGTCGCCGCGCTGTCGGCACTCGGCCTCGGGGGGACGCTGGCAGGCTGTGTCGCCCCGCCCGGCTCGGAGCCGATCGACGTCGAGGGGCTCCGCGAAACGCTGGTCGCGACCGCCGAGGTCGTCTACCCCAGCGAGGTGTCCGGGATCGAACCGTTCGTCGCGGCCTTCCTCGAGGGACGGCTCGGGGACCGGGACCACGTCGCGGGGCTCGAGGGAGCGGTCGCGGAACTGGACGAGAACGCGAACGTGTGGTTCGACGCGGAGTTCGCGGCGCTGTCGGCCGCCGACCGCGAGCAGGTCCTGCGGAACGTGGGGGCCGACGACGCCGAGGAGAACCCGTCGGGGACGGCGAGCGAACGGGTCCGGTACTACGTCGTCAACGACCTCCTGCTGGCGCTGTACGCCTCGCCGACCGGCGGCGAACTGGTCGGCCTCGAGAACCCGCAGGGCCACCCGGGCGGGATCGGGACCTATCAGCGGGGGCCGAACGCGTGAGCTGGGAGCGGCCGCCGGCCGGTTCGGCGGCACCGGCCGCCGATACGGACGCCGATCGAACACCCGTCCCCGATGCCGACGTCTGCGTCATCGGCGCTGGCCCCGCAGGCGGGATCGTCGCAGACCGCCTCGCGGAGGCCGGCCGCGAGGTCGTGATCCTCGAGGCCGGGCCGCGGTTCGATCCCGACGATCGGCTCGCTCGTCAAGAGCGCGCGATCCGGCCCGCCTACGACCGCCCGGACGTCTGGGACGGCGATCCGGAGCGGGATGCCTACGAATCCTCCGGGGAGCGGTTCTACCCGCTGAACCACGCTCGCGCTCGCGGGGTCGGCGGCTCGACGCTGCACTGGCAGGGGATGGTGATGCGGCTCCACGAGGACGACTTCGACTCCGAGAGCGTCCGCGGCGTCGGGGCCGACTGGCCGATCGACTACGCGGACCTCCGTCCCTACTACGCCGCGGCCGAGCGGGAACTGGGCGTGGCAGGGGCCGACGACAACCCGTTCGCCCCGCCGCGGGAGCGGCCCCATCCGATGCCGGCCTTCCCGCCGTCCTACAGCGATTCCCTGTTCGCCGAAGCCTGCGACGAACTCGAGATCGCGATGCACTCGGTGCCCAACGCGCGCAACTCGGAGGCCTACGACGATCGGAGCGCCTGCGTCGGCTACGGCACCTGTCAGCCGGTCTGTCCCTCGGGCGCGAAGTACGACGCGACCGTCCACGTCGAGCGCGCCGAGCGAAGGGGCGCGACCGTCATCGACCGCGCGCCGGTCCAGCGACTCGAACACGGCCCCGACGCGATCGAGGCGGCCGTCTACGCGACGCCGGACGGCCAGCGCCACCGCCAGTCGGCCGACGCCTTCGTGATCGCCTGCGGCGGCGTCGAGACGCCCCGCTTGCTCTTGCTCTCGGAATCGAGTCACTTCCCCGACGGGCTGGCCAACTCGAGCGGGCTCGTCGGCCGGTACTTCATGGACCACCTCTTCGCGGGCACCGGCGGCGTCCTCGAGGAACCCACCCGCCAGAACCACGTCGGCTTCCTGACCAGCGAGTCCCACCAGTTCTACGACGAGGCCGACGCCGAGCAGGCCCCCTTCAAAATCGAGTTCTTCAACTACGACGGCCCCTCGCCGGTCGGGATGGCGCTGACCGGCGACGACTGGGGCGACGACCTGCTCGAGCGGCTCCGCTCGGACTACGGCACCCACATCGGGATGGGCGGACTCGTCGAGCAACTCCCCCGCGAGGACAGCTACGTCGGCCTCGACCCCTCGACGACCGACGATCACGGCAACCCGGTGCCGGACGTCCACTGGACCGTCGGCGACCGCGCGCTCGAGACGATCGAGCGCGTCAACGAGATCCAGGAGGAGATCCTCGCGGAACTCGGCGCCGAGATCACCTGGCAGGTCGGCCCCGAGGGAACGGGGCCGGCCTATCATCACATGGGGACGACCCGGATGGGTGACGATCCCGACGAGAGCGTCGTCGGACCCGATCTGCGAACCCACGATCTCGAGAACTGCTGGATCGCCTCGAGCAGCGTCTTCCCGACTGGCGGGGCGATGAACCCGACGCTGACGATCGCGGCGCTGGCCCTGAAGGCCGCCGACCACGTCCTCGAGTGGTTGTAACTGTCGGATTGCCCTATTTTAGGCAAACCTAAAAGCATAAATACGGCGCGCAGAGAGTACCGGCAATGAGTAGTGGGGCCCAGCCCGCGACGACCGATGATTCGGACGAGGAGTACACCTTCGAGGACGTCAGCGTCGTCATGGGAACGTACAACGAGGAGGAAGCGATCGGGAAAGTACTGACCGACATCGACGAGGTCACCGACGGGACGGCCGAGATCGTCTGCGTCGACGGCTCGTCGGACCGCACCCCCGAGATCGCCCGCGACCACGGCGCGACGGTCATCGAGCAGGAGCCACAGGGGTACGGCGTCGCCGTGCGCGCAGCGATCCTCGAGCCCGACCGGCCGATCGTCGTCACGACCGACTGCGACGACACCTATCCGATGGAGCAGCTCCCGGAGTTTCTCGCACTGATCAACGACGGCTACGACGTCGTCAGCGGCGACCGGCTCTATCACGGCGCGGACGCGATGCCGGCACTCAACCGCCTCGGCAACCACGCCTTCGCCGCGGTCGCGAGCCTCCTCATGGGCACCCGCGTCCACGACACCACGACCGGCATGCGGGCCTACCGGCGCGACGTCGTCGAGGACATCGAGTGGACGGAAAACACCGGCCTCTCGGCGGAACTGCTGCTCCGCCCCCTGATGCGCGGCTACGACGTCCGTGAACACCCGATCGAGTACCGCGAACGCGCCGGCCAGACGAAGCTCGATCCGTTCAAAGGCGGGGCCGAGATCGCCCGCTCGATCGTCAAAGTTCCCCTCGAGGAGCGACTGCGAGAACTTCCGCACCGGCCGACGCAGTAGTCGACGCGGCTTCGTTTCTTAACCCAGTCCGTCCCGATCGGGCGTCGCGAGGTCGGTTCTGACGAACGTCCCGTCGGGCGCGCTCTCGGGGAGGTACGCTGCCTCGCCGCCACAGTCGCGGATCCCGCTGCATCGCTCGACCCGGGGTGTCAGCGCCTCTACCGTCTCGTCGTCTCCCCGCACCGGCAACTCGAGCCGGTAGCTGAAGCTGTTGCCGGGACCCCGATCGACGAACACGGTCAGCGTGACGTCGTCTCGCTCGTCGACGGCGATCGAGTCGGTGGCGTTCCACGCCGCGCCGCGCAACCGGACCTCGCCGTCGGCCACGACCAGCCGGGTCGCCAGCGGACTCGAGACGTCGTCGGCGACGTAGGTCTCGCTTCCGTCGTCGGTCGTAATCGTCGCGCTGACGCTGCCGGCTGCCTCCGGAACGCCGACGGTCGCGTTCAGGGCGACCGTCTCGCCGGCGACCCGCTCGACCCGCTGGAGACGGGCACCCTGTGGCGACCCCACCTGCGGGGCCCAGGTTCCCCGATACGCGAAGCGGTACAGCGAGCGGTCGGGGTACGCGTCGGCCACGTCGAACGGCCGCTCGTCGAGGGCGTAGACGCGGTCCCCGTCGAAGCCGGGATCGTTGCGAAGCGCCTGGAACGGGTGCGCGAGCCAGTCGCCGTACGGCGTCGGCAGATAGACGACCGCCGGTTCCTCGATCGCCCCGTCCTCGAGCGGATCGTAGGCCCGATCGTAGGTCTCGGTGACGGCCTCGTTTCGCTCGAGTTTCCCCTCGAGGGTCGTCGCGGTGACGCCGCCGACCGCGAGCGCGCTCACGAGCAACACCGCGACGACGGCCGCGCGAGCTCCCTGCGGTGACAGAGAGCGGTCGGCCCGTCGGCGAACGATGTCAAACAACGCCAGCGCGCCGACGGCGGCGAAGGCCGCGGCCGGAAGCAGGAGGTCGAAGTGATAGTAGGGGCCGTGGGTGGCGATCAGGCCGGTGCCGGCGCGGTCGATGTCGCCGAGGACGTTGAAGTTCCCCCAGAAGTAGACGTTGCCGACGGTAATCGTGAGCAATTGACCGGCGAGGATCGCCTCGCGTGGCGAGAGGCCCCGGCGGACGACCAGTCCGAGTCCAGCCGCGGCCAGCGCCGCGCCGAGCAGCCCCCCGACGAGCCACTCCGTGAAAAAGGACCGCAGGACCAACGCGTTGGAGCGCAGCGCCAGCCCGACCGTGTACTCGATCTCGTGTTCGAGGATCCGCCGCCGACCGAATCCCAGCCCGTCGAGCGGGGCGAACGCCTCGTAGGGAAACACCAGCGGCGAGCCGGTCACGACGGCGTTGTAGGCCAGCGCGAGCCCGACGCCGACCAGCCCGAACGCCGCCGTCGCGGCCTGTCGGGGGAGCGCCGCCCGGTGGTCCCGCCACAGCGTCCAGCAGGCGTGGGCGATGAACGGGGCGGCGAACAGGACCGCCGTGTACGGTCGCGCGAAAAAGGCCAGCCCGATCGCCGCGCCGGCAGCGCCCGCGAACCGCAGGTCCCCCGTCCGGTCGGCCCGGAGGTACGCGTAGGCGAAGGCCAGATTGAGCATCGCCGTCGGCGCGTACGGCAGGAACACCGCCGTCTCGATCAGGAACAGCGGCGAACACAACACCGCGACGGCGGCGACGAGGCCGGTCCGCCGATCGAATACCTCCCGCACGACCAGCGCCACGAGCGCGGGGATTGCCGCGCCGATCCCCGCCAGCGCGAGCCGGTAGCCGCCCGCGAGTTCGCCCAGTGCGAAGATCGCCGCGGGGACCGGCGAGTACTTCGGATAGAGCCGCTTGCCGTCCTCGACGAAGAACCATGGCCGGAAGACGTCTTCGACCGGCGGTCGGACGAAGAGTTGGCCCTCGAGCAACATCGCCGCCTGCTGGAGATAGACCCCTTCGTCGTGGTTGAGCGAGTGGTAGGGAAAGGTCCGCGTCGCGAGCAGCCAGACGGTGACGGCGCCGACGAGCGCGACGGCGGCCACGGCGAGCCGCCACGGGCGACGTCTCACGGTACCGGCCCTCGTTGGAACGTCTCACTCACGGATCTCACCGCCCTTCCTGTGCGAGTATCACCGCCATCGACAGGCCCGAGATACCGACGAGTACGAGCGCCGGCACTGCCGCCTGTCCGTAGAGGCCGGCCTCCTCGACCCGCCAGATGTAGGTCACGAGCGTCTCGAACCCGAGGGGGCGTAGCATCAGCGTCGCCGGCAACTCTTTCATCGTCGTGAGAAAGACCAGCGCGGCCCCGGCGGCGACGCCCGGCAGGATCAGCGGGAGCGTCACCGACCGGAAGGCGTTCAGTCGCGATCGACCCAACGTGCGGGCCGCCTCGACCAGCTTCTGGTCGACCTGCAACGTCGAGGTCCGGATCGATCCGATCGCTTGCGGCATGAACCGGACCACGTAGGCGAAGACCAGCAGCGGAACGGTCTTGTAGACCGACGGCAACACGTCGAGGCTGAAACTGAGCAACGCGATCGCCAGCACGATCCCGGGCGTCGCGTAGCCGATGTAGGGGGCCCGGTCTGCCAGCGCCGCCACTCGCGAGTCGGAGGTCGCCGACCCCATCCCGATCGGCAGCGCCACCAGCACCGAGACGACGGCGGCGAGCAGGGCGACGTAGGCCGAATTGAACCCGTACTCCCAGTCGAAGGTCAGCCGCCCGACCTGGTAGCCGGGACCGCCCGTGTTCAGCCACATCCAGAAGATGGCGACCGGAAGCACGAGCGCGAGCAGGGCGATCGCGCTCGGCAACAGGAGGGCCACGTATCGCAACGCCCCCAACTCGAGGTCGGCGCTGCCCCGATCGCCGCCGCTCTCGTACGCGCCCGACTCGTCGACGCCGATCCGCGACTCGATCGCGAGGATGATCGCCGTCACCGTCAGCAGCTGTAGCGAGAGCAACGCGGCGTAGTCGCGGTCGAAGGCGTTGTATCTGGCGTAGATAAACTGCGTGAACACCTCGACGCGCATGATATTCGGCGTGCCGAAGTCCGCGAGGGCATACAGCGCGACGAGCAGTGCGCCGGCGGCGATCCCCGGCAAGATCTGCGGCAGGGTGATCCGGCGAAACGCCTCCCAGCGGCCCGCGTTGAGGGTCCGGGCCGCCTCAACGAGCGAGCCGTCCATCGAGAGCAGGGAGGCTCGCGTGGTCAGGAACACGTACGGATAGGTGTACAGCGTCAACACGAACGCGGCCCCGGCGAAGCCGTAGACCGACGGGAGGGCGTCGACGCCGAGCGGCTCGAGGAAGCCGACGAGTTCGCCCTGCGGACCGAACGCCGAGACGAACGCGAACGCCCCGAGGTAGCTCGGGACGGCCAGCGGGAGCGCGATGAGGACGGTCCAGAACCGGGGGAAGGGAATCTCGCCCTGAACCGTCAACACCGCGAGCGGCACGCCGATGAGGACGCTCGCCCCTGTCACGATCGCGACGAGAGCGACGCTTCGGATCAGCACGTCGATCGTCCGGGAATCGACGGCGAGTTCGAACGCGCGGGTCCCGAGCCCGGCGGCGTCGATGACCAGCCAGAGCAACGGGAGAACGAGAACGGCTGCGATGGCCGCGGCGAGCAGGACGAGGCCTATTTCGGTCGCGCCGCTGTCGCTGCCGTCGGCTCGCCCGACCGTCTTCGCGACGCGTTCCCGAACGCTCATCCCGAGACGCCGGCGTCGTCCATCAGCTCGAGGGTCGGCTCGAGATCGGCCAGGTCCGCGAGGTCGATGTCCGGCGGGCTCAACTCGTCGATGGTCGGCAGCCCACCGACGGGTTCGACGCCCGCGATCATCGGATAGGCGAAACTGATCGTCGCGAAGTACTCTTGGGCCTCGGACGAGAGCAGGTGGCGGACGAAGTTATCGACCAGTTCGCCGCGCTGGGTACCCTGTACCTTCAGCGCGCCCGCGACGTTGATCAACGCGCCGGCGTCGCCCTCGGTAAAGGCCAGATCGATCGGGGCGTCCGGCCGACTGTTCTTGACCCGCATCGCGTAGTAGTGGTTGGCGAACCCGGCCGACAGCGAGCCGTTGGCGACCGCCTCGGAGACGGCGTACTCGTTGCTGAAGCGTTCGGTCCCCGCCTCGCTCATGCTACTGAGCCAGTTGCGGGTCACCTCATCATCGCGGAGCAGCCGCATGGCCGTCACGAACGACTTGAACGCACCGTAGGTCGGTGCCCACCCCATCGTTTGCAGTGCGCCGGTCTCGGGGAAGTCCTGCACGGTGTTCGGAACGTCTGATTCGCTCAGTTCGTTCGTGTTGTACGGAACCGCGCGGGCACGGCCGGCGACGCCGGCCCACGCGTTGTCGTCGCCGACGAACTGGCTGTTTCCGACCGCTTCGACGGCGTCGTCAGACAGCGGTTCGTACGCGTCGTTCTCCGCGACGAAGCCGAGCGAACTGGCGTCGATCGACCAGAACACGTCGGCTTGGGACGCGCCGGAGTCGACCTCCTCGACGATCGTCTGGGCCAGCGAGGACGAGGTATTGTCGGTCGGATGGACCTCGAAATCGGGATAGATCTCCTGGAGCATCTCCACGAACTCGTAGTAGATGCCGCCCTCGCCGCCGCCGATGTAGAGCGCGAGGTCCCCCGAGAGGTTCGGGAGGTCCTCGATGGAGGTCCCGCCCGGCGCCGGTCGCCCCTCGACCAGCGAACCGGATCCGCGGAACTCCGAGAGCGACGGAATCTCCGCGTTCTGTTCGTCGTCGTCGAAGAAACCGAGACAGCCGGCAAGCGATGCAGCGCCGAACGCGGAGCCGACCTGCAGCGTTCGCCGACGTGAAACCACTCGATTATCCTTCTCGTCGTTCATATTTGGTTTAGGTTGACCTAAAAACTTATAGCTGACGGTTCAGTCGTCAGCGACGACCGGTCCGCGGTCCGTCTCGAGGCCGGTCGCCGGGCGCAGCGTCGCCAGACAGTCGAGCCAGTCGAGCATGTACTCGCCGACGTGGTTGAAAAAGGCCCCGTTGTTGTAGTCGTCCCAGTCGCCGTCGGCGAGTTCGCGAGCCATCGCCTCGAAGACCGCGGCGTAGGAGTCGGCGTCGCCGCCGACTTCGTCGATCACGCGCCAGAGGTGTTCGTTCAGCTCGAGGCCCGGCACCTCGTTGTTCAGGTCGTCGAAGGTGCTGCGGGGGGCCTTGTTGTGTTCACACAGCGGCGCGCCGTTGTAGATCCGCGTGCCCAGCACGTCGCAGGCGCGCTTGAGGAACACGCCCGACCAGATGTCGTCGAATCGCCCGACGTCCCACTCGTTTTCGTCCATCGGCAGCTGGTAGAACGCCGGGATCACCTCGCGGCGGAAGGCGAGGTTCATCGAACAGACGGTGAGGTAGCTGTCTCGCGCCGCGACGAAGTCCTCGCCGAAGTCCTCGCCCGAGGTCCGGGTCTGGGCCTGACCCTCGAGGTCGCCGTCCATCAGGATGCGGACGGCGTCGAGATCGGGGACGTTGGTCCACAGTCCCTGCGAGGCGACGACCTCGCCGCCGTCGATCTCGGTCGTGTCGGTCTCGACGGTTTCACCCATCGCCGAGTAGGGGTAGCCCCGCGGGTAGAGCCCGTGCTCGTCGGCGTTCTGGTAGAGGACGTTGACCCACTGCTCGTCGGACGACACTTCCTCGATCTCGCCCTCGAACGCGAGGTTGTCCATGTGCGTGCCGAAGAAGTCCTCGTCCTCGTGGGGCAGCGTGTCGTCGTCGATGAAGAAGCCGTAGTCGAACTCGTCGCGGGCCCACATGTACAGCAGACCGAAACTCGTCTCGGCGTGGCTGGCCGCCGGCACGACGTGACCGTACTCGGCGACGTCGTTGGCCTCGTACCACTCCTCGCGGCGGCTCCCGTCGAAGACCTCCCCCGAGACGCCCTCTTCCTCGAGCATGGCTTCCATCTCCTCGGTCTCGCAGAAGTCCTCGGTGACGAGGACGACGTGGAGTCGCTCGAGGTCGAAGCCGTGGTCGCGGGCGTTCGCGAAGTACGAGCGCATGCACTCGTACTCCCGGATCGTCGGGACGATGACGCAGATATCCTGACTCATTGCCCGCCTATTTTTTAGGCGAGCCTAAAACATTGTCGGTCTCACGCGACGGCTCCGAGGCCGTCGCGTCCGACACGGAAAGTCCCAGCGCGGCGACCGCGCCGGCGCCGCCGACCAGCGTCACGCCGTTTTTCAGCGCGTGATCGACGATCGCCGCCGCCAGCGCCGTCCCCGCGCCGACGGGGGTGAGCGCGACGACTAGCGCCGTGAACGCGGCCTCGTAGAGCCCGACGCCGCCCTGGGACAGCGGGAGGACCTTCGCGAGGTTCCCGACGCTGACCGCCAGCGTTCCGACCGCCAGCAGCGGTCCCAGCGCCAACCCGCTGCCCAGCGCCCCCAGAACCAGCACCGCCGTCAGGACGTCGAGCGCCCAGATCAGCAGGCTTCCCGCGCCGATCCGCGCCACCGTCGCCGGCTGCCGGGCGACCACCTGGACGTCCCCCGCGAACCCGAGCGCGGCCGCGAGCGCCCGCTCGAGGCGCGGTCGGCCCGCCGCTCGAGCCCGCAACCGTGCGCCCAGTCCGTGGTCCGCCCGCGCGGCGGTGACGACGACGAACCCGACGCCGACCGTCGCCGTACTCACGGCCGCCGCGGCCGCCAGCGCGGTGCGTGCGCCCCCGGCCTCGGCGGCGATCTCGAGCGGGCCGGCCGCGCCGGTGACCGCGAGCCACGCCGTCGCCAGCCCCGCGAGCGCGGCGATCGTCGCCAGATCGAACACGCGTTCGACGGCCAGCGACGCGAACCCGGCGGTGTAGGGCACGTCCCGTCTGGTTTCCATCACGTACGCGCGGGCCGCGTCGCCGGCCCGCGCCGGGATCGCGAGGTTCGCGGTCTGGCTGACGAAGACGGCGGCCGTACAGAACGCCGTCCCGGCCCGCCGCCCCATCGCGGCCAGCACGTCGCCGTACCGCCGTCCGCGGAGGGGCCACGAGACGGCGTAGACGACGACTGCGGCCCCGAGCAGGCGCGGGTCGGCCGACGAGATCTCCGCGAGAACCGTCCCGACGTCGACGTCCCGGAGGGCGACGAACAGCCCGACCACCACGAGTACCGTGCCCGCGATCGTCAGCCGACCGCGGGTCAGCGCCGCTGCGATCCCGCCGCTCGCGGCGTCGTCGCCGGACGCGTCCGCTCCCGTTCGCTCGCCCCCGTCGCTCATACCCGATGCTTCGGACCCAGATATTTAAGCCCACCTAAAACTGCTCTGGTCGGGCGGGACGCTCTCGCTCGAGCGGGTTTCCGCCGAGGAAGATCACCGCGCTGCTCGCCGCTCAGCGCAGTTCCGAGACGATTTCCCGGGTCGCCCGTCGCACCGCCTCGTCGCTCGAGAGCCGGGGCTCCCAGCCCAGCGCCGAGAGCTTCTCGATCGAGAGCCGCATCTTCGGCACGTCGCCGGTCCAGCCGCGGTCGCCGCCGGTGTACTCGAACGCGGGGTCGAGGTCCAGTTCGTCCGCGACGATGGCGGCGATCCGGTCGACCGAGGTCGTCGTCCGCGTGCCGAGGTTGTAGGTGTTCATCGCGTCGTCGGCGTTCTCGACGACGTGACACATCGCGTCGAGACAGTCCTCGATATGGAGGTAAGACTTCTCCTGGCGGCCGTTACCCAAGATGGTCAGCGTCTCGGGGTCGTCCCGTAGCTTCTCGATGAAGTCCGGAATCACCGCCCCGCGCAGTCGCGGTCCGACCACGTTCGCGAACCGAAAGTTCCAGACCGTCAGATCGTGGCTGTGGGCCCGCGCCGAGAGCAGCCCCTCGTCGGCCAGCTTGCTCGCCCCGTAGGCGCTGATCGGCTCGAGCGGGGCGTAGTCCTCGGGCGTCGGCCGCGGTGCCTCGCCGTAGACCGTCGAGGAGGAGGTGTAGGCGATCTCCGTGACCCCCGCGTCGGCCATCGCCTCGAGGAGGGTCCGGGTCATTCGCGTGTTGTCGTCGAACTGACCGTGGGGCCGGTCCGTGTCGACGTGTTTCGACGCCGCGAGGTGGAAGACGAGGTCGACGTCGTCGAGCGCTCCCTCGAGCGCGTCGGGCTCGGTGAGGTCGGCCGCGAGGAACTCGGCGTCGTCGGGGACGCGGTCGCGGTCGCCGTTCGAGCAGTCGTCGACGACCGTGACGGCCGCGCCGTCGGCGAGCAGGCGCTCGGTGAGGTGGGAGCCGATGAAGCCGGCCCCGCCCGTGACGAGTACGTGTCGACTCGAGATGGACATGAGCACTGATTCAGCGACCCGTTGGTAAGTAGTTGCGTTTCGCGTCGAGACGGCGCTGTTGCTCGTGCGCGAGCGGGCGTTCGACCGGAGACGAGAATGTCGATTCGGAGAACGGACGCTTAGACGCCAGTGGAGTACCGCAGGAGGCCGGCGAACCCGCCGAAGGCGTTGAGCAGTTGTTCGCCCTTCTCGAAGTCCGTCGAGATGAACTTGGTCTCGGTACCGCGCTGTTCGGCGATCTCGATGAGGTGGTCGATGGCGTCCTCGCGGTCCTCGTCGGTCGCCTCGACCTCGGTCCCGCAGTCGGTACAGGTGTGGGTCGGCGTCGATTTGCGCCGGTCGATGACCTCGCGTTCGGTCGCGCCACACTCGGGACAGTCGTAGGTGACCACGTCCTTCCGGAGGTCCTCGCTGATGAGCAGGCGATCGACCGCCCCCATCATCAGGTTCTGGCGGGTCTGCTCGAAGCCGTAGGTGGCCTTGTCGCCCGCGTTGAGTTCCTCGAAGAACTCCTCCATCACCTTCTTGTCCTTCATCACCTCGGCGTCGGCCAGGGCGTCCTCGGCGTTGTCGACGAGGTCCTTCAGGCCGGACTCGTCGGTGTAGGCGACGTCGAACTTGCCCAGGACCTCGTCCTGGAGTTCGTGGTGGAGGTAGTCGCCGTCGAGGAACTCGTCTTTGGTCGGCGAGGGACCGCCCACGAGAATGCCGTCGATCTCGTGGCGCTTGGGGACGAACAGGTCGTTGGCCATCCCCGCGACTTCCTGGTAGAAGTTGTCGATCGCCTCGAGGCGCAGGCGGGCGAATCGCTGGGCGGACTGGCCACCCTTTCGCTGCTTTCCGGGGACCAGCGAGGAGGCGGACTTGACCGGCTCGATGCGTTTGCCCTTCAGCCAGCCGACGTTTGCCTCGCGGCGGTCGAGGACGATCAGGCCGTACAGGCCCTTGTCGGCCAGCATCTCCTCTAGGGGCTCGGTCAGGAAGTCCGAGTCGCAGTGATAGCGGAAGGACTCGATGGGCTGGGGCGGACTCTCGAGGACTTTCGTGACCATTTCGGTGCGACCGCCGCCGGAGTCGACCGCGCCGGAGAACAGCACCATCCCGTTCTCGGGCGGGTACGTGCTGTAATACTTGAGACGATCTTTGATGCTCGTCAGCGCGTCCTGCACGGCCGTTCGGGTCTGTTTGGACTTGATGTTGGCCGCTTCGCTGTGTTCCTGCGTGACGTGCTGGACGACGTCACTGATCTGTCTGTCGTCGGGAACGTAAATCGTCACGAGCTGCGTTCCGGAGCCGTCGTAGTCCTTGAGATCCTCGATGACCTTCCGGAACTCGTACTTTTTCCGGTCGGATTGCTCCTGCTCGCCCTCCTGGCTCATTACACGTATAAAACCGGTCTGTCGGTAAGAATCCTTTGACACACCGATCGACCGGGGCGACCGCCCGGTCCGACGACGTCCGATCGGGCCGCGTTCGGTCGCCGGTCGACCGACCGTTCCAGCGGGCGGGCGGTGAGGTGACGATTTAAGGGGGTGCCGTTCCACTGTCCGGACAGTACCCACGCATGTCTCACGAGACTGTCTACGCCATCGCGAGCGGAAAAGGCGGCGTCGGGAAGACGACGACGACGGTCAACCTCGGCACGGCCCTCGCGGACGCCGGGGCACGCGTTGCCATCGTCGACACCGACCTCGGGATGGCGAACCTCGCCGGGTTCGTCAGCCTCTCTCCCGACTCCACGACTCTTCACGACGTGTTGGCCGGCGATGCATCGATCGAGGACGCGACCTACCGACTGGCCGACAACATTGTCGCAGTGCCGAGCGGGACGACCCTCGACGAGTACGCCGAGACCTCCCCCGAAGGGCTGCGCGAGGCCGTCGACGACCTCCGCTCGCGCTTCGACTACGTCCTGCTCGACGTCGGGGCCGGCATTAGCCACGAAACCGTCCTGCCGCTCGGACTGGCCGACGCCGTCGTTCTCGTCTCGACGCCCGAGCCCGCCGCCGTCCACGACACGAAAAAGACCGTCGAGCTGACCGACCGCTCCGGCGGCGAGGTCGCGGGCCTCGTCCTGACCCGAACCCGACCCGACGGCGACGTCTCCCACGAGGAACTCGCCGACCGCCTCGAGGTGTCGCTGCTCGGGACGATCCCCGAGGACCCGTCGGCCCGGGACAGCGTCTACGCCGGGACGCCGCTGGTCGTCTACGAACCGGACGGTCCGGCGGCCGTCGCCTACCGGCGGCTCGCCGCCGATCTAACCGGCCTCGAGGTTCCCGTCCCGACCGACGACGAACCGGGGACGGCCGATGGGGGCGCAGACGACACGGCGGACGCGGCGTCCGAGGCGGCCGCCGACGAGGGCGACGGACGGGAAGCCGCCCACGACGACGTCTCGAGTGCGATCACCGAAGCCGAGTCCGATCCCTGATCGGCGGCCCGAACGCGCCGGGTAACGGGTGCCTTCCGCCGGCGATTGGCCGTCGGTATCCGCCCGCGGTTCGGAACGGGCCGATTACCGCCGTTCGACAGCTTCACGAGCGCGTGACGGTCTGACGCCACGTACGGTCGATCTCGAGCCGATATGGCCGACGTTTGGATCTGTTTGTCGGTCCCTTCCCGCGCGGTTTCGACCGTCGGTTCGATCCGAACGAGTCGCCGTTCGTGACTGACCGGGTAACGAACTTATTACTAATCACGACTGTTCCCGATGGGTCGCCCATGGAGCGACGAAAGATCCTCCTCGGCAGTGGCGCTGCGCTCGCAACGGTCCTCGCCGGTTGTTCCAGCGACGAAACCGGCGACGACGAATCGAACGATGACGACGACGGGTCGCCGTCCGACGGCGGGAACGGTGACACCGACGAGCCCGACGACGAGAACGAGTCCGACATCCCCGGGATGGACACGGACGCGATGACACTCGACAGCGAGAAGGTGTCGATCGAGGACATCAACAAGGACGGCGACGAGGTCGACGTCGTCGCGACGACTACCACGACCGACCTCGATGTCCTGCGTGCGGAACTCCAGTCGATCGGGGAGACGCTCGCGGCGGCGATCACCGACCCCGAGGCGTTCGCGGCCGAGGTCAACAGCGTCACCTGGGTCCTCGAGCAGGACGGGGCGATGGTGATGTCGTTCTACGTCGACGTCCAGTGGGCGATCGAGTACATCAACGACGAGATCGACGATGACGAACTCGCCGATCTCGTGTTCGAGACCACCGACGAGTAAGCGCGCACGTCCGTGCGGACGGCGTCGTTCTTTCGGCCACGCCCCACCCAGCCGCGGGACCGTCCCGACGGCCGGCACCGCCGCGACCGCCCCGGGGGGTCCCGGCCGCTTACATCGACCGCGGCGCGGCCACGCCCAGGATCGACAGGGCGTTCGCGACCGTGTGTTTCGAGGCGGCGACCAGCGCGAGTCGGGCCTCGCGAACCTCGGGATCGACGTCGTCGGCCAGCACCGGACACTCCCGGTAGAAGCCGTTGAACCGATCGGCGAACTCGCGAGTGTAGGTCGCGATCCGGTGGGGCTCGAGGTCGTCGCCGGCCTCGTCGACGACCGCCGGGAACCGCGCGATCGTCTCGAGCAAGTCCCGCTCGGCGTCGGTCCCGAGCAGGTCGGCCTCGAGGGCCTCGAGAGTCACGTCCTGGGTCTCGAGGTCGGAATCGGGATCGAGGCCGGCCTCTTCCAGGATCCCACAACAGCGCGCGTGGACGTACTGGACGTACGGTGCGGACTGGGCCTCGAAGTCCAGCGCGCGGTCCCACTCGAAGGTGATCGCCTTCGTCGGCTGTTTCGAGACGATGTCGTACCGAACGGCACCGATCCCGACCTGATGGGCGATGCGCTCGATGTCGTCGTCGTCGAGTTCGTCGTCGCGGATGCGGTCGTCGAGCCGGTCCTCGACCTCCTCGCGCGCCCGGTCGATCGCCTCGTCCAGCAGGTCGTCCAGATCGACGCCGGTCCCGCGACGGGTACTCATCTTCCCCTCGGGGAGGTTGACGTAGGAGTACAGCACCTGCCGGAGGTCGTCGGTATCGTTGCCCAGCAACTCCAGCGTCGTCCGGAGCTGTCGGGCCTGTAACTTGTGGTCCTCGCCGAGCACCGTCACGGCCCGATCGTACTCGTCGAACTTCCACTCGTGGTGGGCCAGGTCCCGCGTGGCATAGAGGGAGGTGCCGTCCGAACGCAGGAAGACGAGGTTCTTGTCGATCCCGTGATCCTCGAGGTCGAGCTGCCAGGCATCCTCCTCGTAGACCGACTCGTCGAGGTCTTTGAGCCGCGAGACGAGGTCGTCGGTGTCGCCGTTGCGCATGAAGCGGGTCTCCTTGACGAACTCGTCGAACTCGGCTGGCAGGCGCTCCAGACACTCGGTCATCCCGCCCAGCACCTGATCGACGACCTCGCTGACGCGCTCGTAGGTCTCGTCGTCGCCCGCCTCGAGGCCCTGCATGATCGACTCGATCTCGGTCTCGGCCGCTTCGACCTCCTCGTCGGGCGCGTTCTCGAGGACCCGGTTGCCCTTCCGGTAGTAGCGCACGAGGTCGTACTCTTTGCGGTCGCGTTCGGGCTCGCTCTCCAAGTCCGCCTCGTCGAAGGTCTCGTAGGCCCAGGTGAAAACGGCCATCTGTCGGCCGGCGTCGTTGACGTAGTAGTGGCGATCGACGTCGTAGCCGGCGTACTCGAGCAGGTTGGCGACGGCGTCGCCGATGATCGGGTTCCGCGCGCGGCCGACGTGGACCGGCCCCGTCGGGTTCGCGCTCGTGTGTTCGACGACGACGCTCGTGTCGCGGTCCGGCAGGTGACCGTAGCGCTCGTCGGTCGCTTCGGACAGCGTCTCGGCGAAGTAGGCGTCGCTGGGCAGGAAGTTGAGATAGGGGCCCTGCGTCTGCACCACCGAGACGTAGGTCAACTCGTCGGCGTCGATCTCGTCGGCGACCCGCCCGGCGACCTGCGGCGGCGGCGCACCGGCCTCGCCGGCCAGTCGGAAGGCGACGCTCGAGGCCAGCACGCTCGCGACGTCGTCCGGCGGTTCTTCGATCCCGAGATCGTCCGTCGGAAAGTCGAGCGCGGCGAGCGCCCCCTCGAGGGCGCCCTCGACTTCCGCGCGTAGGGCAAGGAACATACCCGCCCGTATTCAGGGCCGGAGTAAAGGGATGTCGGGTTTCGGCTCGAACTCGTCCGAACGCGACTCGAGTATGTAGACTCCACGAGCAGCCAATATGCGGTGGCGCGCGCTGTCGGCTGACTGAGCGTTAGCGAGGGCAGCCGATGACGCTGCGCGAGGGATGAGCGAGCGACTGCAAGGAGCGAACGAATCGGTTGGGGAGGGTGTTGTCCTCATCGTTCCCACGTTAGCGAGATGCGTTGCTTCTGGGTCGCGTCAGAACGTACTGTTCCAACCTGTTGTGTTCGACCGTGGACAAGCGGAGGGAAGTGTCCTGCTACCGTAGCAACACGGAGTGGCCACGGCCTCCCCAGCCGATTCACTCGCGCCTGCCGGCGCTCGTTCATCCCTCGCACGATGTCATCGGCCGCCTCCGTTCGCACTCCGGCGGCCGACAGCGCGCGCCACCGCGAGGGAAATATGTCCACTGCGGATTCGCTACGAGACGACGATCCGTCCGTCACTCGAGAGACTGCGCAGCCTCCCGAAACCGCTCCTCGTGGACCGGCCGAAACGTCTCGCTCGAGGCGTCGAACGCGGCGGGCGTCCAGAACCGGGCGTCCGTCGCGTCGCTACCCGCGACCGGTTCGCCGGTGGCGTCGGCCCGGTCGGCCACGTAGTGGACCGTCACGACGTGTTTGCCCGTTCGGGGCGGCATCGCCGACGCGGACAGGATCTCGAGGTCGGCCGGATCGACGGCGACGCCGGTCTCCTCCTCGAGTTCGCGGGCGGCCGCCGCGGGCGGTTCCTCGCCGGTCTCCATGTGGCCGCCGGGGATCGTCCACTCGCCGACGCCCGGCGGGACGCCCCGCTCGACACAGAGAACGGCCGGGTCCGGCCGGGAGCGGTCGACGACGGCGACGCCGGCACAGGGGACGGGGTTGTGCCAGACGATCGCCTCGCAGGCCGGGCAGCGCTTTCGCTCGCGGTCGTCGGCGCTCGTCCGCTCGAGGCGGGTGCCACAGTCGGGACAGAACGTCGGGGGTCGGCTGACCATCTATCGACGGTTCGATATGCAGTCCTCATACGGTTTGCTGTAACGATTTCCCGGTGCGACCCAGGCCGTCGCGGTCGCTCCGGAACTGACGTACAGCAGACCGTATCAAAGGGTCTTCAATCCACTGCCGGTCAGCGGGACGACGACGTCGTCCCCGTCGTCGACGACGCCGTTTTCGCGGTACTGCTCGAGGGCCGCCGGCGCGACCGCACAGGTGGGTTCGACGTAGAAGCCGTTGCGATGTAGTCGGTCGAGCGTGGTCTCGATCGGTCCCCCACCGAGGGAGATGGCGTCACCGTCGGTTTCCTCGATCGCCTCGAGGATCTCGGTGCCGCGTGCGGGTTCGCTGATCCGAATGCCGTCGGCGATGGTCGTCCCATCGCCGTCGGCGGTGTCCCCGCCGAGCGCGGCGACGATGGGGGCGTAGCCGGCCGCCTGCGCGCCCAGTAGCCGCGGCATCCCGTCGACGATGCCCGCCTCGTTCAGCAGCGAGAAGCCCCGATACGCGCCCAAAAAGAGCGTCCCGTGACCGATCGGGAGGACGACGGCGTCGGGGACGGTCCAGCCCTGCTGGGCGGCCACCTCGAACGCGAAGGTCATCGTGCCCGCGTAGAAGGCGGGGTTCCAGGCGTGGCTGGCGTACCAGCCGTCGCCGGTCTGGAAGGGGGCCTCGCCGTCCCCGTCGCCCTCGACGGCCCGGTGACAGGCCGCGGTGACGTCCTCCCGAGAGCCCTCGATCCGAACCGGGCGGGCGTCGGCCCGCTGGATCGTCATCAGCTTCGACTGCTTGACGTCGGCGGGGACGTAGATGTCCGCGTCCAGCCCCGCCCGCGCGGCGTAGGTCGCGATCGACGCGCCGGCGTTGCCCGAGGAGTCCTCGATGACCTTCTCGACGCCGAGTTCGACCGCCCGCGAGAGCGTCGTCGTCGCGCCGCGGTCCTTGAACGATCCCGTGGGGAAGACGTACTCGAGTTTGAACTGCGCGTCCCAGTCGGGGGCCTCGACCAGCGGCGTAAAGCCCTCGTAGAAGGTGACGTGCTGTTCGATCGGGAGGAACTCGAAGAAGGTCCACAGGCCCTCGGTCGTGTCGAGGTTGTGCAGCGGGAGCGGATCGCCCTGCGGGTGCGGTCGCTCGTCGAACTCCAGTGCGTGGCCACAGCCACAGCGCCAGGGTTCGTCCGGTCCGGCCTCGTAGACGGTCCCGCAGTCGGGGCAGGTGAGATCGGCCGCCATATCAGTACTCGTCGACGTCGGTGCCGACCGAGCAGACGTACTCCCCGGTCGCGACCTGCGGGAGCCGTCTGGCCCGCCAGAGGATGCCGTCGCTGTCGGCGGTCACCTCCGCTTTCGGCTCGCCGAAGGGGGTCGTCACCTCGAACAGCGTCTCGCCCGGGCGGACCCGATCCCCGAGGTCTTTCGTTCGGGTCACGAGCCCGCCGGCCGGGGCCCCGTACTGCTCGAAGCCCTTCGCTCGCGTCTGGACCTCGAGCGGGTGGGCCTCCTCGAGGAAGTTGTAGTACCGGAGGACGTTGAACACGCCCGTGACGCCCTTTCGAACGCTCTCCTCGTCCCAGCCGACGGCCCCGCCGAGTTCGGGGTCGACGGTCGGGATCCCCTCGTCGGGGGCCGCGCGGGCCAGCTGGCCGTCCGGCCCCTTCTGGTCGAGAACGTAGCCGCAGCCGAAGGCCTTCGCCAGCTCGAGACACTGATCGTGGAGCCGGTGGCGCTTGCCACAGCGGACCCGGACCTCGTCTACCATCCGGCTGGTCGACCCCTGGTGGAGATCGAGGATCAGGTCGGCCCGCGAGGCGGTCTCGAAGGTCGCGGCCGCGATCCGTTCGGTCGAGGTGCCGCCCTCGTTGCCCGGATAGGCCCTGTTCATCTTCGTGTCGTCGATCGGGTTGCGGTGTTCGGCCACCTGGAACGCGTGGTAGTTGACGATGCCCACGATCAGGATCGTCCCCGAGAGTTCGGCGGGGTCCAGTCGCGGCACGACCCGCTGGACGACGCCGACGCCGTTGAGTTCGTCGCCGTCGCTCGCCGCCTGCATGTAGAGGGTCTTCCCCGGCTTCGCGCCGTTGACCACGGCCACGGGCAGTCCGAACGGACTGCCATCCCGCGTCTCGCCGACCTCGAGACGGCCCGTATCGATCTCCCCGGGCCCCGCGCTCGCCGTACCGAGCGTCGTCGTCATATGTCCCTCACGATGAACCCGTTCGCCTTTATACTATCCTTTGATCTCGAGCGGCGGGAGCAGCGACGGGAGGGACGGCCGTGCCGGGTGCCGGCTTCACGACCTCGAGACGGGACGAGCGCCCCAGTCTCTCGGCGAGCCGCGCCAGCCGTGATTCACCCCGAAATCGGCCGTAGTTCGCGCTCGAGGCCGGCCGTGTGTCGGTCCCGGTCAGCTACTGAGAACGGCCCGAAGCGCGAACCGGAGGTTCTCCCGCCGTTCGGCGATCCGGCGATAGAAGTACGACAGCCAGCGGTCGCCGTAGGGGACGTACTGGTAGACGTCGTACTCCTCGGCCAGCTCGTACTGGGCGTCCTCGCGCACGCCCATGAGCATCTGGATCTCGAAGTCGGTGCCGTGGCGCTCGTGTAACGCCGTCGCGTGTTCGATCATCGCCGGATCGTGGCTGCCCACCGCGATCCCGCCGTCGTAGCGCTCGAACGCCGCCTCGAGCAGGGTCCGGTACTCCTGATCCACGCGCGTGGAATCGGTGTAGGCCACGTCGCTCGGCGGATCGTAGGCCCCCTTGACCAGCCGGACCTTGCCCGGGACGTCGGCGAGTCGCCTGAGGTCGGCCCGGGTCCGGCGGAGGTTCGCCTGCAGGCAGACGCCGACCCCGCCCCCGCCCCGTTCGCGGGCGACCGCCTCGAAGGCGTCCAGCGTCGCGTCGGTCGTCGCGTGGTCCTCCATGTCGATCCAGACGAAGACGTCCCGCTCGGCCGCGGCGGCGACGATCTCCGCCAGCTCCCGCCGGAACACCGACTCGTCGATCTCGAGGCCCAGCTGCGAGGGCTTGACCGAGATGCAGGCCCCGAGCCGCGAGCCGGCGATGTCGGCGACGAGCCGCCGGTATTCGGCGGCGTCGGCGGCGGCTGCCCCTCGATCGTCGTAGTGTTCGCCGAGCAGGTTGACGATGCCGTCGACGCCGCGGTCGTTCAGTCGCCGGACGTGGGCGAGCGCCTCGGCGGGGGATTCTCCCGCGACGAACCGGTTCGCGATCGGCGGGATCATAGCCCCTACTGGGGGCGCGACCGACAAGAGGATTCCTCCGTTTTTCGGCAACGGTCTCCTGCGGGCGAGGAACTCGGTGCCGTCGCAATGATCCCCTCGTCTCGAGCGGTCGAACGGCCGAACCCCTTCTTCTCACTGACGACCGAATATCCGGTCGCGGAGCGACCGCGAGGACGGCCGTTCGGTCAGCAGGACCGGTGCGTCGAGGTCTTCGATGACGTTGAACACGAGCGACCCCCGGACGATACGCGACAGGAGGCCCTGCTCCGTCGCGCCGACGACGACGAGTCCGTAGTCGGCACTGGATCGTTCGATCGCGGTTTCGACGTCGCCGGTCTCGATCCGTAACTCGGCGTCCGACAGCTGGTGGCCGTCGGCCCACTCGCGCAGGAACTCCCGGCCCGTTTCCTCCTCGCCGTCGTCTGCGACGTGCAGTAGCGTGACCTCGGAGCCGATCGTCTCTCGGAGCGCGAGGGCGACTTCCGCGGAGAGATCGGACGACCCGCCGCCGGCCGTGGGAACGAGGATATCGGTCGGATCGAACTCCTCGGTGTCCAAGACGAGGAAGTCACAGGGCAGTTCCTGAGTCAGTTCCTCGAGGGTACTCTCGGCGCGACCGCCCGTGAACCGTGTGCCGCCGTAGCCCATCACGACCGTATCGGCGTCGTTCGACTCCGCCGCGTCGTACACCTCCTCGAACCCGCGGTGTGAGAGGATCGTCTTCGTCTCGATCGGGACCTCGAACGCCGCCGCGTCCTGCTTGGCGGCCTCGAGCAGGCTCTCCGACGCGTCGTCCAGGCCGCCGCCGTTTCTCGCGGCGGCATCAAGCGAGGTCTGGTCGGGGACCGTCACGATGTGCGTCGCGAGTACGCGACCGCCTCGGTGTTCGGCGAGCGCGCCGGCGAGCGTGATGAGTGCGCTTTCGGTGCGGGGATTGGACAGTGCGACCATGATCGTCGGCCCGTCCGTCCCGCTGGGTGCGACCGCGTCGGCGGCGTCGACGACCGGATCCGGCATCTCGTCCTCGCGGCTCCGAACGTAGTGCGAGAGGACGCCCTGTTGCGTCGTCTTGGTACGGGCATAGAGGAAGTACCAGAGAACGGCGGCGACGACGAACGCTCCGGACAGGGCGATCTCCAGCCCGTCCATGAACGCGACGAGTCCGAGCGACAACACCGCGCCGAGGATCGGCGTGATCGGGTAGAACGGAACCGTGAAATCCGGATCGTACTCCGGTACGTCAGCCTCCCGGAACACGATGAGCGCGACGTTCATCAGCGCGTAGACGATGAGGTGGAGGACGCTCGCAGCTTTCGAGAGGACCTCGATGTCGCGTCCCATGAACGTGATGAACGCGATGATGAGCGCACCGGTGACGAGGATCGACCGATAGGGCGTCGCGAAGTTCGGGTGGATCTCGTTGAGCCAGTTGGTGACGATCTTATCGCGGCCCATCGCGAAGTTGATCCGCGCCGAGGCGAGGATCGAAGCGTTCGCCGACGACGCCGTCGCCAGGAGCGCGCCGAGAGTCATCACCCCAGTCGCGGCAGCGGCGAGCCCGCCGACGGGGCCGATCGAAGTGGGAAACGCGACCTCGGCGGCCTGTGCGACCGGTGCGTCCTGGCTGAGGTCGGGCCACGGGATGACCCCGAGCATGGTCGTCACGAGGATCGCGTAGATGACGGTGACGATCCCGACGCTCCCGATGATGGCGATGGGGAGGTTTCGGCCCGGGTTCTTCAACTCCTCGGCGACGGTCGCGATCTTCGCGTAGCCGAGGAACGACACGAACACGAGCGCCGTCGCCGGTAGAATCGCTCCCGACCCGTAGGGTGCGAGTCCGCCGTCACCGACCAGCGTCGCGTAATCGAACGAGACGAAGCCCGCGATGGCGAAGACGGTGAGGATCGCCAGCAGCGTGAACACGATGATCGTTTGGATGCCGCCGGTCTCCTTCGCGCCGATGTAGTTGACGCCGACGAAAATCGCGCCGGCGAACAGCGCCCCCACCTGAATCGGATTGAGGAACACAATCTCCGGTAGCGGGAGGAACACGGCGAGATACTGGCCGAATCCGATACAGTAGAACGCGGAGGCGAAGGCCAGTCCCATCCAGTCACCCATGCCGGCGATCGAGCCGAACATCGGGCCCAGCGACTTGTTGATGTAGTAATAACCGCCGCCGGCCTTCGGCATTGCGGTGCCGAGCTCGGAGACGGACAGCGCGTTCACCATCGCGATCAGTCCACCGACGACGAACGACACGACGACGACCGGTCCCGCCGCGTTCGCGGCGACGCCGGGCAGGACGAAAATCCCGGCACCGATCATCGTCCCGATACCGATCGTCATCGCCGAGATCAACCCGAGGTCCTTGGCGAGTTCGTCGTCACCGCTCATGCGGGGCCACCCCTGCCCGTTTCGGCCCCCTCGAGATCGCGACTCGGCGTTCCGGTGGCGACGGGAGAACGGACGCCGCTCGCAGTAGCCCGCTCCAATCCGCGCCCGCGCCGGCGGGTTGCGTTCGATACCGACCGTCTCGGCGGACCGCACGCGCGACTTCGGGCGTTCATTGACCGGTGTTGTGTCGGAGACGGTGATAAACTCCCTGATTACGAAAAGCGGTTGTGACCGCTCTCCCACGGTCCGCCGTCACGGACCGCACCGCGGGTGATCCGCGGTCGTTCGGCTTCGACGCCGCGGAATCGCCACGACCAACCCGTTCTCATCCACTCGATTGCCCCCGAAACACTCGAGCAGCCGACCCAAATCTGTATTCAGTATCTGTATATCCTCTGCATGAATATCGTGGACAAGTTATTTGTAATCGGTTCCCTTGCCACTACGTATGACGGCAGGACCGCCGATAGACGAACTTCACTTCGCGGACGCACCGACCGTCGACGACGTTCCCGGCCCGAACACGCGGGCCTTGCTCGAGAAACAGCGCGAGATCGACAGCAGTGCCGTCGCGTACCCCGACGACATCCCGATCGCCTTCGAGGAGGGCAAGGGCGCGACGGTTCGGGACGCCGACGGCAACACCTACATCGACCTCTTCGCGGGGATCGGCGTCCTCAACGTGGGCCACTCGAACCCGTACGTCCTCGAGGCGGTCCACGAACAGGCCGACAAGTTCGTCCACACGGTCGACTTCCCGACCGAGGCGCGCCTCGAACTGATCGAGAAACTCGACGAGATCGCACCGGACGGCCTGCGGGGCCAGAACAAGGTCGTCTTCGGCGGCCCGACCGGCAGCGACGCCGTCGAGGCCACGATCAAGCTGTCGAAGTACAACACCGGCGGCGACGGCCTCATCGCGTTCCGCGGCGCCTACCACGGCGCGACGACCGGCGCGATGAGCGTCACTTCGAACAAGAAGTTCAAGGGGGACTACACGCCCCTGCTCGCCGACGTCGTCCACGCGCCCTATCCCCATCCGTTCCGACAGGATAAGGCACCGCAGGAGGCGGTTGACCACGCGCTCGAGGAGGTCCAGGCGATCGTCGAGGATCCTTACGGCGGGCTCGCGAACCCCGCGGGGATCATCGTCGAGCCGATTCAGGGCGAGGGCGGGATCGTCACGCCCCCGGAGGGGTTCCTTCAGGGGCTTCGCGACATCGCCGACGACAACGACGTGACGCTGGTCTTCGACGAGATCCAGAGCGGGCTCGGCCGCACCGGGCAGTGGTGGGCCAGCGACTGGGAGGGTGTCACCCCCGACGCGATGACCAGCGCGAAGGCGCTGGGCGGCGTCGGCTTCCCGCTCTCGGCGACGATGTACCACGAGGACTTAGACACCTGGGGCTCGGGCGACCACGCCGGCACCTACCGGGGCCACGTCGTCGGGATGCGCGCCGGCACCCGCGCCATCGAGTACATCCAGGAACACGATCTCCTCGCGCACGCCCGCGACCTCGGCGAGTACATCCGGGGGCGGCTCCGCGAGGCGGGCGACGGGAACGCTCACCTCGCGGACGTCCGCGGCAAGGGGCTGTTCATCGGTGCCGAGTTCGTCGACGCCGACGGGACGCCCGACGGCGACCTCGTCGACGCCATCCAGCAGTACTGTTTCGAGCGGGGCGTCCTCGTCTGGACGGCCGGCCGCCACGGCAACGTCCTTCGGTTCCTGCCGCCGCTGGTGCTGACCCGCGAACTGGCCGAGACCGCCCTCGACGTCGTCGTCGAGGCGATCGAGGCGGTTACCGCCGAGGCGAAACGGACCGCCTGACTCGAGTCCCGACGATCCACATGTCCGACGTCGAACCCATCGAAACCGACGACGCGCCGAGTAACGACAACCCCTACTCGCAGGGGGTCCGCGCCGGCGACACGCTGTACGTCTCGGGCTACGGTCCCGTCGATCCCGAAACGGGCGCGGTCGTCGAGGGAGACATCGAAGCCCAGACCGAGCGGGTACTCGACAACGTCGCCGCCGTCGTCGACGAGGCCGGCGGCGACGGGCTCGCCGACGTGGTCAAGGTGACCGTCTACCTGACCGATCTCGAGGACTACGAGCAGGTCAACGCGGCCTACGGTGCCCGGATCGGCCCAGAACCGCCGGCTCGCGTCTGCGTGGAGGTCTCGCGGCTGCCCGAGGACGTCCGCGTCGAACTGGACGCGACCGCGTACCTCGGTTAACTCGGCCGATCACCGTCCGCGTCGGCACCGACGAACGCCGGTGCGAAGGGGTACTCCCAGGCCTCGCCGAAGATCGCCTTCGCCATCGCGACGATCCAGACGAAGACGCTGAGGAATCCGAGGGCGATCGCGCCGAACGTCAGGAGGAAGACCGGCACGAAGACGGCCGTCTCGAGGAGGCCCGGTACCGGGACGGACTCGAACAGCGCGTCCAGCCCGAACAGGAGGACGAACGTCGCGAGGAACGAACCGCCGACCAGCAGGTGCCAGTTGAGCGCGTTTCGGGCGTTGGCGCGGGTGAACTCGTGTGTCGATACTAGATAGATCACGGCGGTGGCGACGAACCCGACGAACGGCAGTATCGCGATGAAGTGGACGAAGATTCCCAGTAGCGTCCGCTCCGCGAGGATCGACGGGCCAGGTTCGGTCGCTGCAGTGGGTTGTGACATGTGTTGTGAAGCGGTTCGTTAGTTCGGGTTCGATCGGTCAGCTGCCGGCACCGAACCGGCGACACCGTCGCCGCGGCGCTTGCGAACGATGCGTTCGGCCACGAGCAACGCCAGACAGGTGACAAAGAGGTTCCCGGCGGCCACCCAGAACCCGTGACTGGCGCTGACCGGGGCCTCGATCGACAGGGCGGTCAGTACGACGCCGACGCTGAAAAGCACCAAGCTCAGCTGGAAGCCCGCGAGGACCAGCGTTCTGATTCCCGCGGGGTTCCGAAGCCGGAGGAAGTCCTCCGCCGACAGCGTCTCGAGCGGCGTCTCGTACTCGAGAGCGCGCTTGCCTTCGGGCGAGAGCGGCCACTGGGACTCGGGGTGGTTGACGTAGTACAGCGTGATCGTCTCGGGGTAGGTTTCCGCCGCGACGACGTCGATCTCGCGGAGTTCGTCGAGCCGGTTCCGAACCGTCTCCGTGCTGACGGTCGGTCGCACGCGGGACTGGAGCTGTCGGATCGAGAAGAACGGCCGATCCGACTCGAGCATCACCTCGACGACGTGTCGTTGCGTGAGTTTCTTCTCGAGCGTGGGATCGATTCGGTCCTCGATCCACGTCGGGAGGGTCGTCATGGGTAGTTCCGGCATCGGTCGGGAACGAAGTAAACCCCGGGACGAATTTGGCGGCTCCCAAACCCGAACCCGCCACCGCCAAGGACCGGGCAATGGATAGAAACGAGTGCTTGAACGGCCGCGCAGTCGTGCGGTTTCGGCCGTGTCCCGGCTCTCCCCGGCTCAGGTCCGACCGCGGCGTTCGCGGATCCGCGTGGCGGCCAGTTCGGCGATCCGGAGAGCGACACAGACCGCGAGCAGGTTCCACCCGGCGGTCCACAGGCCGTGGCCGCCGCGAAACGGTGCCTCGAGCCCGCCGACGGACAGCGCCAGTCCCAGCACGAAACACACCAGACTGAGCTGGTAGCCGGCGAGGACGATCGTCCTGATCCCCTCTGAGTCCCGGAGCAACAGGAACTCCCGCGCCGAGAGCCGGTCGAGCGGGTTCGCCGACGGGCGGGAGTCCGTCGCCGCCGGCCGACCGGTACCGTCGGGGAAATCGACGTAGTACAGCGTCGTCGACGACGGATACGTCTCGGCGGCGACGACTCCTCGGTCGCGGAGTTCCGCGAGCCGTTCCCGGACGGTCGCCTCGCTCGCGTCCGGTCCGATCCGTTCTCGAAGCTCCGGTACCGAGAAAGAACGGTCGCTCACCGTCCAGCATCGCCGCGACGACCCGTCGCTGGGTGAGCGTGCGGTTCGGGTCCGATTCGATCCGCTCGTCGATCCACGGTGGGAGGGCGGGCATGCGAACCGTCGCTATCGATCGCACGCCTGATAAACACCCGACCGTCTTTGGTCGCCGCCGACCGCCCCTCGAGCGACGCCGCGCCGGTCTCGAGTTCCCGTCCGGATCGTTCGGGGAGTCGTTCGGCGGTTGGTGGCCGCCAAAATCGCGCCCGGTTTTACGTCCGTCCCCTGTCGAGGGGCACGTGCGGGGATTTCGACCCGCCCGTCGGCCCTCCACGCGACCCCTCGATCGACCGCCGTCGACCGGCCCGCGTGCCGGGTCGTGTCATCCCGTCGTTTCGCGGTCGGTCGTGGGGACAGCTTCCCGGCGATTCTACATCGATCGTGGAAAATATAGTAGCCGCTGAAAGTCATTGCACACCTGATCGCACGACTGCGCTGCGATCAGTGTGTAAATCGTTTCAGCGGCTACTATAGTATACGATTATTGACTACGGTTAAGTGTCCGCCGCGCATACAACCGGCAAGAATGTCCTACGAGGTGCGAAACAGAGTGCGGGATCTCCGGCGGGCGTTTCACCGCCACCCCGAGCCCGGCTGGCGCGAGTTCCGGACGACGGCCCGGGTCGTCGAGGAACTCGAGCGGATCGGGGTCGACGGGATCGCCGTGGGTCGGGAGGCACTGGCGACCGACGAGCGGATGGCGGTCCCGCCCGCGTCGGAACTCGAGCCGTGGCGCGAGCGCGCCCGCGAGGCCGGGGTTCGATCGGACGTCCTCGAGCGGACCGCCGACGGGCACACGGGGGTCGTCGCGACGCTCGAGCAGGGCGAGGGCCCCTGTCTAGGGCTGCGGGTCGACCTCGACGCGATCTCGATGCGGGAGTCGACGGCCGACGATCACCGGCCGGCCGCGGAGGGGTTCCGGTCGGAACACGACGGCTACATGCACGCCTGCGGCCACGACGCCCACCTCGCGATGGCGCTCGGCGCGCTCGAGGCCGTCAAGGAAAGCGAGTTCGAAGGCACGTTCAAGGTGTTCTTCCAGCCGGCCGAGGAAATCTCCGGCGGGGGGAAGGCGATGGCCGAGGGCGGGCACCTCGACGACGTCGATTACCTACTGGCGCTGCACGTCGGCCTGGATCATCCGACCGGCGAGATCGTCGCCGGCATCGAGAAGCCGCTGGCGATGGCCCACCTCACCGCGACCTTCGAAGGGGCGAGCGCCCACGCCGGCAAGGCCCCCAACGAGGGGGCAAACGCCATGCAGGCGGCCGCGACTGCCATCCAGAACGCCTACGGCATCCCCCGCCACAGCGACGGGCTGACCCGGGTCAACGTCGGCCGGATCGAGGGCGGGACCGCGAGCAACGTCATCGCCGAGGAGGTTTCCATCGAGGCCGAAGTCCGCGGCGAGACGACCGCCCTGATGGAGTACACGCGCACCGAACTCGAGCGGGTCTGTTACGCCGCCGCGGAGATGCACGACTGCGACGTTACCCCGCGGGTGATCAGCGAGTCCCCGCGCGTCGACAGCCACCCCGCCCTGCGGGACCTCGTGGGCAACGTCGCCTGGGAGATCGACGGCGTCGAGCGGGTGATCCCGACCGAGGAGTTCGGCGTGAGCGAGGACGTGACCTACCTCATGCAGCGAGTCCAGGACAACGGCGGGCTCGCCTCGTACGTCCTGATCGGGACCGATCACCCGACGAGCCACCACACGCCAACCTTCGACGTCGACGAGGAGAGCCTCGAGGTCGGGGTCGAGTTGCTCACCGAGACGGCGATCGCGCTCTCCCGGCGGCGGCCGTAGCGACGGTCGGGAACACGGTTTCGCTCGCCGGGCTCGGTCCGAGCTGAACCGTCCGGAAACGGACGACACCTCCCGACAGAAGCGCTGCTGTTCGGGCTTTGGACCGCGCTGTCGTGACCGGTCGGCGGCGGTATCGGACGTCGTCCGAAACGTAATCTGCCTGCAGTTCGATACGCCGACGGAGAGATGGACCGGACGATCGACTTCTCGAGCGACTGGCCGTGGCTGCTCTTCTACGCGTCCCAGCTGGCCGGCCTGTCGCTCGTACTGTGCTTCGTCGTGTTTCCACTCGAGGGGCCCGTCGACGTGCTGATCGCCGTCCCGTTCGCGCTGTTGGTGGTCGCGGTGGCGGTGGGCCTGTGGCGGCGGGTGATCGACGGCGACGAGCGAGACCACCTCGGGACGGCCGACGACATCACGCACGACCCGTACGCGGACCCCGGACAGGCGGCTCGCGACAGGTGGGAGCGAGCGATCCGGCGGCTCCCCGACGGGGACGGCGACGACGAGCGGGACTGAGAGGCGGGAGCGGCGGCCGACTCGAGAATTGACAGTGTCGAATCACGTTCTCGGAATGGGAAACGTTAATTCGCGCGACCACCGTGTATCCTCCATGAGCCAGGACGACGTGCCGGAGTCGCTGCGGACGGCGGCGGACTCGGATCGCCCGCGCGGGATTCTCACGCCCTCCGACCGCGATTTCCTGCTCGGCCGGAAGACCGACTACACCGACCACTCCAAGAAACAGAAACGAAACCGCATCCGGCGGCGGGTGCGCAACGCGGTTCTCGATTTCAGCATTCTCTTCGAGTACATGGAGGAACGCGACCGGGAGACGGTCTTCGACCCCGACGACGAGGAACGCGACGCCTACACGCAGGGGATCACGGACATGCTCGCGTTCCTCCATCTCGGGACGATGGGGTATCACACGCCGTTCAAGGACATGCTCTCGGAGGGGGTCGGCAAGGCCGAACAGCGCCTGGCGGGCTCGAACTATCGGATGGTCAACGTCGAGTTCAACGTCGATCCGGTCGGCCAGATCGACGTCGACGAGGTCGTCGACAAACTGGAAAACGAGGAGTTCGCCCAGCTCACCGACGAGGAACTCCGCGCGTTCGTCCGCCTGCTGACGATGTCCGACGACTTTTCGCCGACGGAAACACGGGCAGAAATCAAAGACCGGGTCGACGAGTTCGCCGATCGAGTGACCGAAAGCACCGAGGCCCGCGAGCGAGCCGTCGAGGAGCTAACGGACTGAGACGGACCGCTGTCCGTCAGTTCCGGCGCAACCGCCGGACGGACGCGGTTGCGCCGGGAAACCGTTACGACAGACCGTCTGAGACGCCGTCATCGAATTCCGTTTTCGGCACGCAGTCGTCCGGCGCTCGGCTCGAGTCGGCAGTGATCGCGGGGTCGGCACGGCCGGCCTCTCACTGAACGGATCGACCACGTTCGCGAGGCGGTGCGCCCGGCGGACGTCGTCGCCTCGGTCGTCACCGCTCTCCGTTCGCGAACACGCTTTCTGATCGGGTCGCTAGTTCGCTATCTCCTCGCCTGTCTTCTGTAGGATTACAACCATCACTTTAAAAAGCATAGTGCAGACATATGGCCACTTATATTGGGTATATAATGGATTTCACTGGTAAATGTTGGGTAAACGTAATCCGTTTATTATCTCCGCGAGTGAGAAACACTTATTGTATACGGCGTCAATGGTCGCGGTATGCCATTGCGCAGCATGGTGAACGATCGGTGGAGAACGGGGCAACCAACGTGCCATCGCGCGATCCACAGGGGTGAGGTCGGATGAGCGACGCGGACCAGGGGATGGTCGACGAGTTCCTCGAGGAGATCGATCCGGTCGTCTTCGCGTTCGGGGCGTTGCTGACTGCCGGCGTGATCGTGGCGTTCTTTATCAACCAGAGTGCTGTCACGGAGACGATCAACACCGTGTACGGCTGGGTCGTCGAGTACCTGAACTGGGCGCTGTTGGTGATCGTGTTCCTGATCGTTCTCTTCCTGCTGTTCCTGATCGTCGGGCCGTGGGGGAGGATCAAGATGGGGGACTCGGATCCGGAGTACAGCTTCCTGTCGTACTTCGCGATGTTGTACTCCGCCGGGTTCGCGGCAGGGGTCGTCTTCTGGGGACCGACCGAAGCGCTGTTCTACTACAATAACCCGTCGCCGCTGTTCGGCGTCGAGGGCGGGACGAGCGAGGCGATCCCGATCGCGATTCAGCAGACGCTGTTCCACTGGGCGCTGCCCCAACTGGCTGTCTTCACGATCATGGGACTCGCTATTTCCTACTTCGCGTACAATTACGATGACGTCCCGCTCCGGGTCTCGTCGGCGCTGACGCCGATAATCGGGAAGGAGAACCTCGACGGCCCGGCCGCGAAGGTCGTCGACATCCTCGCCGTCTTCGCGACGATCGGCGGCGTGGCCACCTCGCTCGGCTTCATCGGCAGCCAGTTTATCGCCGGACTCAGTTACCAGTGGGGGATCGACTTGGGGAACGTCGGCATCCTCCTCGTGGTGACCACGATGACGCTCCTGTTTACGATCTCGATGGTGCTGGGCGTCGACAGGGGCATCCGCCGGCTGTCGAACTTCAACATGATCCTGTTCGTCATCCTCATGGCCGCGACGTTCATTCTGGGCCCGACGCTGTTCCTGCTCCTGCTGGGCTCGCAGGCCATGGGCGGCATGATCGCCGACTTCACGTCCATGAGCCTCTACACGGGAACCGGCTCCGACGGTGGGACGACGTGGATGAACTCGTGGACCGTCTTCTACTGGGCGTGGGCGCTCTCGTGGTCTCCGTTCGCCGGCCTGTTCATCGCCCGCATCTCCAAGGGCCGGACCGTCCGCGAAGTAGCCTTCACCGGCATCGGCGCGACCTCGGCCGCGACCATCCCGTGGTTCACGTTCGTCGGCGGCACCGCGCTGCAGTACCATCACACCGGAACGGCCGACTTCAGCACCGTGATCGCCAACGAGACGCCGGAAGTGTCGGGCTTCATCCTCTTCGACGCCTTCCCGCTCGGGACGGTGTTCATGATCGCCTTCATGATCCTCGTGACGACGTTCTTCATCACGTCGGCGGACTCCTCGACGCTCGCCGTCTCGATGATGACCACCGGTGGCAAGGCCAGCCCCTCGAACATCAACCGGATCTTCTGGGGCGTCGTCCTCGGCATGACCGCCGCGATCCTCATGATCATCGGCGGCGAGGGCGGAACGAGCGCGCTCCAGAACGCGGTCATCATCACCGGTGCACCGTTCGCGTTCGTCTGTTTCGCCGCGATGCTCTCGCTGATCAAGGACTTCGGCTCGAGCTACGGTCGCGTCCTCCTGCAGGACGAGACCGTCCTGATCGGCTCGAGTCGACAGTCCGACGCCGACTCCCCGTCCGGCCCCGCCGGTACCGTCGAAACGGACGACGACTGACCGCGTCGACGCCGCCGCGGCCGGCCCGGGGCTATCGCCGGCCGTCATGCTGTTCGCTTTTTCGCCGTCGCGACCACACATCCTCGCCAATCCATAACAAGTTTTAATGTACGAGATACACATAAACTGTGTATGGATAGGGACACGGCGGAACCCGACGCGGACGCGCTTCCCGGGCCGAACGCGAAGCAGTGGGTCGACTTCCACCAGGAGTACTCCGCGCCCAGCGAGTACTCTCACGAGTTCGTCTGGGACGTGACCCGCGAGGCCGACGGGCCCTTCGTCACGGACGTCGACGGCAACGTCCTGCTCGATTTCACCTGTCACATCGGCGCGGCACCGCTTGGCTACAACAACGAGACGGTCCTCGAGAAAGTCCGCGAGTTCGACCTCGTCGAACCGATGAAGATCGCGGGCCAGGACATGTACTTCGGCTCCGGCCCCAACCCCGACGAGGCCGACTTCCCCGGCTCGAGCCACCTCATGCAGAAGCTGACCGAGGTCTCGAGCCAGTACGGCATGGACACGGTCTTCCTCTCGAACTCCGGCGCGGAGGCCATGGAGAACGCGATGAAGATCACCAACGCCTACCGCGCGCCGGCCAAGTACGGCGTCGCATTCGGCGGTAGCTTCCACGGCCGCACCCTCGGGACCCTCTCGATCACGAAGTCCAAGGACGTCTACACGCGCCACTACCCCGAGATCAGCGGGATCGAAACGGTCCCGTTCTGCGCCGACCGGGGCTGTGACGCCGACAGCTGCGATTGCGGCTTCTTCGCCGGCGGCGGCTCGCAACTCAGAACCATGCTCGCGCCCGAGGGCGGCCACGTCGACCCCGACGAGGTCGCCTTCCTCACGCTCGAGCCGATCCAGGGCGTCGGCGGCTACCGCTTCCCCAGTCAGGAGTTCATGGGGGAGGTCGCGGCCGTCACCGACGAGTACGACATTCCCCTGGTCGTCGACGAGATCCAGGCCGGCGTCGGCCGGACCGGCGAGATCTGGGCTTCCGATCACTACCCGATCGAACCCGACGTCATCGCCAGCGCGAAGGCCCTGCGCGTCGGCGCGACCATCTCTCGCTCCGAGGTGTTCCCCAGCCAGAAGAACCGGCTCGGCTCGACCTTCGGCGGCGGCGACCTGCTGGGCTCGATGATGGGCGCGTTCACGCTCGAGGCCATCGAGGAACACGACCTGCTCGAGAACGCGACCCGCCGCGGCGAGCAGGCGAAAGAACTCCTACGCGACGACGTGCCCGACCACGTCGAGGACGTCCGCGGCAAGGGCCTGATGCTCGCCGTCGAGTTCGATACCCCCGAGCGCCGGAACGCGATCGTCGAGGCGGCCCTCGAGCGCGGACTGTTGACCCTCGGCTGCGGGAAGAAGACGATCCGACTGCTGCCGCCGCTGGACTCGACCGAGCGCGAGATCGAACTCGGCGTCGACATCTTCTGCGAGGCGATCGAAGCCGTCGGCCCGAGCGCGAAAGTGGCCTGAGACGGTCCGCTGTAGTTTCCCGGCGCGACCGCCGGATCAACGATTCGTTGGCTCGGTTACCACGGCTCGTTCTTCAACTCGAGTTTGTACGCGGCCACGTTCGTCGTCACGTGCAGAATCGGGGTGAGGACGACGACGACGAGGATCACCTCGAGCGTGAACCACTCGCGGAACCACTCGAAGTCCAGCAGGGCCGCGAGCGGTAAGGAGACGACGACGAAGTCCAGCTGGTCGAGGCCGGGGAACATCGCACCGCGCTGGCGGCCGGTCCGGCGCTTGAGAAAGGAGGCGAGGATGTCCCCGAGCATCGCGCCGCCGGCGAGGCCGAGCGCCGCGAGTGGGGTAAAGGCCGGCACGTCGAAACCGAGGGCGCTACTGACGTCGCCCGCGATAACCGTCAGCACGGCCGCGAGCGCGAGGCCCGCCGCGACGCCCATCGCCGTCCCGCGCCAGGTCTTTCCGTCGCCGAGTACCCGCTTGTCGCCCCAGGTCCGACCGCCGTCGATCGGTCGGCCGCCGCCGGCCAGCACCGCGGCGTTGTTGGGGACGTACGCGGGCAACATCGCCCAGAACGCGATCACGAGCGTCTCGAGTACTGCCATATCGGCCGGGAGGAACCGACGTGTCTTAACGGCCGGTGGTTCGATCGAACGGCTCCGACCGGTTCGAGACGGCCGACGCGCCCTCGAGCCGGGTGTGATCGCGGATCCGGCCCGCCGCCGTCGGCCCGGCTCGCCCATATTGTAAACAGTATCTGTATCTACTATACACGAAAAGATTTTATTACTACTAATCGATGCTCCTCGTAGAGACCCTGTTACCATGCCACGAGAGCATATTTTCGACGAGGCCGAATACGAACGACGGGTCGAACGGACCAAAGAGCGCTTGCGCGAGGAAGACCTCGACGCGATCGTCGTCGCCGATCCGGCGAACATGAACTACCTGACCGGCTACGACGGCTGGTCCTTTTACGTCCATCAGGCCGTCGTCGTCACACCCGACCGCGACGAACCGGTCTGGATCGGCCGCGACATGGACGGCGGCGGCGCGCGAGCGACGACCCACCTCGGCGACGACAGCATCCGCGCCTACAGCGACGACCACGTCCACTCGCCCCACGACCTCCACCCGATGGACTACGTGGCGGGCGTCTTAGAGGAACTCGAGGTCGCCGACGGCCGGATCGGCCTCGAGATGGACGCGGCCTACTTCACCGCGAAGTCCTACACCCGACTCCAGGCGAACCTCCCAGAGGCCGAGTTCGAGGACGCGACGCTTTTGGTCGGCTGGGTCCGGATCAAGAAATCGGAGCAGGAACTCGAGTACATGCGCGAGGCCGCCCGCATCTCCGAGAACGCGATGCAGGCGGGGCTGGACGTCATCGAGGAGGGAGTTCCCGAGTACGAGGCCGCGGCCGCGATCTACGAGCAACTCATCACGGGCACCGAGGAGTACGGCGGCGACTACCCCTCGATCGTCCCGCTGATGCCCTCGGGCGATCACACCGGGACGCCCCACCTGACCTGGACCGACCGCGAGTTCGAGGACGGCGACCCGGTCATCATCGAACTCTCGGGCTGTCGGCACCGCTATCACTCCCCGCTCGCCCGCACCACCTTCGTCGGCGATCCGCCCGCGGAACTCCAGGAGACCGCCGACATCGTCGTCGAGGGGATCGAAGCTGCACTCGATACCGTCGAACCCGGCGTCACCTGCGAGGCCGTCGAGAAGGCCTGGCGCGAGACGATCGCCCAGTACGGCCTCGAGAAGGAGGACCGCATCGGCTACTCGATGGGGCTGGGCTACCCGCCGGACTGGGGCGAACACACCGCGAGCATCCGTCCCGGCGACGAGACCGTCCTCGAGGAGGACATGACCTTCCACATGATCCCGGGCATCTGGACCGACGAGATCGGCATGGAGATCAGCGAGACGTTCCGCGTCACGAGTACGGGCGCGGAGACGCTCGCGGACTTCCCGCGGGAGTTGTTCACGACGTAACGCGGTCCGCCCCGACGTGGTACGGCTCACATACTAACCTCTGGAACCCGACTACCATCCAATGACAACACCACCATCCACGGCGGAGACCGAATCGGCGGACGAACCCGAATCCGCGCTGGTCACCGCCCGCAGACAGTTGGAACGCGCCGCGACCCACGTCGACGTCGACCCCGGCGTCGTCGAACGATTGAAACACCCGACGCGGGTCCAGCAGGTATCGGTCCCCTTAGAGCGAGAGGACGGCACCGTCGAGGTCTTCACCGGCTACCGGGCCCAGCACGACGACGTCCGCGGCCCCTACAAGGGAGGCCTGCGCTACCACCCCGAGGTCAGCGCCGAGGAGTGTATCGGCCTCTCGATGTGGATGACCTGGAAGTGCGCGGTGATGGACCTGCCCTTCGGCGGCGGGAAGGGCGGGATCGCCGTCGATCCCAAGTCCCTGACCGACGACGAGACCGAGCGGCTCACCCGCCGGTTCGCCGAGGAACTGCGCGACGTCGTCGGGCCGACGAAGGACGTCCCCGCGCCCGACATGGGGACCGACGCCCAGACGATGGCCTGGTTCATGGACGCCTACTCGATGCAACAGGGCGAGACCATCCCCGGCGTCGTCACCGGGAAGCCGCCGGTCATCGGCGGCTCCTACGGCCGCGAAGAGGCCCCCGGCCGTTCGACCGCCATCGCCGCCCGCGAGGCGATCCGGTACTACGACCGCGAGGTCTCGGAGACCACGGTCGCGGTGCAGGGCTTCGGCAGTGTGGGTGCCAACGCCGCCCGCCTGCTCCACGAGTGGGGCGCGTCGATCGTCGCCGTCTCGGACGTCAACGGCGCGGTCTACGACGCCGACGGCCTCGACGTCGAGGCGATCCCCTCTCATCACGAGGAACCGGAGGCGGTCACCAGCTTCGCGACCGACCTCAAGGACGACGATAGCGTCCGTCGGCTCTCGAACGCGGACCTACTCGAACTCGACGTCGACGTCCTGATCCCGGCCGCGGTCGGCAACGTCCTCACCGCCGACAACGCCGACGCCGTCTCGGCCGACATCGTCGTCGAGGGGGCCAACGGCCCGACGACCTTCGCCGCCGACGCCGTCCTCGAGGAGCGGGACGTGCCGGTGATCCCGGACATCCTCGCGAACGCGGGCGGCGTCACCGTCTCCTACTTCGAGTGGCTCCAGGACATCAACCGCCGCCAGTGGTCCCTCGAGCGCGTCAACGAGGAACTCGAGGACCACATGCTCGAGGCCTGGACCGACCTTCGCGACGTGGTCGACGCCGAGGGGTTGACGTGGCGCGACGCCGCCTACGTGGTCGCGCTGTCCCGGATCGCCGAGGCGAAGGAGACGCGCGGGCTCTGGCCGTAGTCGGCTTCGGCCGCCAGCGGTAGCTCGAACCGGTCGCCGCCCGGCTGAGCGCGGTCGTGAAGGGAAGCGCTCATGTCCCGCCGGTCACATACTCCGACAATGGCGTGGAAGCGCGAGTTCGCGAGCGGACTGATCGTCATCGGTCCGATACTCGTCACGCTGTACGTTCTCTACCGCGTCTACGCGCTGGTAACCGGCATCGTGCCGATGGTCCCGATCGACGCCGTACTGAGCGGGGTGATCACGCACGCGCCGACCCGGTCGCTGGTCGTCGACGTCTCACACGCGATCGTTCCGCTCGTGTTGTTCTCCATCGTGACCGTCGCCGTCGGGTTTCTGACCCGGACCACGGTCGGTGACCTCTTCACGCGCGGCGTCGACCACGTTGCGAACCGCGTTCCGGGGTTGCGCGTCATCTACAACGCGTCGAAAGTCGCCGCCGAAACCACGTTCGGCGAGGAACAGGCGCTGCAGGAACCGGTCAGGGTCGAGAACTGGAACGGCGTCGAGGTGCCCGCGTTCAAGACCGGCCACACGACTACCGACGGGCGGCCGGTCCTCTTTATACCGACCGCGCCGAACGTCTCCTCCGGGTTCGTCGTCGAGGCCGATCCCGACCGCGTCACCGAGACCGACGAACGCGTCGACGAAACGCTGGCTCACGTCCTGAGCGGCGGATTCGGCGAGTCGACTCGACCCGACGGGGCGGCCCCGACGGTCCCGTTCGAGACGACCGACGACCGCACCGACGACGAGTGACCGATCACTCGCTCGAACCCGGCCGCAAGACGACGTTTTCGAGTTCGCCGCCGGACTCGAGCGACTCGAGGTTGCCCGCGACGATATCCGCAAGCCGGTCCCAGTGCTTTGGGGTATGACCGCCGGTATGGGGCGTAATGAGGCAGTTTTCGAGGTCCCACAGCGGGTGGTCGGCCGGCAGCGGTTCGGGGTCGGTGACGTCCAGCGCCGCCCCGCGAATTCCCTCGGACTGGAGCGCCGAACGCAACGCGTCGGTGTCGACGATGCCGCCGCGGGCCGCGTTGACGATCACGGCGTTCGGGGGCAGCGTCGCCAGTTCCGCCTCGCCGACGAGCCCGCGGGTCAGGTCGTTGAGCGGGCAGGCCAGCACGACGTAGTCGCTCCGCGAGAAGGCCTCGTGGACGTCGTCCTCCTCGAATCCGAGTACCTCGTCGGTCGGGCCGCCCTTCTCGGGGGTGTAGCGGATCCCGATCGTCTCGACCTCGAACCCCTCGAGCCGCTGGACGACCGCCTGCCCGATCGAGCCCAGCCCGACGATCGTGACGGTGCTGTCGGTGAACTCGTGGGACTGGAAGTGTCGCCACTCGTTGTTTTCCTTGCGCCGCCAGCCCTCGTGGAGCCGGCGGGCGAACACGAGCATGTTGCCGATCGTCTGCTCGGCGATGCCGGGGGCGTGGATACCGCCGGCGTTCGTCACGGTCACGCGGCGGTCGGCCAGCGCGTCCATCGGCACGTGATCGGTGCCGGCGAAGGTACACGCGAACAACTCGAGCCGGTCGGCCCGCTCGAGGAGGTCTTCGTCGATCGAGATACCGGTTACGACCCGGGCCTGCGGGATCAGTTCGCGTTCTTCCTTCGGGGTCCGCGCGAGCGCGACGGTGCGGTCCGGCAGTCGCTCGCGCAGTCGGTCGGCGTACGATTCCATCGACAGCCCTTCCGTTCCTTCTCGGAGAACGACGACGTCCGGCTCCGGACTCATTGTCCGACGATCGTCACCGACTCCCTTATCCTTTTTGTGTAGTCGTCGTAAACACTCATTGTGTATAATTAAGTCGCTGGGGCGCGTCACCCCCTCGCATGACCGAGCCGATTCAGGACCGTCTCGTCAGCCTCCGTCGCAGTTTCCACCGCCACCCCGAGCCCGCGTGGCGCGAGTTCACCACCACGGCCCGTCTCGTCGAGGAGATCAGGGGTATCGGCGTCGACGAACTGGCCGTCGGCCCCGACGCCTACGATCCCGCCGACCGGATGGCCGTCCCCGACGCCGACCTCGAGCCGTGGATCGAACGCGCCCGCGAGCGCGGTGCGGACGAGTCACTCTTGGAGCGGATGACCGGCGGGAACACGGGCGCAGTGGCGATCCTCGAGCGCGGCGACGGGCCGTCGATCGGCCTGCGCGTCGACATCGACGGGCTGTTCATCGAGGAGTCGACCGATCCGGATCACGATCCGGTCGACGAGGGCTTTCGCTCGGAGATCGACGGGACGATGCACGCCTGCGGCCACGACGTCCACATGACCTGGGGGCTGGCCGTCCTCGAGTCCATCGCCGAGAGCGACTTTGCGGGCCGACTGGTGGTCTTCTTCCAGCCCGCCGAGGAGACCGGCGGCGGGGGGTGCCCAATGGCCAGGAGCGACTTCGCGAGCGGACTGGACTACCTGCTGGCGGTCCACGTCGGTCTCGATCACCCCACGGGCGAGGTGATCGCTGGGATCGAGAAGCCGCTGGCGATGTGCCACGTCGACGTGACGATCGAGGGGACCTCCGCGCACGCGGGCAAGGCCCCGAACGAGGGGGCAAACGCCATGCACGCCATGGGTTCCGGGATCGTCAACGCCTACGGTATCCCCCGTCACAGCGACGGGATGACCCGAGTCAACGTCGGCAGGGCCGAGGCCGGAACCGCGAGCAACGTCATCGCCGAACGCGCCCACATGGAGTGCGAGGCCCGCGGCGAGACGACCGCGCTGATGGAGTACACGAAACGCCGCCTCGAGCGAACGATGCGGTCCGCCGCGAAGATGCACGGCTGCCGGGCCGACGTCGAGGTCGTCAGCGAGTCGCCCCGGGCCGACAGCGACCCCGAACTGCAGGCGCTGGTGAGCGAGGTCGCCGGCGGCGTCGCGGGCGTCGATCGCGTGGTGCCGGCCGCCGACTTCGGCGCGAGCGAGGACGCCACCTTCCTGATGGAACGGGTCCAGGAAGACGGCGGGCTGGCGACGTACATGATCGTCGGCACCGACCATCCCACCAGCCACCACACCCCGACCTTCGACGTCGACGAACGGAGCCTCCAGCACGGCGTCGACGTCCTGGTCGGAACGATTCGGGAACTCGAGGCCCGGCATCCGGTTCCGCAGGCCGACGCGGGGGACGCGACGCCGGCCGACGACGCGAGCGCGGAGGTCGGTGAATGAGCGGGAGCGACGAGGCGAGCGGTGCGGACGACCCCCCGGTTACGCTCGCGGACGTCGAGGCCGCCCGCGAGCGCATCTCCGACGTCGTCCACCGGACGCCGCTGGACACCTCCCGGACCTTCGCTGAGATGAGCGGGGCGGCCGCAGTCGGACTCAAACTCGAGACCGTCCAGCGGACCGGCTCGTTCAAGATCCGCGGTGCCTACAACAGGATGGCCCAACTCTCGACCGCGGAGCGAGAAGCGGGCGTCATCACCGCGAGCGCGGGCAACCACGCCCAGGGCGTGGCGCTGGCGGGCGACCTGCTCGGGATCGAGACGACGATCGTCGTCCCCGAGATCACTCCCGCCGCGAAGATCGAGGCCACCCGCGGCTACGGGGCCGCAGTCGTCGTCGAGGGCGAACTCTACGAGCGCTCCTACGAGTACGCCCTCGAGCGGGCCGAAGAGACGGGCGCGACGTTCGTCCACCCCTTCGACGACGCGGCCGTCGTCGCCGGACAGGGGACGATCGGCCTCGAACTGCGCGAGCAGTTCCCCGGGATCGACACCGTCCTCGTGTCGATCGGCGGGGGCGGGCTCGTCGGCGGCATCGGAACGGTGCTGAAAGCGGCCGACCCCGAGACGCGGGTGATCGGCGTCCAGCCCGAGGGGGCCGCCCACGCCAAACCGTCGCTCGAGGCGGGCGAGATCCGCCAGCTCGAGACGGTCGACACCGTCGCGGAGGGGATCGCCGACGCGCGCATGCTCGAGACGACCTTCGCGATCGCCCGCGAGGTGGTCGACGACGTCGTCAGCGTGAGCGACCGCGAGATCGCCGCCGCCGTGACCCTGCTCGCCGAACGGGCCAAGACCGTCGCCGAGGCCGCCGGGGCCGCGCCGCTCGCGGCCGCGCTCTCGGCCGCCCTCGACCTCGAGGGTGAGCGCGTCGCGGTCGTCGTCTCGGGCGGCAACGTCGACCTCACCGACCACGCGGAACTGACCCGGACCGGCCTCCACGAACTCGGACGCTACGCCGAGGCCAGACTCGCGCTCGCCGGCTGGCCGGCGACCGTCGGCGACGTGGTCGAGACGGTCGAGTCCGCGGGAGCCGAACTCGACGTCCTCGAGCGCGCCCGCCGGACCGCCGTCGACGACCCCAATCAGACCCCCGTGACGATCGGCCTCGCGGGCAGCGGTCCCGATCATCTGGAGGGCGTGTTCGCGGAGCTGGCGGCGCTCGAGGGCGTCTCAGTCGTCGAGCGATCGATCGACTGACGTCGTTCGGGGCCGACTCGAGCGAGCGGCGGCGAAAACAAGTGTTGCGGCCGCTTACTCCAGTGCTGCCTGCAGATCCGCGACGGCATCCTCGTAGGCCTCGTGGGCCCGATCGAGGTCGACGGGATCGGAGATCATGTTGAAGAAGCCGTGGATCACGTCGTCGTAGTGGTGGTGCGCGACGTCGATACCCTCGGCCTCGAGGCGTTCGACGAGATTCGCCCCGTCGTCGCGTAGCGGGTCGAAGCCGGCGGTGACGACCGTCGCGGGCGGCAGCCCCGAGAGGTCCGCCGCGAGCTGGGGCATCGCGTAGACGTTCCCCTGATCGATGTCGCTCTCGAAGCGCTGCTCGCGGAACCACTCCATGTCGTCTCTCGTGAGGAAGTAGCCCTCGCCGTTCTGCTCGTAGGCCTCGGTCTCGGTCACCTTCCCCGTGCTGGGGTAGATCAGCAGTTGGTAGGCGATATCGGGACCCCCGCGGTCGCGGGCCAGCAGCGACACCGCCGTCGCGAGGTTGCCGCCGGCGCTGTCGCCCCCCACGACGAGCTTGTTCGGGTCCGCGCCGAGGTCGGCGGCCGCGTCGGCCGCCCACTCGAGGGCCGCATAACAGTCCTGCAGGCCCTCGGGGAAGGGATGTTCGGGCGCGAGTCCGTAGTCGACGCTGACGACCGGATACCCCGAGTCAGCGGCCAGCTTCCGGCAGGTACCGTCGTGAGTGTCGATACTTCCGATGACCCAGCCGCCGCCGTGGAAGTACACAAGGAGCGGCCGGTCGTCGCCCTCGGTGCCGGGCTCGTAGCATCGGATCGGCAGGTCGCCGCGTGGCCCGTCGATCGTCCGGTCCTCGACGGACTCGAGTTCGATGTCCGGCTCCTCGGTGACCCGCATCTCGTCGAACATCGCGCGAGCCTCCACTGGCGAAATCTCGCTGAACTCGGGCGTGTCGAGCGACTCGTAGAGTTCCAGAAACGCCTGCACGTCCGGATGCGGCTCGTCGGCGCTGGACGGTGTCATCGTGGGACACACTTCGCTGCTGGAACAAAAAGCTACCTGCAGCGCCAGACCGGAATCCGCTGCTGACCGGTGATCTCGGGCCTCGATTCGGCTCGAGCGTACCCGACAATTCCGTTCCACACCGCTTATTTCGGTCCGGTGCGCCCTCTCGAGCATGACGAATCAGGACCTCATCGACGCCCTCCGCGCGGCGGAGGCCGTGCAGTTCGGCGAGTTCGAACTCTCCCACGGCGGCACCAGCGAGTACTACGTCGACAAGTACCTCTTCGAGACCGAGCCGGACTGTCTCGAGGCCATCGCCGACGCCTTCGCCGAGCGACTCGATCCGGACGACAAACTCGGCGGCGTCGCCCTCGGCGGGGTCCCCCTCGCCGCGGCGACCAGCGTCGCGGCCGGCGTCCCCTACGTCATCGCGCGCAAGCAGCGCAAAGAGTACGGGACGGCTAATCTCGTCGAGGGCCGCCTCGAGGATGGCGAGGAGGTCGTCGTCGTCGAGGACATCGTGACGACGGGGACGAGCCTCGTCGAGGCCGTCGAGGCGCTGCGGGAAGCGGGCGCGACCGTCGAGCGCGCGCTGGTCGTCGTCGACCGCGAGGAAGGCGGCCGCGAGAACGTCGAGGACGCCGGCGTCGAGATGGAGGCGCTGGTGACCGCGAGCGAACTGCTCGCGGATCGGGACGCCGACGAGTAGCGGCTCCGCACGGGCGTCGAACCCTGCCGGTCACTGCCCGTAGGACGCGAACTGCTCGAGGACCGTCTCGAGTTGGGCCTCCGAGAGCGTCCGCGGCTCGAGGCCGGCCGCGCGAGTCTGGAGGTACAGGCGCGCGAGGCTCTCGACGTGATGCGTGTTTTCGAGTGCGGTCTCTATGTCCGACGCCGTGACGACGAGGCCGTGGTTTTCGACGAGCGTCGCGGTCGCCTCGGCCTCGTCCATCGCCCGGACGATATTCGCTGCGAGTTCGTCGGTGCCGTAGGGCGCGTACTCGGCGACGGGGACGCGCTTGCCGACCGCGACGATCATGTAGTGGATCGGCGGCAGCGGCTCGCTGGCGACGGCCAGCGTCGTCGCCCACGGCGAGTGAGTGTGGACGATCGCGCCGACGTCCTCGCGGCGGTAGATCGCGGCGTGCATCGGGACCTCGCTGCTCGGGGCCATCCGCCCGTCGCGGACCTCGCCGTCGGTCGCGACGACCGGCACGTCCTCGACGCCAAAGCCGTCGTAGGGGACGCCGGTCGGCGTGACCGCGAAGGCGTCGCCGCGCTCGCCGTCGCGAACGCTCAAATTACCCGTTCGCCCGGGCGTCAGTTCCGCGAGTTCCGGTGCGGACTCGACCACCGCCCGGCGTTCGGATTCGAGCATCACAGGATCACCTTCAGTAGGTCGTCGAACGCGCCGATCCGGTGGTCCGGCTCCCGGTGGCCCTCGAGCGGCCCGTCGGGGTCGTCGCCGTCGGCGCTGAACAGCACCGTCTCGAGTCCCACCGCGTTGGCCCCGACGATATCGGCTTCGACGTTGTCGCCGACCATCACCGCCTCGGACGGGCGACGGTCGAGGCGCGACAGCGCCAGTGTGAACATGACCGAGCCGGGTTTCTCGCGGCCCGTCTCCTCGGAGGTCAACAGCAGGTCGATATCGTCCGCGAGCCCGACCGCCTCGAGTTTCTCGAGTTGGGTTCGCGCCGTGAAGTTCGTGACGATCCCGACGTCGATCCCCCGGTCTCGCACCGCCTCGAGGGTCGCTTCGACGCCCGGAACGAGTTTCATCGCGTCGATGTACGCCGTCCAGTACGCCTCGCCGAGCGCGAGCGCCTCGGTCGGCTTCGGTCGACCGGTGTGGCACTCGAGCGCGCGTTTGAAATAGAGGAATCGATCGTGGGACGCCGCCGTGCCGGACACGTCACGCTTTATCGCCCGCCGCCCCGTCTGATAGAACGCCTCGAACGCCTCGCGATCGAAGTCGTAGCCCAGTCCCCGCGCGGCCTCTCGAGCGGCGTCTTTCCCTGCTCGATTACACGGCGCGTAGGGATAGAACGTGTTGTCGAAGTCGAAAAGGACGGCCTTGGCGCGCATATCCCATCGTCAATGGGAAGGGAAAAACGAGTACCGGTACCTGTAGATATAGTCAGTAGCAGCGCCCGGCCGGTTACGAGTACAGCGTGCGGACTCGTTGCCCGCTCCGTAACCTGTATCTCACCGCGGTCCGGTTTCGAATCCGAACGGCCCCATCGCACACCATCACAACGCTTTTACCCCACTCGAGACTACGCGTAGCCACGATGGTAGGTGTCCGTTTTACACGCCGGGCTCATGCCCGCTTCTAACTCACACCTACCGTTTGTTGTGTCGGCCGTGATCGACCGACAGACGGTGGGATCGGCTCGCCCGTCGACGGACACGCCACCGGCGTTTTCCACGCAGTTACAACACCCACACCAGCTACACCCATGTCAGAATCAGATTCCCAGTCGCAGGAACGGATAACGGTCGTACTGCCCGACGGCTCCGAACTCGAGGTCGACGCCGACGCCACCGTCGAGGACTGCGCCTACGAGATCGGCCCCGGCCTCGGCAGCGACACCGTCGCCGGCAAACTCGACGGCGACCTCGTCGCCAAGGAGGAACCGGTCTACGACGGCGCCGAACTCGAGATCGTCACCGACGGCAGCGACGAGTACCTCGAGGTCATGCGCCACTCCGCGGCCCACTGTCTCGCGCAGGCGGTCGAGCGCCTGTACGACGACGAGGCGGTCAAGCTCGCGATCGGCCCGCCGACCGACGAGGGCTTCTACTACGACTTCGACAACCTCGAGATCGACGAGGAGGACCTCGCCGACCTCGAGGACGAGATCGAGGCGATCATCGCCGAAGACTACGAGATCGAGCGCGAGGAGGTCCCGATCGAGGAGGCCGAGCAGCGCCTCGAAGGCGAACCCTACAAGCTCGAACTGCTCTCCGAGTTCGCCGACGAGAACGACACCGTGAGCTTCTACCGGCAGGGCGAGTGGGAGGACCTCTGTGCCGGCCCCCACGTCGACTCGACCGGCGAGATCGGCGTCGTCGAACTGCTCGAGATCGCCGGGGCCTACTGGCGCGGCGACGAGGACAACACGATGCAGACCCGCATCTACGGGACCGCCTTCGAGGACGAGAGCGATCTCGAGGCCTTCCTCGAGCGCAAGCGCGAGGCCGAGAAGCGGGACCACCGCCGCATCGGCAACGAGATGGACCTGTTCTCGATCCAGGACGTGACCGGCCCCGGACTGCCGCTGTATCACCCCGCCGGGAAGACCGTCCTCTCGGAACTCGAGGACTTCGTGCGTGAGTTGAACGAGGACGCGGGCTACGACTACGTCGAGACGCCCCACGTCTTCAAAACGGATCTGTGGCACCGGTCGGGCCACTACGAGAACTACCAGGACGACATGTTCATCTTCGACGTCGGCGACGACGAGTTCGGCCTGAAGCCGATGAACTGTCCCGGCCACGCCGCCATCTTCCAGGACCACTCCTGGAGCTATCGGGATCTTCCGATCCGCTACGCGGAAAACGGGAAAGTCTACCGCAAGGAACAACGCGGCGAACTGTCGGGGCTCTCGCGGGTCTGGGCCTTCACCATCGACGACGGCCACCTGTTCATCCGGCCCGACCAGATCAGACAGGAGGTCGAGGAGATCATGGACATGATCACGGACGTCCTCGAGACGTTCGACCTCGACTACGAGATGGCGCTTGCGACCCGTCCCGAGAAGTCCGTCGGGAGCGACGAGATCTGGGACCGCGCCGAGGAGCAACTCGAGAACGTCCTCGAGAACCGCGCTCACGACTACGAGATCGAAGAAGGCGACGGCGCGTTCTACGGGCCGAAGATCGACTTCGCGTTCGAGGACGCCATCGGCCGCTCGTGGGACGGCCCGACGGTCCAACTGGACTTCAACATGCCCGAGCGGTTCGACCTGAACTACGTCGGTGAGGACAACGAGGAACACCGCCCCGTCATGATCCACCGCGCGCTCTACGGCAGTTACGAGCGGTTCTTCATGATGCTCATCGAGCACTACGAGGGTCGGTTCCCGCTCTGGCTCGCGCCCGAACAGGTCCGCGTGCTGCCGATCTCCGACGACAACCTCGGCTACGCTCACCGCGTGGCGAACGAGTTCGACGACTTCCGCGTCGAGGTCGACGACCGCGACTCGACGCTCGAGCGAAAGATCCGCGCGGCCCACGACGATCGGGTTCCGTACCAGATCATCGTCGGGGACAACGAGGAAGAAGACGGCACCATCTCCGTTCGGGATCGCTTCGAGGACCAGGAGTACGACGTCGAGATCGAGGAGTTCCGTACTCACCTCGAGGCCGAACGCGACGAGCAGCGGACGGAACCGGACTTCCTGCAGTAGCGGCCTCGACGATCGCATCGGGACGGACCGTCGGTTTTCCAGTCGATAGACTCGGCGGTTGTCCGCCACAGGCGCGGGTCACTTCCACGTTCGTGACGTTTCGCGCGTCGAAGCCGATCGCAATACCCATAGTTGCGGAATCGTGCATATCTGTATGAACAGAGCCGAGAAAGCAGCCCTCCAGCTGCGGGCCGTCGACGTGTTGCGGATGTTGAAAGAGACCCGGACCTACGACGAACTCGCCGAGACGACCGGGCTTCCGGCGGGCGATCTCAACCGCTACGTCAACGGGCACGTCCTCCCGGGGACCGACCGCGCGCGCGAGGTCGTCGAGGAACTCGGCCGGGAGGCGCTGGCGGCGGAACTCGAGGCGCGAATCCGCGTCGACGACGAGGGGTACGTCGACAACAGCGCCACCGTCTTCGACCAGCCCTTCCTCGATTTGGCCGCGCCGGTCGTGGCGAACGGGTTCGACTTCGATCGACCGGACGTGGTTCTCACCGCCGCGACCGACGGGATCACGCTCGCGGCCGCGCTCGCGAGTTACTACGGCGTCCGCTGTGCCTACGCGAAAAAGAGCAAGGAGACCGCCGTCGAGGAGTTCATCGAGGCCCGCCAGCGCCTGCAGTCGGGGATCGAACTCACCTACTACCTGCCCGCCTCGGCCATCGATCCCGGCGAGTCGGTGCTGGTCGTCGACGACCTCATCCGCTCTGGCGAGACGCAGGAACTCCTGTTGGACATCGCCCACACCGCCGAAGCCGACGTCGCCGGCGTCTTCGCGCTCATCGCCGCCGGCGAGGACGGCATCGAACGCGCCCGCGATCGGACCGACGCGCCGGTCGGTGCGCTCACGAGCGTCGCCCCGACGACGGACCGAGTAACGGGCGACTGACCGCCCGCACTGCGTTTCGTCCGTCGAGGGAACGAACGCGCAGCGTTCCGGAACGGAAACGAGGAACCGTTGCTTTCGACGCCGCGTTCGCCAAAACTCCTCGAGGAATCGCCCGAGGGGAACCGTGTGAACGATTGGCACATTATTAATCATTAGGTTTATGGTGGTCCCCCCAGTTTGTGGTGGTACGCACATGACCGAGACAGTCATCCTCGGCGTGATCGGTTCCGACGCTCACGTCGTCGGGATCACCATCCTGGAACAGGCGCTGGAGGCAGCCGGATTCGACGTCGTCAACCTGGGGGTCCAGAGTTCCCAGGAGGAGTTCGTCGACGCCGCGTCCGCCAACGATGCCGAGGCTGTACTCGTCTCGTCGCTCTACGGCCACGCCAAACAGGACTGCGAGGGCTTCCACCAGCGAATCGAGGAGGCCGACCTCGACGTCACGACCTACATCGGCGGCAACCTCGCCGTCGGACAGGACGACTTCGAGGAGACCCGCAAGTTCTTCCGCGAGATGGGGTTCGATCGGGTCTTCGATTCCGAGACCGACCCCGAGGAGGCCATCGACGCGCTGATGGCCGATCTGGATATGCGCTCGACCGAGAGCGAACAGGAAAGTCAGACCATCTCGGCGTAAGCCGACCGATCACGTCTTCTTCGCCGCCGTTCTCGCACCCGCCGAGCCGCTGCTATCGTTCGATCGGTCGTCTCGAGCGAGCATCGACCGCGATCAGCGGACGATCGTCACCGGAACCGGCGACCGCCGGGCGATCGTCTCGGCGACGCTCCCGAGTAAGATGCGGCTCGCACCGGTCCGCCCGTGGCTCCCGACCACGATGTGATCCATGTCGTGTTCGGCCGCGTAATCTACGATCGACCGCGAGATGCCGCCGACGACGTGGTCCGTCTCGATTTCGAGTCCGTGGTCGGCAGCCTGCTCTCGCGCCGTCTCGAGGATCTCCTCGGCCCGCTCCTCGTGGTGGTCCTGAATCTCGTCGTAGTTGGCCATCGCGGTCCCCTCCACGCCGGTCACGGCGTAGAAATCGCCCGGATCGAGGACGTGAAGCGCGGTGATCGTCGCCTCGGGATACTCGCGACAGGCGAACTCGAGGGCTTCCGTCGATTGATTCGAGTCGTCGACCGCCACGAGGACGTTGTCCGTCATGCGCGTTGGTACATCGGCCTGCGGAATAAGTCCACTCCTGAGTCCGGCAGGACGGGAGTTGCCGCCGCCGGCACCCGTTCGGTCACCGCTTGCCTGTACGCGGTCGAGTCTCGGTTCGTCTCGTGGTGAGCGCGGACACGGCGGCGTGGCTGCTGTCGATATCAGTCGCGAAAGAAGTGCTGTGAATCGGCCGTCGTGACTGCGCGTTACTTCGCGCGTCCCTGACCGCCGGTGTTGGAGGGACGGACCTTCTCCGCGCCCTTGCCGCGGTTGTTCAGACCGCGGTTGGCCTTGCCGGCGTTGGTGAGGCCGCGGAACGCGCGGTTGGTGTGGTCGTCGTCGCAGATCCAGTTGAGGTCGTCGTCGTTCTCGATCGCGGGGTGGTTCGGGTCCACGAGGATCGCTTCGAACCACTTCTGCGAGCCGTCTTCGCCGACCCAGTAGCTGTTGAGCACGCGCAAGTTGGGGTACTTCCGGGAGACGCGTTCCTCGCCGATGCGCTGGATGTTCTTGCGCCGCCCGATGCGGTTGACACCCTGGCGCTTCGAGCGCCGACCGGCCGTGAACCGTTCCTTCCGGGCGGTCCCTTTGCGGACCGAGACCCGGACCACGACGATGCCCTGCTTGGCCTTGTAGCCGAGTTCGCGTGCTTTGTCCAGTCGCGTCGGGCGCTCGATGCGCTCGATAGCGCCCTGGTCGCGCCACTCCTGTTTGCGCTGCCACTGCAGCTCCCCGAGCTTGCCGTCGTCGGGGTCCTTCCATGCGTCCTTGATGTGGGAATAGAAGCTTTCTGCCATTGTATTCACCCGCGGGCGTTTGCTGGTTCAATCCCGACCGGGGCCGAGCCCCGCGGATCACATCCCGACCTGTGACGCGGCGTCGTGCAGGTGCCCGCTGATGCCCGCGAACCAGCGAGTCTACCCACCCTTCCCGGCTCTCGAGTATAAGCGCTTCGAACTCCGGGAACGCGGCGTCGAAACGGAAATTATCGCTCGAGCGAGGGTGGCCTCGCGCCGTCGACCGATCGCGTGGTGTGTCCGTCGACGAGAAAGCCAATTTTGTATATCGTAATTTGGTTCATCCGGGCGCAGGCTCGAGACGAATCGCCGGCAGCACCGGATCTGACGGGGTACGACGACGGGGCTCGCGACCCGTTCGGTGGCACTCGTGGCTGGTCCGAACGTCGGGTCCGTCGATCTTCGGCCTCGCGAGGCCGTCGCTTTCGGGCGTTCTCCCGCTGCCGGCCGGTACCGAGCTATCTATCCGAGGCGACCCAATGGACTGCGCTCGAGACGACGACGGCGAAAACGACACCGAACCGGTCGACGGACCGATCGAAACGGGCGATCGAGTCGGCGTGAACGGCGTTTTGGGGGCCGTAGTCCGCCGGTATCGGCGGCTACGCGTCGATCTCGAGCCCGTCGAACTCGCCGGCCTCGATCTCGCGGGCGAGGTCGTCGGGCTCGAGATCGTCGGGGACGTGCTGGGGGTACTTCCGGCGGAAGTAGCCCACGATGTTGGTCAGATCGCGCCGGAGGAACTCGCCGGCGTTCTCGTGATCGGTCGGGACCGCCTGGGGCCAGTCGAAGATCGTCACGCCGCCCTCGTCGACGAAGACGTTGTACTCGCTCATGTCGGCATGGACGTATCCGTTCGCGTATGCGCGTGACATTTCGGTTACCAACAGCCCCAGCACACCGAGGACCTGCTCGTCCTCGAGGCGGGTCCGCGAGAGTTCGACGCCGTCCATCTTCTCCATGACGATGGCGTGGCGGTTCTGGCCGATCGGCTGGGGAACCGCCACGTCGGGGTAGAGCTCCTCGAGGATGTCGTACTCGCGCTCGGCTGCCTTCCGGGCGGTGTACATCCACGAGACGTGGTCGTTGTCCGAGGTATAGTCGCGTTCCTTGTGGACCTCCCGGAAGTTCGTGTACCCCTCGCGGTGGTACTTCAGGGCCAGGGGCTTGTACGAGCGGACCTCGTAGACGTCGCTTTCCTTGCCGACGCCGAGCGGCGAGCCGAACTCCGAGATCGTGTCCTGTTCGACCAACGCGCGCAAGGCGAGGGTGTCGTAGCCCTCGAACTGGAGGGTATAGCCCTCGTACTGGATCGTCTTTCGCTCGACCAGCCCGCGTTTGAGACAGCGCTCGAGGCGGTACTCGACCTCCTCGTCGGGCAGGTCGGCGAACTTCGGGAGCTTCTCCCGCTGGACCCACTCGGAGAAGCGCATCCCCTGCTCGACCCCCGAGAGGAGATAGAAGTCCTCGTCCTCGAGTTCCGGGAGCAACCCGGCGACGTTGCGCACCATAAGCATCGGTAGCCGGCGTGTACGTAAAAACGGCGTGACGCACGCTCGAGTGTTACAGCCGGCGAGGGAGGCGCGCTCGTCGGCCGGGCTACTGACACGTATAGGTAAATCACATATCGGTATACTAAATTGACTATCCCTGCTGTACTACTCCTCCGGACGGCAGCCCTTCACCGTGGTGGTCGTGTCGAACGTCGTCCTCTCGACGACGGGGTCGCGCGTCGGTTCGACGGATCTCGTTGCTCGCGGCGATCGTCAGTTCCGCTTTTCTCGCTTCCGAGCGAGTTCGACGGCCCTCTCGGTGTGGCCGTGCCACGGCTCGCCGTGGCCCGGCAAGAGGAGGACCTCGCCGATCGACTCGAGTCGGGACAGCGACTCGTACGCGCGGTCGTGATCCGGGTTGAACCAGTCGGCGAGCAGTTGTGGCCGGTGGCCGCGACCGGCGACGAAATCGGTCGTGACGAGTTCGTCGCCGCAGAAGAGGACCTCCTGCTCCGGGAAGTGGTACGCGACGTGTCCCTCGCTGTGGCCGGGGGTGTGAACGACTCGGGGCGAGCCGGGTACGTCGAGCGTCTCGCCGTCCGCGACCGTCCGAAAGGATGTCAGCGGCGGGACGGAGAGGCCACCCGAGCGAACGAACTCGACCGCATACCGGGCGATCTCCGGCCGCCAGAGGCGAACGAGTCCCTTGGTGAGGGGCATCTCGCCGTCTCCGCGAGCGTGTGCCGCGTCGGCTTCGTGGAGCCACACCGGGACCCCGGCTTCCCTGCGGAGTCGCTCGGCGAACCCCGCGTGATCGGGATGAGCGTGTGTCAGTATGCAGGCGTCGACGTCCGTCACGCCGTAGCCCATCGCCTCGAGTTGAGCGGCGAACTGGTCCCAGTGTGCCGGAAAGCCGGTATCGACGACCGTGATGCCGTCGGCCGTCTCCACGAGGTACCAGCTCACTCGCTCGCTCCCGCACCGGTAGACGCCGTCCGCAACGCGTTCCGAGATCATTGCCATCGATACGCCGACCGAGTTCACGACAGTGAATAAACACCTCGAGCCGTTCTTGGGTACTGAGAATCGAACGCGCGGGAGGCTCGTTCGCGGACGGCCCCGTTCCGACTCGGGTCACGGTCGTCCGAACACTACCTCTAACCCCCTCGAGTTCGACTGGGGGGATATGAGCGACGCCACGGACCGTTCGACCGATACGGACCTCGCTGATCGGAACTGGCGGCTGATCCGGGACGAGCCCCGCGACGGGGCGACGCAGATGGCACTCGAGGAGATCGCCGCGCGGACGGCCCTCGAGGACGGCCTACGAACGGTCCGGACCTACTCGTGGGCACCGAGTACGCTCTCGCTGGGGTACCGACAGGCCGCCGACACCGTCGACTGGGACTTCTGCGACCGCGAGGGGATCGACGTCACCCGCCGACAGACCGGCGGCGGCGGGATCTACCACGACCGTTTCGCGGATATTTCGTACACGATCGTCGCCCCCGCCGACGAGGTCCCGGGGGATCTGATGGACTGTTACGAACTGTTTTGCGAACCGATCCTCGCGGCCTTCGATCGGCTGGGCGTCGACGCCGACTTCGCCTCGAGCGAGCAGGACGCGATCTACCAGCCCTCCTGCTATCTGCGCGATATCAACCCGGCTCACGACATCGTCACCCCCGCCGGTGCCGGGACGGAGGCGAAGAAGATCAGCGGCAACGCCCAGTACCGCCAGCGCGACGTGGTCATCCAGCACGGCTCGATCAGCTACGCCCTCGCGCCCCGGTCCCACGTCGGCGTCTTCGATACCGATCTCGAGGAATCGACGTTCGCCGACCGGGTAACGAGCATCCGTGACGAGGCGGGGGTCGACCGCGAGGCGGCCGTCGACACGATCGCGGCCGCGCTGGGCGACTGGTGCGATGCCGACGAATCGACCTGGCGCGAAGGTGAACTCGAGGCCGCCCGCGACCTCGCCGCCCGGAAGTTCGGGAGCGACGCGTGGGTCCGCGATCGGGAGGTCCTCGAGGCAAGCGACCAGTGAGACGAAGTAGTATCACCGGTTCCTGATGTCCCCGCAGGACGGACATCCGGCACAGCACACGCCACGGCTGACCGGTGGCCGACCGGAGGAGACCGGTCGAATGGGGCGGTTCGTTATACCTATCACGGCCCGGTACTGACCGGTAAGCATGACGATGAAGGTCGGCGCACACGTCTCGATCTCCGGTTCGCGCGTCTCTTCCGACGACGAAACGCCCCCCTACGACGACGTCCGAAACGCGGTCCACCGCCAGACCGCCTTCGGCGGCAACTGCGGACAGATCTTCACCACCTCGCCGCAGGTCTGGGCCCAGCCCGAGATCAGCGACGAGGCCGCCGACGGCTTCCGCGAGGAGTCCGACGAGCGACTCGAGGGCCCGTGGGTGATCCACTCCTCGTATCTCGTGAACCTCTGTACGCCCAAAGACGACCTCCGCCGGAAGTCAAAAGAGAGCATGCAAGCGGAACTCGACGCCGCCCAGCGGCTGGGAATCCCCTACGTCAACGTCCACCTCGGAGCGCATACGGGCGCGGGCGTCGAGGGCGGCCTCGACAATGCCGCAAGCGTCATCGACAATCTCGACGTCCCAGGGGGCGTCCAGATTCTCATCGAGTCCGACGCCGGCAGCGGCACGAAACTCGGCGGCGAGTTCGAACACCTCGCGGGGATCATCGATCGTACCGAGACGGACATCGGGATCTGTATCGACACGGCCCACACGCTCGTCGCGGGCAACGACCTCACGACCCCCGAGGCGGTCGACGAGACGGTCGGCCGCTTCGACGACGAGGTCGGCCTCGAGTACCTCGAGTACATCCACCTCAACGACTCGAAACACGACGTGGGTACTCACAAGGACGAACACGCCCACATCGGCGAGGGCTACATCGGCGAGGACGGAATGCGCGCGATCGTCAACCACCCCGAGCTGCGGGACCTGCCCTTCGCCCTCGAGACGCCGACCGAGGACGGCCGCGGGTTCGCGTGGAACATCGAGAAAGTCAGGGGACTGCGAGACGACGAGTAGCCGATTCGTCGCCGAACCGACCCGTTTTTACTCGCACCGGCGGTACCGTGGCCCGTGCGCGAGTTCTCAGAATCCTACCTCAGCCGAACCCGCGAGGGAATGTGGGCCGATTCCCGGGAGGCCCTCGAGCCGCTGGCCCTCGAGACCCGCGAACGGATCCTCGACGTGGGCTGTGGCACCGGCGAACTGAGCCGCGTCCTCGCGGCCGAGTCGCCGGGCGAGGTGATCGGCTGCGACGCCGACCCGGATCTGCTTTCGGCGGCCGGCGACCACGTTCCGGTCGTCGCCGGGGACGCCCTCCGGCTGCCGTTTCCGGACGACACGTTCGACCTCATGGTTTGTCAGGCGCTGCTGATCAACCTGCCCGATCCCGCGGCCGCAGTCGCCGAGTTCGCCCGCGTCTCGACGGACCTCGTCGCGGCCGTCGAACCCGACAACGCAGCGGTCGAGATCGACTCGAGCGTCGACGCCGAGGACGACCTCGAGCGACGGGCACGCGGGGCCTACATCGACGGCGTGCCGACGGACGTCGCGCTCGGGGCCGACGCCCGCGAGGCGTTCGAGGCGGCGGGGCTCGCAGTCCTCGAAACGCGCCGGTACGAGCACGTCCGGACGGTCGAACCACCGTACAGCGACGGGGCGTTGCGGGACGCCCGTCGGAAGGCGACCGGAGCGGGTCTGGCCGACGACCGGGAGACGATGCTCTCGGGGCCGTTGACCGAGGCGGAGTACGACGACCTCCGCGGCTCGTGGCGGGAGATGGGCCGGACCGTCATCGAGCAGATGGAGGCGGGGGAGTATCGCCGGACGGAGGCGGTGCCATTTTTCGTTACCGTGGGCAGAGTCCCCGATCGTCGTCACTGATCGTATCGCAGACCGAGTCGCACGACCGCGTTGCGAGCGGTCGTGAATCGGTTCGCTGACCCGTCTCGAGGTCGGGCCGCGTTTCCCGAGCCGACGCCCCAGGACCGACTCGTCACCACGGAGAGAGCGCCCGCAGTCCGCTGCCGACCAGCCCGCCGACGAGTCCGTCGATGGCGGCCAGCAGCGAGAAGGCGGCGGCCAGCAGGACGACGCTCGGAAGCCCGAGCCCGGAGAGCCCCGGACTGATCGGCCCGATCGAGGAGAGGACGAACAGCGGCGGTTCGGTTACAGCCCTGTGAGAGCGCCGAGAAACGCCATGAAAAATCCCGCGAGGCCGCCGACGAGCGCGCCCGCGACCACCGCGTACGCGAGACCGGTCACGACCCGTCCGGCGGCGTAGGCGGCGATAAACCCGGCGACGATGCCACCGCCGACCCGGGTCAAGACAGGGACCAGAAGGGAGGTGAATGAAACGAATACCCCGACGGCGGCGGCCCCGAGGACGAGTCGCGAGTCGATCGTCGCCAGCGACGGCGCGTACTCCTCGTCGTCGTTCGTCTCGCGGTCGCTCATGGATCGATCACCCGCTCGTCACTGTCGCTGCCGTCCGTCGATCGGCCTCGCGGCCGCGCTGGCGTCTCCGCGTCGTCATCGTCGACCGCAGTGGTGGTCGCGGTCGCCGTCTGATCACCGCCGGTCCGACTCCCGCTATCGGACTCGTTCGACGGTTGATCCCCGACCGAATCGCTCGTGGTGTCGTCGCTTTCGTTGCCCGAGCCGTCGTTTTCGTCGGCCAGGTCATCGGTCTCGTTACTTCGACTACCGGTTTCGCTGCTCCGGTCGTCACCGTCGCCCTGTCCGTCGGTTTCCTGCGGTGGGTCGAACGGAATCGGTTCGGGGACGTCGCGTTTCGGGCCGACATCGACGGTGTATCCGGCGACGGAGAAGTTACGCAACTCGACCGAGCGGGCGTCGACGACGACGTCGGTTCGCTGCGCCGTGAAACACTCCTCGGCCGCCGCGAGGTCGTTGAGCGTCGCGTTTCGTCGGTCCGTTCGTAACACGATCTCCCCCTCGGCGGACCGCGTCTCCCCGAGTTCGACGCGTCTGGTCTCGTCGAGGTGGATCGTGACGTTCCCGTCCTCGTTTCGAACGACGATTCGGTTGGTGTCCGACGTGAGTCGCTCGACGCAGACGGTCGCGCCCTCGGCCGTACCGAGATCGCCCGTAATGGTTTGCCCGTCGGCCTGACCGGCCACGTGGGACGGCCCGACCAAGGCACCACCGGGGGCGACTGCGACCACGACGGCGAGCGTACCGGCCCGTATCATGCGTCGCGGCGGTCCCTCGGTCGACGTCGTCTCGTCGTCACTCGTCGGTCTCCCGCCGTTTGATGCGTTCGATGCCCGCACGACAGCGCAGGAGGATCGCTCCGACGACGCGAGCGAACCCCGCGTCGATCCGGGCCGCGATTTTGTCGACGACGCTCGGGTCCGAGACGGCGTCGTCGACGGCCTCGTCGCGTGGCTTCCAGACGAGACAGAGGTTACCGCCCAAGATGCCAAGCAGCATGCCGACCAGCAACCCGCCGAGGGATCCGAACAGCGAGAGTATCGACAGGACGGTCCCGACGACGCCGGCCACGTCGGCACGCGCAGGCGTGACAAGCACGCAGACCCCCGTCAGGAAGACGAACACGCCGAACAGGGCACCGATCGCGAGAAAACCCGCCATCTGTCCGCCGATGAAGGCGAGATCCGGCAGGATCTGCATCGGTACCCAGGTGAGCAGGATTCCGGCCAGACACAGCAGGAGCCCACCGAGGAACGGACGTCCGGCCCGCCAGGCGTTGAACCGCCCCTATCGGGATCCAAGCCACTGACTGACTCCGCCCAACCGGCTCCTGACCCGCGCGAGACGTGTGTCGGACTCGCCTGACCGTTTTCGGGCGACATGGGAGATCACCCGTCGGGGTGGTACTCCACGTCGACGTCGAGACCGGGGAGTGAGATCTCGTTCGAGGCGGGATACACCGCTTCCAGCTCGACGTCTTCCTGTACCATTCCGGGACGCTCCCCGGAGATGTTCGTGAGGTAGCCGTCCTCGGGCTCGGCGTTTCCGCCGGCCGTCTGCTGGAACTGCTGTTCCGGATTGTCGGTCGCCTGAGCGTTGACGACCTGTCCGTTGAACGTAGCCTCTTCCGCTTTCAAGTCGGTGAGTTTGATGTACTGCTCGTCCGCTTTGACCGTCCCGTCGGCGGCGAAGGAGATTTCCATCGAGCCGTCGATCATGGGTATCGACTTCTCGCCGCTCAGTACCATACCGTCGATCTCGACGCCGCGCTGTTCGACGACGGCGACCGGCGTCGTCCCCTCGGTATTCTCCCCGATGCTGGGATAGAGGAGGAAGTCGTCCGATCTGATCTCGTCGGCCGTGACGGTAAAGCCGCTGCCACTGGCAGTGGCCATCGCCGTCGCGTAGGCCGTCCCCGACGAGAGGACGACGAGACCGACGAGGGCGACGACCAGAAACGACACGCCGGTCCCGGTCGCGAGTCGCTTTCGGCGATACATACTAGACCCACCCCGAACGATCGGTTCGGCGACCTTCGTTCTATTCGCTGCGCTCACACCGTGTCCGCTCCGATATCGCGGCCTCATTTCGAACGCCACAAGTCCACACCCAACACGACCCCCAATTATTTTTCCTCTTTGTATACAGGAATATTTATAACTATCAGGCAGGGAATATTATGGCTACGATGGATGTCTGTAAATCGGGAAAGGACGCCGTCCGTTCGTGGAGAGTCGAACTATCGTTATTCTGTGCGGTCATAAATGGCCGTGGAAACGCGGGAAAACGCCTATCGGACCGAATCGCTCGTATCGGACCATGCGAACGGACCGAACTGGAATCGACGGTCACATCGGTTCTCGTTCCAAGTTCGAGTCGAGTTCTCGAGGCTCGCGAGACGATGCCGACTGTCGCGGCGACACCACCGACGAATCGACCGCCGGCGCGGCAACGGGAGCGCGACGGTCGCGTCGGCGCGCGGTTCGATAGCGATCCGGCGATATTCTATCCAAACAACCGATACTGAAAAATACCTGTTCGATGTCGTGACTGTCGAACGATGATATACGCGAAATGTGTTCTCATTCCTGATGCCGAGGGATTGCACCCGCTCGATCGACGGATCGCCGAACACCCGAACGTCACGCGTGAACTCATCTACAACGTCAACCTCTCGCCGACGAGTCGATCCTGTCGTCGTCGATGACCAACCAGTACCAACTCTCGAGCGCCGACGGCGAACACCACGCCTACATTCACCTCGAGGCCGGCGACCGGCTCGTCGGGCTGTTGAGCATGCTCAGGGAGTTCGAGTTCATTTACGATACGCCCCTCGAGTTCACGCGCCGCGGCGGCCTCCGGGTCACGATGATCGGTGACGTACAAAGCTTTCAGAAGGCCGTTCCGGACGTTCCCGACGGGATCAGGCTCAAACTCCTCAAGACGGGCCGGTACGAACCGAACACGGACCGGCTGTTCTCCCAGTTGACCGGTCGCCAACAGGAGATCCTCCGGACCGCCGTCGAGATGGGATACTACGACGTTCCGCGGGCGGTGACACACGGGGACATCGGCGAGGCGCTGGGCTGTACCGGAGGGACAGTCGGCGGCCACCTGCGACGGATCGGGGCGACGCTGCTTACCCAGATCGTTCCCTGATTCGATTGCGAACGATCCGAACTATAGTAGCTCTTGAAACGATTTACACACCGATCACGACGCTTTCCTGCGATCGAGTGTGCATTGACTTTCAAGAGCTACTATAGAGGATATCCCTCGTGGTCGACACGGGTCGGGCCGGATGTCGACGGGTACGGCTGCCATGGTATATACGGGTGGCTGCCGAGGGTGCCGGTATGGCAGCGATCGAACTCGAGGGGCTCACGAAAGATTACGGCGAGGTACTCGCCAACGACGACGTCACGTTCGCCGTCGAAGAGGGGGAAATTTTCGGGTATCTCGGCCCCAACGGCGCGGGGAAAACGACGACGATCCGGACGCTGCTCGGGTTTCTCTCGCCGACCGCGGGAACGGCTCGGTTACTCGGTAACGACGTGACCGACGAGTCCCAACTGCTCGCGGCCAAACGCCGGCTCGGCTACCTCCCAGACGATCCGGGGTTCGACGAAACGGCGACCGGCCGGGCGGTCCTCGACCTCCACGCATCGCTCAAGGGCGACGAGCGAAGCGCGGAGTTGCTCGAGCTGTTCGATCCGCCGCTCGATCGCGAAATCAGGGAGTACTCGCGCGGCAACGTCGAGAAGCTGGGACTGGTGACGACGTTCATGCACGATCCCGATCTGGTGATTCTAGACGAGCCGACCAGCGGGCTCGATCCTCTCCTCCAACAGCGGTTCAACGAGTTCGTCCGGACCGAACGGGAGCGCGGGCTGACGGTGTTTTTCTCCTCGCACATCCTGAGCGAGGTGCGAAAGCTGTGCGACCGCGTCGGCATCATCCGTGACGGCCGGCTCGTCACGGTCGAGCCGGTGGAATCGCTACTGGACAGGAGCGGCAAGTTCGTCCGGTTACACGCCGCGGAAGCGATCCCGGTCGACGCCCTCGAGATCGACGGGGTCCACGGCATCGAGTCCGATACGGGGCCGAGCGACGGGACCGAATACGCGTTCACGTTCACCGGCGACGTCAACGCCCTGCTCGCGGCCCTCCGGGAGTACCGATTGCACGACCTGTCGATCGAGGAAGCGCCGCTCGAGGAGGTCTTCATGCGGTTCTACGACGATTCCGGCGGAAGTGAACGGAATGGGGCTGGTCTGGCCGCGGGGACCGGCACGGCGGATGCGGGTGAGAGCGATGTTTGAACTGATCGCGTACGACGGCCGCCGCCGGCTCCGGGGCAGCCTGTCTCTTTCGATCGGGCTCTCCGTACTCGCCGCGATGGTCGTCTGGGTCTATCCCTCCTTCGAGGCCGAAATCGACCTCGAGGGGCTGCTGGCGGCCTATCCCGAGCCGATCCTCCAGGTGATGGGGGTCCAGACGATGACGAGTCTGGCGGGCTTTCTCTCGTTCGAACTCTACACCTTCGGCTGGATCATCATGCTGGGGCTGTATCTGGCCTACAGCACTGCGGGGACGATCGCCGACGACGTCGACCGCGGGCGGATGGACGTGTTGCTGGCGATGCCGATCTCCCGAGGGAGACTGGTCGCCGAGCGGTTCGGGGCGATGGCCGTGCCGATCGTCGGTGCTAACCTCCTCCCGCCGCTGGTCGTCTACGTCGGCGCGCACCTGATCGACCACCCGATCCCCGCCGTCGACGTCCTCGCGGTCCACCTGCTCTCGATTCCCTACCTGTTCGCCTGCGCCGGGATCGGCCTGCTCGCGTCCGTGATCGTCGATCGGGCGACGACCGCCCAGCGGGTGGCCCTGGGCGTGACCTTCGCGCTCTTTCTCTCCGAATCGCTGCTGTCGGGGACCGACGCCGAGGTCGTCGGCGCGATCGCACCGATGCGGTACTACGATCCCAACGCCATTTTGCTCGAGGGGAACTACGACCTTCTCGGCGCGGGGATCCTGGTGGCGATGACCGTCGCGTTGCTGGTCGGGAGTCAGGTCTGGTTCCGCCGGCGCGACGTCTGAGAGTCGGTCGTCGCGGTCCGAGTCCGCCCTGAGACGCCGCGCGCCGACGATCCCGTCGCTACCATATCGAGTTCGGGGCCCAAACGAGCGTCCGATATCACAGGAGCGGCTGCAGCGCCACCAGATCGCCGTCTACGCGGTCGCGATCGCACGGGATCGGGGCTGGGACGACCGTCTGCAGCGTCGATCTTCCAGCGACTCATCACGCCCGTGCTGGCGGTGTTGCTGTCCGCGGCCTTCGTCCGGTTTCGCGCCGCGATCACCAACAGCCGGTTCATAGACGGCGCGCTCGTGCTGACCTTCCTCGTCGTCCCCGTCGTCTACGGGCTCACTCGATTCCTCCCGAACGAGCCCGTCGTTCTGGTCGGCGCGTCCATGGTGTTGTTGACGCCGCGTATCGACTACGTGATCGCGTTCACCGACCTCGCCGGCGGCGACGCCGGCCTGCTGCTCCTGCAACTGCTGTTTCTGCCCGTGTATCTCTGGCTGTTCAGGGCCGAGAGGGATCGCGACCGCCGTCGAACCCGGCCCCTTCCTCGAGGCATTTCTCCTGTTGATCGCCGTGCCGCTGGCGCCGGCGTGGCTCACCGAGATCGGAGCGACCGGCTCGCCGACCGCCCGCTGCTGGCAGTCGGCGATGGGGTGGCTTCCGGTTCCGATGATGGTGCGACCCTGCTGGTCGTGATCGCCTCGCAGCTCCCGCGGGTTCGGGGCTCGATCGAGGGGGATCGCGGCCGTCGTCCCCGTTCACGTCGCCTTTCCGGTCGTCATTTTCCACGAGGGGCGCGCGGAGCTATTTCCTCATGCTACAGGGGGTTTCGATCGATAGCTAGCGGGCCGTCTCAGACCACGTCGCCGCGAACCGTCACGCCGTCCTGTTGCTCTCGCCACGCGTGGAGTTCCCGCGCCGCGGTTTTGGCCTCGTCGTCGTCCAGTCCGAGCATCTCGAGAGCCGCCGACAGCGTCGGCAGGGCAAGTTCGCCCTTCCGGAGCTTTCGGAACGCCTCGTCGCTTCGAGCCCCCTCGGCCCAGAGACAGACCCCGCGGGGATCGAGCAACTGCGAGTAGTCCTCGCGCAGTCGCGCCCCGCGCAGTCGCTGGGTCACGTTGTCCTCGAAGGAGGCGTTACAGACCTCGAGGTGGATCGGTTCGTCGTCTCCGAGGAGGTGGGCGGCCAGACACTGCTCGGGCGCGGCGTGGCCGTTCGCGTTGGCGCGAAGGTATTCGGGATACTCGCGCGCCCAGTCCGCGCGAACCGACTTGCCGACGCCCGCGACGCCGTGGGAGTCGCGGAACGCTGCGTCGGGGTCCAACTCGTGGTCGTCCGCGCCAGCGGTCGGGCTGCTGTCGTCGCGCACGAGAACGTCCTTCGTCACGTAGACGTCCAGGCGTTCGACGGGATCGAGTCCCAGCGCGACGTCGCCGAATGTCCACACCTCCCTGACCGGCACCGGCATGCGCTCGTCCGCGACGGTCTCCACGAGGTCCTCGAGGCGGTCGACCGCCACTTTCCGATCGAATCCACTCATCGATCGCCGTTGGTGCCGGACGCGCAAAGTCGTTTCTCAGTCGCGACCGCGTGCGATCGTTCGGACCGCCGACCTGCGGTCAGCGGCCACGACCGTCACGAGCGATGGCTCGAGAGATCAGGTTTTTTACCGATTCGCGGCGAACGCAAACCCATGCGACACCGGATCTTCAACGAGGACGGCGACGCGGACCTCGTCTTCGTCATGGGCTGGGGCAACCGCTGGACCCACGAGAACGTCAGCTGGCTCATCGGACGGCTAACCGAGGCCGGCTATCGGGTCCACGCGTTCGAACTCCCGACGAACATCGGGGACTTCAAAGCCGACTGGCTCGAGCCCGTCGCCGAGTACGTCCGCGATCTCGAGGGGTATCAGTTGCTCGGCCACAGCGCCGGCTCGCTGGTGGCACAGGCCCTCGACGGCGCGGACAACCACGTCTATCTGAGCCCGTGGTGGGGGTACGGCGAGGGGTTCCCGGAACCGGTGTTAGATGCCGTCTCGAGGCTCCCGACGACGTTTCCCTGTCTCCCGACCGGCGGCTTCGACCGCGAGGACCTCGGTCGGGAGGCGACCGACCACCAGCTCGAGACGACTCCGTCGTGGGTGTCGCCGGCCTTCGTCCGCGAGACCCGCCGCGCACAGCAGGAGTTGCTGACGATCGATCACGACGCCGTCGTCTTCTGCTCGCTGCGTGACCCCGTCATCAACCTGCGACCGATCGGCGAGCGGGTGCCCGCCGACCACGTCGTCCTCTACGACGGCGGCCACGAACTGTTCTCCTCGCCGGGTCGCGAACGGTACGTCGATCCCCTGCTTGCCGCCCTCGAGGACGGCGCTGACGCCCTCGAGCGTCGCGAACGAATCCCGGCCTGAACGCTCGGACGCCGTGTAACTCGCGACGCCACTGGTACTCCCGGAGACGAAACCGTGATTGGCGGCGACCGACAACGGCCCGCTAATGGACTGTACCCGATGCGACGAGGAAGCGGTCATGCACGCCGCCTACTCCGGCTCCCATCTCTGTGCGGATCACTTCCGCGAGTCGGTCGAAAAGCGGGTCCGACGGCGCGTCCGACGGGACGATCTCGTCCCCCACGACGCGACGCCCGAGGACCCGCAGACGTGGGTGATCGGGCTCTCCGGCGGGAAAGACAGCGTCGTCCTCACGCAGATCCTCCACGACACCTTCGCCGAGGACCCCCGCATCGAACTCGTCGGGCTGACTATCCACGAGGGCATCGAGGGCTATCGCGACGAGTCCGTCGAGGCTTGCGTCGAACTCAGCGAGGAGTTGGGCATCCGCCACGAACTCGTCAGCTACGCCGAGGAGTTCGGCGTCCGCATGGACGAGGTCGTCGAGGACGACCCCGAGAACATGGCCGCCTGCGCCTACTGCGGCGTCTTCCGGCGAGATCTCCTCGAGAAGTACGCCGAGGAACTCGAGGCCGACCTGCTGCTGACCGGCCACAATCTCGACGACGAGGCCCAGACTGCCCTGATGAACTTCCTCGAGGGCGACGTCGAACAGATCGCGAAACACTTCGACGCCAGCCTCGGTCCCCTCTCGGAACGGGGCGAACAGGACGAGTTCGTCCCCCGCGCCAAGCCGCTGCGTGACGTTCCCGAGAAGGAGGTCGCCCTCTACGCCCACCTCGACGACCTGCCGGCCCACATCGCCGAGTGTCCCCACGCCAGCGAGGCCTACCGGGGCGAGATCCAGCAGTTGCTCTACGATCTCGAGGAGAACCACCCCGGTACCCGACACTCGATCCTGGCTGGCTACGAGGATCTCGCGTCGATCGCCGCCGACGAGTACGGCGGCGACGACGGTGCCGACCTGCAGGAGTGTGCCGAGTGCGGGTCGACGACGACCCGCGAGGTCTGTCGGAAGTGTTCGCTGCTCGAGTCGCTGGCCTGACTCGAGGCGGGCTCTATTTCGACGTTTCAGCTTCGTATACGCTCGTAAACAGCAATATCCGTCCCAGTTCGTCGAAGGAGACGCTCGCTCACGGTGAGAACCGAGCGAAAAAGCGGCTACGGACGGAACCGATCGCAGGTGGTGTGTCGATCGTGGTCGCGTCGGTTACCGGATGACGTCGACGCCGTTCTGGCGGTCGACTTTCTCGCGGCCGCCGTCGCTTTGCGCGCCGAAGCCGGAGCCGCCGGCCTCGACGTTGTTGCTCGCGTCGAAGTCGGCCTCGTTGATGCCCTCGATGCTCGCGCGGGACTTGTCGGCCTGTTTCTGTGTGGTCGGGCCGAGGACCTGCGCGCTCTGGACGCCGGTCATGATCGCCATGACCCGGACCTTCCCCTTGTAGGACTCCTGAATGCGCGCGCCCCAGATGACGTTCGCGCTGGCCTCGAGGCGCTCGGTGATGTTGTCGGCGATGCCCTCGGCCTCTTTGAGCGTGAGGTCGGGGCCGCCGGTGATGTGGACGAGTCCGCCGCTCGCGCCGCGGTAGTCGACGTCAAGCAGCGGATGGTTCATCGCGTCCTTGACGACCTCGTCGGTCTTGTTCTTGTCCTGGGTCTCGCCGACCAGCATCACCGCGACGCCGCCCTGGTTCATGATCGTGGACATGTCCGCGTAGTCCAGGTTGATCAGAGACGGTTGGGTGATCGTCTCCGAGATGCCCTTGACGGTCTCGGCGATGATCTGGTCCATCACCGAGAACGCCTTCCCGATCGGGAGGTTCGGGACGTAATCGAGCAACCGGTTGTTGTCCAGCACGATGATCGAGTCGGCCTGCTCGCGCAGCTTCTCGAGGCCTTCCTCGGCTTTGACCGTGCGGGCACGTTCGACGTTGAACGGCGTCGAGACCATGCCGACGACGATCGCACCCTGCTCTTTGGCGATCTCCGAGACGACGGGGGCGGCACCCGTGCCGGTGCCACCGCCCATCCCGGCGGTCACGAACACGAGGTCCGCATCGCCGAGGACGTCCTTGATCGTCCCCTGGGCCATCTCGGTGGCGCGTTCGCCCATCGACGGGTCGCCACCGGCACCGAGCCCGTTGGTGAGGGATTTGCCGACGAGGATCTTCGTGTCGGCCTCGATCATCTTGAGGTGCTGTTTGTCCGTGTTGATCGCGATCGTGTCGGCACCGTCGACGCCGATGTTGTACAGGCGGTTGATGGTGTTGTTGCCGGCACCGCCACAGCCGACGATGACGATCCGCGGATCGCCGAACTCATCGTCGTCCATCGAGACGTCCATCTCCCGGGCCTCTTCCTCCGCGTTCTCTAAGGCGTCCTGAACGATATCCTGCATCGTTACACCTTGGCCCAGTTGCGTTTTCCGGACTGCTCCTTGGGAGCCTCCCGCTGTTCGTTGATCATCTCGCGGACGGCCGACCGGATCGCCTCGCTCCGGTTCGGGAACTCGCCCGCGTCGACCAGTTGCTCTACCTCATCGATCTGCTGTTTCGGGATTCGCAGTGTCACACGCTCCATGGTTGTATTCCCCGTTGGGGGTAAGACGGTGGCGCGCCCCTGTCAGACGCGGCGTGTCTTACGCCGAAACCGCCCGAAGTCGGGAGGTTTCCCGTCTTGCCGACGGGTGTAAGACAATCCGTCTTACGCGACTAAGTCGATGTTTGGCACAGATAATAAAACTTTCCCCGAGACTGACTTTCAGTGTCTTACACCAGTCAGCGCTGGCGAGTGTCCGCCTCGAGGACGTCCGCCGCCGGCGTCCGACGACCACAGCCCGGACAGAACGACCAGTCCGAGCGGACCTCGTCGCCACAGTCACAGAACAGTCGCCGGGTGGACTTTTCGCCGCAGTTGGGACAGTAGACGTGATCGCCCTCGAGCGCCTCTCCGCACTGGCTACAGGCGGTATTCGTCTCCTCGCGCGGCTCCAGTTGCCCGTGATCGGGGCCGTCAGTTACCGGTTCGCGCGGGCGCTCGTTCTCGAGTCGGACGTCGTCGATCGCCCCGTCTCGAGCGCCGGTCAGCGAGATGGAGATCGTCACGTCCCGCGGCTCGTCGGACACACGCGAGCCCGCGGCCTCGAGTCCTAGCTCTCGCAGTCGGATATCGAGTCGTTCGTCCACGCGTGCGCGGACCAGGTCGTCGATCGCCGTCTCCCCGTCACGTTCCGACGCCGACTCGCCGTGACCGCCCTCGAGGTACTCCCGGAGCGCCTCGCGCATCGCCTCGCTCTTGGAGACGTCGAGGGCCTCGAGCTGATCGACGAGATCGTCGTCGGCGCGGAACGTGATCTTGCTCATGATCGAACTACCTCCCCTCTTGCCACGCCTCCCATATCAATCATGCTGCCGTTCACGCCTCGTGACACGTCGTGATCGCCTCGAATAATAACCCTTATGTGGGCAAGGGCGGCTACGTTGGAGTGCCCGCCCTTAGCTCAGACTGGTAGAGCAGTCGACTGTAGATCGACTTGTCCCCCGTTCAAATCGGGGAGGGCGGACTCTCTTTCCCGTCGAAGTGCAGCAGACACCGAATAGCTTGCCGTCTTGCGATTTTACCCCTCTCGAGGCGGCCGCAAATTCCGAGTGGAACAAGGATCTTGTTGGGGGTCCGCGCCGTCTGGCGAATCCCATAGCTGAGAGGTGGGTCGCGTGAGCCGGTACTGTCCGCACTGCGGTGGCCGTATGACAACTGAGTCACGGCCGGCGGCCTCCCCCGTCGCGTTTGTGAGAGTGGCCCACACCATCTGCAGGCGGTGTCTCGAGGTCGATCAGTCCTTTCCGGAAATCCACTGACGGGGAGCCGATCGAATCGCGCCCGTAGTCAGTCAGTTCGGCCGGACCACCGTGACCGCCGCGTTCGGAGCGCCCCGTTGCGGCCTCGAGCGTCGCCGTCTCGAGGACGTGGTCGGTGCGTCCGAGGAGGACGGTCTCGAATCGGCGATCGGCATCGATACGGAGACGATCCTCGTATTGGCGACGGGACCCGGTAGCGGATCGCACTTTCGGTCGGTGCGTACTGTGGTCTCGGCCCTCGAGTCTCGAGCGGTAACCGAGTCGATCGTCCCGACTCGAGGATCGCGAGAACGTTCGTCTTCATTGACCTGTACGACACCGTTTCGGCGGCTCCGTCCACGCAATCTCTCCCTACAGGTCGTCGACGTCGGTCGACTCGAGTCGGCCCCGGATCCGGAGCCAGCGGCTCGGACAGTTCTCGAGCGCGGACTCCCGTGCGATCTCGCGACCCGCTCGTATCGGCGAACGTGCCTGTAACACGTGTCTGACTCGGGTAGACGGGTCGAAACAATGAGCCGGGACGGCGTCGCTGTCGGTGAGATCGCCGAGGATGTCAAACCAGTCAGTACGCGGTTCGCGATCGTCGGTGAGGGATCGGACGGACGACCGCGAATCGGCGACGGCCGTTCGCCTCGCGGACGTGACACACGAGTACGGGGGAACGGGGGGACGGCTCCGCTCGGGCGGGGACCGGACGGTGACCGCGCTCCGGGGAGTTACCTTCGACGTGCCCCGGGGGGCGATCGTCGGCCTCGAGGGGCCGAGCGGAAGCGGGAAGTCGACGATCTTACACGCGGTCGCGGGCCTTCTGGTCCCGACAGAGGGCCGGGTCGAGGTCGCGGGCACCGACCTGACGGTGCTGTCGGACGCGGAGCGGACCCGACTGCGGCGTCGCCACATCGGGATCGTCTTCCAGCGATTCTACCTCTTGCCGTCGCTGTCGGCCCGCGCGAACGTCGCCCTGCCGCTCGTGCAGGCAGGGGTTCCCCGCGCCGATCGCCGGGATCGAGCGGAGTCGCTGCTCGAGGCGGTCGGGCTCGGCGACCGGGCGACGCACCTTCCCGGAGAACTCAGCGGCGGCGAACGCCAGCGTGTGGCGATCGCGCGGGCGCTGTCGACCGATCCCGACGTGATCGTGGCCGACGAACCGACCGGCGAACTCGATACGGCCACCGGCCGGACCGTTCTCGAGCTGTTGACCGACGTCGGGCGCGATCGGGCGGTAATCGTCGCCTCCCACGACGAGGCCACGCTGTCGGTCGCGGACCGGATCGTCGCGCTGCGCGACGGACGGGTGGACGATGTCCGGTGAGGGCGACGACGCGACGCCGGACGGATCGTGCCGCCGGACGCGCTGGCGCGGGCTCGTCGGCCTGACGGTCACCCGGTGGTGGCAGCGGGCGACCCGGACGACGGGCGGTCGGATCGCGTCGACGATCGCGACCGTCGCGCTGACGGTCGCGTTCCTGCTCGTCGTGACGGGAGTCGCGCTGGCGCTGGCCGACGGCGGGACGGCGAGCGACGACGACGCGGCCGTGCAGATAACCGCCGAGGACGGCAGTACGCTCTCTACAGTCGACGGCGTCGAAGGGCCGCGACTCGGAGCGAGCAACGACCGCGCCCGCGAGCTTCGATCGGCGTCGGGCGTCGACCACGCCTCGCCCGTGCTGGTCGAGACGGTCCGCCTCGAGTCCGACGCGGGCGAGCCCCGGCCCGTTCGAGTGGTCGGCGTCGTCCCCGACGGGGAGTCCAGGACCGTCGCCGGTCTGCCGACGGCACCCCTCGAGGCGGGCGATCCCCATTACGCCGATGGCTCTTACGACGGTCCCCGAGCGGGCGGGATCGTTCTCTCGCCGACCGCGGCCGACCGCCTCGAGGCCTCGGAGGGCGACGAGGTGGCGGTGTCGATGCCCGGCCGGGATCAGGCGAACGCGTCCGGGGCCGTGCCGACAGTGACCGTGGCGGCCGTCGCCGACGGGGGCGACGGCGGTGCGCCGGTCGCGATCGTCCACCTGAGCGAACTCCAGTCGCTGTCGGGGGCCGACGACGGCCAACTCGCCGATCGGGTCCTCGTCTGGGGCGAGCCCGCGGCGGCGTCGGCCGCCGGGGACGCCTACCCGGACGCGTCGGTGACGGTGGCCGGAAGCGCGGACCCGGCCGCGCTGTTCGACGACGGGCTGGCGTTCGCGGCGAGCGCCGTCGCACTACTCGTCGGGCTGACGATCTGTGCCTCCTTCGTCGCGACGACCGCGGGGATGGCCGTCGACGAGGACCGACGGACGCTGGCGGTCCTCGAGTCGGTCGGAGTTCCCGTCGGTGGCCGCCTGGCCGTCGTCGCCGTCTCGACGGGACTCACCACGCTCGTCGGGGCACTCGCGGGCGTCGCGTTCGGCGCGGCGGGAATCGCCGGCGTCAACGCCGTCGCCGGTGCGACCGTCGCGCCGGGCGCGGTCGCGCAGTTTCATCCCCTGTTCGTTCCCTACGGGATCGCCGTGGCCCTCCTGGCGGGGCTGGTCGCGGTGCCGTACCCGCTCGCCGTGGCCGCGCGAACGTCGGTCCTCGAGGAGGTGGGGCGATGAGCGTTCGCGGGGCCGTCGTCCGGCTACGAGCCGTCGCGGGACTGGCGCTCGCACAACTCCGGCGCGCGCCCGGCCGGACGACGCTGACCGTCATCGCGGTCACGCTCGCGGTGCTGTCGGTGACGGTCCTGGCCAGTCTGGGCGTCGGCGTCGTCGACAAAGGGGAGCAGGGGCTTGACAACGCCGGGCGGGACATCTGGATCTCGCGGGAACCGGTCGATCCGTCGGCGAGCGGGACGGCGAACCCGATCCCGGGGGCACACGCGAGGGCGGCCGAACTCTCGGCCCGGGAGGACGTCAACGCCGCGTCGCCGATCGCGATGTACGACGTCTACGTCGGGACCGAGCCCTCGAACCTACAGCGCCACCCCGCGGTCGGGGTCCAGGAGACCCACGGCGGCTTCGACTTCGAGGCCGGCAGCGGGTTCGAGGTCGACCGGGAGACGGCGGCCGCGCCGCCGCCCGACGACCCCCAGCGCGAGGAGATCGTGATCGATCCGCGGGTCGCCGACGACCTCGGCGTCTCGGTCGGCGACACGATCCACGTCGGCACCAGCCGGGAGACGGCGGCGACCCACGAGTTCACGGTGATCGGGATCTCGGGCTACTACTCGCAGTACCTTGGCTCGCCGGCCGTGACGGTCCCGCTCGGTGATCTCCAGGCCGTCGCCGGCACCGAGGGGACCGATCGCGCGACGTTCATCACCGCCGACGTGGCGGACGACGCAGACCGAGAGACCGTGGCCGCCGACCTCGACGCCGAGTATCCGGCGTACGACGTTCGGACCAGCGACGACCAGATCCGGTCGGTCCTCGAGGAGCGATCGATCGTCCTCGCCAGCGGGATCACGCTGGTCGGGCTGGCCGTCCTCGGCGGGGTGGTCCTGACGGCCAACCTGTTCGCGCTGGTCGCCCACCAGCAGCGCGAGCAGCTCGCGGCGCTGCGGGCGATCGGGCTCTCCCGCGGGCTGCTCGCCGGGGTGATCGGCATGCAAGGGCTGTTGATCGGGCTGTTCGGCGGCCTCCTCGGACTCGCGGCGACGCCGCCGGCCGTGATCGGGCTGAACCGCCTCTCGGCGTCGGTGCTGGGCTTCGACGAACTGCTCCGGACGCCGCCCGCGGTCTACGCCGGCGGCTTCGCGCTCGCGCTGGCCGTCGGGACGGTTGTCGCGCTGGTCGCCGGCTGGCGGGCCGGCCGCTACGCCCGCATCGAACACCTCGAGGCCTGAGCACCGACTCGAGTGCTTGAGATCCCGATCGACACCCCACGGCGACGACCTCCGCCGGCGTATCCACGCGGAAGCCACTTGCAGCCCGGGGCCGTACGGATCGCGATGCGAGTTCGAACACCCGATCGCGAGCGACAGCGGACGGCCGGCGCGGGACCGACGACCGCGTCACGCCTGCGAGGGCTCGCCCGACATCTCCTGACCGCAATCGGCCTGCTCACCGTTACGTACGCCGTGTTGCGACTGCTCGGGCCGCGAGACGACGTTCCCATCCAATCGGTCGACGAGGCACGGGACGAAATGAACGAGATACTCCCCGAGGGGGTCACGGACCGCGCCGCCGACGCCGTCCCCGACGACTCGTCGATCGACTCGATACGGAACCGCCTCGAGGCCGGCGACGACGACATCACGCGGACGACGATCGACGGGCCCTGGAGCGAGGCCTCTGAATTCGACCCCGGCGTCGCGCCGTCCGACGGAGAACGGGGCGGCGACGAGGCCGACGTGACCGGACTCGAGGAGGGTGGCGAAGCCGAGTCCGACGACCTCGAGACGGACGCGAGCGGCGACGCCTCCGACGAGGCGGTCGACGAGTCCGAAGAGTGAGCCGGTCCGCGAACCGATCGAAGTCCACCGGAAACGTGGTGCTTATCCGCCGGTCATCCCTACCGTATTCCGATGACTGACGGGGACGTCGCGGCGTTTACGCACCTCGGAGCGACGGTCCGCGGGGCGCTCTCCGAACGGGGTTTTTCGCGGCCGACGGCACCGCAGCGACTGGCGATCCCGCCGCTCGCCGCCGGCGAGAACACGCTGGTGATCGCGCCCACCGGGAGCGGCAAGACCGAGACGGCGATGCTGCCCGTCTTCGATCACCTGGTCACCGGAGACGGTCCCCCGGAAGGGTTCGGCGCGCTCTACATCACCCCGCTGCGGGCGCTCAATCGCGACATGCGCGAGCGCCTCGAGTGGTGGGGCGAGTACCTGGACCTCGCGGTCGACGTCCGCCACGGCGACACCACCGACTACCAGCGGAGCAAGCAGGCCGAGGACCCCCCGGACGTGCTGATCACGACGCCGGAGACGGTCCAGGCGATGCTCACCGGCAAGCGCCTGCGCGAGGCGCTTTCCGACGTCTCCCACGTCGTGATCGACGAGGTCCACGAACTCGCCGCCTCCAAGCGGGGCGCGCAGTTGGCGATCGGCCTCGAGCGACTGCGCGACCTCGCCGGCCCCGTCCAGCGGGTCGGGCTCTCGGCGACGGTCGGCGACCCCGGCGAAGTGGGGCAGTTCCTGACGGGGGGCCGACCCTGCGAGATCCGGGAGATCGACGTGGGGAGCAACGTCGACGTGACGGTCCGCGAACCCGTGATCACCGAGGAAGACGAGCGGCTGGCCGGCGAACTGATGACCGAAGCCGATACCGCCAGCCACGTCCGGCTGATCCGCGATCTGGTCGCCGACCACGAGTCGACGCTGATCTTCGTCAATACGCGCCAGACCGCCGAGGCGCTTGGCTCGCGGTTCAAGGAACTCGACCTGCAGATCGGGGTCCACCACGGCTCGCTCTCGAAGGAGGCCCGGATCGACGTCGAGGACCGGTTCAAAGCCGGCGAGATCGGCGGGCTGCTCTGTACGTCGTCGATGGAACTCGGCATCGACGTCGGACAGGTCGACCACGTGATCCAGTACAAGAGTCCCAGACAGGTCACCCGACTGCTCCAGCGGATCGGCCGGGCGGGGCATCGACAGGACGAGGTCTCGAGCGGGACGATCGTCACGACGCGGCCCGACGACACCTTCGAAGCGCTGTCGATCGCCCGCCGGGCCCGCGACGGCGAGGTCGAACCGGCGGCGATCCACGAGGGGAGTCTCGACGTGGTCGCCAACCAGTTGCCGGCGATCGTCCAGAGCCGCGGCGACACGTCCCTCGACGAGGCGATCGAGACGATCACTCGCTCCTATCCGTTCCGAAACGTGCCCGAGGCGACGATCCGCGAGATCGTGGGGGAACTGGACCGCAACCGAATTCTCTGGTTCGACGAGGGCGAGGACCGCATCGAGACCACCGGCGGCACCTGGCAGTACGTCTACGCGAATCTCTCGATGATCCCCGACGAGGAGACCTACGAGGTCCACGACATCGCCTCGGGGGGCCGGATCGGGACCCTGGACGAACGGTTCGTCGTCAACTTCGCCCAGCCCGGCGAGGTGTTCATCCAACGGGGCGAGATGTGGCGGATCGCCGAGATCGACGACGAGGAGGGCCTCGTCAAGGTCAGCCCGATCGAAGATCCCGCCGGCGAAGTCCCCTCCTGGATCGGCCAGGAGATCCCCGTCCCCGCCGCAGTCGCGGAGGAAGTCGGCGAGATCCGCGCCGTCGCCGAACCCCAGTTCGCGGCCGGGGCCGACGCCGCGGCGGTCGGCCGGGAACTCGCCGGCCGGTATCCGGCCGACGAGTACACGCTGACCGAGGCCTGCACCCAACTCGAGGCCCAGGTCGACGGCGACGCGCCGATGCCGACCGCCGACCGGCTGGTCCTCGAGCGGCAGGGACGAACGATCGTCCTCAACGCGCCGTTCGGCCACACGGTCAACGAGACGCTCGGCCGGGTGCTGTCGGCGCTGTTGGGTCAGCGGGCCGGCTCCTCGGTCGGCCTCGAGACCGATCCCTACCGGATCGAACTCGAGGTGCCGAACTCGATCGCGACCAGCGAGGTACTCGAGGTCATAGAGGAGACCGACCCCGACCACGTCGAGGCGATCGTCGAACTCGGTCTGAAAAACTCCGACGCCCTGGCGTTCCGGCTGGCGCAGGTCTCGGCGAAGTTCGGCGCGTTAAAACGCTGGCAGGGGCAGGGCTCGGGCCGGCTCTCGAACGATCGCCTGCTGGCGGCGCTCGAGGACACGCCGATGTACGAGGAGGCGGTCCGCGAGGTGTTCCACGAGGACCTCGATATCGAACGCGCGAGTGCGATCCTCGAGCGGCTCCAGTCGGGCGACCTCGAGCTGGTGACCCATCGCGGTCGCACGCCGGTCGGGCAGGGCGGCCGATCGTCGGGCGGCAAGGAGCTGCTCGCGCCCGAAAACGCCGACGCGAGCGTCATCGAGACGGTTCGGGAGCGACTGCAGAACGACCGGGTCATCCTGCTGTGTACCCACTGCAAGGAGTGGAAAGTGAAGACGAAAGTCAAGCGGGTGGCCGACCGGCCCGAGTGCCCGGAGTGCGGTTCGACCCGGATCGCCTCGCTGAACCCGTGGGCCGACGAGGTCGTCCGGGCGGTCCGAGCCCAGGAAAAGGACGAGGAACAGCAACGAGTGACCGAGCGCGCATTCCGGGCCGCGAGCCTCGTTCAGAGCCACGGCAAGCGGGCCGTGATCGCGATGGCCGCCCGCGGGGTCGGCCCGCACAACGCCGCCCAAATAATCAACAAACTCCGCGAGGACGAGGCCGAGTTCTACCGCGACATCCTGTCGAAAGAACGGGAGTACGCCCGGACCCAGTCGTTCTGGGACTGAAAGCCCCTCGTCTACACCCGCTGCCCGACTCGTCCCATCCGTAACGGCCATACGGTTCGGTCGCTCACTTCCCCTATGAACCTCGCGCCGGGGGCCTGGAAGTACGCCATCGTTCCGCTACTCGCCGCCCCGTTCGCACTCGTCATCAGCGTCACCGCGAGCCTCGTCGCGCTCGCGGTCGGCGCCGGTACCCTCGCCTTTTTCCGCGATCCCGACCGCACCCCGCCGCCGACCGGCGTCGTCGCGCCGGCCGACGGGAACGTCTCGGTCCTCCGGGAGGAGGGCGACCGGGTCCGGCTGGGGATCTTCATGAACGTCTGGCACGTCCACGTCGTCCGCGCCCCCTTCGCCGGTCGCGTCACCGACGTCGAACACGTCTCCGGTGCCAACCGCCCCGCGTTCTCGAAGGAGTCCGACCGCAACGAACGCGTCCACGTCCGTCTCGAGACCGATTCGCCGAACCTGCCGTCCACCGAAGACGCCGACGCGGTCGCAACCGACGGATCGACGCCCCACCCCGACGAGCCCGACTCCGACGCCGAGGTGACCCTGATCGCCGGCGCGTTCGCCCGCCGGATCCACCCCTACGCCGAGCGCGGCGACGCCCTCGAGCGCGGCGATCGCGTCGGCCACATCGCCTTCGGCAGCCGCGTCGATCTGCTCTTTCCGCCGACCGTCGACGTCGCGGACGTCGCCGTCGATATCGGCGACTCGATGACCGCCGGCGAAACCGTCGTCCTCGAGTCGAATCCCGGCGACCTCGGCGGCGGATTCGACCTCGAGACCGGTTCGGACTCCGGCCCCGACGACCGGGACGAATAACGACTTCGCGGCCGCGCCTCGACCGGTCCCGTTCGGCCGTGACCGGGAGCGTACCTTTATCTGACAGCGAGCGGCCAACGCGGCCGTGATCGATCTCGACTGGGAGACCGACCGCATCGACGGCGTGACGCTCGTGTCGGCGACGATCGAAATCGCCGCGACGACCCCCCAGCGGGTCCGACTCGAGAGCCGACTCGAGGGCCCGGTCTGGCCCCCGACGGACGGCGACCGGCCCGCGGCGTGGACCGACGCCGCCTGGGAAGGCGTGATCGACCCCGATCGCCGCCACGGAATCGGCTTCGCGAGCCCGGCATCACCGGTCGAGCCGCCGCTCGCCGTAACCGATCACCGACGGGTCTCGAGCGACCGCTCTCCGCGGCCGGCGGCCGTCCTCGCCTCGCTGACCGGGTGGAAACCGACGTCGACCGTCGTCGGACGGGAGCGATGATCGTCGCGATCACCGGCGGGAAAGGAGGCGTCGGCAAGTCGACGGTCGCACTGAATCTCGCGCACGAACTGGACGGGGTCGTCGTCGACGGCGACCTCACGACCGCGGACCTCCCTCGAGGCGGCGGCCCCGATCTCCACGACGTGCTGGCCGACCGCGCCGACCCGCTCGAGGCGGTCGACAGACACGGCCCGGTTCGGCTGCTTCCCTGCGGGCGAACGCTTTCCGGTGCCCGCGCGGCCGATCTGTCGGCGTTTCCGATGGTCGTTCGGCGACTCGAGCGCGAGTACGGCCGCGTCGTGATCGACTGTCCCGCCGGGCTGGCACGCGATGTCGGCCGGCAACTCGCGAGCGCCCACGTGGCCGTTCTCGTCGCGACGCCGACCGAACCCGCGCTCGCCGACGCCGTGCGAACGCGACGGGTCGCGCTCGACCTCGAGACGCCGGTCGCCGCCGTCGCCCTCAACAGGACGGCCGGAGCGGTCACCGACGGCGTCGCCGACCGCATCGAACGGACCGTCAGCGCCCCGGTACTTTCCCTCGAGGAGCGGTCGGTGATCGCCGACGCACAGCGGCAGGGGCGACCGATCGCGGCCGTCGCACCCGATTGCCCGGCGGTCGACGCCGTTTGCACCCTCGCTCGGCGGCTCGAGCGCTGTACGACACACCGGGACGACCGGATCGACGCTCACGACTGATCGTCCGCCGCGCTGGAGCGAAATAACCCGAGAACGGTCGTCCGGCCGATACCTGGGTCCGGATCTCAGGATCGGCTGCCGGTCGCCTCGATCGACGCCGGCGACCGGCCATCGAACGCGAGACGGATCCGTTCGGAATCGGCGTTGTCACCTCTGAACTTCGAGATTGACAGGATGTGGTCGGTCCCGTCCCCCGCCGGCCTCGACTCGAGTTCGAAGACCGCGTCGGCGGCGTGAAGCGTCGCCGTCCGATTCGCCGGCACCGCCGGCCCCTCGAGGCAGTGCAACAGGCCGACGCTCTCCGTCGCGACCAGCCGTTCCACGAGTCCGTCGAGAAAGGAGACGTACGTCGCCCGGTCCGCGGTCTCCATCGCGTTCGCCGAATCGACGATGAGCGTCGACGACGCCGGCAACGTCTCGACCAACGCCGCCGCGTCGTCGAGCCCCGTCTCGCCACCGAGGCGACGCACTGTCGGGGTCCCGGTCTCGAGCGTAGCGGCCTCGAGCGCCCGCGAGACGCTCGCCGTCGACCGTTCGGTCGACAGATAGAGCGTCCCGCGGACGGCGGTCGTCCCGTAGAGCAACTGCTCCGACTGACTGGCTGGCTCCGCGACCACCGCGACGAGCGATCCCGGAGCCAGTCCACCGCCGAGCGTCCGATCGAGCGCGTCGATTCCCGTCGGCAACAGATCTTCGTCGTACGCCACTGGCGTCCGATCCGGTGCCAATCGCCGCTCTATCGTCCGCGCGATCTGCTCGTAGGCATCCCGCGTCGCCTCGTCGGTCAGCGGTGTCGACGCCTCGGGGACCCGCCCCAGAACCGGGACCCGCGTCCACGAGTCGACCGCCTCCGGCACGCGGTCACACTTGTTCAGCACCGCGCCGAGTATCGGCACCTCGAGCCGGCGCGCCATCTCGATCGTCGTCTCGGCGGCCGAGAGACTGCGCTCCGTCTCCGTCGTAACCACGATCACCCCGTCGGCGGCCGACAGCGGCTCGACGACGTCGGGGCCCGCACCCGACGGACAGTCCACGAACGTTCGCTCGACCGCCCCCTCGAGTCGATCGAACGCCGCCTCGAAGTCGACCCGGTCGGACGGCTCCGGTGCCGCGACCAGCCCCGCGCCGTCCGCCCGCGGACTCGACTGGACGACCGTCTCGGCGACGGCCGACTCGGACTCGAGCGCCGCGAGCGTCGGCTCTCGATCGACGCCACCGGCCACGTGGAGGTTCGGCAGTTGACGATCGGCGTCGACCGCGACCGCCGTCGCCGTCTCTCGGCCGACCGCCTCCGCGAGCCCGATCGTCGTCACCGTCTTTCCGCAACCGCCTTTCGCTCCTGCGATAGCGATCATAGCGACAGTCTTGCGGCTTCCTTTTTGAACGTCCGCCCGGCAGCCTCGTCGGTGCTGGCTCGTCTTCAGTTACCCTCTCGGTGAATTCGGTACTTCGTCTCGCCTGTTGGTTAGCATAGGACCGTCTCGTGAAACAGTCCCTACACTAGATAAAATATTTATATACTGAATTTAATTTTGTAGCTATAATATGGGTTGGAGAACGAATCGAACTCGCCGGACGTGGCTGGCGAGTTGTGCCAGTACTGCTGCCGGTATTTCGATCCTCGCTGGCTGTACGAGCGATAGTTCCGAACCGGCCGATGACGAGTCCGAGGACGACGCGCTTGCAGCCGACACGTGGCCCATGTACGGCGTCGATCCGCAAAATACGGGCTATCATCCGACGGCGACCGGGCCGACTAGTGAGGACGTACAAGTGCGGAAACTATTCGACGGGGAGGGCTCTATCAGTAACAGTCCCGTCATCGTCGACGGCACGCTCTATGTCATCGCGACCACTCGCTTGCACGCGATCGATTTAGAAACGGGAGAACTCGAGTGGCAGAAAGAAGTCAACGCGTCTCCCGCTGCCCACCCAGCCGCTGACAATGAACGAGTGTTCGCCGGGACGAGAGATGGAATCGTTGCAGCTGATCTCGAGGACGGCGAAGTCCAATGGCGAAACGATATCGGAATCAGTAGCGTCAATCCCGTGCCGGTGAATGATGGCGTCATCGGCATACAAAACCTATTCCTCCACTATTTTGATCTAAAGAATGGTAATGAAAGTACCCTCCATGACATGCGTGACCATCAAGGAGGATATCCATATACATATGTTCCTGCCGTTAATAACGGAAATGTGTATTTTGTTAGCGAAAATACCATTTATGCAGTAGATATTGAGGATGAGAATATTCAATGGCAATTTGAAAGTTCTACAGAAGAACCATTAGGCGAAAGTGATCCAACTATCTTCAATGAGACAGTCTATGTCGGTGGAGAGGACCAACACCTGTATGCAATCAAAGATGGTTCTGAGAGATGGAAACTAGAAATTGATGAACCAATAACGTGCAGTCCATCAGTAGCACCGGAAACAGTCTATTTCGGCGGCGGTGGAGCAGGGGCACAGAAATTCTTTGCTGTAGATATTAATGAAAAAATTTACGAATGGGATCCAAAAGACCTCCGTTATAGTGTGAGTGCAAAACCAGTAATAACCGATGATATAGTGTATGTGTCTAGCTATTATGATTTACTTGCATTTGATACAGAAGATGGAAGTGTGACGTGGGAAATTAAAGAGTTTGGGCAAGAGGGCGGTGAATCAATTAGGGCCCCACCTGCTATTTCTGATGAAACACTCTACGTTCCTACAGCAGAGGGGAACGTCTATGCTATAGAAGACGCCTAACTATTCACTGGAAGGTCCCCACTCGAGATACAACCGCTACTGTTCTCGAAGCCAGCACCGACCTCGTTCCAGCCTCTCGAACAATTCTTTTGTGGCGAATTTGATGATTTATACCTCCATGGATCGCCGACGCCAGGGGAGCCTTTTGTCAGTAGTTGTGGGCTCGGAACGATGATCGGAACTACAAGTTCATTCTCGAACGAAATCGGTTCGACAGAACCGACTGCAAGTTCGTCCTGATCCGCCCGCGAGGGCACGTCGATTGTCGTCTCGGTGTCCTGTCGGACGTACGTCAGTCCGGTAGCACTCGTCGGCTCACCATCGGTAGCTCGTAGTTCGAAGCGAGCGTATTCGCCCTGTATTTCGAGATAATACGCATCGAGCTGAAGATAGAATAACGATGGCCAGGGCATCAGAGGAAATCCGGGATGACCGATTCCATCGAGATACCCTGCCCCCATAGGTGCGTGTTCCGTCCTATTAACATCGTCAATCGAAAGCGTTTCACCGCCATTCGGGCGGACCGCCGGAACGTCGGTCCGATTGACCGTTTCCAAAGAGAGATAGGTCGGCGATGCCTCGACTTGATAGTTCACGTTCTCCATCAGCGACGAATCCTTGAGCGAACCCTGCGTATCCTCGGGTCGCGTTTCGGGATCCATCATTCTGTCGACAAAATTTATCGGTCCGCCGAGCAGGTCGTTGCTCGTGTCGAGCAGTCCACCGAGAAGATCGTTGAGTATAGCACTGCTCTCACCGAGCGTCGTGTCGTGCCACTCGCTCACTTTGTCGATGTTATCGTATGTATTTTCGAAGTACCGTTTACGGACTTCCGCTCGAAGGAGGTCCGCAGTGTTGGCGTACGGTTCGGACGCGTTCTGATACACTGACTCGCGTTCGACATCTCTTACATTGCTCTCGACGTTCCCGAGCGGACTCGGTCGCTCGACCATGTTCCAGAGATCCGTCCGATGTGGCTCGACACTCGTGAGGACTTCGTAGTGGGTATGGTTGAGTTCCGAAAGCGCCCACTCGTAGAGTTCGTCCTCGTTTCGTGGACTGACATCGATATCGGGATCAGCTGAGTAGGGAATCTCCGCCTCGAAATCACGCTCCATGATTATCGAGCTACTTGAATCTTCGAGCGCTCGCTCGAGTTCACGTTCTTGGGAACGGACAGTGGTTGAGTCGAGGTCGAAGATTTCCCTGACTGCTTTCGTCCTGATGGTTTCGAAGTTATCAACAGATCTATACTCTTCGTCCCATGAGTCAGTCTGGAACGGTGATTCAATCCCACGACTTCCCCGTTCCACACTGATGTCATCGGAAACGAGATCACCACTGATCGTATAGTTCGCGCTGTATGTGATATCATCCTCCCAATTCCAATGTGTATGTGGAGATCGATTTTCATCTTCGTGTTTCCAATCAGCACTGACTCCGATGGTGTTCTCGTATCTAATATCTGTTTCAGCAAAATCTCGATCATCAAAGCTGGTGCCATTACTCTCTGTAGGTATCTTAATCGACACATCAGCATCTGCCTGTGAAGAACTAGCGTGATAGGTCACATTGAAGGGACCTGTCCAATTCCCCGGATTTTGTGCCCAGTCTTCTGGTGATAATGGATCTGGTAATCGATTATACCTGACCAAATCTCGTTCTCTTGTTTCTACACCTACCTGATATATATCGTTTATAACTCCCTGTATCTCTGAGTTACGCGGATATTCCCTCGAAAATGTGTCTTCGAACTCAGATAGAGTGCCGTCACCTTCTTGTCGAAAATCACCAATTCTACCAGCTATTTCTTGATTTCCCAATTTGTCAGAGAAGTAGCTATTAAGGTAAAAGTCGTTAAATTTACTATTCTGTTTGAGTGAGTGGTTAAACTCCGCTTCGATCTGCTCCATCTTCATCCCAGCCGCCATCTGCATATACCCCAAATCGGCGAACGGATGAGCCTGAATCTCGACGTCGGTTTCGACGTTGTCCTCGAGCATCGTCAGTGCAATCTCCTGAACGGTGGGTGGGTCGGGTAGCTCACCGTCCTGATCGAGCAGATCGGCGTTACAGAGGTCGGATTCGTTGGCGAGGGAACTCCCGTTCGAGAGGAAGTCTTCGGTCTCGATGTCGCCCGCGCTCGAGGCGAGATCGCCGGCCATACACAGCGTCGGCTGGAGCATGGCGCGGTCCTTGTACGGGTCGGTCGTGCCGAAGGTGCGCTCCTGCAAGCCGAAGATGGCGTCGTTGACCATGACCTCGGTGTGGTCGTTGGGCGTCAGGTTATCGAACGCCGGCTGGCTGCTCGAGAGGCGGTCGTAGTAGGCCTTGCCCCAGGTGTAGGGAAACAGCCGGGCAGCCGTATATCGACCGAGGCCGTCGTACTCGTCGGTTTCGAAAAAGCCGGTATTGAGCTGGCGCTGGAATTCGTCGGTTCGGTCCTTGAGCTGGTAGAGCGGGGTCGCGACCGAGACGGTCAGATCGCGGCGTTCGGTGATCGGCTCGCCGTCGATCTCGTTTCCGGTGAGTTCGACGTCCGCGACCTCGACGGTGAGGACGCCGGTCTCGGGTCGCTCGAGCGAGACGCGGTCGATCGCGGCCGAGAGGTCGTCGCTGTCGTTCCAGTCGATGCGATCCATAGCGGCCCCGGCGGTGGTGTCGTGGCCGACCTGCTGGGACGTGGTCGCGAACGACTCGGCGACCTCCCGGTAGACGAGGAGTTTGAGATACTGGTCGAAGACGGGTTCGTCGTCGTCGAATGCGGCCTCGACGGTTTGACTCGCACCGTCGGTCGACGTGACGGGCGCGCTGGCGGCCGTCTCGGTCGCCCGGAGGACGGACCGTCGCAACTCCGAGACGGCGACCGATTCGGCGCGGTCGATGGCCACTGCCCGTTCGGCGTCGACCTCGGGCGCGTCTCTGGAGTCGAGGACGCCGACGATGGCGATGCTACTGATCAACAGGAGAACTGCGATCAGAGCGAACGGAATCCGGGCGCGGTCGTCTGCTGCGATCGAAACTGTGTGTGGGCGGTCGGTCATGTTACCAGGTCTGAATCGTGATGGTTACGTCGGCGGTCGATGTTTCGTCGGCGAGCAGCGCCGCGATCCGCTCGTCGCGGGCAACGCCGCTGTACTCGTCGTCGATCGTCGCGGTCTCCTCGGCGAAGGCGTCCTGCAGGTCCTCGGCGAGCCACTCTCCGAGCCCCTCCCGGCCGAATCGGTCGGCGTCGGCGATCCCGCGGCAAACGTGCGCGTTCGCCTCGAGGGCGTCCGCTTCTTCGCGTTTGAGCGGACCGTGATGGTCGGGGTTCGTCGTCCCGGTGAACTCGTACTCGAGCGGCGCGACCATACGCTCGTACTGGAAGACGGCGAGTTCGTGGGACAGCCCCTGGCTCTCGAGGGCCAGTTGCGTCTCCTCGGGCGGGAAGTAGCCGCGGAGGATCGCGTCTCCGAGGACCATTCCCGCGGCCTCGAAGCGGGCCGAGTCGGAGTCCGCGACGAGGTCGGTTCGGCCCTCAAGTCGATCGTACCAGTCCGTTCCGCCCTCGAGGTACGCGCGTTCGATCGCGTCGTCGTCGACGGCCGGCAGGCCGCTCGAGGCGGAGAGGGTCACGCTCGAGACGTCCGCGGTCGGCGGCGGTCGTTCGCCGGCGGTCGCCGTCCCGCTGATCGACGCGTTCTCGTAGGGTTCCCACTCGGCGACGGCGTAGAACTCGCGATCGGAGCCGATCAGTGCGCTCCCGATAGAGGCGGCGACGGCGGCTTCGAACTCGTCGCCCGTAGGACGGATCGGCGTCCCGTCGATGCGGGCGTTCGCGACGGCCGCGTCCGCGAGCAGGCCGGTCGCGGACCCGTACTCGGTCCGGTGGTACTCGCCGGGTCGTTCGGCGACCGGGTCGGCGTCGGCGAGGCTGTACTGGACGCTGATGGTCGTCGCACCGAGTACCGCGGCCGTGTGGTCGGCCCGGTCGCCGTCGGGGTCGGGTGCGGCTCCGTACAGGTGCGTACCGAGCAACAGGACGCTCGCGCTGACGAGCAACAGTGCCATCGCGACGTCCATGACCGTACTCACCGCTCGGTCCGATCTCATCCGTTCCACACCCCCACGAGCAGCGTCCCGCGGCGCACGTCGCCGGGAGCCGTCGCCACGGCGACGGAGCGCTCGGCCACGCCGGCCTCCTCGGGCGGACCGTCGAGTTCCTCCTCATCGATCGCGGTCGGATTCGACGTTCCGTCGGTTCCGAACACGGCGGTACCGACGACGGTTTCGTGACCGTCGGCGACGATCGTGAGCCGGACGTAGACGTTCCGGCCGTGTGGCAAGGATCCGGTCTCGACTCCGTCCGCGAGGTCACCGTCGTGAGCGCGAACGACGCCGTCGCTCTCGAGGTCGTCGGCGATCCGATCGAGCGCCGTCGTTTCGGTGGTTCGATCGGTCGTGCCGGGAAGCGTGTCGGAGAGATAGAGCCCGTAGAGACCGATCCCGGCGACGAGCGCCGAGACGGCGACGAGTGCGGCGAGGGGGTCGGTTTGTCCTCGGTCAGACATCGACGAGCGTGACATAGAACGAATCGGCCTCCGTATCGCGACTCACGTAGCCTCGATCGTCGACGCCGGTCGTCTCGAGCGTCTGTCCGCCGGACGGACAGATCGCGACCGTCTCGTCGCCCCGTTCGGCGCGAACGGTTTCGGTACACAGTTCGGTGCCGCCGGCTTCGACCCGCACGTCGATCGGAAACGACATCGAGGAGGTCCGCTCGAACTCGTCGTGGGTGATCGTCTCGGCCTGCCTCGTCGCGGTTGCCCGGACGGTTTCGTCGATGCGTCCTCGATCGCCACTCCCGTCTGCCCGCAGCCGTATCCCGGTTTCCGCGGTCGATTCGTACTCGAGGGTGACCTCGTGGGTCTGGTCGCCGGGAACGCGTTCGATATCGAGGGCGGCACTGACGGTCGGCAGCGGTCTCGTAGCGACGGTTCGGGTGCGTAACGGTCCGTTCGCCGTCCGCCACTCGTCCGTGTTCGTCTCGTATGCCGATTCGACATCCGCGAGAAAGGCGTCGACCGCGCTCCGGTCCGGGTTCTCGATCGCCGCCGCGTACTCCGCTTCGATGGCGCGGCCGGCCGAGACGTTCTCGAGTCGCTCGTTCCCCATGACGGGGACCACGTGACCGTAGGTGAGCGTCGCTCGCGTCGTGCCGTGTTCGTTTCGCATCGCGACGGTTCGGCCGGTGAACTCGATCGCAGTCGCGTCGTGGTCGTAGGTCGAACTCGCCTCGTAGGGACTGCCGGCCGTCTCTTCGATGGCGTTCGCCGCTCGGTTCGCGTCCGGTGGCGGGCCGGTCGGTAGACCGAGCGCGACGGTACCGACGGCGGCGCTGACGATGGAGACGGCGAGCCAGACGTACCAGCCGTCGATCGGTGCTTCCAGGTGCATGCCCTCGCTGGCCGCGTGTTCGTATTTAAACCTCAGTCGGTCGCGGGTCGCATCCTCGAGACTGAGCCGAAAGGAGGCGAGACCGGCCGATCAGAGGACGGCACCGATGGCGGTCACCGTCACGACGTACAGTACCATCGCGGAGACGAGCGTCCGACCGACGTGATAGCCGACGAGGGCTCGATCGATGCCGTGACGCAGTGCGATCGACAGCGGCGTGATGATGACACACAGCAGTATCAGGTAGACGCCGATGACGATTCCGAGCGACTCCGTCGGAAAAGTAGCCGCGTCGATCTCGCCCGACGCGACGAGCGCGTCGCTGGCCATCATGTCGGCCATGCCGACGGTGGCACCGGCCACGAGCGGCGCGAAGTACGCCGCGGTGTTGTCGAGGGTCCCGGTCACCTGCTCTAAGTTCCGCTTGGTTTCGGCCTCGACGGCCTCGAGTTCCTCGAGGTGGTCGGCCATGGAGACGATAGCGCGGCCCGCGGGTTTCCCCTCGTCGGCCGCGATCGCGAGCAACGCGGCGGTCCCGTGAGCGCGCGAGCTGGGAACGTGTCGGAGCGCGCCGTACTCGCCGAGGAAGGCCTCCCGGACGCCGGTCTGAAGCCGCCGCTGGAGGCCGGCCGCGCGCTCGAAGACGGCACCGGTTTCGCCGGGGATCCGGTCGCCGGCGAGTTCGACGGCGGACTCGACGGACTCCCCCTCGGCAACCTGTTGACCGACGACGTACAGCGCGTCGGTGAGGTGTGCCTCGATGTCGCGGACGTGGTGTCTGACTCCGAGGATCGGCCGGTAGGTCACGAGGAGTGCGACTCCGAGTCCGATACCGACGGCGGCGATGGGCGCGAGGTGTGCGGGGCCGACCGCAACGAGGACGGGATAGCTTCCGCCGCCGGCGACGACGCCCCAGAGCGGTCGTAGCCGGAGCCGATCGGGGAGGTCGGGATGGTCGTGACCGATCGTCGGCGGCGGAAAAGCGACCGGGCGGCGGACGAGCAGCCAGAGGCTGGCCACGACGAGCGCACCGGGTAACACGATGTTGTACACGAGAACGACGAGCCAGACGTTGACGGCGTAGCCGACCATCGGCACCGTCGGAACGAGCGAGACTAGCGCGAGCGGGAGCATGATCCCGAAGGCGAACAGGCCGGTCGCCGGCGCACGAATGGCCGACGTAAACTCGGCCATCTGGCTGTGCGTCCCGTCGAGGACGGCCGACAGCGCGCGATCGAGGGTCCGCAACCGTTCGGCTTCCGGGGCGTCCTGGGCGGTCGCGAGCAGGTGTGCTGACCGCCGTAACGCCGGGAACCACTCGGCCCACTCCTCGGCGAAAGCGAGCAGACCGGTCCCGGGGGTCCCCATCGCGCGATCGATGTGCGCGTCGAGACTCCGCGATAGCGGCCCCGAGCCGGTGTCGGCCGCGAACCGGACCGCGCTCTCGAGGGCGGGCTGGACCTGCATGCGCAACACCGCCCGGCCGATCAGGTTCGGGGTGTCACCGAGGGCCTCGGTCCGGCGAAACGCCGCCCGCAGATGGGGGATCGAGTGAACCGCGTGGATCGCCGTGATCGGCGCCACGAGGACGAAAAACGCGACGAACGAGAGCGGGGCCGGCGTCAGTAACAGCCCCAGCGGAAAGATGGCGGCGAGGATTCCGGTCCCGTAGCCCGCTCTGACGACCGTCTCGGGATCGTGGGGCGAGCCGGTAAACGACAGCGACTCCGTGAGGCCGTCGCTGGCGTCGACCTCGGCCGGATACAGCGCCGCCAGCGCGCGCACGACGGGCACGAACGTCATCTCGAGATCACCCGCCGGTCCGGTCGGCGTAGGCCCGCGTGACCGCGCGGGGACTCGTTCGGCCCTCGACGGCGAGCCGCGAGAGCAGGTCCGTCCGGGACGTGAGCGCTCGGCGCACGTCGGCATACGCCTCGGTCGGTCCGGCGAGCCGATTTATCAGTCGGCTCTCACCGCGGTCGATCCGGCCGGTCGCGACCGCACGCTCGCCCTCGAGTTCGTACAGCGATTCGAACCGAGGGGTGTCGCCGTCGTCGATCACCTCCTCGATGGCGGCGAGGCGGCGGCTTCGGCCGTCGGGAGTCCGGTGGGTCTGAACGGTCACGATCAGATCCGTCGCGGCGAACGAGGAGTGTTCGACGCCGAGATCGGCGACGACCCGCTCGGCGACGTCGGCGGCCCCGTCGCCGTGGATCGTACCGAGGACGGCGTTGGCATTGGCCCCGACGCGCATCGCCTCGTAGAGAACCCCTGCTTCTTCCCCGCGGATCTCGCCGACGACGAGCGCGCCGTCGCCCAGCCGGAGGGCGGTCCTGAGCGCCTCTGCAGGGTCGATTTCGGGGCCGTCGCCGGTTCCGGTCCGGAGCGCCTGCACGTCGCGGCCAACCGACTGTAACGTCTCGACCGGCAGTTCCGGCGTGTCCTCTATCAGGACCGTCCGCGTTGCTGGCGGGAGTTCGTACAGCAGCGTTCCGAGCAGCGTCGTCTTCCCGGACCCTCTCGTCCCGGCGATCAGGGCGGCGGCGTTTCGCTCGACGACCACCGAGAGCAGCGCCGCGGCCGCCGCCGGCATCGTTCCGTTCGCGACCAGCGCGGGCAGGGTGAACCGCTCGTCCGGCCGCTCCCGGAACGCGAACGCGATCCCGTCGGCAACCGGTTCGGTGACGCCGGCGACCCGGATCCCGGTCCCGTTCTCGAGCGCGGCCGTCGCGTCGACGGTCGGGCTCGCCCGGGAGAAGGCCCGACCGCTGGTGCGCCGAACCCGGGAGGCAAGCGCCTGTACCCCCGCCCGAGTGAGCGAGACGTTCGTCGGCATCGATTCCCCGTCGACGACGACGCGGATCGGGTTCGCCGAGACCGGCGAGGTCACGAAGACGTCGGTCACGCGCGGGTCCGCGAACAGGTCCTCGAGGATCCCGTAGCCGGCCGTATGCTTCGTGAGAACGTTCGCAAGCTTGGTGTTGGCCGGCTCCCCGTTCGCGTGTTCGATGGCCCGCGACCCCGCCCGGTCCCCCTCGACGACTCCCTCGGCGATCGCCTCGTACCCCGCGAGGAGGAGCCGCCTATCGCTATTCGAGAGGGTCGTATCGACGACCTCGAGAGCGTACCGCGGCGTCTCGTCGGGTCGGTCGTAGATCCGCGCCTCACTGCCGGTCGGCAGCGAGCGCGCGTCGACGAGCCGTGCCCCCTCGTCGATCGACCGATCGACGAAGTACTGCCCGATCGTGAGTCCGACGGTCGCGGTCAGGGTCGACTCGTAGCTCTCGGCGCGCTCGGCGGCCGCCACGAGGCCCGATTCGACGCCGATATCGGCGATCGGTCCGACTCGGGTCCGCAACTCCTCGCCGACGGCGAGCGGGTCCCGAGCGGCGGCCGACGCCAGCCGATCGGCGCGATCGCCCAGCAGCGCGACGAACCGGCCGGCCGAGCCCAGCAGGGCCACGCCGCGGTCGTCGTACCGCCGCTCGAGGCCGTTCGATCGCACGACGATCGCGTTCGCTTCGCTATCGGTGAGCGCCTCGATTGCGGTCCGGCGACAGGGGACGGCGGACTCGAGGCGGCCGTGACAGTCGCTCGCGTCGATCCGGAGCGTCTCCCCTTCGCTGGCCGTCCGACACGTACACTGGGCGGCCGGCTCGTCGCCCCAGCTATCGAAGCGGCCCCCGAGGTCGAGCAGTGTGCCGTCGACGCGATCGACGACCGAGCGGAGCCGTCCGGGTGGGTTCTGCAACATACCGACGCTGGCTGCGGCATCCGATTTAAACTCACAGCCGGCTCGCGACGACGACCGGGTCGCCGTCCGCGTCGGTTCGAAGCGTCAACGCGACCCTGATCTCGCCACGGCCACGGACCTCGAGCGGGGCGGTGCCGTCGGGATCGTTCCCGACGATCCGTTCGTCGATCACCGTTTCACGGGTCCGTCCATCCGCGAGTGCATATCGAACGACGGTGGCGCGTTGGTCGGCCCGCGGGACGATCCGAACGTGGTCGACGGAGACGGTCGTAAGCGAGTCACGCTGGAGCGGCAACTCGACGACGCGCCGGGGATTCGGGTGACCGTCGGGCGAGGGCTCCTCGGTTTCGACGAGATCGGTCGCGGCGTCGTCGATCGACGCGATTCCCGTCTCGACCTGCCGGTGCGTGTTCAGCGTCGCACCCCGATCGATCGCCGGCGCGGCGAGCACGGCGAGCGCGACCGTCAGGACGGCGGCGACGACGTAACGGTTCACGGGAGTCTGTCCCGGATCGAGCCGAGGAGGCCGCCCCCCTCGTCGGCCCCGTCCGCGGCCGCTGTGCCGTCCGCCTCGTCGTCCGACGGCGAGCCGTCGCTCGAGCGGTCGTCCGTCACCGGTTCCGATGATGACCGATCGTCGGCGTCCGAACCGGACCCGACCGGGGTCGCTCGAGCCCCGTCGTCGGCCGGCGACACGATCGCCTCGACGGTCCGTTCGACGTCGTGACGCTCACCGCTTTCCCCGGCCGCGTCCGTGGACGCGGCGGACGATCTCCCCTCGCCCGCATCACGTTCGGCCCGCTCCTCGACCGTTTCCGTCGCCACCGCTCGTTCGCGCGTCCCCTCGTCTCCCGGCTCGACGCCGGGGCGTGGATCTGTCCGATCGCGGGTCCCCTCGAGAGTTTGTTCGAGGCCATCGATGCGATACTCGAGCCGGTCGACCGCCGCCACGGCCGCGTTGGCCCGCCGTTCGACCGCCACGTCTGCCGCGTCGCCGCCGCCGACGGCTCCCTCGAGCGCGTCGACCCGTCCCTCGAGGTCGGCGAGCCGACGGTCGTGTGCCTCGAGGCGTTCGACGGCCGTTTCGAGATCCGCGGCGATCGACGCGCGGTCCTCGAGCGCCGGTACCTCGGGGTCACCGTCGACGACCGCGCGCTCGAGGGCCGACAGCCGCCGTTCGATCCGTTCGATGTCGCTCATGGCGAGCGTTGCCCCGCGATCACGGATAAACCCCCGACCGAGTTCGTTCGGTACCGCCCAGCGAGTCGATGAACGAGTCGTTTCTGCCGGTAAACGTGACGTTCCGTCGGGTGAGTTCAGCTGAATCCGGGGTAACCGACGAAACGGTCGACCCGGTATATCATCTGTGGCGGGCAACGATCGATCGACGAGTTCGATGGCGAGTCCCCCCTCCCTCGACGATCGACGATCCGCGGGCTCGAACGTTTCGGACGACCGTCCCGACGAGGATCACGGCGTCCTCGAGCGCGCCGTCCCGAGACTGGCGACGCCGATCCGCGCCGTCGGGTTCTGGGCGGCGATCGTTCTCCCCGCAGCCTACCTCCCCTTGCTCGCGACCGGTCTCTCCTCGGGGCTCGAGGGCGGACTCTTTCTCGGCCTGCTCGCCGGCAACCTGCTGGCGCTGTACGTCGGCCACGCGCATCGCCGGTAGGGTCTGCCTACTCGCCCGCCTCGCGCGACCGGACCTGTCCCAGTTCCCGGCGGATCGCTCGGCGTTTCACGAGGAGGAAGCCGCCAATGATGATACCGAAGCCGATTAGCGCGGCGGCGTCGACGACCTCGCCGAGGTAGAGCCAGCCGACCACGGCCGCGACGATCGGGGCGACGTAGGAGACCATGTTGATCTCGACGGCACCCAGCCGCTCGAGCAGTTCGAAGTAGATGAGAAAGCCGACGGCACTGGCACCCACCGAGAGGTACGCGAGCGCACCGATCGCCTCGGGGTGGGCCCAGGCGGTCGGGACGATCGGTTCCCCGAGCGCGAGGCTTACGAGGTGTAACAGCGCTGCGCCGCCGAGCATCGACCAGGCCTCCATCGTCTCGATCGGGAGGTCGGCGTCGATCCGGCGGGTGAGGACGCTGCCGAGGGCAAAGGCCAGCGCGGCACAGAAGACCAGCCCCTTGGCGACGGCGTCCGTCGCGAGCAGGCCGCCCGGATCGGGGCGGACGACGATGGCGACGCCGACGAGTCCGACGACGACGCCGACGAGACCGACGGGCGAGAGCGCGTCCGAGGGGACCAGCGCTCGCGCGAACCCAGTACTCAGGACCGGCGAGAGACTCACTACGATGGCGGCCGCCGCGGCGGTCGTGTGCAACTGGCCGACGAACAGGAAGGCGTGGTAGGCCGCGATCAGGAGTCCGGCACCGACGGCGACCTGCCACCAGCCGGCGCGGTCGCGCGGGCGCCAGTCGGCGACGACGGCCGCGTATGCGAGCATCAGGACGCCGGCGACGTCGTATCGCAGCGCCGCGAACAGTATCGGCGGGAGATGCGAGAGGCCGGCGCTGATCGCGACGAACGCCGATCCCCACAACGCTGCAAGCACCAGAAAGAGCGAGAGGGTCCGATAGCGGCTCACGGTGGCTCTCCCGTGAGAAAGGACCTATGAATTTCGGTTCGGGTCGACGCCGGCGGCGAGCGCTCGGTCGACCGGACGCCACCGGGCCGCAGTCTCAAAGCGACGGCAGTTCGCGGATCTCGACTTTCTCCTCGGTCTGTTTGAACTGCTCGAGCAGGGGTTTGACGTCGTCGAACCCCTCGTCGAGGACGACGTCGCCGCTACGGAGTTCGTAGTCGACGATGTCGTAGTCGGCGAGCCGCGGGAGGTGGTTGTGGACCAGCGAGACGTAGATCCGCTGTCGCTGCTCCTTCTCGATCGTCGCGGGCCGGGCGTCGAGTTCCCAGGCGGCGACCTGTGTGACGACGTCCTCGAGGTTCGCAGTCGCGTCCTCGGCCAGCTGATAGAGGAGATACCGGCGTTCGGACTCGGCGAGGAGGGAACAGGCCGCTTCCATTCGGCTCGCGTTCGTCTGGTTCATACGTCGAGCAGGCACCCAGTGGTATTACACCTGCTGCCAATACAGATTGGGTCCGTGTCCCCGGCGAACGAGCGTCGATTTCGGGACCGGTCGCCAGATACGCTGTACTCGCTCAGTATACCGAATTCGCCGTTTATGTGCCTTCTCGAGACTGTTACGTTCGTCGAGATGCTCGTCAGTCCAGGGAGTCGGGAGCCGGTGTTCGTTCGATCGCATCGTCGTGGAGGTGACAGGCCACCGGATGCGATCCGTCGCCCAGTTCGGGGTGATCGCGCTCGCAGACGCTTTCGTACGCCGTCCGAAGTCGGTCCTCGGCCGCGTCCCAGTCCCCGGTCGCCAGTTCGGCGAGGGCGTCTTCGACGATCGCGTCGTGTCGCTCCGGCAGGTCGACCGCGAGCAATCGGGCTTTCAGCGCCGCGACGAACGCGGGAACGTCCGCCTCCGGAACCCCACCGTCGTCGATCGTGAACCGGCCGTCCTCGCCGACCGAGTCGAGGGAGATGTCCCGTTGCTCGATCCGCTGGCGGAGCGTCATGAGCGCGCGATAGGTCCCCCGTTCGATCTCGAGATCGTCGGGCGGAATCACCCTCGGACACCGAGTTCGGAACCGACAGCCGCTCGGCGGATCCCGCGGGGACGGCACGTCGCCGGCGAGCGTCTCCCGATCGCGCTCCCGTTCGTCGGTCGACGCGCGCGGGACGCTCTCGAGCAGCGCTCGCGTGTAAGGGTGTTCCGGGTCCGCGAACAGGTCCTCGACGGGACCGATCTCGACGACTTCGCCGAGGTACATCACCGCGACGCGATCGCAGACGTGCCGGATCACGGAAAGGTCGTGGCTGATCAGGAGATACGTGAGATCGAACTCGTCTTGCAGGTCGTCGAGCAGGTTCAATACCTGCGCCTGAACGGAGACGTCGAGCGCCGACGTGGGCTCGTCCAGGACGACGAACTCGGGCTCGAGCGCCAGCGCGCGGGCGATCCCGATCCGCTGGCGCTGGCCGCCGGAAAACTCGTGAGGGTAGCGATCGATCTGGTCGGCCGAGAGGCCGACGCGTTCCAGCAGGTCCCGGACCCGTTCTCGCCGCTCGGTGTCGGTCCCGACCTCGTGAACGTCGAGGGGCTGTCTGACGATGTCTCCGATCGTCATTCGCGGATCGAGACTCGAGAAGGGGTCCTGAAAGACGACCTGGGAACGCCGGCGGAAGTCGGTGAGGGCAGCGCCGCTGAGGTCGTAGACGTTCTCGCCGTCGAACTCGACGCGCCCCTCGGTGGGATCCTGCAGGCGGAGGAGCGTTTCCCCCGTCGTCGACTTCCCGCAGCCGGACTCGCCGACCAGCCCCAGCGTCTCCCCCTCGTGGATGTCGAAGCTGACGCCGTCGACGGCGCGGACAGGGACCGGTTCGTCCCCGAACAGCCGATCGAGAAGCGAGTCGTTCTCCCAGAAGTACTTCCGGAGGTCGTCGACGCGGACGAGCGGGTCGTCGGCGCTCACTGGTGTTCACCTCCGGTGGTCTCGGCCGGCGACCGTGACCGCTCCTCGGGGGGTTCGGTCTCGGACGCTTCCGCCCCGGCGTGTTTGTCCCTGACCGGCCGTTCCGCCTCGTCGAAGTACCCGTCCGGGAGCGCCGCGTCCTCGTCGTACTCCGCTTGCGCGAGAACACAGCGCGCCCGGTGGTGATCGCTCCCACCGGCCGGATGCTCCCGCGGGTGTTCGAGACACGACGCCATCGCTTTCGGACACCGATCGGCGAACTGACACCGGTCGTCCATCTCGTGGTCGAGGAGGCTCGGCACGTTCCCCGGGATGGGCTGAAGTCGGTCGGGCGCGTCGTCTCGCGACTCGACCGCTCGACTATCCGCATCGCGTCGCGCCGTGCCCCCCTCGAGGTCGGGAACCGAGCCGAGCAGTCCCGCCGTGTAGGGGTGGATCTGCTCGTCGAAGACGTCCTCGAGGGTTCCGCGCTCGACGATCTCGCCCGCGTACATCACGCCGACCCGGTCGCACATGCGGGCGATGACGCCGAGGTTGTGCGTGATCAGCAGGATCGTCATCCCGGTTTCCCGCTGGAGGTCGTCGAGGAGGTCGAGGATCTGGGCTTGAATCGTCACGTCGAGTGCCGTCGTCGGCTCGTCGGCGATCAGCACGTCCGGTTCGCCGGCCAGCGCCTGCGCGATCATCGCCCGCTGGAGCATGCCGCCGGAGTACTCGTGGGGGTACTCGTCGGCTCGCTCGACCGGATCCGGAATGCCGACCAGCTCGAGCAGTTCGATCGCCCGGTCGCGGCTCCCCTCGCTGACGTACCGCCGCGAGGGAAGGACGTTGGAGAGCAACAGCGATCCCAGCGAGTACTCCGCGGCCTCGGTTCGAGCGCGGGTCGATCGCGGGGTGGCGCTGGCCCGCCGCTGGACCTCGACGGCCTCGGCGAGCTGTTCGCCGACGGTGAGCGTCGGGTTGAAGCTGCTCTCCGGATCCTGGAAGATCATGCTGAACGACGTCCCTCGCAGCGACCGCCTGACGTCGTCGGGGAGTTCGAGCAGTTTCACGAACTCCCCGTCGATCGCGTTCGGGTGGTCGTCGGCGATCGCTTCGACGAGATCCGGGTTCCGATAGCGGATCTCGCCGTCCGTGATCTCGCCCGGCGGCTCGATCAGGTCCATGACGGAGCGGGCGGTGACGCTTTTCCCGCTCCCGCTCTCGCCGACGATCCCGAAGACCTCGCCGCGTTCGATCTCGAGGTCGAGCGACGAGACCGCGTTTACCTGTCCCTCCTGCGTGAAGTAGCGCGTCGAAAGGTCGGAGACGCGAAGTATTTCCTCTGTCATCTGCCTTCACCTTCGATGTTCGGATCCAGTGCATCGCGGAGCCAGTCGCCGAGCAGGTTGACGCTGATCACCGCCAGGACGATCCCGATTCCCGGCACCATAGCGACCCACGGTCGGGTCCGCAGGACGTCCTGTCCGCGCTCGATCTCGTAGCCCCACGAGAGCGTCGTCCCGGAGAACCCGAGATACGCCAGCGAGGCCTCGAGCAGGATGATCACCGCGACCTGGATCGTCGCGAGGACGATGATCGGCGTGAGGCTGTTCGGGAGGACGTGTTTGAGCAGAATCGCCCCGTCGCTCGTCCCGAAACTCCGCGCGGCTTTGACGTACTCCTCGCTGCGAATCGACAGCGCCTCGCCGCGAGCGACGCGAGCGAACCAGACCCAGGTGACGAGTCCGGCCACGATCGTGACCGTCCCGGGGATCGGAATCCTGTCGGGCATCCCGTCGACGAGACCGACCGCGACGATCGGGTCGGGGACGTAGATCGGTGACTCCCCGAAGACGCCGATCAGCGCCAGGGCGAGGACGAGCGCCGGGAACGCGAGCATGGTGTCGGCGATGCGCATCAGTCCGTCGTCGACGCGGCCGCCGTAGTAGCCCGCGGCCAGCCCGATCGGAACGCCGATCACCACGGCCAGTGCCGTCCCGAGGAGACCGACGAGCAGCGAGACTCGCGCGCCGTAGAGGAACCGGGAATAGACGTCCTGTCCGACGTTGTTCGTCCCGAGTACGTGTTCGGTGGTCGGCTCGACCGTCACGTCGGCGATATCGCCGTCGTCCGCGACCGACGTCGTGTATTCGTAGCCGAGCGGCGGATACTCCGCGCCCCGCTCGTCGTAGTAGCCCGTCCGCGTCGGGTTGTGGGTGGCCAGTACCGGCGCGAACACCGCCATGAAGACGATCGACGCCAGCAGCACCAACCCGAGCTTCGGGAGCAGGCTCTTCCTGAACGTCTGCCAGAGATTCGATCTGATTCGGTCCGAGATCATTGCTCGCTCACCCGCGGATCGAGATAGTTGTAGACGGCGTCGACGGCGATGTTGATCGTCACGAACGCGATGGCGATGAACACCACGATTCCCTGCATGAGCGGCCAGTCTCGCGTGCCGAGCGCGTCGATGAGCCGGAGCCCGAGGCCCGGCCAATTGAACACGGTCTCGGTGATGACTGCACCGCCCATCAGGGTCCCCATCTGGAGTCCGAGGACCGTAATGACCGGGATCATCGTGTTCCGAAGCACGTGCTTGTAGCGAACGAGTACCGAGGGAAGCCCTTTCGCTTGACTCGCCGTGACGTAGGGCTTCCCGAGCTCGTCGACCATACCGCTCCGGGTGAGGCGGGTGATGAGCGCCGTGAAGTACGTTCCGAGCGTGAGCGCCGGAAGCGCGATGTGTTTCAGCCAGACCAGCAGGTCGTAGACCGACCCGTACCGGACGAGCGTTCGCACGGCCTCCCCGAAGCCGACCGGTCGACGTCCGGTCGGGAAATCGTAGAAGCCGACGCTCGGGTAGGGGACGCTGATGCTGGCCAGCGAGACCCACGACAGGCCGAAGGTCGGGTACGGGATTCCGAACCAGACGCCGAACACGAGGATCAACATGAGCCCGAGCCAGAAGTTCGGCGTCGAGATGCCGAGCAGCGAGAACATCGTCGCTCCGTAGTCTGCTGGCTCGTTTCGCCGCGTCGCCGAAATCACGCCCAGGGGGATCGCGATGACGAGGGCGACGATCGTCGCGGCGATCGTCAGTTCGATCGTCGCGGGGATCCGTTCGATGACCATCGCTTCGACCTCCCGGTTCGACTGCCAGGAGTATCCGAAGTCGCCGGTGACCAGTTCCCGCACGTAGTCCAAGTACTGGACGTAGATCGGCTCGTCCAGTCCTTCCTCTCGCCTGACCTGTTCCACTAACTCCTGTGTCGCCCCTTCGGCGAGCATCAGGTTCGCCGGATCGCCGGGCGCAACCGCCCGGAGTCCGAACATGATCGTTACGACTCCCCAGATGACGACGATTCCCTGCAGTAATCGCCGTACGAGGAACTTAGCCATCGACATGTGATAGTCTCATTAAATTGGTGGGTAGGGGACCGTCTCTTTCGCTCTCAGGCGTGATCCGTTGTTACGTCTCCATGCCCCAGATGTAGACGGTCTCGTCCTCGCGGGGCTCCCATTGGATGTCCTCTCTCACGCCGTAGATACTCTCTTGGGTGTGAAGGAACACGAACGGCGCCTTCTCGTGGGCCAGCCGGTTGACTTCCTCGAGTTGCTGTCGGCGCTCGTCGGGGTCCTCGATCTGTTGACTCTCCAGGATTGCGTCGCTGAGTTCCTCGTCGTCGAACGTCCGGTTCGGGTTGTCCGGGATCGTAAAGAACCCTTGGACGCCGTAGTCGGTGTCGCCGGTAATGGTCCCCCAGCCGATCATGAAGAACGGGATCTCGAACTCGTCGGGGTCGACCCCGGCCTGATTCGCGTCCGAGACGATGCCGAAGTCGACGATGTTGGCATCGCAACTGACGTTCTCGAGTTGGTCGATCTGGTCGGCGACCGTCTCGGCGACGTCGGCGTCGTTGAGGTAACGGCCCTGCGGGGCGGTCAGTTCGATCTCCACGCCGCCGTACCCGCTCTCGTCGACGAGTCCCTCCGCCATCCCGACGTCCTGTTCGTAGGGTTCGATCTCGTCGTTGAAGCCGTTGATCCCCGGCGCAACGGGCTGGCCGCGCGGTTCTCCGAACCCGCTGAGGATCGTTTCGACGATCTCCTCGTTGTCGACGGCGTAGTTCATCGCCTGCCGGAACTCCAGGCTGTCGAACGGCGCGACGGTGTTTTTCATCGGACAGAAGATGTTTCGGAAGCTCGTTACCTGCCTGATCTCGACGTCGTCGGCGCTCCGAACCGTATCGACGTCCTCCGGGAGAACGTTGATCGTCAAGTCGGTCTCTCCCGTCTCGAGCGAGTTTACCCGACCGCTGGATTCGCCGTCCGCGTTGAACGTCACGCGCTCGAACGGCGGCTCGTCGCCCCAGTAGTCGTCGAATCGCTCGAGGACGATCTCCTCGCCCGACGTGAAGTCGACGACCTCGTAGGGCCCCGTCCCGTTGAAGACCTCGGGATCAGCGCCGGAAATCGCCTCGTTCTCGGCGTCGTGGTTTTCGATCGCCCACTCCATGTTCATCGCACGGGCGTAGTTCCCGAACTCGAACTCCGCGAGTCCGGGCGCGGCGGAGTACTCGACCGACACCGTCGTCTCGTCGACCGCGCTCGCACCTTCGATCGACCCCAGTCCGAAGGTCCCGATCGGACTCGGGACGCCCATCTCCGGATCGACGGTCCGATTGATCGTCCACGCGACGTCTTCCGCGGTCAGATCGTCCCCGTTGTGGAACACCACGTCGTCCCGGAGGGAGAGTTCGGTCGTCCCGTCGCCCTGGGCCTCCCAGTCTTCGACGACGCGGGAAAAGATGCCTTCCCCGGGCTCGAAGTCGAACAGCGGCTCGTAGATGTGGTCGTATACGTTGAAGAAGTCCCCCGTGATGTGATCGAGCGGATCCACCGTATCCGGGAACTGTGAGAGCGTGATCGTGAGTTCGTCGGTGCCGTCGTCGTCGGATGGATCACCGAGACAGCCACTCATCGCCGCGAGACCCGTCGTCCCCGCGACACCGGTAAGTTTCAGGAGCGTTCGTCGATCGAGTCGCGTCGTGTCTGTGACTCCCATACCCACACATTATGATAGCATTATTTATATATACTGGTTATTGAACGCACAGTTGCTGTTTGTGGGCAGCATAGTGCCATTTTGCACAATATAGTACACGTTCTGCCGTTTACCTTGTTGATTCTCCCGATGCAGTCCGTGGTTCGCTCACAGCGGCCGAGTACTGGCATAACTTTAAGAAACCTACACCGCATACTACGGATATGGCCGCTCACGGCCGGCCCGCACTGCGGGACCTGTTCGACGAGTCGCCCACGCCTCATATCGCCCACCCCCCGCGGACCCACCACCGAGACTTCTATGTCGCCACCGACGGGTCCTTCCGGGAGGCCGGCGGCGGGCTGGGGGCCGTTATCGAGACCCGCGACGGCACCCGCGTCGCGCGGATCGCGACCGCGGACGCGCCGCCGGACAACAACGTCGCGGAGTATCGCGCGTTACATCTCGGACTGGACGTTCTGGCCGCGCGAGCGCCGCGGGACGCCGCGGTCGGCGTTCTCATCGATCACGACGCGCTCGCCAGCAACGTCAACAGTACCATCCTCGCGACGCGCCACCCCGACGGGAAGTCACCTCGCCCCGTCTCCGTCCCGACCGCGACGCAGTATCACTGGCGCGGGATCCGCGCCCGTCTCAACGGGTTCGACGAAGTGCGGGCCGCCCGTATCGACAGCGATCAGAATCCCGCCCACCCGCTCGCAAACGCACCCGACCAGTACCGCCACGTCAACCGCGAGCCCGACCGCTGCGTGCTTCCCGAGACGCCGGAGCCGACCGTCGGCGAGTTCCCGCCGCCGTCCCGGGCCGACCGCAACAGCGGTGGCGGCCGCGCCTCCGACTGATCGCCGGCGACCGCCGCTGCGCGCGATGCGGACCGCCAACCGTCATCGTTTTCTCGCCGCTCGAGCAAGTCGTCGCCGATGAGTCTCCGCGTCGCGGTCGCGGCCCCGTTCATTCAGCACGGGAGCCGTCGGCTCGAGGAAAACGAGTTCGTCGTCGCGCTCTCGCTCGATCGGGACTGGTTCTCCCCCGATCAGGCCAAGCGACTGATCGACATCGCGACGGAGGAGGGGGTACTCGACCGGACCGACGACGGGCTCGCGGTAACCTTCGAGCCGAGCGAGGTGACGATCCCCGAGGAGTTCGCCCCCGACGAGGACCTCCTGCGGAAACGGTCGGCGTTCGAGCGCGTCCTCGATTCGCTGGTCGCCGAGGGCATGGAGAAACACGAGGCAGTCGGGGCGATCAACACCCTCCAGGGCGAACTGGGACTGACCATCGAGGCCGCCGCGGTGGTCTACGCCCGCCGCGAGGGGATCGACGTCGACGACCTCGCCCCCATCGCCCGCGAGGCCGTCATCGACACCGAAGGGGACTCTTAGTACCGACTGAAAGTTATCGCCCACCTGCTCGCGATACGCCGGCTGTGAGCGGCCGAATTCGGCCGCTCAGAGCGACTTCGCGTGCGAGCAGCGTGGAACCCGTTTCAGTTGGTACTAAATCCCACCGCCCCGACCCACGGATATGGTCGAGGACCGGATCACCGACGGCCGCCGCATCGCCGAACTCCTCTCGAGCGAACTCGACGGCCGCGAGGACGGCCTGCTCGAGTACGTCGCCGTGACCGACGCCGACCGGGACGTCGAGCCGTCGGCCGACGGCGCTCGCGCCTACGACGTCACCTACCGCGACGAGCGGATCGCCCGCGCGTTCGTCCACGAGGACCGGGCCCACCTCGAGTTCGAGGCGGGACAGGACCGAGCGGCCGACGCGGCCTCCGATCTCGAACTTCGGGTCCGCCCCAAGGCGACCGAGCCGCCGAAGACGCTGGTCTTTCTCGAGAGCGGGGCCGCGGTCAAGCGGGCGACCGATGTCGTACAGCGAGTGGGGCGGGCGCTCGAGGAAGCCGACGACAGAACCGACGCGTGACGTAACGGACTGCGGCGGTCCTTTCGGGGCGGTTACGCCTCCGGAGTGAAGTAGCCGTAGGCGAACAATCCGGCACCGAAAATAGCGGCGTAAAACGCTATCGCCACGAGACCGCCGTTCATTCCGTCCGTCTAAACGACTTCCATCCCGACCAGCATGAGTACCGCGCCGGCGAAGAGCCGCTTGAACTGCACTTGAGTCGCGTCGTCCATACTGTTAGGTCGTCTTCCAGTACTACTAATTTCTACTTATATTCGGGGGAAAGCGACCTGTGGTGCCAGCGTCCGATCACTCGAGGCCGTCGAGAACCCCCGGTAACGCCGCCGCGAGATCGCCCTGCTCGAGGTGGGCGACGGCCCGCGAGTCCGGTGCCGGCCCGTCCGACAGCAGCACCTGCACGGCCCGCATCCCGGCCTCGGTTGCGCCCCGGACGTCGGCCTCGACCTCGTCGCCGACGTAGACCGCCTCGCCGGGCGCGACGCCGAGTTCGTCGGCGATCGCCGCGAAGGCCCGCGGATCGGGCTTGCCGGCCTCGAGTTCGCCGGTCACCAGGGCGGCGTCGAAGGCGTCCTCCCAGCCCAGCGTCTCGAGTTTGTCCCGCTGGGCGCGGACGGGGCCGTTGGTCAGCAGGCCGACGCGGTAGCTCCCCCGAAGGTCGGCGAGCATGGTCTCGACGCCGGACAGGGGTTCGAGCGAGTCCGAAATCGTCTCTCGATAGGCGGTCGCGACGGCGGCCGGGTCGGCGTCGCTGTCGGTGCCCGCGAGCAAGTCCGCGAAAATCGGTTCGCGCGTCTCGCTGGTGAGGTTCCGGCGGTGGGCCTCGAGGTAGGCCTCGCGAGAGAGCGAGGGCGCGCCCGTCGCTGTCGCGGCTTCCTCGAGGATGGTCGTCCGATCCCGCCGGGGGACGGCGAGCGTGTAGTCGAGGTCGAAGACGACCGCGCGTGGCATGGGTATGTGAGGGGGCTCGAGCGGATTGAAGCTATCCCTTCCGGTCGGCGGTTGTATCGGAGCTTCGGGCCGTGGCTGCTGGGCCGGTTCGCGACCGGGATCGACGAATGGGGTGTGGCCTTCTATCGTGACAACACGGAGTAGCCACGCCCTCCCCAACCGATTCGCTCGCACGGTTTCGTCGGCCGTCCTCACTCGTCGTTCGGCCGACCGACAGCGTGCGCCACCGCACAGCGGCCGCGTTGGTCGCTCACTCCTCGGTCGCTCGAGGGGCGATCCTCCGCCCGCGCTCGAGCAGGGCGATCCCGATCGGTTCGAGCCGGCTCGAGTACTGCATGAGCGAGGTGCCGAGGACGCTCATCACGAGGACGTAGCCGACGGTGAACGCGTACATCGCGTTCGCAGTCGCGGGAGCGAGACCGCCGCCGGCCCCCGAGAGCGCGAGGCTCGCGATGATCAGCGAGAACTCGCCGCGGGTGGCCATCCCGAAGCCGACACGGAGCGAGCGGCGGTCGTCGAGGCCGTAGATGCGGCCGCCGAGATAGCCGCTGACCAGTTTGGTCGGCGTCGTCACGACCACGGCGGCGGCGATCGTTCCGAGGATCGAGAGCGTGAACAGTCCGGGATCGGTGACGAGCCCGATCCAGAAGAAAAAGATCGCGGCGAAGGCGTCCCGCAGGGGCTCGAGCAGTCGCTCTAAGTCGTGGACGTGGTCGGTCGAGGAGAAGGCCATCCCGACGAAGAAGGCGGCGACGGCCTCGCTGACTCCAAGCGCGTACGCGATGCCGGCCACGAGGATCGTCACGCCGAGCGCGCGGACGACGAGGAACTCGTTGCTGTCGACCTCGAGGAACCGCTGGAAGAAGCCGGTGCCGTAGGTGACCAGCGCGAGCAGGCCGACGATGACCCCGACCGCGATCGCGATCTGTCCCGCGGCCGCGCCGATATCGCCGCCGCCGAGTACCAGCGCGGACGCGATCGCCAGATAGACCGCGATGAACAGGTCCTCGTAGACGAGCGTCCCCAGCATCGGCTCGGACTCGCTGTTGGCGATCCACCCCAGATCGAGCAGCGATTTGGTGATGATCGCGCTCGAGGAGATATAGACGATCCCCGCGGTCAGCAAGGCCGCGAGAGCGTTTCCGAAGACGAGATAGCCGAAGAGCAGGCCGATACCGAAGTTGACGACCAGATCGACGGTCCCGGCCTTCCCGATCCGGTCCTTGCTCGCGAGCAAGCGATCCAGGTTGAACTCGAGGCCGAGGAACAAAAGCAGGAGGACGATCCCGAGTTCCGCGCCGACGACGACGAAGTCGGTCTCGCCGAGCGCGAGGCCGCCGACCGCCGCGAGGAGGTCGGTCCCGGCGATGGTTACCTCGGGAACGGTGGCGGTGAGAGGACCGATCCCGACTTCGCTGCCGGCAAGCGCCGGGAGTTCGCCCAGCACGTTCGAACCGAGTACCATCCCGGCGACGATGTAGAACGGGATCACCGACTGGTCGATCCGATTCGCGAGGACGCCGACGAGCGCGACCGCCGTGAACAGCAGTCCGATGTCGACGAGGACCGTCTCAGTCGCCACTACCGGTCACCTCCGGCAACCGCACGCTCCCGATCACTCCTCGAGTCCGGTACCGAGCATGCTCTCGAACTGTGCGCAGTCCTCGCGGTCGCCGATGACGACCAGCGTGTCGCCGACCTCGAGGACGGTCTCCGGCGTCGGCGGCGAAATCAGTTCCTCTCCGCGCTGGATGGCGACGACCGAGACGCCGGTCCGATCGCGGACGTTCGCCTCCGCGAGGCTCTGGCCGGCGACGTCGGCACCCTCGGCGACCCCGTACCACTCGAGGTAGGTGTCGTCGGAGAGCATCGTCTCGACCTGCTCGGCCTGGACCGGCTGGAAGTACGCCCCCTCGAGGATCGTCCCGATCTTCCGGGCGAGTCGGTCCGAGGTCTCGAACAACTTCTCGCTGTCGCCGTCCGCGTCCGGCTTCAGGTAGACCTCGCGTTTCCCCGTGTTGTGAGTCACGATGACGAGTCGCTCGCCGTCGTCGAGTTCGACCTCGAACTTCTTCCCGACGCCGGGGAGGTCGCTCTCGTAGACAGTCATACGTATGGGTTCGAAGCCGGCGTATTAAATACCGTTCCCACGCCCGTCTCGACGCCGGCGACTGCGGTGCCCGTCGTAACGACGTTCGAGCGGCGGCCGACGCGAGCGGTTCGTCCGGAGTCTCGTCACCGTGTCTCGAGAGTGCCACAGAGCGGTCGTGGGGACACCGGGAAATCGGGACCGTCGACCGTCTCAGTCCCGGAGGTGCCCGCCCAGGACCTTCGCCGCCACGAGGACGGGATCCCAGGTGGTGTTAAACGGCGGTGCGTACGCGAGGTCGTAGTTCTCGAGGTCGGCGACGGTCGCTCCTTCCGAGAGCGCGGCGACGACGGCGTGGCTCCGGTGGACCGCGCCCTCGCCGTACTCGCTGGTGAGGCTGGCACCGAGGACGCGCCCGGAGTCGCGGTCGGCGGTCAGCGTGATCCGGACGTTCCCGCCCTTGGGGTAGTAGCCCGCCCGCGACTTCGCCGTCACCGTCTCGCTGACGGGGTCGAACCCAGCCGCCCGGGCCTCCTCGTGATCCAGGATTCCGGTACGGGCCGCTTCAACCTCGAAGGCCTTGACCGCGGCCGTCCCGGCGACGCCGCCGCCCTCCGTCGGGCTTCCGGTGACCGTCTCCCCGATCGCCCGCCCGTGGCGGTTGGCCGTCAGCGCGAGCGGGACGTAGGTCGGCTCGCCCGTGACGACGTGTGTCGCCTCCGCGCAGTCGCCCGCGGCGTAGACGTCGGGGGCGCTCGTCTCGCGATAAGCGTCGGTCGCGATCGCGCCGGTCTCGCCCAGTTCGATCCCGGCGGCTTCAGCGAGGGCCGTCCGCGGTCGCACGCCGGTGCCGAGCAGGACCATCTCGACCGGGACCCGATCGTCGGCGGTGGCGACGGCCTCGACGCGGTCGCCGCCCTCGAGTGCCGTGACCTCGGCCCCGAGACGGAGCGCGATGGCTTCCTCCCGGAGGTGGTCGGCGACGTACTCGCTGGTCTCGTCGCTGAAGCCCTTCAAGACGCGGTCGCCGCGCTGAAAGAGGTTCACCTCGAACCCGTTGGCCGCGAGTGCCTCGGCCATCTCGATCCCGATGTAACCGCCGCCGACGACGCCGACGGGGCCGGTACAGTCCTCGAGGTAGCGACAGGCCGGCCCCCGGTCGGGCTGTTGGAAGCCCTCGCCGTCGCGAGCGCGGGCGACGTACTCGCGGAGTTCCTTCCCGTCGCTCATCGAGCCGAGGGTGTAGACGCCCTCGCGGTCGGTGCCGTCGATCGACGGGACGACGGCTTCCGCGCCGGTCGCGATCAGGAGCTCACCGTAGGACTGCGTGACGGTCCCCGACTCGCGTTCGGCGGTGACGGTCCGGGCGTCGGTATCGATCGCGACGACCTCGTGGCCCGTCCGGAGATCGATGTCGCGCTCCTCGCGGAACTCCTCGGGCGTGACCGAAACGAGGGCCTCGAGCGACTGGATCTCCCCCTTGACGTAGTAGGGCAGCCCACAGGCTCCGTAGGACACCCACTCGCCCTTCTCGAAGACGACGATCTCGCGGTCGGGAGCCTCGCGTCTGGCCTTGCTCGCCGCGGACATTCCGGCTGCGTCACCGCCGACGACGACGAACGGATCGCTCATACCGACCGTGTGGTCGGGGAGACACATAACTGCTGACCGGCCGCGGCGGTCCGGACCCGGACCGGACCACGGGGACGCCTGACTCAGGCGATCGAATCCGATTCGTCCGCCGCGGCCGCGAGGTGTTCTCGCCCCCAGTCGCGCATCGCCGTGATGACCGGCTCGAGCGACTGGCCGAGGTCGGTCAGCGAGTACTCGACGCGGACCGGTTTCTCGTTGACGATCTCGCGGTTCACGAGTCGTTTCTCCTCTAAATCCTCAAGGGCATCCGAGAGGACCTTGCTCGAGATACCGCCGACCTCCTCCTCGAGGGCGTTGAACCCCAGCGGTCCGTTCTCGAGCAGCCGGTGGACGATGACGGTGTGCCACTTTTTGCCAAGTAGCGTCGCGGTCGAGGTGATCGGACACCACTCCTCGCCCGCACACCAGACCTCGAGTTCCCGTGGCGACTCTTCCATGTGCGCGAGTAGGCTCCGGAGCCGTTTATAGTTACTTCTCGTAACCGACTTACTGAGAGTTAGTTGACACCGTCGAACGAGCGGGCCGGCCCGTCGTCGGCTCCGGAGACGGCGGTCCCGAACTGCTATCGTGGGGGCCACTTACCGAGACGTAACCGAGTTACCGCTTCGATAGCTGATAGTTATACGTAAGCGGCCGTAATCGGGCTACCATGAGTGAGTCAGACGAGACGACCAGCGATTCGATCGCAGCAGACCGCCGGTACGACGTCGCCGTCGTCGGCGGCGGTCCGGCGGGGCTGACGACCGCACTGTACGCCGCGCGACTCGGCCACGAGACCGCCGTCTTCGACCGCGGCGGCGGCCGCGCGGCCATGATGCAGGAGACACACAACGTCATCGGGACGCCGGAGTCGGTGTCGGGCAACGAGTTCCTCTCGACGGCCGTCGACCAGCTCCGGTTCTACGGTGCCGACTACCGGCGGGAGTTCGTGACCGGTATCGAACGCGACGGGGACTCGTTCGACCTCGAGACGGCCGAGGGACCTGCCGTCGCTGACCGCGTCGTCCTCGCGACCGGCTTCAGCGACGAGCGGCCCGACCCGCCGCTGCCCCGGACCGGCCGCGGGCTGCACTACTGCCTGCACTGTGACGCCTACATGTTCGTCGACGAGTCGGTCTACGTGATGGGCCACGGGGAGAGCGCCGCCTACGTCGCGATGATCATGCTGAATTTCACCGACGACGTCGACCTGTTGCTGCGAGGCGACGAGCCGACCTGGAGCGACGAGACCGCGACCCTGCTCGAGGGCCATCCCGTCGATATCGTCCGCGAGGACGTGACCGGCGTCCGAAACGGCGACGACGGCTGGCTCGAGGCGCTCGAGTTCGACGACGGCTCCGTTCGCGAGTACCGCGGCGGCTTCGCCATGTACGGCAGCGATTACAACAACGACCTCGCGGCGTCGCTGGGCGCGGACCTGAACGACGACGGGACGGTCGCCGTCGACGACCACGGCCGCACGAGCGTCGACGGGCTCTACGCCGTCGGCGATCTGACGCCCGGCCACAACCAGATTCCCGTCGCGATGGGCCAGGGCGCGAAGGCCGGACTCGCGATCCACAAGGAACTGCGGGCGTTCCCGAAGTCCCTCGAGGAACTCGAGGCCGAAGGGTCGGTTTCGGCGAGCGACGTTCCCGCGATGCCGGCCGAGTTGCGAGACCGGGCGAGCGATCACACCTCGACGGCCGACGATTGATCCCGTGAGAGTGGCACCACCGAGCGGCTCTAGTCGTCGCTGACCCACCGGTTCGCGGGAGCGAGCCGCGCGCGCGCAGTCTCGGAGCCGGTTCCTGCGTGGTCTGTCTTTTTCCAACTGGTTCGAGAACGGTCTTTCATGTCCGTCGCATCGTCGCTCGACGCCACCGCACTCGACGGGTCGGTCCGCGGGACGGGTGATGGCGGTGGCTGAATCCGACGCGTATCCGCCGATCGAGGCCTACGGCGTCGTCGGCAACCGCGAGACCTGTGCGCTGGTCGCGCCGGACGGGTCGATCGACTGGTTCCCCTTTCCGCACCTCGAGTCGCCGAGTATCTTCGCCGCGATTCTCGACGCCGACCGCGGCGGCCGGTTTCGAGTCGCACCGACCGACGCCTTCGAGACGGCCCAGCGGTACGTCGACGACACGAACGTTCTCGAGACGACTTTTTACGCTGACGGCGGCACGGCGACGGTGACGGACTTCCTGCCGCCGGCCGACCGTACCGACCATCCGCGGAAGGTCCTCTACCGAAAGGCCGCGTGTACGGACGGGGCCGTCGATCTCGCCGTCGAACTCGAACCGCGGTTCGAGTACGGCCGTGCGGAGACGGCGATCGAACCGGTCGAGCAGGGTATCCTCACCGCGGGGGCCGAGGAACGAACGCTGCTCGAGAGTCCGATCGATCTCGAGATCGACGACGGTCGGGCCACCGGCGAGTCGTCGCTCGAGGCGGGGGAGACGGCGTGGTTCCTGCTCCGGTGTACGGGTTCCGAGGACGCCACAACGGATCCCGAGGCCGCGCTGGCTGAGACGATCGAGTACTGGAGCGACTGGGTACACAGCTGTGGCCCGGACGACGACTGCGCGTTCGAGGGGCCGTGGCACGAGCAGGTCGTCCGTTCACAACTCGTCCTCAAACTTCTGACTCACGCCGAAACGGGAGCGATCGCGGCTGCACCGACCACCTCACTGCCCGAGGACATCGGCGGCGTTCGCAACTGGGACTACCGCTTCAACTGGCTGCGAGACGCCGGATTCACCGTGCAGGCCCTGTTGAACCTCGGCACCGTCGAGGAGGCCAGCGACTACTTCGACTGGTTCATGGACCGCTGTCGGGCGGCCGATCCGGCCACGATCCAGCCGCTGTACGGCCTCCACGGCGAGTCGGACCTCGAGGAACGGGAACTCGACCACCTCGCGGGCTATCGCGGCTCGCGGCCGGTCCGGATCGGCAACGGGGCAGCCGAGCAGCGCCAGCTCGACGTCTACGGCGAACTCCTGCTGGCAGTCGACGAGATGCGCCAGCACGGCCGGGTGCTGGACGACGACGAGTGGGAACGAATTCGGGACGTCGTCGACTACGTCCGCGACGTCTGGGACGAGCCCGACGCGGGAATTTGGGAGGTACGGGGCGGGGAGAAACAGTTCGTCTACTCGAATGTCATGTGCTGGGTCGCCCTCGATCGCGGCATCGAGATCGCGGTCGAACGTGGCGGCGACGCCCCGCTCGCGGCGTGGCGGGAGACCCGCGAAGCGATCCGGACGGACGTCCTCGAGAACGGCTACGACGAGGCCGTCGGCGCGTTCGTCCAGTCCTACGGGTCCGACGCGCTCGACGCGACGGGACTGTTGCTCCCGCTCGTCGGCTTCCTGCCGTTCGACGACGACCGCGTCCGCGGGACGATCGACGCGATCGAGCGGGAACTGGGCGACGACGACGTCTTCGTCTCGCGGTACGACGGCGACGACGGGCTCCCGGGCGAGGAGGGCGCGTTCGTCCTCTGCTCGTGCTGGCTCGTCGACGCGCTCGCGCTCTCCGGGCGCGTCGAGGCGGCACAGTCCCGGTTCGAGTCGCTGCTCGAGTACCTGAACCCGCTGGGGCTGTTCGCGGAGGAGATCGACCCGACGACGGGGGCGTACCTCGGGAATTACCCGCAGGCGTTCAGCCACATCGGGATCGTCAACAGCGCCCTCTATCTCGGCTACGTCCGGGGAGCCGAGACGTCCGGACCGCCACCGATGGGGATTCGGCTCGGCGAGCCGGCCGTTTCGCTCGGGGAGTGAGTCCCCCGATCGTCGGCCGGCCGACGGCGCGTCGCGCCGGCGGACGTCACGCAGACGGAAGCGTTTTTTCGCCGCGCTGGGAGGATCGACGCATGGCAGCACTCAGTGCCCACCACGTCGGTCTCACGGTCAGCGATCTCGAGGAGACGCTCGCGTTCTACCGCGATACCCTCGATCTCACCGTTGCCGATCGGTTCGCCGTCGGCGGCGAGGCCTTCTCCGACGCCGTCGGAGTCGAAGACGCGAGCGCCGATCTCGCACACCTCGAGGCCGACGGCGTCCGGATCGAACTCGTCGAGTACGAGCCGGAAGCCCGGGGCTCGCCCGCGGCGGGGCTCAACCAGCCGGGAGCCGCCCACGTCGGGCTCTCGGTCGACGACCTCGAGGCCTTCGCCGCGGACCTGCCCGACGACGTGTCGACGATCAGCGGGCCGCGGACGACCGAGAGCGACACCACGATCATGTTCCTGCGCGATCCCGAGGGGAACCTGATCGAGGTCCTCGAGTCCTAATACGGTTTGCCGTACCGGTGCAACCGCAGAGCGGTCGCGGTCCCGCCGGCAACGCCTTCCAGTAGACCGTACGATCCCGGCAGTGCGCTCGCGCCCTACCGGTTGCAGGCGAGCGTCGATCGAACCCGTTCGCGGAGGCGACTCGAGAGCGACTGCGACGTCGATTTCCGTCGGCTATCCATACCGTGTTCGATCAGGATACGATCGAAGTACGTGATGCCTGAAGGATTTGGAACGGCGTCGTGACGCGGCCGTCGCTCGCGGCGTTCGAGTCGAGGCCGTCGACCCGCGCGGGCCGGATAGCAACCTTTTCGACCGTCGCGGGGCCACTCCCGCCATGAACTTCTTCGACCGCCTGCACGACCGTATCGAAACGGTCGACAGCGTCGTCTCGGTCGGGCTCGATCCCGACCCGTCGCGGCTGCCCGACCACCTGCAGGACCGCGACCTCCCCCGGTGGGCGTTCAACCGCCGCATCATCGACGCGACGCACGAACACGCCGCCGCGTTCAAGCCCAACGCCGCCTTCTACGAGGATCCCGACGGCTGGCGGGCTCTCGAGGAGACGATCGCCTACGCCCACGGCAAGGACGTGCCGGTCCTGCTGGACGCCAAGCGGGCCGACATCGGCAACACGACCCGCCAGTACGCCCAACTGCTCGAGAAGGCGGATGCGATCACCGTCAACCCCTACATGGGCCGGGACTCGCTGCAGCCGTTCCTCTCGAACGAGGAGGCCGGTGTCTTCGTCCTCTGTCGGACCTCGAACCCTGGCGGCTCGGACCTGCAGGACCTCGAACTCGAGACGGGCGAACCCGTCTACGAGCGGGTCGCCGCACTGGCCGACCTCTGGAACGAGAACGACAACGTCGGGCTCGTCGTCGGCGCGACCAAACCAGAAGAACTCGAGGACCTGCGCGAGCAGGTGCCCGACCTCCCCTTCCTCGTCCCCGGCATCGGCGCGCAGGGCGGCGACGCCGAGGCGGCCGTCGAGTACGGGCTGGCCGGCGGGGTCGGGCTGGTCAACTCCTCGCGGGGGATCATCTTCGCCGGCGAGGACGATGGCGAGGACTTCGCGAAGGCCAGCGGGCAGGCCGCCAAGCGGCTCAAGAAACGGCTCAATCAGTACCGGGAGTAGTCTACGCGTCTCGGCGATAGGACTCGACCACCCGCCCCGCGATCCGCCCGTCGACCACCCGATCGACGATCTCGACCGTCACCGGCTCCGGTGGCGGTCGCTCCTCGAGCCGGTCCAGTCCCTCGACGACGGCGATGTCCATCGGACTCGCGTCGTTCGGGTGGTCGGCGACGAGGACGCCGTCGCGCTCCTCGAGGCGCAGGCGGTACCGCTCGCCGACGCCGAGCGCTTCGCCCAGCAGGTCGCGGATCGAGGTCACGCTCAGAACCGGTTGATCTCCACGTCGTCGTCGCCCGGCCCCGGCCGGGCCTGCGACGCGCAGTCGGCACACAGCTCCAGGCTGTTATCGTAGTGAACCTCACAGGCCAGCGTCCCGCAGTTGGGACACCGCTCCTGTGCCGGCCGGGACTCACAGATCTGACAGAGGCCGCTGACGCTCATAGCGGGGGTACGCGCTCGAGGGGCTTGAAACCGGGCCCGGCACGTTCGGCCGGCCGCCGATCGTCCGGATCGGGAGGTGTACCGTGCTATATAGTCCCAAACCACGAGAAGTCTTTTGCCGTGTGCCTCCCTATCAGGGGACATGAGCCGTGACCGGGCCCTCCTCGAGCGGGCCCTGGACCGTGGCGAACAGGACGGTGGCAACGTCGAGTTCAAAGAGCGATTGTCACGGGATGTCCACCTCGAGGGTGGGCGGCGGGAGAGCCTCGCCGCGCAACTGCGACATCGACTCCTCTCGGGCGACGGCGAGGCGACCTACGTCGTCGGCGTCACCGACGACGGCGGCCTCGCCGGTATCGATCCCGACATCTTCTCCGAGACGATGGACGTTCTCTCCTTGCTCGCGGAGGAGGCCGACGCCCACATCGAGGACGTCCAGACGTGGGGCATCAACGAGGGGTTAGTCGGGGTCGCACAAGTCCGGGAGGGCGGCGTCCTCGAGACCGACGACGAACACGTCGTCGTCGGGACCGCCGGCCACGTCGACCACGGAAAGAGTACGCTCGTCGGCTCGCTGGTGACGGGCAAAGCCGACGACGGGGACGGCGCGACGCGGGCCTTCCTCGACGTCCAGCCCCACGAGGTCGAACGGGGCCTCTCCGCCGACCTCTCGTATGCCGTCTACGGTTTCGACGACGAGGGGCCGGTCCGGGTCCGAAATCCGAATCGCAAGGCCGACCGCGCCGAGGTCGTCCAGGAGGCCGACCGACTGGTCTCGTTCGTCGATACCGTCGGCCACGAGCCGTGGCTCCGGACGACCATCCGCGGGCTCGTCGGCCAGAAACTCGACTACGGCCTGCTGGTCGTCGCCGCCGACGACGGCCCCACCCGCACCACGCGGGAACACCTCGGCGTTCTGCTGGCCACCGACCTCCCGACGATCGTCGCGATCACCAAGACCGACACCGTCGACGAGGAGCGCGTCGAGGAGGTCGAACGCGAGGTCGAGCGACTCCTCCGCGATGTCGACAAGTCGCCGCTGCGGGTCAGCCGTCACGGCGTCGACGCCGCCGTCGACGAGATCAGCGAGCGCGTCGTTCCGATCGTCGAGACCAGCGCGATCACGATGGACGGGCTCGAGACGCTGGACGAACTGTTCGATCGGCTCCCCAAGACCGCACAGGACACCGGCGAGTTCCGGATGTACGTCGACCGCAGCTACTCGGTCACGGGAGTCGGCGCGGTCGCCTCCGGCACCGTCATGGCCGGCGAGGTCGAGGCCGGCGACGAACTCCTGATCGGGCCGATGGCCGACGGCCGCTTCCAGGAGGTCGAGGTCCGGTCGATCGAGATGCACTACCACCGGGTCGACAGGGCCCAGGCCGGCCGAATCGTCGGTATCGCGCTGAAGGGGATCAAAGAGAGCGCTCTCGAGCGCGGGATGGTCCTGCTGCCCCGCGACGCCGACCCCGACCCCGTCCGGGAGTTCGAGGCCGAGGTCATGGTGCTGAACCACCCCACCCGCATCGGCGAGGGGTACGAGCCGGTCGTCCACCTCGAGACGATCGGCGAGGCCGCGGCTTTCTATCCGGAGAACGGCCGGCTGCTGCCGGGCGACTCCGGCACGACGACCGTCCGGTTCAAGTTCCGCCCGTACCTCGTCGAGGAGGGCCAGAAGTTCGTCTTCCGCGAGGGCCGCAGCAAGGGCGTCGGGACGGTGACCGACGTCACTCCGATGGGGTGACCGGGCGTTCGGGTTCCGTTCGTCGCCTCGAGCGACCGAATGACCGAGGCTCACCGATCGCGTTCTTATCGGGCAGGTGTTGGACCGTTTCGTCCGCAAAACGTATTAATTAGACGCGGCTAAACCACGACGTGACTGGTGTCGTCGTCGAGCGTCTGCAGTGGTTGCGACTCACATGACCGGCTGGCTCGAGGTCCTCGTCGCCGCGTTCGTCCTGCAGCTGTCGGTGCTGCCCGGCGAGAAGGTCCAGTTCATCATCGCCGGATTGGCGACCAGATACGACCCGAAGATCGTGGTCGCCGCGGCGGCGACGGCCTTCGCCGGCTGGACGGCCGTAGAGATCGCCTTCGGCGCGGCGATCCAGGGCGTGGTACCCGCCGTCTACCTCGAGGTGATCACGGCGGGCCTGTTCCTCGCCTTCGCGGTGTTGCTCGTCCGGTCGGCACCCGGAACGAGTCGGCGACGGGTGGCGACAAACGGCGGGACGGCGACGGCCGAGGCAGTCGACATCTCGCTGCTCGGCTACGACGTGCCACCGTACCTCCGGGGGTTCCTCCCGATTTTCGTCCTGATGGCCGTCGGGGAATTCGGGGACAAGACCCAACTCGTCACGATCGGGCTGGCGATCGAGTACGGGGCTCGACCCGCGATCTGGGTCGGCGAGATGCTCGCGATCGTCCCCGTGAGCGCGGCCAACGCGTACTTCTTTCACCGGTTCTCCCACCGCTTCGACGCCAGGCTGGCCCACTTCGCCGGTGCGGGACTGTTCCTGTTCTTCGGGCTCGATACCGTGTTGCAGCTCCTGACGGGGATTTCGGTCTGGGAAACGATCGTCGAGACGGTCTCGACTGTCGTCCTTGGACTCGGCTGACCGGTCAGGACGGGGGAGGAGGTCGCCGGAATCTTCGGACCGAGACGGCCGTCCCGGCCGGTCGAAACCAAAGTTGTATGTTCGTCTCGGTTCCTGCGCTAGAACAAGATGGTACAGACGAGCGTTATCGGTTGTGGCAACATGGGGAGCGCCCTGATCAAGGGCCTCCATCGATCGGGGAATCACACGGTGATCGCGTGTGACCTCGATCCCGACGCACTCGAGTCGGTCGCCGACTACGTCGATCGCACGACTTCGGAGGTCTCCGAAGCGGTGACCGACGCCGATGTCGTCGTCGTTGCCGTGAAGCCGGACATCGTGGGCGCGGTGCTTTCGGATCTCGATCTTTCGCCGAAGCAGACGCTGCTCTCTATCGCCGCCGGCGTCCCGACCGACTACGTCGAGGCTCGGACCGACGCGAACGTCGTCCGGGTCATGCCGAACCTCGCCGCCGAGACGGGCGATATGGCCGCGGCCGTCACCGGCGACGACATCCCGGAAGAAGTGCGACAGCTGCTCGACGCCGTCGGCGAGTTCGCCGAGATCGACGAGGCACAGATGGACATCGCGACCGCCGTCAACGGGAGCGGCCCCGCCTTCGTCTTCTATCTCATTCAGGCGATGGCCGAGGCCGGCGTCGAGGGCGGTCTCGAGGAATCGGACGCGGAGACGCTGGCCGCCCAGACGTTCAAGGGCGCGGCCGAGACCGTCCTCCGGTCGGACCGCAGCACCGAGGAACTGATCGACGCCGTCTGCTCGCCCAACGGGACGACAATCGAAGGAATGGAGGTCCTGTGGGACAGCAACGCCGACGCGGACGTCGCCGCGGCGGTCCGGGCGGCCGAGGAACGATCCGCGGAACTGGCCGCCGAGTTCGGCGATGAGAACGATGCGTGAGGAACTCGAGGAGCCGAGCGTCGACGAGGCGCGACGGCTGGCGGCCGACGCGGAACGGGTGATCGTCAAGGCCGGGACCAACTCCCTGACCGACGAGAACTCGAACCTGGACGACGAGAAACTCGATAAGCTCGTCGACGACATCGAGGACCTCCTGAAGCGGGACAAGGACGTCATTCTCGTTTCCTCGGGGTCGATCGGGGCCGGGACGGGCCGGATCGAACAGTCGAGCGGGACCGTCGAGGAGTCCCAGGCCCTCTCGACCGTCGGCCAGAGCCTCCTCATGCACCGCTACACCGAGAGCTTCGACCGCTACGACCGGAAGGTCGCGCAACTGCTCTTGACGCAACACGACCTCGAGAACCCCGAACGCTTTACCAACCTGCGGAACACGATCGAGACGCTGCTCGATTGGGGCGTCGTCCCGATCATCAACGAGAACGACGCCGTCGCGACCGAGGAGATCCGGATCGGCGACAACGACATGCTCTCGGCGGCGACGACGATGGGCGTCGACGCCGACCTGCTGGTCACCCTGACCGACGTCGGCGGCGTCTACACCGGCAACCCGAAGGAAGACGACGACGCCGAGCGCATCGAGGCCGTCGGCACCAACTACGACGAAGTCCAGAAGATCATCGGCGAGACCACGTCCGACGGCTTCGGCGGCATCCAGACGAAAGTCGAGGGTGCACGGGACGTCAGCGAACACGGCGTGCCGGCGATCATCGCGAAGTCGACCGCGCCCGACGTCCTCGAGAAGATCGCTACTGCCAAGCCAGTGGGAACCGTATTCGTCCCCATCAACGGTGAGAGCGATGACTGAAACCGACATCGAAGCCGACGTCGAGGCGGCACAGGGCGCGGCCCTCGAGCTGGCGAAACTGTCCGACGAGGACCGGAAGACGGCCTTACACGAAATCGCCGACGCCATCGAGGCCCGAACCGACGAGATCCTCGCCGAAAACGAGACGGACGTCGAGGAAGGCGAGCGGCTGCTCGCGGAGGGCGAGTACACGCAGGCGCTAGTCGACCGCCTGAAACTCTCCGAGTCGAAGATCGAGGACATCGCCGAGATGGTCCGCAGCGTCGCCGAACAGGACGACCCCCTCGGGAAGACGCTTTCCGCGCGGGAACTCGACGACGACCTCGAGTTGTACAAGGTCGCGGTCCCGATCGGTGTCGTCGGCACGGTCTTCGAGTCCCGGCCCGACGCGCTCGTCCAGATCGCGTCGCTGGCGCTGAAATCCGGCAACGCCGTGATCCTCAAGGGCGGTAGCGAGGCGCTGCACTCCAACCGGATCCTCTTCGAGATCATCGAAGACGCCGCCGCCGAGGCCGGCGTCCCCGACGGCTGGGCCCAGCACATCGAGGCCCGCGAGGACGTCGACGCCCTACTCGAGATGGACGACGCGATCGACCTCCTCATGCCCCGTGGTAGCTCCGGATTCGTCAGTTACATTCAGGACAACACGAGTATCCCCGTGCTGGGTCACACGGAGGGGATCTGTCACGTCTACGTCGACGACGCGGCCGACCTCTCGATGGCCGAAGACATCGCCTACGACGCCAAGGTCCAGTACCCCGCCGTCTGTAACGCCGTCGAGACCCTGCTGGTCCACGAAGACGTCGCCGCGGAGTTCCTGCCGGCGATCGCCGACCGCTACGAGACCGCCGACGTCGAGATGCGTGGCGACGAGGCAACTCGCGAGATCGTCGACGTGACGGCCGCGACCGAAGACGACTGGGACACCGAGTACGGCGATCTGATCGTCTCGATCCGGGTCGTCGACTCGCTCGAGGCCGCGATCGACCACGTCACGACCCACGGATCGAAACACACCGAGTCCATCGTCACCGAGGACGACGAGCGCGCGAGTACCTTCATGCGCAGCATCGACTCCGCGAGCGTCTTCCACAACGCCTCGACGCGCTTCGCCGACGGCTATCGCTTCGGTCTCGGTGCCGAGGTCGGCATCAGCACCGGCAAGATCCACGCCCGCGGCCCCGTCGGGCTCGAGGGCCTGACCACCTACAAGTACCACCTCGAGGGCGACGGCCAGCTCGTCGCCACCTACGCCGGCGAGGACGCGAAGCCGTTCACCCACGAGGAACTCGACGCCGACTGGTCGCCCGGCCGGCTCTCGGACGAGTAACGCCTCGAGAACGGTTTCCTCGAGATCGCTTTTCTCTACTCGCGTGCGAGCGCGGCCCGGTAGCCGTCACCCGCTCGCTCGGCGAGCCCCAGCAGTACCGCCCACCCGAGGAGCCGCTCGGTCCGCCCCGGATCGACTCGAGGTCGGCCGGACCGTCGCCGATCGTCGCTCGAGCGATCGTCGCGGAGCCCGTCGGCGACCTCGGCGACGGTCAGTGGCTCGTCCGCCTTCTCGAGCGCGGCGCACACCGCGTCGGCACCGTCCACGCGCGCCCGGAACGCCCGGCCGAGTCGCCCGCGATCGAGCGCCGCCGGATCGGCCGCGTCGCCGCTCGAGCCCGTCTCGCGGCGGCGAAAGCTCCCCGACTCCTCGGCCGCGAGCTCGAGCGCGCGCAGGAAGGTGAGCCACGTCGCGGCTTCGTCGCGGTCCTCGAGGGCGGTCTCCTCGACGAGGTGGGCACAGCAGTCGTCGACCTCGCCGACTGTCGCGGGGAGGGCGCGGTGGACCGTTTCGACGGTTTCGAGGTCGGCGGGCTGCTCGGGGACCGGCTTGAACCGCACGGCTACAGGTCGAAAGAGTCGACGAGCAGTTCCTCGTCGGTCTCGCCGTGGACGTAGGTGGAACCGCCGATCACGTCGATCGTCACCGTCGCGGGCGCGAAGAGATCGGAGGGAACCTCCTCGAAGTCCCAGTCGAGGTCGTCGAAGACCTCGCCGAAGGGACGGCCGTGGTCCGCGGCGGCCGTCGAGGGCACCGAGTCGAAGACGTCGGCGTCCTCGCGGACGGTGAGGTGGGCGCAGCCGCCGTAGGCGATGGCGTCGTTCGTGCGCGCGATGGCCGTGCGCTCGTCGCCCGCGACGGGCGCGACGGGCGCGCGCCCGGTCGCGGAGACGATGTCGAGCGGGTCGTATCCCAGTTCCGAGAGCCGGAACGTCGCCAGTTCGGCCGCCCGGGCGGCGTTGGTGATCGAACCGACGAGGCTCGCGGTCTGGTAGGCAAGCAGGAAGACGCTGCTCGTCTCGACCTCCGCGAGGTCGGCGACCTGCTCGGCCGCGGCCGCGGTCGGCTCCCGTTCGGTCTCGAGGGCAAGCGCCGTCAGATCGAAGGCGTCGGTGTAGCCGATTCGGCGAAACTCCTCCTCGCGGGCCACCAGCGCCCGGGCGGGCCCGCTGCCGAGCCCCTCGAAGTCCTCGGTCGTCAGCTCCCAGCCCGCCTTCTGGGAACAGAGCAGCGCGAGCGCCGGCTGGTCGGTCGAGAGTTCGACGTAGGGGATCGACGCGTCGCCGAGTTCGCCCAGTTCGTAGCTCGGCGTCGCCATTCCGGCGGTCTGGATCTCGGTCAGCAGGAGGCCGGCCTCGATGCCGCCGTCGAATTCCAGGCCGAAGTCCAGGACGGTCGACTCGTTCTCGAGGTCGTAGCCCCCGATGTTCAACTCCTCGGCGTAGTCGAGGGCCTCGTCGACCAACTCGATCGCCATGCGGTTGAGACTTTCCATGGGGCGGGATTCAGCCTCCGGGGTAAAACCGTTTGTCCGTTCGTGTCTGACCGGTGGCTGACGGGTGTCGGCTCGATGCCGGGGGCTCCCGACTCGAGAACGCTACCGACGACCGACTCGTCGATCGCTCACCCGTCCCGGCTTCGGGCCGGCCGGCCGAGGTGGTCTTCGACGACTTCGACCTTCTCGGCGGCGTCGACCTCGCGCGTGCGCTTGTCGTCGATCTTGAGAACGGTACTCACCCTGTCGGCGTCGATCGCGTCGTGGGCAGCCTGCGCGGCCGCGAAGAGTTCGTCGGTACTCTCGGCCTCGATCACCGTCCCCATCGGGTTCGTCTCGTAGCTCACGTCGAAGTCCTCGAGGGCGTCGACCGCCTTCGCGACCTCGCCGGCCATGCTGTCCTCGATCACCGGTGCGACGCTCAGCAGTGCGACTACCGTCATGGGCGGCGGTGACGATCGGGAGCGGCCTAAAGCCGTGCCATGCGGCCGGTTTCGCCGTCAGGACTGCCCGCTCGAGCGCCGGTTCCGTCGCGACCGCTCGTCGATCCGGCCGGGCGCGGTGCTGGGGAGCGAACGTCGCGGAGAAACGATCAGGGCGGGACGTGTGACCTCAGTTCGTCGTCGGGGTTCGGGGCGTCTCCGCGGGCGGGTAGATGATGACGTCGCCGTTCGCGTAGACGTACACCTCGTGTTCGAGGGCGGTGAAAGCGATGTGGCCGCCCGTGCGTTCGGTGCCGTCGGCTTTCGTGCCGAAGATCCGATCGAGCGCGTCCGGGTCGACGCTGTCGTAGAGGGAGAACTCCCCCTGGGAGACGTCGGTGTCAGCGATCGACGCGAGCGCGTGGACGATCGTCGTCGTGATCGTCGCCGTACCGTCGGGATCGTGGTGGAAGACGTACCGGTCGTTGGGCTGGTCGTACTGGAGATCGTCCGTACCCTCTGCGGGTGAGGTTTCGGTCTGCATTGCTATATCTGAGCGTTCAATCGTGTATTAGAACGTAGTTATCCATAGTATAAAAGCCACTCGCAGGCGACAACAGTATTCATACGTGAAATACAGTCGCGGATTAGTAATCGAATACAAATACGACGAATGCCGTCTATCACGGTCGTTCACGACCGCTCGAGCGGGGTAAGCATCGGTTCCCGTCCGTTGCCCGGGGCCAACTCGAGCTCGTCCCGTGAACGTCCCGATTAGGCCCGCCGATTGCCCCGATGGACTGCTGCCGAGCGCCGATCGCGACCGGGTCGCTCGAGCGCGGCGATCGTCCGCGAATTCGCGATGTCTACCGGCCGTCCGCTCCGGATCCGTCGCCGTCACGACGCCCGTCCGCTTGCCACGTCCGTCCGCGTCCTTATCCACACGGACGCCCAATCGTTCCCATGGCTTCCGACACAACCGAGCGCCGTTCAGACCTCGAGGCACTCATCGACGACCTCCCCGCGGCCGTCGACGACGCGGCGGTCACGCGAATGCGCGTCGTCGCACACGCCCTCGACGAGGGGGTGTCGGTCCCGGGGACGGACTTCAGGATCGGTCTCGATCCGATCGTCGGCGTTCTGCCGGGCGCGGGCGACACCGTCGCGGGGGCCGTCTCGCTGTATCTCGTCGCCGAGGCCGCGCGGCTCGGCGTCTCGCTGTCGACGCTGGTGCGCATGGTCGCGAACGTCGGCGTCGACACAGTCATCGGCTCCGTTCCCGTCCTCGGCGTCGCGTTCGACGCCGTCTGGAAGGCCAACAAGTGGAACCTGAAACTGGCCCTGCAGGACCTCGCCGACGAGGGCGGCGAGACCGACACCGGACCGGACGTCGTGACGATCGAGTAGCTACCCGTGTGAATCAAATCGAGAACGACTTCGCGGCTCGCGATGGCGAGTACGCATTACGCGGTACTCGCCGGAATTGTCCGCCGTAGAAGTGCGCTGGCTGGGATTTGAACCCAGGTTGTGACCATGGCAAGGTCACGTGATACCACTACACTACCAGCGCCCGCAGCGCCTCGCTGCACTCATACCTACTGTCGGATGGATGTATAAGGGTTGCGAATCGAGCCCGCATCGGCATGCTGCAGCATGGCGGTTCTCGAGTTATCGGAGCGACAGTTCCGCGGGAAAGCCAGCAACATGGGCCGGATAGTACGCCGGTCGAGCGTGACTGGTCGTCACACGCGAGTGTGTGTCCGTTCGCCACGAATTCGCGGGTGTGAGCCGTTGACAGCCGGAATCGAATCCGCTATTCTTTTAAGACCCTCTCCGCAATACATCGCTACAGTCTAGTGACGCGGCGCCGAAGCGTTTCGGCATGACCGTCAGCATACTCGTGCCGTCGTCGCTCAGCCGGGAAGCCGAGGACAAACGCGAGGCGACTCGCAAACTCGGATACGTCGCCCGCGCGGCGACGGTCTTCCGGGCCGACCGCCTGCTCGTCTTTCCCGACCGGGACGGCGAGACGGGGCGGTTCGACGGCGGGTTCGTGGAAACCGTCTTGCGGTACGCCGCGACGCCCCCCTACCTCCGCAACGAGGCGTGGGGGATGCGGGACGAACTGGAGTATGCGGGCGTCTTGCCACCGCTCCGCGCGGTGTCACAGACCGGCTCCGAATCGAACGGTTCGGGGTCGTCAAGACAAGGGATCGTGACCGAGGTCGGACCTGAAGGGCGCGTCCGGGTCAATTGCGGACTGCAACACCCGATCTCCCTCAACGTACCGCCGAAAATGGCGGTCGAAGAGGGGGAGCGCGTGACCGTCAGGATCTCTTCGCGACGACCGGTCCGAGCGAAACTCGTCGACGAGCCCCTCCCGGGGCTCGCCGTCGAGCGGACGGACCTTTCGACAGCACTCGGCCGTGAGGACGCCGGCGTCCGTATCGCCGCCTCCCGATTCGGTGAAGAACTCACCGTCGGGCGGCTCGAGACGCTGGCCGGACGCGTCCACCGGGACGGGATGACCGTCGCGTTTGGCGCGCCCGAACGAGGGCTGCCGGATATCCTCGGAATCGAGGCATCCGCCGTCGGGACCGCACAGGACGCGGCCGCCGGCGAGGATGACGGAGTCGAACCCACAGCCGATCCGGGGTTCGACCTCTGGCTAAACACGGTTCCGGATCAGGGAAGCGAGGTCGTGCGAACGGAGGAGGCTCTGTTCGCTACCCTCGCATCCCTCTCACTGCGAGAGTGAAAGCATGCCACAAGCAAATACACCACGCAAAGGCTCACTCGGGTTCGGCCCACGAAAGCGTGCGACCAGCGAGGTCCCGCGTTTCAATTCGTGGCCGGACACTGACGGACAGCCGACGCTGCAGGGCTTCGCGGGCTACAAGGCCGGCATGACCCACGTCGTCATGGTCGACGATAAAGCGAACTCGCCGACCGAAGGGATGGAAGAGACCGTCCCCGTGACGATCGTGGAGACGCCGCCGATGCGCGCGGTTGCGCTGCGAGCGTACGAAGACACACCGTACGGGAAGAAGCCGATCACCGAGGTCTGGACCGACGAGTTCGTTTCCGAACTCGACCGCGTCCTGGACCTGCCCGGTGACGACTACGACCCCGACACTGCCGAAGACGAACTTCGGGACCTCCTCGCGGAGGGACGCGTCGACGACGTCCGCGTCATCACGCATACGGTGCCCGCCGAGATTCCCTCGGTGCCGAAGAAGAAACCCGACGTGATGGAAACGCGCGTCGGCGGCGGTTCCGTCGAGGAGCGCGTCGATTTCGCCCTCGAGATCGTCGCCGACGGCGGCGAACACGTCATGAACGACGTGTTCCGCGCCGGCGAGTACGTCGACGCGAGCGGCGTCACGAAAGGGAAAGGGACCCAGGGTCCCGTCAAGCGATGGGGCGTCCAGAAACGAAAGGGCAAACACGCCCGGCAGGGCTGGCGTCGCCGCATCGGTAACCTCGGCCCCTGGAACCCCTCCCGCGTCCGCTCGACGGTCCCCCAGCAGGGCCAGACCGGCTACCACCAGCGGACGGAACTGAACAAGCGCCTCGTCGACATCGGCGAGGGCGCCGACGCGACGGTCGACGGCGGCTTCGTCAACTACGGCGAAGTCGACGGCCCGCACGCGTTGATCAAGGGCTCGCTCCCCGGGCCACAGCAGCGTCTCGTACGCTTCCGCCCGGCGATCCGACCCGGAGACCAGCCGCGCCTCGATCCCGAGGTCCGGTACGTCTCCACCGCATCCAACCAGGGATAACACATGGACGCAACAGTACGAAACCTGGACGGCTCGGACGCGGACACGATCGAGCTCCCGGCGGTCTTCGAGACCCAGTACCGCCCGGACCTGATCGCCCGTGCCGTTCGCGCCGCCCAGGCCAACCGAAAACAGGACTACGGTTCCGACGAGTTCGCCGGCCTCCGAACGCCGGCCGAATCGTTCGGTAGCGGCCGCGGGATGGCCCACGTCCCACGACAGGAGGGTCGCGCTCGCCGCGTTCCCCAGGCCGTCAAGGGACGCAAGGCTCACCCGCCCAAAGCCGAGAAGGACCAGTCCGAATCGATCAACACGAAAGCAAAGAAACTGGCCGTCCGCAGCGCCGTCGCTGCGACGACCGACGCCGAACTCGTCGCCGAGCGCGGCCACGAGTTCGACGAGGACGCCGAGATCCCCGTCGTCGTCGACGACGAGTTCGAGGACCTCCAGAAGACGCGCGAGGTCGTCGACTTCCTCGAGGCAGCCGGCCTCGCGGACGACATCGAACGCGCCGACGAGGGTCGCAGCGTCCGCTCCGGGCAGGGGAAAGCCCGCGGCCGCAAGTACAAGACGCCGACGTCGATCCTCTTCGTCACCTCCAGCGAGGCCGGCCCGTCGCGAGCGGCCCGGAACCTCGCCGGTGCCGACGTGACGACGGCCGCCGAGGTCAACGCGGAGGATCTCGCGCCCGGCGCCCAGCCCGGACGGCTCACCGTCTGGACCGAGAGCGCACTCGAGGAGGTGGCCGAGCGATGAGTTCGGCCATCGAACACCCGCTGGTCACGGAGAAGGCGATGAACGACATGGACTTCGAGAACAAGCTCCAGTTCGTCGTCAACCCGGACGCGACCAAGCCCGAGATTCGGGACGAGGTCGAGGAGCGGTTCGAAATCTCCGTCGAGAACATCAACACGCAGGTAACGATGAACGGCAAAAAGAAGGCGATCGTCCGCCTCTCGGAGGAGGACGACGCCCAGGAAGTCGCTTCGCGAATCGGGGTGTTCTGAACATGGGACGACGCATTCAGGGCCAACGACGCGGTCGCGGGACTTCGACGTTCCGTGCCCCGTCGCACCGATACAAGGCGAAGCTCGATCACAAGAAAGAGGAAGACGACGATGTCGTACGCGGGACGGTCGTCGACATCGAACACGACCCGGCCCGATCCGCACCGGTCGCCGCCGTCGAGTTCGAAGACGGCGATCAGCGACTGATCCTCGCTCCCGAGGGCGTCTCGGTCGGCGAGGAACTGCAGGTCGGCGTCTCCGCCGAGATCAAGCCCGGCAACACGCTGCCGCTGGCCGAGATTCCGGAAGGCGTGCCGGTCTGTAACGTCGAATCCAACCCCGGCGACGGCGGTCGATTCGCCCGCGCCTCGGGGACCAACGCCGACCTGATCACGCACGACCGGTCGGCGGCGGTCATTCAACTTCCCAGCGGCGAGGTCAAGCGCCTCGATCCGCAGTGTCGCGCCACCATCGGCGTCGTCGCCGGTGGCGGCCGCACGGAGAAGCCGATGGTCAAGGCAGGGAACAAGTACCACAAGATGAAGGCACGGGGCACGAAGTGGCCCCGCGTCCGCGGTGTCGCGATGAACGCCGTCGACCACCCGTTCGGTGGCGGCGGCCGACAGCACCCCGGCAAACCCAAGTCCGTCTCGCGGGACGCCCCGCCGGGACGGAAAGTCGGTGACATCTCGTCCCGACGCACCGGTCGAGGTGGCAACAAATGAGTCAGGAGTACCGAACCGGCCGCGAAGGTGAGTTTACCTACCGCGGTCACACGCTCGAGGAGCTGCAGTCGATGGAGCTCGACGAGGTCGTGGAACTGCTCCCCGCACGACAGCGGCGAAGTATCGAACGCGGTCTCTCCGTCGAGAAGGAGAAGCTGCTCGAGGAGGCCCGCGAGGCGGGCGAAGAGGAGACGGCGAACAACCCGATCCGAACGCATCTCCGGGACATGCCGATCCTGCCCGAGTTCGTCGGGCTGACCTTCGAGGTCTACAACGGACAGGCCTTCGAGCGCGTTCGCGTCGAACCCGAAATGATCGGCCACTACCTCGGCGAGTTCCGGCTGACGCGGACCTCCGTCGAACACGGTCAGGCCGGCATCGGCGCGACCCGATCGTCGAAGTTCGTCCCACTGAAGTGATCATCGCATGGGAATCAACTACTCAGTCGACGCGGACCCGGACGCCACGGCGAAAGCCATGCTTCGGGAGCGTCATATGAGCAACAAGCACAGCAAGGAGGTCGCACGCGAGATCAAGGGCAAGACCGTCGGCGAAGCCCAGGCGTACCTCCGTGACGTAATCGACGGGGAACAGTCGGTCCCGTTCAAGTCCCACAACGCCGGCGCGGGGCATCGCTCCGACGTCGACGGCTGGGACGCCGGCAAGTACCCCGAGAAGGTCTCGGGGGAGTTCCTCGACCTGCTCGAGAACGTCGAAGCAAACGCTGACCATCAGGGCTTCGACGGCGAGTCCATGGAGATCGTCCACGTCGCCGCCCACAAGGTCGGCGAATCCGTGGGCCGCAAGCCCCGCGCGATGGGGCGTGCGTCCTCCTGGAACACGCCGGAGGTCGACGTCGAGATCGTCGTCGAAGAACAGGACACAGAAGCGGAGGACGATAGCTAATGGCTGACGAACATCAATTCATCGAGAACGGCCTGCAGCGGTCCCAGATCGACGAGTTCTTCCAGGAAGAACTCGGCCGCGCGGGCTACGGTGGCATGGACGTCGCCAAGACGCCGATGGGAACCCAGATCGTCCTCAAGGCCGAGAAGCCCGGGATGGTCATCGGCAAGGGCGGCGAGAACATCCGGAAGGTCACGACGGCCCTCGAGGAGCGGTTCAACCTCGAGGACCCCCAGATCGACGTCCAGGAGGTCGAGGAACCCGACCTGAACGCACGGATCGTCGCGGACCGACTGGCCAACGCACTCGAGCGCGGCTGGTACTTCCGGAAGGCCGGTCACACGACGATCGACCGGATCATGGAAGCCGGCGCGCTCGGTGCCGAGATCGTCCTCTCCGGGAAGGTCACGGGCGCTCGATCGCGCGTCGAGAAGTTCAACCGCGGCTACATCAAGCACAACGGCGAGCCCGCCGAGACGGTCGTCGACCACGGTCAGGGCGTCGCGGTCATGAAGCTCGGCACCATCGGTGTCGACGTCAAGATCATTCCGCCGGGCGCGGAGTTGCCCGACGACTTCGAGGTCAACGAAGACATGGACCCCGAAGAGATCGTCCCCGACGCCGTCGAAGTCAACGAGGAAGGCGGCGTCGAGGAACTCCTCGAGGGCGAACCCGAGGCCGACGAGGCCGAGGCTGACGTTGCGGACGCCAACGAGACCGACGCCGAGACCGACCTCGACGAGGACGTCGTCGAGGAGGTCATCGAGGAAGAGGTCGAGGCCGACGAGGAGTTCGACGACGTCGAGGTCCCCGGCGAAGACGAGGACGTCGAGGAAGACCTCGAGGAACTCGAGGAAGACGTCGAAGCCGAGGCAGAGGAACTCGTCGAGGAGATGGAAGACGCGGACGAAGACGAGGGAGGTGACGCCTGATGGCGATCCTCCACGTCGAAGAGATCCGCGACATGACGCCGGCCGAGCGGGAAGAAGAACTCGAGGAACTCGAGACGGAACTGCTGAACCAGAAGTCAGTCCTCGCCGCCGGTGGAGCCCCGGAGAACCCGGGCCGCATCGGCGAGCTGGGTCGTACCATCGCACGGATCAAGACGATCCAGCGCGAGGAGGGCGACCTCGAGGACGCAGCGGACGCCGAATAACGCGATAACACACCAATGGCACTGACACCCGAGACACTGCCGCGACACGAACTCAACGGGCTCCCCGTCCGAGTCGTCGAGAGCGACGACTCTTCGCGGGTGGGCATAGAGGGACGGGTCGTCATCGAGACGACCAAGACGCTTTCCGTGGAAATCCGTGACAACGGCGAGTCTCGGGTGGTGATGGTGCCGAAATCGGGCTCGGTATTCGAGTTCGCGATCACAGATGACGCCGCCGACCTCACGAAGGGGTCGGGGACTGCGTCCAAACTGGCCGACACTCAACCTGGGGCCACCGAGCGATCGGCTGCCCGAGACCGAGCTGACGGCGATGCCGTCAGCTGCCGTGGCGACGATCCCTCGCGGGATCCCCGCCATGCTGCCGGCGAGGACGTAGCCTACGTTACGGTCGATGGATCGCGCTTGCTCTCACGACCCGCCCGACGCACGGAAACGAATGGTGACTCACCATGGCAATAGGACTAGACGTTGAAACCCCTCCGGAACCCGAAAACCCGGAGGAATACGACTACGAGAAATGTCCGTTCTACGGCGAACTCTCCGTTCGAGGGCAGATCCTCGAAGGGACGGTCGTCTCGACGGACATGGATAAGACCGTAGTCGTCGAGCGAGAGTACGATGTGGCGGTCCCGAAGTACGACCGACACATGAAACGACGCTCGCGTATCCCGGCCCACGTACCGGGCGTACTCGAGCCGCTCTCGGTCGGTGACACGGTCAAGATCGCAGAGACCCGACCACTGTCGAAGACGAAATCGCACGTGGTCGTCGAAGTAACCGACGAAGCAACCGCCGAGGACCTCGCGGAGCTGACCAGCCAGGCCGAGCCTGAGCCGGCGCTTTCCGACGAGGACCTCGCCGCCGCCGAAGAGGGTGATCAGTGATGGAGGCGATGAAGGCCGACGTCACGCAGGGCCTGAAGAAGGGCTCGCTGGTCACGTGCGCCGACAACACCGGCGCGCGTGAACTGAAGATCATCAGCGTCGCGGGCTACCACGGCACCAAGAGCCGCCAGCCGAAGGCGGGGATCGGTGACAAGGTGACCGTCTCGGTCACCAAGGGTACCCCCGAGATGCGCCGACAGGTCCTCGAGGCCGTCGTCGTCCGCCAGCGGAAGTCGATCCGCCGGCCCGACGGCACCCGACTGAAGTTCGAGGACAACGCGGCGGTCATCATCGACGAGAACGAGGAGCCCCGCGGCACGGAGATCAAGGGGCCGATCGCCCGCGAAGTCGCAGAGCGCTTCGGAGCAATCGCCAGCACGGCGACGATGATCGTATAGATATGACTGAACAACCACACAAACAGCGAACGCAGACGGAACGCGCGCCGCTGCACAAGCGACAGAAGCAGCTGCACGCGACGCTGTCCGACGACCTCCGCGAGGAGTACGACACCCGTCGAACCCGCGTCAACGCGGGCGACACGGTCGAGGTCATGCGCGGCGACCACGCCGGCGAGGAAGGCGAGGTCATGCGCGCGATTCTCGAGGACGGAACGATTCACGTCGAGGACGTGACCGTCGAGACGGCCGACGGCGAAGAAGTGCCGCGGCCGCTGGATCCGTCGAACGTCCGGATCACGGCCCTCGACCTCGAGGACGAGCGTCGCGAGGCGCGTCTCGAAGGTGATAGCGAATGACGAAACACCAGAAACGACTATCCGTACCGAAGTCCTGGCCGGTCGAGCGAAAGACCGAGACCTTCACGGTCAAGGCCGACGCCGGTCCCCACGGCGAAGACGGCGTGCCGCTCGTCGTCCTCCTGCGGGACGTTCTCGGCTACGTGGACTCGCGCAAGGAAGCCCGCTACGCCCTCTCGGAGGATGCGATCCTCATCAACGGCGACGCGATCAACGACGAACAGCGCCCGATCGGCATGTTCGACATTGTTGCGTTCCCCGGACGCGATGAGTACTACCGCGTCTTCCCCGACGAGGGCGGTCGGCTCGCGCTGACCGAGATCGACGAGGAGTCGGCCCAGAGCCGCCTCGGCAAGATCGAGGGCAAACAGCAGGTTCCCGGCGGCGACACGCAGCTCACGCTGCACGACGGGACCAACGTCCTCGTCGACGACGACGAGTACCAGGCAAACGACTCGATCGTCATCGACAACGACGACAAGTCGATCGTCGCGCACTTTCCCTACGAAGAGGGGGCGCTCGTGACGGCCGTCCGTGGCAACCACGGCGGCAAGATCGGCGAGGTCGACGCGATCGACGTCACGCCGGGCAGCGGCTCGAACCGGGTCGGCGTCTCGACGGACGACGGCGGCTTCGAGACCGTCGAGGAGTACGTCGTCGTGATCGACGAGAACTTCACGGGTGATGACGATGAGTAGCGAGAGCGACGCAGGCGCTGACTTCCACGAGATGCGCGAACCACGCGTCGAGAAGGTCGTCGTCCACATGGGCGTCGGTCAAGGTGGTCGCGAACTCGGCAAGGCAGAAGACATCATCGAGGAGATCACGGGACAGGAAAGCGTCCGTACCCAGGCGAAAAAGACCGAACCCGACTTCGGCATTCGTCAGGGCGACCCGATCGGCGCGAAGGTCACCCTTCGCGACGACGACGCCTACGAGTTCCTCGAGAAGTCGCTGCCGTTGACGGAACTCTCGCCGGCGCAGTTCGACGACACGGGCAACTTCAGCTTCGGCGTCGAGGAACACACCGACTTCCCGAGCCAGGAGTACGACCCGAACGTCGGGATTTTCGGACTGGACGTCACCGTCAACCTGGTGCGTCCGGGCTACCGGATCGCCAAGCGCGACAAGGCCACCCGGTCGATCCCGTCGAAGCACCGACTGACCCCCGAGGACGCGCTCGCGTTCATCGAGGCGAACTTCGACGTCAGCGTGGAGACAGACGATGAGTGAAAGCGAAACAGAAGCGGACGACGACCGCACGGGCGAGCACGCCGCAAAGCGGACGGGACAGATCGAGTCCTGTCAGCGCTGTGGTCGCGAGCAAGGACTCGTCGGCAAGTACGACATCAATCTCTGCCGGCAGTGCTTCCGCGAGATCGCCCGCGAGATGGGATTCAGGAAGTATCGATAACATGACCGGAAACGATCCACTCAGCAACGCGCTCTCGGGACTCGACAACGCCGAGAGCGTGGGTCATCTCACCCACGAGGTAACGCCCGCCTCGAACGAGATCGGCAGCGTACTCGAGGTCTTCTACGACCGCGGGTACATCGACGGCTTCGAGTACGTCGACGACGGCAAAGCCGGTCACTTCGAGGTCGAACTGAAAGGAGCGATCAACGAGTGCGGCCCCATCAAGCCCCGCTACGCCGTTGGCGCTGAAGACTTCGAGAAGTGGGAGAAGCGCTATCTCCCGGCTCGAGACTTCGGTGCGCTCGTCGTCACGACGAGCAGTGGCATCATGAGCCACTACGAGGCACGCGAGCAGGGTATTGGGGGCCAGGTGATCGCATACGTCTACTAACCATGCGAGTTGAACTGGAAATCCCCGAAAACGTAACCGTCGAGGTCGATCGGTTCGACGTGACCGTCGAAGGTCCGGAAGGCACCGTTTCGCGGCGCCTCTGGTACCCCGACGTGACCGTCGAGACAGACGACGACCAGGTGGTCATCGAAAGCGGTGCCGAGGACGCGAAGACGAACTCGACCGTCGGCACCTTCGAGAGCCACATCACCAACGCCTTCCACGGCGTGACCGAGGGCTGGGAGTACGAGATGGAGGTCTTCTACTCTCACTTCCCGATGCAGGTCCGCGTGGAGGGCGAGGAGGTCGTCATCGAGAACTTCCTCGGCGAAAAGGCACCGCGACGAACGACTATCCACGGTGAGACGGAGGTTACCGTCGACGACGAGCAGCTCGTCCTGTCCGGCCCCAGCAAGGAAGACGTCGGACAGACGGCGGCGGACATCGAGCAGCTGACGAAGGTCAGCGGCAAGGACACCCGTATCTTCCAGGACGGGGTCTACATCACCAACAAACCCGCCAAGGGAGGTGCCTGATAGATGGCAGACGACGAACCCCAGGAACTCGAGGACATCAGCGGCGTCGGCGCGAGCAAGGCAGACGCACTACGCGACGCCGGCTTCGAGTCCATCCAGGACGTCAAGGAAGCCGATCAGGACGACCTCGCCGAGGCCGACGGCGTCGGAAACGCGCTCGCGGCCCGTATCAAGGCTGACGTCGGTGACCTCGAGGTCACCGAGGAGACCGAGGCCGAGATCGAAGACGAAGGTGCAGAAGAAGCGGAGCCGGAGGAAGACGTCGAAACCGAACTGCAGCCCCGCGGGCTGACCGAGAAGACGCCCGACCTCTCCGAGGACGAGGAGCGACTCCTCAACCGACGGAAAAAGGAGGGGAAGCCGCAGTTCAACCGGCAGGACTACCACAAGAAAAAGCGGACGCCGGAGTCCTGGCGTCGACCCCGCGGCACGCTGTCCAAGCAGCGCCGCGGCGTCAAGGGCAAGGGCCCGAAGGTCCAGGCCGGCTACCGTACGCCGACGGAAGTCCGCGGAAAGCACCCCAGCGGCTTCGAGGAAGTCTACGTCGAGAACACGGACGACCTCGAGGGTGTCGACGGCGACCGCGAGGCGGTCCGGATCGCCTCGGCGGTCGGCGCGCGCAAGCGCGAACGCATCGAGGAACAGGCCGAGGAACAGGGCGTCCGCGTCCTGAACCCGACCTACGAGGAAGTCGAGGTGGAATCAGATGACTGATCTCTCCGCACAGAAGCGACTGGCCGCCGACGTCTTGGACGTCGGCGAGAACCGCGTCTGGCTCGACCCTGACGCCCAGGGCGACATCGCCGAAGCGATCACCCGCGACGAGATCCGCGAACTCGTCGACGAGGGTCGCATTCAGGCCGACGAACCCTCGGGCAACTCCCGCGGTCGCGCCCGCGAGCGCAACGCGAAACGCGCCTACGGCCACCAGAAGGGCCAGGGCAAGCGCCGCGGCAAGAAAGGCGCCCGCCAGAACGAGAAAGACGAGTGGCAGGACAAGATTCGCGCACAGCGTCGGAAGCTGCGTGAACTCCGCGACAAGGGCGAACTCTCGCCCACGCAGTACCGCGAGCTCTACAAGAAGGCTGGCGGCGGGGAGTTCCGTAGCGTCCGGTACCTGTTGAACTACATCGACGACAACTACGGTGACCAATAATGGCGACAGGACCACGATACAAAGTACCGATGCGGCGTCGCCGTGAGGTCCGGACGGACTACCACCAGAGGTTGCGCCTGCTGAAATCGGGCAAGCCCCGCCTCGTCGCTCGCAAGAGCAACAAGCATACTACGGCGCAGCTGATCACTCCCGGACCTCAGGGAGACGAGACGCTCGCAAGCGCACACTCGAGCGATCTCGAGGAGTACGGTTGGGACGCACCCACGAGCAACATTTCGGCGGCGTATCTGACCGGCCTGCTGGCCGGCCAGCGAGCCGTCGAGGCCGGGATCGAGGAAGCAGTGCTGGACATCGGCCTCAACACCGCGACGCCTGGCAACAAGGTGTTTGCGGTACAGGAGGGCGCGATCGATGCCGGCCTCGATATCCCGCACAACGACAGCGTACTGGCGGACTGGTCGCGCACCCGCGGCGAACACATCGCCGAGTACGCCGAGCAGCTAGACGAACCGCTCTACAGCGGCGAGTTCGACGCGACTGACCTCCCCGAACACTTCGACGAGGTACGTGAGGAGATCCTAGAATGAGTGGAAACAACTACAACGACGGCGGATGGGAACCGGTTACCCGTCTCGGCCGAATGGTTCAGGAGGGCGACATCGAGACGATGGAGGACGCCCTCAACTCGGGCCTCCCGCTGAAGGAGCCCGAACTCGTCGACCAGCTCCTCCCCGGACTGGAAGACGAGGTGCTGGACATCAACATGGTCCAGCGGATGACCGACTCCGGGCGACGCGTGAAGTTCCGCTGTGTCGTCGCCGTCGGCAACCGCGACGGCTTCATCGGCTACGCGGAAGGCCGCGACGACCAGGTCGGCTCCGCCATCCAGAAGGCCATCGGTATCGCGAAGCTGAACATGATCCAGGTGCCCCGCGGCTCGGGGTCCTGGGAGGACCGTTCGGACCGGCCACACTCGCTGACCCGACGGACGACCGGCAAAGCCGGTTCCGTCGAGGTCGAACTCATCCCCGCCCCCGAAGGGCTGGGGCTGGCCGCCAGCGACACCGTCCGTCACGTCCTCGAGCTGGCCGGTATCGAGAACGCCTGGACGAAGAGCCACGGCAACACCCGAACGACGGTCAACCTCGCGAAAGCGACCTACAACGCACTCGAGAACGCCTCGCAGTCGCGGCATCCGCGCCGTCGACCCGACCGCGAGGAAGCCGAGGTGAGTGAGTGATGAAAGCGATCGTGCAGGTTCGCGGCGAAGTGAACCGACAGGAAGACGTTCAGGACACGCTGGAGATGCTCAACATCCACAGCGTCAACCACTGCGCGCTCGTCCCCGAAACCGACGCCTACGAGGGGATGGTCGCGAAGGTCAACGACTACGTCGCCCACGGCGAACCCGACGCCGACGTCCTCGAGACGCTGCTCGCGAAGCGAGCCGAACCCCTCGAGGGCGACCAGTCCGATGTCGACGAGGCGTGGCTGGCCGACAACACCGAGTACGACGGCTTCGGTGTACTGGCCGACGCGCTCCTTGCGGAGGAGACGACGCTTCGTGACGAGGGACTGTCACCGACGCTTCGACTTCACCCGCCGCGGGGAGGTCACGAGGGTATCAAGAAGCCGACCGTCGAGGGCGGCCAACTCGGAAAGCATACAACAGGGGAGATTAACGACCTCCTAGAATCGATGCGATAACCATGACGAGCAAAAAACGACGCCAGCGCGGATCGCGGACCCACAGCGGCGGTTCCCACAAGAATCGACGCGGTGCGGGCCATCGCGGTGGCCGCGGCCGTGCCGGGCGCAGCAAACACGAGTTCCACAACTACGAACCGAAGGGCAAACACGGCTTCAAGCGACCTCACGACATCCGCGAGACGGTCGCGGAGATCGACGTCCAGAAGCTAGACGAGGACGCGATCCTCTACGTCGCGGAGGACCTCGCCGAAGAGACCGACGGCGGCTACGAACTCGACGCTCGCGATATCGTCGAGGACGGCCACGAGGTGGACAAGGTGAAGGTCCTCGGCTCGGGGCAGGTCCGCAACGAGCTGACCGTGACGGCCGACGCTTTCTCCGACGCCGCACGCGAGAAGCTCGAGGCCGCCGGCGGCGACGCGGTCCTCACCGAGCGCGCACAGGAAGCGGACGACGCCGACACCGAACAGGACGAGGAGTAACACATGGGATGGAAGGAAGCCGCTGAACCGGTCCTAACGCGGATGCCAGCAGTGCGCCGTCCGGAGGGGCACGTCCCCTTCAAGCGCAAGCTGATGTGGACGGCCGGCATCCTCATGTTGTATTTCTTCCTGACGAACGTCACGCTGCTCGGTCTGCAGTCCGGCGGGGCAAACGACCTCTTCGGCGAGTTCCGCGCGATCCTCGCGGGCTCGCAGGGGTCGGTGCTGCAGGTCGGTATCGGCCCGATCGTCACCGCGAGCATCGTCTTACAGCTGCTCGGCGGGGCGAACCTGCTCGGACTCGACACCGACGATCCGCGGGACCAGGTCCTCTATCAGGGACTCCAGAAGCTGCTGGTGGTCCTGATGGTGATCCTGACCGGGCTGCCGATGGTGTTCGCCGGCGGCTTCCTGCCAGCCCAGTCGTCGCTCCAACTCGGCGGCCTCGCCCTCGAGGGAACACAGGTTCAGCTCCTGATGTTCGCTCAGATCCTCGTCGGCGGGGTTCTCATCCTCTACATGGACGAGGTCGTCAGCAAGTGGGGCGTCGGGAGCGGGATCGGCCTGTTCATCATCGCCGGCGTGAGCCAGCGACTGGTCACCGGTCTCGTCCAGCCCGCACAGGGCGGGTTCTTTTTCGACTGGTACCGTATCCTGACCGGACAGGTCGACGTCGGATCGCTCGTCTCGGCGGCCGGTCTGCAGACGCTGCTGATCAACGAGGGCCACATCATCGCCCTGGTGACGACGCTGCTGATCTTCGGGATCGTCGTCTACGCGGAGTCGGTCCGCGTCGAGATCCCGCTGAGCCACGCCCGCGTCAAGGGCGCTCGCGGTCGCTTCCCCGTGAAGCTCATCTACGCGAGCGTCCTGCCGATGATCCTCGTCCGCGCCGTACAGGCGAACGTCCAGTTCATGGGCCAGATCCTCAACCGGCAGTGGGGCGGGATGCCCACCTGGCTCGGGACCTACTCGCAGGGCCAGCCCGACGGCGGGCTGTTCTACTATCTGGCACCGATCTACTCGCCTCAGGACTGGATGTGGTGGACGGCCAACGTCTCCCAGAACGCGTGGCAGGTGCTGATCCGGATCGGCATCGACGTCACCTTCATGGTCGTCGGCGGTGCGATCTTCGCCATCTTCTGGGTCGAGACGACCGACATGGGGCCCGAGTCGACGGCGAAGCAGATCCAGAACTCCGGGATGCAGATCCCCGGCTTCCGACAGAACGTCGGCGTCATCGAGAAGGTCATGGAACGGTACATTCCGCAGGTGACCGTCATCGGCGGTGCGCTGGTCGGCCTGCTGGCCGTCTGGGCGAACATGCTTGGCACTATCGGTAACGTCTCCGGGACGGGGCTGCTGCTTGCGGTCTCGATCACGTACAAGCTGTACGAGGAGATCGCCGAGGAACAGCTCATGGAGATGCATCCGATGATGCGCCAGATGTTTGGCAACGAGTAAGCCCGTTCGCCGAACACCGCGTCTCACCGACTCGACTTCTCCGACCGTCTTCGTCCATCCGATAGCGGCGCTCTTCTCGAGGTTCGATCGCCGCTTCTCTCGTCCGCTCTCGAGGAATCGCGCGATCGATCCGAGGGTGCGCGGGACGGATCGGTTCGTTCTCCGGTCGGGACGGCCACCTCGATAACGGCAGTTCCCGGGCTCCGTCGAGACGGTTCTGACCGGGGAATCAGCAACGCCAGTAGAAGGCGACCGGTTCGGTTCCTCCGCGGTTCAGTCGGTGTCGTGATTCTGAGCGGATCGAGAGCACGTAATCGGGACGTGGAGATTCGTGTCGAGGCCGAACAGTCGAATTCGCCCTCGAGCGCGCCCGATAGCGTGGACCGTCGAGAACGAGACTCGCTCAACTCAAGTGCGATTCGTTCGGCAAATTTCGCTGCCTTCGTTTACCAGCGGTGGAGTCCGGAAGGTCCGACAGTGGCGGTTCTCCTGGTCGTAGTTCATCGGCTCCGGAACGTGGCGCGTCCGGGTAGACGAACGCTCCGGAGCGGCCGACTCGAGTCGACGGGCGGGACCCTGGTGACAGCCGGCCGCGTCTCGCGGCTGTAACGGCCGAGAGACTACTCGACGGCGCTGTCAGAAATCCCAACCCGTTGGAAGAAGAAAGGACGTGCCCGATCGTCTCGACGAGACGTCGCGGTTACTGAATCGAGTACCCGGCGGCGAGGGTCAGCAGGACGACCATGAACGCCGCGGTGAGCATCATGTAGGTGATCGAGCGGGGCTCGTCTTTCAGGTGTTGGAAGTAGCCGGCGATCAGCGAGACCTTGATGACCGCCAACACCATCGTCCCGGCGATCGCAACCTGTTCGCTAAAGATCTCGGGGAAGTGGAAGAAGGCGAACTTCCCTGTAGCCAGCAGTAGCAGTGCCACGTAAATCAGGCTGTACGTCCGAAGGCTCGCCATTAGTGGGGAATGTGAGCGACGGATACTTATACCTTCCTCATGCGCCTCCCCTCGAGGCGGGAGTTTCCGCGGAGCGACGGCTCGGCCGTCTCGTGATCGGGGCCGCGGGAGCGGAAGCGACACGTAAATAGACGCCCAGTCCGAACGACCGGCAATGAGTGGACGGTCGGCGTTCGTCCGTCGATGCGGTATCGGCCTCGCGGTCGCGTTCGTCGCGCTGGCTGTCGGTGCCGGCGTCGCCGCCGCCAGCAACGTCGCCGCCGGTCTCACCGGCGGCAGCGACGTCTCCGTGCCGACGTGGCTTTACCTCGCGACCGGCGGCGGTACGGTCGGTGCCTCGGCGCTTTTGACCATGCTCGTGACCGACCGGGACGTCATCGGAACCTACCACGATCGCGCCCTCGAGTCGCCCGCGAAGCGGATCGAATCGGCCGGTGCCCTATTGCTCGGCGTCGTCGGCCTGCTCGGACTAGCCGGAATCCTCGTCGTCGGCGTCCTCGGACCGAATATCGGGCTGGTCAGCGCGACGGTTCTCGTGACGTTCGCCGGTGGCCGCGCGCTGTTGACCATCTTCGCGTACACGGTCGGGAACCCCTGGCCCGCGCTGAACCCCTGGCGACGGATCGCCGAGGCCCTGCCGAGCGCCGACGAGCCCTACCCGGAGGCGTACGGCTCCTGGCCCGCCGTGATCGCGCTGTTGGTCTTCGTCTGGCTCGAGATCGTCGCGCCGCTGACGTCGTCGCCGCAGGCGCTGGTTCTCGTCCTCCTGCTGTACTCGTCGTTTACGCTCACGAGCGCGTTCGTGTTCTCCCCCGAGACGTGGTTTCGTCGCGGGGACCCGCTCTCGCTGTGGTTCCGGTGTTACGGGGCCGTCGCACCGATCCAGCGGACCGACGACGGGCTCGAGGTGCGGTTCCCGGGCGCGCGCTTGAGCGAGACCGACCTCGTGACCGACCGGTCGCTCGTAGCCTTCGTCCTGGCACTGATCTGGGAACTGACCTACAGCGGCTTCATCGTCACGCCGATCGGCGTTCGGACGATCGAGACGGTAGTCGGGATCGGTCTGCCGCCGGGGCTGGTCTATCTGGCGCTGCTGGCGGGCGGGTTCGCGGTCTTCTGGAAGATCTACTGGCTCGCCGTCGATCGAACCCGTGAGCGAGCCGAGACGTATCTTTCCCGAACCTACCTCGGGCTCAGGCTCGCCGCCCCGTTGCTCGCCATCGCGGCCGGCTACCACCTCGCACACTACGTCGGCTTCGGGCTCTCGCTGTGGCCGTCGCTGGTCGACGCCGTGGCGATGCCGCTGAACCCGCCGCCGAACCCGACGCGCTATGCCCTGCCGGGCTGGTTCGGCTACGTCGAGATTGCCGGCATCCTGCTCGGCCACGTCCTCGCGGTGTGGGTCAGTCACACTGTCTCCTTCGACCTGTTTCCCGGCAAGCTACAGGCGATCAGGAGCCAGTACCCGCTGATCGTCGTGATGGTCTTTTTCACGATGGCGAGCCTGTATCTCGTCTCGCAGGGCTCGATGAGTCCGCCGTACGTCCCGAGCTGACGGGTCGCCCGATCGACGCCCCGTCGTGGTGCTGGCCGATCGGCTCGGGATTCCGAACCGGCAATCACTTCTTCGCGCCGCCGCAACGACCGACCGAATGGCGACCGATCGCACGCTCGAGTCGGAGTACGAGGTGCCGGCGGACGGCCCGGCAGCGACCTGTCCGTACTGTGGACGGCCGTTTCGCGCCGACCGCTACGTCACCTTCCACATCGGGGTCGAACACGCCGAGGAGTGTACGGACGCAGAGCGCGAGGCCTTCGACGAGGAACGCGACGACGAGGAGTACGACCTGTTCACGTTTCACTTCAAGGCCGCTATCTCGGTGTTTCTCGTCTATTTCCTGTTTACGTTCATCTACGCGCTCGTCTGGGCCGGATAGCTCGTGCGGTTCGCCGACTGGTTCGTTCTCCGGAATCCCTTTGCCCGCTGACTACACAGTATCGGTCACGTGGCCACTGGCCGCCGTCGCCGGGACATCGTCGGTGCCCTCGGCATCACTTGCGTCCTGCCCGTTTCCCTCGGCGTGCCGTTCGCGCTCGGGGCGGCCGGTACCGACGACGCCGGAACGGCCGCCGCGGACTCGATCGCGCCCGTCGCCGGGGCAAGTGGGCCGCCTGCCGATAGTTCGACCGACGCCGAACCGACCGCCGACGAAGACCCGTTCCCGATGGCCGTCGTCGGCGCGAGCGTCGCGCTCGTTACGATCCGTCTAGTGCTTGTCGTTCTGGCACGGTCTCGGACCGACGGAGCGTAACTACGGCGGCTATCGAGCGACGACAACCGTACGCAGTGGGGTTACCTCGACGAGGGCCGACGCGGGAGGACCTGCCCCCAAACGTGCTTGTCGAGACATCGGACCGTCAGCGGCTCCTCGACCGCGAGACAACAGGAGAGGCGCGGATAGCCGAACCGGACCGCCGCGGCGTCGTGCCAGTGGGTCGGTTCCGGCGCGGGTTCGACCTCGACGGTACAGGTCGAACACAGCCCACGCCCCCCGCAGTTGGCAACTCGTGATATCGTCCCGTAGACGGGGAACCCGTGTTCGAGCAGCGCGTCCCGAAGGATCGTTCCGGACTCGACCTCGATGACGCGTTCGCCCTCGTCGGTGATCACGGTTACCGGAATCGCCCCGCTCATACTCGCAGTACGGGCCCGTAGTACGTGGTTCTAGTGGCCGCGGGACCGTTGCCTGTCGATAGGCCATCGGTAACAGGCGAATCGAGACCGCTCGAGCGCCCGTGTCGTTCGAGCGGCAAATCACGACCGAACGCCGAAAGCCCGCGTCGGCGCGGGCCTTACATCAGGTAGAACAGTGGGAACAGGAAGACCCAGACGATGTCGACGAAGTGCCAGTAGAGTCCGAAGGACTCGACGGGCGCGTGGTTCTCGAGGTAGGCATCGACCGAGACGACGCGGTAGATCATAAACAGCGCGACCAGGACGCCGAGGATGACGTGCAGGGCGTGGAGCCCGGTCGTCACGAAGTACAACGAGTACTCGATTCCGCTGAACCAGTAGTGACCGTCGGCGAACTTGCTGCTGTACTCGAAGGCCTTGACGCCCATGAACACGAGGGCGAGCAGGACCGTCGCGCTCAGCGCGCCGAGCAGTCCCTTCTTGTTCCCGCGCTCGGCCATCACGTGTGCGAGGATGACCGTGAAACTCGAGGTCAGCAGGACGTAGGTGTTGAACAGGCCGGCGTTCGTGATGGCGTCGAGGTGCCAGGCGCCCCAGCCCATGTGGAGACGCATGAAGACGTACGCTCCGATTGCGGCACCGAAGACGACGACGTCCGAGGCCAGGAAGACCCAGACGCCCATCTTCTCGTTGCTGATGCCGCCGAACGGCCAGCGTTCGGCGACCGCCATCTCGGGCGCGTCGAACTGCTCGCGGCCGAACTGGAACAGCGAGATCCCGAGCAGTACCACGCCGAGGGCCACCAGAACCGGATAGATGATGTTCTGTGGGGGTGCCGAATCGAGCGTCACGAAACTACCGACATCGCTGGTGATGTGGGACTCGACGAACGAGAAGACGTACGGCGTAATGCCGCTGAGTCCGAGGAAGAACGTAAACGTCGCGACACCGATCCCGAGCGGCCAGATGCTGGCGTGGTCGGCGTGTTCCTCCTCGTGGCTCGTCGTCGCCACCCCGGTCGCTTCCTGTGCGACACCGCCGTCGGTCGCGGTCGGGGTGTCGTCGACGAACTCCAGGCGGCCGCTGGCGTAGCTGGGCCGGTCGGACCAGTTCTCGAGCGGCGGGGGCGACGGGATCGCCCACTCCGCGGTCCGGGAGTAGGTCCACGGGTTATCGGGCGCGTCGGGGCCGGAGATCAAGCTCTTCCCGAGCGTGAAGAACATGATCAGGAACGAGGCCCCGAACACGAACGCCCCGACGGTCGCCAGCTGGTGGTAGAGCTGTGCGCTCTCGCCGTAGTGGAAGACGCGGCGCGGCGTCTCCCAGGCCATGAACATCGGGAAGTACAGCAGGTTGAACCCGACGAAGTAGACCGCGAAGTTGAGCTTTCCGAGCCGCTCGGAGTACATCTTCCCGGAAATCTTCGGCCACCAGTAGTAGATACCACCCATCAGGGCCGTGACGCCCGAGACCATCACGTAGTGGAAGTGGGCGACGACCCAGTAGGTGCCCCGGAACTCGTAGTCGAGCACGACGGCTCCGAGGAAGACCCCGGTGATGCCACCGAGGATGAACAACACGAGCGCGCCGAGCGAGAACAGGAACGGCGTCGTAAACCGAACGCGACCCTTGACCATCGTATAGATCAGCGCGAAGACCATCAGGTCGAAGGGTAACGAGATCCCGATCGTCGTCGCCATGAACAGGGTCTTGATCGGGAGGTTGATCGTCGACAGGAACATGTGGTGCATCCAGACGAGGAACGACTGCACGGCCACCAGTACCATCGCGATGATGACCCACTTCCGGCCGACGAGTCGTCGTCCGGTGAACGTCTGGAACGTCTCGAACATGATTCCCAGTGCCGGGAAGAAGACGATGTACACCTCCGGATGGCCGAAGAACCAGAAGATGTGCGCCCACAGCAGGCTCGAGCCCTGATCGGTCGCGAAGTACTGCGTGAGGAACAGCCGATCGACCGAGAGCAACAGCACGGCTGCAAGCAGTGCCGCGAACGCGAACAGCATCATCCAGGCGGTCAGCAGCCACGACCACGAGAACATCGGCATGTTCCACAGACCGAGCCCCTCTGCACGGGATCGGTGCATCGTGGTCAGGAAGTTCACCGTCCCGATCGTGATGGAGATACAGAACAAGACCAGGCCAAGGACCATCGCGTTACCGCCGGTCATCGCCTCCATCGCCGGGGTGTAGGTCGGCACGTTCAGCGGGGCGTACATCGTCCAGCCCCCGGAGAACGAGCCGCCCTGGAAGAACGAGATCCCCATGAGAACGCCCGAGAACAGGTAGAACCAGTAACTCAGCGCGTTCAGCCGGGGGAACGCGAGGTCCTTCGCGCCGATCTGAAGCGGCACGAAGTAGTTCGCGAAGCCGCTCGCGATCGGCGACAGGAACCAGAAGACCATGATGAGTCCGTGTCCGGAGACGGACTGGTAGTACTGGTCGTTCGTCAGCAGTCCGGTGCCGCCCGTCTGCCACAGGTGGGCGCGAAACAGCAGCGCGAGGACGCCACCGAACAGCAGGAAGAACATCGCCGTCGTCAGATAGAGAATGCCGACGTCCTTGTGGTTGGTCGTGACCAGCCACCGCTTGATCGAGCGCTTCGGCGGGAGGTCACCCATCAGTTCTCACCTCCGTCGTTCGTCTCGCTTGCATTGTTTTCACTCTCGTTCATCTCGAGCGTGTAGGTCTCGTCGACCGGGCCGGTCATGTCGAACTGGTCTTCGACCGTCTCGAACTGCCCGTCGGTCGACTCGATCGTCACGTTGTACTGGCCGGCCTGTTCGATGTCGGTGATCTCGATCGTCCCGTTATCGAACTCCTCGGCCGTGAGGGTGCGGTCCTCGATGGAGTCGTTCTCCTGGTGGTCGAGAGTCATCTCGTAGCCTTCGGTGACTCGGGACTCGTTTCCGTCGACCATGGTGAACTGCATCGTCAGCTGGTTGTCCATCCACTGGTCGAACTCGTCTTGCTCCATGACCTGAAGCGTGCCGACCATCGAGGTGTGGTACTCGCCACAGAGTTCGAAGCACTCGATCTCGGACTCGCCGGGCTCGTCGGCCTGGAACCACGTCTCGTCGTATTCGCCCGGGATGGCGTCGGCTTTCACCCGTTGATCGGAGATCCCAAACGCATGCCAGACGTCACCCGAGGTCACCTGTAACCAGACCCGTTCCCCGGCGGGGACTCGAAGGGTGCTGGTCGCTTCGATCCCGTTCTCGTACTCGTAGAACCAGGCGAAGCCTTCTCCGGTGACTTCGACCTCGATCGAATCCTGTGTGCCGTCAGTGCCCGGATCTTCGACGTACAGCAGCATCCCGTACGTCCAGATCACCAGCGAAATGACGATGACGGCGCTGATGCCGAACGAGAGAAACAGTTTCTTGCCGCCCTTTCCGCCCGTCGGTAACTCCCCGACCGATGGCAGATCCTCGTCGTCGCCCGTAGGCTCGCCGGTGTCGCGATACTTGTATGCGTTGTACAAGGTGTATGCGACCACGACGATACCGACGAGCGTCCCGAGTCCGAGGAATACCAGAAAGATATTCTCGAACACGTCGACGCGGGTCCGCTGCATCGGAGCGATGAGTGCGCTGTAAAGTGTGTTCATCTCTTTTGAATGCCGGTTATATGTCGGAGGATGATTGCTGGGGGCACTTATCTATTTGGAAACCGCCCAACTGGTGTGGGCTGTCGATCGCATCGTCTACCCGACTCGATCGGTGACAACTTCTCCCACGGCATCGGTTCACCGCTGTTTGATTGGGCCCGATGCCCTTTTTTCTGTCGCTGCCGGATCGAGTTCGTGTCCTCGCGTATACATTGCTCTCGTCAATATAACCGTTTTGGCGGATATATTCGGTTTCGATGTCGGAGGCGACACGAACCCGAATTGAACGAACCCGCACTCCTGTGCGTGCCCGCGCGCTTACACTTCGACTGCCCAGACACGACCCGTCGACGACAGGTCGTACACCTCGAGGAAGACGTCGTCGAGAAACTGTGCGATCCGGTTCGGATCCGCTTTGGCACTGATCCGGACGTTGACCCCCTCGGCCTCCTCGGGGCGATGGAGATCGTCGATCTTGAACGCGGGGAACTCTGCGAGGCGGGCCTTCAACTCCTCGAGTTCCGCATCGGTACAGTCGAGGTTGATCGTATCGTCGCCGAACTGGATCCAGGGGGTGCCCAGATCGGTGGCCGGCTCGTCGGTCGCGCCGGCCACGTCCGCTGCCGATTCGTCGTCGGCCTCGAGTGCGCTCTCGTCGACCTCGAGAGTACAAAACGCGCTCCCACGCTCGCGGTGGGCGGTGATGGTGTCGACGTACAGTTTCCGGCGCTCGGCGGGTTCGGCGGCGTCGAAGCGGGTCATACACCGACGGACGTGCCCGATTCTTTAAGCCTTTATGTGACGCCCGTAAATGGTGGCGTATGGCACAGCCACGAATCCTGATCCTCGGTGCGCCCGGGGCAGGGAAGGGCACCCAGAGCGCAAAGATCATCGAGGAGTTCGACGTCGATCACATCACGACCGGCGACGCGCTGCGATCGAACAAGGAGATGGACATCTCCGACATGGACACCGAGTACGACACGCCCGGCGAGTACATGGATCAGGGCGAACTCGTCCCCGACGACGTCGTCAACGCGATCGTCGACGAGGCGCTTTCCCAGGCCGACGGCTTCGTCCTCGACGGCTACCCGCGGAACCTCGAACAGGCCGAGGAACTCGAGGACATGACCGACCTCGACGTCGTCCTCTATCTCGACGTCGGCGAGGAGGAACTCGTCCACCGGCTGACCGGCCGCCGGCTCGACCCCGAGACGGGCGAAATCTATCACGTCGAGTACAACCCGCCGGAGGACCCCGAAGTGGAAGCACGGCTCGAGCAGCGCGACGACGACACCGAGGAAACGGTCCGCGAGCGACTGTCGGTCTTCCACGAGAACACGGAACCGGTCATCGAGTACTACGACGAGCAGGGCGACTTGGAGCGGATCGACGGCGAGCAGGCCCCCGACGCGGTCTGGGCGGACGTCAAGTCGACGATCGAGGACGCGTCGTAGTCGTTTGCTCGAGGATCATCGACGGACGGCGATGACTTCCCCCTTAGGACCGTCGTATTCCGTCCGAAACGGCGCTTAGAACGGATCGTGATGCGACGCTGGCAGCGATTCGGAGTGGTTAGTTTTCGACACGAACCTGCTGGGTCTCGATATTGACCACGTAGTCGTTCGAGGATTCTCCCGGATCGGGGAGATCCCCGACCTCGAACGTGATTTCCTTGTCAGTGATTTCGCGCTCGGCAATTAGACCGAATTTGTCTTTCAGTTCCCCGGCATCGTCAGCGGTGTAGTATTCGCCGCCGGTTTTGGTTGCAGTTTCCTTCAATAACTCTTCGTCGAGGTCGTTACCGAGACCGACCGTATAGATCGTGACGTCTTTGTCGATCGCATCGTCGACTGCCTCCTCGGTTGCACCATTTCCATAGCTGTTTTTACCGTCGCTCAGCAGAACCATGACGCGTTCATTGTCGTTCGAACTACTGTACTGATCGAGGGCAGGTGACATTCCTGCTGCCATCTCCGTCCCCCCGTCTGCCTCGACCGAAACTGAACTCTTGACGCTCGAGAGGTCATAACTCAGGCTGTGTAAGGTCCGTCCGTTAGTGTCGAATTCGAACACGCCGGCACGATCGTCGTTCGACTCGTTTAATGCATTGATAAAGTCTTGTGTCGCATCGGCACGGATCTCTAGCGGATCGTTTCCAGTCGTTTCGAAGACCGTAACCTCACATCCGTTGCAGCTCTCGTTGGCAACTCGAACATCATCACTGTTGATGAAGCTAGTCGTTTCTCCTGGTTCGACGGTCGTGGTCGTACATCCCCCCCAGAACGAACACCTCTCAACCTCGATAGCGTATTTCGAGTCGGGATCCACTGTTGCATCAGTATCCCACGACGTACTGAATGGTGGTTCTTCTCGTGTATCGGTCACGGTTCCGCTACGGTATACTGTGCCCATCGAACCGGAGCCGTCGAGGACGAAGGTCACGTCGAGCGGATCTCGAGCCTCTTCGATCGTGATGTCCTGATTCTCCTCCGGAATTGGGATGTCGGTTCGGAGTTTCCGATCGAAGTTGATCGTCACGTCGTCGTCGATAGTGGTCTCTCCAGCGACGATCGCCCCAGTGATCGTGGCGTCTTCCTCCAGAGTGAGTTCACTATCGGGTGCGTACACGACGCCGTCGAAAGCTGTCCCGTCGTCGAACGTGATCTCGGTAGCGCTCGTCCCGTACAGCCAGAAGTTCCCCTTCCGAGTACCGGAGACCGAGACGCTCTTGTCGCCGCCGTCATCCGTAATTTCCATGTCGTCGGTATCAGTGTAAATGTACGCTTGGTTCTCACCCGTGACGGTCAGACCCGAGAGCGTATCGTCTTCGAAGTCACCGACGCCGATATGAACGTCCCCGTCCGACGTATCGATTTCGTCGACGTCGAAATCGCTCGTGTAGTACCGGCCGGATTCGTCGATCGTGTCTCTCGTGCTGTCGAACTCGGTGACCATGTCACTGCCGACGTTGTCCCTGAGATAGCCCAGCGCACCGTCGTTGATCTCGTCGTCGATGCCCTCGTGCGTCTCGAACGGGCGGGACATGTTCGCCGCGATCACGTCGTCGGTTAGATGTGCGATCCACGTCTCGTTCCGTTTGTATTGGTCGTCATCGTCGTCGACGACGGCCGCTGTATTCGTTTTGAAGTTCGGATCCCAGACGTACGATATCGGATCGACCGCCGATTCGGCGGACGGATCGATCATTCCATTGAGAACCGGGTACCCCTCGATATCTGCATCGTCCTCGAGTTCCAATCCGTCTTCGACGGTGAACAGGTCGTCGGAGGTATTCGTCGTGTCGTTGGTGTACCCTGAAACCGCCAGGTTGGATTCGACGGTCCCGTCTTCGATGCTGTCGGCGGAGAGTCCGCCGTAGATCGTCGGCTCGATTCCCACGTGGTGGGCGAACGGATTGTTGCCGTCGATCGTCGCGATGACGGTTACCGTTTGGTCGTCTCGGTCGTGACAGACGAGATTTTGCTCGAAGCTCACGTCGGCATCGAAATTACAATCGGTCGGCTTCGAGCGCGCGACCGTGTCGATATCGGTCGCGTCGAATTCGTCGCTCATGAACTCGTACCACCCGTCGTGATACTGCGTTCCCTCGACGGTGATTTCGACGTGGCTCACGAACTCGTCTTTGCTCGGGGTGTCGACCGACGGCCGTGACGAATCATACTGTGTCACGGTGTTCTCGCCCGAGCCGGCGTTCCCGCTGAGGCTCATGATAGAGAAGTCGATCCGACCGTAATCGCCGTCCTTGTAGTATCGGAGATCGGGCTCCGAGACGACGGTCGTTCCCCCGCCGTCGTTGCGCCAGATACCCCCGGCCTGATACCCGTACTCGGTGCCGGAATCGCCGCTCTGGCGCAGCGTCCCCATCTCAATCGAGTAATTCGAGAGTTCCTCGAACCCGTTCGAGCTATTGATGTGGATCGTACTCGAGTTGGAGATATTGTACTGCCCTTCCTCGAGATACACGGACCCTGTTGCGTCGGTCGTCAACCCCGATAAGTCGTGATCGAACTGTTGGAGGGTCTGTCGTTCGCGCTCGTCCGTCGCCTGCGTCTGAATCGAATCGAGAGCCCCCATACCGACGGTGAACACGAGTAGCGCGCCGACGAGGACGAATCCGATCAGAAGCACGATCGCGACTTGCGGACTCACTCCACGCTCCATCGATCGAGTACCGGATGGAGATCCACCGAGACGGGTCATTCGTTCTTATATACGATGATACTGCTATAAAACTGTGTGGATAGAAAGGTTAGAATATTGTAACGTGGGGCCCTGCAGACCTCGTTCTACCGTGACTCATGTCAGAATACGGCCTATCATTGTTCTGTACGAGTGATTATTTTGAACGGAGTCGAGAACTGGAGACCGAAGAAAAACACTTGTATAGCCGACGTGCCCTAGCCCAAGCAGATGACGCGTACAGCCGAAAAGATCGACGCCCTCGTCCGCGAGGATTCCTCGATGGCCGCGGCCCTTGAGGCCATCCGCGAGGCAGCCGACAGGAACGGCGGCGAGGTTCAGTGGGCCGACGTCAGCGACGACCTGACGAGCGGACAGTGGGGGCGATTGATCGAAAAAGGCGTTCTAGTCGACGGCGACGACGGGTTCGAGATCGCCGATCGCGAGGCCTTCGACCGGGCGCTCGACGGCGATGGCGACGGCGGGGGCGCGGCCGCCGACATCGATATCGACGAGGAGGCATCGAGCTGGTCGCAGTGGGACAAACTCGCCGGCGTCGGTGCGTTGCTGTTGATGCCCGGCTACTGGTTCGACTCGATCCGCAACGTCGTCGGGAACACGCTCGATCTCGCCCTCGGTCCCCTCGACGCGGCGCTGCCGTTTTACGCCGTGATCCTCTCGGTTGCACTGATCACCGGCCTCTACTCCTCGTTGCTCCAGGCGAACCTGATGAACCCCGAGATCATGGGGAAGTACCAGGAACGGATGAAAGCCGTCCAGGAAGAGCAGAAGGAACTCCGACAGGAGAAAAAGGAGGCCGAGGAACGCGGCGCGAGCGAGGCCGAGATCGAGCGCCTCGAGAACGAAATCGAACGCGCGCGCGAAGAGCAGATGGAAGCCATGGCCGACAACCTCGGGATGTTCAAAGAGCAGTTCCGTCCGATGGTCTGGATCATGCTCTTTACTATCCCGATGTTCCTGTGGATGTACTGGAAGATGTACGGCGGGATCAGCGGCGAGATGGTCGTCATCCCGCTGGCCGGCGAGGTCTCGTGGGGTGACCGCTTGCAGGGCTTCATCCCGGTGTGGCTCTTCTGGTACTTCCTGTGTTCGATGGCCTGCAACCAACTCATCCGGAAGGCACTCGATATCGACATGTCTCCGTCGTGAACCCGCCACGCCCCGCTTCAGTTCGAACAGCCGCCGATAGCTGAATTCCGCCGACAGCGGAGACGAAAAGTCTCATTAGTGTCTCCCTCCCCAGATAAGATATGTTACTCACCGTCTCCGGCCCGCCGGGCAGCGGGAAGAGTACGACCGCGGAGTTGCTCGCCGATACCTTCGACCTCGACCACGTCAGCGGCGGTGACATCTTCCGCGAACTCGCCGACGAGCGGGGGTATACCCCGCTCGAGTTCAACAAGCTCGCCGAGGAAAACGACGAGATCGACCGCGATCTCGACCGGCGGCTGCGAGAGATCGCCGTCGAGGAGGACGATCTGGTCCTCGAGTCGCGACTCGCCGGGTGGCTGGCCGGCGATCAGGCCGATTTCCGGTTCTGGCTCGACGCGCCGGCGCGGGTCCGCGGCGAACGCATCGCCGAGCGCGAGGAGAAGGACCCCGCTCGAGCGACCGAGGAGACGAAGGCCCGCGAGGCCAGCGAGGCCCAGCGCTATCAGGAGTACTACGGCATCGATATCCGAGACCTGACGATCTACGATCTGTCGGTGAACACGGCTCGCTGGGAGCCCGAGGCGGTCCTCGATATGCTCGTCACCGCCGTCGAACGCTACGAGGCCGACGGCGACGAGGGGAAAGCACGCGTCGAACTCGAGAACGGCTTCGAATGACCCTCCGTGGCCCACCGGCGGAGCGCTCGCCCGCCGAACTGCTCACCTTCGGCGTCGTCAACCTCGACAAGCCGCCCGGGCCGTCCTCGCATCAGGTCAGCGGGTGGCTTCGTGACGCGGTCGCGGAGACACTCGCCGATCGCGGAGCGACGGCGACGATCGATCGCGCCGCCCACGCCGGAACGCTCGATCCCAAAGTGACCGGCTGCTTGCCGGTCATGCTCGGCGATGCGACCCGCCTTGCACAGGTCTTTCTCGAGGGGCCAAAGGAGTACGTCGCCGTCCTCGAGTGTCACGCGCCGGTGCCGGCCGACGCGGAATCGGTCGTCGCCGAGTTCGAGGGGCCGGTCTACCAGAAGCCGCCGCGGAAAAGCGCCGTCGCGCGTCGCCTACGTGTGCGCGAGATCTACGACCTCGAGGTCCTCGAGGCCGAGGAGCGTCGGCTCCTGTTGCGGATTCGCTGTGAAAGCGGCACCTACGTCCGCAAGTTGTGTCACGATCTGGGGCTGGCGCTTGGCACCGGCGGCCACATGGGCCACCTGCGCCGGACCGCCACCGATCCGTTCGACGACCGGACGCTGCACTCGGCCCACGACTTCCTCGACGCGCTGGCCTTCTGGGTCGAGGACGACGACCCCGAGCCGCTGTTCGAAGTGGTCGACCCCGCCGAACGCATTCTCGAGGGAATCCCCGGCGTCGTGGTCGCGGAGTCGGCCGCCCGCGAAATCGCGCAGGGCGCGCCGGTCTACGGCCCCGGCGTCGTCGAGGCCGACGACGGGATCGAGCAGGGCTCGCTGGTCGCCTGTTACACGCCCGACGACGCGGCGGTCTGTCTGGGCGAACTGGTCGCGAGCCCGGACGCCGATGAGGGCGTCGTCGTCGACCTCGAGCGAGTCCTCGTCTAGAGGTACGAAACCGGGTACCGCACCGCCTTCGAAACGACACTCTTAAGCGGTAGACGGCCATCGATTCACGTGCGGGACCGTGGGGTAGTGGTATCCTCTGCGGATGGGGTCCGTAGGACCCGAGTTCAATTCTCGGCGGTCCCACTTTTGCGAAGCAAAATGAGGGACGACGAGGTGCCCCATTGGGCACCTCGGTTGTTCCACTTTTCGCGACGCAACGAACGAGGGAGCGACGCGACCGCTGTGCCGTGAGTAGAGAAACGTGGGTGCAGCCTCGCTACGACCGCGGTCTCATTCGAAATTGTCCAAGTGACCGCGTCGACGCGCTTTGTCGGCTCTGTCCCGAGTGTGCGCGTGCGCTTCGGAATGCGCGGGAGGGTCCGCTATGAGTTCTCGAGAGCGATGACCTCACGCACGAGCAACGCCGGGAGGTCGCCGAGACCGTGTCGACTCGAGCGGTGGACTTCAAAATCGACACCGAGATCATCACGAAGACGGAGTGAGAATCCCGCTCACCAGCAGGCTTTTGCAAAGGGGACCGTAGCCGTAGACCATGGGCCTCACTACCGACGACTTCGCCGAATTCATGGCCGGCGACCCGGAGGACGAGGAGACAGTGCCACTGGGTGATGCACTCAACGAGCTGGCTGTCGACGTCGAGGTTGACGCTGTCGAAGAGGTCCGCGATGTTCGTGAGCGGATATGAAGCTCTTTCTCGATACGAACGTCATCGTTGCCGCGGTCACCAAGGACACTGATCGGTCCGAAACTGCTGTGCAGGCACTCAATGAGCTCGATGAGACGTATACTTCCATACTGAACCTCGTGGAACTTCGAACCGTCCTCACGAAGAAGAAGGCGTTCGAACGGGACCGCGTCGAACAGATCGAACAGCGTATAAGGTCCCGGGCAACTGTTACGTTCCCTGACGCCTCAGATATTGTCGCGGCAAATCAATTGCAGAACGAGACACTCCTGTATCCGATGGATGCCCTCACACTCGCAGCAGCCGATGCGGTCGACGCAACGCTCGTTTCGTTCGACGCTGAGTTGCGCGAGTACGGCGCGAAGCGTCCTCACGATCTCATATAGGCAGCCCGATCACGCCCTGGATCTCGAATCGATGGAGAGCTTTGTCTGTTGGATCCGTGGTGATTACCCGCCGTGCCAGCGGAATAAGGGGAGACCGTCGACGGTCGACGCGGAGGTGAGGCCGATGTATCGCGGGTCCATCCGTGCGAGCGAACTGTCCGATGTCGAGAACCAGACGCCCATCGCCCGCTCGGCCCACCGAGCGACCGACGCACACGGCGGCAGGCGGTTACCGCCCAGGAGTGCGTGTGATAGAACAGATTGGGAGTCTTCGACCAACCGACGCGCCGTCCTGCCGTTCCGCTTGGTGCTTGTAGCCAAGACGCTACTGCTAATATACATGAAAGTTAGTAAGATTCTCATGAACTGATCGGGTTTCAAAGCTGAAAATCAGCGGATGCTATCCGAGCTACAGCGTCATCTTGAATGTATTCCAGTGTTGCGATTCCACGACTCGAGTCGGGAGGCGATCCAAAGCCAGCAACTCAAAATCACGTTCGCAGATGAGGTGGGCCGGACCGCCGACGGTCGGAACCTACTCGATGGGCGATGGCGGTACCGACGAGCACTCGTGAGTCGAACGATCGAATAACTTCCCTCGAGCCGCCCGCCGTCCCTACCGCTCGCGGTCGTGGTCGTCCGCGAGCAGTTTGGACGCGACGGGACAGCCACACGGCGAGGCGGTGCCCGGGCCGGGGCCCGAGACGGTCACGATCCAGACGGGGCGGCCACAGCGGGGGCAGTCGGGGATCGACCACTCGTCGTCGGATTGGTCGTCCCCGCTCGAGGGCCGGTCCTCACCCATGGCTGACCCCGCGGGTGGCAGTCGGCGTCGGTCGTCGGGGTTGATTCCACTGTCGTGCGGGACGTTTATATCCCGCTAGAACGAACTCGAGCATGGCTTTCAAATCCCCTTGCAGGGTTGGAAGCCACGTCTCGGGTGTTCCTGCACCCGGGGCATTTCGACCGTGCCCCCGTCGCGTTCGCGGTTGGAGACTGGCTTCCGTTCGGATTGTTATCACGAAGTGGCTTATATCTACTGCTAGCGTTAGGGAATTTGCTTCGAAGAGCCGAATAGCGTCCGCTTGCCCCCGTTCCGGGGGGCCGCGTCCGTGGCTCGCTCGAGACACCGCTTTCGACCACCGCATGGCGAATCGATCGCGCGCCGTGGGGCTTCAAGCCCGTGCTGTAACCGCTCCAGTCACCCCTGATTATCACGTCTGAAAACGCCCGCACCGTATCGCTCGGCCGGATGGTCTTCACTATCTGGTACCTATATGAGGCTTCCACCGGCTGGATACAGTCGCAGCCGTCGCGGACGGAATCGAACGACAGCGGTCGAGCGGGGACTCGACCGCGCTCCAACGTGAGCGACGAGGGCCGTCCGGGGGCTGCGGGGTGGTTGGACAATGGAGGACGCGACGATCGATCCGGGGGAAACAGGTGGCGACACCAGCTGGTGGATGCCGACGGCCATTGACGCCACAACGCGCCACCGTCGCAGCCCGACGCGAGCCGGGGTGGGCTCGCGGGCCATGCGACGTATCGATCCAGGGGTGGGTCGATGACCGACGACAGTCTGTTACGGCGATCGGACGATCGGGGGTTGAGTCCGGTCATCTCGACCGTTCTCATGGTCGCGGTCGTGATCGTCTTGGCGGCCGCTATCGGGACGTACTTCCTCGGCTTCGGCGACCTGCTCGACGGCGGTGCCCGGGCCGCGGTCGAAACCGAGGTCGCGCCCGGCACCGATAACGGCTCGGTGACGGTAGTCGTCCTCGATATCGGCTCGAGCGATCGCGTCGAGATCACGGCCGAAACCGGCGGTGACGACATCACCGACGGCGCGACGACGGACTCGTCGATCGAACGAACCGCCACCGAAAGCGGCGAGCGGATCACCGTCGAAGAAAGGTCCGCGGGGGACACCACGATCGAACTCACCGGCGTCGCGTACACGTCGCATTCGGAGTCGATCGTTCTCGAGCGGGAGGTCACGATCTGATCGGCGGCTGTCCGTCCCGAACCGTGAACGAAAAATCGGCAACGCGACGCCCGGAAGCGTGACCGAACGGCCGTCGTGACGCCCGAGAGACGGTCGTTCGGCGGTGGGTGGAATGCCTCTGACAGCCCACTGGTGCCGGGCGACGGTGGCACCAGCTCTGCTGGGCTATGTACGTGTAAGGAGAACGGGTATAAACGTATTGGGAATTTCTATCCTCGGTAACCGTTCGGGGCCGACTGCTCGAGTCGACCACGGAAGATACGTGAGCTGATACGTGTCTGACGCTCGTCTGCCGTGCGTCAGCAAAGGATCGAGGGGCTTATTTACGTCGTCGTTGGCCGCTGACATATGCCCACGACGGTTCCGACCAGCACTCGGGTTGTACAGGGGGTGGCGGCACGCGAAGGCGTCGATCCGATCGATCTCGAGCCGCCGTTGCACGCGGTCGTCGATACCGATGCGCTGGACGCGCTGTATCGGCCGGTCGGCGACGGATCTCGGACGCCCGTCGCCGTCGAATTCTCCTATCGCGGGCATCGGATCCATATCGACGATTCGGGCGAGATAGATCTCTCCGCGGACGTCTCGGCCACGGGGTCGACGCCGAGCGAAAACGAGAACTGATCCGGGACGGGACGGTTCGCGGCGTCGATCCGGCCGGAAGGGCCCGGCTCGGCCGTGGCAACTACTCCACCGTCACGGCCGTCGTATCCGGCGTGAACAGGGACTCGGCCAGATAGCCCCAGTCGTCGAAGTCCCGGTAGCCGCCGCCGGTAGAGAAGCCGTAGTAGTCACTCGGCGCGTTGTAGTTCATCACGCTCGGGTACTGTGGGAAGGCGTACTGATCCGAGTCGATTCCCTCGAAGTCACCGTTGGTGAGACCGAGCGAGTGGCCGAGTTCGTGCATCGCCGTCGAGCCGGTCTCGTGGCGTTCGGGCTGGTCCTCGACCATCATGGTCCCCAGCGTCGCCTTCCCGATGACGTTCGTCGTCGCCGTCCCGCCCGCGACGTCGTCGACGATCACCAGGTAGTGATACCCCGCGCCCGAGCCGTCGAAGTACTGGGACCGGTACCGCGTCAGGTCGTCGACGTCCGTCTCGTCCTCCCGGGGCAGCGTCTCGTCGAAGACGAGATGGAGGTCCGCACCCGTCGACCCGTCCGGGTTCTCGAGCGGGGCGTTTTCGAACCGCTCGACGATCCGGTCGGCTTCCGCCTCCGAGAGGTCGGTTCCCTCCATGGAATCGATCTCGACGTAGACGTCCGTTCGGAGCGGGTCCGCGTCGGGGAGCCGGTCCTCTCGGTGGACCTCCGTACCGTCCGCGAGGCCGTCGCCGTCGGTGTCGGCCGCGGTCGGATCGGTGTCGTACTCGTCGACCTCGACACCGTCGTCGAGCCCGTCGTCGTCGGTATCGGCCGCGGTCGGATCCGTGCCGTACAAGCGCCGCTCCACGCCGTCCTCGAGCCCGTCGCCGTCCGTATCCGGATCGGTCGGGTCGGTGCCGTACTCGCGGCGTTCCGCGGCGTCGTGTAGCCGGTCGTCGTCCGTGTCGCTGTCGTGTGGGTCCGTGCCGACCTCGATCTCGAGGCTGTCCTCGAGGCCGTCGTCGTCCGTATCCGCGACCGTCGGATCGGTCTCGTACTCGCCGACCTCCGCCCCGTCGTCGAGGCCATCGCCGTCGGTATCGGCCGCCGTCGGGTCGGTGCCGTACTCGTCGACCTCGGTGCCGTCCTCGAGCCCGTCGCCGTCGGTATCGGCCACGGTCGGATCCGTCCCCAACCGGCCCTCTACGTCGTCGTCGAGTCCGTCGCCGTCGGTGTCGGCATCGAACGGCGCGGTCCCGTCCCGCACCTCTTCGATTACCGGTCGTCCGTCGCCGTCGAGGTCGACGACCGTCGTTCCCGCCACGACACCCGCCGTGACCAGGCCGATGACGAGAACGAAGACGGTCAGGGCTCGCGACGATAGCATTTCCTGACAGTCACGAACGAGGGGGTATCTGTGTTGTGGCTCCGCCGTGACTGTGTGGTCCGTCGGCTCCCGGCGCGACTGCCGTCGGCGCGGTCCCTGCCAGCGGTTTCACTTTCACTGTGCCGCCCAAACCCTCTTACACGCCGCCCCCTGAGACGACGAGCATGGACGGGAACGACGGCCTCGAGTTGCCGATCGCCGACGCCGAGTTGCCCTTCGATCCCGACGTCACGACGATCGCCGACCGCGACGTCTTCGACTCGCTCGAGCCCGCCGTCCAGGAGTGGTGGCTCGAGGAGTTCGGCGAGTTCGTCCCCGAGAACGGCGGCTTCTTCACGCCGCCACAGCGGGGCGCGATCCCGAACGTCCAGTCGGGGACGAACACGCTGATCTGTGCGCCGACCGGGTCGGGCAAAACGCAGGCCAGTTTCTGTGCGATCATCGACGAACTCTATCGACGGGACCGCGACGCCGACGAGATCGACGGACGAAGTCCGTCCGCTCGGGAGACGGCGTCTCCCGGCGGCCTCGAGAACTCCGTCTACTGTCTCTACGTCTCGCCGCTCAAGTCGCTGGCTAACGACATTCACCGCAACCTGACGGTCCCCCTCGAGGGGATCGCGTCCGTCGTCGACCGCCGGGATGGCGAGTCGATGGGCGAGATCCGCCACGCCATCCGTCACGGCGATACCGCCGATAGCGAGCGCCAGAAGATGCTCGAGGAGACGCCCCACATCCTGAACACGACCCCCGAGACGCTCGCCATCCTGCTCAACTCGCCGAAGTTCCGCGAGAAGCTCCGCACCGTCGAGTACGTCATCATCGACGAGATCCACTCGCTGGCCGCGGGGAAGCGCGGCACCCACCTCTCGGTCAGCCTCGAGCGACTCGAGTCGATGACCGAGCACGACATTACCAGAATCGGCTGCTCGGCGACGATCGAACCGCTCGAGGCGGTCGCGGAGTTCCTCGTGGGGCGGGAGGAACCGGGCGGACGCTCTCGCGATTACGAGATCGTCGACGCCCGCTTCGCCCGCGAGTTCGACATCGAACTCGAGTGTCCGACCGACGACTTGATCAACACGCCCCGCGAGGTCGTCCAGAACCGGTTCTACCGGCTGCTCGACGATCACGTGCAGAACCACACGAACACGCTCGTGTTCACCAACACCCGATCGGGGGCCGAGCGGGTCCTGCACAACCTTCGCGAGCGATTCGACGCCTACGACGAGGAAAACTCCGGCTGTCACCACGGCAGCCTCTCGAAGGAGGTCCGACAGGACATCGAGGGCCGCCTGAAGTCGGGCGACCTCGACGTCGTCACCTCCTCGACCAGCCTCGAGCTGGGGATCGACATGCCCCACGTCGACCTCGTGGTTCAGGTCGGCTCGCCCAAGTCCGTCGCTTCCCTCCTCCAGCGGGTCGGCCGCGCGGGCCACCGGGTCGGCCAGACCGTCACCGGCCGCGTGATCGCGCTCGACCGGGACGAACTCCTCGAGTGTGCCGTCATGCTCACAAAGGCCGAGGAGGGATTCGTCGACTCGGTGTCGATCCCCGAGAACGCCCAGGACGTGGCCGCCCAGCACGTCTACGGGATGGCTATCGCCGAGATCCGCCCCGAGTCCGAACTGACGGCGACGCTCCGGCGAGCGTATCCCTACCGGAACTACACCGAGGCGGAGTACGAGTCGCTCATGCGCTATCTCACCGCCGACTACGCCGGGCTGGAGGAGAAAAACGTCTACGCGAAGGTCTGGCGCGACGAGAACGACCCGCCCGACGGCCAGCACCACCACGAGGCGTTCCCCGTCGGCGAACCCCTGATCGGCAAGCGCGGCCGCCTCGCGCGGGTCATCTACATGACCAACATCGGGACGATCCCGGACTCCTTTACCTGCGATGTCTACACGCGCGCGAGCGACGAGTGGGTCGGCCAGCTCGACGAGAACTACCTGGACACCCTGGAGAAGGGCGACGTCTTCGTCCTCGGGGGCGACCACTTCGAGTTCCGCTACCGTCGGGGCTCGAAGGTCTACGTCGACCGGACGAGTGCCCGGCCGACCGTTCCCTCGTGGTACTCCGAACGTCTGCCGCTGTCGTACGACCTCGGCAACGAGATCCTGGCTTTCCAGGGAGAACTCCTCGAGCGCTACGCGGCCGGGGGACCGCCGCGGGTCCGCGCGTGGCTCCGGGAGTTCCCCCTCGACGACGACAGCGTGCGCGCGATCGCCCGTCTGTTCGATCATCAGTGTCGGTACGCCGGTCCCGAGAGCGTCAGCACGCCCGACCGGCTCGCCGTCGAGGTCGTCCGCGACCGAGAGGAGTACGAGCGCCACTACTACGTCCACTCTACCTACGGCCGGAAGGTCAACGACGGCTTCTCGCGGCTGCTGGCCTATCGCTGCGCCCAGGAGGCGACGGCCAACGTCCGCGTCGCGGTCGCGGACAACGGCTTCGTCCTCTCGATGCCGCTCAACCGCAAGGTCGACCTCGAGGGGATCCTTGCCGACCTCGAGGCCGAGCAAGTACGGGACGACCTCCGGGCCTCGCTGTCGGGGACCGACCTGCTCCAGCGGTACTTCCGGATCAACGCGACCCGCGCGCTGCTGATCCTCAAGCGCTACAAGGGCTACGAGAAGTCGGCGAGCGAACAGCAGGTCTCCAGCGAGATGCTGCTTGGCTTCGCCGAGGATCTCGAGGAGTTCGCGGTGATCGAGGAGACCTACCGCGAGATCTTAGAGGACAAACTCAACGTCGCTGAGATCGAGGCCATCGTCGACGCGATCGACGCGGGCGACCTCGAGATCAGCCGCCAGTTGCTCGACTCCCCCACCCCGAGGGCGTTCGGGCTGGCCACGCTGTCGGCCAGCGACGTCGTCCTCGCCGAGGACGAGAGCGCGGCCTTACAGTCGTTTCACGAACGGGTCCTCGAGGAGATTGGCGAGGAGTCGCTGGCGGGCATTACCGCCGGATCGGACGACGAATAGCGGCCGCCGGTCCGGTCGACGAAGCCGCGTCCCCGCCGTCGTCCGTCGATCGGGTTAACAGCGGTAGGGTCCTCCCAAACTGACTTTATGTTGGAAACTGAAGTAGCGGCTGTCACCAATGATAATGCGAGGATTTACCATACAACACGGCGCTGGAAGTAGCGGGTCCGTCCGCGAACCCGACCGCACGGCGACCGCGGGTGGTCGATAGATGGTCGACCACGAGACCTGGTCCGACGAGCAGTCGGCCACGACGGTATCGGTCGACGGCCACGACCTCGAGATCGCCTACCACGAGGCCGGCCCCGCAGACGCCGACGAACCGCCGGTCGTCTTCGTCCACGGTATCCCGACGTGGTCGTATCTCTGGCGCGATGTCGTCCCGCCGGTCGCCGAAGATCGCCGGACGATCGCGCTCGATATGGCCGGCTACGGCAACTCCGCAATGTACGACGGCTTCGACCGCTCTATCCGCGCTCAGGAGGGCGTCCTCGAGGCCTTGCTCGACGATCTCGGAATCGAGGAGATCGCGCTCGTCGGCCACGACATCGGCGGCGGCGTCGCCCTGCGCTTCGCCGCGCACAACCCCGACGTCGTCGACCGGCTCGTTCTCTCGAACGCCGTCTGTTACGACTCCTGGCCTGTCGAGTTCGTCTCGAACCTCGGCCTGCCGTCGACGGCCGACATCGATCGCGAGGAACTCGAGGGCCGCCTCGAGGCGGCGTTCGTCGAGGGGGCCTACGGCGAGGCCGATCCCGAGTTCGTCGGGGGCATGAAAGCACCGTGGCTGACCGACGACGGTCACCTGTCGCTGGTTCGCAACGCGGTCGCGACGAACACGAACCACACGATCGAGATCGACTACGGGGCGATCGACGCCGAGACGCTGCTTCTGTGGGGCGAAGACGACGTGATGCAGCCCTACGGTTACGCCGAACGGCTGGCCGATGACGTCGCCGACGCCGAACTCGCACCGCTGTCGGAGGCCTATCACTGGGTCCCCGAGGATCGATCGGACGCGTACGCCGAGCGCCTCCGTGCGTTTCTGTCCGGAGCGCAACGGTAAAATCATGCCCGGGACGATACTCACGACAACATGAGCGGCGATCCACCGAACTGGGAGTTCAAGGACCGCGACATCGCGATCCTGAGCGAACTCTCGACCGACCCTCAGTTGTCTTCACGCGAGTTGACCCAAGTACTGGAATCGGAGTACGACATCGACGTCTCTCACGTCACCGTCAGCGAGTCGATCCGGCGAATGCGCGACGAGGGCGTCTTTCGCGAGGCGATCATCCCCAACGAGGAGTACTACATCTTCGCGCTGTTCGAGTTCAAGTTCAATCCCGAACACTTCGACGAGTACTGGCGCGACGCGATGGAGTACATCAAACAGGACAAACACACCCTGTTTTTCTTCCTCTCGGACGGGGAGTACCAGTGGAAGACGGTCATGATGTTCCGGGACCGACAGGAAGTGTCCCAGTGGATCCACGACTGCTACTCCGAACACGGCGCGGTCATCGCCAACATCCGTAACTCGGCGGTCCACAACGTCCTCAAGTTCCAGACCGATCCGCGGATCTACGAGGAACTGGGCGAGGACCGATAGCCGTTCTCGCGGTGACGCTCGAGAAATCGAACGCACGACACTGCTGGCCTCGACAGCCGGGGCCACGACCCCAGGAGACGGGAAACGGCGGCTCGAGACGCCTGCGAACGACGGCGTTACTCGTCGCCGATCCCGTCCCGGAAGAGTCGATAGGTAGTGCGACCGACGGCAGCCTCGCCGTCGTCGCCCGTCACCGACACGTCCGTGACGCCGGTCGAACCGCCGACCCGGAGGACCTCCGCTTCGGCCCGCAGGTCACCGGTCGCCGGCCGCAGATACGAGACGTTGAGATCGGTCGTCGTCAGATGGGACTCGCTGGGGTCTTCGAACGTACTCCGCAACGCGAACGCGCTCGAGGTGTCGATCAGCGTCGCGACGATGCCACCGTGGACCGGATCCGGCCCGTCGGTACCGATGGGGTTCTCGAACTCCTCGTTGCGCTCGAGGACGAGGACCGCCCGGCCGTCCGCGAGGGACTCGACCTCGATATCGAGCCACGACAAGTAGCCGTGTCGCTGGACGAACGACGCCCACTCCGGCCAGCCCGGTGCGTCCGACGGTCCGTCGGTCATGTTACTTGCCCTCGAACTCCGGCTCGCGGTCCTCGGCGAACGCCGCGGTACCCTCGAGGACGTCCTCGGTGCTGGAAAGCAGGCCAAAGCCCTGACTCTCCATGGCGATCGCGGCCTCGATGCTCGCGTCCTCGCCCTCGTTCATGACCTTCTTTGCGATCTTGAGGGCGATCGGCGGGCCGCCGGCCAGGTCGTCGACGAACTCGGAGACGGTGTCGTCGAAGTCCTCGCGCTCGACCGAGCGGTTGATCAGGCCCCACTCCTCGGCGCGGTCGGCGTCGATGTGGTTGCCCCGGAAGACCAGTTCCTTCGCGCGGGTCTCGCCGAGGATTCGGGTCAGCCGCTGGGTGCCGCCGCCGCCGGGGATCAGGCCGAGGTTGATCTCGGGCGCGCCGAACGAGGAGCGCTCGGTCGCGACCCGCAGGTCACAGGCCAGCGCGAGTTCGAGGCCGCCGCCGAGACAGAAGCCGTCGATCTTCGCCAGCACGGGCCGTTCGAAGTCGTTGACCGTCTCGAAGGCGGGTGTGACGTCCATCAGGTCGGTCGGATCGGCGTCGCTGAAGCCGGAGACGTCCGCGCCGGCACAGAACGCCTGATCGCCCGCGCCCTCGATGGTCGCACAGCGGACCTCGTCAGTGTCGACGTTCGAGAACAGGTCGTCGATCTCGGCGAGCAGGTCGTCCGAGAGCGCGTTCATCCGCGAGGGCCGGTCGAGTTCGACGGACAGGACGCCGTCTTCGAGGTCGTAGTTCAGGTCGTGGTAGGGACCGAGGCTGTCGTCGTCGTAGCTGTAGAACCCTTCGCCGGCCTCCTCGCCGGTCTTGCCCTCTTCGACGAGCTGCTCGAGGTACGGGTGGGGCTCGAAGCGGTCCGCGCCCGTCTCCTCGGAGAGGGTCTCGAGCTTCTCGAGGACCGTGTCGAGGCCGATCTTGTCGCCGCGTCGGCAGATGCCCTCGGGGAAGCCCAGGCCGAGCTGGACGCCGGTGTCGACCTCCTCGGGGGTCGCGACGTCCTCGCCGACGAGGAAGGCCGCACGATTTATCATGCGGGCCTCGACGCGGAGCCAGTCGAAGTCGCCCGCGTCCTCGGGCTCGTAGTCCGCGCCGTCGCCGTCCTCGTAGTCGTAGAAGCCCTTGCCGGTCTTCTGGCCGAGATCGCCGGCCTCGACTTTCTCTTCGGTGATCGGCGGGATCGGGCTGTCGCCTTCCTTTCGGACGTGGTAGCCGACGTCGATACCGGTGAGGTCGCCGAGTTCGAACGGCCCCATCGGGTAGCCCCGCTCGTGGACCATCGTCGCGTCGGCCTCGCGGATCGTCGCCTCGTCGTTCGAGACCATAAAGGCGGGTTCGCCGCCGAAGGGGCCGACGATCGTGTTGACGACGAAGCCGCGGACGTCCTTGCGGACGTAGATCGGCGTCTTGTCGATCGACTCGACCCACTCGTATCCGGCTTCCGCCGCCTCGTCGCTGGTGTCCTCGCCGTAGATGACCTCGACTAGGTCCATCTTCACCGGCGGGTTGAAAAAGTGCAGTCCCAGCACGCGCTCCGAGGAGTCGACGACCTCCGCGATGTCGGAGATCGGCAGGCTCGAGGTGTTCGTCGCAAGCAGCGTGTCGCCGCTGGTGTACTCCTCGAGGTCGGTGAAGATCTCGTGTTTCAGGTCCAGATCCTCGGGCGCGGCCTCGATCACGAGGTCGGCGTCGGCGACGGCCTCCTCTAAGTCCGTCGTCGTGTCGATCCGGTCGAGGACCTCCTCGGCCGTCTCGTCGATTAGCTCCTTTTCCTCGAGTTTCTCGACGCTCCACTTGATCGACTCGTAGCCGTCCTCGACGAACTCGTCTTTGATGTCACGCATCGTGACATCGTAGCCGGCCATCGCGGTCACTTCGGTGATTCCGTGTCCCATGTTGCCCGCGCCCAGCACTGCCACGCGGTCGATGCTGTCCAGTGACATGGTCGTCCCATTGCCGGGAACCGTCTTAATACCACCGAACCGTATTAGCAATGTTAAGCCCGTTGTCGGCCGTTGTACAGCGCGTACGTCGATTTGGGCCTGTGTCGAACGTCGGTAACGACTGCTCGATAGCGGCCGTGGTCGGGAGATCGAGCTGCCGACCGACCGCGGTGGCACGCGTCTCGGCTGTCCGTACGATCGTTCGGGCGGCCGCGAACGCACGCCGGCCAACCTCGCGGCTACTGCGGCGGCTGTGCGAGTCGCCCTTCGGAGGAAATCGACCCGGCTCGAGGCCCTACAGCGGTTCGTCGCCTTCGATGATCCGTTTCGCGCGCGCAGCCAGCGCCGGCACGCGATCGCGCATCTTCGGGTACATCGGGTCGTCGCTGTTGCCCTCGAGGTAGCGCCGGAAGAACATCTCGCCGAGCCCGGCGAGTTTGTACACCGCGAGCGCGCGGTAGAACCGCTCGTGTTCGAACTCGTAGCCGGTGCGAGATTCCCAGCGGTCGACCAGTTCGCGGCGGGTCGGATACCCCTCCCGTTCCATGAACCGGGTGACCAGTTCCGGGAGTTCGGGATCGGGGTCCTTCGCGTCGCGCCAGTACGACAGCATCCAGCCGAGGTCGGCCCGGGGATCGCCCAGCGTGGCCATCTCCCAGTCGAAGACGCCGACCAGTTCCGGCGGCGTTCCCGGCCCGAACATCACGTTGTCGAGTTTGTAGTCGCCGTGGACGAGCGTGTGGGGATGGTCCTCGGGGACGTTGTCGCGGAGCCAGCCCCCGACCTCGTGGAGATCGGGAACCTCGCGTTCGTCCTCCGTCACTTCGAACGCCCACGAGAGCTGTTTGCCCCAGCGGTCGACCTGGCGTTGCGTGTATCCCTCGGGGCGGCCGAACTCGCCGAGCCCGATCGCCTCGTAGTCGAGGTCGTGGATCTCCGCCAGCGTGTCGACGAGTTCCTCGCCGACGCGCTCGCGGTGGTCGGGATCGGCGAACCGCTCCGGCTCCGCTTCTCGGAGGACGGTCCCCTCGAGTTGCTCCATCACGTAGAAGTCGCTGCCGATGACGTCGTGGTTTTCGCAGGCCAGCAGCGGGGTCGGTACCGGGACGTCGGTGTCGGCCACCGCGTTCGTGACGCGGTACTCCCGGAGGACGTCGTGGGCCGTATCGGCGGTTTCGCCCGGCGGCGGTCGCCGGATCACGAGTTCCCGATCGCCCCACGTGACGAACAGGGTTTCGTTGGAGTGGCCCTCCTGATGGCGCTCGATGTCGTACTCGTCGACCTCGCCGAGGTGGTCCGTCAGGTACGCCGCCAGCGCGTCCTCGTCGACGAGGCGCTCGTAGTAGCTATCGCTCATGGCAGGGGAGTGGTACGGCCGGCGTCGCGGGCCGGTGCGGTGTCGTTCGTGGCGGTTCGCTTCGCAGTGGACATTGTCGTGTGCTACTGTATCTCCCCCTTTACGAAAATAGTTACGCCGCGAATTCTCTTTTACAATGTTTGTGTAGTGGAAGTTACCGTACGGCACGACCGTCCGCGGGTCGGACGGGAAGAGTCGACCAGCCGATCGGGCGCAGGTCGGTCGTCAGGGCCGTCGGCCCGTCGTTTCGATTCGCCGCGGCCGAGCGCTACTCGTCCCGCGTCCCGTCGACGATCTCGAGGATCTCCTCGGGCGACTCGATCCGATAGGCCACCGCGGGACCGTCCTCGGCACCGAAGGCGACGCCGTGTATGCCCGCTTCCGCGGCTCCCTTCACGTCGTGATCGTAGCGGTCGCCGATCATCAGCGACCGCTCCGGGACGACGCCGGCCTTCGCGACGGCCGTCTCGAACATCGCCGGATCGGGCTTGGTGTAGCCGACCTCTTCGGAGGTGGTGATCGAGTCGAAGTGTTCGCGGACGCCGAACCGCTCGAGCATCCGTTTCCCCTCGGCGTCGTCGACGTCGCTGACGACGCCGACGTGGAGGTCCCGGTCGGCCAGCCGTTCGATCGCTTTGACGGCACCCGGAACCGGTTCGATCGACGCCTCGACGATCTCCTCGAACCGGGGCTCCCACTCCTCGCGGGGGACGTCCTCGCCGACGATGGCCGCGACGGCGCGGTGATACCCCTCGCGCGCGGACCGGAACTCGGTGCCGTCGCGCTCGCGGAAGTAATCTCCTACCGTCGTCCGCCAGGTCTCGACGGCCTCGTCGACGGTCGTCTCGAGGTCGTGGCGGTCACAGAGGCCCGCGACGAACTCGGCGTGGGCACTCTGTACCGACTCGAGCCCGAGGATGACGCCGCCGATGTCCCAGAAGACGGCCTCCCACTCGCCCACACCGGGTTCCGCTGTGTCGCCGTCTCGGGTCGCGTCTTCGCTCATCGCTCGGCCCTCCGAACCGTCCCGCGGTCGACCTCCGCGAGGCTCGCACACCCCGACAGTCCGACCGTGAGGTCCAGATCTGCCAGCAGATTCTCGAGGACGGCGCACACGCCGTCTTCGCCGCCGATACCGAGTCCGAGCGCGTAGGGTCGACCCAGCAGGACGGCGTCGGCCCCGAGCGCGATCGCGCGGACGACGTCGCTCCCGCGCCGGATGCCGCTGTCGAAGAGGACGGGCACGTCCTCGTCGGACTCGGCCGCGTCTTCGACCGCATCGACTACGTCCGGCAGCGCGTCGAGCGCCGGGATCGAACCGTCGACCTGTCGGCCGCCGTGGTTCGAGACCACCACCCCGTCGACGCCGCGCTCGATCGCCTCGCGGGCGTCGTCGGGGTGGAGTACGCCCTTGATGACGACGGGGAGATCGGTCCGTGCCTGCAGCCACTCGAGGTCGTCCCAGGTCAGCGTGGCGTCGCCGAAACACGACTGCCAGGACGCGATCGCCGCCTCCTCGTCGTCTCGGGGGCCCGCCTCGAGCCGGTCGCGGAAGGCCGGGTCCTCGAAGTAGTTCGTCAGGCCCTCGCCCTCGAGGAAGGGGAGGTAGCCGAGTTCGACGTCGCGTTCGCGCCATCCCATCTTCGGCGTGTCGAGCGTGACGACGACGGCTTCGTAGCCCGCGTCTTCGGCGCGCTCGAGGAAGCTGGCCGCCACGGTTCGGTCGGAACTCCAGTAGAGCTGGAACCAGCCGGGACTCTCGCCGAGTTCGTCGCCGACGTCCTCGATGGAGTACGAGGAGACGGAGCTACAGATCATCGGCACGCCGAACGCGCTCGCCGCGCGGGCGACGGCCAGTTCGGCCTCGTCGTGGAGGATCGACTGGACGCCGATGGGCGCGAGCAGAACTGGCGACGGGTACTCGTGACCGAAGAGGTCGACCGACAGATCGCGCTCGGAGATGTCCCGCATGATTCGGGGGACGATCTGCCACTCGTCGAAGGCGCGGTCGTTCGCCTCGACGGTCGATTCCGAGCCCGCGCCGCCTGCCACGTAGGCGAACGCCTCGTCGCTGAGTTCCTCGCGAGCGCGTTCCACGAGGTCCTCGTAGGAGACGGGGAACTCGGGCGGATCGTCCTCGAGCATACCGCTGAGATAGACCTCGGCCTGTCGATCCGGTCCGTAATCGGGAGAGTCTGATGACATGACTGTGTTTCGGGACGACGGTCGCACTGCCGTCGCGCGGATATCTGTGGCAGTGATTCCCATTCACTTAACGGTGCGGGATCTACGGCCATCTTTATTAACAGCTGCTCCGAACAGGAGTCTGCATCTAACAATGGTAACTAGCCTTCGAATCGCAGGTGACCACGTGTGAGTACCGGACAGTTCAGCGTCGACGGCGAAACCGCCGTTATCACGGGCTCCTCGAGCGGGATCGGGAAGTCGATCGCGGAGCGGTTCGCCGCGGACGGCGTCGACGTGGTCGTCTGCTCGCGCGAACAGGCCAACGTCGATCCGGTCGCCGAGGGGATCAACGAGAGCGACAGTCCCGGTCGGGCGCTAGCTGTCGAGTGCGACGTAACCGATCGCGAGGCCGTCGAGGCGCTCGTCGAGGCCACCGTCGAGGAGTTCGGCGGACTCGACGTACTGGTCAACAACGCCGGGGCCTCGTTCATGGCCGACTTCGACGAGATCTCCCCGAACGGCTGGGAGACGATCATGGACATCAACGTCAACGGCACCTACCACTGCACCCACGCCGCCGCGGAGCATCTCAAGGACGGCGGCGGCGCGGTGATCAACCTCGCCAGCGTCGCCGGCCAGCGGGGCTCGCCCCTGATGAGCCCCTACGGCGCGGCCAAGGCCGCGATCATCAACCTCACGACGACGCTGTCTTACGAGTGGGCCGACGACGACGTGCGGGTCAACTGTATCGCGCCCGGCTTCGTCGCCACGCCCGGCGTCGAGAGCCAGATGGGTGTCTCCGCGGACGACATCGATCGCACGGACGTCGCCCGGCGGATCGGTACCGTCGAGGAGATCGCCGACCTCGCCCAGTTCCTCGCCAGTCCGGCCTCGTCGTACATCGTCGGCGAGACGATCACGGCTCAGGGCGTCCCGCAGATCGAAGAAGACCACGACGTGTAGCCGGGGACACGCGCTCACGTCGGCTCCCGACGTTCGAGCGGTGACCGCTCCGCGGACGACCGCCGGGTACGGCCCCCCCGTGGAGTGCGTAAACGGCCGTCCCCACGCCGCCGGTTCCCATACACCCAAAAGGGATGGTTTCGTCTGTGAACAACGATGACAGACAGAGATGTCCACCTTCCGGTCGCCGCACAGCCGACGATCGACTCGATCGTCGACTACGCACGGACCGCCGAGGACGGCGGCTACGACTGCGCGTGGCTCCCCGAGACGTGGGGTCGGGACGGCGTGACCGTCCTCTCGGCGATGGCCGAGCGCACCGAGGAGATCGATATCGGCTCGAGCATTCTCAACACCTACTCGCGGTCGCCGGCGCTGCTTGGCCAGACCGCAGCGACGCTGCAGGAACTCTCCGAGGGCCGGTTCCGTCTCGGGCTCGGTCCGAGCGGCCCCGTCGTGATCGAGAACTGGCACGGCGTCGAGTTCGGCAACCCGCTCAAGCGCACCCGCGAGACGGTCGAGATCGTCCGCGAGGTCCTCTCCGGCGAGACAGTCGACTACGACGGCGACGACTTCGAACTCTCGGGGTTCCGACTGCGCTGTGACCCGCCGGAAACGAAACCACCGATCGAGGTCACGGGGATGGGGCCGAAGGCCGTCGAACTCGCGGGCCGGTTCGCCGACGGCTGGCACGGCATCATGCTCACCCCCGACGGAATGGACGAGCGCATCGCGGACATCGAACGCGGTGCCGACCTCGGCGACCGCGACCCGTCGGACGTGCAGGTCACCGCCGGCGTCACCGTCTGCGCACTCGATGATCCCGACGAGGCCCGCGCGCTCGCCCGCCAGCACGTCGGCTTCTACGTCGGCGGCATGGGCACCTTCTACCGCGACGCCCTCGAGCGACAGGGCTACGACGAGGCGACCGAGATCTACGACGCCTGGCAGGACGGCGACCGCGAACACGCCCTCGAACTGGTCGACGAGAACATCCTCGACGACCTCTGTGCGGCCGGCAGTCCCGAGACCGCCCGCGAGCAACTCGAGCGCTACGAGGCCGTCGACGGCCTCGACGCCATCGCCGTCAGCTTCCCGCGCGGGGCCGACGAGGACCAGGTCCGCGAGACGATGAAGGCGGTCGCGCCCGAGAACTGACATCGGCTGGAGCGGCCCGGTTTCGTTCCGTTTCACCGGTATCGCGAGTCCAGTAGGGCCGCTGTTTCGGACACGACCTCGAGAAGCGACGCCTTCGACAGCTACAAACCCGAATCGTCCCAGATCGTAGTATGCCCGGCAAGGTGAGTCCGGACGACTTGCTCGCGCACGTCTTCGAGCGGACTGGAACGGCCGACGAGACGGTGATTCAGGGGCCCGCGGACGGCGAGGACGCCGCCGCGATCGACTGGCCCGACGGCGAGGGGACGCTCGTGGTCAGCTCCGACCCGATCTCGCTGGCCGCCTCGGCGGTCGGCAGGCTCGCCGTCTCCGTCGCCTCGAACGACGTGGCCGTCTCCGGCGCGGACCCGCGCTGGCTGACCGCCGTCGTCTTGCTCCCGAGCGACGCCGACGGCTCCCTCCTCGAGGAAATCGCCGACGACCTCCACGCCGCCGCCGGCGAGATCGGCGCGTCGATCGTCGGCGGCCACTCGGAGTACGTCGACCAGCTCGAGCGGCCGCTGCTCTCGCTGACGGCGATGGGGGCGACCGACCGGTACGTCCCGACCGGCGGGGCCGAGCCCGGCGACGCGGTGATCCTGACCAAGGCGGCGGGCCTCGAGGGGGCGGCCGTCCTCGCGGCCGACTTCGGCGACGACCTCGGGATCGATCCCGAGACGCGCGAGCGCGCCGAGTCGTTTCTCGACGAGATCAGCGTCGCTCCCGAGGCTCGACTCGTCCGCGCTGACGCGACGGCGATGCACGACCCCACGGAGGGCGGGGTCGCGGCCGGCCTGCTCGAGGTGGCCCGCGCCTCCGGGGTCCGCCTCGAGGTCGACCGCGAGACCGTCCCGGTCCGCGGGACGACCGCGCAGCTGTGTGACGCCGCCGGGGTCGATCCGCTGCGGATCTTCGGCTCCGGCGCGCTGATCGCGACCGTTCCCGGCGACGCCGTCGACGACCGTCTCGAGGCGCTTTCGGACGCGGGAATCGAGGCCGCGAAAATCGGGACGGCACGGGGCCTCGAGGGGGGCGAACCGGCACTCGTTCTCGACGGCGAGTCGATCGTCGAGCCGATCCAGGACGACCTCTACCCGCTCTGGGAGCGGGCCGACGCGGACGACTAGCCCCCGTTCCCGCCGCGGGCCGACAGCGCGCCGAGCGTCGCCGGACCGAGGACGACCAGCGAAACGGCAAGGACCGACGCGGACGAAACGCCTCGAACATACCGCTCCTACGCTCGTACCGCCTGTAAATCCCCGTCGATCCCGGCATCAGAGACGTGTCCGCATTCGTGACCGGCGTCGTATCGGCTGCCGTCTGATAGTCCGGGCCGTCCGCGCGGGCGCCAGCTCCGACCGGGATCGGCTCACGGCCGCGTCGACTCGAGCGGGCCGACCTCGAGTCGCCCAACGGCGTCCGGGGCGAGGAAGATACCGGCGACGAGCACCGCGTAGAGGACGACCAGCAGCGGTTCGACCGTCGCGACGGCGGACGCGAGCCCGCGAACGAGGGCGACGAACCCGACGCCGACGACGAGGACGAGGGCCGCCTCGAGTCGGGAGCGCAGCGCCGGCAGGGCGGGAAGCCGCTGCGAGCCCAGCAGGCCGCCGATCGAGCCACCGAGGCCGAGCAGGGCGTCTTCTCGCCCGCCGGCGATGACGAACGCGGGCACCGAGAGGGCGAGCGCGATCGCGAATCCGATCGTCGGATCGCCGCGCGTGACGCGATCCATGGCGACGACGAAGGCGATCCCGAGCGCCGCGCCGACGATCACGTCCCCGAGGTAGTGGACGCCGAGGACGACCCGCGAGAGCGAGACGAGGACGACGAGCGCGCCGGCGGCCGCCAGCGCCCGCGGCTCACCCGCCCGGTCGTACGCCGAGACGAGACCGCCGTAGACGACCGCCGCGGCGAAGGCGTGCCCGCTCGGGAAGCCGTAGCCCTCGCGTTCTGCCTCGAGCGGAACCAACATCGCGTCGGCCGGCGGTCTGGGGAGGGCAAACAGTGCCTTGAGCGAGAGCAACAGCGCCAGTCCGGCCACCGCGTAGCTGATCACGAGCGCGCTGCGGCGGCGGTCGACACACCAGAACAGCACGGCGAGCAGCACCATCAGCGCGGTCGTCCCGCCGAGTTCCGTCACGAAGACGACCAGGTCAGCGTACTCGGCCGGGACGATGCCCCGAATCGCCTCGCTCTGGGCCTCGAGTCGCATCTCGGCTGGCACGTGACGCGTCGGCTACCTAAACGTTCGTTTCGACGGACACGGTTCGCGGGTCCCGACACAGCCGTCGGGTTCGGTTCGACGGCGCTCGCTTCTGGCCCGGCGGTCAATATAGTAGCTCTTGAAACGATTTACACACCGATCACAACGCTGTCCTGCGATCGGGTGTGCATTGACTTTCAAGAGCTACTATACTGCTCTGTACTCGTCACCGCCGCGCCCACTCGAGCATCCGCTCGTAGACCGGATCGCTCGCGAGCGCCCGCGAGTCGCCGACCAGTACCAGCGCCCGCTTGGGCCGTGTCAGAGCGACGTTGATCCGCCGATAGTCCTCGAAGATCGGCCCCTCGAGCGAGCCGGTCGCGGTGAAGGAGACGACGATGACCTCCTGACTCGAGCCCTGGAAGCGGTCGACGGTGTCGACGGTGACGTCGTCGGGAACGTGCATCGATATCTCCGAGACCTGCGCCCGGAAGGGGGCGATGACGCCGATCTCGGAGCGATCGATCCCGGCGGCCTCGTACGTTTCGATCAGGTCCGCGATCCGCGCGGCCTCCTCGCCGTCGGTGTACTGGCTCCGGTCGCCCTCGACGTCGACGAACGAGACGGGATCGCGGAGTTCGGATGGCAGGACGTCCCTGGAAACGCCCTCGAGGTCGTCCAGCGTTCGCCCGGCCACCTCGGGGGTCGCCGGCCGCAACCGGCCGTCGTAGAATTCGTTCGACGCGAAGGCCTGAATGCGCTGGTTCATCCGGTACTGGCGATCGAGCATGACGCCGGCGTCGGGGTACCGTTCGACCAGCCGCTCGAACAGCGACTCGGTGAGGTCGTTCTCGGCCCGCACGACGGGCGGCAGCTGCTCGTGGTCGCCGACCAGTACGAACCGCTCGGCGAGGTTGATCGCCGCGCAGGTGCCCGGCTCGGTCAACTGGGCGGCCTCGTCGACCAGCGCGGCGTCGAACGACTGCTCTTTCATGATCCGCGAGCCGCAGGTCGCGGTCGTCGCCGCCACCACCTGTGCCTCCTCGAGTTCGGCGACCCGCTCGGCGGGCTCGCCCGCCCGCTCGAGCCGGTAGGGCTCCATCTCGTCGCTGACCCCGCTCTCCGACCCCACGCGGACGACGTCGACGGCTTCGCCGTCTCCACTCCGTTGCGTCTCCGACGCAACGCTGTCCTCGTCGATGACGTCCTCGAGTTGCTCGAGCAGGGCCTCCAGGGCGTTGTCGACGGCGCGGTTCGTAAAGGCCGAGAGCAGGACGCGCTCGCCGCGCTCGACCATGGCGCGGATGGCCCGGGCGATGGTGTAGGTCTTTCCGGTGCCGGGCGGGCCGTGGATGAGCGCGCAGTCCTCCGCGCCGACGGCCTTTCGAACGGCCTCGTTCTGGCGCTCGTTGTTGTCGATGAAGGTCTCCTCGACCTCTTCGAACTCGGGCTCCGCCCGGCCGAACAGCACGTCCTTGCGCCGCTCGTCGCCCTTGAGAAGCGCGTCGTGCATCGCGACGAGCAGCCGATCGGTCGTCAGCTCGGAGGGGTAGACGTCGAGCCGGGTGACTTCGACCGGCTCGTCCGCCGTGATCACGACCTCGTCGTCTAACCGCTCGATCCGCGCCAACTCCGAGTCGCCCCGGACCGGGTCGCCGTCGCTCGCCAGCACCAGATCGCCCTCGCGGAGCTTCGAGTTCGCGCCGCCGGTCCGCCGGGCCCGCAGTTCCCAGCGCCCGCCCTCGAGCGGCCGTTTTGCGACGAACTCGAGGTCGATCAGCGCGCGGTCGTCGGCGGCCCGTTCTTCGGCGGTCTGCTCCCAGAGCTTGGCGTACTCGCGGTGGACCTCCCGGCGCTCCTCCTCGATCGCCCGGTAGAACCGATCGAAGTACTCGATCTCCGCGTCGGGCAGCGACTGGCCGATCTGGCCCGCCTTCGACTCCTGATCGAGCCGGCCGGAGACGACCATGCAGGTGTCCTGCTCGAAGCAGTACTCGCATTTCGCGTCGGCCTCGTAGCCGGTCGGGATCTCGCCGGCCATCTCTTTGGCCGCGATCTCGTTGCGCAGGCGGACGACGTACTTCAGGAGTCCGTCGCCCATCGAGAACTCCTTGGCGGGGGTCAGGTCGCCGGTCTCCTCGTTGCGATCGAGCGCCGAGTTCTTCGTGTAGAGCAGGGTGCCGATGTCGACGTCGCCGCCGTGTTCCTCGAGCAAGAGCGCGTAACAGGCGGCCTGCACCTTGTCCTTGAACCGCGGTTCCTTCTTGAGGTTCTTGCCGGTCTTGAGTTCGACCGGCGCGCCCCGGCGGACGGCGTCGGCCCGGCCCCGAATGCCGAAGGTCTCGCTGATCAAGAGCTGTTCGGAACGCCAACTGTCTTCCTCGGTCAGCCGGCCCTGCTCGAGCCAGCCCTCGATCGCCGTGGCGTTCTCCCGAATGTCTTCTTTGACGGCGTCGGGTGACTCCCCGAGCAGGCCGAGCTGGAGGCCCCGTTCCTCGATGCGGGCGTCGATCGACTCCGCTATGTCCCGGCCCCGCAACAGGTCGCCGAAGACCTCGTGGACGAGCGTCCCCTTCACCACGGGGTAGTTCAGCGGTACCCCCGAGAGTTTGTTCAGGTAGTAGAGTCGGGGACACTCCACCCAGTTGCGGATCGAGGTCACGCTGACGAGAAACGAGGGTTCGACGACGACGTAGGAGTCGCCCGTCGTCGCGTACGTCGTCTCGCCCCGATACTCCTCTTCTTTCGCGTTCGTGACGACCAGTTCCATCCCCGGCTCGAGCAGTTCGGCCGATTCGGTCCACTTGTTCCAGAGGGTGACCGTCGTGGGGTCGGCGTCCGCGACGGCCGCCGCGCCGCCGTCGCTCATCGCCGCGGCGGCGTCCGCGGCGTCTTCGCCGTCGGTCGCGAGGCGGAGCGGCACCTCGGCGAGGTCGCTCTCGCCGTGGCTCGTCGACACCGTTCGCACGTCGACTTCGCCGGCGACGGTTCCGCGTACGTACACAGCTATCGTCACGAGCGAGCGATCAAAAACGCTATCGGTCCCGACGGCGACCGGCCCGTCCTTTGCTCGCTGGCGCGACGGTCACGATAACATTCAGTTACCGTCATTCCCGGGATCCGTCTCCGGCCGGCTGCGAGTGGAACGGACGGGTCGTTTTTGGAATCGCGACCCGAACGACCGGTACTATGGGTGACCCGAACGGCGACGATCGTCGGCGGGGCGACGGTCCCGGAACCGGCGACGAGCCGCCGACGGACGAGGGCCCGGTCAACCGACCGGAGTCGGCGTCGGCCGACGTCGGTTCCGGAACCGGGATCGGCGACGGGGAGCGCACCGGCGGACGCGACCCGCGGGACGAGTCGACGCAGGTCGCCAGCGAGGAACGACGGCGCAAGACGTCGGTCGTCAGTCTGCTGGTCGCCGTTCTCGGCGCGTGGGTCGCCCTCTCGGTGCTGGTCTTCCAGAGCGGGGGCGCCCCCGCGTCGAACGACGTCCTCGTCGGGCTCGCGGTCGCGCTGGCCGCCGGCTACAACTACTATCGCGTGACGAACGACATCCCGCTCAGTCCCGCCATCGCCTCGCTGGTCGCCCTCCTCGGGATCTGGCTGATCGTCTCGGCCGCCCTGCTCGGGATGACCGGCGGGCTGTTCTGGAGCACGCTCGTGACCGGGCTCCTGATCGCCGGGCTCGCGGGGTACAACGCCTACGAGGCCCGCGAGGCGCGAACGGTCGCGACCGACTCCGGCACGGGGATCTAGCGGCCGGCCTCGAGCCGGCGGAGCCGGTACTCGGCGGCGTGATGCCCCATCGCGACGACCGAGAAGGCGACCATGACGACGGCGAAACCGATCGAGACGGCCGGCGAGACGCCGTTGACGTAACTGTTCCAGAGCTGGCCAAGCGCCAGCGCCAGCGGCGCGACCGTCAGCAGCGAACTCTTGGCGGGTGCGACGCGAAACAGCTCGACGAGCGGCGGTGAGCGACGAGTTGACATGGGGAAAGCGTCGGTTACTGTCCCTGTCGGCGGACCCGGTGTATTCCTTTCGGTTCCGGAACGGCCCGTTGCGGGGCGGAACAGTCCGTTCTCGGCGTCTTTCGGTGGAACCGACACGTTCTTTCTACCGGCGGCCCAACCGTCGCGTATGCGGATACGCGAGTGGCAGGACGTACTCGAGGACGTCACGGAGCGCGACGTCGATCCGGAGGACTGGCGCGCGGTCGCCGGCGACCGCGCCGGCGGCGTCGGCGAAGACATGTACCTCGCGCATCCCCGGGCCGGCGTCTTCTTCCTGAAAACGTACGCCAAGAATCCCTTCGAGGTACGGGGCGTCGGCACCCGCGTCGCCCGGAATCTCGACGACGAGATCGGATCGTTCATGCCCGAGCGGGACACGGGCGGCCGCTTCGCGGTCCAGTCGCCCCCCGAGGACGAGGCGCAGGCCGAGACGGTCGGCAAGCGCCTCGAGACGGTGCTGGAAACCCACGCGGACGCGCCGACCCGACCGCAGGACCTGTTCGACGACGTGATGGAGGCCCTCGAGAGCCCGGCCTTCGGCCCCATGGAGTACGACCAGTACGACCGGCCCGACGAACTCGCCGACCTCGCCGACCGCTTCGAGGAGGCCGACGAACTGCTCGACGCCGAACTCGAGGACCTGATCGAGACCGACGAGGTCGATCGCGGCTTCATGTAGCGGTCGGGACCGCGGTCGAGGCGTTCGCGTTCAGTACGGATCGTATTCCGCAACGGAGAGGACCGACTGCACCTCGTCGTCCCAGAAGTGTTTCTCGGCGGTCGCGAACGTCGCTCCGTGTTCGCGAGCGACCGCCGCGATGAGCGCGTCCGGGTGGTCCGCCGGGACGCCTCGATCCAGCAATTCGCGCTGCAACGATGTGGCCTCGTCGGCCGTCCGTGCGGTCACGTCGAGTACGTCCATCGACGACGTGACGGCCCGTCGGATCGCGTCCGGGGTACCGTCGATGTAGCCGTGTACGGCACCCATGTACGCCTCGTAGAGGACTATCGACGGCACTCCCCACGCCTCCTGTTCGTACCGCTGCAGGAAGCGACGAGCGTCGTCGGTTCCGTCGAGATAATCGCTGAGGAGGTTGTTATCAAGTACGAGCATCTACTTTGATTCCTCGATTCGGTCCCTCGTTCCCGCCCGCAACTCTTCTCGCATCGTCTCCAGCCCCGCCCGCGTTTCCGTGTCCGTTTCCGAAAGGACGCCGAACCCGGCCCACTTGTCGCCTTCCGTGAGTCGTAGAATCACGTCCTCGTAGCTTTCGTCCTCACGCTTATGGAGATCCAGTCGGTCTTTCGCTTCGTCAGAAACGCGGATCGACGTGTCTCCCATGTATGGGAGTACGTATGCGTATGCAAAACGCTTTCCCTCGTTCGAGACCGCTCCCGCATCCGCGTCCGATGGCTCTTTGAAAACGGCCGTCGAGGATACAGCCATGTCAGCGACCGCGAGCCCCGAGGCCGTCGTCCGCGACTACTACGACGCGCTCCGGAACGGCGACCCCCTCGAGCCGTACTTCCTCGCCGACGAGTCGACGGTGAAGTTCGGGATCAGCGAGGCGCTGTTCGGCGGCGAGGTTGTCCGTTCGGCCCTCGAGGAACAGACCGCAACGACCGCCGACTGGACGATCGAGAGCCGCCGCCTCGTCGTCGAGCGACGCGAGGCGGTCGCGACCTTCGCCGACGAGGCGACGATAGCCTGGACCGACACGAACAGCGGCGACCGACGCCGGTTCGACAGCCGCTGGAGCGGGACGCTGGTTCCGGCAGACGACTCGAGCGCGCCCGACTGGCAGTTCGCGCTCGTGCACGTCAGCGCCCCCCACGAGCTATGAGCGGGCGGGGTCGCGGGGCACCGCGCTCGAGCGACATCACGGGCGCGGCCACTCAGCTCAAGGCCGCCTTCGTGTTGCTGGTCGGCCTGTCTGGCGGGCTGGTCGCGTTTCAGGGCGAGGCGTCGCTGGTCGTGATCGGCGCGGCGATCCTCGGCGGCACCGTCGCCGGGAGCGCGTTGCTCTGGTACCTGATCTGGATCACGACCGACTGACCCGGTCCGGACGACCACCACGCGAGGGAAAACGGACCGATCCGCGTCAGCGGTCGACGCGCCGGAGCCACGTCCCCGGCGCGTCGAGTTCGTCGTGGCTCGGCAGGTACTCCGGCCCCTCCCAGACGAGACTGGCCGTCTCGAGGTCCCGAACCGCGACGACGTGTTCGAAGAAGTCCTTGCCGCGTTCGTACTGGCGCTCTTTCAGCCCCAGCCCGAGCAGCCGTCGGAAGACCCGCTGGATCGGGCCCCGCCCCTGCCGGCGCTCGTCGAGTTTGCGTCGCAGGTCCTCGTACTCGTCGTCGAAGGCGTGGTCCATCAGGAGTTCGGCGTACCCCTCGACGACGGTCATCGCGGCGTCTAGGTCGCGGAACGCCTCGCGGTCGAACGACCCCTCCGAGAGGGTCGCGATCCCGTCTTCCATCCGGGTCTCGAGGTGGTCGGAGAGCCACGGCGCGGCCCCGAACTCGGCGGCGTGGGTCACCTCGTGGAAGGCGATCCAGCGGCGAAACCGGTCGGCGTCGACGTCGAGCTGGTCGGCGGCGTTGAGGATGTTCGGCCGGACGAAATACAGCGCGTGGTCGTCGGCGGGGGCCTCCGCGAGCAACAGCGGATCGTACTGGCCGAGGACGTTCCGTCCGAGGAACGAGAGCATGACGGTCATCGTTCCGGTGTTGATCGTCCGCGCGATCCCGGGGAACGTACCGGTGTGGGTCTCGAGGGCGCCCATGACCCGTTCGAAGGTGGCGACGTTGGCGTCGATCCAGTGGTGACGGTTCTGGATCTCGATCGTCTCGGGCACGTCAAAGTCGGCGCCGGAGACGGAGCGGACGGCCGCTCTGGCGTCGCGCACGTCGCGGGCGTAGGCCTCGCGTTCGCCGGCCTCGAGGGCGAGCGAGCCGGGGTCGGTCGCGGCCTTGGCGGCCTCCGCGGCGGATCGCCAGTCGATCGCGTCGTCGCCGGACGCCCCGGCGACTGCCCGAGCGCTACGATAGAGATTCACAACTCCGAATAGGGGAAGGACCCGCAAAAGCGTTCGGCTCGAGTCGGCCGATTCGCCGGCGGATAACCCGCTGCTGGCCGCCGATCAGTTGACGATGACGTCTGGTTCCTCCTCGGCCTCGAGGTCGTCCTCCCCGTCGTCGCCGCGGAACTTCTTGGCGGCCGCGGCGATGCCCACGAGGACGACCAGCGCGACCAGCGCACCGACGGCGCTTTTCCCCGTGCCGCCGGACTCCTCGTCGCTCTCGTCGGCGTCGGACTCGGTCTCGAGGTCGGCTTCGGACGCCGATTCCGTGGCACCGATCGGCAGCGCTTCGCCGATCGAGCCGAAGCCGATGCGGGGGTTGTCGATATGCAACTCTACGAGAGTGAACTTTTTATCTCCCATGGGCGAACGGTCCACGAGTACACACTTAGCCGTTTGGTTAGGTACGGGGTAGCAGCGGTGTACGGGCCGGCTATCGGCTCGAGCGCCGGCCGACCGCGTCGAATCGCCAGCCGTACCGAGAGCGGTCAGACCGCCGTCAGTAGCAGCTATAGTAGCCACTGAAAGTCATTGCACACCTGATCGTACGACAGCGCTGCGATCAGTGTGTGAATCATTTCAGCGGCTACTATACGAGGTTCCGAGACCGGGCGGGAAACGTCGTGTTGTTCGCCGCTGAACGGCCCCCGTCGGAGCCGGGACCGGTACGATTAAGTGTCCATCACCAGCCGTGTTGCGTATGAGTGGACGACCGCTGGACGTCCTCGAGGCGTCGCTCGGCGAACGCGTTACGGTACGACTCAAGAGCGGCGACGAGTACGTCGGCGACCTCGCCGGGTACGATCAGCACATGAACCTCGTCCTCGAGGACGTGACGATCCCCGTCGAGGGCGTCGATCAGGAGGCTCCGGCCGAAGACACAACCATTATACGCGGCGACAACGTCGTCTCGATTACTCCATGACTGGTGCAGGAACCCCGAGCCAAGGAAAGAAGAACAAGACGACCCACACCAAGTGTCGTCGCTGCGGAGAGAAGTCCTACCACACCAAGAAGAAGGTCTGCTCGTCGTGTGGCTTCGGCGAGTCCGCGAAGCGCCGCGGCTACGAGTGGCAGTCGAAGTCCGGCGACAACTGATCGATTTCTCTCCCTCTCCTTTCGTACTCCAGCTGCATAGCCGGCGGCTATAACATCGTAACGCGGGCATGCCAAGCCGCCGATGAACAACCCTTAGTTCGCCGCCCCGAAGGGTCGCGTATGGAGACGACTGACGCCTTCGCGGGGCTCGAGTGCGCCGACTGCGGGGCCGCTATCGAGGCCACCGCCGAGGCCCACCGCTGTCTGGAGTGTGACGGCCCGCTCGACGCGAGCTACGACTACGACGCGATCGATCTCGATCGCGGGACGCTCGAGGGCCGGCCGGCCGACTCGCAGTGGCGCTACACCGAACTCTTGCCGTTCGCTCGCGAGACGGCTGTCACGACCCGGGAGGGCGCGACGCCGCTGGTCGACTGTCCCGACCTGGCAGACGAACTCGGCGTCGGACGGGTCCTGATCAAGGACGAGGGCCGGAACCCGACGGGCTCGGTCCGCGACCGCGGCGCGTCGGTCGCGGTCACGGCCGCGACCCGAAGCGACGCCGCCGACGTCGCGCTCCCGTCGACGGGCAACGGCGGCCAGGCCGCGGCGGCCTACGCGGGCCGGGCCGGCCTCGAGTCCCACGCCTATCTCCCCTCGCGCTCGGGCTTTACGAACAAGGCGATGGTCAACGTCCACGGCGGCGACATGAACGTCGTCGGCGGCCGCTACGGCGACGCGGTTGGTGCGTACGAGGAGGCGCTCGCCGAACACGACGACTGGTACTCGCTGCGGGCCTTCGAGACGCCGTATCGCCACGAGGGGATCAAGACGCTGTTCTACGAACTCGTCGAAGACCTCGAGTGGGACGTGCCGGACGCGATCTGTTACCCGACGGGAATCGGGACGGGGATCGTCGGCCTCGCCAAGGCCGCCCGCGAGTTCGAGGAACTGGGACTGATCGACGAGACGCCGGCACTCTACGCCGCGCAGGCGTCGGGCTGTGCCCCGATCGCGGACGCCGTCGCCGACGGCCGCGACGACCACGCTCCCGTCGAACGGCCCGACACGATCTGTGGCGAACTCGAGATCCCCGATCCGCCGGCGGGATCGTGGGTCCTCGAGGCGCTGCGCGAGACCGACGGCGGCGCGGTCGCGACCGACGATCCCGACATCCTCGAGAGCGCCGTGCGAGTGGCCCAGACGACCGGACTCGAGCCGACCCCGAGCGCGGCGGCGGCCGCCAGCGGCGCGTGGGAACTCGCCGACCGCGGTGCGTTCGACGGCGACGAAACGGTCGTGATCGTCAACACCGGTGCGGGCAACAAGGAGGCCGACGTCTTGCGCAGCCACCTGATGGGACAGGGAATTTAGACACCACCCAGTACCGGGTAATACCGCTGAATGCACCCGCTGTAACCGCTATCGGGCGTCCAGTCGGAAACGGAGCCGAACGCTGTCACCGATAAGGTCTTGACTCCGAGACGAGTAGACGGACCGAGTTCAAATGTGTGAACATTCACCAGAGTGTTCGAACGGGGTCACGTGCCAGCTCGTCCTCGAGAACGGCGAGACTGGCCTCGAGACTGCCGAATACTACTGTAAGGCACATCTGGTGCTACGGATCTGGGAGGTCGAGAACGACAGCTCGATGCGGGCCGTCAGCGCCGAACAACTGTAGGACGGATCGCCCTCGCTCGACGTGTTTGCCGCCGTTCGAGACGCCATCGGCGCGCCGACGCCGGCCCGCCAGCGACCGGGCGGGGGAAGCGTCGCGCCCGAGGGCCACGGCGCGCTCGAGTCGGTCATGGCGCACTCGAGTCGCCCGGCCGCTGCCGGCGCTTACGACCCTTTCCCTCGGGACGGGGGCGTTCCGTAGCGTTTTTGCTGGTTGTCGGGAAACGACGCGGTATGACTACCCCCTGGGACGACTGGAATCACGTTCTCAAACTCGATCCCGACAAGGAGTTACCCGAGGGTGTGACCTACGGTGACCTCTGTGCGACCGGAACGGACGCCATCGAGGTCGGCGGCACCATGGGTATCACCGAGGAGAACATGAGCGCCGTCATCGAGGCCTGTGCCGAACACGACGTCGCCCTCTATCAGGAGCCCTCCAACCCCGAAGTCGTCCTCGAGGACGACGCGCTGGACGGCTATCTCATTCCGACCGTCTTCAACGCCGGCTCGCCGTTCTGGATCACCGAGGCCCACAAGGAGTGGGTCCGCCTCGAGGGCGATCTCGACTGGGAACGGACGACGACGGAGGCCTACATCGTGCTGAACCCCGAGGCCGACGTCGCGGAACTGACCGAGGCCAACTGCGACCTCGGGGCCGACGACGTCGCCGCCTACGCGACCGTCGCGGAACACATGTTCGGCCAGGAGATCGTCTACGTCGAGTACTCGGGCACCCTCGGCGACGAGGGCGTCGTCCAGGCCGCCGGCGAGGCGACCGACCAGTCGACGCTGTTCTACGGGGGCGGCATCCACGACTACGACTCCGCGTACTCGATGGCCCAGTACGCCGACGTCGTCGTCGTCGGCGACCTCGCACACGAGGAGGGGATCGAGGCGGTCCGCGAGACCGTCGAGGCGGCCAACGACGCCTAACGACGCGACCGGACCGGTTGGCGAACCCGACAGTGGCCTCAACTGTTTTGTCGCTTCGCGGTGGACGGCCCCGCATGAGTCTCCACGTCGCCTTCGAGGCGTCGTCGCCGTCGCTGGTCCTCGCCCCGACCCTCGAGACCCTCCCATCGCTCGAGGTCGACCTCGAGCGCCAGTACGCGCTCGATCCCGCGCGGCCGATCGCGTTCTGCGTGGTCCGCTGTCGGGATCGCGACCGACTCGAGCGGGCGCTGGCCGCCGACCCGACGGTCGCGCGGTTCGACAGGATCGCCGGCCTCGACGGCCACCACCGCTACCGACTGCAGCGGAGCGAGACGGACGTCGTCGGGGCGTACCGCCAGTGGGTTGCCGCCGGCGGCGAGTTGCTCGAGTGCCGGGGCGCGGACGGCCGCTGGGACGTCGAGATGCGGTTTCCCGACCGGGCGTCGTTCGGCCAGTACCACGATTTTCTCGTCGACGAAGGCGTCTCCGTGACCCTCCACCGACTCGCCGAGACCGACGCGCACTCGCGACGAGCCGGCGACCCCACGCTGACGGACCGCCAGCGGGAGGCCCTGTCACTGGCCCACGAACGCGGCTTCTTCGAGGTCCCCCGCGAGGCGGAACTGGCCGAGCTCGCCGCCCAACTCGAGATCTCGAACCAGGCGGTCAGCGAACGGCTGCGACGCGGGCAGGCGCGGCTGGTCGACGCGCACGTCGTCGACTGACCGGGTCGCCGTCGGGAGACTACTCGCGGACCAGATCACGCAGGCGGGGGAGCGCCTCGGTCACGTCCTCGCGGACGACCGCGGCGGCGACGTCGTCACACGGGGTCGACTCGAGGTTGACGATCCCCACCGTCGCGCCGGTCGAAGCGGCCAGCCGTGGCAGCGACGCGGCGGGTTCGACGACCAGCGAGGAGCCGATCGCGAGGAAGGCGTCGCTCGCGCGCGCGAGCGACCGCGCCCGCTGGAGGACCGCACCGGGCAACTGCTCGCCGAAGAGGACCACGTCGGGTTTGAACACGCCGCCGCAGTCGCAGGTCGGCGGCAGTTCGCCGCCGGCCGCCCGATCGAAGATCTGGTCGCCGTCCTTGCGTTTCCCGCAGTCCGTACAGCGGACCCGCTGGGAGTTGCCGTGTAACTCGAGGACCGTCGGCTCGCCGGCGACCGGCGCGTCTGAATCGCCGTCCGTTCCGGCGTCGTCCCCCTCGCCGACCGCCGCCGCGGCGTCGCCGTGGAGCCCGTCCGTGTTCTGGGTCAGGACCGCCTCGAGGAGGCCGTCCCGTTCCATCGCGGCCAGCGCCTCGTGGGCCGCGTTCGGCTCGAAATCCCCGTCGAACATCGCCCGCTGGAGGTCGACTCGATCGGCCCAGAACCCCTCGGGATCGCGCTGGAATCGGCCGTACGCGAACTGCCCCTGGTCGAACCGTTCCCAGACGCCGTCGTCGCCCCGGAACGTCGGCACGCCAGACGGCGCGGAGATTCCCGCACCGGTGAAGGCGACGGCGGTGTCCGCGTTCCGAACGGCGGTCGCGAGTCGCTCGACGTTATCCATATCGAGAGAGCGACGGGCGATGGATAAAAGCGAGGCGGATCAGCCACTCGACTATCGCACCGTCGACGTGTATCTGGCGGCCAGCGTCGCTTCGATCCGCTGGAGGTGTTCGCTGACGGTACCCGGCGCGAGATCGAGTTTCTCGGCCAGTTTCCGGTGGGTCGTCTCGCGTGGCACCTCGTAGTACCCCTCGCTGACGGCGAGGTCGAATAGTTCCTGCTGGCGGGCGGTCAGCGTCGGCGCGGAGCTGCCACCGCTGGGATCGTACTCGCCCAGCCGCTGAAGGTCGACGTCGACCCCTTCGGGTAACGCCGCCGCAGCGCGCTGGAGCGCCCGGCTCGTCCCGAGCGCCGTCACCTCGAGTCCGCGAGCGGCGTCGGTGTCGACGTATGTCATCGGCCAGTCGAGGACGATTTCGTGCTCGCGGAGGATCGACAGCAGGTCGTCGACTGGCTCGACGATTTGGCACTTCACGTAGGCGACGCCGCGGCCGTCCGCGCCGGCGACGTCGTACTCGAGTGCCTCCGGACTGTCGGCGAGCAACGCGCGGGCCCGGTCGAGGTCGCCACGGAGCGCGAGGAGTTCGACGTACCGCCGTTCGTGGATCGGATTCAGGTAGCGAACCGCCTCGATCGTGACCGCGTCGCTGCGGCTGAAGTGGTCGTCGATCGCGTTGAGCCGGCCGTCGGCCCACGTTAGCACCATCGTAGCGTATCTCATCGCCGACCACCGCCAGTGTCGTGGTTCAGCGCGTTCGAGATCGAAGAGGTGGACGAACGCATAGCGGTCCGTATCGGCCCTCAGTTTAAAAACACCTAGCATACTCGCCCATACGGAAAGGTGGCCGGAGATCCTCCTTCCAGACGAATGCGCCACGACACATCTGCGACCGCTGACGGCTATCCGACGGGACCGGACGGACTTCCGCTGCTCGGCAATCAGGTCGCGTTCCTCCGCGATCCGTACGGCTTCATGACGCGAACCGCCCGAGAGTACGGCGATATCGCCTCTTGGAAGGATCCCGAGGGCCGGGTCTACCAGCTGAACCACCCCGACTACATCGAACACGTACTCGTCCAGAACAACGAGAACTACGTCAAAGGCGAACGCTTCCAGGACGTCCTCGGGCCGCTGACCGGTAACGGCATCCTCAACAGCGAGGGCGCGGTCTGGCGGCGCAACCGCCACCTGATCCAGCCCGCGTTCCATCCTGACCGGATTCAGGAGTACGCGACGATGATGACCGAGTTCACCGGAGAGGCCCTCGAATCGTGGGACGACGGCCAGACGCGGCTCGTCCACGAGGACATGATGGAGGTGACGCTGAAGATCGTGTCCCGGGCGCTTTTCGGTGTCGACGTCGACGATCACGTCGACACCATCGGCTCGGCGCTCGAGCGGTTCATGAAAGCCTCCGAGAGCCTCTCGAACTACGTCCTGCCTCCGAAGGTTCCGACGCCGGCCAGACGGCAAATCCAGCGCGCTCGCGAAGACCTCGACGAAGTCGTCTACCGGCTGATCGAACAACGGCGGACCAACCCGACGGATCACGACGTCATCTCGAAACTGCTCGAGGCGACCGACGACCGCGGTACCGGGATGTCGGACGAGCAGATCCGGGACGAGGTGGTCACGCTGTTGCTGGCCGGCCACGAGACGACGGCGCTGTCGCTGACGCTGACGATGTATCTCCTCTCGCGGAATCCGCACGTCGAGCAACGGCTCGTCGCGGAACTCGAGGATGTCCTCGGCGACCGGACGCCGACGATGGACGATCTCTCGGAGCTTCCCTATACCGAACGCGTCGTCAAGGAGTCGATGCGACTCTATCCGCCCGTGCCGGGAATCGTCCGCGAACCGGTCAAACCGGACGTCATCGACGGCTACGAGATCGAACCGGGATCGACCGTCCGGATGCACCAGTGGGTCGTCCACCGCGATCACCGGTGGTACGACGATCCGCTCGCGTTCCGGCCGGATCGCTGGACCGACGACCTCGAAAGCGAACTCCCGAAACTGGCGTACTTCCCGTTTGCGGCGGGTCCGCGTCGCTGTATCGGCGACCGCTTCGCGATGCTCGAGGCACGGCTCATCCTCGCGATGGTCTACCGCGACTACCACCTCGAACTCGTCCCCGGGACGGACCTGGACCTGATGGCGACGGTGACCGCGCGGCCGAAACACGAGATTCCGATGACTGTCCACGAGCGGTGACGAGACCGGCATCGTTCGCGCACTCACGGACACCGGCTGCCGCGAGTCCGAACGGCTGGGCTTAAGTTGTACCTGCGTGAATCGAGTGGTATGCAGGACAGAACCTACACGGCCGACGCCGAGCCGGGCGACCACGTCACCGTCGCCGGCTGGGTCCACGAGATCCGCGACCTCGGCGGGATCGCCTTCCTGATTCTCCGGGACACCACCGGAAAGATCCAGATCAAGTTCGAGAAAGACGAGATGGATGACGATCTCGTCGAGACGGGACTCGACGTTTCCCGCGAGAGCGTCATCCAGGTCTCCGGCGACGTCGAGGAGGAGCCCCGCGCGCCGACCGGCGTCGAGGTCACACCCGAGTCGCTCGAGGTCGTCGCTCCCGCCGACCCCGAACTGCCGCTCGATCCGTCCGGGAAGGTCGACGCCGACCTCTCGACGCGACTGGACAACCGTACCCTCGACCTGCGCAAGGACGAGGTCCAGACGGTCTTCGAAATCCGTTCGGACGTGCTGCGTGCGGTCCGCGACCAGTTCCGCGACTACGACTGTACGGAGATCAACACGCCGAAGATCGTCGCGACGGGGACCGAAGGCGGGACGGAACTGTTCCCGATCACCTACTTCGGAGAGGAGGCCTTCATGAACCAGTCGCCACAGCTGTTCAAGCAACTGGTCGCCGGCTCGAACGTCGAGCGGGTCTTCGAGATCGGCCCGATCTTCCGCGCGGAGGAACACAACACGCCGCGGCACTTGAACGAGGCCACCTCGATCGACTTCGAGGGCGCGTTCTGTGACCACACCGACGCCATGGACGTCGCCGAAGGCATCGTCAAAGCTGCCTACGAGTCCGTGCAGGAGAACTTCGGCGACCGACTCGAGGACCTCGACCTCGCCGCGGAGTTCGAAGTCCCCGAGGGTGACTTCCCGCGTATCAGCTACGAGGACGCCATCGAGCGCATCAACGCCACGGGCGAACTCGACGAACAGCTCGTCTGGGGCGACGACCTCTCGACGCCGGCCGAGGAAGCCCTCGGACAGGACGTCGGCGGCCACTACTTCATCACCGACTGGCCCAGCGAGATCAAGCCCTTCTACATCAAGGACCACGACGACGATCCGCAGCTCTCGACCGGCTTCGACCTGATGCACCCGCGGATGGAACTGGTCTCGGGCGGCCAGCGCGAACACCGCCACGAGAAGCTCATCGAGGGCTTCGAACAGCAGGGGCTCGACCCCGACCAGTTCGAGTACTACACCAAGATGTTCAAGTACGGCATGCCGCCCCACGCCGGCTTCGGCCTCGGCGGCGAGCGCCTGCTCATGACCATCCTCGGACTGGACAACATCCGGGAAGCGGTTCTCTTCCCGCGAGATCGCCAGAGACTGAGTCCGTAGGACGACGTCTCTGGGAGCGCGTGGAAACCACGAGCGCGTAGCGCGAGTCGGTTTCCTCGAGATCGCCAGCGTCCGTCGCCGTAGGCGACAGACCTGAGCACCAGCAAGACTCCCGCGTTGCTCAAGTCTTGCGTGATCGGCAACGTCTGACGCGCTTCGAGCGAGCGCGAACGGTCTCGAGTCCGCAGCCTCGAGCCAGTACTTCTCACGGCGGCCGACTCGTGAGCGTCAGCTTTCCTACTTGTCGCCGCTGCTGCCGTCGCAGGAGCCGCTGTTAATGGCAGCTGCCAGATCCGAACCGACGGCGTCGTCGCCGAGGTACGCCAGGTGACTGCCGACGCTGTCGGTCACGTCGACGTCGGCGTAGTTCGAAGCGGGGTCACAGCCCGCGCCCTCGGTACCCAAGGCGGTGTCGCCGAAGCCGCCGTAGGCCGACCCGACCGTCGAGTCGTTCTCGGAGTGATAGTTCCGGACCTCACAGGCGTTTCCGAGGCCCGGATTCCACGGATCGCCACAGATCTCGGAGCCGTCGGCGGCCGTTCCGAGACCGGCGACGGTCTCGATCTCGTACCCGCTGCCGAGTTTGGCCGCCGTCCAGTAGACGCAGCGACCGCCCAGCGAGTGACCGACGAGACGGACGTTCCCGCCGCCGGCGTCGGAGAAGTCCTCGACGAGGCCGGCGACGACTCCGCCGACGTCCTCGGTGTCGCCTTCGGCACCGAAGTAGTTGAGCGTGGTGGCTGGCCACTCGATCGCGACGGTCTCGTCGGGCGTATAGCCGCCGGCAACGAGCGAGTCCCTGACGTCGGTGGCCTGACTCGAGACGGTGGTATCGCCGAACCAGCCGTGGATGAAGACCAGCAGTTCATCCGTGACCGGCAGGTCGCCGTCGGCGCTCCAGCCGAACCAGCCGTCGTCGACCTCGATCGTGTCCGGGCCGAGGAACTGTGCGGACGCCGAGCCGGAGGCGGCGGCCAGTCCCGCACCGCCGATCAGCGTCGTGCCGGCGGCCTTGAGGAGCGTCCGTCGGTCGGTCGTCGCTTCAGTCGCGGTCCGGCCCCCGTCGAGGGTGTCATTGTCCGTCATGACGTTTCGGTACTTCCACGAACCGATGATTGTAGATTGCTGCTCTATACAGAGCGTATTCAAGACCTAGCAGCCGTTTACCCATCGACGCGGACGGTCGAGATCGCGGTTCGCGTTCGGACGCCCGGGTCCGTCGGCACCACCCACGGTCGGCGATTTCGTTCGACGGGGAGCCGACGCAGAGGGCCCGTGCGGGCGCGAACCTGCAAGGTTATATCGTTCGGGCAGAAAGCGGGGGCGTAATGCGCGAGGAGGCGACGGCGTTCGTTCCCGGCCACGTCACGGGCTTTTTCAGTACCCACCCGGACGACGACCCGACGAAGGCGGGCTCACGGGGCGCGGGACTGACGCTTACGGACGGTGTCGAGGTAACGGTCGAACGAGCGGCGGCGACGACGGTCTTCCTCGACGACGTCGAGATCGAGATCGAACCGGTCGAGACCGTCCTCGAGACGCTCGGCGTGACCGCTCGGATCGACGCGACCTCGGAGCTGCCGATCGGGTCCGGGTTCGGCGTCTCGGGGGCGATGGCGCTCGGAACGGCGCTGGCCGCGAACCGCGTGTTCGGCTGCAAGCTCTCGATGAACGAACTCGTCACGATCGCTCACGGGGCCGAGGTACAGGCCGGGACGGGGCTGGGCGACGTCGTCGCACAGGCCCACGGCGGCGTCCCGATCCGCCTCGAGCCGGGGGGCCCGCAGGACAACAAACTCGATGCCATCCCCGCCCGGGCGCGCGTCGAGTACGTTACCTTCGGCGAACTGTCGACGGCCGACGTTCTCTCGGGCGATACCGAGCAGTTGACCGCGGCTGGACAGGAGGCGCTCTCCCGCGTCGTCGAGGAGCCGACGCTGCTGTCTTTTATGTACGCCTCGCGGCTGTTCGCCCGCGACGCCGAGTTGCTGACCGATCGGGTCCGCGAGACGATCGCCGAGGTGTCGGACGCCGACGGGCAGGCCTCGATGGCGATGCTCGGCGAGACGGTCTTCGCGCTCGGGACCGGCCTCTCCGATGCCGGCTACGAACCGTCGGTCTGTGCGACCCACCCTGCCGGTGCGGTTTTGAAGTGAGCCGGACGCTGGCACTGCGGCGGTCGGTCGCTGTTGCTCTCCGGTGAGTGTCGCGTCCGCAAGGGGAAAAGCGTCCACGCTCCGTCGACGGCGTCGGAGCCTTGTTACCGACCCTCCGTGCAGTTCGTCGTATTTAAGTGCAGGACACCTATGTCAACTAGTATATTTTTATGCCGAGAAATCGCAGGAAGGCGAAACGAATCCGTCTCGCTTTTGGAGATTGACCGTCGATGGGGGAGCGTGACCGCCGGTCGTTCCATCGATGAACGTGGTATGTGCGGGTCTTAGAACCCGTCTCAGGCTATCTCCTACCGTTCCATCGTCTCGAGAGTGAGCGGCCGACGCCGGCGATCGACCGGTCGATTTCGCTGAGAGCGTCGGTCACGGGAAATACCAAAAGCGAAAACATTGGCCAAAAATTTATTATGGTACGTTCGAGTTATCGGGCCAAGTTTCGAAATGGCTTCACGCACTGACATTCACCAAAGCCTGTTTCAGTTGTACGAACACTACGTCGGTGAACCCGACTCGAGCAAGGACGTCTACGGCTACTGGCTGTTCATCGTCGGCTACGTCATCGGGGCCGCGGGCGTGGCGACGTTCGTCGTCGGGTACGCCGGCGAGGGGGAGCCGTACACGCTGATCAGGGCCTCCGGGATCACCGCCGCGACCGGGCTCGCGCTCTGTCTGTTCGGGATCGTACTGATGTTACCGGTACGAAAACGGGGGATTCAGGCGAGTTTCGTCGGTCTGCTCGTCTCGTTTGCCGGCGTCGGCTTCTTCGGCTGGGCGTATCCGAACAACTGGCGGGAACTCGGCGTCGACTACAGCGTCGAGGTGATTTCGGTCTACACCCTCGGGATCGGTATCATCGCGGGCGTGACGGCCCTCGTTCCCGTTCTGACCGGCCAGCGCGGTATGTTCGTCGAGGAGGAGGGCCAGACCGAGGACCCGCCGATCCTCACCGGCGACGAGATGGAAAGCGCCCAGTTCGCCGCCTTCCGTGACGACAACGGCGACTGGCAGTGGCACGTCCTCCACCTCGAGGCACTGGCCCGGAGTACGGAGAGCGCGGTGACGCGGCCGGAGGCCACGGAGGGCATCGAGCGCGTGAAGTCCCAGATCAGCTCCGCGGGGCTGATGGAGCTGACGACCTCCGCGTTCCGGCTCTACGAGGACCGCGACGGCACCTGGCAGTGGACGCTCGCGCGCGACGACGGCTCGATCGTCGGTGCCTGTGCCGGCGAGTTCGACGAGCGCGACGGGGCCGAGGAGTCGGTGAGCTTCCTCAAAGACGAGGGGCCGGACGCCGACGTGATCGAGATCGAGGGGGCCGCGTTCACCTACGAGCAGCGCCGCGACAAGTGGTACTGGCAACTGGTCGACGACGACCGCGTCCCGCTGGCCTCGAGCGAGACGGGCCACTCGACGCAGGAACGCGCCGAGGAGGCCGCCCGGACCTTCGCCGAGCGGTTCGACCGGGCGCGGGTCCTCGACGTCGAGCACGTCGGCGTCGAACTCCGCGAGCGGGCCGACGGCTGGAGCTGGCGGCTCGTCGACGCCGCCGACGACGTCCTCGCGACCAGTACCGACGCCTTCGATTCCCGGCGCGACGCCGAGGAGGCCGCCGAAGCGCTGTTGCCCGAACTCGAGTCGGCGTCGGTCACCGTGGCCGGCGAGCCGACCTACGAATGCTACGAATCCGGCCCAGAGTGGCGCTACCGGCTCGTCGACGAGAACGAACACGTCGTCGCGCGCAGTCCCGAGGGGACCGACGACCGCCTCGCGGTCGATACGTGGACCGAACAATTCGGCGACAACGCCGCCGACGCCGACGTCGTCGAGATCGACGACGCGGAGTACGAGGTCTTCCCGGCCGAGGACGTCGACGCCGGCAGCGCCGCCTCGACGCCCGACGACGACCTCCCCGCGGCCATCGAAGAACCCGAGCCGGCGGCAGACGGCGGGACGGCCGTCGACGCTCCCGACGCCGAGGACCCGAGCCCGTGGCACTGGCGGCTCGTCACCGACGACCGCGACGTCGTCGCCGCGAGTACCGAACCCCATCCCGACGCCGAGTCGGCGACCGACGCCATCGAGCGGGTCCGCCAGCAGGCCAGCGAGGCGGAACTCATCGAGTTCGAGAACGCCGCCTTCCAGGTCTACGAGGCCGACTCCGGCGAGTGGCGCTGGCGGCTCATCGACGAGGACGGCAACGTCCTGGCCGACAGCGGCGAGGAACACACCTCCCGCGGCGAGGCCGCCGAGGCGATGATGACGCTGAAAGAGCAGGCACCCGACGCCGAACTGCTCGAGATCGAAACCGCCGCGTTCGAACTCTTCGTCAACGAGGCCGACGAGTGGGGCTGGCGGCTCATCGACGAGGCCGGCAAGCTCGTCGCCGAGGACCCCGCGACCCACCCGACCCGCGGGGCCGCCCGCCAGGCGATGAACCGCCTGCTCGAGCATCTCGATTCGGACGTGCGGACGATGGACCGGGCGATCTTCCAGCCGTACGCGACCGAGGACTGGCACTGGCGGTTCGTCCTGCCGTCGGGCGAGACCGTCGCCGCCGCCGGCGAGGCACACCCGACACGGGACGAACTGGTCGACAGCCTCGACGACGTGCGCGAGGCCGCTGTGTCGGCGCGCCGGCACACGATCGGCGACGTCTCGGTCCAGCTCTATGGCACCGACGAGTGGTACTTCCGACTGCTCGATCGCGACCGCGAGGAGATCGCCGACGCGACCGTCTCCTACGGCGACCGCGAGGCCGCGATGGACGGCGTCGAGGGCCTCAAGCGACACGCGGCCGACGCGCCGATCTTCGCGATCGAGGACGCGGCGATCCGTGTCGACGATGCGGACGGCTGGTCGTGGGATCTCGTCGACGCCGACCGGACCGTCATCGCCGAGGCGGTCGATTCCGAACCCGACAGGAACGCCCTGCTCGAGGCGATCGAGGAAGTCCGTCAGCTCGCGCCGATGGCCGGCCGGGTCGACTTCGACGTCGCCTCCTTCGAACTCGTCGCCGACGAGGACGACCGCTGGCGGTGGCGGCTCATCGACGAGGACGGCCGGACCGTCGCGACCGGCTCCGAGACCCACGAGACGGCCGCCGACGCCCGCGACGCCCTCGCGGACGTCCGCGGCCTGATCGAGTCCGCCAGCATCCTCGAGATCGACAGCGTCTCGTTCGAACTCCACACCGCGGAGGACGGCTGGGTCTGGCAGCTCATCGACGAGTACGGCGCGACGATGGCCGAGAGCACCCAGACCTACGAGAACCGCACCGAGGCCCGCGAGGCGATGAACGACGTGAAGGCACAGGCCCCCGACGGCTGGATCACCTTCACCGAGTGACCGCGCCCGCGGCTCGTCTCGACCCCTGACCGGTCCGTTTGCCCGCGAGGAACGCGGGTTCCCACTCTCGAGCCGACTCGGTGAGCGATCGGGCCGTTTTTTATCGATCGAACCCAGTGATCGATCGTGAGCGATTACGACAGCGTCTCCGCCGACGTCGAGGACGAGGAGGAGATCCCGGAGGACCACCCCAGATATCAGGATCTACTCACTCGCCACCGGATCGAGCGGGGCGTCGAAAAGGGGATCACCCACCTCCAGGGGATGCACGCGGAAGGGCGGGGCAGCGCCTTCGACTACCTGCTCGGCGAGGAGACGATTCCCAGCGCCGACGACGCCGAACGGGCGGCCGCGGCACACCTCTTGCTCGCCGAGCGGCCCGTCCTCTCGATCAACGGTAACGTCGCGGCGCTGGTTCCCGGCGAGATGGCCGCCCTCGCCGACACCGTCGACGCGGACCTCGAGGTCAACCTCTTCAACCGGACGCCCGAGCGAATCGAGGCCATCGCCGAGCACCTCCGCGAACACGGCGCGGACGACGTGAAAGGGCTCGAGGCCGACGCGCGGATCCCGAACCTCGATCACCAGCGGGCGAAGGTCGACGCCGACGGGATCTACGCGGCCGACGTCGTGCTGGTCCCCCTCGAGGACGGCGACCGCGCCGAGGCCCTCGATGCGATGGACAAGACCGAGATCGTGATCGATCTCAACCCCCTCTCGCGGTCGCCGCAGGTCGCCGACGTCCCGATCGTCGACAACATCATCCGGGCCGTGCCGAACATCACCGATCACGCGCGCGAACTGGCCGACGCCGACGAGGACGCCCTCCGGGCGATTATCGAGGGCTTCGACCGGGAGCGCGCGCTCGAGGCGGCGGAAGAGCGGATCCGATCGGGCGATCTCTGATCGCACACCGCTGACTCGGTGGCTCGGCCGGAACGTTCTCGAGCCGATTCCGGCCCCGTTTCGATCCGGATCCGCCGGTCGGGTCCGGCGCGACGACGCGAGCGCCTTTCAGGAGGTATAAATTCCTCCTCCGGTTGCCACTACACATGGACGCCTACGAGTTACTCACGCGAAACGCCGAGGAGGTCGTTACCGACGATGAGGTCCGCGACCTCGCGGAGGAGCCCGAGGGCAAGCGGGCCTACGTCGGCTACGAACCTTCCGGCGTCCTCCATCTGGGGCATCTCCTGACCGCGAACAAGCTCATCGACCTCCAGGAGGCCGGTCTAGAGGTCGTGATCCTGCTGGCGGACGCCCACGCCTACCTCAACGAGAAGGGGTCGCTCGAGGAGATCCGGGCGACCGCCGAGCAGATGAAAGCCCAGTTCCTCGCGTACGGCCTCGACGAGGACCGAACCGAGTTCGTCTACGGCTCGACGTTCCAGTTCGACGAGGAGTACACCCGCGATCTCCACACCCTCGAGCAGGCGACCACGATGAACCGCGCCCAGCGCGCGATGGCCGAGATTCAGGGCGACGAGACGGCCAAGGTGAGCCATCTGGTCTACCCGCTGATGCAGACGCTCGACATCGAGTACCTCGATCTGGACCTGGCCGTTGGCGGGCTCGACCAGCGGAAGGTCCACATGCTCGCCCGCGAGAAACTGCCGGAACTGGACTACGAGGTCCGACCGGCGATCCACACCCCCATCCTCGCCGACCTCACGACCGGCGAGGGGAAGATGTCCTCGAGCGAGGGGATCACGATCTCGATGGAGGACTCGACCGACGACCTCGAGGAGAAGGTCAACTCGGCGTACTGCCCGCCGACGCGCGACCCGGAGCCCGACGACGAGGGCAACGAGCGCGAGAACCCGGTCCTCGAACTCTTCGAGTACCACGTCTTCCCCCGCTTCGACGAGGTCGTGGTCGAACGCCCCGAGAAGTACGGCGGCGACCTGACCTACGAGGATTACGAGGGCCTCGCCGCGGACCTCGAGTCCGGCGAACTCCACCCCGCCGACGCGAAGGGGACGCTGGCGACCTACCTCGACGAACTGATCGCGCCCGGTCGCGAGAAGCTGCGCGAACTCCGGGACTGAGACGGTCGGCCGTACCGGGTTCCCGACGCAGCCGCAGGACGGTGGTGGTCGCGCCGGAACCGACCGACAGCAGTCGGTATGGCGGGGTCATTTTCTCGTGTTTCGTCGCGGGCGCGTCGCCCGCGATCACGTTGCCGGCGATCCAGCCGATTGAAGTGGGCGCGGCCCCCTCTCGAGGGTATGAACGACACGCGACGGGCGGTCCTCGAGGCGCTTTCCGACGGCCCGGTCTCGGGCCCGGACCTGGCCGACGGGCTGGACGTCTCGCGGGCGGCCGTCTGGAAGCACATCGAGGCGTTACGCGAGGCCGGCTTCGAGATCGAGAGCGGGGCAGACGGGTACGAACTCAGCGAGGTGACGGCGTACAACGGCCCCGCGGTCGAGTTCGGCCTCGAGGCCCCGTTTTCGGTCGAGTACCACGACTCAGTGGGGAGTACCAACGACCGGGCGCGCGAACTCGCGGGCGAAGGCGCGACCGACGAGGTCGTCCTCGCGGACGAACAGACCGGCGGCCGCGGCCGCCTCGAGCGCGAGTGGACGGCACCGCCGGGCGGCGTCTGGCTGAGCGTCGTCACCCGGCCCGATATCGCACCCGCGCAGGCCCCGCTGTACACGCTCGCGATCTCGGTCGCGACGGCGCGAGCGGCCCGCGAGGCGGGTGTCGATGCTCGAATCAAGTGGCCCAACGACGTGGTCGTCCCGGTCGGCGACGACGGCGACTATCGAAAGCTTTCGGGGATTCTCACGGAGATGGAAGGCGAGACCGATCGCGTCGAGTGGGTCATCGTCGGGCCCGGCATCAATGCGAACATCGACGCCGACACGCTGCCCGAGAGCGCGACCAGCATCCGCGAGGAGGCGGGTGACGTCGACCGCCGGCGGTTCGTCCAGCGCCTGCTCGAGTCCTTCGACGACCACCGCAACGACCTCGAGGGCGTCGTCCCCGCGTGGCGCGAGCTGGCGTTGACGCTCGGCCAGCGGGTACGGGTGGACCGCCCCGGTGGCGAGATCGTCGGCGAGGCGGTCGACGTGACCGAATCGGGGGCGCTCGTGATCGAGACCGAGGACGGGCGGGAGACGGTGTCGGCGGGCGACTGCGAACACCTCCGACCGGTATAGCGGTCTCGAGCGGCGGGAGGAAACGAGACGACTGCATCGACTTCGGGGTTCCGCACCTCACTTGGCGGCGAGTCGCGGCTCCTCGGGCCAGTCCTCGAGATCGTCAGGATCGACCCGTACCGTCAGGACCGGCACCGAGGCGCGCCTGACGACTCGTTCCGTGACGCTGCCGAGCAGCAGCCGGTCGATCCCGCCGCGGCCGTGTGTCCCCATCACGATCAGATCGCAGGCCTCGGGCCCGGCCTCGTCGATGATGACCTGACTCGGTGACCCCTCCCGAATCTCGGTCTCGACGGTGACGTCGTCCGGCGCGAGTTCCGCGACCCGGTCGACCGCCGCCCGCCCCTCGCCCCGAAGCGCGTCGCTGACGCCCTCGAGGGCGGTCTCCATCGGCAGCCCGCCGTAGCCGGCCGCGTTCACGACGTAGAGCGCGCGGATCGTCGCGTTGTGTAGTTGCGCGAGGTCGAACGCGTACTCGAGGGCCCGTTCGACCTCGCGGGAGCCGTCGGTCGGGACGAGGATGCAGTCGTACATTGTGCTATGTGATGCCATACAACAGACCACTACATGAACGTTTTTCCGACAGGAACGACCGTCGGTCAAGCTGACGGTTTCGCGACCGGCTCGCTACCGTTCGCGGGCGAGCAGGAGGGAAACGCTGATACAGCGGTCGCCCCAACCGAGGGGCATGAGCGACAACCCGTGGACGGACCGGATCGTCGGCGAGCGGATGACCGTCGATCAGGAGTTCGCCGCGCGGATCGAGGAGTCCCGGTTCTCCAACCAGCAGTGGAGCCTGATCATGACCGCCACGGAGTTCGAGATCGAACACCCCGACGAGCCCGACCGGGCGCGGATCGTCGCCGACACGGACAAACTCGACGGCGTCATCCCCGAACTCGAGAGCGTCCAGGCCGGCATGGGCGCGATGGCCGGCGGGCCGGGCGGGCCCGGCGGATCGGACTCGTCGGACGGCGGGATCGTCGACTCGATCATGGGCGCGCTCGGCGTGGGCGGGGACAGCGGCCCCTCGGAGGACGAGCAGCGGAAGGCGGCCGAACAGCTCACTCAGGAGTACGCGGAGAAACTCCAGTCACACCTCGAGTCGAAGGGCCGTTGGGAGTCGGTCCGGAAGAGCGTCGCCGACGGGAGCTGAGCCGACGGCACCGACGCCGGTGTGGCCGCTCAGTCACCGGCGTGAAACATCGTGTACTCGCTGGTCTCGTAGATGTTGATCAGTTCGGTCACCAGCTCGTCGTAGGACTCGTCGTCGACCCGTAGCTCGTCCAGCCGTTCGATCGTCTCCGCTTCGAGTTCGACGGATGGCATACCCGATCGTTCACCGTCGATCGGCAAAAACGCCACGAGGGACCCGTTTCGCGGCGGACGATCGGTGACTGGGCCGTCGATGCAAGCCACAGCACCTTTAGGTGCGGTTCCCGACCGTAGGAGTATGACAGACGAAGTCGAGACGACGACCTTCTCGATCAGTTCCGAAGACGGCGCGACCGACGACGTGACGGTGCCGTCGGGACTCGTCGACCTCGTCGCCGAGGGCGACCAGACCGACGCCGAGACGATCGGTGACGTCATGCTCCTTTCCTTTGCCAGCCGCGCCCACCATATCGTCCACCACGGCGAGGACGCCGATCCGGAACTCGAGGCACAGGAGGAACGCGTGATGGACCTCTTCGAGGAGCGATTCGGCGTCACGTTCGGCGAAGCGACCGGCCACCAGCACTGACGGCCGCGACGGTCGGTCCCGCGCCGGAGTTCTTCGCAGCCCGTTTTCGCCCGTCGCCCCCGCGAGCGGAGTCCCGTCTATAGCAAACGGTACCGGCCCCGTTGAACACCGTCGGAGTGGGGTTTAGCGGCCGTGTGAACGCTGTCGTACCACGAGTGTCGACTCGATTTGCGACGGTGGTGATCGCTCGGTACGGGTCAACCGGGAACGGAGGTCCGATCGCCCCTCGACTCCGGAAGTCGGAGGGCGAAGGCCGAAAGATCGAACCCCTCCCTCGCCGGGGGAATCGTGTAGACAAACGTCCGAAGCGAACACGGGACTACATAGTAGTTCACTCCGCCTTCAGAACCGGCAATCGGAGGCGAATTTGAAGGCACAATTCCGTGTCAGCTAGCCCGAATGCGTTGTGAGACTGTCTGCGTGCTGTTGGAAGACGACTTTCTGCCTGCGTATCGAGCAACGGCGCTGCGGGAACTGGTCGATCGGACTGCCGTCGAAATCCCCCTCGTCGTCATTAACGACGAGTCCCGTCGCTTCCGGGATCGATCGATACGGTATCTGCTCGGCCGGAGCCGAAACTGGGGAGCGTGGCTCCCAGTGTGGGCCGGTACGGAGCTCTCGAGGGCGATCCGTGGCCCGCCGTCCTACGACGAACCCCGTCACTTCTCGACCGTCGATGCACTCGCAAACGCGGACGTGGTACGGTGTTCACCGGACCGGAAAAACGAAATCTGGCGATCGATCCCCGATCCGGTCGTCGACAGGATCGCGGACGAGACGGACGTCGTGGTTCGGTTCGGATTCGGACTCCTCACGGGCCGGATCCTCGACGCCCCAGACTGTGGAGTTCTCTCGTTTCACTTCGGCGACATCAGGAAGTACAGAGGACGAATCGGCCCGCTCTGGGAGTACATCGACGGCGAGGGGTCGGTCGGCGTGACCCTCCAGCAACTCACCGACCAAATCGACGGCGGCCGGATCGTCGCTATCGATCACGTTCCCGTTCGCAGTCACGACACGTACGGCGCGATCAAACGCCGACAACGTACCTCCATAATGAGCGAACTACTGATCGACGGACTGGCGAACCTGAATTCCCCCGAGTTCGAACCGACCGTTCCGGACTCCCTTGGAACGTACCGATCCGCGCCCAGCGTCCGCGAAACGCTCGCGTTCCTTCGAAAACACGGCACGAACGCGATTCGACGGGAACTCACCACGTTCTGATCGCAGCACGGTGATCCACTCGAGGCAGCGCCGGTACCCGCACTGTATGCAGCCCGCTCTCGCGACCATCGGTCGTCGTCGAGGGGCGTGGAGCGTTACTCGCCTCCCGTCGCCGTCGGCGCGTTCACTTCGATCACCATCGACGCTTCGTCGTCGCTGGTCGTGACCGTATGCGTCGACGCGCCATCGGGTAACGACGACGTGAACGGAATTTCGGCCGACTGGCCGCCCGCGAGCGTCACGGTCGACTCGGCGACCGGCTGCCCGTCGACGCTGTAGGTCACCGTGTCCGTCCCCTCGAGATCAGCCTGATTCTCGACGGTCGCAGTCACCGTCACCTGCTGGCCGGCCTCGCCGCTCTCGGGCGCGGAGAGGTCGGTCACCGCGATCGTCGCCGGCTCACCGCTCTCCTCGACGGTTACGGTCGTCTCCGCGGTCTCGTCGTCGCTCGCCACCGCGAGCGTGTACTCGCCGGGCTCGAGTCCTTCGGTCACGGCGTCGAACGCGGCCGGCTGGCTCTCGCCGGCCTCGAGCGAGACCGATTCGGTGTCGACGACGGTCCCGTCGATCGCGAGCGTGATCTCCTGCGTGCCCGCCTCGCCGCCGACGTTCTCGATATCGGCGTCGACTGCGATCGTCTGTCCTCGCTCGACCGGACTGGTGACCGACGCGATCGAGACGTCGAACGCGGCGGGCTCGGACGGCCGAACCTCGCCGGCGGGCGGCGTCGCGACCGTCACCGGCTCCTCGTAGCCGTGGTTCGCGAAGTCGGCCCGCCAGACGAGCCGTTCGTCGTCGCTCTCGGGGACCCACTCGACGGTGAACGCGTTCTCGCCGGGTTCGAACCCGCTCGGTGGCTCGTCGACGGTCGTCCCCTCGACGAATTCGCTGTTCGCGGCGACCGCCGCGTCGTTGGGGTTCTCGTAGCCGAACGTGACCTCGATCGCGTCGCCGTCACCGGTGGGCTCCGTCTCCTCGATCGACAGCGACGGGAGTTCGGGCCGTGCCTCGTCGTCGCAGGCCTCGAGGTCGGGGTTCGGGTGATCGATCGACGCGAACGGGACCGCCTCGGGCGAGCTAATCCCGGAGATGTAGGTCCCGAAGGTGCCGTAGTCGGGCACCTCGACGGTCACCTCGTCGCCGTCGATCGTCACGTTCCGTTCGTCACCCACCTCGAAGACGATCGTCCCGTCGAAGGGTGCCTCGACGTCCTCGCCGACGGTGACGTAGTCCTCGATGATGGTGTTGCCGAAGCCGCCGGTGTCGTAAAAGCCCGTACTCGCCGCGACGCTATCCCCCGCCTCGAGGTCGGCCTCGACGACCGCCCGCGAACAGTTCGCGAACGCGACGTCGAAGTCCGGGACCGCTCCGTCGACGGTGTACTCGACCTCGGCCGTCTCGATCGGCGTGCCGTCGTCGGCCGCGACGACCGACGCCTCGAGCGTCGAATTCGCCGACAGCGGCGGCTCGAGGTCGATCTCCCGCGGGCCGATCGTCTCGTTGGCCGCGAAGCGCTCGGTCTCCGCGAGTCGAGTCCCGTTCTCGTCGGCGACTGTCAGCGCGTACTCGACCGAGGCGTTGGCCGAGGTGACCGTCAGCGTCTCACCGTCGCCGGTCTGGTCGGCCACCGAGAGGTTCGCCGTCGGCTCGCCGGGCTCGGGCTCGACGACCGCGTACTCGATCGTGTCGTTCGCCAGGATCGCGTCGCCCGCGGCCGCTCGAACGGAGACGTCGACGCTCGCGTCGTCCTCGAGGGGCGGCTCGAGGTCGATCGACGCCTCGGCGATCGTTTCGTTGCCCTCGAACCGGCCGCTGTCGACCCGCTCCCCGTCGTATTCGGCCGTCACGACGTACGGCACCGTCGCGCTCGTCGCGTCGATCTCGAGGGTGTCTCCCTCGCCCTCCTGATCGTCGACCGATAGCGTCGCCTCGGGACCGTCGGAGCCGTTCGCGACGGCGTACTCGATCGTGTCGTTCGCGAGCGTCGTGCCGTCCTCGCCGACGATCGACACCTCGACGCTCGCGTCGTCCTCGAGGGGCGGCTCCAACTCGAGCGCGTGGTTCGTTACATCCTCACCGGCCGCGAACGGCTCACTCTCGACGGTGTCGCCGTCGTACGACGCGGTCAGGGTGTAGGGGACGGTCGCGTTGGCCCCGTCGACCGTCAGCGTCGTCCCGTTGCCCTCCTGATCGTCGACCGACAGCGTCGCCTCGGGCTCGGCGGGCTCGTCGACAACGGTCACGAACGCACCGTCGAGGACCGGCGCGCCGCCCGCGGTGACGTACGGCACGTCGTCCTCACCGTCGGACTCGACGTAGCCGAACGCCTCGTCGCCGTCGGTGTCGTGGTGGACGACCGCGACGAGCGGCCCGCTCTCGTTCAACGGCTCCTCGAGGTCGACGGTCACGTTCTCGTGATCGCCGGACTCGAGGGAGCTCGAGACGCCGACGATCGCGTCGGGATCGGCGTCGACGGCGACACCCTCGTAGACGGCGACGAACCCGCCCTCCGAGAGCGAGACGTCGGCGACGGTGACCGCGTCCCCGTCGCTCTCCTGATCGGGGAAGTCGATCGATGCGGTCCCCTCGATCCGGTCGGCCGTCTCGATGCGCTGCTCGACCTCGATCTCGACGTGCTGGCTGATCACCGCGATCTCGTCGGTCCCTTCGGCGACGGCGTAGGCGGTCGCGTCGGCCGCGCTCTCCTGCGTTATCGTCTGGAGCTGCGTGATACTGATCCGCTGGGACTGGACGGCTCGCGCCGTCTCGGTCACGGCACTGCCGGCTGCGATCTGGACCTGCGTGATCGACGCGTCCTGCGCCTGCACGAGCGCCCCGCTGGCCCCGCCGTACGCGAGCCGCTGGACCTGCGTCACGTCGACGAGTTGCGTCTGGGTCACCGCTCCCTGACCGGCACCGAACGCGGCCGCTTGGACCTGTTCGACCCTCACCGCCTGCCGCTGTACGGCCGCCGTGACCGCGCCCTCCGCGGCCCCGACAGCCGCGGCCTGAATCTGTGTGACCGACACCGACTGTCGCTGGACCAGGACCCCGCCGGCGCTGCCGTCGGCGGCCGCCTGGATCGCCTCGACGCTCGCGTCCTGACCTTGGGAGATCGCACCCTTGGCCGCGCCGAAGGAGGCCTCCTGTACCTGCGTGATCGAGACTCGCTGGACCTGCTCGAGCCGGATCGTCTGGACCTGTTTCAGCGAGCCGCGGCTCGCGCCCCGGGCCGCGGCCTGCGTCCCCTCGACCGACACGCGCTGTTTCTGGACGAGCGCGCCCTTCGCCGCGCCCGCCGCGGCCTTCTGAATCTGCTTGATCGTCGCCCGCTGGCGCTGCTCGGCGTCGACTCGCTGGCGCTGCTCGAGGGCGGCGGTCGCGCTCCCCTCGAGCGCGCCGGCGGCAGCGCCGGCCGCCGCGTGCTGGACGTGATCGAGGGTCACCTGCTGGCGCTGCTCGACGCTGATCGACTGATACTGCGTCAGGGCACCGTAGGCGGCCCCCTGTGCTGCCTCCTGGATCTTCGGTACCGCGCCGACGTCTTTCGCGCCCGCCTCGCTGGCGGCCCCGGCCGCCGCGCCGCTGGTGGCCACCTGCAACTGCTCGACGCTGACACGTTGTCGCTGGGCGACCGCGCCGTGTGCGGCCCCCCAACTCGCGCTCTGGAGTTGGGTCGCGTTGGCCGACTGCGACTGCGAGAGCGCTCCGCCGGTCGCGCCGCCGACGGCGTACTGCACCTGCGTGACGTTGACCGACTGTTGCTGTATCAACGTTCCGTGAACGGCCCCCGTTGTCGCCGCCTGTACCTGGTCAGCCTCGACGTTCTGGGACTGCAACACCGACCCCTGTGCGCCCTCGAGCGCCGCCGCCCGCTGTTCCTGGGTCACCTCGACTCCCTGGGACTGGACGAGCGCGACTCCCTCGCTGACGCCCTCTTCGACGGCGTCCTCGCGCTCGCTCTGGGCCGCCTCCGCGGTCGTCCCGCCGACGTCCGCGTCGGTTCCCGTCTCGTCCGTCGCACCGGGCGGCGGCAGCCGTATCGGATCGAACCCGTCTCCGCTCGCCGCGTCGCCGTCGCTCTCGTTTTGAAACTGTGTCTGCGCTTCGGGACCGGGAGGCGATGCAGCGTCCGTCTCCGTTCCCGCGTCGTCCCCGGCGATTCCCTCGAGCCCCCCGAGCAGCGGCACGGCGACGACGCTGGCGACCATCGCGACGGCGATCACCGCGACCGCAGCGATCCGGCGACGGCTCATCGGCTGCCCCCACCGACCGCCGATTCCACGGTCGCCGCCGGCGCAGCCACCCCGACGACGCGTTCGATTGCCCACCACCCGTTACGGCCCCGCCCGGTGTTCGCAGTACGGACTCCCATCCCTCGCCACGGGACCGAATCGAGCCATAAGCCCGGCCGGTCGTTCCGGTTAGCGCGGCGAGACAATCAGATATTACCGCGCCCCGGTCCGCGAGAACCCGCTGCAACTGGCCGGCACCGCCGCTCTCGAGCGCCTCGAGCCGCGACCGGGACCGTCACGCGAACCGGAACGAAGCGCCCTGTTTCGGACGGATCGTCTCGGTATCGAGCCGCCGCTCGACCCGTTCTGTCATCCGATCGACCGGATGTTTCGGAAACCGAAGTATTGATCCGGGTTTACGAGAGAGCGGGGGTATGGCAACGGAACGGAATTCGGTCGAGTTAGTCGACGACGACGCCGTCCGCTCGTTCGCGCGGGCGGCCATCCTCGCGGCACTGATGGGGGCCGCGGCCGTGGTGGGATCGATCCCGATCCCGTTCTCGCCGATCCCGATATCGCTCGGGGTCCTCGTCGTCTACCTGATGGGGCTGTACCTCGGTCCGTACTGGGGAACGGTGTCGATCGGGCTCTATCTGACCGCCGGCGCGATCGGAATCCCGGTGTTCGCCAACGGAACGGCCGGCGTGGGCGTCTTGCTTGGTCAAACCGGCGGCTATCTCGTCGCCTACCCGCTCGCCGTACTACTGATCGGGGCCGTGGTTCACGGCACCGACGGCCTCGCGGATCCCGCGGACGCCTCGGCGCCGGTCCTCGTCGCAGCGTTGCTCGCGGCGCTGATCGTCATCTACGGGCTCGGGACGGCGTGGTTCGCGTACGCCCTGGAACTCGGGGCGATCGAGGCGCTCCAGCTCGCCGTCGTCCCGTTCGTCCCGGGTGACCTGCTGAAGATCGTCGCCGCGATCGTGATCGTCAAGGCCGGCCACATCGATCCGACGTGATCGCTCGGGGCACGATCCAATGATCGAGTTTCGGTCGGTTTCCTACGCGTTCGACGACGTTTCGGTCCTCGAGGACGTCTCGCTGACGATCGAGGACGGCGAGTTCTGCCTGCTGGCGGGAGCAAACGGCAGCGGGAAGACGACGCTGCTCAGACACTGCAACGGCCTTCTGACGCCCGACAGCGGAACGGTGCTGGTCGACGGCACGCCCGTTTCCGACGACCTGATCGCCGCCCGCTCGCGCGTCGGGATGGTCTTCCAGCACCCGCGCGACCAGTTCGTCGCCGCGACCGTCGGCGCGGACGTCGCCTTCGGGCCCGAAAACCTCGGCCTCGAGCGGGCCGAGATCGACCGCCGCGTCGACGCCGCCCTCGAGGCGGTCAACATGGCCGGCCGGGAAGACGACCGGATCGAGGCCCTCTCGGGCGGCGAGCAGTCCCGCGTCGCCATCGCGGGCGCGCTCGCGATGGATCCGACCCACCTCGTCCTCGACGAACCCTTCACCGGCCTCGACGAGCCCGCGCGCCGCTCGGTCCTCGGGCGACTCGCGGCGCTGTCGGCCGACGGCACCGGGGTCTTGCTCGCCACCCACGACCTGCGGGACGTGCTGGGACTGGCCGACCGGGCGATCGCAATGCGGGACGGGCGGGTGGCCGTCGACGGCTCGCCCGACGACGCGCTCGGAGACCTCGCGGGCCTCGAGGTCCGCGTTCCCGACCGGTGATCGCGATGACCGGACTGCTACTCCACTCGCGCGACTCCGGAGGCGACCGATGCTGACCTACGACCCGGACGAGACGCTGGCCCACCGACTGGACCCCCGGAGCAAGCTGGCGGTCCAGCTCGGGTTCGCGGCGACCGCACTGGCCCATCCGACGCCTCGAGCGTTGCTGGCGCTGTCGGTGGTGACCGTCGTCGTCCTGGCGGCGGCGCGCGTCTCGATCCGTCGGACCGTCGCCGCCTACCGGTACGCGCTCGTCGTCCTCGCGATCGCGCCGGTGCTGGCCGGCGTCACGATCGGCACCCCGTGGTTCGACCGCGCGGACGCCCTCACGTCGGGGCTGGCGAGTTATCGGGTCCTCCTCATCCTGCTGGTCAGCGCGGCGTACGTCCGGTCGACGCCGGTCCGGGACTCTCGGGCGGCGATCCAGCGGACGATCCCCGGCAAACCCGGCCAACTGCTCGGGATCGGGATCGCGCTCGTCTTCCGGTTCCTCCCCGTCCTGCAGGGCGATCTCCGGACGATTCGCGAGGCGATGGCCGCCCGGTTGGGGACCGAACGCGGCACGGTCGACCGGATCAGCACGGTTGGCATGCTCGGGCTCACGCGGGCGTTCGACCGGGCCGACCGTCTCTCGCTCGCGCTCCGCGCACGGTGTTTCGCGTGGAACCCCACGCTGCCGCCGCTTACGTTCTCCCGCCTCGATTACCCCGTCCTCGCCTTCGCCCTGTGTCTCGTGCTGTCCGCCTTCTACTGATCCCCGCCGTTCGAACCCGGTCGAGACGCGCGATTTCCTCCCTCGAGCGGTCGAAGCACCGTCCTCGAGCCGTCCCCGGCGACGGGCTCGAGCCGTCTCGACCCCAGCACAGCCGATTTGGTATCGTCGTAATTCATTTATCAACCGGCAACGACCGGCCCGCGGTGGCGCCGCTCCGGCGGCCATCGGGTACCGGCTCCGTCAGCTAACCGGTCTGCTGAGCCGCTGTGCCCTCCGTGTCAGTCTGCACCGATCGGATCGTCGACTACGTCCACGGGAAAGAGCGCAAGGGGAACCTCGAGGTCCTTTCAGTTGCGGAGTTCGAGTCGCGACTGGTCGCCGGGGAATCGCCCGTCACATATCGATAGTCGGATCGTCGGTCAGCGGGTCGCTTCGCTCCTGACTTGCGTTGTTCGTCGCAGAAAGAGCCGGTGGAGGGATTTGAACCACGGTCGCAGCGAAGCTGCTCCCTGATTCAAATCCCTTCAGAACGTACTCCCGGCTCACGGATTTGTTCGCCGGAAGAAAGCCGGTGGAGGGATTTGAACCCTCGACCTAATCCTTACGAAGGATTCGCTCTGCCAGTCTGAGCTACACCGGCGCGAACGCATTCATTGGTAGGACCGATACCGGCCATAAGGGTTGCGAATCGAGCCGGTCGTGGGAGGGAGTTACGCGCCCGAGCGGTCCCGACGAGTCGGCACGTCACCGCTCGAGGCGGACGTCCAGACAGACGTTCAGTTCGTGGGGGGCATACGAGCGGACGGTGTGGCGGGTCTCGACGGTGACGTCGTACTCGGGTTCGGCGGCCGCGCGGATTGCCCGCTCACCGGGCCCGAACGGGTCGTCCTCGTGCTGGATGTCGTAGTAGTGGAGGGTGCAGTCGTCGCCGGCGACGATGACCGCCGACTCGAGGAACTCGTCGGCGCTGTGAGGGAGGTTCATCACGAGGCGGTCGGCCCAGTCCGCGTACTCCGTCGCGACCTCGCGGACGTCGTCGTTGATGGTGGTCACCCGGTCCGCGACGCCGTTCCGGCGGGCGTTCTCGCGGAGGTATTCGACGGCGTCGGGGTTGAGATCGACCCCGACGCAGGTCGCGCCGCGTTTCGCGAACGGGATCACGAAGGGGCCGACGCCGGCGAACATGTCGAAGGCGCGCTCGCTTGCGGCTTGCGGGCCCTGCCCGCTCGCACGTTCCGAGGCCCGGTGCGCCTCGCTGACCTGCTCGGCCACGCGATGCCGTTCCGTCGCGAGCCGCGGCGAGAAGTAGACCTCGGCGAGGTCTAACAGGAACTCACAGCCGTACTCGCGGTGGACGACCTCGGTGTTTTCGCCCGCGAGCAGCTCCCAGTCACGGACCCGCGTCTCGCCTTTGACTTTCGAGGCCTTGTTCAGCACCGTCTCGACGGGGAGGTCCGACTCGAGGATCGCGTCCGCGATCGCCCGCGCGTGCTCGGGGTCGTCCTCGTCGATGAGTGCGGCCTCTCCGAGACGTTCGTAGGTGGGGTCGAACTCGAGCAGGTCCGCGGGCGTCGTTTGCTGCTCGCGTTCGCTGACCGTCCGCGAGACGATCTCGCCGTCCGCGAGCAGGGCAGCGGCGGCGTCGGGGTCGGCGACGGGGATGTAGAGCCACCCGTCCTCGACGGCGATCTCGTAGTCGTCGTCGATCAGGTCCGCGTCGGCAAGCGCCGATCGCGTCGCTTCCCCCTCCTCGCGAGCGACGCGGACGCACGGAACTTCCATATTCGCACTGGCCGGTGGGCCGCCGTAACGCTGACGTTTTGGCGGCTCGAGATCGATATAAATCAATAATCGCGATAGGAATTGAGAGGGAATTCTGTGAGTAGAGAGACCGGTATAGCAGTTACTCCGACACCGGTCGTGATGTCGCGGTCGTCCCATCGGTGACGACCGCACGGCTGCGAGCGGCGTCACGTCGTCCTGTCCGGCAGTATCAGCGTTGCGAGGCGACCTCGTCGAACAATCTGCTGACCCGGTCGTCGATCTCGTCTCGGATCTGGTCGATCTCGGTCGCCGATTTCCCATCCGGATCGTCGAGGCCCCAGTCGCGGTTTTCACCCGCCCATCCGGCCGGACACACGTCCTCGGCAGAACACCCCATCGTGACGACGTACTCGCTTTCTTGGATCTCCTCGAACGTAATCTCTCGAGGCGTCCGGTCCGAAATATCGATTCCGACTGCGGACATCGCTCGAACGACCCCGTCGTGAACGTGGTCGGCGGGGTGGGTTCCGCCAGTCACGAGGTCGACATCGTCCGATAATCCCCGATCCGTGACCTCCCGCTGGGCGAACGCGTAGGCCATCTGTGACCGGCCGGCGTTCTGGACACAGACGAAGGCGATACGGATCGGTTCCGACGGATCGGTCATTCGTTCTCACCCGCACGCACTGTCGCGTGTTCTGTGATTTGCTCGTGGACACGTAGCGAGTCACCGACGTGGGTCGGGCCCGTCTCGTGGCCGCTGTTCGCGGACGAGCGGCCGTATCCGCTCGCGTCGAGTTGCGCTGCCCGTTCGAAGCTACGGGCCGTAGCGGCTGCGGCCGAGTGACTGCCGTCAGTCGGTGCCAGTCGTATACCGGCGGTCATGTCAGTCATCCTCCGTGACCGGGTCGGATCCGCTGCTACCGGAACTAGACGGTTTCGTACTCTCGAGCTGTCCCGTCGTGTGGCCGGCCCAGTCGAGTCGGCGCTGGAACCACAGTGCGACGTACACGAGCGAGAGCAGGACGGGCACCTCGATCAGCGGGCCGATGACCGTCGCGAAGGCGACGCCGGATCCGACGCCAAACACCGCCGTCGCGACGGCGATTGCGAGTTCGAAGTTGTTCGAGGCCGCAGTGAAGCCGATCGCGGTCGTCGTCGAGTAGTCGGCTCCGATTCCGTGGCCCATCCCGAAGCTGACGAAGAACATCACCACGAAGTAGATCGTCAGCGGGACGGCGAGCAGCAGGACGTCACTGGGCTGGCCGACGATGCGTTCGCCTTGCATCGCGAACATCACGACGACGGTGAAAAGCAGCGCGATCAACGTCAGCGGGTCGATCGTCGGCACGAACTCCTCCTCGTACCACTCGACACCTTTCGTATGCGTCCCGACGGCGCGCGAGACGATGCCCGCGGCGAAGGGGATCCCGAGGAAGATCGCGATCGCAGTGAAGACTTCCCACGGGCCGATGTTGAAGGAGTCGATACCCGCTGCGAGTTCCTCGAGTCCCAGCAGGTCGGGGACGAACAACGCGAAGAACCAGACGTAGACGCCGTAGGTGAAGATCTGGAAGACGCTGTTGAACGCGACCAGCCCCGCGGCGTACTCGCTGGAGCCGTCGGCGAGTTCGTTCCACACCAAGACCATCGCGATACAGCGGGCCATCCCGATGAACACCAGCCCGAGGAAGAACTCCGGTCGGGCAGGCAGCCCCGGCGTGATGCCGCTGAAGAAGACGATCGCCAGCGCGAACATCACGGTCGGGCCGATCAGCCAGTTCTGGACGAGGCTCAGCCCGAGTACCGTCACGTTCTTGAAGACGGTCGGCAACTGGCCGTAGTTGACCTTCGCCAGCGGCGGATACATCATCAGGATGAGTCCGATCTCCACGAGGTGAAGGTCCTGAATGGGTTGGGTCACCGACGGGGCGACGTAGCCGAGGCCGACGCCGACGAACATCGCGCCGAAGATCCAGACGGTCAGATACTTATCAAGGAAGTCCATCGACCGCGGATCCCCGCAGTCCGGACAGCCGCAGTCCGGGCCGTGTTCGTGTTCGACGTTACTCATCGATAGTCACGCTCCCTTCGAGGACGGTGACGAGTGCCACCGCGCGGTTGGTCGCCCGGTACTTCTTCCAGCGGCCATCCTTCCAACTCTCGACGAGGCCGGCGTCGACGAGCGCCGAGAGGGCGTGGCTGAGCCCGCTCTCGGTCACGTCGACGACGGCGTTCAGTTCGCAGACGCAGAGTTCTTCTTCGGCTGCGACGAGTACGCGTACGAGGGTATAGCGCGTCTCGTTGGCCAGCGCCGAAAGAACGTCGAGTTCCGCCTCCGCCTGTGCCGTCCCGAGTCCGGCCTCGAGCGTGCTGAGTTCGTCCAGTCGTCGCTCGACATCCTCGCTGCGACACTCTCCGAGTTCGTCGTCGAGATAGCGTTGGAGTCGGTTCGTCGCTTGTGCCATCGAGAGATACTTGATTAGATATTCAATTAACTGTTTTGTTTGAGGATCAGCTAAGGGGGTGGATCCATACTCGAAGCGCGATTGGGTGCTGAATGCGATCGCTATCGATTACATCTCGACGTTCGGCAAGGAAATTGCCGAGATAATAGTTGTCTATATTTTCAACTATATTCGTAGTGCGATCGCGGGAACGCCGATACTGTCTTGATCGGAGACCGCTCGTCGTCGATCAGTTCGCGGTCGTGTCGGCGGTTCGGCGATTCCCGAAGTCGGTCGGGCCGTCGCCGGAAACGGTTTGCCGCCGGGAGCCGAACCCGATCGTTGAATGCGCGGAACGCGACTCACGACCGTCGAAACGGTCCACGAGGACCGATCGTGGCTCTTTACGATTCGCGATCAGTACGGCGAACCCGACGAGGCGATTCTAGTCCCCTGTAGAGCGGGGGTCGAAGCGTGGATCAATCGCTGTACCCACGAGGCCCAGCGATTCGACACGGGCCGGGGGGCAGCGATTCGGGACGGACAGATCATCTGCCCGAAACACGGATCGATGTTCGACAGCTGCTCGGGTTACTGCGACAACGGCGAGGCGGCCGATACGACGCTGCCGTCCGTCGGCGTGACCGTCGAAGACGGCGTCGTCTACCTGACCGACGACGATTTCACCTTCGCCCACGAAGGCGCGATCGACGACGAAGACGACGAGGACGACGGTCCGTCGTCGACCTCACACATCGGGTTCTGAACGGTTCGCGCCGTCCACGACCGGAACCGTCGTCTCGAAAACGTATTCCGCGAGCTACGACTACGGCCTCGTATGCTCACGTTCATCGGCCTCGGACTCTACGACGAGCGGTCGATCACCGTCGAGGGCCGGGAGGCCCTCCGGGCGGCCGACCGCGCCTACGCCGAGTTCTACACCAGCGAACTGATCGGGACGACGATCGAGGACCTCGAGTCTCACCACGACACGGCGATCGAAGTCCGGGACCGCGCGGGCGTCGAACAGCATCCCGAAGACATGCTCGAGGCGGCGGAGACCGAGGACGTGGCCTTTCTCACCGCGGGCGACACGATGATCTCGACGACTCACGTCGACCTGCGCCTGCGGGCCCACGACCGCGGGATCGAGACGCGGGTGATCCACGGCGTCACGGCCCAGACGGCCACCAGCGCGCTGACCGGACTCCAGAACTACCGGTTCGGGAAGGCGACGACGCTGCCCTTTCCCTACGCCCACGGCGCCGACGGCCTGCCCGCGAGCGTGACCGAGACGACCGATTCGAACCGGGCGGACGGGCTCCACACGATCGTCTACCTCGATATTAAGATCGGCCACGAGCGGACCGACGAGGACGAGTACATGACCGCCGACGTCGGGGCCGAGTTGCTCGCCGAGGAATACCCCGATCTCGTCGGCGTCGTCGTCGCCCGCGCGGGCAGCCCCGACCCGATCGTCGAGGCCGGCACCATGACCGAACTCGCCGACCGGGAGTTCGGCGCCCCGCTGCATCTGCTGGTCGTGCCCGGCGAGTGTCACCTCCTCGAGGCCGACGCGCTCGAGGAACTGGCCGGGGCCGATCGGGACGCCCTCGATATCGCCTGACCGAGGGCAACGACGGGCCGGCCCGATAGCCGTCCCCGACTGACCGTGTTTCGATCGAAAACGGACGCCGGGAGACGGACGGTCGGTATCCTCGACCCGTCGGCGCTCGATGCTGAAGCGGCCCCGAAGTGGAACCCGGAGTCCTGAGCCCATACTGCCCGCGACCTCAGCCACCCAGCACCGACTCGAGCCGGTCGCGGAAGTCCCCCGGAACCTCGAGATGGGGCGCGTGGCCGGTGTTGCCGAAAACGACCTCCTCGAACTCGCCGCCGCGGTCGGCGTAGCGCTCGCAGACGGCGCGGGTCTGGTCGACCATCGGCTGGGGCGGGAAGACGTCCTCGCCGGGCCAGTCGGGGAGTTCGCCCATTCGGCCGAGCGTCCCCAGGTCGAACAGCGAGGCGTTCGAGACGATCTGATCCGAGTCACCGCGGATCCACAGCACGGGCGGCTTGGCGTCGGTGTCGATCTCGGTGACCCCCTCGAGGTCGCAGTATTTGGGCGAGATTGAGTTGTTCACCCCGGTTTCGCCGGGGGCGATGCCGGGCCAGTTGTCACTGGGGTTTGACGAGCCGGGGTAGTTCTCGTCTCCGGTCGCCGTGTCGAGCATCCCGGTCAGGTACGACTCCTCGCGCTCGGCGTCGAACTCGTGGGTCGGATCGACGTAGTAGGTCCGCAGGACCTTCCGCGGCGAGGTTCGGCCCTCGACGCCACGGTCACGGTCGGCAAGTCCCGCGACGAAGGCATCGTTGCCGATCCCGCCGCCGGAGCCGGCGTGGTCGTCGAAACACGGCGTTCCCTCGAGGTCTTTCGTCCCGCCGAAGCCGTACGGCGACAGCGGGTTGACGAGGACGAGGGCCGCGACCGCCTCGGGGTGGTCGATCGCGTACCGCATCGCGACCCCGCCGCCGTTGGACCAGCCGACGAGGACGACCGGCTCCGCGCGATCGAGTTCGCCGAGCAGCGCGTGCAGATCCCGCTCGAAGTCGCCGAGCCCGTTCGTCGCGTCGACCGGTTTCGGCTCCGAGTCGCCGTACCCCCGGATGTCGGGTGCGATCGCCCGATGCCGACCGGGCAGGTCGGCCATCACGTCCTCGAAGAACCGCGAGGAGGAGACGTTTCCGTGGAGGAACACGACCGTCTCGCCCGCGTCCACAGTCCGGTCGGAATCCCCCGACTCGAGATAGTGGGTCCCCAATCGCCCCGTTTCGACGAACCGTGAGTCGACCCCGACGAGGGTGTCGTCTCGAGTCATGGCCGCCGGTACCACGGCCCCCATGATAACTCTCGGGCCGGAACAGGGTTCCGACTCGCCGTCGGGGGCGGGCTCACACGGTTTACTGTCAGTCAGTCCCGGTGACAATAATCCGCATCAATCGTCCGCCGTCACGCCGTCAGGAGACCGCCGGCCGGAGCGACGACGGAGCGTCCCGCCGATGAGGGCGGCGACCGCGGCACAGGCGGCGACGACGAACAGCACGGTCGGCGTCGATCGCGTCAGGACGAACCCGGCCAGCGACGAGCCGACCGCGCCGACGCCGAAGATCGCCGTGTACGAGTAGCCGAAGGAGAGCCCCCGCGCGTCGGCCGGCGTGTACGCCGAGATCGCCTCCTGATTGATCGGGGCGATGATGAAGGTGAGAAAGCCGAGGGTACCCCCGACGGCCGCCGCGGCGAGGGCGGGCCCCAGCAGCAGGACGGCAACGGCCTGTCAGCCGACGAACGCGAGCGCCACCGCCGCGAGAGCAGGGCCCCGGTCGCGACGCCGACGTTGCCCACAGCGCCGTGGTATGCGAACGCGGTCCCCTGGGCTTTCGTCCCGCGGCTGAGCAGCGCCAGTCCGGCCGGGTGATAGAGGCTCGCGGCGAGCCCTCACAACAGGAGCCCGGCGGTCAGCACGGCGATCGTCTGCGCGACGGCGACGACCGCGAACGCCGCACCCATGCCGAGCGAGCACGCCAGCACGAGCGCCTTGGAACTGACTCGGTCGGCGAGCAGGCCGCTCGGGAGTTCGCCGACCCCCACGAGGGCGTAGCTCGCGCCGACGGCGGCCCCCAGAAACGCCGGTGTCGTCGAGAAAGCCTCGAGCCAGATGGCGACGAAGATCGGAATCACCAGCTCGTAGGTGTGAAACGTAGCGTGGCCGAGCATGGCGAAGGCCGTCACGGCTCGATCGTTCCGAGCCATGCGGTGTCGGGCGACCCCGCGCTACTAAAAACGGCGAGTGAGCCCCGTTACAGGCGGTCGATAATCGCCGCGGTCACGTCCTCGGTGGAGGCGTCACCGCCCAGATCCGGCGTTCGCGGCCCGTCGGCCAGCGTGGCCTCGACGGCATCGTGGACGCGGTCGCTCGCCTCGTCGTAGCCCAGGTACTCGAGCAACATCGCCGCGGAAACGATCGTCGCGGCGGGGTTGGCGACGCCCTCGCCGGCGATGTCGGGCGCGGTGCCGTGGACGGGCTCGAAGAGGGCGCGGTCGGGGCCGATGTTGGCCGAGGGAAGCAGGCCCAGCCCGCCGACCAGTCCCGCGGCGAGGTCGGAGAGGACGTCGCCCGCGAGGTTCGGACAGACGACGACGTCGAACTGCTCGGGGTCGAGACAGACCCGCGTCGCGAAGGCGTCCATCAGCACCTGATCGGTCTCGACGCCGTGCTCGTCGGCGACGCCCTTGACCGTGTCGCGGAAGAGTCCGTCCGTCTCGCGCATGACGTTCGCCTTGTGGACGATCGAGAAGCCGTCGTGGTCGTCGCCGGCGACGTAGTCACAGGCGAACTCGGCGAGTCGCTCCGAGGCGGACTCCGTGACGACGCGGGTCAGCGTCGAGACGTCCTGGGTCAGTCGATCCTCGTGGCCCGCGTAGACGCCCTCGGTGTTCTCCCGGAGGAAAACGAGGTCGGTCTCGGGACGGACGGCGTCGACGCCGGGATAGGCCTTCGCCGGGCGGACGTTGACGAACGACTCGACCGCCTCCCGGAGCGGTAGGATGACGTCGGCGGCCGTGTTCCCGGCCGCGCCGAACAGCGTCGCGTCGGCCGACGCCGCCAGGTCGTAGGTCTCCTGGGGTAGCGCCTCGCCGGTTTCTTCCTTTACCGCGTCTCCGGCGTCCGCGTCGACGAACTCGAACTCGGGCTCGAGGGCTTCGAGTACCTCGACGGCGGCCGGCGTTACTTCCTGTCCGATTCCGTCGCCCGGGATGACGGCGATCTCGTGAGTCATGCCCAATCATCGTCGCGGGGCCGAAAAGAGGGTATCGATACCGGTATCATGCCACTCGCGGCTCGAGCCGACTGTCCCGACTCACTCGCCAATCAGGGGCTTCCGACGCCCGTCGAGAACCCCACCGCGTCGGCGATCGCGCGACGCTTGAGCAGGGCGAAGCCGACCGCCACCAGCCCGAAGCCGGCGACGGTCAGCGCGCCGATCTCCTCGCCCAGCAGGACGACGCTCGCGATCGTCGCGACGATCGGCACCAGATAGCCGATCAACGCCGCCTCGAACGCGCCGTATTCCGCGAGGACGCGAAAGTAGATCATGAAGGCGATCGCGGTCGCGAAGACGCCGAGATAGAGCAACGCACCGACCGAGACGGGGCCGACCACGTCGACGCTCGGCAACTCGCCGGCCGCGAGGCTGACCGCGTGCAAGACGAGCCCGCCGACGAGCATCGACCAGCCGACCAGCGGCAGTTGCTCGAGGGTCGGGCCGGCCCGCTGGATCAACACGCCGCCGAGCGCGACGCTGCAGACCTGCCCGACGATGAGCAACTGCGAGGCGGTGTCACCGGCCAGCAGGTTGGCCGGATCGGGCTGGATCACGAGGCCGACGCCCAGAAAGCCGATCGCCGCGCCGACGGCCCCGAGCGGCGAGAGCCGCTCGCCCAGCAGCGGGATCGCCCACAGCGCGGTGATGATCGGCACCAGTCCCTGCAAAATTGCGGCGACGCCGCTCGGAACCGTCTGCTGGCCCAGAAAGAGCAGGCCGTTGCCGGCGATGAGGAAGACGCCGCCGCCCGCGACCGCGAGCAGGTCGTTCCGTGCGGTCGGTCGCCACTTCTCGACCCGGACGACGGCCGCGGTCAACAACAGGACCGCCGCGATGTCGTACCGGGCGGCCGCAAAGAGCAGCGGCGGGAGATACTCGAGGCCGACCGAGATCGCGGGGAACGAAAATCCCCACAGGACGGCGAGCAACAGGAAAAGTCCCCCGTCGCGGAAACGAGACATACCCGTAGTTGGGCGCTGCCTCCGAAGTATCCCGCGATTTCGAGCCAGCCCGCGGCCGACGCGAGGAAGGAGACGACCGATAGTAGCTCTCGAAACGATTTACACATCGATCGTAGCGTTGTCCTGCGATCGGGTGTGCATTGACTTTCGAGAGCTACTATAGCCGAAACGTCGCGTCACGGACACGGACGCCGGTCGCTGTGCCCGACGAATCGCTCCGGACGGGCGTCAACACGCGGTGAAAACCCGACTCGAGGGAGACAGGTGATCGTCGACCGATTCCGACTGACGACCCGTTACTGCGCCCCGTCGATCACCGTCACTTCGTCGGGATCGGGGCCGAGTACGACGCGGTAGTCGCCGTACGCGAAGCGAACGGCGACGTCCCCGTTCGACTCGAGTACCGCGGCCAGTGCCTCGGGGTCGACGGCCTCGTACAGCGGTGGCAAGGCCGATCGATCACAGCCCTCACGGGCCGCGATACGTGACAGTGCCGTGGCGAGTGTTGGGTGCATGGTGATAGTTGGTGAGTTCGAAGACCGTCGTCGCGAACGCCGTTCCACAGTCCGGACACGTCGCCGGATCGTCGGTCGTCGCGAGACGGACGTCGGTACCACAGTCGCAGTGGATGGTGATTCTCGAGACCATGTGTCGTTCGGTTGCAGGCCCCGACACAGCGAAACACAATCCAGCGAGCCCGCCGGTCACAGTTACGACTGGGCGGCGGGACGTCGGCACATCTTTATTTCGCCAACGTCAATGGTGGATTGCTCCCGCTACGCGGGGGCCTCAGTTGAGTCGGAGTGTGTAGTTGGTCCTGGACACTCCGACTCGGCGCACTTTCGTGCGCATCCGTGTGTTACGCAACCAACCATAAAGAACGTTAGGATGTTGACTGGTTGGGCCGGGGTTGTCGTCCGGACCGTGAGTTTCCGGAGCGGACCGCGCGTTGTGCCTGTGACGGTATCCGACCCCAAGGACTCGATACCCTTCTTTCTCGAATCAACTTAGGGACAAAAACGAAACGACGCTCGAGCGAAGCGGCCACCTCGAGAAATTTCGTCGATCTCCCCGAACCTGTTGGGAGTTACGCGTGGGTTTCGAAGCCGTTCGCCTCGAGTAATCTGTCTCTTTCTCGTGGAATCTACTCACGAATACATTAAATAAGAAAAATATTTATAGTACAAGTAAAATATGTTCTCTAACCGGATGGATTTCAGCCGACGAAAACTCCTCGGAACAGTCGCTGTCGGACTTGTATCGAGTACTGCTGGTTGTACCTCGCGACTAATTCCCGAAGATGTTCACTTAGTTTACATATCCATAATAAATATGCATAATGAACGTGTAGATGTAACAGTAACGGTACGTGCTGCCAAGTCAGAACCAGTGGCTGAAACGATAACGCTCGAGTCGACTCAACGCGGACAGGACATGGATGAGACACCGCTCCCACCGTATCAAGAGTACGTCCCTGCTATTTGGGAGGAGAAAGCGGAGTATTTCGAAGTGACGGGAGAACTCAGTGGAGTAAACGAACAGTTCTCTACAGTTGGTGAGGCAACCGAAGAAAGCAATTATATCGGACTATACGGGCACGTCCATCCTAGTGGTGAGTCACTGATCTGGTCGGTTGAGCGGATCGATGCTAAAAACGTTCCAGAATATCGAGAGGAAGTTAGCCGTTTTACAAACAGTTCGCGGTAACACCATACTATTTGAAGTTTCAGGCGTAGTTTCCGATAGGACTGTGCCGTCCATATTAGGAGTGTTCGCGGTACGGATGCAGGGAACTCACCGCGGAAATTCGCATATTTTCTCCGATAGCACTCTCGCAGGTAAGCTTTGATACAGCCACACGGACCCGGATTACGGAACTCGAGCCACCCCGAAAAGAGACGATCCCAGTTCACTCGAGTCGGCTAGAGTGTGTCTCGATCGAAAATCGCACTCGATCGGGTCGAGGACTGAGACTATTCGGCTTCCGGAATCGCCGCGTCGTCGACGTAGGGCAGTTCGCGAGCCGTCTCGCGGACCGCGCCGGCGTTTGACTTCATCAGCGCCGTCGTGTCCCAGACGCCCTCGACGAGGGCCTTGCGCTGGGCGTCGTCGACGGTGACGTCGATCGTCTCGTCGCCGTAGGTGACTTCCTCGGCCTCGATGTCGATTTCGATCTCGCCGTCGGGGTTCTCGTCAACCCAGTCCTGCAGGGCCTCGATCGTCTCGCTGTCGGCCGTGACGGTCGGGATCCCGAGCGCCAGACAGTTGCCGGCGAAGATCTCGGCGAAGCTCTCGCCGATGATCGCGTCGATGCCCCAGCGCATCAGCGCCTGCGGGGCGTGTTCGCGCGAGGAGCCACAGCCGAAGTTGCTGTTGACGACCATCACCGAGGAGTCCTGATAGCGGTCCTCGTTGAACGGGTGCTCTTTCTGGTTGTCGTCGTCGTCGAACCGCAGATCGAAGAACGCGAACTCGCCCAGCCCGTCGAAGGTGACGACCTTCATGAAGCGGGCGGGGATGATCTGGTCGGTGTCGATGTCGTTGCCTCGGATCGGGACGCCCGAGCCGGCGACGGAGTCGACCTCCGGAATCTCGATTTCGTCGCCCATCAGGCGGTCACCTCCGTTTCCGGCAGCTCTCGAACGTCGGTCACTTCGCCGGTGATCGCCGCCGTGGCGACCATCTGCGGGTTCATCAACACCGTGCGGCCGGCCTTCGAGCCCTGTCGGCCGACGAAGTTCCGATTCGAGGAGGAGGCACAGGCCTCGTCGCCCTCGAGCTGGTCCTCGTTCATGCCCAGACACATCGAACAGCCGGCGTTGCGCCACTCGAAGCCGGCCTCCTCGAAGGTGTCTTTGAGCCCTTCCTCCTCGGCGGCCTTCTGGACGCGCTGGCTGCCGGGGACGACCATCGCGCGGACGTCGTCGTCGACCTCCCGTCCCTCGACGATCCGGGCGGCGCGTCGCAAGTCGGGCAGGCGGGCGTTCGTACAGGAACCGAGGAAGGCCACGTCGATGTCGTAGCCCTCCATCGTCTCGCCGGGCTCGACGCGCATGTGTTCCTGTGCGCGTCGGGCGGTGTCCTGTTTCTCCGCGGGCAGCGACTCCGGCTCCGGGATCGGATCCGTGATGCCGATCCCCTGGCCGGGCGTGGTCCCCCAGGTGACGACCGGCTCGAGTTCGTCGGCGTCGATGTGAACGACGTCGTCGTACTCGGCGTCCTCGTCGCTCCGGATCGACTCCCAGTAGGGTTTGAGTTCGTCGAACTTCTCCGGGTTCTCCCGGAAGTAGTCGGTCTCTTCCAGCCACTCGTAGGTGGTCTCGTCGGGGTTGACATAGCCCGCGCGAGCGCCGCCCTCGATGGACATGTTACAGATCGACATCCGGCCTTCCATCCCGAGGCTCTCGATGGCTTCGCCGGCGTACTCGTAGACGTAGCCGACGCCGCCCTCGGTGCCCAGCCGGCGGATGATCTCGAGGATGACGTCCTTGGCCTCGACGCCGTCGCCGAGTTCGCCGTCGACCTGGATCTTGCGGACCTTCTGTTTCTCCATGGCGACGGTTCCCGTCGCGAGCACGTCGCGGATCTGGGAGGTCCCGATGCCGAAGGCGAGCGCGCCGAAGGCACCGTGGGTCGAGGTGTGGCTGTCGCCACAGACGATCGTCTTGCCGGGCTGGGTCAGTCCCTGCTCCGGTCCGATGACGTGGACGATCCCCTGATCGCCCGTCGTCGGGTCCGAGAAGTCGATGCCCGCCTCGCGGACGTTTTCCTCGAGTTCGGCCATCATCTCCTCGGCCGCGTCCTCCTCGTAGGGGCGGGACTGGTCGGCCGTCGGGACGATGTGATCGACCGTCGCGTGGGTCAGTTCGGGGTAGGCGACCTCGAGGTCCCGTTCGCGGAGCATGCCGAACGCTTGCGGGCTCGTGACCTCGTGGATGAGGTGGAGCCCGACGAACAGCTGATCCTGTCCGGTCGGCAGCGTGGTGACTTTGTGTCGGTCCCAGACCTTGTCGTACAGTGTGTCCTCGCTCATTCCTCTACTACCGTGTCGCTGTCGGAGCGTCGTCCGTGTTCGGTCCCGCGTTCGAAGACCCGGTTCGCATCGTCGGCCTCCTTCGGCGGCGTGTGGTCGACGTCGCGCATGGTCCCTTTCGTGTCGGCCCGTTCGTCGGTCTCGTCAGCGTCGTCGGGCTCGGTCGCATCGGGCGTGCCACCGTCCGCTGCGACGATCGGCCCGCGGCTGAACAGTCGACCGGCCGTCTCCCCGGTGTAGGGGTTGGTGTGGCTGATCTCGGCCATCGTATCCGTGTTGTCGTTTGCTGTCATGGGTTCGCTCTCAGTCGTCCGCCTGCACCTGGACGGACTCGTCTTCCGTTTCCTCCTCGTCGGCCCACGCGAACAGGTCGCGCAGGCGCTCGCCGACCTGTTCGATCTCGTGGTTCTTCTCGGCCTCCCGGAGCTGGTTGTAGCTCGGGCGACCGGCCTGGTTCTCGAGGATCCACTCGCGCGTGAACTCGCCGTCTTGGATCTCTTCGAGGGTCTCCTCCATGTTCTCGCGGACGGTCTCGTCGACGATGCGGTCGCCCCGGGAGAGACCGCCGTACTCGGCGGTATCTGAGACGGAATCCCACATCTCGGCGTGGCCGCCCTCGTACATCAGGTCGACGATCAGCTTGAGTTCGTTGAGACACTCGAAGTAGGCGATCTCCGGCGAGTAGCCGGCGTCGACCAGCGTCTCGTAGCCGTGTTTGACCAGCGAGGTGACGCCGCCACAGAGGACGGCCTGCTCGCCGAAGAGGTCCGATTCGACCTCCTCCCGGAACGTCGTCTCGATGACGCCGGCGCGGGTACAGCCGATCCCCTTCGCGTACGCGAGGGCGCGCTCCTGTGCGTCGCCGGTCGTGTCCTGATAGACCGCGAGCAGACCGGGGGTCCCCTCGTCGTTCTCGTAGTTGCGCCGGACGAGGTGGCCCGGGCTCTTGGGCGCGACCATCGTCACGTCGACGTCTTCCGGCGGCTCGATCTGGGCGTAGTGGATGTTCAGCCCGTGGGCGAACTGCAGCGTGTCGCCGGCCTCGAGGTTCGGCGCGATGGCGTTCTCGTAGACGTCCGCCTGGACGGTGTCGGGCACGAGGACGGAGACGTAGGAGGCCGCCGCGACCGCGTCGGCGGGGGTCTCGACCGTCAGCCCGTCCGCTTCGGCGGCCGACCGGGAGGACGAACTCTCGCGCAGGCCGACGATCACGTCGACCCCGCTGTCGTGGAGGTTCAGCGCGTGAGCGTGGCCCTGGCTCCCGTAGCCAAGCACGGCCACGGTCTCGTCGTCGAGCGTCGATACGTCTGCGTCGTCGTCGTAGTAGATGTCGGTGGTGAATTCGTCAGTCATCGTCTGCTGTGTAGGGTTCGTCGTGGTTCGCCTCGTCGGCGGGCTGTGCCGTCGCGCCGGCCGTCCCCGTCGGGTCGGTTCCGCGGGCCAGCGCCGTCGTCCCGGTCCGAGAGATCTCCCGGATCCCGAACTGGCTGAAGGTCTCGACCGCGGCCTCGATCTTCTGGCGCGCGCCGGTGACCTCGACCGTCGCCGTCTCCGGACTCGAGTCGACGGTCTTGCCGCCGTACATCTCGGCGACGGCGGCGATCTGTGCGGGGTCGTCGGCGTCGACCTTGATCAGCGCGAGTTCCCGGCGCATGGCGTCGGGCTCGAGTTCGCGCACCGCGATGACCGGGACGAGCTTGCGCAGTTGCTTTTTGACCTGATCGATGCCCGGATCGGGCTCCTCGACGACGATCGTCATCCGAGCGCGGTCGTCGTCCTCGGTCGGCCCGACCGTCAGGCTCTCGATGTTGAACTGTCGGCGCGAGAACAGGCCCGAGACGTCCGAGAGGACGCCGGGCTCGTGTTCGACCAGCGCCGAGATGACGGTCCGGCGGGGGTCGTGGGTCGCTTCGACCTCGGGATCGATGCGGATGCCCTGCTTGTTGCGCCGTCCCGCGGGAGTCGGTCGCTCTTCCGGTGGTGGGCCCTCGAGTCCCTTCTTCATAGCTGGTCCTCCGTGAGTGCGAACTGGCCGTTGTCGCCGCCAGAGGGCACCATCGGGTAGACGTTTGCGTCGGGATCGATGTGGACGTCGATCACCGAGGGGCCGTCGTACGCGATGGCGTCCGCGACGGTGTCGGCGACGTCGTCGTAGTCGTCGATCCGGTACCCCTGCGCGCCGAAGGCCTCGGCGAGCTTGTCGAACTCGGGCATCCAGCCGTAGTCCGAGGCGGCGTGTCGGCCCTCGAAGAAGGCGTCCTGCCACTGTCGGACCATCCCGATGTACTCGTTGTTGAGGACGGCGACCGTGATATCGAGGTCCTCGCGGACCGCGACCGACAGCCCCTGCATCGTCATCAGGAACGAGCCGTCGCCGTCGATACAGACGACGTCCTGGTCGTCGTCGGCCGCCAGTCGCGCGCCGATCGCCGACGGCAGGCCGTAGCCCATCGCGCCGAGCCCGTGACTCGAGACCCACGTGCGGGGCTCGGTGTAGGTCCAGTACTGGCAGGCCCACATCTGGTGCTGGCCGACGCCGGTCGTGACGATGGTGTCGTCGTCGGTGGCCTCGTCCAGGGCCTCGACGACGAACTCCGGCTGGACCGGCTTGTCCTTCGGCGCGTCGTAGGCCATCGAGTAGTCGGACTTCCACTGCTGGCACTGGGCGCGCCACTTCTTGGCTTCCGGCGAGTCGTCGACCGCCTCGGCTAACTGCTCGACGACGGTTTCGGCGTCGCCGACCAGCGGGTAGTCCGCGTAGATGTTCTTCGAGATTTCGGCGGGATCGATGTCGACGTGGATGACCTCCGCGTCGGGCGCGAAGGTCTCGATGCCGCCGGTCAGGCGGTCGTCGAACCGGGTGCCGATCCCGATCAGGGTGTCACAGTGGGTGATCGCCATGTTGGCGTAGCCGGTGCCGTGCATCCCCGCCATCTCGAGGGATAGCTCGTGATCCTCGGGGAAGGACCCGATGCCGGGCATCGTGGTGACGACCGGGATCTCGTGTTCGATCGCGAACTCGCGGCAGGCCTCGCTGGCCTCGCCCTTGATGACGCCCCCGCCAAGCAGCATGACGGGGCGGTCGGCGTTCTCGATCCGCTCGGCCGCGGCCGCGACGGTCTCCTCGTCGGCCCGCTCCTGGACCTCGTAGGTGTCGGGCACTGCCGGCGCGTCGGGCTCGCGGTCGGTCTCGCCGTTGGTGACGTCTTTCGGCAGGTCGACCAGGGTCGGCCCCGGTCGTCCCTCGCGGGCCAGCGCGAAGGCCTCGCTGACGTCGTTGCCGACGGTGTCGGAACTGCTCGCGAAGGTGTTGTCCTTCGTGATCGGCGTCGTGACGCCGGTCGTGTCGGTCTCCTGAAAGGCGTCGTTGCCGACGAACTCCGTCGGGACCTGCCCGGTCAGCGCGAGCATCGGGTCCGAGTCCATGTCGGCGTCGGCGATGCCGGTCACGAGGTTGGTCGCGCCCGGTCCCGACGTGGCCAGACAGACCCCTGGCTCGCCCGAGACGATGCCGTAGGCGTCGGCAGCGTGGGCCGCGCCCTGCTCGTGGGCCATCATCACGTGATCGATGTCCGAATGGTACAGCGCGTCGTAGACGGGCATGATCGCCCCGCCCTGCACGCCGAAGGCGTACTCGACGCCCGCGTTCTCCAACGCGCGGACGACCGATTCGGCACCCGAGGTAACGGGCTCGGTCGTCGTCTCGGAGTCGCTCGTCGCGTCCTCCTCGACGGCCGCGTCGGGCGCGGCGCTGTCGGTGATCTGGTCGTCGTCCTGTTCCTCTTCCGCTGGCGAAATCTTTGCTGCGCGTTCGCTCATCGGTTGCCTCCCGCCGTTGGCCGGCGATCGGGTGGTGTACGGTAGTGTGTCATCTGGGGGGTTGCTGATCGCTCGGAGAACGATGCGGCGAATTCGGGTCTGAAGCGACGAAGTACTATATGAGGGGCTATGCTGCCCCTACAATACGAATCGAACCGAACGCGCTGCTGTCGACCGCGTTGGCGGACGTCGACAGGGAAGCGCCGACCGTCATTACTGTCTACGTAGCTTTCTCGAGGGATATAATCCTTACGAGTGACCCGGGACCGATCGCTCGAACGCGATAGCCGGGGCTCGCGGACGGTGGCAAACGGGGAGGACATCCCTCAGATCCGCACCTCCTCCTCCTCGTTCCGGCGCTCGACGCCGGCCTCTTCGGCGAAGCGCTCCAAGTCGTCGACGGTGACCCGGCGCTTCTCGGCCCCGTAGTCCTTGACGCGGCGGGTGACCGCTTTGACCTGGTCGTCGGTGGGCTCGAAGCCGCGCTCGACGAGTCGCTCCCGGACCGAGTGAGTCCCGGTGTGTTTCCCCATGACCAGTCGACGCTCGGCCCCGACCATCTCGGGGGTCATGACGCCGGGCTCGAAGGTGTCGGAGTTCTCGATGACGCCGGCGGCGTGGATGCCGCTCTCGTGGGAGAAAGCGTTGGAGCCGACGACGGGCTTGTTACCCGGCGTGTCCATGCCGCTTTTCTCCTCGACGACGCTCGAGAGTTCGGTGATGCGCGTCGTATCGATCCCGGTATCGCACTGGTAGAGCGACTCGACGGCCATCACGTACTCCTCGTAGGCTGCGTTGCCGGCCCGCTCGCCGATCGAGTTGACCGAGACCTGGGCCTGTGCCGCGCCGGCTTCGATACCGGCCAGCGCGTTGGCGGTGGCCAGTCCGAAGTCGTCGTGGGTGTGAACGTCGACGCGCGCGTCGGTGTGGGCACAGACCTTCTCGATCATGGCCCGGAACCGGGTCGGCGTCGCGACCCCGCAGGTGTCGGGGATGTTGATCCAGTCGGTGCCCGCCTCCGTGACCGCTTCGATCACGTCGATCAGGTACTCCTCGTCGGTCCGGGTCGCATCCATCGGCGAGAACATGCAGGTCACGCCCGCCTCTTTGATGCGCTCGACCGACTCGACTGCGCGCTGTACGACTTCCTCCCGGGTGGCGTGCATCGAGTCCTCGATCTGGACGTCGCTGGTGGACACGAACGTATGCACCATCTCGACGCCGGAATCGAGGGCCGCTTCGATATCACCGTCGACGACGCGGGCTAAGCCACAGGTCGTCGAACTGGTTGCCGAAGCGATATCACGAACGGCTTCGAACTCCGCGTCGGAGTTGACCGGGAACCCGGCCTCGATGACGTGGGTTCCCATCTCGTCCAGGATGGACGCGATCTGCCGTTTGTCGTCGTAGGAAAACGATGTGCCGGGCGACTGTTCGCCGTCCCGGAGGGTCGTATCGAAGACACGTGCTGACTCTATTTCGTCAGTGGAATCTAACGTGCCCTGGAAGAACTCGACCCCCCTGACTGTTGTCAGAGGATGGGCTGTCTTGTGAAGACATTGTATCTGAACCCGAGGTGCGACGAGGTATATAAAACTACCGCTGCGAACGGAGTCGTCGGCGAACTAGACTCTCCCGATCGATCGTGAGAGTTCGGAAAATCGCATGACTGCGACGGCCTATTATTGACATTTATGACCTAGTACTGTATGGAGAACTCGGCACGATCGGTGCGACCGAACCCCGATCGGCCCCGAAACGAGGGCGATCGAAGGCGGTTCGTCGCTTGCAAGCGCTGGCGCGCGCTTCGCAGTGAACGTTCGGGCAGCCAGTGCCGCGTTCGTCACGGAACGATAGATGTGAAGCCATATTCGCCGTTGTAAGTGATCGATCGTTCAGTTCGATTCGGATCGTCGGCCGTCCCTCGAGGGCGGTCGCCGCGACGGGTAGACGTGCGTATTTTTATGTCGCCTCGTCGTAGGACCGACGGCATGACGACCGACGAGATCACCGACCTGCTGACCGGAGCGTACATCGACGAACTCGAGACGGTGATGAACTACCAGACCAACGCGATCGTCCTCGACGGCATCCACGCCGAGGAGGTCAAGACGAGCCTGGAAGAGGACATCCAAGAGGAACTCGACCACGCCCGGATGCTCGGCGAACGGCTGAAACAGCTCGACGAATCCCCGCCGGGCTCGGAGTCGTTCGAGGCCAACCAGCACGGCCTCCAGCCGCCCGAAGACACCACCGACGTCCAGTCGGTCATCGAGGGGGTCCTCGAGGCCGAGGAGGACGCCATCGAGACCTACCGGTCGCTGATCGAGGCCGCGACGGAGGCCAACGATCCGGTCACGGAGGACGTGGCGGTGACGATCCTCGCCGACGAGGAGGCCCACCGGACGGAATTCCGCGGGTTCCAGAAGGAGTTCCCGATGGACTAATCTGCCCGACTTGATAGCCACCGCGAACGGTTGAAGACCGCGAGCGAACGGGTGCGCGGCGCTACGCGCCGCGGGAAGGCGAACGGCTCTGCCGTGAGCCAGTGAGCGAGCGGGCCGAGGAACCCTCGAAGCCGCGCCGGAGGCGCGGCTAAGGGGGTGACGAAGGCTTTTGATCGACATTTCCCCGAGGGCGCGCCGGAGGCGCGCCCGCAGAGCAAACGGTCGATGGCGAACGTTTTTCTCGTCGCGCTGCCATCCACGGCGCATGAGCGATTTCGACCTCGACCTCCGAACCGTCGAGGAACACATCGACGACGAACTCGAGATCGAGGGCAGCATCGTGCTGGGCGTCCTCGACGGGGATACCCCGGCCGAGGAGTGGCTCGAGACGATCTCCAAGGGGAACGTCCTCGTGTTGAACGTCGAGGGCGACGTCAACGAGCTGGCCGCGGGGTTCGCGCGCGACGTCAGGGAGGAGGGTGGCAACCTCGTTCACTTCCGGGGGTTCCTGCTGGTGACGCCGCCGGGCGTGGACGTGAGTACCGAACGGCTCTAACTGTTCTCGAGACGAGCGAATCGAACGCCGTCGTTTCGCGATCATGGCGACGCGGAGGGACCGTCCTCCGCGGTCGATTCGGTCGCAGCGAGAGCGTCGTCCGTGTTCCCCTCGCGTTGCTCTCCAGCGCGCGCCACTGCGCGGTGGGTACAGCTCGGTACGATCGGAACGCACACCGCGGGAACAGTAGTTGAGAGGGCGATTTCGTTCTCCAGAGTGGTTCGAAAAACTCGCATTCGGGAGAGCCCTCAAATCTCTCGATCGTGAGTACCGTTTCAGACCGCCGTATTACGCGGATTTAGCGATGTATAGTTGTGATACGCTTATATCTTCTCTCGCCCTAGATCGTGTGTAATGTCCACATTACTCACAGACGACGTGGCAGTTGTTACCGGTGGTGCCAGCGGCAACGGACGCGCGATTGCCCGTCGGTTCGCTTCGGAAGGAGCCGACATCGTTATCGCGGATATTCAGGCGTCGCCTCGCGAGGGTGGAGAACCAACGCACGAACTGATCGAGGCCGAAACGCAGTCGAAGGCGACGTTCGTCGAGTGTGACGTCACGAACGCCGACGATCTCGAAGCGGCGATCGAGGCTGCCGAGGAGTTCGGTGGTGTCACCGTGATGGTGAACAACGCGGGAATCTTCCACGGCGAGGACTTCCTCGAAGTCGACGAAGACGAGTTCGATCGGATGATGGACATCAACGTCAAAGGCGTCTATTTCGGCGCGCAAGCGGCGGCAAAGCGGATGATCGAAGCCGATGGCGGACGAATCATCAACCTCTCGTCGGTCGCCGGCCTCGAGGGCTCGGGCGAGTTCATCACGTACTGTGGGACGAAAGGCGCCGTGCGACTACTCACGTATGCGATGGCGGCAAGGCTGGGACCCGACGGCGTTCGAGTGAACGCTATCCATCCGGGGCTGATCGAGACGACGATGACGACTGATGACTACCCGATTATGGGTACGGACGCCGAAGAAGACTTCTTGCAGGCGATCCCGTCGCGGCGGGCGGGCCAACCTGAAGACGTCGCGGATGCGGCGCTGTACCTCGCAAGTGATCTCTCGGACTACGTAAACGGTGAATCGCTCGTCGTCGACGGCGGGATGACGAACACACAGTAGCTGCTAAACGACGGTCACAGAGGGGAGTGACCGTTGGATCATTTTCCGTGTTGTACTGGTCGCACTATCCCACTGGCAGTCACCGTTTACCACGGCCGCTACTTGCCGTCGATCGACAGATGTTGATCGGCCATCTCTGGTCGGAGTGCAGTGATCGATTCGCGCGTGTAGTGATCGAACTGTCCTCCCCATTTCGCATAGAATTTTGAATAAAGAAACCGCGTTACGCTCTACTGGTAAACGTCAGGACGTGCCCGTCCGGGTCCCGAATCACGACCTCGTCGTCGGCCTCGCGCTCGAGCGAGCCGATCCGATCCCGAACCGCGGCGAGCGCCGCGGCCGGATCGTCGGTCTCGAACCCGAGATCGACGTGGACGCCGCCGCGGGCGTCGGCGATGCCGAGGTGGGGTTCCCACAGTTCCAGCGCCATCGGACCCTGCAGGCGTACGCGCTTGCGGTCGTCGCCCTCGTCGACCGCGTCGAACCCCAGCACCTCGTAGAACGCCTGTGCGCGCTCGAGGTCGCGGACCTCGAGGACGACCTCGAAGATCCCGTCGATGCCCGGCCCGGCCACGTCCCGTTGTCCGAGTTCGACGCAGTTGCCGTCGGGGTCGTACAGGTACAGCGATCGAGCGGGACCGAACTGTGCTTCCTCGAGGTCGTGGTCGGCGCTCAGTCGAACCCACCAGTCGTCGTACTCGGCGTCGGGGATCGAGAACGCGAAATGGGTGTGGAGCCCGCCCCGCGGGACGCCGTCGGGACGGCGGACGACGAGGTCGGTGTCGCCGGCCGCGAAGACGACCTCGCGGGGGCCGCGCTCGCGGACGGTCAGGTCCAGTTCGTCCTCGTAGAACGCCGCTGCCGGCTCGAGGTACTTGGCCTCGAGCGCCAGCCAGGCCAGCCCGGATACCATAGCCGACCGTACGGGCGACGGGCGCATAGAAGCGTCGCCGCGCTCCAGCGACCGAACCGGCCGACCGTCGGCCGTCGACAACGACGACCGCGTGAAGCGGGGTTTACCTACGTTTATGCGTCGGTGGCTCATAACACACGACATGAGTTTTCGCGCCGACGAACGAGCGACGGACTTCCGAGAGATCGACCGATTCGACGGCGGCGTCGGCTGGATCGCCCACCCCGACGAGCGGATGCAGCGGGCCAGCCACGCCCTCGAGATCGACGGCGAGGTCTGGGTGATCGACCCGGTCGACGCCGAGGGGCTCGACGACCTCCTGGCCGAGTTCGGCGACGTGGCCGGCGTCGTCGTCGGACTCGACCGGCACAAACGCGACGCCGCCGCGGTCGCGAACCGCCACGATGTCCCTGTCTATCTCCCCGAGTGGTTCGAGGGCGTCACCGGCGACATCGACGCCGCGGTCGCCCGGTTCGACGACGAACTCTCCGACACCGGGCTCCGGGCGATCACCGTCGTCGACAACCGCTTCTGGCAGGAGGTGGCCCTCTACAATCCGACCGACGGCACGTTCGTGATCCCCGAATCGGTCGGGACCGTCGACTACTTCCTGGCCGGCGACGAGACGCTCGGCGTCCATCCGGCCTTGCGGCTGAAACCGCCCCGGTCGGCGCTGCGCGGCGTCGCTCCCGAACGCGTTCTCGTCGGCCACGGTGCCGGCGTGATGGAGAACGCGGCGGCCGTCCTCGAGGCCGCGCTCTCTCGGTCCCGAAAACGGGCACCGCGGCTGTACGCGGGGACCGCCTGGGAGATGCTGCCGTTCTGAACGAGGGCCGCGTCGGGGAATACATCTAACTAGCAGCCCCCCATAGGACGCCTGTGGTCTACGTCACTCGCGGTCTCGTCGACGTCCTACTGGATCTGGCCAGCGATGCGGACCCCGACGAGCTGACGACCGGCGTCTCGGTCTCGCCGGCCGGCGACCTCGAGGGAGCGGCCGATCTCCCGACCGAGACGCCGGTTTTTACCGACTTCTTTCTGCCGGACCCCGGCAACGCCGTCAACGCTGTCTTCGGCGTGAACCTGTCGACGCCCGCGCGCCAGACACAGGGGCGGTTCGTCTCCCATCCCGTCGGCGAACTCGCGGTGACCCGCCGCGACGATCTCGCGGAGGTGGTCTTCGTCGCCGTCCCCCCGTGGGAACCCGGCGAGGGCTCGTTCGCGGCGTTCGACCGTAGCGGCCGCCGCAAATCCCTCGAGATCGTCGACGCCACGCCGCCGGGGAAGTCACTGACGGACTGACGGCTCCGCCGTCGGCTCGAGCGACCGTCGACGCCGGCGGGCGAAAAAACGGAGCGACGGGAGGCCGGGTGTCAGCTCCCGGTCGTGACCGGCAACTCGCCGTCACCGATGATTCGGTCGATGATGCTCCCCGGATTCCGATCGCGCCGTTCGTCGTCGGACTCGTCGGTGTCCTCGGACGGGAAGTTCGGAACGTGTGGCATCCGTCTCGCTCCGGCCGGCGGTACGCCCTCGAGAGACAAAAACGCTCTCCCGTTGCAATCGGGCCGGAGCAGTCCCGGTCGGCCCGATCGATCGGCGCGGAACGACGCGATCGGGTGGCCGCGGTCTACTCGAGGTAGCCCAGCCCGCGGAGCTGTTCGGTGATCTCCTCGAACTCCGCTTCGGTGAGTTCGCCCTCCTTCTGGTGCTGGATCACGATGCTGCGAAGCAGGAAGCGGACGAGGTCGCTCGTACTCTGAAAGCTCGTCCCTTCGATCGTCTCTTCGACGCGGTCCGCGAGGTCCTTCGGGATCGACACCGTGGTGTAGTCGGTCATACACCATACTCCGTCGCGGTCCCCAAAGGCGTGTCGACGGGCGACGCTCGTCGGCGACTCGCCCGGGGTTGTCCCGTCAGATCGCCGTCGATCTCGACCGTCTCCACAGCCATTTTTATATCCGGCTCCGTATCGGGAGGTACAGGTATGGGAGTACGGCCACCATCGAGCGGCGACGACGAGGAACCCGACAGCATCGAGTTCGGCATCGCGGCCGTCGACGCCCGCCTCAAGGACGCCGATCTGCGCTTTCCGGCCACGAAAGACGACGTCAACGCGGCGCTCGGCCACGAACGCATCCCCTACGATGTCCACGGCAACGACGTTGCGCTGTCCGAGATGCTCGAGCGGGTCCCGGCCCAACAGTTCGATTCCCGGCAGGAACTGCTGAACGCGCTCCACGAACCCTTCGAGGAGTATCGGCGGAACCGCTCGGGCGGGGTCGTCGCACAGGTCCGCTCGCTGTTGCCCTTCTGAACGCGCTCGCTCAAGAGCCGTCGCGGCGCTGTATCGGCCGCGAAGCAATACCGGGGAGCGTCCCGAGCGGATCGGCCGCTCGGCGGCGTCGCGAGCGGCCGTTACTTCTCGGGTTCGTCCCGGGCGATCCGCTCGAGGCGGCGACGTTGCTCGCGGTGCAGCGTCACGAGCATGTCCGAGAGGACGCCGAACATGAGCAGTTGTACGCCAAGCAGGATGGCGGCCGCAGAGACAAGCGCCATGATCTCGTGGCCCTGCTGGTACTGGATCCACTCCCAGAGGACGTACATCGCGATGAGACCGCCCGAGACGATGCCGGTGATGCCGAGACTCCCGAAGTAAAACAGCGGGTTGTTCGTCTTGGCGAGCGAGTACAGCGCGAGCAGGATGGTACCGCCGTCCTTGATCGGGTGGAGGTTGGTTTCGGACTCCTCGGGACGGGCGCTGTAACTGACCGGAACGACGGTCGTTTCGACTCCGTGTTTGACACACTCGACGGCGAGTTCGGTCTCGATCGTAAAGCCGTCCGAGTCGAGCGACAGGCGCTCGAAGGAGTCGACGGTAAAGGCCCGATACCCCGACAGAATATCCTCGTAGTTCGCGCCGTGGACGAACCCGAACGCGCGGTTTATCACTCGGTTGCCGAACCCGTTCAGCGCCCGCATCGCGTCGTCGTCCATGTCGGCGAAGCGGTTGCCGATGACGTGTTCGTAGCCCCGGGAGAGCGGTTCGATCATCCGGTCGGCGTCGGCCGGATCGTAGGTCCCGTCGCCGTCGAGCATCAACACGTAGGGAACGGTGATGTACTCGAGGGCCTCGCGGACCGCCTGGCCCTTCCCGCTGCCCGACTGGACGATCACCTCGGCACCGTGATCGCGGGCGATCTCGCGAGTCTCGTCGCTCGAGTCGCCGTCGATGACGACGACGTTCGTGTATCCCTCGTCGTAAAAGCCCTCGATCACGTCGCCGATCGTGGCGGCCTCGTCGAGCGTGGGAATGAGGATACAGACCTCGTCGGAGGTGATCTCGCGGGAGTCGTCGGTCATCGCGATTACCTCCTCGACGTCCGGCCGAGGATCCGACCCCGAACGTACCACGTCATCCTCCATCGACGACTACTCACCCGCGTAACTGCAAAAGGTTGCTGATTGATCACCGGCGGGCCTTTATATTGGCCGCTCGATCGGTGCCGCCGTCGGCACGAACGGACCGGTACTACCGGGACTGCAGGTCACCGACGAACGATGGAACCGACGGCCGCGACTGTCGCAAACCCAAACCATACCCCGGCGAGCGTTGACCCGTCGCCGTATGTGGAATCCGTTCGGGCGGCCCGATCGTCGCTTCGCCGGCGTCGTCCTCCTCGTCGCACTGGTCGGGCTCTCGCTGGGAGCGGGCGCGACCGCCGATCCCCTCGAGAGCGAGTATCCGACCGCGGGCGAGGTGACGCAAAACCGCGGGGCGTACGTCGGCGAGCGGGTCGTCCTCTCCGGGCGGGCCGCCGACGCCGATCCCGTCGTCGTCGCGACCCGTCCCGGCGGCGGGAGGTTCAGGGTGGTCGACGCGAGCGACCGACTGCACAACGGGGACGGCCCCCTCGAGCGGGGCGATCGCGTGACGGCGTCCGGACGGCTCGTCGACGAATCGACCCTCGCCGCCGAGCGAACGACTGTCGGCGACCCGATCGGGACGGCGTACATGCTCGTCGTCTCCCTTCTCGGTGGCCTCTGGACGGCCGGTCGGTTCGCGACCGACTGGCGGTTCGATCGCGATCGACTCGCGGTCGTTCGGCGGACGGGCCCGCGCTCGCTCGAGGACGCGGATCGCGGGGACGGGAGTGATCGGGATGCCTGACCTGCTCACGCACGTCCTCGTCGGCTACGCGATCGGGACGGCGCTGTCGGTCCTGTACGGGTGGTTCGACCGAGGCCACGTGACGCTGGTGATGCTCGGCGCGCTCTCGCCCGACCTCGCGAAGGTCGACCTCGTCGTTCCGGCGATCGTCGTCAGCGACCTGCTCGGCGTTCCGTTTCGCTGGTCGGCGTTGCATACCGTCGTCGGGTCGGTCCTTGCGGCGGCGCTTTGTGTACTGCTGTTCGCGCCCGAGTACCGTCGGACCGTTCTCGCGCTGGTCGCGCTCGGGGCCGCGTCGCACCACCTCCTCGATCTCGGACTCGTGACGCCGACGGGGGAGAGCTACGCCGTCTTCTGGCCGCTGACCTCGGTCCGGCTTCCGGCAGGGGACCTCTATCTGAGTACCGACCGCTGGCCGGCGCTCGTCGCCGGGACGTGTGCCGCCCTCGCTCGGGCGGTCGCCCGCCGACGCGAGCATCGGGAGGGAGACGCGACGACGGCCGACTGAGAACCGGTCCGCGAGTCGCGGGCTACCAGGTCAGCCCCTCGTAAACCTCGAGTGCGTCCTCGTCGACGTCGATCCGGCGGCCGTCGACCACGACTGTGCGGGCCATTCCATCGACCGAGAGCCCGTCGAACTCCGGCCAGCCGGTGGCGACGACCGCGCCGTCCGCGTCCGTGAGCGCGCCCTCCGACGAGTCGGCGTACTCGATGTCGGGGTAATCGGGGCGGACGTTCTCGATCGCGACCGGATCGTAGGCGACGACGTCCGCGCCGCGCGCCGTCAGGACGTCGATCACGTCGAGCGCGCGGGACTTGCGCACGTCGTCGGTGCCGGGCTTGAACGACAGTCCGAGTACCGCGATGCGGGCACCCTCGAGTGGAACGTGGTCCGCGAGGAGATCGACGAGCCGCCGCGGCTGGCCGTCGTTAACCGCGACGGCCGCGTCGAGCAGTTCCGGCTCGTACCCCTGTTCGCGGGCACCGGCCCGCAGGGCGTTGACGTCCTTGGGGAAACAGGAGCCGCCCCAGCCTAGGCCGGAGCGCATGAACCGCTCGGAGATCCGATCGTCGAGCCCGACCGCCTCGAGGACCTCGTAGGCGTCCGCGCCGTAGGCCTTGGCGACGTTGCCCAACTCGTTGACCAGCGAGACCTTCGACGCGAGGAAGGCGTTGTTCGCGTACTTGATGAGTTCGGCCTCCCGAACGTCGGTCTCGACCGGATCGGTCCCGTCGCGCTCGAGAATCGGGGCGTACAGCTCGCGGAGGGTGGCCGCCGCATCGTCGCTCGCCGTGCCGAAGACGACCTTGTCCGGCTCGAGGAAGTCCTGCACCGCGGTTCCCATCCGGAGGAACTCGGGGTTCATGGCGACCTCGATCCCCTCGCCGATGGGGGTTCCGGACTCGGCCTCGAGGATCGGCGCGACGACATCCTCGGTGGTCCCGGGCAGGACCGTACTCTTGACGACCACGAGGTGATCGTCGTCCTTGCTCGCGAGGGCGCGGCCGAGCGACTCCGCCCCGGCCTCCATGATCGCGAGATCGAGGCTTCCGTCGTCGGACTGGGGCGTGGGGAGACAGAGGAAGGTAACGTCCGTCTCGCGGACGGCATCGTAGTCGGTCGTCGCGCGGAGACGGGTGCCGGCGTGGGCGGCGATCCGCTCTTCGAGTCCGGACTCGTGGATCGGTGCCTCGCCGGCGTTTATGCTGGCGACGATGTCCTCGTCGATTTCGACGTTGACCACGTCGTGACCGAGGTCGGCGAGGCAGGCGGCGACTGTCGTGCCGACGTAACCGCTGCCGACGATAGAAACGTGCATGAACGGAGAGTCGAACGGTAGCGATTAGTTGTTTTTGGGTTCGGAGCGATAGTCGACCGTCAGTTACTGGTCGTCTTCGTTCTCGAGTTCGGCGAGTCGTTCTTCGGCTCTCTCTCGGTCCTCCGGATAGCCGACGTCGATGCGCCAGCCGTCCATCCGGATCGCGTCGATCGTCCGACCGGACTGGATCAGCAGATCGATCGCGTCCGGTAGTTCGTACTCGCCGCGGCCGGAGGGCTGGACCAGGTGACAGGCGTGGAAGATCTCCGGCGTGAACGTGTAGAAACCCGTCATGACGAGGTTCGACGGCGGATCGTCCGGTTTCTCCATTACCTCGACGATCTCGCCGTACTCGTTGGTGTCGAGGACGCCGTATCTCGATGCCTCGTCGTAGGGGACCTCTTCGACGAGGAAGGCGGCATCGGCCCGTTCCTCCCGCTGGCGGTTGATCACGTCCCCGAGGTTCGCTCGGAAGACGTTGTCCCCGAGCATGAGCATGAAGTCGTCGTCGACGTGGGGTTCCGCCTGCAGGATGGCGTGGGCGAGTCCGAGTTGTTCGCGCTGGTGGGCGTAGGTGATCGGAACGCCGCGGTACTCGTCGCCGTAGCGCTCGATGATCTTCTCTTTCATGTAGCCGACGACGAGGACGAACTCGGTCGCGCCGATCTCGATGAGGTTGTCCATGACGTCCTCGATGAGGGGAGTTCCGTCGACCTCGACGAGAACCTTCGGCTTGTCTTCCGTAAGCGGCCGGAGGCGGGTTCCCTTGCCCGCGGCCAGCACGACTGCTTGCATACCGAATGGGTCGAAAGAGTTGGACAAATACTTTGGGAGATAGCAGCGGTCGCGACCGGTGCGACCCAGTTCAACTATAGTAGCCGCTGAACGTCATTGCACACCTGATCGCACGACTGCGCTGCGATCAGCGTGTGAATCGTTTCAGCGCCTACTATAGCCACTCGAGGAGACCGGCAGGTCGAACGGCACGTTCTGGTCGACGACCGTCCGGAACTCCGTCGAGATTCCCAATAGCACAGCGAAGTAGACGCCGGCACCGAGACCGACGAGCAACACGACAGTTGCGACGTTGTGGTTGAGCAGTCCGTAGGTCGACTCCGTCCAGAGTCCGGCGTACACCACGCCGGCCATGAGAACGGCGGCGAACCACTGTTTGGCGATCTCGCCCGTCGGGACCGCGAAGTCGATGATCGCGTCCACGTGGTAGTACGCCAGCATGAGACTGACCGCGACTGAAGCCATCGTCGCTACGGCCGCGCCAAGCCATCCGTACAGGTAGATCAACACGACGTTAAACGTAACGTTGAGCCCCACGAACGTGACGTTGACCCTGAAGGCGAGATCGGGGCGGTCGACCGCATTGAGGGTGTTCAGCAGCTGGTTCTGATAGCCCATGAGGAGATTTGCGACGATTAGGAGTGTCAGGACCGTTGCCCCCTTCGGGAACTCCGGGCCGTAGATTCGGAGGAGCCGCTCACCGAGGAGTGTCCCACCGAACAGCCCGGGAATCAAAAAGAGCCCGGCGAACGCGAGGGATTGTTCGACGATTCCCGCGACGGCCTGTGAATCCTCTTTGGCTGAGAGCGAACTCATTTCGGGAAACAGGGTGGAACTGAGCGCGCCGCTGAAGAGGATGAGAAATTCCGCGATATTCCAGGCCGCCGCGTAGACGCCGATCAGACCCGACGAAACGAAAAGTCTGAGGACAATGATATCGGTGTAGCTGAACATCTGCGACTGGAGACTACCCAGCCAGGAGAACTTCGCGAACTCCACGAGTCGCTCGAAGTGCTGTCGCTCGGGCCGTGAGACCTCGGACAAATTCCGCACGACGAAGTACCCGCCGACCAGAATAACGAGACAGTAGCCGACGATATGACCGGTGAACAGTCCAGCCGTGCCTGCGCCGGCGGCAATGAGACTGATCTGAAATAATGCTCGGCTTCCCGTTCGGACCGGTGATAGAGCGCCGCTTACGTGTACTAAATGTAATCCAGTGAGAAGCGAATTGAGCAGACTATTGAGAAGGACTACCAGTAGAATTACCACGATATATCCCGTGGCTGGATACCCGACATAGCCCGTGATCCGCGCTCGAAACAATATGAGTCCACAGCCGATGAGAACGAACAGACCGAAGATAATAGTCGCTCCCGCCAGGGCGTACTCCCCCCGATCTTCTCCCTCCGAAACCCGCTTCGATATCGCTCCGGAGAGGCCGACTTTCCCCACGATGGCGAGCCACGAAACGAGTCCGATGGCAACGCTGTAAACGCCGAGCGGACCCGCACCGAGCATTCTGGCGATATAGACGGTCGCCAGAAATCCGAGTCCCGATGCGAAGAATTTCGAAATAAAATATATGACGGAAGTTTGGCCGAGACGCATATGTGGACACTGAGAGGGCGTTGATTCGATCTATCCGCGTATGGGTTCTTCGGTCCGTCGATTCGAGTCGAAACTGATGGAGTTCGCACGAGGCCGTCGCGACGGATCCGACCGCCGACCGAACCGGACCGCTCTGGTGGTGTGCCGTCGCCCGCTATCGAACCCGCGCCGTTAATCAGCGTATCCTAAGGCTTCCAATCGGTCCGTTATCTCGTCGTCGTCCAGCTCTCTCTCGGATTCGATGGGGTCCGAACTGCGGATCTCACGGCGGTCGTCCGCCCCGATGACCAGCCACGGGACCTCGCGAAGCGTCGGCGTACTGAACCCTTCCATGTGACCCCAGACTCGGCTCGTGAACGGGTAGACCCGCTCGCCGAGCATCTCTCCGTGATCGGCGGTGACAACGGATTTCCCGGGGACCGCCTCGAGCAGTTCCTCGACGTGGCCGAGCGCTATCTCGAGGCTTTCGGTGTAGGCATCACGGATCTCCTGAAACGTCACGTCCCGCTGTTTGACTGCGCCCCAGATCTGGATCCCCTCGTCGTGTTTCCCGTACCCCTGAAGGTCCAGTCGCCGCCGTAGTTTGTCCGCCGTCTCCCCGAGATAGGGTCGATGGGGCTGCATGAAATGAACGATCAGTCGCTTGTCGGGATGCTGCTCGTGGGCAGCGATCGCCGCGCTGACGACATCGTCCGGCTGGACTGTTCCGATGTCTTCGTCCCACCGATCGGCGTGGAGGTGATCGATGTGATAGAATGTCTCCGCATCGAGATCGGTCGAAAACGGGTTCGCCGTCACGTAAACAGTATCGTGAAACTCCCCCGTCGCGAAGTTCTCCCGCATGAACTCCCAGCTTTTCTTCCCTTTCGACGGTGCCTTGTAAAGCGTCCCGTCGATCGTGTTGAGACGCTCGAAATAGTCGTACCGACACGCGTCGAGGATGATCAGGTTGTCCCAGTCCTCTGCCATGACGTCGAGCCCTTCCCCGTATTTTCGATCGGTGTATTTGCCGTATCCCTTATGTATTGGCCAGCTAGTCAACCGAACCGCCTCTCGGCCGATCAGAACCGGGTTCCGTATCGCCCGTTTCAAGTTCTCGAGTGTATAATGATTGTTCATAATTCTGGTGTGTACGGGTGTTTGAATACATGCTGTCCCCTACTCAAGCCACTTTCGTCGTTCCAGCACTCTCCGCTTTGCGGTCGACAGTGGATTCCAAGAGACTATTGACTCTGTATCTCTCGAACCGTTTCTTTCAGTAATATTGTATCCACAACAATATCAGCCGACTCTGCCCGACAGTACATCGGTTCGTACGAGACGCCGAGCGTCGCCGCCAACAGCCGGTAGGGTTGTTTGACCTTGTCGCCGAACAGTTCTACGAGAGTGCAGTCGTCGGCGAAGACGATGTCGGTGAGGCCCGCTCCGTGCGGACCGACGACAACGTCTGCATCGGCGAACAGCCGCGCGTTCCGCTCGAGTGACCGTTCCTCCAGCCGATAGCACGAAAAGCCGAACTGCGACAGGACATCCATGACCTCTGTTTCATTTACCACGCGACGTTCGACGGCATTGGCACGCGAGACATAGACGTTGTCGCCGCTCTCCGGCGTCGTTTCGGGCGCGCGGTCGAGTATCTCTCCGCGGAGCCACGCGAAGTCCTCGGCGCGTCGCTCCGGGAACGACGGGACGACGAGACGCGAGACGTCGTATGCCGGTTTCGTCGCGTACTCGATTCGCCACTTGGGCCACTCGAGCAACTCGAGCGTTTCGTCAACGAACGGCGGCGCATCCTGCGGTATCAACAGTGTCACGCGCTCGCCGGTTGCATCCTCGAACGCCCGGATATAGCGGATCTTCGGAACCGTCTCGACGATCCAGTGATAGTAGTTCGGATACCGTGGCATAAGCGGTGCGGCGGTGTCCAGCGAGTCGGCGACTTCGCGGAAGTCGCGTCGGCGATGTCCCGATAGCAGGCCACGGAGCGGGGCGTCGCCGTAGAACAGTTGTCTGGAGAGCATCGCCATCATCGCCTGCTGAGCCTGGTCCGGCGCGGCGGCGCTTTCCTCGAGGATTTCGCGTTGCGGGGTCAGTGCCAGTCCGGTCTCCGAGAGGACGCGTCCATCCTCGACGAGCGCGACGAACGGGGACGACTGCTCCCCGTCGTCTCCCGGAACCGTGATGATTTCACTTGCGGTCGATCCGAGGGCGTCCCGGGAGATGGTCCGAACGACGCCACGTTCGACGAGCGGATCGAAGACGGGCCGACCGAGTCGTTTCCGGGTCAGCAAATCGCCGGCCGCGACGATCGACTCCCCGGCCCCGTCGGCCGCGAGCTTTCGCGTTAGCTTTCGAGGACTGAACTCAGTCGGTATCATGTTCCCGTGAGCGAATGCGTTGTCGCTCCCGGCGGTACCGATCGCCGTCGGTGCTGGGCGAGGCACCCGGTCATCGATACCCCAGCGCCTCGAGACGCTCGTCGACGGTTTCTTCATCGACGCTTTCCTGCTCGACAGGCGGTTCCGTTCGGACCTCCCTACGGCCGTCGCCCTCCACGACGAACCAGGGGACCTTGACCAGTTCCTCGGCGTGGACGCCGTACGGATGCCCGTACTTTCGGCGGCTCGGGATCGGCGATAGCCGCTCCCCGACGAAGTTGCCGTGGTCGGCCGTGATCACCGACTTGCCCTCGAGCGTCTCGAGCAGGTCGGCGACTTCCTCGAGGACGACGTCGAGATTCTCCAGATACGCCTTCCAGACCGTTTCTATGTCCACATCGACGGTCCCGTTTCGGAGATGGTTCCAGATACCCGGTTCCTCCTCTACGTCGAGATCCATCGTCCATCCGCCGCCGGCCATGTTTCGACCGAGTTTGCCGATAAACGGCGTGTGTGGTTGCATGAAGTGGACGATAAGACGCTTGTCAGGGTAGGTTTCGTGGGCGTCTACCGCCGCTCGTGCGACGGTTTCCGGGGTTACGGTCTGTAACTCCGTATCCCAGTCACCCAGACAATCGATGACGGCATGGAACGTGTCTTCATCAAGATTTAGACGTGGAACGTACGGGTTCGCGTTAACGTAGACGGTATCGTGGAACGTCCCCGACGTGAAATTCCGTTCCAAGAACTCCTCGCTACTCGATCCCAGCGAAATCCGTGACTCGAGTTCGCCATCGATATCGATCCGATCCGCGAACATGTCGTAGCGACAGGCGTCTAGAATTAGCAAATTGTCCCAATCTTCAGACATGATATGGGTTCCGTTTCCGTGTCGAAGGCGGAAAACCAGATTATTGAGTTCGATAGGAACGTATCGTAATACGCTCGTAGAGGTTTGAAGTAACCCTCCGCTGGCGTAGAGTTCCTTCGCTTTGCGGAGATGGTGACGCATACGATGTGGAACTTCCTTCTGGGGAAATAACGTTTCGGTTCAGCAAGCGAACGGGTAAGCGGTACAATCAAACCATTGGAATTGGCATTTCTAGGCAATGCCAGAGCGATATACTCTCGAGAACTTTCGGAAGTTACTGCGCGAACCGGAGTACGTTCTCTGGGAACTCCAACGGAAAATATTTCAGTTCCGGTTTGGGGATGGAATCGATGTGATGTCGAAAGACTGGGATAACCTTATTCTCCTTGATGCGTGCCGTTATGACTCGTTCAAATCGGAAAACACGATAGACGGGAAGTTAACATCAGTCGTCTCAAAAGGAGGATCGAGTTGGCCGTTCATGCAGGCGAACTTCGCCAACCGTGACCTCCACGACACCGTCTACGTCACGGCAAACCCTCATACAGGAAAACTCTCCGATGACGTGTTCCATGCCGTAAAAATGCTCCATCTCGAAGCGTGGAACGATGAATACGAAACTGTCCTTCCCGAAGACGTACTCAATGCAGCGATAGACGCACACGAGGAGTATCCGAACAAACGATTGATCATCCATTTTATGCAACCCCACCGGCCGTTTATCGGGCCAACAGGACGAAAATTAAGAGAAGAGTACAATCTAGGAGGATACAATAGAATGTTGTCCTACGAGGAATCGAATGGTGAACGAGAGGAGACGGACTTCACTGCACGCGTTGAACGAGGCGAACTTTCCCTCCCACGGATACGTGAAGCGTATCGGGAAAACGTAGCGACCGCGGTCGAATATGCAGAGAAGGTATCGAACGCACTCTCCGGAAAGACCGTTGTGAGTGCCGATCACGGCGAACTACTCGGTGATCAATTCACGAGGTTCACAAAACCGAAATACGGACACTCATGGGAACATCTAAAGAACAAGGAATTGTACGTCGTACCGTGGCTCGAGATTAAGACAAACAATAGAAGAACTATTACAGCCGATAGTCCCACTGAGATCAACCGGGGAAGCGAAGCGGAGGTTGAGGATCGGCTACGATCACTTGGGTATCGATAAGCTCCGATAGGTATTTTATACTCTCCACAGTATAAAGATAAATATATTATATAATTATTTATGGTATTTAGTCGAGTATTTTACCGAAATCAGCAGGTTTTATCGCAAATATTATCCCTGCCGTTGGCTACTTCAGACCAATGCTGCGGCACGAAGTGAGCGTCGACAATATTAAGAGGGCTCTAAAGAACCCCGATCAGGCCGTTGACGAGACTCTTTACGAACTTTTCTATCGGATCCCAATGACGTATGCAAATACGGTAACGACCATCGGGACGAACGTCTTCACACGCGAGTGGGAGGTGTTGATTCTGCTGGATACCTGCCGTGTCGACGCGCTTCGCGCGGTTGCCGACGAGTACGACTTCATCTCATCGGTTGATAGCATTCGTTCGGTCGGCGGTCGATCCCCCGAGTGGATCGCCAAGACGTTCGTCGACGAATACGAGGGGACGATCCGGGAAACGGCGTACCTCACTACGAACGTCTTCACGGAGCCGATCCTCGACACTGCAAGCCCCGATGCCGGATCGTTAGCTGATAAAAGCTTTACCTATGATCTACTGGACAGAATCCCGACCGTCGGCGTAGAGACGCTGGGGAAGTGCGAGTACCTGTTCGAATGCGAACCGGTTGGCGAATCGGGACCACTGGGCCACACTGAGGGAGGGACGCCGCCTCGATACGTAACTGACAGGGGTATCGATGTCGCCCGCAATGAGAGCTTCGACCGTCTTATTCTCCACTATCTTCAGCCACACCCACCCTACATGGCGCGGGCGCTCGAGGAAGACCGCCCGTTGTACAAACACGAACGAGACTGGTGGGGATACATAGGGGAAACGGATGATAAAGACACGATTTGGGAGACGTATCTGGACGAACTACGGTTCGTACTCGACGACGTAGAACTACTCCTGCAAAACATGGACGCCGAACGGGTCGTTATCTCGTCCGATCACGGTGACGCGTTCGGTGAATTCTGGGAGTTCGGCCACAAAACGGGTAGCATGCATCCGAACGTCCGAAACGTGCCATGGGTAGAGACGTCCGCAACGGACACCGGTTCGTACACTCCGGAGTTCGAAGCACCATCGACGAACGACGCGGATAACGATCTCGCCGAGCAACTCGAGGCCTTAGGATACAAAATGTAATTCGGGAATGATGACTCCGAGCTGAAAGGAGTGGTATGAAGAAAGCGGTATGAGAACCACTGCTCAGGTTACCTCCGCTAATCGGAGGGCAACGAGATGATACTAATGACACGACTCGCCCTCGTCACCCCTCGCTACCCGCCGACCCACGCCGGCGGCGGTGAGATCAGCGCCCGCTTGCTCGCCGAACAGCTTCACGTTCGAGACGCCGTCGACGAAGTCGTCGTCTACTCGTTCGACGGCGAGTCGACGGAAACGGTCGGGGAAGTTCCGGTTTTCCGACTTACGGACGTTCCTCAGTATCCCTACACCCTACCGAACGAAATCGCCTACCGGAAACTCAGGGCGGTCGGTCCGGATCCCGACGTAATTCACGCGTACAACATGCACCTCCATCCCGCCGTGGGACGGCTCTCCGCGACGCTCGACGTTCCCGCGGTGGCGACGCTGAACGCGTACCCGCTCGTCGACTGGGCCGAGGTGAACGTGACCCCGTCGTTCAAGCGTCGACTGTACGAGCAGACGTTGTTGCGTCTCGAACGGTCCCGCCTGCTGGGACAGATGTCGAACATCGACCTGTTCCTGCCGCTCAGCAGCGCCGTCGAGCGCGTCTACCGAAACAACGGCCTCGAGGACGCCGACTACGAGGTGATCCCGAACATGCTCGATCCGTCGTTTTCCGTCCCCGACGACTCAGGAGAGACGGGCCGGTTCCGGTTGCTGTACGTCGGCTACCTCCGGGACACGAAGGGCGTTCGGTATCTGATCGATGCAATGGACTGGCTCCCCGAGCAGGTCGAATTGACGGTCGTCGGCGACGGCCCGGAACGAGACACACTGGCGGAGCGGGCCGCGGATACCGCCGCGGCCGACAGAATCGAGTTCACCGGCTCGGTCCCCTACGAGGCGGTCACACGAGCGTACGCTGACGCGGACGTATTCGTCCACCCCGGCGTCTGGCCGGAGCCGTTCGGCCGGACGATCCTCGAGGCCATGCAGGCTGGATTGCCCGTCGTCGCGACCGATATCGGCGGTCCGGCCGAAACCGTCCCGCAATCGGAGCTGCTGGCGACACCCGGCGATCCAGCGAGTCTGGGCGAGTGCATCGAACACGCCATCGCGAACCGCGACCGGATCGCCCGAGAGAATCGGCAGTTCGTTGAAGACCGGTATCACCCCGACGTCGTCGTGCCACAGTTTCACGAGGTCTACGAGCGAGTCTTGCGTGATTGACAGTGAGCGGCCACTTGCAGCCGCCGATCAACCCGTGAAGGATATGCCCGTCGGTTGAGAAGACGGACGTAATGACTAATTTCGAACCCGCCAGCCGAGGACTGGCGGTCGCCCACTGGGGCGAACACGCCAACGGCGGTGGCGATCGCCTCGCTTGGGAACTCGCCCGTGTCTTCGAAGACGCGCCGTTCTACGTCGGCTGGCGCGACGAGTCGATCGAGCCGACCGACATCGAGGCCGAACAGCTCATCCAGGGCCGGTTACTGAACCGAGCCCTCGAGCGGGGCGGGCTGGCGCGACAGCTCGCGCACCTCGTGGGCTGGCAGCTCGCCGAGCCCCTGCGGGAGTACGACGTCCTCGTCACGAGCGGGAACGAGCCGCTGTTTTACGTCGCCCCGACCGAGCAGACCTGGGTCGCCTACGTCCATCACACGAACCGCAGGCAGTCCGACCAGATCACCGAGGTCGAGTCCGGCCGCTTCCCTCGGCTCCGATTACTCCTCTATTACGCGATTCGGGTCCTGTTCGATCACAACACTCACCGGCCGGACCGCTACGTCGTCAACTCCGAACTCGTCAAGCGCCGCCTCGAGCGCTACTGGGGCGTACCGAGCGAGAAGATCAGCGTCGTCTATCCGCCCGTCGATACCCACGAGTACGACCCGAACGACGAGGAGACCGGCGAGTACTACGCGACACTCTCGCGGCTGGACTGGCACAAGGACGTCGACGGGATCGTCAGGGCGTTCAACGACCTCGGTCGGCGACTGCTCGTCGCCGGCGACGGTCCCGAACGCGAGCGCCTCGAGCGGTTGGCCGGCGACAACGTCGAGTTCCTGGGTTACGTCGACGAGGCCGAGAAACGACGCCTGCTGTCGGGCGCGAAGGCCTTCGTGTTCAACGGCCGCGACGAGGACTTCGGGATCGCTCCGGTCGAAGCGCTGGCGGCCGGCACGCCGCTGCTCGGCGTCGAAGAGGGGATGACACAGTTCCAGGTCGTCGACGGGAAGAACGGCTACTGCCACACGCGATCGGGCGAAGCCGGGCCCTCGCTGGCCGAGACGATCCGCCGGTTCGAGACGGAGGGGATCGAGTGGTCGCCGTCGGAGATCGCTGCCTTCGCCGAGCGGTTCTCCGTGGACGCGTTCCACGAGGGGATGCGGGAGGCGGTCGATACCGCGGTTGCGAGCGCCGATATCACGCCCGATTGGTACGAGGCGTACGAAACCGGCGATTGAGTCGACCGCGGACAGTCACGCGCCGCTCGGCGCGTCGCGTTCGGCGGTCAGTTCCGCCCGGTCCACGTCGGTCAGTCCGTACAGGTAACCGAAGCCGACCGCTGCGGTAAAAATAAAGATAGTCACGAGCTGTTGGACCTTCGCACTCGAGGGCCGTCGCACGAGTTCCGACAACCGACTCGGAACGAACTCGAGCATGAGTTGTCCGAGATACTCGTTTTTATCCCCCTTCGCCTCGGGTAACAGCAGGTCCATGATTCGTTTCGAGTAGCCCTGCCAGAACGAGCGGGCGACGAGCCACCGGAAGTCGCCCCGGTAGTCGAACAGCTTGTGGTGGACGACCGCGTCGGTGTTGTAGATCACGCCCTTCCCGTACTTGTTCGCCATCCGAATACAGACCGGTGCTTCGTGGGCCTGGATGTGGCGGTCGCCCTTTCGGCCGGTGTTCTCGTCGTAGCCGCCGACGGCAAGGAAGACGTCCCGCCGGTAGGAGATGTTCGAGCCGTACGTGTTTCGCAACTCCTCCATGTGATCCCCCATCCCGCGCTCGTCACAGCCGACGAGCCAGTAGAACTCCGCGGGGAAGAAGTCGGGCTTTTCGGTCACCCAGTCGGGGGCGACGTGGCCGCCGACTGCGATCGCGTCGGTCTCCTCGTAGACGCGAGCCAGTTCCGCGACCCAGTCCGCTTCGGCCACGGCGTCGTCGTCGATGAACGCGACCACGTCGCCGGTCGCGATCTCGGCTCCGCGAGTTCGACTGTAAGAGATGCCCTGGTTCTCGTCGTTACAGTGGAGAACGACGTCCTCGAGGTCCCCGTAGTCGTCTCGCACGCGGTCGAAGACCGGCTCGTTGCCGTCGACGACGAGGACGATCTCGAGCGGGTCGTAGGTCTGTGCGAGGACGCTATCGACACACTCGGAGAAGACGTCGTACCGGTCCATCGCGTACGTACAGATGACGACGGAGACCTTCATCGGGAATCGATTTCGGAGAGGCGAGAATAAGCCTTTTCCTTCAGTGCCCCGCTCGGCGGAGGAACGGTCCGAAAATAGGTGTGTCGTCGCTCCCGGCCCTCGGGTGACGGGATATCAAACGCCGACGCGTATATGACAAGGCTTATTCTTGACTTGGGTCTGGTGGAACCTAATGAGTACGGACACCGAACGCGTCGACGAGGGAACTGAAACCTCCACCCTCGAGACGCTACAAAACTGGTATCACCTCCCCGTACTCGGGGCCGTGATGCTGTTTATGGTCTGGTTGCGGACCCAGTCGTACGATCGGTTCGTCACCGGCGATGGAACGCCCGCGCTCGCGGGTATCGACTCGTGGTATCAGTGGCGGACGATCAGCTGGACGGCCGAGAACTACCCGCACACGATGCCCTACGAGGTGTGGACCGGGTTCCCGACCGGCACCTCCGTCGGTCAGTTCGGGACGCTGTTCGATCAGCTCATCGTCACGGCCGCGATGATCGTCGGCCTCGGCGATCCGTCGCCCCAAACGCTGTACGCGGTCTCCCTGCTCGCGATCCCCGTCATGGCCGCCCTGGTCGCGATTCCCGTCTTCTACGCGGGCCGCCGCCTCGGCGGCACCATCGGTGGGCTCGTCTCCGTGGTCGTTCTCGCGCTCTCGAAGGGGCAGTTCCTCTCGCGATCGACCGTCGGCCAACTCGATCACCACGCCGGCGAGGTCCTGTTCATGGCGTTCGCCGTCCTCGCGATGATGGTCGCACTGACCGCGGGGGAACGCGAAAAGCCGGCGTACGAACTGCTCGCCGCGAAAGACTGGGACGCGCTGCGAACGCCGGCGATCTACAGCGCTCTCGCGGGCCTCGCCATGGCGCTGTACGTCTGGGTCTGGCCGTCGGCGATCGTCCTGATCGGCATCTTCGGTGTCTTCTTCGCCGTTCAGCTCTGTCTCGACTATCTCCGAGGCGTCTCGCCCGATCACGTCGCCTTCGTCGGTGCCATCAGCTTGGGCGTCACGACCGTCCTGACGACGCTGCTGATCGACCAGGCCGGGATCGGAATCACGAGTTTCAGCTTCCTCCAACCGCTGAGCGCGCTCCTCGTCGCCCTCGGCTGTGTCTTCATGGCCTGGCTCGCTCGGGAGTGGAACAATCGGGACCTCGATCGGCGCTACTACCCGGTCGCTATCGTCGGTATCGCCGCCGCCGCGGTGCTGGTCATGTGGGTCGCGCTCCCCGGCCTCTACGACACGTTCGTCGGGAACCTGACGAGCCGACTGCTGCCGCTCAACCCGAGTACGGGGACGCTTACGATCCAGGAAGCCCAGCCCCCGGACGCCTTCTTCGAGCACGTGTTCCGGGAGTTCGGCAGCGCGTTCTACACGATGCTCGCGGGACTCACGTTCCTCGCGATCCGTCCCCTGCTGGGCCGGAAGTTCCGGGCTGAACACACCCTCGTCATCGTTTGGTCGCTGTTCCTGATCAGCATGACCGCGACCCAGGTCCGGTTCTCGTACTACCTCGTCCTCGCGGTCGCGATCGTCAACGCCGCGTTCATCGCGGAACTCGTCCAACTCTTCAGTCTCGATCTCACGGGGAGTCTCGAGTCGATCAAATCGATCGAGACCTACCAGGTGATCGTCGTCGTTCTCGTCGTCGTCCTCTTGTTCGCGCCGTTGCTTCCGCCGCTGGCGACGGCGACCGCGTGGGGGAGCGCCCAGGGTGGCGGACCGCATCCTTCCGCTACGACGTGGGAGGACTCCAACGAGTGGCTCCAGGAGAACACGCCGGCACCGGGTAACTACGGCGACGCGAACAACGCCGATCAGCTCGACTACTACGGTACGTACTCCCCCGAGGGTAGCGATTACGAGTACCCCGAGGGCGCGTACGGCGTGCTGTCGTGGTGGGACTACGGCCACCTGATAACGACCCAGGCCGAGCGGATTCCCCACTCGAACCCGTTCCAGCAGAACGCACGATCCTCGTCGGCGTTCCTGACCGCCCAGTCCGAGGAGCGAGCGGAGCTGATCCTCGACGCGATCGCCACCGGCGAATCCGTCTCCGAGCAGTCCAACGAGGAACTCGAGACGATCGTCGAGGGCAACGAGACCGACGAGGAGATCCGGTACGTGATGATCGACGATCAAATGATCGGCGGGAAATTTAGTGCGATTACGGCATGGACCGGGCCGGACTACGCTTCGTATGTCCAGAACGAACAGTATCGATCCGGTAATAGTACGGTTCAGCTTCCGTCAAGCAACGAAAACTACGAAAACACGACGATTGCGTCGCTGTATCGGCAGGACGCGGCCAGCATGGAACACTACCGGCTGGTTCACGAGAGCGACGACTACGCGATCGTCGGCGGGATGCAGGTCGGGAATCAGCGACTCCCCCACTATTCACTCTCGTTTAGCCAGTACAACCGTGCGACCGGACAGAATCTCGAGACTGGCTGGAGCAATCAGACGGCCGCGATCCAGCAACAGCTCGCACAGGCCCGAAGCAACGATCAGGTGTATCAACAACTCGGCGTTCCGATGTGGGACGCTCACGTCGAGTCGAGAGTCAAGACCTACGAACGCGTCGAGGGAGCGACGATTACCGGCAGCGTCGACGCCGAGTCGATCGACGCCGACAACGCCACGGCCGTAGTCAGCGTCCCGCTCGAGACGGGTCCCGGACGGACGTTCTCCTACAGGCAGAACGTCGACGTGGACGCGGACGGCAGTTTCGAGGTGACCGTCCCGTACGCGACGAATGACGAACTCGGTGTCGAAGACGGCCACACCGACAGTAGCGTCGAAGCGCTGGGCAACTACACCGTTCGAGCAATCGCGCCGTCCGGCAACGAGACCGTCCAGTACGGCGGCGAAACGACGGTTCCGGAACCGGCCGTCGTCAACGGCGAATCGGTCGACGTCTCCCTCGAGGAGATCGAGACCGACACGGGCAACGAGAGCGACGAAACTGCTGGGAACGAAACGACCGGCAACGAGGCGGACGACGACGGCACGACCGACGATGGCACGACCGACGACGGCTCGACGGACAACGAGACGGCGGCGGCCGTCGCGCCGATCGCCGCCGATCCGGCGACCTGATCGGCCGACGACGAGAAGAAGGCTTTTGCGAGATCCGTTCCAAACATCGACGATGCGGGAGCTTTTCGCCGTCTACTTGAAGGGATTCTCCATGGGGTCTGCCGACGTCGTGCCCGGTGTGTCGGGCGCGACGATCGCGCTGATTCTCGGGATCTACGATCGGTTGATTCGGGCGATCACGACGATCGATCCCCGAAAATTTCGATCGACGTGGCGACTCCACGAGCCGGCCCAGCGAGCGGCCCTCCGAGTCGAACTCGAGCGGATCGACGCCGGGTTTCTGACGGCGCTCGGACTGGGGATCGCGACGGCGATCGTGGTTCTGTCGCGGGTGTTACACGCCGCGATAACCGAGTATCCGGTGCCGACTTATGGCTTTTTCTTCGGGTTGATCGGCGCGTCGGCGATCGTGTTGTACGGCGAGATCGATCGCTGGACCGCCCGTCGGATCGCCGTCTCGATCGCGGGGATCGCGATCGCCGCCGCGATCACCGGCGTGACGGCGGCCGGCGTCTCACACGGGCCGGCGATGATCGTCCTCGCGGGTGCGATCGCGGTCTGTGCGATGATCCTACCGGGGATCTCGGGGGCCTTTTTCCTGTTGTTACTGGGCCAGTACGAGTTCATGACCGCGACGCTGACCGCGTTCGTCGACGGCCTGTTCGGGCTGGCTGGCGGCGGCGCCGCCGGGCCGGTCGTCGAGTCGGGGACCATCGTCGCGCTGTACTTGCTCGGGACGGTGATCGGGCTGTTTACGATGGCACATATCGTCCGCCGCGCGCTCGAGCGCTACCGGGCGGCGACGCTTGCCGTTCTGGTGAGTCTGATGGTGGGGGCGTTGCGCCTGCCGGCGACCGAGATCGCGACCAACGTCGGGCCGGAGCCGACCGCGACGCTGCCGACTGCGGTGGCGGCGGGGATCGTCGGCGTCGTCGCCGTCCTACTGGCGAACCGATACACCGCCGGACTCGAGTACGACGACCCCGCCGGCGATAGTAGCAACTGACAGATCTCGTCTCTCCGATCGCACGACCGCGTCGCGAGCAGCGTGATCCGTCTCAGCAGCGACGGTAGCGTTCCGGTCAGCCGTCGCCGTCGGCCGTCGTCAACGCGCGGAACGCGATCGTCGGAAACCGCGGTTCGACCGTACTCGGCCGGCGACCGCTGCCGCTCGACGTTACCGTCACGGGCAGTCGTTCGACGACGCCCCGGTCGGCGAGTTCGTACAGGAACCGTTCGACCGTCCCGGCGGTCAGCGACGACCGATCGGCGACGGCGGCCGCGATCTCGTCGATCGGCCGGTCGTCCGGCTCGAGCGCGACCAGCGCCGACAGCACCCGCTGGCGGGTTTCCGAGAGCGCCAGCGCCCGAGCGACGTGGACGCCGTCGTCGGGGACGGCCGCACGGGCCCGCTCGAGGTGGGGCCGCTCGATCCGATCGGCGTCGTCCTCGACGGCGAGGACGGCCGCGCCGAACAGCGCCGCCAGCGCGTCGTGGGCGTTCCCGTCGGCCCAGGCCGCGAGGTCGCGGACGGCGTCGTGATCGAGCGCGCCCGCGGCGAGCCCCGTGGAGACGCGATCGGTGATCACGTCGACGAGTTCGTGATCGCGGTAGGCCGGGACGGTGACGGTCGGTCCCTCGTGATCGGCCGGTTCGGATGCGCCGACCGAGACGACGGTGACCCGATCGGCGACGGGCGCGAGCAGTTCCCGGCCCTGGTCGGCCCCGAGCGCCTCGGGTTCGTCGTGGTGATCGACGGCGACGACCGCCCGCCGATCGGCGCGGCGCAGTCGCTTGCGGAGTCGGTCGCGCAAGTCGTCGGTCCCGACGCCGCTCTCGGGGACCCGCTCGCTCGAGAGCCCGGACAGCACCGCCCGGTAGAACGCGAAGGGGCTCCCGACCCGGCGGCCGTCGACGGTGACGAACCAGGTCGCCGGGCCGGTGGTGCCGCCGCGGGTCGTCGTCTCGATCGCCCGGCTCGAGCCGCCGAACCCCTCGTCCATGGCGTCGAACAGCGCCGTCACGATCGCCGACGTGCCCGAGCCGGCGGGGCCGACGACGGCGACCGGGGGCGGCAACTCGCCGTCGAAGACCGGCTCGAGGGCGTCCAGCAGTTGCTCGAGGACCGGGCCCCGGCCGATCGGCTCCGGCCGGTGGACGACCGGACTGAGCGCGTTGCGATCGACGACGAGCCGTCGCCCCTCTCGGGCCGACCGCCGTCTGGCGATCCGTTCCTGCAGGTCCATTACTCCGCGCGTGCCCCCGTCGCGTTCGCCCCTGTCGCGTCCGCCCCGTCCCCGACGAGCGCCGCCGCAAGCACCTCGAGGGTGTGGGTGATCTCGTAGCCGGTGCCGTGTTCCATCTGCATCGAGCAGGTCGGACACTCCGTCAGGCCCGCCGTCGCGTCCGCGTCGTCCATGTGATCGAACATCTCCGCCCCGATCGCCATGGAGGTTTCGTAGTTCTCCGCCTTCCAGCCGTAGGTGCCGGAGATGCCCGAACAGGAGTCGCCGACGTCGTGGGCCTCGACGCCGTCGATCAGGCCGAGCAGTTCGACCGTCTGACCGTCCAGACCCTGATTGCGGGCGTGACACGGCGCGTGGTAGGCGAAGTCGTCGAACTCCTCGCCGACTGCCGTCCCCTCGAGTTCGGTCTCGAGGTCCTCGTGGACCCGCAGGTACTCGACGGCGTCCCAGGTGTTCTCGGCGACGGCCTCGGTGTCCTCGAAGTCGAACAGTTCGGGGTACTCCTGGCGCAGCGACATCGAACACGAGCTACAGGAGGCGACGACGTCGGCCCCGTCGTCGATGGCCGCGGCGAGTTCCCGGACGTTCGTCTCGGCGGCGCGACGGGCGTCCTCGAGCATGCCGTTGGCGAACATCGGGGTCCCCGAACAGTCCTGCTCGGGGACCATGATCTCGTAGCCGAAGTGTTCGTAGACGCGGACGAGCGCCTTCGCGACCTCGGGGGTGTTGTAGTTCGAGTAGCAGCCGTGGAAGTAGGCGATGCGCTTGTCGGAGTTCTCGACCCGTGCGCCGCCTCGCTTCGTCCACCACTCGCGGAACGTCTCGGTCGCGAACTCGGGCAACTCCCGCTCGCCGGCTATTCCGAGCAGTTTCTCGCCGAGCCACCGGGTCGCCGACAGCCCCGTGACAAAGTTCGCCGTCCGGGGGAACATGGCCCCCAGCGGGGCGAGTCGGCGGTAGTTCGCGAGCATCCGATTGCGCCAGTACTCCCGGGAGAACTTGCTCACGTTCTCCTCGACGTACTCGGCGCGGGCGGTGTTGTGCATCTGCGAGAGCGGCACGTCCGAGGGACAGGCGCTATCACACCGCATGCAGTTCGAACACTTCATCACCGACTCGTCGATGTCGTGGTCGTCCTGCCGTTTGAGCCGCCACTGCTCGGGCCCCTGGAACTTCGGACCGGGGAACTCGTCGTCGACCTCGGCGACCGGACACTCGGTGTCGCAGGTCGAACACTTGTAGCAGTCGTCCGCGCCCGGCCGGAGGTCGGTCTCCCCGGCCTCCGGAAAGACCTCGATCGGTTCGAACTCGTCGCCACTGTCGTCGGTCGGTCGTTCTGCGTCGCTCATTGGATCACCGGAATGGGTCGTCCGAAAGCCGTCGTCTCGCTCATCGACACCCCTCCGCGGCGCGTCGGCCCGCGACGTAGCCCGTCGCGAGCGAGACGCCGCTGCCTGACTTCTCGGCCGCGAAGTCGTGGCCGCCCAGTACCGCCCCCGCGGCACGGAGGTTCGCGAACTCGAGGGCGTCGTCGGCGTCGAGCGGGCGGAGGTCGCGGTCGACCGGCAGGCCGAAGCGGGCGTATGGCTGGTCGCCGAAGACGTCGTCGACGAACCAGTCGTAGCGGTCGGCGGGGTGGGGGACGTGACAGTCGAAGACCGGTTCCGAGACGCGCTCGCGGTCGGACTCCACGCCCTTCCCCACGAGTCCGCCGGTCGCGAGGACGTACTGGTCCGCGCTGTGGGGAACCTCGCTCCCGTTGCGGTCGACGGTGACGCGGTCGATCCGCGCGGGGCCGCTCGAGCCCGCGCCGTGGGCCCCGGTCTCGTAGTCGACGACCGGTACCCCCGTCGTCACGCGGACGCCCGCGTCCGAGAGCGCGTCGAACAGCAGGTCCTCGAGGCGCAGTCCGGGGAGGCTCGGCGGCCCCATCGGGACCTCGAAGACGTCGACGCCGAGCCGGTCGGCGAGATCGGCCCTGACCGCGTCGGCCCGATCGTCGCCGAGGACCGCCGGGAACCCGACGCGGGACTCGCCCTCGAGGTGGGGACGGACCGTCTCGGCCAGCGCCGTTCGCGCGGTGGACTCGCCGGCCGCCGTCTCGACGCGTTCGTCGCGGTCGAGCAGGTGGGCGTAGCGCGTGACTTTGGCGTCGTCGCGCTCGATGCCGGGAAAGCGGACCGTGACCCCGCGGGCCGCGAAGGGGACGCCCGCGCCCTCGAGGTGGGCCGCCGCCAGCGGGGCCTCGAAGTCCGGCAGCGTCCCGAAGCCGACGAGCAGGGCGTCGCGGTCGTCGCTCGCCAGCCCGGCGGCGGTCGCGGCCGGGTACCGCGCGGTCGGTTTGACGGTGCCGCCGTGGGTCGGGACGAGCGCGTTGGCGTCGGTGTGTGCGCCCGCGTATGCGTCGCCCGCGATCCCGTCGAAGAAGGCGAGGGCGTCGCGGACCGCCTCGGCCCCGACTCGCTCGTAGGGGTGGCCCTCGGGGAGGTCCGCGAGGGCGGGAAACGGGTCCGAGAGCGGCCCCTCGCCCGCCGGCGTATAGCCCAACACGTCGATCAGGCCGCTGGCGTGGCGGAGCGTGCTCTGCTTGTGGGAAACGAGCCGGACCCGAACGTCCCGCTCGACCGCGGCCAGCGCGGCGGTCGCGCCGGCCAGCCCGCCGCCGACGACGAGGACGTCGTCTTCGATGGCCATTCAGTCGTCCCTCCGAGGCTCGGCCCCTCGAGCCCCGCCGTCGTCGAACGCCGCGAAATCGACGTCCCCGGTCGCGTCCGCGGGATCCCGATCGCGGTTCATCGTCGTCGCGTGCAGGGCGTAGTTGAGCATCGCCTGCGAGAGCTGTTCGCCCCACAGGGCGTGGCGTTGCCCCTTCCAGCGCTCGGCGAAGAGCTCGTCGAGCGCCGCCCGGACCGTCGCCTCGTCGTACTGGGGGTGGAGTTCGTGGGCCACGTTCTGACAGCAGAACCCGCCCTGACAGTTCCCCATCGAGGCCCGCGTCCGGATGCGGACCGCGTTCAGGTCCGCGCCCGACCCCTCGATCGCGTCGCGGACCTCCGCGCGGGTCACGCCCTCGCACTGGCAGATCACCGGGTTCGGCTCGTCGGTCTCGAGGACCTCGCTCGCCCGGCTCCCCAGCCGTTGCTTGCTCCGGCGGGCCACCGGCGAGCGCAGCCCGAAGTCGTCCATCCCCGCCTCGAGCCGCTCGAGGTTCTCGCTGCCGGGCAGGGGTTCGTCGGCGGTCGAACACGAGGCCGTGACGCCCAGTTTCGCACAGACGTGGTCGGCGATCTCCTCGGCCATCGCCCGGTAGGTGGTGAACTTGCCGCCGACGATGCTCGAGATCCCGGCGACGCCGTCGCGGTCGGCGTGATCGAGCAGGAAGAAGTCCCGCGTGATGTCGGTCGGGTCCTGCGTGTCGGTCCCCGGCGGCTCGTAGAGCGGGCGCACGCCCCAGAACGAGCGGATGGTCCGCGATTCGGCGAGGATCGGAACCAGTTCCGAGAGCGTGTCGATCATCGCCTCGACCTCCCACCGTTCCTCGGGGTAGTCGTCCGGATCCGCGACCTCCTCGTCGGTCGTCCCCAGGATCGCGGTCGTCTCGTGGGGGACGACGATGTCCGCGTCGCCTTTCGGCCGACAGCGGTTGATGACGGTGTCGACCTGCCGGACGTTCATGATGGTCATGACGCCCTTGGAGGGGCGGACCTCGATTTCCAGGTCGGCCATCGAGCCGATCTGGCCCGCCCACGCGCCGGTCGCGTTGACGACGTACTCGGCGGTGATCTCCTCGGTGGTCCCGGCCGCGGCGTCGCTTCGCTTACCGGGCCCGGCACCGTGGCGGACCTCGACCCCGTAGACGTCGTCGCCCTCGCGCAGGAGGTCGATCACCTCGGCGTGGGTCTCGATCCGCGCGCCGTGGGCCTCGGCGTCGACGGCGTTTGCGACACAGAGCCGGAACGGGTCGACCGCCCCGTCGGGCACCTCGATCGCCCGCTCGACGTCCTCGGCGAGGTAGGGTTCGATCTCGCGGGCCTCTCGCCCCGAGAGGACCCGTGCCGGAATTCCGCAGTCGCGACAGCCCTCGAGTTTTGCCCGGAAGTAGTCGTCCGAGTCCTCGGGCCGTTTTACGAACAGGCCGCCGGTCTCCTCGACGCAGTGACCGGCGATCTCCCGGAGCGTTTCGTTCTCCTCGATACACTCGGTCGCGCTGGCCCGATCGGAGACGGCATAGCGGCCGCCGCTGTGTAACAGGCCGTGCATCCGACCGGTGGTGCCGTCCGTGAGGGTCCCCCGTTCGACGAGCGTGACTTCGAGACCGCGGGTCGCAAGATCGCGGGCGATCCCACAGCCGGTCGAGCCGCCGCCGAGGACGAGAACCTCGGTGTCCCGTACCATTCGTTCACCGGACCTACGTCGACGGCACTCTTTATTTTATCGCCGCAACCCTAACGCTCGTAACTCAATCGTGATACGTCGCCGTCGACGACGGACTGACGGACTACTCGCCGTCTCGGCCCCCAACATACCCATCGTTCGTGAGGCTGTTGATAACATTTATAATGGTCGTCGGTGTTGTTTACTGGTATCACGCGACCGGCAGTAAACGAATCGCGTGGCGATACGAGGTGACTACCAGTGCCAGACACAACGTACGTCGGAGCGGTCGACCAGGGAACGACCGGAACCCGGTTCATCGTGTTCGATCACGAGGGTCAGGTCGTCGCGAACGCCTACGAGACACACGAACAGATCTATCCCGAGCCCGGCTGGGTCGAACACGACCCGATGGAGATCTGGGAGAACACCACGGCCGTGATCCAGCAAGCGCTCGGACGGGCGGGGATCGCCCCGTCCCAGCTCGCGGCCATCGGCGTGACCAACCAGCGGGAGACGACGGTTCTCTGGGACGCCGACAGCGGGAAACCGGTCCACAACGCCATCGTCTGGCAGGACCGGCGAACCACCGATCGCGTCGAGTCCCTCGAGGCGGAGGGGAAAGTGGCGGCGATCCGGGAGAAGACCGGCCTCGAGGCCGACGCCTACTTCTCGGCGACGAAAGCCGAGTGGCTGCTCGACAACGCCGATCCGATCAAACTCGAGCGCGCTCGGCCCGAGGACATCCGCGACCGCGCGGAGAAGGGAGACGTTTTGTTCGGGACGATCGACACGTGGCTGATCTACAACCTGACCGGGAACCACGTCACCGAGGTCACGAACGCCTCGCGGACCATGTTGTACGACATCCACGACCTCGAATGGGACGAGGACCTCTTAGCGGAGTTCTCGATCCCCGAGGCGATGTTGCCCGAGGTCCGGCCCTCCAGCGACGACGACACCTACGGCACGACCGACCCCGACGGGTTCCTCGAGGCCGAGGTGCCGGTCGCGGGCGCGCTTGGCGACCAGCAGGCCGCGCTGTTCGGCCAGACCTGTTTCGACGCCGGCGACGCCAAGAACACCTACGGCACCGGCTCTTTCTTCCTGATGAATACCGGCGACGAGGCCGTCGAGAGCGATCACGGGCTGCTGACGACGATCGGCTTCCAGCGCTCGGGAGAACCGGTCCAGTACGCGCTCGAGGGGTCGATCTTCGTCACCGGCGCGGCCATCGAGTGGCTCGAGGACATGACGCTGATCGAGGACCCCGCCGAGACGGCGGAACTCGCCCGCAGCGTCGACTCGACCGACGGCGTCTACGTCGTCCCCGCGTTTACGGGACTCGGCGCGCCCCACTGGGACCAGCGCGCCCGCGGCACCATCGTCGGCATGACCCGCGGCACCCGCAAGGGACACGTCGTTCGCGCGACCCTCGAGTCGATCGCCTACCAGACCCGCGACGTCGCCGAGGCGATGGAGGCCGACTCGGGGATCGAGATGACCTCGCTGAAAGTCGACGGCGGCGCGGTCAAGAACAACTTCCTCTGTCAGCTCCAGTCGGACATCATCGGCTCGGAGATCGTCCGCCCCGTCGTCGACGAGACGACGGCGCTTGGCTCGGCCTACGCGGCCGGCCTCGCCGTCGGCTACTGGGACGACCCCGACGAGCTGCGGAGCAACTGGCAGGTCGACGCCGAGTTCGAGCCCGAGATGGACCCCGACCGCGCGGACCGCCGATACGAACGCTGGAACGACGCCGTCGAGCGCTCGCGCGACTGGGCGCGTGATGAGGAGGAGTAACGATGCTCCAGCCGCTCGTTACCGTCCCCGTCGTCGGCATGGAACTCGAGGCCTTCGCCGTCCTCCTGCTCGCCGCCCTCGCCGGCGGCGCGTTCGGCGCGGCCCTCGGTGCCCTCCCCGCGTTCGTCTTCACCGGCTTCGTCGTCTTCCTCGGCGAGGGGCTGGCCGTTCTCGAGGGCGAACTCGGCGGCCTCGAGGGCGTTCCCGCCGGTGACATCGCGACCGGCGTCACCGGGACGATCGGTTTCGGGGCTGTCACCGGCCCCCACATCGCCTTCGCCGGCGGCGTCGCCGCGACGGCCTACGCCGGTCGGGCCCACCCCGAGATGGAGCCCGACGACTGGGATTACCACTTCGGCAAGGACATCCTCTACGCGTTCGGCACGAAACCGGACATCCTCGCGGTCGGGGCCGTCTTCGGCGCGATCGGGATGCTCATCACCCGAGTCATGGGCGAGCTCGGCTTCCCGACCGACAACATCGCGCTGTCGGTCGTCGCGACGGCCTTCCTCGCCCGACTCGCGTTCGGGTACCCGATCGTGGGCCGGGTCGGCGGCTCGAGCGTCCTCGACATGTCGCCGTTCGAGCGCGAGGAGAAGCGCGTGGCCGCCGACGGCGGCGCCGAGACCGACCGGCTGGCGACCGAGCCCTGGCTCCCCCACCAGTACGAGTGGACAGGCGTGACCGCCATCGGGATCGTCGGCGGGCTGCTCGGGGGCTACATCTGGCTCGAGACCGGGAGCGTCTTCATGGGCTACGCGATTTCGGCGATGAGCCTGCTCTTCCTGAACCTCGGCGTGGAGAAGATTCCGGTCACCCACCACATCACGCTGCTGGGATCGACCGGCGCGGTGATCGCGGCGTCGGCCGTCGGCAGCGACCCGGTCGTGTTGCTCGTCGCCGGCGCGTTCGGCGCGATCAGCGCCCTCGTCGGCGAACTGTCCCAGCGGGTGTTCTACTCGCACTCGGGGACCCACGTCGACCCGCCCGCGATGGCCATCGCGGCGTTGATGCTCGTCATCGGCGTCCTCCATCTGGCCGGATTGCTCCCCAACGCGGGCTATCTCGCTCTCTGAACGGCCGGGGCGTTCGTCTTCCAGAGGAGCGTCGTCTCAATCACGTTCGAATACGGACGACGATACGCGAGTCGCCGTTGGGGCGGACGGTCCCACCGATCCGACCGCTTTAGGGGACGGCTCGCTCATTCCTCGATATGACCGCCGATCCGCCGCTGGTGCTGGACATCGACGGCACGCTGACCCGCCCGGAAGGGTGGGGCATCGATCCCCGCGTCTTCGATGCGATCCGCCAGTGGGACGCGCCCGTCGTCATCGCCACCGGGAAGGCCTTTCCCTACCCCGTCGCCCTCTGTCACTTCGTCGGGATTCCGGAACTCGTCGTCGCCGAGAACGGCGGCGTCGTCTACACCGGCGACGACGTGTTCTTCACCGCCGACTGCGAGGCCGCTCGAGCCGTCGCCACGGAGTACCGCGCCGCCGGTTACGACCTGGGCTGGGGGGAGGAAGACACCGTCAACCGCTGGCGCGAGACCGAGATCGCGATCAACTTGGAACAGCCGCTCGAGCCCCTGCGCGAGATCGCCGCCGACCACGGTCTCGAGGTGATCGACACCGGCTACGCCTACCACGTCAAGGACACCGATCCGAACAAGGGCGAGGGACTCGAGACGATCGCCGACCGCGTCGGGATCGACCTCGCCGACTGCGTGGCCGTCGGCGACTCCGTCAACGACGTCTCGACGTTCGAGGCCGTCGGCCGGAGCTTCGCCGTCGGCAACGCCGACGAACTGGCGAAAGCGGCCGCCGACGAGGTCCTAGACGGCGTTCACGCCGACGGGACGCTCGCGGTCCTCGAGCGGGTCCGCGGGTCGTAGCCGCCGTCGGAGGCGGGACCGCGCCGCGGCCGTCGATCGTTACTCGCCGCCCTCGAGGGCGTCCTCGAGCCACTGCTCCGGGACGACCCGGATCTGGTCGTCCGCACCCAGCGTGTCGGTCGTGAGGAAGACGAGGTCGTCCCCGGAGCCGACCGCCAGCCCGCCGCCGGCGACCGCGTCCCAGTGGTTCAACACGGCGTCGGGGACCGTCAGCGACCGCTCGCCGTCGACCTCGGAACTGGCGACGTACCGGATCCCGTCGCCGTCCCGAATCGGATCGAACTGTCCGGAGACGACGACGGCGTCGTCGGCCTCGCGGATCCCCCAGAAGACCTCCGAGCCGAGCGACAGGATCGTCCGGTCGAACGCCGCCTGCGGGACCGGCACCTCGCTGCTGTGTTCGTCGAACGCCGCCGCACCCAGTTGCTCGTAGGATTCGGGTTCGGCGTCGTCGGCGGCGTCCGGTTCGCTCTCGGCGTCGTCGGCGGCGTCCGGTTCGCTCTCGGCGTCGTCGGCGCGTTCGGGCTCGTCCGCAGTGGTCGCCCCGCTCGCGGCGTCGGCGAGGCGCTCCGCGTCGGGGCCGGACTCGACGACGTCGGTTTCATCGACGTCCGCCGCGTCCGCGTCGCTACTGCGTTCGGGGCTCGAGGCCGCGTCCCCGATGTCGATCGACGTCCCGGCGACCTCGCTGCCGGCGTCTCGCTCCCGCCCCTCGAGACGCCCGATATCGGGCGTCGTGCTGACGACGTCCGTCGGTTCGACGCCGGTCCGATCGCGGGCCGCCCGGCGCTGGTCGAGCGCGATCGCGAGGAGGAGTCCGCCCGCGCCGAGCCGCAGGTAGGCGTGTCCGCGGTCGCCGCGTCGCAGCGCCCGGACGCCGCTCAGGAGGCTCGCGAGGCCGGCGACGCCCGCCGGCATCCCCGACCGAACGCCGTCCCGGACGGTTCGCAGCACTCCGGTGAGGGAGTCGCGGTCGATCCCCGCGACGCGTCGTTCGTCCGCCGGCTCCTCGTCGGTCTCGGTGGTGTTTCGCTGGCTCATGGTGATCCGATCCGCGTCCGCGCAGTTCAGTTCTCGTCGCTCGAGTCGCCCTCGCCCGCCCCCTCGGCGAACTCGTCGGTCTCGTCCGCGGCCGACGACTGGACGTCGTCCACGTCGACCGTCGAGCCGATTGCTTCCTCGTCGATCGCCCGGTCGAGGGTCCCCGTCCCGGTCACCGCGCTCAGTCCCTGTTCCTCGACCGCCGACTGGATCTCGCCCGCGTCGATCGCCGAGTCGACGCTGCCGTCGCTCGTCGAGGATTTCAACGCCCGGCGGACGACGAGATAGCCCGCGAGCGCCGCGCCGCCGGAGGCGATCGCTCCCGGGACTCCGTAGCGTTTGTAGCCGAACGTGACCGCTTTCTTGCCGATGGTGTAGGCCCCGATCATGGTCGTCGGTTGGATCGGACGGCGAAAGAGCGCGCGGCTTTCGTACGGAAGCCGGCGGCCGACCGACGGGCGACGCGACGGTGGCTCCGCGAAACGGGTCTCAGAACGCTTTTGGCCACCTTGTCGTAAGTTCAGGTATGGTTTCGCTGCAGGCGGTCGTCGTCGCCGCCGTCGGGTTCGCGATCGTCCTCGCGTCCGCGGTCGTCGTCTACCGGGACGCGAACCGCCTCGAGATCTCGCGACCGGCGCTGTGGGCGGGGTTCGTGGCCGTCACCTGCGGGGGTGGGCTGGTCACGTACCTCGGACCGCCGGACGTGCCGATCCCCGGCCTGCTCGTGATGGTGATCGCGGGCCCGGCGCTGTACCTCTTCGAGCGCGACGACGTGAAACACGGCGACGAGCCCGCCGATCCGCACGCGCTGCCGGACGGCCCGGGCGGGGACACCGCGAACGACCGCCCCGACGAGGAGTAGCCGCCGATCGCCCCCGACACCACACACCTTTTGACGGGTCCCGTCCAACGACCGCCAACATGAGCGACTCCGCGACTCCCGGGGCCGACGGTGCGAGCGTCGACGCCGACGACGGGGACGGTGACGACGGCGGACCGGCACAGGTCTCGAGCCCGGACTACCACAGCGAGAACCACACGGCCGCCCAGACCTGCGGCTGGACGGCCAACGCCGTCCGCGGCGAGGGGAAGTGTTACAAAAACATCTTCTACGGCATCGAGTCCCACCGTTGCATCCAGATGACGCCGGTGGTCAAGTGCAACGAACGCTGCGTCTTCTGCTGGCGCGACCACCAGGGCCACGCCTACGAGATGGACGACGTCGCGTGGGACGACCCCGAGGCGGTCGTCGACGCCTCGATCCGGCTTCAGAAGAAGTTGCTCTCGGGCTTCGGCGGCAACGACGAGGTCCCCCGCGAGGTGTTCGAACAAGCCATGGAACCGCGCCACGTCGCCATCTCGCTCGACGGCGAGCCAACGCTCTACCCCTACCTGCCCGAACTCATCGAGGCCTTCCACGACCGCGATATCACCACCTTCCTCGTCTCGAACGGCACTCGTCCCGAAGTGCTTCGGGAGTGTGACCCGACGCAGCTGTACGTCAGCGTCGACGCGCCCGAACGCCACACCTTCGATCAGGTCGTCGGCGCGATGGAGGACGACGCCTGGGAACGGCTGCTCGAGACGATGGAGGTCCTCGCCGAGAAGGACGAGACCCGGACCGTCCTCCGGACGACGCTCGTCGGGGGCGAGAACATGCACCATCCGGACTGGTACGCGGGGTTCTACCAGCAGGCCGATCCGGACTTCATCGAACTGAAGGCGTACATGCACGTCGGCCACTCGCAGGGCCGACTCGACCGCTCGGCGATGCCCGACCACGAAGACGTCGTGCAATTCGCCGAGCAGGTGGGCGAACACATGCCGGAGTTCGACGAGCTGAAGCAGGTCCCGGCCTCCCGCGTCGCCTTGCTCGCCAAGACCGGCGACACGTGGGTTCCGAAACTGAAGAAAGGCAGCGAGTTCTGGGAGCGCGATCCGGTCGTCGGCGACTGACCGGAGCCGCCGCGCCGACCGTCGCCCGATCGCTCCCGATCGAGACCAGCACCGCGCTCGCGATGGCGATAACACTTAGGTACCGGACAGATCAACCTTCGATAGTGACCCTTCGATCGTTCATCGATAACACGGGTTCGCCCGATCGGACGATTGCGGTCGTCGCAGACGACACTGGGGGGCCGTTCGAGGACATGCTCGCCGAGGCGTTTCCCGACCAGCAGATCGGCGTCGAGCGGACTGAAGCCAGTGCCATCGGTACCGATCTCGCCCCCGAGATCGACGACGCACTCGCGGCCGCGGGCGATACGGCCGTGTTGCTCGAGGACGGCGAGCCGATCGCGGCCTCCCCGATGGACGAGCTGTACGACGCGATCCTCGCGATCAACTCCGACCTGTTCGTCACCGGAGCGCGCGGCGTGGGCGAGATCGAGTTCCCCGACGTGCTGGCGGGGCTGGAAGGGACCCGGCTCCGGCTGCGTGGGTATCCGCTCGCGCACAAGGAGAAGCTCCTGTTGATCGTCGTCTCGCGGTACATCGAACAGCGGGCCTGGGCGGCCGGCCGCGGCACGTTATACAGCGCGTTCCAGCGGCTCTCGCGCATCGACGACGAGATCGGGACCTACGAGACCTACGCGAAACTCGCCGAAACCGACGTCGACGTTCACGTCTACGGGATCGACGACGGCTGCCCGCCCGAACTGGGTACGACGATTCACACCGGGACGGGGCCGGAGTATCGGGACGGCTGGTTCGTCATCTACGACCCCGACGATCGTACGGCACCCGACGCCGTCGGCACCGCACTCGTCTGTCTCGAGACCGAACCCCGCGTCTGGGACGCCGTCTGGACGACCGAACCCGACCGCGTCGCACGGATCGAGGACTACGTCGCGCGGGAGCTGTAGCCCGACCGATCACGGGAGGCGGTGGGTTTTTCCGTCCGGTCACCAATTCCGGAGTACGCGATAAACGATCGTGAACACCGTCACAGTTTCGTTACGCATGCCACATTCGGTATGCTTTTACCGGCATGGGCAATAAGGACGGGTATGTCAGTACGCACTGCGTCCGCCGTCGGGCACGACGAACTCGCCGTGCTCAAACTCCTCGCGCTCGAGGGCGGGATCGAGGGCGACGTCAAGATCTCCTGTTCTCGCCTCGCCGATCGGCTCGACGCCTCGAACCAGACCGCCTCGCGACGCCTCCAGCGACTCGAGAGCGCCGACCTGCTCGAGCGCGACACCGTCAGCGACGGCCAGTGGGTCGCGATCACCGACGACGGCGAGCGAGCCCTCCACGCCGAGTACGAGGACTACCGGCGGATCTTCGAGACGGACTCACAGATCTCGCTCGAGGGGACCATCACGAGCGGGATGGGCGAGGGCCGACACTACATCTCCCTGCCGGGCTACCAGCGCCAGTTCGAGGACCGGCTCGGCTACGAGCCGTTCCCCGGGACCCTCAACGTCGACCTGCGCGAGGACAGCGTCCGCCGGCGAAGCGCGATGGCCTCCCTCGAACCCGTCCCGATCGACGGCTGGGAGTCCGACGACCGGACCTACGGCCCCGCCGTCTGTTACCCCGCGACGATCGAGACCGCCGACGGCGAGACCTACGACGAGGCCTACACCATCGCCCCCGAACGCACCCACCACGACGACGACCAGCTCGAGGTGATCGCCCCCGCCAAGCTGCGCGACGAACTCGACCTCGAGGACGGCGATCACGTCACCGTCTCGGTGGGTGATCGCGAATGACCGGCCACCACGCCGGTCCCCGATCGAACGCCGACAGCGGTGCGGGTGCCGGGCCGGCTGCTGATGCGTTCGATCACGCCCTCGAGTCGCTTCGAGCGGGTGAGCCGATCCTCGTCCACGACGCGGCCGACCGCGAGGGCGAGACGGACCTGATCTACCACGCCGACGCCGTCACTCCCGAGGCCGTGGCCCGACTGCGCAACGACGCCGGCGGACTGATCTGCGTCGCGCTGGGCTACGAGATCGCCGAGGCGTTCGACCTCCCGTTCTATTCGGACGCGGTCGAACACCCCGCGACGGCCGACCACGAACTCGGCTACGACGACCGGTCGTCGTTCTCGCTGACGGTCAACCACCGCGACACCTACACCGGGATCACCGACGACGACCGCTCGACGACCATCCGGGAGTTGGGCGCGGCCGCCGCCACCCCCGAGACGGTCGAGTTCGCCGACGAGTTCCGCGTCCCCGGCCACGTCCACCTGCTGAAGGGTGCGCCGGACCTGCTCTCCCAGCGCGAGGGCCACACCGAACTCGGGCTCGCACTGGCCGACACCGCGGACCTCGCGCCCGCCGTCGTCGTCTGCGAGATGCTCGACGACGAGACCGGGGACGCGCTCTCGCCGGCCGACGCCCGCACCTACGCCGACCGCCACGGCTTCGCGTATCTCGAGGGCAGCGAGATCCTCGAGCGCTGTCGGTAGGGCTCTTCGCCGATTTCGTCCCCATCTATAGCAGCGCCGTCTGGAGTCGACGACAGCGGGAGTCTCGAGCGGAACCACGAACACTTAGTACGGTGGCTTGTAACATTCTCGATCATGGGATTCGACGAGATGGACGTCGACACGATCTGGATGGACGGCGAGTTCGTCGACTGGGACGACGCGCAGATCCACGTTCTCACGCACGGGCTCCACTACGGCAGCGGCGTCTTCGAGGGCGCGCGCTGTTACGACACCGCGAACGGGCCGGCGCTCTTTCGCTGGGAGGAACACCTCGATCGGCTCTTCCAGTCCGCCAAGCCCTACGAGATGGACATCGAGTACACGAAAGAGGAACTCACCGCGGCGACGAAGGAACTCATCCAGCGCCAGGAGCTGCGGTCGTGTTACATCCGCCCGGTCGCCTTCTACGGCTACAACTCGCTGGGAGTCAGTCCGAAGGACTGTCCGACCCGCACCGCCATCGCCGCCTGGCCGTGGGGTGCCTACCTCGGCGAGGACGCCCTCGAGAACGGCATCGACGTGATGATCTCCTCGTGGCGGAAACACGCCTCGAGCCAGATCCCGACCAACGCCAAGACCACGGGCCTGTACGTCAACAGCATGCTCGCGGGCGAGGAGGCCCGCCGGAACGGCTACGCGGAGGCGATCGTCCTCAACAAGGAGGGCAACGTCGCCGAAGGCCCCGGCGAGAACGTCTTCCTCGTGCGCGACGACGAGATCTACACGCCCGGCCTCTCGGAGTCGATCCTCGACGGGATCACCCGCGATGCGGTCATTCGGATCGCCGAGGAACTCGGCTACACCGTCCACGACAACGTCTCGATCTCGCGGGGCGAACTCAACACCGCCGACGAACTGTTCTTCACCGGCTCGGCCGCCGAAGTTACGCCGATCCGGAAGGTCGACAACGTCGTCGTCGGGAACGGCTCCCGCGGCCCCGTCACCGAGGAGATCCAACAGCAGTTCTTCGACATCGTCGAGCAGGGTCCCGAAGAGTACGACGAGTGGTTCGAGTTCGTCGACGTCGAATAGCGGCGCTCGAGTCGGTTTAGATCGGTTCTCATCTGTTTTGGAGGGGGCGTTTTACTTCGAGAAACTGATTCTCGTGGCCGGGAGCGCGCCTCGAGCAGATGCGAGAGGCGCGCGACTCGGGGGAGGGCAGGCGGCTCCCCTCACCGACCGCGAGTGAGCGCCGCAGGCGCGAACGAGCGGGCCGACGACTGACGTGGAGCGAACGAAAGCGCGGCGCGAAGCGCCGCGTATAGACGAGCGGCGTAAGCCGCGAGTCGAGTGAGCGGAACGGAAGGAGAAGCGCTTTTCATCGAAGCTGAGCGGGATCGAAGATCCCGCGAGGTCCAAAAGAGCGCCTCGCGCTCTTTTGAAGATTTTCCCGAGGGTGCGCCGCAGGCGCGCACGCAGAGTAAAACTTCGTCGCTTAGTCGTCGTTGGATCCGGTCCGCCCCGTCTCGTCGATGACGTCGATCGAGATGCCGGCGTCCATCCCCCGGTGGTTCGCGTCGCCGAAGCCGGCGCTGAGGACCCGCGTCAGGGCGTCCTCGACGTCTTCCTCGAGTTCGGTGATCTCGTCGGACTCGACCTCGACGACGTAGCCGGTCGTGATGTTTGGCGACGTCGGCAAAAACAGCACCTCGCGCCCGTCGTCGGTCACCTTGCCGGTCTTGAAGGCGGTCATCCGGAGCCCCTCCCAAGTCTCGATCTTGACCGGCTTCTGCAGCGATTCCTGCTCGCCGAAGGCCGTCTCGGCGGCCATCTTCGAGGCGTTGTAGACCACCCGCATCACCGGCACGCGGTTCGCGATGTTGTCGACGAGTCGTTCGACGAGTCCGCCGACGGTCGTCCGCATGAGATAGCCGACCGAGAACGTCAGAATGACGAAGACGGTCAGCGCGACGACGACGCGGAGGAACTGGGCGATCTGCTCGCGGGTCTGGACCGCCTGTTGACCGTCGCCGGGGATAAACGCCTCGAGCGCGGCCGCGTCGAGAATGAGCCCGGGCGTCAGTCCGGCGACGAGTCCGTAGAGCCAGTAGAGCGCATAGAGCGTGACCAATATCGGGCCGAGAACGATCAGCCCGCTCGCGAAGTCCCGCTTCCACGAAGCCATTATCCCCTATCTCACACTGCGTGCTAATGAGCCCTTCCCTTCGGTCGATACTGTCAGTCGAACGCGACTGTTCCGTGCCGGCAGTCCGAGCCGGCGACGCCGGCGTCACGGACAAATTTCAAGCCAGTAGCCCGACCATCGAGAGGCATGAGCCTCGAGAAGGAGTCGTCCGAGGGGGCCGACCCGCTCGATCCGTTCCGACAGTTCGTCTCGCTCGAGCGGGACGTGTTGGTCCTCTCGGTGGCGATGTTCGCGTTCAGTCTGGGGTTTCAGATGACGAGTCGGTACATGGGCGAGTACCTGTACGCGCTCGGGGCCTCGGGGCTGGTCGTGGGGCTGTTCGGCTCGTTCGGGAACGTGATCAGCGCGGTGTATCCCTACCCCGGCGGCGCGGTCTCGGACCGGATCGGCTCGCGGGCGGCGTTGACTGCCTTCGGGCTGTGTTCGACGGTCGGGTTCGGCGTCTGGCTCGTCGCCCCGGCGCTGGCGGACGTCTCGGTCGGCCCGACCTCGCTTGCGGTCGTCGCGGTCTTTCTCGGGCTCGTCCTCGCGCAGGCCTGGAAGTCCTTCGGGCTCGGGGCGACGTTCGCTATCGTCAAGCAAGCCGTTCCCCCGTCGCGGCTGGCGGCCGGCTTCGCCAGCACCGAGACGTTCCGCCGGACGGCCTTTCTCGTCGGCCCGCTGCTGGCCGCCGCGCTCTTCTACCCGTTCGGCTCGAGCGACGGCGGCGTCGTCACCGCCTTCCAGTTGATCCTGGTCGCCGCGGTCGTCTTCGGTGCGCTTGGAACGCTGGTCCAGCACCGGCTCTACGACCCCGCTGGCGACGACATCGGTTCGGAGTTCGAGGGCGTCACGCAGTTGCTCGCCGACCTCCGGGCGCTGCCCGCGGAACTGCGCCCGCTGCTAGTTGCAGACACGCTCGTCCGCTTCGCAAACGGAATGGTCTACGTCTTCTTCGTCATCGTCGTCACGCGCTTTCTCGAGGTCGGGCTCACGGTGTCGCTGCCGGCGGTGGGCACGCTCGAGCTCTCGCCGCAGTCGTACTTCGGGGTGTTGCTGGGGCTCGAGATGCTCGTCGCCCTGCTGACGATGGTTCCGGTCGCGAAAGCAGCCGAACGCGTCGGGCTCAAGCCGGTCGTCGCACTCGGGTTCGTGGTCTACGCGGTCTTCCCGATCCTGCTGATCAACGCGCCCCCGGACGCGGCCGTCCTCGCCGTTCTCTTCGCCTTCTCCGGGCTCAGATTCGCCGGGCTGCCGGCTCACAAGGCGCTGATCGTCGGCCCCGCCGAACGGGGTACCGGCGGCCGGGTTACGGGCGCGTACTACCTGCTTCGGAACCTGATCGTGATCCCCAGCGCCGCGCTGGGCGGTCTGCTCTGGGACGGCATTTCCAACCCCTTGACCGGTGTCGAACTGTTCCCCGGCGACCCGGTCGTCGCCTTCACCGTCGCGACCGCGATCGGAGTGGTCGGGGCGGGCTATTTCCTCCTGTTCGGCGAGGAATTCGAGGCCTATCGGTGAGCGAACTACCGAACGCAAGAACCCCATAAACGGTTTCTACGGCAGGAACGGGCGGTAGTAGTACGGGCTGACGAACCCCTCGATCAGCGCCGCGACGGCAAGTACCATCCCGATCCCGATCAAGATCCAGAACGCTCGCTCGAGGGTGTCCGCTAACTCGACTCGGCCGGCCCGTCCCCGGAGGGTCCGCCACCCGGCCGCCCCGACGGAGAGCCCGAGCGCCGCCGCGACGAGTATCGCCGGAATCTCGACGATTCCGTGGGGGGCCACGAACGCGGCCAGTTGCGTGGGATCGGCCTCGAGGCGGGCGATCGCTCCGATAAACAGACCGTTGAACAACAGCGAGACGACTGCCGGGACGGCGAGCGCGAGCCCGCCGTAGGCCGTCGAGAGCGCGACCAGCCAGTTGTTGCCGAACAGTTCGACGGCTGCTGCGGGCGGGAAATGTCCCTCGAGGCGGGCGGCGATCGAGGTCTCGACGGTGCCGGCGTAGGGGTCGGCGACGAGCCAGCCGGCCCAGAAACTCAGCCCGGCGAGGACGACGACCAGCGCGTGGGTGCCCGGATGCGAGCGGACGAACCCGGTCAGCGACGACCAGCCCCGTCCCAGGCCGGCCCCGAACTGCCCCCGGAGCGAGCGGGTCGGCGACGCGGGGGGCTCGAGCCGGCCGCGATAGCCACAGTAGACGGCCGTTTTCAGCAGATCGAGTGCCGGAAAGAGAACGAGCGACGTGGCCAGCGAGCCCAGCGCGACGACGTCGACGAGCGAGAGCAGCCCGGAGACCGTCGAGAGCGCGAGGAGCGCTCCGACGGCCATGACGTAGTAGAAGCCGGCGTCGACCGGCTGCCTGCGGACGAAGCCGGCTGCGTGCCGCAGCGAGCCGAACACGCCCGCGTCGTCGACGACGACCGCGACTGGAGCGAACGCGAACACGGCACGGATCGCGATGAGCGCGATCATCGCGACGCCGACGGCCAGCAACACGACCGGGACGGCCAGCAGACCCACCTCGCCCAGAAGCGAGACGCCGCCGGCGACCACCGCGGTCACGATACCGACGGCGACGAGGACGGCCGCCCAGCACAGTACCTCGAGGACGAACAGGCCGAGAAAGCGCGGCCAGTACCGACGAGCGCCGGCGAGCGCGGCCACGAGCCCGCGCTCGTCCCGGAGGCGTCCGTAACAGCCCGCGAGTTGGCCCGCAGCGACGGCGGCCGACGCGAGCGCGAACAGCGCGATACTCAGGAGGACGGTTACCGCGGCGAGCGCGAGCAGCGGCGGTGCGAGGAGTTGGTCGACGACGGGTTCGAGGCCGGACGCCCACGCTTCGAACTGCTCGGGGTCGGCGTTAGGGTCGGTCGGCGGTTGCTCGAGGTCGGCCAGCTGGGTCCGGATCATCTCGAGGCGGCCGGTCGTCGCGAGAAAGAGGTATGCGACGGCGACGGCCAGAAACGGGACGGTGCGGACGATCGCGGGGATCGACGCGCCGACGAGATAAGCCGGCAGGAGATCGCCCGGCCGGCGACGGAGAACGGCGACGACGGCGGCGACGTAGTCGGACAGGGACATAGCCCTCGTTTGGAGGGCGTCTCAGTTAAATGATCGTTCTCGTCGGTTGAGGAGAGCCGGCGGCTCGAGGGTCCGCCGTCCGGTCGGCTCTCGTTATCGGGAATACGTCTCGAGGCGGACGATCCGCTCGTCCGCGAGTTCGAAGACGTCCGCGAATTCGAAGAGCGTCGCACCGTCGTCGACGACGCGGCCTCGCACCGCGACGCGGTCGCCGTCGACGATCACGGCCGCGAGTTCGTGGCCGGTGTCCGGGTTCGGCCGCTCGTCGCGCATGAACGCGACGAACGCCGCCCGGTCGTCGAAGGTGCGGTCGGGGCGGCGCTGGACGAACTCGGGGTCGAGGATCGACTCGAGCGCCTCGTAGTCGTGGTCGTCCAGCGCGTCGTAGTAGCGCCTGACGAGCGTGGCGGAGTTCATACGCGACGTTTCGTCGCAGCCGACAAAAGCGTGGGACTCTCCGATCCCCTCAGCGTGGGATCAATCGTCGTCGGATTCCTCGTCGACAGTCTCGGGGAGGGTCTCGGGCCTGGGCGGCTCCTTGCGGTCGGTAACGGCGGTGTGAACGGGGTCGGCGTCCGCCCGGTAATCGTCGCCGGTCGCCTCGTCGCCGCGGCCGTAGTGGTCCGCCGCGCTCGCGTACCACTTCGCGGCGTTGCGCCGATCCGTCGCCTGTTCGTTCGCCCGTTCCGCGATCCGGGCCACTGACTCGTCGTCCGCGTACCGTCTGGCGGCGTCGAACGCCTCGAGCGCGTCGGTAAGCGGCTCGACCGCTACGTCGAAGGCGGCCGCCGCCGTCACCCAGTCCTCGGCCGCGAACGCCTCGCGGCCCCGCTCGTACTCCGTCACGCCCTCGCGGTAGTGGGTGTTTGCGATCCGGTAGCGCTCGACGGCCGCGTCGTCGTCGGAGATCGTCTCGATCGTCTCGCGGATCTCCGCCAGAGGCGGCTGTCGTTGCGGGTCGTCGCTCGACCAGGCGAAGTGGACCGTCCGTTCCCCGTCGAGGACGAACACGGCGCGTTTGGCCGCCTGCCGGTGGCCGTACTGGTCGTCCGAGCGGACGCCGTAGGTCGCCGCGATCGAGCCGTCGCTGTCCGACACGAGCGGGAAATCGAGGTCGTACTGGTCCGCGAACGCCCGATGGCTGAACGCCGAGTCGGTCGAAACCCCGACGATCGAAACGTCGTTCTGGAGCCCGAACAGGTCCAGATCGCGGAGCGAACAGAGTTCCTCGGTACAGCTCGGGCTGAAATCTGCCGGATAGAACACCAGCAGGACGACACCGCTGTCGGCGGTCACCTCGTCGAACGTGACGTGGCGGATCTCGTCGTCGACCGCTGCGGGCCCGTCGAACGTCGGTGCGGTTGCCCCCGTCTCGAGCATATCACTCGTTGGATCCACGACTGCCATATGCACACCGATCGCACGAAGCGACGCGAGTCGGAGGTGGCACCGACCGCACGTCGATCAGAGTCAGCGGGGGAAAGCGACGCGGCGTCGCGTCCGGAACGGCCGACTCGAGCGCGGTTCGCGACCCTTTTGTCCCGAGCCGACCTGTGTTCGGCCGTGGAGTGTCACGTCTACTACGAGGGCGACGACGACCCCGAGAAGTGTACCGCGCGTCGCCTCGAGCAGTTCGACGAGGCGACCCTCTATCGCTCGATGGGGCAGGTGCCCTACGGGGTCGTGCTGAACCCCCACGCCGAGCGAGCGCTCGCGCCGGCCGACCGCGAGGCGGGGCTGGAGACGCTGGTCGCGCTCGATTGCTCGTGGGAGTCCGCCGAAGAGGCGTCGTTCCAGATGCGCGGCGTCCACCGAGCGCTGCCCTTTCTCGTCGCCGCGAATCCGGTCAACTACGGCCGCCCGTTCCGGCTGACCACTGTCGAGGCGCTGGCCGCGGCCTGCTGCATTTTCGACGAGTACGACCGCGCCGAGCAGCTGCTCGAGCCGTTCCGCTGGGGCGAGACGTTCCTGACGTTAAACGAGGAGCCGCTGCGTCGCTACAGCGAGTGTACGGACTCGAGCGAGGTCGTCGCGGTCCAGGAGGACTATTTGGCCGACGGAGAGGAGTAACTGGCCGACGAGGAGGAGTGACGCCGGACGCGAGGCGGCTCACCCGTCGCTCTCCTCGCTCGGCGGTGCCGACCGCCGTGCGAGCCACGACTCGTACACGGCGTAGCCGAGCGCCACGACGGCGAACGTGACGAGGAGGACGATCGGATAGACGGCTCGACCGCCAGCGGGGTCGCCGTTTCGGACGACGAGAGCGGCAAACCCGACCGCGACCGCGAGGAACCCGACGCCGATGGCCGTCAGGACGAGCCGCATCGGACGGGTCGTGCCGGCCGTCTTCGGTTCGGCCGTCGGCGTCGCCGCGAGCCCCCGCTCGAGGGCCCGGTCGACGGCCGCGGCGTGACGGTCCGGTACCGGAACGAAAAGCGGCGGTCCCTGAACCCGGCGGATCACGAGGAACCGCCACCGCGAGAGCCGACGCAGGGGCAACCGATAGACGGCGACCACGTCCTCGAGGGCGATCACCACTGGGCCGCCGATATCGTCGTCCGTACCCAGCTGTAACCGCCGCTCCTCCGGCTCGAGCGAGACCGTCGCCGTGAGCGGACCGAGGAACAGCATCGACAGGAGCGCGAGGACGAACAGCGCGATCGTTAGTTCGGGTGCGGTACCGATCGTGACCGTAACGAGGACCGCGCCGACGGCCGTCGCGACGACGAGTCCGCGTCCCGTGAGCCGGTCGGTCGCCGCGTACCGGGCGACCCACTTGGATCCGTTCGTCCCGTACTGAACGAGTAGCCAGCAGTACAGCAGGGATATCGGACCGCCGACGAGCCCGAGGACCACGACGAGCGCCAGCGTCGATCCGGTGATCGCTCCGGCCAGCCCGAAGCCCGCGAGGCTCAGTACCAGAACGAGCCCGAGCCCGCCCCCGATCCCGTAGGGAGCGTACGTGACGAGTCGCGAGAGCCAGCTGTTGTGCGGGCCGATCGTCCACCGGACCGAGTCCGCCATCACTCGAGCCGACACGCCGACCGGTCCTAAATGTTGTCTCGGCAACTCGCTCTCGGCAACTCACCGTCCGGCCGCCGTCCGCCGGCGGCCCCAATCACAGCGGTTATATGGGCCACGGGCGAAGCCGGGGTATGGCCAGTTTCGACGCCGCCGAGAAACGGACGCTCGAGAAGATGATCTGCATGCGCTGTAACGCCCGCAACTCCAAGCGCGCCGAACGCTGTCGCAAGTGCGGCTACGAGAAGCTTCGCCCCAAGGCGAAGGAACCGCGCGCCGCATAACCGCTGGATCGACCGGCCGATCCGTTCTCCGTCGTTTTCGATCGCTCAGTGACGACGCCGTCCGAGGAGCGCCGCGGTCGCGGTTCTACTCGTCGGGATGCTTCGGCTCGCGCTTTTCCGCCCGCTCGAGCGCCGTCTCCGACCCACCTTTTTTCCGTTCGGGTTCGCTCCCGACGGTCGCGAACCACTCACGCAAAAAATCTGGACCAAAAAAGACCGCTCGCTCACGGGCGCTGCCCGTTCGCTCGCGGCCCTACTCGTCGGAATACTTCGGCTCACGCTTCTCCGCCCGCTCGAGCGCCGTTTCCACGACGTCGCGCACGTCGCCGTGGAAGACGCCGCCGTGGCCCGCGTACATGTGTTCGACCCCTTCGGGCATGCGCTCGAGCAGGTCACGGATGCTCTCGATGAGGCGGTCGCGGGACTGACCTGCCATGTCGGTCCGGCCGAAGCTACCGTAGTCGAAGGCCCCGTCGTCGTGGACGACCACGTCGCCGGAGAACAGCGACGACTCGGAGACAAAGGAGACGTGATCGTCGGCGTGACCCGGCGTGTAGACCACGTCGAACGCCTCGTCGCCGATCCGGACGGTGTCGCCGTCGTCGACGGCGTGGGTTCGGGTGGGATGGTCCGCGTAGGCGTAGACCTCGGGGTCGAAGGCCTCGACGACGGCCTCGAGTCGCTCGACGTGGTCGCCGTGCTGGTGGGTCATGACGACGGCGTCGACGTCGTCGGTGTGGCTCCGGACTTCGTCGACGACGCCGTCCCACGCGCCGGCGTCGACCAGCGTCGTCTGCCCGTCCTCGCCGATCGCGAGGAATGCGTTACAGGTGAAGACTTCCGCGTCCTCGGTGACGTGAACGACTTCCATACCCGGACACTCGAGGGCCGACGGCAAAAACGGTGCCCTCGCCGCGGGCCGGCGACCCGTGACGGCACCGCTTCGAACACGGTAGTTGGCATCGAACGATTCGCGTCGCTGGCCCCGTTCTCGAGGGTCTACGGCGGTTCGGAAAGCCTCGCGGACTGGTAACCGCGGAATTTTTTAATCGGTATCCCATAGTACACCACGTATGGGATTCGGGAGCTACGACGAATCCGAACAGCAGGAAGTCGACGCTGATTTTGACGACGATGACGCAGTGAAATCGGGAGCGAACAGCCACGACGGAACCATCGAGTTCGAGAACGGGGCCTCCAGCGACGAGTTGCTCGACCGTCTCCAGGAGATCAAAGACGACGACGGGTGAGCGATGAAAGCCGGGGTGCGGGCGCTTGGCATCGCCGAATCGTACCGCGGTGATCGCGATCGGAATCGAAGCACGTTCGCCGGTGCCGTCGTCCGCGCCGACCGCGTCTGTGACGGGTTCGCGTACGGCTCCTGTCGCGTCGGCGGCACCGACGGCACCGATGCCGTCGCCGGACTGATCGACGACCTCGGCCGGCCCGACGCCCGGTACGTCCTGCTCGGCACCGTCGCCCCCGCGTGGTACAACCTGCTCGATCTCACGCGTCTTTTCGAGACCGCCGATCGGCCGGTCCTCGCAGTGACCTTCGAGGCCAGCGACGGCCTCGAGGACGGTCTCCGGGACGCGTTCTCGGGGCCGGAACTCGAGTCGCGCCTCGAGACCTACCGGTCGCTGCCCGAGCGACGCGCGGTGTCGGTCAACGACGAGACGGTCTACGTCAGAGCGGTCGGCCTCGAGCCGGCCGCGGCCGCGGCGGTCGTCCGCGGATTCACGCCCGAAGGCGGTCGTCCGGAGCCGATCCGGGTCGCGCGAGAGGCGGCCAGCGCCGCGGACGCGTATGCCCGGTCGCTCGAGTGAGCGCGATGCGGGAGGACGGTCGAAGTGCGGCTCGGGGTGTGGCCGACGATCGGTCGGCAATCGCGACCCGAATCGGCAATCGCGACCCGAAAGACGTAGTAGCCGCCCGTCACAGCCACCGGTATGGAAATGGAGGACTGTCGGGTCACGGAGTGTACGCGCTGTCCGGCGCTGGTCGACTCGCGGAGCCGGATCGTCAACGGTACCGGTCCCGCGGACGCCGACCTGCTGTTCGTCGGCGAGGGGCCGGGAGCCAACGAGGACGAAGAGGGCGAGCCGTTCGTCGGCCGCAGCGGATCCGTTCTCGACGACGCCCTCCGAAACGCCGGCCTCGACCGGAGCGACGTCCGCATCACCAACTGCGTGCGCTGTCGCCCCCCCGAGAACCGCGATCCGACGGGCGAGGAACTCGAGAACTGCCGGGTCTATCTCGAGCGCGAGATCGAGGCCGTCGACCCCGAGGTCGTCGTCACGCTGGGAAAGGTCCCCAGCGAACACCTCCTCGAACGATCCGTCGCGGTGACCGACGAGGCGGGCTCGCTCGAGGAGGTCCGACTCGGCGACACGCCGCGGCGCGTGTTGCTCTGTGTCCACCCCGCGGCGACGCTGTACGACCGCAGTCAAGCGGAGACGTTCGAGGACGCGGTCCGGCGGGCGGCCGAACTGGCGGGCGTCACCGAGAGCGAAGGCGGCCAGTCTCGACTCGACGGGTTCTGACAGCGGGACGGCGGGTCCTGACGACGGGACGGCGGCCGCGGGACTCGAGCGCGGCCGGAGAAAATTGACTGGAAGGGGAATACACTTGACTGCGCCGTCCCGACTACCGGTATGGACACCGTTTCGTCTCCACAGGAGCAGTCCCTCGCGTCCGTGGTCGTCGTCGACTACGGGTTGGGAAACCTCCGCAGCGTCACCCGCGGCTTAGAGCGGGCGGGTGCCGACGTCGAGATCACCGACGACCCGGCCGCCTTCGAGGCGGCCGACGGGGTCGTCCTGCCGGGCGTCGGCGCGTTCCGCGAGGGCGTCGAGAACGCCGACCCGCTCCGCGAGGACCTCCTCGCGGTCGCCGAGTCGGGAACCCCCCTCTTCGGCATCTGTCTCGGGATGCAGATGCTGCTGACCTCGAGCGAGGAGGGCGAGACCGACGGCGAGTCGGCCGTGCAGGGGCTGGATCTGATCCCCGGGACCAACGTTCGCTTCGACGAGGGCCAGAAGGTCCCGCACATGGGCTGGAACGAACTGACGGTCGAGCGCGATCACCCGCTCGTCGAGGGGATAGACGGCAAGTACGCCTACTTCGTCCACTCCTACTACGCGGCTCCCGACGACGAGCGAGCGACGGTCGCGACGACCGACTACGAGCTCGAGTTCCCCTCGATCGTCGCCAACGACGAGGACAACGTCTTCGGAACGCAGTTCCACCCGGAGAAAAGCGGCGAGACGGGACTACGGATCCTGCGGAACTTCGTTGAGATCTGCGCCGAAGAATAGTTCCAACGGGACTATCGCAGCCACTGAAACGATTGCCGCGTTGACTCGAAGACGAATACGGCGACGATGGGTGGCGAAGAGACACACCCCGTGTTGCCGCTGTATCGATCCGTGAGATTCCGTCTTCCTCGGGAAATCCCCGGATTTCGGTTCACGGATTGCCGTGCGCTGCCGAAAGCGGTTCCGACACCGAGGCTCTAGTTCCGATCAAAATCACCAATGGTATATACGAGTCCTGTGTCATCGTTCATTGAGTGCCTTGGAAGCGGTAGCGTCCAATTGGTCTTGGACGCGTCTTCGACGCTCGAGACGAAGGATACCGTCGCTTTTGCGCCGTTTTCGGCCGAATCGTTGGATCCACGTCGGAGTCGCTGCTGGTCGGTACGGATTCCGTAGCCGGTGCCGCACCGTGTCCTATCGTTCGTTCGACCCGATCTCCCGTTCGTTCGGCCTGCTCTCTGGATCGATATCTGACCCCCGCTTCGAATCGACGGCCGCCACCACGACTATACAGCGGCAACGCGGGGTGTGTGTCTCCACATACAGCGGCACCGAGGGGTGAAAACCGATCGACTCACGGCCGATAGAAACTCTTTTTACCCGATACAGCGGAAAGACGGTATCCGTCCCGGTCGCCGGGTCGAGTCCGTATCCGTCGACAACGGTCGTCTGACCCGGCTAACACCACTGGCGACTCGCCGCCGTCCAGTTCGCTCCCCCCGTCGCGCGGCCGCCGTGCTATACAGCGGCACTCCGGGGTTCGCCACTGCGGCTGTCTCGAGGCTATACCGCTGCGCTCGGGGATTTTCCCCATCTATACAGCGGCACTCCGGGGTTCCGACCCGGTTCGATTCCAGCAGGGTTGCAGTTCTTCGACGGCAGTGGCCGACAGCCCAGTACGTTCCCATACAGCGGCATTGAGGGGTGAAAATAGGCCGATACAGCGGCACTACGGGGTGTAGATTCCCGGAATTTACCGGCTCAAGACGGAAAGTTTAGACTATACAGCGGCACTCCGGCCCCGAACGGTTAAGTGGTCGACGCCGAAAGTCGCCGGTACCCGAATGTCGGACTCGACGGACTACTTCGGAAGCGAGAACGAAATCTTCCGGAACAAGGAGTTGCTGCAGGTGTCACACCTCCCCGACGGCGATCGGATCATCGGCCGCGAGGACGAACTGACGAATCTCGCGAACGCGATCAAACCGGCGACCAGGGGACACACGCCGAACAACGTCCTCGTTTACGGGAAGACGGGAACCGGGAAGTCGCTGTGTTCGAAGTTCATCACCAATCAGGCGATCGAACGCGCGGAGGGAAACGACGTCTCGATCGGCGTCGCGTACGTCGACTGCCTCCAGGAGTCGACGGAAACGCAGGCAGTGCAGTCCACGGGTCACCAACTCAACGATCAGTCCGAGACTGACGTCTCGATCCCACACTCGGGGCTGAGTACGGCCGAATACTACCGCCGCCTGTGGCACATCGTCGACACCTGCTACGACGTCGCCCTGATCATCTTGGACGAAGTCGACAAGATCGAGGACGACGACATCCTGATGCAACTCTCCCGAGCGGTCGAATCCGGCAAACTCACCGAGAGTACCGTCGGCGTCATCGGAATCTCGAACAAGGTCCGGTACAAGGACTCGCTGGACGAGCGAATCAAATCCAGTCTCTGTGAACGCGAGTACGTCTTCTCGCCGTACGACGCGACCCAGATCCGGGAAATCCTGCGCTCGCGGTCCGACGCGTTCCACGAGGGCGTCCTCGAGGACGGCGTCGTTCCCCGCGTGGCGGCGCTCGCGGCCCGCGAACACGGCGACGCACGGAAGGCGATCGACATCCTCCGCTTTGCGGGTGAGATCGCCGAGGAGAACGCCCTCGAGACGGTCACGGAGGACTGCGTCGATCAGGCACACGAGCGCGAGGAGACCAGCCGACTGGCCGAGCTGATATCCAAAAGCCCCAGTCACGCGAAACTCGTCCTCGAGGCGATGGCGCTGTTGACTCAACAAAAGGAGGGCGACGACGCGCCGGTGACGACTAACGAGGCGTACGACCTCTACAAGCGCCTCTGCGATCGGGACGGCTCGGAACACCTGAAGCTCCGTCGCGTTCGCGATATCCTCTCGGAACTCGAGTTCCTCTCGATCATCGACCAGGAGCGCAAGTGGGCCGGGAAGGGGAAGGGAAATTACATGGAGAATCGACTGATCGACGATCCAGAGGTCATCATCGCCGCCTGTAACGAGTCCGAGTAGCGTCTCGACCGCCCGACATCGGTCGTGAACGTGGTGCCGTCGTGGCGACGGATATTCCCACCCCGTTCAGTCGCTTCGCTTGCGCCGTCTGCGCTCCGGAGGACCGGTACCCAAGGATCTCAGAGCAGTTCGCGAACTTCCGAGTACCACATATCGTGGTAATCGACGTGGCCGACCCGGCGAGCGATGGCGACGGCCAGCGAGTGCCAGCACTTTTCGGTGGGGTCCTCGGCGTCTAAGTTGTACTCGCTGTCTTTGCAGGTACAGCCGCCGTCCTCGACGATGTACTCGTCCTCGTAGCCGACGACGATGGTAAAATCGCGATAGGCCTTCACGCGGCTCTCGCCGACCGCCTCGATGGCGCGGGCCCCGCGGTCGCCGTGGATCCGCGTGATCGCCCCGACGATCTCCGGCGTCAACTCGCCGGCCTCCTCGAGAGTCGCCTGCCACCGTTCGACGGGATTGGCCTCCGACACGTCCGTGACTGTGCGCCGAACTGTAAAATCGGTTTGGTTGTCTGCCGGCGGTCCGCCGTCTTCCCGTCGGCCGCCGGCGGGAGACCACACCGCTTTTCGCCTGCTACCTCCGAGACGTGGTATGCGCGTCACCGAGGGCGGAGTCGACCTCGAGGTCCCCGGCGAGCAGACCGAGGGGATCGAGGAGGCGGTCTTCTACAACCCGCGACAGGAACTGAATCGGGACCTGACGATCGCGACGCTGCGGGCCTACCGCGAGCGCGAGGCGCGGGCCGAGACGTATCTCGACGCGATGACGGCAAGCGGCGTCCGCGGAGTCCGAGCCGCCGCCGACGGCTGGGACGTGACCTGCTGTGATATCGACGAGGAAGCGATCGCGCTCGCCGAAGAGAACCTCGAGCGAAACGACTGCGAGGGGCGGGTCGAACACCGCAACGTCAACGCCCTCATGCACGAGGAGCCGTTCGACGTGATCGATCTGGATCCATACGGGACGCCGATGCCCTTCGCCGACGCCGCGTTCGCGAACTGTCGGGACCTGGTCTGTGTCACCGCGACCGACACCGCGCCGATGTGTGGCGCACACTTCAACAGCGGCGTCCGCTCTTACTCCGCGATTCCCCGCAACACGGACTACCACGCCGAGATGGGCGTGCGGACACTCATTTCGGCGCTGGCCCGCAGCGCGGCCCGGTTCGACGTCGGCATCGAACCGCTGCTCACCCACGCGACCAGCCACTACGTCCGGACCTACCTCGAGTTGACCCACAAGGCCACCGCGGCCGACGCCGCGATCGACGAGTTAGGCCACCTCTATCACTGTGAAGACTGTCTCTACCGCGAGGCCGACCCCGGGCTGATCGCCGACCCGCTCGAGACCTGTCCCAACTGCGACGGCAACCGCGTCCTCGCGGCCGGTCCGGTCTGGCTCGGTCCCGTTCAGGACGCGTCGTTCGTCGGGGCGGTCCGCGACGAGATTCCCTACACGTTCGACACCGCGCCCGAGGCCCGCGAACTCTGTGACACGCTCGCGGCCGAACTCGACACGCCGACTCACTACGACCAGCACAAACTCTGTCGGAACTGGGGGTTGCCGGCCAACGCGATGGACGAGTTCCTCGCCGACCTGCGCGAGGCGGGCCACGCCGCTTCCCGGGCCCACTACGGCGGGACGACGTTCAAAACCGACGCGAGCGTCGGGGAGATCAGGGCAGCGACGAAAGACGGTCTCGACTAGAGTAGCCGCTGAACGTCATTGCACACCTGATCGCACGACGGCGTTGCGATCTGTGTGTAAATCGTTTCAGCGGCTACTCTAGTCCGGCGTCACCGCGCGCCGTGCGAGTCGCCGAGCGCGTCCTCACCGAGCCGTAAGCACTGATTGCCGGCGAAGCGGACGAGTCCCGTAGCGAGAATACACGAGAGACCGACCCGATCGACGCGGCGGAGCCACGACTGAACGCCACCGACGACTGATCGTCACCAACGACTGATTGCATCGATGAACGATATGCATACGTTATATAGCCAGCTGCCGTATGTGTGTCTGGTGATAGAAACCATGGAAAAAAACGTCGGTGGATACGACCGCAGGACTCGACTCCTCGTCGGCCCGGTGCTACTGGTCGTCGGGATCGCCGCCCTCGCTGGATTGTTCTCGATCGCTGCCGGAACTCTCGGGATCGTACTCGCCGGCCTCGCACTCGTCGTCGGGGCGGTGCTGACGATCACGGCTCGCACGCAGCAGTGCCCGATGAACTCGATGCTCGGTCGCAACACCTACCGCGAACGGCCCCGCTCGGAGACGGAGACCGACGACCGGCAGGCCGGTCGACCCAGCTGATCCGATTTTTACCGCGGCGTTGTACTGTCACTGAGCCGGTGCTACAGTCGAGGGGCCGACCCGAGGTCGACGCGACTCCAGCCGGCACCGTGGGGCCTGACCGACCCGATGGGCCGTTTTCTGACGGCTGGCCAGCGGTCGGAACGGCTGCGAAAGCGATCTCATCCGCGTCATCAGCGTGTCGACAGCGCGACTCCGGATACTCCACCGGGCTCCGACGCTGTTCACTCGAGGTCGGCGTAGAGGCGAACGAGCCCGCACTCGGGACAACAAACGCCCTGTACGTTCGCCGTGTTCCGGATCCCCACCTTGCCTAACAGCCCGTCACGTTTTCCGGTCGTGATCGACAGCCGCATCCCCTCGGTATCGCGGACCGCCGTTTCCTCCATCGTCACGCCACAGTCGGGACAGCGTCGTTGCTCCATGCGATGGCGTTGGATCGCCGACACAAAGAACTTCGTCGTCTCCCCGGATCGCGTGGGACCGCGGTGCTGTCGGGCCGGCCCGTTCGAAACCGACTGCTACGGGATCCCGGATCGGGCCAAGCCGAAAGTATGGCCGGTCCGTCTGGACGTAACAACCCGTTGGGTACCTGTGGCGAGTAATTACATATTGGGCGCCATCTCGAACGGCGAGTCGTGATCGATCGGGGACGAGGGGTGGCACTGACGAAGCGAGTCCTTCGACTCGCGAAGGCCCAGCAGTTGACGCTGCTGGCGGCCGGCGTCGCCTTCTACGGCTTTCTCTCTCTGGTGCCGCTAATGTTGCTGGCGCTCGGGCTTGCGGCGTCGATCGGCGGCGAGGCGCTCGCGGACCGCCTCTCGGCGGCCGCGACCGACATCCTCACGGTGCAGGCCCAGACGCTGCTGGCCGACGCCGTCACGGACGAAACGGGTCGGCGCGGGGCGACCGTCGCCGGCATCCTCGGCCTGCTGTGGGGCTCGAGCCGCGTCCTCCGAGGGCTCGACCGCGCCTTCTCGCAGGTCTACGGGACGGTCGGCGAGAAGTCGCTGCTCGATACGATCTGGGACGCGACGATCGTCTCGATCGCCATCGCGGCCGGCCTCGCGATACTGGGTGCGCTCGAGCTGGTCGTTCGGTTCCTGCCGGGGCTCGAGGTGTCGATCGCGGTCGCGGTCGTGGGACAGCTGTTCGTCGTGCTGGGGTTGTTCGTTACCTTTCTCCCGCTGTACGTGATCTTCCCGGACGCGAACGTCGGGATCCGTGAGGCCGCGCCGGGGACGGTCATCGCCGCTGTCGGCTGGTTCGTCCTGAGTCGCACGTTCTCGCTGTACGCTGGCTTGCTCTCCGAGTACGCGGTCTACGGCGCACTGGGGGCCGTCTTCCTCGTCCTCGTCTGGCTGTACGTCGGCGCGATCATCCTCGTCTTCGCGGCGGTGGTCAACGCGGTACTCGCCGACCGTGAACTGGATCGGCAGCTACAAAGTCCCGGCCGACGACAGATTCCGACAGAAGCGATGACCGACGACGCCACGGGCGCCGACGAGGGAGCCACGGACCGCGCCAGCGACCGCGCACGCGAATCGAGCGCGAGCGCCCGAACCCGCGATCGAGCCGACGATCCGGCGGCGCTGCGCGAGGAGATCGAGCGACTCCGCGATCGCGTCGACGACTTCGAGTCCGACGTCGAGGACCGCACCGTCAGGAAAGAGTCCCTCGAGAGCGAGTTGAAACGCTACGTCCGCCGTCGGGTCCGGCGCGGCCACGCCCGCGACTGGGGGCCGTACCTCGTCTTGCTCTACGGGACGGCGATGTCGATCGGCGCGTTCTACTTCCTCGAGGGATTCGTCGCGATCCTCGCGATGATCGTGGTCTGGACCTCGACGCTCGGGCTCTACGTCCTGATGGTCCTGATCGGCTTCGGGATCTCCCTGCTCGGACTGCCCGGTCGGCTCCGCGACGCGGTCGGCGACCGCCGATAGCTACCGAACGCGAGCGGTCTGCCGGACGAACCGTCGCACCCGTTCCGTGTACGTCTCGGGTCGGTAGAGGTTACAGATGTGGCCGGCTCCCGCCAGCACTTCGACCCGACCGTCCCGGGCCGCGGCGGCGTGATCGCGCTCGCCCCGGCGCATGAGTTTGTCGTTCTCGCCGTTGAGTAGCAGCGTCGAGCCCGGGTACGTCGAGAGCGCAGCCCGAACGTCGCGACCGGCGACGTCCGGCCCCGCGTCGCCGAACTGTTCGGGATAGAAGCCGGCGTCGATGATCTCGCGCTCGATATCGGGCGCGAGATCGCGCTGTCGAACCCAGCGGGCGGCGAGTTTCTCGACGGCCCGCTTCCCGAGGTCGGGCTTGGTCAGCAGTCGCGCGACGCCGCCAGTCACCCGCGTGCCGAGTTCCATCGCGTTCACCGGGTTCGCGCTGCTGCCCGACAGCACCAGCCCGTCGACCGTTCCGGGATGGCGGTAGGCGTACTCCGTCGCCGCGTAGCCGCCCAGCGAGAGCCCGACGAGCGTCGCCGAGCCGTCGGTGTGGCGGTCCACGACCTCCTCGAGGACGTCGATCGCCGGCTCCGTCCGGAACGGCTCGCCCGCGCGGGTGCCGTGGCCCGGTAAATCGGGCGCGACGGTGTGATACTCCTCGGAAAGCGCTCGCGTCTGGGGAAGCCACATCTTCCGGGTGAACATCGCGCCGTGTACGAACACGATCGAGTCGGCGTCCGACGGGCCGGCGACGTCGACGCCGGCCCCGTCGGCTCCCTCGCCTGTCCAGTCCATGCCGGTGAGCGTATCACGAGAGCGACCTTAGTGGTCCGCCCGGCCCATTACGGCGACGGCGGACGGGAAAGGCAGTTTCCGGCCCGCCTGCGTCGGTTCCGGTGCCGACGTTGTTCCCCTCGCAGGCCGGGACGATCGGCTCAGAACGGCGGCCGAGACGATCTTCGCCCGCAGCGAGCGCGCACTCGAGCGGGCGCGTGACCGCTCCGTCGCTTACTCATCCCGGCCGTCGTCGATCTCGGAACCGGCATCGGAGTCCGGTTCCGTCGGCAGCTCACCCTCGAGCCGGACCGCGTCGGGAGTGATCTCACGGACCGAGTTCCGGCCCAACGCGACGCGATACCGGAATCCTTTCTCCCAGCCGAGCGAGGATGTGATCGACTCGACGGCCGACGGATCCGGCTTGACGTGAGCGACGTCTCCCTCGACCGCCGCGACGACGCCGACGGTCTCGCCGGTTGCGTTCTCGACGGGTTTGCCGACGTCGTCGTCGGAAAAGACGGCGCACATACCTCCGCTACCGCGACTCGCAATAAGTCGGTAGCGCCTGCAATGGCCGGTCGGTGATCGGCGGGACGGTCGATCGGGGACGGTTCGTCGTCAGTCGATCGGAACCGAAACGGCGTGCCGACGGCTCGAAAGCGGATCGAATTCCAGTCTCGCGCTCACTCGTCGTCCGCGTCCCCGCGCTCGAGTTGGTCGCCGCCGAATTCGTCGTCGCTCTCGATGCGGGAGGCCTGGGGCCCGCTCTGGTCCTGATACTTCGAGCCCCGCTCGCTCCCGTAGGGCCGGTCGGCCGCGGTCTTGAGTTCGGTGAAGGTGAGCTGGGAGATCCGCATGCCGGGTGTGAGCGCGACGGGTGCAGAGCCCAGGTTCGACAACTCGAGGGTGATCTGGCCGCGATAGCCGGGGTCACAGAGGCCGGCGGTGGCGTGGACGACGACCGCGAGCCGGCCCAGCGAGGACCGGCCCTCGACGTGGGCGATCAGGTCGTCCGGGATCTCGACGCGCTCGTGGGTCGTTCCCAGCACGAAGTCGCCGGGATGGAGGATGAAGTCGTCGTCCTCGTCGACGACGGTCTCGGAGACGTACTCCTCGACCTCTCGCTCGGAGTTGGGGTGAATACAGGGGATGTTCGTCCGCTGGAACTCCAGAAACTCCCGGCCCAGTCGGAGGTCGACGCTCGCGGGCTGGATCTGTAGTTCCGGGTCATCTAACGGCTCGACGACGAGGTCGCCGGCCTCGAGTCGGTCGAGGATGTCCGCGTCGGAGAGGATCATATCGAGAGGGAGCGAACACGGCACCCTAAAGTCCTCGGTCCGCCGTCGCTCGCGGCGCGGTCCCGGTCCGGTCTCCCGGTGATGGCGGCCCTCGACCGAGTCAACGGCTTACATGATTTATGATGTTGATACAATTCAAGCGCCTGTAACCCGCGGACGGACGGCCTAACCGATTATAACGCTGTACGATGAAGGGGGGTCCATGAGCGGGAGGCGGGGCCGATTCAACGGGGACGCGGAAGTGCTACACCAGCGGGCTGTCAGGGTTCCGCTCCCCGATCTCGAGGCCGAGCGGGTGTTTCACGAGAACATGCTGACGATCGCGGCCGCGCTGGAGCGGAAGGCGGACCTGCTTGCCGATCCCGAAGTGACGGTGTTAGACGCCTACGAGGCACAGTTCGACCACGCCGCCGAGAGCTTCGAGCGGCGACTTCGACGGATCGTCGGCGACGATTACAAGGCGGTCGCACGGGCGTATCATCGGGGGGACCGCGACGACCGCATCGGTGCGATCGCCGCGTACTACCTCGAGGGGGCCTGGCGCGCCCAACAGCAGGCCACGATCACGGACATGCTGTACGTCCCGCTGGTCCTCCGGTATCCGGACAGTTTCACGGTCAACATCCGCTTTGCCAGCGGACACGAGACGACCGAGGCGATTCGATACGAGTCGCCCGAACACTCCACGGAAGACCTCGACGAGGAGTACGCCGAGACCTACTACGACGAGAGCTACTACTCCCAGCGGCGGGCGGCGTCGTATCTCGAGCAGGGGGCCGAGATCATCCGCGAGGAGTTTCCCGATCCCGACGAGACCCCCCGCGAGGAACGGGAGTACGGCGGTTTCGTCTCGGCGAGCGGCCGCCGGGGATCGGTGTTCTCGGCGATGATCGCGCGGGTCGAGCCCGATCCCGGCCGGTTCTCGGAGCCGGTCGACGAACCGATGCTGGTCGAGGCGGGGCCCGAGGCGAGACGAACGGAACGGGAGTACTTCCGCGAGAGCGAGGTCGTTCACTGACGGCTCGTCGGCGTCCGTCGCAGCGATCGATAGGTACCGCTAAAGGCGTCGGCGTCCTCGAGTCGGCCATGAAACAGGCCATCGTCGCTCGGACGGACGTCGGAATGGGACAGGGAAAGCTCGCCGCACAGGTCGCCCACGCGTCGCTGTCGGCCTACGAGAACGCCGACCGGCAACTACGAGACCAGTGGAAGGAGGGCGGCCAGAAGAAGATCGTCCTGAAAGGCGAGAGCGAACGGCAACTGCACGAACTCTCCGAAATCGCCGAGCAGGCGGGGATTCCGAACGCCCTCGTTCGGGACGCCGGCCACACCCAGCTCGAGCCGGGGACCGTCACCGCGCTGGCGGTCGGTCCGGCGGCGGACGACCGCGTCGACAGCGTGACCGGCGAGCTGTCGCTGTTTTGACCGTCAATCGGAGCGGTAGCCGCGGGGTTCGTCCCTGACCGGGGTTTCGTCGTCGGGCAGCCGCGGGTCGGGGGTGAGCCGCTCGCGCAGCGAGCGGAGATCGACCGACTTACTGCCGAGTACCGCGAAGCCGGCGAAGATCGTCAGGAAGCCGGCGATCGCCGGCGCGTCGATCGTCTCTCCCAGCAGCGCCCAGCCCCCCAGCGTCGAGACGACGGGCACGACGTAGAAGATCAGGTTCGCGCGGATCGCGCCGGCCGTGTCGATCAGGCCGAAGTAGGCGATGTAGGCGAGGACGCCCGCGAAGACGCTGACGTAGCCAAGCGCCGCGACCGCCTCGAGGCTCCAGTCGATCGTGGCCGCCGACTCGCCGCCCGTCCAGGCCAGCAGGTGACACAGCGCGGCGGCGAAGGGCAGCCCCCAGGCGACCCGGACCGTACTCGAGAGGTCGCTGTCGGCTCGGCGGATCAGCACGGCCCCGAGCGCGGCGGCGATCGCGCCGACGAAGAGGATGCCCTTGCCGACGGCACCGCCCAGCAGGTTCGCGGGGTCGGGGCTGACCACGAGACCGACTCCGAGCAGGCCCAGACCCAGCCCGGCCGCGCCGCGAGCGGAGAGGCGCTCGTCCGAGAGGAAGAACGCGGCGAAGATCGGCGTCATGATGGGGTTGAGACTGTACATGATCGAGCCCACCGCGCTGGTGACGTACTGCTGGCCGACGAACAGCAAGGCGTTGGTCAGCCCGATCGCGAGGACGCCGGTCGCGAGGACGGCTCCGACGTCGCCGCGGGTTCGGGGCAACAGGTCGGCCCGCGAGGTCGTCAGTCCGACGTAGGTGAGCATGATGACCGCGGCCACGTCGAACCGGAGCGCGACGAACAGCAGAGGCGGGAAGTACGCGAGCCCGGCCTTCGCGGCGACGAACGTACCGCCGAAGAACAGGCTCGAGAGGGCGAAGAAGACGGCGGTACGACGCGCTACCACGGCGTCGCCGCCTCCGTGCGAACCGCGTTCGTCGACCCGAATTCGGGCGACGCGCGAAGAGTGGAAATCATCGTACTCGGACGTACGAGCGGCGGCCATATAGTTTCGTTTAGAAACTATTTCATAGTAAGAAATCAGAGCGGGCCGGGAAAGGGACAGTCGACGCGACACCCGCGCGGGCCGTGAAACGGTTTCACGGTGCGAAAACGGTTTGGTCTCGGCCCGGAGAGGAGACGTATGGAATCGGCGCTCGAGGAGATCGAGTTCCTGGCGCTCTCGGAGAACCGCGTCGAAGTGCTGGAGTTGCTCTCGGCGGGGCGACACACGCGCAGGGAACTGGCCGACGCCACCGGGGCATCGCAGGCGACGCTGGGCCGGATCCTCGGGGACTTCGAGGACCGATCGTGGGTCAGACACGAGGGCAGCGAGTACGTCGCGACCGCGACCGGCCGACTCGTCGCGGAGGGGTTCACCGACTTACAGGAGATCCTCGAGACGGAGGGGCGGCTCCGCGACATCGTCGACTACCTGCCGACCCACGCGATGGAGTTCGACCTGCGGCGGCTCTCGGACGCGACGATCACCGTCCCGACGGCGACGCGGCCGAACGCGCCGCTCTCGCGACTGCTCGAGTTCGTCCGCGAGGGCGAGGCGATCAGGACGTTTTCACACACGTTCAACGGACAGGCGCTACGGGTCGTCAGCGAGCGCGTGATCGGCGGCGACCAGCGCTTTCGGGGCGTCTTCGGCCGCAGCGCGATCGAGGCCCTCGCCGAGGAGTCGGAGCTTCGCGACCGGCTCGAGGCCCTGCTCGCGGCCGAAACGGCCGAGATTCGGGTTCGAGACGAGGGTGTCCCCATCGCGATCATGATCGTCGACGACGTGGTCTATCTCCTCCTGCGCGACGAGACCGGCGTCCTGCGGGCCTCGGTCGACACCGACGACGACGCCGTCCGCGCGTGGGCCGAGGACTCGCTGGATCACTACTGGCGGACCGCGACGCCGCTCGATATCGACGACCTCGCCGACTGACGTGACTGCGGCGCGGAAACGGACCGATACCGGCGCTCGAGGCGGTCGTCGCTCTCCCCTACGGCTGGGCCGGCGCGGCTCCCGTCGCCTCGCGTTCCGTCGGGAACGGCGTCGAGACCTCGAGGCCCGCGGCGGGTCGTGCCGTCGCAAGCGGGTCCGGCCCGACCGCGATCGAGGCGGGCTCCGGCTCCGTCTCCTCTTCACCGGTCTCCTCGATGACGTACTCCTGGCCGATCGTCGACGCCTGCAAGTTGTCGACCGGGGCGTGGTCCTCCGTCAACACCGGCACGTCGTCGGTGTTCGGTTCGTCCATGTAGGCGTCGACCTCGCCGCTCAGGTCGATCCCCAGCTCGCGGCGCTCGTTTCGGGCCGCGAGGTCGGCCTCGGTGAACTCGGTGTCGGCCTTCGTCGCGACGACCTCGATGTTCTGGACCGAGCCCAGACTCGAGGTCCGGAAGCTGTAGGTCGAGGGGAACGCCTCGTCGATCGTCTTGTACTGGGCCCGGTAGAACGCCGAACCGGCTCCGCTGGGCGCGGCGATGACGTTCGCGAGGAAGACCCCGTCGTCGGAGAGTCGGTCCTCGACGAGTTCCATGAAGCCCAGTTGGGTCAGGTGGATCGGAACCTGATCCTTCTGGTAAGCGTCGAGGACGATCAGGTCGTAGGTCTCGTCGGTCTCCTGCAGGAAGATCCGGCCGTCCTCGGTGTGGGCCGTCATGTTCTCGCCCTCCTCGAGGTGGAAGTAGTCCTTGGCCGCTTGCGTCACCTCGGGGTCGAGTTCGACGACGTCGACGTCGACGTCGTAGGTCCGCTCGAAGTCCTTCGGGCCGGTGTAGCCGCCCCCGCCGATGAACAACACGTCGTCGACCTCGTCGGGGTCGTCGGTCATCAGCATGGGCAGGTGGAAGTACCGCGTGTACTCGAAGACGTGTCGGTCCGGGTCCTCGAGGTCCATCGCGCTGTGGCGCGCGCCGTCTAAATACAGCGTTCGCACGTCGCCGTCGTCGATGACCTCGAGGTCCTGATAGGCCGTCTGGGTCTCGTAGACGACGTCGCCGCGGTGGTCGAACGCGACGGGACCGACGCCGCCGGCGACGATCAACAGCAGGGCGATACCGACGCTCGCGGCCGCGGGTCTGGGCGCGACCCGCGGGAGGGTCAGCGCGAACGCGGTGCCGACGAGGATAAAGCCAAACAGCAGCCCGATCGCGTCGATTCCCAGCGTCGGAATCAGGAAGTACGTGGTCGCGCCCGCGCCGACGATGCTGCCGATAGTGCCCAGCGCGTAGACGTGGCCCGACGCCTCGCCGGTGCCCTCCTTCTCGGAGAGTTCGGCCGAGTAGGGGCTGATAAAGCCGAGCAGATAGGTCGGCGGCCCGAACAGGATCAGGACCGCCGGCAACGAGGCGTACCGAGCCGGCAACGGTAGCGTCGACGCCGAGAGCAGGAGTTGATCGCTGGCGTAGACGACGATCGCGACGTAACCGGCCGTCCCCAGCAGGATCCAGCTCATCCGCGCATTCGAGGCGGTATCGGCGCGCTTGCCGCCCTGCCAGTAGCCGAGGCTCAGTGCGGCGAGGAAGACGGTGATGATACTTCCCCACGTGTAGATGCTGCTCCCGAACTGCGGGGCGATGATCCGGCCCGCGAGAATTTCCAGACCCATACTGGTAACGCCGGAGACGAACACCGCGACGTCGGGCTTCGTCGGGCGGTACGCGGAGGGCTGCCCCAGACTCATTACCGGGACATAGCGGGCCCGGCAGGAGAACTTGTCGCCTCGGTACGGATTCGTCGGGAGTCACGCGAGCGAAAGGACTCGCCGGGAGCCGGTCGGTAGTCCGGCGTTTTATCTCGGTCCCGTGCGTGCGGGTCGATATGCGCGAGGTGACGGTCTCTCGAGTCGTCGCTGCGGCCCCGACGGAGCTGTCGGCGTGGCTCGAGCCGGCGACGATCGTCGAAGCCGAGGGGAGTTTCGCGGTCGAACGCGTCGAGGAGCGAGACGGGACGACGGTCGTCGTCGCTAGCGGCCCGGGACTGCAACTGCCGCTGCGGTTCGAGGACCGCGACGGGACGATCTACTACACGCAGGAGAGCGAGCGCGGTCCCTTCTCGGCGATGGAGACGTCGCTCGAGACCGACCCGGTCGACCACGGCCGGACCCGGCTCGCGGCCCGGTCGGCGGTCGAACTCGCCGCACCCCTGCCGTTCGGCGATCGGATCGCAGCCTGGAAGCGGCGGGGCGAACTCACGACCCTGCTCGAGTCGGCCGAGGCTGCTTTCGAGTAGCGGATCGGGTATCGCCGGGAGGCGAGATCGCCGACCCCCACCTATTTCTGAGCCAGAATGTAATGAAAACCTACTTGTAGTGTCGGAAACGAAAACGGATCGTATGCCGCAGTATCCCCGCCGAACCCTCCTCGGTGGTATCGGGACGACGATAGCGCTCGGACTGGCAGGCAACACCGTCAGTTCGACCGACGCAAACGGCGAACGCGACCCTGCCGACGCACCGAGTTTCGAGACCCTCCTCGATCACCTCCCGGCCTCGGTCGCGACCGAGTCGATGACGGTGTCGGTGATGGACCTCGAGCGCCGGCGCGAGGCGAACGAACCCCACGGACCCCACGCCGCCACCGGCGCGTTCCGGATCGACGACGAAGCCGTCACGAAACAGGCAGTCGTCTACGCGACGGGTGAGTCATTCACCCAGTCGGTGACGGTCCTCACTGGCGAGATCGACCTCGACGGTGACGGCGAGTCCCGCGAAACTGACGACGGCGTCGCGTACGACCGCTACGAGGCCGACGATCAGGTCGCCGCGGTCACGGACGAGGCCGTCGTCATCGCACAGGACGCGGACGTCCTCTCCGACGCCGTCGCAGCGGGCGCGGGCGATGCCGACCGGCTCCTCGACGCGAAACCCCTCCTCGAGGAGGCGATCGACGTCCACGAGGGCGCCGACGGGTACAGCGTCAACGTCGGTGACGATTTCCAGCCGCCGGAGACCGACGCGACCGCCGAATACGTCGTCCGGGCGATCACCGTCCGCGGTCCCGACACGATCACGATGGACTTTGCGGTCTCCTTTACCGACGCGGACGACGTGACCGACGAACTCGCCGAACGCCTCGAAGGGGAGTTTGCCTACGTGGCGACGACCGACGAGCCGACAGCCGAAGTCGACGGCAGTCTCGTCACCGTCTCCGTGGAACGCGACCTCGCGGCCGAGCGGGCCGCCCGGGAACACGACAGCCCCGGGTCGCTTCGCGTCGAACGCGATATCGACCTCGAGGACGATCTCCTCGAGATCGAGATCGGCCGCGGCGATCCGACCCCGATCGAGGATCTCACGCTGGAAGTCGGCGACGAGGCCTACGACCGCGACATCTGGACCAACGGGCACGGTACCCTCGAGGAAGGCGATACGATCGTGATCGAGACCGACGATGTCGAACCGAACCTCTCGGTGACGCTCACCCACGACCACGAGTACGGCTCCAGTTCGAGTACGACGACGGTCCTCGGACACTTCCGGTTCGAGTTCGCGTACGACCCCGACGCGACGGAACTCACCGTCGAGTACGCCGACGAGTTCCCGCTCGACGGCGACGAGGTGTGGCTCGCGGTCCACGAGGACCGGCCAACCTACGGCTTCCGTGAGGACGACCCCGAGCCGACGGCGACCGCCCAGCCCTGGGCGGGAACGACGATGGAGTCAGGCGACGACGCGACGATAGAGGGCGTCGATCCGGGCAGCGTGGTCTACGTCTGCTGGGGCGAGCCGAACTACCGGGAGAGTCTCGCGACCCATCGCACTCGGCCGCCAGGAACCGTCAAATTCGAGTACGACTACGAAGCGCAGTCGCTCTCGGCGACCCTCGAACTGGACGATGACACCGAACGGCCCGCCTCGGCCTACGAACTCCTGGTCGACGGTGAGCCGGCCGAGACGCAGTGGGCCGACGCGGCCGACACCGTTACCTCGGGTGCAACGATCGAGATCGACTCCGTTCCGGTCGGTGCCGACGTCGAGGTCGTCTGGGGCGAGGACGACGTCCGAGTCGGCAGCGCGTACCCGCAACCGACGGTCGACCTCGCGTTCACCGAGGACGGGACCGCGGTCGAACACGTCGGCGGCGACTCGGTGGACGCATCGAAACTCGAAGCTCGCGTGTGGTCCGAGGACGGCTCCGTCGAGATCGACCTCGCGGACGAGGTCGACGGTGACTTCGAGAAGGGCGATACGATTCCCGTCGATGCGTCGGCAGCACGAGGCCTGTCGTTGGTCTACGAGGGACAGTACTACATCGGCTACGCCCACGAAGCGTAAGAAGCGGGCCCGCCCGTCCGCTCGTATCAGCCCGTTTACCGGCGGTGTAGCTGGTCGTCGAGTTGGAAACCGATGCTCGAGCCACGGCGTCTCAGGGACGCGAAACGACGTGTGTGAGCAGGAACACGACGAGAGCCACTGCCACGATCGTCGTGGGCGTAAACGCAAGGATATCAAGCCGGCTGGCACCCCAGACGAACAGCGCGGCAAACAGCGTCGAGAGCGCGGCGTTCAGGACCAAGAGGACACGCGGATCTCCCTCCGACGACTCGAGACCGGCCTGGAGACCGTCGCTTCGCTCATCGTCGGGACCGGGCATGGAACAAAACGGGGATGGCGGTCACTTAGCCGTTTCTGTGCGCGATCGACGCCGGGAGTCCCGCGGTCCCACCGAGACAGTAAACCGTATCAGGGCTCCCGAAACACGACCGTCTCCGATTCGTCGCTGGGAAACGGGTTCGGTAGCTCGTCGGCTCGTGCCCACTCGTCGTCGGTGACCAGCCCGTCAGTCAGTCGCGACCGAAGCGCCGGTTCGTGGGTCTCGAGAGACGTCCCGATGACGACCAGTTCGGTCCGACGGTCGCCGTGTTCGTCGTGCCACTCGAGGTCGGGCCGGTTGGACCGATAGAGGTCCCGCCGGATCTCGGGGAGATCGGCGATCCACGGCCCGCGGACGGATGCGCGGACGGAGGGGCCCGCCTGAGAGATATCGACTCTCACGTCTCGGCCGGCGACCCACGCCGTTCCCTTCGATCGGACGATGTCGTCGGGCAGGTCTCGAAGGATCGACGCGAAGCGCTCGGGGTGGAACGGTCGGCGCGCGCGGAACACGAAGGAGTCGACACCGTATATTTCGTCGGGATGGCTGTGGACGGCGTGGTCGTCGTGCGTTCCACCGTGATCGGTTGTCTCGCCGTTCGCGTCGTCCGAAAGCGCCCGTCGCCAGCCCGCCAGTTCACCCAGTTGCTCGGGATCGAACAGGTCGACCCCGAGGATCCGGTCCGGCGTCACCTCGCCGAACTCGGTGCGGATCGTCTCCGCCGTCGGCCGAAGCGCACGGACGAGGCCCTCGGCCCGCTCGAGTTCCGTCTCGGTACACAGATCCGCCTTGTTACACAGCACGAGGTTCGCGACTTCGATCTGTTCGATCAGCAGGTCTGAGAGCGGTCGATCGCTCTCGTCCGCGTCGCCGCGGCGTTCGGGCGCCCCCTCGCCGGCGAAGGTATCGAGGAACAGCCGCGTGTCGAGGACGGTCACCAGCGCGTCGAGGTCGTAGCTGGCGGCGACCCGCGAGGACGTGGTGAAGAGCCTGGCGACGGGCGCGGGTTCGGAGATGCCCGAGGCTTCGACGACGAGGTGGTCGAACGCCCGCTCGCGGGCCAGCCGGACGACCGCCGTCTCGAGGTCGTCCTGGAGTTCACAGCAGATACAGCCGTTCGAGAGTTCCGCGACACCGCCCTCGACGTCGATGTCCGAGCCGTCGGCGACGAGTTCGGCGTCGACGTTGACCGAGCCCATGTCGTTGACCAGCACCGCAAGCTCGCGGTCGGCGGTTCGCAGGAGGTGATTGAGCAGCGTTGTCTTCCCCGCACCGAGGCTCCCCGAGAGGACGGTGACCGGCGTCGTCTGCGATCCCATGGATGGCGTTGGAACTCGAGCGGCAAGAAGCATCGTATCACGGCGTCGCGGGACGCGACATATTTCCGTTTTCGGAACGGAGCATGTCGAACGATGACACTCGCCGATCGGATCGCGTCGTTTCGGGCCACGCTCGCGGAGTGGCTCCGGGGACTCTACCACGGGCTGATCGCTCATCCCGCCTACGAAAAGATCGAAGCCGAGGCCGAGGACCTCGAGGACGCGTTCATGCTGGCGTGTTTCCCCGATGCCTTCGGCATCCCGTCGCCGGTCTCCTACTACACGGCCGAACTCCTCCCCTACCTCGAGGACGAGTATCAGGCCTGGGAGCGTCGCATGTGGGATCGCCAGTCGATCCTCGAACGCAAGGGCCACCAGTACCACTTCTGATGACGACGTTTACCTTCTTCGGCGGAAAAGGCGGCGTGGGAAAGACCACCGTCTCGAGCGCGTACGCACTGGAGTGTACCGACGCCGGCAGCGAGACGCTGCTCGTTTCGACGGACCCGGCACACAGCACCGCCGACGTCTTCGATCAGTCGTTCGGCGACGATCCTCGGCCGGTCGACGGATACGACGGCCTCTCGGCGATGGAAATCGACCCCGAGCGAGAGGTCCAGGACCACCTCTCGGAACTCAGGGGACAACTCGATTCGCAACTGAGCGCGACGATGGTAAACGAGGTCGACATCCAACTCGAGATGGCCCATCAGACGCCCGGTGCCTACGAGGCGGCCCTGTTCGACCGGTTCGTCGAGGTGATGCGGACCGCAGACGAGTACGACCGAGTCGTCTTCGATACCTCGCCGACCGGTTCGACGCTCAGGCTGCTCGCGTTGCCGGACCTCCTCGAGCGCTGGATCGACCGGCTGATGGACAAGCGCGAACGCAGCATCGATCTCTTCGAGAAGGCCGCGATCGGCAACAACGAGCCCCGGCGGGTGATGGACGGCGATCCGATCCTCGCACGCCTGCGAGAGCGCAAGGAGCGCTTCGAGTTCGCCGGGGAGACCTTGCGCGAGAACGCGGCCTTCTACCTCGTACTGAACCCAGATACACTCTCGATCCGCGAGACCAGACGGTCGGTCGAGCAGTTGGCCGAGGCGGATCTCCCCGTCAGGGGACTGGTCGTCAACCGGCTCACCCCCGAACCGGACCCGGACGAGGACGGCCGCGGCGCGACGTACCTCCGTCAGCGCGTCGCGACCGAGCGCGATCGCCTCGAGCGGATCGAACGGGAGTTCGACGTTCCGGTCGCCGCGACGATCGAGAGCCGCGTCGAGGAGGTTCGCGGGAGCCTGCTGGAAGATGTCGCGGTCGAACTCGAGATTCCGGTCGGTGACGACGACCGGCTTTCGGCGGCGTGAGACGAGCGGCTCGCGGTGATCGATCGGTCACCGGACCGACCGGGCCGGTCGGGCGCGCGAGAGCGGGACGGGACGACGAGGCGAATCGACCCGCCTTCGGACGGCGGCCCGAACCGGGCATCGATGTCGTACTTCGTACCGGAAAAACCGGAAATTCGTCCGACACTAGTACGGAATTCAATGAATTATATTTATGGTTGTGCCGTGAGAGCCACGACTAGAGGGTTGGTAACATGGCAGGAGTAATATGGATCGTCGCACTGGTGTTGGTACTGTTTTCGGTCGCGTACGTGGGGTACGGACGGTATCTGCAACAGTTCGTCGATCTCGACGACAGCCGAGAGACACCGGCACACAAGTATCAGGACGGACAGGAGTACGTCCCGGCGAAGAAGCCGGTATTACTGGGGCATCACTACTCGAGTATCGCGGGCGGCGCGCCGATCGTCGGCCCGATCACCGCGGCGCTGGTCTGGGGATGGGTCCCGGCGGTGCTGTGGGTCGCGATCGGGAATCCGCTGCTGGGCGCGGTCCACGACTTCGTCTCGCTGTCGAGTAGCCTCCGCCACGAGGGGAAGTCGATCGGCTACATCATCGGGGAGTACGTCGGCGAACGCGGCAAGAACATGCTGCTGTGGTTCGCGTTCCTGTTGACGATCCTCGTCGTCGCCGTCTTCGCGCTGGTCATCGGGATCGTGTTCAACAGCTTTCCGCAGGCGGCGACCGCGAGCCTGGTCTACGTCGCACTCGCGTTCGTCTTCGGCGTCTGGCTGTACCAGCTGAACCTCCCGTTCTCGGTCGGGACGGTCGTCTTCGTGGCCGGCATCTTCGCGTCGGTCTGGGTCGGTATCCAGTACCCGATCGCGCTGTTTGGCTCGAGCTTCGAGAACGCGCCGGATACGATCGTGCTGTTCGGAGAGACCGCACCGTCGTTCGTTCCGGAACTCGGCTTCAACCCGAACGTCGGGGCGTGGGTCCTCGTGATGCTCGTTTACGGGGGGATGGCGAGCGTCCTACCGGTCTGGATGCTGCTTCAGCCCCGTGATTACCTGTCGTCGTTTCTGCTGTACACCGGGGTCGGCGGTGCGCTGCTGGCGGTCATCGTCGGGACGTTCATCACCGACACCAGTCAGCCGTTGACCTTCCAGATCGACGCGTGGTACGGAGCGATGGGCAGTAACAACGCGGCCTACGATCTGATGCCGCTGTTCCCGCTGCTGTTTATTACGATCGCGTGCGGGACGATCAGCGGCTTCCACTCGCTGGTCTCCTCTGGGACCACCGCGAAACAGCTCGATAAGGAGACCGACGCTCGCCTGATCGGCTACGGCGGGATGCTCGGCGAGGGGCTGCTGGCGACGGTTGCCCTCTGTACGATCGGCGTCGCCGGCATCGCGAGCGCGTCCGGCGGGATCGGGCTCGCCCTGCCGAACTTCGCGACCGGCGGCGGCGTTATTCTCACCGCGTTCGGCATTCCCGAGAGCTACGGTGCGCCCTTCATGGCGCTGGTACTCGCCAGCTTCCTCCTGACGAGCATGGACACCGCGGTCCGACTCAGCCGGTATCTCGTCGAGGAACTCGTCGGAACGCCCCAGACCACCGTTCAGGAGTACGGTGCGAACCGGTATGTCAACACGAGCGTCGTCGTCGTCGCCGCCTTCGTCCTCCTGGGCTCCGGGAGCTGGGAGGACCTCTGGTTGCTGTTCGGCGGTGCGAACCAGCTGCTCGCCGGACTCGCACTGCTGACCGGAACGGTCTGGCTCGCCAACTGGAACAAGAACAAACAGCTGATCAGCACGGGCGTCCCGCTGGCCCTGATGGCGTTTATCACGGTCCTCGGGCTCCTGTGGGTCGCGTTCTATCAGGTACTGTACGTTCGACTCATCTCGGGTAGCCCCGGCATTTGGACCTGGATCTCCGGCGGTGGCCAGATCGTCATCAATCTGACGCTGATCGCGCTGGCCTTGGCCCTGCTTCGAATCGGCTACGGAAACATCAGCTCCACTCGCGGTGTCGGTGGCGAGGCCGTCGCGGCTGACGGCGGCGAACCGTCGGAGTCGGACGACTAAAGCTGGAGTCGACGGGCGATCAACCCGAGCACACCGGCTTTTTTCCGCTCGATCGGTTCCCAGAGCCGGAAGGCCGTCGCGACGTCGGCGTTCTCGCTGGCGGCCAGCGTCTCGGTTTCCGGTGCGACGACGGCCAGGTTGATCTCGTAGTGGCCGTTGAAGCCGTACTTCAGCATGGTCCGGTCGTCGAACCCCGCGACGCGATCGCGCACGTCTCCGGGGACCGACGGCGCGACCGCGACGAACGTAAACTCCGTACTGTAGTGTTCCTCGTCGGGATCGATCCACTCGTCGGCCAGTCGATGGCCGAGATCGACGTATCGATCGAGCAGTCGGTCGTCGACGCGGTCGACTCGCTCGACGAAGAGGTGTTCCGTCGACTCGTGTTCGGCGATCGAAATCGCGGGATGGAGGAAGTGCTTCTGGCTCGTCAAGTCCATTCGTCCGTACAACGTGAACCGCTCGCCGTCGACAGCACGGTCCTTCTCGAGGTCGTAATTGTGCATGAGCCGGTCGCTGACTCGGTCGACGTACTCGTCGTCCCAATCGGGGACGGCCGCCGGCTCGGCGTCGCCACTCGAGTCCGCGGCGTCCTCGGATGGGGCCGTCCGGTCAGACATGGCTTGCTCGCCTCCCGATATCTCGCGTGGCTCGCCACACACCGGACTGCCAGCGAGTAGTCACGGACGTGTCCATGGGGAAAGATACCACGTCGCGGGCAAAAGTCCGTCGGAGGGCCGTCCCGACACCGACCGCCGACACACGGCGTGTCGCCCATCGTGGATCGACGACGCCGCCAATTCCATCGGCATCGCGATCAGGCTTAAGTTCCGGGCGGTCGTAACGGTATGTAGATACCCATGGGAACGGATCGCGAAGCCTGCGGCCGCTGTTCGATGTCAGTCGTCGTCGACGCCACGAGTGCGGACGCCGAGACCGATCACGATCCGTACGGCGAGGCGCGCATCGAGGTCGACGACGATCGGCTCCGGACCCTCTCGCCCGGTGCCTGGATCTCGCGACTGACGGCCCGAATCGACGACGCGGCCAGCCGATTCGTCTGGGGACGATAGGACTGCCACAGCCGAAGTCCGCACCTAGTTCGTCGTGATGACCTCGATGATGTCCCGGGACTCGACCTCGTAGTCCTTCCCGAGCTGGCGGTTCGTCCGGCAGTCGATCGCGTGCAGGAAGCCATCCCCGATGTCCGAGTGGAGGCTGTAGGCGAAGTCCTCCGCGGTCGAGTTCGGTGGGATCAGATAACAGTCGGGCAACACTTCGCCGCGTTCGTTTCCCAGTCCGTTCGCGCCGCCGGGGAACACCGGTGTCACACCCAGCACGTCGAAGAGGGCGGTCTCGAGCGCCGCCTGGACGCCCGTCGCGCCGAACTCCTCGAGGAAGTCCCGGATCTGCTCTAGACCCTGCTCTTGCTCGCCGGAGACGTCGCCGGTAATGTCGAAGTCGGCGTCCCCGGGCCGGTAGTCGACGACGCCGGCCTGGTCGGCTGACTTCAGCGCCTTCTCCGCGTGGGCGCTACAGGGAACGATCGTCAGGTGATCGTAGTCGGGATCGCTCGTGATCGCCTCGTAGTTTTCCTGTGCCTCGGGCGTGTCCATCTTGTTGGCCGCGATGACCATCGGCTTGGTCTCCTTGCGGATCTCGCGGGCCAGTTCGAGTTCGTCCTCGTCGTCCCACGCCTCGGGCTCGAAACCGACGTCGACCCGTCGGATCAGCCGCTTGATCTCGTCGTCGCTGGTCTTGAACGCGCTCATCTGCTCGGCGAGTTCCTCTTCGATGGCGTCGTCCTCGGTCGTGTAGCCCGTCTCGTATCGCTCGATTCCCTTCTCGAGGACGTCGAGATACCACTGGTCGAGTTCCACCTCGAGGAAGTCGATATCGTCGCGGGGGTCGTGGCCCTCGGTTGGTTCTCCCTCGGCGTCGGTTTTGCCGGAGAAGTCGACGACGTGGACGAGGACGTCGGTCTCGTTCAGGTCGGTCAGAAACTGGTTGCCCAGTCCGTTGCCCTCGTGTGCGCCGGGGATGAGCCCAGCCACGTCGACGAGTTTCGTCGGGACGAAGCGAGTGCCATCGTCGCAGTAGCCCACGTTGGGCGTGCATTCCTCGTCGAACTCCGGGGCCGCACAGTCGACGCGGACGTAGGCCTCGCCCACGCTGGGATCGATCGTCGTGAACGGGTAGGCTCCCTCTGGCACGTCGTTCATCGTGGCCGCGTTGAAAAAGGAGGACTTGCCGACCGAGGGTTTGCCGACGAGTCCGATGCGGTAACTCGTACTCATTACCCCTTCTGGGCGGGGCCCGCCTAAACGGGTTTCCCTCCGGCGTTGCGGTGGTATGCGTCGACGTAGCAATTCCGCGGAACCGACTCGGTCGTCCCGGACGGGTAGTCGTCGACGGAGAGCGCGAAGGGAGACCCGAGGCGACTGCGGACACTCGCCGGCCGATCGGAGACTGCCGTCAGGACGACTCGAGGACGGTTTCGAGCGCGTCCATCGTTCGCTCGACCCGGTCGACCCGGGCGTTGTGTCCCATGTGGCCGACTCGGAGGACGTCGGCGGCGAGGTCGCCGAGACCGGTCGCGAGGACGACATCGTGATCGTCGGCTAGCGTCCGTTGCAGTTCCTCGGCCCGACCGGGGACCTCGAGCGCGGTCACGGTCGGCGACGGTCGGGCGTCGTCGGGGTAGACCGACAGCCCGAGGTCGGCGGCCCGCTCGCGACACCGCCGTGCGGCCCGCTCGTGGCGCTCGAAGACGGTCTCGAGGCCCTCCTCGAGCAGCAGGTCGATCGCAGCGCCGAGCCCGTAGAGGTTCGCGGACAGGTGCGTGTAGGGGAACCACTCCTCGTCGGCGGCGTCGCGCCAGGGCTCGAGGTCGGTGTAGAAGCCGCGGGTCTCGAACGATTCGATCGTCGCCCAGGCGCGGTCGCTGACCGAGGCGACGGTCAGGCCCGGCGGCGCGCTGAAACACTTCTGGGAGGCCCCGAGGCAAACGTCGATCCGGTCGGTCGGCACCGCCGTGCCGCCGAGCGAGGAGACGGCGTCGACGACGCTGATGGTGCCGTGGTCCTCGAGCAGGTCCAGCACCGGCTCGAGGTCGTTCAGGACGCCGGTCGGCGTCTCGCAGTGGACCATCGTCGCCACGTCGAACGAGCCCTCCTCGAGGCGGGACTCGACGGCCTCCAGATCGATCGGGTCGCGCCACGAGGAGTCACAGACGACGGCCTCGCCGTCGTATGTTTCCACGAAGTCCGCGAAGCCCTCGCCGTACGGGCCGTTGGCGATACACAGCGCCCGATCTCCGGGTTCGACGAGCGAGGCGACCGCGGCCTCGAGGCCGAGGATGCCCTCGCCGCCGAGGATCACGACGTCGTCGTCGCCGTAGATCGCCCCGAGGTCGTCGGTCAACTTCCGGTAGAACTCGAAGAATTCGGGCTCGACGTCGGGGTTGGGCGTCGGTTCGGCCATCCGATCGCGGACGGCGGCCGGCACCGCGGTCGGCCCCGGCGTCATGCGGAGTCGGTCGTCGCTCATACAACGGCTACCGGGCGTTCGGGGATAAGCGACTCGAGAGCGACCGGCGGACGAGGGTCGCCCAGCACGGCACACCGAAAGAGCCACTGACGATCGTTGCCGACCGCACGGTACCGTCGCGTCGGAATCGATTCACACGGGCTGTCGCCCCGATTCTCCGCCGGCAACCGCAGGCCGGTCGCGGGTACACCGGAACTGACGGGCGACGGCCCGTCTGGGTGCTGCCAGGGGTGTTCGCCTCGGCGTGTAACGACGTCTGCGGAACTGCACAGCGGCTCTCACTCGGTCCCCGATATTTTATACATACGCGAGCAATGCCGTGGTGATGGCCGATTCGAAGGGGGACGACGAACGACCCGCCGACCTTCATCAAAAACTCGTCGAGCAGTCCGGAGATATCGCGACGATAATCGATCCTGACGGGACGATCACGTACGTGAGCCCGTCGGTCAAGCGTATCCTCGGCTACGAGCCCGAAGATTTGATCGGAGACCGTGGCTACGAGTACGTCCATCCGGACGATAGAGCCGCAAACGCCCGCGCGGTCGAACGCGCCCAGGACCGGCCCGATTCGTCACACGTGGTTGAGGTCCGGTTCCGCCGCGCCGATGGCACGTGGTGCTGGATCGAGTCCACGCTGCGCGCTCGACTCGATGATCCGGTGATCGGCGGCATCCTCGCCACGAGCCGAGACATCACCGAGCGGAAAACTCAGGCCCAGTCGTATCGGAAACTCGCCGATGAGTACGAGACCCTCCTCGATAACGTCGAAGACGCGATATTCCTCCTCGACGTCCGATCTACGGAGGACGGCAAGTCGTTCGTGTTCGAGCGTTTGAGCCCGTCGTACGAGGAACAGACCGGATTCACGACCCAACACGTGCGGGGAAAAACCCCGCGTGAGGTGTTCGGAGCGGAACGCGGGGCCGAACTCGAGGCGAACTATCGTCGGTGTTTGCGGGCTCGTGAACCGATCTCGTATGGCGAAGAACTGCCCGTGGCCGAGGACGCACACTTCTGGGACACGGTACTCGCGCCAGTGATCATCGATGGCGAGATAACCCGGATCGTCGGTATCACGCGGAACGTCACTGAGCGTGTCAGACGAGAGCGGCAACTCGAACGGCAAAACGATCGGTTACAGGAGTTTGCGAGCGTAGTCTCTCACGATTTGCGAAACCCGCTCAACGTCGCACAGGGTCGGATGGATCTCCTGAGTGACGCCGTCGAAAGCGAACACCTCGAGCCGACGAAGCAGGCGCTCGAGCGGATGGAGGAGATCATTCAAGATACGCTCACGCTTGCCAAGCAAGGGCAGGTCGTCTCCGATATGGAGGCGATCGATCTCGGCGCGTTGAGCAGTAGTTGCTGGCAGACGGTTGCCACGGACGACGCGACACTCGTGATCGGAGACCAGTTGACGATCCGTGGGGACCGGAGTCGATTACGACACCTCTTCGAGAACCTGTTCCGGAACGCGGTCGAACACGGGGGAACAGCGGTATCCGTTCGCGTCGGCCGGTTCGGTGACCACGGTATCTACGTCGAAGACGACGGACGGGGAATCCCGGTAGAATCTCGTGATGCCGTTCTCGAACCGGGACAGACGTCCGCGGCTGATGGGACGGGGTTCGGCCTCACGATCGTCAACCGCATCGCGGAAGCCCACGGCTGGACGCTTCGGATCAGGGACAGTGCCGACGGCGGAGCCCGATTCGAATTTCAGGACGTCGACATCGTCGAGCAGTGGGGCTGAATTCGCGGGCGAAGCCGGCCAACGAGTATTACTCACCGGCCCGTCAGTGAGACCGAGACGGAAATGACCGACTCGAGTTCACGACGCACGATGGGCGAGCGACGGATCGATCATCCCCTCTTTGCGGCCCTCTACGACCGGTGCATGCCGGACCGGTTGCTGGTCGGGCCCCACCGCGAGTACCTCGCGGCCGACTGCTCGGGGCGGGTCCTCGATCTGGGGGCGGGGACGGGCGCGATGATTCCCTACGTCGCCGCGGCCGGTGACGACGACCTCGAGTACCACGCCGTCGAGCCGGACCCGAACATGCGCCGGCGGGCGGCGGCGACGGCCGACCGGTCGCCCCTGCGGACCTACGTTCGAGGCGACCGCGCGGAGTCGCTGCCGTACGTCGACGACGCGTTCGAGACCGTGATCTCGAGTCTGGTTTTCTGTACGATCGGGGAGCCGGATCGAGCGCTGGACGAGGTCGCCCGCGTGCTGGAGCCGGGCGGGGAACTGCGATTTCTCGAACACGTCCGCAACGACGGCTGGCGCGCGCGGGTACAGGACCGGCTGAACCCGGTCTGGGAACGCGCCGCCGGCGGCTGTCACCTGACCCGCGAGACCGTCGAGCGGTTCGTCGGCCACGACGCGTTCGACGTCCTCGAGGTCGACCGCACCCGACTCGGCGTCGTTCCGGCGACGCCGATCGTCCGGGGCCGGCTCCGACGACGGCGGGAGCCCTGATCGAGCGGCGCTCGCGGCTACCGGATCGCCTTCGGGATGCGCTCGATGACGTCGGTCGCGACGACGCCGAGGCCGTACGCCGCGGTCGCGAGTCCGCCGGTCTTGCCGAGGATCCACGCGCCCAACTCGGCGGCCTCTCGGCGGTCGGTCCCCTGCCCGAGCAGCGAGGCCGTGATTCCGGCCATCGTATCGCCGGTGCCGGCGACGGTCATGGCCGACGTGGCGGTCTCGTTTTCGATCCGCTCGCCGGCGGCGACGATCTCGTCGACCTCGCCCGTGAGCGTGACGACGGCGCCGGTCGCCTCCGAGACGGCCGCGAGCGAACCGGAAGCCTCGTAGCTCGGGTCGTCCTCGGCACCGCTGGCAGGTAGGATCGCGTTCGAGAGGTCCGCCTCGAGGGCTGGCTCGATCGCCAGCGCGTCGACGACGATCGGAGCCTCGATGCGGTCGACGGCTTCGCGGACGGCGTCGGGATCTGCGTCGACGAGACCGGGGCCGATCACGACGGCATCGGCCCACTCGGCTACCTCGAGCGTCCGTTCGATCGCGCCGTCCGAGGAGGCTTCGTGTCCGGAGCGGTCGACGAGCAGGTTCGGCAAGTGGCCCGCGACGGCCTCGTCGGTCGGTTCGGGGACGACCGCCCGGACGTGGTCGGAGCCGGTCCGCAGCGCCGCGCGCCCGACCAGCGCGGGCTGGTTCGGATACGCGACGCTGCCGCCGACGATGCCGACGCGGCCGTTGTCCCGTCCCGTCTCGTCGCTGGCGTTCGAGAGCGGTTGCTGGAGGCGGCCCATACCTCACGTCCCGAGCGTCCCGTGTAGCCGTTCGGCAGGCGATTCCGGTTCGCGCCCGGCACGGACGGCGGAAGCTACAGTAGCCACTGAACGTCACTGCACACACGATCGCACGACGGCTGTGCGATCGGTGTGTAAATCGTTTCAGTTGTTACTATAATACGTGTCGCCGTCGTAGCTCGAGCCATGTTCGAGGACAGAACCGACGCCGGCGACCGCCTCGCCGCAGCGCTCGAAGAGCGGGGACTCGCGGTCGACGTCGTCCTCGGGATTCCCCGCGGTGCCTTGCCCGTCGCGCGGCCGGTCGCCGACGCGCTCGGGGCCGACGTAGACGTCGTCGTCGCCCGCAAACTGGGTGCGCCGGAAAACCCCGAGGTTGCACTGGGGGCGGTCGCCAGCGACGGCAGCGTCTGGTACAACGACGGCCTGCTCGAGCGGCTCGATCCCGACGAAGAATACCTCGAGGAGATCCGCGCTGAGGAAGCCGCGAACGCCCGCGAGAAGGCCGACCGCTACCGCGAGGGCGACGGGCTGCCCGATCTGGAGGGAAAACGCGTGCTGGTCGTCGACGACGGCGTCGCGACCGGCGCGACCGCGACCGCTTGCCTCCGGCAGGTCCGCGAGGCCGGCCCGGAGTGGGTCGGACTCGCCGTCCCCGTGGGCTCCCCGCGAGCGCTCGACGACCTCGAGCGGGAAGCCGACGACCTCATCGCACTGGAGACGCCGGCCGACTTTCGCGCCGTCGGCCAGTACTACCGGACTTTCGGGCAGGTCAGCGACGAGGAGGCGCTCGAATACCTCGAGTGAGACAGTGGTGCCGACCCGGTGATCGACTGCGAAGCGGGCAGACAACTCCAGACCGATCAATCGACGTGCGGTGGCGCGCGCCGGAGACGAAACCGCTACGTGAGTCGCTCGATCACGGCCACAGGCCGCGCGCCTCGTGGGCCTCGGCGACCCGATCGAGCGCGACGGCGTAGGCGGCGTCGCGCCACGAGATGTCCGCCCGTTCGACCTCGTCTTTCAGCGCGGCCCAGGCCCGGATCATCTCGGACTCGAGTTCCTCGTTGACGCGCTCGAGGGACCACTGGCGGCGGTTGATGTCCTGGAGCCACTCGAAGTAGGAGACGGTGACGCCGCCCGCGTTCGCGAGGATGTCCGGGATCACCGGCACGTCCCGCTCCTCGAGGATGGCGTCGGCCGCGAACGTCGTCGGGCCGTTGGCCCCCTCGACGACGATGTCCGCGGCGATCGCGTCGGCGTTGTCGGCGGTGATGACGTTGCCGACCGCGGCCGGGATCAGGACGTCGACGTCGAGCTCGAGCAGGTCCTCGTTCGAAAGCCGGCGCGGACCGTCGTCTTCGGTGAGACCGGCCGCGAACCGGGTGACGGCTTCGGGCTCCTCGTCGTGGGAGGGGATCGCCGCGACGTCGATCCCGTCCGGGTCGTAGACCCCGCCGTTGACGTCGCTGACGGCGATGACGGTCGCGCCCCAGTCGGCGAGCAGGCGGGCGGCGTTGGCACCGACGCTGCCGAAGCCCTGGACGGCGACCGTCGTCTCGGAGAGGGGGTAGTCGTAGTACTCGCAGGTCTCCCGGGTGACGATGGCGACGCTTCGCCCCGGCGCTTCCTCGCGGCCGTAACTCCCGCCGATGACGGGCGGTTTGCCGGTGACGACGCCGGGGATGGTCTCGCCTTCCTGCATGCTGTAGGCGTCCATGAGCCAGGCCATCGCCTGCGGGTCGGTCCCCATGTCCGGCGCGGGGATGTCCGACTTCGGCCCGATCACGTCGCGCAGTTCCTGTGCGAACCGGCGCGTGAGCCGTTCGGTCTCGTCGTCGCTCAGCCGCTTGGGATCGACAACGATCCCGCCTTTCGCGCCGCCGAAGGGCAGGTCCATCACCGCGCACTTCCAGGTCATCCACATCGAGAGACCGACGCACTCGTCGCGGGTCACGTCGGGATGGTAGCGCAGGCCGCCCTTGAAGGGGCCGCGAACGCTGTCGTGTTGGGCCCGGTAACCGGTGAAGACCTCGACCGAGCCGTCGTCGCGCTCGAGGGGGACCGTTACCTCGTGGACCGACGCGGGGTGGCGCAGCCGCTCGAGGGCCGCGTCATCGACGTCCAGTCGGGCGGCGGCGCGGTCGAGTTGCCGGCGCGCCGTCTCGAGTGCGGTTTCCGACTCGGTCGATTCACCCGTCGCTTCCCGGTTCGAGGGCGAAGAACGGTTTTGCGATGCCATCGTTACTCCATCGGTGTGCGCCGATTTCGCATTTCGGCCCCGCACTCGGGGCAGGCGTCCGGTGCGGCGGCGCGGACGACGGTCCCGCATTCGAAACACTCGTAGGTCGATTCCGTCTTGGGGTCGAGTTCGGCGTCTTTGTGTTGCATGTGAGAGATGACGAGCGCGGCTGATCGTGCGTTCGTCGCACTTAGGAATAATAGGGATATTAGGATGAACTTATTCGTCAGATAACTAGCGTCGACGATTTGTTGGGGTTCACTATTCAACCCTCCCCGATGGGTTTGCCGGCAGCCCGATCTCGTCGAACACGATCTCGAAGAGCTTCCGCTGGACGGTTCGCACGTGCCGGTAAAACGCTGCGGGCGAGATGTCGAGCGTCTCGGCGATCGATTCGCCGGACTGCGCGCGCGGCGACTCGAAGTAGCCGCCGTAGTACGCGAGCCGGACGACCTCGAGCTGGCGGTCGGTGAGCCGGTCGCGGAGGCTCGCGTGGAAGTCACGCGGGGTCGTCCGCTCGACGGATCGCTTCGACCGGAGTTCGACCGCGGAGAACACCGTCGAGACGACGTCGGCACCGCCCCGCGCGTCGACGGTACTTGGGACGTCCACGACGACGCGCGTGTCGTCGGGGGTCGCTTCCACGCCGCGCAGCAGTATCCCGTGGTCCGCGAGTTGCAGTGCGAGAACCGGTCGCGAGAGATCGAGCAGGACCGCCCCGCCGACGTCCTCGTCGGCGCCGTCCGCGTCGCCCTCGCGGCCGATGACTCGCGCCCCATCGACGGTGACGAGGTCCGTGGCCGCGGCGGCGACGTCGTCGGGCGACGCGCCCGCGACCGTCACGACGACGGTCGCGCCGTCCTCGCGGTGGCGAACGCCGCCGTCGAACGACACGGTGCAATCGGTCCGTCGGGCGAGGCGAGTAAAGAGGACCGTCTCGTCGCCCACCGCGAACTCGAGGCGCGTACTCGAGTTCGAGAGGAGCGCGCGCTTGCGCTCGACGGCGGCGATCGCGGCGGCGATCGTCTCTCCGAGTTCGGCGAGGACGGTCCGGACCATCTCGTCGAACGCGTCGGACCGATCGGCGTAGACGGTCAGGACGCCGTACGTGAAGTCGTCGTAGGACAGCGGGACGCTCACGACGGACTGGAACTCACAGGCGAGCGCTTCCGACCGCCACGGTTCCTCGCGGAGCCCGTCGGCGACGTTCGCGACGCCGGTTACCGCCCGGTCGGCCGCGGTCCTGACCCCGGGTTCGGTGCCCTCGGTCAGCGAGAGCGACACGCTGTCGAGATACGCCCGTCCCTCGGTCGCGCCGCCGTCGGCGCGGACCGCGAGTCGGTCGTCGCCGGCGTCGGCCGCCCCGATCCAGGCGAACGAAAATCGATCCGCGGTCGTGAGTCGATCACAGACGGCGCGTTCGATCTCGTCGCGAGTCTCCGCGCCGACCAGCGCCTGATCGAGGTCCCTGATGATCTCGTTGATTCCGTTCAGACGGGTGAGCTGGCGGTTGCGCCGCTCGAGTTCGCGGTCGCGTTCGCGCAACGTTCGCTCGCGCCCGATGCGATCGAGCGCGGCCTCGGCGGTCGCGGCCAGCAGGGCCGTCAACTCGCGGGCGACGTCGTCGAAGGCGTCCGGCTCGCTCGAGCCCGCGACGAAGACGCCGTGGTCCCCGAGCGGAACGGACGCGACGCTTCGCAGTTCCGTGCCCGGGTTCGAGAGCAACGGCGACTCGTGGACGTCCGCGAAGAACCGGCTCTCGCCGTCGACGAAGACGCGACCGGGAACGCTGTCGTCCGTCGCCCGGTGGTCCCGGACCGGCCCGTGTAACCGCTCCATGGCCGGCGAGGACGCGGCCGGCCGCAGGACGTTCTCGTCCGTGTCGAACAGGTACGCGGCGGTGGCCTCGAGATCGAGGACGTCCGCCGCGTCGTCGACGACGATATCGGCGATCTCGCGGTCCGTCTCGGCGTACAGCAGCTTGCGGGTGGTTCGGTGCAGCGCCGTCAGCGCCTCCTCGCGGCGTTTCCGCGTCGTCACGTCGCGGCAACTGTAGAGTGTCGTCCCGCCCTGAATCGAGACTTCGCGAACGTTGACCAGCAGCGTGTGTTCCCGGCCCGCCCTGTCGGTGGCGGTACACTCGATGTTGGTCAGGACGCCGGCCGCCTCGAGTTCGTCGCGGTCGAAGAGGTCCGGTCCGAGCAGTTCGTCGATGGTCCCCATCTCGTGGATCTCGTCGTCGGAGTAGCCGAAGACGAAGTGAACGTTCGGACAGACGTAGGTGAACGCCCCGTCGTCGTCGGTGATGAGGACCGTGTCGGTCATGTTGTTGAGCGTCACGCGATGTAACTGCTCGGATTCGCGTAACTCCCGCTCGAGGCGGGCGCGCTCGGTGACGTCGTCCGCCCGTGCGAACAGCGAGACGACGGTCCCGGACTCGTCACGGATCGGGTGGACGGTCACGTCGAACGTTCGCTCCCGGTCGGGATCGGCCCTCTCTCCCGCCGCGTCGCTCCCGTCTCGAGCGGTCGTACCGTCGGCGCGGACACACGTCAGCTCTCGGTGTGTGATCTCCCCGCTCGCGGCCGCGTCGATCGCGTCCCGGAGGACCGCTTCCCCGTCGACGGCCGACTCCCACCACGGGAGTTCCGCGAAGGGGCGGCCGCGGACGTCGGTCGCGGTCGCGTCGATCGCCCCGAGCGCGGGCTCGTTGGCCCGCCGCACGGTCCCGTCCGGCGCGAGCAGCCAGCCGTACGTCTCCGGATCGTCGAAGACGGCGTCGAACGCTCGAGCGCGGTCCCGCCGCCACCGGCGATCGGCGGCGGCCGACAGCGCCCGTTCGATCGCCGGTCGGAGGCCCTCGTCCGGTCCGTCGGCGGAGCCGTCGAGGGGGACGTACGCCGAGACGTCCGCGGCGATCGCCGCGCTCGCGACCGACTCGTCGCCGTCGACCGGCGCGAGGACGACCGGCAGGTCGGGCGCGCGCTCCCTGACCGCCTCGAGGAGGGCGAGGCCGCTCCGATCCGGGAGCGACTGGACGGTCAAAAGACAGTCGACGGGTGTCGTTTCGAGGCGCTCGAGCGCCGCCGCGGCGGTCGACACCGCGGTCGCGTCGAGCGCGCCGTCGTCGAGGACGCTCGCCAGCGGCTCGGGTCTCGTTTCGGTGGGCGCGACGACGAGGAGCCGAGCGCCGTCGAGCGGCCGTTCGGAAGCCATCGTTCCCGTTACGACCTCCGGCCGATAGAACCCATCGTTCCGGTCGCACTCGCCGGGACCGGCACGCCGTCACGGATCGAATCCGTTCGGACGACGTCCGTGTCGCCGTCACCGTCGACGATCTATGCGGCGCTTCGCGAGATCGACGGCGGTCGCTGACGGAGCCCTCGACGGCGGAAAATCCCGAGCGGTCTACCGGTGGTCTTCGACGGTGACGGCCGCCGATTCGGCCATCGCGACCCACGCGTCGTCTCGAGCGATGTCGGCGATCACGAGGTGCGGCTGACCGTCGATCTCGTCGACCGCGGCGACGACGTCGCTCGCCCTGTCCGCCTCTCGTCCGACCGGTGTCGCTTCGGGCGTCATGGTCGGTCCTTTCGCTACATACAGTATGAATGTTCCGGAAGAAGCTCGATAGGTGGTTGAGTACTGGATATAATGTGCCGATTTCGTTTAGATACCGATCTCAGTTGCTACTCGAGTTGAACCTCGGAACTCGGTGGTCGCTACCGGTCGGGCGCGATCGACCGGACGTGCCCGACGATACCGCTTTTCAGTTTCACGTGCGGGCCGTCCGGATCGTCGCCGTAGATCGTCCCGACTTCGCCGACGATCGGTTTCGTGTCCTCGGACTGCGGGTCCGCGTCGTCCTGGACGATCTCGACGGTCATCCCCTGCCGTAGTTCCTCGGCCGTCGGTCGTTCACCCGACATGGGCGGTGATGGGGCAGGGGTTTCGAAAACCGTGCTGCCTGCAGTCGCTACCGTCACTCGTCGTCGAACTCGAGCGCGACGGAGTTGATGCAGTATCGCTTCCCGGTCGGTTCGGGACCGTCGTCGAAGACGTGACCCAGGTGGCCGCCGCAGTTCGCACACAGCACTTCCGTCCGTCGCATCCCGTGACTCGTATCGAGGCGGGTTTCGACCCGGTCGCTGTCGGTGTCGTAGAAGCTGGGCCAGCCGCAGCCGGACTCGAACTTCGTCTCGGAGTCGAACAGTTCGGCACCGCAGCCGGCACAGGCGTAGGTGCCGTCCTCCTTGTGGTCGACGTACTCGCCGCTGAACGCCGGCTCGGTTCCCGCTTCTCGGAGGATCCGGTACTCCTCGTCGGTCAGCCGCTCGCGCCACTCCTCGTCGGCCGACGGGGTGTCCGCTGGTTCGTTGCTCATACCGACAGTAGGGGCGAGCCGTTGAAGAGTCTGTTCGTAGTCACGGCCCACTCTGGGAGGACCGGCCCTCTCAGCGGGTGGTGATGACGTCCGTACTCTCACAGTCCGGACACTGGGTCATTCGGCCCAGTTTCGGGACGTCGATCCGCCGCCAGTCGTCGTCCCCGCCGGGCGCTTCGAAGCCGCAATTGCGACACCGTGACTGTCCGCGCGTCGCCTGATCCTGTGCCATAGGCTGATCTATGCGATGATCATACATAGGCATTTGTTCACATTTGGAGATCTCTCACCGGTTCCGACGGGTCGAGCGGCCGATCGGGACGATCGGCCGCGACCGCGTCTGACAGGGTTGAGCGCGGACGGCGCGACCCGTGGGCCGGCGAACGAACGCCGATCGCGACCGCGAGTCGCGCTGACGAGTTCGGAGATCGGCTCGACGGATCGGCCACCGTCCTCGAGCGCCCGTCGACGAGCGAGCCGTGTCCGGCAAAACGCCCGATCTAGCGCTCGAATCGTCGGTTCGGCGGCCCGGGACGCCGGATCTCCGTGGGGTTCGTCCACGAACGGCGATAAAAGCGTTATCGAACCTATCAAAAACCAATTAAATAGATCGAACCCGTAAATTTCGTCGGACGGCCGTCCCATTCAGGGTGGGAAATACGGGTCGGTAAGCGTCGGTACATCGCTGATTATGATCGGATGATAACTGCTTTACGACGCCGAGGCGACGGCACCGGCGGAGTACCGGAGCGACATCATCGAGTTGTCCTGTTACACCAGCGCGTTGCACGAGGGAGCGAAGTACTACGAGCGGGGCTCCCGAGCGCTCGAGGACGGTGATAGTCGACAAGCCAACGAGTACTTCCAGCAGAGTCAGCAGGAACTGAACCGCTGTGAAAGCAGCGATCGGTCCCTATCGCTTCGCTGACGTCGTCCGCGTTCCGTCGATCGGCCGCGACGCTCGGAAACCGACCGATGGGGTACGGAGCGGCGAGTCCGCGGGTCCGAGCGCCTCGATATAGCACGTGCCGTCCAATCGTGTTAAGGGGGCTAATCCCCTACGTCGGACCGATGGGCACTCGGAACGAACTCGCTGCGTCGGCGCTCGAGGACCTTCCGATCACCGTCGCACTCATCGACGAGGACGGAGAGATTCTGTTGACCAATCGTTCGTGGCGCGAGTTCGGTCCCGCGGACGGCCCCGCGGACCACGTCGGCGTCGACTACCTCGCGAACGCCGCGACGGCCGATGACGAACACGCCCGGCGGGCGGTCGCGGGGATCGAGGCCGTCCTCGCGGGCGACCGGGACGCGTTTTCGATGGAGTACCCGTGTCACTCGCCCGACCAGAAGCGCTGGTTCCTGATGCGCGTCACCCGGTTTTCACACGGGGGCCGGCGACTGGCCTCGCTGGTCCACCTCGAGATCACCGATCGGAAACTGGCCGAGATCGCCGCCGAGGAGAACGCCGAGCAGGTACGCGCGAAACGGGAAGACATCGAACACGTCCTCGAGCGAGTCGACGGACTGGTCAGCGAGATCACCGACGCGGCGGTCGGCGCGGAGACCCGGGCGGCCCTCGAGCGCGACGTCTGTACGCGACTGACCGACACCGATCCGTACGTCCTCGCATGGACCGGCCGGGTCGACGTCACGAGACGGCGGCTCTCGCCTCGCGAGTGGGCCAGTCGTGACGACGTCCCGCTCGAGGACGACGAACTCGTCCTCGAGAGCGACGAGTCCCACCCCGCGGTCCGGACGTTCGTCGACCGGGAGCCGCAGGTGATCGACGATATCGACGCGTTCGACGACGCCGACCGCTGGTGGCCCGTGGGGGCCAGCGAGCGGTTCCGGTCGGTCGCCGCGTTGCCGCTGGCCTACGGCGACGTGACCTACGGCGTCCTCGTGGTGTTCGCCGACGAACCCGGCGTCTTCGACGAGCGGGAATCGCTGGTTCTCGAGTCGCTCGCCGGGACGGTCGCGACCGCGATGAACGCCCTCGAGGCCAGACGGATGCTCACGAGCGAGGCCGTCGTCTCGATCGAGGTCGCCGTCGAGGACCCGTCGCTGTTCGTCACGTCGCTGTCCGAGCGCCTCGACGCGACGATCAGCTACCGCGGGTTGACCTACGACGCCGACGAGACGCCGCGGTTGATCCTCCACGCCGATCGCGAGTTCGACGAGGAGACGACCCTCCTACCGGACGCGGACGCCCGTGACCTCTCGGTCCTCTCGGAGAACGACGGCGGGATCCTCCTCGAGGTCACAGCCGGGGACGGGCCGGTGACGGCGCTGAACGAACACGGTGCGGTGGTTCAGGGACTGTCGGTCAGCGACGGCGTCGCCGACCTCGCCGTCGAGTTGCCCGACAGCCGGTCCGCTCGCTCCGCGTACGACCTCCTCGAGCGTCGGTACGACCGGGTCGAACTGATCAGCTACCACGAACGGGAAGAGCCGAGCCAACGGCCACACGACGTCTCGGCGCGGCTCGAGTCGTCGCTGACCGACCGACAGTTGCTGGCGTTGCGAAAGGCCTACCACGCGAATTACTTCGAGTGGCCTCGCGACATCTCCGGCGAGGAACTGGCCGACTCGATGGACATCTCCCGGTCGACGTTCCACCAGCACCTCCGGACCGCCCAGCGGAAGGTCCTCGAGGAACTGTTCGACTGAGACGGATCGGTGTCTCGAGGTCCCGGTGCGACCGTCTCCGTCCCGCAGTCACACCGGAGCCGACTCGGGGCGATCCGACCCGTCGATCGATTGGACTGTGCCGGGAGCGAGACCGTCGTCCGACAACGATTCTGAACATAGTGAGGGTATGCTACTTTATACTCTCCTGTCGTACCGTATACATCCGTTCGCCGGCGGGTAGGGTCAGCAACAGAGAATGCAACAGGAACACATCGACGCAGGCAAGGCGATACAGAAGCGGACCGGGAAGACGTTCTATCTCGCGACGCGGTTTCTCCCCGAGCGAGTGCGACACGCCACGCACGTCCTCTACGCGTTCTTTCGAATCGCCGACGAGGTCGTCGACGACGCCGCGGGCGTCGACCCGGCCCAACAGCGCGCACGACTCGAGGACCTCCGGGCACAGGCACTGGGAGAACGGGACTCCGGCGATCCGGTCCTCGAGGCGTTCGTCGAGCTTCGGGAGCGATACGACATCAGCGACCGCGAGGTCGACGTCTTCATCGACGCGATGGCGACGGACATCGACACCCACCGGTACGAGACCTACGCGGAACTGGAGTCGTACATGCGCGGGTCGGCGGCGGCGGTCGGCGTGATGATGACCGCCATTATGGAGCCCGAGGCCGAGGAGACGGCGATTCCTCACGCGGTGAAACTCGGTGAGGCGTTCCAAATGACGAACTTCCTGCGGGACGTTCGGGAAGACGTCGTCGAACGGGATCGGATCTACATCCCACAGGAGACGCTCCGGGAACACGGCGTCGATCCGGCCCAGATCGAACGCCTCGAACACTCCGAGTCGTTCGCGGCGGCGATGGCGGCCGAACTCAAGCGAACCGAGGAACTCTATCGCGAGGGGGTCGCCGGCATCCGGTATCTCCCCGAGGACTGTCAGCTACCCGTGTTGCTGGCGGCGGTCCTCTATGCGGAACACCACTCGCTCATCCGGGCCCAGGAGTACGACGTCCTCTCCGCAGAGCCGTCGCTGTCGACGACCCGGAAGCTGTGGTGTCTCGCGAAGACGCGCTGGCACTGGCACTGGAACCGGGATCCGGAAGCGGTGTTCCAGCGAGTGTCGGCGGTGCCGGCCGGCGAGCCCAGCCGTCACGGACCCGAACACGGCGACGGCGTCCCGACGCGGTAGTCTTTCAACCCCCTCGATATGGTGGCTACTCTTTCGTTGTGATCGGTCCCGTACCCGACGGTATGTCAACGGACACGGGGTCCGACATCACCGGCAACGACAGACGCATGGCCCGGACGACGGCGATCGGTCTCGGCGTCTGGCTCGCGATTACCGTCGCCGCGGTAGTGCTGTTGCTCCTGCTGGGCGACGCCATCTCGAGCCTGTTCGTCTGATCACTCCGAGACGTCGTCGGTCGTCAGCGCCGCCGTCTCGGCGACGATGAACTTCGCCAGCTTGCGCTTTTCGTGTTCGTCGACCAGGTGGTCCTCGAGTTGCCGATCGGTCCCGGGCGGCTCGCGACAGACGGGACACTCGAGGGGTTCTTTGGTCGCCATACGGTGGCCACGGGGGCCACGAGCAAAAGCGGGGGGCCGGCATACTCGGCCGCGTTCGACGCGGGCCGGAACCCGCGGTCGCGTTCGCGGGACCGTCACGTTCCCCGGAACATCCCGAGGTCGTAGCGGTCGGTCCGGAGCAGGCCGAGACAGAACGCGCCGGCCACCCCGGTTGCGAGCCAGTTTCCGTAGAGGAGGTTGATCGATCCCCACAGGAGGACGAAACTCACCAGGTCGTCCAGCGCGAACTCGCAGGCTCGGACGCGTTCGACGAGCGCTCGTCGGTCGAAGGCGATTTCCACGAGGACGACGGCGACCGTCCCCGAGAGGAGCCAGCCCCGGTAGTTCGAGAGGGGGACGCCGTAGTAGCCGCCGGGCGGGACGTACGACCAGAAGCCGATGGCGACGGCCGCCGGATCGAGGACCAGATCGACCGCCACCACGGCGGCGATCGCGCCGAGCAGTCGGGGAACGAGCCGAGCCCCACGGTCGCCCAGCGCCAGCAGCGTCAGCAGGTACGCGTTCAACACCAGCGGGACGAAAAACAGCGGCAGGGCAAGCGGCACCTCGCCGCCGAGCATCGGTCCGAGGCTGATCCCGTACTCGAAGGCTCCGTAGGGCCAGTCAGTCCGAACGCCCAGCAGTTCGATCCCGTAAGTGTAGGCGACCAGAATCGACAGCGGCAAGGCCGCCCGTCGGTCGATCTGCGGTAACAGGGCGACGACCAGCGGCGACCGCATCACCAGCGTCCCGAACAGGATCAGGAACGGGTTGTACGACAGCGCCGGCGGGAGCAGTTCCTCGGCGCTGGCGACCAGCGTCACCGCGCCGACGACCGGGAAGACGACCGCGATGGTAAACCGGTTCTCTCGGATCAGCGCCTCGAGGCGGCGCTGGACGGTCCCCCGGATCGAATCGTCGAAGGCCGCGTCGCCGGGACGCGGACTCGAGGCGTCGGCCTCTGACCCCGGCGCGGTCGGCTCGCTGCTATCCATACAGCAGCCTCCAGAGCCCGCCCATCGTCAGCACGGCCCCGACGACGGTGTTGATCGCCGGGAACCACCAGTACGCGCGGTCGACGGCGACGCTCGCGGTCGCGATGGCGGCCACGAGCGCGGGATAGACGAGCAGGAGGGCCCCCATCCGAACGTCGATCGCGCCGAAGGCGGCCGCGCCGGCGAGCCAGCACGCGCCGCAGTAGGCGTAGGTTCGCCGTTCGCCGAGGACCGTCGCTGTCGTGCGAATGCCCGTCTCGCGGTCGGGCCCGATGTCGGGGATCGCGGAGAAGGTGTGCATCCCCATGGCCCAGAGCCAGCCGCCGACGATCGCGAGGAGCGGCGGTGCCGTCCCGGCGACGGTCGCGTACGCGGCGATCCCGGGCGTGACGTAGAGCCCGTTCGAGACGGAATCGAGCAACGGCGTCGTCTTGAGCCGTGCCGGCGGGGCGCTGTAGGCCGCCCCGAGAGCGAGGAAAGCCACGAGCCACGGCACCGCGGCCGTCCCGACCAGCGGGACGAGCAGGATCGGCAGCGCCGCACAGAGGCCGACAGCCGCCGGGACGTATCGCTGGCCGCGATACCGCACCTCACGCGCTCCCTTTTTCGGGTTCGCGGCGTCGATCTCCCGGTCGTAGAGGTCGTTGATGCCGTAGAGGAAGACGTTCCCCGGCAGGAGGAAGTAGGCAAACAGCGCGACCGTGGCCGGCGTGAACAATTCGGCGGGCGCGTCGGCGGCGTAGGCGACGCCGACGACGACCGGTCCCGCGAGATAGAGCCAGAACCGCGGCCGCGAGAGCGACAGCAGGTACGACAGCTGTTCGCCGAGATCGGTCTCGCCCGCCGCGGTCGGTTCCGAAGTCATCGATCGGGTCTCGAGGCTGGCCCGCGCCGACGTCCGCGGCGCGGTCGGTCGTCTCGCTCCGAGCGAACGAGTCGCCCGGTGCGTTCGGTCCGCCGGACTGCTCGAGCGGCCGTCACGGCGTGTGTGCGGTCCCGTGATCGTCGAGGACCGCCTCGGCGGTCAGTTCGCCGCTGATGAGACACATGGGCATGCCGATTCCGGGCGTAGTATCGCCGCCGACGAAGTAGAGTCCGTCGACTTCTTTCGAGCGGTGGGGCGGCCGGAAGAGCGCCGTCTGGCGGAGGGTGTGGGCCATCCCCAGCGCCGTCCCGTCGTGGCTGTTGTACCGGTTCGCGAAGTCGGAGACGGTGAACCGCTCCTCGAGGACGATCCGGTCCCGGAGGTCGGTGCCCGTGTTCGCGGCGATGTCCGCGAGGACTCGGTCGCGGTACTCCTCGCGGGTTTCGGGGGTGTCCTCGAGACCGGGCGCGATCGGAACGAGGGCAAAGAGGGTGCTGTGGCCCTCGGGCGCGACGGTGTCGTCGGTCTTGGAGGGCACACAGAGGTAGTAGGCGGGATCGTCGGGCCACTGGGGGTCCTCGAAGATCCGATCGAAGTGGTCCTGCCAGTCGGTCGGCAGGACGAGCGTATGGTGTGCGAGGTTCTCGACCTCGCCCTCGACGCCCAGATAGAGCAAGAACGCGGAGGGCGCGTAGGTTCGCTCTTCCCAGTAGTCGGCGTCGTAGCCGCGTCGTTCGGGGGTGAGCAGTTCCTGTTCCGTGTGGGCGTAGTCGGCGTTGCTGACGACCAGATCCGCCGGGATCGGTCCGGAGGTGGTCTCGATCTCGAATCCGCCCGTGCGGCCCTTGATCTCCGTCGCCGGACGGTCCGTCTCGTACTCGACGCCGAGTTCCCGCCCGAGGTCGACGATTCCGTCGATGACCGCCCCGATCCCGCCGTCGGGGTACCAGACGCCGAGGTTGAAATCGACGTGACTCATCAGGTTGTACAGCGCGGGCGTGTTCGTCGGCGAGCCGCCCAAAAAGACGAGCGTGTACTGCATGATCTGCTGGAGCTTCGGATGGTCGAAGTAGCCCTCGACGTGGCCCTGCATCGACCCCAGCAAGGAGAGGCCGCGAGCCTGTCGAGCGACGTCGAGGTCGAGGTAGTCCCGCAGTCGCGGGCGGTCCTCGTAGACGAAGTGTTCCATCCCGACCTCGTAGTTCTCCTTCGACTTCTCGAGATAGCGCTCGAGGGCCTCGCCCGCTCCCCGTTCGTACTCCTCGAAGATGGCTTTCGTCCGCTCGAGATCGGGCGTGATGTCCACCTGATCGCCGTCCTTGAAGAAAATCCGATAGTGGGGGTCGAGGTGTTCGAGGTCGTAGTAGTCGCCCGGCGTCCGGCCGAAATTGGCGAAGAACCGCTCGAAAACGTCGGGCATCAGATACCACGAGGGCCCCATATCGAACCGGAACCCGTCTTTTTCGAGGCGACTCGCCCGACCGCCGAGCTGTTCGTTCTTTTCGATGACGCGTACGTCGGCACCCGCATCGGCGAGGTAACAGGCCGTCGAAAGCCCACCGATCCCGCCCCCGATCACGACGACCGACTCACCGGCCAGCGATTCCATGGTCGTACGTGAGTAGCGGCCCGGTGTTAAACGTGTGTCATACATAGGTAGGGAACCCGATCGGTTATCGGGGAGGGGTTCGCGTAGCCGGGGCGACGTGACGGATCGGCGTCTGGCCGTCCCGGGGATTCCTGTGGTTCAGTCCCGTAAGTGAAGTATGGACGGAACGACAGCCGTCGTGACCGGCGGCACTCGCGGAATCGGCCGGGCCGTCGCCGAGGCGTTCGCGGCCGACGGAGCGACCGTCGTCGTCGGCGCTCGAAACGCCGAGGAGGTCACAGCGACCGTCGACGAACTCGAGCGCGCGGGCGCGACCGCCGACGGGCACCGAACCGATGTCCGGGACGAGTACGACGTGGAGCGGCTGACCGAGACCGCCGCGCGGGCGGGAACCGCGAGCGGGATCGACGTCGTCGTCCCCGCGGCGGGCGTCTATCACGGCGAGCCGGGGGAGACGCCGACGGACGACGAGTCGTACGCGGCGTTCGACGATCACTGGCGGACGAACGGCCGCGGCGCGTACGCGACGATCCGCGAGTCGCTGCCCCACCTGACCGACGGCGCGCGGGTCCTCGTGCCGACGGGCGCGGTCGCTCGAGACGGGAGTGCGGGCTACGGTTCCTACGCGATCTCGAAGGCGACGGCGGAGGCGGTTGCCCGCGGGTTCGCCGCCGACACCGAGTACGTCGTCGGCTGTCTAGATCCGGGCATCGTCGCGACGGAACTCTCGGGCGGGACCGGCCGCGATCCGGCGTCGGTCGCGCCGATGTTCGTCTGGGCGGCGACCGAGGCCGCGCCGGAGACCGTCGACGGGGAGATCGTCGGGCTCCGAGAGTGGAAAGGGACGACGCGGTGAGGCGCCACGGCAGTCGGCGCTTCGAGGTCGCTCCCCGGCCGCGAGGCGAGTAGCGAACGGCGCGCTCAGAAGCCGCCGACGGCCATCAGGAACAGCGCGACGGCGATGATCGCGAACAGGCCGCCGACGCCTTTCTTGATCGTACTCGTGTCGAGCGCCGCCGAGACGTAGGGGGCGATCTGTCCGCCCAGCGTCGTCGCCGGCACCGTTCAGACGACTATGTTCCACGGCGTCGAGGCGAGGTCCATCGTGTGCCCGCCGGGTACGAGCCCGCCGCCGAAGACGTGAACGACCGAGGCCAACACGGCCGTCGTCGCGACGACGATGTGGTTGGTCCCGATCGCGACGCGAACGGGGACGTCGGTTCGAAGTATCGAGATGATACCCAGTTCACCGATTCCGAACCCGGCGAGCCCCTGAAAGACGCCGCCGACGCTGTAGTTGGCGAACCGCTCGAGGTAGCCGCTCCGGGAGTAACTGGCCCCCGCGGCTGTCCGATCGGTACGGCCTCTGTTCCCCGGCTACGAGCGGGGGACCACCTCTGTCGGTCGGATCGCGACGAACAGTTATGCTACCCCGTGCCGTATGGTACCACGGGAAACGAACATGCAAGAAATAGCGACGGAAACGGTCAGCTGTCCGCACTGTGGGACGAACGCGACGGTCGCACTTCCCGCAACGGACGTCGAGGTGAAAGTGCGGCAATCGGTCGCGGCGTTTGGCGACTACACGACCGTTACCTGTTCACAGGGCCACACCTACTGGGTGTACTTCTGTTAGCAGTTCGGTTCCGCCGTCCGAGTTTCCGTGGCCGAAGCGACGTGCCAGTGCCGTTGCTACGGAGCGGTGTCGTCTCGAGAGAAAGCTAGTAGTTGTCGGACCCGGTCGCGTGGTTCAATCGATGTGGCCTTCGCGACGCAGTTGATCCGCGTCCTGGCCGGTGTAGCGCCACTCGATGGTGGCTTTCTCGTCCTGCCAGTCCCACGGCTCGGCGACGACGATGTCGTCTTGCTCGATCCAGGTGCGGTATTTCATGCGCCCGGGGATGCGGCCGAGCCGTTCCTTGCCGTCTTCACACCGCAGTTGGACGTGGTTGCCACCGAGGTGTTCGGTTACGACGGCGAATACTTCATCGTTGTTGGGCATACGGAGGTTCCGTCGCCCGGAGTCTTCTGTCACAGTTTAACTACGTGCGGCAACCCTTTAAGCGCTTGGAGAGTCGCGGTAGCGTCCCCCACGATACTGTTCGACTATTTACCGATCAGGAGATGTGAGTACACGATCGGTCGTCGTCCCGCGAGCGGGGCCGATCCGGACCGCGGCTACAGTTCCCGATCCGAGTCGGGGTTTTCGAGTTCCCACAGCACTTCCGGCAGGAACGCCTCGAGGTTGTCGATGACCGACCGCTCGCTGACGTTCAACCCGTCGCAGTGATCGTGGGCCGAGTCCCTGATATCGACGTGGAGGTCGCCGTCCTCGAGCCGGACGGCGAGCGGAAAGACCGAACACCGGGCCGGCTTCCAGTCCTCCTCGAGATGGAGCGTACAGAGGCCGTCCTCGCGCAGGAAGGCACAGGCGTGGCCGTCCTCGGCGACGTGGTCGTCGCGGTCCTTGGGCTCGCGGGTGACGAACTTCTCGCCGCGGAAGTCGGTCGTCGTCTCCGCGAGGTTCGCCCGCTGGGCCAGCTCGAGGAGGTCCCGGTCGTACAGCAACACGCCGTGGTGACAGCACCACGTGCAGTCGTCGACGCACTCGAAGGTGAGGTCGGGGTCGAACTCGACGACGACCTCGCGGCCGGGGTAGACCTCGACGCGTCGGGTGTCGGCGCTCACGTGTCGTCGGTGGGCGGTCGTCGTGAAGTGCCTTTCTACCCCGGATTTGTGGCTGTAGTTAGAGTCCACGTTTCGTCCACGCTTTCTCGAAAGCCCCGACATCGCTCGAGTCGGGCGGCTCGCTGCGCGCTTCCCTCCGGTCAGTGCTTGCGTCGCCGTCCTTCCTCGAGCGATGTCGCCCCTTTCAGTCCCGCCCGGCGGTGGGTTGGTGGGGCCGTCGCACGTCCTAGCCGAGGCCGCCTATGCGCGGATCGTTTCGGTTTCGAGCGGCAGGGTCTCGCGCTCGCTCGCGTCGACGACGGTGTTGCGGAGCGTCCCGACGCCCTCGTAGGTGATCTCGACGGTGTCGCCGGGTTCGACGAGGCCGGGATTGGCGGGACTGCCGAACGAGACCACGTCGCCGGGTCGGAAGGTGAACCGCTCGGAGAGATACGAGATGATCTCGTCGGGGTCGAACAGCATCAGTTCGGTGTTTGCCTCCTGGCGGCGCTCGCCGGCCACGTCGGTGTGCATGTCGATCCCGGTCGGGTCGACGGCCGTCTCGATCCACGGGCCCAGCGGACCGGAGGCGTCAAAGGCCTTCCGGGGCGTGCGCTCGCCCTGATCGAGCGCGTCCATATCGTTCATGATCGTGTAGCCCCGGACGACCTCGGAGACCTCGTCCTCGGAGAGGTTTCGGCAGGGCTCGTCGATGACGGCTGCGAGTTCGCCGGCGTATGTCACCTCGTCGCTGAACGACGGGTACGGCACCGGATCCCGGTGGCCGACCAGCGACGCCGGCGGCTTGATGAAGAAGTCCGGTTCGTCCGGGCGCTCGTACTCCATCTGGTCGATGGTCGCCGCGAAGTTCCGGCCGACACAGTACAGCGCCGAAGGCTCACAGGGCGGCAGGAAGTCCGCGTCCGTTCCCACCTCGTGGACGCCGTCGTCCGTATGCACGACGCCGTCCTCGTACCGTCCCGATACCGGTCCGTCGTCGGTCGCGATCCGCGCGAGTTTCATTACCGGCGCTCTCGGTCCCTGCCGATTAGTCGTACCGGTTCCAGTTCGAATCGACCGACTCGGCCGCAACCGGGCAGATGCAGGCCCAGTCTATACGCCGCCGCCCGGCGGAGGGGAACTCGCATGTCCGCACACTTCACCGACGACGACGAGGGGAAACGGGTCGTCAACGCCAACGGCGACGAAATCGGGATGATCAAAACGGTCAGCGGCGGGACCGCCCACATCGAGCCCGATCCGGGAATGACCGACACGATCAAGTCGAAACTCGGCTGGGGCGACCGCGACGAGGACACCTACCCGCTCGACGACGACCACGTCGAGTCGATCTCCGACGACGAGGTCCGACTGCAGCGCCTCTAAGGGGGCCTCTTCCGGTCACGTCGAGACGATGTATACGGGACGACAGCGGCCGCTCGAGCGACAACGGGTCGCGACTCCCCGAGGTCAGTCCTCGAGCAGCAGGTAGGTCCGACCGCCGCGGTGTTCGAGCGAGACGGCGTCGGCCTCGACGTTCGTCCGGACGAACTCCTCGAGTCCCGCTGCGTGGAGGTCGGTGACGTCGATGCGGCGTCGCTGTCGTCCGGACGGATCCGCGGCCGCAGTGACGGCAGTGTCGGCCTCGCTGCGCTCGGCCCGATCGTCTGTCCGCTCGACTGTCAGTTGCATACCGTTCAGTTGGACCGAGTGTTCATCAAACCGATCCGTCCGGAGTGAAAGTGAAAGTGCGGGACGGAGCGGCGCTCGGGGCGGAGGAGTTGCGTCTCGGTTCGGGCCGGCCGGGGATACGGTCGCGCCGTGTTACCCCAGCGTCTTGACCTCGACTTGCTGTGGCCCCTCGTCGGTCTCGAGGGTAACCGTCTCGACGATCGCCTCGCGGGCGCGCTCTCGCCACGCCGCGACCGAGTCGGCGTGTCGCTCGCGGAGCCGTTCGGCCTCGTCGGGGTCGGCGTCCGCGTCGGCCAGCGCCGACTCGAGGTCGGGGTAGTCGGCGACGACGTCGTCGGCGATGACGTCGGCCGGCGAGAGATGGATTGCACCGGTCAGTTCGGCGTCGTCGCGGCGGTAGACGTGGATCCGGGCCCGCATCCGGCCGTGAAACGGCGGCGTGACCCGGAGGACGGCGTCGCCGGGGTTCTCTCGCCCGTAGACGTAGGCGTCGACGGCGTCCTCCGGTGACAGTGCGATCGACCGGATGGCCCCCGGGTCGTCCTCGCCCGGCTGGTCGTCGGTGCCTGACGGATCGTCCATCGGCCGATGGTTGGACTCGAGGCGGATTAACTGTCGGATTCGAACCGCCGCCGTACTGGCACCGACCGCCGGTGGTTCGCGCTCGGAACCCGACCGAAGACTATTGGGATAGAAACGACAGCATTCCGTATGGACTGGGGCCTCCGAATCCGGAAGGACGTTCCGCCCTGGCTGTTCAAAGTCGTCTTGATCGTCGCGATCCTGCTGATCGCGGGCCTGCAGTACGTCGGCGTCCTGTAGCCGACGCCGAACCGGCGCGTCCGCGCTCGGGGATTTCACTCGAGCCGCGGCCGAAAGACCGCGGCGCGGCCGTCGGTGGAGACGCCGTAGGTCGCGTCGGCGACCGAATCCGGAGCGTCCGCGTCGCGGTCGGCGTAGTGGGCCCGGAGCGACGCCCGAACGGCGTCCCGAACGCAGGCGCGGGTCGCGCCACCGACCTCGGTCCCGCTACCGGAGAACTCGGCCGACCGGCCCTCGGGATCGTGGCCGACCACGATCGCGTCGGTCGTGGTCCCCGGAAACCCGGTTTCGGAAAGCAGCGTCGCGGCCTTTGCCTCCGCGGCGACGGCGATCAGGTTCTCGAGCGCGCCCGGCGCGAGCGCTCGCGTCGTGCCGACGACGACGTTGACGGTCCCCAGGCCCTGCCCGCAAGCCGACTCGTCGGACGCGAGGTCGTCGGGGTCGCTCCCGTCGGCTCGGCCCGTCGCCTCGCTGGACCGCTCGATCGGTAACGCGGCCGGGTTCGAGATCCCGGCGGTCGCGTAGACCGTGACCGGCCCGCGGCACGCGCCGCGCGCGTCGGCGATATCGACGCCGGTCAGCAGGGCCGGCCCGCGGCGCGTCGCGCCCGGCGGATCGAAGCCCGCCCGCTCGAGGCGTTCCCCGACGTAGGCGGCCAGATCCGTCCGTTCCCACCCCTCGGGCACCGAGAGGTTGTAGGCGTGATCGGCCGTCCGACGCCCGCCGTTCGGCCCGGTCGAGAGCCACTCGGCGTCCGGCCGGCTGACGCGGAGGACGCCGTCGCGCCGGACCGCGTCGTAGGCCGGGTCGGGTTCGGACATCGTCAGCCCTCGCTGCCCTCGTCGGCGTCGCGAACGCCCAGCGCCGCGAGCAGTCGGTCGTTCGCCGCGCGGTCCTTGACGGCGACGCGGACGTGTGCGTCCAGTCCGCGGAACGTCGTCGCGTCGCGGACGGCGACGCCGGCGGCCCGCGCGTCGGCGATCACCGTCGCCGCGTCGCGGTCACCAACGTCACACAGCAGGTAGGGGGCGTCCGAGGGGCGAACGTCGAACCGTTCCTCGAGGGCCTCGCGCAGCCGATCGCGCTCGTCCGCGACCCGCTCGCGCGTCTCGCGGACGAACTCGTCCCGTCGGAGGCAGTGGGCACCGACGCGAGCCGCCGGCGTGCCGAGCGACCACGATCGACGGGCGGTCTCGAGCGCGTCGCGTCGGTCGCCGCTCGCCACGGCGAACCCGGCCCGCAGTCCCGGCAGCCCGAAGAGCTTGGTGAGCGAGCGCGCGACGACGACGTTCTCGCGGTCCAGCCGCGCCGTCGACGGCCGGTCGGTGAACCCGAGGAACGCCTCGTCGACGAGCAGCGTCGTGTCGGCGGCGACACAGCGGGCCGCGAACGACGCGAGCGCGTCCGGGTCGACGGCGTCGCCGGTCGGGTTGTTCGGCGTACAGACGACCGCCAGCGCGCACGGCTCGAGGGTGGTCGGCCCGAGGTCGAGGAGGTCGTCGTAGCGGACGAACCGCGGGGCTGCGCCCTGTAGCCGGACCTCCCGGGCGTACTCGCCGAAGCTCGGGTACGGCACCAGCGCCTCGTCGCCCGGCTCGAGGACGGCCTCCATCGCCAGCCGGATCGCGGCGAGTCCGCCGGGGGTCGGGAGCACCCGCTCGGCCTCACAGCCGACGAACTCGCCTGCAGCGGCCCGGAAGTCGGGATAGTCGTCGTCCGGATAGCGCCGGGCCTCCGCGAGCGCGTCGCCGTACACCTCGGCCGCGCCGTCGGGGGTCCGAGGGTTGGTGTTGGCCGAGAAGTCGAGCAGGTCCCGGTCGGGCTCGCCGCCGTGGGGGACCCGCTCCCCTTCTCGGATCGCGTCAGGGTCCACGACCGTCCTCCGTCGCGTCGGCGCTCGGGTCGCCGCCCGCGTCCCCCTCGGCTTCGATCCCGAGGCGGGCACAGACCGCCTCGAGCCGGTCCCTGACCGCGGCCATCTCGCCGTCGGGGACCAGCGAGAGCGCGCCGCCCATGGCGACGCCCTCCTTGGCCTCGCCGGCGCAGTAGCGTTCCATCGCGACGTGGTCCCGTCCGTCGAAGCCGGGGTCCGTGACGGTGAGATCGCAGTCGACCCGCTCGCAGGCCGCCTCGAGTCGGTCGCCCTGCTCGTCGGCCACGAACGACGTGGTCGCGATCGACAGCGGGGCCTCGATCCCGGCGTGGCGCAGGGCGGCGGCGACGGCGATCATCTGCGTGCCGCCGGCCAGCGTCACCGCGGTCCCGGACTCGAGCGCGCCGGCGGCGATCCCGGCCACCGTCGGCTGGACGGGGTCCCCGACCGCTTCGATCGCCTCGAGCGGGCGGCCCTCGCAGTCGCCGGGCTCGAGATCGCTCGCGGTCAGGGCCTCGTCGACGACGCGGCGCTTGCGCTCCAGGGGGTTCTCGGGCAGCGACGAGGAGACGGCGGTCGGCTCGCCGAGCGCGGTGAGGACGCCGAGCGCGGTCGTCGTTCCGCCGGGGACCGTCTCGCCGATCAGCAGTTCGTCGTCGGGCAGACTCGCGCCGTAGTCGTAGGCGCGGTCGAAGGCCGCGTCCGCGCCCGGAACGGCGGCCGACTCGCGGACGTCCGCCCCGGGGTCGGCCCCGATCTCGACGGTCGGTGCGGCCGTCGACCGGACGAGCCCCGCGTCGACGATCGAGACGTCGAAGCCGACGACCTCGCGAACGGCGCGGGTCACGGCCGCGGGCGTCGGACAGCCGTTCGGGCTCACCGGCGTCACCGGCGACGCGACGGGTTCCCCGTACTCGAGGATCTCGACGTCCGCGGAGGGTGTGTGTTCCATCAGCTCCGGGGCGGCCCCGGCGGCGCTGATGCCGTCGATCAGGGCCGTCTCCGTCGTCCCGGCGGGGAGGACCACGCGCATGGTCAGCGCCCCTCCCCGTCTCCGGTCCGCAGCCGGTCGGCCGCGAGCCGTGCGTCTTCGCGTCGGTTCACGTTCACCGCGAGTCGTGGGTCGTAGGAGACGTCGGTCATGGATGGTGAATCGTCAGTCGTGCCGACCACGTTGACCCCGGTCGGCGCGAGGTGGTCGTCGGGCGCGAGTCGCGAGTCGATGCTGACGCCCAGTCGGCGCTTGAGCGCTGCTGGGACGCAGACGGTCCGCGAACCGCAACCGTCGCCGTGGGCCGCGAGGATCCGGTCGACGACAGTGGCCTCGAGCAGCGGCAGGTCCGCGGCGACGGTCAGGATCGGCGGGTCGAGGGCGGGACGCTCGAGGACGGCCACGAGATCGGCCACGTAGCCGTCGCCGGCCGTCTCGATCGTCCGGACGCCGTCGCGGCCCTCGAGATGGGTTCGCGTTTCGGGTGCGTTCGGCGAAACGGCGGCGTAGACGGTCTCGACCCGGCTCCCGCCGAGCGCCGACAGGACGCGATCGATCATGGCGGTCCCGGCGATCGGGTACAGGGGCTTCTCGCGGGGGCTCTCGAGGCGGGTCCCCTCGCCGCCGCACATCACGACAGCGTCCACGCGATCACCCCCAGGTGGACGCCGGCGACGCGACCGATCTCGTTGGCCGCGCCGAAGATATCGCCGTTGATTCCGCCGAGGTTGCGGTCGGCCCAGTACCACGGCAGGCCGATCCCGGCGACGGCACCGGCCAGCGCGACGGCGACGGGGAGCGGCCGGGCGAGTGCAGCGCCGACGCCGGCGGCCGCGGCGACGGCGATCGCGAGGGGCGACAGGAACGAGCCCGGCGCGGACGCGTCGGTGAATCCCTTGCCCATCCCGTCGTACGCGGCGCGGCCGAAACAGGCCATGGCGGCCATCCCGAGTTTCGTGCCGGTCTCGGCACCGATCGCGACGCCGACCGCCACGCGGACCGACAGCCCGGCCAGCCCGAGCCCGCCGAGCGCGAGCGCGACGATGGCGATCGCGACCGCGAGCAGCGCCCCGACGCCGGTCGTCGTGTCCTTCAGGACCTCGCGGCGCCGGTCGATATCACCGTGGACGACTGAGGCGTCGCCCAGATCCGCGATCCCGTCGAGGTGGTGGATCCCCGTCACGGCGTAGACCGAGAGCAAATAGCCCAGCGCGACGGTCGGCCCCCCGAGCGTCTCGACGGCGAGCAGCGGCAGCGCCGCGAGCACTCCGGCCACGAGACCGACGACCGGAAACGCCGCCGGCGTCGTCCGAAACGCCGTCCAGTCCCCGTCGCGGTAGCCGACGGGCAGCCGGGTCAGAAAACCCAGCCCGCCGCGGACGGCACCGATCCAGCGGCTGATCAGGCCCACTCGATCACCTCCGCCGGGGCGGTATCGTCGGTCGTCGGTACGGCCATCAACGGCTCGAGGTCGGGGACGAACGGCGTCGCCACGGTCGCGACGACGGCCGCCAGCGCGACCGCGACGGCGATCGAGACGACGGCCGCGCGACCGACGACGGCGACGGCCCGCTCGCCCTCGGCCAGCGTCGGCAGCTCGGTCTCGGGGTTGAGCGTGTAGACGCCCGCTTTCTCGAGGCGGACGCCGAGCGCGCAGGAAAGCGTCGCCATCGGCCAGCCGGAGTTGGGCGACGGCGGGGTCCGCGCCCACGCTCGAGCGCGGGCGAACGCGAGCGGGTCGACCGCGGCGACGGCGATCGAGACGGCCGCGAGGCGCGCGGGGAGGTACATGACGAGGTCGTCCAGCCGGGCGCTGGCGGTCCCGATCGGCTTCGAGGGGTAGCCCAGCATCGAGTCGAGGGTGTTGACGCCCTTGACCCAGGCGGCGGCCGCCGCGGCGGCCGGCAGCGAGACCGGCGCGAGGACGGCGAAGGGGACCAGCGTCGCGACCAGCCCGTCGGCGAGGTTCTCGGCCGCGCTCTCGACGGCCGCGCTGCGGATCCCGGCCGGCGAGAGGTCGCTCGTGTCCCGACCGACCAGCCCGCGGACCCGCTCGCGGGCGCGGTCGGGGTCCCCGTCGGTCGCCGCTACCACGTCCTCGGTCAACTCGAGCAGCGAGCGCAGGCTGGTCGTCAGAAAGAGGCCGAGCGCGGCGGCGACGGGGCCGGCCGTCGGATGCAACGGCGTCGCGCCGAGGACGAGGCCGCCCGCGACGGCGGCGGGGACCAGCGGCGCGAGGGCGGCGACGGCGACCCCGACCAGCCGCTGTCCCCGCTCGCCGTCGGTCCAGTCCCGGTCGACGGCGTCGACGAGTCGGCCGAACCAGGCCACCGGATGGACGGCCGTCGGCGGCTCCCCGACGAGCAGGTCGAGGCTGAACGCCAGCCCGAGAACCGCGAGTGTCGTTAACACACAGGCGTCGCCTCCATGCTAGTCGGAGAGGGGTAGCGCTCAGTCATTACTGCTGCGTTCGTCGGCCGACGACGCGGCCAGTCGGGCGGGAACGTCCGCGAGCGACAGTTCTTCGAGGAGCAACGCCGTGCCGCCGACGGCCTCGACCCCGCCGTCGGTTCGGGGGTCGTCGCCGACGTGAACGAGGTCGGCGGGCGCGACGCCGAGTTCCTCGGCGGTCAGTTCGAAGATTTCGGGGGCGGGCTTGCGCCAGCCACAGCCCACGCTCGAGACGACGGCGTCGAAGTCGTCGCGGTCGAACGCCGAGCGGACGAGCGTGCGGCCGACGAGTTCCGGCACGCTGCAGTTCGAGCAGATCGCGACGGGGCCGCGGTCGCGGGCGGCCGCGACCGCCTCGAGCGCGCCCGGCCGGGTCTCGACCGCGGGATCGAACGCCGCGACGACGGCCCGCCTGGCCGCGTTGCCATCGTAGTCGACGCCGCGGCTCGCGAGCGCCCGCGAGACGTGGGCCGGCAACGGTACCTCCGCGCCCTCGGGCGCGTCGACGTGTGGCTCCGCGTAGGCCGCGGCCCAGTCGTCGGGCACCCGAACGTCCCGTTTCTCGAGTTCGGCCGCGACCGCGGCGGCCGGATCGGCGGGTCGATCGGCGTCTACCAGCGTCCCGAAGAGGTCGAACGATACTCCCACGGTGGTGTGACTACCACAAGTCGACTTTAATTTCGCGATCCGCCGGCGGGGCCGGTGCCCGCTGGATAGGTCCGCATCCGTCGGTACCGTCGCGGCCAGTCGAACGGACGGTCGGTGCGATCGACCGCTCGCGGCCGCCTCGAGTCTGGTCGGGTCGGCTCGAACAGCGGCGGTTCGCCGACCGGGACGGCCGGTCGGCGGCGTCGTCACTGCGGTCGGAGTCGTCGAAACCGCGACCGCGACGAAAACGAGGCCCCAGCCGGTCTCCGGTCCGTCATTGCCGGCGACGGCAGGACGGCCGCGGTCCGACCGGGCGATCGGTACGGCGAATCGGCTCAGTCGAGCCGGGCGAACGCGAGGTTGCCCGAGATGTTCTTGATGTAGATGTCGACGACGTCGCCCTCGTCCGCGCCGGGGACGAAAATCGTGTACTCGCCTTTCTCCGCGACGCCGTCGCCCTTGCGGCCGGTGCCGGTGATCTCGACGGTGTAGGTCTTGCCCTCTTCGACGGCCTCCTGCTGTTGTTGCTGCTGGCTGGCCGTCGAGCGCTTGGTCACCGGACGGAAGGCACCGCAGGCGTCACAGCGCAGCATCGGCGTCCGGTCCTCGCGGACGAGGCGGGTGTCGGGCAGGCCACACTCCGAACAGAGGACGTACTCGTCGACGTAGGCGTCGATCGCCGCGTCGAAGTCCTTCTGGGAGAAGGTGCCGTTGTACCGGCCGCGGCCGTTCTCGAGTTTGCCGCTGGTACCGAGTTCGCGCTGGATGAACCGGTGGAGATGTTCGGTGTCCCGCGAGAGGACGTCCGCGATCTCGTCGAGGTTGGTAAAACGGGTGAACGCCCCGTCCTTCTGGGGCTCGGGATCGGGGATCTGCAGCCGCTGTTCGTCGCCCCCGATATCGGGGACCTCCTCCATCGCTCGGTCGAGGCTCGATTCGTAATCCATACTCAAGGGAAGACGACGGGAACGTAAATCCGTTCTGCTATCACGATCCGACCGCGAGAGCGGCCGCGTGACGGCCGTCAGCGCCGGGCGCCGACTGTCGGTCACTCGCCGTCGGCCGCCTCCCGGACCTCCTCCGGCGAGTCGAACCGCTCGCCGGCCAGTCGATCGAAGGCGCTGCCTAACGATTCCGTCTCGTTGGGCATGTCGATCGGCTCGGTGGCGTACTCCGTCGCCAACTCCTCGCCGGTGACCGGATACTCGAGGTCGCCGAGGTCGCGTTCGACTTCCTCGAGGATCGATTCGGTGTGGTCGACCCGTTCGGCTTTCCGTGCTTCCGCGCTGTCCTGTGCCCGGTCGCGGTTCGGTCCGTCGCTCATGGCTCGAGCAATCCCGACCCGACCGAAAAGCGGCGGGCCGACGATGGCGTGGCGGAGGTTGTGATCGAGTCATATTCTTCGCGCGGCCGTATTGCGTTGTTACTAAGATGACAACAGAGTTGTTGTCACTCGCGTCCTCACACTGGATACTTGACCGGGGGTAGCCACGTCGCGGTGCGCCGCGCCGATGGACGAAACGGAAGACAACCGGCGAACGATCGCCGCCTGCAAAGAGTGTGGAGCACTCTACGCGGCGCTCGAACTGGGCGCGGGCAAGCTCCACCCGATCGGTCGCCAGGACGGCTGTCAGTGTGGATGTACCGAGTTCACCAGTGTCGACGGCTCGCTCGCTGGGCTTTCCCGCGGGGAGGGCGACGACTGAGCGCGACGACTCGGCGGATGTTCCCGATCGGGTACTCGCCGGTCGCGAGCCTGCCGTCGAACCGCCGATCCGTCGGACCCCGTTCTACTATTATTTCAGGTTCGAACTAAATTCGACATATCTGTACAATGTGGGCTCGAGACCAATACCTATTCATAGCTGAACTCTGAATTGTCATCGCAAGGCATGGACGACGAACGTATTACACCCGTAGAACTTCCCGAACCGAGATACGAGTACGGGGGAGACGACCACGTGTTCGTCGAACTCGCGGAGGAAATGAGCTTCACGGCCAATTTCAAGGCCATGGCGATCACCCAACAGGTCGCCGATCGAGACATCGAGGGGGTCGTGGAGAACTGTCCGGCCAACGCGTCCTACATGCTTCGCATCGATCCGGACGTCATCCGGCCGGACGATCTGATCGACGAACTGAAAGCGATCGAGGCGGAGACCGACATCGAGAACTACGAGTGGGAGACGCGGGTCATCGACGTCCCGGTCCTGTTCGAGGACCCGTGGACCCACGAGACGCTCATGGAGTTTCGCGACCGCCATCAGGACCCGGACTCGACGGACCTCGAGTACTCTGCTCAGCTCAACGGGTTCGACGACGTCGACTCGTTCATCGACGCGTTCGTCGGCGCACCGCATATGGTGACGATGGTCGGGTTCGTTCCGGGACTCCCGTGGTGTTTCCAGATGGTGCCGCGCAGTCAACAGCTGGAAGTGCCCAAATACGTCGAACCGCGGACCGACACGCCCGGACGCGCGGTCGGTTTCGGTGGCGCGTTCTCGGTCATCTACCCGGTTCAGGGGGCCGGCGGCTACCAGCTGTTCGGTCGCACGCCGGTCGAAGTGCTGGACACCGACCGGACGCTGCCCGACTTCCGCGATTCGATGGTGTTCCCGAACCCAGGTGACATCTTGAACTACAGACGGATCGATCGGGCGGAGTACGACGAAATCCGCGAGGCCGTCGAAGACGGGACCTACGAGTTCGAGTACGAGACGGTGACCTTCTCGCCCGACGAGTTCTTCGAGTCGCCACGCGAATACAACGCCCGGCTCGTGGAGGGGGAAGCATGATCGAGATCGAAGAGGGCGGTATCGCGACGACGATACAAGATCTCGGACGCACCGGCCACTACCACATCGGAATGCCGCCGTCGGGCGCGATGGACCGGTACGCACACACGGTCGCCAACTACCTCGTCGGAAACGACGCCGACGCCGCGACCGTCGAGATGACCTATCAGGGCATCACGGCGACGTTCCGAGAGGACGCCGTGATCGCGATCACCGGCGCGGACATGTCGCCGAGAGTCAACGGCGATCCGATCGAGACGTGGCGGTCCGTCGCCGTCGAGGCCGGCGACGAACTCGCCCTCTCGTTCGCGACCGAAGGGGCGCGGGCGTATCTCGCCGTCGCCGGCGGTATCGACGTACCGAAGGTGATGGGCAGCGGGTCGACGTACACGCTCGTCGGCATCGGTGGCCACGAGGGTCGCGCCCTCGAGGCGGGCGACGAACTGTCGATCGGCGAGTCCAACGACGGCGACGAACTGGTCGGAACGCGAGTCGGCGACGAGTACGTCCCCACGTACGCGGACGAGGAGACCGTCCGGATCGTCCTCGGACTGACCGACTACCGGCTGACCGAGGCGGCGAAGGAGACGCTTTGCAACGCCGAATGGACGGTCTCGTCGGAGGCCGATCGCGTCGGCTACCGGCTCGAGGGACCGGACCTCGAGTTCGAGGAGCGCGAACAGCCGTTCGGTGCCGGGACCGATCCGTCGAACGTCGTCGATCTCGGCTACCCAATCGGCTCGATCCAGGTACCGAACCAGCCGATCGTCCTGATGCAGGACGCGGTCACTGGCGGAGGCTACGCGACCGTCGGGACGGTCATCAGCGCCGACCGCGGACTGCTCGCACAGCGACAGACCCACGATTCGGTGTACTTCGAGGCCGTCGACGTCGACGACGCACACGCCGCCCGCGAGGAGCGCAACGAACGCCTCGAAGCCGTTCGCGCGGCGATCGATGGCGGGATCTGACATTCAACTCTCTCGAGTTGACTGAAACAGAGAACAGAACAAAGGATATATTCGGTACTGAATACAATACGGACGCACACCATGTCCGACAAGACCACGATTACGTCACCGATGCCGGGCGTCTTCTACCGCCGTCCCGATCCCGATGACCCGCCGTTCGTCGAGCCGGGAGACGAGGTCGAGGAGGGCGAGACGGTCGGACTCGTCGAAGTCATGAAGAACTTCCACGATATCGAGGCCGACAGTTCGGGGACCGTCGGCGAGTTCCTCGTCGAGGACGAGGCCGAGATCGAGGCCGACCAGCCGCTCGTCGAGGTCGAGTAACCGTCCTCGCGGCGTCGCCACAGCGACCGAACCGCCGTCGGCCGACTCCGATCGCGGACTCGAGCCGAGATGGCTCGCCTGTCGAACCCGCGCTTTCGCTCAGATATATCACCTTCGAGCAATACCGCCTTCTTCACACCTATATTTCATCACCGATTCAGAAGTCGGACAGCGTCCGAATTTTTCCGATTCTGTAGACGGGGCGACGGAAGATATATGCGAAATCCTGCTATAATTACGCCCGTGACGACGATAGACATCAACTGCGATATGGGAGAGAGTTTCGGGAACTGGCAGATGGGGCGGGACGAGGAAGTCATGCCCTATATCACGTCAGCGAACATCGCAGGGGGGTTCCACGCCGGCGACCCCCACGTCATGCGCGAGACGGTCTCGCTCGCCGCCGAACACGACGTGGCGATCGGCGTCCATCCGGGACTCCCCGACAGGATGGGGTTCGGCCGGCGGAAGATCGATGCCAGTCCCGAAGCGGTTCGGGACTACGTCGTGTATCAACTCGGTGCGCTCACCGCGTTCGCGCGCCGCCACGGTGCCGCGGTGCAACACGTCAAGCCCCACGGCGCGATGTATTCGATGCTCTCGGAGAGCCCGGAACACGCCCGCGCCGCCATGGAGGGGATGCTCGAGGTCGACGACGACCTGATCTACCTCGCGACCGATATGAACATCTACGAGGTCGCACAGGAGGTCGACGGGCTCCGGGCCGTCTTCGAGGGGTACGTCGACTTGGATTACCGGGCCGACCGCTCGCTCATCGTCGAACGGGAACTCGCGGACCGCGATCCCGAACTCGTGGCCGACCGATTCGTCTCGATCGCGACGGACGGCGTCGTCGAGGCGGCCAACGGGGAAGAGATCGCCGTCCCCGCCGACAGTATCTGTATCCACGGCGACAATCCGAACGCCGTCGCGATCCTCGAGGCGATCCACGAGCGAGTCGGCGAACACGGGATCGAACTCGAGTCGCTGTCGGCGATCGCGTAACGACCGGCTACTCGCCCACGAGTTCCCGATCCACGTACTTGGTCGTGTGATCGTTCGCCAGGAACCCCTCGTCTTCGAGCAACTCGCGGTGGAACGGAACCGTCGTCGGGACGCCCTCGATGGCCGTTTCGTCGAGCGCGCGCTTGCCGCGAGCGATCACCTCCGCTCTGTCTCGCCCGGTGACGATCAGTTTGCCGAACATCGAGTCGTAGAACGGCGCGATCGAATCGCCCTCGTCGACGCCGTCGTCGACGCGGACGCCGATCCCTCGGGGCGGTTCGTACGTCGAGAGCGTCCCCGGGAGCGGCGTGAAATCGTTGTCCGGATCCTCGGCGTTGAGTCGGAACTCCATGGCGGCACCTCGCGGTTCGATCTCGTCTTGGGAAAATGGGAGTTCCTCGCCGGCCGCGACCCGGAGCTGCCACTTCACCAGATCGATTCCAGTGAGTTCCTCCGTCACGGTGTGTTCGACCTGGATCCGAGCGTTGACCTCGATGAAGTAGAAGTCGCCGTCTTCGTAGAGGAACTCGACCGTCCCGGCGTTGACGTAGTCCGCTGCCGCCGCGCCGCGACGGGCCGCCGCACAGATCGCGTCGCGGGTCTCGTCGTCCAGCACGGGGGAGGGCGACTCCTCGACGAGTTTCTGCTGGCGGCGCTGAACGGTGCAGTCCCGTTCGCCGAAATGGCGGACGTTCCCGTGTTCGTCGCCCATGATCTGGACCTCGATGTGACGCGGCCCCTCGAGGAAGCGCTCGAGATAGACGTTGGGATTGTCGAAGTACGCGTCCCCTTCTCGGATCGCTTCCTGTAGCTTCGATTCGATCTGTGACGGCTCGTGAACGATTTTGAGCCCGCGGCCGCCGCCACCGCCGTCGGCCTTGATCGCGACCGGGTACCCGTGTTCGTCCGCGAACGCTTCGACCGCCTCCGGCGACGTGATCGGCTCGGTCGTCCCCGGAACGATGGGAACGTCGGCCTCGGCCATGATCTTGCGCGCTTTGGTCTTCTCGCCGAAGTCGGCCATCACGTCGCTCGGCGGCCCGATCCACTCGAACTCGCTTTCCTCGACGGCGGCCGCGAACGACTCGTTCTCCGCGAGGAACCCGTATCCAGGATGGATCGCGTCGGCGTCGGCCGCCCGTGCGGCCTCGAGCAACGCGTCCTGGTCCAAGTAGCTCTCCTTCGCCTTCGAGGGACCGATATGGTAGGCCTCGTCAGCCAGTCGGACGTGTTTCGCGTCCTCGTCCGCATCGCTGTAGACGGCGACCGAGTCGATTCCGAGATCCGCACACGCCTGCGCGATTCGAACGGCGATCTCCTCGCGGTTCGCGATCAGGACCTTTTCGAACACAATATGGGACGAGACTCGCTATTAAATGATAAATCTAACCTTACTCGGATTCTCGGATGTCGTTCATAATTGGGACGGTCCGCGGCCGCGTTCGACCAGTCGGCTCGTTCCGCGACGCGACCCGGCCGGACGCAGACGGTCTATCGCGAGTACGACCCGTATCAGGCGACCGTCTCGAGCGCGGCCCTGAGTTCGTCGACGGCGTACTGAAGCTGCTCGCGCGAGATGGAAAGCGGCGGCTGGAAGCGCATGACGTTCTTGTAGTAGCCGCCGACCCCCATCACGACGTTCGATTCGTCGCGGAGGTAGTCGCTGACGGCCGACGCCAGCTCGGGGTCCGGCTTCGGGGCGACGTTCTGTGGCCCCGTCGTCCCCGGCTCGACGAGTTCGACGCCCCACATCAGTCCGAGCCCGCGGGTCTGACCGACGACCTCGTACTCGCCCTCGAGCGCGCCGAGTTCGTCGGCGAGCCACCGGCCCTGCTCGCGGGCGTCGTCGACGATCCCGTCCTGCAGTTCGTCGATCGTCGCCAGCGCGGCGGCGCAGGCGACCGGGTTGCCGCCGAACGTCGAGAGGTGGTCGCCGGACTCGAAGGCGTCAGCGATCTCCGCGGGGGCGGTAAAGGCCCCGAGCGGCAGCCCGTTCGCGATCCCCTTGGCCTGGGTCAGGATGTCCGGTTCGACGTCGAAGTGGCTGCTCGCGAACAGCTCGCCCGTCCGGCCGTAGCCGGTCTGGACCTCGTCGACGATCAGCAACGCCCCGTGGTCGTGGGCGACTTCCTGGACTCGTTCGAGCCAGCCCTCCGGCGGGACGACGATTCCGGCTTCGCCCATGACCGGTTCGACGACGATCGCCGCCAGGTCGCCGCTCGTATGCGATCCGATGACACGCTCGAGTTCGTCGGCGCAGTCGGCGTCGCACTCCCCGCCGTCACAGCGCGGGCACCGGTAGCCGTAGGGTGGTGCGGTGTGGGCGACGTCGTTGAGCGTCGGGGCCATCCCCTGCTTGTAGGACTTGTTGCCCGTCAGCGCGAGACTGCCAAGCGTCCGGCCGTGAAACCCCATTTCGAGGGCGATGACCTCCTTCGACCCGGTGTACTTCCGTGCGAGTTTGACCGCGCCCTCGACCGACTCCGTCCCGGAGTTACAGAAGAACGTCTTCTCGAGGTCGCCCGGCGTCACCTCCGCGATCCGCTCGGCGAGGTCGGCGACCGGCTCGTTGGGATGGACGTACGAACAGCCGTGGACGAACTCCTCGAGCTGGGCTTTGGCGGCGTCGACGACGGCCTCGTTCCCGTGGCCGACGTTCGTCACTGCGATCCCCGCGAAGACGTCGAGGTACTCGTTGCCCTCGACGTCCTCGAGCGTACAGCCCGAGGCCCGTTTGACGGGGATATCGAGCGATTTCCAGATCGGCATCATGTGGTCGTCGTAGCTCGAGACGACGGCCGCGTTCGAGTCCCGACCGTCGGACGGCTCGAATTTCTGCTCGGACATACCACATATCTCTAGACCCAGTCCTAATAAATTATAGCTACTAGAACACAGTTCGCGCCCTCGGCCGAGCGGCTGACGGCTCGGTCGGTCGTACTGTATCCGACTTTCGTCCTGAGGCGGGCCCGGTATTCGAATGTTGTTTATCGGCGTGGGCGAATACCCGTGCCATGGACGAGCGAAACGTTCGTATCCTCCAGGCCGTGGCGGAACTCGGGACGGGGAGTCCCGACGAGATCTCGGAGTACACGGACATTCCGAAATCGACCGTCCACTACCGGCTCACGAAGCTCAAGGAAGACGGCGTCGTGAGCAACGACCTCTTGGACGTCGACCTCGAGGCGTTGGGACTGGAGATCACGGTCGTCACGGAGGTCATCGCCGAGTACGACGAACAGTATCACGAGGACGTCGGGGAGCAACTCGCCGCCATCGAGGGGGTCAATCAGGTGTATTTCACGATGGGCGATACCGATTTCATCGTCATCGCGCATCTGGCGGACCGGGAGATGGTCCACCGTCTCATCAGCGATTACGAGGCGATCGACGAGGTCGTTCGCACGAGTTCGCAGTTCGTGGTCGAAACGGTCAAGGACGAACCGCATCCGCTGAACGACTTCGAACTCGAGACGGTAGTCGAGTCGATCGCGGACGAGGACTGACGCCGCCGGTCTCGCGCGTTTACTCGAGTTCGCTCGGCTCCAGATCGGCCAGTTCGATCTCCGAGTCCGTCGAGGAGATTCCATACAGCACGACGCCGAGGAGCGCCCAGCAGAGGACGATCGCCCACTCGTAGGGCCAGACGAGCGCCGACGGCCCGCCCGGAAGATAGAGGCCGATGAAGCCGAGCGTCAGGACCAGCCCCGCGGCCCCGAACGCGTATCCGAACGGGAGCTTCAGCGGGCGGTTCAGGCCGGGCTCTCGGTAGCGGAGAACGAGGAACGAGACGACGACGAGGAACCAGGCGACGACGAGGCCGAGCCCGCTCGCGTTGACGATCCAGACCAGCATCTGTTCGCCGAACAGCGGCGCGAAGATCGAGAGCCCGCCGATGAGGACGATCGCGGTCGAGGGCGTGTTGTACTCGGGGTGGAGCGCGTTGATCCGTCGCGGAATCATCCCCGAATCGGCGAGCGCGAAGACGGCGCGACTGGCCCCCAGCAGGAAGGAGTTCCAGCTCGTGAGGATGCCCGCGATGCCAGCAAGCGCCATGATACGGCCGATCAGCTGACTGCTGAAGATCGTTTCCATGGCCGCGGCGGCCGGCAGCGGGCTCTCGACGAGTTCGACGCCGGGCATGGCCTGCCCGGACGCCCAGATCACGCCGATGTAAAACAGCGCGGCAAGCGAGACTGCCGCCGGAATGAGAAGTCCGATGACGCGGGGCGGGACGTCGGCTTCCTCGGCGGACTGGGGAATGACGTCGAAGCCGACGAACATGAACGGCGTCATGATCGCGACCGTGGCGACGCCGGCCGTCCCGACGTCCGACAGCGGCGGGTTCGGCTGGGTCTGTCCGTTGAACAGGGCCCCGATGACGAGCATGACACCCGCGAGGCCGATGACGAGCGTTAGCAGCGTCTGGAACTGTGCCGCGGGTTTCACGCCGCGGTAGTTGAGCCCCGTCATCACGATCGCGCCGATCCCGCCGACGAGGATCCAGGACGCGTACACCGGCTCCCCGGCGACCGTCCAGAGTTCGAGGACGTTGAATCCGGGCACGATAAACGCCATCGCGGACGGCAGCGCCACGACCTCGAAAACGACGACACCGACGTAGCCGAGGACGAGCGACCACGTACACACGAACGACCAGAGCGGGCCGAGCGCGCGGAAACTGTACACGTGTTCGCCGCCGACGAACGGCATCGCGGACGTGAGTTCACCGTATATCAGTCCGACGACGCATACCATGATCGCGCCCACGACGAAGCCGAGTACCGATCCGGCCACGCCCGCTTCGTCGATCCAGAACCCGGTCTGGATGATCCATCCCCAGCCGATCATCGCGCCGAACGCGAGGACGAAGAGGTCTTTTTTCGTCAGGATCCGCTCGAAGTCACTGTCGTTTCCTGCCATACCACTCAGTGCCAAATGATGGGTGTTAAGTCTAACCATTCAAAAGCGACCAGGATAATATTCCATATAATCACTACATATTGGACAATGCACAACTCTCACCGATCGTACCGGCAATCGAAGCCGACGGACCGACGGACCGGCCGTCGTCTCGCCACCGGAGTCGTGGCCGGGCGGATCGAGCGTCGAAGGGACGGCAGTAGGTGTCGGCTTCGACGGCCACCGTTACTCAAACGACCGCCTACTCCGCGTAACCACCTGCTACCGCTCGAGTAGCAAACTCATATATAGGATAGCCGATCCGGTATCGCAGGTCGATGACACGTACGATAGAACGACAGTCATCGACGCTGATCGATCGCCTGCTCGATTCCCGGCGAGTCGAACCCGGAGAGGTGTATAATCATGGCTGAAGTACGCGGCTCGAGCGGTCCGGAGCGGTGGCAAACACTTCTCGCGGTCGGGCTCGGACTGGCCGTGATCGGCAGCCTCGTCGCGGCGGGTGCCGGGACGGTCGCCGCGCAAGCCGATCCGGACGACAACGGGACCGTTTCGGAGGCGGCATACGTCGACCCCGCACCAGAGAAGGGAGACCCCTACTACGAAGCGGCGGCCGACGACGGCAGCTGGGTCAGTTACGAGAACCCGCGCGACGAGTACCGGAGTCCCTATCTCGGCGACGGCTCCGGAAAGATCTGCGTCTCGCTGGTCAACGAAAACGGCGACCCGGTCATCGGCGAGTCGGTGCCGAACACGTCCGTGACCGTCCCGACCGGCGGCGCGACGACGTGGCACTCCGACGCCGATCCGATGACCGTCCAGTTCCCCATGGACGACCACCACGAGTTCCCGCTCGACGGCGATCAGTTCGGCACCAGTCCGGACGTCGCACAGGGCGACGGCTATATGGACTCCCACTGTCTCGAGTTCCACGGGAACCCCGAAGACGCGACCCTCACCTACGGCGAAGCCGAAATCAGCGGCGAACACGCCGATCGAATCGATGTCGCTGGCTATATCCAACAGGAACCAGCAGGCGACGGCTGGGACACCGATATCGATCCGATCGCCGCCGCGGAGCCCTACGAAGAGGCGGGCGGCGGCTGGACCTACGACGCGGCCGAGAACTCGACCCACGGTCAGGCCGTCGTCGTCCTGCAGCTCGACGCCCCCGCCGACGAGCGGTTCGACCCCGACGGCTCGAACGGCCCGTCGAACGCGTCCGACCCGGCATCGGCCGGCGAAAACGATGATGACGACGAAAACGCCGAGAGCGGCGACCAGATGCCCGGCTTCGGCGTCGTCGGTGCGCTCGTCGCGCTGTCCGTCGCCGTCCTCGCTCGCCGTCGCGGCTATAGTAGCCGCTGAACGTCATTGCACACCTGATCGCACGACGGCGCTGCGATCAGTGTGTGAATCGTTGCAGCGGCTACTATAAGACGGGCGGGCACCGGGACGCGTCGCTACCGGACTCGCGGAGACGAAAGACAGGGAACGGCTACCGGATGTAGCCGGGAACCATGGAGCTCCGTTGTGTGATGACGGGGTGACGATCGAGTGGGTGACCCCACCGACAGACTGTCGTACTCCCGTCTACCCGACGATTGGTTCGAACCACAATAATTCTGCTGGCCAACGCGTCGAGAACGATGCGAAAACCGCCGGTAGAATCCCCCACACGGAAGATATGGGTTCTCATATCACACCTGTCGAACGCCCGATCGCGACGGGCTGGCGGCCCCGTGATACAGTCGGTCTCGAGCGACGTTCGCACCGGCCGGCCGCCGGAATCAATTAGGTTTTGACCGTCGACGCGAGACACCCGAGAAATGACGACCCCGAACGATTCGGACGATGCCCCCCGCGTTCCCATCGTCTGCCCCGACTGCGAGACCACCTCTCGCGTCCCGCTCTCGGACGTGGCCGACGCGATCGAACGACACAACGACCAGCTTCACGACGGCGATGCCGTCGCGGAAGTCGACCCGGAAATCGCCGATCGGATCGCGGACTTGGTCGCGGACGAACTCGGACTGCTCGAGAACGCGGAGTGACCGCCGACTGGCCCGTCAGCGGCCAACGAGCCCGCGGACCTGTCGACGAGCGAGTCCGACGAGCCCTCGCGTTTCCGCGCGGTGACGCGTCCCTCCTCGTCGGGCGCTTCGTCGAGTCGAACGTCGGGTCGTTTCGAGTCCATCCCCCGAACACGGCGACCGGTGGCACAGTCGTTTCCCCTGTAAGCTCACCCCGCCGCGCCGACGACCGGCGGCGCCCCGTCCGGATAGCCGCACCGATACGACCGGTCGTGAAAGTCCGCTCGCTTCCGGCTCGAGCAGTTATATTTCGGGTTTCCGTACCGTTAGTTCAGTGGGACGGCTTATGCTGGTCTCCTCGACTGGGTCCGCTGTCTGCCACGCCAGAACGCGACGGTCGACGAAGGGAGACGGTCCACCGAGACGGCCGACGGACCGCGGTCGTAGCGCCGGCGCGTCGGATCGGCGTCGACGACCGATACGCAAACATACTCCCGAACGGGACCCGTCACGTACGCTCATGGACGACGCAACCCCCGACGACGCGAACGTCGACGGATCGGACGAGGCCGAGCCGGACGAGCCGGAAACCGACGCCGAGTGGATGGACCCCGCCGACGAACGGATCCTCGAGTACATGCAGGCCGAAGACGTGTTCGAACCGAACCAGTTCGACGAGGCGGGGATCTGTCCGGCGGACTTCGCCGCCTATCGCTGCCGGGAACTGACCAAGTACGGACTCATGACGCGCTACATGCCCGGCGTCTACGAAGTCAGCGACGCGGGCGAGCGGTACCTCGCGGGCGACCTCGACCCCAGCGAACTCGAGCCCGACGAGTAGCCGCTACGAGACCGACGCGGGCGGGCGGCGCTCGTCGCGGTCCCCGTCCGTGCGGTCGGGTCGCGGGGCGGCACTGCCTTCGTCCAGTACCGCGTCGAGCACGTCCCTCGCCGCCGGCCCGTACAGGGGCCGATTGTCGTTCCCACAGCGGTCGCTCATGAGACAGGCGGGACAGCCCTCGTCGCGACCGCAGTCGCAGTCGACCCAGAGGTCGCGGGCCCGCCGCGCGACCGCCTCGTACTCCTCGTAGATGCGCCGGGAAAAGCCCAGCCCGCCCTCGATCCCGTCGTAGATGAACCAGCCGCTCGCGTCGGTCCCGTCGGGGAGCCGGTTGGTTGCGAGCCCGCCGAGGTCCGCCGCGTCGACGGTCAACTCGAGCGGAGCCACGGCGATCATCGCGTGCTCGACGGCGTGGATCCCCCCGAGGTAGCCGTGGAGCCGCGGAGGCAGGTCCTCGCACTCGTCGTTGTGGTAGTCGCTGTGAGCGGCCGTCACCGCTCGCTCGACGCCGTCGGGGACCTCCGTCCAGCACAACTGGGTGCGCATCTCCAGCGGCGGGACGCCGGTCTCGAGGCCGACTTCCCGGACGTCGCCCGACTCGAGGTCGCGTTTCACGAACGTCCCGTGGTGGACCGTGACCGTCCCGTACCCCCAGTTGAGTCGGAAATCGCCGACCTCGCGGGACGCTCGGATTTCGGTGTCGTAGATCGTCGTCCGGCGCTGGGACTGCGTGTAGTAGTCGAGGTCGGCGGCCTGGAGTGTCACGTACGGCTGCGGCCGGTCCTCACGGAGTTCGATCACCTCGTACTGGTCGCCCCGATACAGCACCGTCGCGCCCTCGTGATAGTCCCGGTACGCGCGTGCGCGACCGATCGGCTGGTGATCGATCGAGCCCTCGCCCGCCAGCCGGATCTCGAAGGCGTTCCCGCCGGCGGCGTAGAGGCTGATCTCGTCCTGTGGCCGATCGCGGTGGGCGTAGGTGATCCCGCCCGCGAGCGAGCCCTCGAAATCGCCCGTCCGGCGGCCGTACTCGACGGCTCGCTCGAGCCGATCGCGCCCGCCGAAACGGGCCGCGTCCTCGCGGCGCAGGGGCAGCTCCTGGGCCGCACACCGCAGGTGCTGCAGGTAGACCGGATTGTTCTCGAGGTCGACGACGGCGCTTTCCGGACCCTCCTCGAGCAGGTACTCGGGGTGATTGCAAACGTACTGATCGAGCGTCGAGTGGCTCGGGACGAACACCGACAGGGCCTCTCGCTCGCCACGGCCCGACCGGCCGATCCGCTGCCAGAACGACTGTCTCGAGCCGGGATACCCCAGCAGGACGGTGCCGTCGATCCCGCCGACGTCGATGCCGACCTCGAGCGCGCTGGTCGTCGCGACGCCGTCGAGGGCGCCGCTCTTGAGCCGGTTCTCGGTACTCCGACGCGAGCGCTTGCCGTGGCCGGCGTTGTAGGCGGCGAGGTCGGCGCCGCCGCGATAGGGAAGCGACGGGGTCTCGAGGTAGTCACGCGCGCGGCTGACGGCGAGTTCCGTCCCCTTCCGCGAGTCACAGAACAGCAGCGAGGGAACGCCGTGGTAGCAACAGTGGGCCCACACCTCGGGGGCCTCGACGGTGGCGGGTCGTTTGCTCGGCCGCCAGTTTGCCTCGTCGTCCTCGCCACCGCTGCCGCCGTACTCGCCCGCGTCGCCGTCGGTCGGTGGATCCCAGAAGACGAGGTGGCGGCGGCCGCTCGGGGAGCCGTCCTCGTCGATCACCGTCGCCGGCTCGCCCGTCAGCGCCTCGGCGTGGTCGGCCGGGTTGCCGATCGTCGCGCTCGTCAGGACGTACTGGGGGTCGCCGCCGTACCACTCGATCACCCGTCGGGCCCGTCGGAGGATCCAGGCGGCGTGCATCCCGCTGACGCCGGTCCACGCGTGGGCCTCGTCGACGACGAGCAGGTCGCAGTTCGCGTGGAACGCGGCCCAGCGGTGGTGGCCCTCGAGGTACCGGTTCAACCCCGCGAAGTTCGTGATGACGACGTTCGCTTCCTCGCGGATGCGGGACTTCTCCCGGCGCTTGGTGTCGCCGTCGTAGACGCCGACCGCGACGTCCAGTCCGAGGTCGTCGAACAGATCGTTGAGTTCCCGCTCCTGATCGCGACTGAGCGCCTTCGTCGGGTAGACCAGCAGCGCGCGCACGTCGGAACCTTCGCGGAACCGCCGCGCGATCTCCAGCGCGTAGACGTAGGTCTTCCCCGAGGACGTCGACGTCGTGACGCAGACGTTCTCGCCGCGCTCGAGCGCCGCGAGCGCCTCGGCCTGATGGCGCCAGGGATCGACCGCGAGTGTCGCGGCGAGGTCGGGCGGCAGAACTTCCTCCGCGGGGACGTGGTCGGCGGGTTCGGCCGGCAGCGTGAACCGTTCGCGGCACTGTCCGGCATAGCGGGCGTCGGGATACGTCTCGCGGAGTTGCGCGCCGGTCAGCGCGAGGGCGTCCGAGTCGGTGTCGCCCCGGCCGCCGATCGGTCCGTCGGTGTCTTGCGGTGGCATACTAGAAATCAGTGAGTCCGGTCTGTGTCGGTTCCGCCGTGGAGCCGTCCGCTTTCTCTCCCGACGATTCCGTCTCGATCGGGGCCGCCGCGATCGCCTCGTAGACCGCGGCCAGTTCGCGAACGTCCGCCTCGCAGTACCGGCGGACGACCGTCCAGTCGATGGCCGGCGCTTCGGACGCGCTCGAGGCCTCGAGCAGCCGCCGGAGCCGCTCGGCGAACGTCTTCCCGTCGAGCGCGGCCGCGGCCCCCTCGAGATCGTGGCCCAGCGCCGCGGCCACGTCTTCGAGGCGGTTCGTTCGGCCCGGCAGGACGGCGTTGTCCCGGCGGACCGCCCAGTCGTAGGGGTCGTACGTCGAGACGCGATCGCGCCAGTACGCGCGGTACTCGGGCGCGTAGCGGGCGACGAAGCGCTCGAGGTGGTCGTAGTCGAACCCGCGGCCGTTCCACGCGACCAGCGAGGGGGCGTCGTACTCGGCGGCCAGCCACGAGACGAACTCGCGGGTCGCTCGCCCCGGGTCCTCGCGGGAGGGGGCGGTGTCGACGAAGTCGACGTATTCGTCGCGGACGGGATCGTAGACGCCGATTAGCGGGATCGTCGTTGGTTGGAGCCCGTCGGTTTCGATGTCGACGAACAGCGGCGTCGCGTCGCCGGCCGGCGGGAGCGGGTCCGCCGTCGTCCGGACGACGCGGCCGTCGGATAGCGCCCGCGCGCTGTGGACGATCTCGCGGGCCGTCGACGGGCCGATCCCGTCGATCGCGGACAGCGCCGTCGCCGACGCCGCTGCGACGGCCGCTCGGGTCTGGTAGCCGCTTTCCCGGAGCCGTCGGGTCGTCGTCGGACCGACACCCGACAGCGCCCCCAGTCCGAACCTGTCGGCAGGGACCGACGACACCGCGACCGAGCCGGCCCGACCGCAGGTGAGGCAAGCGAGTTCGGCCGCTCCGGACCGCTCCAGCGGGGCGAGCCCGCGGACCGGTAGCCGGACCGATTCGCCGTCGACGATCGCCTCCCAGACGTGGTCGTAACTCGCGGGGAGCGCACCGGTCAGGAACGTCGGTTCGCGACTCGAGCGGGCTCGGTAGCGCGCGGCCGCCTCGCGGCCGGCGAGCGTCGCCTCGAGCGCGACGGCGTCGGTCGTCGACTCGAGGTCGTCACAGACGAGGTAGCCGGCCGCCGGCGCGTCCGCGAGCAGCGACGTCGAACCCGCGAAACAGAACGAGATCTCCCCGACGGTTTCGGTCCGGATCTCCGCGGGACCGGCGGCGGCGACGACGGGACAGTCGGCGGCCCGTCGGACCCGGCTCACGACGCGGCCGTCAGACGACTCCCGGACGACGTAGACGAGGGCCGGCTCGAAGTACTCAAGGGCGTCGCGGACCGCCGCCTCGTCCAGTTCGGCGACGGCGTCACAGCGGAGCGCGAGCAGGTCGGCCCCTCCCTCGTCGGGCATAGGAAAGGCATGCGAGCGAGCGGGCATAAGGGTTCTCGGACGCCGGGCGGCGACCGGCCGGGCCCGTCAGTCGGCGTCGACGGCGGTGGGCACGTTCGACGCGAGGAAGTCGGTCACGGCGTCGCCGCCCTGGAACCCGTCAGCCAGCCGCGCAGTCTCCTCGCCGTCCTCGAACAGGAGCAGGGTCGGCACCGACCGGATGTCGAACCGGTCGACGAGACCGATGTCGTCGCCGGGGTTGACCATGCCGATCGCGACGTCGGTCGCGCGAGCGACGTTGCCGAGGACCGGTTCCATCGCCTGACACAGTGCACAGCCGCTCGTGTAGAACTCCACGAGCGCGACGTCGTGGCTCGCCACGAACTCGTCTACGTCGTCGCCGGTCTCGAGCCGGCTCGGTTTGCTGGTCGCGGCCATACGCGTGGTACGCCTCGATCGCTGAAACCACTGACGGACGGGGACCGTCGGACGGCGGACGCGTCGGACGGTCACGCGGCTGTCCAGTGTGAACGCGTCTCATTTCAAACGCGTGATGACGTTATTACTGGACGGATTCACCGTTTCGGTGTATTGTGTGAATGCTGCACGGAGTGTAACTTTATGCGTCGGTCCTGTACCCACGCTCGATGACCCGGCCCACAACTGACCACGACGACGGCACGCCGACGCTGCGGAAGGCGACGCTGTTTTGCTGGGAGTGTGATCACTCGAGCCCGGTCGACGGCGACTGGGCGGTACAGTCCCGCGAGGACCGCATCGCGTACGTCTGTCCGGGCTGTGAGACGACGCTCACGACGCGACCGCATCGGGAGGAGTCGCGCGAGGGAGCGACGGCCGAGCCGCTGGCGGCGTGGCGGCGAGCGATCCGGTCGTCGGCGACCGTCTGGCGGGCGAGCGTCGACCTCGGCCTCTCGAATCTCGCCGCGCTGCTGGAGGCGGGGCCGACCGCCGGCACCCGGTCCCGTTCCGAGCGCGAGTATCCGTCGGTCTGATCGGTTTCGATCCGGATCCGGATCAGTGTTCGCCGTCGGAAACCGAGCGTTGCTAAACGAATATTCAATTCCCGAGCTATTTTTCGGGTGTTGTCAGTCAGTCACCGAACACACCATTTTATAAACAACGCTTGACCATTTTTCTGACTATTTGCGGATATTCGCCCACAACAGTAGAACTTTAATAGTAGAATCCATTGGCTTAGGCGAGCAGAAGATGACGAACGGGAACCTAACTGCTGCCGAAGAGGAGGTACTGGACGAAATCGAGGCGGAGGACATCGACTTCCTCCGCCTGCAGTTCACGGACATTCTGGGGACGGTCAAGAACGTCTCCGTGCCGGCCCGACAGGCCGAGAAGGCCTTCACCGAGGGGATCTACTTCGACGGCTCCTCGATCGAGGGCTTCGTCCGCATTCAGGAGTCGGACATGCGACTCAAACCCGACCCCGAGACGTTCGCGATCCTGCCGTGGCAAAACCGCGAGGACGGGGCGTCGGCCCGGATGATCTGTGACGTCATCGACACCTCGACGGGCGAACCCTTCGAGGGCGACCCGCGTCGCGTTCTGAAGAACACCCTCGAACGCGCCGACGAAATGGGCTACACGGTCAACGCCGCGCCCGAACCGGAGTTCTTCCTCTTCGAGGAGGACGACGACGGCCGCGCCACGACCGAGACCGGCGATCACGGGGGCTACTTCGACCTCGCGCCGAAGGATCTCGCCAGCGACGTCCGCCGCGACATCATCTACGGGCTCGAGGACATGGGCTTCGAGATCGAGGCGAGCCACCACGAGGTCGCCCGCGGCCAACACGAGATCAACTTCGAGTACGACGACGCGCTCGCGACGGCCGACAACGTCGCGACGTTTCGCACGGTCGTCCGCGCGATCGCCGCCCAGCACGACCAGCACGCGACCTTCATGCCCAAGCCGATCCCGCGGATCAACGGCTCGGGAATGCACACGCACCTCTCGCTGTTCGAGGACGGCGAGAACGCCTTCCACGACGAGGACGGTCAGTTCGACCTCTCGGAGACTGCACAGTCTTTCGTCGCCGGGATCCTCGAACACGCGCCGGCGATCACGGCCGTCTCGAACCCGACGGTCAACAGCTACAAACGCCTGGTACCGGGCTACGAAGCGCCGGTCTACGTCGCCTGGTCCGACCGCAACCGCTCGGCGCTGATCCGCAAGCCGGCCGCGCGGATCCCGGCGGCCTCCCGCATCGAGGCGCGCTTCCCCGACCCGTCCTGTAACCCCTATCTCGCGCTCGCCGCGCTCATCAGCGCCGGCCTCGACGGCATCGAACGCGACCTCGAGTGTCCCGACCCGATCCGGGAGAACATCTACGAGTTCGACGAGGCAAAACGCGAGGAGTACGGCATCGAGACGCTCCCGACCAACCTCGGCGAAGCCGTCGACGCTCTCGAGGAAGACGAGGTCATCTACGAGACGCTGGGCGACCACGTCGGGCCGAAGTTCGTCGAGGCCAAGAGCCAGGAGTTCGAGGACTACCTCGTCGACGTCTCCGACTGGGAACTCGAGCGCTACCTCGAGACCTTCTGACGACGTCGCCGCGACGGCCCACCGAGGTCCCGATTCGTTCGACCCCGTTCGTCACAGGGGCGTCGATCCCGCCGTCGCCGGTCAGTTCGCGACGGCGTAGGCCGACTCCCGTTTTTCCACGTGGCCGGCCTCGACCAGCGAGCCCAGCACGCTCAGGACGTTGATCTTTTTCATCGCCAGTCTCTCCCCGACTTCCTCGACCGTCGCGCCCCCGGCCACCTCGAGGTAGAGGTACACGAGTTTCGCACGGGCCGACTCGAGGTCGTCCGGAATCGGATCGAACGCTTTTTGACGCTGCGTCTGTGAAACCATCGTCACTCCCAGCGACCCCGTTCGTGTATATAAATTCACACGTAGTTGGCGTACTAATGGATACTAGGACCTGATATGGGTCGTGACATCGTATCACTGACCGATCTCGGACACCGACTCGAGCGGAACGACGAGTTTTAGGGCCCGTCGGGTCCCAGCGGCGAGTATGACCGCGGACGAGCGACCGAGCCCACCGACGGAGCTAGATCGCGTTGGCCACGAGGCACTCGACGAACTCGCGACTCGAGAGCCGGCGGCGCTCCGCGCGGCGAGCGAGTACCTCGAGAAACTGGCGGCGTGGAAAGCGGGCGGGACCGAGGGGGGAGGCGAACCGTCCCCGGCGGACGGCGAGCCGGCCGCGTATCCCGACGGCGTCCCAGAGCGGGCGAGCGTCTCTGTGACTGAAATCGCCGGCACCGAGTACTACTACTTCCAGTGGCGCGAGGGCGACGAGATCAGATCGGAGACGGTCCGACGGTAGGCGGTCCGCCGCCCGATACGGTGGAAGGGCGTCAGTCGGCCGCCGGAGCGGACTCGAGGACCCGCTCGAGCGCGTCCGCGACCCGCTCCGGGCGGGCCATCGTCGTCGTGGCACACCGGATCGGGAGCGGCCACGGAAGCCCGCGTCCGATCTCGAGTCGGTCGGCGGCGAGGTCGACCGTCCGTAACTGCGATCGGGGAACGAACTGGTAGTTGATCGTCCCCGACCGGTGGACGCACAGTCCGCTTTCGAACAGCGTGTAGGTTCGCGGTCGGCCGGCGGTGATCGCCTGTCCGATCAAGGCACCGCCGAACGCGGGCAGCGGATTGACGCTCGGCTCGAGGACGAAGACGAGCGCGAACCCGACGACGAGGAGGCTGCAGCCGAGAACGAGCCCGCCAGCGCGAAGCAGCCGCCGATACCGACGGTCCGGCCGCGCGTGCCACTCGGCCAGTACCGACTCTCGGTCGCGGAGCGCGGTGACGTGGCGGTTTACCGTGACCAGATAGACGGCCGCGCCGCCGAAACTGAAGACGACGATCTCCACGAACCACTCGCGTAGCCACGGCTCGAGGCCGCGCACGCCGGCCGCCGGGAGGACCGGGACGACGGCGGCCCCGGCGACGATCACCGCGACCGGGAGGACGTACAACCGCGTTCGGGCGAGTGTCGTCGCGAGCGCGGGCCGCCTATGGCACCAGCCGGCCGCGATCAGCCCGGCACACGCACCGATCGCGACGGGCCCGATCGCCGTGTACTCCGCGGCGAGGACGCGACTGGTCGCACACAGCGCGAGTACCCCGACGTACCCGCCGAGGACGACCGAGAAGAACGCGGCCGACGGGTTCCGGAGAGACATATTCCACGTTGGGTCTCTCTCGCCAAAATAGTTTTTAAGTTGAAACGTTTCGGTCGGGCCGCGCTCCCGCCGTCGAATCAGACCGACTCGTAGGGCCCGAGTCGGGTCCCGTCGAGCAGGTACGCCTCGCCGTCGGCCAGCCCCGCGGGGAGGAACGGCGAGAGAAACGACTGTCCGGAGAGGTTGGTCCACGTCCCGCCGACCAGGTCGTTGAACGCGGGGATCACCACCGAACGCGGCGGCTCGGTCGCCCCCTCGAGCCACGATACGCCCTCGTACTCCGGGCGGTCGCGAAACGGTTCCGGAGCGAGTCGTCCCCGCAGCCACGCCCGCTCGACGCGGCTGCCGCCGACCTCGTCCTCGAGGAGGACGCAGGGGTGTTCGTGGCCCAGACAGACGACCGCGCTCTCGAGGACGGCCGGCGCGGGCCAGGTGTGGCCGTGACAGACGCCGACGTCGCCGAGGGCGACGCCCGCGCCGGGGACGACCGCGACCGTCGCATCGACGTCGTCGCTCTCGCCGAGCCAGGTCTCGATCCGGCCGTCGTGGTTGCCCTTGACGACGGAGACCGCGAGGTCGCTCGGGAACGACTCGAAAAGCACCTCGAGTTCGCCGCGTTCGGCCCCGCCCGGCTCGCCGATCGAGTGCATCAGGTCGCCGCAGACGACCAGCCGGTCGGCTCGAGTCCGCTCGAGCAGGGCAGTGAGCCGCTCCCGTCGGTCCGGGGCCCGACTGGGAACGTCGACGCCGCGCTCGTCCCGCAACGCCGCCTCGTAGCCGGCGTGGTAGTCGGCGATTAGCAGGGCGCGCTCGTGGCCGATCGTCGCGGTCGCGGCCGGTTCGCCGGGGACGGGCTCGACCAGCGGCTGCGTCGACGGTGCGGCCCCGTCGCGTCGGCGGGAATCGTCGCGCATCCGTTCGCGATCAGATCGCCTTCAGCGTCTCGTCGTCGGGTTCGTAACACTGCCCGCCCATCAGCGCGTCCTGGATTGCCTCCTCGACGTCCTCGGGGGCGGCCCCGGTGTCGTCGGCGACTGCCTCGACCAGTTCCGTCCGGTCGGCCCCGTCGCCGTCGTCGAGGTCCTCCATCGTCTCAACGACGTAGTCCTCGAGGTCGACGTCGTCGGCGGGCTCGTCGCCGCCCCCGGCGTCGTCTCCCTCGGGCTCTGTTTCGCCGGTCGACTCGTCCGCGGCCGGCTCCACCGCTTTCGCCTCGGTTTCGGGTTCCGGCTCGGCTCCATCGCTTTCGGCGTCGGAATCGGCTCCCTCGAGGCCGGACTCGGGCGGTGCGCCGATCCCGTCGTCGTCGGGTTCGTTACTCGCGGCGGCGTCGGCCGCGGGCTCGGGCTCGGCCGCCGAGTCCGGCGCGTCGTCGAGGTCGTCGGCCGGTTCGTCGGGCTCGGGCACGTCGATCTCCGCCTCGCCGGGCTCCTCGACCTCGCTGCCGGTCGTGAACTCCGCGCCGAACTCCGCCTCGAGCTGCTCGCGCTCCTCGTCGTCCATCTCGTACATCCCGCCGTCGTCGGCCGCGCCGGCGTCGAAGTCGCCGAGGTCGTTCCCGTCGGCGGTCGCCGATCCGTCGGGCTCGGCAGGGGTCGTTTCGGCTTCGGTTTCGTCGTCCCCTGTCTCGAGCGATCCGGTGTCGGGCTCGGCGTCGTCGACCGCCGGCTCCGCGTCCGCTTCGGCCTCCGCGGGCTCGTCGCCCGCCGAACCGGCTGCCGCGGGGTCGGCCGTCTCGGCGTCGGTCGCCGGGTCGGCGTCCGCCTCGAGATCCGCCGTCGTCCCGTCGGGGGCGGCGTCGATCGCGGCGTCCGCGGGTCCGGGCTCGGTTTCGGTCGCCGTTCCCGCCGCGGAGCCCGAGTGTGCGTCGTCGGGATCGGTCGCCGCCTCGCTCCCGCCGGCCGTCGCCGCCATCGCTTCGGCCGGTTCGGACTCGGACTCGAGCGCGTCGGCGGCGACGCCGTCGAGGTCGGCCAGCGACTCGAAAGCGGCGTCGTACTCGGGACTCGAGGCGTCGGGCGCGAGGTCGAGCCCGCTCACCTGATCGCGTTCGCCGGCGACGACCTCGCAGGCCTCGAGCGCGCACTCGCGCAGCGCGGCCAGATACGACGGCGTCGTTCCGTAGTGGTCTCGCGCGAGCGGGATTCCCGCCGCGAGGCCGGACTCGACGCCGGTCTCGAGCAGGGCGTCGGTCAGGTCCTCGCCGGCCGCGTCGGAGTCGGCCGCGCCGGCGTAGGTCCTGATCCGCGCGACGGTCTGTTCGGCCGCGCTGACGACCCAGCGGTCCCGAGTGTCGGCGTCGACCGTGGCGATGCTCTCGGGACGGAGGGAGGTATAGACCTGATCGCCGTCTTCGGGCTGGAAGGTCCGTGCCTTGCCGGTCACCGCGACGAACTCGGGGGGTTCGACCTGCTCCAAGAACGCCAGTTCGTCGGGCTGGTACTGGCCGGCGTAGACGACGAACGCGCCGGTCGGGTCGACGACGCGGGCCCGGACCATCTCCTCGTTGACCGAGGTGACCTCCGTGAGGGTGCCGACCGCGAACACGCGGTTGAGCCGCGCGCCGGTCGGCGAGATCACGTAGTTCGGGGCGCGCTCCTCGTCGCTTTCGGCGTAGGACAGCGAGGCATCGTCGTACTCGGCCGCGAACAGCCGGTAGGCGATCTCCCGCCCGGGAATCTCCTCGTCGTTCTCGTCCGTCGCGCTCATGCGTCCACCTCCTCTAAGAAGGCCATCGCACGCGCGGCCGGATCGTCGTCGCTCTCCGCGAAGGTTTCGGCGTCTAAGTTCGCACCGTACTCGTCGACCGAGAGGTGGCCGCGAACGCGGTACTCGCGGCCGACGATGCGCTCGCGGATCCGGTCGGCGACGACCTCCTGATCCATCGCCTCGCGGGCCTGCTCGAGGGCGTCCTCGAGGGTGCCGTCGTAGACCCGCTCGGTGAGTTCATCGTCGAGGACGACGGTGACGGTGCCGGTGCCGTCGTCCAAGATCGCCTTGACCCGGAGGTCGTCGATTCCCTCGACGTCGCCGTGGGTCCGGCACTGTCCCTTCTGGATGACCCGGTAACACTCCGGACACCGCTGGACGAGGCCGGAGCCGTCCCGGACCGCCAGCAGGTTGCCCACGACCTCGACGTCGTAGATGCCGCCGGTCCGAACCGCCTCGCCGACGGTCATCGTCTGGGTGTCGCTGCCGACGTCGATCTCGCGATCGAGCGCCGAGACGGTCGAGAACTCCGAGACGTTGACCTCCGGGACGCCGCGGAACTCCTGGACGTAGGCGTTCTCGATGCGGACCGGACCGCCCGCTTCGATCTCGGAGGCCGGCTCCCAGTTCGTGAACGGAAGCCGGCCGCTCTCGTCGCCGAAGACGCCGCTCAGGATTTCGGTCTCGCCGTCGCGGCCGTCGATCGTGCGACGCTCGCACTCGAGGACGTCGACCTCGACGGTCACGGCGCGGTCGCCGGTCCGGAGGTCGGCCAGCTGTGCCTCGCCGCCGACCTCGTAGGGGACGTCGAGCGACTCCGCGTCGAACGATAGCGAGGTACTCTCGCCGAGGTTGAGTTCGGGCTCGCCGTCCCACTCGCGGACGCCGGCGTTGCCCGCCGTGATCGTATCGCCCGGCTCGAGGCCGAAGTCCTCCCACGCGGTGTAGTCGATGACGCCGGACTCGTCGGCCAGCCGTCCCTCCACGATGACGTGGTCGTCGCCCTGATAGCGGATCGACCGCTCGCCGGCCGTCAGGACGACGCCCGTGACGGTGACGTTGCTCTCGTCGGGATCGATGTCGGCGACGTCCTTCGCCGAGGGCGTCCCGCCACCGCCGCTCTGTCCGTCACCGTACTTCCGTCGGAGGCTCTGCTTTGCCTCGTCGATCGGAACGCTGTACTCCACCAGGTTCTGCAGGTCGTCTTTGACCTCCTCTTTGTCGACACCGAGGTCGGAGGCGAGTTCCTCGGCATGATCGTCGAGTTCCATCGTTTTCCTTTGGAGGTGGGGCTTAAAAAGCGTTCCCGGAGGAGGGCGGAAGTGAATCCGTCTCGGTCACGAAACGGAAAATCAGGAGGGGTTTCGGACCGATCAACCGGCATGCGGTGGCGCGCGCTGTCGGCCGACCGAACGATAGTGAGGTCGGTCGATACCACTGCGCGAGGTCTTCGCGAACGTAGTGAGCGAATGGCTCGGAAGACGCGGAGCGTCTTCCGGTGGATGAGCGAGTGCCGGAGGCGCGAGCGTTAGCGCGGGACCACAGGTCCCGCGAACCATACGAACGGCGGCGGAGCCGCCGTGAGTAGAAATCGGCTGGGGAGGGTGTGGCGACTCCCCGTTGCCACAGTCGCAGGACGCTTCTCTTCTCACCGACTCTCCCGTCAAAACCACTGCACCGTTCAGGGCGTCCTCGAGAAACGAGCGCACGCGGTATGAGCGTCTCATCAGGGCCGCGGGGCGGCCTTCTGCAGCGCCGTCTCGGCGATGTTCCCGCCGTAGTCGGCGCTTCGGGACAGCGAGTCGACGATCAGCCCCAGCGACTGGGCCTGGACCGGCTCCAGATCCCGCAGCATGTCGTCGATCTGTCTAGTATGTTCGTCGATCTCGAGAACCGCCTCGCGGGCGTCGTGACCGAGTCGGTTGGCCTCCTCGGTCTCGTCGGCGAACAGCGCGTCCATCGACTTCTCCAGCACCGTCGCGGCGTCGGTCCGTAGCTCCTCGAGCCCGTCGGCGACCGGCTCCGGGATCTCCTCGAGCTTGAGCGCGAGGTTGCTGATCTTGGCGGCGTGGTCGGCGACGCGCTCGAGTTGGCGGGCGCTGGAGTGAAAGTCGAAACAGTCCTCTCGCGGAACGCCGAGTTCTTCGGCGGCCTTTGGCGATCGCAGGGTGGCCCGGAAGATCCGCGAGACGACCAGCCAGAGCCGGTCGACGTCGTCGTCGCGTTCGATCACGTCCTCGGCGATGTCGTCGTCGTTCTCGGTCAGCGCCGTGACCGCGTCCTCGAGCATCGACTGGGCGATCAGCCGCATCCGGGTGACGGCGTTGACGATCGAGAGTTCCGAGGAGTCGAGCAAGTCCTGAATGACCACGCTGTCGGTCGTCTCCTCTAGGACCTCGACGCCGACTAACCCCTGAGTGGCGTCGCGGATCGCCCGCCGCTGGTCGGTCGTGATCCGGCCGGCATCGAGCCTGATGATGTCGAAGCCGCTGACGTACATCGTCATCACGGCCCGGGTCAGGCGCTCGCCCTCGAGACTCGAGATGTCGAGGCTCCCCTCCTGCCGTTCGATGTCGCTCTGGGGAGTCAACAAGAGCGCGTCGTCCTCGGGGTAGAACTCGACGGTCGTTCCGGCGCTGACGTCGTTGTCGGTTGCCCACGTCTTTGGCAACGAGACGGTGTACGTCGAGCCGCCGGTCACCTGGACCTTTCGCGTCTCCATAGAGCGCGATTTCGACCGCGAGAGTATAAATATGCGTGTGTCTATAGAGAGCCGTCCGGTAATCTTGTGAGGAGCTTCTCAGGGCCGTTTCGGTCCGATTACGGAAGAGAACGATACGTGTGGAGCTGTTCGTGAGGGGACAGACAATAGCAGTATATAGTTTTAGGAGACGTCGTTCGGATCGTCACCGAGTCCCGCTACTGCCCGCGCCGGTAGACGAGCGTCTAGACGGGGAGAGCGTGTCGTCTCGCGACGGCGGAACAGCGGTGGCGAACGCCGGCCACGGACCCTGCCACGAAGCGCCGTTGTCACTGTCGGTATCGACACCGCGAGCGTCCGAACCGGAGATCGGCCCTCGAGCGGTCGATGCTGACTCGCTCGAGTCGGTTTCGGGCCGTCGCCCCACTGTACCGGATCCCGACGCCGTCACGAGCGGCGAAATAGTTCTATATAGAGATCTGTGTTCACTGACGGGTATATATGGTTCATAGCATCCCTTTTTTATACCGTCTCGAATCACACACGTGATGGCAGACAACCAGTTCGGACGCGACACAGTATCGCGACGGAAGTTTATCGCTGGAACCGGTGTCGCAGGGATGGCGGCGGTCGCCGGATGCATCGGGAGCGGTAGCGAAGGGAGCGATACGGAATCGCTATCGGCCGACGGTTCGTCGACCGTTTATCCGATCACGAGCAAGGCCGGCTCGCTGTGGAACTCGAACCCGCCGGCCGACGACGAGGAGTACTGGGGTCCGAGTCAGTACGATATCGACACCGACGAAAACCTCGCGGACTACTGGGCCGGCCTCTACGGCTTCGAGGCGAACGACGGCGGCAGGCCGCCGTTCGAGACGTCGATCGGACTGAACCACACCGGCGTCGGACTGCAGAAACTCGAGGAGGGACAGGTCGATATCGGTGACGCGAGCGCTCCCGTCTCCGCGGAGTTCCCCGACCGGAGCGAGAGCGATCTCGAGCCGTTCGTCGACCACGTCGTCGGCGTCGACGCCCAGCCGATCATGGTGAGTAAGGCGATTAAGGACGCCGGCCTCGACAAGATCACGCTCGAAGAGATTCAGGCAATCTATACGGGCGAAATTTCGAACTGGGACGAGGTCGAAGCCTACGAAGGGGGCTCACAGGAAATCCAGGTCATCGGTCGCGCCGAGGGCTCCGGTACGGACACGTCGTTCCGGAACAACGTCCTCGGCGACCCCGACGCCGAGATGGAAGTCGACGCGCGCAGGGGCGAGAACCAGCAGGTCCAGACGACCCTCGAACAGTCGGACAACGCCATCGCCTACGCGGGCCTCGCGTTCATTTCGGATCAGGCGCCGATGGTCAACCTCGTGATCGACGGCACCGAGTACACGCGCGAGAAGATGGCCGATCCCGGCTATCCGCTCGCTCGCGACCTGCACTGTTACACCTGGGAGGACACGTCGGAGAAGGAAGCCGCGTTCATCCGCATGATCCTGCACCCCTACGGACAGCAGAATTTCGTCGAACCGGCCGACTACCTCCCGCTGACGGACGAGCGTCGGGAGGAGGAACTGGGTAAACTTCCCGAGCCGAGTAACTAAGCTGCGCAGCCGATCGATCAACACCGTTTCATTATAAATGAGCGATATATTACAGACAGTGAACCAGTCGGAGACCGACCAGGGCACCGAAGACCGGTTGGGATCGAACCTGCATCTCCTCGCCGGCGCTTCGCTCGCGGGCTCGTTGGTGACGTTTCTCGTAGCGCCGTGGCTCACCGGGGTTTTCGTCATTGCGTTTCTCGCGATCGTCGGATACGGCTGGTTCGCCTACCAGGAACGGACGGCCAAGGGGCTGATGTTCCTGGCGACCGTTTCGACGGCGCTCGTTCTCGTCCTCATCATCGCCTTCCTGTTCTACCGTTCGGCTCCCGCGTTCGAACACATGGGACTCGACATCCTCTACGCCGACGGGGACTACTGGAGCCGGGCAGATGACAGGTATTCGCTGTACCCCGCTATCTGGGGGACCGTCCTCACGACGATTCTGGCCACGATCGTCGCCGCCCCGCTCGGTATCGCGTCGGCGATCTTCATCAGCGAGATCGCCCCGTCGTGGGCCCACGAACTCATGAAGCCGGCCGTCGAAACGCTCGCCGGGATTCCGTCGATCGTGTACGGGTTCATCGGCTTTACCATCATCAACGGCTACATGATGGACAACTTCGGCCTCAACTCGATCGGGAGCATCATCGTCGTCGGCATCGTCGTCGGACTGATGGCGTTGCCGACGGTCGCTTCGGTCGCCGAAGACGCGGTCGCGAGCGTCCCCGACCACATGAAAGACGGCGCGGCCGCGATCGGCGCGACGGAGTGGCAGACGATAAAGAGCGTCACGCTTCCCGCGTCCTTTTCAGGGGTTTCCGCCGCGGTGCTGCTCGGCGTCGGTCGAGCGGTCGGTGAGACGATGGCAGCGACCGTCATCCTCGGAAACGTCATGCAGCTACCGGAGCCGCTGTACAACGTCTTCGGGAACACGGTTACACTGACCAGTCTCATCGCCAGCCAGTACGGGAACTCCCACGGCCTTCACAGGGAGGCGTTGTTCGCGGCCGGCGTGATCCTGTTCATCACCGTCATGGCGTTGAGCATCACTGCCCAGTTCATTGAAGAGCGTATGAAGCAGAATCTCGGAGGTGACGTATGAGCGAACGTTCGCTTCGGTACCACTCACGGAACGCGTTGACCGTGGATCACTCCCCGGCGCTGACGGGACTCTCGCTCGTCCCGATCGCGCTGTTTCTGGTCGCGTTCGTCGTCGGTAGCGGGACGCTGGTCGGATGGCTCGGCTTCGAGTCGCCGCTCTTCGGGCTCGCCCTCGAGACGGTGTTCACCGCGTTGCTGGTCGCCTCCGGCGCCTGTCTTCTGGCGACCGGCGCGGCGTCCCGACTCGAGCTGGTCGAGACGACGCCGGATCGGTCGGTCGGCGTCGGCGTCTCGGCCGGCTTCGGCTTCGTCGCCTTCAGCGCGATCGGCCTGGCCGCGTCGCAGACGTTCGGGCTCGGCGGCGTCTTCTGGGCACTTCCCGCGTCCGTGGTCGGCCTCCTCGTCGCGGGTCTGGTTCTGTACGCACGCGAGGACCTCGGCGTGACCGTCCCGTCGGGTCTGTTCTCGTTGCTGATCGCCGGGCTGTTCCTGCTCGACGTGATCGATCCGAGCTGGACGTACAGCCCGGAGGGGTTCGGCGTGACGTTCCTCGGTACGGTCTTCGTTCCGCTGTTGACGATCCTCGCGACCTTCGTCGGTGGGTGGGCCGGTGCCAACGCGTTCCGCGGATTCGGAGCCGTCGGCCGGCAAGCCGGCGCGTTCTTCCTGGTCGGGACCAACGCCGCGCTCATCATGCTGGTGTTGGTCCTGTTGATCGCGTTCATCGTCAAGAACGGGTTCGGGTACGCCGTCGAAGGGATCGAGATCGGGCCCGGCCTGCACTTCCACTGGCCCTTCGTGATGAACGGGTACGACGCGTACGTCGGGACGAAGGGCATCTTCCCGGCGATCGTCGGCACGTTCTGGCTCGTCGTCGGTGCCGTCGTGCTGGCGGTTCCGATCGGGGTCGGCGCGGCGGTGTTCCTGACCGAGTACGCGGAACAGGGTCGGTTCACGTCCGTCCTCGAGATCGCGACGAACGGCCTCTGGAGCACCCCCAGCGTCGTCTTCGGCCTGTTCGGCTACGCCTTCCTCGTGCCCAGATTCGGGAACAACACGAGCCTGTTGGCCGGGATGATCGTCCTCGGATTCATGCTCCTTCCGCTCGTCGTGATCACGAGTCGCGAGGCGATCAAGAGCGTTCCCGACGAGTACCGCGACGCCAGCGCGGCGCTGGGCGTCTCCAAGTGGGAGACGATCAAAGACGTCACCATCCCCTCGGCGATGCCCGGCATCGTCACCGGCGTCATTATCGGCATCGGTCGCATCGCCGGCGAGACGGCCCCGATACTGATCGTCACCGCCGACAACCCCCAGCGGAAGTTCGCACCGGCCGTCCTCGGTTCGTTCGAGTTCACCGCGACGCCGCCGTTCATCACGAACGAGGCGTTGCTCAGCGGCTCGAGTGCGCTCCCCTACCAGCTGTACGGCGCGATCACGACCGGCGTCGTCGGCGACGATCCCGGGTACGGATGGGCGACCGCGTTCGTCCTCCTGCTCGTGGTCCTCTCGTTCTACGTGATCGGCATCGCGACGCGGATGTACTTCCGGAAGAAGCTTCAGGCATGAGTAATACCACGAACGAATCACAGCGACCGGCAGAATCGAACCGCCAGACGACCGACAGCGCCACGCGAACGACGGTCGGCGAATCCAGCGAGAAGACGCGGGACGAGTGGACCGACTACGAACTCGACGGGGAACCGAAGCTCTCGGTCGAGGACCTCGACGTCTACTACGGGGACGAACAGGCCCTCCGCGGGATCACGATGGACATTCCCGAGAACAGCGTCACCGCGCTGATCGGTCCGTCTGGCTGCGGGAAATCGACGTTCCTTCGGTGTCTCAATCGAATGAACGACCGAATCAAGAGCGCCCGCGTCGACGGCTCCGTCGAACTCGAGGGGGAGGAGATCTACCAGGACGACGTCAACCTCGTCGAACTCCGGAAACGCGTCGGAATGGTATTCCAGTCGCCGAACCCGTTCCCGAAATCGATTCGGGACAACATCTCCTACGGGCCGCGGAAACACGGCGAGATCGAAACGGGACTGGTCGCCCGATTGCTCGGCGACGACTCGAGCGAGCGAGAGCGTGAACTCGTCGAGCGCTGTCTCAAACAGGCGGCGCTCTGGGAGGAGGTAAACGACCGGCTCGACGACAACGCCCTGGGCCTCTCCGGCGGCCAGCAACAGCGCCTCTGTATCGCGCGGTGTCTCGCCGTCGACCCCGACGTGATCCTGATGGACGAGCCGGCCTCGGCGCTGGACCCGATCGCGACCGCGAAGATCGAGGACCTGATCGAGGAACTGGCCGAGGAGTACACGGTCGTCGTCGTCACGCACAACATGCAACAGGCCGCCCGTATCTCCGACCAGACGGCGGTCTTCCTGACCGGCGGCGAACTCGTCGAGTTCGACGACACCGACAAGATCTTCGAGAACCCCGAGAGTCAACGCGTCGAGGACTACGTGACCGGCAAGTTCGGGTGATGACCCGCGAGGACTATCGGTATCGACTCGAGCGGCTCCGCGAGACGGTCGTCGCCATGGGCGATCTCGTCCGCGAACAGTTCGCCGACGGCTGCTCCGCGCTGTTTACCGGAGACCGGGACCTCGCGAGCGACGTCATCGCGCGGGACCGCGTGGTCAACGACCGGTCTCTCGAGATCGAACGCGAGTGTCTCGACCTGCTGGCGCTGTACCAGCCCGTCGCCGGCGACCTCCGGATCGTCGTCGCTGCGTTCAAGATCGTCACCGACCTCGAGCGGGTGGGCGATCTGGCGACCAATCTGGCCGAGTACACGCGCGACGCGACCGTCTCGGACCCGACGCTCCCGGACGTGGACTTCGAGCGCATCGCCGCGCTGGCGCTCGAGCAACTCGAGGCCGCGATCGAGGCGTTTTTCGACGAGGATCCGGCGGCCTGCCGGGCGGTCGCCGACCGCGACGACGAACTCGACCGGCGCTGTGAGGCGGTGACCGAGCGCGTCGGCCGACGGCTCATCGAGTTGCGGCTCGACGCCGACGGGCGCGTCGGGGACCGATCGCTCGGAGCCGAGATCGACCGCCGCTCACTCGGGCCTCTTCTCGCCGACGTCTCGCGAACCCTCGTGATCGTCCGCGACATCGAACGCGTCGGCGACCACGCGGTCAACGTCGCCGCTCGAACGCTGTACGCCCTCGAGAGCGACGCATCGCTGCTCGCGTGAGGTCGTATCTACGGCTATTGACCGAGGTACACGTCACATCGCGTCCTGTTTCTTCCGCTGCGGGCTCGTTCAGGCGATGCGATCCACCCAACTCGAACTAATTCGCGGGAGGATATCGCAACGGACGTTCATCGCGGCGACCGGCGGCACCGGACTGACCGGGCTCGCCGACCGTCTCGGGGCGAGACCGACGATGCGCGTGTCGAACCAGCCTCGAGGCGACTCGACGAGATCGTCGGGGAGCGGTTCGGCGTCGATCGACACGATCGGTGCCGACGCGGAAAAGAGCGGTCGCCGTCGATCTTCGGGGAAGCCACCCGACGTTTCTCGAGCGGCCGTCCGGCCAGCATCGCTTCTTCGTGCGACGACCGTCTCGTCTCAGTCCCCTGGTCGGCGAGCGGTCGGTGAACTCGATCGACACTATAGTTCTACGGGATCTATAGTCCCAATGTCCTATAGACGAGTATATACAACTACGTGTCTATCAGTAATTTCGATGCCGCAGAAATACGGCGCTAGAACCATTGTCGAAAGCGTTATTGGTTTCCCGGTCGGCCTCTTCCTCGCTATGTCCAAGTATGTAGATCTATATAGCTAACATAGCATCGTATTTCTATATACGGTCGAAGATCCAGGTGATGACTGATTCCCAGACGGACCGTACGGGTCGATCGCTTTCTCGACGAACGTTCCTCGCCGCCACGAGTACGGCGGGCGCCCTTGCGGTCGCCGGCTGTACCGAAAACACCGATAACGGGGGCAACGAGCGAGTCGTCGTTACGGGAAGCAGTACGGTCCATCCGGTTTCCGACAGGATGGCCGAAGACTTCATGGCGGAAAACGACGGCGTGAACGTCACTACCGACCCGACCGGGACCGGTGGCGGGTTCAGTAACAACTTCTGCCCGGGCGATTCCGATATCAACGGCGCGTCGCGTCGGATTCAGGACGCCGAGGAACAAGACTGCAGCGACAGCGAGGTCGAACCGATCCAGTTCCAGATCGGTGCGGACGCACTTACCGTTGCCGTCCACAACGACTCGCCGGTCGACTGCGTCAGCTACGACGAACTCGCCCAGCTCTGGATGCAAGACGGCGCGGAGACGTGGGCCGAAGTCAACTCCGACTGGCCCGATGAAGAGATCGAACGCTTCGGGCCGGCGACCACCTCCGGGACGTTCGACTGGTTCAACGAGAACGTCATCGGGGACGCCGGTAGTCACGTCGAGCAATACGAGAACACCGAAAACGATAACGAACTCATTCAGGGCATCTCCACGACGGAAAACGCCATCGGCTACTTCGGCTACGCGTACTATCGGGAAAACGAGGACGACCTCAAGGCGCTCGAGATCAGAGAGAGCGAAGACGGTGAGTGTACTGCGCCGGACCTCGATGCGGCGCAGTCGGACGAATACCCGATGGCGCGGCCGCTGTACATCTACGCCAGTCAGGAGTCGCTTCAGCGAGATGTCGTCTACGACTTCGTCGAATACTATCTCGAACAGTCCTCGACCGACACCGTCACCGACGTCGGCTACGTCCCCGCGAGCGAAGATCAGGTCGAGTCGAACCTCGAGAAACTCGAGGACGCAGTGAACTGATCCCGCCGAACCGAACCATTCACGATGGCAGTCCAACTACGCCCCAACGATGAGTGAGCGATCGATAGACGTCGATCTGACGCGGTCGTCGTCGAGCCAAGTCGTCAAAGAGCGCATCTACAAGTGGCTGCTGTTCGGCTGTGCTGCGTTGACCGTTTTCGTCACCGTGAGTATCATCGTCACGCTCGCGGCCGACGCGATCACGTTTTTCAGTGAAGTCTCACCGATCGCCTTTTTCACCGGAACAGAGTGGGTCGCCCGGTCCGACGGGGGGACGTTCGGCGTCTGGCCGCTCGTCACTTCGACGTTGATTATCACCGTCGTCTCGGCGCTCATTTCGGTGCCGACCGGCGTCGCGGCCGCCGTCTACCTCAGCGAGTACGCGAGCGAACGGATGCGGTCGGTCCTGAAGCCCGCACTGGAGGTACTCGCCGGCATTCCGACGGTCGTTTACGGCTACTTGGCGCTGGTCTATTTGACGCCCGCGCTGCAGACGATCGGGATCCCTGTCGGGACGTTCAACCTGTTGAGTGCGTCGATTATGGTCGGGATCATGATCATTCCGATGGTGTCGTCGCTGTCCGAGGACGCGATGAGTTCCGTCCCTGACTCGCTCCGACAGGCCGGCTACGGGATGGGCGCGACGAAGTACGAGGTTTCGACCGGGATCGTGATCCCGGCGGCGATATCGGGGATCTTCTCGTCGTTCATCCTCGCGCTCTCGCGAGCGATCGGCGAAACCATGATCGTCGTCATGGCCGCCGGCCTGCGGCCGCGGATGTTCGATTTCTCGAACCCGCTGAACAACCTGCTCAACTCGGGCCAGCCGATGACGGCGGGGATGGTAAACGCCGTGACGAGCGACGCGACCGGCGGTTCGGCGACGTATCTGAGCATGTTCGCGCTCGGGCTGACGCTGTTCGTGATCACGTTCGCCATGAATCTCGCAAGCGACTACGTCGCAGCGCGTTACGAGGAGGAATACAAATGACTGCTACCGGCGAGACGAACGGGGTGAATCGATAATGGCGACCGACCAGCACACGGCGGACTGGTACGGAACCGACGAGGCTGTCAGCCGCGTCCGGGGCAAGGCGTTCAAGTCGCTCTGTCTCGGTGCGACGCTGCTTGCCTTACTGGCCGTCTTCGTGCTGCTCCTGTACGTGGCAAACGACGCCTTCAAGCCGCTTTCGGCCGACCCAGGCTGGCTGCTGACCTTCGCTGCGACGCTTCTGCTTCCGACCCTCGGGGCGACGGTCTACTACTATACCCGCGATACGCGGGCCGGTGAAACCGCAGCGATCGCGCTCGGACTGCCGGTCGTTTCGCTCCTGCTCACCGGCGGGATGTTCATCACGCTCGAACACGTCGTCAGCGTCTATCAGTGGCTCTCGATCCTCGTCGCGCTCATCGTTTCCGGCGCGATCATCGCCGCGCACAGTCGCGTTCGGGCGGCGGCCGACCTCGAGCGACTCATCGTTCTGGTCGCGGTTCCGGCCGCAGCGCTCCTTCTAATCCCCGACCTTATCCTTTCGTTGCCGATGCTGCCGACCGAGTCGCTCGCGCTGTTGGGCTCGTTCGTCGTCCCGATCGCGCTGGCTGTCGGCTGGTTCGTCCGCAGACAACGCGAGAGCAACCGTGACGGGGCTATCGCCGCGGTTCTGACGGCGGTCGCCGCGGCGGCCGGGCTGGGAGTCGCCCCGGTCGTCGGTCTCAGTCCGTTCGTCTGGATGCTGCTGGTCGTCGTCACTGGCGTCCCGACCGCCCTCTACATCGAAAGCGTCGTCCGCCGCGGAGCCGGCACGGCCGGACTCGCGTTCCCGGTCCTCGTCGCCGGTGGCATCGTCGCCGGCGTCCTTCTCACGGACGCGCTCGGGTTCGCCGGACCGAACTCGTGGCTCGACTGGGGCTTTCTGACGAGTCCACCGTCTCGAACGCCCGAAGACGCCGGCTTCTATCCACCGCTCGTCGGCTCCGTGATGATGTTGCTGGTCATCGTCGTCTCCGCGTTTCCCGTCGGCGTCGGCGCCGCGGTCTATCTCGAGGAGTACGCCCCCGACCGGGGACGCTGGGGTCGCGTCGTCGATCTAATCGAGGTCAACATCGGGAACCTCGCCGGCGTTCCGTCGGTCGTCTACGGTGTACTCGGGCTGGCGCTTTTCATTCGGCAAGGCGGGCTCGGGTCGGGAACCGCGCTCGTTGGCGGCTTCACCGTCGGCCTGCTGATCCTCCCGATCGTCATCATCTCCTCGCAGGAGGCGATCAGCGCCGTCCCGGACTCGATGCGACAGGCCTCCTACGGGATGGGAGCGACCAGGTGGCAGACCGTCCGGAACGTCGTCCTCCCGGAAGCGTTACCCGGCATCATGACCGGAAACATCCTCGCCATGGGACGTGCGATCGGTGAGACGGCACCGCTGCTGATCATCGGCGCACCGGCGGTCGTTCGGATCGCACCGAGTTCCTTCACCAACAAGTTCAGCGCGATGCCGCGACAGATCTACACCTGGTCGAGCGAGATCGACCCCGCGTTCCAGCACGGCGTCCTCGCGGCCGGCGTCATGACGCTGCTGGTCGTGCTTCTGCTGATGAACGGTGCTGCCATCATCATCCGTAACAAGTATCAACGCCGAGGCTGACTCATGACACGAGATCAAATGACCGACCCGGACAGCCGTACCGATAACCAAGCGACCGACGGGGGGCAAGAGAGCCTCGCAAGCAACGACCTCGAGGGGTCCGATCCGACGACCGAGCCCCTCGTCGATTCGTCGATCGACGTCGGCGATAGTACGGGTCCGTCCGGGGACGAGGGCGAGAGTCGGACCGTGATCGGATCCCGAGACCTCGACGTCTTCTACGACGACGTTCAGGCGCTCCAGTCGGTCGACATCGAGATTCCGGCCGAACAGGTCACGGCGATCATCGGTCCCTCCGGCTGTGGGAAATCGACGTTCCTCCGCTGCATCAACCGGATGAACGACCTCGTCGACGCCGCGCGCGTCGAGGGCGAGTTGCGCTTCGAGGGGAAGAACGTCTACGACGACGATGTCGATCCGGTCGTGCTCCGACGGAAGATCGGGATGGTGTTCCAGTCCCCGAACCCGTTCCCGAAGAGCATCTACGACAACGTCACCTACGGGCTGGACGTACAGGGCGTCGACGGCGATTACGACGAGATCGTCGAGAACGCCCTCCGCCGGGCCGCGCTCTGGGACGAAGTGAAAGACCAGTTGGACTCGAGCGGGCTGGACCTCTCGGGCGGTCAGCAACAGCGGCTGTGTATCGCGCGGGCGATCGCGCCGGACCCGGACGTGATCCTGATGGACGAGCCGGCCTCGGCGCTGGACCCGGTCGCGACCTCGAAGATCGAGGACCTCATCGAGGACCTCGCCGAGGAGTACACGGTCGTCATCGTCACCCACAACATGCAGCAGGCCGCCCGCATCTCCGACAAGACCGCGGTCTTCCTGACCGGCGGCGAACTCGTCGAGTTCGACGATACCGAGAAGATCTTCGAGAATCCCGAACACGACCGCGTCGAGGACTACATCACCGGTAAGTTCGGGTAGCCGGCGTCACCGGTCGGCCGCCGGCGTTTCGCGCACGCACGACCCGTTCGCCACGACATCGTCGTTCTCACTCGAGTGAGTAATCCTGCCGAAACACACCGTCGGACGAGGGAATGTGTACTCCGCACTGAGAACGCTACTTATTGTCTCACACGACGTGTGTCCCGAGCGGAATGGTCGCAACCGGGGTCCACATCCGTGCAGTTTGGCGCTGGTCGCGCTATAGTAGCTCTTGAAACGATTCACACACCGATCACAACGCTGTCCTGCGATCGGGTGTGCATTGACTTTCAAGAGCTACTATAGTCGTCCGGTCCCGGCGCGCGGCCCCCTACCTCGTGGCCGCGCTCGCCGCTGCCGCCCCCGACGCGGACACGTTCCTCTTTCGGCCGCTGGTCGAACTCGGCTCCGTCGACGGCGCGCTGTGGAGTCATCGGGCGCTGACCCACTCGCTGCTCGGCGGTCTCGTCCTGATCGGACTCTGCTCGGCCGTCGGTCCCTGGCGGGCCGCCGTCCTCGGCGTCGGCTCGCACATCGCGCTCGATCTCGTCAGCGGCGGCGTCTACCTGCTCACCCCCGTCGACGACACGGTGTACGGCACGTCGGTCGACTGGCTACTCCTGAACGCCACCGTTTCGGCCGTCGCAGTCACCGTCGTCCTCGGCGGCTTGCTCGCGATGAAATACGCCGTCCGACGCCCGGAACTGCTTCGCTCCCCGGCGACACCGCTCGAGCGGCTCCGGTAACACGTCCACGATTGCCGACCCGATAGCAACGGTCGCAGTGCCCGTTCGTGGCCGGCAACCACTGACCCGTGGCGGCACCTCGCACACAGTATTTATGAAGCACGGACGGGCTTTGACTACTATGGCCAGGCAATCCTACCAGGAGAAGCTCACGGAACTCCGTGAGGACGTCCTCTACATGAGCGAAGTCGTCATGGAGCGACTTCGCATGGGACTGGACGCGTTAGAACAGAAAGACGAGGACCTCGCTCGGGAAGTAATCGAAGGTGACGGCGAGATCAATCGGATGTACCTCGACCTAGAGCAGGACTGTATCGACTTGCTCGCACTTCAGCAGCCGGTTGCGAGCGACCTCCGCTTTATCGCCGCCTCGTTCAAGATCATCACCGACTTGGAACGGATCGCCGATCTGGCGACGAACCTCGGCGAGTACACCATGGACGCCGAACAGGACCTGTTCCCCGACGTCGACGTTCAGGAGATGGGCGAACTGACCCTCGACATGCTCGAGGACGCGATGATGGCCTACGACACCGAAGACACCGACCGCTGTCGGGAACTCGCCGGCCGCGACGACGAACTCGACGAGTTCGCCGAACGGGCGAGCAAGATCGTCGTCCGCGACCTCATCGAGCGCGAACTCGACTCGACCGACGAAGTCGAGCGCATCCTCCAGGACGTCTCCCGACTCCTGCTGACGATCCGCGACCTCGAGCGGGTCGGCGACCACACGGTCAACATCGCTGCGCGGACGCTGTACATGGTCGAGAACGACGACGAACTCATCTACTGAACGCCCCGATCGAGAACCGAGTTACTCGGACTCGTTGTCCTCGGTCTCGTTGTCCATCGACTCGTTGCCGTCCGTTTCGTTGTCCTCGGTCTCGTTGTCCATCGACTCGTTGCCGTCCGTTTCGTTGTCCTCGGTCTCGTTGTCCATCGACTCGTTGCCGTCCGTTTCGTTGTCCTCGGTCTCGTCGTCGGCCCCGCCGTTACCGCCACCGCCGCCGCTTTCGACCTGAATGTCGGCGACCATCGTCGTCGGGTGGACCTCGCAGATGTACGTGACCATCTCGCTGCTGGCCTCGAACTCCAGCCACTGACCGTCACCGGGTTCGGTGACCCGCTCGGTCACGAGGTCGTCGACGACCTCGTCGTTCTCGTCGTAGATCGCGATGTTGTGTTCGGCGCCGTCGCCGGTCGTCCAGCCGATCTCGTAGGTTTCTCCCTCCTGAAGGACGAGCGTCGGGTTCTCCTCGTCCGCGATCGCGTCGGGGGCGATGCCGACCCAGCCGGGCGTCTGCCCGTCGAACTCGATCTGTGCGCCGGGATCGATCGTCTCGCCCCCACCGCCGCCGTTACCACCGTTGCCGTTACCGCCGTTACCGTTGCCACCGCCACCACAGCCCGCAACGACTGCCGTCGAAGCCGCGACACCTGTCAACTGAAGCACCCGTCGTCGGGATAACCGATCGTCTCGTGCCATCGGGTTGACTTTGCGCTCAACGGGAATAGTCGAATACCCGTCTACTGCGTGGGACTCAAGTACGAGTCGGCTTCCGTGAGATTTGTGGGCATCTCTCATGTTCTCCCGTCCGGCGGCGCCGGCCCGGGTCGCTACCCGGTCGGCGCCGACGCCCGGTCGCGCTCCGGAACGCGGGTCAGCAACTGGGCCGTGTCGACGACGTTTCGCGTCTCGAGCAGCAGTTCCGCCGCCTCACGGACGGTAAACGACGCCTCGATATCGACGCCGTGACAGCGCGTGTAACACTCGAGCCAGCGGTTCATCGCGGTCTCGAGGGCGGCCAGTTCGGCCTCGGTGAACGGGACCGTGCGGCCGCCGGTCCGGCCCTCGACGTAGAGCCAGACGGCCGGGCCCACGCCGTCTCTGAGGTACGCGTCGGCGTCGCTGGGGGCCGGGGGGCCGTTCGACGCCGTCGGCGAACGGTCGATCCCGTCGAACGCCGCCCGCTCGCGCTCGGCCCGGCGTGCGAGCGCGGCGATCCGCGGACCGTACCGACTCATACGGGTTCCCGCCCCGCTGTCCCGGTGAGACCGCAGGGCGGTCGGCGGTTCCACCTGCAACGACTGACGGTGGACCGTCTCATGCTAGCCTTCCCTGTATTCGACGCCCTTGCCACCGCGGGGGTGTTCCCACTCGGTGTCGGCGACGACTGCACAGGTGCCACACTCCACGCAGGGCTGGGTGTCGAGACTGACCAGCGTCTCCTCGGTGCCGTTGGTCTTGACCGCCTCCGAGCGGTAGCAGCCGCCGCCGAAGTCCTCGGCGCTGACCGGACAGGCGGTGACCGCCGCGCCGCTGGCCTCGAGGGACTGATCCAGCAACTCGATGTGAGGATTGCCCACGTCGGTGTCGTAGGTCAGCTCGCCGATCCGCTCCTCGAGCGTCGGCGGGTCGATCTCGCTCTCCCAGTGGATCGTCTTGCCGCGTTCCTCGGCGATCAGCGTCGGCAGGGAGACGTAGCCGGTCTTCGTGTCCGGCAGCATCGACACCAGGAACGGCGAGTTGTACGCCCGCTCGAGCAGCCGGTCCGCGATCGGGTTGCCGACCGCCAGCGAGCCCAGCGGCGACTCGAGGATCCGTTCGACGGCGCTGGTCACGCCCTCGCGTTCGCCGACGGCGCGGGCGAGGTCGTACCGTCGGGGCCGGAGCTTGGCCATGGTTCCGGAGTCCTCGAGCAGTTTGGTGTATCGCCGCCCGGCGGCAGCCGGGTCGGCATTGCCCCGAGTAACGGCGAAGGCGTCGGCCGCGAGCGCGCCTGCGGTGACGGCGTGGTTCATCCCCTTGATGATCGGCCCCTGGGCCTGCATCTGGCCGGCGGCGTCGCCGACGAGGACGAGCCGGTCGCGGTAGGGCTCGCGATGAGCCACCTTCTTGGAGTCGGGGACGAGCTTCGCCGCGTACTCGCGCTCGTCGTACTCGTTTTTGAACCAGCCCGCCAGCAGCGGATGCGTGAGCAACGCGTCGAGCAGTTCGTGCGGTTCGGCCTCCCGCTCGAGGAGGCTGTCGAGGTGGAAGACGGTCCCGATCGAGAGCGACGCTTCGTTGGTATACAGGAAGCCACCGCCCCGGACGTCGTCGAAGAAGTCGCCCGAGAACAGGTGGGCGGCGCCCTCGTCGGGGTCGAGATCGAACCGGTCGTCGATCGCGTCGGGATCGACGTCCACGACGGCCTTGACCCCCTGGAACCACTCCTCGGGCTCCTCCCAGTCCATCAGCCCCGCCTCGCGGGCGAGTTCGGAGTTGACGCCGTCGGCCGCGACGATCAGGTCGGCCGTGATCGGCTCGAGTTCGTCGCAGGTGACGCCGACGATCTCGCCGTCGTCTTCGAGCAGGCCGTTCACCCGAACGTTCGTCAGCACCCCGCCGCCCGTCTCGCTGGTCTTCTCGTGGACGCGGCGCTCGAGCCACGAGTCCATCTCCCGGCGGAGAACGGCATCGCACCAGTCGGTGTCGTGTTCGTGGAGGTCGGTCAGGTCGTAGGTCTTGACCGAGTTGCCGGCTACGTTGTGGATGTAGTAATCGGTCACGGGCCGTTCGGTCGCTGCCTCCCGGAAGCCGTCGAAGAGGTCCGCGAGCGTGTAGGGGGCGGACTCCTCGCCGTAAATCAGGCCGCCGGAGACGTTCTTCGAGCCCGCCTCGGTGCCGCGCTCCAAGACGAGCGTCTCGACGCCGTGATCGGCCAGCCGCGCCGCGGCCGCGGCTCCACCGGGGCCACAACCGACGACGATCGCCTCGTAGTGTTCGTAGTCGTCAGTCATCGTCCTCACCCCCGTCGGCGACGGCCTCGGCCTCGAGCGTCGTCTCACCGGCTTCGACGGCCTCGGTCAGACGCGGCAGTACCTCGAAGAGGTCGCCCTCGACGAAGTAGTCCGAGAAGTCCCGGATCCGGGCGTCGGCGTCGGTGTTGACGGCGACGACGGTGTCGGACTCGTCCATGCCGACCTTGTGCTGGACCGCGCCCGACACGCCGGCCGCGATGTAGACGTCGGGCGCGACGACCTGTCCCGTCTCGCCGATCTGGCGTTCCTCGGTCGCGTACTCCTCGACGTGGCCCTCGAACTCGTAGGAGGAGGTGACGATCCCCCGCGTGATGCCGAGTGCGGCGTCCTCGAAGGCGTCGACGAGATCGAGCCCCAGTTCCATCCCGCGGGTCGGGTCGTCGGCGATTCCCCGGCCGAGACAGACCATCACGTCGTGGCCGGTGAGATCGATCCCGGCCTCGAGCCGATCGTACTCGGTGACGTCGACGCGGAACCAGTCGTCGGGCAGCTCCAGCTCGTGTTCGACGACCAGCCCGTCGCGATCGGGGTCGCGTTCGATGGGATCGAAGCTGCCGGGAATGACCGACGCTCCCTGTGGGTGGAACTCCCGGCCCGGGTTGTCGAGACAGAGGATCGTCGAGTACTCGAAGCCCGAGAAGTCCGGCCGCTTCATGTGCAGGACCTTCTCGAAGGTCTTTTTCACGCCCGGTTCGCCGGTCTTGACCGGGTTCGAGACCTCGTTCTCCTCGATGAACAGGTCCGAACAGTCCGAGGCGAGCCCGGAGTCGAGTTCGGCCTGGACCTTCGCCGAGAGGTCGCGTCCGTTGTTCGTCGCCGGGAACAGGACGTAGCGGGGCTTGTCGTAGTCGCGCCAGTCAGTGCTCTCGACGGTGCCCTCGCCGCGGGCCATGTGGGCCGCGATCTCGGTGTAGGGCTTGTGCAGGAACCGTTCCAACCTGCGATCGTCGTGGTAGACCGCGACGTCTGCCCCGTAGGCGACACACTCCTCGGCCAGTCCCTCGCAGTCGTCGCCCATGAGGAACGCGACGACCCGCTCCTCGTCACCATACTCGTCCGCGAAGTCGTCCATCAGTTCGCGGGCCTTCCCCAGCATCTCCTTGGAGACCTCGAGCAACTCGCCGCCCTGGGTCTCACAGAAGACCCACATGTCGGCGTAGTCGCCGTCCGCGAGCGCCCGGACGTGTCGCTTGTCGCGGGTCGGGTGGGAGAGGCCGTCGTCTTCCTCGACCTCGGTCTCGTGTTCGTCGGCACTCGTCTCTCCGTCGTCGGATTCGGCGTCTGACTCGCCTTCCGTCTCGGTGTCCGCCTCGACGCCGTCGCTCTCGGCTCCGACCGCCTCGATCCGACCCCGGACCGCTTCGCGGGCCGTGGCGCGATCCTGCCCGGCCCGCTCGGCCTCGAGGACCGCCCGCAGTTCGTCCGCGTCGTCGATCGTCTCGAGTTCGTCGGTCAGTTCGTCCACCGTGTGATCGCCCGGATCGATCGCAGTCATCTCAATCACCCGCCTCCGCGGCGTAGGGGTGCATCTCCTCGAGTACCTCGCCCATGCCGTCGCCGGCGTCGGGATCGATCATCGTCGCCTCGCGCTCGGAGGGCGCTTTGGGGATCGGATCCACCGAGGAGACGATCGTCGGCGAGCCGTCGAGTCCGATGTAGTCGGGATCGAGGTTCAGGTCGACGTGGTCCCACGTCGTCAGGTACTCCTCGTGGTCGGCGGCCCGGTCCTCGGTCTCTGCCCGGAGCCGCTTGCGGGTCAACCGCTGGGAGGCCGTCCGGTAGGTCGGCTCGAACTCCGGGTCGGTGACGACGAAACACGGCAGGGGCGCTTCGACCGTCTCGATCTCGTCGACGTCGCCCTCGACGAGTCGCTTGGCTCGCAACGACCGCTCGTCGGGGTCGATGTCGAGCGCGACGACGTGCGTGACGATCGGCCAGTCCATCGCCCAGCAGGTCTGCGGGCCGGTCTGGCCGGTCTCCCCGTCGGCCGTCTTGAACCCGGCGAAGACGACGTCGATGTCCGCGACTTCCTCCCGATACGTCTCGAGGCCGGCCGAAAGCGTGATCCCCGTCGCCCACGTATCGGAGGCGGCCAGTTCGCGGTCCGACAGCAGGTAGCTGTCGTCGGTGTAGACCGTCTCCATCGCCCCCTGCAGGACCTCGGCGTACCCCGGCGGCCCCATACTCATCCCGCTGACGTGGCCGCCGTGGCGGACCTTCGTCTGGAGCGCGGCCCGCAGTGCGAACTCGTCGTTGGGGTTCATTACCGTCGGCGTCTTCCCCCGCTCCAAGTGGCCGTCCTCGTCGAACGAGACGGCCCCCTCGGAGAAGTCGGGGACGCCCTTCGTCAGCACGATCGATCGCATGGATACCCCCGTCGGTATTTGACCATTATTGACATGGCTGTGGCCCTCTATCATAGTATCAGTATTAAGAATAGGGGTGAAAATCGCCGATAGATAGCGCGGATCGACGGGTCGGCGCTGTCGGCTGCTCACCGGGACCGCCGAGATTCCCTCCACAGCGCTGGCTCGAGCGGGCGTCTCAGTACTGCGAGAATCGATCGATCGGCTCATACGGACCGGTGTCCGTCGTCTCCGGTCCAACCGCGACCGTCGGACGGTTGCACCGGGAACCCGGTACACCGGTCCGTCTCACTCGCTGTCGCGCTCGGTCGTCCGCATCGTGATCTCGCCGTCCGCGCGGATCGTGCCGTCGATCTCGGCGTCGGGACCGAGTTCGAGGTCCGCACAGGAGACGTCGCCGAGGATTCGGGCGTCGGCGGCGATGTCGACGTCGCCCTCGCGCGTGGTCACGTCGCCGTGGATGCGGGTCCCCTCGCCGACCGTGATGTCGCCGCGCGCACGGAGGCTTCCGAACACGTTGCAGTCCGCGCCGACGGCGATCCGTTCGGCGCGGACGTTGCCGTGGAGTCGGCAGTCGTCGCCGATCGTCGCAGGCGTCGAGACGCGCCAGGCGTCGTCGCCGACGGTCGCGTTCCGGGGGATCACCAGCGGCTCGGCACCCGCCTCGTCGTCCTCATCCTCGACGAGTTCGGAGACGAGCCGCTGGGCGGCGTCTTCCTCGCCGATCAACAGCAGGTGTTTGAGGTAGACGAACAGGAAGACGATCGTCGGCATCGGGTTCCGGATGACGATCCAGCCGTTGGCTTCGAACCCCTCCTCGATCTCGACGTCGTCGCCGATGTCGAGATCGCCGGCGACTTTCAGTCGGCCACCGATGTGGACGCGCTCGCCGATGTAGGCGTCCTCGCCGACTAAGACGTTCTCGGCCACGTCACACCACATGTCGAGCCGGCAGTCGCCGTCGGCCTCGATCGCCCCGCCGAACTCGGCGGACTCGCCTGCCAGCACGTTCCGGCCGCGTACGCCGAACTCGACGGTCGAGCGGGCCCCGACGAGGACGTCCCCGTCGGTAACGAGGTCGCGCTCCTGGGCTTCCGTCCCGTCGGGCACGACGAGTTCGTCGAGCGGGTCCCTGCTGAAGGCCACACTCGGGCCCAAAGGGGGCATCACCTAATAAACCTCGCGCGTCGTCAGTCGCCCGTCCGACGCCCGTCTGCCGGTCCCGGCGCTCGACCGTCGCGACCAGTCGCCTCGCTTTTACACCCCCGCTGCGTACGCCCGATCATGACTACGCTCGCATTCGACGACGAGGGCGTCGACGTCGTCTACGAAGGCACCGAGTTCCGCCTCGAGAAGGACCTGCTCGAGGAGGCCACCGAGAAGTCCTACTACGACGTGACCGACCACGAGGTGCTACAGATCGTCGCCGAGCAGCCGAACCTGCAGGGCGAGCCGCGACGCATCGGCGACATTCTAGACTGAGCCCGGGGTCAGTAGATCACGTGGAGTAACACGAAGACGACGATCCCCAGCGCGAACGAGACCAACCACAGCGACGCCGCGACGCGGCCGATTCGGGCGTGGCTCGTCGACGGGATCTCCGCGACCGGCCGCGAGGCCGCAAGCAGGAGGACGTAGTACAGCAGCGGGATGCAGACGATCGCCAGCAGGATGTGGATCGCCAGCAACGGCAGGTAGACGAACTGATAGACCACGTCGGGGCCGGGGAACGGATCCGGGCCGCCGGTGACGGTCAGCCGGTAGAGATAGAGGACGAGAAAGCTCACGAACAGCCCGAACGACGATATCATCGCGGCCCGGTGGCGGCCGATCTCGCCGCGGCGGATCGCCCGCCAGCCGACCGCGATCGTCGCGATCGCGACCGCGCTAATCACGGCGTTGACCGCCGGGATCACGTCGATGACCCACTCCGGGGCGGCGGGCACGCTTGAGGCAGGGATCCGGCCGCCGGCGGCCGCAAAGACCACCGCCAGCGACACAACGCTCAACACGCCGGTGAGCAGGCGCACGCGCTCTCGAGGGACGTATTCCATGTGTGACCGTTCGAGCGAAGCGGGAAAGCGGTTACTCTCCGCGACGGTCACGATGCTGTTCGAAACCGACGCCTGGCATCGGTTGCCGTCCGGCTGTTTGCTCTCAGCTGAACCGGTCGAAATGAAGTTCTAGCGCCGGCGCTGTTTTCATCGAGAACACGTCAGTTCGGCCACGTACTGCTATCGCTCGTCGGTGTAGCGTCGGAAAGGATTATGCGTGGGTGATGCCCACGAAGGGAAATCACCTGCATCGGTTTGGGGTGGAGCTCAGCCACCTGTGCGATGCGTGGGACCGGATTCGAACCACGGTCGCGCCGGAGGCGCTCCCTGATTCGAACCGGCCGTCAACATCGAGGTGCGCGCGTGATCGCTCGCACCATTGCGATGCGTGGGACCGGATTCGAACCGGCGGACCCCTACGGGACAGCGCCCTCAACGCTGCGCCGTTGGCCTGGCTTGGCTACCCACGCTCGCGATCTCTGTCTGCACTCAATCGTATCCAGTGTGATTATAAAAGCCCTTTCCTTTGGATCGGCGACTGCGGCCGGATCACACGTGGACGACGGTCCCGCGTGACAGGTTCGCGGACTACTCGTCCGATCGAGACGCCACGATCGCGAACACGTACGCCAGATTCTTGTCGAGCCTCCCGAGACACAAAGGTTTCAACGCTCGAGCGAAATCTCAGATCGATGCAGTCGGGACGAACGCGTGCGTTCGCGGGTGCCGTCGTGGCCAGCGCCATGGTCGCGGCGGGCCTGCTCGTCTCGCCGCCGACGGCAATCGGGGCCGTCGACTCGCTCGCCGCCGATCCGCTTCCCTTCGGCCTCGTCGTCGCCGCGCTCTATCTCGTGCGGCCCCTGCTCGCGTGGCCGACCACGCCGCTCGCGGCCGTCGTCGGCTACGGCTACGGCGTCGCCGTCGGCGTTCCGGTCGCACTCGCAGGCGTCGTCGTCACCGTCCTGCCGATCTTTCTCGCCGCCCGCTGGATCGCCGGTGACGAGTCGGTGTCGGGAAACTGTGACGAGAGCGGGTTTCTCGAGCGCGCCGGCGACGCCGCCGGTCGCTACTACGAGACCGCAGGCCCGCTTCGGGGCGTCGTCGCCTCGCGGCTGGCCCCGATCCCGTCGGACGTCGCGACGTGTGCCGCGGCGGTCAGCGGCGTCCCACACAGGTGGTTCCTCGTCGGTACGGCGATCGGCGAACTCCCGTGGACGGTCGCCGCGGTCGTCGTCGGGGCCTCCGCGGCGACGGCGACGACGGGCGGGATCGGTGACGCCGGGCTGGCGGTTTCGCTGGCCGGGCTCCTCGCGGCCTGTCTCCTGCTCGCCGGCCCCGCCTACCGCACGCTCCGATCGCGAGACCCGCTCCGAACGGAGAACGGCAAATCGACGGACAACTGACCGAATGGCCCACCGCTGCCCGTCGCTACTCGGTCTCGAGTCCCTCGACTATAGTAGCCGCTGAAACGATTCACACACTGATCGCAGCGCCGTCGTGCGATCAGGTGTGCAATGACGTTCAGCGGCTACTATAGCGATTCGCTCATCTCCGAGAGTTCCGTCTCGAGTCGCCGATAGGCCTCGGTGTCGGTCAGTTCCTCGAGGTCGTGTTCGTCCTCCAAGGCCTCCATCTTGTTCGAGAGTGACTCGAGTTCGCGGCGGTCGCCGTCGCCGTAGCGGGACTGTACGCGGAGATTATCGATGATTCGCGTCAGCTGGGGTCGCGTGACGGGCTTGGTCACGTAGTCGTCGATGTCCAGTTCGACGATATCCAGCCCGGGATCGACCGCGGTCACCATGATCACCCAACAGTCGTGACCCCGCGAGCGGATCCCCTCGAGGACCCGGTCCCCGTTGAGATCTGGCATATGCCGATCGAGCAGGACGACATCGACCCCGTCGTGCAACCGCTCGAGTGCCGTCGTCCCGTCGTAGGCGGTCAGCGTCTCGTAATCGTCGTCGACCCACATCGCATAGAGGTCGGCGAGTTCCCGTTCGTCGTCGACGACGAGGATCGTCGGTCGCGCAGCCATAGCGATCAGTACGCGGACCCACAGCCCGTCGTCTTGTAGGGGTATCGGGCGACTCACCGCTCGAGTCGGGCGCCGAGTCGGGCGTTCGGCCCGAACTCGTGAACGCGGGTCAGCGGAAGGGGTCGCTACAGTCGATGATGACCCCGTGGTGGGGGCAGACGTACTTGCAGTGGCGCTTGTACATCGGGGCCTCGCAGTGGGGACAGCGCGGCGCGCCGGCCCCGTCGCTCGAGTCCGCCGTCGTCCCGCTACCGGCGGCGCCGTCCCCGGCGTCGGCTGTCATACGACGCCGTTCGCGCCGCCCGGTGCTAAGTGTGGTGTTTGCGGTACTCGCCCGCGACCGAAAAAACGAACCGCGAAACCGGAACCGATCGAACTGCCGTCAGTCAGCGCTCAACACTCGCTCCAGCCACAGCTCTCGCAGGTCTTGCAGCCTTCGGAGAAGTACAGCGACATCGAGCCGCAGTCGGGACACTCCGGCGACTCGCCGGCGTCGATGAGGTCCTGGGTCGTGTCGTCGGCGTCCGCGGACGCGGCGGCCGCCCCGCCGTCGGTCTTCGGCCCGTCGACTTCGATGTCGGCGTCGGCAGACTCCTCTAAGGTCTGCTGTTTCGGATACGGCTTGTCGATCTCGTCCTCGAGGTAGCGTCGCATCGCGGTGCCGATGGCGTCCGGAATGGACTGGATCTGCTCGCCTTTGTCCCAGGCGACTTTCGGCGACCGGGTGCCACAGAGTTCGTCGACGATCTCCTCGGGGTCGACGCCGGAGCGCAGCGAGGTCGAGATGACCTTCGCCAGCGCCTCGGTGAAGGAGTTCGTGAAGCCGCCCGAATGCCCGATATTGGCGAACAGCTCGAACGGCTGGCCGGTCTCGGGGTCCTCGTTGATCGTCACGTAGATCTTCCCGTAGCCGGTGTCGATACGCTGGCTGACGCCCTGGAGGGCGTCGGGCCGCTCGCGCTTCTCGGTGAAGTCGACCTGTGCGGGCTCGCCGTCCTCGTCGAGGAGTCCGCCGACGTCCGTCTCGAGGACGTCCTGGACTTCCTCGCTCTCGAGGAACTGCGCCAAGCCGCCGAAGATCTCGTCGATCTGCTCGACTAAGGCCTGTGCGGCCTCGGTCTCGTCGGCGAAGTCGGCGTTGTCGGCGCGGGTGGTCAGCACCTGCTTGCTGCGGGTGCCGTCGCGGTAGTAGGTGACGCCCTTGCCGCCGTGTTCGTAGATGTACTCGAAGACGTCCTTGGCGTCCGCGAGCGTGGAGTCGTTGGGTGCGTTGACCGTCTTCGAGATCGCGGAGTCGACGCCTTCCTGACAGGCGACCTGCACGCCGGCGTGTTCCTTCGCCGAGAGCGCGCCGGTCGTGACGAACAGTTCGCCGATGGCGTCGGGCACCGTCGACAGCCCCTCGACTCCGTCGAACTGGTTGGTGGCCATCTGCTCTTTGGCCTCCTCCTTGACCGCGTCGACGTCGATGTCGTTGGCCTCGAGCGTTCGGAGGAAGTAGTCGTCGAACTCGACCAGCATCTCGTCGCCCTGCACGTCGTCGGAGACGTTCTTGTAGTAGGCGACGTTGTAGATCGGTTCGCAACCGCCGGTGGTGTTGCCGACCATCGAGGTCGTGCCGGTCGGCGCGATGGTCGTCGTGTTGTGGTTCCGGACCGGGAACCCGTCCGCCCAGTCGTCGGCGTCGAGTCCGGTCTGCTTCTCGAACCACTCGCGGTACTCGGTCGGGTTCGCGTACTTGGATTTGTCCCACTCGTCGAAGCTGCCCCGCTCCTCGGCGAGTTCGTGGGACGCCCACTTCGACCCGTGGTTGATGTGACGCATCAGCTGGCGTGCGACCTCGTTGGAGGTCTCGCTGCCGTACTCCATCCCGAGCTGGACGTACAGCTGTGCCAGTCCCATGATGCCAAGGCCGATCTTGCGCATCTCCCGGACCTTCTGCTCGATCTTCTCGACCGGGAAGTCGCTCATCGTGACGACGTTCTCCAAAAAGCGCGTGCCCATCTCGATGCGGCGGTCGAACTCCTCGAAGTCGATCGCCTCGTCGAGGAAGGCGTCGACGGCCTCGGCTCGCGAGTCGTACTCGTCGCCGTGCTCGTCGTACCAGACGCGCCAGTCGGGCGCCTCCAGGTCCGCGAGGGTCGAGAGGTTGATGTGGCCGAGGTTACAGGCCTCGTACTCCTCGAGCGGCTGCTCGCCGCAGGGGTTGGTCGCGAGGATACGGTGGTCGGGGTGTTTCTCGACGTCGAAGGAGTGCTGTTTGTTCACCCGCTCGAGGTAGATCACGCCGGGTTCGCCGTTCTCGTGGGCGCCCTCGACGATGTCGTCCCAGAGTTCCTCGGCCGGGATCGACAGCTCCTCGCCGACCTCGACGTGGTCGCCGAGACCGAACATCTCGTAGAGTTCCTTCGTCTCGGCCGTGGCGATGTGGGGCTCGCCCGTTCGGGGGTTGGTGAACGTGAACTCCTCGCCGTTTTTCACGGCGTCCATGAAGTCGTCGGTGATCCCGACGGAGATGTTGAAGTTCGAGAGGTGTCCCTCGACGGCGTTCCGGAGGTGCTTGGGGACCCGTCCGTCGTCGTCGATGAGTTCGCGGGCCTCCTCCAAGGCGTCCTGGAAGGAAGTGTGCGTGTAGTCGTCGGGGTCGTTCAGCCGCAGCGTCTCGGCCAGCGAGACGTCCTTGTTCTTGGCGTGGATGAACTGGATGACGTCCGGGTGGGAGACGCGCATGACGCCCATCTGTGCGCCGCGTCGGGCACCGCCCTGGGCGATCGTCTCGCACATCTGGTCGTACGTGCGCATGAACGTGATCGGTCCCGACGCGATACCGCCGGTCGAGCCGACCGCGTCGCCGTAGGGTCGGAGCTGCCAGAAGGCATACCCCATGCCGCCGCCGCTCTGGAAGACCTGCGCGGCCTCCTTGGCGGTCTGGTGGATGTCGTCGATGTCGTCCTCGGGGGAGTCGACGAAACACGCCGAGAGCTGCTGGAGTTCGTCACCGGCGTTCATCAGGGTCGGCGAGTTCGGCATAAAATCCAGATTTTCCATCATGCCCTGGAACTCCTCGGCGACGTCCTCGACGTGCTCGCGGATCTCGTCGGGGAGCTCGGGGACGACGGTGTCGTAGGCGAACTTGTTGACGTTGTAGATAGACAGCGTCGTCTCGGCGTTCTGCGGCTCCGCCCCAGAGCCAGAGGAACTTCGTTCCTCGCTGTCGTCCTCGGCGGTGGTGCCCGCGCCGAAGACCTCCTCCGCGAGTTCGTCCCGCCGCGGGTGGTCGGGCTTGAGCTGGTCTGGCGTGACCGTGATCTCGCTGTCGTGGTTCTGCGCTTCGTAGACGGCTTCGGCCAGCGCGATGTTCTTGCCGACGCGCTCGAAGAGGTCCTCCTGGTCCTCGACGAGGTCGCCGTCGGCATCCTTGCGGAGATAACGGGCCGGCAGAATGTCGTGATAGGCGTTGTCGGTCAATCGCTCCTCGAGGGTCTCCCCCTCGGTGCGCTTGATCGGGAGCGTCAGCTCTTCCGCGGAGAGGTCGGCGTCGCTCATGCGCGGGTCACCTCGTCGCTACCTCGCTGCAGTACGTCGATCGTGGCGTGGATCCGGGTCCTGGCTTGCATCATTCGTGACGAAGGTTTGGTATTCATGCATCCATCATAAAACGTGGTGTTGTAGTCCTACCGTTCTTGTAGTAATACAAATATAGTTGTATAGATGTCTCTGTCACCTTGTCGTGTTCCGTCAGCAGACGACCGGTGAAACGGCCGCTGCCGTGGTCGCTCGAACCTACGTGGGCGACCGTCTTAACCATTTTCAGACCGAACTGAAAGTGACTGTTTGCGACGTGATCACTGTCCCCTCTGGTGGTTTTCTCTTTCGCACCCACACGATCCGGCGCGCCGAACGATCGCTCGAGCGAGTCAGTCGTCGCCGGTCGTCAGTCACGACTTCCAGAAAGATTACGTCCTTCCAGTGCGGGGAGTGGTACATGATCGAAGCACTGACTTCGGGACCGACGATCCTCCTGGTCCTGGCGGCGCTGGCCGCCTTCGCCGTCGCCGTCGTCGCGATCAAGATCGCAATCAAACTGGCCGTCCGTATCGGCATCGTCGCCGCCGTCGTGCTGGCGGCGCTGTACGCCACCGGCTTTACCGACCTCGGCTTCCTCCCGTTCTTTTGAGTCGTCTCCGGTTTCGCCGCCCTACTTCTCCCTCGCGAACGTGAGGAAGTTCTCGATCACGTCGTGGCCGACGGCCGTGAGGACGCTCTCGGGGTGAAACTGCACGCACTCGAGGGGGTACTCCGCGTGGCGCACGCCCATGACGAGCGTCTCCGAGCCGTGTTCCGCGGTCGCGGTCACGTCGAGGCAGTCCGGGATTTCGGTCGCGACCAGTGAGTGGTACCGGCCCGCGCGAAAGCCCTGCTCTAAGTCCTCGAAGACGCCCCGGCCGTCGTGGTCGACCGCGGAGGCCTTGCCGTGGATCGGGTCCGGAGCGCGGCCGACACTGCCCCCGTACTCGTAGACGGCCGCCTCGAGGCCGAGACAGACTCCAAGCGTCGGGACCTCGGGGCTGATCTCCCGGAGGACGGCCATCGTGACGCCGACGTCGCGGTCGTTCTCCGGATGACCGGGCCCGGGACTGATTACGATCGCGTCGGGATCGACCGCGCGCACGTCCGCGAGCGACGCGGTGTTTTTCAGGACCTCGGTCTCGGTGCCGGCCTGCTGGCTGACGTACTCGACGAGGTTGTAGGTGAAGGAGTCGTAGTTGTCGACGAAAAGCACCGTCAGCGGCTCCGCCTCGCCGTCGCGGCCCGCCGCGTCGCGGTCGTCCGCTGTCGTCGCGCTCATCGGCTCACCTCCGGCGTCGCGTCGGGGTCCGCTCGAGTCGCCGGCTCCTCGGCGGGCAGTTCGATCGCCTCGAGGGCCGCGAGGACGCCCCCCATCTTCTGTTCGGTCTCCTCGTACTCGGCGGCGGGGTCGCTGTCGGCGACCAGTCCCGCGCCGGCTTGGACCGTGATCCGGTCCTCGTCACCCTCGTCTTCGACCGTGGCAGTCCGAATCACGATCGCGAAGTCCGCGTCGCCGGACCACGAGTAGTAGCCGACGCCGCCGCCGTAGAGTCCGCGGGGCTCGGACTCGAGGTCGTCGATGATCTCCATCGCGCGGATCTTCGGCGCGCCCGAGAGCGTCCCGGCGGGGAACGAGGCCCGCGTCGCATCGAACGCGTCGGAATCCGCGGCGAGCCGGCCGGTCACCGTCGACTCGATGTGCTGGACGTGGCTGTACTTGAGGACGTTCATGAACTCGTCGACCCGGACCGACCCCGGTTCCGAGACGCGGCGCACGTCGTTGCGCGCGAGGTCGACCAGCATCGTGTGTTCGGCGCGTTCCTTGCCGTCGGCGAGCATCTCGCCCGCGAGCCGGCGGTCCTCGACGGGGCTCGAGCCCCGGTCGCAGGTGCCGGCGATCGGGTTCGACATGACCTCGCGCCCGCGCACCGAGAGCAGCGTCTCGGGGCTGGCCCCGACGACGGTCAGGTCGTCGTGATCGAGCAGATACATGTACGGCGAGGGGTTGACCTCGCGCATCGCCTCGTAGAAGCCGAGTGGATCGACCTCGCCGTGGATCTCTCGGGTTCGGGAGATCACGCCCTGATAGATGTCGCCGTCGAGGACGTGTTCCTTGGCCGCCCGGACGCTCCCCTCGTATGCGGCTTGCGGCCCCGCGACCTCCTCGTCACGGACGAAACTGCCGGTTTCGGGCGGTTCGGCCTCACGGAGTGTTGACGCCACCTCGGCCGCTTCCGCGACGAGCGCGTCGTAGACCGCGTCGGGGTCGTCGTCGGCCTCGAGGACGGGCGTAAAGACCAGCGATACCGTCCCGTCGCGCTCGTCGAACGTCAGCGTCTTCGTCGTCAGGAGGAACTGCGCGTCCGGGAACCGCGAGTCGGGCCGCTCGTAACCGACCTCCTCGAGCCAGAGGTCGTAGACGGCGTCGTAGGCCAGAAAGCCGACCAGCCCGCCCTCGAGGTGCTGGCGGTCGTGGTCGGGGACGTTCTCGAGGCGGACGTCGGGCATCGCGGCCCGGAGGGCGTCGACCGTGTCGCCCCCGGCGTCGGTGTCGACGGCCGCAAGCGGCGCGTCGTCGGTCAGGGCCTCCACGGTCGCCTCGCCGGATTCGACCGTCACGACGGCCTCGGGATCGTAGCCGACGTAGGAGTAGCGCGCGTGGCGCTCGACGTCGGCGGTACTCGGCCGAAACGCGCCGTCGGGGTCGCTCGAGGCGGTCTTCTCCGCGCTCTCGAGGAGGAAGGCGTAGGGCGATCGCTCCCGACTGCTCGCCTCGGAGCGGCCGGTGAGCGCGGCGTAGGCCGCGAGCGGCGTCGTCTCGACTTCGAGGGTCGCGACGGTCCGGACGACCACCGGTCGGTCGTCGCGGTCGGCGTTCGAGCCGGCGTCCTCGCCGAACGCCTCACGGTCGAGATCGAACGAGACCCGGTCGGCGGTGGTGGGTTCGGGATCGGGCATGGGAGTCACGCTTCGGGTTCCGCCCGCTTGCGGGCGGTCTTGGCTCGGTCGACGAACGAGCGAACGGCCTCGCGGTCCTTGACCCCGCCCCGTTCCTCGACGCCGCTGGCGACGTCGACGGCGAAGGGCGCGACGGTTCGGACCGCGTCGCCGACGTTCTCGGGGGTGAGCCCACCGGCGAGGATCAGCGGCGACTCGAGGTCGACCGTGGCGGCGCGGGTCCGGTCCCAGTCGTGGGTGCGGCCGGTCCCGCCGCCGCCCTCGGCGCTGCCCGTGTCGACGAGCAGTCCGTCGACGATCTCGTCGTAGGTCTCGGCGGTCGCGGCGTCGTCGGCGTCGACCGCGAGCAGCAGTTCCGCCTCGAGGTTCGCGCGCAGGTACGCGAGGTCGCCGGGCCGGATGTCGCTGTGGATCTGGAGCGCGTCGGGCTCGATCTCCTCGACCAGTTCGATCGCGTCCGCCGGCCCGTCGGGCATCGTCACGAGGACGCTCGTGACGAACGGCGGGGTCGCCGCCGCGAGCGCCGTCGCCCGCTCGATCGAGACCTCGCGGGGTGTGTCGACCGAGACGTTACAGATGATCCCGACGGCGTCCGCGCCCGCGTCGATCGCCGCCTCGAGGTCGGCCTCGTCGGTCAGGCCGCAGATCTTGACCCGGGTCATCGGTCCCCGGTCGCCTGTGCCGGTACGCCGCGTAACTGGTCGAGCGTCTCGGCGGCCGCGCCCGACTCGATGGCCTCGCGGGCCGCGTCCGCACCGGCCGCGAGCGAGTCGGCCTCGCCGGCGACGTAGATCGCCGCGCCCGCGTTCGCGAGGATGACGTCGCGTTTCGCGCCGGTTACATCGCCCTCGACGATGCCGCGCATGTCCGCGGCGTTCTCCTCCGGCGAACCGCCCGAGATGTCCGCGATGTCGTGGTCGTCGAGCCCGAGATCGGCCGGCTCGAGGGTGTACTCCTCGACCGAATCGCCGTCGACTTCGGCGGCGACGGTGTCGCCGTGGATCGCGATCTCGTCGGTGCCCGCGCCGTGGACGACCAGCGCGCGCTCGGCGTCCATCCGGGCGAGGGCGTCCGCGAGGACCGGGACGAGGTCGGGGTCGTAGACGCCGACGACCTGCGCGTCTGCGCCCGCGGGGTTGGTTAGCGGTCCGAGGACGTTGAAGATCGTCCGCATCCCCAGTTCCTTACGCGGGCCGATGACGGCCTTCATCGCCGGGTGGAAGACCGGCGCGAGCATGAACCCGATGCCGTCCTCCTCGATCGCTTCCTCGACGGCCGGGGGTTCGGCTTCGACGTCGACGCCGACCTCCTCTAAGACGTCCGCGCTGCCCGACGAGGAGGAGACGGAGTAGTTGCCGTGCTTGGCGACCGGAACGCCCGCCCCGCCGGCGACGATCGCGCTCGTCGTCGAGACGTTGATCGTGTCGTAGTCGTCCCCGCCGGTACCGCAGGTGTCGACCAGCGGCTCCCGGTCCGGCGAGATCGTCCGGGCCGCATCGCGCATCCCCTCCGCGAAGCCGGCGATCTCGGCCTCCGTCTCGCCTTTGGCGCGCAGCGCGGCCAGCAGCGCGCCGATCTGTGCCTCCGTCGCGTCCTCGAACACGGCCGTCGAGGCCGCTCGAGCGTCCGCTTGCGTGAGATCCTGCCCGTCCGTGACTCGTTCGACGTATTCCTGCATAGTGAACACCAATGTACGTAGTTGTCTTGTAATGTCCAAATAAGTACATCGACTTAAGCGTGTCGCCCGGCTGCGTGCGGACGAGTCGCGTACGGCAGTCGATTCGAAACCTTCAATTAGTGTGGTCGGCAACGATTGAGTGTAGAGGACGTGGCGACGACGGCCACGGACGAACGCCGAACCAGGGTTGGTGGTCTAGTCTGGTTACGACACCTCCTTGACATGGAGGAGGCCGGCAGTTCAAATCTGCTCCAACCCACTTCTACGACGCAACAACGAGGAGCGAGCGGCATATCTGCGCCCGAACGGAACGGCTTGAGCCCTTTTTACGACCGACTGCGACTGTCGTCTCGAGGCAGTTGTCCACAATTTCGACCGGCTGGAACCGTCGGTCCGATCTTGCAGTCGTCGCTCTCGAGGGGCAGTTGATTCCGAGAAGCCGGCGGAAAATCGGACTCGAACGAGCGACCGGGGTCGTCTCTCCCGACCGTCGGAGTCGCGATCGAAGGACGACTCTCGTAGTCGCGATTACTCGACGGCGTTCCAGGTCGCCGAGGCGGTCACCCGATCGTCGTCGATGTCGACCGAACGCTCGTCGGCGGAGGAACCGAGCGAGTCCTCGAGCGCGCTCGCGTCCGCGTCGCCGAGAACGGCGGCGAACTCGCCGGCGCCGCCGCCGCCGTCGCCGTCGAACGACAGCGAGCTGACGCCGCCCTCGAGCCCCTCGAGTTCGGGATACTCCACGTCCGAGAACTCCCCGCCGCCGCTGGTTCCGCCGTCGCCGTTGAGGTCGATCTCGAACTCGTCCCCGTAGCCCCCGAACGCCACCGCACCGTGGCCGGCGGCAGAGAGGAACCACTCGACGTCCGCGACCTCTTCGGTCGCTCGTTCGGCCTCGCCCGCGGCGGCCTCGATCGGCGTTTTGACCGCGGCGACGGGATCGGTCATCTCGTTGTCGCTGGCGAAGACGATCGCGCTCTCGCCGACCGCGATCGCGCCGGAATTCCCGTCGGCGGGGGTGTAGATGTCGTAGTCGTCGATCCCGTCGCTTCGCTCGTACTGCTTCTCGAACGCCGACTCGGGTTCGGCGGTGAGGACGTCGGCCACTTCGTCGGTGTCGATCTCGCCGGGCAGGACGACCGTCTTGTTCGCCACGAGCGTCGCGTCGGCGCTCGAGTCGAGCGATGCCACGTCCTCGGAGTCGGTCGCCTCGAGGACGCCGGTGAGACCGTAGGAGTTGAGGCCGAACCCGATGGCGAACCCCGCCGCTATCGTTCCGGCCATCGGCAGTCCCATCATCGGGTCGTTCTGATACTCTTCGCCCAGTTCGTCGTCCTGAGTCCCGTCGTCGCTTTCGGAATCCTCGAGGTCCGACCAGTCGATGTAGATGAACCCGACCGCACCCTCGTCGTCGGTGGTGAGCCACTGTGCGTACGTCGGCGGGGAGTCCTCGCCGCCACCGTTGCCGTTGCCGTTACCGTTACCGTCCTCGTCGTCGGAACCGAGACAGCCGGCGGCACCCGCTGCCATCGAGACACCCGTGAGCTTCAGCACGTCGCGGCGGTTCACAGTCATGATAGTACACCTGTCCTGTCACCTATTATAAACCCCCCGAAGCGGATCGAACGGTACAAACCGCGGAACCGACTGAGCGGGGGGTATGGAGGTCGTCGGCCGGTTGCTGGCACTGCTCGTCGTCCTGTTGTTCGGCGCGGGCGTCCGAGCGATCGGCGTCCTCGACGGCCGTCGGACCGCGCTGTTGAACGACCTCGCCTACTACGTCGCGCTCCCGGCGCTGATCTTCGTGTCGACGTTCGACCGCTCGATCGCCGCGTTGCTCTCGCCGGCGCTGCTCGGCGGGCTCTTGCTCGTCGTCTCGGGAACCGCGGGAGTCGCCTGGGCCGTCCACTGGCACCGAGACTCGAGCGCGCGCCGGAGCGTCGCGGTCGTGCAGTCGTATCACTCCAACCTGGGCTATCTGGGGCTGCCGCTGGTCGCCGCGACGTTCGACTCGACGGTCACGGCGATCGCGAGCGTGGTCCTCGGCGTCGTCTCGCTGACCCAGGTCCCGCTGACGGTCGTCGTCCTCTCGACGCTCAACGGGGCCGGTACCTCGGTCACCGACGAACTACGGGGACTGGCGACCAACCCCGTCCTCCTGACGCTGCTGGCGGGACTGACGATCGGCTCGCTCGGGATCGGGGTTCCCTCTCCCGTCGCCGTCGGCCTCGACGCCGTCGGGTCGCTCGCGCTGCCCGTCGCGTTGCTCTGTGTCGGCGCGTCGCTGGACGTCGACCGGTCCTCGATCGACGCGAGCGCGACCGCGGCCGTCGTCGCCTGTAAAGTCGGGCTGATGCCCGTCCTCGCGTGGCTGGTCTTCTCCGCGCTGGCCGTCGACACCGCGACGCTCGTCGCCTGCGTCGTGATGCTCGGCACGCCGACGGCCGTCTCGACGTTCGTCTTCGCGAACGAACTCGGCGGCGACCCGGAGTTCGCGTCGCTGAACGTCTTCGTCACGACGCTGTCCTCGGTCGTGACGCTGTTCGTCCTCATCACGCTGGTCGGCTGATTCCCTCGAGCGAGCGGGGACCGCAAAGAGCGTCGCGTTACGGCGAGAAGAATCGCTTGAGCCGGCCGAGTAGGCCGGGTGAGTCGTCGGACGCGTCGTCTCCCCCGCCGTTCCCGTCGCGATCGACCGAACCGGCGAGCGGGCCGGCGTCGTCGGGCCAGTCGTCGTCCGTCGACCCCGGTGCGGCCCCCGTCTCGAGGTCGTCCATCGAGAGGTCGACGTCGTCGATCTCGGGGGTCGACTCGCGGCCCTCGCCGGCTTCGGCCGCGCGGACGTCCGCGCCGGTCACGTCGCCCGTTTCGACGCGGGCCGCGAGATCCTCGAGGTCGGCGTCGTCCGGGATCGAAGCGGCGGCGGCGTCGATCGAGGTCGGCTCCGACTCAGCGGCGTCCGCGGGCGTGCTGTCACGACCCTCGCCCGCACTCGGCTCCGAGGTCGGTTCGGCGGTCGCGGGATCGGTGGTCGGAACGTCGTCCTCGTCGAACTCGGTCGTCACGGACTCGCTGGCCGTCGTGTCGTCGCTCGAGTCGGCCGCCGACCGGGCCGAATCCAGCGACTCGAGGATGTCGTCGACGCTTTCTTCGGAGACGACCCGCTGGGGGCCGCCGCCGGGCTCTAAGGCGTCGTCGGAGTCGGCGTCGGCCGCGTCCGCCTCGTCGGCCGTGGAGGGACCGGATGATCGCTCGTCGCTCATGGTGGTGGCTGTCGCTGCCGGCGACATAATCCTTCCCCTGTCGGTGGTCGAACGACGAGCCCTATGGACAGTACCCGGACGTCGGGGATGAATCACTCCGCGAGTGCCGGGTTCGCGCGGACGACGTTGAGGACGGCCCCGAACAGAATGATGACGCCCGCGAAGTAGAGCCAGGTGACAAACAGCAACACAGCACCGAGCGCCCCGTAGGCCTCGTACTGGGCAGCGTTGGCCGCGTACAGTTGGAAGCCGAACTGGAGGACGGTCCAGCCGACGGCGGCGAAGACCGCGCCCGGCAGGATCTCGGTCACGTCGACGGGGACCGGCGGCAGAACGTAGTAGATCGGCAGGAAGACGAGAACGAGCCCGGCGAGCAGGGCGAGCCAACTGAGGAGGCCGGCCAGCGGCACGGTGTCGGCGACGAGTCTGATCGCCGCCCCGATCCCGATCATCAGAGCCATCGCGCCCGCGCCCGCGACGAGTACCGTGAGTCCGTCGACGAGCTGCCCGACGAGGCTCTCCTCGGCGACCTCGTCGTAGACCTTGTCGAACGCGAGGCTCAGCCCCCGAAAGACCTTGAGCGCGCCCCAGCCGGCGACGGCGAGCGCGACGACGGTCGCCTCGACCCGTCCGGATTCGGTCGTCAGCGCTTCGGTAACGAGGTCTTCGCCCGACGCCGGGAGGAAGTCCCCGGCGACAGTGATCAGCCGTTCGGCGGCCGCCTCGCCGCCCAGCAGCGAGCCGACGACGAGCGCGAGCAGGACCAGCGGGATCAGCGACACGAACGCGTAGTAGGCGAAGCCGGCCGCGAGAAAGGTCAGATCTCGGTCGCTCGCCGTCCGATAGATCGCAGTGACTGCCTCCGGAAGTTCCATACAGTTCGTACGACGATCAGGCCCAAGAACGTGTAAGTCGTTCGCAGTTCCTGTGTGAGTCTCGCGGTCCGAACGGCCCGCCGACGACCCGAGACGGGCCCTCACCACTCGCGACAGAAGTTCTGGCCGGCGTAGACCGCGCCGTCCTCGTCGATGTAGACGCCGACGCCCGCTCGGTCCCACGTCGGCGTCTCGCCCTCCTCGAGGATCGCCCGCCGGTGATCCGTGGAGTTCATCCACTGATCGACGAGACCGGTCGCGAGCGCCTCGGCGGTCCGGTAGCGGACGACTCCGCCGGTCGGCCGTTCGACGCGTCGGTCGACCCAGGTCATGGCGATGTTCTCGCCGTAGGCCCGACAGTAGTCGTCGACGTCTCCGAAACGATCGTACGGTCCCTCGCCCTCGGGGTTCGTGTGCGCGAAGTAGTCCCGTTGACCCATATCGTGAGTGTGTGCCCGAGCGACCGACGCGACGGTCCCGTCCCACTCGAGGGGCTCGAGACCGCGCTCGGCACGGCGCTCGTTGATTTCGGCGTGGACGAAGTCCTCGACGGTCGGCGAGGTGATCGTCTCGACGTCGGTTTCGTACCGGGTCACGCCCGGATCGTCGGGATCCGTTACCGGCGGATTGCGCTCGCCGGCCGGCGGCGGCTCGGAACTGGGCGCGGGCCCCTCGCCGAGGCCGAGGTCGTCGACCACCTGTGGGGCGAACACGGTGGCCCCGACGGCGAGGGAGACGACGAGCGCGACCGCGACGAGCAGGCTGGCCAGTCCCCGGAGCAGCGCCCGGTCGACTCGCTCGGTCGTCTCACCGTCCGTTCCATCGGATCGTCGCTCGTCCATCGAATCGACGGTCCACTCGTCGGTACAAGAGCGTCGGGACGGACTACAGTGAGTGAGAGCGCCGCGACCCGATCACGGGCTCGCGGTCGTGTCGCCGTCGCCGAAGATCGTCTCGTGCATCCCGATCACGAGGCCGGGAACGACCGCCATGAACAGGTGTTCCTCGAGGGGGATGCCGGCGACGTCGATCCCGGTCCGAAGTTTGATGTCGAAGACGCCGACGGCGAGGGTATAGCGGTCCCAGATGTAGGCGATGGGGTACAGCGCGAGGATCGTCACGGCGGCCTTCCGGACGGCGTTCGCGCGACGCAACAGGAGCGCAGCGACGATTCCCCAGACGAGTTCGGTCACGAGGTAGGTGTAGCGTCCGAAGACGCTGATGTCGACCATCGACGGCCATTCAACGGCCAGTATAAAAACACCCGGGCTGAAGCCACCCGGATAAAACGTGCAGTATTTTAAATACCCCGGCGGCTCTACGTTCACGCAGAAAGATGAATATCGCTGATATCGCCACCACGGAGTTCATCGAAGTCGACGTCGGAACGCGAATGGGGAAGGTTCGGTCCATGTTCGAAGACGGCAACCCCAAGGGGATCATCGTCACGAACGACGGGGACTACGAGGGGGTCATCAGCGAGCGGGAGGTTCTCCAGTCCCACGTCGAGGACGACGCCAAGGTGGCGGCACTGACGAAGCCGAGCCGGAGTACGCCCTCACCCAAGGTCGACCGACAGGAGGATGTCCGGGAGACCGCCCGCGTTCTCGTCGAGAGCAACGCGAAGGTCGCGCCGGTCTTCGAGAACGACGACCTCTGGGGCGTCATCACCGACGACGCGATCCTCGAGGCCGTTCTCGAGAACCTCGACGCGCTGACCGTCGACGACATCTACACCGCCGATCCGGTCACGGTCACCGAAGACGACGGGATCGGCAAGGCGATCAATCTCCTGCGCGAACACGGTATCTCTCGCCTGCCCGTCATGAACGAGAACGGCTACCTCGCCGGGGTCGTCACGACCCACGACATCGCCGACTTCGTCATCCGGGAGAACCACACGACGACGACCGGCGACCGGGTCGGTGACAGCCAGCGTCTGCTCGACGTGCCCGTCTACGACATCATGACCAGCCCCGTCGAGACGACCACGCTGGACACGACCGCGAAAGCGGCCGTCGAGACGATGCTTGGCAACGACTACGCGGGGCTTATGGTCACGCCCGAGGACGACGGTCGGGTCGTCATCGGCGTCATCACCAAGACCGACGTCCTGCGGGCGCTGACCTTCACCGAAGAGGAACACATGGACGTTCAGATCACCAACATCTCGATGCTCGACACCATCACTCGAGAGGGGATCGTCGAGAGCATCGAGGAGGTCGTCGACAAGTACCAGGACATGCAGGTGATGCACGCCCACGTTCGGTTCAAGGAACATCAGGAACGGCTCCGCGGAACGCCGCTCGTGCAGTGTCAGATCCGCCTGCGAACGAACAAGGGTCAGGTCGCCGGAACCGGCGAGGGCTACGGCTCGGAGAACGCCTTCCGCGTCGCGCTCGACAAACTCGAGCGCAACGTCCTCGAACTCAAAGGCGTCACCAGCGACGAGGAGTACCGCGGCCAGCTCCTGCGGAAGCTCAACGAACTGTAGCGCCGACTCGGTGCGGGCTCAGTGGCGCGCCGACTCCTCGCCGCCCTCGAGCCCCCGATCCGTGATCCGGAACTGAACCGACTCGCCGGCCGGCTTCGAGCGGTGTTTCTCCAGCGTCGCGCGTCGGTTCCCGCCACGGAACCGCTCCAAGCGGACGACGGTCCCGGTCCAGTGTTCCAACGTGTTACCGCCCAGTCCCCGGGTCCGATCCGAGTCGGGATCCGAAAAGACCTGGTTCGTCAGGACGACCGCCAGATCGTGTTTCCGCGCGAGCGAGAGCAGGTGAGTCACCTGCCGGGTGACGCTGCGCAGCGCCTCCCCCTCGTCGCCGTCGGCGGTGCGCTCGAGTCGGTAAAATCCCGTCGCGCTGTCCAGTACGATCAGTTCCGCGCGCTCGGCGAACTCCTCGGCGTCGCGGACGGCCTCGGCCTGTTCCTCGAAGTCGACGGCGTCTTCGATGACGATCCGCGAGGCGACGGCCTCGAGGTCCCCGTCGTCGACGCTCCCCTCGAGCAACTGCTCGAAGCGGTCGACCGAGACGCCTTCGGTATCGATATAGACGACGGTCCCCCCGTCGACGGCCGTCTCGACGGCCGCCGACAGCGCGAGGTTCGTCTTCCCGGCCGCCGGCGGGCCGTACAACTGCGTGACGGTCCCGCGTTCGAACCCCCCGTCGAGCAACTCGTCGACCGGGCCACAGCCGGTCGGGATCGCCTCGTCGGTCACGGTTCGAGTTGACGGGGTACGCGCAAAAAGGCCCCGGAACGGGCCGACGCGGGACACCACCGCCGCCTCGAGGGCCATCGCGGCCCGATACCGTCGGTGCCTGTCTCCGACCGACGGGCCGTCCCGATGATCGAACCCGGTCGCGTACGTTTATTCCTCGGGGGAGCGAAGGTCGCCCGTGATCGTCGTCGCTACGGCCGACTTCGAGGTGTACCACGGCGTCGTCAACGAACTTCGCGACCGCGGTACGACGTTTACCACCGTCGAACTCGACGAGGAACTCCCCCAGCGGACGAGCGTCGTCATCTCCGACGCGGACAGCGCCGACGCGTTCGCGGACGCAACGACCGTCGTCGCCGATCCGGACGATCCGCGGCGCGCGGTCGACCGGGCGCTGGCGGCCGTTCGCGGCGACGGCGGCCGGACGATCATCGGCGTCGATCCCGGCCGCAAACCCGGCATCGCCGTCCTCACCGGCGAGACGGTCGTCGCCGCCTTTCAGGTCCCGCTCTCCGACGCCGTCGACGTGATCGAACGCGAAGCCGCCGACGCGTCCGCCCCGGTCGTCCGGATCGGCGACGGCTCCCGCCTCGAGAGCGCGACGCTGGTCAACGACCTCGAGGACGTCCGGGTCGAACTCGTCGACGAGACGGGGACGACCCCCTACCTCGGAACGGGCGCGCGGGGGATGGGCGACGTGCTGGCCGCGGTCAACATCGCCCGGCTCGAGGGCGAGGTCGCCGACGAACGGGAGATCGAGCCGACCGCGGGCGAGATTCAGGTCATCAAGGACCGCTCGCGCGAGCAAAGCGAACACAACCGGGCGATCGACGAGGGTCTGGCCCGGCGGGTCGCCGCCGGCGAGTTGACGGTCGACGAGGCGCTCGCGCGACACCGCGACGACGGGACTGGATCGGAAACCGGGTCGAGCGAGACGGACGACGCCGACGGCTCGGAGCCGTCATCGTAGGGCGCGGAAAACCGGACAAAAGAAACGGATACGTCGGTCACTGCGGTCGAAAATCGACCGTGTGACTGATCGATAGGTTACGCGCCGACCCAGGCGTTCGTCGAGGCGACCGACGTGAGCTGGACGTTTTCGTTCTCCTGCAGGCTGATCTGTGAACTCCCGGCGCTGCCGCCGTCTTCAGCGACCGCGACGGAGGTGTGCTGCTCGTTCAAGTTCTCCTGCGTGATGAACTGCTGCTGGGCGATGGCGGCGCTTGCCTCCTGCTCGACGTCGTTCGTCTGCGTGGCGTTACCGGCGTAGTCGTACGACGTGCCGGGCGCCATCCCCGCGTTCCCGTCGACCGTGACGGTCGTACTCGAGGTCCGGGTGACGTCGTCGGAGACGTAGCCCGGGCTCGCGTAGACGTTGAGCGCGTCGGCGTAGGCCAGTTGCGCGTTGTAGTTCTGCTGGTAGGCGAGCTGGATCGCCGTGGCCTCGCTCCCGTTCTGTGCGAGGGCCATGGCGGTGTTCTGGAGGTTGATGTTCCGCTGTTCGACCTCCTGTTCTTGGGCTACGGCCGCGGTCGCGGTCTGTTCGGTATCGTTGAGGTCGTCGTTCTTGTCCTTCTTATCGGGGCCGTGCGTGTCCGTCTCGGTCGAGAGAACCTCGCCGCTGACGTCGCCCGCGGTCGCGACGTTCATCCCGAGAGAAGAGGCCATCAGGTTCGAGGCGGTGGCGCTGCCGAACTGCTCGTTGAGGTTGCTCTGGTCGGTAAACTGGATCGCCGTAGCGGTGCTATTCTCGCCGATCGCGATGGCGACTGCACCGCCCTGTTCGTTGACATTCTGTTGAGCGACGTCCTGGGACTGATCGAGCGACGCGGATGCGCTCTGGCCTGTTCCGGACTCGTCGCCGGATTTGTCCTTCGCGTGGCCGAACTCCCCGTCACCGAGGTAGACGTTCGAAGCGTTGGCCATTCCCTCCTGTAGGTTCTCGTTTCGCTGGTAGGACTGCTGGAGTGCAGTCGCGTCGCTGTCGTCCATGGCGAACGCGAACGCGGTGCTCTGGTTGTTGTAGTTGACCTGGCCGACCGTCTGGGACTGGGTCACGCTGGCGATGGCCTCTTCGGTCTCGGTCCCATCGTCATCTTTCTTGTCCTTGATCCCCCAGCCGTCGAACTGCTGGTCGTCGCCGTTACCGATGATGATATTGACCTCGCCGACGTTCTCGAACTGCGTCTCCGCGCTCCGAACGTCGACGTTTCCGGTGGTCGCCTCACCGGTCTGGACGTTGTCGTTCTGCTGGTTGGCCTCCTGAATGGCGGTCGCTTCGCCACCGTCGATCGCGATCGACACTGCCGAGCCCCGTTCTTGGAGCTCGACCAGATCGACGTCCGGATGCTGGATGACTTCGGCACCGGAACTGTTCGCATCGTTCGCGTGTTCGTCGATGTACTCCTCGAGCGACTGCTCACCGAGGTCCGCGCCGAAGACGAGATACAGCTCCTCGCCGTCCTCGAGCGTGTGTATCGTGTCACTGTTGGCCGCGGCGTCCTCGGCGGTCGCCGCGGGGACGCCGACTGCTACCATCGACAAGGCCACCATACAGGCCATAAGAACCGTCGTAGTTCGTGATCGTCTCGTTGTGTCGTGTTTCATTGATCGTTGGATTGGTGTCGTGATGGTCTTTCGTTTCTGAGTCTCTGCGATGCGAACCATCCTATCCGCATGAGTCCCTTTGTTATCTACAGGTTGGGGCCGGTATGGAGTGGACTAGAGATCCGAAGGTGACCGCTTACGGAACGAAATCGGAGACTTGGACTGCTGTAGCCCGTATTCGGCGAATTAAACGACCGAATTCCGATCGTAAGTCGGCGTGACGAGAGAGCACGAAAACAGTCGATACTGTCCCGTCCCGACGATTGTTTCGGAGGTCGAATGCGGTGATTAGGGTTTCATACTCAAGTACCAACGGCTTTACAGCGAATATTGCGGTGACGGCGTAGGGCGACGCTTCCGTCGAAACCAAAGGGGCGAATGCGCTACGATCAGCCGAATCCGGATAAGGCCACGCCTACAGGAAGTGAAAAACCACTTGCAGCCGTAAGAGAAGCCCTCAGTCGCTCTAATTCCGCTATTCTTGCCGAAACCGTTTACCGGGTTCAAATAGGTTCCCGTTCAGGTGGCCACTGGGAAACGCGCCACAGCGGGGAGTGACCGGGAGACGACGGCCGAATTCGCGACGAGCGATAGCACCGTCATTCGACGGGACGGCCCCTCGAGGGCGGCCCCAGCGTGGCGTGGTACCCACACATAACACAATGAACCGCGCACTCACGCTCGCACTGACGGTAGCACTGATCGGTGGCCTCGCGTTCATGGGGGCCGCGGGAACAGCCGCAGCGACTGACGACGGCCAGTCGAACGACGCGGACATCGACCAAGACCAGAGAGTCGCTCAGGGAGCCGACGTCTCGAGCGAGGACAGTTGGGCGATCGCAGTGGACTTCGGCGATAAAGGCAACGGTGACGGACCGACGGCCAACACCGGAAACGAAGTGAAGCAGACGTCGGACAATCACCAAAACGCTGACATCTACCAGGACAACGAGAACATCGAAGATTCCCTTTTCGTCGAACTGGGTGGCCTATGAACCGCGCACTCACGCTCGCACTGACGATCGCACTGATCGGTAGCCTCGCGGTTACGGGACTCGCCGGAACGGCCGCAGCCGCCAGCCAGTCGAACGACGCGGATATCGATCAGGACCAGACCGTCGTACAGACGTCCTCCTCGTCCAGCGATGGCAGCGTCGCGATAGCCATCGGTGACGATTCCGAGGCGAACAGCGGGAACTACGTCGAACAGAGCAGCACGAACACCCAAACCGCGACGATAGACCAGTACAACAGCAACACCGAGGATTCCGTGTTCTTCACCCTCGGATTCTGAGGTGACGGAACCCGTTCGGTGACTCCCTCTTTTTGTGGTTGATGCGGCCGCGGTAACCGGTCGGAGACGCGTTTCGTCCGACTCACTCGACGACGCATCGGCTCGATCCGCCACCCGACGAAGCACATCCTGAACGGGACGGCCGCTCTACCGGGCTACCGCCGCCGCGTCGTCGTACTCCGCGCTCACGTCGCAGACCTCGCCGTCGGCGTCGCTGGCGATCTTCACGGTGACTTCGTCCGCCTCGCCGTCGATCTCGAGGCTCACAGTCTCGAACGCCCGCTCGGCGATCCATCGATGCGTGGCCCCTGCATTCCGGACGCCGAGCGTGCCGGTCTCCTCGGCCAGCGCTCGAGCGACCCGTTCCCGATCCGCGGGGTTGCAGATGCCCGGGCCGGGGACTCTTTCATCGTCGCGGACAGGATCGGCACGTCTCGCGCCCGCGTCCACGAGAGTTGTTACGTCTCGGCGTGGTCGTGTACATGATCATCGTCGGGGAGGACCACGTCGACGATCGTGGCCGCGATCCCGGCCTTTTCGGTCTCGTCGATCCGATAGGCCGCCGACAGTGCCTCGGTCACCGGTTCGAGGGCGTCGACGTGGGCACCGGCGTCTCTGAACGCGGCGAGAATCAGGTCGACGCTTGCTCCCATCCGGCCGTCGAACGCGAGAACTCCCGGGCCCGTTTTCGGAGCGGAAAACGCAAAAACCAACCACCGTTCCGAGGTCGGCCGGCTGTCGATAGGGACCAAAACCCACCGAGGCCGGTACATCTTTGTAGCCGCCGGTCGGAGATGAGTATGGTAGCTACTAGCACAGGAAATGACTCACCCTAGCAAAAAACCTATCCGCGCACGAATCGGAGTCAATCACATCGCCGTCCCCAAATCATGAACGAAGTCCAACTGGAGGTTGCGAAGGCGTACCCGAACGATTCGGGTCGTGGTATCGCCCGACTCGACCCGGACACGCTGTTGCATCTGAAGCTGAGTCCGGGCGACATCATCGAGATCGAGGGTGCAGACACCACTGCCGCGAAGGTCTGGCGCGCCGACCGGCAGGACTGGAACACCGACACGGTCCGCATCGACGGCTTCACGCGCCAGAACGCCGACGTCGGCATCGGCGAGCGGGTGACGATCCGCAAGGCCGAGGCGACGAAAGCCGACAAGCTCGTCCTCGCACCGCCGGAGGAGGCGTCGGTCCAGTTCGGTTCCGACGCCGCCGGCATGGTGAAACGCCAGATCCTCAAGCGACCGGTCGTCGGTCGCGACATCGTCCCGGTGATGTCCTCGACGAATCATCCGTTCATGCGGTCGCCCGGACAGGCGATCCCGCTGATCGCCGTCGAAACCGAGCCCGAGGGAGTAGTCCTCATCACCGAGGACACCGACGTCGAACTCCGCGAGGAGCCGATCTCGGGGTTCGAAAAGACCGGCGGCGGGATCACCTACGAGGACATCGGTGGCCTCCAAAACGAGATCCAGCGGGTCAGGGAGATGGTCGAACTCCCGATGAAACACCCGCAGATCTTCAAGAAGCTCGGCATCGAGCCGCCACAGGGCGTCCTGCTGCACGGCCCGCCGGGCACCGGGAAGACCCTGCTGGCCAAAGCGGTCGCCAACGAGACCTCCGCCAGTTTCTTCTCTATCGCCGGGCCGGAGATCATCTCGAAGTACTACGGCGAGTCCGAACAACAACTCAGGGAGATCTTCGAGGACGCGACCGAGGAATCGCCCTCGATCATCTTCATCGACGAACTCGACTCCATCGCACCCAAACGCGAGGACGTCACCGGCGAGGTCGAGCGCCGGGTCGTCGCCCAGCTGCTGACGATGATGGACGGCCTCGAGTCCCGGGGCCAGGTGATCGTCATCGCAGCGACCAACCGCGTCGACAGCGTCGATCCCGCGCTCCGACGGCCGGGTCGGTTCGACCGCGAGATCGAGATCGGCGTCCCCGACGAGACGGGCCGCGAGGAGATCCTGCAGATCCACACCCGCGGGATGCCACTCTCCGACGACGTCAGTCTCGGGCATCTGGCCGACGAGACCCACGGCTTCGTCGGTGCCGACATCGAGAGCCTGACCAAAGAGGCGGCGATGAAGGCGCTCCGGCGCTACCTCCCCGAGATCGATCTCGACGAGGAGGACATCCCGCCGAGCCTGATCGACCGGATGATCGTCAAACGCGAGGACTTCAGCGGGGCCTTGAACGAGGTCGAACCCTCGGCGATGCGGGAGGTCCTCGTGGAACTGCCGAAGATCTCCTGGGACGACGTCGGCGGCCTCCACGACGCCAAGGAGCAGGTTCAGGAATCGGTCGAGTGGCCGCTCTCGAACCCCGAGCGGTTCGACCGGCTCGGTGTCGACCCGCCGGCCGGCGTCTTGCTGTACGGCCCGCCGGGCACCGGGAAGACGCTGATGGCGAAAGCCGTCGCCAACGAGACCAACGCCAACTTCATCTCGGTGCGTGGGCCACAGTTGCTCTCGAAGTGGGTCGGCGAGTCGGAGAAGGCCATCCGCCAGACCTTCCGCAAGGCCCGCCAGGTCTCGCCGACGGTCATCTTCTTCGACGAACTCGACGCGCTCGCGCCCGGACGGGGCGGTGAGACCGGCTCGAACGTCTCCGAGCGGGTCGTCAACCAGCTGCTGACCGAACTCGACGGCCTCGAGGACATGGGCGACGTGATGGTCATCGGCGCGACCAACCGACCGGACATGATCGATCCCGCACTGCTGCGCTCGGGGCGCTTCGACCGGCTGGTCATGATCGGGCAGCCCGACGTCGACGGCCGCGAACGCATCCTCGAGATCCACACCCAGGACACGCCGCTGGCCGCCGACGTCACCCTGCGCGAGATCGCCGAGATCACGGACGGCTACGTCGGCAGCGACCTCGAGTCGATCGCCCGCGAGGCGGCCATCGAGGCGCTGCGCGAGGACGAGGGGGCCGACGTCGTCGAGATGCGACACTTCCGCCAGGCCATGGAGAACGTCCGGCCGACGATCACCGACGACATCCTCGACTACTACGAGCGGATCGAAGAGGAGTTCCGCGGCGGTGGCGGCGGCGGTCCCGACCCGACGGGGCGGCGCGGCAGCCGGATCGGCTTCCAGTAACGCGAGCGACCTCTTTTTCGCCGTTGCGTCGCGATTCGAAAGTCCCACAGGTCGTCGTCATTGCTCGAGGACGGTCACGTCGCTCGCGGCCGGACTGTCGCCGCCGTGTGGCGTGTCCCGTTCCCGCACCCGGCCCGCGTGGATCGTTTCCGTGGCGTCGTCGATGACGAGGACCTCGCCGGGGGCCTCCGGCAGCCGGTCGGCCTCTGCCAGCGACCCGCCCACGTAGGTCGGCTGGGCGGCCTCGAGCGCCGCCAGATCGTCCCCGGCCGTGAGCCGGTGCGAGACGAGGATATCGGACTGAGAGATCCCGACCGCGGGGAGCGCGCTCGGACGCTGTGTCGCAGCCACGAGGCTGACGCCGGGCGCGCGGCCGCGAGTCAGGATCGTCTCGAGGGCGGGCGCGGCCACGCCGTCGAAGAAGGCGTGGGCCTCGTCGAGCAGGAGCCAGGGGAGCCGGTCGATCGCGCCGTCGACGCGGGCGCGATACAGCGCTTCGGCGATCCCGCGACAGACGGCGTTCATCGGGGCGGCCGCTCGGCTGGAGACGTCGACGACCGTTATTTCGGGGCTGGCGAGCGCTCGAGCGCCGAGTCCGTCGGCGTCGAAGACGTCCCACGAGTCGGCCAGCCGCAGGTGGTTCGTCGCGGCGCGTCGCGCGGCGCGTGCCGCGTCCGCCGACTCGACGTGGGTTCGCATGCCGTCGATCGTGGATTCTGTCTGTGCGGCCCGCCAGAGCAGGCTTCCGGCGGCGCTTTCCGGCGAGAGGCCGAGCAGCGTACACCACGACCGGGGGTCGAGCGACGCGGGCGCGACCGTCGGCTCCGCGACGACCGTCGCCGGGACCGGCTCACCGTCCGCCGACGCCGCGAGCGTCGCGAACGCCCCCATCGGATCGACGACGACCGGTGCGAGGCCGCGTGCCCGCGCGAGCCCCTCCGCGATCACGCCCATCGTGTGGGACTTGCCGTAGCCGCGTTTGCCGACGAGGGAAATCGCGTGTGGGGAGTCCAGATCGAGCGCGAGCGGGGCGCCGTCGCTGCCGTCGAGCGCCCGGTAGACACCGAGTCGACAGACGGGGCCGTCCTCGCGATCGGCGTCGCGACCGAGTACGAAGGTCACGGCCCCGACTCCCGCGGCTTCGTATTTGAACCTGCGTCCCACCGTTTACAACGGAAGCCGCGGCCAGCACGCCCATGGGTTCGAACCGGACCGATTCCGATTCGAGGGACGGACCGCATCGCTCGCCGACGTCGTTCGCTCGCGACGACCGCGCGATCGAGGGGCTGCCGATCCGGCTGGTCATCGCGCTGGTCGTCGGGGTCGCGGCGCTGGCGATCATGCTGAACATGCTCGGCGGGATCGGCAGCGTCGGCGATACGGAAGTGACCGTGAAGATCGCCGACGACGATCAGGTGATCGAGGCGGACGCGACCGGGAGCGACGCGAAAGTCGATGTCTACGCGATCGACGAGAACGGGAACAACGTCTCGGACGCGACGATCGTCGCGACCGCCGACTCGGCACAGCTCGACGGCGTCCTCGACGAATCGACCGGCGACGACAATCACGCACAGCTCGATTTCGGCGGCGATCAGAGCCTGCGGGCCGATCAGGACATGGGGTCGATCCAGCTCGAGGTGATCCCGCCGTCGGACAGCAACTACATCGACGAGCAGCCGAACCCGACCATCCGGGTGGTTTCCCGATGACCGGCGGCCCCGGCCACCGATGATCGAAATCACGACGGAACTCGTCGTCGGCGTCGCGTTCGGCTTCGTCGTCGGCGTCGGTCCCGCGATCGCCGTCGGGGTCCTCGCCGCCGGGATCAGCATCCGAGGACGACACCTCTCGCTGCCGCTCGGCGTCGCGGTCGCCGGCGGACTCGCCGGATGTAACGGCTATCTCGTCGGCCTCTTCGAGGGCGGAATGGGCCCACTACGGGTCCCTCGCATCGGTGCCGCGGCGCTCGTCGTCGCATTGCTCGCCGTTTTCGCGGCCAGTCAGGGCGAGCGCGTCGCCTCGGAACTCCCGATCGGGACCGACCGGCCGACCGTTCGGACGCGGTCGCTGTCGGCCGCCGCCATCGACGCGGTCGACGCCATGGGACAGGTGCAGATCCGGACGACCGGCGACGTTCGCGATATCGACGGCTACCCGCCGCTGTCACCGGACGTGCGGGCAGCGATCGAGGCGGACGCGTGGCGACTGCCCGCGGACCTGCCGCTTTCGGCCCTCGAGAGCCGGCTGGCGACCCGGCTCCGCACCGAGTACGACCTGACGGCCGCGTCGGTATCGGTCGACGGACGCGGACGGGCGACCGTCGCCGCCGCACCGCCGACCGACGGCGATGCGGCGTCGGTCCCGGACGGCTGGCGTGCGGTTTCGGTCTCCGGCCCGTCCCCGCCCGGGCTGGAACCCGGGACGACTGTCGAGGTCTCCGCTCGAGACGCGTCGACAGCCGGGACCGTCCTGTCCGTCGACCGGGACGCTCGCTCGGAGCGAGTGGCGGGGGCCGACGATTCGGTCGACAAGTACGGGGCCGTTACCCTCGCCGTTCCCGCAACCGACGCCGCGCCGCTACTGGCCGCGGATCGCGTTCGCATCGCCGTTCCCGCGGCCGGCCACGACCCCGAACGGGAGGCGATCGCCCGCCTCGAGCGCGCGGGCTACGTAGTCCGGCACGTCTCCGGCGGCGCGATCGCATCGACGCTCGAGGCGGCCGAGACCGACGATCCGATCCACCCCGTTGTGGCGAGTTCACCGGCAGACGCCGATGTGATCGAGACGGCGGGAGCAAAGCCCGTTGCCGACCGGAACCGGTGGCAGCTCGATCCGGATCCGGAGGGACTCGAGAAACGGGAGTCGGTGTTCGTCGCGGGGGAGAAAGTCACTCTCCAGCGCTGCATCGGCGATGCTCGCGACTCGCGGCCACCGCCGCCCGTCGAGACGGCGACGGAGGTGTCACCATGAGCGTCATCGCTCAGACGGTCGTCACCGAGTGGACCGAAACGGCGGTACGCAACGTCATCGGACTCGCCCTCCTGTCTGGGCTCGTCGCGACGGTCGTCGCGTTCGGCTACCGCATCGCGAGCGCTCGAGCGCTCCCGGTCGGCGTGGGGCTGTTCGCGGGGCTCGGCGTCGCCCTCGGCTGGCTGAACGCGGTCGGGCTCGGCCGGTCGACGATGATCGGCGGGACGCCGCTCGTTCACTACGCCACTGCCGCGTACGTCCTCGGGACGATCGCCGCGAGCGCCCTCAGCGCCGAAGGTGGCCGACGGGTGGGCGATCGGATCGCCCGCGATGTCTTCGATATCGAGCGCCCGGGCGCGTCCGGCGAGATCGCCGCACTCGTCCGGTCGGCGCGGCTCCCGTCGGTCGTCCGACTGCCCGACCGGATCGACGACGCGGCGGGCTACCCGCCCGTCGAGCCGTCGATCAAACGCGACCTCGCCGGCGGAACGGTCCTGTTGCCGCAGGTCGATACCGACGCGGCGCTTCGAACCCGGCTCTCGACCCGGCTCGAGCGCGATTACGATCTCGGCCACGTCTCGATCACGGTCGGGGCCGACGGGGCGATCGACCGGCTCGCGATCGGCCGCGCCCGATCGGGGATCGCAGCGACCATTCCACCGGGATCCGTCGCGGTGGCGATCCGCGGTGAACGGGCACCCGCCGTCGGCGCGGGCGATCCCATCGAAGTCTGGGCGCCCGCCGACGGCTCGAGCCGCCTCGTCGCGACCGGACGGCTGTGGGCTATCGACGGCGACGCCGCGACCGTCGCCGTCGACGCCGATGCCGTCGATCGACTCGGTACCGGGCCCGACACGCGGTATCGACTCGCGGCCCGGTCCGAGGCCCCGGACGACGGCTTCCGGCTGCTCGCCGCGCTCCGGGCGGCCGACGGGACGGTCCGCTCGGTCACCGTCGACGATGGCGGGACGCTCGAGAACGTCTTCGTCGGGTGGGTTCCGGGGACCGTCCTCGCCGTGGTCCGCGACGGCGAGGTCCGCCCGTTCCCGGCGGACAACCTGACGCTCCGAGCGGGCGACGACCTCTCGGTTCTCGGTACCGTCGACGAACTGCGCTCGGTGTCGCCGGGCGCGGACGATCGGGACGGCACCGACCGGACCGCCGACGCCGACGAGTCGGCCTCGGACCGCCGGCCCGCGACCCGGCCCTAGGGCCGGTCGGTCGCGTCCCGTGCGGCCTCGAGGTGGCGGCGCTCGATGCGGACCTCGTCGGCCTTCTCGTTTGCCGTCTCCGGGCCGTACTCGTCCGCGACCTCTCGGATCGCACGCATCGATGCGTCCCTGACCAGCGCCTCGAGATCGGCACCGGTGTAGCCCTCGAGTTCGGCCGCCAGCGCGTCGACATCGACGTCGTCGGCGAGCGGCTTGCCCTCGGTGTGGACCGCGAGGATCTTCTCTCGAGCCGCTCGGTCGGGTTCGCCGACGAAGACGTGTGTGTCCAGTCGGCCGGGTCGAAGCAGTGCCGGATCGATCTGGTCCTTCCGGTTGGTCGCGGCCAGCACGACGAGATTGGGATTCTCCCGCATTCCGTCGAGTTCGGTCAGCAGTTGCGAGACGACCCGTTCGGTGACCTCGTGACCCTCGCCGCGGGCGGCGGTGATCGCGTCGATCTCGTCGAAGAAGACGATCGAGGGTGCCGACTGGCGGGCGCGCTCGAAGACTTCCCGGATCGCCTTCTCGCTCTCACCGACGTAGCGGTCGACGATCTCGGGACCGTCGACGCGGACGAAGTTGACGTCCGTCTCGCCCGCGAGCGCGCGAGCGAGCAGCGTCTTGCCGGTCCCTGGCGGGCCATGGAGGAGGACGCCCGAGGGTGGATCGGTGTTGGTCTCCTCGAAGAGCCGGTCGTAGGTCAGCGGCCACTCGACGGATTCCCGGAGCGTCTGCTTGGCCGCCTCGAGGCCGCCGACGTCGTCGAAGTCGGTGGTCGGTGACTCGGCGACGTACTCGCGCATCGCGGAGGGCTCGACCGACGCGAGCGCGGCGTCGAAGTGGGCCTTTCGCACCGTCGGGTTCCGATTCCAGTCGCGACGCTCGTCGGTGTCGGTCGGCCTGTCGCGGATGGCGGCCATCGCGGCCTCGCTCGCGACCGCGTCCAGGTCTGCCCCGACGAACCCGTGGGTCCGTCGGGCGATTGCGTCGACGTCGACGTCGTCGGAAAGCGGCATCCCCCGGGTGTGGACCTCGAGGATCTCCCGGCGGCCCTCCTCGTCGGGGACGCCGATCTGAATTTCGCGGTCGAAGCGACCGCCCCGTCGGAGTGCGGGGTCGATCGTATCGACGCGGTTGGTCGCGCCGATGACGATCACCTCGCCGCGGGCATCGAGGCCGTCCATCAGCGTCAGTAGCTGGCCGACGATCCGATTCTCGGCGTCGCCCTCATCGTCTCGCGCGCCCGCAATGGAGTCGATCTCGTCGAAGAAGATAATGGTCGGCGCGTTCGCCTCGGCCGTCTCGAAGACCTCGCGGAGCCGTTCCTCGCTTTCGCCTTTGTACTTCGACATGATCTCCGGCCCCGAGATCGTCTCGAAGTTGGCGTCGACCTCGTTGGCCACCGCCCGTGCGATCAGGGTCTTCCCGGTGCCCGGCGGGCCGTACAGCAAGACGCCGGACGGCGGCTCGACGCCGAGACGGCGGAACAGCTCCGGTTCCGACAGCGGGAGTTCGATCATCTCGCGGACCTGCTCGAGTTCCTCGTCCAAGCCGCCGATGTCCTCGTAGGTGACGCCCGAACTCGGCTCGGGCTCGCCGCGGTCGCTCGCGTCGTCGGACGGCACGGTCGCGGCTCCCCCGTTGCTGGTATCCGAACCGCCGCGGGCAGCAGTGTCGGCGCCGGCGTCGCTCGACCCGACAGCGCCCGATCCCGCGTCGGCGTCGACGATTCGGACGGTCGTCTCGTCGGTGATCCGCACGTCGCCGTTCGGATCGGTGTCGGTCACCCTGAACGGTTGCTGGTCGATCCCCTCGATCCGGATCTGTTCCCCGGCGCGCACCGGTCGGTTCCGGAGTCGCTTCGACGCGTCGGCTTCGGCGGCCCGCTGCTGGCGGTCCGAGAGGCCGGGCGGCGCGACGAGGGTCACGCGATCGGCGTCGGTGATCGTCGACTTGTCCTTGGCCCGGACGGCGACCGTATCGCCGACGTGGACGCCCGCGTTCGCGCGCGTATCGCCGTCGATCTGGATCGCCGTCTCCGGGACGGACGCGTCGGCCGGCCACATCTTGGCGACCGTCGTTGCCGAGCCCTCGATCACGACGGTATCGCCGCTGAGAACACCGAGCTGTCGCCGCGCCCGCTCGGGGATGCGGGCGACGCCCCGGCCGGCGTCGCCTTTCTCCGCAGCGCGAACCGACAGCGTCACGCCGTCCGATTCCGACGAACTCATACCCGTTCGTTTCGCGCCGGAGGCCTTGAGAATTGCCCCCTCGGAAGCGCCCTCACAGCGCGTTCTCGAGCAACCGATCGATCCCGCGTCGGATCCGCTCGGAGGCCGACGGTGCCGAGATCCCCAGTCGATCGCCGATCTCCTCGGTGGAGGCCGCCCGCGGGACGGTGAAGTAGCCCGCATCGCGGGCCTCGACGAGGGCATCGTACTGTTCGCGCGTGAGCCCGAACGGCGGCTCGTCGGCACCCGACTCTCGGGTGAGCCGCTCGAGTTTGAAGTCGCCGCCCCGCTCGGTACAGAACGCCCGGTATTCGGCGAGTGCCTCCCGGTCGGGAAACCGGGCACGTGCCCACCAGCCGTCGACGGTTACGATCCCGCCTAGCGGCGTCGTCCCGAGTTCGACGTACTTTCGGTAGATCGGCAGCGGCGGGTCCCGGAGCCTGATTCGGTACATCGCGTCTTCTCCGCCGACGCCGTCGATCGTCTCGGCCGTCTCGACCGTCGGATCGTCCGCGAGCGCCGCCGAAAACCCCTCGTCGTCGCCGATGACGCGACAGAGGACGACCGGCCGATCGGGGTCGACGACGAGGATCCGATCGATATAGAGCGTCACGTCCGGGACGACCGCGACGGCGTCCGTCAGGGGCATGTCCGGCGAGTTATGCTGGAACTCCGCAATGAGACCCATACGCCGCGTTCGATCCGACTATACTTAAACGCCCTAACTCATAAGATACAGTCTCATCGGGAACCGACGCATATGTTCGGACACGCATGAGCGCTGACGAGCCGGCGATGCAACTCGACACGGGTATTCGCTCGCACAACTACTACCGGAACGCGGTCGAGAAACACTGGGACCCCCACGAGGTCGATCTCGAGGCGGACCGCGAGGGAGCCGCCGAACTCCCCGAGCCGGCCTTCGAGGGGCTCAAGCAGTCGCTCGCGCTGTTCGGCGCTGGCGAGGAGTCGGTGACCGAAGACCTCGCGCCGCTGGCCGTCGTCCTCGAGGACATCGACGACCAGCTGTTCCTCACGACCCAGCTCTACGAGGAGTCGAAACACACGGACTTCTTCGACCGCTACTGGCGAGAGGTCATCCACGCCGAGGAGAAGCGCCGCGGGCAGGAGCTGTCGTCGCCGACCGACGAGAAGTGGTTCAACGAGCCCTACGACGAACTGTTCGAGCGCAACGAACGGGCGATGGCACGGCTGCTCGAGGACGACACCCCCGAAAACCGCGCGCGTGCACACTGTCACTACCATCTGACGATCGAAGGGATCCTCGCCCAGACCGGCTACTACGGCCTCACGCTTGCCTACGGCGAAAACGAGCCCGAACTCCCCGACTTGCCGGGGCTGGTCGAGGGGCTCAAACTGGTCCGCAGCGACGAGGGTCGTCACGTCGGCTTCGGGATGGCCAAACTCAAGTCGCTCGTGAGCGACGGCGAGGTCGAGCCGGACCTCCTCCGGGAGACGGTCGACGAACTGGTGCCGCTCGTCCAGGAGAGTCTGGCCGGTGACGGCGGTGCAAGCTCCGAGAGCGGCCCCGGCCCGAGCCCGTCCGAACTGGCCGATTACGCCTACACGAAACACGAACAGCGCATGCAACAGATCACCTCCGCCAGCGAGAAGATTCCCGACGTCGAGGAACTGACCGAACTCGAGAACTGACGCCGTAGACGCCGGTCCTCGCCGGCGGGGGACTCGGAGCAACGCCTTTTGTCGTTCGCGTTCCACCGTCACACATGGTCGTCCAGACGGAGCGCGACGACGCCACCTGGTACGAGTGCGAGACCTGCGGGATGCTGTTCGACGAGAAGGCAGACGCCGCCGAACACGAGAAACACTGCGACGACAGCGATCCGTCCTACATCCAGTAGGTCACTCGAGCCGGTCGCGATGCTCGGCGGCGAGTTCCGCGGCCCGCTCGAGCGTGTGGGCTTCGGTCCAACGGACGCGGTCGCCGTCACCGTAGGCCAGCGCGCTCTTGAGTTCGTCCCGGAGGACGCCGTGGTCGACCGCCAGTACCGTGCCCGATCCGTCGCCGAGTTCGTAGACGCCGGGCCGATCCGGGGCGGCGGCGACCGCGTCGCGATCGAGGTCGCGCCAGGACTTCTGTAGCGGCATCAGTCGGCCTCCTCGACGAGTTCGTAGGCGTGTTCGCTCATCTCGTCCTCGGCGAAGACGAACACCCGGCCATCGACGAGCGAGGGGTCGGCCTCGACGCGGATCGAGTAGGCCTCCGTGGCGACGGTCACGCCGGGGAACAGCTCCTCCTCGTCGTCGCGATCGAGCATCACGCGGCCGACGCCGGTCGACTCGAGGATGTCGTCGTGGGTGTTGCGGTCGTTGACGTAGGTCATGACGCCCTCGACGCCGTCGGGATCGGTCACGAGGACGTGGACCTCCTTACCCGGGGGCGTCGTCACGGCGTCCTCGACCGGTTCCGGCGGCCCGTGGTAAAAGACCTCCCGACCGTCGTGGTACTCGACGACGACGCCGCCGTCGACCAGATCGACGCCGATCGTGCTGGGGGGGACGTCGTTGCGCGCGCTCATAGACGCCCGTTCGGTCGGATCGGGGAAAAGAGGTGCGTTCCGTCGCCCGTCCGTTCGGCCGCTCGAGGCGTTCGCGCACGGGGTGATCGAGACCGCTCGAGAATCTGCCCGCTATAGTAGCCGCTGAAAGTCATTGCACACCTGATCGCACGACGGCGCTGCGATCAGTGTGTGAATCGTTTCAGCGGCTACTATAGCCCGGCGCGTAGCCACGAGACCGTCAGCCGTAAGTACGCCCTCTGAGAGAGTTCGAGTATGGACGGCCGCGCTGTCGCACCCGCAGCCGGGACGGTACTCAACGCGCTCGCGACCGGCACCGGGTCGGCGTTCGCGATCGACCTCGAGACGACGGCCAGCGTCGAACTCACGGGCGACGGCGACGTCGTCGGCGAGGTCGCCGGCCGGCCCGAGGCCGATACGACGCTCGTCGAGCGCTGTGCCGAACTGACGATCGCCGAGTACGCGGACGCCGCGGGACTGGACGACGCCACCGTCGGCGCTCGCGTGACGACCGAGAGCGACGTGCCGATGGCCTCCGGCCTGAAGAGTTCCAGCGCCGCCGCGAATGCGACGGTACTCGCGACGCTTTCCGCCCTCGAGGTCGCGGACGCCGTCGAACGCATCGAAGCCTGCCGGCTCGGCGTCCGGGCCGCCCGCGACGCCGGCGTCACCGTAACCGGTGCCTTCGACGACGCCAGCGCCAGCATGCTCGGCGGCGTGACCGTCACCGACAACACGGCCGACGCCCTGCTCGCCCGCGAGGAGATCGACTGGACGGCGCTCGTGTACACCCCGCCCGAACAGTCCTACAGCGCCGACGCCGACGTCTCGGCCTGCGAGCGGGTCGCGCCGATGGCCCGACTCGTCGAGGAACTCGCGCTCGAGGGCCGCTACGGCGAGGCCATGACCGTCAACGGCTTCGCGTTCGCCGCGGCCCTCGAGTTCCCGACGGGACCGATGCTCGACGCCCTCCCCGACGCCGCCGGCGTCTCGCTGTCCGGCACCGGACCGAGCTACGTCGCCGTCGGGGAACGGGACGCGCTCGAGACCGTACAGGAGCGCTGGACCGACCGAGACGGACGGACGCGGCTACTGCAGACGCGAACCGACGGTACGCAACGACTATGACTCGAGAGCCAACCGACAGCGACACCGACGACCAGAACCGCACGCCCGACGAGATGAGCCTGGACGAACTCCGCGAGGAGATCCGCTCGATCGATCAGGAGATCGTCGAGCTGATCGCCCAGCGGACCTACGTCGCGGACACGATCGCGGCGGTCAAAGACGAGCAGGGTCTGCCGACGACCGACGAGACGCAGGAACAGCAGGTCATGGACCGAGCGGGGGATAACGCCGAACAGTTCGATGTCGACGCGAACCTCGTCAAGGCGATCTTTCGGTTGTTGATCGAACTGAACAAAGTAGAGCAACGGGAGAGCCGGTAGGAGAATTCGGCTGTTTCAGGGGCTCTAAAGCTGTTCGAATTGCAAAAATATTCTTCCCGTAGTTGCTCTTTCGTTCCCGAATTGGTGAACGATAGTGTAGATTCGTCGGTGCCACGAACACTGATTCAAAACGGAATCTTGCAGTGAGTGATCAAATATTTGGTAAATTTGTTCACGAGGTAGTTTACTGCTGGAGATCGCTACTCGGTCGATCCGTATCGATAATCGGCTTCAATAGTCAGTTAGATAACAGAAGTCGCGTGCTGCATACAGAGGGCATATCGAGCAAACGCACACTGCCATCACCTCGTTTGCTGTCAGAACGAGCCGGCTGATTTTAAGCAACTTGTCTCGATCCTCGGTTTAAAATCGGTCAGCTGCGAAGCGATCTATCGGATGGTCGGTCTCGTCGTTGATTGCTAAGTCAGCGAGAATCTCACCGACGACACTCGAGAATTTGAATCCGTGTCCACTGAACCCACAGGCGACGACGACGTTCTCATACGTAGGGTGGTGGTCGATTATGAATTCCTCATCGGGCGTGTTCGTGTACAGACAGGTCGACAGCGTCATCGGTGGCCCATTCGCAGTTGGAAGGCCGTGAGCCAACCACTCTCGGAGGGCGGCTTCGTCCTCGTTTCGAGGCTCGCGTTCCATCTCGTCTGGATCGACGTCTTCCCCGAGGTGATAGTGTTTCCCGACTTTCACGCCTGGGACGTGGAACTGCGGGAAGCCGTAATAGAGGTCATCCTCGTTGCGTTCGACGACATAGACTGGCATCGACTCGGGCTGGAACTTCACAGGAGCCGCTGGCTGGAACCAGCCGAGCACTTGCCGCTGTGGCTGAAGTACGTCAGCGAGTTCAGGTAGCACTTTTGACGCCCACGCTCCTGCAGCGATAACTAACTTTTCGGCCGTGTAGGTGTCTCGATCCGTTGAGACGCGTACCGACTCATCGGTGGCTTCCCACTCGGTCACTCGCTCGCGTGCGTGGATCGTTCCGCCCTCGCGATGGGTCGCGTCGACTTGAGCGACGATGCACTGCTCTGACCACAGAAAGCCACCCTCCGGTTGGTAGACTCCCACGAAATCATTTGGAAGGTCGAATCCCGAGAATCGCTCGTTGATTTGGGCTGCATCCAACCGTTCGTATTCGAGACCGTGGGTCTGGCACGCCTCTTGGGCACCAGTGACGGTCTCTGAATCGGGACGACCGAGAGCGAGTGACCCCTGTGTGTGGAGTAATGCTTGGTCGTGTTGTGCTTCGAGATCGTCCCAGAGCTCGTACGCCCGGTTGAGTAGCGGTACATAGTCGGGATGCTCGTGGTACGCTTTTCGGATGATTCGGGTCACACCGTGTGACGACCCCATTGTGTGTGGAATGTCGTATCGCTCGAGCCCGAGAACGTCGACCCCTCGTGCGGCGAGGTGGTGCGTTGCGGCGCTTCCCATCCCTCCAACACCGACGACGAGCACGTCGTAATCGAACTTGGTCTCGGAGTTCAGTTTGCTCATGATACTGCATCCAAGAACGCTCACTTGAAATCTACGGTGTGACCAATCCGCTTTCAATTCTCACCAGCCTCCCGGCACCGGGGTCGGAGTTGGTGCATTTGCGCAGTGTATGCAGCACAGATTCTGAAACATATCACCGATTGATGGATTCAACAAGGTCCTCATGTTCACTATCGTCGTTTCTTTATATATGGTTTCGTTTCGAGGTCTGTAACGACTGATATCGGCTTCCTTGAATCCATAATATCCTATTTTCCTCGAGAATCCATCATGGGTTTTATCTATCTGAACAAGGTCGAGCAACGCGAGAACCGCTGAAGGACTGTTTGTCCGACGCCGTGTTCAGCCCAGTTTCATGAGCCGTTCGCTCAGTCGTGTTCCGAGAGCGAGCCGAGTACGGTTTTCGAATGGCGCGCACCCACACAATCCGATGACGAGATCAGTCGTGGGTGACCGGCACTCGCGTCCAGCGGTTGTGAACGGGACGGCGAAAGCCTACCACGGAACACCACCGATCGGACCGAACCGTCGCTCGAGACGGTCCCAGACGACGATCGTCGACGGCAGTATGACGATCGACGTGAGATAGGCATAGAGGACGCCCATCGCGAGTAGGAGGCCGAACTCCATGATCATCGGGATCAGCGCGAAGTAGAGGACACCGAGACCGCAGACGGTCGTGAGCATACTCCCGGTCAGGGCGCCCCCGGTACCGCGAACGGTCACCTGTAGTGCGTCGTGGACATCGGCACCGGACTCATATTCGTCGACGAACCGGTGCATGAAGTGAACCGTGTAGTCGACGCCGAGCCCGATCGAGACCGACAGGATCGGCGCATTGAACGGCGACAGCGGAATATCGAACAGCCGCATCGAACCCGCAAGCATCGCGACCGTCACGAGGACCGGGACGAGGTTGATCACGCCGTAGATCATCCGCCCCTCGAGCCACCGGTAGGAGAGCATCAGGAAGACGGCGGTGAGAACGAACGCGACGACCAGACTCCGCATCGCCGACTCGGTGATCCGGTCGATGACGGCCTGATTGACGACCATCGTTCCCGTCGCCGTCGCGTCCATGTTCATTCCGTCGGCGACCGTCCTCGCGGCCGCCGTCGCCTCGGCCTGATCGGCGTCGGGATCCACCTGATACTCGATGCGCGTGGCGCTTCGATCGCTGGTCACGTACTGCGGGCCCTCGTCGCCTTCGAGCAGTTCGTCGTAGACCCGGTCGACGTCCCGGTTCGGCAGTCCGTTCCCGTTCGAGTCGGTTCGCTTGACCGTCGCCGCGAACTCGGGATCGGTCTCAGCCCGTTGTTCCGTGACGCTCACGATGCTGGTCGCCTCCGCGCGCCGGTCGGTCTCCTTGAACGCATCCGGTGGGTCCTGTAGCGCGCGATCAACCTCACGGAAGGCAGTGTTCGATCTGACGTCCGGATCGTCGACGTAGACCGTCACCGACTCCACGAACCCCTGATCGAAGTCCTCCTCGAGGTAGTCGAGAACCGTCAGGAACGTGTACTCACCTGGCTGGAGCGGCCCCGGGAGCCGTTCGTACTGATCGAGTCGGTCTTCGTCCGGGAAGAACGCCTCCTGGGAGAACTCGGAGTCGACGCCCGTCCCGTAGCTGGCCGCAACGCCGCCAAAGAGGAGCGCAGTCACGAGGACGACGGCGGGGGCGACCTTCGCAAGCCTCGTTCCAACGGGGAGAACGCGACCGAGTACGGAGTCGTCGTTGCCGAGCGGGGTCGAGCCGAACGCCGGGAACCGAGTCCCGTCCCGGAGCCGGTCCAGTCCGACCTTTCCGGCCGGCAGGAACACGGCGAAGATCAGGAACGTAAACGTGATTCCGACCGAGGCGACGATGCCGAAATCGCGAAGCTGCGACAGCGAACTCGTCAGGTTCGCGGCGAACCCGATGACGGTCGTGAGGGTGACGATGATGAACGCGCCGGACATCTGGCCAGTCGTGATACCCATCGCGTCGCCGATCGCCGCACCCGTGGCGCGTTCCTCGCGGTATCGATTGATGATGTGAATCCCGAAGTCGATGCCGACCGCGAGCAACAGCGGGAAGACCGTGATCAACGAATCCGAGAACGGAATCCCGGCATGGCCCATGAACCCGAACGTCCAGACCATCGTCAGCAGTAGCGAGACGAGGCCGAGTCCGAGATCGATCGGATCCCGGTAGGCCACCAGCAGGAAAAACAGGATCAAGACGAGCGCCGCGGGGAAGACGACCATCGAGGTATCGCCGAGCAACTGCAGCATCTCCTCCTCGATGATTGCGTCGCCGAAGACCACGACGTTGTCTCCCGACTCGTAGCCGTCGATCTCGTTGGCCAGTTCGACGGTTCGGCTCTGTAGCTCAGCGGTATCGTCGGTATCCGCGTTCGGCGGTACGTCGTACGTCACCGCGACCTGAGCGACGTCCGCTGCGGCCGACTCGCGGGTGAAGTCGGTACTTACCGGGAGACCCGCCGTCTCGTCGGCGTCCGCGATCGCCGCCTCGAGTTGGCGCGGTGACGCGCGCTCGATGGCACGGTACTGCGTCTCCGGCGTCGTCGCACTCGGGTCGAGTTGCCGCGCCACGAGCGACGCCGGACTCGTCGTCGACGCGACCCGAAGTCCGTCCTCGTTTTCCGCCCGTTCCTGGAACTCGAGCATCCGGAGAAGGTTCGGTTTCGAGAGGGCGTTCCGGCCGTCTTCCAAGAACAGGCTCGCGGTCGCGTTGCCCTCGTCGCGGGCGCCGCTCTCGAAGTCGGCCTGCATCTCCTCGTAGGCCTCCTGTTCCTCGAGTCCCTCGGTGAACTGATCAGTGCCGGCCTGTTGCTCCCCGCCGCCACCGATGCCGCTGGCGAGCAGCACGGTCACGACGGCGAACGCGAGGACAACTTTCAGGGGATGTTCGGTGATCGCCGTCTCTAGCCGGTCCGTCAGTGACGGCTCGTTCTCCCCCGGGTCGTCGTCGCGGAACGCGTCGATGTCCGGCATCGTCAGTCCTGTCTATACCAGAGGGCGACCCCGATCGTACTCACGGCGAGTGCGACGAGTATCCCGACGACGACCGAGGGGGTCCCCCCGCCGTCGTCCTCGCTGGCCGTGACCTCGATCGGATGCTGATAGGTGTCCGAGAGAACCGACTCGCCGCGTTCGGTCTCGTACTCGAAGTCGAGTTCCACCGGATGCGTCTCGACGGTCGCGTCCTCTGTCGCCTCGATTTCGAACCGGATCTCCGCCGATTCGCCGGGCTCGAGCTCGTCGACGAACGCCTCGTCGTCGGGCGCGTCGAGCGGATCGTCGGCATAGAGTCTGGCGTCGATGTTCGAGAGCGTCGTCGGCCGCTCGTTCGTGATCTCGAGGACGGCGTCGCTCGAGTCACCCTGACTGACCGAGAGTCCGTCGTCGGCGATCGAGAACTCGTCGCGTCGCTCGTCGACGACCACCCGCTCGGAGATCGGGCCGTCGGTCAGCGTCGCGTCTCCGCTGCCGGTGTACTCGACCGTAAAGCGAAGCTGACGCGCTCCCGGATCGCCCTGCCCGCTGACGTCGGTCGGGTAGCGGAACTCGGTGGATTCACCCGCTTTCAGTTCGGGGAGCGCGTACCGGGTGTCCTCGACGAACAGCGACTCGCTCATCGGTTCGACGATCAGGACCGCGTCGTCGACGTTTCGGGGGCCGTCGTTGACGACTTCGCCCGTGATATCGCCCTCGTAGCCGACCGAGAGCGACTCGTCTACGTTCCGAATCGAGAAGGACTGCTCCGCAGTCGGTGCCAGGGTCGTTCGCACGGGTTCGGTGGTCCGCTCGATGCCGGCTCCGTCCTCGTAGGTGAACGTTGCCTCGAGGGGCTTGTCCGTCGCGCTGGCAGTATCGGCGATCGCGGCTTCGACGGTCGTCGTCGTCGACTCGTTGGGCGCGAGGTCGCCGATCGCATTTTCGCTGGTCCCGCCGCCGATCGTCACGCCGCCGAAGCCGGCGACGGACACGCGCGTGTGGTTCGCGGGCTCGCCGCCCGTGTTTTCGATTTCCATCGTCACGTCGCCGCTCGATCCGGGGGCGACGTCGGCCGCGACGGTCGAGACGTCGAATCGGGGTTCCTCGGGAACGGTAACCCGGAGATCGAGCGTTTCGGACTTCTCGAGTCGCTGCTGGGAACTCGAGGCGTCCGAGACGCGGTTCGTGTAGGCGTACTCGACGTCGACCTCGATCTCGTGGGTCCCGGACTCGACGTCCTCGGGGACCTCGATCGCGAGCGGGGCCGTCGCGATCGCGCCGTCTTGAATCGGCCCGACCGCCACCTCGCCGCCGGCCGCCTCGAAGGGGCCGGCGTCGTCGATCTCGGCGGTCACGCCGCGGGCCGTGAGGACCCGGTCGGCCTGCGCGCCGGTGTGGAGGTCACCGTCGTTTTTGATCTGGACCTCGAGTGTGGTCTCGGTGCCCGGCGTCACCTCGGGGTTCGCGTCGACGAGCTCGAGGTCCGGTTCGCCGCGGGTCAGTTCGCCGCCGGTCTGTTCCTGTGCCACCGCGGCCGTCGCGCCGAGGGGGGCCAGGAAGCCGACGACCGCGATCGCCGCCAGCAGCGCCGCGAGTCGACCGTCGCTCACGGGGACCACCCGTCGGGCGTCTCCATCGCGGTCGTCGCGTCGGTCGCGGACGGCCGGTGAACGTGTTCGCAAACGTGATCGTTACTCATTGCTTACAGTCCGGGAGCCGGGGGCTATAACCTTTTTGAATGAATATTCAATCGAACCGGTTATGGCCCCCGGCAGAGACGGTCGGAGTATGCAATCGTCCGTCGCGACCGCATCGGCCGAGCGCAGCCGGTCGTCGGCGCGGGATTCACGGGGTGGCTCGGCGTGACCGTCGACGTGTTCGACGATCCGACCGACACCCGCGAGGAGATCCTGGCCGCGACCTACCGCTGTCTCCGGGAGCACGGCTACGCGGACCTGACGATCGAGAAGATCGGGACCGAACTCGAGCGCAGTCCCTCGCTGATCTACCACCACTACGAGGACAAGGACGCGCTGGTGCTGGCCTGTCTGGAGTACCTGCTCGAGTACTTCGAAGGCGAGCTCGGTCAGGAGGGGATCGAGGACCCGCCGGCCAGGCTCGAGGAACTGCTCGAGTGGTGGCTCGGAGCGGAGGTCGACGACGAGTGGGCCGGGTTCGTGACGGCGATGTTCGAACTCCGGACGCAGGCGATCCACGACGCGGCCTACCGGGAGCACTTCACCCGGAGCGACCGGCTGTTCCAGGCGTCGATCGAGGCGGTCCTCCGCGCGGGCGTCGAGAGCGGGGACTTCCGCGAGTGCGATCCGGCGGCCGTCGCGGCGACGGTTCAGGCGACGATCCTCGGGTCGGTGTTGCGGCGCTCGAGCACCGACGACGACGCGTGGCTGGACGCGGTCCGCGACGAGTTACAAATTTATCTCGATTCGCGCGTGTACGGGACGTCGACGTCGGAGTAAGTGACTATTGTCCGGATATTCTGTTCGGCTCTCGGTAGCGCGTGCGAATCCGGCGACACCGTTCAGTGAGTTCAGGACAGCTCGAGAGAGTTGATGAATGTCGGTACCGAAATCTCAGGCGGGTGAATTCTGCCGAATATTGGCCGTACGAAACCCCTCTTGTGACCGAAGGTAGCGGACCGGGACGGACAGTCAGATGCGCATACCAATATCACGGCAATTGCGGGAATCCCGATTACCGGTTGCGATTAGTACAGTTTTACCGGATGACGACAATCTGATGAGTTTCCAGAAAGCTTATTACTGGATGCTTAATATATGTCTAATACCCCTACCCGGTGTGAGTCCCCAACCGGCAACCGTGCGGTGGCACGTCGGTGACGACTCGCACTCCTGAATCGTGCGCTAACCAACCGAAATACAACGATAATACAATACTAAATGACAAACGACACAACCTATCGCCAAAAGGGTCGTGCAGTGATCCTGGCCGCGCTTATGGTTCTCTCAGTAGTCGCTATGTCCACGGCCTTCGTGGGTGGAGCGGCTGCAGCCGAGAACGCAAGCTTCGAAAACGAAGATGGTGACAGTCAAGCCATCTACTACGAGGGACAGACGCTCGTTATTACGGGATTGAACGACGGATCTGAATACACGATTCGGTCCGCTAGCGGCTTCGACACTGATGGAGTCGCTGAGGACGACGAGTACCAAGACGTATTCACTGCTTCCGGCAGTGAGTATGAACTCGACACGAGCGGATACGAGTCGGGATATTACTACATCACTGGTCCGAACGACGGAGGAACTAGTGACGAAGACCGATCCTTTGAACTCCAGCCGATGGAGTTCCGTACCCTTGAGTTCGATGAGAGTACAGTCGACGATGACGAAGCTGTCGACCTCGACATCGACACCAACCGCGGTACGTACAACCTGAACGTCAGTGCTGATGGTCTCGAAGACGAGGATCTTCAGAGTATCTTCAATGAGGAGGAGAACGAAGGCAGCTTCGAGACTTCATCGTACGAAGATGACGATGAGGTTATCGAACTCGTTGATGTCACTGATTCCGAAACCCATCGCGCAGACTTTGACGGTATCGACACCGGTGAGTACAACTTCACGTTCGAATCGACCGACACGAGCGCTGAAGCAAACGCTAATATCGAAGTGACTGAGGCAGGCGACGCCTCGCTCAGCTTCGACGGCGAAACTATCGAAACGCGAACGAACACGGCAGAGATCCCTGTCGAACTCGAGAATACCGACACGGGCTACCTCCGTATCGGTACGATGGACGACGCTGGCTACGAAGCCTACCTCGAAGTTGTTGATGATGACAGTAACGAGGACAGTACTGGCGAAGTCATCGTTGAGATGGATACCATCGGCGCAATTGGCGATGGAGAAGGTTCTACCTCTGTTGTCGGTGGCGAGGACGCCTTCACGGCAGCTGGCGACGACGATAACGTTAACATCGTGACTGTCGACGAAGGCAGCGCGAGTGGCGAACTTGGGACAGGTGACTACCCAATTTCGCTCTCGACCGAGATTCCTGATGGTGGATTCTCCGACTCTATCACGGAGACTGAACGTGAGGTCTTCGACGATGCTGAGGAGGATACCTCGTATCTGACCCTCGAGAACCGACAGTCGCTCGATCAGGACGCTCTCACGTTGTACACCGCACCTTCCGGTGACGACCTTGACGACATCGTCGACGGTCTTGACGATGATGAGACCGTTAGCGATGTGATTGACAACGAAAACCTCACTGACACTAGTTCCATCGCAACGAGTGATGTGACTAGTGCTGGTGATGGCATGCTGATCGGCCTCGAAGCCGACAGCCTCCACACCTACTTCGAAGATGGTGACCTCGCTGATGGTGAGGACTCATTCAACCTGACAATCGAAGGAGAGGACAGTGGTCCGAACGCTGATCCGCCGGTTTGGACTACTGGTGACGCCACCGATACTAAAGAGCACGACATCAGCGAATACGTTGAAATCGTTGGTTCGAACCAGTCTGAAGGAGTCGTACTCTTCAACGTCGACTACACCACTTATAACGACGAGAATGATCCTGACATCGACATTGACGAGACCTACGATGCCTCGTTCAATGTTGATTATGAGTGGAAATACGCGAGCGAAGAAGCTGACGACAACGAAGAGGACGAACAGGCAACTGACTCCTTCGACCTCGAAGAAGTCGAGTTCGACCTCGACGACAGCAACGAGGAGCTGCCCGCCTCCGCGACGGCGACCGTGACGGGCGACACCAACCTCGCACCGCACACGGAAGTCAGCGATCGTCTGCGCTCACCCGGTAACTTCACGCAGTCCGAAAACACGTACGTTACCGAGGACGGTACCTTCGAGATCGGTCACGATCTCAGCGAGTACTCGGCCGATATCAACTATGACCTTGATGTTGAGTCGGACTCCGGGACCTCTGCTAGTGCCAGTCTCGAGGGAACCACCATCGCTGGTGAGGAACTCCAGTCCGTCGACTACGACGTCTCCACTAGCCCGTCCGAGCCCGTCGTGGGCGACGACGTGACCGGTACGGTCGAGGCCTCCAACCCCAACGCGGACGCCGAGGTCTCCGAGGACGTCACCTTCACCTTCGACGGTGAAGAACTCGTTAACGACACCGTCACCATCGAAGGCGACTCCTCGACCACGATCGTCGACGGCGCGACCCTCCTCGAGAACGCCTCCGCTGGCGACTACGAGTGGGAACTGACCGCTGACGGCGAAGTCGTCGAAGACGGCACGCTGACCGTCGAGGACCCCGACAAGGGCGACGGTTCCGACGGTGACGACGGCTCCGACGGTGACGACGGCTCCGACGGTGACGACGGCTCCGACGGTGACGACGGCTCCGACGGTGACGACGGCTCCGACGGTGACGACGGATCTGACGGTGACGACGGCGGAGACGGCACGCCCGGCTTCGGTGTCGGCGTCGCTCTCGTCGCACTCCTCGGCGCGGCCATGCTGGCCCTGCGCCGCCAGAACTAAGCCGTAGAACCACCGGCTCACGCCGGCCTCAATTTCCGCGGTTTTCTTTTATCGAACGCTACACCGACCAGCGACGGGTATTGCGCGCTCGAGTCGGACGGCCGTTCGCCGGTACCGATCGAACGACGACGCCGACCGCTCGACATCGAGACAGCGCCACACGCATGCTGGTCTCAGCGGCGGCAGTGAGCCGATCGGCCGGCGCTTCGTCTCGGCTCGAGGGACGACGCTCATCGTGTCTTCACTGCCGCCGGGAGTAGCTGCGTCGGCGCTCACGACAGCGCTGGACATCGCTGACCGGCGGTCAGCAGCGCAGCGCAAACGTGAGAGACGACTGCAAACGGTCGATGGCCGGTGATCAGAGTGGAATCGAACGCGTCGTCAAAAGAGCGACCGGGCTCGATCGACCGCAACCGTCGCGGGACCGATACGACGCGCGAGTTCAGTCGTCGGCCGCGGCGGGTTCGGCTTCTTCGGCCGTCGACTCGGCGCGCTCGAGATCCTCTAGATACTCGTCGGCGTCCAAGGCGGCTTTCGAGCCCATACCGGCCGCGGTGACGGCCTGCTGGTAGTGGTAGTCGACGACGTCGCCAGCGCCGAACATTCCGGGGACGTCGGTTTCGGTCTGGCCGCCGCCGTCGCCGCCTTTCGTTTTCAGGTAGCCGTCGGCGTCGGTCTCGACGCCGGTGTCCGCGAGGTAGTCGGTGTTTGGGGTGTGGCCGATCGCGAAGAAGACCGCGCCGACGTCGAAGTCGAACTCCTCGGTTTCGGGGTCCTCGAGGCGGTCGGTGGGGTGTCCCTGCTCGTTTTCGACGAGAGTAACGTGGTCGACGCCCTCCTCCTGAGAGCCGTAGATCTCGATCAGTTCGGTGTTTTTCATGATCTCGATCTCGCCCTCGTCGACTTTCTCCTGGACGCGATCGACCCAGTAGTCTTCCGCGCGGAACTCCTCGCGGCGGTGGGCGATGTAGACGGTGTCGGCGAACTTCGTGAGGAAGGTCGCTTCCTCCATGGCGGCGTCGCCGCCGCCGACGACGAGCATGTCCTCGCCGCGGAAGAACGCGCCGTCACAGGTCGCACACGTCGAGAGTCCGTAGCCCATGAGTTCGTCCTCGCCGGGGATGCCGAGCGTGCGGGCGCTGGCACCCGAGGCTGCGATGACGGCGTCGGCGGTGTATACGTCGCCGTTTTTCATCTCGACGCGGAAGGGGCGGCTCGAGTCGTCGACCGACTCGATGATGCCGTTTTGTAGCTCCGCGCCGAACTGTGTGGCCTGCTCTTTCATGTTGTTGACCAGTTCGGGGCCCCCGATGCCGTCGGGGAAGCCGGGGTAGTTGGCGACGTCGGTGGTCAAAGTGAGCTGCCCGCCGGGCTCGTCGCCCTCGATGACCAGCGGCTCGTTGTTCGAGCGGCCGGCGTAGATGGCGGCGGTGAGGCCGGCGATCCCGGTGCCGGCGATGATCAGTTTGCGGTGTTCGACGATCTCGTCGCCGCTCTCTTCGGTGACGCCCAGTTTCTCGTCGAGTTCGCCGGTCTCGTTCAGTGCGGCGGTGTCGTCCCAGCCACCGATGAGTTCGTCGTCGATGAACACCTCGGGAGCGGTCTGGCGGCCGTCCGCACGCTCGACCATCTCCTCGAAGCGGCCCTCGTCGTCGGTGACGTTGTACGTCTCGTACTCGATGCCCTTGCTGTCGAAGAGGTCTTTTGCCTTCTCACAAGACGGACAATCGGCCTTCGTATAAATCTCGACGCGTGGCTGGTCGCTCATGCGTTCCGGTTGGGGCAGAACGCCTAAACCGCTTGCGTTCTCAGCAATCGCTCCCGCTTGCTACGACGGCCCTGAGCGCGTTCAGGGCCCCGCTCGAGTGATTTCCGGGACGTGACTCATACGGAGAGCTCGCGGGAGACAGTGGTCGGAACCCCCGCCGACGCGTCGACCGTTCGTCGTTCGGAAGACCGGATCGAAGAGGCGACGCACTTACGGACTCGAGCGACGAGAGGTCGGATATGGCCGCCGATCTCGAGGAGAAGACGAACCGGTACGGGGAGTTGCTCGCGGAGGCGCTCGAGGAAGCGACGATCGCGCCGCCCGAGGGGACACCGATGGCCGAGGCGGCCGCCGACTGCTACGAGATGGCGGCGTCGTATCTGGACGACGGCAACCACTTCCGGGAGCACGACGACCTCGTCAACGCTCTCGCGTCGTTTTCGTACGGACACGCGTGGCTGGACGCGGGTGCCCGTGTCGGGCTGTTCGACGTCCCGAGAGAGGGCCATCTCTTCACCGTCGAGTAGCGATCCGGGCCGCCCGATGGCACTCGATCTCCGGCAAGGTAACCCACACGATTAATCACTATGTAACCGAAACCCATATAATAGAAAATACGGTTAGTTTATAAAGTAGGCGAAACATTTATATGCGTTTCGGCCTTACCCTATGTTAGCCGAGGCGACCGGGTTTCTTCTGGTTACCCCACCCGGGAGCCCCGAGTAACCCACCCGATACACAATGACAGATACGAGCATCCGAACCTATACGAACGAGCGGGAGACCGAAACCGAGGAAGAGACCGCGGTATCCGACGAACAGGAACACTGCCCCGAGTGTGGCGGCCGACTGGTCTCGGACGACGAACACGCCGAAACGGTCTGTACGGACTGTGGCCTCGTCGTCGAGGAAGACGAGATCGACCGCGGCCCCGAGTGGCGGGCCTTCGACGCCGCCGAGAAAGACGAGAAGTCCCGCGTCGGCGCGCCGACGACCAACATGATGCACGACCAGGGGCTCTCGACCAACATCGGCTGGCAGGACAAGGACGCCTACGGCCGCTCGCTCTCGAGCCGCCAGCGCCAGAAGATGCAGCGCCTGCGCACCTGGAACGAGCGGTTCCGAACCCGCGACTCCAAGGAGCGCAACCTCAAGCAGGCGCTCGGCGAGATCGACCGGATGGCCAGCGCGCTCGGCCTCCCCGAGAACGTCCGCGAGACTGCAAGCGTCATCTATCGGCGCGCCCTCGAGGAGGATCTGCTGCCGGGTCGCTCGATCGAAGGCGTCGCCACGGCGTCGCTGTACGCCGCCGCCCGACAGGCCGGCACGCCCCGCAGTCTCGACGAGATCTCGGCGGTCAGCCGCGTCGAGAAGATGGAACTGACCCGCACGTACCGCTACATCATTCGGGAACTCGGCCTCGAGGTCAAGCCGGCCGACCCCGAACACTACGTGCCCCGCTTCGTCAGCGACCTCGATCTCTCGGACGAGACCGAACGCATGGCGCGCGAACTGCTCGAGTCCGCGCGACAGGAGGGCGTCCACAGCGGCAAGTCGCCGGTCGGCCTCGCGGCCGCCTCGGTCTACGCTGCCGCCCTGCTGACCAACGAGAAGGTCACCCAGAACGAGGTCAGCGACGTCGCCAGCATCTCCGAGGTCACCATCCGCAACCGCTACAAGGAGCTACTCGAGGCCTCCGATACGGCCGCACCCGCGTAAGCGCTTCCGACCGTCATCTGTCAGGCCGGTTCGAGGCGGGTGGTATTCTCGACCGTCCGAAACTGCGGCAACGCTTTTCTGTCCCCCAGTGAAAGGGAGTCACATGGATACGACGACCGTCCAGTTACTGTGTCCCGAATGTACCAAAGACTGGCAGGTCTCCCCGGGCGAACTCCCCGCAGCTGCGGAGATGTTCCACTGCCCGAACTGCCATGCCTCCCACCGGACCGCCGAGTTCATGCGGACGGATCGCGACCTCCAGACACTGAAACAGCTCGGCTAGAAGTACCGGCTGTTCCCGCCGGCGTTCTCCGAGTAGTCACCGTTTAACTCTCCGTAGTCAGCGTCTCGGAACTTGGGGAGAAAGAAATGATTACGGCGAGAAAGGCGGTTCTACCCCGATCCCTGCACGTGATTACGTCATTGTAGGTGAGCCGTTCGAACCGTACCGGACGATGACAGACCGTTCGACTGCCACGAGCCGCGTGTTAACGCAACTCAAGATAATAATATAACCCTGCAGTGGGTAGGACTGCATGGTTATGAAGAAGCAGGAGCTCATTCACCTTCACGGCCTTCTCGCGGAGGTATCGAACCAGTGCGCCGAGTGGGACAACTGTCAGATCGATCTCGAGAAATACGAAGCCAAAGGGATCCGACCGACATCCATCCACAAATCGAAGACCGACCACAAGGCCGCTGTTTTTGCACTCGCCGGGGGAATCACGAAGAACATGCGTGAGGAAGGGGAGCAGGAAGCAGTCGCCGCTACTGCCGACTGAGTCACTCGTCGTATCCTCCGACCGTCGCAACCGCTACCCGACGAGATCTATCTCTCGGCTGTCGACGAACCGCTCGAGAACCACGACTGCCGTTCGAACGGGTCAGAAACGAACGACTACTCGACTAGATCCTCGAACTCGGGGAGGATTTCCTCGTCGTCACTCTCGTCCTCGTCGGCGTCAGTCGACGACTCGATGGCTTCGCCGTCGGCCGACTCGGTCCCGGCTGATCCGTCCGTTTCGTCTTCGGCGTCTTCGTCTTCGAGGACCTCGATTTGTGTGACCTCGAGCGGAATGTTCTCGAGGCGTTGACCGATCTCCTTGCGCGCGATTCGCGAGGCGTGTTCCTCGCGCTCGACGTTGAAGACGGTCATCTCCAACTCGAGCGCGACGAGTGCCTCGTCGGCCGCGATGAACGCGGGGGGCAGTTCCTCTCCGGACGGAGAGGTGCGTTCGCCCATGTTGATCTCGACGTAGTTCAGGTCAGGGTTCAACATCTCGCCCGTCTTCGAGATGGCGATACGGATCGCCTCGTCCGGCGTTTCGACGTCAAACACCGGCACGGCAGCTTCGACGACAACCCTGCAATTCATACCTAGACATTGTGTGGCCTACAGTAAGAAGGTTCGCCCGACTGTGGAGTGACGGACACACGCTTGCGTACTGGGTCAGCCGGCCGGTTCGAAAGGCAAAAGCCCACCCCCGCGAAGGCCCCAACGAATGGCGACGGGCACGATCGAACTCGCGGAACTCGCCGGTGGACTCGATCTGTATCGGACGCTCGAGAGCGGACAGAGCTACCTCTGGCGACGCGAGGACGGCGAGATGTACGGCGGCGACCCCGCGCCCGGCGCGTGGTACTCGACGGTCGTCGACGGCGACGTGATCCGCGTTCGGCGTCGCGACGATCGCCTCGAGTGGGAATCGACGGCCGACGCCGAGCAGACCGTCCGGCGACTCCTGCGACTGGACGACGACCTCGAGGCGATTGTCGCTGCCGGGCCGGACGATCCCTTACTTCGGGAGGCTTACGAGGCCCATCGCGGGCTGCGTCTCGTTCAGGACCCGCCGTTCGGAACGCTGATCGCCTTTATTTGCTCGGCGCAGATGCGAGTGAGCCGAATCCACGGGATGGTCTCGGCGCTGGCTCGGGAATACGGCAGTTCGATCGCCTTCGACGGCGAGACCTACGACGCGTTCCCGACGCCCGCGCAACTGGCGGCCGCGACCGAGGCCGATCTCAGGGACCTCGGATTAGGGTATCGCGCCCCCTACGTCGTCCGGACCGCCGAGATGGTCGCCGACGGCGAGGCGCATCCGGCCGCGGCCCGCGATCTCGAGTACGAGGCCGCCCGCGAGTACCTGACGCAGTTCGTCGGCGTCGGTGAGAAGGTCGCCGACTGCGTTCTGCTGTTCTCGCTTGGCTTCGACGAGGCCGTCCCGCTCGATACGTGGATCAGGTCGGCGATCGAGGAGTACTACCCCGACTGCGATCGGGGTTCCTACGCCGACACGTCTCGAGCGATCCGAGACCGACTCGGCGGGGAGTTCGCGGGCTACGCCCAGACGTACATCTTCCATCACCTCCGAACCGGCGAGTGACCGGTCGGTCCTGCTGGCCCGGCGAGTAACGGCTCGAGACCGCCGATCCGGCGAGTATCGATCACGCAACCGGGACCGATGTTCGGAAGAATTTTGTGAGATCCGTGTCAATTGTTCGGTATGGTCACGGACTCGGTCATCGGTCTCCTCGTGGCTGCGGGGTTCGTCGGGACGCTCGGGGTTCTGATCAAGTACGTCGGCGCGGTCCGGTTGATCGCGGGCTACGATCCGGACCGGGTGACCGACGAGGAGGGGCTGGCGGACTTCATCGGCACCAATACGTTGTACGTGGCGGCGCTCGTTCTCCTCGTCGCCGCCGTCGAATACACGGATTCGTTCGGCGGCTCGGACGCGGTCTGGATCGCGTTCGCCGTCGGCGTCGTCGTGCTTGCCGCCCGGATGATCGTCGGCGCTCGCCGCTACGAAGCGTCCTAGTAGACGTAGGCGGGGCGGTTCCGACGCGTCGTCGTCGCGTCACTCGCCGGCCGACCGGCCGCGGATTTTTGCCCGTCGCGCTCGAGGGCACGAACATGGCCGACCGCACCCGCGCACACGTTTTCGTCTCCGGAACGGTACAGGGCGTCTACTACCGCGCGAACACCCGTGACACGGCCCGGGAGAACGGCGTCGACGGCTGGGTCAAGAATCTCGAGGACGGCCGCGTCGAGGCGGTCTTCGAAGGGCCCGACGACGCCGTCGAGGCGACAGTCGAGTGGTGTCACACGGGCAGCCCCGCCGCCGAGGTCGACGACGTCACGGTCGAGTACGAGAATCCGCGAGGCGAGGACGGGTTCGAAATCCGGTACTGAGCCGTCGTTGGCAGTACCAGTCGAGAAAGCTGTTCTCCTTCGCGGCCGCTTCGGTCACGCCGGTGTCGATTCACCGACGCAGGGTTCGGATTGCGACCGCGACGTACTCGACGAACGACGCGGTCGGCGTTCCGGGCAGATAGATGTCGGGGTCCGGTTGTGCGAGCGGGGGGTCGGGAAAGTCGTCGTCGGCGCTGTCGATCGAGTCGGTTGCGTCGAGCGCGTTCATGTACGCAGTACGGGTCGGGGGAACTTATGAGTTCACAACTCTAGGTGCGGAATTAAGTCGAATAATCGTTATCGAGTCGTCGTCTCGCGGGCCTCGGGGACACGTCTCATGGGCCGCTTCGGTGAGTGGAGTTCGCGGGGCACCGTCGGCTCACTCGGAATCCGGCAGGTGAGCCCCGAGCCACGGCGGCTCCTCGGTGTACGCCCACTCGGCCCAGTCGGCCTTCTCGCCGGCGTAGTAGGCGCGGTAGGCTGCGACCGGATCGCCGGGTCGCTTGTACTCATCCGGCATCGCCTGGGGGCGTGGCGTCGGCTCGTCGGACGGGAACTCGATCTCGTCGACGTCGATGCGTTCGATGACCGACCAGCTGGCGTGGGCCTCGTCCTTGTCGTAGCGCTCGACGAACTCCGCGTTGAGCGCCTCGGCGTGGTCGCGCAGCCGGAGCCAGTTGGCCCGCGATTCGGTGGCCCACTTCGTGACGGGGTGATCGACGTGGGTCGAGCCATAGAGGAACTCGGCCTCGAGGCCGTTCTCGCGGGCGGCGGTACACAGGACCTGCGCGGCCTCGAGCAGCAGCTTGTTGACGTGCTGATCGCAGTGGTACCGCGCTGCTTTCCGCGGGTCCTCGTCGAGCCAGAAGACGTTCACGGCGTGGCTGGGGACCGCGGCGATTTGAGGCTACCGGTCGTCCGCAATCTTCACCAGTCGGCCGGTCGAACCGGTAGCCATGATTACAGGCGAGCGGATGGCCGCCGTCGACGAGAACGCCGCGGCGCTCGGCGTCCCGCGAAAGCAGCTGATGGAGTCGAGCGGGCACGCCGTCGCCCGCGCGGTCCGCGAGGTCGCGGAGTCGGGCGCGAGCGTCGCGATCGTCGCCGGCCGCGGTAACAACGGCGGGGACGCGTTCGTCGCGGCCCGGTTTCTGGACGAGTATTCGGTCACGACGATCTTGCTGGGCCGAGCCGAGCGGATCGGCACCGAGATCGCCCGCGAGAACTGGGCGGCTCTCCAGCGGGCCGACTACGAGACGCGCGAGATCGCGGACTCGAGCGAGGTCGACCTTCCCGCGGCGGACGTGATCGTCGACGCGATGCTCGGCACCGGGATCAGCGGCGACCTCCGAGAGCCGGCCGCGACCGCGGCCGCGGCGATCAACGCCGCCGATGCGACGGTCGTCTCGGTCGACGTGCCCTCCGGGTTCGACGCCGACGGCGGCGACCACGCCGACAACGGCGTCGAGGCCGATCGGGTCGTCACCTTCCACGAGACGAAGCCGGGACTCGACGACCTCGAGGCGGAAGTGATGGTCGCGGACATCGGCATCCCGGCCGCCGCCGAGCGGTTCGTCGGGCCCGGCGACGTGAGCCTCGCGCGGCCGGACGGTCGCGAGGGACGACCCAACGTCATCGGCGGCGGTCCCTACACCGGCGCGCCGGCGCTGGCCGCACAGGCCGCCCTGCGGGCCGGCGCGGAGTTGTCTTTCGTCGCCGCGCCCGACTCCGTCGCCGGGGAGATTCAGGGTTACAGCGAGGACCTGATCGTCCAGCCCTACGACAGCGGGGTCCTCACGCCCGACGTGGCCGACGACCTCCTCGAGACGGCCGAGCGCTACGACAACGTCGTCGTCATCGGCCCCGGCCTCGGGACCGCCGACGAGACCCTCGAGGCGACCCGCCAGTTCCTCTCGGCCTACACGGGCCGGGCGGTCGTCGACGCCGACGCGCTCGCGGTCGTCCCCGAGATCGAGACCGACGCGACGCTGGTCTGTACGCCAAACCGCGGCGAACTGGCGCGGATGGGCGGTCCGGACACGGACGATCTGGCCGCCGCGGCCGACGAAATCGAGGCCTTCGCGGCCGACCTGGGACACGTCGTTCTCGCGAAGGGCGCGAACGACGTGATCACCGACGGCGAGCGCACGCGGATCAGCCGCTCGGGCACCGTCGGGATGACGGTCGGCGGCACCGGCGACACGCTCGCCGGGATCGTCGCGGCGTTGCTCGAACACGCCGGCCCGCTCGAGGCCGCCGCGGCGGGCGCCCACGTCAACGGGCTCGCGGGCGAACGGCTCGCCGAGCGCGAGGAGTACGGCTTCCTCGCGTCGGACATGCTCGCGGCGCTTCCCGCGGTCCTCTGGGGTGGTAGCGATGAGTGACGATCGTTCGGTCGACGGTGCGGGCGAGGGCAGCGCCGACGATCTCACGCACACCACCGCGGAGGGAGACGTTCAGATGGTCGACGTCGGCGACAAACCCGACAGCGAGCGCCGCGCCGTCGCGGCCGGCGAGATCCGTCTCCAACCCGCGACGATCGAGGCGATCCGGGCCGACGAGATCGGCAAGGGCGACGTCCTCGCGACCGCCCGTATCGGCGCGATTCAGGCAGTCAAACACACCTGGGAGACGATCCCGATGTGTCATCAGATCCCGATCACGAACGTCGACACCGAGTTCGACCTCGAGGAGGACCGCATCGAACTCCGGGTCGGCGTCGAGACCACCGGTAAGACCGGCTGCGAGATGGAGGCCCTCGAGGGCGTGACGACCGGCCTGAACGTCGTCTGGGACATGGTCAAGGCCGTCGAGAAGGACGCGGACGGCCAGTACCCCGACACCGGGATCGAGAACGTGCGGGTCCTCGAGAAGGAGAAACGACAGCGCGAGGAATGACGCTGGAGACGCCGCTCTGTGATCTGCTCGGAATCGAGTACCCGATCGTCCAGGCACCGATCGGGAGCGCGACGACCCCGGAACTCGCGGCGGCCGTCTCCGAGGCCGGCGGGCTGGGCCACCTCGCCGTCACGTGGCGCGACTGCGAGGAGACGCGGCGGGCGATCCGCGAGACTCGCGACCTGACCGACGAGCCGTTCGCGGTCAACCTCGCGCTGGACGAGGCGACGACGGTCGTCGACACCGAGGCCCACCTCGAGGCCGTCCTCGAGGCGGGCGCGCCGATCGTCACCCTCTCGTTCGGCGACGCCGCTCCGTACGTCGATCGGGTCCACGAGGCGGACGCGACGGTGATGCAGACGGTCGGCAGCGCCGAGGCGGCCCGCGAGGCCGTCGCCGCCGGCGTCGATGTCGTCGTCGCGCAGGGCCTCGAGGCCGGCGGCCACCTCCAGAGCGAGGTGGCGACGACGGCGCTCGTGCCGCGGGTTGCGGACGCGGTCGGCGACGCGGTGCCGATCGTCGCGGCCGGCGGGATCGCCGACGGACGTGGAATCGCCGCCGCGCTCGCGCTCGGGGCCGCGGGCGCGTGGCTCGGCACCCGATTCGTCGCGAGCGAGGAGGCGCGCGTCCACGACGCCTACCGACGCCGACTCGGCGAGAGCGACGAGACCGACACCGCTCACACGACGTTGTTCGACAAGGGCTGGCCGGGAACGCCACACCGAGTCCTCGAGAACGAGACCCTCGAGCGGTGGGAGCGCGAGGGACGGCCGCCGTCGGGCCACCGGCCTGGCGAACGCGACGTGGTCGCGACTCGCGACGGCGATCCGATCGAGCGCTACGACGAGGCGCTCGCGACGCCCGCCGTCGAGGGCGACATCGAGTCAATGGCGCTGTTCGCCGGCCAGAGCGTCGGGTTGGTCGACGAGAGCCGGCCCGCCGGCGCGCTCGTCGAGGAACTGGTCGCGGAAACGCGGGAAGCGATCTCGGGCCTTCCCGGTCGCTCCTGACTCGCGGGTCCGGCAACCGAGGCCCCATCGCAAGCGATCTCTTCGGTCGGTTAGAGATCCATTCCGCCGTTGACGTCGATCACTTCGCCGGTCACGTACGAGGAGTCCTCGCTGGCGAGAAATCGGACCACCGACGCGACGTCCTCGACCTCTGCCAGTCGCTCGAGCGGAATCTCCGCGATGATCCGGTCTAACACCTTGTCCGGGACGCTCTCGAGCATGTCGGTGGCGGTAAAGCCCGGCGCGACGCAGTTGGCCGTCGACCCGCCCTTCGCGAGTTCGAGGGCGATCGTTCGGGTGAAGCCGAACATGCCGCTTTTCGCGGCCGCGTAGTTGGCCTGGCCGTAGTTGCCCTGTTTGCCGACCACGCTCGAGATGTTGATCAGTCGGCCCTCCTCGGCGTTCCAGATATCGTCGTAGAACAGTTGGGTGCAGTTGAACATGCCGCCCAGATTGACGTCCATCACGCGGTTCCACTCCTCGGGAGACATCTCGGTGAACTGCTTGTCGGCCGTGATCCCCGCGTTGTTCACGAGGACGTCCGCCGGACCGAACGCCTCGTGGCAGACTTCGACCATGTTCTCGACCGCCGCGCGGTCGGAGACGTCGGCCTGGGCCGCGACGGCCTCGCCGCCGGACGATTCGATGGCGTCGACCGCCTCGTGTGCTGCGGTTTCCGAGGACCGGTAGTTGATGACGACGTTCGCCCCCTCCTCGCCGAGGTACTCGGCGATGCCGCGACCGATCCCCTTCGCCGAGCCCGTAATAACGCAAGTGCGACCATCCATGGACATAACTCGCACATTCGACGGCCGACGGTAAATAACGACCTGTTAGCTATCAGGACTGTGAGGGTGAGGACAACCGGAGACGAACCGAATATCCCGTCGTCGACGCCGCCGTCAGCGCTCTCGAGCCTGCTCGATCCAGTCTTCGATCCGGTTCGGCGAGATCCCCGTCTCGGCGGCGAGGTCGGCGGCGTCGGCGTCGGCCAACTCCGCGACCGTCTCGACCCCGGCCCCGGCGAGCGCCTCTGCGTAGGCCTCGCCGACGCCCCGGAGATCGGTGAGGTCGTCGGGTTCGGACTCGATCTCCTCGTCCGAGCGGTCCTCGCCGTGGAACTCGCTCGTCGCGGCGTCGATATCCGTCCCCGTCTCGACGTCGATGCCGCCGTCGGCGAGGTCGCCGGCTCCCGATTCGTCGCCGGCAACGTCCCCGGCCGGCCCTGCGTCCGCGGTTTCGAGTTCGGTAGTCGGCGGTTCGGACTCGGCGTCTCGCGGCTCGTCGCCGCTCGATCGATCCGAGGCGCGTGACGGTTCGTCCGTCCCGTTCGAACGCGCCTCGAACCAGTCACAGACCTCCGGCCAGAGTTCCGCGTGGCTTCGCGAGGAGACGGACATGCCGATGTGTCCCGTCGCGAACTCGAGGATCTCGGTGTCGTCCGAGGCGATCGCGTCGTTGAACGGCTTGGAAGCCGCCGGCGGGATGAGGTGGTCGTACTCCGCGACGATCTGGAGGACGGGCATGTCGACGTTGGCGAGATCGACGTGTTCGCCGCCCAGCCGGAGTTCGTTCTCGTAGAGTTTGTTCTCCTGGTAGATGTCGCGGATGAACTCCTCGTAGGCCTCGCCGGCGACGTCGATCCCCTCGTCGAGCCACCGTTCCATCCGGGCGAAGTTCTCGACGAAGTCCTCGTCCTCCATGTTGTCGTAGAAGCGGACGTACTTCGTCACGTTGTTCGCGACCGGGTCCATCAGGGCGAAGCCGACGTCCAAGAACTCGGCGGGGACGTTGTCGAACGTCGCCGTGACCGTCTCGGGGTCGTAGTAGTCTTCGCTGCCCCACAGTTCGAGGACGCCGCCGTCGCCGTCGAAGCAGAGCCCGGCGGCCATCAGCGCCAGGTTCTCGACTTTCTCGGGGTACAGGGAGGCGTACATGGCCGATTTCGTCCCGCCCATGCAGTAGCCGAGGATGTTGATCGACTCCCGGTCCGATCGGTCGCGGACCACGTCGACGCAGTTGTCGATGTACCGGTTGACGTAGTCGTCGAGGCCGAGGGTCCGGTCCAGCTTGGAGGGTTCGCCCCAGTCGATCAGGTAGACGTCGAAGCCGGCCTCGAGCAGCGTCTGGACCACGGACCGATCGGGCTGAAGATCGAGGATGTAGGGCTTGTTGATCAGCGCGTAGACGACGAGGATGGGGATGTCGTGTTGCTCCTCCGTCATCGGCTCGTAGTGGAGGAGCCGGAGTTTGTTCTCCTCGTAGACGACCTCGCTGGGCGTTTGCCCGACGCCGACGTTCTCGACGGTTTCGGTCCGGTCGGGTGCGACACCGGTTTTCTCGGCCAGGTCGGCGGTCGCCTCCCAGGCCTGCCGTTGCATGTTCAGGGCGGTGGCGAAGGGGTTCTTCATTGCTCCTCTAGGTGAACGAGAACGCGGTCGAGTTTCTCCTCGACGGCGTGCTGGCGGCGCTCGAGTTCGACCAGCCGATCGCCGACCTCGACGACGTCGTTCTCGGTCGCGAAGCCGAGCGTGTGCAGCGTCTCCTGGGCGGCCTCGTCGGCCTGCTGTTGTAGTTCGAGGACGTCGCCGACCGTTTCGCCGGTCATCTTGGCGAAGGCGGTCGTCGACATGACGTCCTTGAACGCCTCGTTGGCCGTGTTGAGCCAGATGTCGCGGAACTCGTCGATATCGACGTCCTCGCCCTCGAGCTGGTCGTTCATCCGATCGACCATCTGCTGGGAGGCGTTCATCCACGTCTCGTAGGCGCGGGCGTAGCCCTCGACGCCGTCGGAGAGTTCCTCCTCCTCGCTCAGTTCACCGACGCTTTCGGACCAGCGCTCGACGAACTGGGCCTGCGCTTCCATGTTGTCCTCGAGTGCGTCGAGGAACTGCTCGTTCCACTGTTCGGCGAACGCGCTCCAGTCTCCTGCCCGGGGCTGGTGTTGGTCAGACATATGCGGGAATTGGGGATGGTGGGTGAAAAACGGGAGGGCCCGATTCAGGCCGACGCGTCGAACTCGTCGGCGGCGGTCTCGACGTTGTCGGCGACGGACTCGACGTTTTCCTCGACCTGTTCGTGGGCTTCGAGGGCGGCGTCGAACGACGAGTCGACGACTTCGGAGTAGTTCGCGGCGAACTCCTCGTAGGCGAGTTCGGACTCCTCGAGGGCCTCGAGGACGGCCTCGAGCGACTGCGACTGGGCCTCGGTCGCGGAGTCGAAGCCCTCGTCGACGAGGTCGCGGAGGTCGTCGAACTCGGCGGCCTCCTCGGGCATCGACGCCTCGAGGGCGTCGAAGTAGGCGTGGACTGCGCCCTTGGTCAGTTCGGCGTTGGACTCGGCCAGCGAGCCCGACGTCTCGACGACGTCGGCGACGGCGCTGATCGAGGCGCGCTGGGCCTCGAGGGCTTCGTGGGCGAACGACTGGCTCTGTTCGAGTGCGGTGCGCTGTGCGTCGAAGACTGCGGTGAATGGGTTCTGGGTCATGAGTGGTCCTCTCGGTTGCGTTTGACGGGGACGACGATCGTCTGGACGATATCGCCCTCCTCGATGTCGAGGGCGTCCCGTTCGGGTTCGGGAATACTGATCCGACCGCCGCTCTGGACGCGGGCCTTGAACGTCGCCGTGCCCATGTTCATCGGGCCGAACGCCGACGTGTCCTCGAGCGGGTTCGCCGAGCTGGCCTGTAGCAACTGTTTCATCATCTCCTGCTGGGACTGGGCAACCTGCTCGCCCGCTTCCTGCATCTGCTCGGTAAACATCGCAGGCGGGAACCAGGGCGATCGGTCGGAGTCGTCCGTCATCAACAGTACCTTGGCTCGCGGACATGATAAGGCTTTCCACTAGATACCATCTGTTGCCATTGAGCGGTTCCGAGAGGGGACGAGTCGTTGCCGGGTCGCGTCGCCAGTCCGTCCGGGCGGTCACCCCGTCTCGAGCGGGCCGCGTGAGTGCCGACCGCTCATCGGTCACGGCCGTCTCGACGACGGAACGACCCCGGAATACGACCCGGTCGTAATCGAGTCTTACGGCGGTTTGTCGCCGGTAAAACGAGCTTGGCTCGGCCGGAAACCAGCCAAAGAAGTCATATACGTCCCTCGCTTAGCCGCTCGTAGATGTCACACGAGCACACTGGGGGTGAGAACTTCGCCGCCATGACCGACGCCTGGTCGGCGATGACTCGGGGGTTCCTCCGAACCGCGACCGCGGCCAACCGAGCGGCCGTCTCCGCGATGGTTCCCGTCGCCGCCGACGGCGACCACGGTTCCGACGCCGACAGGATCGCGCCGCCGATCCCCTCCATCGAGTACTCCGATCTCGACTGGGGGTTCGACCGCACCGTCGACGACCCCGACGGGATCAGCGTCGGCGACACCGTCACCTTCGAGAAGGCACTGACCGACGAGGACGTCCGGGCGTTCGCCGCGGTCAGCGGCGACACGAACCGGCTCCACCTGGACGAGGGCTTCGCCGCCGACACCCGCTTCGGCGAGCGCATCGTCCACGGCACGCTCGTCTCCGGCCTCATCAGTGCCGCCCTCGCTCGCCTCCCGGGGCTGACGATCTACCTCTCGCAGGATCTGGAGTTCAGCGGCCCCGTCGGGATCGGCGATCGGGTCTCCGCCCGCGTCGAGATCGTCGAGGCCCTCGGCAACGACCAGTACCGCCTCGAGACGGTCGTCCGCAACGAGGACGACGACGCGACCGTGATCGACGGCGAGGCCGTCGTACTGATCGACGACCTGCCCGCGGAGTAATCCCCTTTTCGCCCGGCGTCGGCTCCGCTCGTCGTCCGCAACGCGTTGCAACGTTGCTAAGTGGCTGCTCGCGGAACGGGCGCGTATGACTCTCTTCGGAACCGCGGGGATTCGGGGCCCCGTCGACGAAGTAACACCGTCGCTCGCGCTCGCCGTCGGGCAGGCCGCCGCCGAACCAGAGACGACGTTCGTCGTCGGCCGCGACGGCCGGGAGACAGGCCCGGCGCTCGCCGCGGCGATGGAGGCCGGCCTCGAGAGCGCCGGGGCCGACGTGCGCCGCGTTGGACGGGTGCCGACGCCCGCACTGGCCTACGCCTCGCGCGGTCGACAGGGCGTGATGATCACCGCCAGCCACAACCCGCCCGCGGACAACGGAATCAAGCTCTTCGCCGACGGCGTCGAGTACGACAGCGACGCCGAGCGGGCCGTCGACGAGGCCGTCGCGGCCGACGACGGCCCCGTCCACTGGGACGAGTGGGGCGACGGCGAACGTCTCGCCGTCCTCTCCGAGTATCGCGACGCGGTCACCGACTACGTCCGGGAGCGGTTCGCCGACGCCGCGACCCCGGCGGACCCGCTCGAGGGACTGCGGATCGCCGTCGACTGCGGGAACGGCGTCGGCGCGCTCGCGACGCCGCAGGTCCTCGAGCGCCTCGGCGCGACGGTCGTCGCGGTCAACGCCTCCGTCGACGGCCACTTCCCCGGCCGGGGGAGCAAGCCGACCCCGGAGACGCTCTCGGAGTTCTCGGCGTTCCTCGCGGACGGCGAGTTCGACCTCGGCCTCGCTCACGACGGCGACGCGGACCGACTGGTCGTCCTCGGTCCCGACGGCGACGTGATCCACGAGGACACGATCCTCGCGGTGGTCGCGGCCCGTTACGCGGCCGACAGCGACGCCGACGACCCCGTCGTCGTCACGACGCCCAACGCCTCCGCCCGCATCGACGAGCGGGTCCGCGCGGCCGGCGGCCGGGTCGAGCGCGTCCGGCTCGGGGCGCTCCACGAGGGGATCGCGAGGGAGCGCGATCGCGGCTCGGCCGACACCGAGGTCGCGTTCGCCGCCGAGCCCTGGAAACACATCCACACCGCCTTCGGCGGCTGGATCGACGGCGTCGCGAGCGCCGCGGTCGTCGCCGCGGTCGTCGCCGCGGCCGGCGACACCGACCGGCTCCGGGAGCCCGTCACCGAACGTCCCTACCGGAAAGTCAGCCTCGACTGTCCCGACGCGGCCAAGGCCGACGCCGTGACCGCCCTCGAGACCGACCTGCCCGACGCGTTCCCCGAGGCCACCGTCGACACCGACTACGGCGTCCGCCTCGAGTTCGAGGACGCCTCGTGGCTGCTGGTTCGCCCGAGCGGCACCGAACCCTACGTGCGCCTCTACGCCGAGAGCGAGTCGGTCGACGACCTCGTCGACGAGGCGAGCGCGGTCGTCGAGTCGGCGGTCGAGGACGCCCGATAGCGGTCGCCGACGACCGGCGTCGGAGCCGACATCCTTTGGTCCCCGCCGGTCGAACCGACTCCCATGACCGACTTGATCGCGGCCGCTCGCGACGCACAGGACCGGGCCCACGTCCCCTACTCCGAGTACCGCGTCGGCGCCGCCCTCGAGACGGCCGACGGCGCGGTCTTCACCGGCTGTAACCTCGAGAACGCCAACTACAGCAACAGCCTCCACGCCGAGGAGGTCGCGGTCGCGGAGGCGGTCAAGAACGGCCACCGCGAGTTCGCCCGGCTCGCGGTCAGTTCCGGGCGGCGCGACGGCGTCACGCCCTGTGGGATGTGCCGCCAGACGCTGGCGGAGTTCTGCGACGACGATCTCACCGTGATCTGTGACGAGGGCGGCGACGAGGTGACCGAGTACACGCTTGGCGAACTCCTGCCGAACACGATCACCGAAGAGACACTCGAGTGACGGCTCGGGCCACTGCCGTCGAACCCGCCGTCGCGGCTCGGAGCCGCCGGTCGATCGATGCCGGCCCCGAGACGGATTCGACTCACCTCTCGAGGAACTCCCGGAGGATCGTCCGGTGACACCGCTTCTTTTCGGTGTTTTCGTCACAGACCAGCGCCAGCGACTCGCCCGATGCCGACCGCTCGGAGAGCGCTCCGATCGCCGCCCGCGCGTCGCCGTCGTCCTCGAGGTGGTCGCGATACGCCTCCTCGAACCCGACCCGCTCCCAGGCGGCGTTGTGGGCACCCTCCTCGCAGAGCCCCTGCAGCTTCATGTCCGCCTCGGCGTCGCGCATCGACTCGAGGAGCGGTTCCGGAGGCCCGAGTTCGGGCAGGTTCTCGTCGACGGCCGCGTGGAACCACGAGGTCGGCCGACGGACGACGCCGATCCGGGTCGCGTCGGCGGGCAGATCGACCAACCCGTGCTGGATCGCCGCGACGTGGGCGTCCGCGAGCGTCCCGCGTGCCATACCGTCGCTAGGTTCGCCCCGGATTTATATACAGCGTCGACCCGAACCGCCGCTATTCGATGACTCGAGACAGCGAAGATCCGAACGCCGACGAACAGTACCACCTCGAGGTCGGCCCCGATGACGTGGCCGACACCGTGTTGCTGCCGGGCAACCCCGAACGCCTCGAGAAGATCGTGGCGTTCTGGGACGACCACGAGATCCGCGGCCACCACCGGGAGTACCGCACCGCAACGGGAACGTACGAGGGGACGCCGATCTCGGTCACCTCGACCGGGATCGGCAGTCCGTCGGCCGCCATCGCCGTCGAGGAACTGGCCCGGATCGGCGTCGACACGTTCCTTCGGGTCGGCTCCTGCGGCGCGATCCAGCCCGACATGGCGGTCGGCGATCTGGTGATCACGACGGGCGCGGTCCGCCAGGAGGGGACCAGCGACGAGTACGTCCGCGAGGACTACCCGGCCGCCGCAGACGGCGAGGTCGTCTCTGCGCTGGTCGCCGCCGCCGAGCGGCTGGGCTACGACTACCACACCGGCGTGACGATGAGTTCGGACTCGTTCTACGCGGGCCAGGGGCGGCCCGGATTCGACGGCTTCGAGGCCGCCGGTTCGGACGCGCTGGTCGACGAACTCAAAGCGGCGAACGTCAAGAACATCGAGATGGAGGCCAGCGCCGTCCTGACGCTGGCGAACCTCTACGGGCTCCGGGCCGGTGCGGTCTGTACCGTCTACGCCAACCGCGAGACCGGCGCGTTCCGGACCGAGGGCGAGTCACGGGCCGCCGAAACCGCGACGCTCGCGACGCGCCTGCTGGCGAAAATGGACGCCGTCAAACGCGAGGCGGGTGTCGACCGCTGGCACGCCGGCCTCTCGCTCGAGTGACGGACCGGCGACGGCCCGCTTCAGTCTCGCATCCGGACGATCCCGTCCTCGAAGACCTTCCGGTTGGGGACGATGTACTCCTCGGAGTCGTCCTCGATCTTGGTGACGAAGAGATCGACCTCCTGGACGATGCCGGTCTGGTCGCCGATCCGGACCTCGTCGCCGATCCCGTAGGGCTGGTTCAGAAGCAGGTAGATCCCCGCCGCGCTCGAGACGAGGAAGTCCTTGAAGGCGACGGTGCCGACGATGACGATGCCGACGGCGTAGACCGTCAACAGGATCAAGAGCGCGAGGACGTGGACGCCGACCTGCCCCAGGGCGATGATGAAGGTGACGTAGAGGACGGAGTACTTGACCACTTTCGGGATGACCGACACCTCGGGGAGCTTGACGCCCCGGAGGTACTCGCTGACGATCAGCTCCGACTTGTCCGCGACGATGAAGCCGAGAATGAGAACGAGGACAGCGATGAACAGTTGGGGGACGAACTCCGTGACCCGCAGCCAGAAGGCGTCGGTGTCGAGCAACTGGGCGATGTGGATCGCGGTCAGCACCGCGATGCCGTAGATGAACCACGAACTCAGGCGGGCGACGATCTCGACCGTCGAGGTGCCGATCGACTGGGCGGTCCGCTCGAAGGGGGTCCCCTCGACGGCCTCGGGGACGCCCGAGGCCGAGAGCAGTTCTTCGTTGAGTCGGCCGACCAGATAGCCGACGACGAGTCCGAGCGCCAGCACCGCCGCCGCGATGACGGCCGGTTCGTTGAGGAGCGGCTGCCACGCTACCATATCAGTACGCCTCCGGATCGACCTCCAGGATGAGTTCTCCGGCCTTGAACGCCCGGACGAGGCCGTCGCTCTCCGAGAGGACGATCGCGATCGCGTTCGTGTCCCGAGTGATCGCACCGCCGGCCATGTGGCGCGCGCCCAGCCCCTTCGGAATGTCGACCCCCTCCGCCGAGGGCTCGAGGTAGCGATACGCCGAGACGATCTTGCCCGCGTCGGAGATTATGAAAGCGCCGTCGAGCCGCGAGAACTCCTTGAGCATCACGTTGACGATCGGATCGCCGACGTGGACGTGGGACTTCTCGAAGGGGTTGTAGGAAAGCGGCCGGGACTTGTTCATCACCTTGCCCGCGTCGCCGACGACGAACAGCGCGCCGACCGGCTTGCCCTTCTGGCCCTTCTTGCCCAGTTCGATCGCCACCTCCAGCACCGACTTGACCACTTCCGGGTCCGCGCGGGACTTGACGAACAGGTCGTAGATTCCCGTCCGGGTCTCCGCGTCGGCCCGCACCCGCGAGACGGTATCGATTCCGTCCTCGAAGACGCTGGTCGCACAGGCCACCTCGTCGCCGTCCTCGATCACGCCCTGTTCGAGGGCCCCCTCGAGGCCGTACCGGATCCGTTCGGAGACGTTCTCGAACTCGAGGGGGAGTTCGACGAACGTCTCCGCGCCGACGGCGTTTTCGGTCCCGACGACGATCACGTCGAGGTCCTCGATCTCCACGAACTGCTCGTAGTAAGAGCCGCTGGGTGAGAAGAGTACGACCGCATCGACACTCGCAAAGAGGTCCCCGAACACGTCGTCTAACCCAGCCATTGACCATACAACCTGTGTCTGCCCGAATAAGCGTTATGGAGCGTCTGACGCTTGTCTGTCGTTTCTCTCCGTGCCTATCGATCGAAACGATCGGTGGCGTCGGTTGGATTACTGCTCGTCGGCGTCGCCGTGGTCGCGTTGGTACGCGATCGGGTCGGGGCCGTGGACGACGGAGCCCCCGCCGCCGCTGGTCCGGATCATCGACGCGGTACCGTCGTCCCGGTCGGTCGTCACGCCCTCGCGGACGGGGCGTCCCGCCAGCGCTCGCCGGGCGAACGCGGCTTCAGAGCGGATCTCCCGCAGGTGCCGGGTCGCGTCCCGTCGCCACTCCTGCTCGCGATCGTCGGCGTCGGCGGTCGCCTCGACCGCCGCCAGCAGGTTGCGACTGATCGCTTCGATCGCTCCGAGGCGTTCGCTGTACCCCTCGAGCGACGCCGCTCGCGCGTCAGTTTCGGTCGATTCGTCCGGTCGATCGGGGGCGTCGGACCCCCGCGAGTCGTCGGTTGGCATTGGTCGTTATGGGGATGGAAACGTGTGGGCATTGATCTCGAGTTCTTCGGGTCGGCTTGTCTGTCCATCACGCTTCCCGGATAGATAATTTCACTGAATACACAAAAAACTACGCTTAAAGAATCTATCGAGTTTTCCAACCTATAATTGGAATGTTTGAAGGTAGTTGTTGACTATCTACTACATACTTTCATAGAACACTGTCCAGCATAGCTATACAGATGCGAAAGCGTGCTGAGTGGATGACACGGGCTGACGACGAGATATTGGAATACCTTGCATCAGAAACCGCCGGTACTCCGAAGGTGATCGCGGACGCTCTCGATCGGAGCAACGGTTACATCGGCGTTCGCTGCCGAAAACTCGCCTCGTACGGCCTCGTCGAGCGGCCATCGCGTGGGTTCTACGTGATTACCGACGCGGGGACGGCGTATCTCGAGGGTGAATTAGACGCGAGTACGTTATCGGACGACGAGTGACGTGCCTCGAGTGCGACCGTTGGATTCGAACTTGCGGTTAGAAGCGGAACAGGAACCCCGGGTATGATCGCCGGATCAGAACACTTCGAGATAGTCTTCGACGACCTCGCGCTCGTTCTCGGTCAGGTCGAACAGGTCGTACACTGCTTCGTCGATTTCGGCCTCGAGTGCCCCGATGTCGGTCTGTTGCACTTCGTCACGATCTGCTTCGAGTCGGTCGAGTAGTTCTTCAACACCGGCATCACTTCGTGGAATCGGGATGGTCATTTCCTCGCCGCTCTTGACGTTCCGCCCATCGACGGCGGCGTGAACGTACTCGGCTCGTCGCTTCCGTGCGTCCCGGTCATCGGAGTACATCGCTGGGTCGTTGATGGTGTCCGACCGACCGGCTTGGACCGTGAAGTTATCGTCCACGTCAGCTTGCACGTCGGCGTTGACCGGGTACCGTCGCGTCTGCCACTCGTAGGTGATGTAATCGAGTTCGCCGTCGTAGTCGCCGAGGTACGCCTCCGGGAAGCGGTCGGTCTTGTTCTCAATATGATGAACCGAAAGAATCTGCTCTACGGAACCTCGGATAGAAGTAAATTCACCATCGTCCGCTTCAACCATACATGGGACTGGTGTGATATACTGATTGAGATATTCGTAGAAGCCACCTGCTTTTACTGCCGATATATGTTTAAAGTAATAATCTAACACTTTTGAGTTTAGTTGTGCGGTCATCTCCTGTGCAATTTCTCCCCGGTCTTCGTCAAGAAGAACGGAATAAGGAGTAGTGAAGTACCATGTACCCTCTGTATCGGACATATAGGTGGCTTTATCCGAAATTTTCGAAAGAATGAGTTTTGGATGCTCAAACTTCTCTAAGTTTTGTGGCCTACTGTATTCGTACCACTCTTTGTCACCGAGACTTGAACGGTTCCTGAGTTCTTCTTTATGCTGCTCTAAGTAGTTCAGTGTAAGAGGAAGTTCAGACGACAATGTCTCTTCATCAATGAGTTCCGCTGTTTCTTCGTCATCTCCGGTTTCCTCCATCTGATATGGGTGTACAATGTGGAGTCCGCCCCATGTTACCTGCCAGCGTTCTACTTCTTTGCCGTCAATGAAGGGACGAAGAACATCTGTTTCAATCTCATATTCTTCTTCGCTACCCGTAGGTGAAATAGTTACAGTACTGCCCGAATCACTGGTAGTTACAATATCTGCATCGAGAACGTCAACAATATAGACTCCTTTTTTCCCGGTCATAATGCCTTGGAAGACAGCATCTGTGACTTCTCCTACAACTTGGTCGGCTTCTGATTCGATTTTCTTGAACACCTGCCATTCGTATTCAGGCATGACCGGCCATCGAGTTTCAGAAAGTCTCGATTGGGGATAATCAAAGATGTCTACGTAGTCATCACTATAGCCCGGATTGCCATATTCTTCTCTGATAGTCTCCACTACCTGCTCATCTAACTCTCTCCCACTCTCATCATCAATATTTGACTTGACTCGTCCACATCTTATAGAATTGCTCTCTCGAACTTCCTCGTCTCCCTCTATTTGAAGAACGGTGATAACAGGATAATTGGTAGCATCTTTGAAAACTCCTGAATCTCTGAAATCCTGAGTTTCTTTAATAACTGTATTGTCCTGAATGAGTTTACGTACACCCTTACCATAGTTAGCAACCATGAATTGATTCGGTGTGATAAATCCGAGTCTATCACCTTCGTTTAACCATTCTAAACTACGGTCAAAGAAGGGGCAATACAGGTCATATTGGCCAGTGGCAGAGTCTGGATATAAACTATCTATCATCTCTTTCTGTTCATCTGGGATGTTTTGGCTACTGACGTAGGGCGGGTTCCCGACCACGTAGTCGTACTCCATGTAGTTCTTGACGACGAGGGCCAGAACGGTGTCCTCGAACATCTTGAACAGCCGTCCGTCGTTGTGTTCCTCCTTGAGATACCGGACGTTCTCGAGCATATCGTTGACGTACGGCTCGAAGAAGTCCTCGACCCCATCGTATTCCCGCGAAGTGTAGTGATTGACGCGTTCTTCGAGGCCGCTCTGGTACGTCCAGTCGTATTCATCACCGAACTCCTCTGCCAGACGCATATGCGCCTTTACCGTGTCCAAGACGCCTTGCAGCGCCGCGAAATACTCGCCGAAGTTGCTCACACCGGTCTCCAACTGGATGGTATCGAAAAGCGGCATCCGCACGCGCCGAACGAGGAACCCGTCTTCCGTCTCGGCGGCCCCGTCCTCGTCCACTTCGACCGGTAGCGGAACGGGAATCCGAACGTCCTGTTCATCTTCGGTCATCGCGTCGAAGGTCAACTGCCGCGTGCTGTCGTCCCCAATATCGACCCCGGTAAGTTCTCGCTCGTTGCGAAGGGTGTCAGTGCGGTAGATCGGAAGCCGTCGAATAGTGTAAGACGGGTTCTGCTGCTTCGCTTTTCGGTACGCCGGGAGAATAGCGACCACGAACCGAATCTGGGCCATGAGGACAGCGAACGGATGGATGTCCAGCCCGACGATTCGCGGTCGCGTACAGAGATCCCGTAGGTGTTCCTCCCAGTCCGGATTGTCCTCGTAGTTCTCAACGTCATCGATGTAGCGCTCGACAGCTTCCACGAGGAACGTCCCGGACCCACAAGATGGGTCGATAAGCCGCTCGTTCGAGACACCGCGATTGTAGTCTACGCCGTCCATGATGTAGTCGATAACCGGTTGCGGCGTGTAGAACTCGCCGAGGGCCTTGCGCGTCTCTGGGTCGAAGTAGCGCTGGTAGAGGTCGCCGAGGAGGTCGCCCTCTACGTCCGCGAAGTCGAACCGCAAGACGTTGAAGAAGACCTCGGCGACGGCTCGACTGAAGCGGTCCCGCGTTGCTTCGCTGATTCGCTCGACCTCGCCCGTTCCCTCTGCGACGGCCTCGAACTGGTTCGGACCACTTTCGTGTCCACGGGATAGTTGCTCGACGTAGCCGTCGGTCCACCACACGAAAATGTCGTCCTGAAACAGCCCCTCGACCAACTGCTCTTGCATATCGTCGATGAGGTTGTCCGCCGCGACCGGGAACGCGTCGAGATTGATGCTGTCGCTGAAGCCCTGGAGGCCGCGGAAGTAGTCGTCCATCCCGTTGTAGCCCGTGCCGGCAAAGAAGTCGTGGTCCTCAGTGGCTTTGGCCAGCAGGAGCCGAGCGAGGAGTGCGTGACCACTCTCGAGACAGAACATGAAGTCCCGAAGCGATTGCTTGCCGTCGATAAACGGCTCCCACGAATCTGGGATGTTGTCATCGTCGGGAACATCGGCGTAGGTTGCTTCCCAGAAGTCGTATGCCCCCTTCACGAACTTCGCCTCCCGTTCGTCGCGGAGTTCCTGAAGCAGGTCCATCATCCCGATGACGAGGTCTGCGAAGGGACCGTCCTCCTCGAGCCGGAAGGTATCGAAGAAGTGTTCCTGGCCGAGTTCCGCTTGCTCGTCCAATGGAACCGGCTCGAGCCGTTCCAGGAACTGATTCACGTCCTCGGGGTCAGTGAGTTCGAACTCCCGTTTCTGGAGGGCGCTGACGAGATCACGCACCTCACTCTCGGTGACTGACTCGAGTGAGACGACGAGCATCGGACGGGTGTCACCACGCCGGTAGAGCCGAAGCATCTCGCCGTTGGTGAGGACGCCGTATTCCGCCCGGAGATGGTCCATGTAGTGGAACAGTTGATCTTCATTCGGTGGCAGGTCTCGTCCTGTCGTCTTGAACTCGTAGACCGCGGTAACGGCTTCGTTGGTATCCAGTGTGATATAGTCCGGTCGTCGATCATCCGGGAGCGTAAACTCGCTCCGGAGGTCCGTACCCGTTCCCTCGTAATCAAGTGCATCGTAGAACCCCTGCTCCAAAAACAGGTTTTCAACGTCCCGCTCGCTCATATCGTCGTTTGCGCTGTCGGCAATAGCCCGTAGAGAGTCGTGGACGGCGGCCGCATCTGGCATTATCGAACTCAATTCATCCGGCCATCAAAAAAGTACGCAAAGTGGAATGTCCGCGCTCTGCTGAATAGAAGCATTGCTTGCAGGCCGGTATAAACACCAATGACGGTAGATACGAAGTGCGCGGGACCGGATTCGAACAACGGGAAGACGGACTCGCTTCGCTTCGTCCGTCTTCTCTCGTTCGACTCCGCTGACCGCATTCTCCGCTCACGACGTTGTTCGCGGAGAATGCGCGGGACCGGATTCGAACCGGCGGACCCCTACGGGACAGCGTCCTAAGCGCTGCGCCGTTGGCCTAGCTTGGCTACCCGCGCTCGGTCTCGAGTTTTCACGAATCGAGTAAGTACCTGTCGGTCCGCGCCAAGCGGCGATCAACAGCGAGTCACCGGCTCCTCGGGCGACCAGTCCGGCGGGACGATAAACGTCACGTGTTCTGCATCCCGGAGCTGGTGTAACTCCGCGGCCCGTTCGGCCAGCGAGCGCTCCCGGTAGGACAGCTCGAGCCCGCAGCCGGTACAGACGAGTTTGCAGGTTGGCTCCGTCATGGGGTGGACTCGACACGCCGCGCGTCACTCGACCCGACGGCCGACGTGAGGTTAAGTAGTCGGCTCCTATAGTGGCAACTGAAACGATTGCCAGGCTGCTCGCAACGCTGTTGTGCGATCAGATGTGCAGTGACGGTCAGCTGCTATAGTAGCGCTTGAAACGGTTCACACCGATCGCAACGCTGTCCTGCGATCGGGTGTGCATTTGATTTTCAAGCGCTACTATACTATCGTCGAATCCGGCGCACGCGGTCCCGATGCCCCGTCGAACGTAAATCAAGTGTTGCGATCGGTAGTACTCTGTTGGAGGCGACGGGAGCCACAGACAGTCGCTGCACACCCGACCGCACGACGGCTGTGCGATCGGAGCCGAACGCGTTTCGACCGGTACGATATCGGCCGTCGACGCGGCCCGGCGCGACCGCACGTTTATGCCGTCCGAGCCGATACCCGGACGTATGCACAGCGCCCGGGATCGGGTCGAGTACGAGCCGTGGCTCGCGGAACTCGAGACGATCGCCGACCGGCTCGAGCTCTCGACGGAGGCCCGCTCGTGTGCGGCCGACCTCTTTCTGACCGACGTCCCCGAGTCGGATCGATCGAAGCGGGCGGTACTGGCCGCCAGTCTCTATGCCGGCTCGCTCGTCGCCGGCGACGGCCGCACGCAGGGCGCGGTCGCCGACGCCGCCGACGTCTCCCGGCTCTCGATCCAATCGCGCTGGAAGGAGTTGCTCGAGGCGGCGGGCCTCGAGCCGCCGCGCTGGTAATCGTTTCGTAGCGCGACCCAGGAGCGGGCTGTCCCGGCGTAACTGTACGATACGAAGCCGTATCGTCCGGTACTGTCCGACGGCAATCGATCGTCGACCCGGCGATCGCTCCTCGCGACGGCGCTTACTCCCCGTCGACGACCGCGCCGTGTTCGTCGATCTCACCGTGGACGATCCGGGTACTCGAGATGATGTCGCCGTCCTCGGCCAGGACGTGCGGGACGACGACGACCTCGAGCGGGTCGTGGCCCCGTTCGCGGCGGATCTCGTTGATACGTGTGCCGCCCTCGCGGGTCTCCGGCGAAACGACGAGATAGTCGTACTGCGGTTCCGTTGCGATCCCCGTGGGCGACTCGAGCATCCGAACTTCGAACGCGCGGTCGTGATCGGCCGCGATCGACTCGAGTTCCGACTCGAGGTTCCGTTTCCGTTCGTCGAACGACCGGACCCGCCGGTCGACGTCTCGTGTCTTCGGGGCGAGGTCGTCGCTGGTCAAGCCGACAGTCACGTCCCCGAGTTCGAACGCCCGTTCGAACAGCCGTCGATGGCCGTCATGAACGGGGTCGAAGGTCCCACCAAGCGCGACGTCCATACCCCACCACACTTCTGCGGAGCGTATAAAACGGTCGAATTTCCGTCTTTTACTCGGACGAACTGCGGCCGTGGGCTGCAGTGTATTTCGACGGTCGTCGAAACTCCCCTTCGCATTGTTTTTTGTAGTCGCCCACAGTGTCCCCGATATGGGATTAGACGAGGACGCACTCGAGTACCATCGGACCGATCCGCCGGGCAAGATCGAGATTTCGACGACGAAACCGACGAACACCCAACGCGACCTCTCGCTGGCGTACTCGCCGGGGGTCGCCGCGCCGTGTCTCGAGATCGACGACGACGAGACCGACGCCTACCAGTACACGGCCAAGGGCAACCTCGTCGGCGTCGTCTCGAACGGCTCGGCCGTTCTCGGGCTGGGCGACATCGGCGCACAGGCTTCCAAGCCCGTCATGGAGGGCAAGGGCGTGCTGTTCAAGCGCTTCGCCGACATCGACGTCTTCGACATCGAACTCGACGACTCGGACCCCGACAAGCTCGTCGAGGCGATCAAGATGATGGAGCCGACCTTCGGCGGGATCAACCTAGAGGACATCAAAGCGCCCGGCTGTTTCACCGTCGAGGAACGGTTGCGCGAGGAGATCGACATCCCCGTCTTCCACGACGATCAGCACGGCACCGCGATCATCTCCGGGGCCGCGCTGCTCAACGCCGCCGACATCGCCGGCAAGAGCCTGGAGGAACTCGAGGTCGTCTTCTCGGGTGCGGGGGCGAGCGCCATCGCGACGGCGCGTTTCTACGTCTCGCTGGGCGTCCGGAAGGAGAATATCACGATGTGTGACTCCTCGGGGATCATCACCGAGGAACGCGCCGCGGCGGGCGAGGTCAACGAGTACAAACAGCAGTTCGCCCGCGACGTGCCCGAGGGCGGACTTGCGGACGCGATGGAGGGGGCCGACGTCTTCGTCGGGCTCTCGATCGGCGGCATCGTCTCCCAGGAGATGATCCAGTCGATGGCGTCGGACCCGATCGTCTTCGCGATGGCGAATCCGGATCCCGAGATCGGCTACGAGGAGGCCAAGGCGGCCCGCGACGACACCGTCATCATGGCCACCGGCCGCTCGGACTACCCGAACCAGGTCAACAACGTCCTCGGGTTCCCCTTCATCTTCCGCGGGGCCCTCGACGTGCGCGCGACCGAGATCAACGAGGAGATGAAAGTCGCCTGCGCCGAGGCGCTGGCCGAACTCGCCAGACAGGACGTCCCGGACGCGGTCGTCAAGGCCTACGGCGACGAGCCGATCCAGTACGGCCCCGACTACATCATCCCCAAGCCCGTCGACCCTCGCGTCCTCTTCCGCGTCGCGCCGGCGATCGCCGAGGCGGCGATGGAATCCGGTGCCGCACGCACCGAACTCGACCTCGACGAGTACGAGGAGCAACTCGAGGCTCGACTCGGCAAGTCTCGCGAGATGATGCGGGTCGTTCTCAACAAGGCCAAGAGCGATCCCAAGACGGTCGCCCTGGCGGAGGGCGAAAACGAGAAGATGATCCGGGCGGCCTACCAGATCCAGGAGCAGGGGATCGCCCTGCCGGTCCTGATCGGCGACGAAGACGAGATCAAGCAGACGTCGGCGAACCTCGGGCTGGACTTCGATCCGACCGTCGCCGATCCTTCCGTCGGCGACTACGAGGAGTACGCCGACCGACTCCACGAACTGCGGGCCCGCAAGGGGATCACGCGCAGCGAAGCCGGCGAACTCATCGAGCGCGACTCGAACTACTTCGGCAGCGTGATGGTCGAACAGGGCGACGCCGACGCCCTGCTGACGGGCCTCTCGCATCACTACCCCTCGGCGTTGCGGCCGCCGCTGCAGGTGATCGGCACCGACGACGACGTCGACTACGCCGCGGGCGTCTACATGCTGACGTTCAAGAACCGCGTGATCTTCGTCGCCGACGCGACGGTCAACCAGGACCCAAACGAGGAGGTCCTCGCGGAGGTCACCAAACAGACCGGCAAGCTGGCGCGGCGGTTCAACATCGAACCCCGCGCGGCCCTGCTGTCGTACTCGAACTTCGGCAGCGTCGACAACGAGGGGACCCGCAAACCGCGCAAGGCGGCGAAGCTGTTGCAGGACGACCCCGAGGTCGACTTCACGGTCGACGGCGAGATGCAGGCCGACACCGCCGTCGTCGAGGACATCCTCGAGGGCACCTACGGGTTCTCCGAACTCGAAGAGCCCGCGAACGTGCTGGTCTTCCCGAACCTCGAGTCGGGAAACATCGGCTACAAGCTGCTCCAGCGACTCGGCGGGGCCGACGCCATCGGCCCGATGCTGGTCGGGATGGACGAGCCGGTTCACGTCCTCCAGCGGGGCGACGAGGTCAAGGACATCGTGAACCTGGCTGGCGTGGCGGTCGTCGACGCCCAGCAGGAGTAGACGCGTGAGCGAGCGCGCCGCGGATCGCCGAGCCGCCGACGCCGATCGCGACGGCGAGAGGGCCGCGACTGCGCGCGTCACCCGGCGGCAACTGCTCGGGACCGCCGGCACGGCTGGCGTCGTCGGACTGGCCGGCTGTGCCGACCGCCAGTACCGCTCGCCGGCGGACTGTTCGGCGATCACTGCCGCCGCGAACGACGCGGACGGCTACGTTCCCCTGCCGGCCGACGAGGGCACCTCGATGTTCCGGCGGGGCCTGCGTCGGTACGGGTACTACCCCGAGGAGACCGTCCCGGACGCGGTTCGAGTCGACTGGTCGTTCCCGACCAACCGGATCGGCCACACCGCGGCCAAGTCGACGCCGCGACCGACGCCGGACGGCGAGACGGTCCTCGTCGCCAGCGACACCGGCCGAATCGACGCCGTCACGCCGACCGGCGAGGAGCGCTGGCACCTCGAGACGGGTGCCTCGCGGAGCCTTGGCTTTCACGGCACGCCGGCGATCGTCGACGGCGTCGCGTATCTCGGCGGCTACGACGGCGACTGTTACGCCATCGACATCGGCTCCGGCGACGTGATCTGGCGGACCACCGCCCGCGAGTTCGGCGGTGCGATCGCGATCGGCTCGAGTCCCGCGTACGTCGACGGCTCGCTGTACCTGCTCACCGAACACAAGCATCCCGCCAGCGGAACGGTGTGGGAACTCGACGCCGCGACCGGCACCCCGACGTGGAGTGACGATCGGCTGTGGGGAATGCCCCACCCCTCGCCCGCGATCGATTGTGAGACCGGCCGGCTCGTCACGGGCTCGAACGACGGCGTCGTCTACTGCTGGGAGTTTCCCTCGCTCGAGTTCGCGTGGTCGTTTCAGGCGGGCGGCGAGGGCGGCCCCGACGGGAAGTCGATGGCCGGCGGGCGGTTCAACCTCGGCGCGCAGATCAAGGGGACGATCCCGGTCTACGACGGCGCGGCGTTCGTCGGCTCGTGGGACGGCCGGTTCTACCGGCTCGACCTCGCGGACGGCAGCGAGGAGTGGTCGTTCGACACCGGCGACGTCGTCATGTCGAATCCGGCGATCGATCCCGAGGCGGGAGTCGTCTACGTCGGGGGCGACGATCATCACGTCTACGCGCTCGATACCGACAGCGGCGAGGAGTTGTGGTCTGCCAACGTGGGCGGGCACGTCATCGGCTCGCTCACGGCCACCGCGGAGACGATCCTCGTCGGCTCCTACGACACGCACCTGTACGCGCTCGATCGCGAGACCGGCGACCGGCGCTGGCGGGTCGCGAACCGCGGCCACGTCACCAGCGGTGCGATCCCCCGCGACGGGCGGATCTACTACGCCGAGCGCGGCGTCTTCTCGAACTACTACAGCGACGAGGAGACGACCCTCGAGGAGCCCGGCCGCGCCTACTGTCTGGTCGCAGACGAGTGACCGAGCGGCGAGCGCGCCGGCGGTCCGCCGACGGGGTGTATCTCGTTGCATATAAATACGCGCCGGGGCTGGGTACGTGTATGCAGGATCAGGGACGCTCTACGCGCAAGCGAACCGGCGGTCGACTGAAGAACGTTCGAAAGCGCCGGAAGAACGAACTCGGTCGACTGCCGACCGAGACGCAGGTCGGCGAACCGCGGTTCCGCACCGTCGACGCCCGCGGAAACGAGACGAAGACCCGCGCGCTGGCGACCAACGTCGCGAGCGTCAACGAGGGCGACGAGACGGTCTCGGCCGAGATCGAAGACGTCGTCGAGAACGACGCCAACCCGAACTACGTCCGCCGAAACATCATCACGAAAGGCGCCGTCATCGAGACGAGCGAGGGTCGTGCCCGCGTTACCTCCCGTCCCGGCCAGACCGGTCAGGTCAACGCCGTCCTCCTCGAGTAACGCCCGTTGATTCTTCCGTCGCTGGCAGCGCGGCCAGCCGCGGCTCTCCGTTTCGCACGACGAGCGCGGATCGGACGTCCCCGATCTCGGGGTGCCGGACCGGCGTGATCTCTCCTTCCAGTCGAGCGCGCCGACCCGAGGTCGCCCGCGGGTCGCTCAGGGCCGCGGGGCGGCCTTCTGCAGCGCCGTCTCCGCGATGTTGCCGCCGTAGTCGGCGCTCCGCGAGAGCGAGTCGACGATCAGCCCCAGCGACTGGGCCTGTGCGGGCTCGAGATCGCGCAACATGTCGTCGATTCTGCGGGTGTATTCGTCGATCTCGAAGACGGCCTCGAGCGCCGCGTGGCCGAGGCGGTTTGCCTCCTCGGTCTCGTCGGCGAACAGCGCGTCGGTCGACTGTTCGAAGACCGACGCGGCCTCGGCGTGGAGCCCGTGGACGGCATCGGCGACGTCGGCCGGGAGGTCGTCGAGTTTGAGCGCGATGTCGCTGATCTTGACGGCGTGGTCGGCGATCCGCTCGAGTTGCCGAGCCGTCGAGTGAAAGTCGAAGCAATCCTCCCGGGAGACGCCGAGTTCCTCGACGGCACGCGGCGAACGCAACGTTGCGCGGAAGATCCGCGAGACGACCAGCCAGAGCCGGTCGACGTCGTCGTCGCGCTCGATCACGTCCTCGGCGATCGCGTCGTCGTTCTCGATCAGGGCCGTCACCGCGTCCTCGAGCATCGATTGGGCGATCAAGCGCATGCGCGTGACGGCGTTAACGATCGAGAGTTCCGAGGAGTCGAGCAGGTCCTGAATGACCACGCTATCGCTGGTCTCCTCTAAGACCTCGACGCCGACGAGCCGCTGGGTCGCGCCCCTGATCGCGCTTCGTTGCTCGGTCGTGATCCGACCGGCCTCGAGAGAGATGACGTCGAAGCCGCTGACGTACATCGTCATCACGGCCCGCGTGAGCTGTTCGCCCTCGAGGCCGGAGACGTCGAGGGTACCCTCCTGCCGGCGCGTCTCGCGTTCCGGCGTGAGGAGGAGTTCGTCGCCTTCGGGATAGAACTCGACGGTCGTCCCGCTGCTGACACCGTTGTCGGTCGCCCACGTTTTCGGGAGCGAAACGGTATACGTCGACCCACCGGTCACCTGGACCTTGCGCGTCTCCATACGGGTGGCTTTCGATCACAACAATATAAATCCACTAGACTATAGAGAGAGTCGATTTCGATAATAGCGCCGTAGTAGCCTGATTTTTGGCGTTTTAGGTATCGAGCCGTCAGTAATGGTCTATCGAAAATAGTTACCAAACATAGTACTATATAGTATTCTCGGAAACGGCTCGAATCGATCACGGGGCCGCGAGACGGTCGCCGTCAGCGCGCGTCCGAGAGGTCGACGAACGCGTCCACGTCCGCCGACAGCCACGTGGTCAACTGGTCGTCGGCCGGACACTCGCGCGGGGTGATCGTACATCTGTCCGGCCGGCCCTCGTACCGGACGACGATCGACTCGAGGGCGGCCGTCTCGGTCGCGTACTGCGTCGCCGTCGAGAGCCGTTGCCGCGTCGAACGATCGCCGTAACCACCGGTTGAGCCGTTCATGGTCGGGATGGAACGCGTATCGGATCCTGCCGACGGAACGTACAAAGCCGCTGCTAGTTGTGCTATTGAGAGATCCGTACGGCCCCGAACCGATCGGTATCGGTGGCTGCGGGCCGCTCCGCTGGCGAAACTCGCTCCGGGAACCCAAAGGGGAACCGTCGGCCGGCGGTCGACCCGCCGTTCAGTCGCCGAGATCGGTTCGCCGATCCCTATCTGCGTCGTGTATCGTCGATCGCATGAACGTCTCGTGGGCGTCGGTCGTCGAGCCCTCGGCGGATCGACAGCGGTCGTAGGTGCCGTCCGAACGCATTACCCACCTGTTCCGATCGTCGGCGAGCAGCGTCTCGAGGATCGTCTCGAGTCGCCCCTGGAGCCGCGGATCCTCGATCGGTGCCACCGCCTCGACCCGGTTGTCGAGGTTGCGGGTCATCCAGTCGGCCGACCCGATGTAGTAGCGGTCCTCGCCGCCGGCTCGGAAGTAGAAGATCCGCGAGTGTTCGAGAAAGCGACCGACGACGCTGTAGACGTCGATCGTCTCGCTGATCCCCTCGAGCCCGGGCCGGAGCCGACAGATGTCACGGACGAGCAGGTCGATGTCGACGCCGGCCATCGAGGCTTCGTAGAGTTCCCGGACGAGTTCGGGATCCTCGAGGCGGTTCATCTTGGCGACGATCCGCGCTTCCTCGCCGTTGCGGGCTCGTTCGGTTTCGGCCCGGATCAGTTCGGTGAACCGATCGCGCATGTTCCCCGGCGCGATCAGCAGGTCCCGGTAGTCCCGGTGCATCGAGTGGCCGGTGAAGTAGTTGAACAGCCTGACGAGGTCCTGTCCGATGTCCCGGTCGGCGGTCAGCAGCCCCAGGTCCTCGTAGCTCTTGGCCGTCTCGGAGTGGTAGTTGCCGGTCCCGACGTGGGAATAGAGCCGGACGCCGTCGTCCTCCTCGCGGACGACCAGCGAGGTCTTGGTGTGAGTCTTGTACCCGATCGTCCCGTAGGCGACGTGGATCCCCTCCTCCTCGAGTTTCTTTGCCCACTCGAGGTTGTTCTCCTCGTCGAAGCGGGCCTTCAACTCGACCATGACCGCGACCTGCTTGCCGTTGTGGGCGGCCTCGATCAGGCTCTCGATGACCCGCGAATCGCTGGCGGTCCGGTAGATCGCCGCCTTGATCGCCAGCACGTCGGGATCGTTGGCCGCGGCCTCGAGGAATCGCTGGACGGTCCCCTCGAAGGAGTGGTAGGGATGATGGACGAGGACGTCGCGCTCGCTGATCGCGTCGAAGACGTTCGTCGCGTCGTCACACCGCCCCAGCCGGGGGTGAGGCTGTGGCGACCACTCGGGGAGTTTCAGGTCCGGCCGATCGAGGTCGGTCAGATCCGCGAAGTCCCGGTAGTCGAGCGGCCCGTCGAGTTCGAACACCTCCCGCTCGTCGAGTTCGAGTTCCCGCGTGAGGATCTCGCGGACCTTCCGTGGGGCGTCGGGTTCGATCTCGAGGCGGACGGCGGTGGCGAAGCGTCGCTCCTCGATGACCTCCTCGATCCTCTCGATCAGGTCCTCGGCGACCTCCTCGTTGCGCCGGACCTCGGCGTTGCGGGTCACGCGAAACAGGGCGGTGTCGACCACCTCGACGTCCGGGAAGAGCAGTTCGAGGTTCGCCCGGACGACGTCCTCGAGGAGGACGTACCGCCGCTCGTCGCCGAGTTGGACGAACCGGAGCTGGTTGCGCGGGATCTTCACCCGGGAGAAGGTCAGCTCCGCGCCGGGTCGTTCCCGCGTCAGCACCGCCAGCGAGAGGCTCTGGTTCGAGATGAACGGGAACGGATGGGCCGGATCGAACGTCAGCGGGGTCAGCGTCGGCAGCACCGAACTCTCGAAGTACTCGCGAACCGTCCCGCGTTCGACCGCGGTCAGGTCGTCGTAGTCGACGACGGCGATGCCCGCATCGGCCAGCGCAGGGCGGATCTCCTCGCGGTAACACTCGCTCTGGCGCTCGAGCAGCGGCCGGGCCGCCTCGAGGACGGCGTCCCACTGCTCGCGGGGCGTGCGGCCGTCGGGCGTCTCCTCGGTGACGCCGGCCGCGATCCCCTGTTTCAAGCCGCCGACGCGCTTGCGGAAGAACTCGTCGAGGTTTCGCGTGACGATCGAGCAGAATTTCACGCGCTCTAACAGCGGGTTGTCGTCGTCGAGGACCTCGTGGAGGACCCGCCGCTGAAAGGCGAGTTCGCCGAGTTCGCGGTTCAGGTAGTAGTCGGGGTCCGAGAGGTCGACATCGGCGACGTCGGACGACGGGTCGGTCTCCTCGGTCACGGGACCGAGCCCGTCGACGCCGGTCGGGCCGTCACCGGTCTCCTCGGGGAGACCCGGCGTAGCAGCGTTGCCGTCGTCGGTCTCGTCCGGTCCCGTATTCGGCGTCTCGTCGTCGGAACCGGTAGCCGCGGTCTCGTCACCGCCGTCGTCGGTTTCCGCGTCGTCGGCCCTCGAGCCGGTCGCGTCCGAGGTGGCCACGCCGTCCTCGTCGAGCATCGATCGGAACGCGAACGCGGAGTCGTCGGCGGTCGACTGGTCGTCTGCCCGTTCCCCCGGGGTCGTTCCACCCCGTTCGTCGTCGGCTGTCGCGTCTCGTTCGTTCATCCCGAAAATCCCTAGCGACTGTCGTCCGGTGTGACGATCTTCTCGGCCGACCGCTCGACGTGGTCGGGGCCGTCGACGCTGACGAATCGCTCGTTCCCGACGTCGTACGCCGTGAGACTGCCGCCGTAGACACACCCCGTGTCGAGTCCCACCGCCCACTCCCGTTCGATCGGCGTCTCGAGGACGGTGTGGCCGAAGAAGACCCGCGGCGGCCCCTCGTAGGCGTCGAACCAGAAGGGGCCGTCGTAGCCGTCGCCCTCGGGCGAGCGCATCGTCAACACGTCGTCGCGGGTCTGGGTCGCCAGCGAGCGAGTCGGGTCCACTCCGCCGTGGACGACGAGACCGCCGTCCCACGAGATCGCCGTCGGCAGCGACTCCAGATACTGATAGTCGACTGGTCTCAGGGACGGCAGGGAGGACGATCCCTCGATGAGCTTTCGCTCGTTGTTGCCCCGAACGGAGAGCAGTCGCGGCGACCGTCGGACCCGATCGAGGACGGCCTCGCTGTCGGGCCCCTTTCGGACCAGATCGCCGACGAACACGGCGAGGTCGTTCCCCCCGAGGTCCAGACGCTCGAGCAGCGCATCGAGCGCGTCCGGACAGCCGTGAACGTCGCCGACGACGTAGACGTCGTCGCGGTTCTCGAGGTCGATGTGGCGGTGGTCGAACGATACCGCGTCGTCGGACGGGGTGGTAGCGGTCGTCACGCGTAGTGTCCGACTCGTCCAGCGAAGCCGGATAAGTCGTTTATATGTTGGGTATGCGATGCTATATAGCGGCGCATAGTCGGACCGAGCGGCGGCTCGGAGGGCGGCCACGAGACGGGGGCTTTCTTTACCGTCGTCCCCGCAGCAAGGGTATGCACGTCGTGGTCAACGCCGCAATGAGCGCCGACGGCAAACTCTCCTCGCGACGCCGGGAGCAACTCGCGGTCAGCGGCGACGAGGACTTCGCCCGCGTCGATCGGGTCCGGGCCGAAAGCGACGCCGTCCTCGTCGGCGTCGGGACCGTCCTCGCGGACGATCCGCACCTGACGGTCAAAGACGAGCGGCTGCGCGAGCGACGGCTCGAGCGGGGCGATCCGGAAAATCCCGCGCGGGTCGTGGTCGACTCGAGCGGCCGAACGCCGACCGACGCGGCCGTTCTCGACGACGCGGCGACGACGTACTGCTGTCTGAGCGAGGCCGCCCCCGTCGATCGCCGCGCGGAACTCGCCGACGCCGCCGAACTGGTCACCGCGGGCGAGGACCGGGTCGACCTCCTGCGCGCGTTCGCGGCGCTTCAGGAGGCGGGCCTCGAGCGGGTCATGGTCGAGGGCGGCGGCGAACTCATTTTCTCGCTGTTCGAAGCCGGGCTGGTCGACGAGCTCCGGACGTTCGTCGGCCCGACGATTATCGGCGGTCGCGACGCGCCCACGCTGGCCGACGGCGAGGGGTTCGTCGCCGACTTCCCCGAACTCGCGCTCACAGCCGCCGACCGGCTCGACGAGGGCGTGTTGCTCACCTGGCGCGTCGCGGAGCGTTAGCTCAGTCGAAGTCGGGCTGGCGATCCTCGACGAACGCCGCCATCCCCTCGCGCTGGTCCGGCGTCCCGAAGAGGCTCGCGAAGGCCCGCTTTTCGTAGGTGAGACCGCTTTCCTGTGAGCCCTCGTAGCCCTGATTGAGCGCCGCTTTTGCGGTTCGCATCGCGAAGGCCGGTTTCGCGGCGAGCCGATCGGCCAGTTCGCCGACGACCGTCTCGAGTTCGTCGTCCGCCACGACCTCGCCGAACAGTCCCGCCTCGGCGGCCGACTCGGCGTCGAGGCGTTCGCCGAGGAAGATCATCCGGCGGGCGGTCTCGTCGCCGACCAGCCTCGGCAGCCGCTGGGTTGCCCCCCAGCCGGGGATGATCCCCAGATCGATCTCGGTATTGCCGATCAGCGCCGACTCGCCAGCCACGCGGAGATCGCAGGCCAGCGCCATCTCACAGCCGCCGCCGAACGCGTAGCCGTTGACCGCCGCGATCGTCGGCGCGGGAAAGGCCTCGAGCGCGTCGGCGACGTCGTGGCCGAGTTCGCCCCACTCCTGTGCCGCCTCGGGATCGAGATCCCGCATGTATTTGATGTCCGCGCCGGCGATGAACGCGTCGCCGGCCCCCGTCAGGACGAGCGCCCGTGCGCCCTCGTCGGCCGCGTCTTCGATCGCCTCACCCATCGCCGTCAGCGTCTCGACGTTCAGGGCGTTCAACGCGTCCGGTCGGTCGACGGTCAGCGTCGCGACCGCGCCGTCCCACTCGAGGTCGACTGTGTCCCAGGACATACCCCGGCGTTCGTCGGCCACCGGCAAATCCCTTGGCACGCGGTTCGGATCGCGAGACGAGCGCCGGCCGGGTGGCCGGGGGCCGCACGAACCCACCCGTCACACCTTTCCTCGGTCGCGTCCTACTGGGGGTATGGAACGAGCTACGTTCGGCGGCGGCTGTTTCTGGTGTACCGAAGCGGCGATGAAGGAACTCGAGGGCGTCGCGTCGGTGACCTCGGGCTACGCCGGCGGCCACGTCGAGGACCCCTCCTATCGGGAGGTCTGTTCCGGCAACACCGGCCACGCCGAGGTCGTCCAGGTCGAGTACGACCCCGACGCGATCGCGTACGACGAACTGCTCGAGGTCTTTTTCGCCACGCACGACCCGACCCAGCTCAACCGACAGGGGCCCGACGTGGGAACGCAGTACCGCTCGATCGTCCTCGCTCACGACGACGAGCAGCAACGGCAGGCCGAGGCCTACATCGAGGCCCTCGACGCCGAGTACGACGACGACGTGGTAACCGAACTCGAGCCCCTCGAGACGTTCTACCGCGCCGAGGAGAAACACCAGAACTACTTCGAGAAGAACCCCACCGACGCCTACTGCCAGATGCACGCGGCCCCGAAAGTCGAGAAAGTCCGCGAGCGGTTCGAGGAGAAAATCGCGCCGAACCAGTAGCGGGGTCGCTCGAGTCGGGACCGGCAGTTCATTCCTCGCGTTCCTCGGCGAGGTGTTCCCAGATTTCGGTACACCCCGCACCGACCTCGACGTCCTCGAGGTGGCCGTCGTCTCGGTCGGACCCCTCGTCCGGAGTATCGGACTCCGAAGCGTCGCTCATTCCCGGGACACCTCCGATCGCGGGCCCGACGTGACCGCGGCCGGTCCGGTTTGCAAAGCGGATGCGGCCGCGGCTCGGGAACCCAGTGTTTTCGTCACGTCTGCTGTCATGGACCCGGGTTAGGCGGTCCCACGCATAAAGACGAGTTCCCGAGCAAGCGATACCTCGGCTCGGGCGTTTCGGAAACTACTGCCGCTATCTCCGTCGAAAGAAGGTGGAGTGCTGCGGGGAGCAACCGGCCACAGCGGCGGTGAGGCCATCGGCTGTGTCGATCGACGCGTCATCGCGATCGATCGCTGCGATCGTCTCGAGAGCGATAGCCGAGCCACGTCACTGCCGGTCACGCCGCGATCCGAACCCGGTGTAGCGAGACCCCGGCGGGATGAGTTCCGCGGTAACAGTGTCCGGTCTCGGAACACGTTCGAAAGTCGATATCGTGGCCGCCGGCACCGATAAACAGACCGGCAACGCAACTCCGATCACTCATCTCCACCACCCGGTAGCAGCGTCATCGTTGTCGAGTCGGCGACGCTCCCGTCGCCGCGCTCGAGACACGACAGCGAGCCACGACCCGCTCGTTCGTCGGATCCCGACTCGATCGGAGAAAGCTACGTCAGTCTGGCCGCCGTCGGTCGAGTATGGAGCGACCCACAGTCCTCGTAATCGGCGGCGGCGCGACCGGGGCGGGAATCGCGAGAGACCTCGCGCGCAGGGGCGTCGACGTCACGCTCGTCGAGCGCGACGGGCTCGCATCGGGCACCTCGGGGCGGTCGCACGGCCTGTTACACAGCGGCGCGCGCTACGCCGAGGCCGACGGCCCCGAGGCCCGGGCGTGTCTCGAGGAGAACCGGACCGTCCGCCGGATCGCGGGCGCGTGCGTCCGGGACACCGGCGGCCTCTTCGTGGAACTCGAAGCCGACGATCCGGCCTATTTCGATGCCAAGCGAGCGGCCTGTGAGGACGTCGGCATCCCGACTCGCGTCGTCGACGGCGCGGCCGCCCGCGAGGCGGTCCCGGATCTCGCGGCCGACGTCGACCGCGCGATGGAAGTCCCCGACGGGGTCGTCGTACCGTCGAGACTGGTCGCGGCGAACGCGGTCGACGCCCGCGACCACGGCGCGCGAATCCGGACTCACGCCCCGGTGATATCGATGACTGTCGAGGACGGCCGGATCGCGACCGTCACGCTCGGCGGCGACGCCGATGCGACCCTCCGCCGCCCGGACTACGTCGTGAACGCGACCGGACCCTACGCCGCTCGGGTCGCGGCGATGGCCGGCGCCGACGTCGAGATGCGACCGACTCGCGGGGTCATGGTCTCGGTGGAATACCCGGGTCTCGAGCCCGTTCTCAACCGGTGTCGCGAGCCGGCCGACGGGGACATCGTCGTCCCCCACGACGGCGAGGTCGTCCTCGGGACGACGAGCGTGGCGGTCGACGATCCGGACGACTACGAGCGGGGCGACTGGGAGATCGCGGAGACGGTTCGGGAGTGTGCGGCGATGCTCCCGCCGGTGGCCGACGCCGACCGGGTCCGGACGTGGTGGGGCGTCCGCCCGCTGTACGAACCCGACGAAGCCGCGCGGGGCGGTCGGGGAATCTCGCGGGGGTTTCGCCTGCTCGATCACGCCGACGAGGGCGTCGAGAACTGCTGTAGCATCGTCGGCGGGAAGCTGACGACCTATCGGCGGATGGCCGAGGCGACCGCGGACCGCGTCTGCGAGCGACTCGGGGTCGAGACGGAGTGTTCCACCGCGGACGAGCGACTGCCGGCGGCGTCCGATCCCGAACGGCTCGACGGGTTCGTCCGGGAGTTCGACGGCCAGGGGCCGACGGACGCGGACCTCGTCGAAAGCTAACGCGGGGCGACCGAGCGAGAGCGTCAGTGGCTGCCCTGCAGGTCGGCCCAGATGTCGGCCCCCGAGGCGTGGTCGACGTCGACGCGCAACTCGTTGTCCTCGTCGAGCCCGATCCAGATCCGCTCGAGGTTGGCCACGTACCGGGACGTCCGGTGGCGGCCCTCGCGGACGCCGACGGCTTCCTCGGCGAGGCCGGCCTCGGTCAGGTACTCGAGTTTGCGGTAGGTCGTCGAGAGCGGACGCTCCGTCGCCTCGGCGATCTCCCCGACCGTCATCGGCTCCGCGAGGACCGCGATGATTTCACGGCAAGCGCCGTCGTCGAGCGCGGCGATCACGCGCTCGAGGCCGGGGGTCTCGTCGGACGCGGAGAACTCGAGGGACATCGGTGATCGCGGGTTGGGAGCGAGGACTCAAGACACATTTGGTTACACATGTCATGGGATCCGCCGGCGATGGAGCAACGTACATGTGGGCGCGGCCCGACCGCCCGCGTATGAGCAACGAGGAGCCAGTCGAGTCCGCGATCGAGAACACGCCCGGTCAGGGGCGGACGCCCGAACCGGAGCGGATCGAACCGGCCGCGCCCGAGGAGTTCGGCCGCGTGCAGGTCTGGTGGGGCGACGGGAAGGGAAAGACGACGGCGACGCTGGGGATGGGGATGCGCGCCGCCGGCCACGGCTACCGCGTCCACATGCTCCAGTTCATGAAAGGCGGGGCCTCGAGCGTCGACGCGGTTCGTGGCGAGTACAACGCCATCGCCGCCCTGCCGGGGTTCAGCTACGAGAACCTCGGCCACTACGGCTGGCACGGGATGGCCGACGGCAGCGACGAGGCCGACCACGAGGCCGAAGCGCAGGCCGGCCTCGAGCGCGCCCACGAACTGCTCGAGGCGGCCGAAGCGGCCGACCTCGCCGCCCCGATCGCTCTCGAGGCGGAGCCGGAGGCTGGGATGCACATGCTCATCCTCGACGAGGTCCTCTACGCCGCCGACCGGGAGCTGCTGTCCCGGGACGACGTGCTGGGGCTGATCGAGGCCACGCCCGACGACCTCGAACTCGTCCTCTCGGGGAGCCACACCGAGCCCGCGTATCTCACTGACAGCGTGGACCTGATCACGAACGTCCGCAAGGAGAAACACCCGATCGACGACGGCCAGCGAGCGCGACGAGGCACCGAGTTCTGAGCGCCGTGGCACGTGCGGTGATGACCTGTCACTATACCCCTACCAATACAATTATTATCAAATCCTCCAAACGGTTTCGCGTTCAATGGGTGCGATTCACGTTGCCGGACTCGCAAAGTCCTACGGTGCCGTCGACGCCGTGGACGGCATGGAGTTCACCGTCGAGCGGGGGGAACTGTACGGCTTTCTCGGGCCCAACGGTGCGGGCAAGACCACGACGATCCGAGTGTTGACCGGCCAGATCGAACCCGACTCGGGCACGGTCAGCGTCCTCGAGACCGATCCGACGGCGGAGCCGATCGAGACGCGCCGACGGGTCGGCATCCTCCCGGAACAGGAGTCGCCGCCGAGCTTTCTCACGCCGCGCGAGTACCTCGAGTTCGTCGGAGAGGTTCGGGACCTCGACGCGGACCGGGTCGCCGAGCGAACCGATAGCTGGGCCGAGCGACTCGGCTTCGAGAGCAAGCTCGACACGTTACACACCGACCTCTCCCGGGGCCAGCAACAGAAAGTGATGATCGCGCAGGCCTTCCTCCACGAGCCCGACGTGGTCTTCATCGACGAGCCGCTGGCGAACCTCGACCCGCTCGTTCAGGAGCAGGTCAAGCGCTTTCTCGTCTCCTACGCGGCCGGCGACAACGCCGTCTTCGTCTCCACGCACAACATCGACGTCGCCGAGGAGATCTGTACCCGCGTCGGCATCGTGGCCGACGGCCGGCTCGTCACCGAGGAGTCCGTGGCCGACGGCGAGGGCGGCGAGTCGCTGCTCGAGGTCTTCCTGGACCGCGTCGAGGGCGCGGACGCGCGAGACACGCCGACGCTCGAGCAGTTGGACGCATGACCGGCGAGACGACGGACCCTGCCGGCCCGACGGGGATAGACCAGTCCGGCACCGGCCTGTCGACTCGTCGGCTGCTCGCGATCCTCCTTCGCGAGGAGTGGCGCATGCACACCGAGCTGTTCGGCGGCTGGCGGTTCGCGCTCTTTCCGCTCGTGATCGCCGCCCTCGCGATCGGCGGCGCGGTCGCGCTCGTCGAGACCGGCACCGCGCCGGGAACGGTCGTTGTCGGCCTCCACGTCCTCGCGGCCGGCTTCGGCCTCTACAGCGGCACCGCGGGCTTTGCCGGCTCGGACATGCTCGAGAACGTCTTCGGCCGACTCTCGCTGTTGCTGTCCTCGTCGACGACGCTGCCGCTCTCGCGGCGGCGGTTGCTCGGGGCCTTCCTCCTGAAGGACGCGCTGTTCTACGGCGTCGCGTTCGTGTTGCCGATGGCGCTGGGTGGCGCGGTCGCCGAGGGTCTCTCCGCGACGACGCCGCTCTCGGTCGCCCTGTTCTGGGGATCGCTCTTTCTGGTCTTCGCCGTCGGGATGGCGACGACCGTCGCCGCGATCGCCGTCCGGACCCGGGGCGCGCCGCCGTGGAGTATCGGACTGGCGATCGGCCTCGCCGTCGTCGGCTCGTGGGCGCTCGAGGCGGGTGCGGTCCTCCGGCGCGTCCTCGTCCCGCTCGAGGGCACCGTCGCGACTGCGGGGGGGCTGGCCGCCGCGACCCTCCTCGTCGCGGCGGGCTCGCTCCTGCTGTACGACCCGACCTACGGCCGGCCCTCGCGGACCGCGACCGACCGGTTCGCCCGACTCAGTGCGGCCCTGCCCGTCGCCGATTCGCCCCTCGTGACGAAGTCGCTGCTCGATCTCGCCCGCTCCTCGGGCGGCGTCTGGAAGCCGTTCGTCTCGTCGACGATCCTGCTTGCGCTCGTGGCCGCCCTGGTCGGCGTCGTCGACTCGATCACCGGCGTCGCGCCCGCGCCGGGAATCTTCTTCGGCGGCGTCCTCGGACTCTCGGCCTTTACCACGTACAACTGGCTCACCCAGTTCGACTCCCTCGAGGCCTACCTCGCCTACCCCGTTTCGATCGCCGACGTCTTCCGAGCCAAGCGGACGGCGTTCGTCCTCGTCGGCGCGCCGACGGCCGCGGTCCCGTATCTCGCGGCCGTCGTCTGGTTCGACGCGACGCCCCTCGACGCCGTCGTCGGCGCGATACTGTTGGCCGGCTACGCGCTGTACTACTACGGGCTGACCGTCTCCATCGCCGGCTTCGACCCAAACGAGTTCCTCTTCGACGCCGTCCGGTTCGCGACGTTTACCGTCGGCGTCGCCGTCGCGCTCGTCCCGACGCTCGTGGCCGGCTTCGTCGTCGCCCCGCCGTCGCTCGAGGTGGCCGCGGCCCTCGGTCTGGGCGGGTTCGTTATGGGGACGGTAGGGATCGTCCTTTCGAGTCGCGCCGGGCCGCGCTGGGACGCGCGATACAGAACGGAGTAGCTGACGGGAGTCGCCAACCGATCCTATCGCTCCGGTCGCGGCGGCACCGGACGCCGAACGCGAACCGACAGGCCGATACTCCCGGCTTTCCGACTACCGCCAACGCGGATGACACGAACCCTTCTCGTCGCCGGCACCGCGAGCCACGTCGGCAAGTCGACGGTCGCGGCCGGCCTCTGTCGCCTGCTCGCCGACCGCGGAGTCGACGTCGCCCCCTTCAAGGGCCAGAACATGAGCAACAACGCCCGCGTCGTCGTGCGGCCGGACGCCGAGGGCGGGGACGGAACCGACGGCGGCTCGGCGAAGGGTGGCGACCGCTGGGGCGAGATCGGCGTTTCCCAGTTCGTCCAGGCTCGAGCGGCCCGAACGACCCCGACCACCGACTGCAACCCGGTCCTGCTCAAACCCCGCGGCGACGGCGAGAGCCAGCTGGTCCTGCAGGGGGAGGCCCACGACCACGTGCCGGCCGGCACCTACTACGAAGAGTACTGGACTCGCGCGCGCGAAGCCGCCGAGCGGTCGTACCGCAGGCTGGCGGCCGACAACGACGTGATCGTCGCCGAGGGCGCGGGCAGCATCGGCGAGATCAACCTCCACGATCGGGACCTCGCGAACGTCGAGACCGCCGACTTCGCCGACGCCGATATCCTCCTGCTGGTCGACATCGAACGCGGCGGGGCCTTCGCCAGCCTCTACGGCACGATCGAACTCGTCCCCGACGACCTCCGGGACCGCATCGTCGGCGCGCTCATCACGAAGTTCCGCGGGGACCCGTGCCTGCTCGAGCCCGGGATCGAGGAGATCGAATCCCGAACGGGCGTGCCGATCCTCGGGGTGGTGCCCTACGACGATCCCGGGCTCCCCGAGGAGGACAGCGTCGGCCTCCCCGGCAGCGAGGAACGGGGGGTCGTCGGCGACGACGACGGCGTGGCGGCCGACCGGCGACTCCGGATCGCTGTCCCGCGGCTCCCCCGCATCTCGAACGCGACCGACCTCGAGGCGCTGGCGGCGGAGCCGGGTGTCTCCGTCGTCTACCTTCCGGTCGACGAGAGCGGCGGTGGTCGGGATCCGCTCGCGGGCGTCGACGCCGACGCGGTCGTCCTCCCGGGGACGAAGAACACGGTCGACGACCTGCTGGCGCTGCACGCGGCCGGCTACGCCGACGCGCTCGCGGCCTTCGACGGCCCGATCGTCGGCCTCTGTGGCGGCTATCAGCTGGTAGGTGAGCGCATCACCAACGCCGCGCTCGAGGGGACCGGCGAGGACGACGTCGTCGAGGGACTGGGCCTGCTGCCGGTCGAGACCCGATTCGAGGGCGAGAAGCGCCTCGAGCGGACCGCGGTGCCCGTCGACGGGTCGGCGTCGCCGCTGCTCGCCGGGGCAGCGGGTCCCGCGACGGGCTACGAGATCCACGCGGGCCGGACGGAGGCGGTCGGCGACGTGACGCGGCCGCTCGGCGACTCGAGCGCGGCCCGCGGGCGCGTGCTGGGGACCTACCTGCACGGCCTGTTCGACAACGAGTCGATCCGAGCGGCGTTTCTCGATCACGTCGCCGAGACGGCCGGCGTCGACTGGCCGACGAACGGATCGGGTGGCCGATCACCGTCGGACGCCGATGAGACCGACACGACGCCGTACGATCGGGCGGCGCGGCTCGTCGCCGAGAACGTCGATCTGGCGGCGCTCGGCGAGCCGTTCGCCGAGTGAGCGGAGAAAACGTGGAGACTGGACAAACAATTGATAGTGCTGGAGACATCTATGAGGACAGTGTAGACGGTGAACAGGAAATAATTGATCGAATGATGTACTTAATTTAGTTTTAACTTCCCAAACTCATTCAACTCAACGATACATGGTGAAACCAAAGAATACAGCTAGAATATTGGATATTGCTTTATTATTTAGTATAGGCGTATATCTACTTGGGAAAACAGAGGTGGGGCAAACAAATATGGACGATCCGCTCGTCCTGTTAGACCTTTGGCTTATAACGCTTTTTACCGTAGCGGCTCACGTTCTCGTTTGGTATAATCGATGGACGAAATCCAACGATAAATATAGTAACCGCTGAAACGATTCACACACTGATCGCAGCGCCGTCGTGCGATCAGGTGTGCAATGACGTTCAGTGGCTACTACAGTATTCACCCGAATAGATTTCAATAACAGATATTATTTAAGAAGAGTTTCGGTCGTGTCGCAAAGCCGTCTCGAGTTTGCCGCTGCGAGTCGCGACGGCACCTTATTACAACAGTGATGCTGCGTTAGAATGGCGTGCGCCGAGTACACGTCGTTTAGAGCGCGTTAGAGATCGGCACTTCGAAATTTCAGATTGTCGACAACTCGAAACTCTAGATCGCTTTGAGACGGTCCCAAACACTTACGCCGACTCGTCGCGGTAGGTGCCGAGCAATTCCTCGAGGATGATACACTCCTGGTCGGTCTCGTCGTAGTGGGTGTCGATGAAGCGTTCCGCGGCCTCGTAGTTGCCCCGCAGCCCGTGTTTGCGGACGTTGATCACGGCGTCGAGGAAGAAGGTCCCGCCGTCGGCCCCGAGCGCTTCGGCGTGGTCGCGGTCGCTGATGTCGAGTTCGCCCTTGATCTCGTCGAAATTGAACGTCTTGACGTCGTGATCGTCGTTGATCAGGGTCAGGACGTACTCCGCGGAGAAGCGATAGAACTCGGACTTGCTCTCGAACATACCGTCGTCGACGAGCGCGTCGATCTCCTCGACCACGTCGTCGGGGTACCTGACGGTATCCTTCGCCATGGGGGAACACTCGTCCCCGCTGATTAATCACTGTTTCGAAAAATTATACTTCATCTGTTATTTCTGTCGTGGCCGGGGGCGGCACTCGAGGATGGACGTGGCCGGTTCCGGCCGCCGTATCGAGTCTCGAAACGGAACGAACGTTAAAGGGACCGGGACGGATCTACCCGAACGAGTGGGTGTAATTGACGTGTATCCCGGCGTTCTCCTCAGTTCCCTCCCGTGGTGGCTCGCGGCCCCGCTGATCCAGCTCGCGGTGCTGGTGTTCGGGATGGCACTCGACGAGACCTACGTCAACCGAACGACCGTCCTGACGGGCGCGCTCGCGGTTCACATCCACGGCTTCGTGGCCGGCGAAGTCGGCCTGCTCGTCGGACTCTACGCCGACCTCGGACTGGTCGTCGGTGCCTACGGCGTCTACGCCTACGTCGTCGACGCCTACGTCGGGGACGCCTTTCGGCTGGTCGCCTTTTTCGCGTACTCGCCGCTGTCGGTCTTTCTCGTCATCCTGACGGCCGGGCCGACGGTCGTCGGGATCGAACCGCTGTTTCTCCCGGCACTCGCCGTGGCGGCCTACGCGAACGTCCGGCTTCGGGCGGCGCTTCCCGCCGATCCCTACTACTTCGGCCCCGAGTCCGCCGAGGCGTTCGAGGCGGCCGTCGAGGCCGGTACCGAGTCCGCGACCGGCGGCGGAACGGCGGACGCGACCGACGGGGGAACCGACGCTCCGGCCGATACCCCCACAGCCGATACGGCTGGCCCGGGCGAGGCCGAACGGGCCGCGTCCGCCGAGCCTCGAGGCGAGGCCGAGCCGGACCGAGCCGCTGCGGAACCGACCGCGGCCGGCGAATCGACCGAGCGGGGGATCCTCCCCGAGTTCATGCGCCGGCTCTGATGGCGACCGCACCCGAGAGTTAATCCGTCCGCGGGACAACCACGACCTAACATGACGGCCGAAGCAGACCTCCGCGAACAGCTGATCGACGCGTTCGAGGGCGCTGACTATCCGGTTTCGGATCCCATGGTGTTGGTCCCGGCGCTTCCCAACGGCCCGAGTACGAGATTCGAGGCCGGGGAGTTCTCGATGACCGCGATGGAGCTGTACACCAAGACCGACGGCGGCGACTTTCCCTACGAGGGCGTCGAACCCCTCGTGGACGATCTAATCGATGCGTTACGGGAACGAGGCGAACTCTAATCGGCCACGAGACGCGCCGGGGTTCCGTTCGGTGGCGGGTTCGGTCGTGGCTCTCTCGGCTGGTCTTTCCGCTCGAGGCAGTCACCGGGCCTCGACTGCGGCGCATCCACGGCCGGTCGAGTTCACTTCGATCGACCGCGTTTGACCAGCAAGCTTTTATTTCACAGTCACGATAGCACAGAAAGGAGCGCGGCGGTAGCGGCTTCGGCGGACGCGACGGGGGAGATACGGATGACCACTGGATACTGTCAACGACCGATCGTCGTCGTGATCGACGCTCGAAGCGAACGGAGTCGCCTTCGACCGCGACTCGAGCAGGCGACCGACCGCGCCGTTCGAGCGGTGTCGACGGCCGACGATATCGGAACCGTCCTGGAGTCGCCGACCGAGCAGAGCGACCCCGAAACGGACGGCGGGGACGACTCGAGTCCGGCGACTGACGACGAATCGACGGCGACGGAGGGAACGTCCCTGACGCCGGCGGACGAAGCGGGGACGTCGCCACCGGGCGGGGTCGTCCTCGAACTGGACAGTCCCGGCGAGATCCAGACGCTGTTACAACGGGTCCACGCCGAGACGCCGGACGTGCCGACGGTCGTCGCCCCGGGGGACGGTAGCGAGCGACTCGCAACGGTGGCGCTTCGTGCCGGGGCGACCGACTACGTCCCGAGCGAACGCGACGAGGACCCGATCGACCGGATCGTCTCGACGATCCGGTCTCGGGACCGTGCGACGACGACGGACGAGCGCCATCACCGCATTCTCGCGAACGAACTGCCCGACGAGGCCTTCGTCATCGGTGAGGACGGGACCTATCTGGAAGCGAAAGTACGCTCGGAGTCGGCGGCCCTGTACAGGACGAGCCCCGACGAACTGCGCGGCAGCCGACTCGACGACGCCTTTTCGGACGAGGTCGCCGCGGAGTTACAGGATTGCCTCGATCGGGCCCTCCGAACGGCCGAGGTCCAATCCGTCGAGTACGACGCCGACACGACCGACGGTCGCCGGCGGTTCGAGGCCCGCGTCGTCCCGATCGGAGAGCGGATTCGGGGACGACGCGCCGTCGTCTGGCTCGCCCGGGACATCACCGAGCGGGTCGAACGCGAACGGCGGCTCCGATCGCGCCAGGACCAACTCGAGACGCTGAACCGGATCAACGCGGTGGTTCGGCAGGTGATCGAGACGCTGGTCGAGGCACCCGCCCGCGACGCCATCGAGCGCGAGGTCTGTACGCAACTCGTCGACTCGGAGCTGTACTGTGGCTCGTGGATCGCCGAGCACACCGGCGAGGGGCGGCTCGCCTATCGAACTGGTGCAGGCGAGGCCGACACGTACCTCGGCTGGATCAGCGACGGTACCGAGTACGCCACCGACCGGGATCGACCGGTCGCCAGAGCCGCCCGAACGGGCGAGATCCAGACGACGAACCACCTCCTCGACGACGAAGCGACGCCCGCGCCGCTTCGGGAGGCGGCCCGCGAGGACGACGTTCGGTCGGCGATCGCCGTCCCGATCACCCACGAAGACGCGACCTACGGGGTGTTGACGGTACTCGCCAGTCGGGACGACGCCTTCAGCGAACGCGAGCGAGCCGGGTTCCGACTGCTCGGCGAGACGATCGGCTTCACGATCATGGCCGTCAAGAACCGCCAGTTGTTGTTTGCCGACACCGTCGTCGAACTCGAGTTTCGCATCGACGACGGCGACACGCTCTCCTTCGATCTCTCCGAGGAGTACGACTGTACCTGTTCGCTCGAGTGGGCGGGGACGACCGCCAGCGGGCGAACCTTCCAGTACGTCACGATCGAGGGCCTCGACGGCGAGACGGTCCTCGAGGAAGCCGACTCCCACGACTCGGTCGAGGAGTGCCGACTCATCCACGACGGCGAGGACCAGTGTACGGTCGAGATCCGGCTCGCCAGATCGGGCGTTCGGACGCTTGTGAACCACGGCGCGACGATCTGCGACGTCGTCGTCGAGAACGGCGTGGGACGCTGTCTGGTCGAAGTCTCACAGGACGCCGACATCCGGGAGATCGCGGACGCGCTGACCGTCGTCTACGAGAACACCGAACTCGTCGCGAGGCGGGAGGTCGACCGGCCGGTACGGACGGCGGCCGAGCGTCGCGATCGGATCCTCGATAGGCTCACCGACCGACAGCTCACGACCTTGCGACTCGCCTACTACGGCGGCTTCTTCGACTGGCCCCGGGAGAGCACCGGCGAGGACATCGCCGAGGCGATGGATATCTCTCCGCCGACGATGCACCAGCACCTACGGAAGGGACTCAAGGGAATCCTCAGCGAGTTCTTCGAGGGCGGCGGCAGTACCGAGTGAGCATCGATCCGCCACTCGAGTGGAGATCGGCTCGCGCTCGAGACGGCGGAACACCTGGGGACATCGGCGTCGAGAGACGGGGCCGAGCAGTGACGGGCCGATCGTTCGCACCCGTTCGTTCCCGGACGCCAACGGAGCCGCGCGACGCCGCGCCCCGGCGCGGGAGGTAGTGTGTTTCGAACGGCATCGCGGTCGTGCGGTGACTCCGACTGACGCCGATCGAACGCGGGCACTCGACCCTGATACTGGTGTCCGCTGCGGTGATCGAGGCGGGGAGGGGACGCTACCGTGTCCCGGATCGACGTCCCGTATTCGCGCTCGAGTGATAGTCACGATCGTTTAACAGTCGCGTATATGAAGCCGAGCGGCGACGGGGCTGGCCCCGGTCGGATCGGGCGAGGATGTCGAGTTCCGTTTCCGGACGGCGGCTCGCGGCTCGAGTGGGGGTGATCGGTCCGTGGTAACCGCGCCGTGTAAAACCGTCTTCGCGGGATCGAACGGGCGGTACTACACCAACTGGCAGGTTCGAACCCGACTCCGATCCGGCGAGTGGGCGCTCTGTCTGCGCCAGCGAGGACCGGACAGACGACTGGTCGAAACCGCCGAGGACGCCTTGCTCTTGCTCCGGCCGGTCGAGCCGACCGCACTGCCGGCCGGGCTCGAGGTCAGAGTTAGCGGCCGCCGCGCTCGCGTGGTCGATACCCGACGACCCCCGGGAGGACGCGGTGTCACCGAGCGACTCTAATGCGTGGCCATGTTCACCCGCAGGAACTGAACGGCGCCCGCGGAAGTCGTCGTCGTGAAGCGCCGCGTGTTTCTGGGGACCGTCGGATCGGCCGCGTCGCTCGGCACGCTGGCGTATACGACTCGGTCCGACGACGACGCCCTCGCGGTCCGGATCTGGCTCTCCGAGCGGGCCGGTCGCTACGACGGGGTAGCCGATCGCGTCCGCGAGTTCCTCGCACGGACGCTCGCGCCCGAGCGTCGGCGCGTCGAGCCGACCGTGGGAGGCACAGTTGCGGTGTCGACCGAGGACGCCGCCCGCCTCACCAGTCGCGGTGAGTGGCCGCTGGCGCTCGCGGCGGGACGGCTCGGCCGCCGCGACATCGACCCCGTCTCGGGGGTCAACCTGTTGGTGACCGACGGGGGAATGCGGGACGCACCGACCGGCTACGGCGGTCCCCGCGTCGCGTCGGTCGGCGGCGCGCGACACATCGAACGGCTCGAGTCGGTCGACGACCTGCTCGGCGACGACTGGGTCGCCCCAGTTACGACGGCGGCGCGGACGATGCACGTGCTACTTCACGAAGTCGGGCACGCGCTCGGGCTAGCCCACCGCCACGGCGTCGCCGCTCGCTCGGGCGATACGGTCGTCGCGACGCCGATGCTGAGTTCCTACGCCTGGGCTCCGGACTTCGACCCCTCCCCGACGCGGTGTGGGGGCGCGATTCCGCAGACGGACGGTCTCGAACGACGGCTCGATTTCGCCTTTTCCGCGTGTGCCCGGCGCGAACTCGACGACGACGGACGGGACGGGGGCCGACCGGAGACGCGTCGCCAGGCCGGCGACTGACCGGCACCCGAACCGTCGACTGACCGACGCTCGAGTCGCGCCTGATCGGTCTGCGAGCCGGCGGCTACCCGGTTTGCGGGCTGCTCGAGCCGGGGGCTACGGAACCGTGGGTTGTTCGGTCGGTACGGAGCGGGTGCGCGGAGAACGAACGTTACTCACCGTCGTCGGCGTCGTCGCCCCCACGGACGAAACTCGCCCGGTCCCCTTCCCCGTCGGTGTCGGCGTTTGGCCCCTCGATCAGCGCCTCGAAGTCGTCGACCTCGTCGTACTGATCGCGATACACCACCGCCGCTTTCCCCGCCGACGTGATCTCGTAGAGCCCCGAGCGCTCGGCGGGGCCGATCTTCCGGACCAACCCGTAGTCCTCGAGGACCGGCAGTCTGGTGTTGATGTTCTTTCGACTCTTCCCCGTATGCGCCGCGAGGTTCGTCGCGACGTTTCGCCCCTCGTCCTCGAGCGCCTCGAGGACCAGGAAATCAGTTGGCTGTCGGAGTTTCACACTCGTTCACACTCGTCCACACTATGTTTCCAGTGGTAACTAATACTTTCCGCTCCCAACAACAAATTTCTGATTTGTATTGTTTTCGGAAATGTCGAACGGTCGAATAGGCGGCCGGATCGGCCCTCGCTGCCGAGCGGGAGCGGCGGCACGACCGTCGGCGGTTCGGGTCCGACTCAGGGCCGCCGCTCGAGGCCGGACGACACGCCGTCGGCGAGTCGGGCGAGCAACGACGCGACGCTCGCCGGCGACTCGACCCGACAGGAGGCAGCCGACGGGCCGTCGCCGCCGACCTGGATCCCGATCCCATCCGGTTCGACGGCACGAAACGCCGACTCGTCGGTGATGTCGTCCCCGACGTAGACGGCGGCCGTCCCCGGCGGCTCGTCGGCCGCGATCAACTCGACCGCGTTCCCCTTGCCCCACGGGATTGACGGCCCGATCTCGAGGATGCGCTTCCCGCGGGAGAGCTCGAGATCGCCGCCGTCGAACGCCTCGAAGACGGCGGTCGTGAGCCGACGGGCGACCGGGCGGGCGGCCGGCGGTACGGACCGGAAATGCACCGTCCCGGACAGGCGCTTGTTCTCGACCCGAACGTTCGGGATCGACGCGAGAGCGGTCTCGAAGACCGCACAGAGGCGCTCGATTCGGGCGGCCCGTTTTCGCGCGACGGGATGGACGGCGATCGATCCCCGTCGCGCGAGTTCGAGGCCGTGGTTGCCGGCGTAGATCGCCGGCCCGTCGATGCGATCGCGGACGTCCCGCAGCGCCCGGCCGCTGACGACCGCCGTCGTCACGGCCGGATGGGCGGCGAGCCTCGCGACGGCACGGCGGTTGTCTTCGGTCGGTCGGGCCGCGTCGGGCACCTCGACGATCGGCGCGAGCGTCCCGTCGAAATCGAGACAGACCAGCAATCGTTCGGCGTTCGCGAGCGTCTCTCGGACGGCCGGCAGTCGCTCCTCGAGCGGCCGGGGCGGGGACTCGGCAGCGGCGGTTCCGGACTCGGGGCCGTCCATTCGCTACACCGGCGGCGTGGGTTCCCGCGAATCGGAGTCGGTGTCCGAGTCCGCATCGGTCCGGTTCGGATCGCCGTGGAGCCGTCGGAACCAGTCGAACTGCGTGGCCATCCACGACTCGAGGTCGCCGGCGAACACGCGCTGGCGCAGCGTGTTCATTCGCCGCCGACGCTCGTAGCCCGGCATCGAGAGCGCCGCCTCGAGTTGGGCGGCGAACTCCTCGGTGTCGGTCGGGTCGATCGTCAGGGCGTGGGAGCCGAGCCGGTCGTGTGCGCCGGTCCGGTCGCTCAACACCAGCGCGTCGTCGCCGTCGACGCTGGCCGCGACGTACTCCTGTGCGACCAGGTTCATCCCGTCGACCAGCGGGCTGACGACCATCGCGTCCGCGCGCCGATAGAGCCCACAGATGTCGTCGGTCGAGAGGTAGTCTTCGGTGTAGGCGATCGGCCGCCAGTCGGCCGTCTCGAAGCGACGGTTGATCCGCTGGGCCTCGCTGCGGACGAGGTCGCCGTGGCGCTGATAGGTCTCGATGTCGGTCCGCGAGGGGGTCGCCTTCTGGAGGAAGGTAAACTCGCCGCGCCAGCCGGGATTTCGCTCGAAGAACCGCTCGATGGCCGCCAGCCGTTCGGGAATCCCCTTGGTGTAGTCGAGCCGGTCGAGGCCCAGCCCGAGCGTCGCGTCGGGCGCGATATCGTACTCCTCGAGCAGTTCGGCGAGGCGGTCGGCGTCGACCGAGCGCGCGTCGCGATCGTAGGCCTCGGCGTCGACCCCCATCGGCGTCGCGACGACGCGGGTCCGTCCCCCATCGTATCGTACGGTCCGACGGTCGTGGTCGACCGCCGCGGCCGGCAAGAACCGGTCGACGCACTCGAGGAACCGATCCGCGTACTGCTCGAGGTGAAAGCCCAGCAGGTCGTTGCCGAGCAGTCCCTCGAGGACGCGGCCGCCGGCGGGACACTGCCGAAACGTCGGCGGCGACGGCCACGGGATGTGCCAGAAGTGGGCGACGGTCGCACCGGCCGGCACGGACTCCCGGATCATCCGCGGTGCGAGCGCGAGGTGGTAGTCCTGCAGCCAGATCACGGAGTCGGCCGTCGCGTGGTCGGCGACCGCGTCGGCGAACCGCTCGTTGACCGTCCGGTACCACTCGAAGTCGTTCGATCGGTCCTCGATCAGGTCGGGAAAGCCGTGACAGAGCGGCCAGAGGACGCGATTGCTGAAGCCGTAGTAGTAGGAGTCGACGGCCTCCTCCGAGAGGTCGAGCCGGCGGAGGGTGTAGGCCTCCTCACCGGGCGGGACGGCGACGCAGTTTCGTTCGTCGGTCACGTCGAAGTCCGCCTCGCCGTCGCCCCAGGCGATCCACGTCCCGTCGGTCCGCTTGACGACTGGATCGAGCCCGGCGGTCAGCCCGCCGGTCGGCTCGTCGACCGTGATCGACCGGCCCCCCGCAGCCGCGCTCTGACGAGTACCGCCGTCGGTCCCGGTCGGCGGTTCCGCGCCGTCGCTTGCGGACTCGGTGTCGGACGCGGCCGCGTACTCGTGACGATACGGTTGCCGGTTCGAGACGACGATCAGCGAACCGGGACAGTTCGGCCCGTCGGTCGCGGACTCGTCGTCCGTTCGTCCCCGCCCGCCGGCCCGGCGCTGTCGATTCCGTACAGCCGTCGACGACAACCGCTCGGTAACTCGCATTCGCTGTAATCCCACAGCGCCCCGACGGGTTGCTTCGCGGCCTGCCATCGCTGGGGGGTTAATACGTTCCCGACGGCGTTCGCCCTCGAGTGACCGTCCATTCGTGGCGACGGTCCCGTCGGGAAACTATCGCGTTCGGAGCTGGCTCGAGTCGTCGGAATCAGGAAACGACTGGCGGTGGCGTGCGCTGTCGGCCGGACGAGTGCCAACGAGGACGGCCGACGACACCGCGCGAGGGATGAGCGAGCGGTGCGAGGCCGACCGGAGGGAGGTCTCGAAAGCGAACGGTGACCAACGGGAACCGTGAGCAGCGAGCGAATCGGCTGGGGAGGGCGTGGTCACTCCGTGTTGCTACGATAGCAGGACGGTCGATATCATTGAGCCGCTGTTCACGTCGGGAGCCGCTTTCACACCCGACTGACCAAACGTTGACCGACTAACCAAACGTTGATTCACCGCCCGAGCGAACACCCGTTCATGGAACCACCGTTCGAGCGCCGCATCGCGGCCTGCAAGCGCCGGCTCGCGGCAGACGGAGCCGACCTCGCGGTCTGTTTCCCGAGCCCGAATCTGACCTACCTGACCGGCTTCGAGGAGTCGCCCTCGGAGCGGCACCTACTGTTGTTCGTCCCTCAGGACGGCGACCCCGCGATCGTCGCTCCGGCGATGTACGAGGCGCAACTGTCCGAGCTTCCGATTCCGGACCTCGAACGCCGGTTCTGGACCGACGCGGACGACCCGCTCGAGGCCGTCGCGGCGGTCCTCGAGGACTACTCGCTCGAGCGGGATCAGGGCGGTTCGTCGACGGCGGATCGGGAGCCGCCGACGGTCCTCGTCGACGACCGCATGTGGGCGACGTTCACGCAGGACCTGCGGGAGCTGTGTCCCGACGCCGCGTTCGGACTCGCGGGGGCCGTCTTCGAGCCGCTCCGGATCCGGAAAGACGACGTCGAACTCGAGACACTGCGGCGGGCCGGGGCGATCGCCGACCGGGTCGCGCTCGAGATCCGGGAACGGGGCACCGACCTGATCGGAACGACGGAGGCGGAACTGGCGAGCGAGATCGACCGCCTGCTCGCCGCCGAAGGCGGCGACGAACCGGCGTTCGAAACCATCGTCGCCGCGGGGCCGAACGGCGCGCGGCCGCACCACCACAGCGGCTCGCGGGAGATTAGGGCCGGCGACCCCGTCGTCTTGGACTTCGGGGCCTTCCTCGCGGCCGACCTCGAGGGAAGTGCGGCGACTGCTGTGGGGCGGTATCCGGGCGATCAAACGCGGACGATCGTGGTCGGCGACGAGCCGCCCGCGGCGTACGAGCGCGTCCACGAGACCGTCAGGGAGGCACAGGCGGCCGCCGTCGAGGCGGTCGAACCGGGCGTGACCGCGGGAGCGATCGACCGCGCCGCACGAGGAGTCATCGAGGACGCCGGCTACGGCGACGCCTTCGTCCACCGGACCGGCCACGGCGTCGGCCTCGAGGTCCACGAACCGCCCTACGTCGCCGCGGGCAACGACCGCGAACTCGAGCCCGGCATGGTCTTCAGCGTCGAACCGGGGATCTACCTCGAGGGGCGGTTCGGCGTGCGGATCGAGGACCTCGTCGTCGTGACCGAGGACGGGGCCGAACGGCTGAACGACACGCCGCGGGGCTGGGAGACCGGTCAGTGACGGGTCGTCGGCGAACCGAGTGGGGACGGGACCGGATTCGGGTCGAACGGTGACGAGGCGGACGAACGGGACGGGACACCGAATTTCCGGTGAAATGTCGACGGTAGGGGACTCCCGCTGACGGTTTGACAGGTCGCTACGTGTCGGTCGCTGACCGACACATACCGGTCTCGCGAGTCCGTCACCTGTTCGTGCCGTGCCCGTTCGCGCTGTGCCCACTCGCGTTAGGTTTCGTCGGTTTCGACGAGGACCGTTCGGACGACCTCCGGGTCCTCGAGCAGTTGGTGTTCGGTGTAGCTACCTTCGGCGCTGCCGCCGCTGCGGCGGGTCTGCTCGAGGATGTCGAGGAAAGCGTGTTCCTTCAGGAGATCGCGGACGCGGCGCAGGGAGAGGGGGTCGGAGCCCTCTTGGCGACAGATCTCCTCGTAGACGTCGTAGATCCGCGTCGTCCGGAACCCGTCCTCGTCGGGCGTGTTGAGCGAGAGGACCGCGAGGGCCTGTAACACGTAGCGGGAGTGAGGCGTCGAGCCGCGGATGAGTTCTCGGAACCGGTCGGTCTCGGCCCGCTCGCGGGCCTGGACGACGTACTCCTCGCGGACCGTCTCGTGGCCCTCCGACTGGGCGATCTCGCCGGCGTAGCGCAGGATGTCGATCGCCTTGCGCGCGTCGCCGTGTTCCCGGGCGGCCAGTGCGGCGGCTCGCGGGATGACGGAGGGCTCGAGAACGCCGTCCTTGAACGCGTCGCTGCGGGCCTCCATGATGTCCCGGAGCTGGGTCGCGTCGTAGGGCGGGAAGACGAACTCCCGTTCACAGAGGCTGGACTTGACCCGCTCGTCGAGCCGATCTTTGTACTTGATCTTGTTACTGATCCCGATGACGCCGATCTTGCACGACTCGAGTTTGCCGGCCTCGCCCGCGCGCGAGAGTTGCATGAGTATGTCGTCGTCGTCGAGCTTGTCCACTTCGTCGAGGATAACCAGAGCGACGTCGTACTGGGCGTCCAGCACCGTCCAGAGGCGCTTGTAGTAGGTCGAGGTACTCAGGCCTTTGTCCGGAATTCTGACGTCGGTAATCGTCGGCTCGTTCAACGTGTGCGCGATCGTCTGAACTGCCTGGGTCTCCGTGTTGTCCTGTGCGCAGTCGACGTAGGCGAACGCCGACGTGATTCCCTCGTCCTCTGCCACTCGAACGAGCCGTTCGGAGATATACTTCGCACAGAGGGACTTACCCGTCCCCGTCTTCCCGTAGATGAGGAGGTTGCTCGGACTCTGGCCGAAGATCGCCGGATTGACCGCGTTCGCGAGTTCGGCGATCTCGTCGTCCCGGCCGACGATCCGCCCTTCCTCGGGCAGGTGGTTGATCTCGAGTAGCTCCTTGTTCTCGAAGATCGGGTCGTCGCGAGTGAACAGGTCGTCGCCGGAACTCGACATAGTCGGACACCGGGTTTCCGGTGAAATAGCCCTTCCGTTCCGTACCGACGAGACGAGAGTCGGTCGTACGGATCGTGTTCGGCGTCGAGAGGTCAGTTACGGCCCGAACTGGCGGCCCGATTGTTCCGTCCTCGCCCGGAAACTCGAGGCCGGGACCTCGGTTGCGATCGCTGATCGGTCGCGGACACACACCGTGTTTCCGGTGAAACGGGATAAGTGTGGGGTGGGGCGGAGTCGAAGTCGGGGTTCGTTTCACCGGAAACCAGGTGTGGGACGGCTCGAAATACGGCCGCTCAGGACGGACGAGCCAGCTCGAGTCGAGACGAACGATCGGTTCATCCCTTGCAAGCGCCGCTGGCACAACCCACTGATTCGACTGCATCCACTCTCGATTCCTCTCGAGAATACCTTTCGATTAACCCAATGGGCTATACTCATATCTATCACTTATATGTATCTATAGCAGTAGGGGACAGCAGTCGACTAGTACGGGAACTGCAGTCGACTAATACGGGAACTGTTATGTTCTCTTGGGCATCCAATCAGTCAATTACCCTCTCTCTGGAGGCTACGGTGGCGTCGGGTCTACCGGGTCGCTGCGAGTCGATCGGTCGCCGTGGGCAAACGATCGGTCCGAGTCGATTCACCGAGAACGCATCGAAAGCGAAGCACCTGAGCCACGGACAACTTCACCGGAAACACGGTGTGTCTCCCCACACCGCTCTCGAGCGGTGGCCTCGTCCTGTTTCACCGGAAACACGGTGTGACCGCGCGAGTGGTCGAACTACCGCGCTCATCGAGAGGTGAGTGGTCGAACTCGACCAGGAGTCGGCCGCCACGTCGAGACGGTGGTTCTCACGTCACCGAATCGGTGGCAAAACAGCGCGATCCCGGAAAACAGCGCCGCCCCGGAACGCGAATTCGGGAACACCCCCGCTGATTCACCGGAAACCCGGTGTTCGAACCCGTCGTTTCTGTCGGTTCGGCCCTACGGCTATCGCCGATCCGACCCCACTATGAATCGGACCGGGCCGTGGAGCCCGTATCGGTGCCGAACCAAGTCATCTCCTCGACGATCATTCCTACCCCTCGCTCCTGTCCACTGGAAACTCGATCCTGTCCACCGGAAACCCGGTGTGTTTCCACGTGGCCATGCCAAACTGGTCCCGGTCGTCCCGTCGTATTTCACCGGAAACACGGTGTGGGACACGGCCGCTGGAACCGGTAGTCCGCCGCTCGAGTCCGAACGATAGTAACGGCTGAAACGATTTATACACCGATCTCACGGCCGTCGTGCGATCGGACGTGCAGTGGCGACTATAGCGGGACACGACCCCAGCTGTTCCGGTTCCAGTTCGTCCGAGGGCTCGGGCCGGAACCGTCCGAGAAAGTAGCCGAGAAACGGGGATTAGACGGGCAAAAAACGGGAGTCCGATGGGAACCAGTGGGTCGAGCGATCCCGTACGCCCCGTTCAATAGTAATAGAGTTCGAATTCGTGGCCGCAGTTCCGACATCGGGTTTCCTTCCCAAGTAACCGGTTCGAATCGCTCTCCGCGTGGATTCCCGGCCCCGGCGGCACGGACGCGACGACCGTCGCATCGCACGCCGGGCAGCCGATGTCCATATCCGCATTGCCTGTCAGGGACATGCGTCGGCCGTATTCGGTACTCCCCGATAGTTATCGGAACCGTACGGTACTCTTGCAGTCGGTTTCGAATCGGTTGTCCGTTCGTTTCGGATCGGTTGTCTCCGCTATGATCGGATTTACTCCGCGACGGCGACGCGTCGACCCGAGACCGACGCGGACGCTAACTTGGCCGACAGGAGAACGGTTCTGGGCCGTCAGACCGTGTACGTTACGTCGTCGAATTCGAAAAACGCCGTTTCGTAGCCGTCGTGACGGGACACCTGTGGCGGGGAATCGACGGACACCGTCAGTCGGTCTCCGGCCGCGAGATCGTCGACCGCAAGTCCGTAGTGGTGACCGAATTCGCCGTCTAACGTCTCGGTTAATCGTTCCTCCCGACGGACCGAGCCGTCTCGTTCGAGGGTCGCCGACAGCGACGTCAGCGGGAGGCTAATACCGTGATACGGCGTTCTCAGACAGACCGCTAGGTAGTCGCCACCGTCGGTGAATCGGTCGGCGTCAGTCCTAATCGGGGTGATCGCCGCGTCGCCGCTGCGTTCGGTCCCCAGCGACTCGCCGGGGAGGTCGTCGATCGGCGGCCCTTGCCCCATCGGTGGCATGCCGCCGCCCCCGTCTCCGGACCCGTTGCCGGCCCCGTCATCGCCGTGGGACATCAGGGGCAAGGCCTCGCGGCTCCCTCGCCGGTCCTCGTCGATCGTCTCGAACGAGAGGTCGTTGACCGCCGAGCGGCTGTACTCGAAGTCGACCTCGAGGGTCGCGGCCGACTCGAGTCGACCGTCGAACGTGCCGGTTCGCTCGAGCGAGACGGGACCAGTACGGACGCGGGCGGTGTACTCCCCCTCGCCGGGGAGGCGGATATTATCGCCGTAGTGAAACCCCATCCGCTGGGAGATCATCGGCCACGGCGACGAGCTGCCGGCGTCGACGGGCGACCCGTCTTGTAACACCTCGATGACCGGATCCACCGGAAGGACGGTGTCCGTCTCCTGATCCCAGACGGTCAGCATGAGATGGAGGCTGTCGTCGGCGTCGACCTCGACGAGCTGTTTGCCATCGCTGGTTGCCTCGACGGTCCAGAATCGATGCGGAAATGTGTACGAGAGCCCGAGAGCGTAATCTCCGTCGCTGTCCATGCCGTACATGCCCATCTCTTCGAGCGACGCCGGCAGGTAGACGGCGTCGGGACGGTCTTCGACCAGCGGCGGATTCGCCCACGCCGATTCCTCCTCGAAGCCAAGCCCCTCGAGACAGCCGGCGAGACCGGCGGTTCCGACCGCTCCGATCCCGGCCACGCCGCGGAGGTAACGCCGACGGTTCATCGACAGACGGTTGGCAACCGGTGATAAAACGCCTGTTGGTTCACCAGTCGAACGGTCGATGGATATCTCACGATCGTGACCACGCGCCCTCTCGGAGACTGGTTCGAGTCGGGACCGAGCGCCCGCTCTTCGGGAACCGAACCAATGAACATTTCATCGGCCCACCCTTCCGATCGAGTATGGACCGGCGAACATACCTCGGTACGGCCGGGATCGCGGGACTCACCAGTATTGCCGGCTGTCTCGGTGAGGCGCTTGGAGGAAACGGGAACGACGACGGGGACGCGGGCCATCCCGACACCGTTCTCGGACCGCCGGAGACGGACCTCAGTGAGGCGACTCATCCGAGCTACGGGGACGAGTACCCGTCGGTCACGCTGCCGGACCCCCTCTCCGACGAGACGGTGTCCGTCGAGCAGTTCGAGGGGGACCGCACCGTGTTGATGACGTTCATCTATACGAACTGTCCGGACGGGATGTGTCCCGCACTGACGTTGCGACTGCAACGCGCACAGAAGGCCGCGGTCGAAAACGGGTACGAGGACGAGGCGGAGTTTCTCACGATGACGTTCGATCCCGAACGGGACACCGCGGAGCAACTACGGACGTTCGCCGACCGACGCAGCGTCGATTACGACGCCGAGAACTGGCATTTCCTGCGGCCCGAGAGCTACGAGACGGCTCAGTCGATCATCGGAGAGACCTACGGACTCCCCGAGGAGTCGCTGGAAAAGAACTACGACCACGACTACGAGAACGTCGAGTACACCTTCCCGCATCTCCCCTATATTTTTCTCGTCAACGAATCGGGAATCGTCGAACGCGTGTACGTCAGAGGGCACTCGGTCGAGGTATCCCGCCTCATCGACGATTTCGAAACGGTGGTGAACGGCTAGATGCGCAGGCGGGAACTACTCGCCGGCATCGGTAGCCTCGGTGTGGTCGGTGGCGCGAGCGCGGTCGCTATCGTCGGTGTCCCCTCGTTCGGGAGTAGCGAAGACGCCGACCCCGTCGACCCACAGACGGTGGAGACGATCGAGGCACCGGGTAGCGAGGCCGGCGAGGTACGCGTGCCGGCGTCCGATCAGCCGACCTTCATCGACTTCTTCGCGACGTGGTGTCCGCCCTGTTCCGAGCAGATGCCCGATCTCATCGAGGCCCACGAGCGAGTCGGTGACGACGTGTTGTTCATGTCGGTCACGAACGAGAACGTCGGCGGCTCGGTCACGAGAGAAGAGGTCGTCGACTGGTGGGAAGAACACGACGGGAACTGGACGCTCGGCATCGATCCGGTCAGGGACCTGAGCGCCCAGTACTCGATCGGGGGACTTCCCTACGCCGTCGCGATCGACGCCGACGGACGCGTTCAGTGGTCCGACAGTGGGCAGAAGTCCGCCGACGAGTTCGTCGACGGCATCGAACGGGCGATCGAGAACTAACATGGTCGACGCCACACTCGCAACCTCGATCGCGTTCGGACTGACCTCCGGAATCGCGACGTTTTTCTCGCCGTGTTCCTACCCGCTCTTGCCCGGCTACGTCGGCTTCTACGTCAGCCAGACCGACGGCGACCGCGCATCGCTCGGCGGCGCGCTCAGCCGCGGGCTGATCGCCGGCCTTGGGGTATTAATCACCTTCGGCGTCTTGCTCGGCGCGACGTTCTGGGTGGGCCACTCGACGCTGTCGGCCGTCACCTGGTTCGAGGTCGTCGCCGGCGTCGTCCTGATCGCGTTCGGCCTCCTGATCGTCTTCGATCGCGCCCCGTCGCCGTCGGTCGCGCTCCCCAAGCGGCGCTCGAGCGTCCTCGGGTTCGGGATCTTCGGGATCGGCTACGCGCTGGCGGCGGCCGGCTGTGTCGCGCCGGTGTTCTTCGGCGTGGTCACCCGCGCGCTGTCGCTGCCGACGACCTCGGCGGCGGTCCTGCTGGGGACCTACGTCGGGAGCTTCGTCGTGTTGATGGTGTCGCTGACCGTCGCGACCGGGATGGGACTGGTCGCGGGCGCGGGCCGGCTCGCGGCCTACACCGGGCTGCTCAAACGGATCGCGGGCGTCGTCATGATCGTCGCCGGGATCGGACAGCTGTACCTCGCGATCGTCGTCCTCGACGCGATCGATCTCGCCGCGCTGGTTCCCTGAGCGTCGTTCCGACCGTCGGCCCACTTCTCACTCGAGTCCCCGCCCCGTCCGAGCAGGCAACGGCAGGTCCGGAACCTATGCCGCCGTCTCCCGAATCCAGGGACATGTATCAGGATCTGCTGCTCGCGACCGACGGCAGCGACGCCGCACGGCCAGCGACCGACCACGGGATCGAACTCGCGCACCGACTCGACGCGACGCTGCACGTCCTGTCGGTCTCGGAGGACGGGCCACAGGCGACGGAGAAACAGGATCGACTTCGCTCCGATCCGGAGGACGAGGCCGCGGGGGCCGCCGAACGCGCTCGAGAGGCCGCTGAACGCGACGGGGTCGAGGCGACGACGGACGTTCGCCACGGCGTTCCGCAGGAGCAGATCGTCGACTATGCGGAGACGAACCCGGTCGACATGATCGTCGTCGGGACGGCCGGTCGGTCCGGGCTCGATCACCTGATTTCGGGCAGCGTCGCCGAGGAGATCGTCCGGAACGCGCCGGTACCGGTGCTGACGGTCCGCGAGCAACCCTGACCGCGCCCCCGCGGTGTCCCCGGTTCGCTCGCCGATGCCGACCACTGAGACGGTCCCGACAGCGGTCTCCGTGGCTAATCCGGTGCTACCCACCGGTACGAGATCGATACTTAACACGCCCGGAGACGTTGGAATCGCTACTGTGACCGCTCGAGCCCGGCGTGTCTCGCCGTCACGGCGGTACTCCTCGGAGGTGATCGCCGGGTGAGCGACGCGACGACGACCGCCGTCGGCGATTCGCCGTGTATCCTGATCGTCGGCGACTCCCGGTCGGCCGACGACGCGATGGACGCCCTCGCCGGGACGTTCGCGGAGCGATCGCTGCTGCGGGCGCGAACGGCCGCGGACGCCCGCGAGCGCCTGACCGAGCGTGACGTCCACTGTCTGGTCTGTCCCTTCGACCCCGACGAGCGCTCGGACTCCCCCTCGCTCCTCGAGCGGCTGGCGGACCGAACCGACGCGCCGATCGTCGCGCTCGCCGACGGGGATGACGCCGATCGCGCGCTCGAGGCGGGTGCCAGCGATGTCGTGAGCGACGCGTCGGCGACCGTCCTGCGGACCCGCGTTCGAAACGCCGCCGACCGCGAGCGGTATCGCCGCGCCGCGTCCGCGGCCGCTCCGCGGCACCGAGCGGTCCTCGAGTCCGCCGACGCGGTCGTCTGGGTCGTCGACGCCGAGGGGGCCGTCGAGTACACGACGCCGGCCGTCGAGTCGCGACTGGGGTACACGCCCGCCGAACTCGAGCGAACGGCGCTGACGCGGCTCGTCCACCCCGACGACCGCGAGGCGGTTCGCGAGGCCGTCGCGACCGCCGCCGCGGGTCCGACCGGGACGACCGAGCGGGCCAGCGTTCGGCTGGGCCACGCCGACGGCACCTGGCGGGTCGCGACGCTTAGCTGTACCAACCGGCTCGCGGATCCGGCCCTCGAGGGAGTCGTCGTGACGCGGACGGGCGCGGAACCGCCCACCGACGCCGACGGTTCCGATCCCGTCCGCACGGGCCTCGATCGACTCGCGGACCCGGTTTTCGTCCTCGGTGCGGACGACGACGTACAGTACGCCAACGCGGCAGCCAGCCGGTTCGTCCGGCGGTTCGATTCGACGACGGCCGACGAGCCGCTCCCGGCGGGTACCGTCCTCTGGGACCGGCTGCCGGACGCCCTCAGTCGATCCCTCTCCGAACGCGTCCGGGAGGCCGAACGGACCGGCTCGGTCACCGCCGTCGAGACGACCGTCCCCTCGCTCGAGGAGCCGGTCGCGGTCGCCGTCCATCCCGGCGACGACGGCGTGACGATCCACGTCCGGGACCGGGCCGCGGACGCCGTGCGGACGGAGCGGGACCGCCTCGCGCTCCTCGAGTCGGTCGTCGACGCGGTCGACGTCGGGATCGCCGTCCTCGAGGGGTCGACGATCCGGCTGGCGAACCCGGCGTTGCTGGAACTGGCCGATACGGAGTCGCTGGTCGGTCGGGACCTCGAATCGGTGTTCGACGACGACCTCGCGGCGGCGGTGCTGAAGCGGGCCGACTCGCCGGTCGTCAGGTGGCTGGAACCCGTCTCGGGGACGCTCGCGACCGAGCCACCGCGCTCGGTTGACGTTTCCGTCGCACCGTTGTCTTCCGGCACCGACCGCGACGCGTCGACGGCGGCTCGAACGCTCTGTGTCGTCCGCGACGGCCGGAGGTCACGGACGAGCGCGGTGTCGATGCTCCGTCGAACGACAGAGGTACTCGCCAGTGCCGAAACTCCCTCGGCCGTCCGAACGGCGGTCGTCGACGCCGTCGGCGAGTGGGTCGGGGCCGACGTCGCCGTCTGGTACCGCGGAACCGACGACGACCTTCGGCCGGCAGCCACCGTGACGGCCGACCACACTGGCAGCGACGACGCGTCGATCGAACCGCCGGCGATCGACCCCCGCGGGACGCGCCTCGAGTCCATCCGCGAGGCGGGCGAGCCGACCGTCGACGACCGCGAGGCGTTTCCCGACACGCTCGCCCGCACCGGGCTCCGGGCCGAGCGGGTCCTCGCAGTGCCGGTCGGCTCCGACGGGGTCGTCCTCGCGACCAGCGCGGAGCCGACGGCGTTCGACGGCGTCGACGTCGACGCGCTCGCGGCGCTGTCGACGGTCGCAGCGCTCGCACTCGAGGACCGCGACCGTGCCGCCGCCCTTCGGACCTGCCGTCACGAACGCAACCGACTCGAGACGGTCGTCGACCGGGACGAGCGACTGTGGGCCCTCGGCCGGTCGCTACTGGCGGCTGAGACTCGCGAGGCCGTCGAGACACGGCTCTGCGAGGGAGTGGCCTCGCTTCCGTTGCCGGCTGCGACCGACGGCGTCGCGCTCGCCTGGGTCGGTCGCGTCGACGACGGCCGCGAACGGATCGTTCCGGTGGCGTGGGCCGGTCGCGACGCGGCGTTCCTCGAGTCGGCGACGGTGGCGCTGGACGGGAGCGAGGGGACGCCGACTCACGCCGCGGCGACGACCCGCGAGGCGGTCGTGATCGACGATCTCGCGACCGACGACACGATGGATGCCGAGACGACCGACCACGCCGGCGAGGACTCGTGGCGGCGACGCCTGCGCGATCGCGGGTTCCGATCGGCGCTGAGCGTTCCCCTCACCGCTGACGAGTTCCGCTTCGGGGCGCTGACCGCGTACGCGACGCGGCCGGGACCCTTCGACGAGCGGACCCGCCGGGCCTGTACGCATCTCGGGGCGATCGCGGGCGCCGCGATCGGTGCGATCGAGACGAAAGCGGCGCTGCTCGCCGACCGGGTGACCGAACTCGAGGTCGTCTGCCGGGACGAGACCGAGCCGCTGTCGTCGCTCGCCGGCCGACTCGAGCGGCCGATCGACGTTCGGGCCGTGATCCTGCGGTCGACGGACGGCTCGACGGTGTACTGTTCGGTGTCGGGCGACGATTCGGACGCGATCCGGTCCCGAGTCGCGGCCGCGTCGACGGTCGAATCGGTCGCGATCGCCGGCGACGCCGACGACCGGACGACCCTCGAGATCGTCTTCGCCGCGCCCACCGTCGCCGGGACCGTCGCGGCCCACGGCGGCGTCCTCCGGTCGCTCGAGCCGGTCGACGACCGGACCCGGCTCACGATCGAACTCGGCGAGCCCGTCGACGTCCGCGCGTTCGTCCGGGCCCTCGAGCGGCGGCATCCGGGGACGGAACTGATCGCGCGCCGAACGCGGGAGCGGCCGCCCCGGGCCGCGGGAGCGATCGACGACCTCGCCGAGCGCCTCTCGGAGCGACAGCAGCGGACGCTCGAGGCGGCCTACCACGGCGGGTTCTTCGAGTGGCCTCGCGACCACACCGGCGAGGAGATCGCGGCCACCCTCGGAATCTCCCAGCCGACGTTCAGTCGCCACCTCCGACTGGCCCAGCGGAAACTGTTCGCGTTGCTGTTCGACGACGCCGACGAGGAGTGATCGATCGCCGTCGGCCGAACTGGCGGACTCGCTCGCACCACTCCGAGCAGCGGTGACCGGGCCGACCCAACTAGCATCGGTCACCGGTCCGACCCGGATAGCGTCGGTGACCGGCCGGACGTATTACGGTCTTACCGGACCGATCCGTCGGGTAACAGACTCTTTCCGGCTCGAGCCGAACCAGACAGCGAACTGACTAATGAATACGTATTGACGTCGGCTCCCCGTCCGGTTCCGTGTATAGCATCTACGACCATGTACTCGGCTCCTAATGAGCCATTCAATGAGTGCGTTCGAGGTAAGAATTGATTACAGCCGCCGTCCGGGTGGCCGGGGGATGGTCCCGTGAGCATCGAGATCGCCGACGCCGAGGACCGTCCGGAGCCGGTGACCGACGCCGACGCCGACGCCGACGGAACCGATGCCGACGCGAGCAGCGTTCGCTCGACGGCAGAGGGCGGTATCGTCGCCCAGCTCCGGCTCGATCACCCGCGGCTGTTTCTGGCCCCCTCGCTCCGTCGGGCCCCGGACGTCACCGTCGAACCCGACTACTGGACCGAGCCCGAACCCGGCCGAACCGTCGTGTTCGTCACGGCCCACGGAACCGACCTCGAGGCGTTCGAGGCCGGACTCGAGATCGACCCTACCGTCACCGATCCCGTCCTCGTCGACCGCTACCCCGACAGGCTGGTCTACCGGGTGACCCTCACCGACCGCGCGGTCACGTTCACCGCCGCGACCGCCGCCGTCGGCGGTCGCCTCCTCGATTGCTCGAGCTGTCGGGCCGGCTGGCAGGTTCAGCTCCGCTTTCCCGACCGAGATCGGCTCGTCTCGTTCAACGACTACTGCCGCGATCGCGACGTGTCGGTCACCGTCGACCACCTCCGGGTATCCGACGAGGACGACGACGGCGTCGTCGCCCTGACCGACAAACAACAGGAACTGCTCACCGTTGCTCACGAGGAGGGGTACTTCGAGGTGCCACGTGGCATCTCTCAGGAGGAACTCGCACGGCGACTCGGCGTCTCGAAGTCGGCCGTCTCCCAGCGACTGCGACGGGCGATCGGCGAACTCTGCGCACAGACGCTCTAACTGCGCCGCAGGGCCGGCCGGCGTTACGTGTCGTTGCCGTCCGGTCCCACCGCTTCCCGGTCGAGCGACGGGGGGTACGTACGCGCGAGAAAACCGAAATATAAGCAGTTCGACGACCCCGCGATCTCGAGCGATTCGGGGTTCCGACCGCCTGCTGACGCGTTACTCGTCGTCTTCGTCGTCTTTCATCGCACCGAGCTGGTCGACCAGCTCGTCCGTCGACACGTCGGACTCGAACGACATCTCGCCCTGGTGGTCGTTTTCGTGGACGTTGACGGCTTCGACGTCCTCGTCGTCGTCGGCAGTCTGCTCTTTTTGTTCGGATTCGTCGTAGCTACCAAAACCCATACGCATCCGTTCGCAGCCACTGCAAAAGGTGTGCCGGTTTTGCCCCTTTTCTGTCAACACGGCTGTAACTGTCCGAAAACCGGCCGGTCGGTTTCTACTCCTTACCGATCGTTTCGCCGTCCGTACCCGATCTGTGGCTCCCTGTTCGTTTTCCGTACTTTTCACCGTCGTCCGACGCCTTCGGCAAAACCGCTCGAGTGCGCGGCCGGGACTGACGGTTCGGTCGTGCTAGCGACTCGATACGGAGTTCCGTCCCCCGACATTCGCACCGGCGGAACCGGGACTCAGGCCTCGAGTACCTGGAGATTACGGCGTTCAGTAGTCCGTCTATAGTAATGAGTTCGGGAGCGGTGCCTTGGCTCATGGTCGCGTACCGGTTGTCATCTCGCACACTCGCTTTGGATCACTGTGCTAGCAGGCCACGTCACTCCTCGCTGTCGGAGCCGAGTCGGGCCGTCGCTGCACGCGCAACTACCGTGATCGGGCCACACGAACGTCACCACCGGCCCGACGGGGGGTGAGCCGCCGATGTGTGGCATCATCGGCCGCGTCGGCGACGGCAACGCCCTCGAGCCGCTGTTGACGGGACTGGAGAACCTCGAGTACCGGGGCTACGACTCCGCGGGCGTCGCCGTCCAGAACGGCTCCGGCATCAACGTCGAGAAACGCTCCGGAAAGGTCGAGGAACTGAAATCGTCGATCGGCGACCCGCTCCAGGGGGAAGTCGGAATCGGCCACACCCGCTGGAGTACACACGGGCCCCCGACCGACGCCAACGCCCATCCGCACACCGACGAGAGCGAGGACGTCGCCGTCGTCCACAACGGCATCATCGAGAACTACACCGAACTCAGAGAACGGCTCGCGGCCAACGGCTACGAGTTCACCAGCGACACCGACACCGAAGTCATTCCGCATCTCGTCCAGTACTACCTCGACGCCGGCTACGACAGCGAGCGGGCGTTCCGCCAGGCCATCGACGAACTCGAGGGCAGTTACGCCGTCACCGCGATGATCTCGGGCGAACACGTCCTCTACGCGGCCCGCCGCGGGTCGCCGCTGGTCGTCGGCATGGAGGACGGCGAGTACTTCCTCGCAAGCGACGTCCCCGCCTTCCTCGAGTACACGGACAGCGTCATCTACCTCGAGGACGGCGACGTCGTCGTCGTCGACGCGGACGGCGTCGAGTTCACCGACCTCGAGGGGAACTCGGTCGTACGCGAACCCGAAACCGTGGATTGGGACCCCGAACAGGCCGGCAAGGGCGAGTACGACCACTTCATGCTCAAGGAGATCCACGAACAACCCACGTCGCTGTCACAGGCGATCGAGGGTCGGATCGATCCGGTCGACGGTCGGATCGCGCTGGCCGATTTCGAACCCGGGACCTTCGCCGACGTCGACAGCGTCCAGTTCGTCGCCTGCGGGACCTCCTATCATGCCGCGCTGTACGGTTCGTTGGCGCTGAATCAGGCGGGTATCCGGTCGACCGCCCTGCTGGCCAACGAGTACAGCGTCTCGTCCCCGCCGATCGACGACGACACGCTGGTGATCGCGGTCTCCCAGAGCGGGGAGACGGCAGATACCCTCGCCGCGCTCCGGCAGGCCGCCTACGAGGGTGCGGACACCCTCGCCCTGACGAACGTCGTCGGGTCGACGGCCGCCCGCGAGGCCGACGACGCGCTGTTCATCCGGGCCGGCCCGGAGATCGGGGTCGCCGCGACCAAGACCTTCTCCTCGCAGGCGGTCATGCTCACGCTGCTCGCCCAGCGCATCGCCGCCGATCTGCAGGGCGAGCCGCCGGCCGACCTCGAGGCGCTCCTGCCGGAACTCGAGTCGATGCCGGCGGCCATCGACGAGGTTCTCGCCGAGTCGGCCGCCAAGGACATCGCGAGGCGGTACAGCGACAGCGAGGCGTACTTCTTCATCGGCCGCGGGCTCGGCTACCCCGTCGCCCTCGAGGGTGCGCTGAAGTTCAAGGAGATCACCTACGAACACGCCGAGGGCTTCGCCTCGGGCGAACTCAAACACGGGCCGCTGGCACTGGTGACGCCGGAGACGCCGGTATTCGCCATCTTCACCGGGGAGGAAGACGAGAAGACGCTGAAAAACGCCGAAGAGGCACAGACCCGTGGCGCGCCGGTGATCGCGGTCTGTCCCGACGATCACCCGGCCGTCGAGGCCGCCGACGACCATCTTTCGATCCCCGACACCGAACCCGATCTGGCGGGCTTGCTCGCGAACGTCCAGCTCCAGCTGGTGTCGTATCACGCCGCCGACCTCCTCGACCGTCCCATCGACAAGCCGCGGAACCTGGCCAAAAGCGTCACGGTCGAGTAGGCGGTCCCGGCGACTCCCGTCGGTCCCCATTTTCACGGCCGGTCGTCTCCGGTTTCGACTCACTCGTGGCCGTTCTCGACTTCGCGACGGCGAAAAACCCGATCGGTCGGTCTCGAGCAGGGGTCATCGAGGCCGCAGGACCCGAGGCCACCCCCGTAGCCCGGTCCACACGGCGCCGTCGATCGCGACCCGTACTCGAACGACGTCGGAGTCGAACGCGGAGGGTCACGCTGCCGATCGAGGCCGCCGGTGACGATCACCGGAACTGTGGGTATCGATCGATACCCTCCAGTTAGTCTAGGTGTTCGCTGCCCGTATAAATGACACACCTGATAGCTACGGGCCCGGCTCCGCCGCTCGCCGATCGGTCACGATCCGACCGGCTCGCGACGAGTCGGGTCCCGGTCGACGGCCTCGTGGCGACGTTTCACACCACGGATCGGGAAGCCGTTCGCTCGTGGGAGTGCGGGCGGCTTTCGGCGGCGATAAAGACGTTGTTACTCGCGTTTAATACTGTATTTCTCGCTGCTCAGCGGCTCATACTCCCGATCCTCGAACAGTCATCTGACTCGAGCCGTTCCGGGACCGCGTCGCGGTCTCCGGCTACGACCGGCATTATGCGGTCTATAGTAAATACCGTTCTGTCGCTACGGGCTGTTGATGTCGACGGATCCATCCGCCAACTGGACGCCCATGACGTCCGGCCAGCAAACGACAGCCCCCCGATGTGTCAACTGCGGTAATCAGGTGACCCGTCAGTTCGCTCGCGTGTTCGGCGACAACCGCGACGTCGTCCACGCCTGTCCTGACTGTGCGACCTACCGCGAGATGAAGACCTCCGATTTCATCCCGAAGGAAGCCAGATAATCACTATTTTCGCCGTCGCTCGTGATCGTCGTCACATCGTTCCCGCCCACACCTCGCGTCGCGCCCGTTCTCTCCCGTCGTCTGTCGCCGCCTACGTCGACGAAGCGATGGCCTCGTCGAGCAGCGACCGGGCGGTGTCGAACAGGCCGTCGGCGTCGGCCGGTGATCGCGCTTCCGCAGTGACCCGGATCAGCGGCTGGGTACCGCTCGCACGAAGCAGGAACCAGCCCGCCCCGGTCTCGACTCTGACGCCGTCGAGCGTTTCGATCTCGTCGTATCGCTCGTCGACCCGCCGTCGGACGGCGGCCATCACGGCTCGCTTGTCTTCGACCTCGATCGACGTTCGCCGGATCGGATACCGCTCGATTTCGCCGACGAGATCCGACAGCGCCCCCCGCTCCGCGACCAGTTCGACCAGTTTACAGGCGGCAAGCGGGCCGTCGGGACACCGCGTTTCTGTCGGCCAGATCCACGCGCCGCTCGGTTCGCCGCCGAAGACCACGTCCGGTTCGGTCGTCCGCTCGGCGACGTAGACGTCCCCGACCTGCGTTCTGGTCACCGACGCGCCGACCGCCGCGAGTGCGTCGTCGACCGCGAGGCTGGTATCGACTGGCGCGGCGACGCGGTCGCCCTCGCCGGCCGCGTCGCGGGCGAACAGCGCGAGGAGGACGTCTTTCGGGACGAGGGCACCGGTCCCGTCGACCGCCAGCATCCGGTCCGCGTCGCCGTCGTGGGCGAGTCCGATCTCCGCGTCGGTCTCCGCGACCAGCGTCGACAGCGTCTCGAGGGTCTCGGCGGTCGGCTCGCTCGGCCGCCCGGGGAACGAGCCGTCCCGCTGTCCGTCGAGCGTCCGTACTCGACAGCCCAGTTCGTCGAGTACCGACGCCGTCACCTCGCCGGTTCCGTTGCCGATATCGACGACGACGCCGGGGGTCCGCTCGAGGTCGACCGCCGCTCCGAGCGCGTTGGCGTGGGACTCGCGAACACCCTCGCGACGGACCCGGTCGCCGACCCCGTTCCAGTCGGCCAGTTCGTAGTCGTCCTCGCGAACCCGTCGTTCGATCGCCTCGCGCTGGTCGGGGCCGAAGGCCTTCCCCGACGGGGTCCAGAGCTTGATCCCGTTGTCCGTCGCCGGGTTGTGCGACGCCGTTATGACGACGCCCGCCTCAGCCTCGAGGCGATCGATCGCACGGGCGACCGTCGGCGTCGCCTCGACGCCCACCGTCACGACGTCGGCGCCACACTCACACAGTCCCGCCGCGACGGCGTCGACGAGCATCGCCCCGCTCTCGCGGACGTCCCGCCCGACGACGACGCGGTCGTGTCCCTCGGACGCGACCGCGCGACCGACCTCGAGGGCGGTCGCCGCCGTCACCTCGTCGCCGACCCGGCCGCGAATACCGCTGGTTCCGAACATACGATTCTCTGAGTCGGGCGAGCGCCTTACTATGTGTGGATTAACCGGCCGGCGAGTGGTGTGCGTCGGCCGAGATCGCCCTTTTCGCGGGCGTTCGTGGGCGGCCGTCCGCGTCCGGTCGCGTATCACGTCGATGCGACCGGTTAGCATCCGCCTGTCTGGCTGAACTGTCTGGGCCGTATATATGACCGACGCGGGTAGGTTCGAACAGCATGGGACCGACACAGCCAGCGGCCGTCCGATCGAGTCGAACCGTATGAGCGCGACCGAGTCCGACACCCGCGGTGACGACCCCGGGACCGACGTCTCGCTCGACGACCTCCCGCCAAGTTCGAAACTCGTCTACAAGGTCCTCGAGTACGAGGAACCGCTCACACAGGAGGGTATCGCGACCGAATCGCGACTCTGTCCCCGAACCGTTCGCTACGCCCTCGGGAAACTCGAGGAGCGGGAACTGGTCGACAGTCGCGTCTGTCTCGAGGACGCGCGCCAGTCGACGTACCGGATCCTCGAGTAATCTCGACAGCCTCCGTTTCGCCGGCGCTGCCGCGTTATCAGGAGCGAATAGTACGACTTCGGCATTCGACAATGCGATCGTAACCGAATCGAGTAACCCGGAGACGACGGTTGCGGACCGGCCGAGGCACGCGCCGTGTTCGGAGTCCCCGATTCCATGTCACTGCGACTATGCTATGCCACTGATAAACAAATCTTATGCGCGCCGAGTCGGTTCCCTGAGACAGGATGGTACGTGAGAGTTGGGCGAGTCGGGCCGGATTCATCTTGGCCGCGGTCGGCAGCGCGATCGGACTGGGGAACATCTGGCGATTTCCCTGGATGACCGCGGAGAACGGTGGGAGCGCCTTTCTGCTGTTGTATCTGCTCATCGTCCTCGTCGTCGGGGTACCGGGATTGCTGGCCGCGTTCGTGATCGGCCGACGGTCGAATCGGAACCCAGTGGGTGCGTTCAAATCACTCGCCGGATCGCGTCTCTGGACGGCGTTGGGCGTCCTCTGTGTCGTCACCTCGATCATGCTGATGTCGTTCTACAGCGTCGTCGGCGGGTGGATCCTTCGGTACTTCCTCGAGAGCGCGACGGGCGCCTATTTCGCGGCTCCCGAAACCCACTTCGCGGCGATCAGCTACGGTGCCGAAGCGTTCGGCTACCAGCTCGCCGTCCTCGCGGTCACGTCCCTGATCGTCGCCGCGGGAGTCAGACGCGGCATCGAAGCGACGACGAAAGTGATGATACCCGGCGTCGTCGTATTGCTCGTCGGACTCGCGGTCTGGGCGGCCCGACAACCCGGCGCAGTGCAGGGATACGAGTTCTACCTCCAATTCGACGGTGCCTACCTCGCGGCGAACTTCCTCTCGGTGCTGGGAGCGGCCGCCGGCCAGGCGCTGTTTACCCTCTCGATCGGCAGCGGGACGATGATCACCTACGCCTCCTACGTCGACGACGACCGCTCGCTGCCCCTCGACGCCTCGGCTATCGCCGTGTTCAATCTCGGCGTCGGCATTCTGGCCGGACTCGTGGTGTTCCCGCTGCTGTTCTCGTTCGCGCCGGGACCGACCGAGGGCGGCCCCGGTGCCTTGTTCATCGGGATCGCCAGTGCGTTCGCGAGCCTGCCCGCCGGGCGACTCCTCGGCGCGGTCTTCTTCCTCGTCGTTCTCCTCGCGGCCCTGACGAGCCTGATCAGCATGCTCGAGATCCCGGTCTCGTTTCTGGTCGACGAGTTCGACCTCGAGCGGTCGACGGCGACCCGGGGACTGTTCGCGCTGGTCGTCCTCACCGGCGGCGTGAACGCGTTCAGCCCCGCGGTGTTTACGCTGTTCGCGGACCAGCTCGTCGATCTCCTCTTGACACTCGGCCTGACCGGGTTCATGGCGTACACGGCCTGGGTCCTCGGCCCGGCCGCGATCGAGGAGTACCTCGAGGGTGCGGGACGCTTCTCACGCCCGCTCGCGGTCCCGTGGCGATACGCGATCGGGACCCTCTTCCCGGCGTTTCTCCTGTTTACGTTCTACGCCGACGTCACGGCCATCGTCGGGTTCTCGACGGGAACGGGACCGCTGTTGGTCGCGGTGCTGCTGACGATGCTGGCGCTCGTCTTCGTGGCCCGCCGTTCCGTCCCCGAGAACCGATCGCAACCGAGCGAGCGTATGGACTGACTGATACGGATTATCGTCACCGTTTCCCGGTGTCCCCGCAGGACGATCGCGGGGACACCGATACTGACCGACAGGAAACCGTATAAGCCACGTCGCTCGGTGCGAACCGACGTTTGTGCCGTGAACGCGACGGAGTCGATTCCACAGTCTGGAACGTGAAAAAAGCACCGACTACCGTTACCTGTGTTTCTGATATCGGTCGACGAGCAGGTCGATCCCGAACGCGCCCCGCGTGATCTCGTAGTGGGTCTCGAGACGGGGGTTGAACTTGGCCTTGTAGCGGTTGATGCTGGGGACGCCGGCCCCCACGAGGTCGTACTCCTCGATCCCGTCGCGGAGTCCGTCGCGCATGACGTGCCAGTCCAGGAGGTCGTTGATCGCGATGCCGACGTCGACGTCCGGTTTGACCCCGCCCTGCCACCGGTACCGCGTTCGATCGGATTCGACGACGAGAATGCCGCCCTGGAACTCGCCGTCGACCCGACAGGCGTAGGGCCGGATCGCGCCCTCGGGCAGCGTCTCGTACAGCGACCGCGCGAAGCCGGATCGCAGCCGGAACGGCTGGCCTTGGCTCTCGTAGCGCTGCCGGACCTTCTCGACGATGCGTTCGACGTCGTCGCCGTCGCCTTCCTCGATGACGTACGCGTCGTCGTCGGCGTTGCGGACGTTGCTCCGGGCGTCGCTGCTGAACCGCTTCTGCAGGTCCTCCTCGCTGCCCTCGAGGTCGACGACGTAGGTGTGGCCGGGGACGACGTCGTATTCGTTCCAGCGGAACGGCCGGACGTCGTCGAACGCGGCACCGGTGACGAACTTGCTGTACAGCGGCGAGATGGTCCCCTCGATCCACTCGAGACAGCCCTCGAGGAAGCGCTTGATCCGCCGATCCGCCTTGCGGCGTTTGAGCTTCGCGACGTTCAGCAGGGCGGGGCCGAGATAGCTCGTCCACGAGTGCGGTGCCGGTGAGAACGCACCGGTGATCGGTCCCTTCGCGTACTCGAAGACGGGAAAGACCCCGACGGGTTCCTGTCCCTTGAACCCGGCGAGCAGATGGGGTGTCGTGTCGGTTTCCTCGCCTTGCAACGCCAGTGCCTCCGCCCGGAAGAACGGGTTCGTGCCGTCGGACCGCTCGACGTAGCGGTTCCACTCGTCGATGTCGGCTCGCGGATCGAACTGTCGTATCTCGATACTCATAGATATCCGAGATCCGAAAGTCGGTCCTCGACGGTTCCGTCGTCGGTCGCGGTGATCGGCTCCGGATCGTAGGTCGGATACGATCGCCGCCGACCGCCGTCGACGGCCGGCAGCGGCTCGCCGTCCATGTCGTCGTCGACCGGCACGTCGAACAGCGAACAGATCGTCGGCGCGATATCGAAGATCGTCGCCCCCTCGAGGCCGGCCGATGCGTCGAACGCCGGGCCGGCGGCCGCGACGACGCCGGTGCGCTTGTGGTTCCACGGCTCCATCGGCTCGCCGAACCGCTCCCTGCCGAGATCGGCGACGATCGCGTTGTCGAAGTCCGCCGGGATCGTCATCACGTCCGGTGCCGCTTCGACGTGTGGCCCCTCGAAGTAGGTCTCCCGCGGCTCGACCGCATCGAACATCGGCTCGCCGTCGGGGGTTCGGACGGCCGACAGCGACGCGATGAGGTCCTCCCGGACGGTCTCGTACTCCTCGGGCGACACCGTCCCGTCGGGCTCGCGCCCCTCGAGGTTGATGCGGATGCCGAGTTCGCTCTTCGAGCGGACGTAGGCCCGCGAGTCGGGGAAATCGACCTGTTCGCTCGCCGCCCGGATGGCGTCGTTGGGAACCCGCTTGCCGATCGGTTCCTTCAGTCCGACTCGCTCGAGCGCGCCCGCGATCCGCTGGGTCGTGAGCCCGACCGTCGCGGCGGCGTTCAGCGCCCGTTCGACGGCGCTTGGCTCCCGGCTGCTCGCCTCGGAGCCCTCGAGGAAATCGTTCTCCCACGTCTTCGACCAGTCGGGCATCCCCTCGCCGCCGCTGCGGGCGCTGACGTAGCCCGCGTCGCGGAGGTACTCGTTGAGCCGGAACTCGTCGCCGGTCACTTTCCCCATCCCGTGGTCGCTGACGACCAGGACGTTCTCGGGCTCGGTCCGCTCGATGGTTTCGGCTACCTGTCGATCGACTTCCCGGTAGACGGCCTCGATCGCCCGCCTGTCCCCCGGTCGCTCGTGAAACACCGAGTCCGTCTGCTGGAACTGCAGGAAGCCGAAGTCGGGAGCGAACCGCCGGGAGAGGTAGCGAAACGCCTTCCCCCGGAGTTCGATCGTCCGCTCGTAGCCCTCGATCGAGCGGTCCGGTGCCGGCCCGCTCTGGGGATAGATCCAGTACTCGCCCCCGCATGCGAGCTTGACGTCCTCGAGGATCCCCTCCGGGTGACAGGTCGGTTCCTCGGGGGCGGTCAAGCCCGGAATCAGTGCGCCGTCGAACTCCCGTGCCGGATGGGTCACGGGGACGTTGACGACGACGCTCGAGCGGCCGTGATCGCCCAACAGCTCCCAGATCGGTCGCGCCCGGACGTGGGTCGCGTTGACTACGTCCCAGTCGTACCCGTCGAAGGTAAGGAAGTCGTAGACGCCGTGTTCCCCCGGGTTCTTGCCGGTGTACAGCGACGGCCAGGCGCTCGCGGTCCACGGCGGGATCTGCGACTCGAGCGGTCCCGCCGTCCCCTCCGCGAACAACCCCTGTAGCGTCGGTAGCTCGCCCGACTCGAACAGCGGCTCGAGTATCGGCAGACAGCCCGCGTCGAGGCCGACGACGAGCAGCCGAAGGTCGTCTCCGTCCGTCGAACCTGCCATGGAGGCGTTGTACCCCCGGTCGGGCTTTGTTATGCAAGTACTGGTACGCTGTAAGCCGATGCTGGCAGCGACCGTCCCGGAACGCGAGCGAACTGCGCGATCGACAGCGCGGCTGTAAGCCCCGATTGCCACCGGGGCTGACCCCGTATCGTCCGCATCACTAAGGGCACGGACGAACCGTGTCTCGCTGATGACCCTCTCTCCTACTGACCGCCCGGGAACGCAGGCATGATCAGTGCGACCCCGTCCGTGTTCGACGCCTCGCTCTCGCGGTCGGACCCCGGGGGGATCGACGCCTACGTCGAGCGCCACGCTCCCGGCGTCGGCTACGCCTACTACGGTGCCGGCAAGGTCGCGCTCCGGGACGGCCTCGCCGGCCTCGTCGAACCCGGGGAAAACGTCCTCGTCCCCGCTTACCTCTCGCCGGCCGTCGTCGAGCCGTTTCGCGAACTCGGGCTCGAGCCCCGGTTCTACGCCCTCGAGGAGAGCCTCGCCCCGGATTTCGCCGACCTCGAGTCCCGACTGGACGAGGACACCGTCGCCGTCACCTCTGTCAACTACTTCGGGTTCCCCCAGCCCGGCCTCGAGCGGCTCGCTGACCTGACCGACGAGTACGGCTGCTATCACGTCGACGACAACGCCCACGGGCCGATCAGCGTCGCCGACGGCCGGCTGCTTGGCACTCACGGCGACCTCGGGATCACGACGCTACGGAAGCTGCTACCGGTCCCCGACGGTGCCGTCCTCTATCGGGTCAGCGACGAGGTGGAGGCGGCCTTCGAGCCGTCGTCGCTGGCCGGCAGGGCGAGCCAACTCGGTGCCAGTGACTGCCGCTATCTCGCCACGTCGGTCGCCGAAACCGCACTCGACCCGCTCTACCGATCGATCGAGTCGTTCCTCGACGACGACGTCTCGAGCGTCGATCCGACCGCCAGATACGAGGCCGCGAAGGCACCGATGTCGAAGCTCTCGGCGGTCGTCACCGACGCCGCCGATCCGGACGCGATCGGGACCGCCCGCCGCGAGAACTTCCGCGCGTGGGGCCGCGTGCTGGCCGACCGCGACGATCTCTCCCCGCTGTACGAGGAGCTACCGACCGGAATCAGCCCCTACGAATATCCCGTGCTGGCGGCCGACTCGTCGTCGTTTCTCGCCGCCCTCGAGGACCGCGGCGTCGCCGGTGCCCACACCTGGCCGATCCTCCGGGAGTCCGTGCGGGGCAACGACGCCTACGAGACGGCGAACCGCTACGCCGAGTCGGTCGTCGCCCTGCCGGTCCACCAGGGGATCGAGCCGAGCGCGATCGAAACCGTCGGCGATCGACTCCGGCGGTGACGGTTCGGAACCGGCTAGTCGCCGGCGGTCGCGGTCCGCAACTCCGCCCGAACGTCCTCGTGGAGCGCGTAGGTCCGCTCGCCCGCCCGCTCGAGGACGCCCGCCGTTCGCAGCTCCGAGACCAGACTCTGGACCGCGACCCGCGATCGATCGACCCGGGCGGCGACGGTCTCGGTCCGGAGCGGGCCCGTCCGCGCGAACAGTTCGACGATCACCTCGGCCGTCTCGACCGAACACTGCGATCCCTCGCAGGCGCGGGCGAGTCGGTCCCCGATGTCCGTCTCGAGTATCTCTCCGATGCGGCGGTCCTCGTCCGCGACGACGACTCCGTTCTCGCCGGTCGCGGCCGAGTCGGCGTCTCCGCTCGAGTCCCCGTCGGCGTCGTCGACGGGCGTGTATCCGAACTCGACGGGATCGCCGCCGGCCCGGACGATCTCGGACCCGTCCCCGTCGGCCGACCCCGTCCCGGCGTCCCCGGGTCGGCTCTCGTCCGTATCGCCGTCCGGTTCCGCCTCGTGCCTCGCCGCCGCGCGCTCGCGGACGACCTCGCGCAACTGTTCGTTCTCCCCGCGGAGCCGCTCGAGTTCCGCGGTTCGGTCCTCGAGTTCGGCCTCGAGCGTCGCGACCTGCTCGTCGCGTTCCTCGAGGGACTCGCGTAACTCGTCGCGCTCGGCCTCGAGGTCCGCGATCTCCTCGTGGAGTCGGCGCAGATCATCGCTGCCGCCGGGCAGCTGGGACTGGACCGTCTCGGTGTTCTGCAGGGCGTCGGCCATCTGTCTGGCCGCGCTCGAGACGTCCCGGGCCGAGGAGAGTTCGTCCTCCAAGGTCTCGATCCGTGTTTCCTTCTTTTCGAGTTCGGTCTCGAGTTCCTGGATCCGGTCCTGTTCGCGGTCCTTGCGCTCTGAAATCTGCTGGAGGTCCCCGACCAGCGCGTCGGAGACGGACTTGAGTTCCGGGCGTTCGACGTCCTCGAGGCCGGGGGTCGCGCCGGCGTCGAAGGTCCGCTTGCGCCGGAACTGGACCTTCCGGACGTCGGTCTCGGTCCAGTCGGTCTGGACGAACGCCTGCCCGTCGTCGAGGTCGGAGACGAGGTCCGAGTACTCGGTGTCGATGATCCGGCCGACGACCTTGGTGTCGTTGTCCCAGGTCAGCCGGTGCCAGACCAGCCAGTTGGCCTGCGTGATGAAGTCCTTCTTGACGTCGGCGGGCCGCTGGCTGATCCCCAGAATGCCGAGTCCGTGCTTGCGGCCGCGCTTGCTGATCTTGATCAGCAGGTTCCCCGTCTCGCCGACCCCGCCGCCCTCGGGGATGTACTCGTGGACCTCCTCGACGACCAGCAGGAAGGGCTTTTTGAGCTTCTTCTCCTTGACGAACAGCTGTCGGGCGACCTCCCGGAGCAACTCGTCGGCCACGTCCGAATCGAGATAGCCCGAGACGTCGAGGATGACGGGGACGTTCTCCTCGAGGGCGATCGTCGCCATCTGCTCGGCGTGTTCCGGCCCGATCTGGATGTCACACTCCTCGTCGGCCCCGGCGTGGAGCATCTCGTACTCCTCTTTCAGGCCGTAGTACTCGCCGTCGGTGTCGACGATCAGGAGCGGATAGCCGGCCTCGAGCAACTCCTCGGCGATGACCGACGCGGTGTTGGACTTGCCGGACCCCGACTTCCCAGTGACGAACCCGCGTCCGGTCAGCAGTTCGACCACGGGCAGCTTGAGGTCGGCACCGTCGTCGGTCTCGCCGACGAGGATCTGGCGCTGCTTGGTGTCGTCGCTCACCGACGCCCCACCCCGGCCGCGCTCGAGTCAGTCATATCAGTACGGTTCGAACACGACACCTTGAATATTGGCCTCGGCTCGAGCCGCGAGGCCGCGGCGGCGAGGACTACGGCTACGACGACGCGACTGTCTCGCCTGCGGCCGTCACGAATTCTCGATCGAAGTTTGGGTGGTGATCTCTCACGCGAATAACTCCTTGACGAGATCAATAGCTGTCACAGCGCAGGCATAGTCGAGTGAGTTGACCAGCAGTATGTACACTAGCGGTGCGTTCCAGTATTCGAACGAGGCGGCAGTCGCGAGGACGACAGCCTCAACGAGCGTCGCTTGCCAGATGCAAGCTTTGGAGAAAAGGACCCCAGAAAACGCCCAGAACGATCAGAACGAGAACCGACGCAAAGAGGATATATCTACGTTTTCGAGGCGACAAGACCCGCTATTAATCTAGACTGCAAATCGATTGATTGGCACAATTATAAATAGAAATCTAATTAATATAAGCTAGAAACACAATATCTTATATAGTAATAACAGCAACCAATCTTATAGCTATTCATACTAGAAATAATTTCCCATATAAAAAGAACTGATACTGACGACCGAATATATTAATACATGGATGGAGACTATAATGTAAAAAGACGAAACGTGATGAAAGCAGCAACTACTTCTGTAGTCGGCTTGAGTTCTTTCCCGACAGTACTTGGTGCAAAACCAAGCGGTCGATATGTGGGAGTAGCATATGATCCCACAACTCATGAGATCCTTGGGTCTGCTTCAGGCAAGTTCAATTCCACCCAAAGAAAACTGAGGGGGAATCTTAGAGTTTCTGGTGAAGAAATTAATATGAGTAGCGGATTAACTCCCGAACGAAAAATTTCAAACAAGGGTTTCATAACAAGTAATTTTGAGAAGGTGGACAAAATTGGAATTGCTAAAAAAAGCCAGGAAGAGAACAAGGGAAAAGACAGGCAAATAAAGACACCCAGAAAAATCACAATTCTTGCTCAAGATGATAAATCCCTCACAGGGGTGGTTCGAACCCCTGAGCGGGAACGTATTGCCTTCTCGATCTCCAAATCATCTAATAATACTCGGCATGACGTTGAAGAGGTTGTGAAAAAGTACGCACCAACTAAAGAAAAAGACCTTCTAACAGATAGCATAGAGAATAGAGGGACCAAGTTAACTACTCAGGCAGGAGGCTGCGATACAGGAAATTGTGATGATTCACGATACGAAGTTTTAGATTACCGTAGAACACATTCTGCAATTGGAGAAGTTGAAGGGCAATATAAATATTGTACTTATTTAACTGCAGATGCAGAGAATGGACATGATCCAGATCAAGTTCGAACATGGAATCGTTGGAATGTCCAAAGATTCTATTCTGAGACTCCTGATCCGAGTGAAGATCAATATGATGATTGTAACTATGGAACTCCATGTCATGTTATGAGTCCTATAAGTATGAGATTCAATATCGATGTCTCTTATAATCGTGGATATCAGAATAATAATGCATATGTTAGTGAGCTTAATCCTGGTGAAAACCATGATAACGGAGACGAATTTAATTTCGGGATATCGATTGGCGCAGGATATGGTATAATCTCAGCTGGCTGGTCAATATCAAAAAATGGGAATGCGCAATCTCCCGAGATCAACCAACCACACCGTGAAATAGAATGGGACTATCCAATTGATTTCTTCCCACGAGAACAGACAAACTCCCGTGGCGTTTACTTTAATGTTCACGGAGGGGAAGAGAATAGAGAAGAAGAATTCGAAATAGTAGCAGAAACTGATTGGCAAATATTGGAACTAGGAACCGATGGATCCCGTGTCGGTGTGTTCTCAACAGCAGATCAACACTCGCTCCACCCAAAATTTGAAGTCCTAGAGTCTGGATAAGTGAGTTTAGAATGGATGATTATCCCTGTGGTGGGTTCAAGTTAGGGAAAAGAAAATTAATAAAAACAACTGCTATCGGGTCTGTAGCAACACTCTCAGGTTGCCTCTCTGTCCTGAGTGACCGGAAAATATCCTTGTATATTTTGAATTGGAGCGAATCTCAGAGGGAAATATCAGTTCGGGCACTTCAAGATGATAGAATAGTCTTTGAGGATAGTTTCACACTCAGTCAAAATGAGGATGTGCTACGGAAAGATGCTATTGATGGTGGAAACTATACTTTTAAAGTTACTATTGATACAGGAACGACTAGTGATTATAAATTCTCTATGAGTAATTGTGAGGATAATAGGTTAATAGTAAGAGTACGAGATAAGGAACTCATTCAATTTGACCAGACAGAATGTTAGTTATATTATATTATTTCGGAGATCAATACTGGCTTTGTACTCGACGTACGACTACCCGGGGTCGTAGATAGGATCCTCGAATAACGCGGCCTCGCCAGCAGGGACGGTCGCGACAGGGTACTCGACTTCGACGAGTTGCTCTCGGCCCATCGACTTCCGCGTCCCGATCGCCGAACGGTCCTCCCGATTCTTGTGGGTTCTCGAATATATCCGCGACCTCGGCGTAGGCCCGTTGAGGTCCTCGACCCCACGCCTCGAGGACCTCGAGACCGTCGTCGACGCCGGCCTCGCGAAGTCGCCGTTCGATGCGGACCTGAAATCGTCCTCCCGCTCGTCGCCGCGGCGGTCAGTCCCCGTCTTCGCTCGGACCGTCGTCGACCCGCTGCTCGCGGACCGTGATCCCCTTCCGGCCCAGGTGCTGGAGCTGTTTCCGGGCGAAGTCCTCCTCGCGGCTGCCACGCGTCGCCAGAACGTAGACCAGCGCGCCGCCGGCGGGCCGCATCGTCCGCCCGGCCCGCTGGGTCCCCTGCCGGCGGGAGCCGCCCAGCCCCGAGGCGACGATGGCCAGATCGGCCGTCGGCAGGTCGATCCCCTCGTCGCCGACCCGCGAGATCAGCAGCAGGTCCCGCTCGTCGCGCCGGAACTCCTCGAGCAGCCGCCGGCGCTCGTGATGGGGCGTCTCCCCGCTGAGGAAGGGCACCTCGAGCGCTTCGGAGAGTTCCCGGCCCTGCTCGAGGTAGTCGACGAAGACGATCGCCTTCGCCTCGGGATGGGCCGACAGCAGGTACCGCACCTCGTCGATCTTGCCCCGGTTGCGGGCGGCGATGCGGTACTTCTCCCGGCCTTCGGCCGACGCGTAGGCGTTTCGCTGCTCGTCGTCGCCCCACGGCACGTAGCGGATCTCGAGTTCGGGTTCGGCGACGAAGCCGGCGTCGAACAGCGCCTCCCAGTCGGTGCCGATCGGCGGGCCGACGAGGGTGAAGATCTCGGTCTGGCGGTCGTCCTCCCGGATGGGACTGGCGGAAAGGCCCAGCCGGTGTTTCGACTGCAGGTGCGTGCTCCGCCGATAGACGTCCGAGGGGACGTGCTGGCACTCGTCGAAGATCACCAGCCCCCACTCGCGGTCGTCGAACAGCGAGCGGTGGCGGTCCATCCCCGCGATCTGGTAGGTCGCGATCGTCACCGGGCGGACGTTCTTCCGCCCGCCGTGGTACTGGCCGATCTGATGGGGCTCGAGCGAGGTGTACTCGACGATCGTGTCGGCCCACTGCTGGGCGAGGTCGCGGCTCGGCACGAGGACGAGGGTCTCGCCCTCGACGTGGGCCATCGCGCCCATCGCCGCGACGGTCTTCCCGCTGCCCGGCGGGCCGACGAAGACGCCCTCGCCGGCCTCGGCGAAGCGATCGACCCACGTTCGCTGGTAGTCCCGCAGCGACACCTGCAGGTCGATCGACAACGCTTCGCCGGACTCGAGGTCGCGGTGGTCTTGCACCGGGTAGCCGGCCTCGTAGAGGATCCGCTTGATCGCCGCCTCCGCGCCCTCCCGGACCCAGTCTTCCGTCTCGGAGATCGGTGCGTGGACGTGTTCCTCGTCCAGTTTCTGGCGGGCGACGTTGCCCATGATCTCGGGCGTCTGGGCCTCGAGGACGGTGTAGCCGTCCTCGTGGGTGGTCAGCCGGAACTGGTGGGCCCGGTCCCACTGGCCGTGGACCCACTCCTCGAGGGCCTCGGAGCGCTGGCCGAGCGCCTGTCGCATCGTTCGGGCGAGATTCTCGAACGAGTCGTGGGGCGTACTCCAGACGTCCTCGGGCCGGACGACGTAGCGATACCCCTGTTCGCCGTTGGCGTCGGCCAGGTGGGCGAACTGGGCCAGTTGCGCGCGCGTGAACTGGTCCGGACGGTCGACGACGATCTCCCGACGCTTCGGGAAGACGACGATCCGCTCGCGGTCCGTGAGGTCCTCGAGTTCCGTCGGGTACCAGACAACCGGATCCGTCGAGACCGAAAGTCGCTCGAGGGAGCCGTCCTCGGCCAGTTCCGCGAGCCGGTCGCTGGCGTCTTCGTGGGGGATATCGAGCGCGCGGGCGACGGCCGCGGCGGTCAGGACGGGCCGGCCCTCCCGCTGGCTGGCGTCGTGGAAGTCGGCGATGGTGAACTCCTCGGCATCGGTCGCTCCCTCGTCGGCGTCGGTCGCCTCGCCGCCGGCAGTCGACCCGCCGCCGGCCGACTCGTCAAGATCGGGGTCGCTTCGCTGCTCGTCGGAGGGTGTCGCAGAACGTTCGTCGGTCACTGCCCGGTCTAACGGCGGTGCGGGTAAACCGATTTCGTTCGCGGGTGCCGGCCGCTCGAGGCCGGCGGCGCCGTCCGGGACGACCCGGCCGCGAGCCCGGATAGCTATATGCGACTGGGCGGTGTCGAGTCGGGGTATGTACCGCGCGATCCTCCCCGAGGGACAGATCGAGTGCGACCGGTACGACCGCACGGATACGGGCGTTGAACTCTACAACGACGACGAGCAGTTCATCGCGTTCGTCCCCTACGACAACCTCCACGCGCTGGTCGACGAGGCGTTCTACGGCGAGGACGACCGCTCGGTCATGTAGCCGGCTGCTGATCGATCGCCTCGAGCTGCTCGCGGTACCGGTTCCGGACCGTGACGACGGTCGTCTGGGCGGTGTCGGCGACGGCCCGCTGTGGGATGGTCTCGTCACAGAGCAGCCCGGCGGCGTAGATGGCCGCGGCCGCGAAGCCGGTCGGCGACTTGCCCGAGTGCAGGCCCTGCTCGGTCGTCCGGTCGATGATCTCGACGGCCTTGGTCTCGACGTCCGTGCCGACGTCGAGTTCCGAACAGAACCGCGGGACGAACTGCCGTGGGTTCGTCGGCTCGAGGTTGATGTCCAGTTCGTCCGCGATGTACCGGTAGGTCCGACCGATCTCCCGTTGCTCGACGCGTGACACGGCGGTTACTTCCTCGAGGCTCCGGGGGATGTCCTCCTTCCGGCAGGCGGTGTACAGCGACGCCGTCGCGACGCCCTCGATCGAGCGCCCGCGGATGAGGTCCTGCTCGAGCGCTCGCCGGTAGATAACGCTCGCTGTCTCCTTGACTGGCCTGGGGACGCCCAGCGCGCTGACCATTCGGTCGATCTCCGAGAGGGCGTACTTGAGGTTGCGTTCGCCGGCGTTTTTCGTCCGGATCCGTTCCTGCCAGACCCGCAGTCGATGGAGTTGGCCGTGTTTGTCCGCGGACATCGAGTGGCCGTTGGCGTCCTTGTTGCGCCAGTCGATGGTCGTCGTCAGCCCCCGGTCGTGCATCGACTGGGTCAGGGGCGCGCCGACCCGGGAGAGTTCGTCGTGTTCCTGTGCGTTGAACGCCCGCCATTCGGGCCCGTAGTCGATGGGCTCCTCGGTCAGGACGAGCCCACACTCCTCACAGACACGCTCTCCTCGATCGGGATCGTGTACGATCGTGTCGGTCTCACAGTCGGGACACAGACCAGCCTCGACCTGCTCGGATTGTGATTCGTCGCTGGCGTGATCGATGATAGACCGCGTCATTAGTACTCGACCGAAACCGTGCCGGCATTGTAAGGAGTTCACATGGTTTCGGCGGAAACACCGACTTACCGTTCCCGCCCGGCGATCCGAAGCGGAAAGCGGAGAGAAAGGACCCGGCCGTCGACTGTCCGCGAGCGAACAGCCCCGACGGTCGGGTCGAAACCGTGTCCCATCGGTCGTGTCCGGGCGAAACGACCGCCGATCGGTCGTTTCGACCCACTCTGACTACTGATCACATGCAACAAGAAACGGTCCGACCGTTTCGCCGAGTCGCCGACGTAAATCACCCCTTCATTCCGTAAACCGCTCTTTCGTGTGTGAACTGTCGCTCGAATTTATATCGGTCCCAGCGGACGTTCGGTACCAGTGCCGTGTCCCGACGTACCCCCTCGCCGCACGGTCGTCGTTCCTTTCACCCCTTACTCGCCCGTACGTCGTCGATATACGCACGCAATCCCCGGATACGAACCGGGCTCGACGCCCGTCGTCACTGCCCGTCTCGCCCTCGAGCGGCCGCCGCTAGCGGTCGGCCGAGAAGTCGATCCGTACCTCCTTTGCAGACGGTGCGAAACGTAGTCGTGTTTAAGAGTATCTCTGTTGGTGTTCAACCTGGTGTGTCAAACGTGATTTCGACCCGCCGTTTGAACGTACAGCGGTCGTCGTCGAGTCGATATGCCGGGGATCCGGCGTTCCGGTGTCAGGGTGTAACAAGCTCGAATGGGACGGATACGACCGGGGGGAGTCGGTGATGTCCTCGGTCGATACGTCGTTGCCCGACGAGATCGCGTCGGTCACCGACGACGAGGGCGAGCGTCTCTCGAAGGACGTCATTTTCGAACTATTAAAGAATCGCAGACGGCGGGAAGTCCTCACATACTTGCTGGAAGCCGACGAAACCGTCACCCTCGGCGAACTCGCCGAACAGATCGCGGCCTGGGAGAACGACACCGAAATCAACGCGCTCAGCTCCGATCAGCGAAAACGGGTCTATGTCGCCCTCTATCAGACCCACCTGCCGAAGATGGACGACGCCGGCATCGTCGAGTACGATCAGGACCGCGGGCTGATTTCGCTGTCGGACAACGCCGACCTGCTGATGATGTATCTCGATACCGAGACCCATCGACAGGACCGGTGGGACCGGTGGTACGCCGCCCTCAGTGTGGTCGGTGCGTCCCTCCTCGCTGCGGCGTTTCTCGGCTTTCCCGTGCTTGCCGCCGTTCCGATGACCGCGCTCGCCGCCGTCGTCATCGCCGCGTTCTGTTGTCTCTCCGGCGCCCATCTCGTCCGGAACCACCATCAGGAGCGCAACGTCGACGGCAAACTCTCCCGCATCGAGTGATCCCCGATCCGCCGGTCTCGACTCGTCCGTTTCGACGGTCGTCACTCCGGGCGGGTTCCGGTCACTTTCGCCCACCGAGCGGCGGGTCGTCGCTCGAGTTGCCTGATCGGAGTCGCGCCCGTCCGATCGCCACGACCGATCGCCGTACCGCCGACCGCTGAGAAGCCTTTTTACTACCTGGTTCCGTAGGGGTCACTGGCTCCCGACGACCGTCATCCAGTACCGGAGCAGTCGCGTGCCAGCAGCTGTTCCAGGCGCGGGAGCCTTCTCGATACGCTCCGACCCGAACAGTCCTCACTCCGTCTCGAGAGACGAGTCCGGCCGGCACTCGCGGCCGCCGTTACGAGTCCCCGCGGCCCACGGGGCAGCGCGCTCGCGACCGGAAAAAACTCGAGCGTTACTGATCGCGCGCGTTGTACTGCACGTCGACTGCCGCGTCCCCGCGCAGTCGGAAGTCGACGACATCGCCGTCGAACCAGTAGGCGTCGAGCCAATTGCCGACCGCGCCGCGAACCGCCCGCCCCTCGACGACGTCTTCGTCGTCGATCGAGGCGTCGCGGTAGTCCGACTTGACGATCGCCCCGTCGACCTCGAGGGCGTAGGTCGTCGGCCCGTCGGCGTCGGTGCCGTCGATCACCAGCGCGTGGGGAAGTATCTCGTGGGCGCCGTACTCGCTGGGGTCGATCGGTTCGCCGTCGACCGTGATCGTCGCGGTCCCGTCCGTGAACGTCACGTCGGTCAGCGCGCCCGAGAACCGGAAGGTCTGGGTGCCGTCCGTGACGGAACTCTGGACGGTCGAGCCCGAGACGGTCGTGGCCTCCGCGGCCGGTTCGTCGTCTGCGAGGTCGATCGTCCCGTCGACGGTGATCTCGTAACTCGTCGCCGTTCCGTCGCCGCTGACCTCGAGGACGTGAGGCAGGTCCGAGCCGTAATCGTCGGGATCGACCGCGTCGCCGTTGACCAGCACGGTGCCGGGGCCATCGACGGTCAGTTCGGCGAGATCGCCGTCGAAGCGGAAGGCGTCCTTCCAGTCGGCGACGCTGCCCCGGACCGTCGAGCCGTCGATGGTGTCCTCGTCGTCGATCGACGCGCCCTCGGCGTTCGAGCGCTCGACGTCGCCGTCGACGGTGAACTCGTAGCGCGTCGCGTCCGCCGAACTGCCGTCGACCAGCAGGAGGTTCGGGAGCCCGTCGCCGTCCGTCCCGTCGGCCGAGTCGGCGGCCGAATCACTCGAACCCTCGCCCGTCGCGGCTTCTTCGGGCGTCGTCGGAACGCCGTCGGGGACCGAGAGATCGGGGTCGCTCGAGACGGCGCTGGCGACGTCGACCGTCGAGCCGCTGGCGCGTTGAATCTCGCCGCGGACGCCGCCGCTTTGGAAGTCGACGCTGCCGGGCGAGCCGTTCGCGCCGGCCACGAGCGCGTAGGGGTAGGGACCGGCCGCGAAGTGGGAGTCGCGGATCGTCACGGTCCCGCCGTTCCAGACCCAGACGGGGCGACCGTCGGTCTCGCCGTAGCCGCCGTAACCGGGGCCGTAGTCGGTGTCGTCGTTGTACGCGACGCAGTCGACGATCTCGTCGTCGGCGCTGCCACAGCGGAACGTGGTGACGCCGTTGTTCTTGCCGAAACAGCGCTCGAAGCGGACGCTGCCGCCGTAAGGCGTGTTGGAACAATAAAAACCGTTGTTCGGGAACCCCTGGACGTTGCAGCGCCGGAACGTCACGTCGGCGTCGTTTTCCGGGTGCATGAAGACGCCGCCGGGCCCGTGAACGAAACTCGAGCCCTCCTTGGTCGCGCCGTCGCCGAGGTAGACGTTCTCGACGAGGACGTCACCGGCACCGGCCTTGATCGAGATCATGAAGGAGTCACCCCGATAGAGTCCCTCGAACCCGACGTTCCGAATCGTCGCGTTCGCGCCGTCGACGTAGAGCAGGAAGCCCTCGCCGGTGGTCAGGTCGATCAGCTTGTTCTCGAAGGTTTCGCCGCGGCCGATCCTGACCGTCTGCCCGCGGGCTTCGATGGTTTCGTAGTCGTCGCCGGCGGCGGCCGCCGCCCCCGTCAGCGTCGCCGCCGCCGTCGTCGTCCCGGCCAGCTTCATGTACGATCGCCGGTGTAGTAATCCGTCCTTATCGCTCTCGTCGCTCGCCTCCCCGCGCGGGGAGGGGGACGACTCGCCGTCCGATACCGAAGGGTCGCGTGCCATGCAATCGGGTAATACGATACTACCAGTATAAACTTTCCCTATTTGCGGGCATAAAATTAACAGACTGTAACTATATACAGCACTATTCGCAGAAGATTTGGTGATATTCGGCAATGCATTTTATGAGGCGCAACTTTCGGCTCGGGACCTCGGTAAGTAGCTATTACCAGGACGGGCGGCCGATTCCGGGCCCGCTCGAGGGCGACCTCGATCGATAATCACTGATTACTCGACGCTCCGGCGTCGGAACGGGGAACCCGAGGACCGGAAGCGGTGCGGAAGAACAGCGGAAAACGGTGGAGGGGTGCGGCGTCAGCGGGACTGCGGTGGCGGGAAGCGGTCAGCAGGGTTGTGATGTGGAGGGGCCGGCGTCAGCGGTGTCGGAGAAGGACGTGTCAGCGGGGGGTGTGACGGGGTCCGTCGGCGACTCAGTTCGACGCGCCCGACGCCGCTTCCTCGGGCGAGGTCGGGACGCCGCTGGGGATGACGGCCTCGGGGTCGGTTCCGACGCCGTCGCCGAGTTTGACGGTCGAGCCGGCGTGTTCCGCGACACCGGCGTTCTCGTCGTACTCGGAGTCCGCGATGACGACCTCGGTCGGGTTGCCGTTCGCGCCCGCGTCGATGGCGGTGTTCTGGCCGTTCATCTCGATCTGGCAGCCCTCGACCTCGACCGTACCGGGGGCCCACGCCCAGATCCCGCGGCCGACGTAGCCATTGCTTTCGTCGACGTAGACGCTCGAGTTGGTGACCTTGCTGCCCTCAGTCCCGAGTCGGAAGTGCGAGACGTAACAGTTGGCGGCGAAACTGCTGTCGATGTGGATCGTGCCGCCGCCTTTGTTGCCGGGCGCGGAGCCGTAGATCGCGTTGTCCGCGAAGTTCTGAATGTTGACGTTCTCGAAGTCGATGTGACCGTTGTGATCCGGGGCGACCCAGAAGGCCGTCTGTCCGTGGCCGTTCGGGTTGCCGTTGCCCGTACTCGAGCCGTCGCCGAGGTAGACGTTCTCGACGGTACTGGTCCCGTTGCCGGTGTCGGAGATACCGAACGTGGCGGAACCGGTTCCGGAGGTGTTCTCGCCTTTGAAGCCGACGTTTCGGATCGTCCAGTCGCTGCTGTGGGCGGTGACGACGATGTCCTGCCCGGTCGTCATGTCGATGAGCTTGTTCTCCCAGGTCTCGCCCTCGTCGAGGGTGATCGTCTGTCCCTGGGCTTCGATGACCTCGTAGTCGTCCTCGGCCGCGGCCGCGCCGGCACCGCCGAGTGCGGTCGTCGCGGTCGCCACCGCGGCGAGCGAGCGCACGTAGTTTCGGCGGCTTAATCCGCTGTTACGGCCTGTAATCGGAGTGGATTCCGTTTCGGACGTACGGGGGTTCTGCGCCATACATCATCGTAACACCGGCTTACACTCATAAACTTTTTCTTGCAGACACGTCTTAAATTTACAGACTATATTTCTAACACTGTGGAATCACGAACAAGATACCGCCGTGAATTCACGAAATTACGAACGTGATCGTGAGGAATCGGTAGCCGGTAAGCAATTGTTTTCCCCGGCAACATTCACATACGATAGTTTCTGGCCCGCTCGAGGCCGATTGCTCCCGTCGAACCGATCCTTCCGTTCCGGAGACGACACTGTTTCGACGGCGCACGATCGTGTTTTTCGCTCGTAACAGGCTATTACTCGCGCTTCAACGCGGGTGGCAGGAGAATCGCGCGGGCCGAAGCGGGCGGCAGCGGCGCGAGTCGACGGTGGCGAACGAGACGAGCGACGACGGACCGATCACGACTCGCGGCGCGGTTTCGACGTGTCGCTCGCGCGGGCGAGAGACGACGATTCGAGCGGCTCGCTCCGGCGACCACCGGTGCTTCGAGATCGACGCCGGTCGGCCTACGCGTCTCGGACGGCGTACATCTCGAACTCGTCGTTCGAGATGACCTTGTTCGCGCCGCGATACCGCACCAGTCCCTCGAGCGCCGCGCGCCGGTAGTTGAGTTGGTCGTAGATCTCGATCTCCTTCGTACGGTCCCACTCCGTGTAGACGAAGTAGTACTCGTCGGCGGGGTAGGCACCGCTGTAGTTGCCGGCGGAGAACTCGGTGGCGTTGGTGGAGCCGGTGGCCGCGGACGCGGCGCTGAGCGTGTCGTCGCCGGCGAGACCGTTGATTCCGTGGTCGTACCGGTAGGGATCGAACCCCATTCCGACGTGGGGGGTACCGTTAGTACCGTGTTCGAACCCGTCCTCGTAGCCGCTCATCATCTCTGGGGTCACGTGCTGGCCCGGATTGTAGATCAACGGCGAGGAAAACATCGTGAGCAGCCCGAGGACGAGACAGCCCCCGAGGAGCAGCGCTACGACCGCGTTCGCACCCGGTCTCGTGATCCAACTCGAGAGCCCGCCGAGGAGTTGTGCCAGTGCGATCCCGGCGAGGATGGTCAGCAACACGTAGATGAAACCGACCTGCCGGAACGCCATCGTCGGCGTGCCCAGGAAGTAGGCCGCGAAGAGGCCGCCGAGCGGGACGAGCGCGAGCGAGACGTAGTTGACGAACGCGCGGGGCTCGGCCTCGAGGCTCGAGCGGCGGAGCCAGACGACCAGGACGAACAGGCCAACGACGAGGCCGACGATCGCCGCGTCGAGGAACAGCTTCACGAACAGTTCCGGCAGGCTGCCGCCGATCTCCGTCAGCGACGTCCCGCGCTGGTTCACCGTGTTGCCGGTTCCGGTGTCGTCCGTGAGCAGCCCGGAGACGAGCGCGACCGCCGCCGATCGGAACCGCTCGTTGCCCAGCGCCCAGAGCCCGAACAGTCCGCCGAGAAGCAGCGTCTGTGCGGTCAGGGTCGGATGCTCGAGCATCGGGTGGTCGTCGAACCGCCAGCGGGCGAGATACTGAACGCCGGTGATCGCGCCGATGAGGACGACGACGTTGAACATCTGCTGGGGGTGGACCAGCAAGAGCGCGGTCGCGGTGAGAGCGAGGAGGACGCTGAACGGCGAGAGTCCGAGCGGCAGCCGCTCGACGGTCGCTCGGCGGCGGAGATAGGCGACGACCGCGAAGACGACGGGCGGGACCAGAAACAGCGCGTTCGAGTTGGTGTGGACGGCCATGTGGGTCGCGATGTTGTTGACCGGCAGTACCATCCAGGAGACGATCGCGGCGAGTCCGACCGCGAGCCCGCTGTCGGCCATCTCCCGGACGGTCAGGGGGACGAAAAGCAGGAACGGGACGAACAGGACGACCATGCCGAACAGGAGCGCGCGTTCGATCGAGACGCCGCCGACGAGGTGAAAGACCGACGCGATCGCGTGGAGGCCCGGATAGAACAGTTCGTGGGGTGCGGTCCCGCCCGAGACGATGTCCCGCGTCCAGCCCAGATGGGTCATCGGGTCGCCCATCCCGAGGAACCGATAGTTCCGGAGTACGGGGAGGCTCGCGACGGCGGTAACCGTCGTTGCGCCGAGCGCGATTCCGACTCCCTGCCGCCGGCCGCGACAGGTAAGCGCCGTCCCGACCGCGATCGCGAGCGCGAGCGCGAACCCGACCCAGACCTCGGTCGGTGAGCCGGTGTACACCGAGGATTCGTACGCCGTCGCGGGGTTGGCTCTCGCGACGAGGATCCCCGCAGCGACCGCGAGGTAGCCGACCGCGAGCGTCACGTCGAGTCGCGAGCGGTTCACGCGTTCTCACCGCGCCCGTTTGGCGGGCTCTCGACACGCATGTGTTGGTCCAGCCGTCGGCACTGGCACCGTTTGTTATCCGTCTCTTACGTTCGAAAGCAGGTGTGTGACTCGGTCTCGTCGACGACCGTGCGACCGCTATCGGTGCCGTTATGGTCGATATCGCCGTCGGAAACCGCCTGGGATCGGCTCGAGTCGCGAGCGCTCGGCGGCGACGTCCGTATGGCTACCCTGTCGTTCCGAACGGTCGGCTACGGAACGATGTCTCGATCCCGAACCGATCGACGGCTCCGATTGTTTTTGTAGACGGTCGTGATCCGCTCGAGGCAAGAGGCGATTCCGAATGTCATCCGTTCTCATCGATGAGCTATCCGTCGACGACCGCACGCTCGAGTGGTCCGTCCGCCCGTCGAGCGATCTCGAGCGGTTTTTCACCGACGACCCGTTTCGCGCCGGCTACGACGCCCCCATCGAGAACGTCCCCGAGGGGATCCTCGCGATCCCCGTTCTCGCACACGTCTGTCCGGTCGCGTGGGCCAACGGAGCCGACGTCTACGTCGACGAGGTCGACGCGACGTTCGCCCGCGCTCTCGAGGACGTCGAAGCGTCGCTGTGTGCGATGTACGACTTCCTCGAGGGTGGGGAGCTCTACGCCCGCCGGACCGTCGAGCCGGATCCCGAACCGGACGGGGAACGCGGACTGCTCTTTACCGGTGGGGTCGACTCGACGTGTTCGTACGTGCGACATCGCGACGAATCGCCGACGCTGATCGGTATCCGCGGCTGGACGATCACCCCCGACGCGGCCGACGACGAGAAGTGGGCGGCGCTCCGCGAGCGCGTGTCGGGGTTCGCCGACGACCGCGACTGTGACGCCGCGTTCGTCGAGTCGAACATGCTCTCCTTCCTCGATCACCCCATGCTGTTGGCCCACTACAAGCGCCACGTCGACGGCGGCTGGTACAGCTCCGTCGGCCACGGGCTGGGGCTGCTCGGGCTCTGTGCCCCCCTCGCGTACGCCCGCGGCATGACGGACCTCTCCGTCGCCGCGACCCACTGGGAGGGGATCGATCTCGAGTGGGGCTCCCGTCCCGATATCGACGAGCGGGTTCGGTGGGCCGGTACCCGGTGTCACCACGACGCCTACGAACTCACCCGCCAGGAGCGCCTCGATCTCATCGCCGACTACGTCCGCACCGAGGATCCCGACCTGCAACTCCAGACCTGTAACGACCGCATGGACGGCAACTGCGGCGAGTGCGAGAAGTGTTATCGTACTTCGGTCGGGCTCCGGCTGGCCGGCCTCGAGCCGACCGACCACGGCTACCCCTTCACCGACGCCGACTATCGCCGCCTCCGGCGTTCGCTCGAGCGCGGCGACTGGGTCCTCGGGCAGGACGAGCGCCACATGTGGGCCGACATTCGCGAGCGCGCACGCGAGACCGAGCCGTCGTCGCCGGCCGAGCGGGCCTTCTTCGAGTGGCTCGACGGCGTCGATCTGGACGAGTTGATTACGGCCTCGGAGCCGCCGCTGTCCCATCGACTCCTCCGGGCCGGCGCGCGAAACGCGCCGACGGCCGTCTACAACGCGGTCTACCCGGCTTGGACGACGGCGAAGGCCGGCCTTCGAACCGTTCGCTCCGAGCGGTAGGCCGTCGACGGGCCACGCGGCGTCACTCGAGGTATCCCAGATCCGCGAGTCGCTTCTCGACCCCCTCGTCGGCCGTCTCGACCGACGGGTCCGCGTCGAACCGGGGATACGAGCGGGTTTCGGTCGGCTCGACGCAGGGCAGCGCCTCGCCGTCCATCCGCTCGTCGGCCGGAACGCCAAGCGTCGCGAGGACCGTCGGCGCGATATCGAACAGGTGCGGCCGGCCGACCCCCGCATCGGGATCGATCGCGTCGCCGCTGGCCGCGACGGTCCCCTCGAGCTTGTGGTTCCAGGGCTCGCTCGGCGGGCCGAACTGCTCGTCGCGCAGCGTCGCCGACAGGAGGTGATCGAAGTCCGCCGGCACGGTCACGACGTCGACGGCGCGGTCGCTCTCGGGGCCGTGGAAGAACTCCTCGCGGGGAGCGACGGTCTCGAAAACGGGGTCGCCGTCGGGCGTCGTGACCGACCGTAACTCACCGATGAGCCGCGACCGGACGGTCTCGTACTCCGAGCGGGGGACGACCCCGTCGGGCTCGCGGCCCTCGAGGTTGATGCGGATCCCGAGTTCGATCCGCGAGCGGACGGAGGCGGTCGAGGCCGCGAAGTCGACCTGCGTCGCGCCCGCGTTGACCAGCCCCGCGGGGGCGTACTCGGCCACGACGTCGTCGATCCCGAGTCGCGCGAGGACGGCACCGATCCGCTGGCTCGTGAGTCCGACGCCCGCGGCCCTCGCCATCGCACGCTCGGCGAGGCCGGGCTCGTAGCTCGTGGCGTCGTCGCCCTCCTTGAGGTTGCCGTCTCTGACCGTCGCCCACGTGGGCATTCCCTCGCCGCCGCGTTCGGCCTCGACGACGCCGCGGTCACGGAGATAGTCGTTGACGCGGAACTCGTAGCCGTCGTAGGGTCCCATCCCGTGGTCGCTGGCGACGATCACGGTGTCCGGATCGTGGGCCGCGACGGTCTCGCGGAGCTGGCGGTCGACCTCGCGGTAGATCGACCGGATCGCCGCGTCGTCGTCGGGGCGCTCGTGGAAGATCGAGTCGGTCGCCTGGAACTCGAGGAAGCCGAACTCCGGATCGCACCGGTCGGCGAGATACCGAAACGCCTCGCCGCGGGTCCGGACGCAGTCGGCGTAGGCGCTCCCGCGGTCAGCGGCGTCCTCGTCGGGGTAGACCCGGTACTTGCCGATCGATTCTCGCACGTCCGCGAGCAGGCCGGCGGGGTGACAGTCGGGGTCTTCCGGCGCGGTGTAGCCGGGGATCAACGCGCCGTCGAACTCCCGTGGCGGGTGGGTCACGGGGACGTTGACGACGACGCTCGTGATCCCGTGTCGGTCGAGCAGTTCCCACAGCGTCCGCTCGCGGACGTCGGTCGCGTTGACCACGTCCCAGTCGTAGCCGTCGAAGGACAGAAACCCGTAGACGCCGTGTTTGCCCGGGTTCATCCCGGTGTACAGCGACGGCCACGCCGAGGCCGTCCACGGCGGAATCTGGGACTCGAGCGGGCCGCTCGCGCCGTCCCGGTAGAGCGACTCGAGGGTCGGTACCTCGCCGGCGTCGAACAGCGGCTCGAGGATCCGCTCGCAGGCCGCGTCGATGCCGACGAGTAGCGTTCGAAGGGAGGATCCGTCGTCCATTATTGACGATTCCGGGACACTCTCCTTTCGTTATTGATCGAATTCCCGTCGGAAATCCGGTGTTCACGACCCCGCGGCCGGCGCAGGGCGTTCGGCCCGGCGGCGGTGCCCGACTGCGCGTTCGCCCGCGAGGGAACAGCTGACCGCAGGTATTCCCTCCCTGTGAGTCACTTCTCGAGAGTATAACAGCTGCGTAACTAACACCGTTCGAGTACGGTCATCTCACATGGGAACGATCGTCGTCTCACTGGACTCCGAACTCGCGTGGGGATTTCACGACCTCGACTCCCCGCCCGAACGCCGGGTCCGGGGCGCTCGAGCGGGCTGGCAACGAGCGATCGACGTCTTCGACGAGTACTCGATCCCCGCCACGTGGGCCGTCGTCGGCCACCTGCTACTCGAGGAGTGTGACGGAGCCCATCGTGACCATCCCGCCGCGGGCTCGGGATGGTTCTCCTCCGATCCCGGCGGTGACGCGAGCGAGAACGAGCGGTGGTTCGGCCCGGACCTCGTCGACCGGATCCGGGACGCGGACGCCGACCACGAGATCGGGTGGCACGCGTTTTCGCACACGGTCTTCGATCGGGAACGGATCACGCCCGAGATCGCGGCGGCGGAGATTCGACGCTGTGCGACCATCGCTCGCGAACGCGATCTGCCCGCCTCGTCGTTCGTCTTCCCGCGCAACGTCGTCGGGTTCCGAGATCTTCTGGCCGAACACGGCTTCAGGGGGTATCGGGACGTCTCGCCACCGCGCTGGTACGACGGCTCGCCGGCGTATCCGCTCGCGAAGTTCGCGAGCTACACCGTCGGCGAGACGCCGCCGCCGCTCGTTCGACCGACCGTGGACGAACACGGTCTCGTGAACGTCCCGGCTTCGCTGGATCTCTTCTCGTTCGAAGGTCCCGCTCGTCGCGTCGCTCGAACGATCGGCGAGGACCCCGTCGTCAGACAGGCCAAGATGGGGATCGACGCGGCGGCGGAGCGCGACGGCATCTTCCACGTCTGGCTCCACCCGAACAACCTGGTCCGGGAGTCCGACCGCGACCGGCTCCGTCGGATCCTCTCGTACGTCGCCGACCGGCGCGACCGCGGGCTGCTCTCGGTCGAGACGATGGCCGACGTGACGGATCGCGTTCTGGACGACGCCACACACGAGGCCACGACCGATGGCGCCGCTCGAGCGGTCGGCGACGATGACTGACTACACGATTCGGCGGTTTCGGCGCGGGGACCTCGAGGGGTACCTGTCGCTGTACGACGACGTCTTCGGGCGGCGACCGGACGAGGGCTGGTTCCGGTGGAAGTATCGGGACAACCCCTACGCCGACCGCGTCCCGATCTACGTCGCGGCGGCAAACGGCGAGATCGTCGGTGCGCGCTCGTTTTTCGCCCTGCCGCTCCGGACGGGCCGCACCGTCGTCCGTGCGGTACAACCGTGCGACACGATGGTCCACGAGGCCCACCGTCGGCAGGGGCTGTTCACACGGCTGACCGAGGCGGCGATCGAGGACTACCGGGACGGCGAGCCGGAACTCTGTTTCAACTTCCCTAACAGCAAGACCCGCGCCGGCAACCGACAGCTCGGCTGGCGAGTGGCCGCCGAACGCACGTCGTACTACCGCATCCACGACCCGTCGGCGATCGCCGCCGGGAGCGGCGACGGCGTCATGGCCCTCGCCTCGAGTGCCGCCTCACCGGTCGCGAGGGGGTATCTGGCCGCGTGGGATCTCGTTGCGGACGGCGGATCGGCGGGGGCCGATGTCAGCGTCCGCCGTCACGAACCCGTTCCAGCGGCGCGTCTCGCGTCGCTCTATCGCGAGTCGGTTCCCGACGGGTTCCACGTCCCGCGAGACGAGCGGTTCCTGCAGTGGCGGCTCCGCAGGCCCGACTGGGAGTACCGCGCGTATCTCGCGACCGACGGCGACCGAGACCGCGCCGCGATGATTACCGGGACGGACCGGTCCCCCGGACTGACGCGGACGATGATCCTCGATGTCCTCTCCGGTGTTGACGGGTCGACTGCCGTCCGCGAGCGCCTCCTGACCGCCGTCCTCGCGGACAACCGGGCGGCCGACCTGCTGGTCGCTTCGTCCGACTCGATTCCCCGAACGACGCTCCTGAAACGGGGCTTTCTGCCCGACGACAAGCCGCCGCTTTCGCCCGTAACGGAGACGACGACGCTGATGGTCCGACCGCTCTCGCCGGAATCCGATTGGACGCTCGGCGGCGACGCGATCGACGACGGCGACAACTGGGCGACGACGTACCTCAGTCACGACAGGAACTGAACTCCGGTGGGTGGGACCCGATGCGGCTGCGGACGCCCCCTCGAATCGCGCTATTTGACCGAGTCGTACAGCGACGCGACCTGCCGGACCCCCCAGGAGCCGTACTCGAGGCTGTAGTAGGTCCGCAACTCGGGGTTGAACTTCGCCTTGTAGCGGTTGATCCGGCGGGTGTCGGCCCCGACGAGGTCGTAGGTCCCGAGCCCGTGCTCGAGTCCGTCGCGCATGATCGCCCAATCGAGGAGGTCGTTGGTCGGGACGTCGACGTCGGCGTCGGTGCGGACGCCGCCGAGCCAGCGGCCGACGGCGTCGCCGTACTCCAGCGCGAGGATGCCGCCGACGAACTCGCCGTCGACCCGGAGGGTGTAGGGGCGGACGTGGCCGTTGGGCGACCTCTCGGCCAGGTCGAGGACGAACGCGAGCGGCACGTCGAAGTCGATCCCCTGGGACTCGTACCGGTTCCGGACCTGCTCGTGGATCAGCCGGATCTCCTCGCGGCCGCCGACGTCGATCTCGTAGGCGTCGTCGTCGGCGTTGCGGACGTTGCTCCGCGCGTCGCTGCTGAACGACATCAGGAGGGCGTCTTCGTCCCGCTCGAGGTCGACCGCGTAGGTGTAGGCCGGCGTCGCGTCGTACTCGTTCCACTGGAACGGCCGCGCGTCGTCGAAGGTCGTCGCGGTGCGGACGTGGCCGTATTTGGGGTTCAACTCGGACTCGATCCACTCGAAGCAGCCGTCCATGAACCGCTGTCGCCGGCGCTCGCGCTTGCGCTGTTTCAGCTTCCCCATGTTCAGGAATGCCGGCCCGAGGTAGGGAACGCGGAGGCCCGGCGGCGGCGAAAACGCCGTCGTCACGACCCGCTTCGTGATCTCGAAGACGGGGAAGATCCCAACCGGCTCCTGTCCTTTGAACCCCACCAGCGGATGCAGCGTCGCGTCCGCGTGGTCGGCCTGTACCCGCAGCGCCTCGAGTTCGTGACCCAGCCGCCCCTGTGGCGATCGCTCGACGTACCCGTTCCACTGGTCCAGATCGTCCCCCGTCGCGACGCGGACGTCGATGCTCATGGTCGCGATCCCTCGCGTGCGATCGGGGCGGTCGTCGCTCGGCGTTCCATGAGCGGAGACTCCCCGTACAGCTACTTTGTAAGCAGCCTGTTTCCGTCGTCTGAAGCGACGGGTTCGCTCGCGCTGTCGGGAGTCGGGGCGCTGTCCCAGCGGGGCCGGCCTCGACCGCCACGGTAGCCGACTAGTAACAATACCTGACAGGATGGTGCGGTCGAGAAAGTACAATGAAAGGCCTGCCATTTCAGCCGGTCGCGGCCCTGCGGCGGCGAAGCAAGTCCCTCCTCGCTGGTTCCCCCATCGATCTGCTCGGTGTCGCCGGCTTCGTCCTCGTCGCGGCCGTCCTCTTGACGGTCGTCGACGCCGCGTCGCCGGTCCTGCGGGCGACAGTCGGGTTCCCGCTGTTGTTCCTCGCGCCCGGTTACGTGTTCCTGTCCGTACTCTTCCCCCGGGAGACGCCCGCGAGCGCCGACGGCCGGTCCCTGCTCCGACAGACGGTTCCCCTGTCCGACGCCGAGCGAGCGGCGCTGTCGTTCGGGCTGAGCTTCGCGCTCCTCCCGCCACTGGGGCTGGTGATCGCCGCCACGCCGTTCGGGTTCACCACCTCGGTCGTCGTCAACGCCGTCGCGGGGGCCACCCTGCTCGGGACCGGCGTCGCGATCGCCCGCCGACTGGCGGTTCCGCCCGCCGACCGTTATCGGCCCGGCCGCCGACTCGAGGCGGCTCGTGCAGCGATCTTCGACGCGAGGTCGACGCGTCAGGTCGCCGTCAACGTCGTCCTCGCCCTCAGCATGCTCCTCGCGCTGACGACGGTCGGCTACGCGCTCGTCGCACCCCAGGACGGCGAGGAGTACACGAGCCTCCGACTGCTCACGGAGGACGACACGGGCGAACTCGTCGCGTCGGACTATCCCTCGGAGATCGAACCCGGTGAAGCCGTCCCGCTGGTCGTCGCTGTCGAGAATCAGGAGGGGGCCGACGAGGAGTACACGGCCGTCGTCCAGGAGCAGCGCCTCGAGGACGGAGAGGTGGTCGAACGCAACGAGTTACAGCGGGTCGACTACGGCGTGGACGCCGGCGACACGGCCTACGCCGATCGCACCCTGTCACCCGAGGCCGAGGAGGGGTCGATCCGGATTGCCGTCCTCCTATACGACGGGGACGTTCCGGAGACGCCGACGACCGGGAACGCGTACCGTCACAGCTACGTCTGGGTCGACGTCACCGACGGCGAGTGAGCGGCCGCTCGTCACCGTCGGTTCGAACGGAGTGGGCCTCGACGCCTCGGTAGCGACTCGAGCGACCCTCGACAACCGGCGCTCACGATTCGAAGCGCCGGTTCGCCGGTCGATTCCGGCCGGGTCCGATCTCGATGTCGTTCGCTCCGTAGAGACGGTACGAGCTAGCTTACGGTCGGCAACCGGTGAATAACAAGGCCCGCGATCGGGCAACGTCAGGGTAGTTCGAATGTCATCCCACTCAGCCGTCGACGACGATCCGATTCGGAAGCTGGTTCTCGCGATCGGCTTTCTCGCGGTCAGCGCCAGCGCGCTCGTCGCGCACGCTAACCCCGCGACCGGCTACGAGATATCGATCTACACGATGACGCCGCGGGCGGTCTGGGCGGGGCTGTTGGTCGCACTGAGCGTCTCGCTTGCCGTCGCGTTCGTCCCGTTCTCACGGGAACGTCGGCCACGCGGGGATCGCGTGACCGCGCTCCTTCTCGGCGGGCTCGTGATGGTCGTCTTCGTCGCACTCCCGATCGTTCGCGGCTATCGCTTCTACGGGCACTACGACGCGTTGACCCACCTGGGGTGGGCTCGCGGTATCAGCGAGGGGACGTACCTCCCCTTCGAACTGTTCTATCCCGGCATCCACACGGTGACGACGCTCGTCCACTCGACGGTCGGCGTTCCGCTCTCGCGATCGATGCTGTTCGTCGTCGTGCTGGCGGCAGTACTGTTCTGTCTGTTCGTCCCGCTCTGTCTCCGCACGATCCTTCCGGACGGTCGAGCCGCGACGATCGGCGGGTTCTCGGCGTTCCTCCTGTTGCCGATCACGACGATTTCGATGTATCTGTCCCCCCACTCGATGTCGCAGGCGGTGCTGTTCTCGGGGGTCCTGCTCTATTTGTTCACGAAGTACCTCCGAACCGCTCACGACGGGGTCACGTTTTCCGCCGTCGGCGTCGCGTTCGCCCTCACGTCGCTCGGGGTGGTCCTCTATCACCCACAGCTCGCAGCACACCTGTTCGTCGCGTTACTGGGGATCTGTGTCGTCCAGTACCTCTCGCGCGTGGCCAATAGTGGCGGGCGAATCGCCGACCAGACGCCCGTCTACGGACAGGCGCTGTTTCTGGGGGCCGCATTCCTGCTGTGGAGTTCGAACTACGGATTCTTCGGCGGCACGATCCGGTACTTCCTCGGCTCGACCGTCGACTTCCTGTTCGGCCGAGGCGGTGCGGTCGGCGACACGGTCGGAACGCAGGGATCGTCGCTCTCCGCGATCGGCGGGAGCCTACTCGGGATCTTTCTCAAGCTGTTTTCTGCCCAGCTCGCGTTCTCGCTGCTGACCGGCGGCCTCGTCCTCGCCGCGCTGGTCGTCCGCCGCTCGGAATGGCTCGACGAGGTCCGCCCCGAGACCACGTACTTCACCGTCGCCGTGATCGCGCTCGGGCCGGTGTTCGTGGCCTACTCCGTCGCCGCCGGATCGAAGATGTACTTCCGCGTGTTCGGGTTGATGATGGTCTTCGTCACGATTCTCGGCGCGATCGCGTTACACGGGCTCTCGAGGCGTCTCTCGAACTGGACCGCCGACTCGAACGCGTCCGTCTCCGGGAGTCCGGTGTTCGCCTTCGGGTTCGCCATCTTGCTCGTCGTCTCGCTGCTCGCGGTGTTTCCCTCCCCCTACGCGTACAAGGCGTCGCCGCACGTGACCGACGCTGCGATGGACGGCTATCGGACCGCGTTCGACGAACGGAACGAAGAGATCGAGTTCCTCGGCCTGCGAAACGGGCCCGACCGGTACGACGACGCGGTGAACGGGAACCAAGACCGGAGCGACGCCCACCGGGACGTGTCAGCGGCCGAACTCGAGGCGGGAGTTGCCGGCCAGTACGAAGCCGATCGGTACCTCTCGTTGACGCGGGCCGATTACGAACGAGAGGTCGGTGCGTATCGCGAACTCCGGTACACCGCGTCCGGTCTCGATGGCATCGGCCGGGAGCCGGGCGTGAACCGGATCCAGTCCAACGGCGAGTTCGAACTGTACTACGTCCCCGGGAACGAGACGGCGACGTGACACAGCCGTTCTCCCCGGCACCTACTCCGCCCTCGAGGCGGTAAACGCCGCTATAACAATACCCCTTTCCGTCCGTTCTCCGATGGAATGACGGTACGCACCGCAGTCGTCGGCGCAGGAACCGTGTCGGAGGTCCACCTCTCGGGACTGGAGAAGAACCCCCGAACCGATCTCGTTGCGATCTGTGACGTCGATCTCGATCGCGCGAACGAAGCGGCGACGGCGTACGATATCACGCCGTACTCGGATCTCGAGGATCTGTTGGCCCGCGAATCCCTCGACTGGCTCCACGTTTGCACTCCCGTCCAGACGCACCTCGAGATCGCCCGGACGGCGATCGAGGCCGGGATTCCGGTTCTCATCGAGAAACCGGTCACGGAGACGGTCGCGGAACTGGAGGAACTCCAGCGGCTGTCCGATCGACACGGCGTGCCCGTCTCGCCGGTCCATCAGCACCTGTTCGATCCGGCGATGCGGACGGCGCGTCGGCTGATCCGGTCCGGTAACGTTGGACCGATTCACGGTGTCGACGTCATCTATACCGGTCTCACGCCACCGGACGCGGCGAAGCGGGGAACCTGGGTGTTCGATCTCCCCGGCGGCGAGTTCGAGGAGGGGCTCCCCCATCCGATCTACTCCGGGCTCGCCGTGGGTGGCTTCCCGAAATCCACGGACGATATCTCCGCCAACACCCGTCTCGCCGGCGAGTACGAGGACGACTTCGCCTACGATACCGCCCAACTCCAGTACGAGTCGGCCGACGGTGCGCTGTGTACTCTCAAGATGCTTTCCGGGTCGAAACCGCGACACGAGATCCTGATCCACGGCGAAGGGGTGTCGATGCGTCTGGACCTCATTCTCCAGTCGGTCGAGACGATCGAAGACGAGTACCACCTCTCCTCGGTCGACAAGGGAAAACAGGCCATCAGTCGGTCGGCGAATCACCTGACGGATCTCGCCGCGAATCTCAGGCTCGTCGCCGACGCGCAACTCAACGACGACTGGGAGACCGCGACGCGGATGAACCCCCACTACGCGCAGTTCGATCGCACCGCCCGCGCGCTCGAGGCGGACGGGCCGATGCCGGTTTCGCTCGAGTCCTCGAAGTGGACGATCACGCTGTTGGAAGCTCTTCGCGACGCGGCGACGCCCGAGTCCCTGCGCGCGACACCATCGTAAGCAACTGGTGACGGAACCATCGACGTCCCGCGTATCGAACGGCGTAATTCGATCGGGTTGCTCCACAACCGCCCCTCAGAATGGTTGACGAACGGAAGATACTGACCGGATTCAAGGCAACGCTCGTCGCAGAAGTCGTTCGGACGGTCGCGAAGGGTGGACTGGTCGTCTTGCTCGCACGGGTGTTCCTGACCCCGGACGAGTACGGGCTGCTCTTTCTCTCGATCTCGGTCTTCGGCGTGGCCTTGCTCTTTAGCAGGATCGGGATCCCGCGCTCGACGGCGCGGTACGTGACCGAGTATCGCGAGACGGGCCCCTCGCAGGTTCCACACATCGTCCGCGGATCGCTGTCGTTTCTCGCGCTTTCGATGACGACCGTCGCGATCGCGATCGCGCTGTTTCACCGCCGGCTGGCCGGCTGGATCGGCGAGGCCGAACTGGCTCCGTTCCTGCTCGTCGGGTTCTTCTATATCATCGCTCGAACCGCGAACTCGTACGTCCACACCCTGTTTCAGGGGTTCAATCGCGTCGCCTGGAGCGCGCGGATCACGATCGTCTCGAACGTCGGGATCGTCGCGTCGGTCATCGCGTTACTGGCGCTCGGTTTCGGCACGATCGGCGCGTTGCTCGGCTACGTCGCCGGTTACGCCCTCGGTGCGCTCTGTGGGCTCTACTTGCTGTACAGGCTCGTTTCCGAGTTCGAGCCCGCACCGTCCCGCGAGGAGGGACTTTTGCGGCGGCTCCTCGAGTACAGTCTCCCGCTTTCGGTCTCAGGCGGCTCGAACGCACTGTACAAGCGGGTCGATACGATCCTCGTCGGATTCTTTCTCACGCCGGCTGCCGTGGGTTACTACACGCTCGCCAAGCAACTGTCCGATTTCATTATCGCGCCGGCCGGCTCGCTCGGCTTTGCCGTCTCGCCGTCTTACGGGGAGTACAAGGCAAACGGCGAACTCGAGCGAGCCGCCGAAATCTACGAGGCGACGTTCGAACACAACGTCCTCTTTTACGTCCCGGCGGCCGCGGGGCTGGTCGTCGTCGCGGACCCGCTCGTCAGGTTCGTGTTCGGTGCGGCGTACACTGGCGCGGTCCCCGTCGTTCAGGTGTTCGCCGTGTTCATCGTCTTCCAGTCGATCGACAAGATCACCAACGACGCCCTGGACTACCTCGGCCGCGCGAAACATCGTGCCATCTCGAAGGGTGCGACAGGGGCGTTCAACTTCGGCCTCAACCTGCTTCTCATTCCGGCCATCGGCGTCACCGGCGCGGCCGTCTCGACCGTCGTCAGCTACGGGATCATGGTGGCGATCAACATCTATCTGATCCACACCGAGCTATCCCTCTCGATAGCCCGTCTCGGCAGGACGCTCGCACTCGTCTGTGCGATCGCGGGCGGGATGGCAGTGATCGTCCACGCGTCGCTCGTCGTCGTGACCGACATTCCCTCGCTGCTGGGTGTGGTCCTCCTCGGGGTCTGTATCTGGCTGGTGGGTGCCGTCACGAGCGGCCTCTTGGACGTTCGGCGGGCGGTTTCACAGCTTCGCTGATCCGCGGCGAATCCCGACAGGTCGCCGCGCGTCGACCGCATCGGACCGAGACGGATGTCCCCGTCCGCTCGTTTTCTCGTGTGCCTCGTGACTAACTGCCGTCGAATACGTCGTGCCGGACGTCCGGTTCGTACTCGAGGGACAGTGATGCGGACGGCTGTTCGGCCGGTCGTCACGTCGGTCGTTCTCCGAGCCGGGAATCGAATCGACGGCCGCTCGGATCGGCATCTCAGTACCGTCGACCGTCTGCTCTCGGAGCGAATCGACTCGGGTAAGCACTACTTACTCCGGTCGATATCGGGTCGCTTCGGGTTCGAGTCTCCCGCCGATCGCCTGTTCTCTTAGTCTTCCCTCGAATTACATACAGAGTGGAATGTAGAATATACACTAGGATATAAACAACGAGAAAAGGATATTCTCCAAATATTAAGTAAATTCAGACAGAAAGTTTATGGTGGTAAGTTCGAATTAGCTGATGGTATGGCACGCGATAATTCGGTACTGGACGACGTCGAATCGACCGATACAGAGAGTCTGACGGCGGGATCTGGCAGTAATAGTGGATTACTCCATCGTCGACGATATCTGAAGTTCCTCGGGACCGCCGCGACCGCGGCGGCCGCGATGACCGGGGTCACCTCGGCGGCGGACGACTACGACGTAATCGAAGTCGGGGCGGGGGAATCTCGGACGGTGCGACTGGACGACGGTGAGACCTTCGAGAACAAACTGATCGATATCACCGCTAACAATGCCCGGTTCCACATCAGGGCGATCGCCGACGACTGGGAGATCCGCAACATCGGCTTCCGGGGCAACTGGGACAGCACGGAGAAGGCCGACGCCATCATCTGTCAGGTCAACAGTCCGGACGCGACCGGCCTGATCGAGAACGTCTACTTCATGGGCAGTCAGAACGACGACACCTACCCCGGGATCACGGGTATCAACGTCGCGAACGGTCACTACGGACGCGTCGAGATCCGTAACGTCAACATCCAGAACTGCCCGGACAACTCCGTGTACGCGAGCAACCCCGGCGACCCGGCGGATCACACCATCGGGGCCGGCGGCGGCGGCGAGGTCATCATCCGTGACTCGTACGCTCGCAACTCCCGCGCCGGCGGGTTCCGCGTCGGGACCGACGGCTCCCTCGTCGACAACTGCGTCGTCGTCGGCTGTGACAAGGGCGTCTGGGGGTACTACGAACACATCGAGGTCAGAGACTCCGACATCTCCGACTGTAAACACGCCGACATCCGGTGTGGCGCTCAAAACTGGGACAAGAGCCAGCAAGCGGAGATCACCGTCACGAACACCCGATACGAGACGACCGATAACCGCGGCGCGGCGATCCACGGCTCCTCGGCCGGAACGGCCCAGCGGACCGAACCCGAGGACGTCGCGGGCGTCCCGCTGAGTCCCGAGGCGGCCGCGTCCGGCTCGTCGGGCTCGAGTGACGACTCGACCGGCGGAAGCGACGACGCGACGGACGAACCGGAATCGGAAGGGAGCCTCCTCGCGTTCATCACGGAGCCCGACGCCAGCTACGCCAGCTACGAGTTCACCGCCGACGGCCCCGTCGAGTTCGCCGATGCACCGTACGAGAGTCCGTCCGGCGGGCGTATCGAAGGCGGAACGTACACGTCCGAGGACTTCGTCGAGTCCGACGACGGCACGTGGCGTGCCGGCGGCGTCACCGGCGGTGGCCACGGCGACGCCTACCGCGTCGACGGCTCGCTCACCTCGATCAACGTCGACAACCCCGACGTGATGTGGGTCGAACTCGACGGCGAGGAGATCGATCCCGACTCGGTCGGCGACTCGGACCTCGAGAACACCTTGCTCGTCGACGGCGTCGGAACGGCCGGCGGCACCCGCTACGAGTTCACCGTGAGCGGCGCGGTCGAGAAGTCGACCGCCGGCAGCGCGTCGATCAACGCCGACGACCGCATCGAGAGCGGCACCGTCACCGGCTCCGTCGGCGGCTGGCGCGACGCCTTCAGCTTTAGCGGCGACCTCGAGGAACTCACCGTCGACGGGACCGCTCGCGTCTACGTCAACGGCGACCAGGTCGATCCGGCCGATTACGGCGACGAACGGCCACACGTTCTGACACTCGTCGGGAACGGGTCGGCCGCGAACTACGAGATCAGCGTCGACGGGACGATCGACGCGGCGGTGGGCGACGACGCGGCGGCGTCGGCGACCATCTCCGAGAACACCGTCGATGGATCGATCGATCGCGGCGTTCAGCGGTTCCGGTTCTCCGGCACCGTCAGCGATATCACGTTCACCAACGGCTCGGCGAACGTCTACGTCGACGACGAAGAGGTCGAGCCGGACGAGGTCGGCGAGTCCGAGCTGTTGCCACACGCGATCACGATCGACGGACGCGACGCGGACGGTGACTCGTCGTACGTCTTCGAAACCGACGGCGACGTCGTCGCCTCGAGCTACCGCGACGCCACGGTCGACGACGGCGACGTCATCGACGGGACGACGGTCAGCGGCAGCGTCGCCGACTCGCTGGACGCCTACTGGTTCGACGGCGACATCGTCGACTTCCGGCTGACCGGCGACGCGAGCGTCGACGTCGAGTACGACGTTCGAGACTGATCGCGATCGGGGAGGGGACGCCGAGCTCCGAGGCAGCCGTTTATTTGACCCGCGAGAGTTTCTGATAGGCCGTCTTCGCCAGCGACATCTCCAGTCCCGACGATTCGACGACGTAGTACTGGCGGAGGTCGCCGTTGAACTTGGCCTTGTACTCACAGAGCCGTTCGGTGTTCGCGCCGACGAGGTCGTAGCCGGTCACCGACTCGAGGGCGGGATCGGTGAGGGCGTCCTCGAGGATCGCCCGGTGGAGGAGGCTGTTGACGCTGACGCCCTCGTAGGTGGCCGTCACCCCGCCCTGCCAGAAGTACGCGAGGTCGGGCGAGTAGAGGGTCACGACGCCGCCTCGGTACTCGCCGTCGGGGGTCCGGGCGACGTAGACCCGCCACAGTTCGTCGTCCAGAGCGGTGAGGAGATCGCGGAGGAACGCCCGCGAGATCGGCGGCGGATCGTCGTGGGCCCGGTACTGCTCGACCACGTCCTCGTAGACCCGCAGGGCCGACTCGATCCCCTCCCGTTCGACCGCGAGATCGAGTTCGTCTTTCTTGCGCATCTCTCGGCGCAGGCTCTTGCTGAAGCCTTTCATCAGGCCCTCGATCGTCTCGCCTTCGCAGTCGACGACGTAGGTGAACCGCGGTTCGAGCGAGAAGTCGTTCCACTCGTAGGGGCGGGGATCGACGTACTCGAGCGGACAGCGCATCCGAAAGAGCGTCGTCCGGTCGCCGACGCCGACGGCGTCGATCACGCCGGCCGTCAGCTCCCGGTTGATCCGCTCGCGCTTGTGTCGCTTCGGGCTGGCCGGATCGAGTATCGGGCCGAGCCGCGGGACGCTGAACGAGACCGGCGGTGAGAGAACCGTCCGGCCGATCGAACGCTCGTCGACGAACACCGGCAACAGGCCGACCGGCTGCTGGCCCTTGAAGGCGCCGTACAGCCGTAGCTCCGCGTCGGTGTGGTCGTCGAGGACGCCCAGTGCGTCCGGCTCGTGAAACACCTCGTAGCCCGTCGCCGGCAAGGCGTCGCCCCACTCCTCGAGGGTCAGCCGTTCGATGTCCATGTAGGTCTCCCTGCGGTGAGTATTCGCTTTGTTATCGCGTTGCTACCGACGGTAATCGGGCTCTTTCCGGTCACCGGCAGCCGCTCGGCCGCCGAGCCGCAACCGGCTCCCGGCTCACCGCTCGAGGGTCGCCAGGATCCGCCGCCAGTCCTCGCTCGCCCGCTCGAGCGAGACGTCCGACCGGACCGCCGTCGCGGCCGCCCCGAGCGAGCGCCGGAAGTCGGGATCGTCCAGACACCGTTCCATCGCCGCGGCGACGGTCGCGGGCTCGCGGTCCGAGACGACGAGCCCGTTCTCGCCGTCGGTTACCACGTCGGGAATCGACCCCACCGGCGGGACGATCGCGGGCAGGCCGGTCGCCATCGCCTCGAGCATGACCAGCGGCAAGGCGTCCCGCTCGGAGGTCAGGACGAACGTTTCCGAGCGGTGGTAGTACTCGAGCGGTTCGTCCACCCAGCCGGGGCAGTCGACCCGGTCCGACAGCCCGCGGGCGGCGAGTTCGTCGACGACGGCCGACCGGAGGGGGCCGTCGCCGACCATGACCGCCCGGAACTCCCGGTCGGCGGCCTCGAGTTCGGCGAGGGCGTCGACGAACCGGAGGGGGTCCTTTTCGGCGCTGAACCGGCCGACCCAGACGAACTCGTAGTCGGTCTCGACCGCCCGCTCCGGCGGCCGGTAGGTGTCGACCTCGATCGCGTTCGTCAGCCGCTCGATCCGGTCGGGCGGGACGCCGAACCGGACGAGTCGCTCGGCGTGGGCGGTCCCGGGGACCGACACCGCGTCGAAGCGCCTGAACAGCCACCGGGGGACGGGGCCGTACCACTGCTCGGCGTGATGGTCGAGATCGATCCCGATGATCCCGAGGTGGGCGGGGTAGCCGTAGATCGCTTTCAGCGCGAGCGCGTAGCAGCCGTAGGGAACGAGCGAGATCGACGCGACCGCGTCGTAGTCGTTGCGATACCCCTCGTACAGCGCGAGGACGAAGAGGAGAAAAACGCGGACGATCCGCGGGCCGACCTCGGGGACGCGGACGGTCCGCGCGGACTCGACGCCGCCGGTCGGATCGAGACAGACCATCGTCGTTTCGCCGGCGACGTCGGCCAGCGGTCCGTAGTGGCGCTCGTTTTTGTGTGCCAGCCCCGTCACGACGAGGACCCGGCGATCGTCGACTGCCGGTGTTCCGTCTGCCGGTTCCCCCGACGCCGCTGCCGTCGCTGCGGACTCCGACCCGGACGCCGCCCCCGGCCGCTCCGGACGCGACGACGCCCCGGATCGACTCATCGGTCACCGACCGCCGACGGGTCGGCCGTCCCGCGACGCTCCGGCACCCGATCGGGTCCGGTTCGGCTCGCGCTCGCGAGCAGGAACTCCGAGAGCGCGTAGGACATCCACCCCTGACACCAGCGCATCAGCGTCACCCGTTTCGTGTGGTGGCGGTACTTCCGGTAGTAGAACCGTCCCTGTTCGGGCTGGAGGTTCGTCAGGACCCACCGGAGAATCCGTTCCGCGAACGCCAGCTCGCCCTCGCGAGTGAACACCAGGATCCCCTGCGTGCTGGCGTGAATGTCCCGGGGATAGGCGTTCTCCTCGTCGAAGTTGGGCGCGCCGTCCAGTTCGAACAGTTCGGTCCGGTAGAACTCGAGGGCGTCCTCCAGCGCGTCGGCGTACCGATCTTCGTCGATGACGTCGCGATAGCGCTGGAGACACTCGATGACGAAGCCGTTGTGGTGGTTGTCCATCGAGAGGTGGGAGGCAGAGGCCGGCAGCCGGTAGGGCCACCCGCCGCGGTCGGTCTGGTGGGCGACGACGTGATCGAGGATCTCCGTCGCCCGCTCGCGGTACTCGTCGTCGCCGAAGTGTTCGTAGAGGTCGACGAGCATGCCCGCGCCGAGCGCCGCGGAGTTGAGGGTGTAGGAGTCGTCCGGGTGGTTCATGTGATAGTCGATCTTCGCGCCCGCCGGCACCTCTCGGTAGTTCAGGTCCTCGACGAGGAAGTCGCGCGCGGTCCGGGCGATCTCCGCGTATCGCTCGTCGAGTCGGGCGGCGCACAACAGCGCCTTCACCGCGTAGGCGGTCGAGACGATGTCGGGATCGTTCGGCTCGCCTTTCGTGTGGAGATGCTGGATCTCGTGGCGATGCCCCCCGCAGAACCCGCTGTACCCCTCACACCGCTCGGCGACGAGCCAGTCGGCGAGTCGTTCGGCCTCCGCGAGCGGGTCGAACGCCGGTTCGTTCGCCGGTTCCCACTCGGCTCCGAGGTCGTGGTAGTTCAGGTTCGCCATCGCGAACAGGCCGCCGCCCTTGAAGTTACGCCGGAGTTCGACGCGAAACAGCGGCCTGACGTCGACCGGCGTCCGTTTGACGGTCTCCTGGACGGCGAGGTTGAGCCACTTGTTCTCGACCGGCAGCGACTGCAGGAGCCGGCTACTCATCCCGTCGCCGTAATCGGGTCCGACGTAGTCGCGTTCCCGGGCGTAGGCGAGCGTCGACTCGAGGGCGGGCCCGTATCGCTCGACCGCTCGAGCGTCCGTCCCCGACCTGTTTTCCCCCGTCGAATCGCCCGCCGGGTCGGCGGATCGGGAGGTCGCGGTACGCGAGAGTCGCCGGACGCCGATCCGCGGAATGTACTCGGACTGCATCTGTCTCCGCGCTCCCGCCGGCGGGCCATTATTATACGGCGGCTACCCCCCTCGAGCGGTCGCGCTGGAGACCGATCAGTTCGGTTGACTCTCCCGTCGAAACTGGTATGAGCAAGATAACAATTGCAGTGACGGTCCCACGTTCGGGTATGGATCCGGGTGGTCCGTGACATGAGATACCTGTTCTTCACTAATACGCCGGCACACGTACACCTGTACAAACACGCCGTCGCGGCGTTGCGCGAGCGGGGCCACGACGTCCTCGTCCTCGCGCGTGACTACACCTGTACTCTCGACCTGCTCGAGTGGTACGAGCTGCCCTACGAGGTCTACGGCTACTGCGACACGTCGAAGGGGTCGCTGCTGAGCCGGCTGCCGGCCCATTATCTCCGGGCGATCCGGCGGGCCAGGCGGTTCGACCCCGATCTCGTCTTCGGGATGGGCGGCTACGCGGCCCACACGGGGGCCCTGCTCCGGACGCCGACGGTGTTGCTCATCGACTCCGAGCCGGCGTCGTTCGACCACACGATCTCGACGCCGTTCGCTCGAGCGATCCTCACGCCCAACACCTTCCGAAAAGACCTCGGAGAGGACCACTACGTGTTCCCGGGACTCAAGGAGTGTGCGTACCTCCATCCCGACGTCTACGAGCCGAACCCCGCAGTCCGCGACCGGCTCGGCGTCGACGACGAGGAGCCGTACGTCCTCCTCCGGCTCAACGCCTTCGGCTCCCAGCACGACGTCGGCAAGAACGGCATCTCGAGCGAGCAGTGTCGCCGCCTCGTCGAGCGACTGAGCGACGACGCGACGATCCTCGTCTCCGACGAGGGAAACGACATCGACCTCGCGGGGCTGCCGGCGCGATCGTTCGACCTTCATCCCGCACTGCTGCACGACGCGCTCGCCGAGGCGACGCTGTTGGTCGCCGACACCCAGACGATGGTCACCGAGGCCGCCCTTCTCGGCACGCCGGCGATCCGGTCGAACTCCTTCGTCGGCGAGGCCGACATGGGCAACTTCGTCGCGCTCGAGAACAGGGGACTGATCCACAACGTCGCCCGCTTCGACGACCTCCGCGATCGGGCGACGGCGTTGCTTCGTGACGAGGGCGTCGACGAGGCGTGGCAACGGCGTCGCGACGACTACCTGGCCGAGACGATCAATCTCACGGACCTGCTCGTCGACGTCGCGACGGCTCGCGGTCGCGTCGACGACATCGACGCCGTCCGCCAGTTCGACCGCCCGGCGACCGGCGATCCGAACGCGCCCGTCGGCGTCGGCAGCGACTGATACGGGTTCCCGTCAGTCGTTGCCGGTCCACCCGCGACCGTCCTGCGGGTGTCCCGGGAAACGGTGACGAGACTCCGTATGGGTCTCGAGCGACGTTCGCTCTCCGTTCTCCGGCACCAGCGGAAGGACAGCCATCACCTTCGTCTTCGGTGAAATGGCGTCTAGATCCCCAGAATGGTCGGAACGAGAACGGTCGCAGCGACCGACAGCACGAGGCCGTTGATGAGCGCCGGAATCACGAACCGCTCGCCGGACACGCGCTGAATCAACGGGAGCGTGACGTCCATCGTCGTTGCGCCGCCCGGTGCGATACTCGTTGTTCCCCCGAAGTACTTGGCGACGGCCGGCAGCACCAGGAAGGTGACGATCTCCCGAAAGAGGTTTGCGAGAAACGCGATCGTCCCCAGTTCGACCCCGCCGAGATCGAACACGACGACCCCCGCGTAACTGTACCACCCGAACCCTGCTGCGACCGCTGCGGCGTGGGTGACCGGCATGCCGATAACCGTCCCGAGCAACACGCCACCGAGAATGCTTCCGACGGCCACAGCCAACGGGATCAGGAGGACGCCCCAGCCGATCCGGACGATATGACTCACGGCCTCGGTATCTCCACCAACCGTAACGCCGACGCCGAACAGCAGCGCCAAGAGCGCGTAATCGGAGATCGAGACGACACGTGTGACGACGTGTTCCGGAAGTCCGACGGCCGAGAGTCCGAAACCGAGCGTAAGCGAGACGAAGATGAGGCCCGTGATCTTCCAATCGAAGCCGTCAGCGCCCAGTTCCGACGGCGTGTCCGGCCGGGTGATCGCGTTCTCGTCGGCCGAGGCGGCTACCGGATCGACGATCGACGTGGCCGTGATGAGGAGGTAGACACAGACGACGCTGCCGACGATACTCCCCAGACACAACACGAGTGCCGATCCGCCGATCGTATTCAAATCCCGCAGGATCCGATCGTCACCGCCGAGTTGCGTCCCGATCGAAACGAGCAAAACGGCGAGACCGGCGAAAATAATACCATCGCCGATCTCCCCGAGCCGGTGCAGAGATGCGTAGTATCCGACCAGACTACCGAGTAACAGTGCGGCGAGTAGCAGTTCGATACTCATGTTGCTCTACGAGCCGATACGGCACAACGGGGTTTCATCGATGATCGTCGCATCGTTGGACGGTGGTCACAAATACAGTTGTTACTCGCTACTGGTCCGTTGTTCGACGTATTCTCGCGTTTCCCCGTGCAACACGTACTCCGTCCCTCGCAGCGCTTCGATCGAACCCGAACCGGTGACGAACATCGCCGTCCGTAACTCGGCGATCAGGTCCTCGACGCGTTCGATAACGGCGTCCGGTCCGTTCGCGGCCGGTTTCAGGAACGGTTTCGCCAGCCCGCCGGCGCGGGCACCTAACGCGATCGCCTTTGCCACGTCCAGTCCCGTCCGCACGCCGCCGCTTGCGATCACGCAGTCGTGTTCGGTGACACACTCGAGCGTACTCGCAGCGGTCGGGATGCCCCAGTCTCGGAACAGGGTCCCGATCCGTTGCTGGCGTGGTTCGTTCGCGGTAGCCGCACGGTAGGCCTCGATCCCGGACCACGTCGTGCCACCTTTGCCGGCGACGTCGATCGCGCTCACACCCGCCGCGGACAGCTTTCGGGCAATCGCTCCGGAAATACCGTTGCCGGTCTCCTTGACGATGATCGGAACCGAGAGATCCTCGGCGACGCGTTCGATCGCAGCCAGACAGTTCCGCCCGTCGACGTCGCCTTCGGGTTGCACGGCCTCCTGGAGGAAGTTCAGGTGGACGGCGAGCGCGTCGGCGTCGATCATCGAAACAGCGCGCTCGACCGTTTCGATGTCGTACTCCCGAAGCTGTGCAGCGCCGAGGTTCCCGTAGATGAACGCGTCGGGTGCGACGTCACGGACGACGGTATACGATTCGAGGACGCCGTCGTCGTCGAGTTCGAGACCGGCCCGCTGGCTCCCGAGCCCCATCGCGATGCCCGTCTCGCCGGCGGCGCGAGCCAGTGCCCGATTGAGTGCCGTCGTGTTTTGATGCCCGCCGGTCATGCTCTCGATGAAGATCGGGGCGGCTAACTCGTGTCCCAGAAAGTCGATGGACGGATCGATGGCGTCGTAATCGAGTTCGGGCAGCGCTTCGTGGACGAGTCGTACGTCTTCGAAGCCCGTTCCCGTGGTTTCGACGTCTCGCTCCTGAACGATCCGGATATGATCGTCTTTCCGGTCTTCAGTCTCCGACGAACCCTGCTCCGTCATTGGCCGAAAATTGCAAAAGGAGGGCCAAAAGGGTATTGTTATTCCGACTCTCCCCTCCCGGATTGGACTGGCATCCCACTCCCGTCCCCGCTACGGACGCCGTATCCGTCGCGGGATTCACTGCCGAGTCTTAAGGCTCGACCCCGGGAGTTGCCCCGTCTCTCCGACTCGACGGCACGAGCGGACGGCAGAAGCGGTCCGGTGGACGCGTTTCCGCGACAGCTACGCGGAGGAGTCCCGACGACGTCATCCTCCCGGAACCCGATCCGACACGACCACGGACGGCACGGCTACCGATCGCGCAGTCTGGTCGTCGCCAGCCAGCCCAGGCCGACGACGGCACCGGCGGCGAGTCCCGCACCGAGCCCGAGCAGGCCGAGCGAGTCCGAGCCGCTGCCCGGTGCCGGCGCGACCGCGACGGTCGAAAGCGCGGTCACGTTCGCTTCGAGTCGGTACGCGCCGTCGGACTCCGAGAGGACCGTGGTCTCGGCCTCGGTCCACCCGTCACCAGTCCGCTCGTAGAGGACGACTTCCTCGGGCTCGAGGCCTGCCTCCTCGAGTCGGTCTTTCCGGACGGCGACGGAGACGGTCCCCGATGCGTTGGCGGTCCCCGACTCGTTCGCGATGGTCAGATACGACAGCGGCTCGACGCCGTCGAGGCCGCTCCCGGAGAGTTCGGAGAACCGGCTCTCGAAGCCGATCGAGGCCTCGCTCTCGAGACCGGTCAGCTCGACGCCGTCGAATCGGACGCCGTCGTCGGTCCCGCGGGTCGGCTGCAGGAAGACGCGATCCTCGGGCACGGCGTCGGTCACGGTCGCGGTGATCCCGCCGTCGGTCCGGTCGTACGTGACCGACGGGTCGTCGCAGGTGCCGGACCGGATCGTCACAGGCTCTTCGAGGGAGGGCAGTTCCGTCCGATCGGGGTCGTCGGCCGCGCCGGAGAGGATGTCCCACCGTTCGATCTCGCCGCCGCCGTCGAAGTCGGGGTCGTACAGCTCGCTGCGGCTGTCGGCGAACGCCGAGTCCTCGTTGAAGCCTGGGCGGACGGTCACGGCAAACTGGCCGTCGAGGCCGCCCCGGATCGCGCCGCCGTCGGTCCGTCCCTCTTGAAAGATCCAGGAGGCCGACGTCCACCCGTCGCCGCGATCGAACTCGTCCATCCGCGTTTCGGCCGTGTAGTTGTCGTCCCGGACGACCCACTCGCTCTCGGCGGGCAGGCCGGCGATCTCGTAGGTGACCAGTCCGCCGGGGGTCTCGGTATCGAGCCGGTCGTGGACCGTTACGAGACTCAGCCCCTCCGGGCCCTCGTGGAGGAACAGACTGGACGTGTTGTCCCGCTGCAGATGAGTCGTCCCGTAGGAGCTGTAGAACCGGTCGGTCCCCTCCGGATGGGTCTCGTGGCTGCGATACTCGTAGAACGATTCGACCGTCTCGCCGGACGACAGCGGTTCGATTTGTTGACAGAGCGAACCCTGTTCGACGACGTAGGTGTCGGGTGGCTGCGCGGCCGTCTGTGCGATCGGCGGACCGGTGTTCGCGCCGGACTGGCCGGCGACGCCGCCGACGAGCAGCAATGCGGTGACGACGACTGCCGCGGTACCTGTGGGGAGTCGCGCACTCATGAGTGTACCTGTGTGAATCGAAACTCGGTGGGGTCGGTTTCGGCGCGATACGATCGGTCGGCTTCGATACGGTTCGATCGATCGGGCTCGCCCTCGAGCGACGCGTGCAGGGCTCGCGGCGGGCCGATCCAGGCCCCCAGCTCCCGCGCTCGCTCGATCAGCCAGCGATACAGCGTCCGGTAGCCGGGGAACTCCGCTTCGCTGAAATACCGCGGATGCCAGAGGACGGTCACGACGGCTCCGTTCGCCGCCGCCTCGGTCAACAGTCGCTCGCAAGTCCGACGGGCCGCGCGGGGCCGGCCGTCGGGGTCCGGCAGCGCCTGCTCCATGATCGTCAACGGAAACACGAGGAAGTCGTCGCCGAAGGGCCGGATCGGGTCGTAGCCCGCGTGAAAGCCACACTCGGTACTCGAACCGAGGCTCGCGTCGTACTCGAGGCCGATCGCCCGGTGGGAGCGCCAGGTCTCGGGAACCGACAGCCGCAAGTAGTGTTGGCGACCGCCGGCGATCGGGCCGTCGAGAACGTCCTCGAGGATCCGCTTCTCCTCGCGGAGCCGCTCCGGTTCGTCCGCGGAGTGATAGGAGCCGTGGAGGCCGACCTCCCAGCCGCCGGCATCGAGGTCCCGGACGACGGCGGCGATTTCGGGAGCGGTCACGTCGTAGCGGCCGAGGTGCTGAACCCAGTTGGCCGGCGAGAGCCACTCCCGGACCGGCCGGTCCGCCAGCAGGTGCTGTTCGTTCAGGAAGTAAAACGCCGACCGAACTCCCAGCTCGTCCTCGAGGGCCATGATCTCCTCGAACTGCCAGTAGGGATTGTCCCCGGAGATCGCGGTCCGAAGGTGGTGTGTCGGCCGCTCCTGGAGGGCGTAGTACAGCGACCGGATCCCCTTGAACGGCCGGTCGACGTCGTGGGTCAGACAGAGGGCGAACGAGGCGTCGCCGGGGGGATCGAACCGCGCCCGCGGTAAGTCGGCCACCCGGTCGAAGACCGCGTCCGACGAGCGGTCGTCGTCGGTCGACGCCCCGGGTTCGGGCCGCCCACCAGTGGGTGTCTCAGTCATCGTCGACGTGTCGCTCGAGCGTCGTGACGATTCGCGCCGCTGCGTTGCCGTTCCCGTAGAGGTCGGGCTTGGCGGGCGGGTTCTCGGCGGCCCGGACGGCGTCGACGATCCGGTCGGCGTTCGCCCCGACGAGGTCGTTCCAGCCGGCGTCGACCGTCGCCGTCCACTCCGTCCGATCGCGGAGGGTGACACACGGCGTGTCCAGGTAGAACGCCTCCTTCTGGACGCCGCCGGAGTCGGTCGCGACGCAGGTCGCGCCCTCGACCAGTCGGACGAACGTGGCGTAGCCGACGGGATCGACGACGCGGACGTCCGCCGTCAGTCGCTCCCAGAGACCGTGGTCGTGGAGGGCGTCGACCGTCCGCGGGTGGGCCGGGAACACGACCGGCCGCTCGAGTCGCGCCAATCCGTCGACGATCGACTCGAGGCGCTCGGGCTCGTCGGTGTTTTTCGCGCGGTGGACCGTCGCGAGGACGTACTCGTCGGGGACCGACGGCCCGTCGCCGGCCACCGCGTCGAGTCGGTCCCGGATCGCCAGCAGCGTATCGTACATCACGTCCCCGGGAACCGAGACGCCCTCGGTGATCCCCTCCCGCTCGAGGGTCCGCTTCGCGTCCGGGCCGGGCGCGAACAGGAGGTCGGCGGCGTGATCGGTCAGCCGGCGGTTGACCTCCTCGGGCATCGACGGGTCGTACGAGCGCAGGCCGGCCTCGACGTGTGCGAGCGTCGCCGACGACTTGGCCGTCACCAGCGCGCCCGCGAGCGTCGAGTTCGTGTCGCCGTAGACGAGGACGACGTCGGGCGACTCGTCTTCGACGATCGATTCCAACGCCGTCATCATCTCGGCGGTCTGGGTCGCGTGGGGGGCCGACCCGACGCCGAGGTGGTACGCCGGCACGGGGAGGGCGAGTTCGTCGAAGAACACCGCGGAGAGTTCGGGATCGTAGTGCTGGCCGGTGTGGACGAGGCGTTCGTCGTGGGCGTCACGGAGCCGTCGAGAGATGGCCGCGGCTTTGACGAACTGCGGTCTGGCACCGACGACCGACACCACCTTCATTCGGCGTCCACCTCCGCGACTCGCTCGCGGCCGGTCGCGAGCGCGCTGGCGTCGGCTCTCGTACGCGTCTCGAGTCCGTCCGCGGGTCGTCGGTCGGTCCCGGCGGGGAGCGGGCCGCTCCGAGTCTGACCTCGATTCATTGTCTGTTTGACCGATTACGTCTCATCACAGACACGGTGTTAGTAAATAGTCGCATACCGGAGAGTCCCCGTCGACGACGGGTCGCGGCCGACGGTACCGAAACCGGGCGGCCGGGCGCCGGGACCACGACCTCCACTCGTCACGGCTGCCGGAATATGGGATCGAGGGAGGCGGACACGCGCCGACCGAACCGGCGTTCCCCGCTCGTGCCGTCCCGCGGGACCGTCGGCTCGGTGTCTGCCTGCTCCGATCCATCGGCCCGGCGGGCGATCGATGCGAAGCGACCGGATTCGACGAGCGTTACCGCCCCGACCACCGCGGTTGCGACCGCGACCAGTAGCTTCCGTCGACTCATCGTACCACTCGAGGGAGACGCGTTCGACACGCCGGCTGCGTCGAAGACGACGCCGAGTACGGGTACATGCGTACGACCGGTCACTGAGACCGACTCTATTAATTATATATCCGTTTCCCTTCGGATCGGGGCTCCTGCCGTCCCGTAGCGTTCACGTACCGACGGTAGTATCCTGTTACAGCTCGCGTTTCGGTGTCAACAGTCCCCGTGACGGCGATCTGTGCGCCCGCTCAATCCAGTCATCCGGCCCCGATGATGTTGTCGTGGCAACACTGACCATACCCTTTTCGGGCTCTAACACTAACCCGCATCACAACAGTCGTATGGAGGTGAATGATCTCGCGTCCGTGTTGCTCGAGCACGCCCGGGAAAAGCTCGCGGTCGTCGACGCGGCTGGGACGTTCGCGTACGTCAACGAAGCCAGTACCGCGATCGTCGGCTACGAGCCGGCCCAGCTCGTCGGCGACCGCGCCATCGAGTACGTTCATCCCGACGACAGAACGACCGTTCTCGAGCAGCTCGAGGCCGTCACGGCGGAGACGGGGTCGTCGGCGACGGTCCGCTACCGCCACGCGGCCGCGGACGGCGAGTGGGTGTGGCTCGAAAGCCGGTTCACGAACCCCTCGGACGAGAGCCTCGAGGGCTGTGTCGTGAGTTCGCGAGATATCTCCGAGCAGGTGTCTGCGGAGCAGGAACGCCGCGACGCGGAGAATCGCCTGCGGACGATCACCGGCACGGTCGGCGACGTTCTCTGGATGTTCGACGGCGACTGGGAGGAGGTCCTGTTCGTCAACCCCGCGTACGAGGAGGTCTTCGGCCAGCCGGTGTCGATCCTCGAGGACGATCCGCAGGCGTTTCTCGACGTCGTCCACCCCGACGACGTTCCCCGCGTCCAGGGGAGTATGCAGCGGGTCGCAAGCGGCGAATCGATCGAACTCGAGTATCGAGTCAACCCCGCGGCCGACTACGGCCGCTGGGTCTGGGTCCGCTCGGAACCGATCCTCGAGGACGGTGATGTCGACCGGATCGCCGGCTTCTCCCGGGACATCACCGACCGGCGACGGCGCGAACGCCAGCTCGCGGTCATGGACAACCTCCTGCGACACAACCTCCGCAACGACATGTCCGTCATCCTCGGCAACGCCGAGCGTATCGCCAGCGAGGCGTCGGAACCCGCTCGCAGGCACGCGAAGATCATCCGAATGCAGGGGCAGGACCTCCTCGAGAGCGCGCACAAACAGCGCGAGATCATCGAACTGCTGACCGATCGACCGGTCCCGGAATCGATCGACCTCGTTCCGGTCGTCGCCGACTCGATCGACCGGGTCCGCGACGCATACCCCGAGGCGACGATCGAGGCGAGCCTGCCGGACGCGGCGACCGTCCGCACCGTACACGAGGTCGAACTAGCGGTGACGGAACTGCTCGAGAACGCCGTTCGCCACAGCTTGAACGGGTCGCCGGAGCTGTCGGTAGCCGTCCGCATCCGAACGGATGCGGTCGATATCGTGATCCGCGACGACTGCCCGCCGATTCCGGAGGTGGAGTTTCGCGTCCTGACCGGCGACTGGGAGATGGACGACATCTATCACACCTCGGGGCTGGGGCTGTGGCTCGTCCACTGGGTCGTCGATCTCTCGGACGGCCACATCGCCTTCGAGCGCTCCGAGGGGGGAAACACGGTCGTCGTGTCGCTGCCTTGGGTCTCGTAGCGGGCGACCGTCTACCGGGCCGTGCCCGCAGTTCGCGGGGCGGAATCACTCCATGTAGCCCAACCCCTTCAGCCGGTCTTCGACGTCGTCGAAGTCCTCGTCGACGTCGTCGCCGGTATCGATCGCCGTGACCGCCGTCCGTTCGACCCGGCTCGTCGCCGGGGTACTCGCCTCGTCGAAGGCGTCGAACAGAACACGCCCGTCCGCGTTCTTCGGAACCGGCTCGTCGATGCCGTGCAGCAGGGTCGGGGCGACGTCCACGACTCGAGCCCCGCGTAGGGTCGCGCCGGAATCGATCGACGGCCCCCGACAGAGGACGATTCCCTCGCTGCGGTGGCTCGCGTCGTAGGTTCCGGTGCCGCCCCGCACCTCGTCGGCCATCCCGCTGCGGGACTCGTAGACGTCGCGTCCGCCGACGACCAGGTCCGGCGAGTCGTCGTCCGTCGGGAACAGTTCGTCCCCGTCGCGGACCTCGAGCAGCGGCTCCCCCGTCTCGTCGGTCACCGACTCGAGGGCGGCCCTGACGTCCGCTTTCACCTCCGAGATTTCCGTCGGCGAGACGACGCCGCCGTCGAAGCGCTCGGTATCGTTGATATAGCAGTTGCCGGTGTCGTGGACGAACGCGACGGTCCGATCGAAGTCCACGTCGTAGAGGGCGTGATCGCCGGGGATCTGTTCGGCGACGGAGTCGACCAGCCGCCGGGGCAGCGACTGAACCAGCGTCTCCTCGGTGATCCCGACGCGGCTGAGCGCTCCCGTGATGGTGTCCCGGGAGATCCCGAGACTGGCGAGCGCGCCGCGGGTCCCGTCGTCTTCGCGCCTGACCAGATACCCCTCCCGCTCGAGGATCCGGTTGGCGTAGACGAGTTCCTCGATCGGACCGAATCCGTGGTCGGAGACGACGTAGAGGTCGGCGTCGTGGTCGTCGGTGTAGGCCATCACTTCCCCGAGGATCTCGTCTAGCTGCTTGTAGTGTGCGAGCAGCCGATCCATCTCCCAGACGAGGTGCTGGAAGCGGTCCGGCGCGGTGAAGACGAAGAAAAACAGCTGCCAGTCGTCGCCGGCCCGTTCCAGCTGTAACTCGAGGAGTTCGCGGCGGTTCGTGAGCATCTCGTCGACGGCGACCTCGAACTCGTCGGGGCGGTCGGCGTACTCGGGGTAATCGAGGCTGATCTCGTAATCGGGGATCCGCGCGTCGATCTCCTCGCTCAGTTCGGGCGGATGCGTAAACTCCCGGTCCGTCGCGGGCGTCATCATCCCGGTCACCATCGTGCCGTCGATCTCGCGGGCCGGATACGTCATCGGGACGTTGCCGACGTGGGCCGGGGCGAGCTGGTCCCACAGGGCCGGCTGCGCCAGGTCCCGGCTCGTGTACATCTCGTGGCTGTACTCCGACGAGAGGTTCTGGAAGCCGTATATCCCGTGTTTGTCCGGCCAGACGCCGGTCGCGATCGACGGCCACGCAAGCGGCGTCGTCGGCGGGCGCGTACTCTCGAGTGGGCCGGCGGCACCCTCCTCGCGCATCCGGGCGAAGTTCGGGAGTTCGCCCTCGTCGCTCCATCGCTCGATGAGTCGCCACGGGACGCCGTCGAGTCCGAGTACGAACGCTCGCTCGGAAGGGGGTATAGATCCGCTCATGATTGGGTTTTGAAGTGTCTGAGACGCCTGCTACCCCGGGAATCGCTCGATGCGCGTTTTGTTATAGAGCGTGTTCAGGCAGTTTCGCGTCGACCCGGCCCCTGTTCGGTTCGGTTAACCCGGCGGCGAGCGCGGCCCGTCCCGCCGCCGCGGGCCCGTCGCCGGACGATAGCGCCGGACTCGGCTCCGCGGGCGGCAAGATCTCCATAACAAAGTCATCCCGTCGGAACCGTCCGGATATGAAACGCGTCCAACCGTGGTGGGATCCGTGGGCAGCGTCGTAATCTCGCTCGACGCGGAACTCGGCTGGGGGTTTCACGATCTCGTGACGCCACCGACCGAGCGAGTCGAGGCCGGCCGTCGCGGCTGGTCGGTCATGCTCGAGTTACTCGAGGAGTTCGAGGTGCCGGCGACCTGGGCCGTCGTCGGCCACCTCATGCTCGACAGCTGTGACGGAGTCCACGCCGACCATCCGGCCCCCGAGGGCTGGTTCGCCCGCGAACGGGGCGAGTGGGCCGACCGCGAGGACCTCCGATACGGCCCCGACCTCGTCGCGGCCGTCCTCGAGGCCGACGCCGACCACGAGTTCGCCAGTCACTCCTTTTCGCACGTGCTGTTCGGTCGCCCCGAGACCGACCGCGAACTTGCGGCGGCCGAACTCGAGCGCAGTCGCGAGATCGCGGCCGATTGGAACCGGTCGATCGACACGCTGGTCTATCCGCGCAACGACGTCGGCCACCGCGACGTACTGGCCGAGCAGGGAGTTACGGCCTATCGCGGGCGGTCGCCGACCCGCGACGGCGTTCGCGGCCTGTTCGACTCGACGGTCCGGGATCGGTCGATGCTCGTGGAACCGGTCGTCGACGAGTACGGACTGGTCAACGTTCCGGCCTCGATGTTCCTGTTCGGGTTCGAAGGAGCCGCCCGCACCGTCGCCGAGTCGATCTGGGCGGATCCGATGGTCGAACTGGCCCGTCGCGGCATCGACGAGGCCGCCCGTACCGACGGGCTCTTTCACATGTGGCTGCACCCGAACAACCTGACCGACGAGCGCGACGACCGGCGCATGCGGGCGATCCTGTCGCATCTCGACCGCCAGCGGGCCGCGACGGACCTCCGGGTCGAGACGATAGCCGACGTCGCCGGTCGGGTCGCGCCCGAATCGGGGTTTAGCGAGCGGGCGACGGCGAGTTGGCAGTGAGCGGTTGAGACGGGTTGTCGTACCGAGTTCCCGGTGAGACCGCAGGACGACCGCGGCCCCACCGGGAACGACGGACAGGAGGCCGTCTGAAAGGGATCGCTACACGAAAGCGCGGCGAGACGTACGACGGCGATAACAAAGCCCGCTGCCGGCCCCGTTTCGGGCAGATGACTCCACCGCTTCTGAATCGTTGGACGGACTCGAGTGCGCTCTCGCTCGGTATCCTCGGCGTCGGCAACATCGGCATGGTACACCTGAAATCGGCGGCGGCGATGCCGTCGGTCGAACCCGTTGCGGCCGCCGACGCCGTCCCGGCAAACCGCGAGCGGGCGGAACGGGCCGGCGTCTCGCGGACCTACGACGATTACGCCGCGTTGCTCGCCGCCGAAGACCTGGACGCGGCAGTGGTCGCACTGCCGCCCTTTCTCCACGCCGACGCCGTCGAGCGGGCCGCGGAGGCCGGCGTCGACGTCTTCGTCGAGAAACCGCTGGCCCGCTCGACCGAGGAGGCCGACCGGCTCCTCGAGACGGCCCGCGAGGCCGACATCGCCGTCGGCGTCGATCACACGCTGCGCTACCAGCCGGACATGCAAGGCGTCAAGGCGGCCTACGATGAGGGCAGCGTCGGCCACGTCCCCTACGCCTCGATCACCCGCCTCAACGACGGGCCGCTCGGCCGACCGCCGGCCGCGGACGCCCCCGCGTCCTGGCCGCTCGACGCCGACGCCGCCGGCGGCGGCTCCCTGCTGGAACTCGGCGTTCACTGCTTCGACGTCCTCGAGTGGCTGTTCGGCGACCTCGAGGTGCGGGACGCGTCGACGGGGCGGACGCTCGAGACCGACGTCGAGGACGCGGCGACGGTCCTCATGGCCGCTCCCGAGACGGAGACGACGATCACGCTGCACTGTGGCTCCTACCAGTGGGAACAGCTCCCCGAGGTCAACACCCGACTGCGCCTCGAGGGCGTAACGGGGACGATCAGCAACGACGCGTACCTGCCGGAGAACTTCTACGCCGACGCGGCCAGATCGGCGCTCTCGAACGTCGCGAGCCGGCTCGCGGGCGACGAGCCGGACGTCTTCGGGCCGACCTTCTACTTGCAGGCCCACTACGACGCGCTGGCGGACTTCTGCGAGGCGGTTCGCGAAGGCGAGCGGCCGCCGGTCGACGGCGAGGACGGCCGCCGGACGCTCGCGCTGGCCGAACGGGCCTACGAACTCGCCGCCGCCGAAGCGGGCGAGACGGACGGTGCGGCTGACGACGCGGACAGTGAGACGGGCGGTACCGCGGACGACCCCGGAACCCCGGAGGTGACCCGATGAAAAACGAGACGGTCCGTGCGGCCGGCGTCGACGACCCCGATCGCCGCGGCGGCTGGGACCCCGACGTCGACGCCCGGCTGGCCGCCCTCGAGTCGCCCGTCCGGGACGTCCTCGGCCCTGCACTCGAGGACCTGGGCGACGCCGATCGGGTTACGGTCGTCCCCGACGCACACTACCCGTTCCACCCCTCCTCGGGGATGGTGACCGATCCCGCGGTCGTCGCCGCGATCGTCGCCCGTCTCGAGGAGCGGACCGACGCCGAGATCGCCGTCGCGGGCGCGACCGACGACCGGATCCACTTCGATCGGACCGCGACGTATCTGGGGTATCCGGCCCTGCTCGAACGGTTCGACGCCGATCTCGTCGATCTCGCGGACGAGCCCCGCACCGGCGGCCTCAGCGGGGTCGAGGACGAGCCGGTCGCGCTCTCCGTTCCGACCCGGCTCGCCGGGGACGCGGTCGTCGTCGTCCCGTCGCTGCGGCCGACCGTCGACGGTCCCGTCGCTGGCGCGATGCGGACCCTCGCCGCCCGCGTCGACTGCGACGCGGGAGCGGATCGGGGCCCCGTCGCGGTCACCCGGTCGGTCGAACCGACCCTCGCCGTCCTCGACGCGACGGTCGCCTACGGCGGCGACCCGATCGCCGCGGACGCGCTGTTCGCCGGCTCGGCTCCCGCCGTCGACGCCGTCGCCACCTCCTTGCTCGGGCGCTCGCTCGAGGCCGACCCCGCGCTCGCGACCACCCGTCGTACCGACGAGCCGGTCGCCGTCGAGGGGGCTGGCGTCGACGTCGATCGCCTGCGGGACCGGATCGCAGGCGGCGACCTGCCGCCGGCGGACGATCCCCACCCCGCCGTCACGACCGCCTATCGAGTCTACGCGGCGGTGGCCGGCGACGCCGTGCCCCCGCAGCTCGAGGGGGGTCGATGACCGTGCCAGCCGACGCCCCCACTGCGGCGGTCACCGGCGCGACGGGGTTTCTCGGCTCGCACCTCTGCGAGCGGCTGCTGGCCGAGGGCTGGACCGTTCGAGGCCTCTGCCGGCCGACCTCGGACCGGGGCGACCTCACGGGCGTCGACTGGTACGTGGGGGATCTCGCCGACGGCGAGACGCTCCGAGAGCTCGTCGACGGCGCGGACGTGGTCTTTCACCTCGCGGGGATCGGGCTCTGGAGCGCCGGCCCGGCGACGATCTGGGCGGTCAACCGCGACGGCACGGAGCGGGTCCTCGCGGCCTGTCGCGGCGGCGACGTGGGTCGAGTCGTGTTCACCAGCACGGCCGGGACGCGCCGCCCGCAGGGCGACGACGCGTTCGCCGACGAGACCGACGTGGCCGAGCCGGTCGGGGCCTACCAGGCCTCGAAGGCCGCCGCGGAGGAGCTGGTCGACGACTACGCTGCCGACGGCGGCGACGCCGTCACCGTCCATCCGACCTCGATCTTCGGCCCCGGCGACGGGGCGTTCACCGCACAGCTGCTCGCGATGGGCGTCGAACCGACCATGCCCGCCCACCTCCCCGGCGGGCTCAGCATCGTCGGTGTCGCCGACGTCGTCGACGGGCTGGTGGCGGCCACAGAGCGCGGCGAGAGCGGCGACCACTACATCCTCGGCGGCGAGAACCTCACCTACGACCGCGCCGTGTCCCGGATCGCCGACGCCGTCGACGGCTCCCCCGCGCGGATCCGCGTGCCCGCGACCGCGATCCGCGCCGCCGGCCCCGTCGCCGAGGTCGTCGACGCCGTCGCCGATCGCCGAGTGTTCCCCTTCGACCGGGACATGGCCGAGCTGGCGACCCGGCGGCTGTTCTACACCTCGAGAAAGGCCAGCGAGGAGCTAGGGTACGAGTATCGGCCCCTCGAGGCCCACGTCCCCGAAGCGATGGAGTGGTACCGGGCGGAAGTCCAATAACTGCGAGACGGAGCGATCGCTGACGATCGTTCCTCGTCGGGGTTACGGCTGGTTTTCGTTCGAATTGAGGACCGCGAGATCACCGGCCTCGAGCGCGTCCCACCAGCACTTGATGACGGCGAGTGTGACCAGTTCCGGCTCCTCGTGCGTGATACACGACTCGCGGTGTTCGGTCGGATTCCCGGGCGGATGGAAGTGTTTGCCCGGAGACGAAGGCCGGATCTCCCAGCCGAACCGGAACTCGAGGTCGGCCTCGCTGTAGTGGTACTTGTAGCCGTGGTTCGTCCACCACTGAACGTCGAACCGACAGCGATCGGCGTCGAAGCCGGCGGCGAGGGTCACCCGCAGTTCGACCGGGTCGATCGCGTCGGGGACGTATTCGGCGTCAGTGACCAGTCCGTTCAGTCGGTCCCGAAAGACGCCCTCGACCGCGCGGAGCGCGTCCCAGTCGATCGGTCCCCGTTCGTCAGGCATTCTCCGTGTGTCTCGTCTCGGTACTCCTCGCGTCGACGAGTCGCGTCTCCGCGAACGATCGGGCCGTCTTCGCGAACGCGAGGTTCCGACGCGTCGTCTTCCATCGGGAAAGGTCGTCCCAGCCGTCCTGGTCGTCCGGTTCCAGCCGATCCACGAGTTCGTCGGGACCCGTCGCGTCGTAGCGCTCTTCGAACTCCCGGATCCGCGCCTTCATCTCGCGGATCGAGCGCTCGAGTTCCGCCCGCGAGTGGTCGTCGGCCAGTCGCTGGACCCGCTCGAGCCGTCGCCGATCGGGATCGCGACGGAACCGTTTCCCCGTGCCGGTCTCTTTCGTCGCCGCCCGCCCCGTCTCGGCGAGCGCCGTGAGGTGTTTGCGTGCGGTCGGTTCGGAGACGCGGGCGCGATCGGCGATCTCGCTCGCGCGCTGCCAGTCGGTCGTCCGACCTAACACCGCGTCGACGCGTTCGAACGCCGTCGTCGCGGCCCGCCATTCCGTCTCCGCGGCGTCGTTGACCTCGTCGTCGGCGTCCGTCTCCGGAAACGGCTCGAGGTCGGCGACTCGTGGACCGTCCTCGCTCATACGCCACCGTACGCGCCGGTGAAACATATGCTTTCTCCAGAAAAATATACTTGGAGTCGGATCTCGAAGGCGAGACCGACGTTTACTCGAGCCGACCCGTCCCCGCGACGCGTCGCCGCTCACGCTCGGCCGTGGTCTCGATCACCGTGCCCGCGACCCGCTCGTAGACCTCGAGCAACCGGTCCGCGGTTCGATCGATGCTGACCTCGCGGGCGGCCGCGCGACCGTTCGATCGCTCGTCGCGCTCGAGGACCGCGAGCAGCCCCTCGACGAGTTCCTCGTCGCTCGTCGCGACGACGGCGGGGTCGACGCCGGCAAGCCGTTCGGGAACGTCGCCGACGTCCGTGGCGACGACGGGGAGGTTGCAGGCCAGTGCCTCCTTGACGGAGTTGGGCGACCCCTCGCTATCGGAGGTCAAAAGCAGCGCGTCGGCGGCGTTCATGTAGTCCGCGACGGCGTCGTGGGCGACGCCGTGGACGGTCCGGAGCCGCACCGGCACCTCGCGGAGGTTGTCCACGACGGAGACGATCCGCTCGGCGCGCGGGTGGTTCTTGACCTCTCGGGCGGGAGGATACGGAAAGAGGACGTCGCGGCCTTCCTCGTCGTCCCAGCCGACACGCGCTTTCGCCCGGGCCCGCGGCTCGGGGCGGAACCGCTCGAGGTCGACCCCGTCGGGGATCACCGTACACTCCCGCCCGAGCGCCTCGCGCATGCGCTCGGACATGACGACGACTTCGTCGCAGAACGGCGCGGCCGCCTTGCTGATGGGGGCGACGGGGCCGTGGATGTCGGACCCCCACAGCGAGAGGACGACCGGCGTTCCGAGCCCCGCCAGCGCCAGCGGTGCCGTCAGCCCGTAGTGGGCGTGGATCAGGTCGTAGCCGGTCGCCGCCTCCCGAACGACCCGCGGGACGGTCCGGACGTAGTCGACGGGCCGCCGATCGGTGTCGGCGGCGACTTCCCCGGCCACCGACAGCGTCGAAAACGAGACGCCGCGTTCCTCGAGGGCGGCCTGTTGCTGAGTCATGAACGGGGCGTCGGCGTACGTCGTGAGCGTGAGGACCTCCATCTCGACTGCGGGGGACGACGGTCCGGTGTCGCTTCGTTATCCGTGGCCTCGAGGACGTTTTTGTTCACGTACAGCGGGACGTGACGATCGCCTCCCGACCGTTCGTCCCACGCCCGTCTGTAGTAATGCGATTACAAAGCCTCGAGGTGCCCTAGCCACCGGCGATGCGGATCCTCGTTCTGGCGAACACGCCGGCACACGTTCACCTGTATCGACACGCGGTCGACCGACTGGAGCGGGCGGGCCACGACGTCCTCGTCCTCACCCGGGAGTACGCCTGTACGACCGACCTACTCGAGTTCTTCGGGATGCCCTCTCGGGTCTACGGCGGCCACGAGACGGACGGCTATTCGCGGCTCGGGTTCGCCCGCGAACTTGGGGGGCAGTTCCTGACGATCGGAATCGAGGCGTTGCGATTCGATCCGGACGTGATCTTCGGCCGGGGACCCTACGCGGCTTACGCCGGCACGCTCTCGCGGTCGCCGGTCGTCCTCGTCCTCGACGACGAGCCCGGCGACTTCAACCACACCGTCTCCCGGCCCTTCGCCGACTGCATCATCTCGCCCGACGTGACCCGCCGCGACCTCGGCGACGCCCACTACACGTTCGACGGCTTCAAGGAGTGTGCCTATCTCCACCCCGAGGTGTTCGAGCCGACCGGCGACGTCCGGGCGTACCTCGACGTCGACCCCGACGAGCCCTACGTCATCGTCCGGTTCAACGCGCTCGACGCGCTCCACGACACCGACCTCGAGGGGTTCCGGCCCGAGCAGCGCCGGGACCTGATCGAGCGACTCGGCGAGGCGGCGACGGTCTTCGTCTCCGACGAAGGCGACGAACTGGACCTGCGGGACCTCCCGGCGCGACCGTACGATCTCCACCCCGCGCTGATCCACGACGCGATGGCCGAGGCCGAACTCCTGGTGGCCGATACCGGCACGATGGCCACCGAGGCCGCGCTGCTTGGCACCCCGTCGCTCCGGTACCGGGGCACCGACGACCACGAGTACGGCGAGTTCCGCGAACTCGAGCGAGCCGGGCTGGCCGAACAGTTCGACGCCTACGACGCGGTCCGGGACCGCTCGCTCGAGATCCTCGCCGACGACGGAGCGAGCGACCGCTGGGACCGTCGGCGGCGGGAGTACGTCGGCGACCTGGTGAACCTGACCGACCTGCTGGTCGCGGTCGCGGAAACCAGGGGCTCGATCGCCCGTCTCGACGGAGAGGCAAAGCGGGCGCTCCGCCCCCGATCGCGCTCCTCGTGAGATCTCGGTCGGTCATTCAGTACCGATACTGTCGTTCCGGCGGTCGCGAAACACTTATGACTCGCTCCGGAATAGGACCGATCACTACCCCGTTCTATGAGCCTCTCCTCCCTCCTCGGTGACCTGTTCTCCGACGCGGAGTCGGGGACGGACACCCCCGAAACCGCTACGGAGAACGGGGAGGACGGGTCGGTCACCGTCCTCCACGAGTGCCGAAACTGCGGGACCAACGTCTCCGCCGAGACGAGCCGTTGTCCCGCCTGCGAGAGCGACGAGATCGTCACCTACTCCATCGAGTGAGCCGGGAATCCGGGGCAGGCGACGACGTCTCTCGAGCCGTCGCTGTCGCTCTCGAGTCACTGTCGCCCCCCGTCCTCCCCCGGAGACGCGTCGCTACGGGTCCCGCCGTGCCGGCGTTCGATCCGCACGACGGACGCGTTCCGCGTCGACCCCGCGGTCTGCACACGGGCGCTCGAGGTCCTCGTTCGCCGCGGCGTCGAGCCGGATCGCGGAACCGAGCGAGACGAGTCCGAGCATGGTCGTGACGAACGACGCGACCCCGGCGGTGAACCCGTCCGCGCCGCGGGTCGCTCGCGCGGCGGCCCCGACGAGCCCGATCAGCCCGCCGGCCAGGCCCAGCGAGCCGACGGCGTAGTGGACGACGGCCGGGTTGAACGACCGGGCGACGTACTCGGTCTTCAGCCGCCAGCAGAAACTACGGAGCAACAGCAGGGAGACGAACCGGACGAACGGCACGTAGCGGATACTGCTCTCCTCGTCGCCGTAGACGGCGGTCATGGGGACGTCCGCGACCCGACGGTCGGCGACGTTGAGGTGGGTCAGTATGTGGTTGAGAAAGCCGTATCGGTCGGTGATCGCCTCGAGGTCGAGTTCTTCGATCGCCTCCCGCGAGATCGCGGTGTACCCGTTCTGCGGATCGCCGATCGACCAGTACCCCGACGCGAACTTCGAGAGGCCGGTGAGCACGGCGTTGCCGAACAGGCGGAACGTCGACATCTCCGCGCGGTCCGCGGGGCTGCGCAGCCGGTTGCCCTTCGCGTAGTCGGCCTCGCCCGTGGCGACCGGGTCGACGATCCGATCGAGGATCGCGGGATCCATCTGGCCGTCGCCGTTCATCACGGCGACGACGTCCATCCCGTCCTCGGCGGCTCGCCGGTAGCCGGTCTTGACGGCCGCGCCGTAGCCGCGGTTCTCTTCGTGGCGGATCGGGACGACCCGCCGATCGTCGCCCCCGTCGGCCACGGCGACGGCCGGATCGGCACCCTCGCTCGCCGCCCGCTCGTTGAGCCGTTCGGCGACCCGCCGAATCACGCTCCAACTCTCATCCGGCGAGGCGTCGTCGACGGCGTAGATCCGATCGACGAACTCGGGGACGGTCTCGATGACACGCCCGACGAACGCCGCCTCGTCGTAGGCCGTGACGACGACGCCGATCCGCTTGCCCTTATACATCGGTTCCCCCGTCGATCGTCGCCGGCGTCGTCCCGGCGTCGCCGCCGTCCGTTCCGTCGCCCTCACGATGCCGGCCTCGAGGCGGTCGCCCGTCGCCCGAGCCCGCGAGGTCGTACTCCCGATGGTGCGTCCCCGAGAGGTCGACCGCGTCCCGGCCGTCGACGACGACCATCGGCTCGAGGGCGTCCCACTCGATGCGATCGAACGCGGCGTGAGGCGTGACGACCACCGCGGCGTCGAACGCCTCGTCGCCCAACTCGTCGATGCCGACGGGACGCGCGCCGTAGTCGGTCGGATCGACGAGCGGGTCGACGCCGGCGACGTCGGCCCCGAACTCGGCCAGCGCGTCGATGACCCCCAGCGCGGGCGAGGCGCGGGTCTCCTCGACGCCGGGCCGATAGGTGATTCCGAGGACGACGACCGCGGCGTCCGCGAGGGCGGTGTCGTCGCGGGCGAGTTCCCGCTCGAGGCGCTCGACGACGGCCGCGGGCATCCCGTCGTTGACCCGGCGGGCCGTCTCCGTCACGGCCATGGGCTCCTCGGTTCGCCCGAGCAGGAAGTGCGGGTAGTAGGGGATGCAGTGGCCGCCGACGCCCGGACCGGGGTCGTGGAGCTGGCACATCGGCAGGTCGTTGGCGACGTCGATCGCCTCGCGTGCCGAGATCTCGAGTTCGTCCGCGAGTCGGCCGAGTTCGTTGGCCAGCCCGATGTTGACGTCGCGGTAGATTCCCTCGAAGACCTTGACCGCCTCCGCGGTCGTCGCGTCCGAGACGGGGTGGACCGCGTTCTCCGAGAGTTCGTCGTAGACGACGGCCGCGGCCCGCGTACTCTCGGAGTCCACCCCGCCGACGACCTTGGGGTACTGGCCGCGGATGTCCCGCAGGGCGGTCCCCGAGGACGTCCGTTCCGGACAGAACGCCAGTCCGAACTCGTCGGGCGCGAGCCCGCTCTCGCTCGCGAGGTGGGGCCGGAGGACGTCGCGGCAGGTCCCCGGCGGCAGCGTCGACTCGGCGATCACGAGGTCGCCGGGAGCTAACCCGGCCGCGATGTCGTCGGCCACCGACTCGACGGTCGTCAGATCCGGCTCGTTCTCCGCGTCCAGCAGCGTCGGCACGATAATTACGTGGATCCGCGCCGCCGCGGCAGCCGTCGGGCCGTCGGTCGTCGCCTCGAGCCGACCTGCTGCCACCTGCTTCGCGACCAGCTCGTCGAGTCCGGGTTCGCCGACGACGTGGCTCCCGCCGTCGGCGACGGTCTCGACCACGTCGGGATCGATATCGACACCGGTGACGTTGCCCGTGGTCTCGGCGTAGACCGCCGCCAGCGGCAGCCCCATCTTGCCGAGTCCGTAGACGGCGACCGGAATCTCGCCCGCCGCCAGGCGCTCGCGCTGGCGGTCCGGTAACAGGCGCGAGCCGTAGAGCCCCTCGACGGTCGTCCCGCCGCGCTCGCCGCGTTCGCCGCTCGAGTCCGCGTCCATCAGGCTTCCACCTCCCGGTCTCGAAGCCGTCCCTCGTCGGGCTCGTCGGACGGCCCCGTGGCGAGCCGGTCGATCAACTGGACCGTCTCGAGGGCCGCGATCCCGTCGTCGGCGGTGACTTCCGGCGCCGAGCCGGTCCGGACGGCCTCGAGGAACGACTCGAGTTCGTACCGGAGCGGCTCGCCGTTGTCGACGTGGGGTCGTTCGACGACGCTCTCGTGGCGGTAGCGGGGCTGGCCGTCGTCGGCGAGGTACTCGGGGTAGGAGTCGCGGTGGATCAACACCGACTGCTCGAGGTAGTCGACCTCGACGAGACACTCGCGGGCGGTGACGGTCAGTTTCCGCACTTTCTTCTGGGTGACGCGGCTCGCGGTCACGGTGGCGACGGCGTCGCCGTACTCGATCGTCGCAGTGGCGTACCGACCGTTCTCGACCCCCATCGCGGCGACCGATCGGGGCCGCTCACCCAGCAGCGCGCCGACGATGTCGACGTCGTGGACCATCAGATCGAAGACGACGTTGTCCGTCGCCGTCCGATCGATCGGCGGGCCGAGCCGTTCGGCCTCGACACTGATCACGTCCAGGTCGTCGATCAGGTCCCCGATCGTCCGCACGGCCGGGTTGAACCGCTCGATGTGGCCCACCTGGAGGACCCGCCCGGCCTCCCGGGCCTGCTCGGCGAGCCGCTGGCCCTGCTCGACGGTCTCGGCGATCGGCTTCTCGACGAGGACGTCGACCCCCGCCTCGAGACACGTCGAGACCGTCTCGTAATGCGCGCGGGTCGGCACCGCAACCGTCACGGCGTCACAGCGTTCGCAAAGCGTCTCGAGGTCGACCGCCTCCGTTCCGTACTCGGCAGCGACGCGGCGGGCGACCTCGTCGTCGTGATCGGCGACGCCGGCGAGTTCGACGCCCGGGAGTTCGCCGTAGACACGCGCGTGGTTCTCGCCCATGGATCCGACGCCGACGACACCGGCGCGGAGCTGTTCTTCGGTCGTCGCGTTCGCTCGATCGTGGGAATTCATTGGGTCGTGAAGTGATCGCGGACTGCTTCGACGACGAGCCGCCTGTCGCGTTCCGAGAGGGTCGGATGGACTGGCAGGGACAGCACCTCGTCGGCCGCCCGCTCGGCCGCCGGGAACGTCGCCGCGGCCGAACTCACCGTCTCGTAGGCCGGCTGCCGGTGGATCGGCGTCTCGTAGTAGATCCCCGTCCCGACGTCGCGTTCCTCGAGGGTCGCCGCGAGGGCGTCCCGATCGTCGGTCCGGATCGTGTACTGGTGGTAGACGTGCCGGTGGCCGGCCGGCTCCGTCGGCGTCTCGACCGGGAGGTCGGCCAGCGCCTCGTCGTAGACCGCGGCGGTCTCGCGACGCGTCCGATTGAGTTCGGCGAGCCGATCGAGCTGGACGCGGCCGATCGCCGCCTCGAGGCTGGTCATCCGGTAGTTGTGGCCCAGTTCGACGTGGTCGTAGCCGCCGGTTCCGTCGTCGGCTCGCCCGTGGTTGACGTAGCTGGCGGCCCGTTCGGCGACGTCGTCGCGGTCGGTGACGATCATCCCGCCCTCGGCGGTGGTCATGTTCTTCGTGGGGTAGAACGAGAAGCAGGCGGCGTCGCCGAAACCGCCGACGCGGGTGCCGTCGACGGCCGCACCGTGGGCCTGACAGGCGTCCTCGAGGACGAACAGGTCGTGGTCGTCGGCGATCGCACACAGGGCCGGCACGTCGGCGGGCAGCCCGTAGAGGTGGACCGGCAGGAGGCCGGCGACGTCGTCGCGCTCGCGGAGAACGCGCCGGACGTCGGCAGGGTCCAGCGTGTACGTCTCGGGGTCGATATCGGCGAAGACCGGCGTACCGCCGGCCAGTCGGATCGCGTTCGCGCTCGCGACGAAGGAAAACGGCGAGGTTATCACCGCATCGCCGTCTTCCAGGCCGATCGCCTCGAGGGCGGCGTGCAGCGCGGTCGTGCCGTTCGAGGTCGCGACTCCGGCGTCAGTTCCGCAGTAGGCGGCGAACTCCTCCTCGAAGGCCCTGACTTCCGGCCCGTCGGCGAGCCGGCCGTCATCGAGGTGCGACTCGACCCGCTCGACGGCCGCCTCGCTCAGTTCCGGATCGGCGATCGGGACGGGGTCGGCGTCGGCCTCGACCGTCGCCTCGCCCGACCCGGCCGTTTCCTCGATATCGGCGTCGAGCTCGGCGTTCGTTTCGGTATCGGTCATGCGAGCCGGTTCTCCCCCTCGAGCGGATCCGGTAGCGGTCGCATCGTCGCCGGCGATCCGACGGCCAGTCGCCCGGCCGGCACGTCCTCGGTGACGACGGCTCCGGCCGCAACGAAGGCGTTCTCGCCGATCGTCACGCCGGGCAGGACGGTCGCGTTCGCGCCGACCGACGCGCCGTCCTCGATCGTCGGCCCCTCGAGTCCGTCGTCGGTCCGGACCGGGTACTCGTCGTTCGTGAGGACGGCACCCGGCCCGACGAACACGTTGGAGCCGATCGTCGTCTCGGTCGGGACGTAGACGTTCGTCTGGAGGCTGACGTGGGAGCCGATCGTCGTCTCGCCGTCGATGACCGTCTTGGTCCCGACGAGGACGTCGTCGCCGATGGTCGTCCCTTCGCGGACCAGGACGTCGTGGCCCGTCGCGAACCCGTCGCCGATCCGGACGTCGCCGTAGACGATCGAGCCGGCCCTGATCGTCGCGCCGTCGCCGAGCCGGGTCGGCTCGTCGAACTCGCCGTAGCCGACCGTCGCGTCGTCGTCGATCGTACAGCCGTCGCCGCGGACGACCTCGCGTACCGTCTCGCTCATCGTCCACCTCGCGTTCGGCCGGGCGCGATCCGGCGCTCGCCCGGGCGAGCGCGGTCACGCGCGGTCCGCGTTCGCACCGCCGTTCGTCGTCGATCGTGTAGTCGTTCCATAGTGAATCGATACCCGCGTGGGCAGTCGTGCTGACACACCCGGTAACGAGGCTTTGTTATCCCCGACCTGAGCGGCCCGTAGCCGCGAACTACAGCGTCGCTGGCGGCCGCTTCCAGCGCTCGTCGGGGCTCCCCGTCGTGACCGTGATCGAGGGCTCGGACGCCGACGAATCGACGAAACGTCGGTATCAGCGTCTGTCACGGACGCTAACTGGTACAATTCGATTTCGGACGGGTAGCCCGGCGATAGTAAAGTGTCAATCGCTGTCACTCGAGTCCGTGAGCTATCCGAATACACCCGTCGGATCGGAACGGGACCCACTGGGACACAACGAGGGCACACATGTCTGAAAGCGACCTCACGCAGGCCGAACTGTTCGACGTCTTCAGCAACGCGCGCAGACGACACGCGGTCCAGTATCTCAAACGCACCGGCGGCACCTGTGATCTCGCACCGCTCGTCGAACAGGTCGCCGCCTGGGAGAACGACACCGACCCCGACGACGTCACCCGGACCCAGCGACGCCGGGTCTACATCTCGCTGTACCAGACCCACCTCCCCATGCTCGAGGACCACGGCATCGTCGACTGGGACCCCGACGGCCACCGGATCGAACTGCTGCCGAGCGAGGAGCGGTTCGATCCGTATCTGGATCGCCACCTCGAGGACCAGCGGCCGTGGCAGTACCTCTACGGGGGCGTGACGGTCGTCGGCGTAATCGCCGTCGTCCCGTCGATACTCGCCGTCGGTCCGTTGACGACGGCCGCCGCGCCGCTCGTGGCGTTGGGTCTCTGTCTCGTCGTTCTCGGGCTCGCGGCGGTTCAGCACGTGTCTCGTCGGTCCGATCTTCGCCGTTCGATCGGGCTCGCGGGCCGGTAGTTCGGCCGTCGTGTCTCCGGTCACCAGTTCGGACGCGATCGCTCCTCGACGGAGTAACTCGTCTCGGCTCCCGTCGCCACTGACACGATTCGACCACTGATCCGACGTCGTCGTGCGATCGGGTGGACAACGACTCGCAGTGGGTGCGATATCGCTCGGTGAGTCGTCCGTGCGAACGGTTTCTCCCGGTCGTAAGTAGTGGCGTCCCACCCGCGTCTTCTCGACCACGATCTCACGCGCCGTGACGGGGGCCCGAACGGGCTCGAGCGAGAGCCGAGTTACGGAGAATCGAGAACGAAGCCCCGTCCTTTAGGGCGGGGAGGATGTCAACCGTCGGTGACCGTCACCCAGAAGTGCGTACTCTCGGCCGCGTTTTCGTTCGTCGGGGTCGACGGCGGCTCGTCCTCGTAGAGCAACACGCTGATCCGAACCGTCTCGCCGGGATCGGCCGTCGGCGTGACCGATCGCTCGCCGTTTTCCGTCTCCCCCGCCGGGACGGTCGTCTCGGTCCGCTCCAGTTGCGTCCGCTCGACGACCGCGCCGTCCTCGAGGACCTGCTGCTGGACGACGGTCGTGTACGCCCGTTCCTCGCCCTCTCCGTTCTCGATCTCGACGACGGTCGGGATCGCCTCGCCCGCCTCGACCTCCTCGGGGAGCGCGCCGGCGACGACCTCGCCGTCCTCGTTCTCGCTGTACAGCGCGAGTTCGGTGAACCCGCCGCCCGAGACGGGAACGAGGACGCCGACGAGCAACGCGCCGACGGCCGTTCCGATCGCCACGACCAACACCACCGTCGACACCGTCGCCGCCCCTCGCCCGTTCCGCCGGAGCCGCTCGAGGCCGGCCAGCGGCGAGACGGTAAACCGCTGTGACGCCGGCGTTCGGAGCCGCCGGACCACGCCGAGCTGGGCCAGACAGACGGCGAGGCCGGCCAGCCCCGCCGACACGGAGGCCGTCGTCAGTCCCCACGACGTGATCGGCAACACCAGCACGACCAGCGGTGCGATCGTCAGCGACAGGACGAACGCCAGCCCGATCCGTTCCACGGCATCGATTCCGCGGGGGCGGGCGTCGGCGGCCGTCGCCGCCGTCTCACGGTCCTCGCGTTTGGCGGCCGGGAACAGCACCGCTCCCAGCCCGTAGCCCGGCAGAAACAGGGCGAGCGGCAGCGTCGCCAGCAGTCGAAGGACTTCGTTCCCGCTCTCGCCCGTCACGAGCAGGTACGCGACGACCGCGCCGACCGAGACGGCGGCGAGATCGAACGGGTAGCGGCGAACGATCCCGAACCGCGTCCAGGTACTCGTTCGATGACTCATCGGTCCACCGCCGTCGACGCGTTCGGTCTCCGTTCGGACGATCCGAATGCCATTCTCCTCCGATCGGTATACACTGCCGTTCTTCGTTATGGCCGTCTTATCGAACAAAACGTGTGTCGTACAACGCGCTCGAGGCCGCTACTGGCCACACTCGAGCGATCGACCTGTCGATGTACAGTCGGTGTCTGACACACGGCGATCGGCAATCGCGAACGACGGGCGACGACCGCGGGCCGACGATCGGGCTGGCGGCCGTTCAGAAATCGACGTACTGCGATTCCCACTCCCGACGCTCTTGGATCTGCTCTCGACCGGCATCGGTGATCGCGTAGTAGTTCGTTCGCCTGTCGAGTTGCCCCTTCTCGACTAACTCCTTGTTGACGAGCGTGTCCAGGTTCGGATACAGCCGCCCGTGATTGATCTCCGAACTGTAGTACTTCTCGACTTCGTCCTTGACGGTCTGGCCCGACGGACGGTCGGCACCTGCGATCACGTACAGCAGGTCGCGCTGGAAGCCGGTCAGATCGTGCATTGCTCAATCACACTGACCGTTCCAGTGAACGGATATTTGTTATCCGTATCATACAGTCATCGATCCCCGATTTTACGCCGTATTACTGGCAGAAACGACGTCCGATCCAGACTGTCACTCGTTTCCGATGGGTCGAACGCTCGAGCCCTCGCACCCACGCCCGCTCGAGTCTGACCTGTCGGTCTCGAACGCGTCACGTCGTCACTCTCGGTCCGACAGGTCCGGCTCGTTCGGCTCCGACACCGCGACCTCGATCCCGTCGGCGTCGATCCGAACCCGAAGGCTATCCACGGTCGCCTCGTAGGCGGTCGTGTGCGAGCCGTCGTCCTCGAACCGCACACACTCCGCGATGAGGTCGCTCTCGAGGAGGTTGTTGATCCGGCGATAGACGGTCGCCGACGAGCTGTCGGTCCGCTCGGTCAGTTCCTTGGCCGTCTTCGGTCCCTCGCTGGTCGCGACGAGGATCGTCCGGGCGCAGTCGTCCCCGAGGACGTCCAGCTGTGTCGCGGAGTTGGTCGTCGATTCCGATCGCGTGTCACTCGCGTGCGTTGACATAGTGGGAGTCACCGAATGGGATGTGTCTGGTCCGTTCGCTCTTCGTGAGAGGATGCGATTCGAGAGAGTTCATAGGGGGGCAGCCACTGTCTGGGGGTCCACCGATACATTCCGGCACGAGGATCGGTAAGCCATAGTGGTATTTTATAACGATGTACCTTATGCGCGTTTGGCACGTCCTTCGACAACGTAAGATCGTATTTCGGCCCGGAAACGACTGGTTTCGAGCGGCTCAATTTCTCGTTTGGAGACCGACACAGCGCCAAGACGACTGAATTCGGGTTGAGATCGATCGCTCGGATCGTTCCGGAACAGTGAATTAGAGCCGCTTCAGCCGTCGTATCGGGAAGCAATCGGCTATTTCCCGCGTTCGCGTTCCGAGACACCGGTGAACGGTCGGCGTCCTTTATTCTCGTTTGCTCCCCTCGATACGATGATGCCCGGACGGGTATCGCGGGATATCGGCGGCGTTGCCGTCGCCCTCCGTCACGGACCACACCTGGTTCCGCTCGACGGGACGGCTCCCGCGCCCGTTCGAGTACACCCCCACCACCCATGAACGCTCACAAACACGACTGGAAGCCCATGGAATCGTCGACAGCCGGCGCTCGCTGTCGAAACTGCGGGACACACGTCACACAGCAGTTCGCTCGCGTCTTCGGCGATAACGGCGACGTCGTCCACGGCTGTCCGTCCTGTACGACCTATCGCGAGATGCAGTCCGGCGGCCACCTCCCCGGTGACTGACCGCGGCCGGAGTCGAGCGACGACGCTGAACTCTCCGACTCGCCGGTACTCGGCCGCCGGTTCGACGTTCCATCGGTCGCTTCGCCGGCCGCCCCGATCGGTTCGCCGCGCCGGTTCGCAGTTCCGAGAGGCGTTTCACCCTTTTCAGAGACGGACCGCTGACCGACACACCGTCCGTCGCGGTCTCGCCGCTGTACCTGCTCCCTACCCCGGTTCCCGAACCTCGCCGGCTCGCGGCCCCGGCCGGCGACCCCCGTAACCTGCAAAAGTTAAAGTCACTGGTGGCGGAACTAGGGGGATATGGTCACTGGTGGTGGATCGCCCTTCGAGAATCGGCTCCCCTTCTCCCTGATCGATGTCAGTTCAAACGAACCGAGCTGACCCGTTGGCGGAGAGCGAAGTGTTTCACATCCTTGGCAACGACAGGCGACGAGCGATCGTCCAGTTGCTCGCCGAGGACGGCGGACAGATCGACGTCTCCGACGTTGCGAGCGAAATCGCCGCGACCGAATCCGACACGACCTCGGTCCCGAACAACCTCTACAAGAGCGTCTACGTCTCCCTCCAGCAGACCCATCTCCCCCAACTCGAGGAAGACGACGTGATCGAGTACGACTCCGACGCGAAGACGATCCAGCCCGGTCGGCACTTCGACGAGGTCCTGCAGTACGTCGACGGCCACGCCGACGACCACTCTCGAGTCCTGCAGTTACATCTCGGCTGCTGTTTCCTCGGACTCGTGATCATCGCGCTGGTCGGGCTCGGCCTCCCGGTGGTTTCGGCTCTCGATCCGGTCCTCTCGAGCGTGGCGGTGTTGCTCGTCGTCGGCGCGAGCAGCCTCTATCGATTGCTCGCCTGAGGACCACACCAGCGCGGCTCTCCGTGTCTAGCCGGTCCGGACTGGCTCCTCGTCGCTGTCGGCTCCTGAGACGACCCCGACGCTCCTGTCGCGTCCGATCACCGTCGAGGCCGATCGCCTTGACGGTCCGGTCGCTCGAGTCGTCGGTTCAAAATGAAAAAGCGCGCCGTCCGTTGGGATAGTCTCCTCAGGCGCCGACGAGTGCGGTTTCTTCGTCGGTGTCGTTGTCGAGACCGCTGTCCGCGGTTTCGTTGTCGTCGGTGTCGTTCTCGAGGCCGTCGTCGCCGTCCTCGAGTTCGGTGTCGTCAGTCTCGGTGTCGTCGGTCGCCTCGGTCAGCTCGAGGGTCGCGACTTCACCGGTCTGGTCGGCCAGGATCATGTGGATGTAGTCGCCGGCCGCGAGGTCGCTCGTGTCGACTTCGAACTCGACGTCGTCGCTCTCGCCGCCCTCGAGCGTGACGTTCTGCTCGTCGACGAGGTCACCGTCGAGACGGAACTGTGCCGTCTCGGTGCGTTCCTCGTCGCTCGGGTTCTCGATCGTCGCCGTCACGGTGATCGTGTCACCGACTTCGGCGCTCGCGGGCGCATCGAGGTTACTGACCTCGAAGGCCTCCGCCGGTTCCGTCTCGACCTGGTCGTCTTCAGTTTCGTTGTCCTCGGTTGGCTCTTCGTCATCGAGGCCGTCCTCGGTCTCGTTGTCCTCGGTCTCGTTGTCCTCGGTTGGCTCTTCGTCATCGAGGCCGTCCTCGGTCTCGTTGTCCTCGGTTGGCTCGTCCTCGATCGGCTCGAGGTCGTCTTCAGTTTCGTTGTCGTCGGTCGGCTCCTCTTCGACCGGTTCCTCTTCCTCAACCGGCTCTTCCTCGACGGGCTGCTCGTCCATGTCGCCGAGGTTGACGTACACGGTGGCCTCTTCGATGGTCACCTGAATCTGGTCACCGTCGTCCGCGACAGCGTCATCGGCACCGTCTGCAGCGTCGTCGGTGTCGGTTTCGGTGTCGTCAGTCCCGGTGTCGAGTTCATCTTCGGTTCCGTCATCGTCCGAAGGGGTTTCGGACGCGCTCTGGATCTCGATGTTCTCGACGTCGACGGTGATCGTCACCTGCTCGAAGGACATGTCACCGTGATCGAGCAGTCCGGCGGCGTCCGTCGTAGTCTCGTCATCGGTGTCCGACTCGGTTTCGTCGTCGACGGCTCCGTTATCGTCCTCCAGAGCGTCGTCGTCAGTGTCCGTCTCGTTTCCGTCGTCGGCCTGCTCGTCTTCGTGTTCGGCGTCCGTCTCGCCGTCCATCTCGAGACCGTCACCGTCCTCGCTGACGATGACGGTGAGCTGTTCGATCACGACGTTGATCGTTAGCCCGTCGTCCGTCTCCGGCTCGTCGACGACGGTTTCGTTGTCGTCTTCAACCGGTTCCTGGTCGACGATAGTTTCGTTGTCGTCGACGGTGTCGTTATCTTCTTCAACCGGTTCCTGGTCGACGATAGTTTCGTTGTCGTCGACGGTGTCGTTATCTTCTTCAACCGGTTCCTGGTCGACGATAGTTTCGTTGTCGTCGACGGTGTCGTTATCTTCTTCGACCGGTTCCTGGTCGACGACGGTGTCGTTGTCATCTTCGGCCGGTTCCTCCGCAACGGGTTCCTCGTCGGCCGCGACGACGGTGACCACCGCGTCGTCGGTCACCGGCTCGTCGTCGGCCGTGAGGTACGGCCCGTCGGCCGCGCCCTCACTCTCGACGAAATCGTACGCCTCGTTTGCGTTCGTATCCCGATGCGGCATCGCGATCAGCGTCTCGTCCTCCTCGAGCGGTTCGTCGAGGGTGACTTCGACCTGTTCGTGGGTCCCCGCCTCGAGATACTCGGAGGTTCCGATGACGCTCTCGACGACGTCACCGACCAAGAGGCTGCTGTTGTGGATCGTCACGAAGCCGCCGCTGGCGAGCGTGACGTTCTCGACCACGACCGTCTGCCCGTCGGTCTCTTGGTCTTCGAACGTCACGTACGCGGACTGCTGGCCGGCCGCGTCTTCCTCGAGATCAGTTTCGTCGTCCGCCGTCTCGTTCTCGTCGGCGGCTGTATCGTCTGTCGTTGTGTCGTCGCTCTCCGTCTCGTTCGCCGAGTCGTATTCGCCGTCGCTGGCAGTGTCACCCGAATCGACGGCCCCAGAGCCCGAAGCTGCTGTGACCATCGCCCCGCCGGAGCAAACTACCATCAGCGCGGTGAGTACGACTAGTACCTGTTTGCGTGCGTTCATGGTTGCCGTAATGGCATCCGTCCCGTCGTGACTTCGGCGGATAAACCGGCAGAACCATTACGCTGAGAAATCGGAAACTACGGCCCAACAGTGGCGGATTCAGTCTCTCGTTCTGATTCCGAAACCAACGATTGCTGATAGGAACGGTGGCCCCGTTAGTCGTCGCCGGCCTGTTCGGGCGATTTCGACGCGGTCGGCTCGTGTCCGGGAAGACAAACGAGATTCTCCCGACCGAGACGCAGTTTCGTGATCTGGCCGTCCTCCTCGAGGTCGGCGAGCAGCCGGCTGACCTTCGCCTTCGACCAGTCGACGGAGTCGACGATGTTCGATTGTTTCATCCGACCGCCGTTGTCCCGGAGCAGTTGCCGGACTCGCTCCCGGTCGGTGACGAACTCCTCCCGATCGGGTTCCGTCTCGTGACCGGTCCCGGGGCCCTCGTATCGGTTTCGAGCGACGAGCACGCCGCCGAGAAGCGCGAGCGCGACCATGCCGACGAGAGCCGCGAGATGTGCGCTTCCCTCTAGCTGGAGCGGCTCGGCGACTCCCGAGACCTCGGGTCGGAACCCGAACCCGACCGTCGTCGCGACCGCCCCGCCGGTCGACGGTCCGAACGCGTCGACGGTCGCGGACGCCCGTCGTCGGATAGTCATAACTCCGGAGGTGTTGTCTTTCGGTGGTTCATGTCCTGTACCCTCGTGACCGTCTCACAAATCATTTTTTATAACCCATATGCTGTTAGTCGCCGCGGTGTCTCTCACGCCGACCGAACGGTCCGCGCGTTCGATCGATCCGGACGGACGCGTCATCGTCGATCGACGCCTCTCGGCGGCGGAATCACGTCGGTCCTGTCGGTGCCGGATTTCGGTTGACACTCCCTAGTCATGATATGGCCACTCGTTGCTCGACGGGAGGAATAAACCGGCCCGGACGTTTCGATCGGTTAGCCCGGATTCGCTCCCGATTCAGACGGTAATCCGATACTGTCGTGACTCTCCGCGGAACCAACACAGGTGGTCGCCGCTCGAGGCCGACGAGACGACGCCGTGTCGGTCAGTTCGGACGGCCGCAGTCCCCCGTGGGTGTCCCGTCAGCAGGGTCGCGCGGAGCCAGCTGGCGGTCGCGGGTTCACTCTCCGGACAGTTCCACCGCCGTCTCGGGATCCCCGGGAGTCGGGACGCCTACATCGCGCTCGACCAGCGACCGGACTCCCGACTCGAGGCTCACCCGCGCCTCGAACCCGAGTTCGCGGGCGGTCTTCGTGGTATCGGCACCGCTGTGTCTGATGTCGCCGGGACGGGGCTCGCGGTGGACGATCGACGAGGACGATCCGGTGGCGTCCCGGACGGTCTCGGCGAGTTCTCGGATCGCCGTCCGCTCTCCCGTGCCGACGTTGTAGGCCTCGCCGACCGCGTCGGTCGTCGCCGCTCGCAGGTTCGCGCGGACGACGTCGCTGACGTGGACGAAATCGCGGCTCTGCTGGCCGTCGCCCTCGATCGTGATCGGCTCGTCGGCGCGGGCCTGCTCGAGGAACGTCGAGATGACGCCGCTGTAGGGACCCCGCTGGCGCGGCCCGTAGACGTTGAAGTACCGCAGGGCGACCGTCGGGAGATCGTACAGCTCCGCGTAGAGGCGGGCGTACTCGTCGAGGGCCAGTTTCTGCACGCCGTAGGGCGAGGTCGGGTTCGTCGGTGCCGCCTCCGAGACGGGCAGTTCCTCGGGGTGACCGTACACCGCGGCGCTCGAGGCGACGACGACCCGAGCGTCCTCCTGGCGGGCCTGCTCGAGGACGAGCAGCCCCGCCTCGAGGTTCGTCCGGTTGCTCTGTCGGGGCCGATCGACGCTCTGTGTGACGCTGACGACGGCGGCGTGATGGAAGATGACGTCGACGCCGCGAGCGGCTTCCTGCAGGGCGATCGGGTCCCCGATATCGCCTTCGATCACCGTCACGACGTCGGGGAGATGTGTCCGGTCGCCGGTCGAGAAGTTATCGAGGACCCTGACCTCGTTGTGCGGGGTCAAGGCGTCGACGAGGTGGCTCCCGATAAAGCCCGCCCCGCCGGTCACGAGTACCGTGCTGTCGCGGATCGCTGGGGAGTCCATCCCCTGAAGCGACCGGATCATCGCTGTTTAGTATCGCGCTCGTACCCCGCCGGGTCGGCGGTCGCTCGCCCGTAAGGCACTGCTTACGGGCCCGCTCGGTGGGTCCTGTCGACGATCGTCTCGCCCCAGCACAGGCGACGCCGGGAGGCCGAACGGGCGCTCGAGGAACCGCCGGCCGACACTCGGCGCGAAAACCGCTAACTCGCCGGTTCGGCCGCACCGACTCGACGACCCGTTTGGGGAAGCTATATGCGCCGCCCTCGGCAACCCCACGGCAATGACCGTCGATCTCGTCGTGCGCAACTGTACCGTCGTCACGCCCGCGGGGCGGACGCCCGACGCGGGCGTCGCCGTCGAGGACGGGGAGATCGTCGCCGTCGGGCGAAGCGATCGGCTTCCCGACGCCGACCGCGCCCTCGACGCCGAGGGCAACGTCCTCGTGCCGGGCATCGTCGACGGCCACATCCACAACCGCGAGCCCGGCCTCGAGTACAAGGAAGACTGGGAGTCCGCGACCCGGGCCGCGGCCGCCGGCGGCGTGACGACCGTCGTCGGCATGCCCAACACGGACCCGGTCATCGACCGGCCCGACCACCTCGAACTGAAGTTCGAGCGCGGCGAGGCCTCTGCCCACGTCGACTTCCAGAGCTACGCCGTCGTCACGAGCGAGAACCTCGATCTCATCCCGGCAATCGACGAGGCCGGCGCGCTCGGATTCAAGATCTTCCTCGGCTCGACGGTCGGCGACGTCCCACCGCCGAACGACGGCGAGATCATAGAGGCCATGGAGAAGATTCGCGAGACCGATAAGCGACTGGGCTTCCACGAGGAGAACGGCGAGATCATCGACCATTACACCGAGAAGTTCCGGGCCGAGGGCCGCAACGAGCCGATCGATCACTCCCACTCCCGGCCCGTGATCGCCGAGCAGGAAGCCGTCGAACGAATGCTCACCTTCGCCGAGGAGACCGGCGCGAAGATCCACATGTTCCACGTCTCCTCCGGTTCGGCCGCCGAGGCCGTCGCCCGCGGCAAAGAGCGCGGCGTCGACGTCACCGCCGAGACCACGCCCCACTACCTCTGGTTCTCCGAGGAGGTCATGCGCGAGAAAGGGAACCCGGCCCGCATCCAGCCGCCGATCCGGAACGCCGAGGAACGCGCGAAACTCTGGGAGGTCGGCATCGACGACGGCGCGATCGACTCCATCGCCACCGACCACGCGCCACATACCCCCGAGGAGAAGAAAGTCGACGACCCGTTCGGGAACACCTGGGAGGCCATCTCCGGCTTCGTCGGCCTCGAGACCGAAGTCCCGGTCATGCTGACGTTCGTCGATCAGGGGCGACTCACGATGGAGGAGTGGGTCCGCCGGCACTCGACGCGACCGGCCCGGATCTGGGGCATGTACCCCCAGAAGGGGTCGCTACAGGTCGGCACCGACGCCGACTTCACGATCGTCGATCCCGACCGGGAGTGGACGCTCGAGGACGCCGACGAACTCCATTCGAAGAACTGCGTCACGCCGTTTATTGGCGAGTCTTTCACGGGGAAAGCGGTCGCGACGGTCGTCCGCGGCGAGATCGTCGCCGAGGACGGCGACGTCGTCGGCGAGTCGGGGTACGGAACGCGCGTCGACGTCGACACCTGATCGGTTCGGCCCGCTGGCACCATTCTTTCGACGGTCGTCGAACCGAAACATGTCGTTTCACGTGAGAATTCTCAGCGACTGAAAGTGGCGGCCTGTTTATATTCCCGTTCGGCCCTCCGATGCCGACAGGGACCGCGCTATGACCGATTCAGACTCTCAGACGGATGCGGGCGACGAAACGGGCGGGACGGACAAGACGGAACAGCTCCGGTCGCTGTATCTCTCCGTGACCGACGGCGACGCCGAGCCGGTCGTCGAGTCACAGCGGGAGGATTCGGACCGACGGGAACTCGACGAAGCGCGGGCCGACGAGGCCGTCGGGCCGGCCGAAATCCACGGGCTCGGCGACGCGATCGAGGATCCTGAACCCGCCGACTGACCCCCCTTACTCGAGGTCCGCACCGACCGCGTCCTCGACCGAGGAGAACCCGTCACGCTCGAGCAACGCGGCCAGTCCGCGGTTGATCCGCTTTGCGGTCGAGGGTCCCTCGTAGACGAAGCCGGTGTACAACTGGACGAGCGAGGCACCGGCCCGGATCTTTTCGTACGCACTCTCCGGGGAGTCGACGCCGCCGACGCCGATGATCGGCAGGTCCCCGTCGGTGTACTCGGCGAGCGACCGAATGACGGCTGTCGAGCGATCCGCGATCGGCTTGCCGCTGAGCCCGCCCCACTCCTCCCGCCGGGGCGACGCGAGCCCCTCGCGGCTCGTCGAGGTGTTCGTCGCGACGATACCGTCGAGGTCGAATGCCTGAACGATATCGACGAGGTCGAAGATCGACTCCTCGGGTTCGTCGGGGCCGATCTTCACCAGAATCGGGACGTCGCGGTCGTTCTCGGCCTCGAGGGTCTCGAAGATCGCCCGGAGATGCTCCGGCGACCCCTCGTCGAACTCCTCGGGCGTGTTCGGACAGGAGACGTTGACGACCACGTAGTCGGCGAACGGCGAGAGCCGGTCGAAGACGCGCCGGTAGTCCTCGATCGCCTCGCGCTCGCTCGAGGAGTTCATTTTCCCGACGTTGACGCCCAGCGGGATCGCTGGGGTGCCGTCTTCCTCGAGCCGCGACTTGACCCGTTCCATCCCCTGACCGTTGAAGCCCATCCGATTGACCATCCCCTCGTCCTCGCGCAGGCGGAAGAGCCGGGGGCGGTCGTTGCCCTCCTGTGGGTAGGGCGTGACGGTGCCGATCTCGACGAAGCCAAAGCCCAGCGCTGCGAGCGCGTGGGTCACTTCGGCGTTCTTGTCGAAGCCGGCGGCGACGCCGACCGGGTTCGGGAACGTTGTCTCGAACAGGTCGACCTCGAGGGCCGGATCGTCGTACTGATAGGCATACGAGAGCGCCGCCCGCGTCGGTCGCGTGGACTGGGCCGCCCGGAGCGTTCGTTTGCCCAGATCGTGGGCCGTCTCGGCCGGCAGTTTGAACGCGAGGGGGCGAACCCGCGAGTACAGCGTCATTGCCGGACCCTGGGGGCGGCCAACAGGTAAACGTCCCGAAGCGGCGCGGTCGGTGATCCCGATCAGAGCGACTCGAGGAGCATGTCGCTGTCGGCGATGGGCGAGATTAGATAGCCACTCACGCAGAAGAAGCCGATGGTAGTCGTAGGACGGACGACTGTGTGACTTTCCTCTCGTCCCCGCGTTACGTACAATGGCTGCTCCGTAAACTACAGCTGCCATAAAACATTGGAAAAATTTTAATATTAGTGATTAGGTAATTACAGTTATTATGAAGGAATACAACCCATGAAAATGTTAGCAAGACTAGTAATATTACATACAGAAATATGCATGGGTGCTTGAATGCACCCAATAAGAGTAACCAGATATGAACAGGAGAAAAATACTCCGAACGGTAGCCGCGAGTGGAATTAGTGGTGCGAGTATGGTCGCCGCCGGCATGTCCGCTGCTGGTGCAGAGACCTCTGACGGCGAGTTCACCATCAGTAATGTACGACTCAAACAGACGAGCGCTGCGCATGCGGACCGCGTTGCTATCGAAGAAACGGCGGAAACGAGCCAATTGGCATCCGTGATGGCTCAAGAAACGGGCCGAGAAAGCAGCGATAAGACGATCTCCTACCATCTGGAGGCGGAAGAACGGGATGTTCGGGAGCAAGCTCCCGCGCTCACGATCGTTCCGATGAAACCGGGAGACAAAGAGTGGAGCGAACTGTCGATTTCCGATGTCGGTCTACAGTTCGTTCTGACCGCGGAGGAGAACAGCACTCGATCTCCGGTCGCCGCGATGGGAATGTCCTATCGCGACTCCACCCCGAAAACACCCGATTCGGACACTGTCTCTACCGCGAGTAATGGTCTCGCTCTTGACCTCTACGGGCAGGATGAAACTGGTTCGATCGGCACCGTGGCCACGCAGTCCGTCGATGGCGCCGCCTCGACGGCTGTACCGGGTTCGGACGGAGTGAGTACCGCCGGTCTCGGCTGTGACGGCTGTAAGGTCGTCGTCGGTGCTATCTGTGTCGGTGTCAACGGAACTCTCGGCCGTTCGGGATGTGTTTCCCGTTGTGTCCCGATCGTCGTTAGTAACCCTGCTCTCGGAGGAGGCTGCGCAGCGCTCTGTTATGCCCTCACGTCGCAACTAGGCAAAATCGCCTGTGGTTCTGGAGGTCTGTCGACAGCAGTCTGCCACACGATCGACTTCTGTTGACTGATAGGGTAGCACCCTATTTTTTGGGAAGGCCTCGTATCAGTAGTTCACTGATTCCGGACGCTACCGCCCCTACGGTTAGTATATAATACCATTGCAGGGACGTGGCTAGCCCCAGCAGTGCGATAAGGCCGATACCGACGACGAGCGTTATCCAGTGATCCTCACCGACTATTGCTATTCCGGCTCGATTCATACTAATAGCTTTCCGACATAAAACAATATTACTTTCGGTAGTTGTCACCGATGTCTTATGCCGTTTCCCCAATTTCACTTTACCCGACCGTTTCCGCTCAGCGGTCGAAACTGCATCAAATTCCTCGTTCCGGGTTCACAAATCAGCGACACGTCGGTTCGCGTCCTGACGTCGCGGGCCCGCCCGATCCCGTTGCCCGAGGCGACGTTCCGACTCGAGGCTGCAAGAACGTGCTGTCAGGCCGTGAACCGATCGCGGACCCGGTCCCGGAGAGCCGATTTCCGGACTTTCTCCCCGTTCGGCCCCTCGGTCGTCGGGAACCCGTCGACGACCTCGACCGCCTCGGGAATCTTGTAGTCGGCGACGCGGGCATCGAGGAACGCCTCGAGGTCGTCGGTCGGGACCTCGCCGTCGGCGGGGACGACGAACGCGACCGGCACCTCGCCGTGGCGCGGGTGGGGCGCGCCGACGACCTCGCAGGCGCGGACGGCGGGATGGGCTTCGACGGCGGCCCCGATCTCGCGGGGCGCGACGAGAAACCCCCGGACCCGCAGGGCGTCGTCGAGTCTCGAGCGGTAGTAGACGTAGCCGTCGGCGTCGATCTCGGCGAGATCGCCGGTGTAGAACCACCCCCGCTCGTCGAAGGCCGCGGCGGTCGCCTCGGGTTTCCCGAGGTAGCCGTCGGCCAGGGGGTACCCCCGGATCGCGAGTTCGCCTTCCTCGCCGGCCGGCAGTTGCTCGCGTGTTTCGGGATCGACGATCGCCGCCTCGATGGCCGGGTGGATCGGCGGGCCGCCGACCCGCTTGCGCCGCTCGGCGGGGTCGGCCGGGTCGCCGACGAAGAGTTGGCTGTTGGCCTCCGAGAGGCCGTAGGGCTGGACGACCGGGAAGCCGAACGTCGACTCGATGCGCTCGAACAGTGTCTCGTCGAACCCCTTGCTGATGAACCCCACGACGCCTGTGTCGACGGTTTCGACCCGTGCGGTGTCGAACGACTCGTCCTCGAGCATCCGTTCGAACATCACACCCAGCCCGGTGAGGGAAGTGGCGTCGTACTCGTCGACCAGCCGGATCGTCTCACCGGGGTCGAAGTGGGTCTGCGCGACGAGCGTACCGCCGGTCGCGAGGACGCTGAACAGCGTGTTGTAACCCCAGATGCCACAGAACGGCAGCGTCGCCACGCTGACGTCGTCCCCGTCGACCCCGAGGTGGTCGGCGACGTGTGTGGCGTGGTTCAACAGCGACCGACTCGACTGGAGACACCCCTTCGGATCGCTCGTGGTCCCGCTCGTGTAGAAGATCGCCGCCGGAGCCTCGGGATCGGCGGCGGGCTCGAGGCCGTCCCACCCTCGCGCTCGCCCCGTCGCCAGCACGTCGTCGTAGTCGCGTAGCGCCGGGCGTTCGGCCGCCGACTCGAGGCTGACGATCGCCTCGAGAGTCGGGATCGAGTCGGGGTCGAACGCGTCGGGCGACGCCGTCGCGACTTCGGGGACCGCCGTCGCGAGCATCTCGTGGTAGTCCCGTCCGAGCAGAGCGTCCTCGGTGAGCAGTACCGACGCGCCCGAGTCGGCGAGCATGTACTCGAGTTCGTGGGTCCGGTAGCGGGTGTTGACCGCGACGGTCGCCGCGCCCAGCATCGAGGTCGCCAGTTGGCAGGCGATCCACTCGGGGCGGTTCCCGAGCCAGACGGCGACGACGTCGCCGTCCGAGACGCCCAGTTCGGCGAGTCCAGCCGCGAGCGCCCGGCTCTCGGCGAGCAGGTCGTCGTAGGTCCACTCGGTTCCCTCGAAGACGACGGCCCGCCGATCCGGCCGGTCCGCCGCGACCGACGCGATCCCCTCGTAGATGGTTTCGTCTGGCCACGCGAGCATCGGTAACAGGTGTGGTATCACAAACCACGGGTAAAACGGTTGCGTCCCGTCGGCCTCGCACCGCTGCGGACTCAGGTCTCGCCGACTCGTTCGGCGTCCGGCCCGAAAACCGACTCGAGCAACGCGGGGACATCCTCGGGGGAGACGTCCGAGTACCAGCGATTTCGCGGCTGGATCGTGATCGCGGTCCCGCCCTCGCTACAGAGGCCGAGACACGAGGTTTCGCTGACCGAGACGGCGGTCCAGAAGGCGTCGCGCTCGCGCAGCCACTCTTTGACCGCCGCGACGGTCTCGTCGGCACCGACCGCGCCACAGCTCGCGTGTTCGCCCTCGCGGTCGTTCGTACAGACGAAGACGTGGGCGTCGAGCCGCTCGGTGTGTTGCTCGGTCCGGTCGTTCATGGGCTCGTCAGCAGGTCGTCGCGGCGTTCGGCGGCCGACTGCACGCCGGCCCGCGTCTGGAGCCAGCCGAAGCAGGCGGCCACCAGCGCCCAGAGCGCGGCCTGACTCAGGACGGTCAGCCCGCGGAACGCGGTCACCAGTTCGGCCGACAGTGTACCGGCCTCGACGATCGTCGGTGCCGCGATCGTCGTGACGGCGACGAGCGCGACGATCGGAACCGCGGCCGCGCCGACCCCGAGCGGACGGTTTTCGGGCGACAGGCGGCCGTAGCCGTAGACCGACGCCGCGGCGACGACGGCTCCGACGGCCATCATCCCGGCGTAGATCGCGCTTCGCAACGTCGGGTCGAACGCAAGTTCCGCCCCCGGCGTCGTCGGCGGCAACACCAGCCACGGGGCGACCGAGACGGTCAGGAAGCCGGCCGCGGCCAGCACGTAGGTCTTGACCCGCCCGCGGCCGGGCAGCGCCGGCTCGAGGAAGTAGAAGGCGAGCGCGAATGCGCCGCCGAGCAGGATCCCCCAGAGAACGCCGCTGCCGATGCTGACGGCGGCTGTCGTCGCCTCGCTGACCGCGTGGGCGTGTTCGCCGGCGGCCTGGGCGTGTTCACCCGCCGCGTGGGCGTGTTCACCCGCCGCGTGGGCGTGTTCGCCGCCCTCGGCGCGCGTCTCCATGTGACCGACGAGCGGGTTCGCGACCAGCGCCACGTAGGCCCCGTAGGCGATCCCCGCGATCGCCCCGGCGAGGACGCCCCGCTCGAGGTAGTCGGCGAGCATCAGTGACAGATGACCCCGGCCGCGTGCCGGAAGTTGTGCATCGCGTCGTGGGCCAGCGGCTCCTGCAGGAACAGCAGGGCGAACGCCGTTGCCGCGACGAACGCGAAGACGGCAAGCAGTTGTGCGGTCGTGAGATCGTCACGTGCGGTCCCGATACGATCGTGAACGGTGTCGGTCGTCGTCATGCAAGTCAATTTTCTCTACTGAAACTCCGCTTGTAAAACTACCGATCGTCCGACGACGGCACCGGATTTCACCGCTGTCAACCGCTCGGCGGGACGGAACCAAGATAGTCACGAATAATCCGAACGAATTCGCCGGATCGGGCGACTTCGGGGAATAACGAAATCGTTTTCCTACGGCTGACGCTTGACTCGACCAACGAGAGTCATGCATATCCAACGACGGTCACCCGGAGGGAACGGCCGTGGCGGTTGAACGCCTGCTCGTCCCGCTGTCGGACACGGTGACCGTCCGGCAGACGGTCGGATACGCCGTCCAATCGGGCCTCGAGCGCGCCGATTCGCTCGAGTGTCACCTGGTCGTTGCCCTTCCCTACGACGACGACGTCCCCGAGAATGCGCGCCAGCGCGAGGACGCCGACGACCTGCTGTCGCGGGCGCGAAACTGGGTCGAAGAGGACGCCGGCGACGCCGACGTGACGATCGAGACGGCGACGCTGGGTGCCGACGAATACCTCTTCGGTCCCCGCGACTACGCGGAGATTTTCGACGGGTACGCCGCGGAACACGGCCTCGATCGGGTCGTCCTCGATCCGGAGTACCAGCCCGGCGTCACCGCCCGCATCCTCCAGCCCCTCGAGCGGGAACTCGACCGGATCGGCCTGACCTACGACGAGGCACCGGTCGAGCGCTCGACTCGCCGCGGACGCCTCTCGGGGAGCGAGGACTTCGACCGGCTGTTCGCCACGTTCATGATCTCCTACGGCTTCTATCTCGTCCTGGGCGATCCCACCTACTGGTTCGATCTGGTCACCGGCGCGGCGGTCGCGGGCATCGTCGCCGTCTCGCTCGCGCGGGTGACGTTTTCGGTCCCGCTGGACCGCGTTCAGTCGCCGATCCGGGTCGTCCGTTTCGCCCTCTACATTCCCTACCTGCTCTGGGAGATCGTCAAGGCGAACATCGCGGTCTCGGCCGTGATACTCCGGCCGTCGATGCCCATCGAGCCGACGCTGACGCAGGTCGATTCGCGAGTCAGAAGCGGGCTGCCCCTGACCGCGCTGGCCAACAGCATCACCCTCACCCCGGGCACGCTGACCGTGCGGGCCACCGACCAGCGGCTGCTGGTCCACACGCTGATCCCCGCCGCCCGCGAGGACCTCTTCGACGGCGGCCTCGAGAAGGCGATCCGGTTCGTCTTCTACGGCCGCGAGTCGGCCGCGATCCCCTCGCCGCGCGAACGCGACGACGCCGAGATCGTCGGGGGTGACGAGCTGTGACGCCGACCTCGCTCGAGGACGTCTTCCTCGTCGCGGCCGGCCTGTTCGTCGTGTTGGCGATCGCGATGTTCTACCGGGCGGTCGTCGGCCCGACCACGCAGGACCGGCTGCTCGCGGTCAACGTCCTCGGGACGAACACGGTCGTCATCCTCGCCCTGCTGGCGGCGGGGCTCGACCAGCGGTGGTTCCTCGACGTGGCGCTGATCTACGCCCTGCTGAACTTCCTGATGTCGGTCGCCATCTCGAAGTTCACCGTCGAGCGGGGTGGTGTGCTGTGATCGAACCGACCCCGCTGCAGGTGACCCTCGAGACGGCCCGATTCTGGGCGATCGTCGTCCTGTTGGGACTGGGCGTGTTCTTCACGCTCGTCTCGACGGTCGGCGTCCTCCGCCTGCCGGACATCTACGCGCGGGCCCACACCGCCTCTCAGACGGACACGCTCGGGGCGGGCTTTGCCCTGGCCGGCGTCGCTCTGGCCTTCGGCTGGCAGCACGCGGCGGTTTACACCGTCTTGCTGCTGTTTTTCGTGTTCGTCACGAACCCGACGGCCGCCCACGCGATCGCGCGATCGGCGGCCGAGACCGGCGTCGAGCCGGTCCTCGCCGAGGAAGGCGAGACGGACGAGGCGGCCGCCGACACGGAGGGTGAGACGCGATGAGCCTCTTCGTCTACTCGCTCGTCGCCTTCGTCCTCGCGACGGCGGTGGCGACGGCGCTGTTTCGCGACGTGTTGTCCGCGATCATCGTCTTCGGGGCCTACAGCCTCGGGATGGCGATCCTCTATACGTTCCTGCTGGCCCCGGACGTGGCGATGACCGAGGCCGCGATCGGTGCCGGCGTCACGACGCTGTTGCTCCTGTTAACGATCGCGCGCACGACCCGCCCCACGACCGACCAACTCAGAGAACGGATCCACGTCCCGGCGGTCGTCGTCGTCGGCGCGTTCGTCCTCCTGCTGTGTACCGCAGTCTTACCGGAGATGTACGCGGTCGGTAGCACGGAGGCGCCCGTCTGGTCGAACCCCGACGTGACCCAACACTACATCACGGAGACGTACCACCAGACCGGCGTCGAGAACGCCGTCACCGCCGTTCTCGCCGCCTACCGTGGGTTCGACACCTTCGGCGAGGCGGTCGTCGTCTTCGCTGCCGGCGTCTCCACGCTGCTCGTCCTGAAACGCGAGGTGTTCGCCTGAATGGCAGACTACGACGATACCTACACCGAAAGTCAGGTGATCATGACCGCCGTCAAGATCATCGCACCGTTTACGCTGACCTACGGACTGTTCATGACCTTCCACGGGGGCGACGCCCCCGGCGGCGGGTTCCAGGGCGGCACCATCGTCGGCGTCACCGTCCTCATGCTCGCTTTCGCCTTCGGCATCGAACCCACCCGCCAGTGGCTGCGCAACTCCTTCATTACGGGTATCGTCACCGGCGGCGTCGTCATCTTCGGCGCGATCGGCTTCGGGATGATCGCGCTGGGCGGGGAGTTTCTCGAGTTTTACAAACTCAAGGAGGTCTTCGACATCAAGCCCAAGTGGGGGCTCGAGGCCGTCGAGATCGGTGGGATCTCGCTGATCGTCTCGGGGGTCATCATCAGCCTCTTTTTCACGATGGCCGCGGGCTTTGCGCCCGACCGACGCAGCGACACCGGCGGGGCCAGCGGCGTCGACGTCGACGACGCCCCGGACGCGACCGAGCCGGAGGTGAGCGACGATGATTGAACTGTTGACGACACACTACATCTACGTCCTGACGTTCGCGTTGCTCGGACTGGGGATCTACATGGTGATCGCCAGCGAGAACCTCGTGAAGAAGCTGATCGGCGTCAACCTGTTCCAGACGGCCATCTTCCTGTTTTTCGTCGCGATGGCCTACATCGACGTCGACGGTGCTTCGGCACCGATCGTCCCTCACGAGGGCACGCCGGGGGAGGTCATGGTCGCGAGCCCGCTACCGCAGGTCATCGTGCTGACCGCCATCGTCGTCGGCATCGCGCTGACCGCGGTCGGGCTGGCGCTGATCATCCGCATCTACGCGGAGTACGGGACCCTCCGCGAGGATACCCTTCGGGAGGTGCGTGCCGATGAGTAGCGCCGATCTGCTCCTGCCGTTGCTGATCGCCGTCCCGATTCTGGCGGCGACGCTGCCGATCGCGCTCGGCCTGTGGTTCGATCGGACCGGCTGGTACGTCGCCGCGGCCACGACCGGCGGCCTCTTCGTCGGGGCCGTCGCCCTCGCGAACGAAGTCTACACCGGCGGGAACGTGATTCACCGACTCGGCGGCTACCCCCGCGAGTACGGAATCGAACTCGTCGCCGACGAGTTCTCGACTCTCATCGTGTTGCTCGTGACCGCCGTCGCCGCCGGCGTCCTCGCCTACACGCGACGCGGCGGCCCGCGCGGGAACACGTTTTACACCGCCTACCTGCTGCTGGTCAGCGGCCTACTGGGTATCTCGATGACCGGCGACGTGTTCAACCTCTTTGTCTTCCTCGAGATCACGAGCATCGCGACCTACGCTCTGGTCGCCAGCGGCGACGGCCCCGAGGCGGCGGTCGCGGCCCTGAAGTACCTGATTCTGGGAACCGTCGCCGCCTCGATGTACCTGATCGGGGTCGCGTTCGTCTTTATGGCGACCGGGACGCTCAACATGGTCGAACTCGCCGCCGCGATCCCCGAGGCGAACGCCACCCTGATCCGGGCCGGCATCGGGTTCATGATCGTCGGCTTCGCCGTCAAGGTCGCCCAGTGGCCGCTACACACGTGGCAGCCAAGCGCCTACCACCGGGCCCCCGACGGCGTGACGCCGCTGATCGCGGCGCTCGTCTCGACGGCCTCCGCGTACGCGTTCGGCCGCGTGATCGTCACCGTCTTCGGTGTCGACTACCTCACCGCCGTGCCGAACCTCGCTCCGATCGTCCTGACGATCGGCTGCGTGAGCGTCCTCGCCGGCACCGTTCTGGCGGTGATTCAGACCGACGTCAAGCGGATGCTCGCCTATTCGTCGGTGTCGCAGTTCGGGCTGGTGATCGCCGCCTACGGCGTCGTCGTCGCCGGCGAGTCCGAAACCGCGCTGGTCGGTGCCGTCGTCCATCTGGTCGGGCACGGCCTCTTGAAGGCCGGCCTCTTCCTCGGAGCCGCCCTCGTCGCGACGAGCTACGGCGCGCGCACCGTCGACGAGTACGCCGGCCTCGCCAAACGCCGGCCGTTCGTCGCCGGCTCCATGGCCGTCCTCCTGTTCGCGCTGGTCGGCGTCCCGCCGGGCGTCGGCTTCGTCGGCAAGTGGTACATCGCCCTGGGTGCCGTCGAATCGCAGCTCTGGCCGGTCGCCGCCGTGATCTTCCTCAGTACCATGCTCACCCTCGCCTACGCCGCCCGCCTGCTCGAGAAGATGTACTTCACGCCGTCGGCACCGGCCGACGCGACTCACCCGGGGACGGCCGCGACCGACGGCGGCACGACCGACGCCGACGCGGCGGCCGCCATCCGCGGCGCGGAGTCGGCTGATCCGGTCTCGGTCGGCATGATCGCCGTCGTCGTGGTCGCCGCCGTCGCCGCCGTCGCGCTCGGCTTCGCCGGCGGGACCGTCGCCGACCTGCTCGAGCCGTTCCTCACGGAGGTGTTCAACTGATGGTGGCAGACATCCGTCCGCTCGCGGCCGTTCTCGTCTCGGCGGTCGCGATCGTCCTGATCGTCGCGTCGCATCGCCGGCCGAACCTCCGCGAGGGATGGTCCGTGTTGGCCGCCCTCGCGAAGTTCGCCATCGTCGCGAGCATGCTCCCGGCCGTCATGGACGGGACCGTCTTCCGGTGGAGCCTCGCCGACTCGACGGGACTCGAGTTCCTCGCGGGGCTGGACTTCGCCCTGCAGGCCGACCCGCTGGGGATCTTCTTCGCCCTGCTGGCGAGTTTCCTCTGGATATTCACGTCGTTCTACGCGGCGGGCTACATGCGCGGGCTCGACGAACACGCCCAGACCCGCTTCTTCGCCTCCTTCGCGGCCAGCCTCTCGACGGCGGTCGGGATCGCCTTCGCCGCGAACCTGGTGACGATCTTCGTCTTCTACGAACTCCTGTCGCTGGTGACCTACCCGCTGGTCGCCCACAACGAGGACGACGAGGCCCGGATCGCCGGCCGGAAGTACCTCACCTACACGTTCTTCGGCGGCGGAGTCTTCCTGCTGGCCGGCACCGTCGTGATCTACTGGCTGACGAGCCTCGTCGGCGAGCCGACGCTGGCCTTCGAGGCCGGCGGGATGGAGGCGCTGGCCGCCGCGGCAGGGGCGGAGCCGGTCTACGCACAGGCCGCCTTCTTCCTGCTGATCGCCGGCTTCGGCGTCAAGGCCGCCCTGATGCCGATCCACTCCTGGCTGGCCGACGCGATGGTCGCGCCGACCCCCGTCTCCGGGCTGCTCCACGCCGTCGCTGTCGTCAAGTCCGGCGCCTTCGGCATCGCGCGGGTCATCCTCGAGGTCTACGGGCCGGGACTCATTTACGATCTCCCGCTCGACGTCCCGGGGATCGGCGAGGTCGGGCTCAACATCCCCGTCGCCGTCGTCGCCGCGTTCACGCTGACCGCGGCCAGCATCATCGCGATGCGGAAAGACCACCTCAAACGCCGGCTGGCCTACTCGACGACGGCCCAACTCTCGTATATCGTGTTGGGGCTCTCCTTGCTCCATCCTTACACCGTGGTCGGGGCCCTGTTCCACATCCCCGCCCACGCGTTCGCGAAGCTGACGCTGTTCTTCTGTGCCGGGGCGATCCACGTCGAGACCCACACCGACTACATCAGCGAGATGGCCGGCATCGGCAAGCGGATGCCGCTGACGATGTCGGCGTTCACGATCGGCGCGGCCGGCATGGCCGGGCTGCCGCCGGTCGCCGGCTTCGTCAGCAAGTTCTACATGCTGATCGGGAGCGCCGACGTCGGCGGCAGCTACTGGCTCTTCGCCGGCGCATTGCTGCTCTCGGCGGTCCTCAACGTCGGCTACTTCTGGCCGGTCGTCTACACCGCCTTCTTCGAGAGCGAGGACGACCACGACGCCAAACCGCTGCTCGAGTTCCCGGCCGGCGGGCTGGTTCAGTCCTACGCCGCCGATGACGACGTCGCCGCCGACGGCGGTCGGCCGACCGACGGCGGGGCCGATCGGGCCGATGCGAACGCGGCCGATTCGGACGCCGACGACGCCGACGTGACCGAGTCGGAACGCCCCGCTGCGGCCGACGACGGCGACTACGAGTACGCCGTCGACGAGTATCCGAGCGACGCCGACGTCCCCGCTGGCGAGCAGGTCAGCTCCGTCGATCACCACGGCGACCACGACGACCACCTCACCGGCGGCCCGCCGGCCGACGTCTGGCAGCGCCGCTCGCCGTTTACCGAAAGCACGTGGCTCATGCTCGCGCCCATCGCCGTCATCGCGACGGGCGCGGTCGTCCTCGGGGTCGGCCCCGACTACGCGGTCTTCCTCGAGCTGGCGACGCGAATCGTCGAAGAGGTCTTCGGGATGTCCTTCGAAGAACTGGGGACCGTCCCCTTTGACGAACTCATGACGGAGGTGAACGAATGATGGAACTCGAATTCCTGTCGCTTGCCTACCCGCCGATTTTGATCTTCGCGGCGGCGCTGCTCGTCCTCGTCCTGCCCCGGATCGCCGGCTTCGCCGCCGGCGCGCTCAGCCTGGCCGCCGTCCTCGCGATCTCGCTGGTCGCGCCCGAAGGCCAGCACCTCGCTGGGACCTTCCTCGGGTTCGAGGTCGTCCCCTACTACGTCGACGACTTCTCCCGGATGGTCGGGCTCGGTCTGGGCTTCCTCGGGGTCTGTAGCGTCATCTACGCCTACTCGAGCGAGGCCAGCAAGACGCTGGTCGCGTTCGCGCTCGTCTACGTGGCCTCGTCGGTCGGCGCGGCCGTCGCCGGCGACTGGCTCGTCTTGCTGTTCATGTGGGAGCTGATGGCCGTGACCAGTACGCTCGTGGTCTGGCACTACGGCGGCGACGCGGTCCGGGCCGGCTTCCGGTACGCCCTCTTTCACGGTACCGGCGGCGTCCTCGTGATGCTGGCGGTCGCCGCCCACTACGTCCAGACGGGCACCTTCATTTACGACGGGACCGGGATCGCGGACGGGATCCCGGCCCTGCTCGCGGTACTCGGAATGGGCGTCAACGTCGCCTTCATCGGCTTTCACACGTGGCTGCCCGACACCTACCCGCGGCCCCACATCGCCGCCTCGGTGTTCCTCTCGGTCTATACGACCAAGACCAGCGCGTTCGTCCTCTACCGGGCGTTCCCGCTCGAGGGGAGCCACGACGTCTCGATCTACGTCGCCTACATGGGCGGACTGATGGCCGTCTACGGCGCGACCTTCGCCCTGTTACAACACGACATGCGAGCGCTGCTGTCCTACCACATTCAGGCCCAACTGGGCTACATCGTCGCCGCGATCGGGATCGGCTCGCCGCTTGCCGTCGCCGGCGCGATGAGCCACCTGTTCAACAACGTCCTGTTCAAGAGCCTGCTGTTCATGGCCGTCGGCGTCGTCATCTACCGGACCGGCGAGGAGGACCTGTACGAACTCGGTGGCCTCTGGCGGGAGATGCCCCTGACCGCCGTCGGCTTCGGGCTCGGCGCGCTCTCGATCACCGCGATCCCCGGCTTCAACGGCTACGTCAGCAAGGGGATGATCTTCGACGCCGCCGATCCGGGCTACTACGGCCAGCCCGAGTACCAGGCGCTGTACTGGCTGCTCTGGCTCGGCGCGATCGGGACGCTGCTCTCCTTTATCAAGCTCGGCTACTACGTCTTCTTCCACGGCGAGAGCGATATCGAGGTCGCCGACGCCAAGCCCGGCCAGACCGTCGCCATGCTCGGACTCGGCGGGGCCTGTCTCCTCTTCGGCGTCTGGTGGCAGGGGCTGGCCGACCTCGCGCCGACGATCCACGGGGCCGACTTCGCGTTCGCATACCCCGGCGGCGAGAGCCACCTCCACCCCTACAGCCCGAGCCACCTCGAGACGGCGGGGATCCTGACGGGCGTCGCCGCGGTCACGTTCGTCGTCGTCCGCAAGCCCCTCTCGAAGCTCGATCTCGGTGATCCGGCGATGATCGTCTACCCCGCGACCTACCACGTCAGTCGGTGGACGATGCTCGCGGTGACCGAGACCTACGCCGCCGTCGACCGGGCCGTCGTCGGCGGCGTCAAGCGCTGCTACTGGATCGGGAACAACCCCGTCCTCGCGGTCGACGCGGCCGCGCGGCGGCTCCCGCTGGTCGAGGTCGACGACCGGCGACCGACCGACGGCGGCCGGCCGTCGACGATCCACCTCCGGACGAGCATCGGGACGACCGTCCTCCTGCTGACGCTCGTCCTGACGGTGATCCTCTGGCTGCTCGTCGTCTGATCGCCGCCCTCTCGCTCCCCATCGGACCGTATTACGACCCGCTCGCGTAGACTCGAGACTCGGTGAGAATCGTCAAATCGCAGTTCAGTTCTGTCAGTCCGTGTCGGTCGACTCCTCGCCCTCGACCGGTTCGGCGTCGACGACCAGCGGCTCCTCGGGTGGGACGGCGATCGACTGCTCCAGGACCGAGGCCCGTAGCGTCGGCTTCGATGCCGTCGCCTCCTGTCGGTACTCGTCCCCGGAGCGACCCCCACGAACGCCACGCGGCGTCAGGTAGTCGCCGTCGACCTCGAGTCCCGCCGCCTCGCAGAGCCGTCGCAGCACCGACCGGGCCCCCTCGGTGGTGATCGCCGGGGGCGCGATCGCGCGCTCGCGGGCGAGTTCCCGGGCCGTCGCGGACTCGAGCAGCGACTCGATCTCCGCTTCGTCGTGGTCGCGCTCGGCGAGTACCGTCCGCACGCGGCGGGCGATCGACGGCGCGTGGCCGGTCGGGAACAGCGGCCAGTCGTTCGCGGGCGGGTCCAGCACGATCCGGTAGCGACGCAGCGGCGTCCGCGCGCGGGCCGGGAGGGGGACGTCCTCGAGGCGCTGGGACTTGCCCAGCACGCGGATCGTTCCGGTGTAGAAGTCGACGTCGTCCCACGTCGCGCCGGTGCGGCGGTCGTCGTCGGGCACTCGGAACAGCTCCGAGCCCCGGACCGTCGAGTGGGCGAGGACGGCCACCATCGCGTACTCGCGCAGCCGCCGCCGGCGCTCGCTCGTCGACTGGGCCCCCGACTCGAGCGCCCGCTCGCGGACGTGGCGCTCGAGTTCGCGTCGCTGGTCGGCCGTCCACGAGTCGCTGGCGGGCCGGGCGTCGGCGGTCGGCAGCGCCGACTCGGCGCGGTCGGTCGCGGCGGGGTTAGTCTGGAGGATGCCGCCGCGAACGCACCACGAGAGGAAGGCCCGGACCACGGCGTAGTAGGTGCCGGCGGTCGAGGCGGTGTACTCTCCCCGCTCCGTCCGACGGCGAAGCTCCGCGGCGTAGGCGCGCATGTGGTCGACTTCAAGGGCGGCGATCGATCGGATCCCGTGGTCGGCCTCGAGCCACTCGGCCCACCGCCGCAGGATCGACTCGGCGTTGGACGCGTAGGCACCCGCGCCAGAGCCGTCGGGATCTCCCACCGCCTTGCGCTGGATGTAGGTGTCGACCGCGTCGGTGATCGCGACGCCGGTCACGGCGCGATCACCCGCCCGACGCCCGCGTCGGCCGTCCCGGATCGTCGCCGGACAGCGCGATTCCTGGTCGCTCGCCGGCGGCGACCGCAGTCGCGGGCGGCGCAGGTCGCGAGGGAGTCGTTCGGAATCATCTGTTCGTGTGGTACTGTTCCACGGCCCTAAATCTGTGTTTCGATCCCACGAGGGTGGAAAAAACGGACCGTCTCGGCCGCCCACGACGACGGCTCCAACATCGGACTCTCGTATGCGATCGCGGCGATTCCATATATCCGAATTTGGGTTATATCTGGTGCCATGATCGGCGAACTCGCTCGAGCCGCCGGTCAGGACGGATGCTGGTGGCGGATCTTCTCGGCCGTCATCCCCGGTACCGGCGTCCCACAGTCTTTGCATTTCCACTCGGGCGTCGGTGTCCCGCGTTCCTTCCGCAGGTCCTGTTTGAACTCGAGGCGGGCACCACACGGACAGCGGTAGGTCGTGCGGGTCATAGTCGGGACGACTCCGTCGGGAGCGATAAACGATTCGCCGGCCGGGGCTCGGGCGCTCGAGTCGGCACCGACACCGCGACCCCCTCCCGAGAACAGCGCCGGGATCAAGACGTTGCCGGTCGTCGTTTCGGACCATGCCGGAATCACACAGGATCTCGATCGAAACGGCGACGGCGACGGGGGCTGCCCCCGAGGTCGCCGCGGTTCATCACGAGGCCGACTCGGACGACTGGATCGTGTTTTGTCACGGTCTCCGCAGCGACAAGTCCGGAAGCTACGAGGGCCGGTGTCGGCGGGCCGTCAGGGAGGGGTACAACGCCGTCCGGTTCGACTGCCGGGGCTGTGGCGAGTCCGACGGCGCGTTCGTCGACGCCACCCTCGAGGCCCGCTTGGCCGATCTCCGGGGCGTCATCGAGTACTTCGACCCGGACTCGTACGTCCTCTTCGGCTCGAGTTTCGGCGGGAAAGTGGCCTTCCACGCCGCCGCGACGGACGACCGGGCGCGGGCGGTCGCGACGCGCGCGCCCGTGACGACTACCGATACGTTCGACGACTCTCGGGACACCATCGATCGCGACGGGGCGGTGCAGTTCGAGACCGGCGAGCGGATCGACCGCCGGTTTCTCGAGGCGCTCGATCGGCACCCCTTCGACGACGTGATCGGGTCGCTCGCGGTCCCGGTCGCGATCTTCCACGGCGGGGCCGACGACGTCGTCGATCCCGCCGACAGCTTCGCGGCCGCGCAGCGACTCGAGACCGACGTCCTCCTCGAACGGTTCGCGGGCGAAGGCCATCGCTTCTCGCAGGCCGGCGAACGGCGGTTGCGCGACCGACTGTTCGGCTGGCTCGAGTGGGGCGATAGCTAATCACCGGCCGGTGTCGAACCGAGAGTTGCCGTCCCACCGATCGGGGACTCACGCGTTTGTATCTTCGCCCGTGTCCTCGTCACTCCGTCTCCAAGGGGCACCACGGATCGGTCTGATCGCCCAAACGATGAGGACGACGATGATGACGAGTCCGACCAGCGCCGTCTCGAGCGGCGGAATATTCACCCCGAAGAACGCCAGCACCGTCCGTCCCTCGACGAGGATCACGAGGCTCAGTGCGATGAGGATCAGTAATTTAGCTGGGGAAGTATGCATCAGGTGACTAACGCTCCAACGTATTCTAGTCCGAACTCGAGATACATGACCGCTTCGCTGGAGACGGGGAACGATCTGATATCCCGGCCGAAGAGGCCCGTATCGTTCGCGATACTGGCAAGTGGCAGGGCGTAAGCGAGGACGACGAGCAGAAACGCGATTCCGAACCACAGCCGCAGGTTGTCGAGAACCCGCGGCGAGTCGTCCGGGCCGGACAGCGCCGCGGGGATCTCCCCGTCGACGACCGGTTCGCTATCGGCGTTGAACACCGTCAGTGCCATGAGCCCGAGGAAGAGCATTGCAGAGATAAACAGCAAGGTGCCGCCGAGTGCGAGCTGGGCGTTGAGTTCGCCCATCGATCCGACGCCGACGTTGTAGTCGAAGCCCTGGTACTGTGGCTCCGCCGTTCGGCGCGGGACGCCGACGAGCCCGGCCCGGTACATCGAGTTCGTCATGAACACGATGCCGACGAACCAGAGGACGACCTGAAAGAGGGCGATCTGCCGGCCGACGAGCCGATTACCGGTCAGCTGTGGGACGAGCCAGTACGACCCAGCCATGAACGTCAGCGCGGACGCGGTTCCCACCTGCGTGTGGATGTGCCCGGGGATCCACAGCGCGTTGTGGACGAGGTAGTTGATGTTCATGCCTGCGTTGACGATCCCGGTAAAGCCACCAAAGGCAAAGACCGCGCCGGCCAGCGCCATCCCGGTGAAGGCGGGATTCCGCCACGGAAGGGCTCGGAGCCACTTGAACGTCCCTTCACCGCCGCGCTGGCGGGCCCCGTGTTCCATACTGGCGACGACGGTAAAGGCGGTCAACAGGCTCGGCAACAGCAGGAACATCGTGTTCGTCATCGCGATGAACTTGAACCCCTCTGCGATGCCCGGGTCCATGTACTGGTGGTGGATGCCGACCGGCGTCGACAGCAGGACGAACAGGATGAACACGACCCGTGCGAGCGGATCGCTGAACAGTCGTCCGCCCGAGAGCTTCGGTAACACGTTGTACCACAGCAGATACGCCGGCAACACCCAAAAGTAGACGACCATGTGGCCGAAGAACCAGAACAACGTCCGGGTCAGCAAGGGATTGACGCTGTCGATGATCTCGAGCGACCACGGCAGGAGAAACACCAGAAGTGAGGTCGCGACGCCGAGCGTGCCGAGATACCACATGAGCATCGTCGTCAACACCATAAACGTCGGGAGTGGAATCCGCTCGCCTGGGTTGTCGTCTTTCCAGGTCCACCACGTCCGGAACCAGTCGAACCCGGCCAGCCACGTGCCGACGACGAAGACGACGAGCCCGATATAAAAGAGCGGATGGCCCAGTAGGGGAGCGTAGAACGTAAAGAGTGTGTCCGAACTCAACTCCGAGCCGAGTACCATCGGGGGTTCGTTGAGGAACCCAGCGAGGATCGTGATCCCCGCGAGCAGTGATCCGATCGACATCAGCCCATACCAGAGCCAGGTGAACCGGATGTCGACGGGCCCCCGATCGAGGCTGTCCGTTATCGCCCACTGATACAGTCCGACGAGGAAGAAGATCGTGAACGCGATGATGAGGAAGACACCGTGGGCAGTCAGGGCGGTGTAGTAGTCTGCTGAATCGATGAACCGAAAGAGGTCCGTCCGGTGAAAGGCCTGAATGATTCCGAAGATCGCCCCGATCCCGAACGCGATGAACGAACTCAGAAAGGCAGCACGAACGACGCGTGCCTCTGCGGGGTACTCGTCGACGAACAGTGCCGTCATGACTCGTCACCCTCCGCTGATTCGTTGCCCTCTATTTCCACCGATCCGGTTTCCTCGTAGTCTTCGACGGAGACCGACCAGTCGTGTTCGCCCTCGCCGAGTGTATCGCTCTCGCTTGTAAACGTTACGTTCTCGCTGCTTTCGCCGTCGACGGTCACGTTCTGTTGGAACGTCTCGTTGCCGAGTTCGGCGTCGACGGTGGTCTCGAGTGGCTCGAATTGCCCGTTTTCGACCGTCGCGGTGAGTTCGATCGTCTCGCCCGGAGCGACCTCATCCGGTGCCTCGACGGAGAGGTCGGTCAGGTCGAACTCGTTCTCGGATTGTGCGACGATCAGTCCCTCCATGTCGTGATGGGCGGAGCCACAGTACTCGTGGCAGATGAGGCCGTACTCGCCAGGTTCGTCGAATTCGACGGACATCTCCGCGACCTGTCCCGGAATGGCCATCGCGTTGAGGTTCGTTCCGGGGACGTAGAAGCCGTGGATCACGTCGCGGCTCGTCACGTGGAACGTGACTTCGCTATTCGCCGGGACTTCGATCGGATCGGGCTGGAAGACGAACGTCTGGGCGACGACGTAGGCCGCGTACTCGTCATCACCGACCTGTTCGACTCGCGGTTCGCCGAAGCGTTCGTCGTCGTTGAGTTCGGTCGGTGCGACGTTCTCGTCCTCGTCGTCGATCATCGAGATGCCGAGGCCGACCGAGCCGTACGTGATCGTCACGATGAAGCCGACGATCAGGACCATCGAGCCCACGAGCCAGAGCTTCTCGTACGTGTGGATCCTCATCCCAGGATCACCGACACGACCGTGCCATACACTGTCAGGTCGTTCCCGACGAACTCGACGAAGTACGTGAACAGCCACATGAGTACGAGCGCCACGAAGTACAGCGCGATGAGCGCGAGTGTCCCCCATGGATCGTACTCGTCGTGGCCGATCTCCCGCGAAACAGGAGAATTCATATCTGAATCGCCACCACAGTCGAGAAAATAACCCCTGTGGAGTGTTCGCACTCGAAATCCCGACTTGGACGACGAAAGCGTTTATTACCGTCACTGGCGCCGATCGTTTCGTTCGCCGAGAACGGACGCTCTCGCTATCGAGGCGGGTCGTTACGGCGGCCGGCGACGGCGTTTTCTCACTCAGAAAAACCGGACCGCTTTTCATACCCATGCCGGAAGGAACTGCTATACCAGTGAGTGAGGAAACCGATCTGTCGACCCTGCTTTCGGTTCTCGACGACGAGTACGCACGGGACATCCTCACTCACACGAGCGTCGAACCCATGTCTGCTAGTACCCTGAGCGAACGGTGTGATGCATCCCTCCCGACGATCTATCGCCGACTCGATCGCCTCGAGGAATGTCGACTCGTCACCGAGGAGACCGAACTCGCACCCGACGGCAATCACTACAGCGTCTATAGTGCGAACCTCGACCAGCTCGAACTGTCCCTGGAGGAGGGCTCGTTCGAACTCGAGTTGACGTATCGCGAGGAAGACGTCGCGGACAAGTTCACCCGAATGTGGGAGGGGATGCGATGATCGCGAGTCGAAACGTCGTCCGGATCGACGAGGCGACGCTGTTCGAACTGCTGACCGTCGCGAGTCTCTTCCTCGTCGCGTTGTTCGGCGCGGTCATCGCGTATCAGGCCTACCGGGGGTACCGGCGCAACGACGCACGGTCGATGCTCTATCTCTCCATCGGACTCTCGCTGTTGACGGTGTTTCCGTTCCTGCTCAACGTCTTCGTGACGACGCTGGTCGATCCCGATCAGGTCGTCATCGCGCTGCTCGAGAACGTGAGTCGATTGCTCGGACTGGTCGCGATCACGTATTCGCTGTACGGCCGCCACTGATACGGTTTGCTGTCACGATGTACCGATAGACTGCAGGGCAGTAGGCGGCTCCACCGGTACTGACTCACAGCAAACGGTACGAGAATCCGGGCGGACCGACCGGGCCGAAGCGACGGGGACCAACGCTCAGGGAAACGGCCGACGCCGCACGTCTCCGCGCGAGGGGGGATCGCGGGGACGTGTGGGGCAGGCGTCGCGACCGTGGGATGATCGGATGCGGGGGAGCGGGGGACCACGCAGGCGTGCGGGGTTGGCCTATCTCGTCCCCCGCTTTCCGCTACCGGCCCGTTCCTATTAGTGATCGGAGAGCGTTTTCCGAGTCGGAAAATCCGCCGGCTCGACGCGTTTCCGATGCTCGATCCCATAGGTTTGTGTCGACTGCCGCCCTGCTGTCGGCCATGCAGTATCTCGCCGGGACCGACTCGGTCCACACCACCGCAGCGATCTGTGACTACCTCGAGGGGCGAGCGACCGGCGACGACGCCGTCACGGTGGTCGCCGTCGCGCCGGCCGACGACCCGACGGCACGTCGGGACTGCGAGGAGGCACTGAACGTCGCTCCGGTCCGGCTCGCGACGGTCGGCGACGTCGAGACCGAGGTCCGCACCGGCTCCCCGGTCGCGCAACTCCGCGACGCGGCGGCGGAATCGTCGGCCGACGAACTCGTCGTCGGAGCGCACGGCGGGGATCCCGAGACGACGCGCGAACTGGGATCGACGACTCGGGGACTTCTCGCGGACGCAGACGCGGACCGACCGGTCGTCGTCGTGCCGATCCCGGACCTCTAGCGTCGCCTTCGTAGCCGACGACTCGAGTGCCGACCGGCTCGATACGGCCCGAAAAACGGAGAGAACGCCCGGAGTTCAGAACGGGAACAGCGAGTCGGCCTCGAGGTCGCGCTCGATGAGTTCGATCTCGTGGCCGTCCTGGTCCTTCGTGAACGCGTACATGTTGTCGCAGCTCTCGGGGTCGCGGTAGTCGGGAGCCTCCCGGGTCATGAGCTGTTCCCAGTCGTCCTGCAGGTCGTCGAGGCGGACACAGAGGTGACCCCACGCGTCGCCCATGTCGTACGTGCGGCCGTCGTAGTTGTAGGTCAGCTCGACGGACATCGCCTCGTCGGCGACGTCTGCGGGCTCGACGAAGTAGTTCGCGAAGGTGTCGGCCTCCCAGCGGCCGACCTCGTCGTAGCCGAACTTGCGGGTCCAGAAGCCCAGCGCCTCGTCGGCGTCCTCGACCCGGATCATGGTGTGATCGAGCGACCACAGTGCGCCGGTCTCGCGCTGGACGATCTCGATCTCGTGACCGTCGGGATCTGTAACGAACGCGTACCGCCCGCCACAGGACTCGGGATCCCGGTAATCGTCGACGCCTTCGTCCATGAGCTGCTGGTAGTACTCCTCGAGTTCGCCCTCCGGAACTCGCACGGCGATGTGGCCCCAGGCGTCGCCCAGCTCGGGCTCCTCGCCCTCGTTGTGGGTAATCTCGAGCATCGCACCCTCCTCGTGCATCTCCTCGGGGCCGAGGTAGACGATAGTGAAGCCGTCGCCCTCGTAGCGGTCTTTCTCCTCGTAGTCGAGGTGGGTCCCGTACCACTCGAGCGATTCCTCGAGGTCGGCGACGCGAATCATCGTGTGATCGAGCGTTCCGTCCATACGCGAAGACAGGCCAGCAGACGGCAAAAACGTGGCGAAGACGGCGGTCTAATCGAGGTCGTCGGGGGTCGAACCGGGGTCGGTTCCGGGGCCGCGTTCGCCGAGGTCGACCTCGACCGAGGCGGCTTTCGGATCGAGTCCCTTGCGGAGGGCGTCGAGTTCCGAGAGGGCGTAGACCAGGCCGACGAGCAGGACGGCGCCCAGCGGCAGGAAAAAGACCGGCGAGACGCCGAGGAAGCCGTAGAGGGCGTAACAGACGATCACGACGAACAGGACGGTGCCGGCGTAGGACAGTTGCGTCCGGATGTGGTCGATGAGGTCGGCCCCGGTGAACGTCGACGAGAGGACCGACGTGTCCGAGATCGGCGAGGCGTGATCGCCGAAGATCGCGCCCGAGAACACTGCCCCGACCATCGCCGGCATCAGCTCGAACGTCCCGGTCAGTTCGTAGGCGACGGGGATCGCGATCGGCGTGACGATCCCCATCGTCGCCCACGACGACCCCATGGTGAACGCGACGAACGCCGAGACGAGCAACACGACGATCGGGAGGACGGCGGGCGAGACGACGCCCTCCGCGGCGCCGGCGACGTACTCGCCGGTCCCGAGGTCCTCGGCGACCGCGCTGATCGACCACGCGAGGACCAGCACCGTCACCGCCGTCAGCATGAGGCCGAACCCGTCGAGGATCGACTCGGTACTGTCCCCGATACCGAAGAGGTCGTAGAACAGACCGATGGCGATCGCGGTCGCCACCATCCCGAACGATCCCCAGACGAGCGCCGCCGCGAAGTTCCCGGAGCCGACGACGTCGATCAGGACCGGGACGAGATTGTCGGCCCCGATCGCCGTCTCGAGCGACGTCGTGGCGCCGGCGTCGGCCTGGTCGGCCTGCCACGCCTGATAGCCGGTCCAGAACGCCCCGGCCAGCGTGACCGCGATCAACACGACGACGGGCGCGAAGAACGTCCGGAGCATCGGTCGGTCCTCGATGGGGGCGCCCAGGTCCTTCTCGACTTCCTGTAGGGGCTGAGCGTCGTCGCGGTTGACCTTCCCGGTTTGCCGCGCGCGGTGTTCGGCGTCGAGCATCTCGCCGAAATCCCGCCGCGAGACGACGATGATCCCGACCATGAGGATCGCCAGCAGCGAGTAGGTGTTAAACGGGATCGAGCCGACGAACGTCTCGAACGCGCCCGGCGTATCGGCCGCCGAAACGCCGTTGTCCGCGTCCGCGAGCGTACTGTAGCCGTCCTCGATCATCGACAGCTGGAACGCTACCCAACTCGAGAGGCCGAGCGTCGCCACGGGGGCGGCCGTCGAGTCGACGATGTAGGAGAGTTTCTCCCGGGAGATACGCATCTGGTCGGAGATCTCCCGCATCGTACTGCCGACGATGGCCGTGTTCGCGTAGTCGTCGAAGAACATGGCCATCCCGAGGATCCACGTCGCCAGTCCGGTCTTTCGCGGGGTCTCGAGGTTGGCGACCGCCCAGTTGCGGACGGCGGTCGCCCCGCCGAGGCGCCAGATCAGCGCGACCCCCGACCCCAGCAACAGGGTGAACACGAGGATCTGGGCGTGGAACTCGTCGGCGATCGAGCCGACGATCCAGTCGAACGTTCGTCCGATACCGAGACTGCCGGTCGCGATGACGCCGCCCGACCAGATCCCGAGAAACAGCGACAGGATCGGCCGGCGGGTCACGATCGCGAGCGCGATCGCGAGCAGCGGCGGTGCGAGCGAGAGCGCGCCGTAGGTTGCCATAGCTACCTAGTCGTCCGGTCTCCGGATATGCTTCATCGTTCCGATTTGGCCACTGTAGTGGCCACTGAACGTCGATGCACACCTGATCGCACCGCTGTCGTGCGATCGGCGTAGCACTCGTTTCAGTGGCTACTCTATCTATAGTAGCTCTTGAAAGTCAATGCACACCCGATCGCAGGACAGCGTTGTGATCGGTGTGTAACTCGTTTCAAGAGCTACTATAGTCACCCTCTAGATGGCGAATTGGACCGGTGAACAGGCGTTCACGGAGGACGTCAACGTCGCAGAATCAGTTTCAGTACGTCCTCGTCCTCGAGGACGTGATCTTTCCCGACCTGTTGCTGGTCGTGGGCCGCGCTGGGGCCGGTGACGCGGGCGAAGCGAAATCGCTCCTCCATCTCTCCGCCGAGCTTCTCGACCGCTTCGCCGACGGTCGCGCCCTCCTCGACGACAAGCGGCTCCTCCCAGTCGATCCCGCGGCCGGGCTTGTCCATGTAGACCCGGATGAGCCCCAGGTTCTCCCAGAGGCGGTCCTTGAGTGCCTCGAGGCCTTTCTCCTCCTCGGCGCTGATGAAAGTCACTTCCTCGGGGTCGAGCCCGCGCTCGCGCAGCTGTTCGTCGACGGTCTCCTTGTAGTCGGGGTCGATGAGGTCGACCTTGTTGACGCAGGTGATCGAGGGGATGTACTCGCGGTTCTCCATCAGGCCGTCGACCAGCCGGTCGATTGTGACGTTCTCCTGGAGGTTGACGACGGCGTTGACGTAGCCGTGTTCACGGAGGACCTGTTTGATCGTGTCCTCGTCCAGGTCCTGGTCGGTGCTCGAGGTGATCTTGATGCCGTCTTTGATCTTCGGCCGGACCGTGACCCGCGGGGGCTGCTGGTCGACGCGGATGTTGATGTCGTGGAGTTCCTTCCGGAGGCGGTCGTACTGTTCGATCTCGAACACCGAGAGCATGAAGACGATCAGGTCGGCGTTGCGCACCACCGCCAGCACCTGCTGGCCGTCGCCCTTGCCCGCGGCCGCGCCCTCGATCAGGCCGGGGACGTCTAACAGCTGGATGTTCGCGCCGCGGTGGCTGAGCATCCCGGGGTTGACGTCCAGCGTCGTGAACTCGTAGGAGCCGGTCTCGCTCTCGGCGTTGGTCAGCGAGTTCAACAGCGAGGATTTGCCGACGCTCGGAAAGCCGACCAGGGCGACGGTCGCGTCGCCGTGTTTCTCGACGGAGTAGCCGCCGCCACCGCCGCTGCCGGACTGCTGGTTCTCGAGTTTCTCCTTTTTTTCGGCGAGCTTGGACTTCAGCCGGCCGATGTGGGCCTCCGTGGACTTGTTGTAGGGCGTGTTGGCGATTTCTTCTTCGATCTCCTCGATCTCGTCCTCGAGCCCCATTTGTCCGTACACAACCGGTCGCGCCGAAAAACCCTTTCGAGAACGTCGCCCTCCGATCGCTGATCGACCGCGAGACCCGCTCGTCACAGGATGAGACTCGACCCAGACCCCTTCGCTTCGAGTACGACTATCTGAGTTGCGCCTCGCTTCGATCGACGGCGGATCGTGACCCGAAACGGTCGGGATACTGTCCAGTTGGGGGAAGGAATTTCTGCGTGCGGCGTTTCCAATGACCATGGTTCGCGTTCTGGTCCCGATCGATGGTTCCCAGCAGGCGACCGCCGCGCTTACGGAGGCCTTCGAGTTGTTTCCGGACGCGAAGATTCACGTCGTACACGTCGTTCAGGTCACTCGGATTCCGTCGGATCCGGGAACGTCGCCCTACGAGTACGCCCGGGAGAAGGGAGAAACGATCCTTCAGGAGGCGAAGACGATCGCCGCCGAATCCGATCGGACGATCGAGACGTCGATGACCGAAGGCCACGTCGCGCGAACGATCCTCCGCTACATCGAGGATCGGGACATCGAGTACGTCGTGATGGGGAGTCGCGGTCGGTCGGGGGTGTCGCGAGTACTCCTCGGAAGCGTCGCGGAGACCGTGACGCGTCGCTCTCCCGTTTCGGTCGTGATCGTCAGGTAACGATCGGGACGGAAGCCGGCCCGCGTCGGGACTCCTCGCGGACCCCCGGTTCGCGGACGAACACGGCGATCACGAAGACGGCGACAGCGGCGGGCGTCGGAAACGACGAACCCACACGGACGGTCGAGTGATACGGGGGACGGATCCGATATGACCCGTTCACCGAGAGTCGTTTTATCGAACCCCTTCGTATCGTCAACGTTCTGTTAGCTATTCGAGCCGAGCGGACGTACGTCATCGCATGCGACGGCGAGACTACGTCATGGCGGTGGGAAGCAGCGTGGGCGGGCTCGGAATGGGGACGAGGACCCAGTCGATCTCCCTCGAGCGGGGCTGTCCGGTCGGCGACGCGACGACGGTCCGGCCCGGCCAGGACGTCGTGTTCGAAGCGGCGGCGACGCCGGGCGTCGAACCGACGACGGCCGAGTGGACGGTCGACGGTCCGGGAGCGGCGGATCTCGCGCCGGCCGCACCCTTCTGGAGCTACACGTACCGGACGGGGAACCCGGCGGCTCACGGCCGGTTCGAGGAGTCCGGCATCTACGAGGTGTCGGTGACCGCCGACGGGGCGACCCTCTCTTGGCAGGTCACCGTCACCGACGACGCGCCGCCGGCCCCGTCCGTCGAGGTGACTTGCGAGCCGGGACCGGACGCGACCGTCACGCCGAACGAGTCGATCGAGGTCACCGCGACGGCTGCCGACGACCACGGGAACTTCCACCGGCTCGTCTGGCAGGAGGGGCGAAACGCCACGTACCTCGAGCGGGTCGACCTGTCGGGATCGACGGCGACGGTTACCTACGCCACGACCGGGGGTGACGCGATCTGGTTCGTCGGCGGTTATCCGATGATTGCCTGGGTCGTCTGTCGCGACGGTCGGACGCGGGCCGTCCGGACCGACGGCCCGTCGGTCGAGGCGTTGCGAGACGTCTCGATCACCGGGACGAACGACCCGGTTCACGCGGGCGAGGACCTCGTCGTCGACGCCGAGGTCGCGGTCGAGGGGGACTCGACGTATCACGCGTTCGTCGAGGCGACCGTCGAGCTGATCGTCGGTCACGATCCGACCCGCGTCGACAGCGAAACCGTCGAGGTGTTCGCGGGCGAGTCCGAGCCGGTCTCCCTCGAGTTCACCACCGCGACGGTCCGCAACACCCAGACGTTCCCGGCCCGCCTCGAGACGCGCCACGCGGCTGCCGAGACCGACGTCACCGTCATCGGCACCGAGGACGACGGGCAGGGTCACCTCGCGGTGACCGGCCTCGAGACGAACGCGCCGGTGACGGGCGGCGATCGGCTCGAGGTGACGGTCACGCTCGCGAACACGGGCGAGGGGCCGGCGAGTCGCGAGGTCGAACTCGTGGTGGGGCACGATCCGACGACCGTCGATAGCCGATCGGTCACCGTCGGCGCGGGCGAGACGACGGCGGTAACGATGGGCTACGATACTTATCCCGTCGAGAACGACGACGAGTTTCCCGTCCGCGTGCGGACGGGCGACGACAGCGCTTCGCGGTCCGTCCTCGTGTCCGGTCGCGACGGGGGCGACGGCGGCGACGAGGCGCAGTTTGCCGTGTCGATTACCGGGACGAAGGCACCGGTGTCGGGCGGCGACTTTCTCGCGGTGACCGCGACCGTCGAAAACGTCGGCGGGACAGCAGGGTCGGGCGACGTCGAACTCGTGGTCGGCCATTCGCCGACGGTGGTCGATACCCGACGCGTCGGGCTCGAACCGGGCGAGACGGCGACGGTCCGGTTGGGCTACGACACCTACCCGGTCGCCAACGACGACACGTTCCCGGTGTCGGTTCGGTCGCCCCACACGAGCGACACCCGGACGGTGACGGTCTACGGGACGGACTGACGCTCGATCGCCTCGGTCGACGGCCCCGTGTGGCGTCGCCGGTTGCGGCCCGCGTCGGCCGATAGTCCCGGATACTACCACCCAGTTTAATTACCATTACCAACGAAATTCCGGTACACCTAAACGACCGGCGGGAGACCCTCGAGTATGTCGAACGCGTCGCAGCTGCGTGACAGCACCCAGATCGTGCTTCCCGCGGAGACCCTCGAGTCCCTCGAGCCGCAGCTCGACGAGGCGTTCACCGTCACGATCGCGTCGGCCGGCGAGGACCGCCGTCGGATCATCGGCAGTCCCGTCGAGATCCGAGCGGTCCACGAGTTTCTCACCCGCCGCGGCGTCAGCGTCCGCTGATCCCGGCCGGCGCGGACGCTGCTACGCCGAGCCGCCCCGCCGATCCCCTATCGCTCCGGGTGCGTCGGCGCGTCGAACCCGCCCCGGACCAGCGGCTTCGCGACGTGGCGGCGCGCACACGGCGGCACCTCGTACCAGCCGGGCTCGAGGGCGCGCTCGAGGCGTCGGATCGCCTTCTCGTCCCGGCTCGTCCCGCAGTCCCGGCAGCGGTACCCCTGGTTCCGACCGGCGCTTTTCATCCGCCGGTCGCAGTCGGGACAGGTCGGCGTCACCCGCTCGGTGCGGACGAGGTCGCGGACCGCCAGCTTCTCGAGTTTGATCGTGCCGTCCGCCACTTCGCCACAGGCCGTAATTCGATCGCCGACCCGGAGCGCCCGTACCCGATCGCGGAACCGCTTCGTCGGTTCGAAGGCGGCACAGCTCAGTCGCTCGGTGGCTGCGGTCGCTGCGCTCTCGCCGGCCTCGGGCGGCTCGAGGTCGACGAAGACGTGGCCGCCGCGGCGGGTCTCGGGTTCGCTGGCGACTCGACCCGGGAGCCGGTAGGCCCGCCCGTTTCTCACCTCGGCGATCGTCCCGTTCCGAAGGTGGACGTCGGTCCCCTGATTGGTCACGAACAGCTGGCTCGCGGCGGCCGGTTCGCCCTCGATCCGCCGGGCGACCGCCCGGACCGCGTCCGGGTCGTCGCCGCGGATCCCGTGCAGGATCGGGCCCGGCGTGTGCGGGACGCAGACGGTCTCGTCCTCGCCGCGGTCGACGGTGTCCCAGACCGCGGGATACCCCCAGTCGGCCGCCGCGAAGACGCTCTCGTGATCGACGTCGCGAGGCGTTCCCCACCGTTCCGGCTCGCGGTAGGTGATGTACTCGTAGGTCCACTCCGAAAGGGCCGCCCACGCGCCGACGGCGGCCACCGCGCCGATGCGGCCCCGACCGTCGCCGGCGTGCCACGACCGATAGCCGCAGTCGTCGACGAGCGCCGCGGCGTCGTCGATCTCGAGGTGATCGCGGATCGCCGCCCGCGAGAATCGGCACACCGCGTCGGCCACGTCGTCGGGGCGGTGATCGGCGACGACCAGCCCGGGATTCGTGCGTTCGTCGGCGGTTTCGGAAAGCGCCTCGAGGCGGTCGCGGGCGACGGCGAACGCCGTCTCGGAATCGCAGTCGGTATGGATCGCCAGCGCGGCGTTCCCTCGCGTCTTGTACTCGACGGCGGGATTGAGGCGGACGAGGAGAAGTCGGGAAACTGACGCTCCGTGATCCCGTCGCAGTCGCTCGGCGATCGTCGCGGCGACGTAGGTCGTACACATGCCGCGCTCGCGCGAGTCGGTATCGTCGATCCCGACGACGGTCATCGGCGGTCCTTGGCCGAGCAGCGAGTAACCCCTTTCGGGACGGCGCGGTCGGCGCGGGAGCGTCGCCGGCCGCGGGCCGAATCAAGTATATAAACATGTTCCCGATATGAGTTCGAATCGCGATACGGCACACGGACATATCGGGGAAAACGTCTTATAGGAGGAATCGCTTACAACCCCCTATGTCCCGCTCCGCAATGGTCGGCAACGTGACCGCGATGTTAGAGGACGCGGGATTCGTGGTAAGCGACCGGTGTGCGATCCGGCCGAAGAGCTTCGATATCGCCGCGCGTCGCGGCGACGATCTGCTGTTGGTCAAGATCCTCGCGAACATCGACGCGTTCAACGAAGCGACCGGCCACGAGATGCGGCGACTGGGGACCTACCTCCGGGCGACGCCGCTGGTCATCGGCCTGCGGAGTCGCGACGAGGACCTGAAACCCGACGTCACCTACTTCCGACACGGCGTGCCGGTCCTCAGTCCCGACACGGCGTACAATCTCTTCATCGAGGAGGTCCCGCCGCTGATCTACGCCGCTCCCGGCGGCCTCTACGTCAACATCGACGGCGACCTGCTGGCCGACGAACGCGAGGACCGCGACTGGAGCCTCGGACAACTCGCCAGCGAACTCGGCGTCTCCCGCCGGACCGTCTCGAAGTACGAGGACGGCATGAACGCCTCCGTCGAGGTCGCGATGGAACTCGAGGACCTCTTCGAGGCACCGCTGACCAGTCCCGTCGACGTCCTCGAGGGGGCCGACGACGTCCACGAGAGCGAGGCGACGCCGGACGACCCCGCGGCGGACCCGGACGACGAACAGGTCGTCGCCGTCTTCACCCGGGCCGGCTACAGCGTCCATCCGACGGTCCGCTCGCCGTTTACCGCGGTCAGCGAGGACGAAGACGACAGCGACGTCGTCCTGACCGGCCACTCCGAGTTCACCAAGGCCGCGGAGAAACGCGCCCGGATCATGAGTTCGATCGGCCACGTGACCCGCACCCGTTCGGTCTACGTCGTCGACCGCGCGAAACAGGACAACGTCGACGGCACCGCTCTGGTCGAACGCGACGAACTCGCCGACCTCCGGAACGCCGACGAACTCCGCGACGTCATCCGGGAACGCGCCGACTACGAAGAGGCGGCCTGAGTCGGCCTCTCCCCGCCACGACCGTCGCTTTCTATCGGGTACTCCGTCTGTAGACGGTTCTGGGAACAGTAGCTATCGTAGCGACTGAAACGTTCACATACCGATCGCAACGCAGTCCTGCGAGCGGGTGTACCTCGAGTTTCAATCGCCACTATAGTCGACGAACGATCACCCGTCGGACGAGAAGAGGCGACCGAAACTCGAGAAAATCGGCTCCTGTCGGCTTCAGGTCGCGCCGCTACTGTAGGTCTTCTCCAAGTATTCAACGATGTCGTCGCTCTCCGACATCCCGTCGATCCCGTTGGCCTCGTCGACGATGACCGGCACGCCGGTCTGGCCGCTGACCGTCTCGACTTCCGTCCGATCGCCGTGGGAGCGGGGCACTTCGATGGTGTCGTACTCGAGGTCGAGTTCGTCGAGTTTCGAGCGGACCTTTGCACAGTACGGGCAGCCGGGGAGTTCGTACATCGTGATGTCTGCCATAAAAAACCGTTGTCCCGGAAGCCGTATCAGCCCACCGGTCGCCCGACCGGTTGCCGGAATCGCGGCGGGCGACGACACGGCGACCCGCGAGCGAAACGCTGACCGCGTCCGGAGAGCGACGGGGCCGTCAGAACGAGAGCATCCCGGCGTCGACGGCGAAGTAGACGGCGAAGTAAACGACGAAGGCGAGAGCGAGCGCCCACTGCCCGGCCGAGACGTCGTCGGCCTCGCCCATCGCGCCCTTGACGAGCGGGTAGCTCATGATCCCGGCGGCGAGCCCGTTCGAGATCGACGCGGTCATCGGCATGACCGTGATCGTCAGCCCGCCCGAGATCGCCCATGCGGGGTGTTGCCAGTCGATGTCGGTGACGCCTTGTAGCATGATGATTCCGACGACGACCAGCGCCAGATAGGAGGCGTACTGCGGGATCGCGCTGATTAGCGGCACGAGCAGCAGCGACAGGAAAAAGAGGACGCCGACCACGAGCGCGGTGAAGCCGGTCCGGCCGCCCTCTTCGACGCCGGTCGAGGACTCGATATAGGTCGTCACCGTCGAGGTCCCGATCATCGCGCCGACCGTGGTCCCGATCGCGTCGGCCATCAGCGGTTTCTCTATCTCGGGGAGGTCGCCGTCCTCGTCGAGGAAGCCGCCGATCTGGGAGACGCCGATGAGCGTTCCGGCCGTGTCGAAGAAGTCGACGAAGAAGAACGTGAACACGACCAGCACGAAGACGAGCGGATCGTCGGTGATCATGCCGAGGCCGTCGACGAAGCCGGCGACCAGCGGCGTGAAGTCGTACTGGACGTTCGCGATCAGGCCAAGCAGGCCTTCGTTGGTCATCTGCTCGTAGCTTCCGGGCGGCGTCAGCGTCCCCGGCGAGACGACGTCGAGGGCCGTCAGGAGCCAGCCGGCGACGGCGGTAACGAGGATTCCGATGACGATCGAGCCCCTGATACCGCGGGCGTGTAAGACGAGCATCAGCGCGAGCCCGGCGACCGACAGCGCCGCGACGGCGCTGGTCGCGACGTTGCCCAGCGAAACGAGCGTGTCCGGGTTGTCGACGACGAGTTGCATCTCCTGGAGGCCGAGAAAGAGCAGGTAGACGCCGATCCCGGCCCCGACGGCGAACTTGACCGGTTCGGGGAACAGTTCGATGATGTAGCGACGCGCGCCGACGGCAGTCAGGACGATGAAGACGATCCCCTCGACGAAGACGGCCGCGAGCGCGACCTGCCACGGGACGCCGAGCCCGAGGACGACCGTGTACGCGAAGAAGGCGTTCAGTCCCATCCCGGGCGCGAGGCCGAACGGCCGGTTCGCCCAGAACGCCATCACGAGCATGGCGACCACCGACGAGAGGATCGTCGCGACGGTGATCATCTGCGTGACCTCGCCCGAACGGTAGCCCTCGAGCGAGATCGCCTCGCCGAGGATGATCGGGTTGACGACGATGATGTACGACATCGCCAGGAACGTCGTCAGCCCCGCGATCGATTCCGTCTCGAGGTCGGTCTCGTGGTCGCCGAATCGGAAGTACGCTGCGAGCGAGTCGAGTGCCCCCATATTGGATGCTCGAGCATAACAACAGGGGTTAGTTAAGCGTTCTTGTCCGGATCGACGCGAAATGTAGCCACGTTCGTGCATACACACCCGAGCCCGCCGACCCACGCCCGCCTCGAGCGCTGCGGTGTCGCGCCGCCGCGAGCGACGATGCCGGACGAACGTATTTTACCCCGGAGCGTGTACCTCGTTCACATGAGGTTCGTCATCGTGGGGTACGGGCGAGTCGGCTCCCGGACCGCGCGCATCCTCGCTGAGGAAGGCCACGACGTCGTCGTCGTCGACAACGACACGGACCGGATCGAACGCGCCGGCGACGACGGGTTCGAGACGAGACACGGCGACGGTGCCGACGAGGACGTCCTCGTCGACGCCGATATCGGGACCGCCGACGCGATCGGTGCGTTCACGCCCGATCTCAACGCCAACTTCGCGGCCTGTATGGTCGGCACGCACCACGGTTGTCGGACCGTCCTGCGGATCGACGAGGACTACCGCGAGGACATCTACGAGAAGTACGCCGCGGAGGTCGACGAGATCATCTACCCCGAGCGGCTGGGTGCGGCGGGCGCGAAGACGGCGCTTCTGGGCGGCGACTTCAACGTCGTCGCCGACCTCGCGGCGAACCTCCAGCTGACCGTCCTCGAGATTCGAGAGGGATCGCCCGCAGTCGGGAAGCGGATGAGCGAACTCGACCTGCCCGAGGCCGCGCGAATCTACGCACACGGGCGCGCTCGCGAACCGCTGACCATCCCGCTACCCGGGACCGAACTCGCGGTCGGCGACGAGGTCGCGATCGTCACCGAGGCCGACCGCGCGGCCGACGTTCGATCGTCGCTGTTGCCTGCAGGCGCCCGAACCTCGCGGTAGCGGTCGGATCGGAAGGGGGGAGAGGAACGGTAGTAGGCGCGCGGACGGACGGATGGGGGGAGGGGTGGGGAGGCCGCCAGCGCGCCTGTTCGTTCCGACGGATCCGAGCCCAATAAAACCGCGTCAGACGATCGACTGACGACTGTCAGTTCGCGTCCGAATCGTCGTCGGGTCGGAAGACGAGAACGTTCTGGTGGACCATCGACGGGACGAACGAAAACGGGTAGCCGTAGACGTGGAGGTCCTTCGTCGGATCGTACCAGATCAGGTTCGCCGAAAGCGTCAGCGGTGCCGCCGATTCGATCGCCCGCGCGAGGTCGGCGGCGAGGAACTCGTAGGACTGCTCGCGGTACATATCGCCGATGAAAACGACGACGTGACCGTCCGGTGTGACCGCGTCGGTAAAGCGGTCGAACTTCGCGGCCATATCCTCGAGCCAGTCGGCTTTCGTCTCCCACTCGTCGTCGGTCGACCCCGCTTCGCGGGACGTGGAGTCCGCGTCGCCGCCGGCGCTCTCGTCGTCCGCATCGTCGGCCGCCGGTCCGTCGAACGACCCCAGGTTGCTCTCGCGGGTCCGGCGCTCGTTGCGCGTCTGCTCGAGTTCGTCCATGTGCCAGTAGGGAACGTCGGTCAACAGGAGGTCGACCGAGTCGTCGGGAACTCCCTCGATCAGTTCGGCGCAGTCGCCGTGGCGCATGTCCTGTGCGGCCAGCGGGGGGTCGCCGCGCTCGCGTCTCTCCTCGTTTTCCCGGACGAGGACCGTCTCGTAGATCTCGACCCACCGCCGCGTGCGCTCGAAGCCGATGGCCTCCCGCAGGCCGGTCCCCTCGTGTTCGCAGAGGCTCGCGCCCAGCAAGGTGCCGCCGACGCCGGCGAACGGATCGAGGACGGTGTCTCCGGCCTTGCTGAACCGGCCGATCAGTTCCGCACAGAGTCGCGGGGGTTTCTGCCCGCCGTGTTCGCCCCGGAGATCGTGCTGGAGGTCCGGCGGGTACCCCTCGGGGATCACGGACTTGGTGGCGTACTTCCACTCCTTGCCGGTGAGGTCGTTGACCCGGTTGCGCTCGTCGTAGATCCCGCGGCCCTCGAGGTAGGTCTGGTGATCGGCCAGTTCGTCGGTGTCGATCACCTCGCCGTCCTCGACGGGCAGGGACTCCTCGCGTGCGCGCTCGGCGTCGAACCCGCCGTCGTCGTCCGTGAACAGCCGGCTCTGGCGGTGCCGGTCCCCGTCGTCTGCCATACCAGGAGTGGTCGCGCGACCCGTTTAAATACTCCTTTCGCGCTCCGCCGGCTCGAGCGCCGGGGGCCGTCCCCGTCGTTTTTGGCGGCCCCGTCCGAAGGGATCCGGTACGATGGTCCCCCTCGGAGACGCCGTCTCGCTGGCCGTCGGCGTCCTCGCGCTCTGGGTCGGCGCTCGCTTCCTCGTGACCGGAGCCTCGAGGATCGCCGGCGCGGCCGGGATCTCGGCGCTCGTCGTCGGGCTCACGGTGGTCGCCTTCGGCACGTCCGCGCCGGAGATCGTCGTCTCGACGGGGGCCGCCCTCGAGGGCCAGGGCGACGTGGCGGTCGGCAACGTCGTCGGCTCGAACGTGTTCAACCTGGGCGTGATCCTCGGGTTCGTCGCCGTCATCGCGCCGTTTCGCGTCGCCGAACCGCTGCTTCGACGGGACGTACTGGCGATGGCCGCCTCGACGGCCGTCGCGGTCGCCGTCCTCGCGAACGCCCTCGTCTCGCGGCTCGAGGGGGCCGTCCTCCTCGCGCTGCTCGCGTGCTATCTGGGCGCGCTCGTGATCGCGGTCAGGGGCGGGGACGAGGCTGGCGAACCGACGGGCGACTCGAACGGCGGAACCGACGACGCGGCCGCGTCCGTCACGGTCGACGGCGACGGGCGAGAAGTCCGCCTCGGCCTCGAGGCCGGCCGAACCGCGGCGGGGCTCGCGATCGTGATCGTCGGCGGGCGCGTACTGGTCGACGCCGCCGTCGGACTGGCCCTCTCGGCGGGAATCTCCGAATGGGTCGTCGGCGCGACGATCGTCGCGGCTGGCACGTCGCTGCCGGAGCTAGTGACCTCCGTCGTGGCCGCCCGCCGTGGCGATACCGGGATCGCCGCGGGCAACGTCGTCGGTTCGAGCGTCTTCAACGTGCTCGGTGTACTGGGGCTGGCCGCCACAGCCCGTCCGCTGACCGTCGATCCGGCGGTCGTTCTCGCGCTCGGGTGGCTCGCCGCCCTGACCGCGTTCGCAACGGTCGTCCTCGCAACGGGCCGGCAGCTGACCCGCCTCGAGGGGGCTGCCCTCGTCGCGGCCGGCGCGGGCTACTGGGCCGTCAGCGCCCTCCTCTGACGCCGCGGTGTCGTCGATCGGCGTCCCGAGTCGGGTGACACGAGTGTTAGCGAGGGCATATGAGGACACCGGCCCTTGGATGCGAGTATGAACATGCTCGTCGACGGCGAGTGGCGAACCGACGCCTACGAGTCGACGGACGACGACGGCTCGTTCGAGCGCCAGACGTCGCCGTTCCGCGACCGCGTCCGCGACGACCCAGACGCCCGGTTCCAGCCGGAGGCGGGCCGGTATCACCTCTACGTCTCCGACGCCTGTCCGTGGGCCCACCGGACGCTCGTAACGCGGGCGCTGAAGGGCCTCGAGGACGCGATCTCGGTCTCGATCGTCGACCCCTACCGGGACGAGGACGGCTGGCAGTTCACCCCCGAGAAGGAAGGGTGTACGCGCGATCACGTCCACGACGCCGATTCCCTGCGTGAACTGTACGTGAAAGCGGATCCCGACGCGACCTGTCGCGTCACGGTGCCGGTACTGTGGGACACCGAGGAAGGAACCATCGTCAACAACGAGTCCGAGGAGATCATGCGGATGCTCGACACCGAGTTCGACGAATACGCTCGGCGGGACGTGGATCTCTATCCCGAGGGCTACCGGAACGAGGTGGACCGGATCATCGACGACATCTATGACCCGATCAACAACGGCGTCTACCGGGCCGGCTTCGCGACGAAGCAGGGACCCTACGACGAGGCGGTCGACGCCCTCTTCGCGGCGCTTTCCCACTGGGACGAGGTGCTGGCCGACCAGCGCTACCTCGCGGGCGACCGGCTGACCGAGGCCGACATCGCGATGTTCACGACGCTCGTCCGGTTCGATAACGTCTATCACACGCACTTCATGTGTAACGTCCAGTACATTCGCGAGTACGACAACCTCTGGCCGTACCTCCGCGACCTCTACCGAACGCCCGGCGTCGCCGAGACGGTGAACATGGCCCACATCAAAGAACACTACTACACGACCCACCCGGACGTCAACCCCCACCGAATCGTCGCCAGGGGTCCGGACGTAGACTTCGAGCAACCCCACGACCGCGACGACCTCCCCGGCGGCCCGCCGTCGGATCTGGTCGCGGCCGCCAGCGCCGACGACTATAGTAGCTCTTGAAAGTCAACGCACACCCGATCGCAGGACAGCGTTGTGATCGGTGTGTAAATCGTTTCAAGAGCTACTATAGGTCGTCCCCGAGCAGAAGAGAAATCTTGCGGCGTCAGGACTCCGCAGTCGCCTGTTCGGTTTCGTCCCCGGACTCGGTATCGTCCGCTACGTCGTCGTCTTCGGCGTCGTCCGCGTCTGCCGCTGCGGATTCCGCCTCGGCGGCGGCCGCACGGTCATCGGGGGTACGGCCGGTGTCGCGCCGCCAGTCCTCGAAGCTGTGGCCGAACTCCTCCTCGGAGACGAACACTTTCCAGAGGATCCAGACCGGGATCAAGACTGGAATCAGCGGGAGCAAGACGATCACGAGTACCGCGGCCATAATATAGCCGAACAGGGACATCTGGGTGTTGGGCCCGTACCCCGTCGACTCGGACACCTTGACTGACATATGCGATCGTACGAACGTATCGGTGTTCGGTCTTTCGATTCGGCGGGTCCTCGCCGCCGTCGTTCTACTCGCCGTCCAGCACTGCCTCGGCGTCGTCTTGCGGCCGATACTGAAGCGCTTGCATGGTCTCGGACAGCGAGAGGAACCGCTCCGAGTTGTCGGAGATTCCGTGTGCGACGAGCGGCGATCCCTCGAGCGTCGCCGTCGCGGCCGCCTCGAGCAGCCGTCGACAGTCGCCGGGACTGAGCCACATCGCGCGGGCGTAGCGCTCGCCGGCCCCGTCGCGCTCGCGACACTCCGCGCGGAGTTGCTCGCGGCTGAGCAGCCAGCCGATCCGCAGGTTCACCACCTCGAGCCCGTGGCGCGTCGCGTAGTACGACCCCAGCGCCTCGCCGAAGACCTTCGTGACGCCGTAGTAGGTGTCGGGATCGGTCGGACCGCCCGGCCGAACGATCTCCGGTTTGCCGACCGTCGACTCCGGCCGGATCCCCGAGACGACGTTTCGCATGTTGACCGCGTGGTTCGAACTCGCGAAGACCACCCGCTCGAGGTCGTTCTCGGCGGCCGCCTCGAAGGCGTTGTAGACGCCGTCGACGTTCGGCTCTCGGACCGCGTCCCACTCGGCCCGCGGCGAGGGGTTGGCCGCGAGGTGGAGCAGGACATTCTGGCCCGCGAGCGCCTCGAGAAACGCCTCGCGATCGGTTATCTCGAGGGTTTCGGACTCGAGATCCGAGGTCTCGTGGTGGGTAAACAGCGCGAGGTCGTGGTCGTCGTCGGAGAACGCGTCGATTGCCTTTCGGCCGACGTTGCCCGCCGCGCCGGTGATGGCGACGTTCGTCATACGAGGTGGACGGCCACCGGTGCAAAATAGGTCGGGCCGGCGTCTTCTTGCCGAGTCGTGTGCGCCGCTGCGAGTAATCCGGACGCCGGAGACGCGGACACAACGCCCTCGAAAGCCCCTCTCGCTCTGGATTCCCGGGGCTCGCTGTGCGCCTCGGTCGCTCGCTTCGCTCACTCCCTACGGTGCTTGCGTCGTCCGGGCTCGGCCAGAGCGCGAGCCCCTTTCGTTCCCGCCCGCCGTGCGGCCACAGATCGCCGTCGTCCCGCTGCGTCGCATGACCGACTGGCCCAGCGCGGTGAACTCGCCGCCGGCCGCGCCGGGGCCGACTTCGGCCCACCGGAGCATGTGAAAGGCGGTCGTGTCGGCCGTCGGGATCACGGTGGCGGTCGTCGCGTCGACGCCGTCGGGCAGCGAGACGAGCCGATCGCCCTCGAGGATCCAGCGGTCGTGGCGATTGATCGCGCAGGCCGCGACGTCGACGGCGGCTTCGCCCGGGCCGGACTCGTCGCGCTCGATCGTCCGCACTCCCTCGGGGCCGATCAGGTCGGTGAAGGCTGCGGCTCGCATCGAGTTTCGGACCGGTCCCGAGGAGAAAGACCCTGGGGAAGGCGGAACCCACGTCGAGCGCGGATCGGCGGGTTTGGGACCGCCGGCCCAGCCCTTTTTCCCCGTCGGCCGTAGGTGTACCCGTGACAGCGCCCACGACGTGGGAGGTCGAACTCCGCGTCCCCGACGACGCCGACCTCGAGGCCGCCGGCGAGTCCCGAACCATCGACGTCCGCGAGGACGAGGCGATCCTCGCGGCGGCCCGCCGGGCGGGGCTGTGGCTCTCCGCGGACTGCCAGCAGGGCTGGTGTATCACCTGCGGCGCGCGACTGCTCGAGGGCGAGGTCGACCACAGTAACGCGAAGCGGTACTACCCCGAGGACGAGGCCGAGAACTTCGTGTTGACCTGTGTCGCCCGGCCACGCGCCGACTGCGTCGTCGTGGTCGAACAGTACGACGAACTGCTCCGCCATCGCGCCGACCACGACAGGCCGCCGGGGCGGTCGAAGCTCGGCTATAGTAGCTCTTGAAAGAGGGTGTCATAGAACGAGTAGCACACCAAAGAGCAGGGTGAACGCTGTGGTGGATGAGCCCAGCGACCCTGCAAGATGATCCTTCGGTAGAGACGTTCTTCAATGTCGTGGAGACAGAGACGCTCGCGTTGTTTGAGCACCTTTCATTCTGCTCTGTTGAACAGCGGTCTAATCAGCCGATATCACTGGCTTAGAAGGATGAAGCCGAGGAATTCGATTCTGTCCTATGGAAATCGATCTCCTCGACTTCATTGAGCAGTGTCGTGACCTAGCCAAACAAGCGTTGGGGAAGCACGCGGGCGAGCCCGCCAGCGGCGGGTTCGCCCGCTGGGTCCATGTCGTCCTACACTGTTTTCGGCTCGAAGAAGGCCACAGCTACCGTGAAACGCCGAATCGGTTGAAGTATATGACCGAGGTTTGTGACGTGCTCGGTCTCGATCGAGAGAACCTCCCCGACTACAGCACGATCTACAAGTCGTTCGACCGGCTGAAAATGTGGGTGTGGCGGGCGTTGCTGCGCGTTTCAGCGCAGCAACACCCGCAGTCTGGCCACGCTGCTCTCGACAGCACGTTCTTTGACCGCCGCCGTTCATCGTCGTACTTCCGCCAGCGGTCAGGAAATACCGTGCAGACGCTGAAAGTGACGACATTAACTGATATAGAGTCGCTCGCTGTTCTTGATGTCCATATCACAGCACGGTGGAAGCACGATACGAAGACTGGACCGCAGGTCGTCCGCCGAAACGCGGACGACCTGCAGTCCGTGGTTGCCGACAACGGGTTCCAAGACTGGCACACTGAGTACGAAATCTCTGCACTTGACGTTGAGTACCTTGTTCACTACCGCGGCTCATCGCCGAATGCAGTCGTGAACAACGCGCTCATCCGGGCAAAAGGTTACTCTCAGCGCTGGATGGCCGAAACCTCGTACTCAACAACGAAGCGCTCGCTCGGCGACGCCGTGCGAGCGCTGGGCTGGTATCGCCAGTTCCGTAAAATTGTCTTGATGTTCACCCTCATCAATATAGAATCGCTGTGTGAACCGCTGTAACCGTGATTCAGTATCTATTCACCTATGGAAATTCTGCTGACTGACCAAACCACGCTTGCCAAGATAATTCTTCCGGCGACGAGGACTTGCTGTAGTTTTCGAACGTAGAATCGACAACCGGCGAACCGATAGCTACTGAGACAACCATCAGGCGGGGGATTTCTTGTTTGCGAGAGCAGTCGCTCACGCTGCCACCAACCGGCCAATGAGCGCCGCCGGAGCGGCGCTCAGGCACTCACCCCTGGTGGGTCGTACACCTCCTCACGATCCAGCATGTGATACATTGAAACCAGCAACTTTCGGGCGGTTGCTACAATCGCTGTCTTCGAGTTCTTTTTTCGAGCTAACCGGTTGTAGAACCGGCTGAGGTACTCGTCTTTGCACGTATGTACCGCTGAGTATGACGCTTGAACGAGCAGCCACCGGACTCGTCCTGATCCTCGCTTCGAGATGCTCCCCTCAAACCGCGAGTCGCCAGACTCGCGGATTATCGGGTTCAATCCAACGTAACTTACGACCTCTTTGGCCCGATCAAACCGGTTTATCTCTCCCAACTCCGCGTAAATCGTCAACGCCGTAAAGTAACTCACACCAGGAATCGTCATCAGGAGCTGGGTCTCCTTCAGAGACCCAGCCCGCTCCTCGATCTCTGCTTCTAACGACTCAATCTGTTCGGTGAGCACCTGAATGAGTTCCAGATACGACTCCAACAACGCATCCCACGGGGCCGGGAGCGAGAGTTCCGCTAGGAACTCTCGTCCCTTCACACTCAACGGCTTCACCTCCCGAGTGATGCCGTGATCACTCAACAAGCCATGGATCTTGTTCGCGTACTCGGTCCGGTTCTCGACGAGCTTCTGGCGCCCGCGCACAAGTGCGCGGGCTTGCCGAACCTCGTCAGTTGGAACGTAGCTTTCAGGAATTGATCCTAACCGAACCATCCGAGCGAGTTGTTTCGCGTCAACGCGGTCAGTTTTCTTGTCCGAGTCGGAGATCAACTTCAATTCGCCGGGGTTAGCGACGGTCACATCCAGATACTCTGAAAGAGTGTCATGGATGTGGTAGTAGTTGCTGGTCGCTTCAAGCGCGGCTTTTGACCCGGCGTACTGCTGGGCGAAGTCGTCGAGGTTCGCGTTTTCGACGCGAACCTCTTCGACGATCTCACCGTTTTGGTCCAATACTGCGATTTGTGAGTACCGCTTGTGTACGTCGATTCCGATGAACATTGGGTTCACCTCGGGACGGTGGTGCGTGAAACAGAGATTCACCTATACGGGCTTTCCCGACTGCCGCCAGGAGCGGCAGTCGGGCTGTAATGCCCAGGACTCGGCTTCCTACGCACTTGGGCCAGTCAACAGCACGTGCTTCGGAGCACGGAATAGATCTCGGCCTCTTGCGTCCCATACTTGTTTCACGCTCTCATGGGATAGCAGGATTTCCATCGAGTCAACAGAGCAAGACTAACTACTCTGATCGAAGATACTGTGCTAAGGTAGACGTAATTAAATATATAATATAGAGGAGAACCCCATATGACAGGAAAAAAGATGCTTGTTGGAACCACCGAGTAGGCTGTTTCTCAAGACTATTAAGTAGTATAAATACCAATAGTGTTACTATTAGTATGAATCGATTGTTATCTTCGCTCATATGCCTAATACAATGGTCAGATGTAAAAGGTTTAAGATTTAACTCAACTCGTACGCCTATCAATATGCCTTATCCAATGGCTACTGGTTATCTGGTATCTCTTTTATTGCATCCGCACTCCAAGAATCAGCCTCATAGGGTACCGAAACATCAACAGAAGAAGCATTTCTTGATATGCTAGTATTTAAAATTGGGTCAAATTGTGAAATATTTCCGATTGACCACGTATGCTCAAATAGTGTCTGAATATTTGTAGGTCCATCAGACTGACGTTCAATATGCACCTCTGCAGAGCCATACTGTCTTTTCGGCCAATATACATGAACTCCATCCGACTCTTGTGCATGGTCGAAGATCCGGAAACCGATGCCATTGTTGAAATCACCGATGAGCGGGCCGTCAGACACCTCCATATAATCAACGTACTTTCCACCCTCTAGTTGATGACCGTTCCTATGCGTCACAGTTTCTGTTGGCATATCATACACATGCGATACCTGATATTTAAGTGACCCCCCCCTTGTCATATTTGAAATGTGAGTCATCTCATGCCAAGATCAGTCCATCTGTAGGCTCCGGCCCGTCGATATCAGAATTGCGGTTGAAATCCCAGCTCACACTCAGATGCCAGACCCCATCCGTATCCGTTTCATACAGAATGGTGTGGATATCATCAGAACCTGGTTTTGTGAAAAAGTCCTGAGTTGAAACACCACCCCCCATTCTCTTCTGAGTCTAATGCAGTGGGGTCCTTCGAAATAGGAACAGACTGTTCGGCATGGAGGTGTGGAACGCCGGCTTTCTTCAGGACTGAGACTGCTTTTGAGGGTTGGTTTTCGTGAATCAGCGCTTCTGCCTTTTGGCGAGCATTGTTGTTTTCGCTTAATTTTCCAGCGCTGGCCGCGCTTGTCATACCCGTTGCCCCAGCAGTGCTGAGGAGGAGGGCGGATGTTTTAAGAGCGGTTCGTCTTTTCAGGGATCGGCCTGAGCTTCTATTAGACATCCGGTTAGTAATAATTAGTTCTAATACTAAAATATTACTGTTTGAACTAAGTCGTTAATAGATAAACTTCTATCACCTACCGAATCTCGATACTCGTTACCAGAGATTGGAGATAAGGTTATATCGATCATTCCTGCTATTTTGTAGAATTAAAGTTAATTTGTGGATATAAGGACGAATAGGGGCAAAGAGATACCACCAATCATGGGTAGGTGAAATTGTTTCGCGCACTATTCTACTATCAATACTCTTCAGAGCCAACTAACTTTCTGGCGCTCTCGTTGCTGCACTTCAGGACTGTAGCTGCCCCGATAATGCTCGAGGAAGGTCTCGAGGTCGTTCCATCCACCCCAGTCGCACACCAGAAGCGGGTCGACATCTTCCGAGGCAAGTGCAGTCGCCCAGGTCCGTCGGAGATCGTGGAACCCGAGGTGATCCCAGCCGGCATCTCCTGTCTCGTCGTGCAATTGATCTGCCGCCGATCGCACCCACCGCCGGAGTGACCGTGTACTCGTGATCTCGACGAGCGACGAGCTGGTCGGTGCGTCGCGCACGTCGTCGACCGTCCGGATGGTCGTCGCGAGATCTCGCGGGACCGGCGTCTCTCGAAACTTGTCACCCTTCCCGTGCCAGACGCGGAGCATCGTCCCAGCGTCGGTATCGACGATGTCCTCCGGTGCAACGTCGAGGACTTCGTGTGAGCGGAGCCCGCATCGCGCCCCAAGTGCAAACGCGATCCGCTGCTGGGTATCGTCGGCCGCCTCGAGCAATTGTTCTACTTCGTTCTGGCTGAGCCAGACCTTCATGTCGTCGCGGTTCTCGTGCTGTTGCAGATTCATGCGTCCGGGTTGCCTGCATTCCGGACAAAAACCGCTAGCAATCTAGTTCTTTCGGTGGTCCTCAAGGGGGAGATCGGGGTGATTCTGTCCGACTCTACTGCAGTTCTCGGACAGGTGGCTTTGGTAAGTAATTATGTTGGACCAACATAGTATGTAGAACAGGAGAAAGTACGGACGATGGTTGATATCAGTGTTATTTCGACTCTTGGAGGCGCTACCGTAGGTGCGATTCTGGGCTCGTATGGGACCTATGTGGCACGAGAGAAGTCCCGCAAGAATCGGAAAGAAGAACGAATTGAAAACCTCCGGCGATCACTTTTGAGCGAACTTGGCTCTATGGACGAATTAGCTATGCAAAAATCATCGGATTATGCTAACCAAATCCCAGCACATAGCCTCATCTCAGTTGAGGTGTATCGATCCAACTCTTCGGAAATTTCTCTTTTGACGCCAGAAGAAGCAGAGGCAGTGATCCGGTTCTATTCATCTGCAATTATATTGGATCAGACACTGAATGAGGCTCGCGAACTTATTGTAGAATCAGACAATCCACAGAGACATAATATGACTACTTTGAACGAATCAATTGATACTCTTAGAGAAGAATGGAAAACATGCGCATTATCCCTTACGCTCTTGTGGCGGAGATTGTTGGTGACTCATAGCGCAGTTTTGGGGATGGTTTTCAGCGCTTCTTTTCCCGGTTTTCGATACACGCGGCGACGGAGCTGGAAGGCTCGGAGATACGGCGTGAGCTTGGCCTTGGAGACGCCTCGATGGGGCGAGAGCCAGGATCGCGCCAGCGATCCGTGGCTCTCGCAGGTATTGACGTGAACGTCTCCATCGGCGTATTCGCCGTCGCCGTGGACGACGTATTCGCGGTCGAATGCGTCGTCCTCATCAAGCGGTTCGTACGCTCGAAAGCCGTCGGTATAGACCGTGAGCGACTCCTCTTTGCGGTCAGCAAGGAGGAGTCGAATCGTCGATTCATCAGCGGCTTTCGCTGGGATCACGTAGCGGTCGCCGGTGCCGCGATCAGCCAGAATAAACACGGGTAGCTTGTCCTGTTCGTACGATCCTCTTCCGCGCGTGGACAGGCCACGCGAGCGCGACGGACGGTCGCGCTCGCGGCCTTTGAGCCCGGTTTTCACGTACAGTTCGTCAATCTCGACTGGTCCTTCGAGTTGTGGCTGAGGCGCGTCCAGCGCTCGCAGGAAGCGCTGGACGCGCCGGTACACTGTTTTGTAGGAGACATCGATCTCTACGTCTAACTGCCGAAGACTGGTGTTGAAGCGGATGTAGGTGTAGACGGCGAGAAACCACTTCCTGAGTTCGACCGCTGAGTGTTCAAAGACGGTGCCGGTCTGATCGTTGAACGTGCGGTCGCAATTCTTACAGCGGTATCGCTGAAACACCCGATAGCTGCCGTACCGAATCACAGATTCGGCACGGCAGCGTGGGCAATAGACGCCGTCACGCCAGCGAACCTGTTGGAGCAGGTTCGCGGCGCGACGCTCCGAGACGAACGTCTTGAGTGGAATCATGCTTTCGTCGGGTGGCGCGAACGCGCCACCCTTGCCCGCTACGACTTTCAGCTACTGCTGCGGGCTGACCAACAATCCTCTACCCATGAGCGGAGCAAGAAACACCTGCGCTCGTGCATGGACGCGGCCTCGGGCTCGGACGTGCCCGAGGCCGCAGTCTTTGACTGCATTGTTGGTTCGTTCGACTCCTGTGCGGCGGTTGTACGTCTCGTCTAACGTCGACTGCTTCAACTGAACGTCCTTACTGTGCTCAGTGATGCGGTCTTCGACCCTGTACTCGATATCTTTCGGGTCGTCAGTGTTTCGTGCGTTGTACGGAGCGACTGGCACGACCCCTGCGGCCAGCAGGTGGTCGTGCCAGTCAAGCGTGTCGTAGGCACTATCACCGACCATCCAGATCGGCTGTTCGACGGCGAGCGCGTCACGCGTGACGCGCATCGCCGTCTCTTCTGGTGCTTGTTTGCTCTCGGTGAATGCCGCGGCGATAGGGATCTTTTGTCCGGTCGAGACGATCGTACAGCCGTAGCCGTAGTAGTATTCTTCGGCGGTTGGATCGTAGCATTTCGACGCATCTTGATCGGCTGGCATCGTCCTCACGTCAGTCGAATCGATGCAGTAGGTCAAGTCGAGCAGGCCGCGGCGGGCGGCCTGCTCGACGAGGTGGTCGAAGATTTCGTCAACGACGTGTTCGAGATCGGTGAGAAAGCGATCGACCGCGTCTCTCGACGGCGGTCGATCGAAGCCACAACTGAGCCAGACAACTGCATTCTGAAGCTCTCGTTCGACGGGGCGGATGCCGTAGATGTCTTTGTAGTAGCAATGGAGGAAGCCACGCATCAGCTCTGGTGGCTCGTGATCTCGTGTTCGCCCCGTCTCCGCCGGGGCGAACACGTCGAACTCTTCGAGAAACTCGAATGAAAGGTGCTCAAACAACGCGAGCGTCTCTGTCTCCACGACATTGAAGAACGTCTCTACCGAAGGATCATCTTGCAGGGTCGCTGGGCTCATCCACCACAGCGTTCACCCTGCTCTTTGGTGTGCTACTCGTTCTATGACACCCTCCTTGAAAGTCAATGCACACCCGATCGCAGGACAGCGTTGTGAGCGGTGTGTAAATCGTTTCAAGAGCTACTATAGTTCCCTCGTCTCGAGCCGGCCGACACCGGCGACTGCCCGCCGAACGTTTTCGGCTCCCGCGACCGACGCTCGGGTATGACCGACCCGCGGTTCACCGGCGTGTTGCTCTACGACGGCGACTGCCCGTTCTGTTCGGCCGCCTCGACCGCCGTGCGCCAACTCGAGTCCGTCGGCGTCGTCGCGTGGTCGGACCCGGCGCCACAGCGGTTTCTCGAGGCCCAGTTCGGCGAGACGCCGTTCGCGCTCTTTTTGGCGGATCGCGAGGCCGAGACCGTCTGGGCGGGCCGTGTGGCCGCGACCGAACTCTGCGAGCGAGCGGGAATGCCGGCGCTGGTCCAAGACATCGTCGGCGAGAACTACGAGCGACTCGCTGACGCCGTGCGGGTCGTCTCGGGGGCCGACCGCGAGATCGACCCCTATCACGACGCCTATCCGATGGCCGACGACGCCGCGGCCATGTTCGACGACCTCGCAGCAAGCGCGGGTCGGACGCACGCTCCGTCCGATTCGCGCTGATCAAATTCCCACCGTTCGCTCGCGTTCTCACTCAGACGTCGCCGTCGGCTCGGGCAGGGACCGCCGCTCCCGAGGCGGCACGAGGTAGTTCGCCCGATTCACGACGGTGAGATACTGGAGGATGCCGTTGTTCGTTCGCCGGCCGACCGACCCCTCGGTGAGGTCGCCGCCCGTCATCGCCGTCCGAGTCGTCACGAAGTCGTCGATCGAGCGCTGCAACGAGAGGAAGTGAAGGCTAGCCCGGTCGTCGTCGGTCGAGTCGAAGTCCCGCCGGAGGACGATCGGTTCGCCGTCCTCGCGGGCACGGGCTGTCTTCTGTGCGTGGCCGACGGTCCCCTGCCGCCGGGCGGCCTCGTCGGCCGCGCCGGCGACCTCGGCCACCCGACTCGAGTCGCCGAGGTTGTGACCGGCCCCCTCGACGACTCCCTCGTCGGCGTGGGCCGGCGAGAACATCTTGGCGACGCGTTGCTCGCGGCTGTCCTGATCGTACCACTGCTGGAGATGCAGGTGGAGCTTCGAGAGGTGGATCGTGGTTCCGCCGGCGAACGGTCCCTCGTCGATCGTCACGCGGTCCTCGCTGGCCTGCGTGCGTCGAAAGCCGGATTTGAATCCCATGAACATCGGCGCGTCCTCGGGGACCGGCTCGCCGTCGGGGATGCCGGCGACGCCCGACTGTTTCTCGGCCGGGAGCCCGCGGCCGATGAACCCCGTCCGGCGTTCGGCGACCTCGAAGATCCCTTCGAACGTGCCCTCGACCTCGAGTCCGTTCAGCTCCTCGAGTTCGCCCTTCAGCGCTTCCTCGGCGCTCAAGGTGACGTGGCCGTAGTCGCTGGCCAGATGCAACAGCGCGTCGTACTCGTCGAGGGTGGGATCCTCCAGCTCGGTCAGCGGCTCGGGCGCGGGCAGTTCGACCCCCTCGAGGTCGGCCTCGAAGCGATCGAAGTACGCGGGGCCGTAGCCGACCGTGAACGCGAGCCCCTCGTTGCCCCGTTTGTAGGCCCGCTCGAGGGTCCGGAACGCGGCCTCGAGCTGGTCGCGCTCGTCGGCGACGTCGGCGGGGCCGTCGCCGACGTACTCGAGGGCCAGCAGGAGGTGGTGTCTGGGTGGCACGTCGTTGCCGTGGTCGTCCGTCGCGAGGAACTCGTTCCATGCGTGCTGTCGGGTCGGAAGTTCGTCGGGCGAGCGGACGGCCTGCGGGACGTCCTCGGCTTCCTCGCGCTGGAGGCAGGCGGCGAGCCCGGCGGCCCCGCCGACGGCGACGGCGCTCTTGACGAATCCGCGACGCGAGAGTCCCCGGTCCGACCTGTCCATACACGACTCTGGGGTGCTGACGACTAAGGATATTGTGGTCTCTCCGCTGAACCTTCGCCGGGACCGTCACCGATCCTCGGCAGTTGCAAGCAAAGCTTCATGGGCCGAGTTATGGGAGTGGACCGGTGGATGTCCGACGAGAAACCACACGCGGCAGGCGACGTCGACGCGGGAGACACGAGCGAGCGCGTCGGGATGGCGGTGCTTCGCGAACGCGGACTCGAGCCCGAGGAACTGCGCGAGAAACTGGTCGATGCGATCGGTGCCGAGTTCACGACCTACTACTACTACACCAATCTGCGGATGCATCTCGCCGGCCACGAGGATTACAAGGAGATCACCGAGGACGCCCGCCTCGAGGATCGAGCGCACTTCGAACTGGTCGCGCCGCGGGTGTACGAACTCGGCGGCGCGCTCCCCAACGACATTCGGGACTTCGCCGATCGGGCCTCCTGTCCCGACGCCGAGGTACCGACCCCGATGGCCGGCGACGGGAGCTTCGACACCGAGTCCCTCGACGCCGAGGGCATCCTCGAGGTGCTGCTCGAGGCCGAACGCTGTGCCATCCGGACGTGGTCGGAGGTCTGCGATATGACACACGGGAAAGACCCACGGACCTACGACATGGCCTCGCGCATCCTCCAGGAGGAGATCGAACACGAGGCGTGGTTCGTCGAACTCCTCTCGATGGAGCGGGACGGCGAGATCAATCCGGCGGGCCACTTCGTCCGGGGCGAGCCCGGCGACGCACCGCTCTCGACGAATCGCCGGTTCAACGACAGCGCGTAAGCGTCGTCCCGGCCGGCTCGCGGAACCGAACCCGATTCCGGCAGCGCCATCCGTCCCCGAGTGGTACGTATTCGCATGAACCAGGTCGAGGCGTTCGTCGAGATCGATGCGCCGCCAGATATCGTCTGGGACGCGCTCCTGACGTTCGACAGCTACCCGGAGTGGGACCCACTCACGCGAACGATCGAGGGCGTCGCCGTCGACGCGACTGACGGTCCCGAACGGGGCGACGCGTTCGCGTACCGCCCCCGGCCCGTCGGGCCGACGGTCGTCGCCGCCGACCCGCCGCGACGGCTCGCCTGGCACGATCGGCTCGTCGTGCCGTTCGCGTACGATCGCTACCACGAGTTCCACCTCGAGCCGCTCGAAAACGGCCGGCGAACCCGGCTGCTCCAGCGGGAGACGGTCCGGGGCGCGCTCGCCGGTCTGGCGTTCGACGAGGCGCGCCTCGAGCGGGCCTTCGTCGCGATAAACGAGGCGATCGCGACCCGCGCGGAGCGGCGAGTCTCCGCCGATAGTAGCCACTGATACGGATTGCTGTCCCGATTTCCCGGCGCAACCGCCGCCCGGGTCCCGGGTGCGCCGGCAACGACTGACAGTAAACCGTCTGACAGTCGTTGCGCACCTGATCGCACGACGGTGTCGAGATCAGCGTATCACTGATTCAGCGGCGGCTGTAGCGAACGCCGAACGCGCCGCGAGCGAGGGTTCAAGTACGGACGGGCGGCCAGCCCTCCCGTGACCGACCCCACGCTCCGTCGTTCGTGCCGCGATCGAACCGCCTCGAGTCCGCAAGCGAGGGACGCGCATGGGACATAGAGCGCTGGTCGCCTACCGGCGACCGGACCGGCTCTACGACCTGCGGTACAGTCACTGGGGCGGCGAGACCCTCGACCTCGCCGCGGCGATCACGCCGCGGACGCCGCTGGCCGACGGCGCGATCGACGGCGCGTTGCTCGCGGACTCGATCAGCCGCGACCGGATCCTGACCGATCACCTCGACCCGCGCGTCCACGAGGCGCTGTATCTGGTCGCTCCCGACGCCGGCTACGCGGTCGATCCCTATCGGGTCTGCTGGCTCGAGTGGGGCGACGGCCGCGACGGCGGCCGGGGCGCGATCGTCGCGACGGAGCCGGCCGACGACCGCGCGGTCAGGGTCTGGTTTCGCGCGACCAAGACCGCGCTGGCCGACGTCATCGAGATGGGCGTTCTCTCGCGGCGAGCCGCACAGGCCTACCTCGAGGCCCGCGTCTGCGAGGAGTTCGACGGGCGGTGCTACTCCTACGGCGACGCGCCGGCCGACGATCCCGCGGGCGGCTACGACCCGCCCCTCGACCGGTGGCTCGAGGGCGCGGACGGACTCGAGGAAGCCGACGGGGAACGCGACGCTGATGGGGACGGAACCGGCGAGAACGAGCGTGACGAGGGGGACGGGTGGGACGGCGAGGCGGGCGGTGATAGGGGCTGAGCCGGGACTCGGTCACTCGCCGGTCGTCCAGCGGGCGTCCGCGAGCGTCCGCTGGACGACGTCGTTACCGACCGCCTCGGCGAGCGTCTCGAAGCCGGCCCGCTCCCCGCGGTCGTCCGCGTTGGCGACCAGCCGCGAGACGATGAACTCCGGCGTCGACCGACCCACCGTGTCGAAGCGGGGCTGGTAGTCGACGAGCAACTCGAGGTCGGGGTTCAGCCCCTCCGCGAAGATGCCGTCGACGCGGGCCTCGGGCGGCAGCGGTTCCAGGTCGTCCGCGAGGTGGGTGACGAAGACGCCCAGCGCCTCGCGGTCGACCGAGAGCGTGACCAGCCCGTGTAGCAGGTCCGCGGCGCTGCCGGGTTCGGTGATCGCCTCGAACTCGTCGACCAGCATCAGCGTGCGCCCGCCGGTCGAGAGCGGCGGGACGATCGACTTGAGCGTGGACTCGAGGACGCCGGCGTTGAAACTCGCGTGCCGGCGGTGAAAGACCAGCGAGTCGACGGGCGTCACCTCGGCCCGATCGGCCGGGACGGGCAGCCCCATCGTCGCCAGCAGGACGACCTGACACAGCGTCTCGAGCAGCGTCGTCTTCCCGCCGCTGTTGGCCCCGGTCAGGACCGCGACCCGCTGCTCGCCGGGGACCGAACCGACGCCGTCGGGGACGCTCGCGACGCCGTGGTCGCCGAGCCCGTAGGTCACCGGCTGGACCGATTCGTCGTCGCGAGCCGCGAGCGTGAGGTTGCGCGCGTTGACGACGGAGACTGCGGCTTCTTCACCCTCCACGAAGACCGGCCGCGTACAGTCGTACTCGAGCGCGAAGCGAGCTAGCGACAGGTGCAAGGCGATGTCGTCGACGGCCGCGACGGCCCGGTCGACGGCCTCGCTGGCGTCCGCGAGGGTGTCCTCGAGGTCGCTCGCGACGGCGTCCTCGCGCTCGTCGACCGCTTCGGTCAGGTCGGTCCGGAGGGTCCGCAGCGTCCCGCCGACGAAGTCCGTCGCGTCGGCGGCGTCGGTCGCCATCGCGTCCCGAACGCGATCGATCGTCACGTCGGTCTCGGTCAGCAGGTGGTCCTCGAAGGACTGGCGGAAGCTCTCGACGTCGCGAACCCCCTCCGAGCGCAGCTCCTCGATCAGCTCGAGGGCGTTCGCGTCCATGTCCTCGATCGCTCCCAGCGCGTCCCGGAGGCGATCGAGTTCGTCGTCGGCCCCCTCGCGGACCCGGCTCCCGTCGAGCGCCGCCAGCGCGTCGGCTGCGTCGGCGAGCCGGTCGCGCTCGAGGTCGGCGATCGCGGCGAACGGCCCGGAGTCGACGCCGGCCGAGAGCAGCGCCAGCGCGGCCTCGACGGCGGCGTACTCGCTGCCCTCGCGTTCGTCGTAGCGCTCGTAGGCCGAGAGGACCGCCTCGCGGTCGGCCTCGCCGAGGGCGGCCCACGCGTCGCGAGCCGCGATCACGTCGTCGAGACGGTCCTCCATCGCCTCGCGGGTGGCGAGCGGCGTCAGCACGCGAATGCGGTCGGCGGCCCGCTGCGTGACGGCGTGGTCGACCGCGAGGTCCAGCAGTTCCTTGTAGGCCGACCGCGCGTCGCTCGTCGCCAGAACGTCCATGCCGGCACCGCCGGTCGCCCGCCGGAGGATCCGCGTCGCCCGCCCGCGGGCGAGCCCGGCGTCGGCGAGCGCCCGGACGTCGCCGTTCTCGATCGCGCGAACCGCCGCTTCCGTCCCCAGTTCGTCGACCAGCCGCTCGCGCGTCTTCGGGCCGACGCCCCAGTACTCCTCGAGTCGCATACGGTGGTGACTCGTGGCGACCGTCTTGAACACTGCGCCTCGCGGGCTCGAGCCCGCCGTAGAACCGGGACGAACGCCTCGGCGCGGGGAGCGCGAGCCCGCGTTACCGCGACGCGGCGTGTGCGAGCAGTTCGATCGGCGTCGGCGGCGACTCGCCGTCCAGCGAACCGCCGGCGAGGGAGCTATCGGCCGGGACCGGCTCGACCCGGCTGTCGCCGAGTTGGGTCCGACAGGAGGTACCCGGCGCGGCGACGACGTCGGCACCGCTGTCCTCGATCTGGTCGACGAGGATGTCGCCGATCGACTGACTCAGCGAGTAGTGTTCGGCCTCGTAGCCGAACGTGCCGGCCATGCCACAACAGCCCGAGTCGAGCGGGTCGACGGCGTAGCCGGCCCGCCGGAGGACCCCCACCGCGTGGTGGTCTTTCTTCTCGGCCTTCTGGTGGCAGTGGCCGTGGTAGACGACCGACTCGTCGGGCGCCGCCCAGTCGACGTTCTCGTCGAGCCGGAAGGTGTCGAGGTACTCACAGAGGCCGTACGAGTTCGCGGCGAAGCGCTCGACGGCCGTCCCCGAGCGCAGGTCCAGCGCGTCGGACTGGAACATGACCGCGTCGGAGGGCTCCGCGACGACGACGTCCCAGCCCTCGCGGATCCGGGGCTCGAGTTCGGCCACGTTCGCCTCGATCGCCTCGCGGGCGGTATCGATAAAGCCCTTCGACAGCGCCGGCCGGCCGCTGTCGGTCCGGTCGGCCACGTCGACGCGGACGCCCGCGGCCTCGAGGACGCGGACGGCCGCCTTGCCGACCTCGGGGTGGCTGTAGTTCGTGTAGGTGTCGGCGAAGAGGATCGCTTTCCGCTCGGCGTCGGCTTCCGAAACGCGCGAGCCGCCTCGCTGCTCGAACCAGTCCTGCAGCGTCTCCCGCTCGAACTCGGGCAGCGACCGCTCGCTCGCGATGCCGACCGTCTTCTCGGCGATCGTGCCCGAACCGGGCAGCGACTGGGCGAGGTTCGAGACGGGTGCCAGCGCGCTGCCGACGGCCGCGAGCGTATCGAAGTTGGCGAACAGCTTGTCCCGGAGGCTCGCGCCCTCCTCCTGATGGCGCTCGTGCATGACCTCGGTCTTGAGCTTGGCCATGTCGACGCCGCTCGGGCAGTCCCGCTTGCAGCCCTTGCAGCCGATACAGAGGTCCAGCACCTCCTCGGCGAACTCGTCGTCGGTCGGATCGTCGGGCAGGTCGCCGCTCATCGCCTGCCGGAGGAGGTTCGCCCGGCCGCGGGTGGCCGTGATCTCCTCGTCGGCGGCCCGGTAGGTCGGACACATCACGCCGCCGGTCGTCTCCTGGCTCCCGCGACAGCCGCCACAGCCGTGACAGAGTTCGACCATCCCCTGCATCCCGTTCTCGTTGTCCCAGTGCAGCGACGGCTCGAGCCCGGCGTCGTACGCGTAGTCGTCGTCGTACCGGAGGTGCTCGGTCATGTCGTGGTCGCCACAGACGTTGCCGGGGTTGAGCAGCCAGTCGGGATCGAACGCGGTCTTCAGGTCGCGGAAGGCCCGCCAGAGGTCGTCGCCGTAGAGCTTGTGATTCCACTGGGTGCGCGCGCGGCCGTCGCCGTGTTCGCCGGAGACGCTGCCGCCGAACTCGACGACCATGTCGGTGACCGCGTCGGCGATCGCCACCATCTCCTCGCGGTCGCGGTCTGCCTTCGTGTCGACCAGCGGCCGGACGTGGAGGACGCCCGGGCCGGCGTGGGCGTAGAAGGCCGCGTCGTCGTCCCGCCCCTTCTCGGTCAGCAGCGACTGGAACCGCTCGACGAACTCGGGGAGGTGTTCCGGCGGGATCGCGCAGTCCTCGATGAAGCTGATGTGCTTCTCGTCGGAGGTCCGCGAGAGCAGGATCGGGAGCCCGGCCTTCCGCAGCGTCCAGAAGGTCTCGCGCTCGCCCTCGTCGTGGGCCTCGAGGCCGTCGAACGCGATCGTCTCGTCGATCGCCGGCCGCTCGGCGGGCGGGGCTTCCTCGGTGTCGGGCTCCGGTACCCTGTCGGCGAGCAGGCCGGCGGTTTGCTCGCGGCCGTGGTCGTCGTCCTCGGCGTAGAACTCGACCAGCAGCGCCGCGTCGGCCGCGTCGGGAACCAGCGACGCTGCCGCCTCGAACTCCGTCGTGTCGCGGGCCAACCCCAGCAACACGTCGTCGATGAGTTCGACCGCCGCCGGCTCGTGTTCGAGGACGTGCTGGACGTCGGTGACGGCCTCGAGGACGCTCTCGTAGAACAGCAGCGAGACGGCCTTGGTCTCGGGAACGGGCTCGAGCGCGACCTCGGCCTCGGTGACGACCGCCAGCGTCCCCTCGCTGCCGGCCAGCAGCCGCGCGAGGTTGACGGTCCCCGTCTCGGCCTCCTCGACGAGGACGTCGAGGTTGTAGCCGGAGACGTTGCGCTTCATGTCAGGGAACCGCTCCCGGACCGCCTCGCTCTCCTCGTCGACGATCCGGACGACTTCGGCGTGAATCCGCTCGAGCAAGGTGCCCTCGGGATCGGCGGATTCGCGGAGGTCCTCGACGGCGATCTCGCCGAGCGTGGCGACCGTGCCGTCGGCGAGTACCGCCTCGCACTCCTCGACGTAGGCGTCGGTCTTGCCGTAGACCAGCGAGTGTGCGCCCGTCGAGTTGTTGCCGATCGCGCCGCCGATCGCGCTGCGGTCGCCGGCCGCGGGGTCGGGCGCGAACTTCAGGCCGTGGGGAGCGAGCGCGTCGTTGAGTTCGCCAAGGACCGTCCCCGCCTCGACGCGGGCCCGGCCGGCGTCGGGATCGATCGAGACCACGCCGTCCATGTAGCGGGTGAAATCGAGGACGACGGCCTCGTTGACGGCCTGCCCGGCGAGGCTCGTCCCGCCGCCCCGCGGGAGGACGGGAATCCCCCGGTCGGCGCAGTAGGCGACGGTCGCGGCGACGTCGGCGGTCGATCGCGGATAGACGACGCCGATCGGCGTTAGCTCGTACGCGCTCGCGTCGGTGGCGTACAGCTGTCGCGTGTAGGTGTCGAAGCGAACGTCCCCCGCGACGCGGTCGCGGATCTCGTCTACCAGCGCCGGTTGCGCGACGTCCTCGGAGACGAAATCGTAGTCGGCCCGCCGGTCACCGGTTTCGGCCCCGTCGTCGAACGTCGTGTTAGAGCTTGCAGTCATCCTCAACTGAACACGTTGAATGGTCCATCATACGTTTCACACCGATAAACCGTTCGAACCGCTGGTCGGTGTGATCGCCAACCGATCTCTTGTAGACTCCGAAGGGGTTCGACGATCGTGGGTCGGATGGGTTCGTCCCGGTACGTACTCGAGTCAGACGTCTACTGTACGTCAGTATCGGTGCAACCGCAGAGCAGTCGGGGTTGCACCGGTACACGAGTGTCATACAACGGTTTACACATCCGTTCTTCGCCCCACTGATTCACAGATCACCTGTGAAAAATAACACTCCGTGGGGTATTGTACAATGCCCTCCCGGTACATCGGGACAGCAAACCACATCAGAACGCCACCGGACCGTGAAATCGGCTCGGAGACCCGCTCAGCGAGAGGGGGGCACTCGAGCCCGGTCGGCCGCTCTCGCCGTGACGGAACATCACTGTCACGTGGCCCCACACCACATATACACGAACACGTATATAGTTCTGCTTAGAGAGGAGTCGAAGCAGCACAAACACGGGGGTTTTTATCGGTTCGGTGTCCTACGCACTCCCATGACTGATGGGCGGGGCGAGACTCCCCGGCGAACAGGAATGACCGAAAAGTGCGGCGTCGTCGGCGTCTCACTCGACGGTCGGGACGCGGCACGGCCGTTGTACTACGCGCTGTACGCACTCCAACACCGGGGACAGGAGTCCGCAGGCATCGTCACACACGACGGGTTCCAGCAGCACAGCCACGTCGAAATGGGGCTCGTGGGAGACGCCTTCGACGAGGGCGACCTCGAGACGCTCAACGGGTCGGCCGGGATCGGCCACGTCCGATATCCGACGGCCGGCTCGGTCGACTCCTCGTGTGCCCAGCCGTTCTCCGTCTCCTTCAAGAGCGGCTCGCTCGGGCTGAGTCACAACGGCAACCTCGTCAACGCCGACGAGATCCGCGAGGAACTCGCCAGCGCGGGCCATGCCTTCACCAGCGACGGCGACACCGAGGTCATCGCCCACGACCTCGCGCGCAACCTGCTCGAGGAGGATCTGGTACGAGCCGTCAAGGACACGATGACGCGGATTCACGGCTCTTACTCGCTGACGATTACCCACGACGATACCGTCCTCGGCGTGCGCGACCCGCGGGGCAATCGCCCGCTCTGTATCGGGAAACTCGAGGACGGCTACATACTCGCCTCGGAGTCGGCGGCGATCGACACCTTGGACGGGGACCTCGTCCGCGACGTACGGCCGGGCGAACTGGTCGTCCTGCAGGACGACGGCGGGGGCTTCGACTCCTACCAGCTCGTCGAGAAGGACAACACCGCCCACTGTTTCTTCGAACACGTCTACTTCGCCCGCCCCGACAGCGTCATCGACGACACGCTGGTCTACGAGGCCCGCCGGAACCTCGGCCGCAAGCTCTGGGAGGAAAGCGGCGTCGAGACCGATGTGGTGATGCCGGTCCCCGACTCCGGGCGCGCGTTCGCCTCGGGCTACGCGGACGCGGCGAGCGAGACCACCGCCGACGGCGAGGCCCGCGACGCCGACGACGACGGCGTCGCGTTCGCCGAGGGCCTGATGAAGAACCGCTACGTCGGTCGCACGTTCATCATGCCGACGCAGGACGAACGCGAGCGCGCGGTGCGGCTCAAACTCAACCCGATCAAGTCGACGATCGAGGGCAAGACCGTCACCGTCATCGACGACTCGATCGTCCGCGGCACCACGTCGACGCAGCTCGTCCAACTCCTCAAAGACTGCGGGGCCGAGGCGGTCCACGTTCGCATCGGCGCGCCCGCCATCGTCGCCCCCTGTTACATGGGGATCGACATGGCCACCCGCGAGGAACTCATCGCCTCGGACAAGTCCGTCGGCGAGATCCGCGACGAGATCGCCGCCGACAGCCTCGCCTACCTCTCGACCGACGCCGTCGCCGACATCCTCGGGAAAGAGCGCATCGACCTCTGTCTGGGCTGTGTCACCGGCGAGTACCCCTACGACATCGAGGGCGAGGAGACCGACCGCGACGTCAGCCGGCCCGACGTCGGCGACCAACGACTCACCACGGCCGACTATAGTAGCCACTGAAACGATTCACACACTGATCGCGCCGCTGTCATGCGATCAGGTGTGCGATGACTTTTCGGGTTCCCTCGCGGATGCAACCGGTGTCCGCGTTCCACCGACCGTACTGGTCACCCTTGGAACGCGTCAGCAAACTCCGTCGGGAGCGTGCCGATCTCGATCCCCCACGCGATCGGGAGCCAACCCACCGCGACCAGGGTGATCAAGACGATGCCGATGACGTTGAGTCCGAACCCGATCTTTGCCATCTGGGGCAGCGTGATGTAGCCGCTACCGAACACGATCGCGTTCGGCGGCGTCGCGACCGGCAGCATAAACGCGAACGACGCGGCGGTCGCGCCCGCGATCATCAACCCGAACGGGTGGACGCCGATCCCGACCGCGACCCCGGCGAGGATCGGCATCAGCATCGCCGTCGTCGCCGTGTTCGAGGTGACCTCCGTCAGGAAGATCGTCATCACGACCACCGCGAACAGGATCGCGATCATGGGGACCCCCGCGAGCAACTCGAGGCGCTCGCCGATCCAGGCCGCGAGCCCGGTGTCGCCGAAGCCGCTGGCGATGGCGAGCCCGCCACCGAACAGGAGGATGACGCCCCAGGGGATGTCGACGGCGTTGGTCCAGTCGAGCAGGAAGGTCCGGTCGCCGTCGGCGGTCGTCGTCGGCAGCGTAAACAGCACCATCGCGCCGCCGATCGCGACGATGGTGTCGGCGTCGTCCGGCGGCGCGATTCCGAGCAACGGGTCGAGCAGGCTCGAGCCGATCCAGGCCGTCGCCATCCCGACGAAGACGACGGCGACCCATCTCTCCTGTCGGTTCATGGGACCGAGCCGCTCGAGTTCGCGGTCGATCGTGTCCGCGCCGGCGGGCAGTTCCGCGAACTGCGGCGAGACGGCCCGCGTGACGTAGGTGTAGACCGCCACCAGGCCGACCGCGGAGATGGGGACGCCGTAGAGCATCCACTCGGCGAAGGAGACCGACTGACCGAACAGCGCGTCGGCCTGTCCGGCGAAGAGGACGTTCGGCGGCGTCCCGATCAGCGTCGAGACGCCGCCGACGGAGGCCCCGTAGGCGATACACAGCATCAGCGCGATCCCGAACGAGAAGTTTCCCTCGCTCGTGTCGACCTCGAGGCCGGTCTCGTCGATCAGATCGGCGGTCTGGTAGATGACCGCCAGCGCGATCGGGACCATCATCATCACGGTCGCGCTGTTGGAGACCCACATCGAGAGGAAGGCGGTGGCGAGCATGAACCCGAGAATGAGTCTCGAGGGTTCGGTGCCGACGGCCTTGATCGTCCGGAGCGCGATCCGTCGGTGGAGCCCCCACCGCTGCATCGCCACCGCGAGGAAAAAGCCGCCCATGAAGAGAAAGATCAGCGGGTGGCCGTAGGACGGCGTCGTGTCCGCGACCGGCAGCGCGCCGGTCAGCGGGAAGAGGACGATCGGGAGCAGCGACGTGGCGGGAATCGGGATCGCCTCGGACATCCACCAGACCGCGACCCACGCGGTGACGGCGGCGACCGCCTTCCCCGCGGCCGAGAGGCCGTCCGGCGTCGGCGAGAGGAAGAGCAGGGCGAACAGGACCGGTCCGAGGACGAACCCCACCTGCTGTCGGCGGCCGTAGGTGCCGCCGACGTCGAACGGCGAGCCGTCGTCGCCGCTGTCAGAGCGGGGACCACCGCCGGAACCGCCGCCCGGGTCGGACTCGCGTTCCCGATCGGGCTCGGTGTCGTCGGTTCCGGACGGGTCGCGCCCGCCGTCGGCGAACACCCGCCGCGCGAGCCGCCGTTTCTCGGCCGTCAGGTCGTCCATGTCCGCGATCATAGCCGGCGCGTCGAGCGTCAGATACGCCTTCGTCCGGGCGTTGACGCGCCACAGGGACCGCCACAGTCGCCCCGCCACCGATCGAGCGTCCCGCTCGCGTTCGGTTCCCATGGTCTCGAGACCTCCCACGGACAGGCGTATAAATAGTGGTCGCTTACAGGGCCGCCGGCGGTGACGCCTCCCGGCGACGAGCGACCGCCCCTCGTCCGCCGGAACGCCCAAGCCGGTGGCCGGCCGACTCGAGGTAATGCCGCTGTTACAGTTCGAGACGACGTTATCGCTCTCTGACGAGGAAAAGACCGCCCTCGCCGAGCGAGTAACGGAACTGTACACGACCGAGATGGCGACGACGGCGGGCCACGTCGCCGTCTCGATCCGCGAGCGCGGGGCGGCCGCCCTCCATCTCGGCCGTGCCGTCGACGGGCCGCTGCTCTTTCTGGACGCCGAGATCCGTCGCGGCCGGCCGTTCGAGCGAAAGCGCGCGTTCGGGCTCGCGACGATGGAGTACGTCGGGGAGCGCTTCGACGTTCCCGACGAGAACATGAAGATCGTCTTCGCCGAACACCCCGGCGAGTCGATGATGGGCGTCGACCGCGTCGGCGGCGAGTGGGACGGCGAGAGCGAGGACGCCGAGTGATCGTCACGGGGAGCGACCGGCTCTCCGTCCCGACCGCGCTCCGGCCCCTGATACGGATTGCTGTCCCGATGTCCCGGCGCACCCGCCGCCCGGGTCGCGGGTGCGCCGGCAATGACTGACAGGAAACCGTATGAAACCACTATCCGTCTCGCGCCCGAAGCCGTTCGTATGTACCGCGTGTTGCTCCCGGTCGACGACAGCGAGTCTCGGGCGCGGGCGCAAGCGAACGCCGTCCGCGACCTGCCGAACGCGGCGACGGCCGTCTCGGTCGACGTCCTCCACGTCAGCGAGGGCGGGTCGGGGCCCGACGCCGAGTGGGCGGCCGGCGGCTTCGCCGAGGAGTACGCCGCCGAGATGGAACGGCTCGCCGGCGACGACGCGCTCCCGGCGTCGGTCGAGGCGGCCGTCGACGCCCTCGAGGCGGACGGTATCGAGTGGACGGTCCGGACCGCGATCGGCGACCCCGCGGACCGGATCCTCGAGGCGGCCGCCGAGTACGACAGCGACCTGCTCGTCCTCGGTTTCGAGGGGCGATCGCCGGTCGGCAAGGCGCTGTTCGGGAGCGTCGCCCAGTCGGTCGTCCTCGAGAGCGACCGACCGGTGACGGTCGTCCCCGCGGAGTGAGCTACCGCAGACAGGCCGCGACGACCTCGAGCATCCCCTCGCCCCGGACCTCGTCGGCGAACAGCGGGACGCGTCGCACGTCCGTGCCGCGGAACAGTTCCTGTGCCTCCGCGAGGGCGCTCTGCTGGACGTCCCAGCGCCGTTGACAGAACTCGCAGTCGTCCAGATTCGGCTGGAGGAACTCGCCGCGGACGTCGTCGGTAACGTTTGACAGGGGCTCCATCACCCGGTTGACGACGACGGTACCGACCGGGATCCCGAACTCCTCGAGTTGCGCTCGCAGGCGCTTGGACTCGAAGACGCTCATCTCCTCTGGCACCATGACGATCCGGAAGTCCGTCCGCGCGGGATCGCGCAGGGCCGCCCGCAGGCGCTCGATGCGCTCGCGCAGGACCTCCAGATCCTCGAGGTCGTCGCCGTCGTCGGGCGCGTCGCCGCCGAACATCCCCTTGACGCCCTCGAGCATCCCGCCGAGGCGCTGGCGGAGTTTCATCAGCCGACCCATCATCGTGTCCATGATTTCGGGGAGCCGCAGCAGGCGGAGCGTGTGGCCGGTCGGCGCGGTGTCGATCACCACGCGCTCGAACCGCGGGTCGTCCATGTACTCGAGCAAGAGCTGCATGGCGGCGGCCTCGTCGGCACCGGGCATCGCGCCGCCGAAGAGGGCGTCCATCGGCGATTCGCCGCCGAGCATGTCGCCGAGGCCGCCGAGCGGCCCGCCCTCGGCCCCCTCGCCGGGGAAGGGCGAGCCGCTCGTCTCGCCGCCCGCGAAGGGGTCCGTCTCGTCGGCTGAGTCCGTCGCACCGGCCGCACCACTGAAGGGCGTGTCCCCCTCCTCGAGCGCGCTTTCGGGATCGATCTCGGCCGCGTACAGCGGGATGTCGTCCCGGATTCGGCCGGGTTCGGCCGGAATCTCCGTCTCGAAGGTGTCCGACAGCGAGTGGGCCGGGTCGGTCGAGACGACCAGCGTCGACGTCCCGCCGCGGGCGCTGTCCAGCGCCGTCGCGGCCGCCATCGTCGTCTTCCCGACGCCCCCTTTCCCGCCGTAGAGGACGTAGTCGGGGCCGTCGATCGGCTCGTCGGACGGCTCGACGTCGACGGTCTTGCGCTCCTCGTCGCCGACGGACTCCGTCGGCGTCACCTCGATGGTGTGTGCGCCGTCGTCGTCGCCGTCGTTCGTCGCCCCCTCGTCCTCCTCCACCGGTTCGACGTCGATGCCGCTCATACGCCGCCGTTCCCGGTCCCGACAGGAGTATTCGTCGGTCTCCCGCGGCCGGCCGTCGCCCTCGAGTCAGCCCTTCGGCGTCACGTCGAACGTCGGGACGACGCCGCGGACGGCGTCTGCGAGCGCCAGACAGATCGGGACGGCCCACAGCGTCGCGTACAGCGCCTGCGTGACCGGGTTCGAGAGCAGCGAGTACCGCGCCTGCTCCCACCGGCTATCGAATGGGACCGCCTCCCAGGCCGCGCGGTAGGACCGCCAGCTGTAGTAACACCAGACGACGCCGTTGAACGCGACGAGCGGGAGCAGCGACGCGGGGACGACGCCGGTCGAGCCGGTGAGTGTCTGCCAGAGGACGGCGAGTCCCACCGGCAGGCCGAGGACGTTCGTCACCGCCAGGAGCTGGGTCAACACGGTGCCCGCCCAGAACCGGCCGCGCTCGAGCCCGGACCAGCCCGGCGTCAGCAGGTGCCGATACGGGCCGCGGACCCAGCGGCGCTTCTGACGGATCCACGCCTCGAGGTCGGCCGGACAGAGGTCCTGCACGTAGCGGTCGATGATACCGAGCGTACAGCCCCGTTCGTGGGCGGCGACGCCGAGCGCCATGTCCTCGGTCACCGCGTCGAGTTGCCACCGATCGAGGTCGTAGAGGACGCCGGCCGGGACGAAGTAGGCCTTCCCCAGCAGCTGGTAGGGGCCGTCCGTCGAGTTGGCGTAGATCAGGTCCGACCACGCCGCGATCCCCATCGACTCGAGCAGCGGGAGGAGCCCGTCGTCGACGTTTCGCGCGGTCTGTTTCGCCTGGACGATGTCGTACTCCGCGAGGCCGGCGGCGGCGAGTTCGAACGTGTCGAGGGGCACCTGCGTGTCCGAGTCGAAGACCGTCACGACGTCGTCGGCCGCGAACGAGCGCGTCGTGAAGGCGTAGGTCAGGGCGGCGGCCTTCGTCCGCGGGACGCCCGTCCCGCTGAACGTCCAGTCGCCGGGCGCGCGGTCGGCCGCGAGCGCCGCCCGATCGACGGCGACGAACTCGACGGCGAGGTCGTCCTCGCGAGCCGCGACCGCCTCGCGGACCGCCGACGCGGTCGGATCGTCGGGTTCGTAGATCACGTACACGGAGACGGCCGCGGTCGGATACCGCTGGGCGGCGATGTTGTCGAGCGTCTCGGTGAGGACGGCCGGCGACTCGCGGTAGATCGGGACGAGAACGCGGAGCCGGCGGACCGCCGACTGCGGGAGCCGACAGCCCGACCGGGCCGTCGGTCGCGGCTCGCCGGCCGTCCGGTCCGCGTTCGCCGATGCGGGAGCGACGCCACTGCTCGAGCCCCCGTCGGGCCGTGCCAGCGGTCGATCGCGGTCGGTCTCGGTCCCCTCGGCGACGCGCCGCTCTACGGTGGCGTCGTCGACCAAGGCGTCGGAGCGGCGAACGAGCAGCGTCACCAGCGCACAGTTGCCGACGAAGTAGGCCACCTGGGTCAGGACGAACACCGCGATCACGGCCTCGAGAAGCATTACGCGGTGGGTCGGCCGCCCGACGTATCGGTATTTCGGCCGGACTGTCACCGTCGCCGACCGTTCGGCCGCTCACCCGAAGTACGCCGCCAGCCGCTCGGCAGCTTCCTCGACGCGCGGGGTCACGAGGGCAAAGCGCAGCCACTCGCTCCGGGAATCGCCGAAGGCTTCGCCGGGCATCCCCGCGACGCCGGCCTCGTCGATCAGGCGCTCGACGTTCTCGAGCGTGCCGGGGTAGCCGTCGAAGCGGGCCAGCACGTAGAACGAGCCCTGCGGCGTCGTGTACTCGGCACCGACGGCCTCGAGCGCGTCGGTGAAGGTATCGACGCGCTCGCGGAGCAACTCTCGATTGCGCTCGTAGTACTCGGGACCCGTCTCGCGGAAGGCCTTCAGGGCCGCGTACTGGCCGGGACGGGTCGTCGCGACGTTGACCAGCATGTGGCGGCTCCTAGCGTCCCCGACCAGCTCCGGCGGGAAGATCGCGTAGCCGACCCGGAGGCCGGTAACGGCCATCGACTTCGAGACGGCGTTCGTGACGATCCGGTGGACCGACTCGGTCTCGAGCGCGCTCGCGAACTCCCCGGCGAGGTCGTAGTGGTCGTAGACCTCGTCGCTGATGAGAACGGCGTCGTGGTCCTCGGCGACGGCGACGAGTTCCCGCATCGTCTCGGCGGGATAGACCGCGCCGGTGGGGTTGTTCGGCGTGTTGACGACGATCGCGGCCGTCTCGTCGCTCGCGGCGGCGCGGACGTCCGCGGGGTCGAGTCGTCCCTCGTCGTCAGCCGCGACGTACCGCTGTGTGCCCCCGAGCATCGTCGTCTTGCCGGGGTAGTAGGGGTAGACGGGATCGGTCAGTAGCACCTCGTCGCCGGCGTCGCGCTCCAGGGCCCGCGCCATCGCGAGATAGTTGGCCTCGCCCGCGCCGTTGGTGACGACGATCTGGTCGGCGTCGACGCCCCGCCGGGCGGCGATCTCTTCGCGCAGTTCGGGCAGTCCCTCGCTGGCGGGATACTGCAACCGGTCCGGCTCGAGATCGGCGTACTCGCGCAGTCCCTCTCGAAGCGCCTCGGGGGGCTCCCAGTCGGGGTTGCCGCTGACCATGTCGACCACGTCGCGGTCCGCCGCGTCCGCGTACTCCATCACGTGGAAGAAAAGCGGCGTCTCGTAGTCCATGCGGGCCACTGGGGCGACGACCGTCGTTTGTCTTTCCGTTTCCGCCGGACGACGCGAGGGGGCGAGCCGGACCCTCGCTTTCACAACGACCGGGCCCGTCGACTCACGTATGAACGACGACATCGACCCCGATCTGCCGATGGCCGTCGGCGACGTGCTTCGCGACCGAGAGGAGACGCTCGCGGTCGCCGAGTCCTGTACCGGCGGGCTGATCGGGGCCGCGATCACGGCCGTGCCGGGCGCGAGCGACTACTTCGACGCGGGGCTGACGACCTACGCTTACGGCGCGAAACGCCGCCACCTCGGCGTCAGCCGCGAGGCGCTCGACGATCACGGCGCGGTCTCGGAACCCGTCGCCCGCGAGATGGCGCGAGGGGTCCGGGACGTGACCGACGTCACCTGGGGCGTCGCGACGACCGGCGTCGCCGGCCCCACCGGCGGGACCGAGGCAACCCCGGTCGGGACCGTCTACATCGGCGTCGCCCACGCCGCTCCGTGGGACAGCGGGGACTCCTACGCCACCGTCTCCCGGTACGTCTTCGACGGCGATCGTGCCGTTGTGCGCGCACAGACCGTCGATCGAGCCCTCGAGGACCTGCTCGCCGAACTCGAGGATCGTTGATCGGCCCGCGAGTCATCCGTCCCTCGGCGACCCCGCGCCGACGCGACGATCGGTTCGCAAACCTGACAGTCTCGAGAGAAAACTATTCCCGGGTCGACCCCCCAGAGTCGGGTGAATGAACAAGAAGGGACACGTGTTGAACGCCGTGCTGTTGAGCATCGGGCTGGGGTATCTGCTCGAGCCTTCCGGGAGTCTGGAGACGTTCAGGACCATCGTGATGATCGGCGTTCCGGTGACGCTGGGGGCGCTCTTTCCGGACGTCGACACCGCCTTCGGCAAACACCGGAAGACGCTGCACAACCTGCCGATCCTGCTCGGTTTCCTGGCCTTTCCGTACGTCTTCGGCAATCTCGAGTACGTCTGGGTCGGCGTTCTGACCCATTACGTCCTCGACGTGGCGGGGAGCAAGCGCGGGATCGCACTGTTTTACCCGCTCTGGAAGAAGGAGTTCGGACTGCCGATCGGGGTCGCGGTCAGCAGCAAGCGCGCCGACCTCATGATGGTGGTCGTCACCGTCGCCGAACTCCTGTTGGTCGCGCTGGTCGTCTTCCGGGTGCCTCAGTGGGGGTTCGAGCTGGGCCGGCAGGGACTCGGGCTGTAGCGGTCTCGCCCCGTCTCGCCGTCACGGCCCGCCGCTGACGAGGTGGAGCCCGACGATCCCGACGACGATCAGGCCGATGAACCCGATTCTGGCGAGCGTCGCCGGCTCGTCGAACAACACGATGCCGAGCGACGCGGTCCCGACGGCTCCGATGCCCGTCCAGACCGCGTAGGCCGTCCCGATGGGAAGTTCTTCGACGGCCCGCGCGAGGAGAACCACGCTGACGAGCATCGCGAGCCCGGTCGCGAGCGTCGGCACCGGCCGCGAGAGGTCGTCGGAGTACGCGAGTCCGATCGCCCACGCGATCTCGAAACAGCCGGCGACGAACAGGAGCGGCCACGACATTCCATCGGAGGTATCGATCGGCGGCGAGTATAGCTTCCGTTCTCGGACGGCGTGCGGGGCCGGACGAGCCTAGCGGTTCGGCGTCCACTCCTCGCAGGCGTCCATGTCGTCCATGGCCGTCTCGTGGCGGGCGCAGTAGGGGACCATCCCCTCCGACGAACGGACGTACTCGAAGTGTTCGCAGTTCCCGCAGTAGCGGTCGGTCGGCTCGGTCGGACCGGCGGGCTCGGATTCGACGATCTCGGCGTCGCCCCCCTCGAGCGGCGAGGAGATGTCCGACGCCGCCGAGCCGCCGTCGCTGGTCGCGGCGCCGACGGCTCGTCCGGGAGTCGAGGTGCCGGTCGACCGCGACGACGCGGCCGATCGCTCCGTCGTCCGACCGCCGACCGATCCCTCGTCGTAGGACAGCGACGTACCGTCGGCCCCGCCGTCCGCGTTCGTCTGCGTCTCGACGTCGCCGTCGGGGGTCCCCCCGAGGAAGCCGATCCCGCCCAGGCCGCCGTCCTCGCTTTCCTCCTCGACCTCGAGGACGGTCTTGTTGTGTCGGGTGACGTTCATCTGGAGGTTGCCGCCGGGATCGTTGCGCCGTTTGAACGTGGCGACGGCGGCGAACAGACACCAGATCGCGGGCAAGAGTCCGAGCAGGTAGACCGCCGAGACTTCGAAGGTCAGTTCCTGGCCGTGGCCCCGCCAGTGGTGGGGGTAGGCGTGCCAGAAGAGCGCGACCCCGAGCAGGCAGAGGCTCGCGCTGATCGCGGCTGCGGCCTGTACGCGACGGCCGGCCGGCAATACGACGAAGACGCCGACGAGTGCCGTCGGGACGGCGAGTCCGGCCAACACACCCGCGGCGCGGACGGTCGCGAACTGGGGCGCCATCCCGCTCGAGAAGGCGGCCGCGTATCCGCCGACGAGGTCGGTCGTCGCCGCGAGGACGGCCACGACGGCCAGGATCGCGCCGAGGACCACGAGCGTCGTGCCGGCGTACAGCCGGCGACTCGTCACCCCCGATGCGGTCCCGTCGTAAACCTCCGTCAGGCTAGTCATACGAGCCCGTTCGATGTCCTATCACAAAACGATACGTCAGACACATTTCGGATCGTAGAGGGGTCGAGGGCCGTCGACGAATCGCCGGGGAGTCGTCGGGGGTGCGGGGACCCAGTCCGGTCGCCGGGAAGCCACCTCGGTTGCACCGCGTTCGGTCGGTCACTCGCAGCACGGCCGTGTGCCCGCTCTCGCGATCCACGGAAGCGAAAGCTTGAATCACCGCGATCGCAAACGACTCGCCATGAGCGACGACGAGGACGCGGAGCCGGCCGTCGAACTCGGATCGCACACGCCCGTCGAGGGCGAACCGCTCGCCCGCGTGAGTTCGCGGCTGACCTGGCCCAAGGAAAAGAGCGAGGTCGAACGCATGGAGGGCGAGACGGTCGTTCGAACGCCGGACGGTCCCCGCGAGCTATCGACGATCCTCGAGTCGGTCGACGAGACGTACTTCCAGCGCAAACAGGAGTTCGAGGGCCACGTCCGGGACGTGATCGGGACCGGACCGATTCCGACCGCCGACGAGTAACACCGTGGCGTCCGAGCCGGATCGACGCGCCGTGCGCTGGCTTCGCCAGCGGTTGGGCCTCTCCTGGGTACAGAAGTCGTTACTGTTTGGGGCTCTCCTGACGGTGCTGTGGATGCGGTTCGTTCCCGACGGGTTGGACGATCGGCTCCTCGTCGACGGGATCCTCTTGATCGGCGGCCCGCTCGCGCTGGGGCTGTCCCACGGGCGACGCGTCGGCTGGCGGGCCGACCGGGTCGCGGTTCGGAACGCGGTCCTGCTCGGGCTGTTCGTGTTGCCGTTCTATCTGGTCGGCTCGACGCTGCCGACGATCCGCGCGTACTACCCGATCTGGGAGACGTCGGCCGCGCCGGCCGCGTTCGTCCCCCACGCGATCAAGCTCTTCGTCCTCGCGCTGGCCGCCGAGACCTACTACCGGGGCCTGCTGTGTGTCGGCGTCCGGGAACTGGGCTTCGGCGCGGTGTTCATCAGTCCCGTCGTCTACATGCTTCACCACACCTCGAAGCCGCCGATCGAGTTCCTGCTGTCGGGGCCGACCGACGTCCTGTTCGGGGCCGTCGACTACACCTCCGACTCGATCCTCCCCTCCGTGATCGCCCACGGCGGCGGGCTCGTCTTACTGGACTGGCTCGTTCTTCACGACCCGCTGTTCGATCCGGCTCCGGTCCTGAACGTCCTCGAGGCGCTGCCGCTCCCGCTCTGACGATCCTTTCGCTGCGCCCAACAGTATAGAACATCAACACTTATGGCCACCAGCCGAGTGGATCGCGTATGGACGCCCGGACGTCGTTTTTCGCCCTCCTCGTCTCCATCCTCGCCGGCGTCGCCGCCCTGCTGGTCCGCCCGCTGCTCGAGTACGTCCTCGGAGCCTGCCTGCTCGCGGTCGTCCTCCGGCCCGCGTACGAACGGCTGGCACCGCGGTTCGGCGACCGCGTCGCCGCGCTCGCGCTGACCGCACTCGTGATCGTCGCCGGCCTCGTACCGCTCGTACTCGTCTCGCTCGTCGTCGTTCGAACGGCCGCCTCGACGCTCGAGAACGTCTCAGTCGAGGGGCTCACGGCGTACGGTGGCGAGGTGGCACGGACCGAACTCGGCATCGAGCGGGAGTCGGTGGCGGTCGTCGAATCCGAACTGCAGACGCGGGTTCAGGAGGCGGTTGCCAGCGTCGTTGACGTCACGTTCGAGCGGTCGGTCTGGCTCCTTTCGACGGCCGTCGACGTGGCGATCGGAACGGTCGTGTTCGCGTTTTTGCTGTACTACCTGCTCGTCGACGGCGCCGCGTTGCTCGCCTGGCTGCGCCGGATCGTCCCGCTCGAGTCGGCCGTCGTCGACGAGCTGTTCGCGGAGGTCCACGCGGTCACGTGGGCGGTTCTCCGCAGTCACGTTCTCGTCGCGGTGTTGCAGGGGGCACTCGGCGGCATCGGGCTGGCCCTGCTCGGCGTGCCCTCCGCCACCGTTCTGGCGGTGGTCCTGTTGTTCGCGTCGTTCCTGCCGACGGTCGGCGTCTGGCTCGTCTGGGGCCCGGTCACGGTCGCTCACGCGGCCGCGGACGGGCCGGCGAGCGCGGCCGTCCTGCTCGGCTACGGGATCGTCGTACTGGCGGTCGCCGACTACTACCTGCGGTCGATCCTCGTCGATCGCCGGTCCGGGCTCCATCCCGCACTGGCCCTGCTCGGGGTCATCGGCGGAATCTCGCTGTTCGGCGTCGTCGGGCTGTTCGTCGGCCCGGTGATCCTCGGGGCGTTCGTCGCCGCGTTGCGGGTCGCGAACCGCCGTCTCGAGCCCGTCTCGACCGAGTCCGGAACCGAGATCGAACGGGAATCCCCGGTCGTCGAGACCGAACGGTAGGCCCACTCAGTCGGCGTACTGGGCGCTCTCGCGGCGACTCGTCGTCGGCACCCCCCAGCCTGACCCCGCCATCGCGAACAGCACGAGCGGCGACAGCACGCCGAACAGGTAAAACGGCGCGTACTCGAGGGTGGGGACGCCGGTCGCGGAGGCCATGAAGACGCCGCCGGCGTGCCAGGGGAGCAGTGCGCCGGTCGGCGTCCCGGCGGCCTCGACGGCCCGCGAGAGTTCGTCGCTGTCGAGACCGAACTCCTCGTAGAGGTTACGCAGCGTCAGCCCCGGCAGGACGATGCTCATGTACTGCTGGGCGGTCAGGACGTTGACCAGGATCGCCGACGCGCCGGTGCCGGCGATCAGGCTCCCGGAGCTGCGGACGCCCTGCGAGAGGCGATGGGCCAGGACCGCGAGGACGCCGGTCCGCTCGAGGAGGCCCCCGAGCGAGAGCGCGGCGACGACGACGGTGATCGTCCAGGCCGAGCCGGTGAGTCCGCCGGTCGCGAGGAGGTCGTTCACGAGGTCGGTGCCGGTCTCGGGCGCGGTCCCGCTCATGAAGACCTCCCAGGCGGCGACGAAGCCGGTGCCCTGCACCGCGATCGAGGTGAGGACGCCGGCGAAGACGCCGGCGACGAGCGTCGGGAGTGCGGGATAGCCGTAGAGGGCCAGCCCGAAGGTGACCACGAGCGGCAGGAAGACGAGGATCGAGAGATCGTACGCGCCCGCGAGCGCGGTCTGGATCTCGGCGACTCGGTCGGTCGGGATCTCCCCGGCCGCCCGGAGTCCGAGGACGGCGAACCCGGCCACGGAGAGGCCGAAGGCGACGGCCGTCCCGGTTCGCATGCGACGGATGTGGTCGTACAGCGGCGTGTTCGTCACGCCGGCCGCGAGGTTGGTCGTATCGGAGAGGGGAGACTGCTTGTCGCCGGCGTAGGCCCCCGAGATGACCGCGCCGACGGTCATCGGCGCGGGGACGCCCAGCCCCGCGCCGATCCCGACGAACGCGACGCCGAGCGTGCCGACCGTGGTCCACGAGGAGCCGATCGAGAACGCCACGACGGCCGCCAGTATCGCCGCGACGGGCAGGAAGACGGACGGCGTGAGCAACTCGAGGCCGTAGTACATCATCGCCGGGATCGTTCCCGCCTCGACCCAGGTGGCGATCAGCGCGTAGATCGTAAAGATGATCAGCAGCGCCTGGATCCCCATCAGGAGACCGTTGGCAACGCCGTCGGAGAGTTCGGGCCAGTCGTAGCCGAGATAGATGCCGAACGCGCCGACGAAGACGATACTCCACAGCAGCGGGACGTGCGGATCGAGCCCGAGGACGGCCGATCCGACCCCGAGGAAGGCGACGACCGCGAGGACCGGAACGAGCGCGAGCGCGAACGACGGCCGCCGTTCGGGCGCGATGTCGTCGATCGTCGTCGGTGTGAAGTCGAAGGTCATCGGCCGGGTTATGCATTTGGAGCATAAAAACTGAACGATACATTACTACTGGGCATGCATCATGGTACCAGTGATCATATTCCGGAACGGACGGGAGTCACGCCCACAGTTCCTTTCGAGACGGGGATCGAACTGACGAGGTCGCGTGCGCTCGCTCGCACCGGCACGAGAAACTACCGTGACGATTGCGGACCGAGAACCGCGCCGTTCGGCGCTCAGTCGCGGCTCGAGAAGGCGCTCAGGTTCGACTGCAGCCCGGCCGCGAGTTCGGACTTGCGGCGCAACCGGGCGAGCGACACCGGCAACTGCGTCGCGACCTCCGAGACCGCGTCGTGGAAGGTCTCGGCCTCGCCGTACTGGCCTTCGAATGCGTTGCGGACGCTCTCGCGGACCTGCCAGACGCCGACCGGAGCCCAGTAGTCGTCCGAGACTTCCCGCAAGACCAGACACTTCGCCTGGCGGCCGATCGACTCGAGGTACTCCAGCACGCCCAGCCGGGCGGCGTAGTAGGCCCCGGCGGTTTCCTCGACGTAGCTCGAGCGGCCTTCGTACCCCTCAGAGGCGCTGGCCATCCAGAGGCCGTCCTCGGGGTCGGGGTTCCAGATGCTGCCCGGCGCTTTCATCTCGACGAGTTCGAACTCCCAGTTGCCCGGCGCGAGGACGATCCAGTAGCGGTTGCCGACGTACTCGTTGGCCCAGACCTGTACCTCGTCGATGCTGGGCGCGTTTCGAATGGTCCCGCGGAGGAACTTCCCGACGGTGTCGTCGACGGCCGTGATCGACCACCGCGTCGGGACGAGCCGGCGCTGTTTCGTCCGCCCGAGCGCGCCCGCCGAGAGGATCGAGTTGATCTCGTAGACGTCGAACCCCCGGCGATAGAGGTAGGTCATCGCCCCCTCGGCCTGCCAGTCGTCGTCCTCCAAGGTCTTCTTGACCGGCCGCGGGACGTGGGGGTTCTCGGTGAGATCCGCGTTGCGGGCGTTCGCGCGGGGACCCCGCGGCGTCGCCACGTCCGTCCCGGCGTCGAGTCCGAGGTCGGGCGTGTCGTCCAGCCCGATCTCGAGATCGACCGGGCGGTCGGCGATGGCGACCTCCCGCTGGACGCCGACGAAGCCGTCCCACGTGTCGTGGACCGACGGCGTCAGTCGACTCGCGATCGACGGCGAGTCGACGTTGGCCCGCTTGTTGGAGTTCAGGAGGCCGGTCCGGCGCTGGAGGACGTCGTCGATCGCGTACCCCTGCCGGTACCAGTCGCCGTCGGTGACGTACTCCTCGGCGTCGCCCTCGTCGCCGACCGGCGAGAGCAGTCCGACGGGGATGTCGGGGTAGTTCGACCGCCCGACGAAGATCGAAGGGGAAGTCGACCCCACGAGCGTGTCACCGCTCAGGGCGTCGTCGAACCGGCGCTCGAACTCCTCCAGGTGGTCCGTGATCGCGTAGGACTTCTCCTTGGCGAGGCGGCGACGCTCGGCCTCCTCGTCGGGCTCTAACTCCTCGATGTAGTCGTCGAGGCGCATTCGGTCGACGTAGGGACGGCACCGGTTTGAATGTTCGTCGTTCCGGCCGTCGATCGGCACCGCTCTCGGAGGCGAGTCCGGACAGAATGTCAGAGGCAGAGGTTCGGTCGGGCGTCGAGTAACCGAACCTCATCCCAACTATCACACGGGGACATAAAATAGCCGCCAGTGCGTTTTCAGAGTCGGAAAACGCCGCGGCTGTGGTCGGACGCCGTCTCGAGCCGCCACCATGTGTCCTGCTACCGCTCGATAGTGGGAGGGATGCGGAAAGACAACCGTTAAAAACGGCGGGCGGGAAAGGATGGATATGAGTACGACCGACGACCGAGAGACGCGTTCCTGCGTCTCCTGTGGGCTCAACATCGCGGGCACGAACGCCGCCGCGTTCAAATGCCCCGACTGCGGCCAGCAGATCTACCGCTGTGCCAAGTGTCGCAAGCAGAGTAACCTCTACGAGTGCCCCGACTGCGGGTTCATGGGTCCATAACAATGGGAAAAGTCGCTGCCAAAATCAAGGTCATGCCGGACAGCCCCGAAATCGACCTGGACGCGCTCCAGGAGCGCCTCGAGAGCGCCCTCCCCGAGGGCGCGAAGATCAACGGCGTCGAACGCGACGATGTCGCGTTCGGCCTCGTCGCGCTCTACCCCACCGTGATCGTCCCCGACGGTTCGGGCGGCACGGAGACCGTCGAGGAGAACTTCGGCGACGTCGACGGCGTCGAAAGCGTCGAAGTCGAAAACGTCGGCCGGATATAACCGGTCAGTAGCCGATTTTCGGCTGTTTTCGTCAGTCGTGAGCCACGGGGCCGTCGATTTCTCCGTCCGAGACGGGGACCGTCGGCACTCGAGCCGACGCCGGCGAAAACGGCGTGAAAACGGACGCCAGCGGAGCAGCGGTAGTGCCGGGTTCGACCGCCCTCACTGTTCCTGCTCGCGGTTCGCACCGAGATCGGCCTCCGAGACGATCTCCGCGCCGATCGGCGAGAGGTCGACGGTCACGTCCTCGGTGACGGCCTTGCTGATCTCGTCTAGGTTCCCCGCGAGGACGGTCAACACGTCGTCGGGGTTCGCGTAGAGCAGCATGTTCCCGTCCTGGCCCTCCGCGACGAGTTGCGTGTCGTTCAGCACGACCTGATCGTTCTGGATCGTCGCCGAGACGACCGGCAGCGCCGCGGGCTTGCCCGGTTCGTCGTCCTTGACTTTACGGATGTGGACCGCATCGAGGTCGATGACTTCCTTGTGTTTCTTGATCTGTTCGGCGCAGTTTACCATGTCGTTGAGCAGCGCGGTTCGCTTCTCGTTACCGTGATCGCCGTCGAGACAGTGCTGGCAGACGCGGAGTTCGAGTCGCATTGGGCGCCCCTACGCGAGCGACACCGATGAGAATTCCGCTTCGATTCCTCGAGACCCCGCGCACCGCCCGCGAGCCGCGTTCGGACACGATGCCCTACGCTTGCAGTTTCTCGTGAATCTCCCGAAGCCGCTCGGTCCCCCGTTCCACGTAGCCGCCGTGAAAGCACACCACGTGGTCGATCTCGCGGTCGGCCAGGCGTCCGACCGAGTCGGTCGCCCGCTCCATGTCCGGCGTGAAGTGGGGCTTCGGTCCGGCCAGCGGCTCGTCGCCGTCCGCGACGAGCGCGTCGCCGGCGATCAGCAGGTTCCCCTCGGGGAGGTACAGCGAGACGTGGCCGGGGGCGTGACCCGGCGTCGCCACGACCTCCATCGGCCCGGCCAGCGTCGGGAACCGAACCCCGTCGGCCAGTTCGATGTCGACGTCGACCGGCGGATACCGGTCGCCGTCGCCCTTGATCGGTTCCCGGTCGCCCGTCAGGTACGGCGCTTCCTCGCGGTGTGTCGCGACGACCGCATCGACGCGTTCGAGCAGGGCCGCGAGGCCGCCGGCGTGATCGCCGTCGTGATGCGTCAGCAGGACCAGCCAGATGTCTTCGAGTTCGTACCCCAGCGACCGCAGGTGCGTTCGAATCCCCTCGCGGGCACCCTCCGGGCCGGCGTCGATCAGGATCGGGCCGCGCTCGGTCTCGACGAGCGTCGGCGTGATGGTGATCTCCCGACCGCCGTACTCTACCGTCAGCGGCAGCACGTGGACGCCCGCGCCGCGTTCGTCAGCCGTCATGCTCGAGTCGTCGACGGCGACCACAAAAGGTCGTTCGCCTCCGATCGCCACACCGTCCCGCAGCCAATAATGTGCTAATTTATAATAATTCGTAATAAATTATTTTAGTATGAGGGACAGAACTATCGGTAATGGCTCTCGAATCGATCAATTCTGTCCTCGAGGTCGAATCGGACCCGTTCTCGAACGCACCACAGCGGACCCTTTCGGAGACGGTTCGGCCGTTGGCCGACGCCTACGACGAGCGGATCGGTGACCGTGACCGGTCGACGTGGCGCTGGTTCGACGCGGTCGAACCGGCGTTCCGACTGTCCTGTGTCGACGACGGGGCTGGCCAGCGCGTCCACGACGCGAAGGTCCTCGCGACGATGTTTATTACAGTCATCGACGACGTCGCCGAACGCCACGGTGACCGCGCGACCCTCGAGGAACTCCGCCTCGTGCCGTTCGATTCCCGGGCGGCCGATCCGACGCGAGCGGGTGTCGACGGCGAGTACGTCCGGTTCCAGCGGGACCTCTGGGGCGCGCTTTGCGAGCAGTTCCGGGCGGGTCCACGCGCCGACGAATTCGAGACCCTGTTCCGGTTCGACGTTCGACAGGCGCTCCAGTCGGTCGACTACTCGGCGTTGCTGGCCCGCCATCCCGGCCTCACGAGCGAGCGCGAACTCCTGACTTACGACGTCTACAACATGATGCTATTCCCGTTCGCCGACATCGACATCGCAAACGCGAGCGCGTTCGATCCGAGCGACCTCTCGACGCTCCGGACCGTCGTCGATCACGGCCAGCGAATGGCGCGGATCGGCAACTGGCTGGCCACCTGGGAGCGGGAACTCGCCGAGGGAGATTACAGTTCCGGCGTCGCCGTCCGAGCCCTCGAGTCGGGAGTCGTCTCGCCCGCGGAACTTCGAACGCTCCGGAACGAGTCGACCGACGCGGCCGTCGCGTCCGTGATCGAGCGGATCCGCGAGTCCGACATCGAGACCGCCTTCGTCGAGCAGTGGGGCCGCGAGTTCGAGACCGCGATCGGCGCTTGCGTCGACGGCGAATCGTTCGACGCACGCGCCTACCTCGAGGGGTTCGAGCCGATCTTCCGCTCGCAACTCGCGCGACGGGCCCGGGCCAGGGAGTAAGCACATACGGACCGCTGTAAGTCATATCCGGAGCGACCGCAGGACGGCTCGCGGTCGTTCCGGGGAACAGTTACACCAGCCCGTATCAGGCGAGCGCGGCGTCGATCGCGCTCTCGAGGTCGGCGATCAGGTCGTCGACGTGTTCGATCCCCACCGAGACGCGGATCAGGCTGTCCGAGAGGCCGGCCGCGAGCCGTTCCTCCCGCGGAATGGCGGCGTGGGTCATCGGCGCCGGCTGTTCGATCAGGCTCTCGACGCCGCCGAGGCTCTCCGCGAGCGTGAAGACCTCGGTGTTCGAGACGACCGCGCTCGCTTGCTCGAGGCTCGCGTCGAGTTCGAAGCTCAGCATGCCGCCGAAGTCGTCCATCTGCTCGGCGGCGATCTCGTGGCCGGGATGGGACTCGAGGCCGGGGTAGTAGACCCGGTCGACGTCGGGGTGGTCGTCGAGCCACTCCGCAATCTGTCGCGCGTTCTCACAGTGTCGGTCCATCCGGACGGGGAGGGTCTTGGTCCCCCGGAGGACGAGAAAGGACTCGAAGGGGCCGGGCGTCGCGCCGACGGAGTTCTGGTAGAAGCCCAGTCGCTCGTCTATCTCCTCGTCGTTGGTCAGGAGGGCCCCGCCGACGACGTCGGAGTGGCCCCCGAGGTACTTCGTCAGGGAGTGGGAGACGATGTCCGCGCCCAGATCGAGCGGCCGCTGGAGGTACGGCGTGGCGAACGTGTTGTCGATCGCACACAGCGCGCCGTGGTCGTGGGCGATCTCGGCCGCCCCCGCGATGTCGACCACCGACATGAGCGGATTCGTCGGCGTCTCGAGCCAGAGCAGTGCCGTCTCCTCGCGGAACGCGGCCTCGATCTCGTCGAGGTCGGTCATATCGACGAAGGAGAACTCGAGGTCGTAGTCCTCGTAGACCTGCGTGAAGATGCGGTGGGTCCCGCCGTAGACATCGTTGCCGGTGACGACGTGATCGCCGGCCTCGAGCAGGTTCAGAACGGTGTTGATCGCGGCCATCCCGCTGGCGAAGGCCCGGCCGTGTTCGGCGTTCTCGAGGCTCGCGAGGTTTTCCTCGAGGTCGGTTCGCGTGGGGTTCCCGGTGCGGGAGTACTCGTAACCACGGTGGTCCCCCGGGGCGTCCTGCTTATACGTGGAGTTCGCGTGAATCGGCGTCATCAGCGCGCCCGTGTCGGAATCGGGTTCCTGACCGGCGTGGATGGATCTGGTCTCGATCCGACGGTCGTGGTCGTCGTCCATACCCGTACGAGTGCCCCGCGGTCGGATCACTGTTGTGGACGCCGTTGTCGCAGTCGGTTGCAGAAGCGAGGATTCTTGCCCGCTCGCGGCTGCTGAGGATGGTGTTTCCCCACAGGTAACCGTCCCGGCTTACTGGTTTTGCTCCCGGTCGCGTCGGCCCACGAACGTCTGGTATTTGAGATCGTCGTCGCGTAGCTCCTCGAGGATGCGCTCGACGAGGATCTCGTCGGGGTCGTGCAGCCCCGAGACGCGCTCGGATAGCTCCTCGAAGCTCTCGAAGGGTTTGCGCTTTCGCTCGTCGAGGATGCCGTTGCGGAGTTTCTTCCCGATCCCCGGCAGCAGGTTCAGTTGGTGGAGCCGCAGCGTGATCGGCTGGGCGTCGTTGTAGAAGTCGACGAACCGCTCCTCGTTCTCCTCGACCAGATCGGCCACGACGTACTCGAGTTCCGATTGGGCACCCGAGGAGAGGTCCTCGTACTCGACGCGGTGACACTCGGTGACGATGCCGCGCTCGGCGGGCGGTTCGACGACGACTTCGCTGCCGATCGTGAGTCGCTCGTCCTCGTCGAAGGCGACCTGATAGAGCTGGAAGTCCTCGATTCCGACGGCGTACCCTGCCGGTGACTTCTCGTACTGCGGTCGGCCGTCGTCAGACAGCCCGTGGGCGAGGTAATCCAACACGACCGCGCGCCGAACGTCCGTCTCGTCGCCATCGGCTTCGCTCATTGGTTTACGATACGTCGAGGCCGCACTTAAAGAGTCGGCTCGCTTTCAGTCGGCCGGACGAAACATCCGACGTCGTCGGCGGCCGGTCCGTCTGGTCGGGACGCTCGAGACCGACCGGTCATACGGACTGGTGTAACGATGTCCCGACGCAACCGCCGCCCGGGTGCGGTTGCGCCGGCAATGACTGACAGTAAACCGTCTCAGGCGTACTGTGCGACGACGTTGAGAATCTCGTCGAGTTCGTCCCCCGACAGCGAGTAGCGCTGCTTTGCGTACACCGACCGGAGTTCGTCCCGGTCGCGCGGCAGGAGGTTGGCGATCTTGTACGCGGTCGGCTCGTCTACCTTCTCCAAGTCCTGGAGGTCGTCGACCAGCGCCTGGGCCTCCGCCGGCTCCAGGACCGCGAACCGATTGGCGTGTTCGATCGCTCGCGCGAGTTCGTACCGCAGCTCGCGGTCCTCGTCCATCGCGCGTTCGGCTTCGATGTCGGCGAGCAGCTCCTTCGTCTCCGAGACCGTCAGGAACTCCTCGTCGACGATCTCTTTGAAGATCGTCATCCTGCTTAGATCCGGCTCTTTTCCTGATTCTGTGCGCGCATGTGAGCCGCGGCGACGAGCAGGGTCTTGTCCTTGCCGCCGTCGTTGATCGCGACCTTGAAGACGCTGCCCTGTTTGCCGACGACTTCGCCGGTGCGACCGTCGAATCGCGGGTGGAAGCGACCGTCGGAGACGCTGGGGTCGATCTTCAGGTGGACTTTCTCACCCTCCTCGTACTCCTGAATCGCGCGCTGTGGCGGCGACGTACCGCGGTCTCGAGGATCGTTCGCGAGCTTCTTCCGGGTTCCCTGACGAGGGCCATTAGATTTCGGCATAGTCGTACGCCCGCTTTGTCCGGTGACGGTTATAAAACACACGTATTCCACCCACCAGCTGTATCGGGATCCACGCCCAGCGGCGTTGGCCTCGACTCGCGTCCGCTCACGAGTTGGCGGTACGTCGCACGTCCCCCGAGACCGTCGGTCCCGCACTGTCGACGGACGGCCGAGACGGTGCGTTTACACCCGTCCCGGCCGAAGCGCCGACAATGAGAGACCCAGACGGACTGATCGCCCGAGCGGGCGTGCGGGGCGATCCGGACCGCGATCAACACTTCCTCGTCGACGATCGGGTGCTGGACCGGCTGCCGACCTACCTCGAGGAGATCGGTGCGGACGCGAGTCACCTGCTCGAGATCGGCGGGGGAACGGGCGCACTGACAGACCGACTGCTCGCGGTCGGCGACGAGGTGACCGTCGTCGAGCGCGACCGCGAACTCGCCGCCTTCCTGCGCGAGGAGTTCGCCGACGAGATCGCGGCCGACGAGCTGACCGTGATCGAGGGCGACGCCCTCGAGGTCGACCTGCCCGACTTTACCGCGTCGGTCTCGAACCTCCCCTACGGCGTCTCGAGCGAGATCGCGTTTCGGCTCTTTCCGGAGAAGGAGCCGCTCGTGTTGATGTTTCAGCAGGAGTTCGCCGAGCGGATGGTCGCCGAGCCCGGAACGTCGGAGTACGGCCGGCTCTCGGTCTCGAGCCAGCACTACGCCGACGTCGAACTCGTCGAGTCGATCCCCAAGGAGGCGTTCGATCCCCAGCCCGCCGTCCGGAGCGCGGTGGTCCGGGCCATCCCGCGCGAGCCCGACTACACGGTCGCGGACGAGGACTTTTTCCTGCGGTTCGTCAAGGCCGTGTTCACCCAGCGCCGGAAGACGGTCCGCAACGCCGTCCGGAACACGGCCCACATCTCCGGGCTCGGCGACCCGGACGCGGTCGTCGAGGCGGCCGACGAGGACCTGCTTCGCAAGCGGCCCGACGCGATGGCACCGGCGGAGTTTGCCGCGCTGGCTTCGCTCGCGCGGGACGTCGGCGAACCCGAGACGTAGTCGGTTGCGGGCCCGGGACCTAACGCCGGGTCGAGGCGGCTCGAGCCGACCACTCGGGCGGGGGCGGAGTAACCAACGAATACTCAAAGCTGCACGGCCGAGGAACCCGGGAGACGAACGCATGTCAGTACTGACGCGGCTCGACTGGCTCTCGGAGGTGTTTTCGACGGTCCCGCTTCGGCTCGCGGTGTCCCTCGTCGCGGTCGGGCTCGTCTTCGCCGTCCTGCTCACCTACCGCCGGCTACACGCGCGCGTCGCAGAGCGAACGCGACCGCTGTACGCGGACGTCGTCTCGGTGGCGGTGCTGGTCGGGGCCTGTGCGGTCAGCGCCGGCGTCGTCCTGGGCGTCTGGGACCGCACCGACGAGGTCCGCCAGCTCTTCGTGGGACTCGATCCGGGCGGCGACACCGTTCCGCGCGCGGTCTTTTCGTTCATTCTGCTCGTCCTGACCGTCATCGTCACACGGTTCGTCCGACGGATCATCGAGGAGGTGATGGACTCGACGGCCGCGGTCACCGAACATCAGCGACAGATCACCCACCGGCTCTCGCAGGTGATCATCTGGACCGTCGCGCTGGTCGTGATCCTCGGCATCTGGATCGAGGACCTCGGCAGCCTGCTCGTCGGGGCCGGCTTCCTCGGGATCGTGCTGGGCATGGCGGCCCGGCAGACGCTGGGGACGATGCTGTCGGGGTTCGTCCTGATGTTCGCCCGACCGTTCGAGATCGGCGACTGGATCGAAGTCGAGGGCGACGAGGGGATCGTCACCGACATCTCGATCGTCAACACCCGCATCCGGTCGTTCGACGGCGAGTACATCATGATCCCCAACGACGTCATCGCCTCGAGCATGGTGACGAACCGCTCGAAGCGGGGCCGCCTGCGGATCGAAGTCGAGGTCGGCGTCGATTACGGAACCGACGTCGATCGGGCCGCGTCGCTCGCCGAGTCGGCGATCGGGGAGGTCGACGAGGTGCTGTCCGCGCCGTCGCCGCAGGTCGTCGGGAAGTCCTTCGGCGACTCGGCGGTGATCCTCGGCGTGCGCTTCTGGATCGACAAGCCGAGCGCCAGACGCTACTGGGAGGCCCGGACCGCCGCGATCGCCGCGGTCAAGCGAGCCTTCGAAGACGAGGGGATCAAGATCCCGTTCCCGCAGCGGGAACTCTCGGGCCGCGCCGAGACCGGGGGGTTCCGGATCGCCGACGAGTCGGAGCGCGAACGGAGCGATGAACACCGCATGCAGACACCGGAGGAACGATAGATGGGACTCGAGGAACAACGCGATGTCGAGACCGACGTGTATCAGCCGGCCGAGGACTCGCAGCTGTTGGCCGAGGCGGTCTGTGACCGGCTCGAGGGGGCCGATCGCGTCCTCGAGGTCGGCACGGGCTCGGGGTTCGTCGCCGGCCGGATCGCCGCCGAGACCGACGCTCGCGTGATTGCGTCGGACCTGAACCCCCACGCCGTCCGCCAGGCCCGAGGCGAGGGCGTCGAAACGGTGCGTGGAGATCTCGTCTCGCCGTTCCGCGACGGCAGTTTCGACGCGGTCGCGTTCAACCCGCCCTACCTGCCGACCGATCCGGACAACGAGTGGGACGACTGGATGGAACGCGCCCTGTCGGGCGGCGAGGACGGCCGGGCGGTCATCGACCCCTTCCTCGAGGCGGTCGGGCGCGTCCTCGCGCCCGACGGGGTCGTCTACCTGCTCGTGAGCAGCCTCACCGGCGTCGACGAGGTCGTCGAACGGGCCGGCGAGGAGGGCTTCAGCGCCGTCGCCGTCGCCGACGAGTCGTTCCCCTTCGAGACGCTGACGGTACTCGAGTTGCTTCGGTAATCGCGATCGGCGTTTCTCCACTGTGCCGGCTGTTGACGCGGCCCTCGGTGCGAACGCTCGAGCGTCCGGAAACCCGCAAGAATTACTGCAGTGTATTAGTATGGATGGAAAATATTAAGCGTCGGTATAGCCTAGTCGGGGCTACGATGACTGAGTACGTTTCGACCACGCCGGGGCTCTATCCGCTCCCGGACTGGGCGAAAGACGATCTCTCGGATCTCAAGGGACACCAGAAACACGACCTCATCAGCGGCGACGAGGGCGAGGCAATCACCGCCGCCTACGAGCAGGCCCGCGAGGAGGTCGTCGGCGTCCAACAGGACGCCGGCCTCGATCGGATCGTCGAGGGCCAACTGCGCTGGGACGACATGCTCGCCCATCCGCTGGCCGTCGCCGACGCCGTCGAGACCCGCGGGATCGTCCGCTACTACGACAACAACAACTTCTACCGGGAGCCGGTCGTCACCGACGACCTCGAGCCGACCGGCGACGTCGCCGCGGAACTCGAGGCCCTCGTCGAACTGACCGACGGCGAGGACCTGCAGGCCGTCCTCCCCGGCCCGTACTCGCTGTTCGATCTCGCGACCGACGAGCGCTACGGCGACGACGCCGACTTCCTCGGCGCGATCACCGAGTTCCTCGCGGGAGAGGTCGAGACCTTCCCCGCGGTCGAGACGCTGTTCCTGCTCGAGCCCTCGCTGGTCGAGTCCGCGCCCGCGGACGGGCTGGACGAACGCGCCAGCGAGGCGATCGACCGGGTCGCGAGCGCGACCGACGCCGAGGTCGTCGTCCAGCCCTACTGGGGCGCACTCGAGGAGAAGGTCTATGCACACCTGCTCGATGCGGACATCGACGCGGTCGGCTTCGACTTCGTCGCGAATCAGGACGACAACGTCTACAACCTCCAGGAGTACGGCGCGACCGACGACGTCGCGCTCGGGCTCGCGGACGGCCAGAACACGCTCGTCGAGGACCCCGAAGCGATCCGTGACCGGGTCGAGTGGGTCGAGGGCCAGCTCGGGGTCACCGACTTCGAGACGGTCTACCTGACGACCAACACCGAGACGTTCTACCTGCCCTACGCCAAGTACGTGGAGAAACTCGAGGCCCTTGCGGAGGCCGCGGACCTCGCGGAGGTGACCGCAGCATGACAAACGAGAACAAAGATCAGTTCCGACCGGACGACCACGAGAACGACCACTTCCTGCTGACGACCGTCGTCGGCTCTTACCCCAAGCCCAAGTGGCTCAACCGCGCGAAGGATCTCTACGAGGACGAAAACAGCGACTTCGACGAGGACAACTGGCAGGAAGCGCAAGACGACGCGGCCCGCCTGATCACGGCCGAACACGAGCGCGCGGGCTTAGACGTCGTCGTCGACGGCGAGATGCGGCGCAACGAGATGGTCGAGTTCTTCGCCCACCGGATCGAGGGCTACGAGTTCAACGGCCCCGTCAAGGTCTGGGGCCACAACTACTTCGACAAGCCCTCCGTGGTCTCGGAGGTCGAGTACGACGACTCCTGGCTGGTCGACGAGTACGAGTTCACCGCGGCCGCCACCGATCGCCCGGTCAAGGTCCCGATCACCGGCCCCTACACGCTCGCGAACTGGTCGTTCAACGAGGCCTACGAGGACGACGACGAACTCACCCTCGAGCTGGCCGACCTCGTCAACGAGGAGATCGAGAAGCTCGTCGACGCCGGCGCGCGCTACATCCAGATCGACGAGCCCGCGCTCGCGACGACGCCGGACGACCACGCCATCGTCGGCGAGGCCCTCGAACACATCGTCGCCGACATCCCCGAAGAGGTCCGAATCGGCCTCCACGTCTGTTACGGCGACTACTCCCGGATCTACCCCGAGATCCTCGAGTTCCCCGTCGACGAGTTCGACCTCGAACTGGCCAACGGCGACTACGAACAGCTCGACGTCTTCAAGGACCCCGAGTTCTCCAAGGACCTCGCGCTCGGCGTCACCGACGCCCACGTCGCCGAGGTCGAATCGGTCGAACAGATCGAGGAAAACATCAAGAAAGGGCTCGAGGTCGTCCCGCCGGAACAGCTGGTCGTCTCGCCGGACTGCGGCGTGAAGCTGCTGCCGCGTGACGTCGCCTACGGCAAGATGGCGAACATGGTCCAGGCCGCCCGCAACGTCGAAGAAGCCCTCGACGCGGGCGACATCGATATCGAGCGCGGCGCGCCGACGCCCGCCGACGACTGAGCGAGACTTCCCTTTTCGGTACTCGTCGCGGGCGTCGGCCGGCGAGACCACCGCAAAGCGCTAACTACCGGGCCGGTGAACGGCCGTCCATGACCCTCGAGGTCGGTGTACTCGGCTACCGGTTTATGGGCAAGGCACACGCGAACGCGATGGCGCGGCTGCCGATGTTCTTCCCGGACGCGCCGGAGATCGAACGCTCGGTGCTTGTCGGCCGCGACGAGGAGGCGCTCGCCGACGCCGCCGATCGGTTCGGCTTCGAATCGACCGCGACCGACTGGCGCGCGGTCGTCGACGACGTCGACGCCTTCTACAACCTCGGTCCGAACCACGTCCACGCCGAGCCGTCGATCGCCGCCCTCGAGGCCGGCACCCCCGTGTTCTGCGAGAAGCCGCTCGCGCCGACGCTCGAGGAGGCAGAGGCGATGGCCGAAACGGCCCGGGAGGCCGGCGACGACGTGCCCGCCGGCTGTGCGTTCAACTACCGGTTCGTCCCCGCGATCCGGTACGCCAAGGAGCTGCTCGAGGCGGGCGACCTCGGCGAGATCCACCACGTCCGCGGGCGCTACTTACAGGACTGGCTGGTCGACCCCGACGCGCCGTGGTCGTGGCGCAACGACGAGGACATGGCGGGGTCGGGTGCGCTGGGCGACCTCGGCGCGCACACCGTCGACCTCCTGCGCTTTCTCGTGGGTGACGACGACCTCGCCGGCGAGATCGAACGCGTCAGCGGTCACTTGGGGACGTTCGTCGAGGAGCGGCCGGTCGAAGACGGCGGCGAGGGCGGGGACCCGGAGACCCGCCCCGTCACCGTCGACGACGCCTACACCGCCCAGCTCGAGTTCGCGAACGGCGCGCTGGGTACCCTCGAGGGGTCGCGGTTCGCGACGGGGCACAAGAACGACCACACCCTCGAGATCCACGGCTCGAGTGGGAGCCTGCGGTTCTCGCTCGAGCGGCTGAACGAACTCGAGGTGCTCCGGGAGGGCGACCGGGGGTACGAGACGATCCTCGTGACCGACGAAGACGACCCCTACGTCGACCACTGGTGGCCGCCGGGCCACGTGTTGGGGTGGGAACACACCTTCGTGCACGAGAACTACGAGTTTCTCAGCGCCGTCGCGCGCGGCGAGTCGTTCGCGCCGAGTTTCGCGGACGGGCTCACCGCCCAGCGGGTCCTCGACGCGATCGAACGCAGCGACGAGCGGGGAGAGTGGATCGACCTCGAGTGAGTTCGGTCCCTCGAGATAGGCAAGTTGGGTTTTGGGTCGGACCGCCACAGCCGACGTGCGGTGGCGCACGCTGTCGACTGCTCGAGTGAGAACGAGAGCAGTCGACGACACCGTGCGAGGGATGAGTGAACGCCGCCAGGCGTGAACGAATCGGTTGGGGAGGGTGTGGAGACTCCGTGCAGCCACGATAGCAGAACGACCCTCTCCTTCCCAACATCGCAGTCGATACGGACTTCCCTGCTATCGTGGCAACGGGGAATAACCACGTCCTCCCCAGCCGATTCGCTCTCTCCTTTCAGTCGGTCGCTCATCCCTCGCGCAGAGTCGTGTCGCGGTTCGTTACTCACTCACCGCGACACAGCGCGCGCCACCGCACGCCGGGTGGTCGGTTCGGCGCGAGACGTCGCCTGGCCCCGAGAACGGTAGCTCGAATCGTACGCCGACGAACTGCGTGACTCGAGCGGCCGACCGAGTTCGCAACGTATTCGCCGTGGCACCCCCTCTCACAGATCGATGGCGGCCTACGAGACGACGATCGACGTCAGGACCGACGACCTCGGGCGCAGCGGCCACGTCAACAACTCGAAGTTCGTCGCCTACACCGACCTCGCGCGGGACCGGTATCTCGCGAGTCACGGCTACGGCCCCGACGACCTCGCTCATCTGGTCGTCCGCCTCGAGGTCGAGTACGAGCGGGCGCTCGCGTCGCTGACGCCGGTCACCGTCGGAATCGACGTGACCGCCGTCGGCGAGACGAGTTTCACGCTCGAGTACGAACTCCGGGACGACGACGCGGTCGTCGCGACGGTCACCACGGTAGCGGTCACGGTCGACGGGGACGGCCCGACGCCGCTCCCGGACTCGCTGCGCGAGGGACTGAGTGCCGACCTCGAGGCGGTGACCTGACGCCAGCCGTCGCGTTCCGGGGGACGATCGGGCGGACTCGACGGCCTCTAGCCCTCGATCTTCCCGACCGTGTGGATCTCGTCGTAGCGGACGCTCCCCTCGTCGAGCGACCGGCCGTCGATCTCGAGGTAGCCCGGTTCGAACCCCGTCACCTCGCCGACGACGTCGGTCCCGTGGTCCTCGGTCCGTTCCGCGTCGCGCACTTCGACGGTGTCGCCGATCTCGAGGTGGTCCTGCACGAGGGTTTTGATACGGTCCGTGCCGGCGTCGGCCGGGATCGTCAGGTCGGTCATAGCGTATCGATCGTCCGGGAGCCACGCGGGTAGTTGTTGTACCGGTATTCGCAACTCCGAGCGCGGCGTCCGGACGGCCGTCGGGGCCGGACGACCGTTTTTGTACGTTCGGGCCGAACCCCCGCGCCAATGAAGACGATCAAGGACAGCGTTCACGACCACATCCGGGTCGACGGCGTCGCCCGCGATCTGCTGGACACGCCGGCGCTCCAGCGGCTGCGCCGCATCAACCAACTGGGCACCGTCTCGCTGGTCTACCCCTCGGCCAACCACACCCGCTTCGAACACAGCCTCGGCGTCTATCACCTCGCCTGCGAGGCCCTCGAGCAGCTCGGTATCGAAGGTCGGGAGGCCCAGCGGGTCCACGCCGCCGCCATGCTCCACGACGTCGGCCACGGCCCCTTCAGCCACAACCTCGAGTCGCTGACCCACCGCCGGACGGGCCGGTATCACGACGACGTCCACGACCTGCTGGCCGACGGGGAGGTCGGCGAGGTGTTGCGATCGCACGGTTTAGAGCCCGACCGCGTCGCGGACCTGGTCGCCGGCGAAGGCCGGTTCGGACAGCTCGTCTCCGGGGAACTCGACGTCGATCGGATGGACTATCTGGTACGGGATGCCCACCACACCGGAGTCCCCTACGGGACGATCGATCACGGCCGACTCGTCCGTGAGTTGACCTTCGCCGACGGCGAGCTCGTCCTCGCGGAAGGCAACGTCCAGACCGCCGAGAGCCTGCTGGTCGCCCGGGCGCTGATGAACCCGACCGTCTACAGCCACAGCGTCGCCCGAATCGGGAAGGCGATGCTGCGCCGGGCGGCCGAACGGCTGCTCGAGTCCCCCGAGACCGACGTCGACGCCGGGATCCTCCAGCGGATGGACGACCCCGAACTGCTCGTGGCGTTGCGGTCGTGTCCGGCGACGAGCGAGTTCTCCCGCCGCCTCGACCAGCGGGACCTGTTCAAGCGGGCGGTGTGGGCGGAGATGGACGACGTGCCCGGCGGGATCATCGAGGCCGATCACGGGACGATCCGGGCGTTCGAACGCGAGATCAGCGACCGGGCCGGCGTCGATCCGGAGCGGGTCATCCTCGACGTGCCGAGTCGCCCCTCGATGACCGAGTCCACCTCGCGGGTGATGGTCAACGGCGAGATCAGACGACTGGACGAGCAGTCGCCGCTGGTCGCGGCCCTGCGGGCGTCCCAGTACTCCCAGTGGCGGCTCGGGGTGTACTCGCCGGCCGACCTCCGCGACCGGGTCGGCCGGGCCGCCGTCGACGTCCTCGGGCTCGACATCGACGGTGCCTTGGTCAGCGAGGTCCGGGACGGCGTGGACGCGACGCTGGACCAGTTCGTCGAGTAGCGGGGCGCGCCTCGCTCGCGGAACCGGCGGCGTTCGAGACGACTCGAGCGACGGCGAACGCAGCCCCGACCGATATCGGGTCGGAACGATTGAAAAGACGGCCCACGAACGGCCCGGTATGGAACGAACGGGAACGATCCTCCGCGGCCGCGAGTTCGAGCCCGTCGAGGGGCGGGTCGTGATCGACGACGACGGCCGCATCGAGGCCGTCGAGGAGACGTCGGTCGAGAGCGACGACATCATTCTGCCGGCCTTCGTCAACGCGCATACCCACATCGGCGACTCGATCGCCAAGGAAGCCGGCGGCGGCCTCTCGCTCGAGGAACTGGTCGCGCCGCCGGACGGGCTGAAACACCGACTCCTGCGGGCGGCCTCGCAGGACGAACTCGCCGCGGCGATGCGACGCTCGCTGCAGTTCATGCAGCGGGGCGGCACGGCGGCCTGTCTTGAGTTCCGCGAGGGCGGCGTCGAGGGTGTCCGGACGCTCGAGCGGGCGGCCGAGGGGCTCTCGATCGACGCGCTGTCGTTCGCGCGGGGATCGATCGACGCGATGCATGCGGGCGACGGCTTCGGGGCCAGCGGGGCCAACGACGACAGCTTCGACCGGGAACGGACGGCGACCCGTGAGACCGGCAAGCCTTTCGGCATCCACGCCGGCGAGGTCGATTCGAGCGACATCAACCCGGCGCTGGACCTCGAGCCCGACTTTTTGGTCCACATGGTCCATCCCGAACCGGTCCACCTCGAGCGGCTCGCGGACAGCGAGATTCCGGTCGTCGTCTGCCCGCGATCGAACCTCGTCACGGACGTGGGACTCTCGCCCTACGCGGAACTCGACGAGCGGACGACGCTGGCGCTGGGGACGGACAACGTGATGCTCAACTCGCCGTCGATGTTCCGCGAGATGGAGTTCCTCGCGAAGCTGTCGGACCTGCCGGCCGCCGAGATCCTCCGGATGGCGACGGTCAACGGGGCCGAGATCGCCGACCTGGAGTACGGACTGGTCGAGCCCGGGCGGGAGGCCCGACTGCTGGTACTGGACGGTGACTCGGATAACCTCGCGGGCGCTCGCGATCCGGTCCGGGCCGTGGTCCGGCGGGCCGGCGTCGACGACGTGCGGGAGGTCCGCTACGGTGCGGACGCGACCGCGGACGGCGACGGCGATCGCTGAGTGATGGTCAGTCGAGCCGTTCGGATGTCGCCGCGTGTTCCGACGAGAGTTCGACGTACCGGTCGGCCGTCGCCTGCAGGTGGGCGTCCTCGATCTCGGTCTTCGGCTCCGCGGGGGTGCCGGCGACCAGCGTCGACTCGGGGATCTCGGTGCCCTCGGTGACGACGCTGCCGGCGGCGACGACCGATCCCTCGCCGACGTGGGCGTCGTCCAGGACGACCGCGTTCATGCCGACCAGCGCGCGCTCGGCGACGGTCGCGGCGTGGACGATGGCGCTGTGGCCGACCGTCGAGTACGGCGCGAGTTCGGCGTCCTCGTGGAGGACGGCGTTGTCCTGGACGTTCGCTCCCTCGCCGACGACGATCCGGCCGTGATCGCCCCGGATCGTGACGTTCGGCCAGACGCTCGCGTCTTCCTCGATGACGACGTCGCCGATGACGACCGCCGCGTCGTCGACGTACGCCGAGTCGGCGACCTGCGGTTCCGTCCCGTCGAACGATCGTAACATGGCTGTTCCTGTCTCGAGGACGCTCTTGAACCTGCCCATCCCGACTCGCACGCGCGCCGTCGTCGAGCGGTCTCGACGCGAGGGAAATCGGCTCGACCGACCGGCTCCGAGCGCGCAGCGCCGCAGGGTGGCCGATGCTGCCGACTCTCGGGATTCGTTCGGCTCGAGACCCAATACATTTTGGCAGTAGGGCTAATGCAGTTTCTCCCCAAGATGGAAACGGCGACACGCCATCGTCGCACCGACGGCCGCGTGTCGCCTGTCATCCCCCCGAACCTACCGCGGTTCGGTACTTCCCCCTTTCCGTTTCGTCCCCTCCCTTCCACCCATCCCGTCCGCTGGCGCTACTCGTCGGGCAACCGCTCGGAGAGCCGGTCGAATCGCTCCCGGGCGGACGCCCGACGCTCCCCTTCCGCGTCCGCCCGGTAGCTCGCCTCGAGCAGCGTTCCGTCCGTATCGACGCGAACCGCGAAGACGGCCCCCTCGTGACGGCCCTCGGCCGGCAGGGCGTCGACGCCGACGACGAGTTCGTCGACGACGGTCGCCCGTCCGGGTTCGGCTCCGTCCCCGGGTTCCTCGCCGGCCGCGTTCTCGGTCGCTCGGTCGTCGTCCCCGCCGTCCTCGAGCAACAGCACCGCTCGTTCCCCGTCGACGATCCGGTCGAGGACCCCGGTGTAGGGTTCGCTCATCGAGGGAGCGTACGGGCGGGAGCGCCATCAAACGAGGGTCGGACCTCGTTGGCGCGTGGGCGGTCGAGCCCATCCGGTGCGGCCGCGAGCGACGACTGTGCGGCCGCGAGCGACGACTGTGCGTCCGCCTTCCGCTCGAGCAGCGCCTCGGGAGCCGTCGGCCCCTCGCGTTCGGTCGCGACGTCGATCTCGTTTCCGTCGGTCGCGAGGACGACGGTCCCGTGGACGCCGGTCCAGTAGGTCTCGACGCCACGGTCGGCGAAGGCCGCCAGCACCTCGTCGTGGGGGTGGCCGTACCGCGAGTCGAGCGGGCTCGAGACGACGGCTACCTCGGGGGCGACTGCGTCGAGCAAGGGGGCGCTCGAGGAAGTCGAGGAGCCGTGGTGGCCCGCCTGATAGGCGTCGGCCGCGAGGTCGTCGCCGCGCGTTTCGACCAGTCGCCGTTCGGTCCGCTCGGCGATATCGCCGGTCGCCAGATAGGAGAAATCGCCGTACTCGAGGGCGAGGACGATGCCGTTGGCGTCGACGTCGCCGCTCGTCTCGTTCTCGGGCGGGTTCAAGACGGTCGCCGTGAGATCGTCGCTCTCGAGCGGGAGACGATCGCCCGCCGCGACTTCGTACAGCGTCACGTCGTGGGCCTCGATCGCGTCGAGATACGCGTCGTAGGTCGCGGTCGTGTGCGGGACGCCGGAGTCGTAGACCGCGCCGACGCCCTCGCCCTCTGTCTCGAGGGATTCGATGACGGCGGGGTGGCCGCCGATGTGATCCGCGTGGCCGTGAGTCGTGACCAGATGGTCGATCCGGTCGATGTCGCGGGCCTCGAGGTAGTCGATAACCGTCTCGCCGTCGTCGCGGTAGTCGCCGGTGTCTATCAGGATCGTCTCGTTCGACGGCGTGACCACGAGCGTCGAGTCGGCCTGCCCGACGTCGATGTGGTGGATCTCGAGGTCGCCGCTGCGTTCGACCGCGGCGGTTCCGTCGCCGTCGTCCGTGCCGAACCCGCCGCTACAACCGGCGAGGACGAGCAGCCCCGCGATCGCGACGACCGTGATGGTTCGCCCCATTCGTGTCCGTGACGGACGGCCTCGAGGGCAATGGGGGTTCGGACCCCTGCGATCGAGAAACTGCTCGGGCGGCTGACTCGAACGGAGAGTCGTCGACGGCCGCGAAACGGGGGCGATGGCCGCGGGACCGGACCGTCGGTGGCAGTCCTCAGAACGCGTCGCCCTCGAAGCTCGCCTCCGCGTGCAGCCCGTCTTTCAGCGCGTCGTGGACCTTGCAGAGTTCGAAGGCCCGCTCGAGGATCTCCTCGCCGGTGTCGTCGTCGACGTCGGCTTCCACCCGGATGTCGAAGGCGATCGACTCGAGTTTGTCGTCGTCGTTGAGGTCGCCGTCGATGTCGATCTCGATCCGACCGAGATCGTCGGCCCCGCGCTGCTGGCCGCCGACCCGCAGCGCCGGCACGTAACAGGAGCCGTAGGCCGCAAGCAGCGTCTCGAGCGTGTCGGGTGCCGCCTCGCCGTTGGCGTCGACGGTCGTCTCGAAGTCGCGGATCTCGTTGGTCGCGCTGTACCCCTCGTCGGAAACGGTGGTGACCTGCTTCGCCATGGCACTCGAGTCGTCCACGAGCGACGGCGTAAACGTTTGGTGGGGGTTCCGCGGCGGCCGAGATCCGCGGCGTCGGGCCTGCGCTTGCAGTGCGGTTCGCCTTGTCGGTTGCGGGCCAACGTCCGCGGACGAACGATGGGGACGCTCGACAGACGGTCGATCAACGGGCTCAGTATCCGCTCGACGCTGGTCGACAGTGCGATGGCGGTCCGGCGGGGGCGGCCGAAGAGCGCGCTCGTGCTCCTCGGCGCGGCCGCGCTCTCCGCTCGAGTCCCGGGTATCGGAACGGCCGCGTCGCTGTGTCTCCGGGTGATGCGGCGACTCCGTCGGTCGGGGTGAGCCGATGGTCGACGTCACCGGACACCTCGCGATGGCGCTGTTGTTCGCCGCGCCGGCGTGGCTCGTCTGGGGCCGCCGAGCAGCGCTCGCGTTCGCCGGCTTCACGCTGGTGACGGCCATGCTCCCGGACACCGATCTGGTCCTGCAGGGCGTCCTGCCGATCACCCATCACGGCGTGACCCATACCCTGCTGTTCGTGGCGCTGAGCAGCGTCCTCGCCGGGGCGGTCGCGGCCCGCTCTCTCACCGACTGGGTCAACGCCACCCGCTGGATCCGAAGCACCGATATCGGGAGCGAGACGGTCTTCGCGTTCGCGACGGGCGGACTGCTTACCGGCGGTATCAGCCACCTGTTCGCGGACGTCCTCTCCGCGCCGGACGTCGCGGCCCCGCTCTCGCCGTTCTGGCCGCTGTACCCGGAGCCGATCGTCGTCGACGTCATCTACTACGATTCGCCCGTCTGGAACGTCGGCCTGTTCGGCGTCGCCGTCGCCCTCCACCTGCTGCTCGTCTGGGACGACCGCTATCCGCTCGAGACGCGCTATCGGATCGGCGGTCGCGAGTCGTCTCACACGAGCGGCGACGACTGACGGCGCGGCCGGAAACGGACCCATAGTGCGACGGTTCGAACGAAAAAACGATCGTCGGTCGGACTCGAATCCCCTGTTCGAGGCGGCGATGCCAGCTCAGCCCTCGAGTTCGAACGGCTCGTCGGCCTCGAGCGCGTGGACCTCGGCGTCGGTCCCGGTGCCGCGGACCTCGCTGGCGAAGTCCTCGGGATCCTGTTCGATCGGCGGGAAGGTGTCGTAGTGCTGCGGGAAGGCGTGGTCGACGTCGAGCCAGTCGACGGCGACGGCGGCCTGCTGGGGCCCCATCGTGAAGTGGTCGCCGATCGGGACGATCGCCGCGTCGGGCTCGAGGTAGGGGCCGATGACGTCTTTCATCTCGCTCATCAGGCTGGTGTCGCCGGCGTTGTAGATCGTCGTCGAGTCCTCGTCGCTGACTTGCGTGGGCTTCGTGTCCGAGATGACGAAGCCGGCGGGCATGCCGCCGCTTTCGTCGTTTTCGGTCATGATCCCGTTGGTGTGGTCGGCGCGGGTCATGGTGACGTAGGCGTCGCCGCACTCGACGGTTCCCCCGAGGTTCATCCCCATGCCGCCGACGGCGTCATCGAAGCCGAACTCGTCTTCGCAGTAGGAGACGATCTCCGGCGTCGCGACCAGCGTCGCGTCGGAGAACTCGCCCGCGTGGGCGATGTGATCCGCGTGGCCGTGTGTCAACAGCACGTAATCCGGCGTATCGACATCCGCCGGCTCCAGATCCGTCTTCGGATTGTCGAAGAACGGATCGATCAGCAGCTCCGTCTCCCCCACGGTGACGTGCCACGTCGAGTGGCCGTGCCAGGTAAGTTCCATAGCATCCGATCAATTGGGGCGAATACAACTTAAAACTGGGCGAGGCGGACGATCCCTCGAGTCGACGGTCCGTGACCTCGCGGTCAACGGGTGTCTGGCCCACCGTCCCAGACCGTCGGCCCGCCGTCTCCGGGTGGACGATCACCACAATTTATACCTCCGCCCTCGCTACGCCAGCAAGCCGCAGGCGAACTGACACACCACGCATGCGGCGGTGGTCCTCGCGGCCGGCCCCGACCGGTCGCTGCGGGGGTCACTGGCTTTAGGCAGGCGTTGATCGACCCGCGATGCCGTGGCGTTTTTTAGCTCCGGTCCGTACGGCGACCATGCTCGCGCTCACGCTCGAGGAGTTCATGGTAGAGTTGAACGACGGTGCGATCAAGAACGTCGGGCCGAACAACAAGGCGGCGACGGCCAAGCTGTTCGACGTCGAGTCGGCCGAAGCGCGGGAGTTCGGCGACAAGCGCGTCAAGCTCGTCTTCGAGGACGAGGACGACAACGAGATCCAGATCTCGCTGTTCCCGGAGGACGTCCGGAAGTTAGTCGACGACATCGAGCGCCTCGAGGAGGAGTCGCCGGTTTTCGACTGAGATCGGGGTCACGAATGGGGTTCGGCTGGCGAACGCATTCCGACAACCGTTTTAGGGCGAAACTGCTTGGTCCGAGTAGATGGGTAACTGTATCATCTGCGGCACACCCGTTGACGGCGAGATCTGCGAGAGCCACGAGGAGGACGCCGTGTTCGAATTCCGCGGCACCGCTGCCTCACAGCTCACCCCCGGTCGGTACTACCGGGGTACCGTCGACGGCTACGCCGACTTCGGTGTCTTCGTCGACATCGGAGATCACGTCACCGGACTGTTGCACAGAAGCGAACTCGACCAGCGCCTCGAGAGTCTCGACTGGGAACCGGGCGACGACGTCTTCGTTCAGGTTCTCGACGTTCGGGACAACGGCAACGTCGACCTCGGCTGGTCGATCCGTCAGCGCGAACGCGAGTTCCGCGGCAAGCTGATCGAGACCGAGGACGACGAGTTCCGGCCCGAAGACCTCGAAGACGATAGTGACGCCGGGAACGGCGACGCCGACGCCGGCTCGAACGAGTCGTCGACCGAGGCGGCCGACGGCTCCGACGCCGAACCCGAAGCGCAGGTCACCGACGACCGCGCTGCGAAGGCCGGCGAGTTGCAGGCCGCCGCCGAGGACACCGAGTCAGACACCGATACCGTCGAGGACAACCAGCCCGCGGCCGCCGAGGCCGCCGGCGCCGTCGCGAGCAGCGGCTCGGTCGCGACCGAGTCCGCCGCCGCCTCGACTCCCGCGACCGGCGACGCGGCCGACGCCGCGTCCGAGGCCGAGGACGAACCCGCGCTCAAGCGAACGACCGTCGAAGCCATCGAGAACCAGGTCGGTAGCGTCGTCCGCCTCGAGGGCGAGATCACCGGCGTTCGACAGACGAGCGGTCCGACGGTGTTCGAACTGACGGACGAAACCGGCAGCGTCGAGTGTGCGGCGTTCGAGGAGGCCGGCGTTCGCGCCTACCCCAACGTCGAAATCGACGACGTCGTCGGCCTCGAGGGCGAGGTCGAACACCACCACGGCGATCTGCAGGTCGAAACCGAATCCCTCGACGTTCTCGAGGGCGACGAGCGCGAGCGCGTCGTCGACCGCCTCGAGACGGCGATCGAACGCGAGGCCCGACCGGCCGACGTCGCGCCGCTTGCAGACCACGAGGCCGTCGCGGCCGTCGAGGACGCCGTCGCCGACGCGGCGACCGCGATCCGACGCGCCGTCATGGAAGCCCGGCCGATCGTCGTCCGCCACGGCGCGACCGCCGACGGCTACGTCGCCGGCGCTGCGATCGAACGCGCCGTCCTCCCGCTGATCCGGGAGAAACACACCCGCGACGACGCCGAGTACCACTACTTCGAGCGCCGTCCGCTCGACGGCCGCGTCTACGACATGGATGCCGCCACGGGCGACGTCACCTCGATGCTCGAGGCCCGCGACCGACACGGCGAGCAGCTTCCCTTAGTCGTGCTGATCGACGCCGGCTCGACCGTCGAATCCGTCGACGGCTACGACCTGCTCTCGCTGTACGACGCCGACTCGCTCGTGATCGACGACAGCCGGGCCGACGAGGAGGTCACCGACGCGGTCGACCTCGCCGTCGCGCCCTCGCTCGCCGGCGTCGACGTCTCGGACGTGACCTCGACGGCACTGGCGGCCACCGTCGCCGCCCACGTCAACGACGACGTCCGTGCCGACCTCGAACACCTCCCCGCGGTCAGCTACTGGGAGGACGCCCCCGAGGCCTACCTCGAGCTCGCCCGCGAGGCCGGCTACGACGAGACCGGAATCTCCGAGCGCCGCGAGGCCGTCGCGCTGCAGGCCTACTACCAGTCCTACAAGGACAAACGCGAACTCATCATCGACCTGCTGTTCGGCGACGAGGACGCCGAGCGGCCCCGCGACGGCGACCTCGCGGCTCACGTCTCCGAACAGTTCCGCGACAAGCTCGAGACCGAACTCGAGACGGCCCGCGAGAACCTCTCCGTGCGGGGCGTCGACGGGGTCACCGTCTCCGTCCTCGACACCGACGCCTTCACGCATCGGTACAACTTCCCGAACACGATCTTGCTGCTGGACGCGCTCCATCGCAGCGAGCGCGACCGTGCCGACCCGCCGGTCGTCACGCTCGGCGTCGGCGACGACGAACTCCACGTCCGCGCGACCGATCCGGTCGACGTCCGCGAACTCGGCGACGCGATCGCCGAGGCGGTCCCGAACGGCGGGGTCTCCGTCGTCGGCGGTCAGGACGGCCACGTCGAGTTCCTGCCCGGCGAACGCGATGTGGTTCGTGAGGCCGCGCTCGAGGCGCTCGGCGAGACGCTCGCGTAAGCCCCGTTCTTCCTCCGTCGTCCGCTCGACCCGCGAGCGGCGGCGCTGTGGTGGGGGTCGGAACTCGAACCGGAACCGCGACCACTAACGCGTTCCGTCCGACGACTCGCACGTGCAGTCGGCTCGCGCGGCCGCCGCGTCGAACCGACCCCCGCGCGTCACCGCGTCCGCCTCTCGATCGAAGCGGACGAGACCGTCGGCCGCCAGTTCGGGGAGCACGACGTGGTGGAACTCGTAGACGAGCGTGACGTAGGCGTCGCAGTCGAGGCGTTCGTCGGGGCGGAGAATCGGCGTAGCCTCGAGCGAGCCGTCGTCCGCGAGCGCGGCCAGCACCCGGTCCCGCTGGGCCCTCAACGCGGTCGCGAGGTCCGTACCGCGTTCTGCCGTTCGGCTATCGGGTCCCACTCGAGACACCCGTGGTCCCGTCCGGGGCGTTCGCCGCCGGCTGCTCCCCCTGTGAATCGAGCTCGATCGCGCCAGTGCCGGACACCGTCACCTCGAACCCCTCGTAGGGAAACGAAATCCGAGCCGGTTCCGCGTCGTCGACCGACCCCGGAAAGAGGGAATCGAGCGCGGCCGTCTCGACGGCGGTGTGGAGCGGCGCCAGATCGACCGGAGTGGTGCTGCTCGCGACCGCGACCGCTGCGACGACGGCGAGGCTCGACCGATCGCGGGTCCGATCGTACGTCGCCCGGAACAGCCCCGCGTCGGGATCGAACTCCACGGCGTGCATCGAGTCGACGATCTCGAGGGCATCGATCGAGCCTGCTGGCGTATTCATTACCCGTAAAACGGTATCGACGGTGATGACGGTGGGTTTTGCTCGAGCAACATGCATTTAAGTCGGTCGACCTCACCCCGTTATCAGCGAACTCGCGACGAGTCGCCGCAGCCCGCGTTGCAGCCGCGAGGACACCGCTTGCCGGCTGATGTCGAGTTCGTCGGCGAGATCGGCCTGCGTGGCCTTCCGCGGCGAGTCGAAGTAGCCCCGGGAGTAGGCCAGTACCAGCGCGGTCCGCTGGCCCTCGGTGAGATCGTATTCGCCGTCCGACTCGAGCGGCGAGAGCGCGTGTAGTTGCGCGAGCCGAACCGGAATGTCGTTCGCACGGCAGTACGTCTGGAACTCGGCGACCGCCGCTTGGTCGGCGCTTCTGACTTCGAACGTCCAGTTCTCGCTGTCGCCGAACCCAGAGAGGAGCGTCACGTCGGTCTCGACGAGTCCGGTGAGGACGCTCGCGTAGTCCAGGTTCCAGTCGATGCGGACGAACAGTTGCGCCTCCAGTCGGTCGATTATTTTGACCGTCTCGATCCCCTCGTCCTCGCTCAGATCGGCCGTCAACTCGTCGATCCCGGCCGCGGAAATCCAGAAGTAGGGAACGACGGCGTCGTCCGTCGGGACGACTCGGTCCAGTTCGATGGTCGCGTCGGGGAACGCCTCGAAGACGGCGGTCAACGGGAACTCGGTCCGGTCGATGGTGAACGACGCCTCGATAGCCATACTCGTGAGAGGTGCCGACACACCGTGAACGATCGGGTTGCGGTGCCGTCGGACCGTCGATCGGTGCCGCCTCGCGACGCTCGGTGATCCCTCGGACCACCAACGTATTTCCCCTCCACGCCGAATGCACACGCATGAGCGGACCCGAGGGAATCGGCCGCGAACCGGCCGGCGACGATCCGTGGACCCGACTCCGCGAGAACGCCACGGGGATCGTCTCGTTGCTCGTGACGGCGATCTGGCTGGGGGCGATGTTCACCGGACAGGACTGGTGGCTCGCGGCGTTGCTCGTCGGCTACATCGCCGTCGTCCCGCTGGTGGCGATCCTGTTCGGCGACGAGGCCGACCGCGAGGAGTGGGCCGACGACTACCTCTCGTCGGATGACGCCGACCGATCCGAGCCGACGGCCGACACCGAGACGAGCCCGCGCGACGCCCTCGAGACGCTGCGCGAGCGCTACGCCGCGGGGGAACTGAGCGACGAGCAGTTCGAGCGCAAACTCGAGCGGCTGCTGGACACGGAGACGCTCGAGGACGCCCAGGAGTGGACGCGGGAGCGCGACCGGCGTGACGACGCGGTTCGCGATCGGGACCTCGAGTACGATCGCTGAGTCAATCGTCGCCCGGCTCGGCCTCGTCCGTTCGCTCGGTGCGGTCGGGTCGTTCGACGGCGTCGGGATCGGGCCAGGTGACGCTCCCGAGGAACGGGACGCCGATCTGTTCTGCGGCCCGGGCGATCATGTGGGTGCCCGTCGGCACCGTCAGGAACAGGAAGCCGATGCCGATGAGGGCGGTCAGTCCCTCCGAGCCGGGGCCGAACTCGACGAAGCCGGCCAGGAAGATCGCGGCGGTGCCGAGCGTCGTGGGCTTGCTCGTGGCGTGCATCCGGTTGTAGACGTTGGGCAGGCGAAGCAATCCGATCGTCCCGACGGTCAGGAAGAAGACCCCGATAGCGATCAGGGCGATGACGACGGCGGCGTGGATCATTCGATCACCTCCCCGTCGGTGACGAACTTGGCGACGGCGACGGTCGCGATGAAGCCGATGATCGCCAGCACGAGGCTCACCGTGATAAAGAGGCCCCGGCCGGTCAGCAGCGCGAAGAGGACCGCGATCGCGATGACGTTGGTCGCGATGGCATCGAGCGCGATCACCCGGTCCGGGTTCGTCGGCCCGCGGATCACCCGGTAGCCACAGGCGACACAGAGGGCACTGACCACGACGAGCGCGGCCCGGATCGCCGTCTCGAGGACGGCGGGATCGCTCTCAGTCATCGCCGACACCTCCCCGTTGGCGGTCCGCCGTACTATCCCTTTCCCCGCCGGAGACGACGATCGAACGTGGTTCGTCGTCGGGCGATGCGTTCTCGTCGAACAGTTCGAGGGCGTAGTCCTCCCAGGTCCGGATCGGCTCGGCGATCGCCTCGGGGTTCCGGCCGTCGACGCCGTGGACGTACAGGGCGTTGGTCTCGTCGTCGTAGTCCAGGGTCACGGTCCCGGGCGTGATCGTGATGCTGTTGGCGATGACCGTGACCGCGACGTCGGACTCGACCCGCAGCGGCACCAGGATCACCTCGGGCTCGATCGGCATCCCCGGCGAGAGGACCCGGTAGGCGACGTCGACGTTCGCCCGGAGGAGTTCCCGCGTGAACGCCCCCAGATAGAGCCCGGCGTAGGGGAGCGCACGAAGGCCACGCCCGAGATCGAGTCGTCGGCCGTAGAGCCGGCGGAACACGTACGCGATCGGCAGCCCGACGATCAGTCCCGCCAGAAAGCCCCGAACGAGCGAGATCGGCGTCAGCGGCTGGCCGACGACGAACACCCACAGGACGGCGAAGACGACGCCGACGACCGGCCAGGTGCGAACTCTCATTAGTGGTCACCCCCGCTCGAGCCGTCGAGATCGCTCACTTCCTGTGGGTCGACCGCGTCGACGTAGGCATCGGTGTCGAGGGCGGCCTCCGCGGCCGTTTCCGCGAACTCGTAGACGGGATCGAAGCCGATCCCGACCACGACGATGGTCGCCGCCAGAACCGCGAGGACGCCGACCTGAACCGGGTCGATCGTCGCCGCGTCGACGGCGTCGGTCCGAGCGCCCCAGAAGCTCCGGTTCCACATGCGGGTCGCGTACGCGATGGTCAACAGCGAGCCGACCAGCAGGAGGACGATGACGGGGCCGGCCCGCGCCCGCGCCGCGACGTCGAAGACGAGGAACTTACCGAAAAAGCCCGACAGCGGCGGGATGCCGACGAGCGCGAGCGAGGCGATAAAGACCGCGATCGCCAGCGGCGGCGACCGGCCGGCCAGCCCGCCGAGATCGGTAAAGCGGCTCGTCCCCGTCGCCGAGCGCACGGTCCCGACCGCGAGAAAGAGCAATCCCTTCGCCAGCGTGTGATTCAGCGCGAACACCAGCGCGGCGATGATCGCGAACTCGCGAAGCGCCGGATCGACCGTCGTCGCCGCGATCCCGACCGGGACGGCGATGAACCCGACCTGTCCGATGCTCGAGTAGGCGAACACGCCCTCCATGGAGTCGCGGCCGACGGCCCCGATCCCGCCGACGAGGATACTGCCGGCGCCCATGACGAGCAGCGCCGCGCCGACGAACGGCAGCGGCGAGTCGCCGGCGATCGCGGCGTCGACGACCGGCAGCGGGAGGTCGACGGCGACCTCGGCACCGGCGAAGACGGTAAAGGAAAGCCGGATGATCGCGTAGATGCCGACCTTCTTGGTCGCGCCGGCCAGCAGGGCGGTGATCTGGGGCGGCGCGGCCCGGTAGGCCGTCGGGATCCAGAACTGGAAGGGGACCAGACCGGCCTTGATGGCAAACACCGACAGGAGCATGCCGAGCAGGCCGACGACGGGCACGGGCTCGAGGCCGTAGGCCGCGGGGTCGGCGAGCCGCTGGGCGAGATCGGCCATGTTGAGCGTGCCGGTCGTCGCGTAGATCCCGCCGACCCCGAGCAGGAAGACGGCGCTCGCAAGCAGGTTCAACGCGACGTACCAGAACGCGGCGCGGGTGTGCTGGGGGCCGCCGCTGTAGGCGACGAAGACGTAGCTGGCCATCAGCATGACCTCGAACCAGACGAAGAGGTTAAAAAGGTCGCCGGTGAGGAACGCGCCCGTCACGCCCAGCGCGAGGAAGTGAAAGAGCGGGAAGTAGTAACTACGGCCTTCCCCGCCGGGGAGCCGACGAGTGGAGAAGACCAACGATCCGATCCCCAGCACGGCGACCATCGTCAGCATGAACGCCGAGAGGCCGTCCGCGACCAGCGTGATCCCGAAGGGGGCCGGCCAGTCGCCGACCTGGTAGGTCGCGATCCCCGGCGCCGAGGGCGCGAGGACGATATACCAGTCGATCGCCGCCACGGCGAGCCCGTAGGCGACGCCGGCCGCGAGGCTCACGGCCGCTCGAGCCCGGGGGTGGCGGCCGAGAAACAGCGTCGCGGCGGCCGCGACCAGGACGATCAGCATCGGCGCGATCACGAGCTGTGATTCGGTTCCGACCGGCGTCGCGGTCAGCGTCGTCGTCATTCGCGATCACCCAGTTCCGTCACGTCCAACGTGTCGTGTTCCTCGTAGACCCGATACGACAGCACGAGCGCGAACGCCGTCATGCCGAAGCCGATGACGATCGCGGTCAACACCAGCGCCTGAACCAGCGGATCGGCCGTCTCCGGCACGCCCTCGCCGTGACCGGCGAGTACCGGCACCGAGTCGGCGGTCGCCGGCGCGATCCCGCCCATCGCCAGCAGGTAGACGTTCGCGGCCTGACTGATGATCGCCAGCCCCCAGACGACCCGGATCAGATCCCGCCGCAGGAGCAGGAACGTTCCCAGCGCGAACAGCGCGCCGACCGCGGCCGCCAGGGCGATCGCGGTCATTCGGCACCCACCACCGAGAGGATCGTGAGCAGTCCACCGACGACGACGCAGTAGACCCCGAAGTCGAAGGCCAGCGCGCTCGCGACCTCGAGGTGGTCGTAGATCGGGACTCCCTCGAGCATGACGAACGTCTGGGTCAGGAAGGGACGGTCGAAGACCAGCGGGGCGAGGCCGCTCGCGACCGCGATCGCGAAGCCGTATGCGAACAGGCGGCGATACGCCAGTACGACGCGGTCCCGCGAGGGCCCCTTCCCGGGATCGACCTCGCGGCCGAGGACCCCCCGCTCCAGGAAGTCCAGTCCGAACGCCATGTAGACGATCCCGAACGCCGTCACCGTGAGGACGCCGCCGATGAACCCGCCGCCGGGCAGGTTGTGCCCCTCGACGAACAACGAGATCGCGACGACGAGGACGATCGGGACGATCGCCCGCGCGGTCGTCCGCATGATGACCGTCGTCACGCATCCTCACCTCCGCTGGGGCCGCCGTCGGTGCCGGCGTCGGCGGCGTCGTCGACGGTCGGTCCGCCGACGCTCGAGTCGGCGCGGGATCCGTCGTCGCCGGCGGAACTCGCGTCGCCGCGACCGCGCATGACGATCAGCGTCAGGATCGAGATCGAGGCGAGCGCGATCACGGCGAGTTCGCCGAGCGTGTCGAAGCCGCGGAAGTCGACCAGCGTCACGTTGACGATGTTGGTCCCGCCGCCGCCCGGAACCGCCTGCTCGGCGTAGGCGCGGGCGATCTCGGTCGGGCCGTCGGGCCGGGCGTCGGTCGTGACCAGAATCGTCACGAAGACGGTCGCGCCGACGGCGACCGAGAGGGCGGCGTCGCGGGCGACCCGCCCGACCTCGATCTCGTAGCGTTCGGGGATCTCCTCGACGACCAGCAGGAAGATCACCAGCACGAGCGTCTCGACGACCAGTTGGGTCAGCGCGAGGTCGGGCGCGCTCGCGAGGATGTAGAAGATGGCGATCATGAAGCCGAGGATCGAGAGCGTGAGGATCCCGGCGATGTGGGTGTCGGCGCGTGCGACCGCGACCGCGCCGATCACCGCCACGAGCAACACCAGCGCGATCGGGACCGTGACCTCGAGTCCCATCGTCGTCGGGACGATGGCACCGGCGGCGACGAATCCGGCGAGAGCCAGCGCGCAGGTCGCCGCCAGCGTCCACGTCGCGTACGTCCGGAGGTGGCCGTTGTGGACCCACTCCGCGAACGCTCGCCCCTCGTCGGAGAGACCCTCGACGACGCGGTCGTACCACCAGTTCGCGCGGATCGGCGGGACCGCTTTCAGCCCCGCCCGGACGCCGTCGTGGATCCGTCCGTAGGCCGGGTACGCGAGGACGCCGGCCCCGATCGTGACCGCGCTCATCCCGACCGGTGTCGAGTACGAAGTCGGCAGGCCGACGTGCATCGCGTGGGGGTCGACCGCCGTCGCCTCGAGCCCCGACTGGACGACGAGGTCGACCGCTCGCTGCGGGTCGACGCTGACGGCCGCGGCCAGCAGCGCGAGGACGGCCGGCGGGGCGAGTAGGCTCACCGGCGGGCGGTGGACGTGGCCGAGCGCGTCGGGTCGCTCGCCGACGAACAGGGAGAGAAAGCGCAGCGAGTAGAGGACGGTGAAGATACTGCCGAAGACGGCGACGGCTGGATAGAGCCAGCCCAGCACGCCGATCTCGTGGTGGTGGCTCGCCTCGACGGCGGCCTCGAAGAGCAGTTCCTTGGAGTAGAAGCCGTTGAAGGGCGGGATGCCGGCCATGCTGAGCGCGACGACGCCCGTGATCGCCGCCGTGACGGGGAGGTCGTGACGGAGCCCACCGAGCTCCTCGATTTCGCGGGTCCCTGCCTCGTGGGCGACGATGCCGGCGACGAGGAAGAGTGCGGCCTTGAACAGCGCGTGGTTGAGGAGGTGGAAGACGCCGGTTTCAGCGCCGTAAACGGACGTGAAGCCGAAGCCGGCGACCATCAGTCCGAGGTGGCTCGCGGTCGAGTAGGCGAGCAGTTCCTTGATGTCGGTCGCGGCGACCGCCATGATCGCACAGACGGTCATCGTCGTCAGCCCGAGCGTCGCGAAGAGAAAGAGCCACTCCTCGCCGACGAGCATGGGCCGGACGCGACCGATGAAGTAGACGCCCACCTTGACCATCGTCGCCGAGTGGAGGAAGGCGGAGACCGGCGTCGGGGCCGCCATCGCGTTGGGCAGCCAGAAGTGGACCGGCACCTGCGCGGACTTGGTGCCCGCGCCGATCGCGAGCAGGCCGAGCACCGGGAGGAACAGCCCCCGCTCCCGCAAGGCGTTGCGCATGGTATCGGGGTTCTCGAGCATCGTCGCGAGGTCGAACGCGGCCCCCGGGCCGAGGACGTCGCCGGCGACGATCGAGAGCAAGAGGAGGCCGACGAGCAGGAACAGGCCGCCGCCGACGGTGATGAACATGGCCATCCGGGCGGCGTACTGCGAGGAGTCGTCGGCGGTGTAGTAGCCGATCAGGACGAACGACGCGAGGCTCGTGAGTTCCCAGAAGAGAAAGACCGCGATCAGATCGGCGGCCAGCGCGACGCCGACGATCGACCCCATGAACGCGAGCAGCGCGGCGTAGTATCGCGGGAGGCCGGCCTGACCGTGCATGTACGCCGGCGAGTAGGTGAACACGAGCGCGCCGATGCCGGTGGCAAGCATCGCGAACAGCAGCGCCCAGCCGTCCACGTAGAACTGGAGCGCGACGTTCAACGACGGGATCCACTCGAGGGCGACGCTTCCCTCGGTGCCGTACTGCGTGGCGAGCAGCCCGAACGACGCCAGCGCGACGGCGGTCCCGAGGAACCCGGTTCGCTCTCCGAAAACGCGGAACGCAAGCGGCGTCAGTGCTGCCGCGACGAACGGCAACGCGACCGCGGCGACGACGACCGCCAGGTCGGGAGACATTCGGTACGCCGAGGATAGGGTGAGACGTCCCTTAAGCGATTACCTTTCGGAAGCCCGACTGGTGGACGGAAACGCCACACACGGATCGGACGGTCGCGACGGGAGGGGCCCGGATCGAAGAGTCCGACACGCTTATTCGCGAACGGCGACCATTCGTACGTAGTGAGTACCGAGACGCCAGAACCGACCGAAACCGAAGCGTTCGAGCGGGTCTGTGAGACGCTCGTCGAGCGGATCCTCGCCGGCGAGATCGAGCGCGACGAGGTCGAGAAAGCGAAGCTCGAGGCCTGCTCGGAACACTCGGCACCCAAGGTGCCGAAAAACTCCGAGTTGCTGGACTACGCGCCCGAAGAACACCGCGAGGACCTGCAAGCGGTGTTACAGCGCAAACCGGTCCGAACGGCCTCCGGCGTCTCGCCGGTCGCGATCATGACCTCGCCCGAGCGCTGTCCCCACGGGAAGTGTCTCTACTGTCCCGGCGGCCCCGACTCGGAGTTCTCGAGCTCCCAGAGCTACACGGGCGAGGAGCCCGCCGCGGCCCGCGGCGTCCAGAACGATTACGACCCGTACGGACAGGTCACGCTCCGACTCGAGCAGCTGCGCCAGATCGGCCACCCCGTCGACAAGGTCGAACTCATCCTGATGGGCGGGACGATGACCGCCCGGAGCCACGACTACCAGGAGTGGTTCGTCAAGCGAGCCCTCGAGGCGATGAACGACTACGACGTCGACAAGGAGCCCGAGCCGGCCCAGGGCGTTAGCTTCGCCGAGGACCCCGAGGAGTACGAGTTCGCGTACCTCGAGGACGTCATCACCGAGAACGAGACGGCGGACGTCCGCAACATCGGGACGACCTTCGAGACCAAGCCCGACTGGTGCGATCCGGAACAGATCGACCGGATGCTCGAGCTGGGCGGGACGAAAGTCGAGGTCGGCGTCCAGACGACCTTCGAGCGGATCAACCGGGAGATGCACCGGGGCCACGGCGCGCAGGCGTCGATCGACGCCAACCGACGGCTCCGGGACTCGGCGTTCAAGGTCGGCTTTCACATGATGCCCGGCCAGCCGGGGATGTCCAAGGAGATGTGTCTCGAGGACTTCCGGCGGCTCTTCGAGGAGGAGCAGTGGAAACCCGACTACCTGAAGATCTACCCGACGCTGGTCGTGCGCGGCACCGCGACCTACGACTGGTGGCACAAGGACGAGTACGAGCCGCTCGGAAACGACGAGGCCGCGGAGCTGATCGCGGAGATCAAGGACATGATCCCCCGGTACACGCGGCTCCAGCGCGTCCAGCGCGACATCCCCGCGGACTTCATCGACGCCGGGGTCTGGAAGTCGAACCTCCGCCAGCTCGCCCGCCAGCGGATGGACGAGCACGGCTGGTCCTGCGACTGCATCCGCTGTCGCGAGGCCGGGATGCACGACGACGAGCCCGAAACCGTCGAACTCGACGTGCTGCGCTACGAGGCCTGTGGCGGCACCGAACACTTCATTTCCGTCGAGGACTTCGAGAAGGACCTGCTGGTCGGCTTCTGTCGGCTCCGGTTCCCGAACGACCCCGTTCGGCCGGAACTCGAGAACGCGGCGTTAGTCCGTGAACTCCACGTCTACGGCTCCGAGGTCGCGGTGGGTAGCGAGCCGCGAAGCGGCTCGGAAAACGCGAGCGGGCAGGGTCCGCGAGCGGGCGAGACGGACCAACATCAGCACCAGGGCTACGGCCGCCGGCTGATGGAGCGGGCCGAGGACCTCGCGGCCGACGCCGGCTACGACAAGCTGAGCGTGATTTCGGGGATCGGCGCGCGGGAGTACTACCGGAACAAACTCGGCTACCACCAGGACGGCCCGTACGTGAGCAAGCGGCTCTAGCGGGACTCACGACTCTTTTCCCAGCTCGAGCTGTGGGAGTAGCGTTCAGTCGAGAACGAGGATTCATCGTCCTAACCTCATCAAATATGTTCCGTGTTCGTTCGCGTGTAGCCGGCGCTTTAGGCCGACTTCGACGTGCCGCCGGTCTTCGGGGCCGTCCCGGCGTGCGGGGGGCCGACCACGAAGATGTCGCTCACGGCGAGACCGGCCCGCTCACTGTGTTCGCGGAGGGTCGCTTCGGAGTCCGCGTCGTACCGACACATCGTCGCGCCGATCGATCCATCCTCGTTGAGGAACGTCTGGGAGCCGAGATACGACATCGGTACCCCCCTATTTCGGAGTTCCTCGATGGTTTCGCCCGAACGTTCAACTGCCTGCTCCAACTGCTCGTTTGTGATTCCCGCCTCGAACTCGCGCAATACGTCGTAGTTAGTCATGGTGATTCCTGAGAAGGAACAGTACGGTGTTCGGATTCTCAGTACTGGTACTCTTCCAAGCGCAATAGCCGTTTCTTATAATTATACGGACCTCCTCGTATTGGCGTGGTGTTGTAGCGGGCCGAAACCCGAGGAAATATTGATCGAGGATCTCTCCGGGAGTCCACTGCGTTCATCGAAAGGACGCTACAGTTTTGATGCATCCGCACACGCAGTTACCGGTGACGGTTCGGATTCCAGTAGAGAATCGTATACGGACAGGAGATCGTCTCAGACCGCGAGGACGGTGTCGACGATCAGCATGACCGCGAAGCCGAGGACGAACGTCGCCGTCGCGGTGTCGGCGTAACCGTGGCCGTGGCTCGAGGGGACCAGTTCCCGGAAGACGACGGCGATCATCGCCCCGGCCGCGAAGCCGGCGGCGAGGGGGAAGAGCCCGGAGACGACCGCGACGAGCGAGAAGCCGACGGCGGCGGCGATCGGCTCCGGGACGCCGCCCGAGAGCGTGGTGTACAGCAGCGTCCGCGGGGCGGAGACGCCGGCCCGGACCGCCGGGACCGCCATCGCGAACCCGTCGGGGACGTTCTGGACGGCGATGGCCGTCGCGATGGCGAGGCCGAGCGCCGTCTCGCCGCTGGCGAAGGCGATCCCGACCGCTAATCCCTCGGGGACGTTGTGAATGGTGACGGCCCCGCCGACCAGCGCGGCCCGCCGGAGGTCGTCGACGTCGTCGCCGAGCGCCTCGAGGTCGCCGTCGCCCTCGGCCGACGGTAGCTCGCCGGCGGGGTCGAACGTCTGTTTCGTCCCTTCGACGCGTTCACCGCGAAAGAGGAGATGCAGATGCGGGAGGACGGCGTTGACCGCCAGCAGGAAGCCCCCGCCCGCGAGGAGGCCGACGGTGACCTCGAGCGGCGAGCCGAGTTCGAGGCCGGGCAACACGAGGGCGAAGACCGCGGCCCCGACCATGATGCCGGCCGCGAGGCCGAGCGAGCCGTCGTAGACGCGGTGGCTGATCCGGTCGGTGAGCAGGAGTGGTAACGCTCCGATCCCGGTGGTACAGCCGGCGATGGTCGCGACGATGACGACTTCCTCGAGCGACGACATATCGATTCCCTTCGACGCCGGCTCGAAAACGGTTGTGGTCGGCTACCACAGCGCGACCGGCGTCAGTCGATCGTGACCTCGAGTTCGAGCAGTCCGAGGTGTGGCGGCGCGCCGCCGCCGGTGGTCCGGAACTCCTCGGGCGTGGAGTTGACGACGCTGTAGAAATCGTCCTGGCTGGTCGGCACGAGCGTGCTGCCGTCGTCGCGCTGGAGGAAGGCGGGCGTGTCGGTCCCCTCGATGAGGTCCAGTTGTTCCCGCCAGTCCTCGTCGGCGTAGATGAAGGTCCCGAAGGAGAACCGGCCGGCGGCCAGCGCGTCGTGTTTCGAGAGGAACATCCCGGATTCCTCGGCGTTGTACTCCTCGTCGCTCACCCAGGCCAGCGCCGCGATCCCCTCGGCTTGGAGGAGATAGAAGTCCCACGAGAGCGTCGCGTCGAAGACCGCCCAGACGCTTCGGGGACCGACGGTGTGGAGTTCGACGCTGAACGCGGGTCGCAGCCGCTCGCCGTCGGGTTCCGGGACGAACGTCGCGTCGTAGCCCGGCGATCGGATACCCCGATCGTGGTAGACGACGCCGTCCATGTCGACGTCGGCCTCGATCCGGTCGACGATCCCGCGGACCGTCGCGCCGCCCTGTTGCTCGAGGTGATCGAGGAAGTCCGGGAACCGCGAGACGTCGGTCCAGGGCGGCTCCTCGCCCGCGCTCATCGGGTCGGCCCTCCGTTCGCGACCGTCCGCGTTCGGTCCGTGTCCCCTCGCAGTCGCTCGTTCGACTCACGGGTGACGCCACCCACGGCCTCGTGCATGCACCCTACTGGGTGCCCGCGAGGATTAGATGTTCCGACAGCGACCGACGAACGGGACGGTCGACCGCCCTTGCGGGCGCTCGCCGACGCGATCGACCCGTCTCGGAGCGACACCCCTTTTTGACCGGACCGGGCAGTGTGTAGTATGGATTCGAAGCGGGAGCTGACAAGCGTCGACCTCGCGGCCCTCGTCGGGGAACTCGGCACCTACGAGGGAGCGAAGGTCGACAAGGCCTACCTCTACGGCGACGATCTCGTCCGCCTCAAGATGCGGGACTTCGACCGGGGCCGACTGGAACTGATCCTCGAGGTCGGCGAGGTCAAGCGGGCCCACACGGTCGCCCCCGAGCGGGTGCCCGACGCCCCCGGCCGGCCGCCCCAGTTCGCGATGATGCTCCGCAACCGGCTCTCGGGGGCCGACTTCGCGGGCGTCGAACAGTACGAGTTCGACCGCATCCTCGAGTTCGTCTTCGAGCGCGACGACGGCACCACGCGGATCATCGTCGAACTGTTCGGGCAGGGCAACGTCGCGGTCACCGACGGCGAGTACGAGGTGATCGACTGCCTCGAGACGGTCCGGCTCAAGTCACGGACCGTCGTCCCGGGTTCGCGCTACGAGTTCCCCGACTCCCGGACGAACCCGCTGACGGTCTCGCGGGAGACCTTCGACCGCGAGATGGACGACTCCGACACCGACGTGGTGCGGACGCTGGCGACCCAGCTCAACTTCGGCGGGCTCTACGCCGAGGAGATCTGTACCCGCGCCGGCGTCGAGAAAGGGCTGGACATCGCCGACGCCGACGAGGACGTCTACGACCGGGTTTACGAGGCGATCGAGCGACTCGCGCTCGACATCCGGAACGGCAACTTCGATCCGCGGCTCTACTTCGAGGGCGACGACGGGGATGGGGACGACGGGGACGACGAGAGCGACGCAGGCGAGGGTCCCGTCGTCGACGTCACGCCGTTCCCGCTCGAGGAACGCGCGGACCTGCCCGCCGAGGGCTACGACTCGTTCCTGTCGGCGCTGGACGACTACTTCTTCCGGCTCGAACTCGAGGAGGAGGAAGAGCCCGATCCGACCGACCAGCGACCGGATTTCGAGTCGGAGATCGCCAAACACGAGCGGATCATCGAGCAACAGCAGGGGGCGATCGAGGGGTTCGAGCAGGAGGCCGAGCAGTTGCGCGAGCGAGCGGAGTTGCTCTACGCCGAGTACGGACTGGTCGACGAGATCCTCTCGACGGTCCAGGAGGCCCGCGAGCGGGACCGCGCCTGGGACGACATCAGGGAGCGGTTCGAGGAGGGGGCCGACCGCGGCATCGAGGCCGCCGAGGCGGTCGTCGACGTCGACGGCAGCGAGGGGACCGTGACCGTCGACCTCGACGGCGAGCGGATCGAACTGGTCGCCGACCGGGGCGTCGAGCAGAACGCCGATCGGCTCTACACCGAGGCCAAACGCGTCGAAGAAAAAAAGGAGGGCGCGCTGGCGGCCATCGATGACACCCGCGACGATCTCGAGGAAGCCAAACGACGCCGCGACGAGTGGGAAGCACAGGACGCCGCGAGCGACGACGAGGACGGCGACGAAGACGACGAGGAGTCGAAACGGGACTGGCTCGCCGAGCCGTCCATTCCCATCCGCGAGAACGAGCCCTGGTTCGACCGCTTCCGCTGGTTCCACACCAGCGACGACTACCTCGTGATCGGCGGCCGCAACGCCGACCAGAACGAGGAAATCGTCAAGAAGTACCTCGAGCCCGGCGACAAAGTCTTGCACACGCAGGCCCACGGCGGTCCAGTCACCGTGTTGAAGGCGACCGACCCCAGTGAAGCGTCCTCGAGCGACATCGAGTTGCCGGAGTCGAGCATCGAGGAGGCCGCCCAGTTCGCGGTCTCGTACGCCTCGGTCTGGAAGGACGGCCGCTACGCGGGCGACGTCTACGCGGTCGACGCCGACCAGGTGTCGAAGACCCCCGAGAGCGGCGAGTACTTAGAGAAAGGCGGGTTCGCGATCCGCGGCGATCGGACCTACTATCGCGACACCGCGGTCGGCGCGGCGGTCGGGATCCAGTGTGAGCCCTACACGCGAGTGATCGGCGGCCCGCCGTCGGCCATCGCGGACCGGACGGAGACGGCGATCGAACTCGAGCCGGGTCAGTACGCGCAGGCGGACACGGCAAAGCGGCTCTACCGGCGGTTCCGCGAGCGCTTCGAAGACGAATCGTTCGTCCGCAAGATCGCCAGCCCGGACCGGATCCAACACTTCATGCCGCCGGGCGGTAGCCGGATCAAAGAAGAGTAGTCGCGCCGATCCGAGCGACGGTGGCCGCGGGTCACCGCGTCGAGTCGGTGTCGGACCGGACCTCGTCCTCGACGACGTCGAAATGTCGGGGAAAATTTGCGTTCGAAGGCGCGTGCCAACCGGTAGGTGGGAATTCGACAGGTGACGCGGACGACTACTGAGAGATTTCGAGTGCGGGTGCCGTCGTCCGCTCGAGCGTCTCGAGGTACGCTTCGGCGTCGAGGGCCGCCATGCTGCCGGTTCCGGCGGCGGTGATCGCCTGCTGATAGTTCGGATCGGCGACGTCGCCGGCGGCGAAGACACCTTCGACCGCGGTCTCGGTCGTCGCCCGGCCGGCGTCGTCGGTTCGCGTGTAGAGGTAGCCGCTCTCGTCGCGGTCGACGGCGGTTCCCTCGAGGAACTCGGTGTTGGGCGTGTGGCCGATCGCGTAGAACACGCCGCCGACGTCGACCGTCTCGCGCGTCACGTCGGCGCCGTTCGCGGCTTTCTCGAGGGGATACCCCTCGGGGTGAGAGACGAGCGTCGCGCCGGTGACGCCTTCGTCTTGGGAGCCCCGGAGCGCCTCGAGTTCCGTGTTCCAGCGGAACTCGATGGTCTCGTTGTCGCGGGCGCGGTCGGCCATGATCTCGGACGCGCGCAGTTCCTCGCGGCGGTGAACGACGGTCACGCTGTCGGCGAACTTCGCGAGGAAGAGCGCTTCTTCCATCGCCGAATCGCCGCCGCCGATCACGAGGACGTCGTCGCCGCGGTGGAACGCGCCGTCGCAGGTCGCACACGTCGAGAGGCCGTAGCCCATTAGCTCGTCCTCGTTTTCGGCGCCGACCCAGCGAGCGCTCGCACCGCTCGCGACGATCAACGCGCGCGTTCGCAGCCGCTCGCCGTTCGAGAGTTCGAGTTCGAACGGCCGGTCCGCGAGCGTCGCGTCCTCGACGGTCCCGTGTTCGAATTCGGCACCGAAGCGCTCGGCCTGTTCCTTGCCGTTCCCGATCAGCTCCATCCCGCCGACGCCCTCGGGGAAGCCGAGGTAGTTCTCGACGTCCGTCGTCAGCGTCAGCTGGCCGCCCGGCTCGGGCCCCTCGAGTACCAGCGGCTCGAGGTCGGCCCGCGCGGCGTAGACGGCCGCCGAGAGACCGGCGACGCCGGAGCCGACGATCACGACGTTACGAACGTCCGCGGTCGCGTCGGTTGCCTCGTTCATTCGGTGTATCTCTCGATCAGGGCGCGGAGTCGGTTTTCCGGTAGTACGCCGGACTGCTGTTCGACCTGCTCACCGTCCGCGAAGAGGACGAGCGTCGGCACGCCGCGAACGCCGAACGACCCCGCGAGCTGCTGGTGTTCGTCGACGTCGACCTTGGCGATCACGGCGTCGGTCGTGTCGGCCAGCTTCTCGAGGACGGGATTGAGCATCTGACAGGGGCCACACCAGTCGGCGTAGAAGTCCACGAGAACGACGTCGTGTTCCGCCGTGACGTCCTCGAGGTGGCTTCTCCCGTCGATGTAGACCGGTTCGTCGAGCGATCGTGCCGAAACGTCGTCGCGTGCATCAGTTGCCATCACCACTACGTATGGACCGACACCGCTTAAAGGTTTTGTACATAGTGTACAATATAGTGGCGGCTATTCTCGGCGGATAGCTCCGTGTTACACGTACTACGTGGTTAGGTGGCTGTAGAACGTGTGTTCGTGGCTGCATTCGTGATCGACGATGAGGTGAAACCGGTTCCACCCCGTTCGGCTCGGTACGAGTAGTTTTGTGGATATACCTAACAACCGTTCGTTCAACGAGGCGGCCGCTCCGCGGCACTCGCGTCGAAGCGGACGAAATACCCCGCTCGCGTCCCGACACGACCGTCGAACGTCAATCCGCGTCGTTCGACGCGGCGTCGTAGCCGTTCGAACCCGACGAAGTGCGGGTCGGGGAGCGATTCGCCGACGACGAGACGGCCGCCGGGCTCGAGGACCCGCTCGAGTTCGTCGAGCGTCCGCTCTTGGTCGGGAATCTCGCCGAGGACCAGGACCAGATACGCGGCATCGAACGCGTCGTCCGGATACGGAAGCGCCCGCGCGTCGCCGCGGACCGGTTCGACGTTCGAATCGCCGTCCGCTCGCGTCCGCGTCCGGAGGTGTTCGACCATCTCCGATTGGACGTCTACGGCGTGTACCGTCCCCGACGGCTCGACCGCCCGCGCGACCGTCCCCGTGTAGTAGCCCGTTCCCGGCCCGACCTCGAGAAGACGTTCACCGGGCCGGGGCTCGAGTACGTCACACAGCCTCGAGCGAGTGACGACCGGACGCGGCAGGTCGATCGCGTGGCGCTGGGCGTACGGACACGGTGACGGGTTCGACCGCCACCGGAGGGCGTATCCGAGTCCGGCGAGCAACACGACCCCGAGCAGGGCGGCGATCGCTCGCGGGAGACGACGAGAACTCATAGGAATACGGTCCGCACGGATTGACTACAGTCTTCCCCCGAACCGACGCGAGCCCTGTTGGCTTGCCGTCGTATCCCATCGACGATGGCCATCGAAGTCGACCGGAGACGATGTCCGACACCCTTCGCACGCGAACGGACGGCGAGTTCGACGACGTCGTCGCGGAAACGACCGACGTCCTCGAGGACGACGTCGACCCGGTCGGTGACGACGCGTACGAGCGCCTCGAGCGAGTTCTCGAGTCCTGTAACACCGCGGTCCTACCGGCCTACGGCACCACGCTCTCCGCTCGTATCGCGTTCGCTTTCCGGTCGCCGCTACCGGACTACGAGGACGGGAATCGGTGATCGTCGAACGACGGTTTCAGCGACGCTCCCGAGCAGGACGCGGGAGACCCCCTCCTTTCCGTGGCTTCCGATGACGATCAGATCGACCGATTCCTCCGCCGCCTGCGCGACGATGCGGTCGTCCGGTTCGCCCGTGACTATGTTCGTTTCGAGACTGCGATCGTACTCGGCTGCGAGTTCCGTCGCCGTCTCGAGAACGTCGGCTGCGTGTTCCTTCGCTTTCTCGGAAACCGGTGCTTGCAGTTCCGGTCCGAGGAGTTGCGCCCAGCGCCCCTCGGGTATCTCGATGACGTACAGCGCGATGACGGTTGCGTCCGGGAATTCGTCGAAGGTCAATTCGAGAGCTTCCGTCGCTTGCGGCGACCCGTCGTAGGGAACGAGAACTCGATCGGCCATGACGAATGGCTTCGACCACCCAATATAAAATCGTCACGCCTGTTCGATGGCTGAAAAATTGCTCCAGCGGCCACCAAAAGTGTTGTCGGACACTCGCCGTGGCCTCCCGTTGCGTGAACTTCGATCGGTTTCGGTTCGGCCGCTGACCCCTCGAGTGGACTGCTGTCGTAGCTGCCAGTCGTTGCACACCAGATCGCACGGCGGCGTTGCGATCAGTATGTAACTCCATTCAGTAGTTTCGATAGCAATTGAGTTCCCTGTCCCCTGTCGCAGCACACACTGACGGGTGAAACCGACGAGATCGACCACGGAGTCGCCTGCCGAGCCTGTCCGTGCAGTGTTCTCGTGTCCGACGCCCGTCGGCGAATCAGGCCGCGCAGTTGTTGGGGCCGAGTTCGAGTTCCGTCGCCTCAGACTCGTCCTCGGGCGGCTCCGTCCCCGTGTTGATCTCGATCACGCGCTCGTAGTTCGGCGGTTTTTCGGGGGCGTTCTCGACTAACCGGTCTACGAACTCGTCCTCGTCCAGTCCGAGCAACTCGAGATCGTCGCGGAGGTCGCCAAGGCGAGCGCAGATCGACTCGCCCGGCGAGCCGACCTCGTATCGGTTGTCCGCCGTGACCGATACGTGTCCCGGACAGACTCGCGTCTCGTCCGGCAGTTCGAGAACGGTGTCGTGGATCGATTCGTACAGTAGTTCGGCGCCGTTCGCCGCGTCCTCGTCACCGAACTGAAGCTCCGTCCGGCCGACGGACTCGACGAACAGCGTGTCACCCGTCAGCAGCGCCTCGCCGTCGACGAGGTAGTTGACCATCTCGGTCGTGTGTCCCGGCGTCTGTAGCGTCTCGATTTCGACGTCGCCGAGGGCGATCGTCTCGCCGTCGGCAAGCGGTTCGTAGTCGTATTCGACGCCCCGCTCGCTCGCGCGTTCGCCGAGGTGGTAGGATACGTCTAGCTCGGCCGCCAGTTTCGGCCCGCCCGAGATGTGGTCGGCGTGGACGTGGGTGTCGAGGACGCGCTCGATCGCGAGTCCGGCCTCCTCGGCGGCGATCTTGAACTGGTCCGTCTGTCGGGTCGGATCGACGACGACCGCCGACTCGGCGGCTTTCGAACCGACGACGTAGCCGAGACAGCCCTTTGCCCGGCGCTGTAGCTGCAGGACGACGAGATCCTCGTTTTCCGTCTCGACGGGGACGACCTCGTACACCTTGCTCCAGTCTTCCATCCCGCCTTTCACGACGGCCACGTCGTCGTAGCCGCGTTGCTCGAGTTCGAAACCGAACGGCGTCGACGTGAGCCCCTTCCCACAGATCACGACGATCGAGTCGTCGTTGTTCGCCGCCTCGATGCGCTCGATTTTCCCGTCCTCGAACTCGCCGCTTGGGTCGAACGGGACGTTTTCGGCGCCGTGAATCCGCCACCCCTCGTAACTGTCTTCGGGGCGCGTATCGACGAGCGTGAACGACTCGTCCGAGTCGATCAGTTCCGCGAGCCGTTCGGGTGATAGTTGGGTCACCATTGGGATCTCCTTACAAGACTCATACTGCGAGCCCGCTGATAGGAATCATCCCTGCACAGGCACCCTCGAGGACCGAGACGGGGCTCGACCGGTCCGAGGACGTGTGTCGCTGTCGGTTGGCTCGTTTCGGCACACGCTTCGTCGTCGGCTATAGTAGCCACTGAAACGAGTCACACACCGATCGCACCGCTGTCGTGCGATCGGGTACGCAATGACTGTCAGTGGCTACGATACGAGACTACACCGGCAGGCCAGCGGCGACGTTCCCGTTGCAATGATAGTACGGGTTCCAGTAATGGGGGACTTTTAGCCAGCGCGTCGTCGAGGAACGTATGCAGGATCCTCGATGGCTGCAACTGAGTGAAGACGAAATAAACAAGTTCCTCGGTCGCGGCGGTACCGGCGTCATCTCCTTCGCCACGGATCCCGACGAACCGCCGGTTTCGATCCCCGTCTCGTACGGATACAGCGCGGACGTGAAGCGGTTTTACTATCGACTGTCGATCCCACAGGACAGCAGAAAGGAGGACCTCGTGGACAACCCCGTCTCCTTCGTGACACACGACGAGACCGACGCCGGATGGCGAAGCGTCGTCGCCACGGGACGGCTTTCGGATACGGCCGACGCACCGTACGAGTCGACCGAAATACAGGGGATGTGGGGGATCCGGATCCCGATCGTCGACGTGTTCGAGCGACCGCCGAGGGAGATGACGTTCCGCTATTTCAGCCTCGATCCGGACACGATGACGGGGCGGAAAGAGGTCCGAACTGACACGTAGCGAGCGGCCGTCCACCAACGGCTACTCCGTGCTGTCGTCCCGATTTCCCGTGCAATCGCGGGACGGCGCGGTTTCGTCGGAACCGACGGGCAGCAGTCCGTATGACACACGACCGTTTCAGTGGCTACTACGGGAGGTACGCGACTGGCGGCTCCGTCATCGAACGATCGTCACCGGGACCGGGGAGCGCCGCGTGACGGTTTCGGCCACGCTTCCGAGCAGGACGCGAGTAACGCCCGATCGGCCGTGACTGCCCATGACGATGTGATCGACGTCGTTCTTGTCGGCGTACTCGACGATCGTTCGAGCGGCCGGTCCCGTTTCGACCGCGGTGTCGATGGTGGTCGTCTCGAGAATCCCCGCTTCGTCAGCTCGATCGCGTGCCTCTTCGCCGAGTTCGGTACCCCGTTCGACGGCCTGGTCGTGGATCTGTGGATCGTAGTAGCCGCCGCCCCCGTAGTCACTGTAGACACCCGCCATCGGATCGACGACGTGTAACGTCGTGATCCGCTCGCCGTCGTGATTCGAGACCGCGTGATCGAACGCGGCCCACGCTTGCGATGAGCCGTCCAACGGGACGAGTACGTGCGTTCCCATACCGGGGACACGTCAGCGACGTACAAGAAACCTGGCCGAAAACGGCCGCTTGCGACCGGCTCGAGCGCGACCGCCGGTGACTCGAGTACGGTCGCGTGACGGTCGTACCGGCGAGAGAGTCCGCCGTCGTCACACTTGGGCCCCGAGATTAAGACGTCTCGCGTCGTCGACTCATCCGGTGTACTCATGCCAATCGATGACTTAGCCCGCAGCGACGTCGTAACGGCCGCACCCGACGCGTCGGTCGCCGAACTCGCGGCGACGATGGACGAGGAGGGCGTCGGGAGTATCGTGATCACCGACGACGATGCGCCGGTGGGTATCGTGACCGACCGCGACCTGACTGTGCGCGTCCTCGCCGACGGGACCGACGCCGAGCGGACGGCAACGGAGGTAATGACCGAAGATCCCTGTACGATCGAGCGGGACGGCGGGTTCTACGAGGCGACGGATCTGATGGCCGAACACGGCGTGCGCCGCCTCCCCGTCAGCGACGGCGACCAGCTCGTCGGCATAATCACGGCCGACGATCTGACGGAACTCATCGCCGACGAGGAACAACAGCTCGCGGACGTCATTCGGGCCCAGCGACCCGAATACTGATCCCCGGCGGTCCGTGGTCCGTCACTCGCCGTCCCGAGACAACTCCGTCGGCGTGCGGTCGGCCTCGACAGCGATCGCGACGTCCCGACTCGTCCGCCGGTCGCTGGACGGTCGCCGGTGACGACGTGGTCCGACTGCCGATCGTCCGGCAGTGTCGAACGCTCGAGCGCCTCGGACGGTCTCCTTTTTCGGAGTGGCTGTGTGTTTGGGACAGTTCCGATGGCCGATTCCGTGGTCCGTGACGACGCGCTCGCTTCCGATCGGACGTGGTGAGGCCGCCGTCGACGGCGGCCCGCTGACGAGCAGTGCCGCACCGAGGGCGGTCGCCGGGCTCGCCGTATCGGGGTTCCAACGTTCCCGGTACGCCATCGGTCTCGCGAACGGCGACAGCGATCGAGCCGAGCAACGGCGTGATACCGACGTCGATCTCGTAGCCGTTCCGTGCGGACCACCGCACGCTGTTTCGGCGATTGGACCAGATTCCCCTTATCGATCGCCACCCAAGGACGCACATGGACGACTGCCACGGAAGTGACAGCGAACGAAGCGTGTCGCGTCGAACGATCCTCGCCGGGTCGGCCCTCACCGGACTGACCGCTCTGGCCGGGTGCCTCAACGGTAACGAGGCGAGCAATCCCGACCCGGTCACGATCGAGGACGGGACGAACTGTGACAACTGCACGATGGCAATCGTCGACTACCCCGGCCCGGTCGGTGAATCGTTCTACGACGACGCCGAGGAGTTACTCGACGAGGACCGTCCGGCACAGTTCTGCAGTTCGCTCTGTACGTACGCGTTCACGTTCGAACACGAAGACGAGCAAGAGCCGAGCGTGACGTACGTGACCGACTACTCGAGCGTCGACTACGAGATCGATACCGGCGGCGACGCGCCCGAAATTACCAGCCACGTCGAGGCGGACGCCTTCGCGCCGATAACCGATCTCACGCTGGTCGTCGACAGCGAGGTCGAGGGCGCGATGGGGGCGTCGATGATCGGCTTTTCCGACTCCGACGACGCGGACGCGTTCCAAGCGGACTACGGCGGCGACCTCTACGACCACGGCGACGTGAGTCGCGACCTCGTGATGTCGATGATGTAACGACCGACCGCGATCGCGTTCGAAACGACGGCTACCGATCTATTGCGCTGGTTGCGACGGCGAGAGACCCGATCGTCCACACCGCGAGTCCGATCAGGCTAGCCGCGGGCGAGGCCGTCTGTGGCCCGGTTCCCGCCGCCGTTATGACGACGGTTTCGAAGACGAGTCCACGGTACGCGCTGAGCGGGCTCACCGCGAGCGCGTAGACGAGCGACGACTCACCCAGATAGCCGCTTGCGAGGCCGTAGACGAGCGCGAGATCCAGCCCGACCAGCACGACGACCAGCGCGACCACCGACAGCGCGAGAGCGCTTCGCGTCCCGCTTACGAGCGCCGAAATCGCGATCGCGACGGCGAGGATCGACAGCGCGAACAGCGCGGTTAGGACGACGAACCGCGCGAACAGGAGCGGGGAGTCGGCACCGGCGTGTGACGCGTACCGGCTGAACGGCTCCTCGCGACCGACGACGACCGCGCCGCCGACGAGCAGAAGCGACACGACGACCGTCCCGAGAAGCCCGACGGCCCTACCGACGAAGACGCCGAGAACGTGTTCTCGCGGTGCGATCGGATACGTCTCGAGGACGTCGAGTTCGCCCCGTCGGCGATCGCCGAGGATCGCCCGGTAGCCGAACGCGACGGCCACGATCGGGACGAGCAACTCGAGCGGGGTCAGGAGATCGACGATCGTCGGGACGTAGCCGGCTCCGACGCCGCCGCCGACCCACGCGATTCCGAGCATGACGGCGGCGAACGCCGCGCCGAGGAGGACGAACGTCCGGTTCCGGGAGACCGTCCTGAGTTCGCGGCCGACGATGCGCTCGATCCGGCGGGTCGGCTTCGGCGCACGGACGGCCGACCTCGAGTCCTCGAGGGCGGTCTCGTCGTCGGTCGCCGTCGTCGCGTCGTCGTCGCGGACCGAGCGTGGCGTGCCGGTCACGCGGTCTCACCCTGGACCCGAACGCGACTGAGGTCGCCGGTGATCGACGACTCGTAGACGTCCTCGAGCGATTCGACGCCGAGCCGATCGCACAGCACCGTCGGGGCTCCGCGTTCGACGACGGTGCCGTCGTCGAGGACGACCACCTGATCGGCCGTCCGCTCGACGAGTTCGAGATCGTGCGAACTCACCACCACCGCGGTTCCGGCGGCGGCGAGTTCGTCGGCCACCGCGAACACGTGCTTGCTCATCCCCGGATCGAGTCCGGACGCGGGTTCGTCGAGGGCGACCAGCGGCGGATCGCCGATCGTCGCCTGGGCGATCCCGACGAGCCGCGTCATCCCTCCCGAAAGCGCCTCGACCCGACGCGTCGCGGCGTCTTCGAGTCCGACGCGTTCGAGTTGGGCCCTCGCCTCGTCGCGGCCACCGCCGACGAGCGACGCGTAGAACGCGAGCGTCTCGAGAACGGTGAATCCGGGCCGAAACTCGGGGTGTTGAGGGAGATACCCGATCTCGCGTGCGGCCTCCGGCCCGTGATACGCGACGGACCCCCCGGTCGGTTCCTGGAGTCCGGCGAGCGTGCGGAGCAGCGTCGTCTTCCCGGTCCCGTTCGGCCCGATCAGGGCCGTCACCGCGCCCGATCGGATCGGGAGTGACACGTCCTGCAGGATAGTTACGTCTCCGTACGCGAACTCGACGTTCGATGCCTCGAGTAGGGGTGGGTCTGTCGTCATGGTTCGATCGTGAGTGAGCCGTCACAAGCCGTGGCGCGGTCGGCGTACTCGGTCCGCTCGAGCAGGTCCGGGTTGTTCGGTTCGCACGCGGGTTCCGTGTCGGTGATGCTGCCGGTCTGCATCCCGGACACCGACGCTTCGAACCCCGAGAGCGCGTCGAGCGCCGGCGCTCGGGCGAGCGTCGCTGCGCCGTCGGTGCGGTGCAGTCGCCCGTCGACGGTGTCGGTCGGTGAGTACGATCGGGACGGCGGGTCGCCGTCCGCGATACTGGTGGCACCTTGCCAGTAGTTCCCGCGACCGTCGTGCGTCCAGACGCGCAACGGTCCGGCGCCCGCGGTGGCGTGGTCGTCGTTGCCGACGAAGTCGTTCTCGACGACCCGGTTCGTCGGCAGTATCACCCGATCGTTGACGCCGACCTGGTTCCCCGCGACGACGTTTCGCTCGTAGATCGAGCCCGACGCCGCCAGTTCCAGTCCGACGTCGTTGGCCTCGAGGACGTTCTCGGCGACGTACGTGTCCGAACCGCCGACGTACGCACCGACCTGTGAGCCTCTGATCTCGTTGCCGACGATCGCGTTCCGTTCGGGCCCGGTCATGACATAGATCCCCGTATCGACGACGTCGTTCATGCGATTGTTCTCGAGTAGCGTGCCGTCGGTGTGCATCAAGTGGATTCCCAGTAGGCTTTCCTCGATCGTGTTCTCCCGAATCACGATCCCCTCGGACCGGTACGCGTAGATCGCGTCCCGCCCGTCGACGATCGTCGTTTCCTCGACCACGCCCGGCGACCGGAACGCCATGATTCCGGCGAAGCCGTCCTGCCACCGTTCGTTGCCGCGGACGGTCGCGTTCCGAACGACGGTATCGGGACTCTCGCGGAGGATGATTCCGTTCGAGGGCGTCTCGATCGTCACGTTCTCGACCGACAGTCCCGCGGCGACGTGGGCCGAGATGCCGGCGTCCGCTCCGGTGTAGTACGTCAGGAACTTCTCGTCCCAGGCGTCGTCGTCGATCGCCGGTCCGGGGACGTCCTCGGCTCCCGAGGTCACCGGCCCGACGCCGGTGATCTCGAGGTCCCGGATCCCGACCCGCGGTTCGGTGACGGTCACGACCGACCCGTTGCCGTCGCCGCTGATCGTCGGCGTCCCGTCCCCGACGAGCGTGATCGGACGGTCGATCTCGAGGGTTTCCTCGTAGGTCCCCTCGGAGACCAGCACCGTGGTGTTTGCGGGGGCCGCGTCGATGCCCGCCTGGACGGTATCGACGACCGTGACGTTGGCGGGGTCCTCGTCGATGCGGTCTCGAACGGCGTCGGCGTCCGCTCCGACGACGGTCGAGACCGGCCGATCGGTGCGGGCCTGCGTCGATTCGACGGTCGCGTCGGCGCGGCGGTCCTGCTCGGAAACCCGGTCGCGGACGCCGGTCACGTCGTCGGTGTCGAACGACTGCTCGAGGGTTTCGTCCCACGAATACACCTCACCGCCGTGGGTCGTCGCGAACGCCGTCGCGTCCGCTCGGTCGGCGAACGAAACGACGGTCTCGCCCGACGGCGTTCGGGCCTCGCTGCCGACGACGAACCACGCGTCGGTGGCGTCGATCCACGGGGGCTGTCGGTCGGTGACCGGATACCCCTTCTCGTTCAACTCGACCGACGTGGCGCCGTAATCGGAGACGTACACCGCCAGCGGATAGCCAAAGCGCTGTTCGTGTCCGTCCTGCCGCTGGGCGTCGACGAACGTCTCGACGCCGTAGTAGCCGACGACGTACTGATACTGCGAGTAAAACGCCTGCGCCCGCGGGAGCGTGACGTTTTCGTCGAGCTGCTGTTCGTTCTCGAGCGTGAGCCCCACGGACACGGTTTCGTCGAACGGGACCGGTTCCGGGGGCGCCGGGTCGGCGTCACCGACGAAGAGGCCACCGAGTCCGACGGTGGCGACGAGGACGATGGCAGCCAGGATGACCTCTCGAGATGGCCGGTACACAGGTGTCCTTTGATCGTCGGCGAAAAAGCCCCTCTGGTCCGTCTATCGAAAGATCCCGTCAACGATCGTGACGTGGATCGGACCCGGGACGACGGTCCGTGTGAGCGGCCGATTCCGTTACCACTCCGATCGCAGGGACTCGAGCAGCCGATCGATCTCGTTCTCGGTGTTGACGGCGTGGACTGACGCCCGAATCGCGTTCGGAGAGGGGAGGTCCCGCAGAACGATCCCGTCGGCGGCCAGCCGCTCGACAGTCGCCGCCGGGTCGTCGACGTCGATCGTCACGAGCCCCGACTCCGGCGTCGACGGACTGAGCAGGCGGTCGGCGGGGACGCCGTCCGCCAGTCGGCCGGCGAGGCGGCGGACGCGGCCTTCGATCTCGACGTCGTCGATCGCGTCGATCGCTTCCCTGAGTGCGACGTGCGGTGCCGGGTTCGCCGAGCCGACCTCGAACCGACGCGCGCCGGCCGCGTACTCGTAGGGGTCGGCCGACGGCGTCTCGACGCTTCGATAGCCGACCGTCCGCGGTTCGAGACGCTCGGCGACGTCGCGGGCAACGTAGAGGAAGCCGCCGCCCCACAACCCGAGCAGCCACTTGTGGCCGGCGGCAGCGACCGCGTCGGCACCCCACTCTCGGACGTCCATCGGCAACTGTCCGGGGACCTGGACGGCGTCGACGAGCGCGATCGCACCGGCATCGTGGGCGATATCGACCATCTCCGCCACCGGAAGCCGCGTCCCGTGGGTCCACGTGACCGCGCTGAAGCAGACGACGCTGGCGTCCGCGACGGCCTCGGCGAACCGCTCGAGGTCGACGCGACCGGCCTCGGTCTCGACGACGCGAACCTCGACGCCGTCCCGCTCGAGGCGTTGCCACGGGAGGATTCCGGCGGGGTGTTCGAGGTCCGTCCGCACGACGACGTCGCCGGGCTGCCAGTCGATCGCGTTGGCGACGGCGTTGATCCCGGCCGTCGTACTCTCGGTGAGCGCGATCTCGTCCGCGTCGGCACCGACGAACGACGCGACCCGCTCTCGAGTGCGGTCGAACGCTCGAAACGCCGTCTCGTAGGGGTGGTCCCCGGTCGGCGACTCGTACTCGTGTTCGCGGACGAACTCGTCGGCGGCGTCGACGACGTATTTCGGACTCGGTCCGTGAGCGCCGAAGTTGAGGTAGGTCCCCTTCTGGAGGGCGGGGATATCCGCCCTGAGTTCGGTCGGCGTCATCGTCGTACTCGATTGCATACCTCACCCTACGGATTCGTGCGGTAATAATATTGGGAGTACTATGAAATGCTGTTCCGGCGGCCGGACGCGTCTCGCCGTCGGGTACCGGTCACCGACCGTCGGCCGGCGGCCCCGACGGTGGTCGTCTCGCGTGACCGATCGTGCCAGTTGACGACGGAGCGGCGGCCCCGGCGTCGGCCGCAGTCCCTCTCCCTCACCGGTCCCGGTCGAGTTGTCCCGTATTCCGGAACCGCGTCGCGTCCCTGAATCGGGTTACGACGACGTGTCGACGCCCAGAATCCGGTACAGGAGACAGGTTCGAGTCAGCGCCGTTCCGACCAGGACGCCTCCGATCAACAGCGCGACGGCACCAACCGCCGTCCCGAACTCGAGCGCGCCGCCGAGGATCGCGACGCCGACGGCGGCCAGTACCGCACCGCCGACCGCGCGGACGTTCCGGTCCGTCGCTCCTACATTGTGCTTCATGTTCACAAATATACACAGCAGTGGGTTAAGCGTTTCTCACATTCCGAGTTTCGGCGAGCTATCGGAGCCACTGAAACGGGGTACACGCCGATCGCAAGCAACGACTTTCGGTGGCCGCTACGGCCGGACGTCCGCCCCGTCGACCGCGGCCGCCCACCGTTCGGGGAGGCGCGCGTAGATCGTCGCGTTCCCGACGAGCGCGTCGACGGTCGTGTACTCGTCGATCGCGTGGACGGTGTCCGTCCCGAGCGCGAACTCCACCGTCGGTACGCCGGCGTTGCGAAGCTTCTTCGCGTCGCCGCCGCCGGTCGCACTCCGGCGGTATATCCGCTCGCCGGTCGTCGCTTCGGCGCTCGAGGCGACGGCCTCGACGAGCGGGCTGTCGATCGATTCGGCGGTGCCGACGCTCCAGGCGACGTCGGCGACCGTGACCCCCTCGCAGTCGGCGACGCACTCCCGAATCTCCGAGAGGAGATCGGAGGTACACACGCCCGCGGTCAATCGGATATCGATCTCAGCGCGAGCCGTCTGCGGGACGCTGTTGATCGCGTCCCCGCCCTCGAGGACGCCGAGGTTGATCGTCGGGGTCTCGAACAGGTCGCGGGCGGTCTCGACACCCATCGTCGGCTCGTAGAACGCGACCGACTCGTCGAGGATCGGCTCGATCGCGGGATCGAGGTCGAGTTGCCGCCGCCCGAACCGCTGCCGTAGCGTTCCGACCGCGTCGTAGAGGCGATCGATCGCGTTCTCGCCCAGGACCGGTCGCGAGCCGTGTGCGGCCTCGCCGGTCGCCTCGAGCGTCAGCCAGATGCTGCCCCGATCGGCGACCGTCACGGAGTGGCGTCCCTCCTCGCAGGTCGGTTCGCCGATGACACAGGCGTCGGCCTCGAGCCGGTCGTCCTCGAGCAGCGCCGGCAGCCCGGCGTCGCCGCCGACCTCCTCGTCGCTGACGAACGCGAACGCGAGGTCGACCGGCGGTTCGGTGTCGGTCTCCACGAACGCGCGGAGCGCGACCAGCATCGCGGCGACCGCCCCTTTCATGTCCGTCGCGCCGCGGCCGTAGAGCCGGTCGTCGACGCGCTCGCCGAGGGGATCGTGCGACCAGGCCCCGCGGTCGAACGGCACCGTATCGAGGTGCCCGTTGTACAGCAGCGTTCGGTCGCTCGCGCCCGGCAGCGTCACGAGGAGGTTCGGCTTCGCGGGATCGACCGCGAACCGCTCGACGTCGACCGGGTGCTGCGACAGGGACTCCGCGAGCAGCGAGACGATCTCGCGCGTGTCACCGGGCGGGTTCGCCGTGTCGATCGCCAACAACTCGAGCGCGAGGTCGGCCAGCTCCTCGCGGCGGTCGGCGACGACCGCCTCGAGTTCGTCGGTCATCGCCGTCACTCGAGTTTGCCCGAGAGGACCTTCGCCGCCGTCAGGATCGGATCCCAGACGGGGCTAAAGGGCGGCGCGTACGCCAGATCGGCGTTCTGCAGTTCGGTCACGGTCATCCCGGCCGTCAGCGCCGTCGCGACCGTGTCGATGCGCTTTGCGCCTTCGCGACCGACGACGCTTCCCCCGAGGAGCCGGCCGCTCTCCCGATCGGCCAGCAGGGTGACGGTGAGTTCCGCGCCGTCGGGGTAGTAGTGTGCGCGCGACGACGCCGAGATCGTCACCGAAGCGGGATCGAACCCCGCCTCGCGAGCCCGCTCCTCGTCGACGATTCCCGTCCGGGCGGCCCCCAGTTCGAACGCCTTCACGATGGCCGTGCCCGCGATGTCGCCGACCGGCGTTGGATCGCCGGTCACGGTCTGGCCGATCGCACGGCCCGCGCGGTTTGCGGTCAGCGCCAGCGGCACGTGGTCCGGCTCCCCGGTCACGACGTGGGTCGCTTCGGCGTTGTCGCCCGCCCCGTAGACGTTCTCGTCGTTCGTCCGCCCGTACTCGTCGGTCGCGATAGCGCCGGTCGGCCCGCGTTCGATGCCGGCCGCCTCGGCGAGGTCGGCGTTGGGTTCGACACCGACGCCGACGATCGCGATGTCCGCGTCGACGGTCTCGTCCTCGAGTTCGACCGCCTCGACCCGTTCGTCGCCGGCGAACCCCGAGACGGCCGTCTCGAGGTGGAGATCGATCCCCTGCTCGCGCAGGTGTTCCTCGACGACCTCGGCGACCGGCTCGCCGAACGGCTGGAGGACGTGGGGCAACATCTCGTAGAGGTGAACGTCGACCCCGCGGGCCGACAGCGCCTCGGCCATCTCGATGCCGACGTAGCCGCCGCCGACGATCGCGGCGGTCCCCGGGCTCTCCTCGGTGACGTACGTCTCGATGGCGTCGGCCTCGTCCATATCGTGGATCGTGAACACGCCTTCGAGGTCCATCCCGTCGAAGGGCGGCTCGATCGCGCTCGCCCCGGTCGCGACGAGGAGGTCGTCGTAGGGTTGCTCGTACGTCTCGTCGTCGGTCTCGACCGTTACCGTCCGTCCCTCTCGGTCGATGTCGACGACCTCCGCGCCGGTTCGCAGGTCGACGTCCCGTTCTTCCCTGAACGCCTCGGGCGTCACGGTAACGAGATCGTCGAGGTCGTCGACCGCGCCTTTCACGTAGTAGGGCATCCCGCAGGCGGCGTAGGAGACCCACTCTCCCTTCTCGAAGACGATCACCTCTCGCTCGGGATCCTCGCGTTTCGCCTTGCTCGCGGCGCTCATTCCCGCTGCGTCACCGCCGATGACGACGAACGTCTCGTTCATACTCGAGGGGAGGGTTGCCGTGCGTAAAGTATTTTCCAAAATTCCCAATATTATACAAGTTAGCGAGCTATCCGGACGGGGTCTCCTCGAGCCGTCGCCGGATGGACCGCCCGCCCGCGAGGGCCGTCCAGAGGTCGACGACGAACGCCTCCCACGCGGCGGCGAGCAGGAGGTAGCCGCCGAGCGCGAGAAGCGATGCGACGCCGCGGGAGGCGACGTTGACCGACGTCGCCGATCGATCGAACGTCTCGAAAGCGACGTGTAGCGACGTGCTACATCGGGCCGAGGGCAGCATCGTCTCGTGGTTCGTCGACGAACGGTTCGGGCCGGCGTCGGAGCCGCGATCACACCTCGAGCGGTGAGCGGCGGGAAGGGACGACGGGCGCGGCCGGTTCGGTTTCCGCGGGTTCGACTCAGGTTTCGCAGTCCGAACAGCGGGTCCGAAACCGCAGCACGATTCCGATCACGCCGAGCGTGACGAGGGAGACCGCCAGTTGCACGATCCCGCTACTCGCGTTCCCGGCCGCGGCCCCGCCGGCGACGGCGGCGGTGCCGCCGACCACGAGGCCGCCGGTCCCGAGACAACAGAGGCTCGCAACGCCCGCGAGTCCCAGAAGCGACCGCCGGGACGCCGAGTCGGAGTCCATACCTCGACGTTCGATCGAGTGTGGGTAAATGTGTTGCGGCGTTTTTCCGTCCGAGCGGACGGCGTTCCGAAACGGCTCCGCATCGAGCGTCAGGAGTGGCCGTACTCGGTATCGACACCGGGTGCGCCTCGAGGCACGTCCCGGGAGTCGGTCGCCCGGTCGTCGTCGAAGAAGGTCTCGAAGACCTTCCGCTGGCCGGCACGGAGGTGCTGGAGGAACGTCGACTGACAGACGCCCATCTTCTCGGCCAGTTCGTCGCCGCTCTCGTCTCGCGGCCACGCGAAGAACCCGCCGAAGTGAGCCAGTCGGAGCGCCTCGAGTTGGCGGTCGGTGGCGCTGTCCTCGACCGCGGAGCGGAACTGGCCGCGGGTTTCGGGGGTTCGGTTCCGCTCGCGCTGGCCGACGAGCGTCACGCCCGGGTGAGTCTCGGTAACGGCCTCGACGACGCTCCGGACGTCGGCGGTCCCGGCCAGGTGGGCGACGAGCGTTCCCCCGTCGGCGTCGACGGTCAGCGAGCGGACGACCGCGCCGTAGTTCGCGAGGGTCCCGACGATCGACATCCCCGAGACGGTGAGCCGGACCAGCGATTCCTCGGCCTCACGGATCGGTTCGACGGCCGCGATGTCGTCGGCATCGTCGACGTACGCCCGGACGTCCTCGATCGCGGCGCCGCGGAGGGTCACGAACTCGACGACCGTCTCACCGTCGGTCGCCGTGAGCTGCTCGAGTTCGAGGTCGCACTCGAGGGCCGCGGCGAGCCCCGAGAGCGGGTCGTCCGCGGGTGTCAGCTCGAATCGCAGTTCGGTGAGCCGGTCGGCGACCAGCGACCGCTGGCTCTCGGCCGCGGTGATCGTGGCGGCGATGGTCTCGCCGAGTTCGTCCAGCACCTCGGTGTCCAGCGCGTCCGGCGTCTCGGCGTCGCTCGCGTGGAGAACGAGCGCGCCGTAGTGGACGTCCCGATGGGACAGCGGGATGGCGACCGTCGCCGCCGCACCGCCATACGAGTGGCATTCACACACCTTGCGCTCGCAGGCCGGCCGGTCCGCGCCGCAGTCGCGAACGACGTGGGTGGTCTCGGCCTCGAGGGCGCGGTCGACGACCGTCTCGCGGTCGCTGTCGTTGATCGCGGCGACGATGCCCGACAGCGAGTCCCCGTCGATGCCGGCGCTCGTGTTCGCGCGAACGGTGTCCGTGACGGCGTTTCGATCCGCGATCCACGCCGACTCGTAGGGCGGCGCGCTCGAGAACCGCTCGCAGGCGACCGACTCGACTTCCGCTTTCGAGTCCGCGCGGAGCAGTTCCCGATTGACGTCCCGGATGACCGCGTTGGTCGTGTTCAACACCTCGAGTTCGGCGTGTTGCTCCCGGATGCGGAGTTCGCGCTCCTTGCGATCGGTGACGTCGGTGTCGACCGCGACGAATCCGTCGACGGCCCCCGTCTCGTCGGTAAGCGGCGCGATCGTCATGTCGACCCAGCACAGTTCGCCGTTCTTCCGCCGGTTGATGATCTCGCCGTCCCAGACCTCGCCGTCGGTGACGGTCTCCCAGAGGTCGTCGTAGAAGGCGTCGTCGTGTTCGCCCGACTTCCAGAGGCGGGGGGTCTCCCCGACGACCTCCGCCGGCGAGTAGCCCGTCACGTCCTCCGTCGCCGGGTTCGCGTACTCGATCGTCCCGCCGACGTCGGTGAGAAAGATCGCGTGACCCGCGTGTTCGACGGCCTTCCGGAAGCGTCGCAACTGCTCGTTGGCGGCCGATAGCTCGCGCTTTATTCGCGTCTCTTCGTCGACGTACGCCGCGAGGTAGTGGACCGTCGCCACCGCGAGGGCGCTCACGACGAGTCCGGGAAGTTCGGCGAGGCCGGTGGCGCCGCCGTTCCAGAGCGTCCAGAGCTGTCGCGAGGCCATGAGCCCCAGCATCACGGTCAGAAAGCCGAAGCGCCGGTCGCCGCTGCGATGCAACAGCAGCAGCGAGTACCCGGTCCCCGCGAGCCGAAGCAGGATCGAACCGGCGAGGACGGCGCTCATCGCGCCCACCCCCACCGCGGCGGTCGCCGCGATACCGGGTTCCCGATCATAGAAGACCGTTGTCGCTATCGGGCCATATGAACTTGCGGCGTTCCTATTTCGTAGGAAATACGCCGTTCGAGCCGTTCGGAGGTCTTTTTCGGCGTTTCGACGTGTTTCACCCACCGGGGCTCGAGCCGGCGGCCCAACAGTATCGGTATCCGAATCACGGGGGGTACTCGGGGACGAGGTCGGGCCCAAGAGTATCGGTAGAACGCTCAGCCCCCTGGGGGCCCTCGTACTACCTGTATGACACCGACCCAGTCACACGCGTCACGGGCATCGTCCGGTGGTCCGCGATGAGCGCCGACGAGCCGCTGCCGTCCGTCCCGGAGGCGTCGGGACGGGCGGCCGCCGACGAGATGGTCGACGTCGAGGCCACGGATCCGCGGGCGGAACTCGAGAAGACGTCGTATCGGACCGACCTCGGTCTCGAGATGGCCGAGGACGCGCGCCGCGTCAGCCGCGGCGAACTCTCGAGCGAGGCCTACTGGGAGCAGTACGACGCCGACGCCGCGGCGGAGTTCGGCGACGACTACCGCGAGACGCCGAACCCCGCGGTCGACTCGGCCACGGGGACGATCGCCGAATCGGCCGCGGACTCGCTCAGCTGTGCGGTCGGCTCGATGGCGAGCGTCGCCGAGGGGCTCGCGGAGGGGGAGACGGCCGACGAGAACGGGGACGGCGACGACCCGACGTGGGGCATGGTCATCGACCTCCAGAAGTGTATCGGCTGCGAGTCCTGTACGGTCGCGTGCAAGGCCGAGAACCGGACGCCGCCGGGCGTCTCGTACAACGTCGTCCTGGAACGCGAGGAGGGGGAGTATCCGAACGTCACGCGGACGAACGTCCCCCGGCCGTGTATGCAGTGTGAAAAGCCCCCCTGCGTGCAGGTGTGTCCGGTCAGCGCGACGTACAAGATGGACAACGGGGTCGTCAACATCGACTACGACCGCTGTATCGGCTGTCGGTACTGCATGGTCGCCTGTCCCTACGACGCCCGCTACTTCGACTTCGGGGAGAACTACGACGGCGAGTTCGAAGAGGGAGGCGAGGTGACCAGCCCCGAGTACGGGATGGACCGCGGCCCGCGCGAGGACGGCGAGTCGCCGATCGGCAACGTCCGGAAGTGTAACTTCTGTCATCACCGCCTCGAGCGCGGTGAGGAACCGGCCTGCGTCGAAACCTGCGTCGGCGACGCCCGGTACATGGGCGACCTCGAGGACGCGGACAGCGACGTGAGCGAACTGGCATCGTCCTCTCGCTCGTTCCAGCTCAAGGAGAAGGAGGGGACCGATCCCAACGTCTACTACCTCAAGTGAGCCACCATGGCAACGAACACACGGACTGCGGCGGCGAAAGTCGACAGGAACCGCCTCCGGATCGCCTGGTACGCGCTGCTTGCAGTGTTACTCGCCGTCGGTGCCTACGGCGGCTATCTGCGCGTTACCGAGGGGCTCCGCGCGACGAACCTCTCGAGTGCGGTGCCGTGGGGTGCGTGGGTCGCCTTCTACATCTACTTCGTCGGACTGTCGGCGGGGGCGTTCCTCGTGAGTACGCTCTCGAACGTCTTCGACGTCGAGGGGATGCACGAGATCGAGCGCGAGGCGCTGTTCGTCGCGATCGTCTCGATGATCGTCGCACTGACGTTCGTCCTGGTCGACCTCGGGCGGATGGACCGGCTCTGGCACCCCTTCGCGTGGCGCCAGCCCCTGTCGGTTCTCTCGTGGGAGGTCCACGCGTACGTCCTCTACATCGGCGTGTTGATGGGTGAACTGTACTTCTCGATGCGTCGGGACCTCGTCGCGACGAGCGAGTCGGACGACGGCCTGCGGGGACGGGTCGCCGGCCTCCTCACGCTCGGGCGGACCGACACGGACGCGGAAACGCTCGCGGCCGATCGGACGTGGCTCAAGCGACTCGGCGTGGTCGGCATTCCGCTGGCGATCGTCTTCGTCCACGGCGGAACCGGGAACCTGTTCGCGGTCGCGGCCGCGCGCAGCTACTGGTTCAGCCCGCTGTTCCCGGTGATTTTCATCACGTCCGCGGTGGTCAGCGGAATGGCCCTGATCGCCCTGTTGTACGTCCTCCGGGCGCGGCTTGGCAGTCGCACGCTCGACGTGGCGCTGTTAGAGCGGATGGCGGCGCTGTTCGTCGGTTTCGTCGTCCTCGACGCGTCGCTGAAGGTACTCGAGGCGTTCGTCGGGCTGTACAGTCTCCACCCCGGCCACGTCGAGTCGTGGCTGACGATCATGACCGGCGAGATGTGGTGGTCGTTCTGGCTGGTGATGGTTGGCCTCGGCTGGATCGCCTCGCTCGTCCTCTTGCACCGGCGGGCGTGGCGACGGCGGCCGGCGTTCGTCGCCGCTGCGGGCGCGAGCGTCGTCCTCGGCGTGATCGGCACGCGATTCAACATCGTGGTGCCCGCACAGATCGAGCCGGCGCTGTACGGCCTGCCGACGGGCTACTACGTGCCGTCGATACCGGAGTGGATCCTCTCGATCGGTATCGTCGCCTTCGGCCTGCTCGTCTACACGATCGGGACGGAACTGCTGCCGCTCGTGCCGCGAGGTGAGACCCATGACTGATTCGAACACGACCGAGACGGAGATCGAACGATCGGACGAACCGGACGCCGAAGGGGTCGACCGCCGCGAGTTCGTCAAGGCGGTCGGCGGTATGGGAGCGCTCTCGCTCTCCGGCGGCATCGCAAACACCGTCCTCGACGTCGACGGCTGGTTCCGAGACGACGACCACGGCGTCGGCACCGACTACGGCGACTACGAGGCGTCGGACGTCATCTACACGACCTGCGGGCAGTGCAACACGTTCTGCCCGATCAAGGTCCGGCTGGCCGACGAGAGCGGGACCGGCGAGTACAGTTCGCTCGTGCGCAAACTCGCGGGCAACCCGTACTCGTTTCTCAACACCCAGCCCAACGCCCAGGTCCCCTACGAAAGCGACCCCGAGGCCGTCGCGACCGGCGACCTCGAGGGGACGGGCGAGGTCGACGTGAGCAAGTGGTCGCTGTCGGGCGGGCGCATCTGTCTGAAAGGACAGGCCGGCATCCAGACGGCCTTCGACACCTACCGGCTGCGAAAGCCGATGAAACGCGTGGGCCCGCGGGGCAGCGACGAGTGGCGGACCATCTCCTGGGAGCAGGCTATCGAAGAGATCGTCGAGGGCGACGACGAACTCGATCACGACGGCCTTCGTGATATGTGGGCGTACGCGCCCGAAGACGAGGTGATGAGCGACTGGGAGGCCGTTCAGGCGGGCGAGTTGCGCCGCGAAGCGTTCGACGAGCGCTACGAGGACGTCCTGATCGACACCGACCATCCGGACCTGGGCCCGAAGGCCAATCAGATCGTCGACGTGGGGGGCTTCCGGCGCAACTTCATCCGGAACCGGCTCTGGCATCAGGGGCTCGGCTCGGTCAACAGCATCCACCACGCCGGCGTCTGTGGAATCTCGAGCGTCGTGGGGAACAACCGCTCTCACGACGGTCAGAAGAAACGCCAGTATCCCGACGTCGAGAACTGCGAGTACCTGCTGGTCTGGGGGACCAACCCGATGGTCGCGAACAAGGGGCCGACGTGGCTCGCCCCGAAGCTCACGAACGCGATCGAGGACGGCATGCGGATGGACGTCGTCGATCCGCGCCTCTCGAAGACCGCCGAGAAGGCAGACGAGTGGATCCCGGTCAAACCCGGTGCGGACGCGGCGCTCGCGCTCGGGATGGCGCGCTGGATCATCGAACGCGACCGGTACGACGAGACGTACCTCAGGAACCCGGGCGAGGACGCCGCGGCCGACGACGACGAACCGACCTGGAGCGACGCGACCCACCTGGTCCTCGTCGACGAGGACGAGCGTCCCAAAGCCCGTGCGAGCGATCTGGGACTCGAGGCGGACGACGAGGGCGCGTTCGTCGTCGTCGACGCCGCGACCGGCGAGCCGGCGCCCGCGAGCGAGGTCGACGAGGGCGTTCTGGACGTCGATATCACGGTCGGCGGGCAGTCGGTCAAGAGCGTCTGGACGCTGTACCGCGAACGCGTCTTCGAGTACGACCTCGCGGAGTACGCCGAGATGGCCGGCGTCGACGTCGATCGGATCGACGGGCTCGCCGACGAGTTCACGAGCCACGACAAGCGCGCGGCGATCATGGCCTACCGCGGCCCGGCCAAGCACACGAACGGCTTCTACGCCACGCGTGCGATCTCGACGCTCCAGCACCTGATCGGCAACTTCGACTGGAAGGGCGGACAGATCACCCCCTACGCGGGCTACCAGACGATGAGCGGCCGGTACGAACTGGGGCAGGTCCCCGACGGCCACGAGCCGTGGGGGATCCCGCTACTTCGGGGCGGCGTCAACTACGAGGAGACGTCGCTGTTCGAGCGTGACGACGGCTACCCCGCGAAGCGGCCGTGGTTCCCCGTCGCCCCGCCGATGGCGACCCAGGAACTCTACGCCAGCGCCGACGACGAGTACCCCTACGGGGTCGAGGCGCTGTTCATCCGGCCGTACTCGAACAACCACGTCATGTCCGCGGCCGGCGGGGACACGATCCCGGACGTCCTGAAAGACGAGGACGCCATCGGGCTGATCGTCGCCTCGGACACCGTCCTCGGAGAGACCAGCCGGTACGCCGACTACGTCCTGCCCGAGCCGACCTACCTCGAGCGCTGGGAGAACTTCGGCACTTATCCGAACAAGCGTCTGGCCGACGAGAAGATCAGCCAGCCGACGATCAGCGTCGTCCCCGACGCGCGGCCGTTCGAGGAGGTGCTGATCGACATCTGGAAGGAGATGGACCTCCCCGGCGTCGGCGAGGACGCCATCCCGGATGCAGACGGCGATCTGTGGCCGCTCGACGCCGCCGAGGACTTCTACGTCAAGCTCGCGGCGAACGTCGCCTACGACCGCGAGCCCGTTCCCGACGCCGACGACGCGGAACTCGAGGTGTTCGAGGCGGCCCACGAGAAGGGACTCGGCGAACGGTTCGACCTCGCGGACTGGCGGGGCGCGGTGACCGACGAGGAGTGGCGCAAGGTCGTGACCGTCCTGAACCGCGGCGGTCGGTTCGAGGAGCCGATCGACGGCTACGCGGAGACCTTCGCCGAGCGCGGCCACGACTACGACTACGCAGGCCACCACCCTGACACGAACGCCTACGACGGCGACCACCTGCGGTACAAGCTCGGCGGGCGGGTGAACTTCTACGACGAGGTGGCTCCGACGGGGAAACACGCCCACGACGGCGAGCGGTTCGATCCGCTCCCCCGCGTCGAGGACGTCGTCCACTACGACGGCACGGTTCAGGTCCCGGTGACGAGCGACGACGATCCCGATCGGCCGCTCCAGTTGACCAACTGGAAGCCGCGGACACAGGGGATGCACCGCACGACCGGCTCGGCGTGGCTGCGCGAGGCCGAGCCGGAAAACCCCGTGTGGATCAACCCCGAAGATGCGGCCGATCGCGGGATCGAGAACGGCGATCGCATCCGCCTCGACGCCGGCCGTCGCACCGTCGAAGGAACCGCCCGCGTCACGGGTGGCATCCGTCCCGGCGTCGTCGGTGCCGCCTGGGGCTTCGGCCGCGACGGCGGGGGCGCAACCGACACGACGATCGACGGCGACCGGCGGGCGGGCGCGACCGAGCGCTACGGCCACACCGATCACGCCTTCGACACGCCGGGCGAGGACACGGGCGGCTACGCGAAGGGCCGCGACGCCGGCTTCGCGATCAACCACGTCCAGCCCCTCGACGACGCGCTCGGCGACGTCGGCCTGAGCGATCCCGTCGGCGGTAGCAACGCACAGTTCGCCGCGTACGTCGAGATCGAACGGGTGAGCGACCGATGACGACCGATACCGAGCGCGCCACGGCCACGACGGCGGCCGTCGCCGACGCGCGCGCCGACCTGTACGACCTGCTCGCGGCCGCGCTCGACGGCGAAACCGACGTCCTCGCGACGGCGATCCGGGACGGCTCGCTCGCCGACGTGACGGCGACGCTCCCGGTCGAGATCGACGTGTGCGCCCTCGAGTCCGACTCCGTCGACGAGACGGCGCTGTCGATCGCCTACGACAATCTGTTCGTCGTTCCGGGGCCGCGATACGTCCCGCCGGTCGCCTCCGCACACCGCGACCGGCCGTCCGAGTCCTTCGAGTCGGACTCGCCGTTCCACGAGGAGGGACAGGCGGGCGAGTTGCTCGGCGACCCCGCCGCGACGATGGCGTCGCTGTACGAGCGCGCCGGCGTTCGCCCCGAGCGGGGCGAGTTTCCCGATCACGTCGCCGCACAACTCGGGTTCCTCGCCGCGGTGACCCGCGCGGCGGCCGGGCGCGGCGACCGACGCGACGCGGACGCCCTCGAGCGCGCCCGGTCGTTCCAGCGCGAGGCGCTGACGCGACTCGGCTGGCTCGACGCGTTCCACGAGGGCGTCGCCGCCGTCGACGGCAGTGACGGCGTGTTTACGGCGGTCGTCGCGCTCGCGCGGACCGTCGCGGCGTGGCACGCTCGCGACCTCGAGGTGGCGTAGCGTCGGCGTCGCGGCCACTCATCGGAAGTCGCGTTTCGCACCGTCCGTGGCCATGGGGTGTCGGGACCGGCTCCGAGCCGCGTCGACGAACCGGTAGCGGCAACGCGGAACGTCGGAATCCGGAAGTGATTTTCGTGATGGGCACAATACCGCACACGATGACGTTGCCCATCGACCCGAGCCAGATCGATCCGGACGACATCGGTGCGACACAGACGACCCTCGAGATGGACCACGAGGCGGCCATCGAACACGTCCGCGAGGTGTTCACCGACGCCGGCTTCGGGGTTCCCGTCGAGTTCTCCCCGTCGGAGCTGCTCAACGAGAAGGTCGACGCCGACCGCGATCCCTACTACGTCCTCGGGGCGTGTAACCCGGCGGTGGCCGACCGAGCGCTCGAGGCGACCGACGGGAAGATGGGCGGACTCTTCCCGTGTAACGTCGTCGTCCGGGAGGAAGCGCCCGGCCGCCAGCTGGTCTATCACGTCTCGATCATGCGGATCGCACGGCTCGTCGGGATGGCGCCGGACGACGACGAAATGGCCGATATCATCGCGGATACCGGCGAAATCGTCGACGACGCCTTCGAGGCCCTGTAACCATGGGTCACCACACGTTCGACGCCGAGCGAGCGGACAAGTTAGAGGAAGCCGAGCAGCGATACCGGTTCGTGTCGGCCGAGGAACTGCTGTGGGCGCTCTCGCTTTCGCCGGACGACACCGTCGCCGACCTCGGTAGCGGGACCGGCTTCTTCACCGACGACGTCGCTTCGCACGCCGGGGCGGTCTACGCGGTCGACCTGCAGGAGGCGATGCACGAGTACTACCGCGAGAAAGGCGTTCCGGAGAACGTCGATCTCGTGACCAGCGACGTGAGCGACCTCCCGTTCGACGACGGCGACGTCGACGCCGCGTTCTCGACGATGACCTACCACGAGTTCGCGAGCGACGAGGCGATCGCCGAGATCCGGCGGTCCCTCGCTCCGAACGGGCGACTCGTGATCGTCGACTGGGCGGCGACCGGCATCGGCGAGGCCGGTCCGCCGGTCGAGGAACGGTACAGTGCCGACGAGGCGGCGGACGCGCTCCGCGCGGCCGGGTTCGAGATCGAACACGCGGCCGTCCGTCCGGAGACCTTCCTGCTGATCGCGACGCTCGAGTGAGCCGGCTGCTCACTCGAGCGGGTCGTGACTGGGAGGCACCCGTTTCAGTCCGTCACCTCGGGTGGCCCGTCGACTCCCGTCGCTCGAAGCCAGTCCTTGATCAGTTCGTTGACGTTGTGGAAGACGATCCCGACCGACAGGAGCGTCGTCGTCAGATAGACGACGAACCCGGGCGGGCCGCCGACCGTCGCGCCGAGGAGGCCGCCGGTGATCCCGACGACCGTCAGCTCGAGCCACGTTAGCAGGACTCGAGAGCCGAGTCGGGGCGGTCGTCCGGTCGTTGCCCGGTCGCCGGTGCGGCCGTCGTCGCGAGTAGCGGGTCGACCATCATCGCCGTCGGCTGCCATCAGTACGACTCACCCGCTTCGATCGGCCCGCTGAACGCGGTGTAGAGGACCGCGAAGTAGACGAACACGAGCGGCAACAGGACGGCCGCGCCGATGGACATGAGATTGAGCTGCAGCGTCGAGACGATGGCCGCCTCGACCGTCAGTCCGGTCGCTCGATCGATGGACGGGTACATCAGCCCGGCGACGATGCCGACCAGCGCGAAGACCAGCCCCGCGGCCGCACCGAACGCCACGTAGTAGCGGTCCGCCCGCGTCGCCGCCGCGTACGCGCCGGCGAGCGCGAGCGTCGCGAGGACGAGCGCCAGCACCGGTGCCGAGAGCAGGGCCGACCGCAACGCCGGTTCGGCCGCGTACACGGAGCCCAGCGCCGCTACGACGAGGACGAGGTACGCGCCGAGCGCGCGGTAGCCGTCCGTCCGGAGATCGTCGCGCAAGTCGCCTCGCGTCTTCAGTCGGAGGAAGGCCACGCCGTCGACGACGGTGAGCGCGACGACGGCGAGGCCGACGACCAGCGCCGGGAGAGTGACGATCGACGTCGCGCCGGTCACCCAGTTCGCGATGAATATGCCCAAGAAGAAGGGAGCGGTGAGGCTGCCGACGACGAACGCCCGACCCCACCAGCGCTGCCAGCCGTCGTCGTGGCGCTGTTCGTACATCTCGGGCGCGAGTCCCCGAACGATGAGCGCGCCAAGGATGGCGAACATCAACAGGTAGTGGCGGCTGAAGAGGTTGGCGTAGACCGACGGAAAGGCCGCGAACAGCGCGCCGCCGAAGACGACGAGCCACACCTCGTTGCCGTCCCAGAACGGCCCGATGGCCGCCAGCAACCGTTCGCGTTCGTCGTCGTCCTCGCGCGTCGCGAACAGCGCGCCGACCCCGAAGTCGAAGCCGTCCAGAAAGAGGAACATCGCGAGGATGAAAAACACCAGTCCGAACCAGAGGTCGGCAAGCGGGAGACCGAACAGCGGCTCGGTCGCGAGCGCGGCCGGGTCAGTCATCGACGCTCACCTCCGACGCGGGCCGCTCCGGCGTGTCCCGCGTCGCGAGGTCGTCCCCGTCGGGCGGGCCGGCCCGAACGATGCGGACGACGACGTAGGTGTAGAGGGCCAGGAGTCCGAGGTAGACGACCGCGAACCCCACGAGCGTCGCCGTCGCTTCGCCGGCGGTCAGTCCCGGCGAGACGCCGTCGGTCGTCCGCAACACGTCCTGAATGACCCACGGCTGGCGGCCGACCTCCGTGACGATCCAGCCAAGTTCGACCGCGATAATGCCAAGCGGCGTCGAGAGCATCAGGGCCTTGTGGAGGAGATCGTCCTCGAGGAGTTCGCCGCTCCACCAGCGGTAGCCGCCCCAGACGGCCAGCAGGACGAACCAGAACCCGAGACCGACCATCATCCGGAACGACCAGAAGACGATCGCCACGGGCGGCTGTTTCCCATCGAACTCCTCGAGCCCCTTGATCGTCGCCTGCGGATCGCCGCCGCTTGCGAGCCACGACGCGCCGCCGGGGATGCCGATGCCGAAGATTTCCTTGGCCCGCGGATCCAGCAACTGGTCGAGGCTGGTCGGGAACGCGACGATGTACTCGGGGACGTAGGAGTCGGTCTCCCAGACGGCCTCCATCGCGGCGAACTTTTGGGGCTGAGTCTCGACGATGTGTCGCGCGTACAGATCGCCGTGTAGCACCTGCAACGGCGCGGTAACGAGCAACGCGACGAGACCGAACTTCAGCGTCGCCTCCCAGAACGCGACGTTCTCGACCGGGTACTCCCAGACGTGGTGTCTGAAGACGAAATACGCGCCGACGCCGGCCATAAACAGCGCGACGGACTCGACGGCGGCGTTTTGCATGTGGACGAACATCCAGGGGAACCGGGGGTTGGCGTAGGCCGCGACCGGATCGACCAGTTCGACGATCGTGTGGCCGTTCGCCGTCGTCAACTCGTAGCCGCGGGGGGTCTGCATCCAGGAGTTGGCGATCAGGATCCAGACCGCCGAGAGCCACGTCCCCAGTCCGACCGCGACCGCCGACACCATATACAGCGCGTTCCCGACCCGCTCGCGCCCGAAGACGAAGACGCCGAGAAACGTCGCCTCGAGCATGAACGCCATCATTCCCTCGAGCGCGAGGGGGCCGCCGAAGAGTTCGCCGGCGGTCGTCGAAAACGCCGCGAAGTTGGTTCCGAACTCGAACTCGAGGACGATACCGGTCACGGTGCCGACGACGAAGCTGACGGCGAAGATCCGCGTCCAGAACCGGCGTAACTGCTCGTAGATCGGCTCGCCGGTACGGATGTCCTTCCACGTGAAGTAGACGAGGAAGGGGGCGAGCCCCATGCTCATCACCGGGAAGATGATGTGAACGATCGTGGTGAGCGCGAACTGCAGCCGGCTGCCGAGGACTGGGTCGATCATGGCTGTTGGGGTCGGAACCTGTTGTCGGTCGTCCGTCCGTTCTCGTGAACCGCGAGCGGCTTCGATTGGATCTCGGTCCTACCGAGAAGTAGGGTTTGGGGTACGAACGTCGAAACAGTGCCTGACGCGGTCGTTTCCCGACGTAACGCCGACGGCACGGACGATCACCGAGCCCGTCGGACGGACGCCGGATCCGACGTCGGTCGGTGCTACGCGTCCCTGACCCGTTCGATCGCGTCGTCGAACCGTTCCGGCGGCTGGGCACCGGTGAGCGATCCCGCGGCCTCGGACTCCGGATCGAAGACGACGAACGAGGGCGTGGCAGAGATACCGAACTCGGTCGCCTGTTCCGCATCTGCTTCGACCTCTGCTTCGAACTCCGACCGTCGGTCCTCGAGACACGACTCGAGGGCGTCCGCGTCGACGGCGTCGACGGAACGGGTGTACTCGAGGAGGTTGTCCGTCGACGCCCACCCCGAGTTCTTCTCGCCCTGTTCGTCGAACACCGCCGTGTGCCAGTCCCAGTACGCGCCGGGATCGTCGTCGCGGACCCGCTCCCAGACGCACTTGCCGGCGACCGCGGCGGTCATCGAGTCCGCACCGAAATAGGGCACCGAGACGAAGACGATGCGAACGTCGCCCGGTTCGACGTACTCCCGAACGAGATCGGGGAGGGTCTCCCGCTCGAACCGCTCGCAGAACGGGCACTGGAAGTCGGTCCAGTAGTAGATCTCGAGCGGTGCTGCCCGCGAGCCCATGATCGGCTTTCCGCCGAGATCGACGCCGAACGCGGACGTCTCGTCGCTCGAGTGAAACGACGGGGAGAGGTGCTGTGCGGTGTCGTCGGATCGCGTGAGATAGTAGGCGCCACCGGCGCCGAGTGTCACGACGGAGCCGGCGAGAACGGCGCGACGGGATGGCTGATCGATCGACATCGGATTCTCGTGACCGTTTCTGATCCGGGATGGTAACGGAACCGCCGATTTGCTGGGTCAGCAAATCGGAGTTGGTGATTTCAGGTCGTCCCCCGTCGATTCGATCGGATGACTACACGCGCCGCGGGCCGGGAGTACCTGACGAACCTCGTCGCAGCGGTTTCGTACCCGTTCGAGACGTGGCGGAGGACGATCGGCGTCGTCGCCGTCACGGCCGCCACCTACGTTCTCCTGATCCTGAGTACGATGCCCGAGTTCTCGCTTCAGATGCTCGGCGACGGCCTCCACTGGTTCGAGTACGTCGTCGTCTCGCTCACGGAGACGGTGTACCGCACCGACGGCTGGACCGGACTCGGAACCATCGTCCTCTATGCACTCCTGTCGGGGATCGCCGTCGTCAACGCCGTCACGCAACTGCGACGCGTCGGCGTCTCGAGTCTCGCCGACCTCTCCGGAATCGTTCCCGGACTCCTCGCCTCCGGATGTGCGAGCTGTGGTGCCGGTCTCCTCGGCTTTCTCGGGTTCGCGGGGGGCCTCGCGGCACTCCCGTACGACGGCGCGGTGCTTCGCGTCGGCGGGCTCCTGTTGTTGCTGTTCTTCCTCGGACGGACGGGCCATCCCGAACGGTGTGCCATCGCGACCGAGGGGTCGAAATGACGGGTAGAGAATTCCTCCGGCCGATCCTCTCGGATCGACGGGCGATGGTGTACGGAGCGGCCGCTGGAATCGGCGTGTTCCTGCTGTTCGGTCTCGTCACCGGCTTGCTCCCGAACCCGCTCTACGTTCGGATGGTCCCGCGGACGCCCGTCGACTACCTGTTCCTGACGTCGACCGCACTGCTCGCCGGCGCGTACACCGCACAGCGGCTGGCGACCGAGAGAGTCGAACCCGGACTCGAGGGCGACGACACGAGCGGCGAAGATCGCCTGGCGCTTGGCGGGCTCGTCGGCGGGTTTCTGGCAGTCAGCTGTCCGATCTGTAACGTCGTTTTGCTCGCATTGTTCGGTTCCTCCGCGGCCATGACGTACGTCGATCCGCTACGACCGGTTTTCGGGGCCCTCTCGGTGGTACTGCTGGTCGGGCTGATCTACGTCCGCCACAGCCGGACGTGTCCGACCTGTGCCGTCTGATCGGTTTCGGGAACCGCGTTCGAGCCGTCCGCGGTCCTCGTGGACTAACTCGTCACGGAGCGTCCGACCCGTCGCTCGAAGACAATGGGAACCCGCCTCGGAGTCACGGCTCGAAACACTCGGCCTGCCTCGCCCGACGAGTCGCTATCGGCGGCATCTCACCGACGCCGGTCGAGGGGGCGATACAAGACGATTGTGGTGATTTGCCGGGTCAGCGAATCGTGGCCTATTTGCCGCTGAACGAGAGGGTCTCTCGTGTGCAACCCGGAGGTTCCTCGGACTCGGCGGCGATCTTCCAGCTCCTCGCGGACGAGTACGCACGGAAGATACTCCTCGCCGCCGATCGGGACGGCCCGAAGACCGCGAAGACGCTCAGCGAGGAGTGTGACGCCTCGCTGACGACGGTTTACCGCCGTGTGGCGACACTGCAGGAATACGACCTCATCGAGGAATGCAGCACCGTCGACTCGGACGGCTCTCACCGAAGCGAGTTCGAAACCACGCTCGAGGAACTCCACGTCGACGTCACCGACGGCCAACTCTCGCTGACGATGGAGACGCGCGACGAACTCGCCGACAACTTCACGGACCTCTGGCGCGGGATCCGGGGTGAGGATTGATGGACGCGTCGTTTCTCCTCGCCAAACTGATCACGCTCGTTTTGAGTCTCGTCGTCGCGTATCTGGCGTTTCACGGGTATCGTCGGAGCGGACGGACGCCGATGCTGTATGTCTCCGGCGGATTCGTCTTCATCGGTGCCGGGGCGATCTGTGAGGGACTTATCTATCACTCGTTCGGGACGACGATCGCGTCCGCCGCCCTCGTGCAGGCGGTCATCGTCTCGAGCGGGATGATACTCGTTCTCGTCTCACTGACGAAGTGACGTTGCCCCGAATCTAGAAGAACAGCGCCGGCACGGTGTTCCGGAAGATGTTGAGCGAGATGACAAACAGGAGTCCGACGACGAACCAGTTGAACGTTCGTTCGTCGAACTCGAAGCGACGGAGGTACGTGCCCAGCAACAACCCGACGATGGTGACCACTGCGATCACCGAACCGAGCCAGAGCCGGTAGGTCGTCAGGAGATCGGTGAACAACGCCATCTGGACGAGACGGATCGTAAAGATCGTCCCGAGTACCATCGACAGTCCGCCGATGTATCGCTCGGTGTCGCGTTCGAAGGTGTGGAAGTACGCCGGGAGAAGCGGCCCGAGATTCGCGAACGCGAGCAGGAAGCCCTGGGAGAACCCGGCGGCGCCGAGGGCGAACGGGTGGTGGGCTTCTTCGATCGTGACGAAGTTCTGTACGACCTGAAAGGCCACGTAACCGAAGAGGACGAGGCCGATGACGAACGCGACGATCGGGCCGACGCTGAACGTCGCAAGCGCCGCAACGCCGACGATGGTCCCCACGATCGCGAGTCCCAGTAGCGTCCACTCCTCGCGAACGAACGCCCGTCCCGTCCCGGTTTCGGCGATCTGGAACATGTTGAGCATCCACGGCGGGATCGCCAGGACGACGACGGCGACGGTCGGATCGATCACCGACGCGACGATCGGCGTCATGATGAGCGAGTAGCCGAACCCGGTCATGCCCTTGACGGCGCCGGCGACGATCGCGATCAGGACGATCCCGGCGAGCAACCCGCCCGAGAGGTCGGGCTGGACGCCGTCTCCGACGTTCTCGAATCCGGGGAAGAAGACGATCGCGGCGACGAGAACGGCCACCGTCGCACCGACCATCGTCACTTCCCGGTATCGGAACTCGAGGAGGTTGGTGAGAAACTGTTCGACGTCGACTCTGGATTCGGAGGCACTCATGCTAGTTCGAAGTAGGTGGAGACGGCGCGGGACCGTCGTTTGTAGGCAATCATCGGGCCCGACGTATTCGACTGTGCGATACGGCGAGATTCGTCATCGCTCGAGTCACCGGTAGTCGACGACCGTCTCGAACCGGGCCTTCTCGAGGACATTCACGAGGGGTTCCCGGAAATCCTCGCGTCATAGATGGCGGAGATATTCACTGCCTCCTCCGCCGACGGCGGCGCGTCACCGTCGACCGCCTTCCATCAGTGGCTCGCTCTATAGTAGCCGCTGAAAGTCATTGCACACCTGATCGCACGACAGCGTTGCGATCAGTGTGTAAATCGTTTCAGCGGCTACTATAGCAAGAGGATTCAGTATTGTACGATTGCCGCAAAACACTGAAATACGTTCGGATCCTAACGTCAGTGATGACCGACTCAACGTCCCCGGAGCCAACCGGCGACGACCCCACGACCCGAAGCCCCGTCCAGTTGACCGACGGGACCGACTACGACGAACTGCTCGCGACACACGACCTCGTCTTGCTCGAGTTCGTCACGTCCGGCTGTGGTATCTGCGCGTCCATGGAACCGGTACTCGGTGCGGTCGCGCGCAGCGCGCCGGGAGTCGTCGCGACCGTCAACGCCGGTCACGTCCCGGATCTCACCGCCGAATTCGGCGTCCAGAGCGTCCCGACGCTCGTCGTCCTGCGTAACGGCGAAGAAGTCGCTCGCTTCGACGACGGCTTCCAGCAGGCCGACACGCTCGTCGACGCGCTCGAGACGCACGCAGCGCAGTAACGCGGCCGCATTCGGCCGGTCGCTTCGCTTTTCCGTCGCCGTCTTCGGTCCCGACTCGAGCGGTCGCGGAGACGGCCGACTCGTCGCGAGACGGCAGATTTCGCAAAGTCGGGCGGGCGGCGAGGTCGGGGCAACGGTCGGCTCCCCACGGATCGACGCCGGGATCGTCGAGTGTCGTGCTCCCGACCGGAAAGCTCCCCGTCCCCTTGTTTTTTCACGAGGGGCGTCCTCTGCCGGCGGCCGGACTGGAGACGGGGTCGAATCGAGCGTCCGATTGCTGCTTCGGGGAATCGAGGAGAAAGCCTCGCCCTTCAGGGCGGGGAGGATGTCAACGCTACGGCCGCGGGCTTTCGCGGTGCTACTGCTGTGAGATATAAGTAAACAGCCTCGGGCGCGGTGGCCCGAGGCTTTTATTAGAATATCGACCGGGAGACGGTTAGCTCTGGGCAGGGATCTCGGTGTCGGCCTCTGCGCGTTCGTACTTGTCCTCGAACTCCTGGATGAGTTGCCCCATCTTCGCGTACCAGTCGTTTAGCTTTCGCTGCATGTCGTTTGCGATCTGAGCCGGATCCGTCGGGTAGTAGACGTGATAGTAGCCGCCCTGATCGTAGTTGATCTGCTCTTTTTGGATGAACCCGCTCTTGAGCAAGCGCTGGATCGATCGGTACGCGGTCGAACGCTCGCGGTCGACCCGGTCGGCGACCTCGTCGATCGTCAGCGCTCGCTCGCTCTCGACGAGGACGCGAAAGCAGTCCTTGTCGAGTTGCTTGAGCCCGTGGATACACTCCAGCAACCCCTCACACACCATGTCCTGCTGTAGTTGCTCTGCCATCGAGTTAGCCATGTTACTATCCGGTGATAGGGACCGCATCGCTATAAGGGTTGTGTGAGTATCGTACAATCTCGATGAACTGTGACTGAGACGCGCGAGCGGCGGAATGCGTCCTTAGTCCGCTGACGGTACGGACGCGTGGGCCTGTGCGCGCATCTCCGTAACAGTGCTGTAGATCACGGCCCCGCTGACCATGAACGCCGAGAGCAGGATCAGGGCGAAGCCGACCGTGTTGAAGATCTCGACGGCGAAGTAGTCGCCGGCCTGCTGGAACGCCACGGCGATCGATCCACCCAGGAGCATCAGTCCGAAGTAGACCTTGATGTCGTCTTCGTTGACGATGCTGGTCGCGGCCGAACCGATCCTGGCGCCCAGCGCGCTCCCGGCGAGCAGCGGCGCGACGATCGAGAGGTCGACGCCGCCTTCCATCCCGTAGAGGAACGAACCGATCCCGCCCGAGAACACGATCTCGAAGAGGTCGGTCCCGACCGCGACGGGAACGGGCACCCCGATGAGGTAGAACATCGCGGGCATCCGGATGAAGCCGCCGCCGACACCCAGGAAGCCCGACAGCAGCCCCGTCGCGAACGCGACGCCCAGGACCATCCACAGCGAGACCTGGATACCGCCCGCGATCGTCATCATCGGCGGGACGCGGTAGGACTGGATCTTCTTCGCGATGTCGGGGATCGCGTCCGGATCGATCTCGTCGTCGGCTGCGTCGTGGTGTCCGCCACCGGAACTATCACTGCCGTCGTTTTTGAGCGCGTTACGCGTGACGAACACGCCAATTGCGCCAAGCAGGACGACGTACGTGACACCGATGACACCACTGGCGAGGCCGAGATCCTCGAGGTAGAACACTCCGATTCGCCCGACCTCGATACCGGCCGAGGTTCCGACGATCATCAATCCGCCGAGTTTGTAGTCGACCTGGCCTAGGTCGTGGTGCTTGAGCGTCGCGATGACCGCCGTCCCGAAGACGAAAGCCATCCCGCTCCCGACGGCGACTCTGGCGGGATACCCCATCACGAGCAACGCGGGCGTGACGAGGAACGAGCCGCCCATTCCGAAGAAGCCGAACAGCACGCCGACCATGAAGCCGAAGCTCACGAACAGTGCGAGCGTCGTCAGTGCGATTCCAAATGGTTCCATTATGCGTGTTTGATCCGCTCAACGACCGGCGTTGCGACTCGCTCGAGGGCGCCGTACCCGACGTAGAGGACGATCGCCTCGAGGAGGACGGCACCGACGAGGGCGCCTGCCTGTACTGCTGACGAAGACGTGGCGAGATCGATCATCGGGACCGACCACCGCCGTTCGGTTGTGTACTTCTCATGGGTTTCTGCTCAGTACTGTCTACCCGGAGGACGACTATAACGCTTTTGGGAATTGCGCACAATATTACTGCGATCTATCTCACGGCTATCCTACGAAGATATGCGAATAACTTACGAGAATATGCGGATCGGGCGAAGACCCGTCTGCACGTTCGCGCGCGGTCAAAACGATCATGACGGGCGGTTCCACTGGTCACGCCCTCGGCGTCTGCTCGGTTGACACTTGCGGGGTTCGAGTCACTGTCCACCCGTCCGCGACCGCGTGGCCGACGCTGGTATTGATAGCCGGTAACAATATAGTGTCGTCGGCCCTACGAGTAGTATGAAAGCAATCTGTGCGACCGACCTCTCCGCTGCCAGCGAGGCGACGATCGAGAGCGAGACCTGCCTCGAGTGTCTCGGCCGAATCGGCGTCGAGGAGATCCACCTCGTGACCGTGATTCCGTCGAACGTCCACGCGGGCATGCCCGGGATGAACTTCGAGAAACGCCGCGAACAGGCGCTCGAGCGCTACCGCCGCGTCATCGAAAACTCGGACTTCAACGTCGAAACGCACGTCGTCCGCGGGACGCCGTACCGACGAATCAACGGCATCGCCGAGGCCGTCGGTGCCAGTCTCACGGTCGTCGGCTCGCGCGGGAAGAGTCCGCTCGAGAACCGCGTCATCGGTTCGACCGCGCGCAACCTCGCGCGCACGACGGTCGTCCCGCTGCTGGTCAACCGGATCGAACGCGAGGCGGACGAACCGGACGTCGTCCGCGAACACCTGTTCCGGCGGTTGCTGTACGCGACGGACTTCTCCGAGAACGCCGAGCAGGCCTTCGAGGCGTTCTCGTACCTCCACCACGCGACGCGGGAGGCAACGCTGGTCCACGTCGAAACGCCGAAGGACCCGGGAATTCCGGAGGACGACGATCCCGAAGCGCGACTGACGGAGCTAGCGACGCGACTCGAGGACTGGGGGATCGAGACGCGGACCGTAGTCCGACGGGGCGATCCCGCCGACGAGATCCTCGCCGCGGAGGCCGAGTACGAGCCGACCACGACCCTCGTCGGCTCGCGCGGGCACAGCCGACTCCGCCGACTGTTGCTCGGGAGCGTCTCCGAAGACATCGTCGCACGGGCGAACGGGAACGTCATGTTGATCCCGCCGAACCGATCTGCCTGACCGACGATCCGATACGGGGCCGACAGCGACGACTCACGCCCGGCGAACGCGGACGGCCCGAACTCGCTGCGAGAGGCGAGGTGACCGGTTATCTCGTCGTTCGTCCCAGCGCTTTCGCGAGTGTGAGCAGAAAGCCCGCACCGGCCTTGACGTCCGGGTCGCGAAGCGCTTTCGCGACGCCGACCGGACCGACGGGCTCTGCCGGCTCGGACCCGGCCTCGCCGACGGCCTCGAGCAGGTCCCCGAGCGTCCGAGCCACGTCGTCGTCGGCCGCCGTGTCGGCCACTTCACCGAGGCGTGTCCCGGTCGCCGCGAGGTCCGTGACCATGTCGTCGTCCATCGCCGACGACGCGAGCGCGAGCAGGTCCGTCATCGCCAGCAGATCGTCGAGCGTCCCCGAGCGCTGGAGTCGGGCGAGCGTCTCGATCGCGTCGGCCAGCTCGTCGGCGTTCTCGCCGGTCGCCTCGCCGAGGGCTGGGACCTCGTCGGTCGCCAGCCCGTCGGCCGCGGCACCGAGGTTCGTCGCGGTGCCGGACAGTTCCTGGACCATGCGATCGTCCATCGCGGCCGTCGCGAGGTCCGCCGTATCGAGCAGTTCGTTGACGACTCCGAGGCGCTCGATGAACCGTGCGACCTCGTCCGGGTTTTCGGCGACGAGTTCCTCGAGCGTCGGGTCCCCGGCGTCGGCGGTCTCGGTCGTGGGTTCGGACATCTACAGTAACCCCCGTGCGGTGAGCCAGTAGGACTCGTTGTAGCCGAGCTTCGCCCAGTGGATCGGTTTCGACGGCTCGCGGACGTACGGTTCCTCGCCGTAGGTGAACTCGATGAACGTCGCCTCGTCCATGCCGGCCTCGAGGAAGCAGACCGTCTTCCCGTCGTAAGTCGCCGTCGGCGTCTCCCCGCGGGCGCGGCTGGCGATCCGATCGGCGACGGCGCCCGCCTCGTAGTGAGCGACGCTGCCGGCCTTGCTCGTGGGAACGTCCGCGACGTCGCCGATCGCGTAGACGTCCTCGGCCTCGGTCGCCTCGAGCGTGTGCCTGTCGACGTCGACCCAGCCGTCCTCGCCCAGCCCCGCGTCGATCACGAGGTCGCTGCCCCGGTGGGGCGGGATCGCCACGAGCAGGTCGTACTCGAGTTCGTCGCCTTCGACCGTCTGGATCAGTTCCGCGTCGGGGTCGACCTCGTCGACGTTGAAGAACGTCTCGACGGCGATGTCACGTTCCTCGAACAGGTCGGTCGCCCAGTCGGCGACCGACTCGAGGCCGTGGGCGCGGTTGATCGGGTACGTGTAGGTGATCTCGACGTCCTCGCGCCGGCCCCGCTCGCGGAGCCAGTCGTCGACCATCAGCGGGAACTCGACGGGCGCCGCCGGACACATGTGCGGGACGCCGACCACGCTCAGGACGAGGTGTCCCTCGGTGAAGTCGGCGAGTTCGTCCCGGAGCCGCTCGGCGCCGTCGGGGCCGTAGAAGTGATGGCCGCCCTCGGCGAGCCCGGGCACGGCCTCGGGCTCGAGGTTCGCACCGGTCGCCAGCACGAGCTGATCGTAGTGCAGTCGCGTCGTCCTGTCGGCCAGCGACAGGCGATTCCGGTCGGTATCGACGTCGACGACTTCGTCGATCGTCAGGGTGACGCGGCGGTCGACAAGTTCCTCGATCGGCCGTTTCGCGTCGTCGACCGTCTTCTTCCCGAAGGGCACGTACAGGAACGTCGGCTTGTAGACGTGGTTCGGATCGGCCGTGATCAGTCGGACCTCGACCTTGCCGGCCTCGATCTCGGACCGTAGCTCGTCCGCGAGTCGATTCGCGAGGACCGTTCCCCCCGTTCCGCCGCCGACGATAGCGACTCGGTGCATTTCAGTTGACCTCCAGGTAGATGCTCCAGTACTCGTCGCGCTCCTCGATCTCGAGTAACTCGTGGCCGGCCTCCTCGAGCCACTCCGGAACGTCCGTCGTGGAGTTCCGTGCAGTCGTCTGGAGTTCGACCACGGTGCCGGCGTCGAGTGTCTTCACCTTCCCGATGAGGGCCATCAGCGGGCCGGGACACGATGCGTCCTTCGAGTCGATCGTCACGTCCGGATCGTCTGTGTCAGTCATTGGTCTACGATTGCAGGTTGCGTCGTCGTCGTTCGAACTCGTCCGTCGAGAGTCCCCCGCGGGCGTAGCGCTCGCGGAGTTTCTCGAGCGCTCGGTCGGGTCCCTCGGCGCGATCGACGCGGTCTCCCGAGCGTCGACTGCCGGTCCAGACGACCGGCAGTGCGAGCAGCCCGAGTAGCAGGACCGGCCAGCGGAACAGCCAGCCACCGACCGCTCCCCAGCCGCCCATCGATCCACCGGCACTACCGCCGTGGGGCTGTGCGGACGCCGTCGCGGTCACGGCGACGAGGAGGACGGTGCCGAGGACCGTCGCTCGGCTCGCGTATCGTCCGATCGTCTCGTCTGGGTCGGTCATCGTTCGATCACACTCGGAGAAAGGTATTGTATGATATTGGCACTATTGAAAAGGCCACCTGTTCAGGAATTGGCAGTAGGTATATATGCCACGACTATCCTCGTCCGGTTTATCGATCCCCAGGCCGCTCCGTCCGGACCCTGTAGAGCGATAGAGGCGGCTACTATCACCAAAAAAGTCGATCTGCCGAAGAACTATCGGTCCCGTTCGAACTCATCGGCACGACCGTCGCGAACACCGAACGATCAGCCACGTCGTCCGCATCGAGACAGTCCGGCCGTTCCACCGGGATAATATTGCTCTTTGTGCACAAAATTATTATAATCGTGGAGGCCATACCGTCAGTCGATGAGCGAGTCCATCGACGACGAACGACAACGGATCCGCGAGCGGAAGAAACGAGAGCTACGGGAACGCCTCGAGAACGGCGAGAGCCTCGACGCGCCCGCCAAGGCGGGCGACGCGCCCGACGAGCCGATCGCGATCACGGGCCAGGGTCACCTCGACGAGGTCGTCGAGGAGTACGACGTCGTCCTCGTGGACTGTTATGCCGACTGGTGTGGTCCCTGTCAGATGCTGGAGCCGACGATCGAAGCGCTGGCCGCCGAGACCGACGCCGCGGTCGCGAAGGTCGACGTCGACGCACACCAGCGGATCGCCCAGCAACTGGGCGCCCGCGGCGTGCCGACGCTCGTCCTCTATGCCGACGGCCAGCCGGTCGAACGCATGGTCGGCGCTCAGGACCGCGGAACGCTCGAGGGGCTAATCGAGCAACACGCGTAGCGCCGCCTCTGCAGCGTCCACGGCAGTCGATAGTGACTGTTCGAAACACATCCCATCCTCCGTACACAACTCCGCGGGGTCGCCCACCGAATCCCGGCAGGCCCTTTCAGTCACTGGTGATCGAAATCCACGAGTCACGACTATAGTAGCTCTTGAAACGATTTACACACCGATCACAACGCTGTCCTGCGATCGGGTGTGCATTGACTTTCAAGAGCTACTATAGCCATCGGTGTAGACGGTCACAAAGCGAGGGAGGAGTCGACACTGATTCGGCCGGTTACGTGGGTTCGACTCCCTCTGAGTAATCCCCGCGGACGTAGCCGTGGGCGGCCGTCGGACGCAACTACACCTCGAGTTCGGTACCACAGTCCGGGCACTCCATCGCCGGTTCCCCGTCGACCATCGTGAACTCCATGTATTCGCTTTCACCACAGTCCCGACACGGCACTGCGACTCGGATGTCGGTCGACTCCTGTGGCGTGCCGAGGGCGAGCGCGCGGAGGGGTTCGTCCGAGTCGTTTCGTCCCTGCTGGTATTCCCCCGCATCGAACCGGATCATCTCTCCTTCGCCGACGGTGACGGTTTCGCTATCCGCCGCCAGCTCCGGTTTCGTCTCGAACGTGGCCTCCCCCTCGAGTACGACAAACGTCTCTTCTTGGTCGAGATGTGTATGAAGGCTGCCCGCGAACTCCTCGCCCGACTCGAGTGCGTAGTAGTTCATCGAGAAATTCGTGGCGTCGAGCGGATCCGATACGCTTCGTCGCTTCTGCTCTTCCGATTCCGGCGTCATGTCGTCGAGGTCTATTTTCTGCATACAACCATGGATAGCAATCTCGAGGCTGAAAAGTATACTGCGGCTCGGACGGGGTCTCCCGTTGTCCGGCCACTCGAGAACGCGCGGCGACCGCGACGCCGACCGGGGGTCGATCGAAACGGGTGGCAACTCGAGGGTGCCGGCCGCGTCCGTCCGCGGTCTCAGAGTTCCAGCAGGAACATCGAGCCGTAGCCGAGTCCGAACGCGAGTCCGAACGACCCGACCCACGCGGCGACGGTGAGTCCTAGCTTTCGGGGGCTGACACCGTCCCCACCGGTGACCGCGAGTCCGCTACCGACGATGGCGCTCACGATGATCTCGTTGAACGAGACCGGGACGCCCAACAGGACCGCGGTCTGTGCGATGAGAAACGAGGGGACGAGCGTCGAGATCGATCGGCGCGGCCCCAGCGACGCGTACTCCTGCGAAATCGACTTGATCATTCGGGGTGCGCTCGTCCAGGAGCCGACGAGGATGCCGAGTCCACCGCCGAGCAGCACCGCCAGCGGCGACACCGACGGCAGTTCCTCGAGTAGCGGGAACAACGGGCCGACCGCCAGTCCGACCTGACTCGCGCCCGCCGAGAACGCTACGAGCGAACCGAGCGCGAGCAGGAACCGACGCAGACCGCCGACCTGATCGCGACCGATGTCCCAGCGAACGGCGGCCGCAGCGATCGCTCCGAAGCCGAGCGAGATCGCGGTGGTAGTGGCGAGGCCGTCAGCGGGAACCAGCGTGGCCCCGGCGGTGGCGAGCGTCCCTCCGACCGACGAGAGAAACGAGAACTCGAGGTTCGCGACGACCGTGCCGACGATCCCGGCGAGGAGCGGGACGCTGGCGTCCTCCGGGACGTCGGGTCGCGGGAGGATACTGGCGAGGCCGTAGGCGATGCCGCCGCCGACGAACGGCGTGAGGACCCACACGGCACCGATTTCGACGTACTTCTCCCAGGCCGGATCGCCGCCGAGCGCGAGGCCGACGCCGATGACCGAGCCGGTCACGGTGAACGCGGTCGCGATCGGATAGCCCGTGTAGATGCCGATCGCCATCAGGCCGGCCCCGATCAGCAGGACGACGATGATGCCGCCGACCGGGAGCGCGATCCCCTCGACGAGGCCGCTCCCGACGGCTTCGGAGACGCTTGCGCCCTGAGTCACCGCGCCCGCGAACCCGAGGATGCCGACGAGAAACGCGGCCTTCATCGTCGAAATCGCGTTCGCGCCGACGGCCGGTGCAAAGGGCGTCGCGCCGCTCGAGCCGGCGCCGATCACCCAGGCCATAAAGAGGCTCGCGAGAGCGGCGGCTACGAACAGTAGTATCGTTCCTGGCTCCATTAGTGTGGAAACTGCCTTCCGTTTAGTTTGCGAAACACGAGATGTGAGCGGCGTTAGTCGGCACCTGCTGGGGCCGCGTCGGCCGCGGCGCGCTTGCTTCGCCAGACCCCCTGGAGGTATGCGCCGACGAACATGCCGGCGAGCGCCCAGAGGATGGAGACGTTGCCGACGCCGAGGCTGGCGTAGGCGGCACCGGGACAGATGCCCGAGAGGCCCCAACCGACGCCGAAGATCGCCCCGCCGATCAGGACGTTTCGGTCGAAGGGCTTCAGCCGGCGTTCGTACCGGTCGCCGGTCAACGGCGCGCTATCGCGGAGTCGGGGCATCAGGGCGAACGCGATCCCCGAGACGATCGCCGCGCCGAACATCACGAACAGCAGTCCGAAGTCCTCGAACTGCAGGAAGTTCAACACGACCTCCGGGCGCGCCATCTGACTGAACCCGAGGCCGAACCCGAAGATCAGGCCGCCGACGAGGATCAGCGGCATGAACAGGGGATGGCGATCACGGCTCATCGGCCGTCACCTCCCCGTCGGGTAGCCCGGATCTTTCCCGTCGTCGCCGCGCGGGGTGGCCGCGCTCGTTGCGTCGCACACATTACGGACTCACCCCCAGTGCCGAGACGGTCTGTGCGGTCACGATCGCGACCGTCAGGAACGTCGCCACGCCGACCAGCGAAGTCTTCGACGCCGAGCCGACGCCACAGACGCCGTGACCCGACGTACATCCCTTGCCGATCCGGGTGCCGATCCCGACGAACACGCCGCCGACGAGCAGCCGCCAGGGCTGGACGTCGGTCGACCAGAGCGTCACGCCGCCGACCTCGTACAGTTCGCCGGTCGTCCCGGGCTCGTAGAGCGAGGTCGTGATCACGCCCGACTGGACCGTCGCCGCGAACGCGAGCGCGCCCAGGATGATACCGAGCGTGAACACGACCCGCCAGTCTCGCGACGGGACGTACTGCTGGAACCGGGACTGCCCCGAGACGTACGACAGCGTCGACTCGAGGAACGTACTCGCCCCGGCCGGGATGCCGGTCCCGACGTAGATCACGACTGCGCCGAGACCGACGAGCAGTCCGCCGACGGCGTAGCGGCTGATCCCGTTGGGGAACAGCTCGGCGGTCAGTTGGAGCGCGATTGGATCAGCTACCATGTGGCGTTAGTCACCGGCGAGCGACTCCTGGCTCGCCGCGCAGTTGTTCGGGCCGAGTTCGAGTGCGAACGCCTCCTCGTCGTCGGCCTCTTGCTGCCCGAGGTTCGTCGCGATGATGGACTCGTAGTTGGCCGGTCGAGGCGGCATGTCCGAGAGGATCAGCTCGACGAACTCGTCCTCGTCCATCGTCAGGGCGTTCATCTCCTCGACGAGGTCGCCGATCGGCGCGGTGTAGGTGCCGTCGTCGGCGGGGACGGCGGAATCGCTGAAGTGAGCGCCGCCGATCAGGGTCTCGTCGGGCAGGGTGAGGACCCGCTCCTGGAGCGACTCGTAGAGGGTTCGGGCCGCGTCGGGAGCCCCGTCGTCGCCCTCCTCGAGGTCGGGGCGGGCGACGCTCTCGATGAACAGCCCGTCGCCGGTCGCGAGCAGGCTCGAATCGAGCAGGTAGGAGGTCATTCCGGTCGTGTGGCCGGGCGTCGCGATCGTCTCGATGGTGGCGTCGCCGACCTGGAACTCGTCGCCGTCCTCGGCCTGGGTCAGTTCGTCGGCGTAGGTGACCCCGCGGTCGACCGCCGCTGCGGGGATGACGCCCTCGACCCCGTCGTCGTCGAGGTTGCGGACGCCAGAGATGTGGTCGGCGTGGATGTGCGTATCGAGCGCGTACTGCAGGTCGACGCCCAACTCCTCGGCGTCCGCGAGGTAGCGATCGGTAAACGCACGCAGCGGATCGACGATAGCGGCCTCACCGCCGTCGACGAGCAGGTACCCGAGACAGCCCGAGGAGGGGCGCTGGTACTGGTAGAGCGTCCCCGAGCCGTCGTAGTCGGTGACCTCGACGCGCTCGTAGATGCGCGCCCAGCCGTTCATCCCGTCCTCGAGGTGGTTGACGTCGTACCCGCGGTCCGCGAGCGTGCCCGCGACGAACTCGCTGGCACCGCCCTTGGCACAGAGGACGGTCACCTCGCGGTCCTCGGGAATCCGTGCGAGGACGTCGTCGTCGATCTCGTCCTCGAGGAACTCGAAGTACGGGACGTTGATCGACTCGACGGTCTCGCCGTCGATGTGCCACTCGTCGTAGTCCGATTCCATACGCGCATCGAGGAGCGTGACGTCTTCGCCCGCGTCGATGCGGCTCTTCAGCGTGTCCGGCGTGATCGTTTCGACTTCTGCGTCAGGGGTCGGGAAATCTTCTGGGTTCATCGTCGTACATCACTCTGTATTGGCTGGCCGCATAAAAGGATTTGCATAGTAGTTCCTTGTTCGCACAATATAGCATCGGAGAGATGTGTCGAAACACCCTCAAGCAGCCACGAACATAATCTAGAGGTTGTATCGCGCCTGTATGCGGTATCAGTTGTTTGCGTATCCCACAATAATCGATATCCTTTTAACCTCGCAGCCAATATTGTGTAGTAGCTCCAATACAGATACGGAGTATCCAACTATGAGTGACGAATTCGACATCACGGAGACGCTCGACGTCAAAGGTGCATCGTGTCCCATGCCAGTCGTCAAGACCAAGTCCGCCATCGACGACCTCGACGAGGACGAAGTCCTCGAGGTCGTGGCGACGGACTCGGGCAGTATGAGCGACATCGACGGCTGGGCGACCGGGACCGATGGCGTCGAACTCCTCGAGCAGGTCGAGGACGGCGACGTCTACAAACACTACGTGCAGAAGACGGCGTAAGATGAGTACGGACACACCTTCGGCGACGGACGGCGAGCCGATGACCGAAGAGGAGTTGCGGACACAGGTCGCGGAACTCGAGGAGAAAGTCGCCGCGCTCGAGACGGAGGTTGGTGACGATCAGCAGAAGATGACCATCGTCGCCACGCAGGGCAGTTTCGACATGGCGTATCCGCCGCTGATCCTCGCGAGTACGGCGGCCGCCTTCGGCTGGGACGTCGTCGTCTTCCACACGTTCTGGGGGCTCGACATCCTCCACGAGGAGAAGTCGAAAGACCTCAAGCTGAGTGCCGTCGGCAACCCGAACATGCCGGTCCCGAACGCCGTCGCTGCGCTGCCCGGGATGGACACGATGGCCACGAAGATGATGCAAAAGAAGATCGACGAGAACGGGACCGCCACCATCGAGGAGTTGATCGACCTCTCGCTGGAGAGCGGCGTCGACCTGCAGGCCTGCCAGATGACCATCGAACTGATGGACTACGACGAGGACGCCTTCTACGACGGCGTCACTACGGGTGTGGGTGCGGCCACCGCGTTGCAACACATGGCCGAATCCGACATCCAGCTGCTCGTCTGATCGATGACCGACACCGAGTCCACGTTTTCGAAGCCGCGCCCGACGTCCTCGAAGAGGTCGTCGATCGACGCGTCGGATCGTGTTTAGCCGACCGGCGCGGGCCGGCTCGTCTCGAGGATCATCGGACGTGTGACGCTGCCGAACACCGCTTTTACCGACGGGTGAGCGCCTGCGAGGAGACGACGAGGCTGTTCGCGTACGGGACCGACGACGACGGCAACGACGTCGTTCGCCGGGTCCCCAAAGAGCGGGTCCACTACGTCGAACGGTCCGTCGGGGAGATCGAGGAAACCTTCGAGTCCGGGCTCGAGAAGGCCGCGGGGAAAGTCGAAGAGTTTCGGGACTGATGGCTCGCGCTGGCAGTGTCGTCCGCGCCTACCGGTACTCCGAGGCCGGTTCGTCCACGTGCGATTCCCGGATCGAGATCCTGACGTCGGAGCCGTCCTCGAGTTCGCCCGTCGACCGGTCGGCACCTCCGGGTTCGGACGAGTCGCGTTCGACGGTCCGCATCCGTTCGCGTTCGGACGCGTCGTACGCCGAACTCATCGCGATCAGGAACCCGACCATCGCGGTCACGAGCGCGACGACGCCGATGGCGACGGCACCGATCGAGGCCACGGTTCCGGAGAGGACTTCCCCGGAGACCAGCAGCGAGACGGCCGTCACGACCGCGATCAGGGTCAGGAGCCGGGCGAGTCGGCCGGTGTCGAGGCCCCGGTAGGTCTTTTCGCCGGTCGTGTCGGCTAACACCGACAGGATCCCCTCGTAGGAGTCGTCGGTCCGTGCGTTCCCCAGCGAGTGGATCGACTGTGCGACCCAGACGCCGGCGGTGAAGTTCAGGAACGCGACGAACGAGACGAGTCCGACCTGACCGCCGACGAACAGTCCCGACACGATCGCCCCCGCGAACGTCGTCGCCATGATGAGGTGGGTCACCAGCGACCGCGTTCCGAAGTCTTCTAACTGAGCCATGTATCCCATGTTCATACTAGACGTGGGTGCGCACCGGGGATAGCGTCGCCCCCTGACTATGTTAATTGTGGACAATTAACGCGAAATTCAACACTCGCTGATACGTCGTCCGTTCACCGGACGGCGACCGGGACGAGGTCGGCCGGTCGAGACCCCGACGGGCGCACCGATCGCAGTCCACTTACCGCCACCCCGCGAACGAACGGCCATGCAGATCAAAGACCGGGAGCAGGTCGAGGGCGGCCGCGAACGGGTCACGGTCGTCCCCGAGAGCGTCGACGACCTCTGGCACCTGCAGTACGTCTTGGAACCCGGCGACCGCGTCGCGGGCGATACGACCCGGCGGATCCAGCGCAACGACGACCAGATGCGCGATACCGGTGGCGAGCGCGAACACATGTGGGTCGCCATCGCCGTTGAGGACGTCGAATTCCACAAGTTCGCCAACCGGCTGCGAGTCGGCGGCGAGATCGTCGCCTGCTCGCGCGAGGACCAGCTGCACTTCCATCACACCCTCAACGTCGAACCGCGCGACGAACTCTCGATCGAAAAGCGGTTCAAACCCGATCAAGAGGCTCGCCTCGAGGAGGCCGAAGAGGCCACAGAGAACCCCGACGTGGCTATCGCGACCGTCGAGGAGGGACAGGCCCACGTCCACACGGTCGCCCAGTACGGCACGGAAGAGCGGGCGACGATCACCGGCACGACCGGCAAGGGCGAGTACGCCCGCGGCCGGTCGGAGCTGTTCGAAGAACTCGGTGACGTCCTCAAACGGCAGGACGTCGACGCGATCATCCTCGCCGGCCCCGGCTTCACGAAGCAAGACGCCTACAAGTACCTCGAGCAAAACGAGCCCGAGGTCGCCGAGACGGTCACGATGGTCGACACGGCCGCCGTCGGCGACCGGGGCGTCCACGAGGTCCTCAAACGGGGGGCGGTCGCGGACGTCCAGGAGGAGACTCGTATCGAGAGCGAGGCCGAGTACATCGACGAACTCACGCGGCGCATCGCGGACGGTGCCAAGGCGGCCTACGGCCCCGAACAGGTCGACAAAGCCGCCGAGTTCGGTGCGATCGAACACCTGCTCGTCCTCGACGACCGCTTGCAGAAAGAACGCGGTCCCGACGGCGAGTGGCCGATCAGCGTCGACGAGGTCATCCGGACGACCGAACAGAAAGGCGGCGAGGTAACGGTCTTCTCGAGCGAGTTCCCGCCCGGCCAGCAGCTGTCGAATCTGGGCGGGATCGCCGCGTTGCTCCGTTATCGGCTCGAGTGAGAGCGGTCGTCACTCGATCGCCATCTCGTCGCTGGCCTCGATCAACTGGATCAGGACCGAGGCGAACACCGAGCCCGAACTCCAGATGGCGGTTTCGCCGCTTTCCCCGCCGAGGACGCTCAACAGGATGCTGTCGTCGTCGGCGAGAACGATCCGCCCGGAGCGTTGATCGTCCGTCCGATGGGCCGGCGGCTGGGCGACCGCGATGTCGTCGTGGTCCGCGACCCGTTCGTGGACCCCGGGCGTCCTGCTGACGACGACGACCGTAACGCCGGCCGTTGCGCGGTCGACGAGTGTCCGTTCGATCGAGTCCGTGACCAGTTCCGGGAGCCGCGTCCCGAAGAGGACCCGGTCTTCGGCCGCCGAGATGAGATCGACGGCCCGATCGGTGACGCGGTCGTGACCACGGACCGTCCAGATGTCCTCCTGGGTTTCCTCGCACGAGGGTTCGTTCTTGACCGTTTCGACGTACTCGAAGGCGCGATCCTGCTCGCGTTCGAACTGCGTCCGGAGCGTCTCCCGGGCGGTGTCGACACCCACCGGCCGGTACCGGATCGGGTTCGACTGCTGGACCTCGAGCAGACCCCGCTCTTCCAAGCTCTCGGCGACGCTGTAGACCTGCGAGCGGGGGACGTCGGTGACGTCGGCGACGTCGCGGGCGGTTCCCGCGCCCAGTCGGTGCAAGGCGATGAAGACCTTGGCCTCGTAGCTGGTCAGCCCCAGCGTTTCGAAGGCGTCGACGGCCGCGTTCTCGTTGCTCACTCGTCGGTCCCTCCGTCGGCGTCGGTCGGTGCGCCGCCGTCACTGGCGGTCGGTGCGGGGCCGGTGGCTCCGGCCGTGTCGAACGAGACGTCCGGGCCGAAGTACCGCGTCCACAACACGAGCAGCGACGGGAGGACGACGACGCTCGCGAGGAACGCGTACGTGATCGTCAGCCCGGTGATGATCCCGAACTGCTGGAGCGCGGGGAGGATCGCGAACGCCAGCGTCCCGAACCCGCCGACGGTCGTCGCCGCGCTGCCGAGCAACGCGCCGCCGGTGCCGGTGACGGTCGTCCGCAGCGCCGCCCAGACGTTGCCCTGGCGCTCGAGTTCGAGCCGGTAGCGTTCGCTGATGTGGATGCTGTAGGCGACCCCGAGCCCGACGGTGAGGCTCGTGATCATCCCCGTGAGGACGTTGAACGGCATCCCGATGAGATACATCGTGCCGAGGATCCAGGCCACGGAGAACGCGACCGGGAGCAGGGTAATCGCCCCCAGCGACGCGCTGTTGCCGGCCAGCCAGTAGGCGGCGGTGAGGAACAGGAACACCGCCACGAGCGTGATCAGCAGGCTCTCGAGGACGGTATCGAGCAGGTCCTGTTCGACGATGTAGTTGACGATCGGATCGCCGGTCGCGATGGCGCTCAACTCGCCGTCGCCCCGGTCCTCGAGGTCGCCGGCGATGGTCCGCATCTCGTCGGTCGTCTCCGCGCTCGAGGCACCGCCCTGAACGCCGACGATCAGCCGTGCGGACTCGTACTCGCCATCGGCGGACGAGTCGTCCACCGTGGATCGGGATCCGTCGGATCCTTCACCGCCGTCGGTTCGGTGGATGACCTGACTCGCGGCGTCTTCGTCGATCTCGAACAGCTGGTCGTACAGCGCCGAGACGTTCTCGTCGGGGACGCCGTCGCCGTCCGTATCGGCCGCAGTGAACGACTCGTTGAACGACTCGTTCTGGCCGGCGACTTGTTCCATCGTCGAGAGCGGGCCCTGTACGTCGGCGTCGCCGGTCGCGAGCGTGTAGGCGACGCCGCCTTCCGCGGCGACCTCCTCCTGTGCCTGCGCGGTCGCGTTGAGGAACTCGTCGTCGGCGACGTCACCTTCGACGAGAATCTGTGCCTGACTGTTCTCGGGCTGGAAGTGTTCGTTGACGTACTCGAGGTTGTCCTTGGCGTGGTACTCGCCGGGAGCCATCCCGCCGGGGAGGTTCTGCGTCCACTCCGGCGGGCTGTCGGCGAGGAAGTCCTCCTGCTGGAAGCTGGTGTCGACCTGCGTCGCCCCGTAGGCGCCGCCGGCGGTGATCAACGCGACGACCAGCAGGACGGCAAGTGGGAACCGACGGGCGGCGGTCGAGCCGACCGTCAGCACCTCACTGAAACGGCCGCCGCCGGTCCCAAAGGCCCGCTTGCGGCGGTCGAAGCCGCGGGACTCGAGGAACTCGTCGATCTCGACCTTGGCGGCGGGGATCAACGCACCGAAGACGATCAACGCGGCGACGATACCGACGGAGCTGACGATCCCGAACTCGCGGATGGGGCCGATCGGACTGACGAGGTTCGAGAGGAACCCGATAACGGTCGTGGCCGTCACCCAGACGAGGGCGGCGCCGACGCCGGCCAGCGCGACCGTCATCGAGCCGCGGACGGTTCCCTCGGTGCCGTCGGTCTCCCGCTGTTCCCGGTGGCGCATGAAGACGTGGATCGCGTAGTCGATCGAGAGCCCGATCAGCAACACCGGGACCGCGACGAACATCTGGTTGAACGCGATGTCGGCCCAGCCCATGAAGCCGAACGTCCAGACGAGGACGGCGACGATGCCGGCGACCCCGAGGACGATGTCGAGCAGGTCGCGGTAGGCGACGAGCAAGGCGACGACGACGAAAAACAACGCGAGCGGGCCGACGATGGCGAGGCTGTCGCCCATCGAGCGGTCGATCTCGTCGGTGATGACGCCGGAACCGAAGACGAGATAGTCCTGCTCGTGTGTCTCCGCGATGTCGCGGATCTCGAGTTGGCCATCGAGGACCGCGTCGTCGATCGTGCCGCCTTCCATCCCGCCCGCGGTGTCGCCGGCGGTCGACTGCGTGATCGCCGTCATGCGGGTTTCGGCCTCCGTCGAGCCGGGTTCGTACGACGTCGGCATGAACCCGATCGCGAAGTTGTCGTCACCCTCGCCCGACAGCGTCTCCTCGAGGGTCCGCTCGTACTCCTCGTCGTCGAGGCCCTCGAGGGCCTCGATCTGTTCCTCGAGCGGCGGTTGCTCGCTGCTCTGGAGGGCGGCGTACTCGGCCTCGAGGACGCCGGCGGTTCCGTTCCGATACGCTTCCTGGCGCTCCGCGGAGAGTCGCTGGTACTCGGGGTCTTCCTCGGGCGTCTCCGTCTGGGAGCGGATCGCGGACTGCTGTGACTCGATCTCACGGACGTCCCGGACCGCAGCCTCGTACCGCGCGGTCTGGGTCTCTGTGAGGCCGACCGTCGCGTTCTCGACGGTCGCGTTGAGCTGGGCCTCGAGGTCGGCCGCCTGTCGCTGGTACTCGGGATCGGACTCGTTGTACGACTCGTTCAGCTGCTCGTACTGTCGCTGGATCCCGACTGTCGTGTTGAGCCCGTCGCTGAGCCGCGACCGCGTCTCGTTGAGTTCGGCCGCCTGTTCGTTTCGGATCACCGACGTCGCGATGACGTTCTCGACGCCGGTCATCGACTGGTTCTCGACCAGCGTCTCGTTGATCGACTCGTCCTCACGGATCTCCTGTTGGAGTTCCAGGGAGTCGATCAGCGACTCCTTCGCGAGAACGTTGTCGTCCTCGCTACCCCGAACGATCAACTGGACGGTCGTGGCGTTTTCCCGTTGCTCACTGGTGAAGTTCTCGTCGATGCGTTCGAGGGCCTTCGCCTCGTCGGACTCGCCTTCGAACTGATCGAGCGAGGAGTCGTCGTCGACCATCGGCATGCCCGCGCCGACGAGCGCCGTCGCGAGCAGGAGGACGACGAGGACGACGCGACTGTGTGTGGTGATCGCGTTGCTGAGTCGATCGGCCAGGCTCATTCGACCGACACCTCGTCTCGGTCCGCGGCTCCGGAGGATACCATGCTGTTGTTAGTATCCTACACATGCCGCTGCCTATATTTATTTCGTTATCTTAGAAGTGAAATATTGGTGTCGATGACCGTCTGTCTTACTTATTCGATCGAAATCGTCTGGAGATCTTCGGCGAACCGAACGTCGCCGTCGTAGTGGCTCCCGATCGACTCGAGCATTTCCTCGTGACGGCCCTCGGTGTGGGGGTAGAGATGGGTCAGGTAGACCCGGCCGATCTCCCGGCCGGCCAGCGCGCGGCCGAGGCTGTCCGGCGTCGGGTGGTTCGAGACGTCGACGTCGTCGGGGAACGAGCAGTCGTGGGCGAGGATCGCCGACCCCTCGGCGAAGTTGGCCAGTCCCGCGAAGGCCTCGCTGTCGCCGCTGAAGGTAAACCGATCGTCGAACCGGTAGGCCAGACACGGCAGCGAGTGGCGCGTCTCGTAGGCCGAGACGTCGAAGCCGCCGACCGAGAACTCGCCGGGGACGACCTCCCGGACCTGCAGGTCGATCTTGTCCTGCATGTACTCGTGGACCGCGAGCAGGTCGTCGAGCAACGCCTTGGTGCCCTGGGGCCCGACGACCTCGAGGTGGTCCTCGCCGGCGAGCCAGCGGGCCTTCACCAGCGGGAGCAGGTCGGACACGTGATCGAGGTGGTGGTGGGTCAGCAGCACCGTCGAGACGCCCTCGTAGCCGACGCCGGACTGCTGGAGTCGCTGGAGGGCCCCGGCCCCGCAGTCGATAAGGACTGTCCGGCCGTCCTCCTGGACGAGGATGCCCGCCTGAAACCGTTCGCCGGTGGGCAACGCCGAACCCGTTCCGAGAAAGGTGACACGCATACGCCGAAGTGGAACGTCCGCCCCGATAAGGGTACCTCTCGCGAGCGTGGCGACGGTCGCGAACGGGCCACAGCGACGATCGACGCGGACGCGATCGGAATCGCGGTCGTCACGGCGTCCGACCCCGCCGCGAGTACACGAAGGTTCAAGCGGCTCGACGCCGCACCGTCGGGTATCGGTCCATGGTATCGCTTCCGACGGCCCGCGACCTCGGACGCTCGAGCGGTGACGTAACCGCCGTCACCGACGGCAGCGGTCGCCCACCCGGTCGGACGGTGAGCCGATGATCGAGGACCTCGAAGACGCGCTCTCGCCAGCGGTCACGAAGGCGACGCTCTATCGGATCGCCGGCTGGCTCCTGCGGCTCTACGTGGCCGGCTGTTTGCTCCTTGGCACCTACAGCCTGCTGTGGGTCCTCGAGGTCGGCGGCGTCCTCCCCGACCGCTGGCTGTCGGCGGCCTGGATCGGCATCGCCGGGCTGGGATCGGTGTTCCTCGCGCTCTCGATCCCGCTGTTCTATCTCGCTCGCGGCGCGGACGGGTGACCGACCGCGATCGGCGGCTTTAGGCCCTCGCCGTCCCGAGCGGACGACAACACCATGACGGTCGTCCTCGCCGGCGTCGGCGCCGACAGCACGAACCTCGGCGCCCTGGCCCCGCTGTACGACGACGGGCGGTTCGAGTACGTCCCGATCCCCGAGAAGACCCGCGAGACGGCCGAGACCGAAACGCTGGGCTCGTGGAACCTGCGGGCCGGCGACGGCGTCGCCGCGGACCTGACGACTCGGATCACGCCACAGCCGGTCCACGACGGGAGCGAGACCGTCGCCGGCGACGCCCTCGAGTCCTGGCCGCTTCACCGGGATCCCAACTTCGCGGCGCTGACCTACGGCGAACACCGGACCAGCGGCTACGTCTCGCGGCTGCGCGCGCTCGAGCCGGGGGACGTCGTGGGGTTCTACGCCGGCCTGCGCCGGCCCGACGGCGACCGCGCGCACCGCTATCTGATCGGCTACTTCACCGTCGACGAGGTGACCGTCGTCGGCCCGGAGACGCCGCCGGCCGAGCGGGAATCGATCCTCGCTTCCCACCCCGAGAACGCACACGCGAAACGCGCCCGGGACGGCGACCTCTACCTCGAGAAGCCGGTCGTGATCGTCGACGGCCGCGAGCCCGGCGGGCTCTTCGCGCGGGACCCGATCCGGCTCAGCGACTACTACGTCAAGCCGGGCAACGAGCGGGCACAGTACTACCTCCGCGACGGGATCGATGCGGAGTGGAACGTGGAGGCCGGCGGCGAGAACATGATGTACAAGCCGGCCTATCGCTGTGCCCTCTCGGGGTCGACCTTCCGGGAACTGGTCGGGGTTCCGAGCGCGCGGACGGCCGCGGAACGCGATCGCTGGAACCCGGATCGCCGTCGGCAGCCGTAGGCGGCGGCCGGCGGGGGATCGACTCCCGCCGTCAGGACGAGACCATCCCGTCGAGAAACGGCTCGAGATCGTCGAAGTTCGATCCGATCGTGACCGTCGCGTCCGACCGATCGTACTCGACGACGCCGTGATCGTCGAGTTTCGGCAGGTAGTAGTGGATCAGTTCGACGGCGATCGCACGACGGTCGGCGGATCCGGCGGCGCTCACCTCGAGGGAGCGATCCGACGCGGCGAGGCGACGACCGAGTTCGTCGGGTGATGTCGACTCGACTGCGCGGAGCGTCTCGAGGACGGCTCGGTGTGTCTCGTCCGTGAGCAGCGTGTAGACGGGCTCGGTCTCGAGGGCGGTCTGTCGAGGGCGGGCCATAGCTGTGGGATCAGTCCGAACGCCGACACTAATCTGGCCTTACTAGTTGGGTATCAGCTGATCGCCACGCGCCGGTCCGCGGTTCCGCATCGCTCGGTTTCATGTGTCGACGGCTCGAAACCACCATTCAGTGACGGGTTCCGACGATACGACGCCGCGACACGAGCGCGTCGAACGCCACGCGACGCCCGGGCCGCGCAACTCGCTTGCCCACTGGACGGCCGCTCGCAACCCGCTCCGGGTCGCGATCAACTACGTCGTCGTCTGGCTGGTCCGGATCTCGCCGAGTCTCAAACTCAAGCGCTGGCTCCTGCGCCGGATCGGGGTCACGGTCGGCGAGGGGGTCTCGTGGGGGCTCGAGGCCACGCCGGACGTCTTCTGGCCTGACCTGATCACCGTCGAGGCCGACGCGATCGTCGGCTACGACGCGACGATCCTCTGTCACGAGTTCCTCTACGAGGAGTACCGGACCGGCGAGGTCGTCGTCGGCGAGCGGGCGATGATCGGCGCGGGCGCGATCGTCCTGCCCGGCGTCGAGATCGGAGCGGACGCTCGCGTGGCGGCGAACTCGCTGGTGACCCGCGACGTGGCGCCAGGGGCGACGGTCGCGGGCGTCCCCGCGGAACCGATGGGCGAGGCGGCCGGTGACGGATCGACAGACGAACGGCCGGACTGAGGAGTACTCGCTCGAGCGACTCGCGAAAACGGAGGCGAAACCGAACTCGTCGAACCCGATCTATAGCGACGACCAGGACTTGCGGGCCTCGTTCCAGGAGGTGACGTCGGCGATCCAGCGGGCGGCGATCATCTTCTTCAGGTTCTTGGCCGGAACGCCGCCGAAGGTGTCGACGGGCAGGGAGATGCCGAAAGCGGGCTTGACCTCGTGGGCGACGGCCTCGTCGCCGACGGAGACGACGGTCCCCTTGTCCTCGTGTTCCCAGGTCTTCAGCGGGCGGTTCTCGATCGCGCGGGCGATGTTCTCGCCGGCGACTTCGGCGGCCTGCCAGGCGGCCTGTGCCGTCGGCGGCGCGGGCTGGTCGCCCTGATCGATGATCGCCGAGTCGCCGATAGCGAAGACGCGCTCGTCGGACGTCTGGAAGTTCGCGCCCGCGTTGACGCGGTTGTGTTCCTTCTCGAGGTCGGCCTCCTCCATGGCGTCGCGACCCGTAATGCCGCCGGTCCAGACGAGGACGTCGTACTCGAGGGGGTCGGCCTCGTCGAACTCGATGTGGTCGGCGGTGGCTTCGGTGATCGGGTCGTCAGTGTGAATCTGGACGCCGGCGTCCTCGAGGAGGTCCCGCAGAGCCTGCTGGATTTCGGGGTCGTTGCCGGGGAATATCTCCTCGAGTGCCTCGACGAGGTGGATCTCGATCGGCGCGCGGTGTTCGTCGCGGAACTCGGCGACCTCGCCGGCGGTCTGGATGCCCGAGAGGCCGGCGCCGCCGATGACGACCTGTGCGGGTTCGCCGCGGGTCGCCTCCTGACTGGCCGTTTTGACCGCTTCGTGGATCTCCAGCGCGTCGTCGAGGCTCTTCAGAGTCAGGGAGTGTTCCTCGAGGCCGGGGATGCCGTAGTAGGCGGTCTGGCTGCCCAGTCCGACGAGGACGTAGTCGTACTCGACGTCGTCGGTCTCTTCCAGTTCGACGACCTGTTCGTCGACGTCGAGGCCGACGACTTCGTCCTGGATAAAGCGGGTGGCGGGGGCGGCGATCTCCTCGACGGGGAAGGTGATGTCCGAACGGACGCCGGGATCGCGGATGACGCGGTGGGATTCGTGGAGAACGAGGTGATAGTCGACGTCGGCGATCCAAGTCAGTCGCGCGTTGTCCCCGAGTTCGGATTGGAGCTTCGTGATCGCGCCGGTTCCGGCGTAGCCGGCTCCGAGCACGACGACGTTCTCAGTCATATCGCATACTGGGAAGCACTATGATACAAAGCTGTTGAAACCAGCATCCCCGTGAATACTGTTGACAAGCGCCGCTTTCCGCGGCCGGATATCGACGGCCGGGCAGTCAGAAGATGCGCTTGCCGAACGCGCTGGCGGTCAGTTCGGCCGCCAGCGTCGCCGTCTCGTTGCCCTCGTCCAGGATCGGATTGACCTCGACGACATCTATCGATCTGAGGATGTTGTCAGCGCGGTCACGCCGCGAGAGGGCCTCGAGGGCGGCGTGGGCCTCCCGGTAGGTGACCCCGCCGCGGACGGGGGTGCCGACGCCGGGCGCGGTCTTGGGATCGAGCCAGTCGAGGTCGAGACTGACGTGGACGCCGTCGGTCCCGTCGGTCGCGACCGAGAGGGCGTCCTCGACGACGGACGAGACGCCACGCTGATCGATGTCGGACATGGTAAAGACGGTCAGCTCGCTCTCGCGAAGCAGTTCGCGTTCGCGCTCGTCGATGCTCCGGAGGCCGACGTACGCGATCGAAGACGCCCGGAGTCGAGGGGCTGGGGCCCACTCCGTCTCGCCGAATGCCCCGTAGCCGAGCGCCGCCGCCAGGGGCATCCCGTGGACGTTGCCGCTGGGCGAGGTCTCGGGCGTATTGAGATCCGCGTGGGCGTCGAACCAGATCGCGCCGAGGTCGGCCTCGCGTGCCGATCCCGCCAGCGAACCGATCGCGACCGAGTGATCCCCGCCGAGAACGAGGGGGAACTCCCCGTCCGCGAGCGTCGCCGCGACGCGGTCGCTCACCCGCCGGCAGACGTCTTCGACCTCGCGGAGGAACTTCGCGTTCCCGCGTGTGGGTTGGTCGGCGTCCGGATCCCGTTCCTCGGCGCGGGGCATCGACAGATCGCCGTCGTCGATCGGTTCGACACCGGCTTCGCCCAGCCGGTCGGCCAGGTCCGCGTACCGGATCGCGGACGGCCCCATGTCGACCCCCCGACGGTTCGCCCCGTAGTCCATCGGCGCGCCGATGATCCTGACGGTCCGGTCCATACCCACGGTACGGGATCGACGGGTTTGATCGTGGCGGTCCGCGGCGTTCTCGAGGGCGACAGGTTTAGGGTTAGACCCGTCTAAATCCGGGGCAGGATGATGCTGAGCGACGTGATGGAGGACTACCTCAAGGCGATCTATCAGCTCCAACGCGGGACCGACGAGCGGATCCGCACGTCCGAGATCGCCGCGGAGTTAGACGTCACGTCGCCGACGGTCACCAGCATGCTCGACAAACTCGAGGAACGGGAACTCGTCGACCGCGAGAAGTACCGCGGTGTCACGCTGACCGACGAGGGCGAGACGGTCGCTCTCGAGATCGTTCGTCACCACCGCCTGCTCGAGGCCTACCTCACCGAGCATCTCGACTACGACTGGTCGGAGGTCCACGCCGAGGCCGACCGGCTCGAACACCACATCAGCGAGGACTTCGAGGCCCGCGTCGCCGACGCGCTGGGCGAACCCACGGTCGATCCTCACGGCTCGCCGATCCCGGGCGCCGACCTCGAGCCGCCGGAGCGGCCCGCCGGCGAGGCGATCTCCGAGTTCGGAGAGGGGGCGGTCGTCACCGTCGCGGAGGTCGCCGACCGCGACCCCGAGGTTCTCTCCTATCTCGCCGACCACGGCGTCGAACCCGGCGTCGAACTCGAGATCCTCGAGGTCGCCCCCTTCGGCATGGTGACTGCCCGCTCGAGCGAGAGCGAGGAGCCGGTCTCGCTGCCCGAAACAGTCGCACATCACGTCCGGGTCACGACGCCCGCGGAGCCGGAACCGCAGGGATAACCGGTCGCGGTTCTGCGGACGGTCGATCAGCGGCCGATCGAACGAACGGACGCCGATTTTCCGCCGACGGACGAAGAGAAACGCCTTCGAGTCCCCGCTGTAAACGTCACATTCTCCCACGAATCCCGCGGGCTCACCCGCCGGGTTTAAGGAAACCAAATACGAATAAATACCTATGTCATCCATCGAACTCACGCCCAGCCAGAAGAAGATCCTCCGCGCGCTCACGAACCTCCACAAGGAGTCCGAAGACGCCATCAAAGGCGAGGACATCGCGGAACAGGTCGACCGCAACCCCGGCACGATCCGCAACCAGATGCAGAGTCTCAAAGCCCTCCAGCTCGTCGAGGGTGTACCGGGGCCGAAAGGTGGATACAAGCCCACTGCAGCCGCATACGAGGCACTCGAGATCCAGCAGATGGACGAGCCCGCCGCGGTCCCGATGCAACACGAGGGCGAACCCGTCGACGACACCATCATCGAGGAGATCGATCTCTCGAGCGTTCACCACCCCGAACTCTGCCGGGCCGAGATCCACATTCAGGGGACGCTGAGCGACATCCACGAGAACGATTCGGTCACCGTCGGCCCGACGCCGCTCTCAAAGCTGCTGATCGAGGGGACCGTCGACGGCAAGGACGACACGAACAACATCCTGATCCTGCGGATCGACGACATGGTCGCGCCCGCCGAAGAACCGGCTCACTGATCGGCGCTCGACCGCCGTCTCTCGTCTTTCCAGCAGCTGTTCTCTCGTCGTCGTGTTCGAAAACAGTCCCGCGTGTCTCGCTCGAACAGCGCCGAGTCGCGGTCGGCTCAGTCCGTCGCTTCGACCGGCTCGTCGTCGGATTCGGCGGCGGCCGCCGGGATGTCGTCGACCGCAGCGACCGCGTCGCCGTCCTCGACTGCCATGACGATCACGCCCATCGTGTTCCGGCCGACGGTCGAGATCTCGTCGACGCGAGTCCGGACGATCTGCCCGCGCTCGCTCATCAACACGAGCTGATCGTCCTCGGAGACGGCCTTGACGGCCGTCACGGGGCCGTTTCGCTCGCCGGTCTTGATGTCGATCAGGCCCTTGCCGTACCGCGACTGCGCGCTGTACTCCGAGAGCGGCGTCCGCTTGCCGTAGCCGTTCTCGGTCACCGTCAGCAGCGCCTGCTCGTCGCCTTCGTCGGTCGCGACCAGCCCCGCCACGGCGTCGCCGTCCTGCAGTTTGATGCCGTTGACGCCGCGGGCGTTCCGCCCCATCGCGCGGACTTCGTCCTCGTCGAAGCGGATCGTCATCCCGCCCTCGGTCGCGATGACCAGATCCTGCGAGCCGTCGGTGACCTCGACGTCGACGAGTTCGTCGCCCGCCTCGAGATCGGCGGCGATGATTCCCGTCGAGCGGATATTGTCGAACGCCTCGCCGGCGGTGCGTTTGACGTAACCGTTCCGGGTAGCCATCGTCACGTACTCGTCGTCCTCGAGGGCGTCGGTGTCGACGATGGCCGTGATGTCCTCGCCGGGGTCGAGATCGAGGATGTTGACCGCCGATTTCCCGCGGGCCGTCCGGCCCATCTCGGGGATCTCGTAGGTCTTGAGCCGGTAGACTTCGCCCTGATTCGTAAAGCAGAGCAGGTAGTCGTGGGTGTTGGCCCGGAAAACCGTCGCGACGCGGTCCTCGGCCTTGACGTCCGCGCCGATGATCCCCTTGCCGCCCCGGCCCTGGGGGTCGAACTGCTCGATCGGCATCCGCTTGACGTAGTCGTCTTCGGTCATGACGACGACGACTTCCTCCTCGGGGATGAGGTCCTCGTGGGTGACCGTCCCCTGATCCTCGACGATCGAGGTGCGGCGGTCGTCGGCGTACTCGGCTTTGATCTCGCGGAGTTCCTCTTTGATGACCGAGAGCAACTCCGACTCGCTCTCGAGGATCTCCGTCAGGCGCTCGATCTCGGCCTGTACCGCCTCGTACTCTTCCTCGATCTCGGCGGCCTCCATCGAGGTGAGACTGCCCAGTTGCATCCGGACGATGTGGTCGGCCTGGTCCGCGGAGAAGTCGTAGGCGTCCTGGAGGTTCTCCTTCGCGTCCGACCGCGTCTCGCTGTTCTGGATCAGTTCGACCACGTCCTCGGCGTTCTCGACGGCCGTCAACCGACCCTCGAGGATGTGGGCGCGGTCCTCGGCCTCGGCGAGGTCGTACTCGCTGCGCCGGCGGACGACCTCGCGGCGGTGGGCGACGTACTCCGCTAAGGTCTCCTTGAGCGAGAGGACTCGCGGCTGGCCGTCGACCAGAGCGAGGTTGATGACGCCGAAGGTCTTCTCGAGGTGGTTCTCGAGCAGTTTGTTCTTGACGACCTCGGCGTTTGCCCCGCGGTTGAGTTCGACGACGATCCGGACGCCGTCGCGGTCGGACTCGTCGCGCAGGTCGGTGATTCCGTCGATTTCGCCCTCGTTGACGTCGTCGGCGATGCGTTCGACGAGGCGGGCCTTGTTGGCCTGGAAGGGGAGTTCGGTGATGACGATCCGTTCGCGGCCGTTTTTCCACTCCTCGACCTCGAACTCGGCGCGGACGCGGATGCGCCCGCGGCCGGTCTTGTAGGCGGAGTAGATAGCGTCGCGGCCGACGATGTTGGCACCGGTCGGAAAGTCGGGACCCTTGATATGGTCCATCAGGTCCTCGACCGTCGCGTCGGGATCGTCGATCAGTTCGATCGTCGCGTCGACGACCTCGCCGAGGTTGTGCGGCGGGATGTTGGTCGACATCCCGACGGCGATCCCCGAGGAGCCGTTGACCAGCAGGTTCGGGAACGCCGCCGGCAGCACGTCGGGCTCTTGCAGGCGGTCGTCGTAGTTCGCGGAGAAGTCGACGGTGTCCTTCTCGATGTCCGCGAGCAGTTCCTCGGAGATCGGCGACATCCGGGCCTCCGTGTACCGCTGGGCGGCGGCCGGATCGCCGTCCATCGAGCCGAAGTTCCCCTGGCCGTCGACCAGCGGGTACCGCATCGAGAAGTCCTGGGCCATCCGGACCAGGGTGTCGTAGATCGCGCTGTCGCCGTGGGGGTGGTAGTCACCCATCGTCTCTCCGACGATCGAGGAGGACTTCCGGTGGGACGAGCCCGAAGAGACCCCCATCTCGTGCATCGCATAGAGGATGCGCCGGTGGACGGGTTTCAGGCCGTCCTCGACGCGGGGGAGCGCACGGCCCGCGATGACGGACATCGCGTAGTCGATGTAGCTCTGCTCCATTTCGTCCTCGATGCGGACGTTCTCTACCGCTCGCGCCTCGATATCAGTCGGATCGGGTACGTCTGAACTCATGTCTTCATTTGGTTTCGTGGTGGTATCCGGTCAGCTTGCAAGCACTGCATCCGTGAGAGCGTCCGCTCTGCGGACGCTCGAGCGGGCCGACGACCGACCCGGAGCGCGGCTTGCCGCGCGGCGGGGAGGGAGGAGTGCTTTTCATCGAAGTTTTACCGAGTGCGGTCGCGAAGCGACCGCACGCAGGGTAAAAGTTCGGGTCTAGATGTCGATCCACTCGGCTTCCGGCGCGTGTTCCTTGATGAACTGCTTGCGGGGTTCGACGGCGTCGCCCATCAGGACGGAGAACATCTTGTCCGCCGCGGCCGCGTCCTCGATCGTGATCTGCTTGAGGATGCGGTTGTCCGGGTCCATCGTCGTGTCCCAGAGCTGCTGGGGGTTCATCTCGCCGAGCCCCTTGAACCGCTGGACCTGCGAGGGGTTGCCGTCGCATTTCTCCGCGACGATCTCGTCGCGTTCGGCCTCGGTCATCGCGTCGTAGGTCTCGCCGCGGTACCGGATGCGGTACAGCGGTGGCTGGGTCGCGTAGACGTAGCCGCCCTCGAGCAGCGGCCGCATGTGCCGGTAGAAAAACGTCAGCAGGAGCGTCCGGATGTGTGCCCCGTCGACGTCGGCGTCGGTCGCCATGATGATCTTCTTGTAGCGGACGTCGTCGACGTCGAACTCGTCGCCGATCCCCGCGCCGATGGCGGTGATCATGTTCCGGATCTCGTCGTTCTCGAGGATGCGATCGAGCCGGTGTTTCTCGACGTTTAAGATCTTCCCCTTGATGGGAAGGATCGCCTGGAAGTCGGGGTTGCGGGCCTGTTTCGCGCTGCCGCCCGCGGAGTCGCCCTCCGCGATGAACAGTTCGGCCTCCTCGGGGTCCTTGGTCTGGCAGTCGGCCAGTTTCCCGGGCAGCGAGGTGGACTCGAGGGCGGACTTGCGCCGCGTGAGTTCTTCGGCCTTCTGGGCGGCCATGCGGGCCTTGGCGGCCTCGACGGCCTTGCTGACGATGGCCTCGGCGGTGTCGGGGTGCTCCTCGAAGTAGGTGCCCAGTCCCTCGTGCATGGCGCTCTCGACGATTCCTCGCACTTCGGAATTGCCGAGTTTCGTCTTCGTCTGGCCCTCGAACTGGGGATCGGGGTGTTTGATCGAGACGACCGCCGTCAGCCCCTCGCGGATGTCCTCGCCTTTGAGGTTGTCGTCGAGATCCGACAGGAGGTCGTTCTCGTTGGCGTAGTCGTTGACACACCGCGTCAATGCGGTCTTGAACCCGGTGAGGTGGGTCCCGCCCTCGCGGGTGTTGATATTGTTCGCGAAGGCGTGGATCGATCCCTGCAGTTCCTCGGTGGCCTGCATTGCGACCTCGACGTGGATGTTCTGTTCCTCGTTCTCGAAGTAGATGATATCCTCGTGCATCGCCGAGCGCGTCTCGTTCAGGTACTCGACGAACTCACGGATCCCGCCGTCGTACTCGTAGGTTTCGGCGACCACGTCGCCGTCGTCGGTCTCCTCGCGCTCGTCGCGAAGCGTGATGCGAACGCCGGAATTGAGGAAGGCCAGTTCGCGGAGTCGGTTCGACAGCGTCGAGAAGGACATCTCGCCCGTCTCGAAGATCCCCGTGTCCGGCCAGAACCGAATCCGGGTGCCGGTCTCTTCGTCGGACTCCATATCGCGGACCCGCTCCATGTCGCCGACGGGCTCACCGCCCTCGAAGGCGTGGCGAAAGACCCCGCCGTCGCGTTTGACTTCGGCCTCGAGGCGTTCGGAGAGGGCGTTGACGACGGAGACGCCGACGCCGTGAAGGCCGCCGGAGACCTGGTAGGACTTGTTGTCGAACTTGCCCCCGGCGTGGAGGACGGTCAGAATGACCTCGAGTGCGGGGCGGTCGTACTCCTCGTGTGTGTCGACGGGGATGCCGCGGCCGTCGTCCGCGACGCTCACCGAACCGTCCTCGTGGATGGAGACGGTGATGTCGTCGCAGTGGCCGGCCAGCGCCTCGTCGATCGAGTTGTCCACCACTTCGTAGACCAGATGGTGGAGGCCTCGAGAATCGGTAGAGCCGATGTACATCGCCGGTCGCTTTCGTACAGCCTCCAGACCCTCTAAGACCTGGATCTGTCCGGCTCCGTACTCGCTTTCCTGGGACATGTAAAACCTGCTTTCGGATAGCGGTCCGGCCCTAATAAAAGTCACGTGTACGCGCGCGAGCGCGAATCCGGCGACCCGCGGCGTCGAACTCGAAACCGCCGTCGAATCGGCTTAGATGACCGCGTCGAACTCCTCGTGGCCCTGAATGTCGACGCCCTCGTCGGTGATTTCCGCGAGGAAGACGCCGTTGCCCGACCCGGTGTCGCGCTCGACGGCGCTTTTGATCGCGCGGGCCGCGACTGACTTCGCGTCCGCGAGCGAGAGGTCGTCGTCGTACTCCTGCTCGAGGAGGCCGTAGGCCAGTTGCATCCCGGAGCCGGTGACGGTGTAGTCGTCTTCCATGACGCCGCCGGCGGGGTCGATGCTGTAGACGTGACTGCCCTCGTCGTCGACGCCGCCGAGGATGGGGTTGATCGCGCGGAACGGACCGCCGCGGGCGAAGTTGCCCGCCAGCGTCGCCAGCGACTCGATCGGCATGGGCTCGTCGCGCCGAGCCTCGTAGAGGTTGACCTCGGAGCGCAGCGTTCGGATGAACGACTGCGCGCCGCCGACGGAGCCGACCAGCGTTAACGCGGCGGTCGGGTGAATCTGCTCGACCTTCTGGACGTTCTTGTTCGAGACGAACCGTCCGCCGAGGCTGGCGCGCATGTCCGTCGCGATGACGACGCCGTCGGCGGTCGCGATGCCGATGGTCGTCGTCCCGGTCTTGTTGACCGTCCCGTCGTCGGTGCCGGCCTCCCCTCCGTTCGGCAGCGAACCCAGTTCGGGCTCGTACGGCGACGGGTCGCCGTTGCCCTGCGAGAGCGGGTTATTCATCGCTCTCCTCCGTGTCGATCTCCGCGACGATCGACTCGAGGCGCTCCTCCGCGACCGTACTGAACGACTCGTCTTCGGTCGTGATCGTCGCGACGTCGACCGCTTCGGCCGCGACGGACTCCTCTTCGGGTTCGTTGAGGGCGCTGATGGCGAGTTCGATGCCGGCGTCGATGTCCAGATCCTCGCGGTACTCCTCCTCGAGGTAGCCCTGGATGACGTCGCGGTCGCCGCCGACGGCGGCGGCCTGCCACTCGTAGTCGGTGCCCGAGGGGTCGGTCTCGAACAGCCGCGGCTGGCCGTCCTCGACGCCGCCGACCAGCAGGGCGACCCCGAACGGCCGTGCGCCGCCAGTCTGGGTGTACTCCTGGATGTGGTCGGTGATCGATCGGGTCAGCGTCTCGACGCCGACATCCTGACCGTAGCGGAGCTGTTCGCCCTGTGCGCGTCGCCGCGCGAGGTCGACCAGCTGGCGCGCGTCGGCGACGTGGCCGGCGCTCGCGACGCCGACGTGCTCGTCGGCCTTGTGGATCTTCTCGACGCTCGAGCGCTCCATGAGCGGCGAGCTGATCTGACGGTTCGCGGCGAGGACGACACCGTCGGGCGTCCGAACGCCGACGCTCGCGGTGCCGCGTTTGACGGCCTCGCGGGCGTACTCGACTTGATAGAGGCGTCCGTCCGGGGAGAAGATGGTGATCCCCCGGTCGTAGGCCTGCTGTTGGGATTGTCCTTGCATTTGGTCTTCACCTCTGGTAAGGGATAGAAATATATAGGCCTTCTTCTGAAGGCAACTTCGTCTGTATCGGGCGCTTCGGCCCGGACTCCCAAGAAAGTGGTGCCAGCAGGGGAGCTGGCCGCGGGCTCTCCATGGATCGGACCGGGAGGCGGTACTCGCTCGACCGCCGACCGGGTCACTCTCAGGCCCGATCGGGGGAGAGACTCGTTGTCACGCCGGCGCGTTCGCTCGCTCGAGGTCGCCTCGGTAACGACTGATTACGCGTACCAGCTACCGACGGAGCGTCTGCTATCTCAAGCTTTCCGCTCAAACAGATTCCAGTCCTTGCTTCGGGTACAGAGTTCCGTCCAACAGTACACGGGTTCGCCCCGCCGGCTCCGGCGACTCGGGCCGGCCTGACCGTCGTCGTCGGCACGCCGCTGTTGCTCGGCGTCGTCGTTGGCTGGCGAGTCGCCCACGCTGTCGATCCCGAGCGTTTGAAGGTCACGCTGAGGATCGTCCTGCTGGGCGTCGGGCCCTCCCTCGCGTTCTGAGACGGCTCCTGCCGGACCCAGGCTGAAGGCGACGTGCGTCGAGCCCACCCCTGCGGCCCGACTCCTCGTCCCCTTCGACGACTTCGAGCCCGCCCGCGACGCCCTCGAGTACGCGTTCGATCTGTTCCCCGACGGCGACGTAACCGCGTTGATCGTCGTCGACACCACGTCACTGCCGTTCGGCCCGAACACCGCCGACGACGAGTCCAGCGACGAATCCCGGGAGTTGCTCTCGGAGGCCGCCGCCCTGCTCGAGACCGCCGAGTCGATCGCCGCGGACCGCGGGACCGAGATCGAATCGCGAACGCGACTGCGGACGCCGGCCCGGGAGATCCTGAAGTACGCCGAGGGAGCGTCGATCGACCACATCGTTATGGGCAGCCGCGAGCGCTCCGGTGTCGCGCGGATCCTGCTCGGCAGCGTCGCCGAAGTCGTGGTCAGATACTCGCCGGTGCCGGTCACAGTCGTCCGGTAGCGCCGCGGCGGGCGTCGATCCGGCCTCCCGGCCTGCATACACGAGCAACGCCCGCTTGACGCCGAAGCGGGGATTTCGAGGCCACGAGCGAGCCCGGCTTCTGGACCGCCGTCGTCGCTGGACTGCTCGCCGCCGGGCTGGGGACCGACAGCGCCGTCCGGATCCGGCGTCGCCGTCGGGCGGTCGACGTGCGCCCCACTGCGACCTGAAAGCGGCATTGTCCGGCCCAACCCACTTACCACCCGTTCCGGTACGATACGTCCATGCTTCCGTTCGTCGCGATCGCCCTCGCGGTGGTCGGCGTCGCGGTCGTTCTCGAGGTCGTGTCGCACCGAGCGCTCGAGCGACTCCCCTCGGTCGCCACCGAGGAGTTCCCCGAGATCGACCGGGCGTTGCTGGGGAAGTTCAGCAGCTTCGACCCCGAACTGGACTGGTGTCCCCGGCCGAACCGGGAGAACCAGAAAGACACCGGCGACCACCTCCCCGGCGAGGAGGTCCGCTCCGTCGTCACCTACTCGACCGACGAGTACGCGAGCCGGGTCTGCCCGGCGAGAGAGCGCGATCCCGACGCCGACCTCTCCGTCTCGACCTACGGCGACTCCGACCGTTTCTGCCGGGAGGTCGACGACGAGCCCTTCCATAACTACCTCGCCGAGGAACTCGACACCCACGTCGCCAACTACGGCCTCGATCGGGCCCAGATGCGACTCGAGCGCCAGTATCCCGAGGACCCGACCGACCACGTCTGCATGGTCGTCACCGCCTCCTCGATCGCCCGCATCCTCTCGGTCTGGAAACACTACCAAGAGTTCGGCAACATCCTCGCGGTCAAGCCCCGGTACGTCCTCGAGGACGGCGAGGTAGAGCGACTCGAGAGCCCCGTCGACGGGAAGGAGGACCTGCTCGATCTCGAGTCGAAAGCCGACTTGCTCCGGGAGCACGACTTCTACTACGACCACTGGTTCGAGCCCCATTTCGCGACCCGTCCCTACACCGCAGACCTCCTCGCGAAGAACGAACACGTCCGCTACGCGGCCTATACGGCCGGGAAGGACCTCGAGCGGCGGCTCGGCCGATCGATCCCGGGGATCGACTTCGATCTGGCCCAGACCCGGTCGACGCTGCGACTGGAGCGACCCCGCGTGCGCTATCACGAGTGGCTGTTCGACACCCACGAGCCCCTCTTCGACGCGCTCATCGAGGAGTTGGTCGACTACGCCGACGAACGGGGTTTCGAACCGACGGTCGTGATGGTCCCGCAGCTCCGGTACGCCACCTACGAGGCCGAACACGGTCCGATCTACGGCGACCTGCTCGAGCGCCTCGACGAGCGCTACGAGGGCCTGACGACGATCGATATGGCCACCCACCTCTCGCCCGACGACGGCGAGGTCGAGTCGCTGTACGTCGAGCGCGGGGAGGGCGGCCACTACAGCCCCGAGACCAACGCCGAGATCGCGCAGGTGCTGGCTGAGACCGTCGACCGACGAGCGGTCGTCGAATGAACCCGGTCTATCTCGCCGTCGGAATCGTCGTCCTCGCGGCCGGCATCGTCGACATCGTCTGGACGACGCTGTGGGTCGACGGCGGCTCCGGCCCCGTTTCCGGTCGGCTCACGACGGGGATCTGGAAGGGACTGCGCGCCGCGACGGGGGACCGAAACCGGGCGCTCAGCCTCGCCGGCCCGCTCATTCTGCTGCTCACGCTCGCGACGTGGATCGGTCTCATCTGGCTCGGCTGGACGCTGATCTTCTCGAGCGAGCCCCTCGCAGTCGTCAACAGCCGGACCGGCGGTCCCGCCGACTGGTGGGGGCGGTTCTACTACGTCGCTTACACGATGTTCACGGACGGGAACGGCGACTATACTCCCGTGTACGGCGGTAACGTCTGGGAGGTCGCCAGCGCGTTCACGACGGCCTCCGGCATGGCCTTCGTCACGCTCGGCGTCTCCTACGTCCTGACCGTCCTCGGTGCCGTCTCGGACAAACGTTCCTTCGCCAGCACCGTAACGGGGCTTGGCGACCGCAGCGAGGCGTTCCTCCGAACCGGCTGGAACGGCGAGGACTTCCGCGGGCTCGAACTGACCGTCGAGTCGCTCGCGGCGGACCTGAGTACCCTCGCCGAACAGCACAAGTCCTACCCGATCCTCCATTACTACCACAGCGAGCGGGCCGACCGGGCCTCGGCCGTCGCCGTCCCGATCCTCGACGAGGCGCTTATGCTGTCCCGGTACGCGATCCCGGAGGGAGAGGGGCTCGACCCCGCGATCGTCGATAACGGCCGCTCGAGCGTCGAAAGCTACCTCGAGACGCTCGACACCGCGTTCATCGATCCCGCGCCGTCGGTCCCGCGAGCGCCGGACCTCGAGCGCCTACGAGAGGACGACGTTCCGACCGTCTCCGACGAGGTCTTCGCCGAGGCGCTCGCCGACCGGACCGACCGGCGACGGCGGCTCCTCGGCGTGGTCGAAGCGGACGCGTGGGAGTGGCCGCCGGTCAAGGAGTAGCGCGGGGGCGGTTTTCGGTAATTTTCGGACCGCGTCGGCTCGGATTCCGATCGAAGCGGGCGGAAACGGGGCCCGATATTCATTGGGCCAGGGGTCGTTCATCATCCATGAAAGAGTACGACTTTCTGGTCGTCGGATCCGGCTCCGGGCTGGACGTGGCGAACGCGGCGGTGAATCAGGGCCAATCGGTCGCGATCGTCGAGAAGGGACGGCTCGGCGGGACCTGTCTGAACCGGGGTTGTATCCCCTCGAAGCAGTTGCTCTATCACGCCGACGTGCTGGAGACGATCGAGCGGGCCGACGAGTTCCACATCGACGCGACCGTCGAGGACGTCGACTTCGCCGAGATCGTCCGCGAGGTCACCGCGGACGTCCACGGCAGTTCCGACTCGATCGAGCGCGGCCTCTCCTCGTCGGACCGCCACGACCTGTACCAGGCCGAGGCCCGGTTCGTCGACGAGCGGACGATCGAACTCGCCGGCGGCAACCACGACGGCGAGCGGCTCACCGCCGACACCGTCCTCGTGGCGGCCGGGACCCGCCCGGCGGTCCCGCCGATCGACGGTATCGAGTCCGTCGACTACCTCACCAGCCGGGAGGCGCTGCAACTCGAGTCGGTCCCGGACCGCCTCGTCATCGTCGGCGGCGGCTACATCGCCGCCGAACTGGGGCAGTTCTTCGGCACCTTCGGCAGCGACGTGTCGATCGTCGGCCGGCGGCCGCACCTGCTTCCCGACGCCGACGAGGAGGTGGCCACCGAGTTCACCGACCGCTACGCCGACCGGTTCGACGTCTACACCGGCTACGAGGCCACCGCGGTCGTGGAGTCGGGGGAGTCGATCACTGTCGAGGCACGGCCCTTCTCCGAGTCCGACGACGATGCGGACGCGGAGGCGGCGAGTCCCGGCGAGACGGTCTCGGTCACCGGCGACGAACTGCTCGTCGCGGCCGGCCGCGTCCCCAACACCGACACGCTGAACGTCGAAGCCGCCGGGATCGAGACCGACGCGGCCGGCTTCGTCGAGACCGACGAGTACCTGCGGACGACCGCCGACGGCGTCTGGGCGCTCGGCGACGTCGTCGGCGAGTACCTGCTGAAACACAACGCCAACCACGAGGCCCGGGCCGTCGCGCGGAACCTGTTCGGCGATGACCTCGAGCCGGTCGACTACTCGGCGATGCCCTTCGCCGTCTTCGGCTCGCCGGAGGTCGCCGGCGTCGGGCTGACCGAGGGGGAACTGCGGGAGGCCGGTCGGGAGTACGCCAAACGCACCTACCGCTACGAGGATACTGCCCGCGGGAAGGCGATGAAAGCCGAGGGGTTCGTCAAGCCGCTCATCGATCTCGAGGGCGAGATTCTGGGCTGTCACATCGTCGGCCCCGAGGCCTCGGACCTGATCCAGGAGGTCGTCGTCGCGATGACGGCCGGCTTCGGGAGGGTTCAGGACATCCGGCAGTCGGTCCACATCCACCCCGCGCTCTCCGAGGTCGTCCAGCGGGCGTTCTCCGGGCAGTTCACTCGAGGTGGCGGGCACGATCACTGAGACGGTTTGCCGTCCCAATGTTCCGACGGGACCGCAGGCCGGCCGCGGGTAGACCGACACACGGTGACGGTACTCCGTCTCAGAGAGCGTCCCGAATACGGAGCGTCTGCATCACCGCGATCGCGACCCCCACAGTATTATTTCGCTCGCTTCCCTACGGTGTCGGGATGGCAGACACGGAAAGCAGAGGAGAGACGCGAGCAGACGACGAGAACCGACGCGAAGACGACTCACCGGACTCGGTCCCGGAGTGTCATCGCCGTGGCTGCACCGAGCGAGCGACGTTCGTCGCCCTCGAGCGATATCAGGAAGAAACCGGCCACGGTGCCGTCGAGGCGGAGGCGGCCCTCTGTCAAGACCACGCCGCCGAAGAGAGTCCCGCGAATCTCGATGGCAATTACGCGGAGTACGTGTTTCGCGTCGAACCGCTCTAAGAGACGCGGGACGTGGACACGGCATGATCAAACGGGACCCGTCCGATTCTGGCTACAGTGGTCTCGTCTCCCACCGATACGGTTTCCCGTCGTACCGGTTCCTGTCAGCCATTGCCGGTGTCCCCGCAGGACGGTCGCGGGTACACCGATACACGGTACAAGAATCCTGTATGAGCAGTTCGAGAACGGACCACACCTCTATTACGATACGGAACGTGAAGAAAATCGATGCCAGAAGAGCAACTGTTCAAGCTCGAGGACCAGCGGACGAGAACCGAAATCGCGGCGGCGCTACGCGATGCCGCCGAACAGATCGAATCCGGCTCCGTCGAGTTGAAGAGCGAAACGGATTCGAGAGACGTTACCGTCCCGAAAAACGCCCGATTTGAAACCGAACTCGAACGACTCACTGATTCGGAAACGGGAGAAAAGCGGTACGAACTCGAGTACGAGATCAGGTGGACCGAGTGACGCTCCCGTCGTTTTGAGTCCGTCCGCTGTATCCAGCACGCCACTCCGAGCCGCCACCGAGGATTTCGACGAGGGATGGACCGTCCGAGTCCGACTCCGGCGAGACGATACCGTTCCATCGCAGTCCGTCCCGATCTCGGAACCTCTCGTCTCGGCTGATCCTCGACACCGCCGACGGGTCCGTGTCCACGGCACACGACCGCCGTTCCCTTTTATCAGTCGCCGGTCTACCATCCCCCGTAATGACGAACGCGGCAATCGTAATTCTGGCAGGCACCGACTCCCACAGCGACCTCGGGCGACTCGTCAACGGCCTCGAGGCCGCCCGGGAGTTCGCCGAGAACCCCGACGACGACCTCGAACTCGTCTTCGACGGGGCCAGCACGCAGTGGATCCCGGAACTGGAAGACGAGGACCACGACTACCACGACCTCTACCGGTCGGTCAGCGACGAGGCGGCGGCCTGTGACTACTGTTCGGGCGCGTTCGGCGTCGAGGATGCCGTCAACGACGCCGGCATCGTCACGGTCGACGACAACGACGGTCACCCGAGCATCCGCTCGCTGGTCGACGACGACTACGATATCATTACCTTCTAACGCGGCGAGGACCCGCCAGCAGACCGGTCCGCGGCACCGACGACGCGAAAACGCCGCTGCGGATTCACTTTCACTCCGGTAGCACACACCTTTTAGCCTCCCCGTTAGTACAGGGAGACGATGACGTCGTTCCAGTCGACACTCGGTGACGAGTCGGGGATCGCCGAGGAACTGGCCGAGAGCCAGCAGTCGATCTCCATCGCCGAGTTCTTCGAGAAGAACAAGCACATGCTCGGCTTCGACAGCGGCGCTCGAGGCCTCGTCACGGCCGTCAAGGAGGCCGTCGACAACGCCCTGGACGCCGCCGAGGAGTCGGGAATTCTCCCGGATATCTACGTCGAGATCGAGGAGACCGGCGACTACTACCGCCTGATCGTCGAGGACAACGGACCGGGGCTGACAAAGGAATCGCTCCCGAAAGTCTTCGGGAAACTGCTCTATGGCTCTCGCTTTCACGCACGCGAACAATCGCGCGGCCAGCAGGGGATCGGGATCTCCGCGGCCGTCCTCTACTCCCAACTGACCAGCGGCAAGCCCGCGAAGATTACCAGCCGCACGCAGGGCTCCGAGGAGGCCGAATACTTCGAACTCATCGTCGACACCGACGACAACGAGCCCGAGATCAGCGTCGAGGAGACCACGACCTGGGACCGCCCCCACGGGACGCGCATCGAACTCGAGATGGAGGCGAACATGCGCGCCCGCCAGCAGCTCCACGACTACATCAAGCACACGGCGGTCGTCAACCCCCACGCCCGCCTCGAGCTGCGCGAACCGCAGGAACACTTCAAGTTCGAGCGCGCGACCGACCAGCTCCCCGCGGAGACCGAAGAGATCCGGCCCCACCCCCACGGGGTCGAACTCGGCACCGTGATGAAGATGCTCGCGGCGACGGACTCCCAGACGGTTTCGGGGTTCGTCCAGGAGGAGTTCACTCGCGTCGGGAAAAAGACCGCCGACTCGATCATCGACGAGTTCCGCGACCGCCACTACGGCCGGGAGATGCGCTGGCGGCCGCCGGCGGCCCACGAGGACGTGGATCTCGAGGCCGCCGTCGCCGACGCCACCGCGAACAAGGGTGCCGAGGCGACGGCCGCGTTCGCCGCGGCCATCGCCGACGGAGTCGACGACTACGACCGCATCGCCCACCACGAACTGCTCGAGACCGTCGAGGCAGCGGCCGAGACGGTCGAAGCGGACCACGGAACGACGTTCGGCGACACCGTCCGGGAAAACGCCGTCGAGGCCGTCTGGCTCGAGTTGATCGACGCCGTCGAGACGGACGAGTCGAAAGGTGACGTCGACGCCGACGACGGCTCGCGACTGGTCGCCGACCTCTACGACCTCGCGGACGAGGCGACGAGTACCCGCAAGGACGACGAGACCGTCCACGCCTTCGCCGACCGGCTCGGGGCCGCGTTCGGGGACGAACTCGCGGACGGCGACGACGAGGGGAACGTCCGCCACCGGCTCACGCGGACGCGGCTTCGGGGGTTCGTCGATCGCGCGGCCGACCTCACCGAGGAGTACGACGACGTTTCCTTCGGCGAGACGGCCCGCGAAAACGTCACCGACGCGATCTGGGACGTGATGGCGACCGTACCCGACGATCCGCCGCTGGTGCGGGAGCTGAACGACGACCGCGATGCCACCAGCGACCTCGTCGACGCGATGCGCGCGACCGATATCATGGCACCGCCGACGCGGTGTCTCTCGCCCATCTCCGAGGACCTTATCACCGCCGGCCTCGAGAAGGAGTTCGACGCGGACTTCTACGCCTCGGCGACCCGCGACGCGGGCGTCTCCGGCGGCGACCCGTTCATCGTCGAAGCCGGGATCGCCTACGGCGGCGACCTCCCCGCGGAGGGAACCGGCGAGGTCATGCGCTTTGCCAACCGGGTCCCGCTGGTCTACCAGCGCGGGGCCTGTGCCACGACGGACGTGGTCAAGTCGATCGGCTGGCGCAACTACGGGTTAGACCAGCCCGGCGGCTCCGGCCTGCCCAACGGGCCGGTCGTGATCATGGTCCACGTCGCCTCGACGAACGTCCCCTTCACCAGCGAGTCGAAAGACGCCGTCGCGAACGTCCCCGAGATCGAAGACGAGATCGAACTCGCGATCCGGGAGGCCGCTCGCGATCTCAAGAGCTACCTCAACAAACGGCGCTCGATGCAACAGCGCCGGAAGAAACAGAACGTCCTCGGGAAGATCCTCCCGGAGATGGCCACGAAGGTCGCCGAAGTAACCGGCCGCGACGAGCCCGATATCGACGACGCGATCGCCCGAATCATGAACAACGTCCTCGTCGAACGACAGGTCGAAGAAAACGGCGACGGGCGGGCCGTCTCGGTCGTCGTCGAGAACAACTCCGGGACGAACGAGACCCTCGAGATCACCGACATCGTCTCGGCCGAACCGCGGAAACTCTCGGACGGCGCGACCGTCGTCGAGATGGACGGCGAGTGGTTCGTCAAGTGGGAACCCGAGGTCCCGAGTGACGACGAGGCGGCCCTCGAGTACGAGGTACCGGACGACGTGACCTTCGATCTGGACGTCAAAGGCGTCGAAAGCGAGAAACTGACCGTAAACCAATGAGCGCAGACGACACTCAGGAAGCCAGAGAGCAGTTGATCGATCTCGCAGCGCAGTTCTACGACCAGTTCGAACTGGGCGAGATCCCTCACATGTCCGTGCCGACGCGGACGAAGAACAACATCGAGTACGACGAGGACAGCGACGTCTGGGTCTACGGCGATCGGGAGTCGACCCGGTCGGCCAACTCGGTCCAGGGCGCTCGAAAGCTCCTGAAGGCGGTCTACACGATCGAGTTCCTCGCCGAGCAACTCGAGGAGGACCGTTCCTCGACCCTGCGTGAACTCTACTACCTCTCGGAGAGCTGGGACAACGAGGAGGCGCAGTTCTCGAGCCAGGACGAGTCGAACAACCTCGTCGAGGACCTCGAGATCGTCTCGGGGGTCACCCGCGAGGACTTCCACATGCGCCCCGAGGAATCGGGCGCGACGATCATGGGTCCGCTGCACCTGCGAGAGCAGACCCGCCGCGGCGAGCGCGAGATCCACTGTCAGGAGGACGTCGGCGAGGGCGGCTACCAGATCCCGAACAATCCGGACACGATCGAGTTTCTGGACTGCGACGCCGACTTCATCCTCGCGGTCGAGACCGGTGGGATGCGCGATCGACTCGTCGAGAACGGCTTCGACGAGGAGTACGACGCCCTGATCGTCCACCTGAAGGGCCAGCCCGCCCGCGCGACCCGCCGGATCACCAAACGGCTCCACGACGAACTCGGCCTGCCGGTCACCGTGTTTACGGACGGCGACCCGTGGTCGTACCGCATCTACGGCTCGGTGGCCTACGGCTCGATCAAGTCCGCCCACCTCTCGGAGTATCTGGCGACCCCCGAGGCGGACTTCATCGGCATTCAGCCCGCCGACATCGTCGAGTACGACCTCCCCTCCGACCCGCTGTCGGATTCGGACGTCAACGCCCTCGAGAGCGAACTCGAGGACCCGCGGTTCCAGACCGACTACTGGGAGGAACAGATCGAACTCCAGCTCGACCTCGGGAAGAAGTCCGAACAGCAGTCGCTGGCCTCCCGGGGGCTGGACTTCGTGACCGACACCTATCTCCCCGAGCGACTCGACGCGATGGGTGTCCTGTAAGGCCCCCACTCCGATCGAATCTCGACACGCGCGGGCCGCCCACCGGAAATCGCGACCGGAACGGACTGACGGCGTCCGTCAGCCGATGTAGCCGAGCCGGACCGCCGCGCCCATCGCGCCGAAGAGCAACACGAACGCGAGGCTGACGACGTAGTAGGCGTGCCAGGCCCGCGAGGGGCGGAACGGCTCGGGCAGGTTCTTCTCGACGACGTACCAGTTCGCGGGATAGAAGAAGATCTCCGTGACCGCGAGTATCGCGGCGACGTAGAGCAACAGCGTCACCGGGACCTCCCCCAGCGCGAGGACCATCGCGCTACTGACCGCGACGACGCCGACGACGACGAGTTTCCGCACCCGCTCGCTGTCGACGTCGTCGTTCTCGAGAGCCATCGGGAGGATGTCACCGGTGGCGCGGGCTGCGCCGTCGAGCAGGGTGATGACCGTCGAGTACAGCGCGGCGAACCCGCCCAGCAGCATGGCGTAGTACGACCACTCGCCGAAGGAGTCGCTCAGAATCGAGCCGATCGCGAACGCGAGGTTCGCGTCCGTCGGCGGCTCCGGATAGAGAACGTTCGACGCCAGCATCACCATCGCGACGATCAGCAGGAAGCTGAAGGCGTAGCCGATATTGAAGTCGCGCCGACCGGTCCGGATCCACGCCCGGATGTAGTCGTGGTGTTTCGGATCGTCGGGGTCGAGCCCCCGCTCCTCGAGTTCGCTCGCGCCCTCTCCTTTCGCCATGCTCCAGCTGCCGATCAGGATGCTCGTGCTGAAGCCGGTCGGAGCGAAGCCCGCGGCGGCGGCGAACAGGCCGACGAAGGCCGGCCCGGTCAGGTCCGGCACCGCGAACGCCGTTTCGGCGACGACGTCGCCCGACGGCGGGCCGACGATCACGCCCAGCAGGACGAGGACGCCCAGCGCGATCGTAAAGGCGATCAGGGCCGTCTCGAGCAGGCTGTATCGCGAGAGGGCCACGAGCAGGCCCGCACCGCCGACGAAGACGACGTAGGCCATCGCGGCGGTGAACCACTCCGGGGTCAGGGCGGCGACGAACGCCGCGGTGTTCATCCCGACGCTGGCCGTGATGAACGTGTACATCCCCGTGAACACGAGGATCGTCACCCACAGCGCCCAGTTCTTCGGGCCGGGCAGCTGGTCGTAGGCTTCGATCGGGTTCGCGCCGACGCCGTAGTTGTAGCGGATCCCGAGTTCCCAGGCCCCGTACTTCGCGGCGTAGATCAATCCGAACATCCAGATCGCGACCAGGCCGAAGGTCCCGCCGAGGGTGGGCGCCAGCACGATGTGGCTGCCGCCGATGCTGATCAGCGCCCACAGCATCGACGGGCCGAAGTGTTCCCTGAAGAACCCGCGCCAGTCCCGCTCGGGATACTCGAGGTCAGCCTCGGGGATCTCCGTCGCTCCCTCACCGCTCATCGGGATCACCCGTCTTCGGTATCGGACTCCCGTGTGCTGGGTATGTCGACCCGGCCTGTCTCGTCCGCAACACTATGGTACCGTTCGGCATGAGTGTCGGAGAATTCCGGAGGGAGTACTTATACCGTGCGACTCCGGCGCGTGCCGCGGGTCGAACCGGGCTCAGTCACGGCCCGAGCCGGCGCCCTGTGACTGCAGGTGCAACCGGTTCCCGTCTGCGCGGCCACTCACCGTCTAGAACGGTGGCATGGCGGACGACAAAGACGACCAACGGCCGTTGCACAGCGACCCCGACGAGGGCGCGATAGACGAGCCGACGACCTCGGGCGCACAGGAGGCCGACGAGACCGCGTGGATGATGAAAGAGGGGGTCACGGTCGGGCTGATCGCCATCGGTGCCATGGTCCTCCTCGGGCTCGGTCTCCTGCAGGGGTCCGGCCTCGTCGACTTCTTCGCGCCGATCGCCGACTCGGGGCTCGGGCAGTGGCTCGCACTCGGCGCGGTGGCCCTGGCCGCGATCGCACTTTTCGCCTGGTCTCGAGCCGGCGTGTGAGTACGGCCGCCGGCGCGCCTACTCGTCGAGGACGACCGGGACGCCGCGGGTCGCCACGTCGACGACGAACGCCTCGGCGTCGGCGGCGAGCGTCCCGTCCGCGTCGTAGTGGACCGGCAGGACTAGATCGGGGCGAATCTCGCTCGCCAGCGACGCGGCCTCACGGCGGTCCATCGTGACCGAACCGCCGATCGGCGGGAGCAGGAGGTCGATCTCGAGCGACTCGTGGAGCGGGAGGGCGTCGGTGCCGCCGGGCCAGAACGCCGTGATCCCGTCGACCGTTACGCCGAAGCCACAGCCCTGTCCCGCCGGATGTGCGGGGATGCCGTCCGCATCGGTGTGTGGCCCGGCGGGATCGTTGTACGCCGGCGTCGTGAACAGATCCAGCGGGCCGAGGACGAACGACTCGTCCGCACGGACGCGTTCGACGTCGAAGGGGAGGTCGTCGAGGCGCTCGTCGACGCCGTCGATCTCGCCCGCGTCGACCGACTCGTGAACGACGACCAGTGCGTCGTCGCGAGCGACCCGCCGGATCGCGTCGGGATCGTAGTGGTGACCGTGAGAGACGAGGATCAGGTCGCCGTCACGCGGCTCGAGGTCTTTCAGTATCCGCTCCGGTCCGGGATCGGTGTAGACGACCGCGCCGGTCTGGCCCGCGAGGCGCACGGTGGCGTGGCCGAGCCAGTCGACGGTCACCGCGTCGAATCGAACTGTCATGCCCGAAGACACAGGCGAGAGATCCGAAAAGGCTTCTCTCGAGGGCCGTGAGCGGCCCCGGTCGTCGGCCGGTCGAGTGTTGGCTCCTGCGTGGCCGGTTCAGGGAATTCGGACCGAATGCTCGAGGGTGCCGACGCCTTCGACCTCGATTTCGACGGTGTCGCCGTCCGAGAGCGGGCCGACGCCCTCGGGCGTGCCCGTCGCGATCACGTCGCCGGGCTCTAGGGTGAGATACGTCGTGATCTCGGCGATCAGTTCCGGGATCGGGAAGATAAGTTGCTCGCGGGAGCCGTCCTGCTTCAGGTCACCGTTGACGCGAGTCCGTACGGACGCGTCCGCGGGGACTTCGTCGGGGGTCGCCAGCACCGGTCCGATCGGGGCCGCGCCGTCGAAGGCCTTCCCGCGGACCCAGTTCTGTTCCTGGCGCTGATCGTCGCGGTTCGAGAGGTCGTCGACACAGGTAAAGCCTGCCACGACGTCCATCGCGTCGGCTTCGGAGACGTGGTGGCACTGCTCGCCGATGACGACGCCGAGTTCGGCCTCGTGGTCGATCCGCTCCTTGCCCGCAGGCAGGGTGACGGTGTCGCCGTGGGCCGCCAGCGTGTTCGGCGGCTTCAGGAAGAGCAAGGGTCGATCAGGCACCTCGGAGTCGAGTTCCGCCGCGTGGTCGGCGTAGTTCTTTCCGATACAGACGATCTTCGACGGCTCCGTCGGCGGTAACACGTCGATCTCGTCGCTCTCGAGGTCGTAGCTTTCCGTTCCGAACTGGACCGTGCCGTTCTCGTACTCGCCGCGGCGGACGGCACCGGCCGGGTCGCGAAAGCGGACGTATTTCATGCTCGGTGGAATGGACACCGGGGATCAAAAGCGTTGAGAAGCCGGACGGTCCGAGGGGTGGCCTGCGGGCCTCGGAAAGGGCGACGCCGTCCTCGAAAACACGGGGCCGGTCGACGCGAGCGACGTGACTCCGCCGATCGTCGCCCTGCCGGGACTCGAGCGGGAACCGAATGGTGTTCGTATCCTGATGAGTCAGCGTGCGTGACCTCGTGGCAGTGCCGGATCGGAACGGAACGCTTTTCATTAGCCCTCGGCAACAAGCAGTTGCGAGACGCGCTCCGTTGGCGAGGTGGACACAGTCCGTTGCGGCTCGGTGCGCGAACGCAATGAACGCTCCGTTGGTGTAGTCCGGCCAATCATTTCGGCCTTTCGAGCCGATGACCTGGGTTCAAATCCCAGACGGAGCACTTTTCGGCGAACAAATCCGTGAGCCGAAAATGCGGCCCTTGATTTGAATCAGACCAGTCGCGCGCAGCGTAGCGAGCACGTCTGGGCGTGGTTCAAATCCCAGACGGAGCATTTTCCGACGGCCGAATTCCGGAGTCCCGACTATGGATCGGGAACTGCCGCCCTAATACGTGAGAACTGGCCTCACTCGAGCTTCCGGAAGCAGTTGTGGCAGTACGACGCGACCGGGTCGTTGTCCGCGGCACAGACGTCACACTGGTCGTCGCGAGTCGTCGACGGGCGGGATTCGGACGGGGACGCGAAGCGTCGTTTCTGGGGGTCAGTGTACGCGTCGAGAACGTCGCCCCACGTGACTGCCGGATCGGGACAGCCCGCACGATCGCTCGCACGCGAAACCAGCGAACTGCGTTGCAGTCGGCCGAGTCCGCGCCAGAGTCCCAGAAAGCAAAGCGACGGGAGCAGACAGAGCGAGAGGACCGTTCCCAGGAGGACGAGGCTCATAGGGAACGGTTCGTCTCGCTCACCGTAACCGCACTCGTGGAATGGTCCACGAGTCATATACGCCACCACGGATCCCGTGGGACGAGCCGTGTGGCCGCCCGAGTGACGGCTCACGGCCAGCCGACCGAACCCCCACGGCTACTCGGCGTTCGCGGTGGTGTTTCGCAGTTCGCAGTCGACGTAGAACCCGTCCAGCAGACCGCTTCCGAACAGGACCTCGCCCGTGTACGGCTGGCGGTCGTCCACGTCGACCAACACGACTCGAGGGGCCCGATCGACGCTTCGGACGTCGACGCTGATCGCGACGATGTCGCGGCGCTCGGCGCTGCCGCCGGACCTGACGATCACGTCGTCGATCGCGCCGGTGCTGCCGATCCGCTCGAGGAGGGGGTCGCCGGTAGTTGTCCGGTCCGCCCCGGTGTCGGCCTTCGCGACGACCGTTTCGGTCGCGTCGGTGCCGCTGACTGCGACCGTCTCGAGGCGGCCGACGACCGGTTTGGCTGGCTCTGTTATACCGATCGGTTAGGAATGACGCCACTATAGTAGCCACTGAACGTCATTGCACACCTGATCGCACGACAGCGCTGCGATCAGTGTGTAACTCGTTGCAGCGGCTACTATAGAGCGTACCTGTCCGTCGAAGGCGCGGGGAGCGCCGGGGAGTCGTCGGAACGGTCGCGTTTTCGTCCTGTGGGTGGACAGGGGAGAGTCGAAACCGTCAGTGTCGAAACACTCGCTCTCTCGCGCCAGAGAGAAGTTGCTATCCGTAAACTCCTAATATAAGCAGCCGTTTAGATCAACCAATGACGTACGAGAATCTGGATTCCGATCTGGTAAACGAACTGCTCGACGACGGCCGCTCGAGTCTCCGCAGCCTCGCGGAGGAACTCGACGTCTCCGTGACGACCGTTTCGAACCACCTCTCGGACCTCGAAGACGAGGGCGTGATCGAGGGGTACACGCCCAAGATCGATTACGACGCGGTCGGCTACGACGTGACTGCGGTCATGCAACTCAGGGCAGAGGGGAACGCCCTTCCCGAGATCACGGAGACGCTGAAAGACCACCGACAGATGATCTCCGTCTACGAGGTCACGGGTGACTACGACGTGATCGCCATCGGGAAGTTCAAAGACACCGACGACATGAACGACCAGATCAAGCAGTTGATCACCGACCCGGACATCAACCAGTCGAGTACCAGTATCGTCCTCAACGCCGTGTGTGAGAACGAGCAGTTCGAACTCGAGACGGACGGGGACAGCTAACGGTCTACTGCGGCCCGGGACTGTCTGCATCGATCGGTGACTGCTCTCGCTCGCGGTCCCGCTGACGCGTCGTCACGGCAATCTGCCCGGGGAGGTCGCAAGCGGCGCTGCGGGCGGTCTCGCCGGATAGGCGAGGCGGTACGTGCCGGACTGACCGGCACGCTGGACGGCGCGCTACTGGCCGAGGAACTGGCGGGACTCGAGGGGGGTTTCGAGCGGGTGCCCCAGCTGGCGTCGATGGGGGTCCCCGAGTGGGGGGGCGTCGGCCTATCAGGAGCTGACGACGCCCGCGTGGACGATCAACGACCACCTCGCGGAGGTCGAATTCTTCGCGAGTGCCGAGGAGGCTCTGCCGGCCTGTACCCCCGATCACATCGAGGAGTACTCAGCACGTCAACACGTTCTCCCTGCCGCTGTACGACGATATCGACAGCGCCGAGTGGATGATGCCCCACCTCACCGGCGGGACCAACCCCCAGCCGAGTTCTTTCGATCCCAACACCCGGACGATGGTCGTCAAGGGGGCCAACGAGCCGATGGCGCTGTCGTGGTACGAAGAGGAGTACGAGGTCGGTGAGGGGTACATGGGCATGGATATCGTCGGCGGAGACCCACCCGAGGATATCGAGGAACCCGACGAGCCGCCCCTCGACGCCGAGGGCGAGGACCCACACCTCGAGGCGGGAGTCGACGAGGGGGACGGCGACGACGCCGAAACCGCGGCCGACGGGGACGGCGACGCGTCGGGCCGTCCCGCCTATCCGCCGGAGTGGAACGGTACGATCGGCGTCATCGCCGGCATCGATCCCTACACCGGGGACGTGAAGTGGCAGGAGTGGTGCGACCGGTCCAACTACCATCCCCGCGGCGGGTCCTTTACCACGCCGATCAGGCTGGCCTTCGCGGGCACGCCCAACGGCGTGATGGCCGCCTACGACGTCGAGTCGGGCGACCGCCTCGCCGAGTTCGAGGTCGGCGACCACGGCGTCGACGGCGCGCCGATGTCCTGGGTCGACCCCCACGAGGAGAAACAGTACGCCGCGATGCCCGCCGGCGGCGGCCACCACACCGACGTCGAACTGAGGACCACGCTGGCCGTCTTCTCGCTCGAGATCTGAGGGGCCGGCCGGCTTTTTTCGCGCGCGGACGGAATCGCGAGCGACCGCGTCGGCGCCCGGCGTCGCGTCCGACGCGATCAGTGTTCGGATCGCTGTTGGGGGACGATCCGGTAGACCGCGCCGTCGTCTTCCTCGATGGACGGCGTCGCCGACGTCAGGACGTAGAGTTCGCCGGCGTCGTCGCGGCCGAAGCCGTAGACGAATCGGTTCATGGCCCCGTCGGACGCGACCGGCTCGCCGTCGTCCTCCTCACCGTCGCCGTCGTCCGCTTCGTCGCCGCCGTCGTCGCCTCCGCTCGCGGTCTCGACCTCGAGTTCCTCGATCGGCCAGCGCCCGCCCTCGCTCTCGGCTTCCCCGCTGTCAGCCTCGTCGCCGCCGTCGTCTTCCCCGGTGTCCGTCTCGACCGCCGCGTTCTCCTCGAGCCACTCGGTCGGCGGGCGGGCGGCGAACAGCCGGCCGGGGCTCTGGCCGTCCCGGCTCCAGTCGCCGAAGACGTAGGTGCCGGCGAGGGCGTCGACTGCCTCGCCCTCGTAGAGGAAGCCGCCGATCACGGAGACGCCGACCGGCTCCCCGTCGGCCTCGTGGGGGTACTCGAGGACCGGATCGAGCAGCGGCTCGCCCCCGCGGACCGACTCGGGGGTCTCCGCCGGACACTCCGCGGGCGGCTCCGTCGGCGACTCGGTGCTGAAACAGTGGGTCCCTTCCCTGACGTTCCAGCCGTAGTTGCCGCCGCGTTCGACGTGGTTGACCTCCTCGAACAGCTCCTGACCGACGTCAGCCGCGAGGATCGCCCCCTCGCCGGTGAGGGTCATCCCCCACGGGTTGCGCAGTCCCCACGCGTAGTACTCGTCGCGGTGGCCCTCAGCGTCGACCAGCGGGTTGTCGTCGGGGACGCCGTAGGCGCGCTCGTCGCCCTCGTCGGCGGCGTCGCCGCCTCCGTCTCGGGACGTCTCCGACGTCCCGCCGTCCACATCGATCCGGAGAATGCCACCTAGTAGGTTCTCCTCGGTGTCCTGTCCGTTCCCGCCCTCGTTCTCGTCGTACCAGTCCTCGACGTGTCCCTCGCCCGAATCGTTGGCCCCGCCGCCGTCGCCGGTGGCGACGTAGAGATAGCCGTCCGGGCCGAACGCGATCGGCCCCGCGTTGTGGTTGAACTGCGGCTCCGGTATCTCGAGGAGCCGTCGTTCGGAGTCGGGATCGGCGCTCGCGTGGTCGTCGTCCGCCGTCCGGAACTCCGAGAGGACGAACGCGTGATCGTACCCCTCGGGCGCGTCCTCGGTGGGCGGTGCGCTGTAGCGGACGAAAAACCGGCCGTTCTCTGCGAAGTCGGGATGGAAGGCCAGTCCGAGCAGGCCGCGCTCGTCGAACCCCTCGCGGAGGTCGACCAGTCGGTCCGAGACGTCGAGGAACGGCTCGGACGCGAGGCCGTCCTCGCCGTGGACGGAGATCGTGCCGGTCTGGTCGACGACGAACCGGCGGTCGGCGTCCTCGTCGGCCGTCTCGAGCGTGATCGGGTTGGCGAACCCGTCGGCGACGGACTCGAGGCCGACGGTCGGTCCCTCGCCGATCGGCGGGCCGTCGTCGGTCGCCGCCTCGTCGCCGCCGTCGCCGCTCCCCACGAGTTCGATTTCGCCCGTCATCGAGGGGCGATGCGGGCCACAGAAGTACTCGACCATTCCCTCCTCGGCGGTGAACTCGACGGTCTGGGTCTCGCCCGAACTGGCCACGAGATCCGTCTCGACGAGTCGCTCGTCGTTCTCGTCGACGATGACGAAGTTGTGGGCCGCGCCGTCCAGGTTCTCCCACGTGAGGGTGTACTCCTGACCCGCCTCGAGTCGGAGGGTCGGGTTCCGCTCGTCGGCGATCTCGTCGGGCGCTTGCCCGACCCAGCTACTGACTCGACCGCCGAGTTCGAGTTCGCTCGGGAGCGACTCCTGTCCCAGCGCCGTCGACGCGACGCCGGCCAGGGAAAGCGCCGCCGATGCTCTGAGGAGCCGCCGCCTCGAGAACGCGTGATCGTCGTTCCGTGTCATAGTGATCAGCACGCCGGGTAGCGATCCGCACCCGACCGCGTACTGGATATCGAGGTCTCGATAACGCGCAATAAACCGGTCCGATCGTTCCCCGCTCAAGAGCGACTTGGGTGACTCGAGCGGTTCCAACACCGGCTTGCTGTCGCCTAACTGGTTGTTTCGGTTCGCCCGAACTCGGTCGTATGTCGTTACTATGCCCCGAGGAACTGGGAATCGCGACCGTTCGGCCGTCCCGTGGCGGTTCACCGGTCACAGGTAGTTCGCGACCCAGTAGGCAGCGGAGAGCCCACACAGCGGGAGGCCGCCGACGCGGGCGACGCGGCCGCGGGCGAGCATGGCGGCGCGACGAGCGGACAAGCACCGAGAAACGGCCAGTGGACCGTCAGCACGTCCCCGCCGGTCCCGATCGGTTGCACCGCGGCGACGATGCCGGCGTTGGCGGTCACGTAGAAGACCGTGCTGCCGATCACGTTGTCGACCGCCAGCGCCGGCCGGTTCCGCCGGACGGATTCGACGGTGACGCGAGGTCCGGGAGAGAGACGAACGCCGCGGCTACGCCGAGGCCGGCTCCTCGTTTACGATCTCCGCCTCGGAGTGGGAGCTCCCCTTCGAGTACGACGACCCGGTCGAAGTCGAGATCGAGGTCGCAGACCAGCGCGACCGGGAACTCGAGGTCGAACTCGAGTTTACGGCACCGGCGGGCGGCGAGGACCTCTCGGTCCGATAACCGCCGGCGGTTCAGTCGGCCTCGAGCAGCCCGCCCTGTGCCAGCGCGTCTCGGAGGTTTCGCCACTCCTCTGGCGAGTGCCAGCCCCAGCCGTGACGCCGGACCCCCTCGCTCGCGGCGAAGCGATCGATCGCCCGCTCGAAGGTCCTGGCGAGGCGGTCGGCCGACCCGTCGGTGTCGGTCGCGGCCGTCCGAGCGATCGACTCGGGCGCGCACACGGCCTTCGCCCAGTCCGCCAGCGCCGTCTCGAGGAACGCCGCGAAGCGGTCCCGTTCCCGTCGGAGGAGGCCTTCCGCCGCGATCAGCGCCGGTCCGTACGCCGGGTAGGCCGCCGACACCGCGAGGGCATCGACGGTTCGGCCCGCCGACTCGAGCCGGGCGGGATCGGACGCCATCCCCGTCACCGCGTCGACGTCGCCCGAGCGGGCGGATCGGTGAGCGCCGGGGCGGCAATCGATATCGACGCTCGAGCGGTCCGACCCCGATCCGTCGAACGGCCGTTGACGGTCCGAAACTGACGAACAGAGCGTTCTGACGCCGCTCAGAACGCGTCGGTATTCCAAAAGCTATTAATGCGGCGGTGTGGCCGTAGTCGGCAATGGACCAGACCCATCATATAGCGGCCGATACTGACGCGGTACACGAACGGATCGTCGCCGGTATCGCGGCGCTCGAGGGAGTCGATCCGACGGCGTTACCCCCGCTTTTCGACGCGGTCGATCCCGATGCGCTCACGGCGCTTTTCGCGACCACCGAATCGGGCGGTCGCCGGTCCGGTCACGTCGGCTTCACGTACGCGGGCCACGAGGTCCGCATCGAGTTCGACGAACGCGACGACCCCGTCGTGACGATCGATTGACCGCCGGGTCCCGACGTGCGGCCGATCGGATCGACTCCGCGGTGCCGGGCTCGGTTCCGACGCGATTCGGTTCGAACGAAGACTAATAGACCGTCGGCGGATAGCTCCCCGCAATGGCACGACTCGACCGGCTCACCGTGTATCCGGTGAAGGGACTGGACGGCATCGAACTCGAGGCGGCCGCGGTCCGCGAGGGAGGGACGCTCGCCCACGACAGGGAGTTCGCCCTGTTCGACGCCGACGGCGAGGTCGTAAACGGGAAGCGGACCGACCGCGTCCACGACCTCGAGACCGACTACGAGCCGTCGACGGCGACGCTGTCGGTGACGGCACCGGACGGCGATCGCCGGCGGTTCGACCTCGAGGCGGACCGCGAGGCCGCCGCGGCCTGGTTCGGCGACTTTTTCGATGCTGACCTGTCGCTCGAGCGCGACGCGTCGCTGGGGTTCGTCGACCGCCGCGAGATGGGGCCGTCGGTGATCAGCACGGCGACGCTCGAGACCGTCGCCTCGTGGTTCGACGGGACGACCGTCGACGGCGTCCGGCGGCGGCTCAGGGCCAACGTCGAGATCGGCGGCGTCGACCCCTTCTGGGAGGACCGGTTCGTCGGCGAGGACGCCCCGGCGTTCGAGGTCGGCGACGTTCGATTCGAGGGCGTCACGCCCTGTGGCCGCTGTGTCGTCCCCCAGCGCGATCCAGATACCGGCGAGCCGACCGACGGGTTCCGGCAGCGGTTCGTCGAAAAGCGCGAAGCGACGTTCCCCGACTGGGCTGACCGGGACGCGTTCGATCACTACTACACACTGATGATCATCGCGCGCGTTCCCGAGCGCGACCGCGGCTGCACCCTCACGGTCGGCGAGCCGGTCGAAACCGGTCGTCAGTGATCGATACCGGGCCGCTGGAACGTCGTCTCGGCGTCCGATCGAGCCCCGGTCTCCGCCTCGAGGGCATCCTCGAGTTCCCTCGCGGCCAGCAGTTCGTTGCGGTCGGGTTCGCCGGGCCGGTAGAAGTAGTAGGTATCCGCACAGCCGGCGACCAGCTCCGAGAGCGGCCGGTCCTCGTCGTGGACGACCGAGACGAGATCGCCGGTCACCGCGATCAGGACCGCGTCGTCGGGTTTGTAGAGGGCGTCCCGAAGTTCGCCCGCGGTACTGTCGTCCGGTAGCTCGAGGGTGACGCCGTCGACGGTCGCCCAGCGCGTCTCCATACCCGTCCGTTCAGGGTGGAGTCGTTATACGGTTGTGCGCGCAGAACCATGCCGGTGCCGACTCCGGGTCGGGGAGTCGGATCGATCCCCCGCACGGCCAGTGCGATAAAGTAGGGGCCGACGAGAGGGTCGGTGTGATGAGCGATCGGACGGACGCCGCGGTCGAGACGCTCGAGTTCGTGACCCGGTCGCCGAGCCGGGTCCGAATCCTCGAGCGCCTCGACGCCGAGGGGACGGTCTCGCGGGATGCGCTGTCGGCCGAGGTCGGCGTCGTGCGGACGACGCTGAGCCGGAGCCTGTCCGCGCTGGTCGACCGGGGGTTGGTTCGCGAACGGGGGAACCGCTACGAGATCACGGCGGCCGGCTCGCTGGTCGCCGAGGGGGTGGCCGCGGCGCTGGAACGGACCGACGCGGCGGTTCGCCTGCGGCCGGTCCTCGAGCGGCTCGACGAGGAGTGGCTCGGGGTCGATCCCGCCAGACTGATCGACGCGACGGTGGTCGAGGCCACGACGGCGAACCCGTACGCGCCGGTCACCCGCCACGCGGCGACGCTGGCAGAGGCCGATCGCGTGCGGGCGGTGTTGCCGGCGACCGGCGTCGAGCCCCTCGAGGCCTCGCGAGAGGCCATCGCGGACGGCGCGGTCTTCGAAGTGCTGCTGGCGGAACCGGTCGCGGAGAGCGTGCGGGCGGATCCGGCGCTGACCGACGCTTTCGCGACGATACTCGACGAACCGTCCGTCTCGGTGGGTATCGTCGACGAGAGCGTTCCGTTCTATCTCGGCGTCGTCGACCGGACCGTCCAGTTCGGCGTCCACGACGACAGCGGGCTCCCGACGGCACTGCTCGAGTCGACGGACGACCGCGTCAGGGAGCGGGCGCTCGAGCGGTTCGACGCCCTCAAGCGAGATGCGACGTCGTTCGCATTGGAGTCGTAGGTCGCGGTTACGCCCCGCAGTGTGCATGGTGCGCACACAGTGTGCGAGGTACACTAATGACCACGGCGGCCGTGCAATTGATCGCGGTAGGTGGATTGCAAACCGCGCTGACGGCCCACGGATGGGGGAGTACGCAACGGGCCACGACGTTCCGACTGACGACCCACCGACCGGCGACGCCGTGAGCGATCGCCGGTCGTCCTCACGCGCTTTCGATACCGATCCGATGTTCTGGAGCGACGGCTGGGGCGACCGGTTCGGACGGTCTACTGGAAGTCGTTTCCGGTGGGACCGCGACCGCATTACGGTCTCACGGGTAACCCGGTACAGCAAACCGTATCAGGAAACGCTTAGTCGGTCGCGGCCGGTAGTCCGACCGTGAGCGAGAACCGCGTCGTTCAGGGGCGAATGGTAACGGCAGCAAAACTCGCCGAACTGATCGAGGGCGAGTCGGTGATGGAGGTCGACTCGATCGAGGAGGCCGACGAGCCGTGTCCGGACTGCGGGGGCAACGCGTTGAAGGTGGTGTACATGCCCTCCGTGACCGAACTCGTGACCGGCTGGAAGTGTCAGGACTGCGACTGGAGCGAGACGGACCGGGACTAGCCGCGACCGAACGGTCGACGGGACACCGCGGCTACCGACGTGTTTTCCGACTCCGAGAGTCGCCGTCTCGCCTCGAAAATCAGGGATCGAACGCGTTACTGATCGGTGTTCGCGAGTCCCGAGACCGGGGCCGCGCCCGCGACGATCGCCCCGGTCGAGAGGATCGCGGCCGAGAGGACGACGAAGACGAGCACGATCATCGCTGTGACGATACGTGCGACCGAGACGCCGAACGAACCGGGGATACCCCTCCCCGGCGATCGGTCACCAGACCAACCACTCGAGGGCGAGGACGACGGCCGCGAGGAAGAGGTGTTCGCCGTCGACGACGAAACCGTAGTAGAGGGGCCCGCGATCGGGCGTCGCGAAGGGGATGTACGCACAGACGTAGGCGTTCATCGCGAGGACCGCGAGGAACTCGCCGGGGACGACGCCGCCGCCGACACAGCCGACGACCGCCAGCGCGACGGCCGCGGTCGCCACCAGCGACAGTCGTCGCGTCCGCGCCGTCCCGAACAGGTTCGGCACCGTCGGGATCCCTTCGGCGCGGTCGCCTTCGATGTCTTTCACGTCGAAGATCACCGCGGCGATCGTGATCATGACGGTCACGTAGGCAGCCAGAAACAGGATCTCGGGGGCGAACACCTGCCCGTAGTAGTAGCCGACGCCCAGCGGGATCGCGCCCCACGCGAACCCGACGACGAGGTTCTTCACGAGGAAGACCTGCTTGATCCCGCCGACGGAGTACAACAGGACCACCGCGAGCGGGAGGAACAGATAGCGCGCGCCCGGGAGTCCGAGCGCGACGGCGACGGCGACCGCGACGACGTAGAGGCCGACGCCGATCGGCAGCCAGTAGCGGCCGTACCGCTTCGTAAACGCCGCGCGCCGCGGGACGTTCTGCTCGTCCTCCGCGAGGTCGGTAAACCGATTGACCGTGTAGACGAACATCGTCGCCGCGAAGACGATAAAGACCGGCAGCGCCTCGAGCGGCAGGTCGGCGAGCCGGGTCGTCGTGACGACGACGCTGACCGTCGCCAGCGAGATAAAGAGGTTACTGTGGACCAGGAATCGGGCCACGGTAGCGAGCGACGACGCCCAATTCGAGGGGCGACGGGTCGCGGTGGGGTTCGTCACGGCGGTGTCTCGTCTCGACCGTTAGGAGAGCCGAGGGTTGAATGCTGTGCTAGGACGTGTCGGTTCGCGGGACGGAACCAGGTCGATTCGGCGTCGACATCCGCGAGGACGGACCCGGTCGGGCGACCGACACGACGGCGTGTGCCTGCCGTGGGACGGTCGGTCGGCGGGTCGAAAATCGACCACTCGTGACGAGGGTTCCGGTCGGAGTTCGAACGTGTGCCCCCACACACGCTCGCTTCAGTTGAAAACCCACACAAAGAAGGGGGACGAAACGACGGTCGGGGAAATCGGGCGGCAGTGTCGTTAATGTGCGTCGACGGATTCCCCGTGGCGAGTGGAAACTGGCAGGATTTAAGCAAGGCCGGAACGGCCGTTCGAATGGTATGAAATTACACGAGTACCAGGCGAAGCAGGTCTTCGCCGATGCCGGGGTACCGACGCCGGACTCGCAGCTCGCGTCCGACGTCGACGGCGTCGTCGCCGCGGCCGAGGAGATCGGCTATCCAGTCGCGGTCAAGGCGCAGGTGCAGGTCGGCGGCCGCGGGAAGGCCGGGGGAATCAAACTCGCCGAGGACGAGGACGAGGCCCGGGAAGCGGCCGACTCCATCCTCGGGATGGACCTGAAGGGCTACCACGTGGATCGGGTCCTCGTCGAGGAAGCGGTCGACTTCGTGAACGAACTCTACGTCGGGATCACGATGGACCGCGGCGAGGGCGAGCCCGTCGCGATGGTCTCGACCAAGGGCGGGGTCAACATCGAGGAGGTCGCCGAGGAAGATCCCGAGGCGATCGCCCGCGAACACATCGATCCCGCGTTCGGAATGCACCCCTACCAGGCCCGCAAGGCCGTCTACGACGCCGGCGTCGACCAGTCGATCGCGCGCGACGTCTCGAGCGTCCTGACGACGTTGTACGAACTCTGGGACGAGAAAGACGGCTCCGACGCCGAGATCAACCCGCTGATGGTCACCAGCGATAACGAGGTCATCGCGGCCGACGCCGTGATGAACATCGACGAGGACGCGCTGTTCCGCCAGCCCGAACTCGCCGAGATGGAAGAAGAGGCGGCCGGCGGCGACGAACTCGAGCAGAAAGCCGACGAGTACGGCTTCGACTACGTCCGGCTGGACGGTAACGTCGGCATCATCGGTAACGGTGCCGGGCTCGTGATGACGACGCTCGACTTGGTCGACTACTACGGCGGCGAACCCGCCAACTTCCTCGACGTGGGCGGCGGCGCGAAGGCCGCCCGCATCGCGAACGCGCTCGATATGGTCTTCTCCGACGACAACGTCGACTCGGTCGTCTTCAACATCTTCGGCGGCATCACGCGCGGCGACGAGGTCGCCCGCGGGATCAACGAGGCCCTGGAGCAGTTCGACGAGATCCCCAAGCCGGTCGTCGTCCGACTGGCCGGCACCAACTGGGAGGAAGGCATGGAGATTCTGAACGAGGACCTCGTGACGGTCGATCAGACCCTCGAGGGCGCGGTCCAGCGTGCTGTCGAATACGCTGACGAGGTGAACGAACAATGAGTTCTGATAGACGATCCAACGCTCGCGACGCTCGCTCGGCTGCGACTATCAACCTCACGCTCACCACCACGGGGTGGTTCGCGTGAGCGTACTAGTCGACGACGACACGCGCGTCGTGGTACAGGGCATCACCGGCGGGGAGGGCAAGTTCCACGCCGAACAGATGATGGAGTACGGCACCAACGTCGTCGCTGGCGCGGTCCCCGGCAAGGGCGGGCAGGAGGCCGCGGGCGTCCCCGTCTACGACACGGTCCACGAAGCGGTTGCGGAGGAGAACGCCGACACCTCGGTCATCTTCGTCCCGCCGGCGTTCGCCGGCGACGCCATCTTCGAATCGCTCGACGCCGACCTCGATCTGGCGGTCGCGATCACGGAGGGCATCCCGACCCAGGACATGGCGCGGGTCAACAAGCGCCTCTCCGAGACCGACACCCGCCTGATCGGGCCGAACTGTCCCGGCCTCATCACCCCCGGCGAGGCCAAACTCGGCATTCTCCCCGGCAACATCTTCGCCGAGGGGAACGTCGGGCTGGTCTCTCGCTCGGGCACCCTGACCTACCAGGTCGTCGACAGTCTGACCTCTCGCGGCATCGGTCAGACGACCGCTATCGGCATCGGCGGCGACCCGATCATCGGGACCGACTTCGTCGACGCCCTCGAACTGTTCGAAAACGACCCCGACACCGACGCCATCGTCATGTGCGGCGAGATCGGCGGGGAAGACGAGGAAGAGGCGGCCGCGTTCATCGGCGAGAACGTCGAGACGCCGGTCGCTGGCTTCATTGCCGGCCGTACTGCGCCCCCGGGCAAACGGATGGGCCACGCCGGCGCGATCGTCTCCGGTTCCGGCACCGGGACCGCCGAGAGCAAGATCTCGGCGCTCAACGACGCCGGCGTCCCCGTCGGCGACACCCCCGAGGAAGTCGCCGACCACATCGAGGGCTTCCTCGACTAACGCCGTCGGCCTCTGTGTCGGTCCGTGACCGGCGCGGCGGCTACTCTCCCTTTCCGTTCTTTTCTCTGTGTCGCGTCGACCCGCTCGAGCGGCGACTGCAGTCGAATTCCTGCAACAGTTTCAGACGGATGGCCCTCGGAGTCACGGCTATGCCGGCCTGGGTCGACTGCGACGGCTGCGGCCTCGAGGGAACGATTCCCGAGCGAGAAGCCGTACCCGGCGGCGGCACGCGCTGTCCGTCGTGTGGCGAGCGGTCGTTCTCCGTTCGGCGGTCGGGACTCGACTGGCACCCCGATCCGTGACGGTCGGGCCGGCTCGGGACCGGCGTCAGATCATGGAAAAGGGACGACCCGCCTGACCGCGCGGGCGAGGCGACGGCAGCGAGCGATCAGAACAACCCCTTCAGCACCGACCGGAGCCGGGAGAGCAGTCCGCTCGAGCCGTCGGCATCCGACGCGGATCCGTCGTCCCCGGCCGTGGACTCGTCGTCCGTGGGACCGTCGGCCCCGTCCGCGGACGCGTCGCGGTCGTCGGTCCCGAGGGAGGGGACCGCGTCGGGCGCGTCGTCGGCGTCGGCACCGCTCTCGTCGTCGCGCTCGCTCGTGGCGGTGTCGGCGTCAGCGTCCTCGAGGGGGTCCTCGGTCTCGGCGTCCGCCGGCGACACCTCGACGTCGGCGTCCGAACTCGCGTCGTCAGTTTCGGGCGCCGCGTCGCCGTCGGACGGCGATTCGGATTCGATCGGCGTCGCGTCGTCGGATTCGTCCTCGAGGGCCGTGGTCGTCTCCGTGTCGGTCGACGCGTCGTCGAACTCGAGGGCCGCCCCCGCCCCGGCCTCGGGCTCGTCCGCCGTGTCGTCGACCTCTCCCGGTTCGGCCGTCCCGTCGAGTTCGGACTCGGCGTCCTCGTCGTCGACCGCGTCGCCGAAGACGTCGTCGAGGTCCGTCCCGTCGGCTTCCCAGGCCGATGTCGACTCCGCGTCCGACGCCGACTCGGAATCGGCGGCCGCCGTCGGTTCCCCCGAATCGTCGGGATCGACCCAGTGGAACTCGCCCTCGCCGTCGGTCGAACGGCCGGTCAGCAGGAGGTCCGCGAGTTCGTCCTCGTCCGCCAGCAGCGCGTCGTCGACCGCCTCCGTCTCCGGATCGGGGTCGTCCGCGCTTGCGATAATATCGTCCGGGCTCTCGTCGGCGAGAATGTCGTCGGCCCCGCCCGCGTCGGCGTCGTCCCGAAGCTGATCGAAGACGTCCGCCGCCGTCCGGTCCTCGACGGCGTCGATTCCGGTCGCGTGTTCGTCGCCCGACTCGGCTGCCGCCTCGAGGCCCCCGAGGTGGTCGGCGGCGCTCGAGCCCGCCTCGAACGCGCCCTCGCCCGGAGTGATGTCCGTCGTACTATCGTGCATACGCTCGCTCTCTACTACTGGATTATCACACGACTTTAATTTTTGGAATTTTTTCAGTCACGAAGGATGAGATCGCTGTCGTATTAGTCTACTGGCCGCCGGGTGCATCTGATGGAAACGATATTTGATAATTGTCCAGTCAATCTGCGTCATGGCTGGTGATTCGCAGAATCAACGTTTCGGAGACATCGACGTCGATTCGGCTGTTCCTCGCCGACTGTGAATCGATACAACGCCTACTACTCGAGCGTGTGCAGGTCAGCCAGTACGATTGGGGTGTCGAGTGCGGACCGATATCGGTTCGGAGACGTCGCGATACCGTTCCTCTCCAGGGAGTGCCGTCTTTTGTTCGACGACTTAGCAGATATTATCAAAAACTAGACGTTTGTCTAGTAATTTGGAGAGATTATTATGGGTGCAGTTTGGCTGGCTACACATGGCCTATAGACGATCACGGCGCGGTGGGTTCCCTTCACCGGTCACCGTTCTCACGACGGTGACGGCTGCGCTGATCGCCGGCGTGGCCCTCGGTGGCGTGTTACATGTAACCGGGAACCTTCGAACGGTCGCCGCCATCTACGGACTCGAGGGGGTCGTCAACGAGTGGACGCTCGTGTTCGGACACAGCGTCCTCGCCACCGGCCCGTTCGTCGCGCTCGTGAACCGCTTGCGGAGGGAGCGACGCGTTCCGCGACCGCTTGCGGAGAGCTATCGGAACCCGTTCCTCTGTGCCTGTCTGGGAACTGCCTACGGCGTCGTGCTGTGGGTCGCCGTCATCGCCTACGGAGCGCCGTTCGCGTTCGGCCTCGTCACCGCGAACGCGTCTCCGGTGCCGTACCGACACTGGGGTGCGTTCTACGCGCTGCTCGTGTTCGGAGCGGTCTGCGGTGCGTGGTCTCCCCTGCTCAGGGAGTTCTTCGAAGACCGCCAGTAGTCGTCGGTCGTCGGATCGAAACCGATCTCGTGCGAGCGACCCCGATTCGGAGGCCGGGTCAGGTCCGGTCGACGAAGTCGACGATGCGGTCGGCGATCTCCTCGCCGGCGTCTTCCTGCAGGAAGTGAGCCGCCTCGTCGATCCAGACGTCGGGCTGGTCGCTCGCGGTCGGGAGCAACTCGCGCAGCGGATCGCGGTTGTCGGCGGTGATCGGGTCTTCCTTCGCGAACAGGACGAACGCGGGTTTCTCCCACTGCGCGAGTCGGTCCCGTGCATCGGCGAACAGATCGGCACCGGGATCGTCGGGCGATTGCGGGACGAGGCCGGGGAACGTCCGCGCGCCGGCCATGTATCGCTCGTCGGGGAACGGCGCGCGGTAGGCGTCGATCACGTCCTCGGAGAGGTCCCGATAACAGCCGTTCGCGACCAGTTCGCCGATATCGAGGTCCTCGGCGGTGGCGACCATCTCGGCGAACGCGTGCCAGGTGTCTGTCATCTCCTGGGTCCCGTCGGGGAGGCCGGTGTTCATCGGCACGAGGCGGGCGAACCGCTCGGACTGCTCGGCGGCGAGCGCGAGGCCGAGCAGCCCGCCCCAGTCCTGACAGACCAGCGTGATATTCGTCAACTCGAGTTCCTCGACGAACGTCCGGAGCGCGTCGTAGTGCATCTCGACGGTGTAGTCGTCGCGGTCCTCGTACCGATCCGAGCGGCCACAGCCGATCAGGTCGGGGACGACGACGCGGCCGCGCTCGGCCAGCGTCGGCATCAGTTTGCGGTAGAGAAACGACCAGGTCGGCTCGCCGTGCAGACAGAGGAACGTCTCCTCGGCGTCGCCGTTGCCCTCGCTACCGCCCGTTTCCACGTACGCCATGTCCAACTCGCCGATATCGACGTACTGCGGTTCGTAGTCGAAGTCCGGAACGTCCTCGAAGTGCTCCTCAGTGATACTAACAACCATACTGCACGATATCATACAACACTATACAAAAATTGGGAAATCGACGTGAACGACCCGATCGGTATTGCGCTCGGACACCGTCGTCGATCCGACGCGGGTCGTCCCGTCGGAGCGGGTCCGACCGGTCGTCGGCCAACTCCGATGGTAGCCGCCGACAGTCACTGCACACCTATAGTAGCCACTGACAGTCATTGCACACCCGATCGCACGACGGCTGTGCGATCGGTGTGTAAATCGTTTCAGTTGTTGCTATAGCTTCGACGGCTCCCTAAACCACCGCCATATAACGACAAAATACTTACCAGTGTCGGCTGCAGAAACGGTCATGCGCCGCCCGCGCCGCTCCCTCCTCGCTGCGATCGGTAGCATGGCACTCGCCGGCTGTCTCGCCGGCGACGACGAGTCGCTCGCGAACGACTCGCGTCCGGACGACGACCTCACGCCGCTTCCCGACGACGACCGAACGCTCCCGCCGCCGGGGACCGATCCCGACGGCTACCCCGACTACGACGTCGATCGGCTCGTCGCGTTCGACGAGATCGATCCCGCGGAGACCGCGATCTGCCTCGAGCCGTCGGCCGCGTCGATCACCGAGTCCGAGCGACTGACGTTCACGCTGTCCAACGAGTCGGACAGCGGGTTCACACACAACCCGTATCGGTGGTCCCTGCACAAGCGCGTCGACGGCCGCTGGTACTACGTTGCGCCACGGGGGATAAACGAGCCGGCACACACCCTCGAACCGGGCGACAGCTTCGCCTGGGATCTCACCGTCGATAACGACGGGATCGAGGACGGGCGATCGACCGGTGGTCACGGCGTCGCCGAACCCGATCCGATCGCCGGTCTCGGCGGCGGCGAGTACGCCTTCGGAACCGACGGGGACTTCGACGACGGCCCCGCTGAGGGCTCGGTCGGGTTCTGCGCCCGATTCGAACTCGAGGCGGACTCCCTGTCGCTGACGACGACGGACGCGATCACGAGCATCGAGTGGGAGGACGATCTCCTCGTTGCGAGTTCGGATCGCGTGGCACCAGAGGGTGACGACGCGCGACTGGGCGCGTACGAACTCGTCCGAACGAACGACGACGTGGCGGGAACCGAACTGATCGGGGAAACGCTCCTGCGGAACGATCAGTTGCGGGACGCCGTCGCGTTGGCCCGCGAGTACGACGCCGACCGGGTCCGGCTCGAGGAGTACGACGCCTGGACGCCGATCTTCGGGATCGACGACACTCGCTACTACCACTACGACGGCGAGACGTACGCGGTCTCGACGCGGGTCCTCGATACCGACTGAGCGGTCCGCCGATCGATCGAACCGCTCCGACAACCAGTGCGTTTCACCCACAGTGAGAATCCACAATCATTATATTATCGTCAACCCCCATTCGAATTGTGGTTTACGAGACTGGCAACGAGACGGTCGACGACGCGCTCGAGCGGGTCATGGCCGGCGAACGACTCGATCGGACCGACGGGGTCGCGCTGATGGCCCAACCGGTCGACGCGCTCGCCGAGGCCGGTGCCGCCGTGCGGGATCACTTCGGCGACGGCACGGTCGACGCCTGCTCGATCGTCAACGCGAAGGCGGGCAACTGCGCGGAGGACTGTGGCTTCTGCGCGCAGTCGGTTCACTTCGACACCGGCATCGACACCTACGGCTTCCTCGGGCCCGAGAAGATCCTCGAGGCGGCCAAACGGGCCGAACGCGACGGTGCCCAGCGCTTCGGCATCGTCGTCGCCGAGAAGGGGGTCTCGAAGGAACACCGCCCCGAGGAGTGGGCGGAGGTCCTCGAGTCGATCCGCCTCGTCCGCGACGAGTGCGATCTCGAGGTCGACGCCTCGCTTGGCATTCTGACCGAAGAGGAGGCCGCGATCCTCGCCGAGGAGGGGATCAACCACTACAATCACAACATCGAGACCTCCCCGAACTACTTCCCGGAGATCGTCGATTCCCACAGCTTCGAGGATCGCGTGAAGACCCTCGAGGTCGCCAAGGAGGCCGGGATGGACCTCTGTGCGGGCGTGATCCTCGGGATGGGCGAGACGCCGACCGACAGGGTCGAGGCCGCGATCGCCTTACAGGAGATCGGGATCTCCTCGCTGCCGGTCAACGTCCTCAACCCGGTCGCGGGGACGCCGCTGGCCGAGCAGGGGGTCGACATCACCACCGAAGAGATCGTCAAGACGGTCGCGGTGTACAAGCTGCTCCACCCCGACTCGCGGGTCCGCCTGACCGGCGGCCGCGAAGTCAACTTAGCGCCCGAAGAGCAACACCTGCCGCTGGAAGCCGGTGCGGACGGCCTCCTCACCGGCGACTACCTGACGACCGAGGGGCAATCCCCCGGCGACGACATCGAGATCATCGAACGCGCCGGACTCGAGCCCAACACGGACACGAACGAGTTCGACCCCGAGGCGGTCAAGGCCCGACACGGCGAGGCGGCGGAATCGTCGACCGAGACGGCGAGTACCGGCGCGGAACCGAGCGACGACTGACGACGCGACGAATGCAGCACATCGACACCATGGACGAAATCACGTTTGCGGTACTCGGAACCGGAGGCATCGGCCGACGAGCGCTCGAAGTGAGCCAGCACAAGGACGCGCTGACGCCCGTCGTGGCGTGTGACCGCCACGGCGTCGCCGTCGACTTCGACGGCCTCGACGTCGACGAGTTGCTCGCGGCGACGGAGGGCAATATAGACAACGAGGTGGCGACGGACGGCGGCCCGGCCGCGGCGACGGCCGCGGGCGGCGTCAAACAACACGGCGAGCAGCAGGGCGTCGTCGCCTCGAGTCAGGCCCGTCCGAGCGAGGAGCCCATTCAGGAGATCATCGACCGCGGCGACCGGATCGACGCCGTGTTGCTCGCGCTCCCGAACTACGAACACGACTTCATTCCCCGAACCGCCGACCGCTTCGCCGAGGGCGGGTATTCGGGCGTGATGATCGACGTCCTCAAGCGCTCTCGCGTGATCGACATGCTCGACGACCGCAGCGAGGAATTCGAGGACGCCGGTATCACCTTCGTCTGCGGTGCGGGCGCGACGCCCGGGCTCCTGACCGGCGCGGCCGCGCTGGCCGCCCAGTCGTTCGTCGAAGTCACCGACGTCGACATCCACTGGGGCGTCGGCCTCAAATCGGGGTACGAGGACAACCGCGGCACCGTCCGCGAGGACATCGCGCACCTCCCCGAGTACGACATCGAGACCGCCCGCGACCTCTCCGAGGCGGAGATCGAGGCGATCATCGACGACCACGACGGCGTCATCGAGTTCGAGGACATGGAACACGCCGACGACGTCCTCCTCGAGCGCGCCGGCGTCTGTGACGCCGAAGACGTCACGGTGGGCGGGATCCTCGACGTGCGCAACGACGAGAAGCCGACGACGACGACGGTCCGCGTGACCGGTCGCACCTTCGACGGCGAGACGGCGACGAACACCTTCCAGTTGGGCGACGAGACGAGCATGGAGGCCAACGTCAACGGTCCGGCGCTGGGGTACCTGAAAACGGGCGTCCGACGCAACCGCGCCGGCGAGTACGGCGTCTTCGGGCCGGCGGATCTGATGCCCGGCTTCTGAGCGCCGATTTCCGGTCCGATCGTTTTCATGAGTAACCCTAGACAATTCCCGATACCGCCGCGTATCGACCGGCTCGATCCGCCTGCGAGCCGAACCGGCCGACCGACACGAACCGTGAGAGTCAAACCGTGGCGCTGAGTCAATCTACCCGAATGGCCGACCGCGGGTTCGATCTCGAGGGACGACTCACCGCCCTCGAGGAACACGATCTGAAGCGCGCCCTCTCGCCCGTCGACCGGGTCGCCGAGCGGGGCTACTTCGCCGAGCCCTCGGGCGGCGATCTTCCCGTCCTCGATAGCGCAGAGGCGCTGGTCTTCGCGTCGAACAACTATCTGGGGCTGACCGACGATCAGCGGGTTCAGGATGCGGCCCGACAGGCGGCCGCGACCGTCGGTACCGGAGCCGGCGCGAGCCGGCTCGTCACCGGCGACACGCTGGTTCACCGCGATCTGGAACGCCAGCTCGCCGAGACCAAAGGGACCGAGCGCGCGCTGGCCTTCTCGTCGGGCTATGCCGCCAACGTCGGGACGATCGCCGCCCTCGAGCCGGACGTCGTCTTCTCCGACGACCTGAACCACGCCAGTATCGTCGACGGCTGCCGGCTCGCCGACGCCGAGACGGTCGTCTACGACCACTGCGACGCCGCGAGCCTGCGAGCGACCCTCGAGGAACGGGCCGAGCGTGCGACCCGCGAGGGCCGGGAGCCGGCCGACGAGTCGTGGCTGATCGTCACCGATTCGGTGTTCAGCATGGACGGCACCGTCGCGCCGCTGTCGGCGATCTGTGACGCCGCCGAAGAATACGGCGCGTGGGTGATGGTCGACGAGGCCCACGCGACCGGCCTCTACGCCGACGGCGGCGGCGTCGTCCAGGCCGAGGGGCTCGAGGACCGCGTCCAGATCCAGCTGGGGACGCTTTCGAAGGCGCTGGCGAGTCAGGGTGGCTACGTCGCCGGGAGTTCGGAGCTGATCGAATGTCTGTGCAACGATGCGCGCTCGTTCGTCTTCTCGACCGGACTCGCGCCGCCGGCCGCCGCGGCCGCCAGCGAGGCGCTCCACGTCGCCCGCCACGGCGACGCGCGCGAGCGACTCTGGGAGAACGTCGCCCACCTCCGGGACGGCCTCGAGTCGATGGGGTTCGAGGTCTGGGGCGACTCCCAGATCCTCCCGGTGGTCGTCGGCGACCGGCGGGACGCGATCGCCCTCGCCGACGGGGTCCGGGAACGCGACGTCGTCGCGCCGGCGATCCGCCCGCCGACGGTGCCCGAGGGGACCAGTCGGATCCGCGTCGCCCCGATGGCCACGCACGACCGCGACGACGTCATCGCCTGTCTCGAGGCCTTTCAGGCCGCAGGTCAGGAGGTGGGGCTGCTGTGACTCGGCCGCTCGCCGTCGTCGGTACCGGTACCGGCGTCGGCAAGACGGTCGTCACGGCCGGTCTCACCCGGCTGTTCCGCGAGGCCGGCCACGAGGCGCGGGCGATCAAGCCCGCCCAGACCGGCCACCCGCCCGACGACGTCGACGAGTCACAGTCGTCGGCTCGACGAACTTCGCTCGTCGGTGACGCCGGGTTCGTCGCCGCGGCCTGTGACGACCCCGACGCCGCCACCTGTCCGCGCTACCTCGAGCCGGCACTCGCCCCGCGGGTCGCGGCCGAAGTGGCCGGCGAGGACCTCGCCTACGAGCCGATCCGCGAGGCCTGCGAACGCGAGATCGCGGCGACGCCGGTCCCGATCGTCGAGGGGATCGGCGGGCTCCGGGTGCCGCTGGCCGGCGACGAGGAAGTGATCGACCTCGTGGCCGACCTCGACGCGGCGGCGGTCGTCGTCACGCGCTCGGGGCTGGGGACGCTCAACCACACCGCGCTCTCGGTCGACGCGCTCGAGGACCGGGGGATCGACGTCCGCGGCGTCGTCGTCAACGAGTACGCGGGCGAGACGCTCGCCGAGCGGACGAATCCCGACGAGTTAGAGCGAATGACCGGCTACGCGGTCGAGACGGTGCCGCCGCTCGAGGACGGCGACCGCGCGACGCCCCGCGATCTCGCGGCCGGCGTCGCCGACGCGCTGTCGCCGGCGTTTCGCGATCGACTACCAGTCGGCGACGACTGAGGGGCTCAGACCGGCGGTGCCGGCGGCTCGTCACCGACCGTCGTCCGATCCCCGTCGGCGGCGCGGTCGGATCCCGCGGCGTTCAGATCGATGAGCGTGGTGACGATCTCCGATTTCCGGTGTTCCACCTCGAGGTGGACCCGAAGCCCGTTGCGGTCGTCGTACGGCTCGGCACAGAGCGGGCAGTTGTGGCCTGTCATTCGGCCGATCACCAGGAGACAGTCTCACCGTTCATCGACGTAATAGTGTCGGTCAGTCTATGAATTGAGATGTTCGCGGCGAATACAACTCGGCACCGACGAACGGAGCGGCCACGAACGGTCACATGAAGTCGCTCAGTCCCGACTGATCGTCGTCGGGCTCGTCGACCGCCGCGTCGTCGCTTCTCTCCTCGCCGGACTGTTCGCCGCCGTCCTCGGCACCGGACACCGCGAGCGTCTGCTGGCTCTCGCCGTCGGCGTCGGTACCGGTCGGCGTTTCCGCGGCGTCCCCGCTCGAGCGCTCGGCCTCGAAGAAGGCGTCGCCGGAGTGTTCGACGGCCAGTTCGGCCGTGCGTTCCGCGGCGTCTTCGACGATCGACTGGACCTTGTTGGTATCCTTCCCGCTGCCGGTGATGAAGGAGACCTCCGCCTCGTCGAGGTCGTAGGCGGCGGCCATCCGGACGGTCAGGTCGCGGTTCGTGCAGTGGTGGGTCATCGCCGAGAGGAACGGGAGGATCTCCCGACGGACGGTGGCGACGCTGGCTCCCTCGCGCTCGGCGATGCGCTCGGCGATCGAATCGCGGGTGTTTCGCGTTCCTTTGGTTCGGCCGAGTTTCGACCAGTAGCTGGGCGGCCCGTAGCGGGTCCAGCCGCCCTTGTCGCCGCGTCTCGAGGCGGCGACGCCGGCGGTCATGTTGTCGGTCGCGTACCGCCAGTAGGAGTAGTCCTGAGTCGCGCGGACCCGCCCCAGCCAGCGGTCGGCGTTCGAGAGGAACTCGTAGGCGTCGGCCAGTTCCGCGCCCGCGTAGTCCTTCGGGACGTTGTCCTCGATCCAGTTGAGCAGGTCGTCGGGCGTCTCGTCGACGTCGTAGGACGCCCGCAGCGCGCTCTCGGCGTCTTTCTCCTTGATGAGTTCGTCGAGGAAGTCGAAGATCCCCTCGGTGGTGTCGCGCTCGCTCGTCACCACGTCCTCGACGGTCAGGCGCTCGGTCTCCTCCGCGACCGCCTGCAGGTCGTTGACCGCTGACCGGAGGTCGCCGCTGGTCGACTCGGCGATCTTCTCGAGGGCCTCCTCCTCGAACTCGATGCCCTCCCGCCGGCAGACGTCCCGTAGGACGGGGACGATCGACCGCTTCGAGACGTCGCGGAACTCGATGGTCTCGCAGGCGTTTCGCAGCGACTGGCTCATGTCGTAGAACTCGTTCGCGACGAGGACGATCGGCTGGCTGGCGTCCTTGACGACGCGGGTGACCTCCCGCGAGCCGCCGTAGTCGGCGTTGCCGTGGAAGTTGTCGGCCTCGTCCAGGATGACCAGTCGCCGGCCCGACTCGCCGGCGGTGAGGGTGCCGCTCTTGGCCGCCTCCCCCGCGATCTTCTCGATGACGTCGGCCCCCCGGCTGTCGCTGGCGTTGAGTTCCATCACCGGCCAGCCCATGTCGTTGGCCAGCGCGTGGGCGGCGGAGGTCTTCCCCACGCCGGGACTGCCGTGGACGATCACCGACTCGCGGTGGTCGTCCCACGTCTCGGCCCACTCCTCGAGTTTGTCGCGGGCCTTGTTGTTGCCGCGTACCTCCGACAGCGTCGTCGGGCGGTACTTCTCCGTCCAGTCGGTCATTGCATCGTGGTAGGGATGAGCCGCGTTTAGTGGTTGCGGAGCCTCACTCCTCGTGCTCGTCGACCGTCTTCAGGTCCAGACGGGATGTGACATCCTCGTACGTCTCGTCGCTTGAGACGATGGTCTCTCCATTCGATTCAACGAGGTGAAGTGCGTCGAACGGTGTGAACCCGTGGTCTTCCACATATGTCGCCGCCGTAACGACCGTCTCCACATCACCACGTACCTCAACGAGGTTGGCGGCGTTCGAAACGACGCGTTCGGTATCACGTTCCTCGCGGTAGGCGACCATCAGGAGTTCGATGAGCGTAAACTGCGATGTCCATAACACGTCGCGGTGCTCTCGGTATACCGACTCGGCAGCGTCGCCGAGCCAGTCATCGTTCTTAATCAGCGCGAGAAGGAAATCGGTTTCCGCATACATCTATCGTCCGGCCTCATCGAGCGCTGCTTCACGTGCTTCTTTACGAAGTTCGCCGGCCGACTTCTCGACGTCCGCGAATTCGTCCCTGAGTGCCTCGAGCGGGTCGTCGGCGACAGGAATCAATTTGAGCCCATCAGGAAGCTGCACGACGTGATATCGGTCCCCGTATCGCTCTCGGACCTCCTTTGGGAGCGTGAGGCGACCACGGTCGTCCAGCGCTACGTCTGACATACCTTGATGTTCGGTGGGCGAAAATAAAAAAATTCCCCTAATTTATCGGGATACCCATCAGTGGGTGCAGCTACCGAGCTCGTCCACTCGTTCGCAAATAGCGATTACCACACTCGGTACATCGAATCGACATCATATTCTATTGATTTTTCCGTCCAGTCGGTCATTGCCCCGTGGTCAGGGTGAGTCGCGTTTAGTGGTTGCGGAGCGGTACTCGTCGCCGATCGGTTGCGGGCGGTCGTGATACGAGCCTCCCACGCAGTCGGTTCAGTTCTCGGCGTCGAGAGCCGCCGCTCGAGCCGCTGACCGGAGTTCGACGGCGGTCTTCTCGACGTCGGAAAACCCGTCTCTGAGCGCCTCGAGCGGGTCGTCGGCGACCGGAATCAGCTTGATCCCGTCGGGAAGCTGCACGAGGTGATACCGGTCTCCGTATCGTTCCCGGACCTCCGACGGGAGCGTGAGAGGGCCGCGGTCGTCCACCGTCATCTCGGACGTGCGTCTCCGGACGGCCCTTCGAACACGAATTTGCCACCTAATCGGGGCCGATCGCCTCGAGACACTCGCTCGCCCGTGGATGCTCGTGGGTCGGCGCGCCCATCCGGTAGTCCTCCCGTCGGGTCGTCAGCGACGCGATGACGGTTCCGTCGCTCCCGTAGTCCGAGACCGTGACGACGACGCGATCCGATTCGACGGTCACGCCCGGGCCCTCGCCGATTTCGAAGACGACCGTCCCCGAAAACGGCGCGTCGACGTCGTCGCCGACGGTGACGCCGTCCTCGAGGATCGTGTCGCCGTACAGCCCGTCGTCGTAAAACCCGGCGTTCGCGTAGGCGACATCGCCGTCCTCGAATTTGCCAGTCACCGTGGCTCGGGAGCAGGAGTGAAACGTAATCGTTCGTCCGTCCCGTTCGATCGTCGCCGGCTCGTCGTCGCTCTTTCGCCCGTCGACCGCCGGCGAGTCGGGTTCCGAGCTCGAGCCCTCGGTGGAGTGAGGGCCGTCGTCCGCGTCGTGGCTCATGTCGGGACACCTCGACTGACGGAGGCGGCGCGCGTCGGGCGGGTCATACGGGAGCCACCACGTCGGGCGTAATAAGAAGTGACGTCAGTCGGGTTCGATGACGGTCCGGCTATCAGACGCGAGCGATCGGGGCGGGGCCGCCGGTGGCCGATCAGTCCTGCGATTCCTCGGCCGGCGCGGCCGCCTCGAGGATCACCCGCGAGATCCGCGTTCCGTCCACTTCCTCGACGATGGCCTCGTAGCCGTCAGCCGCGACCGAGTCGCCGACCTCCGGCGCGCGGCCGAGGCGGCTCAGGACCAGGCCGCCGACGGTGTCGAACGCCTCGCCCTCGAGAGCAGTGTCCAGCGTCTCGTTGACCGTCTCGAGCGTGACGCCGCCGTCGACGGCGTAACGGCCGTCGGGGAGTTCGTCGATCGACGCCTCCGCGTCGGGGGCGTCGAACTCGTCGCGGATGTCGCCGATGACTTCCTCGATGACGTCCTCGATCGTCAGGATCCCCTCGAAGGCACCCCACTCGTCGATGACGACGGCCAACTGGGCGTCCTGCCGGCGAAACTCCGCGAGGATGCCGTCGATTCGGCGCGTTTCGGGGACGATGATCGCGTCCCGCACGAGGTCGCGCGCGGTCGGTTCGTCCGCTGGGGCGTCCTCCCCGTCGGCGGCTTCGATGGCCTGGAGGACGTCTTTGGCGTGGACGAATCCGATGACCGGGTCGTCGGCGTCTTCGTCGACGACGGGGTAGCGGGTGTAGTTGCCGTCCGCGGCGACTCCGCGGAGTTCCGAGAGGGGCATGTCGGCGGAGACGGTGGCGACGTCCGGACGGGGGATCATCACCTCGCGAGCGACGGTGTCGCCGAGGTCGAACACCGCCTCGATCATCTCGACCTCGTCGGTGTCGACGACGCCCTGCTCGCCCGACTTGGCGACGATCCGCAGGATCTCTTCCTCGCTGTGGCTTTCATCGCGCTCCGAGGCCGGCGCGACGCCGAGCAGGCGCGTGAAGAAGTTCGCCGTCCCGTTGAACACGATGATCCCCGGAATGAAGACGTAGTAGAAGAACTTCATCGGCGCGGCGACGAGCAGGGCGATGCGCTCGGCGTCGGCGATGGCCAGCGTCTTCGGCGCGAGTTCCCCGAAGACGACGTGCAGGAAGGTGATAACGCTGAACCCGATCGCGATCGAGACGAGATGCAACGTTCCGGCCGGCAGGACCGGTCCCAGCACGGGCTCGAGCAGCGAGGCGATCGCGGGTTCGCCGACCCACCCGAGTCCCAGCGAGGCGATCGTGATGCCCAGCTGGGTCGTCGCGAGGTAGTCGTCGAGGTTCTCCTCGGCCTCCTGCAGGAGTTTCGCCGACCGGCGTCCCTCGTCGACGAGGGTTTGGATCTGGGTCGGTCGGATCCGGACGTAGGCGAACTCGGCCGCGACGAAGAAGCCGTTCAGGAAGACCAGAAAGAGAGCGAAGAGGAGCCGCCCGACCGAGAAGGCGAGGTCTACCATCGGTTCCACCCGGGCGATCCCGAGCGGCCCAGTGCCGTCGTCGTCGAACTGCCGCTGAATACCACCATACGGGCACTTGGCACAGGACTATCAAAACCGTGGCGCTACGGGCGAGACGGGCCCGCTGCTCGAGACCGCTCGGCCGCTGCCGGGCCGGATCGACCGTCGGTCGCGTCCCGGAGCGGCTAACTGCTCGGAGTCCCAACGCCGCCCATGAACGTCGCGATCGTCACCGTCGGTGACGAGATCCTCGCGGGGTCGACGACCAACACCAACGCGTCGTGGCTGGCCGAGCGGATCACAGAACGGGGCAGCAGCGTCGAGCGCATCCTGACGATCCCCGACGACCGCGATCTGATCGCCGACTCCGTCGCTCGCTGGAGCGAGGCGTTCGACGCCGTGATCGTCACCGGCGGCATCGGCGGCACACCAGACGACGTGACCGTCGAGGCCGTCGCCGACGGCCTGAATCGGGCGTTCGTCGTCCACGGCGAGATCCGCGAGCGACTGGTCGAGAAGGCCGCCGCGTTCCGGGACGAGAACCCCGACCTGGTCGACGAGTACGACCTCCAGCTCGATATCGATGCCGCGGCTTCGATCCCCGAGGGCGCGACGCCGATCGTCGTCGACGAGGGGTGGGCCCCCGGCTGTATCGTCGAGAACGTCTACGTCTTCGCGGGCATCCCCGACGAGATGCAGGCCATGTTCGAGGCCGTTGCCGACGAGTTCCAGGGCGACGCCGTCGCCCGGACGATCTATACTCCGGCTCCCGAGGGGTCGCTCCACGACGCCCTCGAGGGCGTCGCCGAGCGGTTCGACGTCGCGGTCGGCAGCTACCCCCGCAGCGAGCATCGACCGGGTCGACTTCGCGTCTCGAGTACCGATCCCGAGACGGTCGACGCGGCCGTCGAGTGGCTGTGCGAGCGCGTCGAGACGACGGAGCCGCCGTCCGAACACGAGTGACGGGCCGTCGGGAGCGCCCTCGACGCCCGGTCAGTTCGCCCGCCGGTCCTCGAGGATTCGGACGGCGACCGCGGTGAGGCCCGCGACGGTGAGGACGAACCGCTCGCCGGTCGCCGCGATGGGAAAGACCCGTTCGATCCCCGTTTCGGGCTCGTCTCGCGTCGGATCGACGCCGGTCCGGTAGTGGGTGTCCTCGGTCGTGCCCCGCGCCGTGGTCTCGGCGACGCCGCTTCCCTCGAGTTCGACGAACGTCTGGACGAGGCCGCGCCGATCCGTGACGAGCAGTTCGCCCGAGAGGTCGTAGAACCGGTCGTGGACCGGCCAGAGGAGGTTGACGCCGTTGAAGAAAGCGTCGAGCAGGACGTGTGCGAACAGCAACGCGGCCAGCGTCGCCCACGCGAGGCGGTGGCCGTACGCGCCCCACCGCCTCCGGACGAGCGACTCCTCGCGGTGTCGGGCGTCCCACAGCAGGGCAGCGGCGGGGAGAAGAACGATCCAGAGGTTGTGCAACGCCGCGCGGTGGGTCCCCGGCACGACGATGCCGATCAGCGTATCGAGATCGAGCAGGGCGCTCGCGCCCATCACGAGCAGGATGGCCCGCGTGTCGAACTCGTCGCCCAGCAGGGCGGTCCCGACCAGTCCCGCGAACGCGACGTGGACGACCGTCGATGGCATATCTCGGCGACTCGAACCGCGGGGGCTTGATTGTTTGGCCGGTGTCGCGGACTCGACCCTCGGCGGCGAACGCGTCCCTACCCCGTTCGGCGGTGGCGGACGTACTGCCCGAGAAAGACGAGCGCGAGGACGGCGCTTCCGACCTCGAGCGGCTCCGGGTGGAACGTCAGGACGGCGCTTGCGACCAACAGGGACCCGGCGACGACGGCGTACCCGACGGCCGGATCGCCGCCGTCGCTGGGCTCGACCGGGTCGGTCTTGACGACGAGTTCGCCGCGCTCGAGTTGGCCGAAGACGGAATCGAACCGCGCCGGGGCCCGAGCCAGGACGGGGGCCGACTCGCGGAGGTCGGTCCGGACGTCTGCCAGCAGCGCGTCGATCTCGCTCTCGATGAACCCGTGGTCGACGAGGAACGAGCGCGTGACCGCGATGAAGTCGAACTCGGGATCGAGGCTGCGGCAGACGCCCTCGCCGACCGTCCCGACCCGGACGAGCAACATGACGTTCGGCGGGATCCGGAACGGGAACTCCTGGAGCGTCGAGAACAGTTCGGTAATGATCCGCCGCCAGGTGATCTCCGACCGGCCCTCGAGGTTTTCGATCACCAGTTCGAGGACCTGCCTGACCGCGCTCCGGTCGACCGACTGATCCAGCACCTCGAGCGCGATCAGCGTGTTCAGCAGGCCATCGATGTCGCGGCGGACGAGGTGCCGGTAGAGGTTCGTGATGTCTTCCTGTTCCGCCTCGGAGAGTCGCCGACTCATGCCATAATCGTAGATGACGAGTCGGCCATCCGCCGTCACCGCGAGATTGCCGGGGTGTGGATCGGCGTGGAACACGCCGTCGACCAGCCCCATTTTCAGATACGTTCGGGCGATCAGCGTGGCCATCTCGGTCGGCCCGCGTCCGGCCGCCGCGAGCGCGTCATCGTCGGTGATCTTCGTCCCCTCGATGTACTCCATCGCGACGACCCGTTCGGAACAGAGGTCGTCGTAGGTCGCCGGAATGCGGACCCGATCGTCGTCGGCGAAGTTGTCCGCGATCGTCCGCATGATCTCGGCCTCGCGAGCGAAATCCAGTTCCTCGAGGACGATCGCCTCGAAGTCGTCGGCGACGTTCTCGATCGAGTAGCGCTGGTCCTCGTCGGCGACGGCCCGCAGCAGCGGGACGAGCCCCCTGACGACGCGGAGGTCCCGCTCGATCATCGGCTCGAGGCCGGGCCGGCGGACCTTCAGCGCGATCCGTTCGCCCTCGTAGTCGACGGTGTAGACGAACGCCAGCGACCCCCCGGCGACCGGCTCGAGCGTCTCGAGATCGAGGTCGTCGCCGAGTTCCGCCTCGACGACGGTCAGCGGATCGCCGCCGGCGTCTTCGGGGATCTCGTCTTGCAGCGACGCGAACGCCTCGACGTAGATCGGCGGCACGAGGTCGGGCCGAGTCGACAGCACCTGACCGATCTTGATAAACGCCGGTCCGAGGTCGACCATCGTCTCGGTCAGCCGACGAGCACGCTCCCGGTGAGTGGCCTCGGCGACCCGTCTGGGCGGCCCGAACACGAGGAACCGCCGTCGGTCCCGGAGGAAGGCGATCGCGATCGGGAGGAACCGTACGAGGACCTGCAGGTATCGGAGATAGTACCCCCTCATTCGCACGTCGGCGGGGCGTCAATCGGTCGACAGCTCATACCCCGTCTTCGAACACCGGCCACAAATACGTCCGTGGTCGCTCCCGGTATCGTGCGGTCGGTCGATCGACCCCGGTCTCGAGGCGACGAGCGGCCGGCCGCGGTCGTCTCCGGTAGCTACTTGGACCGACCGGGCGACCGTCGGGTATGAGCGGACGCGGACCCAAACGGGAACTCGCGGAGAAGATCGCCGGCGAGATCACGCTGAGCGACGACCCCGGCGCGACCCTGCGCAAGTGGCGCACCGATTTCGATGTCTCTCAGACCGATCTGGCGACCGAACTCGAGGTCTCCTCGTCGGTCATCTCCGACTACGAGAGCGGTCGCCGGGAGAGCCCCGGCATCGGCGTCGTCGGCCGACTCGTCGAGGGACTGCTCGCGATCGACGAGCGCCGCGGCGGCGAGCGCATCCGCCAGTACGGCCGGGTCCTCTCGGCGGGCTTCGAGAGCGACGTCGTCTACGACCTCCGGGAGTACGCCACCTCGATCCCCCTCGAGCGACTGCACGACGACCTCGAGGCGACCGAGGTCGCCTCGAGCGGCACCGACCGGGTCAGCGGTCACACCGTCATCGACAGCATCGAGGCGATCACGCGGCTCTCGAGCGAGGAGTTCTTTCGGCTCTACGGTCAGAGTACGAACCGCGTCCTCGTCTTTACGAACGTCACGCAGGGTGAGGGCGTCGGGATCGCCCTGCGGGTGGTCAACCCGACGCCGAACGCCGTCATCCTCCACGGCCTCGCGGAGGACGACCTCTGGGATCACGCGGAGGAACTCGCGCGCATCGACGGCTACTCGCTGGCCGTGACGAACGCGGATCTGGACGACGTCCTCGACAGTCTGGTTTCGATCGAATAGCGGCGCTCGAGACGTCTCGTGTCGTTTCGTGGGCGCTCCCACCGTCGATCGCGCTCCGATCACCACACAACCCTTTCTCATTTGTTGGGTTCTGTCGTGTATTTCCGAGCTTTCAGGATTTTTCAATCGGTGGGGATTCGAATACGCCCCACATACGTTCGCCTTCCGTGACGTTTATGCTGTCTCCGCCCCGTCCCTCTCGTAAGCGAGTATCCGGTTTCTGGATACCGACGCACGTGTCTCTCGATGCCCGTTGCCCGGGTGAGTATCCCGAAACGATGGGTTCGGACTCGATGCCGGGCCCGTTCGAGGGGCCAAACGCCCACATCACCGCAACTCAGTAACCAATGACGAAAGACCTCGAGCGAGACCTCGGACTGGCCTCGGTAATGGCTATCAGTATCGGCGCGATGATCGGAAGCGGGATCTTCATCCTGCCTGCGTTGGCGATCGAAATCGCCGGTCCGGGCGTCGTGATCGCGTACCTGCTCGCGGGGCTGTTGGTCGTCCCCGCGGCGCTGAGCAAGTCCGAGATGGCGACGGCGATGCCAGAGGCCGGCGGGACCTACATTTATATCGAGCGGGGGATGGGGCCGTTGCTCGGCACCGTCGCCGGCGTCGGCACGTGGTTCTCGCTGGCGTTCAAGGGTGCGCTGGCGCTGGTCGGCGGCGTCCCCTATCTCGTTCTCCTGCTCGATCTGCCGGTCAAACCCGTCGCGCTGACGCTGGCGGTCGTGCTCATCGCGGTCAACGTCTTCGGGGCGAAACAGACCGGCCAACTCCAGGTCGCGATCGTCGTCGTCATGCTCGCCGCGCTGGCCTGGTTCGTCGGCGGCGGTGCGACGACGGTCGATCCCGGACAGTTCGACGGCTCCCTCGACGACGGGCTCGGCGGCCTGCTGGCCGCGACCGGGCTCGTCTTCGTCTCCTACGCCGGCGTCACCAAGGTCGCCAGCGTCGCCGAGGAGATCGAGGATCCCGGACGGAACATCCCGCTCGGCATCCTCGGCTCGCTGACGTTCACGACGATCCTCTACGTCCTCATCGTCGCGGTGATGATCGGCGTCTCCCCGCTCGAGGAACTGGCGGACTCGGCGACGCCGATGGCGGTCGCCGCCGAGGAGGCGCTGGCGTCTCCGGGCGTCATCGCCGTCGTCCTCGCGGCGATCCTCGCGCTGGTCAGCACCGCCAACGCCGGGATCCTCTCCTCGTCGCGCTACCCGTTCGCGATGAGCCGCGACGACCTCGCGCCGCCCCGGTTCGCGACGGTCAGCGATCGGTTCGGAACGCCCATCACCGCGATCACGCTGACCGGCGGCGTCATGCTCGCCCTGATCGCGTTCGTCCCCATCCTCGAGATCGCCAAGCTCGCGAGCGCGTTCCAGATCCTCGTGTTCGTCCTCATCAACGTCGCCGTGATCGCCTTTCGCTACGCCGACCCCGAGGAGTACGAGCCGACGTTCGAGTCGCCGCTGTATCCGGCCGTCCAGCTGTTCGGCGTCGCGAGCGGACTCGTCCTCCTCACGCAGATGGGGACCGTCGCCCTCGTTGGCGCGGCCGTCATCACCGCGGGGAGCATCGCCTGGTACGCGCTCTACGCGCGGCCCCGGATCGACCGCGCCGGGATCGCCGTCAACACGGTCCGGCGGAGTACCGGCCGCTCGGCCGTCGACCGGACCGAGGACGTCCTCGAGTCGGGGTCGGACGACGTCTTCGTGGCCCTCACCGAGGGGACCGGGCAGGCACGCGAGCGGCAACTGATCCGCATCGCCGCCGACGTCGCCCGCGAGCGCGGCGGCGGCGTCACGGTCGTTCAGTTCGACGAGGTGCCGGATCAGGTGTCGCTGGACTACGCCTCGGAGACGCAGTCGCCGGCCGACCTCCAGTTCGAGGAACAGACGGACCAGCTCTCGGCGGAGTTCGACGTGCCGATCACCTACGGCGAGATCGTCAGCCACGACACGAAACACGCGATCGTCAACTTCGCGGCCCACGAGGGGGACGACGTCCTCCTCATGGAGCGCCAGCCCGGCGGGCTCCGCCACCAGCTGATCGGGAGCCCGGTCGAGTGGATCCTCGAACACGCGCCGTGTGACGTCGTCCTCGTCGAGGACCGCGACTTCGACGCCGTCTCGGAGGTGACGGTCCTGACCGACCGGAGCCCGTTCGATCCCTCGAAGGTCAGGATCGCCGACGCGCTCGCGGGCGAGTTCGACGCGACGGTGCGGCTCGTCTACGCCGTCGAGTCGTCGGCCTCGGCCGATCTCAAGCGGACGGTCGAGGAGTATCAGGCGGAGTTGAGCGAGCTCTGTTCCGCGTCCGTGACGACCGAACTCGTCGAGACAGACGGCTCCGTCTCGGCACTGATCGATATCGCGCGGGACGCCGAATTCCTCGTCGTCGGCCGGTCGGGTGGGCGGCTGCGACCCGTCTTCGGAAACGACCTCGCGGACCGGCTCATCGACGCGACCGACTCGCCCGCCCTCGGCGTCCACGCACACGAGTCCCGCCGACCCGGATTGGTCGGCCGGATCGTCGAGCGGTTCGTCTTCTGAGAGATCACCGCCGTACCCGCGGCATCGTCCGTCTCAGGCGATCTGCTCTTCGTACTCGTCGGCGGTGAGAAGCGCCTCGAGGTCGTCGGGATCGGCCGGCTCGATCTCGAGCATCCAGCCGTCGCCGAAGGGGTCCTCGTTGACGAGTTCGGGCGCGTCGAAGAGGTCGTCGTTGACGGCGACGACATCGCCGCCGACGGGCGCGTAGAGGTCCGAGACGGCCTTGATCGATTCGACCACGCCGAACTCCGCCTCCCGTGCGAGATCGTCGCCCTCGTCGGGGAGTTCGACGAAGACTACGTCGCCGAGTTCGTCCTGTGCGAAGTCCGAGATACCGACCCGGACGACGCCGTCGGTCTCGAGTGCCCACTCGTGTGATTCAAGGTACCGTCTGTCGTCGGGAACGTCGAAGCTCATACTGTATCGATGAAGGGTGTGGTCTCAACTCTTGCTTTTTTCGACCGGCCGTGGACGACCACCTGCAGCGTCGTCCCCGGCTCGGCGTACTCGACCGGGACGTAGCCCAGTCCGATCGGCTGCTCCAGGGTCGGGCTCATCGTGCCGCTGGTGACGGTGCCGACGACCCGCCCCTCGGGGTTCGTGACGTCGTAGCCGTGTCGGGGGACGCCGCGATCGATCAACCGGAAGCCGACCAGTCGCTCCTCGACGCCCCGTTCGTGGATCTCCGCCAAGGCGTCCCGCCCGACGAACTCGGTCTCGAGCGCGACGGTGAAGCCGATGCCGGCTTCGTAGGGCGTTCGTGGGTCGTCGTCGGGATCGAAGTCCTGTCCGGCCAACAGCAGGCCGGCCTCGATGCGGAGCGTGTCGCGAGCGCCCAGTCCGCAGGGCTGGCAGTCGAGCGCGGTCCAGATCTCCTCGGCGGCCGTCCAGGGGACGATCAGTTCGAACCCGTCCTCGCCGGTGTAGCCCGTCCGGGCCGTCCAGCAGTCGACGCCGTCGATCGTCGCGTACCGTGCCTCGAAGCGCTCGAGATCGGCGACCGACTCCTCGGTCACGCCGTCGACTAACTCGACCGCATCGGGTCCCTGGACCGCGAACATGGCGTACTCGTCGGTCCGGTTGTCGACGGTCGCCTCGAGGTCCCACTCGTTGCGGTAGTCGATCCACCGCTGGTGGGTGGCCTCGTCGGTGCCGGCGTTGGGGACGAACAGGTAGGTCGGATCGCCGTCGGCGTCGTCCGACGCGTTCCCGTCACCGTCGGGGAGCCGGTAGACGACGGTGTCGTCGATGATGACTCCGTCCTCGTCGGTGATCGTCGCGTACTGGGAGTCGCCGACCGCGAGCCGCGAGACGTCGTTCGACGTCAGCCGTTGCATCAGCTCGGTCGCGTCCGGGCCGGTGACGTGCAGCTGGCCCATATGCGAGACGTCGAAGATCCCGACCGCGTCTCGGACGGCCGCGTGTTCGGTCCGGATCGAATCGAACTCGACCGGCATGTCCCAGCCGCCAAACTCCGTGAACTTCGCCCCGCGCTCGTCGTGTAACCCACGTAACGGCGGCGTCTGAAGCGGCATATCTACACAGTCATCCGCGGAGTAGTAATGTCTTTTCGTCGGCCGAACGCGCCGGCGATCGCCCGCGACCCGACGAAACGAGTGTGCAATCCCGCTCGACGTCGAAATCCATCCCGATACGACTGGGGTAACTCGTTTCGGTTACAACGATACGAGCCACTGTCTCCGGTTGCCGAAAACATATGTTCGAAAATAACGTATCCGGGGTACAGTATGAGTGCGCCGACACTCGAGCCACAGGCCGATTGGAACCAGTTGTACATCGACGGCGAGTGGCGCGACGCCACCGGCGGCGAGACGATCCCCGTGGAGAACCCGGCGAAACAGGAAGTGTTTACGGAGGTGCCGTCGGGGACCGAAGCCGACGTCGACGCCGCCTACGAGGCGGCCGAGGCGGCTCAGTCCGACTGGGCGGCGACCCCTCGAGCGGAGCGCGACGAGATCGTGCAGAACCTGCTGGACGAACTCAACGCGCGCTTCGAGGAGATCGCCGGCCTGCTCGCGACCGAAGCCGGCACCCCGGGCTATCGCGCCATGGGCGAGTTCGCCACTGCGACCGGCGACGTGGAGATGGCACTGGACCTCGAACCGCCCGAGGAGGAGGTCCGGCCCTCGCCCTCGATCGACGACAAGGACAACCACATCGTCTACGAACCCGTCGGCGTCGTCGGCGTCATCTCGCCGTGGAACTTCCCGCTGCATCTCTCCCTGCGAGCGGTCGCGCCCGCGATCGCGCTGGGCAACACCGTCGTCCTGAAGCCGGCGACGGACACGCCGATCACCGGCGGACTGCTCATCGCGAAACTCTGTGAGGCCGCGGGCGTCCCCGACGGCGTCGTCAACGTCGTCACCGGCCGCGGCTCGGAGATCGGCGACCGGATCGCCAATCACCCGACGCCGCGGGTGGTCTCCTTTACCGGCTCGACGTCCGTCGGCAAGGGCGTCGCCGAGCAGGCCGGCAAGAACCTCGCGTTGCCGGCCCTCGAACTCGGCGGGAACGCCCCCTTCATCGTCACCGACGACGTCGACGTAGAGCGGGCCGCCCGCGCCGGCGCGTTCGGTTCGTTCTTCCACCAGGGGCAGGTCTGTATCTCGATCAACCGCCACCTGGTCCACGAGTCGGTCTACGACGAGTACGTCGACCTGCTGGTCGACCACGCCGAGTCGCTCGTCGTCGGCGACCCCTCCGAGAACGAGGACGTCACGTTCGGCCCGGTTCAAAACGAGACCCAGCGCGACGCCCTCGTGGAATTTATCGAGGGCTCGCTCGAGTCGGGCGCGACCCTCGAGACCGGCGGCGAGGCCGACGGGCTGTTCGTCGAGCCGACGGTGCTATCGGACTGTACCAACGACATGCCGACCGCCTGTAACGAACACTTCGGTCCGGTCGCGCCCGTGATCCCGTTCTCGGACGACGACGAGGCCATCGAACTGGCGAACGACACCGAGTACGGCCTCTCGGCGTCGGTCTTCTGCGAGGACGAAGAGCGCGCTCGCGATCTGGCCGATCGGGTCGAAGCCGGCATGGTCCACATCAACGACCAGCCGATCAACGAGGACCACAACGCGCCCTTCGGCGGCGTCAAGCAGTCGGGGCTCGGCCGGTACCACGGCGAGTGGATCACCCGCGAACTCACCGAGCCCAAGTGGATCTCCGTGCAGGGCGAGGAGCGGGATTACTTCGTCTTCGAGTAGCTACTCGCTCGAGGTCCAGCCGCCCTTCGAGTTCGCGACGGTCTTCGCAGCGACCCGTCCGTCGTCGTTCTTTTCGACGCCATCCGGTTCCGTTTCCGTCGACTCATCCGAGTCGGAATCAGATCGGTCTGTTCGAGTACACTATGAGAGACAACGTCTCGGGTCTATCGACCGATCGTCGCTACCGCCCGCGCTCCTCGACCCGCAGCGTGTACTCCCCGCTGCCGCTGTTGGCGTGGACCTGCAGCCCGAACGACTCGTCGCCCTCGAGGTCGAGGGCGATCGAGGGGGCCGTCCCCGAGCCCGCGGCCGCCTCGTCGTGGCTCCATCTCGTCGGTCGACTGCCGTCGGTGGTCACGTAGAGGTCGAAATCACCTCTCGAGGGGCCCTCGAGGGAAATCGTGATCGAGCAAGGATCGTCGGTGAGAGGTGAGTAGCCGTACCGTTTGCTCTCACCCCACCAGCCGCTGCCGTCCCCGAGCCCGCGGCCGCCTCGTCGTGGCTCCATCTCGTCGGTCGACTGCCGTCGGTGGTCACGTAGAGGTCGAAATCACCTCTCGAGGGGCCCTCGAGGGAAATCGTGATCGAGCAAGGATCGTCGGTGAGAGGTGAGTAGCCGTACCGTTTGCTCTCACCCCACCAGCCGCTGCCGTCCCCGAGCCCGCGGCCGCCTCGTCGTGGCTCCATCTCGTCGGTCGACTGCCGTCGGTGGTCACGTAGAGGTCGAAATCACCTCTCGAGGGGCCCTCGAGGGAAATCGTGATCGAGCAAGGATCGTCGGTGAGAGGTGAGTAGCCGTACCGTTTGCTCTCACCCCACCAGCCGCTGCCGTCGAGGGAGCCGCTCGCGCTCGCGGTGACCGTTTCGTCGCCGCACTCGCCGGTGTCGGACTCGGTCTCGCTGCTATCGTCGCGATCGTCGCCGAATGGATCGGTTTCGACGGCGGCGGCCGCGTCGACCCGTCCGTACCCCTGCTGGTCGGCCGCGAGGCCGAGGTCGACGGCCGTCTCCCGGAGGTGGTCGCGGAGCTGCGACCGCGAGAGGTCGGGATGGGCCGACAGCGCGAGCCCGGCGACGCCGGCGACTACCGGGGCCGCCATCGACGTGCCGGACATCCGTCCGTAGCCGCCGCCGGTCGTACTCGAGACGATGCGGCTGCCCGGGGCGGCGAGTTCGATCTCGGGGCCGGTGTTGGAGAAGGAGGCGATCGAATCGGCGTCGTCGACGGCGGCGACGGCGACGACGCTGTCCTCGGCAGCCGGCGAGTAGACGCGATCGCTGCCGGCGTTACCGGCGGCACCGACCAGCAGGACGCCCCGATCGGCCGCGTACTCGCAGGCCGCGGTCAGGGTCCGGTAGGAGCCGTCGACGCCCAGCGAGAGGTTGACGACGTCCGCGTCGGCGTCGGCCGCCCACTGGATCGCGTCGGCGATGTCCGACAGCGAGCCGACGCCGTCCGCGTCGAGGGCCCGGAGCGAGAGCAGGGAGCAGTCGCTGATCCCCGCGTGCCCGGTGCCGTCGTCGGTCCCGCCGGCAGCGATGCCGCCGACGTGCGTGCCGTGGTCCCCGCCGCTGCCGGGGTACGGATCGCCGTCGCCGTCGACGAAGTCCCTGCCGATCCGATCGTCCACGGTGGCCTCGAGCGCGGGATGGTCGTACTGGATCCCCTGATCGACGACCGCGATGACGACGTCCTCGCTCCCGCGGGTCGTCTCCCACGCGCGTTCACAGCCGATCAGTTCTGGGGCGTACTGGTAGCCGTAGTAGGGGTCGTTCGGCTCGAAAACCGTTTGGACCGTCACGTTGGGTTCGGCGTACTCGACGGCGGGCGAGTCGGTGACCGCGTCGATGAACGCCTCGCGGGCCCGCTCGGGCGCGTCCGATGGGAACGAAACGACTGCGTAGCGAATCGTGTCGTTCGTATGCACAACGTCTGCGTTCCCGGGAACTGCGGCGCGTGCTTCATCGGCCACGTCCGAGGCCGAAGGCGAAATGCCGAGGATGATCTCGTCGTTTTTCGGTCCCGGGTCGCGGCCGGGCGTTGCACTCGTGAGACCGGACGCGCCGATCAATCCGCCGATAGCGATCGATCCGACACCAGTCAGGATCGATCGGCGGTCGTGTGTGCGGTCGGCGTCGTCGTCCGGCGGATTGTTCTGTGTCATCGGTCGACAGTCATCACTACCTGAAATTAGTAAACTCTTATCGAACTTCGTCTAATTTATTCTCGAAATAACCGACCGGATACTGATAGAACGAAACTATATACACGAATAGTGGATGAATATGTGGAGGCGGCGGGTTACGGCACCCGGACGAAACCCGAGAAACGCAGTGAGGGTTTCCCGAAGCGGCGACGGGTCAGCGAGTCGTCTCCGGCGGTGACTTCGAACTGCGGCCGTCGTCGGCGGTTCAGAACTGAACGGTTATTTGCCCAGTTCTTCGACGCTCACGGTGTAGGAACCGCTGCCGCTGTATCGACTGACGAGGATACCGAACTCCTCGTCGCCGCTGAGGTCCACGTCGATCGATTCGTTCGAGTCGTTACCGACCGACCGCTCATCGTAGTCCCGCTGCGTCGGCGTCCGTCCGTCGAGGGTCAGGTAGAGATCGAAGTCCGCGGTCTCCGGCCCCTCGAGGGAGACGGTGGCGCTGCAGGGATTCGCCGTTTTGAGGGTGTAGGTGTAGGTGTCGCTCGGATTGCCCCACCAGTCGCCGCTGAGTTGGCCGTCCTTACTGGCCGTGTTCACTTCGTCGCCGCAGTCGCCGGGTTCGGGATCCGGATCCGGGTCCGGATCGGGGCTCGTACCGGGCTCGGTGGTGACGGCGTTCCCGGCGTCGACACGACCGCTTCCCTGTTCGGTGGCGTCCAGCCCGATGTCGACGGCCGTCTCCTTGAGGTGCGTCCGCAGGTCCTCGTTCGAGAGGCTCGGCCAGGCAGACAGCGTCAGTCCGGCGACGCCGGCGACGACCGGCGACGCCATCGAGGTACCGCTGAAGGTATCGTAGTCGTCGAAGGGAATCGTCGAGAGGACGTCGCCACCGGGTGCGGCCAGTTCGATTTTCGGACCGACGTTCGAAAAGTCCGACAACGTTTCGCCCTCGTCGAGCGAGGAGACGGCCAGAACGGTGTCGTAGGCGGCCGGATACGAGACGGGGCTGCCGTAATCGTTGCCGGCGGCCCCGACGAGCAACGAGCCCTGCGACTGTGCGTACTCACAGGCCTGTCGCATCAGGTCCGTCTCACCGCCGCCGCCGAGGGACATATTGATGATGTCGGCACCCTGATCGGCCGACCACTGGACCGCGTCGGCGATGTCCGAGAGCGATCCGCCACCACCGGATCCGAGCGCGCGGGCCGAGAGGAGCGAACAGTTCGAAATACCGGCGTGACCGGTCCCGTTGTCGGTGCCGCCGGCGGCGATGCCGCCGACGTGCGTGCCGTGGTTCTCGCTCGCCTCCTCCGGATACGGATCGCCGTCGGCGTCGACGAAGTCCTCGCCGTTGTTCGAGACGCTGTCGTCCATGTTCTCCGCGAGATTCGGGTGATCGTACTGGATTCCCTGGTCGACGATCGAGATCGTCACGTCCGGATCGCCGAGGGTCTCTTCCCAGGCCTCCTCACAGTTGACTTGCTGTGGCGCGTACTGGCTTCCGAAGTTCGGATCGTTCGGAGTGTACAGCGGCGACGCACCACCTCGTGCGTCCGCCGTCCCGCCGTCGGTTCCCGACTCGAGCGGCTCGGCCTCGAGTGCGTGGTACGTGACGTTGTCTTCCGTGTACTGGACCTCGTTGGCGTCCATGAGGGTTCGCTGGACGGTTTCCTTGGCCTGTATGGAGGCTTCGTCGGGCAGCTCTACCGACGCGTAGCCGAGCGTTTCGTTCGTGTGTACGACGTTCGCGTCGGTCGGGAGTTTCGGTTGGACTGCCGCCTCGATATCCGAAACGTCGGCGTCGACACCGACGATCAGTTCGTCCTCTTTCGGTCCCGGCTCGCGTCCCGGCGTTGCGGACGTCACGCCGCCGAGACCGAGGATCGCACCGAACGCACCGGCTGCTTCGAGGATCGATCGTCGATTCACGTGTGAACGGTTATCATCAGCCATGATGCGTGTGAAACGATTTCGTTCAGGTATTAAAGAATTTCCAAATTCATTGAGAGTTAATACAAAATATATACCAGTAGTATACTATATAGAATGGCCGCTATTACTGTTAGCAACCACGATTGCGCGGTCTTCGGTCCGCCGTTGTGGTAGATAATAAACCCAATAAAAATTTGTTTCTTATCCGGTGGCCGTGTATTTTCCCGCCACTCTCCGGTCTCGATCGGCCTATCGATCGGGTCGGCGAGAACAGCGGCGACGCTGTCGTTTCGCCACACCTATCTCCGGGCGCGGGAAAGAGCGGGCAACTGACTATGTTCGACCGCGTTCGTACCCGTCTCGCGCCCGATACCGAAACCGAGCCGACGGTAGGGCTGTTCGTCGACGGGCCGAACGTCTTCCGCGACGAGTTCGACGTCGATCTCGACGATCTCCGGGATGCCGCCGGCGAACTCGGCCGCGTCGGCGTCATTCGACTCTACCTCGACGAACACGCGACGCCCGGCCTCATTCAGGCCGCGGAGGCCCGCGGGTTCGAAGTGATCGTCACCAGCGGCGATGTCGACGTGAAACTCGCGGTCGACGCGACCGCGCTGGCCGGCGACGCCACGATCGACCGCCTCGCGATCGCCTCGCGCGATACCGATTTCAAACCCGTTCTCGAACACGCGGGCACCCTCGGCGTGAAAACGTACGCGATCGCGCCGGGGTCGTACGGCCGCTCGGACGCGTTGCGAAACGCGGCCGACGAGGCCGTCACGCTCGAGACGGACGGTTAACCGCTATAAGAGCTTTCGCCGACGACCTCGACGAGGTCGCCCTCGCCCGTCGCCGTGGTCTCGTCGAAGCCGGTCACGCGGACCCGGACCTGCTTCTCGACGGTCTCCGGGCCGGCTCCCTCGACGAGCAGTTCGGTGTCGCCGATGTAGGCCCGTCCCGCCGAGCCGTTGGTCTCGGCGATGAAGACGTCTATTTCGCTCCCAACCTCGAGGGAGGGTCGGTTCGCCCGGAACGTCCAGCCTTTGAGATACTTTCCGAAGATGCTCATACGCGTGCCACCTCCTCGCTCTCGCGGTCGATCAGGTACTCGCGGCCGAAGCCGGTCAGCGCCGCGATGACGAACACCGCCACCAGCAGCCAGCCCTGGAAGACGTAGGGAACGACGTCGATCGGCGTGACGAGCATCGACTGCTCGAACCAGTCGTAGTCGCCGGGCAGTTGCTGCATCGCCGAGTAGCCGGCCAGCACCCCGCCCGACCACGGGAAGATGTAGCCCATGGCCGCGGTCTGCCCGTCGAGGATGTTCGCCCGCCGGTAGCCGTTCAGGTTGAACCGCTCGCCGATCTTCGAGATGTAGGGCCCGATCGCGACCTCGGCGGCGGTGTTGATCGTGATGATCGCGTTGATCAGCGCCGCGGTCCCGACCATCGTCAGTTCGGCGTTGCGGACGTTCGTCGCGAGGTTCTCGATCGACCACTCGAGCAGCACCTCGAAGGCCCCGCCGCGGATCATGATCTGGGCCGCGCCGATGATCAGCAACACGAGAATCGAGAGTTCGAGGAAGCCGGCGACGCCGTTCATCAGGCTGCCGCCGACGCCGACCGCGTCGGGGTCCTCGACGATCGTCAGAATCGGTAGGGACTCGAGCGGCCCGGCCAGCGGTGCGTCTTCGGGGGCGTTGAACATGACGATGTCACCGGGGCCCGCGAGGCCGAAGACGAGGTTGAAGACGACGGCGACGACGATCCCCCACGAGATCGCCTCGACGATGTGTCGGCCGGCGATCGCCGTTCCGATCACGGCGGCCATCGAGACGACGTGGACCAGTCCGATGGCCTCGCTCTCTTCGAGGAAGATCGCCTGCGCTTCGGCCCCGATCTCGAGGCCGTCCATCGCGCCGCCGGCGGCGACGTAGCCGAGGAAGGTGAGGATGGCGGCGATGATGACGTACTTGAACCGGGAAGCGACGACGCCCCCGATGTCGGCGTCCTGCGTGACGGCGCTGACGATCGTCGTGTCGCTGACGGGCGCTAAGTTGTCGCCGAAGATCGCTCCCGAGAGGATCGCGCCGAACAGGAGGACGGGGTTCGCGCCGAGCAACACCCCGGCGGGGAAAAAGAGGCCGACGAACGCGACGCTCGAGCCGTAGCCGGTCCCGATCCCCGTCGTGAAGACCGCCGCGAGGACGAACGTGATCGCGGGGAACAACGCTGCGCCGACACCGGCAGTGTCGGCCAGCCAGACGAGGCCGCCGACGAAGCCGCCGTCCTGCAGGAGCTGGGCGAACATGCCGGCCCAGATCCACGCGACGATCGCCGTCACCGCGACGGGCTGGGTCATTCCCTCGAAGATCGTGTTGGCGTAGTCCTTCCAGTCGCCTCGAGCGAAGAACATTCCGACGATGAGCCCGACCAGGATGCCCACGATGAGCCCCCCGGTGTCCCCGATCCGCCAGAGGGCGGTCTGGACGATGGCCCAGACGATGAAGAAGGCGATCGGGAACGCGCTCATCCCGCGGCCGCCGTAGAACTCGACTGTGGGGCCGTCGCTGTCGGGCTGTGTGAACTGGTCGGTCGGTTCGTCGCCAGCGTCACTCATATGTGATCACTCATATTGGCACGCGGTCGTAGTATTGACATCGATCATTATAGCTATTTCTGACAGTATTGGATTCGTGGTTCTCGTCGGTCGCTATCGATCCTTCTGGCAGTACGCGCGAGGTCTATCATTTAGGTATCGGTTCCTACTGACGGCATCGGGGGCAATCGGTCGTCGAACTCGCCGGTCGTTCGGTCCATTGCGGCCGGCGACGGTCGATACGGACCGGCGACGGCGGTCCGAACCCGGTGACTTTTCGGGGTCGGCCCGCCCATCCACGCGTATGATCGACGATCGGCCGGTGCTGGACGACCACCTCCACCTCGATCCGGACAACCATCGGGGCATCGACGCCGTCCGCGACTTCGCCCGCGTCGGCGGCACCCACCTGCTGGTGGTGAACAAACCCTCCTGGCACCTCGGCGTCGAGGCCGAGACCGGCGACGACTTCCGGCTGGTCTTCGAGCGCACGATCGACATCGTCGACGAGGCCTCGAGCGAACTCGAGGGCCGGGCCTGGCCCGTCCTCGGGGTCCACCCCGGCCTGATCACCCGGCTGGTCGACGACCGGGACTTCTCGCCCGACGAAGCGCGGGATCTCATGCAGGCGGGGATCGACGTCGCAGCGGAGTACGTCGAGTCGGGCGACGCGCTGGCGCTGAAATCGGGTCGCCCCCACTACGAGGTCGACGACGACGTCTGGGCGGCCTCGAACGCCGTCATGCGCCGGGCGTTCGATCACGGGGCCGACCTCGAGTGTGCGGTCCAGCTCCACGCCGAGGCCAGCGAGGACATGACCGAGGTGGCCGACTGGGCCACCGAGGCCGGGATGGAGCCCCATCGCGTCGTCAAACACTACGCGAGCGGCCGTCTCGAGGGGCCGACGCCGAGCGTGATGAGCGACAAGGACCGGCTCGAGACCGCCGCCGAGCGGGGCGAGCCGTTCCTGATGGAGACCGACTACATCGACGACCCCGACCGACCGGGCGCAGTGCTGGGTCCCAAGACGGTCCCGCGGCGGGTCCGGTGGCTGCTCGAGAACGGGTACGACGAGGCGGTCGAGATCGCCCACGTCGAGACGCCGAAGGCGGTCTACGGGATCGATACCGAAGCGACGCTCGAGCGGGATGGATAATCCCTTCTTATCGTTAAACGCCCGTGCTATCCGGCGGGATAAAACGTCCCCTAAGCGCGTACGAGCGGCTGTAGGGACGTTTTAGTCGATTATCTAGCCTGTCCAAACATTCACTTTCGGCGGCTAGTGTAGAGAAAGGCATTTCAAGCGGCCGGTGTAGGTGTCTGTATGAGCAATCCCCCGACCGAGTTCTACTCGGAGGAACGCTGGCAGAACTGGATCGGTCGCATCAAAGACGAAGACATCGATCCGGAAGACGAAGACTCGGCCCGACTCCTGCTCAACCTGCAGGACGACACCGCGATTGCGATCGCGAAGATCGTCGCCGCCTACGACGACGGCGAACTCGAGGGGGAGGACGCCCTCGCGGAGATCGAAGACGTCCGCGAGATCGTCCTCGGCGAGGTCGACATCGAGGACGAGGAGAAACTGATCCTGGTCGACGGCGTCCAGACGAGTCTGGTCTGTGTCTTCTTCGCGGCCGAAGAGTACGTCGCCAACGGGCCGGCCGAAGACGGCAGCGTCGGGGACTATCTGGGCGCGGCGGCCGACGCCGAGGCCGAGGAGGACCTGGACGCGGCGCTCGGCTACGCCGCCCAGGCGGGAACGCTCATCATCGACGGCGAGGAACTCGACATGGGTGTCGCGGAAGACCTCGAGTACGGCCTCGTCACGGAGTGGATCAACGGACTCGACAGCCTCCAGAGCGCGATGAGCGATCCGGAAGTCGTCGAGGAAGACGAGTAGGACGGGGTCTCGTTTTCGCCGCGCCGGGCCACCAGACGTTTAAGCGCCGGTGACCATCCACCGCTATGAGACGTCGGCACGGCGAGCGCGCGGTGACGGTCCAGATCGGAGCCGTCCTCTTGCTCGCGATCGTCTTCACCGCGCTTGCACTCTATCAGGTCAACGCCGTGCCCGCGGAAAATCAGGCGATCGAGAGCGAACACAACCAGCAGGTCCACGGCGAGATGCAAGAACTTCGAAACGCGATCAAAAACGCCGGGATTACGGGTAGCTCAACGTCGGTTTCGGTGACTCTCGGGACCCAGTATCCGACCCGGACCTTTCTGATGAACCCGCCGGACCCGACGGGCACCCTCGAGACGACCGATCCGAGCCTTCTTACGATCGATAATGCGGACGTGACCGCTCCTCTCGGTGGGTACAGTGAGGGTGAACTGGAGGATCGAGTACTCGGGTCTCACGAGACGAGAACGGTTGTTTACGGACCACACTACAACGAATATCGAAACGCTCCTACGACTCGAATCGAACACGGGCTCGCGTTCAACGATTTCGGCGACGCTACGGTCGAACTCACCGATCAACCGCTGATCGACGGTGACCGAGTCACCATCGTCCTCGTCGACGGAGACCTATCAACGTCCTCAAGCAGCGCGACGACCGTCGATACCAGATCGCTGAGTGGCCCTACGGATCCGGTCAGTCTCGAGTCGACCGGCGATAACATTACGATCACGGTTCCGACGCAGTCGCCGGACGTGTGGAACGAGACTATTGGAACCGACTTTGGACCGAAATCCGGACAGGAGAACGCAAGAGTCGTGCCGTCCGGATACGCCGACGGGAAGCTACCGATCGAACTCGCGAAGAGTGGAGAACCGTACGATCTTCAAATGGCCTGCGTTGCCATCGGAGACAGCGACACCACCTGTGAGGACTTCGATATCGACGAGGAGGCAGACTCAAAGGGCGGAACCACGCTTGCTGGTCCAAAGGTGACCGATCTTGAACTCGATCCGGTTACCGTCACTCGCGGAGAGACGGTCGACATAGCAGGCAAATTCGACAACAGGGGTGCCGCCACCGATCTACGAGGCGGGACGCCCATCGTCGATGCGGAGTGGTATCTCGTTGAGGGCGATCGCAACGGGACCCTCTCGTCCGAGGAGTTCAATAGAGCGACAACCCTGTGGGCGAACGGGACGATCGATACGGAAAACCTCGAGACAAACACCACTTATACCGTAGGTGTTCGCGCACAGGACACCCGCGGCGTCTGGACGAACGAATCCGTCGACGGTCGTGTCATGGAGTTCACTGTCGAAGACGAAGACTCTGCTGAGCAGCGGGGTCTCGAATATGCTGGCACGGCACGGACATCCGAGGGATCCCAGCTTGGGACCGACTCACAGGTCGCGTTCGACCTCGTGAATACGGGTACCGATTCAGTAACGGTCGAGGGTGTTACGGTGGAGAAAACCGGCCCAGCCGACAAGATTCGGAGCGACGATGTTGGGTTCGCCGTTCCCGAGGTACTTGTCCAAAGTACAGACAATGGATTCGCGTGGCAGTTAGGGAGCGGCGGCTACCGACTCGGCGATCGTATCGGTTTGGACGACACAGCCACTGTCGAGGGGAATCAAGAGGTAAGCGTGATCCTCACCGAGTTCCAACAACAACGGAATACGAATACGCCGATCGACATGAATGGGCGGTCGATCACTGCGACAGTCGACTATCAGTACGCCGATGGAACGACTGACGAGGTGACGGTTACGTTCACGCCACCGGAAGGCTCCTGATACGCTTTCTTCACCTGTACGATCATTTTCGTGTATAGATACATAAAATAGGTTATTGGTCTGGTGTCACTTGCTGTCGTTCATCGCACGATATTCGTCGATCGTCGAAACGTCGAACGACAATATCTTGTACCGTCACCTGCATTGAGAAGGTATGACTGCAGTCGGCATCGACGCCGTCGAGATCTGGACGGGTAACCTCAAACTCGACTTACCCGGCACGTTCGCCCCCGAGAAGGGCGAAGATCCGGAAAAGTACACGAAAGGACTCGGCCTGAACGCCAGTTCCTTCCCCGACAGTTACGAGGACATCGTCACGATGGGGGCCAACGCCGCCCACCGGCTGATGGAGCGCAAAGGCCTCGAGCCCGACGATATCGGTCGTATCGACGTCGCGACCGAGAGCGCCTTCGACAACTCGAAGCCGGTTTCGACGTACGTCGCTGGCTGCTTAGAGCAGGTCTACGAGGGAGACTTCCACCACGCGAACAAGGGCGAACGCAAGTTCGCCTGTATCGCGGGGACACAGAGCTTAGACGACGCGTACAACTGGATCCGGGCGGGCCGCAATCGCGGCCGCTCGGCGCTGGTCATCGCGACCGACACGGCGCTGTACGCCCGCGGCGACGACGGCGAGGCGACGCAGGGCGCCGGTGCCGTCGCGATGCTCATCAGCGAGGATCCGAACCTCGTCGAACTCTCCGCCGAGCAGGGCTACGGCTCGGCCGACGAGACGGACTTCCTCAAGCCCAACCAGCAGTTCCCGAGCGTCGACGGCAAACGCTCCGTGCAGGTCTATCTCGCGCGGATGCGCGAGGCCCTCGAGGACTTCGAGAGCGTCGCTGGCGAGGTCCACGAGGAGGACTTCGCGTACGCGCCCTTCCACACGCCGTTCCCGGGAATGGTCCGGAAGGCCGCGCTGCTCGCGTTCCGCCACGTCACGCGGAACACGGCGGTCGAGGACGAACTCGCCGAAGAGATCGGTCGCCAGCCCCGCCCCGAGGCGTTCGACTCCGACGACGAGTACCGCGATGCGCTCCGGGCGTACATGGACGCGCTCAAAGACACCGACCGCTACGCCGAGTGGTACGACGCCACGATCGATCCGACGCTGACGATCTCCCGCGAGGTCGGCAACTGGTACACCGGCTCGGTCCACGTCGCCCGCGCGAGCGCGCTCAAACACGCGCTCGAGAACGACCGCGGGATGGTCGGCGAGAAACTGCTGGTCGGCTCCTACGGCAGCGGTGCGCAGGCGGAGATCCACTCCGAGACGGTTCGAGACGGCTGGGTCGAGGAGATCGAGGCGCTGAACGTCGACGAACAGCTGTCCGACCGCTACGAGATGTCGTGGGACGACTACGAGGAGATCCACGACGCCCACAACCACGAGATGGACGTCGACGTCGAGGAGTTCACCACGCCCGACGAGGAGTTCGTTTTCGACGGCTGGGGCCGGATGGGTGAGCGGAAGTATCGATACGTCGAGTAGCGAGGGGGTTTTGGCGAGTGTTTTTTGGTGGAGATTGTTGCGAGCGAGCGCGTCAGCGCGAGCGAGGAAAAAGGTCCGCCGGGATGGGTGTGCGGAAGTATCGATACGTCGAGTAGCGACGGCGATTTCGGCCTGTTGCCCGAACGTCGTATCAGTAGACTAATTTGACGGGCTGTAGCACACTCGTATATGTCCGACAGTCCCGATCCCCCGGACTGGCTCGTCAAGCGGCCGGGATTGACCCTGCTCGCGCTGGCGAGCGCCCTTCTCGCACTGTTCGTTCTGCTGCCGTATCTTCAGTACGTCCTCTTCGGGGTCGTCCTCGCGTACATCCTGTTTCCGGTCCAGCGGCGTCTCGAGACCTACGTCACGCCGACGGTCGCGGCGCTTGCGGTCGTGACGGCGACCCTGCTCGTCGTATTGTTGCCCCTGATGTACGTCCTCTCGCTCGCTGTCGGCCAGTCGCTCCGACTCGTCCGGTCGATCAGGCAAGGCGAGATCGACGTCGAGACGATCGAGTCCGTCCTCGAGCGCAACGGGTACGCCGTCGATCTCGTCGAACTGTACGAGTCGAACCAGGGCCGGATCGCGACGGCCGTTCAGGAGGTCACGAACGGAGCGATCGAACTCTTGGGCAGTCTGCCGAGTATGTTCATCGGCCTGACCGTCACGCTGTTCGTCCTCTTTGCCCTGTTGCGTGACGGAGAGCGGCTCGTCTCGTGGCTCCGGTGGGTGTTGCCGATCGAGGACGACGTCCTCGACGAACTCGAGGTCGGGCTGGACCGGCTGATGTGGGCGTCGGTCGTCGGAAACGTCGCCGTCGCTGCCATTCAGTCGGTGATGCTCGGTGTCGGGCTGCTGATCGCCGGCGTTCCGGCAGTCATCTTCCTGACCGTCGCGACGTTCATCCTCACGCTGCTTCCGTTGGTCGGGGCCTTCGGGATCTGGATCCCGGCGACCATCTATCTGGTCGCGATGGGGCGACTGAGCGCCGGCGTCGCGATGTTCGTCTACGGGTTGGTCGTCACGTTCTCGGACTCCTACCTCCGACCCGCGCTGATTGGCCGGTCCAGTGCTTTCAACTCCGCGATCGTAGTCGTCGGCATCTTCGGCGGCCTCATCGTCTTCGGTGCCGTTGGCCTTTTCATCGGACCCGTCGTCCTCGGCGGGGCGAAACTCACCCTCGACTGCTTCGCGCGCGCTCGAACGGACGACCCAATCGACGGGGCCACACCCGATGCCGGCGGGCTGGCCACCGGTTCCGAGGGGGACGCCGACTCGAGCGGTGCGGACGGCGATTCCTGATCGGTCGGCGGGCGACTCAGTCGTCCGTATCGCGACCGCGGCCGCGGCTCTCGGCCAGGTACGCCGAAACGGGTGCGTTCATTATCCCCTGTCCGCTAGAGGCCAGTATCGTGTCTCGGATCGAACGCCGCCGACGATTCGGGGGCAACCGATCGGGTCGGTCGACCGAGGCCACGTCTAGCTATGCACGGATCACACGCCACGGGGAGCCCGTACGCTCCCCACACGGAGGAGGACCGCACGGCGATGCTCGAGGCGGTCGGCGCGGACTCCGTCGAGGACCTCTTCGACGTGCCGGCCGAGGTCTCGTTCGACGGCCGCTTCGACATCGACGCGCGATCGGAACGGGAAACGCGGCGGCTGGTACGCTCGCTGTTGGGCCGTAACGACGAGGTGACCGAACTGCTCGGGCGGGGCCACTACGGCTACTACGTGCCGTCGCTGGTCGATCACCTCGCGGACCGCTCGGAGTTTCTGACCTCCTACACGCAGTACCAGCCCGAGGTGTCCCAGGGGTTCCTGCAGGCCCTGTTCGAGTACCAGTCGCTGCTGGTCGAGCTGACCGGGCTCCCGGTCGCAAACTGCTCGATGTACGACGCCGCGACGGCGCTCGGCGAGGCCGCCACGCTGTCCGATCGCGTCCGCGATACCACGGGCCATCGAGTTCTCGTCCCCGAACTGCTTCGCGAGGAGCGCCGCAGTACGCTCGAGAACTACGTCGCCGGCACCGACCTCGCGGTCGAGACCTATCCGGTCGAGGACGCCGGTGTCGACCGCGCGGGTCTCGAGGCCATCGCCGACGAGGAGGTCGTCATGATCTACGCCGAGAACCCCACCGTCCGGGGGACGATCGAGGAAGCACTCGAGGCTGTCGGCGACCTCGCCGCGTCCAACGACGCCCTCTTCGTCCTCGGCTCGGACCCGATCGCGCTCTCCCTGCTCGAGCGGCCCGCCGACGTCGGCGCGGACGTCGTCGTCGGCGACGCCAGCGTCTTGGGGCTCCCGACGAGCTACGGGATGGGGATGGGCCTGTTCGCGACGCGGGAAGAGTATCTCCGGCAGGTTCCCGGCCGGCTCGTCGGGGCCAGCGAGGACGCGACCGACCGGCGAGCGTACACGCTGACGCTCCAGACCCGCGAACAGCACATCCGCCGGGAGCGGGCCACGAGCAACATCTGCACGAACCAAGCCTGGATCGCGCTCCGGACCGCGATGCACGCCGCCGTCCTCGGCCCGAGTGGCATGGTCGACCTCGCGGAGCGCGACGTCCGGCGCGCCCGCGACCTCGCGACCCGGCTCGACGACCTCGTCGGCGTCAAAGCGCCGGTCCACGACCGCCACCACCTCCGGGAGTTCGTCGCCCGCGTCGACCAGCCCGCTCGCGCCGTCGCATCGGACCTCGAGAAACGGGGCTTCGCGGTCCACGTCGTCGGCGATCACGAGATCCAGGTCTGCGTCGCCGGCGTCCCCGACGAGCGGCTGAATCGCTTCGTCGCGGCGCTCGAGGGGGTGATCCGATGAGCGACGAGCGGCCGGACGACCCGCAGGTGCGGTACGATCAGGCCCGCTACGTCGAGAACGGTGAGTACGAACCGCTGCTCTCGGAAAAGGACCTGACGCGGGTCGAGATCGGCGGCGGTGACGAGGACGCGGCCGACGGCGAATCGCCGCTGCCCGACGACCTCACCCGCGACTCGCTCGAGCTACCGGACCTCTCCGAACCCGAACTGGCGCGCCACTACACGCGGCTCTCCCAGATGATCTACGGGATCGACAGCGGGCCCTACCCGCTGGGGTCGTGTACGATGAAGTACAACCCGAAGTTCACCGAGGACGTGGCCGCACTGCCGTCGGCCGCGGTTCATCCCGACCGCTCGGCGGAGTCGATCCAGGGGACCCTCGAACTGCTCTATCGGCTGCAGGACTATCTCGGCCGAATCGGCGGTATGGACGCGGTGACGCTGCAGCCGCCCGCCGGGGCCGCCGGCGAGTTCGTCGGCATTCGCGTCGCGGCGGCCTACCACGAACACAACGGCGAGGGCCACCGCGACGAAGTCATCGTCCCCGAGAGCGCCCACGGCACCAACTTCGCGACCGCCGCTCTGGGCGGCTACGACGTCGTTTCCCTGCCCAGTGACGACGAGGGACGGGTCGACCTCGAGGCGCTCGAGGCGGCCCTCTCGGAGAACACTGCGGCGCTGATGCTGACCAACCCGAACACGCTCGGACTCTTCGAGCGCGACATCACCGAGATCGCCGAGTTGGTCCACGACGCGGGCGGACTGCTCTACTACGACGGGGCGAACTTGAACGCCCTGCTCGGCCGCGCGCGGCCGGGCGACATGGGCTTCGACGTGATGCACTACAACGTCCACAAGACGTTCGCGACGCCCCACGGCGGCGGCGGGCCGGGTGCCGGGCCGGTCGGCGTCGTCGACGACCTCGCCCCCTTCCTGCCGGCACCCCGTGTCCGGCAGCGCGACGCCGAGTCGACGGGTGGCGAGCCCCGGTACGAACTCTTCGAACCCGACCACACCATCGGCAAGGTCCACGGCTTCCACGGCAACTGGCTGGTGCTGCTCAAGACCTTCGCCTACATCGCGCGGCTCGGCGACGAGGGGCTGGCCGACGCCAGCGCCTCCGCAGTGCTGAACGCGAACTACCTCGCGGAGCAAATCGAGTATGACGTCCCCTACGGCCCCTTCCACCACGAGTTCGTCGCCAGCGCCGGCGAGCAGGACGCCGCCGACGTGGCCAAGCGGATGCTCGACTACGGCGTCCACCCGCCGACGACCAAGTGGCCCGAGATCGTCCCCGAGGCACTGATGACCGAGCCGACCGAGGTCGAGAGCAAGGACACCTTGGACCGGCTCGCCGCCGCGTTCAACGCCGTCGCCGACGAGGACGACGCGACGCTCGCTGACGCCCCAGAACGCACGACTGCCCGTCGAATCGACCAGACCAGCGCCGCGCGGAGCCCGCGGCTGTCGTGGCAGCAACTCGAGGACGACGAGTAGCGCTCGCGGCCCGTTTCGCGGGACCGTCGGCGTTTCGGACCGTTCACGACGGTGCCGCCGAGTACCGCGATCCGGTCTCAGTCCTCACGCGTGCGGACGGTTGGGCGGAGGCGCAGTCGGCTGAAGAGGCACTCTCGAGCGATAGCGGGAGAAAGAACGCGACGGGGGTTCGCTACGCCGTACTCGAGTCGACGGCGGTCCCGTTGTCGCCGATCCGGACGAAGCCGTAGTCACAGTCCGGGCAGTGCCACTTGACCTTCTCGCCGAGGTGCAACATCGTGCTGGCGGCGCGGTAGAAGGTCTTTTCTTCCCCGCAGTTGGGGCACTCGTGGTCGAGTTCCATAGCCATGTCCGGCGATAGCGGGTCGAGCGAGTTGAAGTTACTGGTTCCGCGAACGCGAGACACCGGTGGCGCGGCGAGACTGACGCGGCAATTAAGTAGTCGCCGTCCGTCGGTCCAGCCATGTCGATCTACACCGGCCGCGGCGACGACGGGGAGACGGACCTCCGCGACATGAGCCGCGTCTCGAAAGCGAGCGCCCGCATCGAGGCCTACGGGACCGTCGACGAACTCAACGCTTTACTCGGGACGATCCGTCCAACCGACTACGACGACGTCAACGACCACCTGTCGGCGATCCAGAACCACCTCCACATCGTGCAAGCCGACTTCGCCAACCCCGACCCCGACGAGGACGACCCCGCGATCCGGTCCGACCACGTCGAGACCGTCGAGGACTGGATCGACGCCTACGACGAGGAACTCGAGCCGCTGACCTCGTTCGTCCTGCCGACCGGCAGCGAGGACGGGGCCGCGCTCCATCACGCCCGGACGGTCTGTCGGCGCGCCGAGCGCCGCGCGGTCGCACTCGCCGGCGAGGAGCAGATCAACGAGGACGCGGTGCAGTATCTCAACCGGCTCTCGGACGGTCTGTTCACGATCGCGCGCGTCGTCAACGCCCGCGACGGCGAACCCGAAGAGTCGCCGGAGTACTGAGCCGGATCGCCGGTTTCCCGTTTCTCGAGGGCTCGACGAGAGCGGCCGTCACACGCAGTATCCGGGAGACGACGCGGGCGTGACCCGGATTACGCGCCGACGGCGGATGCCGGGACCTCGAGCGCGACGAGTTCGTGGCCGGTCTCCAGGCGGTGGTCGTCGCCGAGTCGGGTCGCTTCGGTGCGGCCCGCCGCCGAGCGCTCGTAGGCACAGTCGGCGCAGGTCACGAGGAACCGCTTCGTCGTGTCGGGACCCGGGGTCGTTTGGTTCGTTGCCATACGGGTCCGGTCGCCGACGAGTCGCTTGAACCGTTCGCCGAAAGGCGTAGGTATCGCCGCCGTTTCCGTCAGTAAATCGACGGACGGCGACGGTTCTGCATCTCCGAACGATCGCGGCCCGTCCGACGCGTCGCGTTTCGCCCGTCGTCGATCGACCGCCGCCCGGTCACGGAGGCGGTTCGGACGGACCGCCGGCCGCCGCTGCTGGCCGCGAGGGGATGCTATCGGGGCGGGCGTCGACTGCCGCTCGCGCGAGAACCGATCTACAGGCCGACGTTCAGCGCGTAGCCCCACGGCTGGCTCGCAAGCACTAGCACGAGCAGCGACGCGGCGAACAGTTCGACGTTCTTGGTGAAGTGGGTCAGCTCGTCCTGTTTCTGGTCCTCGGGAACTGCCCAGAAATCGTGCATGAACGGGGTCACGACGAGGAAGAAGACGGCCAGCGCTCCCGCCGCGAGGACGGGGTAGACGCCGAGAACGAGGCCGAACCCCGCGAGAACGAGGAGGACGCCCGAGGCAACGACGCCGAACTTCGGTGCCGGGACGCCCTTGGCTTCGGCGTAGCCGGCCATCGCGTCCGGCGCGAGTAAGTGGTCGATTCCCTGATAGATTATCAGGCCGCCGAACAGCAATCGGCCGGCGAGCAACACGACGGCGGCGAGGCCGCTCTCGAAGGCCATCAGCGGCTCACCTCCACGGCCGCCGCGCCGGCCGGTCCGATCGGTCGTGAGTCGGTTCGATCCGCGTTCCGCGTTCGTCGTTGCATGACGGTATCCGGTTCGTTCCCGAACTGGTTATACTCTCGCTAACAGACGTGTTACCGGGTGAAACGGCAGTTATCGGTGGAATCGAGTGGTGAACGAGAACGGGGTCGGTTCGATCGACGGGAACCGACGCTCGATCCGGTGGATCAGTCGTCGGTGTCCGTCTCGGACTCGAGGCCGACGACGGCCCGAGCCAACACGTCGGCGTAGCCCGACGCCGTAAGCTTCAGCGTCGGGACCCCGGGGAAGGTCAGCGTCTGGGCAGTCAACAGCGGCCAGTCGATGTCGACGCCGCCCTCGCGGAGGGCATCCTCGAGCGCCTCGAACGCGGCGGCGAACTGCTCGGGCGGGAGTTCGGCGGCGGCCCCGGCGACCGGCATGGCGAGGTCGGCGACCACCTCGCCGTCGCGGGCGATTGCGAACCCGCCGCCCAGCGAGGCGACGCGGTCGGCGGCGACGACGGCGTCGTCGGTGTCCGCGGCGACGGTCACCAGCCCGGTCGCCTCCCAGACGGCCGAGGTCGCGAGGGCTCCCGACTCGAGGCCGAAGCCCGTGAGGAAACCGGTGAAGCCCCGCTCGTCGGTCGTCGGGTCGCGATCGAAGATCGTCGCGGTGAGGACGTCGTTCTCCGGGTCGGGGCCGAGTCGGCAGCTCGAGTTGTCCGGACCGTCGACGACGGCGGCGTCGGCGGTCGTCTCGGTCGTCACGAGCCCGCGATCGACCGCCATCGCGCGAACGGAACCTCCGGGCGCGGCTGCGAGCGGCGCGGTGAACCGCTCGGGCGAGACGTCGACCGAGACGGTGTCGTAGACGTAGTCGGGGTAGGGGTCGGTCCTGGCGTCGACGAGGGGCTCGCCGTCGGCGACGACGACCTCGCCCTCGGAGAGGACCGTCTCGACGGCCATCGACTCGAGGTCGTCCACGACGAGGAGGTCGGCGACGGCACCGGGCGCGACGACGCCCCGATCCTCGAGTCCGAAGTGGGCGGCGGTGTTCCGGCTCGCGGCGTCGATCGCGTCGGCGGGTTCGATCCCGGCGTCGAGCAGTCGGCGAACGATCTCGGCCATTCCGAAGCCCTCGAGTAAGTCGCCGGGCCAGACGCCGTCGGTCGACAGCGAGACGCTCCCCGGATCGAGGTCCGGAAACGCCTCGATCAGCGCCGGCAGGTCCTCCCGGATCGAGCCACAGCGGCCGACGACGTGGATCCCACTCTCGGCTCGCTCGCGGATCCCGTCGGCAGAGATCGCCTCGTGATCGTTGTCGACGACGGTCGCGAACGCGCGCAGCGACTCGCCCCGACAGCCAGCGCCGTGACCGACGATCGGAAGGTCGCGGTCGCGAGTGCGCTCGTAGAGGTTCTCGACCGGCGCGTCGCGGCCGACGACGTGGATCCAGTCGATCTCGCCGACGCCGACGACCCGCTCGTGATCCAGCAGGTCGGAGAGCGCCTCGAGTTCGGCCGGCGTCCCCGTCGCCGGTTCGAAGGTGTCGACGAAGTCCTGTGGCGGCAGGGAGACGTAGGCCGAGACGGGCGCGTCGGCGGTTCGCTCGAGGAAGGTCTCGACGCCGCGGCTGCCAAAGAGCAGCCCCAGTCCGGAGCTTTCGGTGACGATCGAGGTAGTCCCCGACGCGAGCAGGTGGGGCACTTCGCGATCGAACAGCAACTGGATGTCGGCGTGGGTGTGGGCGTCGATCAATCCCGGAAGGACGACGCTGTCGGCCGCCGAGACGACCGTCGTCTCGGGGCCGGTGACCGAATCGGCGTCCGCGAGCACGGCGGCGATCCTGTCGCCGACGATCGCGACGTCGAGATTGCGGAAGTCCCGGCGGTTCGAGCGGTACACCCGCCCACCCTCGACGACTACGTCGGCGGTCGCCCCCTCGCGCTCGAGCGCGACCGGCTGTAACTCGTTCATAGCGGGAGATGCTCGCGGAGGGACGTATGTCAATCGATCGCGTAACGCTCGAAATCGCCGACAGGGACCGGCGTCGAAATTCGTCCTCTGCGGTAGGACTATATACGCAGCTAACCTTTCTACGGGTGAGAATCGATGAACAACCACTTCCACGACAGCCGGTATTACCTCGCTCGCGCCGCCGAACACGCTCGTCTGGGCGTTGCGGAAACGCTCAGCCCCTACGTCGATCGCGTCCGATCACGGCTCGGACTCGCGGTCGAAGCAGAGTCCGAACCGAGTCGGCTCGAGGGGGTTCGGGACGAGGCGATCGGCCTCGAGCGGCGTGCTGCGATGCGGATTCGTGGCGTCGTTGGCGGTGTGCGTGGGCGGGTCGATGGTGGTCGCTCGAGCGACGCCGACGACCGCTGAAAGGAAGTCTTAAGTCAGACGCACGGGAAGGGCCTCGTGCGGGTTGGTGATCTAGTCCGGTTATGATACCTCCTTCACACGGAGGAAGCCGGCGGTTCAAATCCGCCCCAACCCATTTCTGACGACACACGGACGAGGAGCGTAGCGACGAGTCCGTGTCGTCAGAAATCGTTACGGGCGATTTGAACCCAGAGGACGAGCGAAGCGAGTCCTCGTGGTTCAAATCCGTCCCAACCCACTCGTTGCCTTGCGCCTCGAAAACCGTAGACAGCGTAGGGAGAATTGGAGGTGAAACCAGTATCCGCTACCGGCTGAAAACGCGGACGAACAGAGAAGGATCTTCGACCGTACCGTTACGGCATTTAGTTGCGGGAGTTCGGGCAATCTGGTGGACGGAGACAGCACTGAAGCCGACAGTCGGGGTTAGCCGTCCGCACAGTGGTCGAGGTCACGACAGAGCCAGTCGGCGATCTCCGTCGCGAGTCTTCGGTGGGCCTCTGGAGTCGAAATCCGTGCCGGCTGGCCGCCGCGCTGGCCGCTGTACCACCCTGCCTGTGAGTGATTCATGCCTTCGATACGGCTGATGCTGTGGTCCGGCGGGAGGTTGTCGCGGTTGGCTGCGAACCGGTCACGGTCGAGTACCGCGTCTCGAGTGCCGAGAACGGCTACCGTCTGCGTCTCCTCGATCGGTCGATCGCAGTACGAGCCGACGAGGACGATCCCGTCGACTGTGTCGCCGTTATTTCCGGCATACCGACACGCCATCGAGCCGCCGAGCGAGTGGCCGCCGACGACCCATCGAGAGACCTGCGATTCGCCGTCGACGACCGCGTCGGTGCGACCCTGAGAGAAGACCGCGAGGTTCGTTCGCATCTTCGGGATCACGACTGTGGCGTCCGCGCGCTCGGCGATCCGAGTCGCTGTCGGAAGATACGCGTCGGGCGCAACCCGTCCGCCCGGATAGAACACGAGTCCCAGCCGGTCGGCGTCGGAGTCGGCGTCCGATACGACGTACCCACCGTAGGCCTCCGTCACGCTGACGTTCGCGTCCGCTCGAGCGGCCTCTCGAACGTCTTCGGGTGCGTGGTGGGCGAAGATGCCGAAGTACGCGTAGAACCCCATACCAGCCAGAATGACGAGGACTGCGACAACCGCGAGGGCGTGGATCGCGACGCGCCGTCGTGACCGCTCCGCGATCCACTCGCGGACGTCGTTCCCGGCCGGCCCATTCATATCGTAGGCCCACGCCGGGTCACAGTATCAGTCTATCGCCGCTCGCGGATTATGGATGTGGAGACCCAGGATCCGTGTGCTGATGTCGCGTTACGGACTGCTGAACGCCAGAATCGATCGAACTCTTGACGGAGTCGGCACCGCCGTGGTCGATACTATCGAACACGTTACTGATGCTACAGTAACACCTGAAACGATTTACACACCGATCGCACAGCCGTCGTGCGATCGGGTGTGCAATGACGGTCAGTGGCTACTGTAGTCCGTGATCGACGGCTGGCCTACGAATCGTCTCCGGTCGCTACTGCCGCGGGCGGCTGGCGACAGCCACAGGGTCAGGCATAGCATTCACCGGAGCCGAGACAGTGGGTGATCAACACGTCACGGCCACAGCGTGAACACGTCCCGAGCGTGCCGTCGTCACTCATCTCCCGTCACCCCGTGTGCCGAAGTTCTCGGACGGCGATCTCGGGCGGCGCTGGCCGCGTCGCTCGAGCCAATTGCGATCGAATACCGACGCGCTACGGATCGTGCGAGACTTTTATACTCCTCGAGTGAGCTTACCGAACGCGTTCGCCGCCATCCTTTGGCGTCCTCGGCACCAACATATGACGGGGATCAATACGTGCGTCTCTCGAAGGGTGCGCTCCTCGTCATCGTGGCCGTCCTCGTCCCGATCGTCGTCGAGTTACGAACGGCCCTCTCGTGGTTCGGGATCACGTTGTCCGTCCTCGAGACGGTCGTCGTCGGGCTGGCGGTTGTCGCCGCCATCCTGGCCTGGGCGGTGTGGCCACAGGAAGACGAGTCGGCGATGGACGAACACCGGTCCGACTAACGGCGTTCTCGCAGGTGCGGACTCGGCGGGCCGCCGTCCGGTCCCGGCCCGTCCCGTGAATCACGACTCCCGAATGCCGTCCTCGCGTCACGTCTCTCGACGGGCGAAGGCGAGTTCCGACGGCTCGTACGTGTATCGGTTGATGCCGTGTTCCTCGCAGTGATCGGCCAGTTTTCCGGACCAGACGTCCTCGTCGTCGAAGGCGTTCAGGAAGGCGACGGTGACGTCGGTTCCGTCGGCGGCGCGCTCGACCACGACGGCCGCGTCCGGATCGTCGTGGCTGGGCTTGATCACGCGGTCGCCGGGGACGTAGGGGTTCGCCGCGAACGTGAGGTTCTCGTGGTTGTAGGTCCAGCGTTTGATCTCCTGATCGTCGCAGTAGGACGCGAGGATCGCGGGGTGGTACTCGCGCCAGTCGGCCGGCCCCTCGTCGAGGACGTTCGGGAACGTGACCCGGACCGCCTCGCCGTTTAGCTCCTGTCCGAACGCGCCCGTGTTCTTTTCGGGTGGCAACACCTCGACGACGACGCCCACCGACGGGTCGTCCTCCCCGGCCTTCACCACGCGATCGCCCGGCTCGAAGGGGTTCTCCGGCTTCTGGTTCATGTGGGCGGTGTTCGGCCCGAGATCGAGCAGTTCGTTCATCGGTCGGGCCGCGAGGTGGTCGAGCTTTGCCGGCGCGTCGCCCGAGTACTCGGCCTCGGTCTCGACTTTCGATTGCAGCGTCTCGAGCCGTTCCCAGCCCAGCAGGATGAGGCTGTCCTCGTTGTCCCGGTGCCAGACCATGACGACGATATCGTCGTCGGGATCGCGTTCGACGAGCGATTCGGGGAGAAAGGCCGAGACGTCCCGCGAGGACTTCACGTCGACCTCGTAGCCGAAAACCTCGAAGTCGTGCCCCGCGAAGCTTTCCGGGTTGCACCGGCGGATCGCTTCCTCGTTGTTCCACTCCCACATCTCGACCGGGAGATACTCCCGACAGAACTGTTCGAACGCGAGTTCCCCGAGATTGCCGATCCGCTTGCCGTCCACGTCGTCGGCCCCCTGAATGACCGCCTGATGATGTGCGCGTTCGTGATCGCTATCGTCCGGCGTGTACCGATACATCGACTGTATATCCAATCCGTGCGACATGAATCTTCGCGTTTCAGTCGGGCGATTTCCTACCCACGATACGGATTACCGGAAGTCAGTATCGGGGCGACCGCGACCGCCTGCGGTCGTCGGGGCCAAGTGACAGCAGGCCGCATGGGCCCCTCGAGAACGCTCGACCGGAGACGGTCGCGATGAAACTTAAGCCCCTTCGGATGGTATGGATTTACATGGCGTACCAGTTGCAGTGTGACAGCTGTGACCTCGAGCGGGAACACGCAGATTGGGCGGACGCCAACAGAGCGGCCAGGGATCACGAGGCGAACTACGGCGACCACTGGGTGCGGATCGTCGACCTGCGCGAGGCCTGAGCAGCGCGTTCACTCGGGGTCGTCGGCCTCGTCGAGCGCCGCCGTCAGGATCGCGGTGTGGACCGTGCGGCTGTCCGTTTCCTGAATCGTAGCCGCCGCCTGGAACCGCTCGCGGGCGCGGGCTACCGTCTCCGGGTCCGCGGCGAGTTGCGCGAGTTCGAACGCCTCGGGGTCGACGGCTCGAGCGGCCTCGAAGTCCGCCGCGTCGTAGAGGTCGGCGAAGTCCGCGACGAGGTCGGCGACCAGCTGGGCGGTCGCGTCCGCGCCCGGATCGCCGACCGGCACCGAGGACACGGTCGGCTCGAAGTAGTCAGCGTAGTCGACGACGCCGGCCTCCTCGTAGAGAACCGCCTCGAGCGCGTCGAAGACCGACGGCGAGGCGTAGACGCCGAACAGTTTGTATCGATCGTCGCTGGTCATCGCGTGCGTCGACTCGATCCGACGCGCTCGAGCCGGATAAATCCGGCCGCCGGTCGGCCGCGAACCTGTCACTGAGCGCGACTTGAACGATCGGCCGTGACGGACGCCGACGGTATAAAACGTTTTAGCGCCGAATCCCGAACCGCGAGACGTGGCTTCTCGCGTTCCGAATCCGTTCCGGTGGCTCCTGCTCTCGATCGGGTTCCTGCTCGCGCGGGTCGGCGTCGTCGACCGGGAGCGCGTCGTGCGGACGACGGACCTCGCGTGGCCGCGGATCGTCACCGGGATCGCCCGGATGTCGAAGTCGGCGGCGGACGTGGCGATGGTCGGCATCGCGCTGGGGCCGGCGGCGATCGCCGGCGTCGGCTTCGCGACGCCGTTCTGGGCGCTCGCGTTCGCGATCGGCGGTGGGGTCGCCGGCGCGACGATCGGACTGGTCTCCCAGCGGTTCAGCGCGGGCGCGTCCGAGCAACTCTCGCTGGCGGTGACGACCAGCGCGCTCGTCGTCGTCGCGCTCACCGTGCCGCTGGCGGCCCTGTTCTGGCTCGTTCCCGAGGAGCTTATCGGACTCGTCGGTGACGACGCCGCGGCGGTCGCTTACGGTGCCGACTACCTCCGCGTCGTCGCTCTCGGGGTTCCCGTCGCCGCCCTGAACCTGATCGGCAGCCGTACCCTCGTCGGTGCCGACGACGCGTGGACGCCGATGGCGCTGCGAGCCGGCGGTGCCGCCGTCAACGTCGCGGTCAACGCCGTCCTGCTGTTCGTCCTCGAGTTGGGCGTCGTCGGGGCGGCGATCGGCACGGTACTCGCGAACGTCCTCGTGCTGGCGGCGTTCGTCGGGGGGTTCGCGTTCGGCCGGCTCCCGCTGATCGGCGAGTTCCCGGTCGAAATCGACCGCTCGCGGCCGTACACGACTCTCGAGGACGTCCGGAACGTGATCGAGATCGGGACGCCGCTCGTCTTTACCAACGTCGCCCGCCGGGGCGCGCAGTTTCCCATGCTCGCGATCGTCGCCCTGTTCGGCCCGAACGTCGTGGCCGCCTACGTCGTCGCGCGCCGGGTGCGGGATCTGATGGACACGCCCGGCTGGGGGTTCTCGCTGGCCTCGAGCAGCCTGGTCGGGCAGGAACTGGGCACCGGCGACGAGGGCGACGCCGACACCTACGGCTGGGAGGTGCTGTGGTTCGGGACCGCCGTCTACCTCTGTAGCGCGGCGCTGGTCCTCGTCTTCGCCGAGCGGGTCGGACGGCTCTTCGTCGACGACCCCGCGATCGTGCCGCTCGTGACGACGTTCATCGTCGTCGCCTGCGTGAGCGTCGTCTTCCGCGGCATCAGCGGCGGCGCGACCGGCCCGCTGCGCGCCAGCGGCGACACCCGCTGGCCGTTCTACGGGCAGGTCCTCGGGCTGTACGCGTTCGCGCTCCCCGTCGCCGCCCTCGGTGCCGTCGCCGTCCCGCTGCCGGGCCTCGAGGTCGTGACACCGCTCGGTATCGGGGCGCTGTACGCCGCACTGATCCTCGAGACGCTCGTCCCGGCTGCCGTCACCTACTACCGGTTCGCCGCCGGCCACTGGAAGGCCATCAGTCGCGGCTACCGACCCGAGTCTTCGCCCGGCGATTGACCGCGCGGCCCGCCGTCCCGACCCGCGAGTGCGGCACCGATCGCTCGAGTATCTCTCTACCGTTCCCACCACAAAAGTGCTAGCGGAGTATTATAGTGCCTATGCTTATATTTTTGTCGGCCTGGACGATCGATCGGTGATCGGAATCGTACGGAAGGCCCGACAGTAGCCCGCGTAAATCCGCCGAAAGACTCGAGATGATACCGTTCGACTCCGACGATTCGAATTCAGTATCTCGCCCGCGAATATTTTTGATTCAGCACTCAAAGACCCACTATATCGATGAATTCGACAGTCAGGCTTTCCGTGTGGCATTTGAATCTCGATATATCTATTATTGTATGTATGGCAGATGTTATCGAGTTCCCGAGTGGTTGACCGGCCCGCCGACTGTCGTCGGTTCCGGACAGCGAACGCCCGTGGGGATACTGGTCGTCGAACGCTAGATCTCCTCGACGTAGGTGTACGACTCCGACAGCGCCTCGGCGTCCTCCCGGAGCAGGGCGACGACGAGGCAGTCGACGTACTCCTCGAAGTAGGCCACGAGGTCGGCGATCCGGTTCGAGTCGATCGCCTCGAGCGAGTCCAGCAGCATGAACGGAACGACCTCGTAGACGTCGTGGACCAGATAGCCGGCCAGCGCGAAGACCAGCCCGGTGACCTCGCGTTCGCTCTCCGAGAGGTGGTCGACGGTGTCCTCGTAGGTCCGGCCGTCCTCGGTCGTCCGGACGATGTGGAGGTCGAAGGCCGTCCGCGAGACCTTCCGTCGACCCTCCCGGACCGTCCGCTCGCGGCGCTCGATCCAGATGCGGTCGATGTTGCGGTACTCGAGGATCGAGAGGATCGAGTCCATGTGATCGTTGAAGGCGTCGACGGCGTTCTCCTCGATCCGGTCGACCCGGGTTCGGAGGTCCGTCAGTTCGTCCTCGACCGTCTCGCGACGCCCCTTGAGGTCGCTTCGCTCCTCGATCTTCCCTTCGATCTCCGCGATCCGCGCGTCGACCTCGTCGCGTTCGGCCTCGAGGTCCTCGAGTTCGAGTTCGAGCCGGTTCAGTTCGCGGTGGGTGTCGATGACCTCGCCGTACTCGGCGTTCTCGTAGGTTTCGGTGTCCGACTCGAGTTCCTCGACGCGCGCCCGCTGGTCCGCGAGGTCGCCCTCGAGGGCCTCGATTCGGTCCGCGCGGCGCTCGAGTTCGTCCTCGACGGCCTCGAGTCGCGTTTCGATCTCGCCGCGCTTTCGGCGTTGCTCGCGCAGTTCCTTTCGCCGGTCGGAGAGTTCGTCGATCCGCTCCTGCAGGTCGCTGCGCTCGTCGAGTTTCCGCTGGCGGAGCGAGCGCAGTCGGTCGAGCGTCGCCTCGATCCGGTCGCGGTCGACCCGGGAGCCACACGTCCAACAGACGACGTCGTCCGAGTCCGCCAGCAACTGGTCGGTGACGTCGCCGTCGTCGTCTCCGACTGCTTCGTCGTCGACCTCGAGATCGACGTCGAAGCCGTCCTCCGCGAGCCGTTCCTCGTTGAACCGGATCACGCTCTGGAGTTCGCTGACGGTCGTGTCGAGCGACCGCTTTCGGTCCCGAAGCTCCTGGACGCGACCCTCGAGGCGATCCGGCGACTCGGGATCGTCGTCGAGCGCCTCGAGTTCGGCCGCGAGGTCGTCGCGTTCGGCCTTAAGTTCGGCGCGGCTCTCGCGTTCGGTCTCGAGGTCGTACTCGATCGACTCGAGTTCGGTCCGGGCCTCCTGCAGGTCCGCGAAGGCCGACTCGATCGCGTCCTTTCGTTCGCGGCTCGCCTCGACGTCGAGGTCGAAGGCCTCGAGGTCGGCCTCGAGGTCGGCAATCTGCTCTTCGGTCGCCTCGATCTCGTCCGCGAGCGCGACGCGGTCGGCCTCGAGATCTGGCAGTTCGCTGTCGAGTTGGGCGAGTTCCTCGAGCCGTCCGTCGAGGTCGCGCTTTTCGGCCTCGAGTCGGCTGATCTCCGCCTCGATCTCGTCGGTATCGATCGGCCGCATGATGAGCTCGCGGAGATCGTCACCGCTTCTGACCGCGCGCCGGGCCTCGTTGGACTCGAGCAGGAAGGCGAACAGGTCCGCGAGTTCCGGCTCGTCGAGATAGGGGTCCCCGTCGAAGACGACCTCGCCGTTGCGCCGCGTCAGCGAGCGCGTGTATCGCTCGTCGTCGAAGGACAGCTCGACGCGACCGGCGTCCGCGTCGCCTTTCAGCGACGAGCGCCGACTGCCGAGCGCCGCCATGATCGTCTGCAGGAACGACGTGCGGTTCGTCGCGTTTCGCCCGGTCAGAACGTTCACACCGGGCGCCAGTGTGACCTCGGTGCTATCGATACCGCCGATGTTCTCCGCCGCGACGGTGATCGACGAGGTGACTGACTGTTGAGATGACACGAGCCTACTTTCTCGCCGCTGAAATAAATGCTATGTGGTTACGGCCGGTCTCGCATCGGGATCACGCGGCGTCGGGCGCGTCGCAGTCACAGCCGCCTCGATCGAGCAACTCGGCGATCCCGTAGTCGGCACCGCAGTTCCCACAGATCGCCCGGACGTCGACGAACACCTCGTACTCCCGGTCGGTAATCTCGTCGGCGTTCCCCAGTTCCTCGAGCGTCGACTCCGTGATGACCTGGGTGCGCCCGGCGAGCCGTTGGACGGTCTCTTTCTTCCGCTCGATGCGGTCCTCGGTGTCCTCTTCGGGGAGGGAGGCGTCGCGAACGTCCGTGAGATAGGAGTAGATCGTCTGATGGGTGACGAAGTTCGACTCGACTGCGTCGACGTCGACGCCCGCACGCTCGAGTTCGCGCCGTCGCCGAACCGCGTCGGATCGCGGCGCGTCGTCGTCGGTCAGCGTTCGATAGAGCGACTCGATGTCCGTATCGAGGGCCGAGCCCCCTGCCTCCCGCACGGCGGCACGGAGGACGGCCTCGTTGAATTCGGTCGCGAGGTCCCGGAGGCTCGTTCGGTCCGTTCCGTCGCCGATCCACTCCGCCTCCAGGCGCTCCCCCCACTCCTCGAGGTCGTACTGGTCCATCACTCGTTCGACTTTCGTTCGCCGCCCACCACGCGAGCCGTCTGTCATACCGGATGGCACCGCGGCCTATCGTACAAATGTTGTGGTCGTCTCCGGTTCGGTCGGGCCGGCGGTTACCGGGCGAACTGCCGTTGCTGACCGGCGAGTCACCGCCGAAATCATAATCATTGTTGTATTATAATTGACGGACGAATGCCATACTGGGTCGAGACTGATCTCGTCGGAATTGGGGCTCGACGGGGTAAAATCCTGTCTTGCAGTAGTGAACCGAATCGGTCCCGATCGGAATGCGGGATAACAGTAAAATAGTTTATTGTTTAGTAATCGGTTTTGGTAGGGGATCGACACCCGGTCCGACGGGCGATCGGTCCGAACCGACCGCGGCGCTCACGATTACACGGCTATGCCTGTAAGCTCCGACGGTCAGCCGCCCGGTATCGTTCACCACCACTGAACGATCGACGATCGAGTCGAGCCCTTCGGAAGCGGCGCGTGACCGATGCTCGTTACCAATGGTCAGTATCGCCCGAATCGGGGTCGTCCGCGGGTCGAGGAGGTCATCTCCGGCCCGCGATCGTCCGGTTCCCGTATCCGGGTGGACAGCGGCCGCGCGATTCCGGACCAGTCCGACGGGGAGAACTATCGTTCCCCCTCGGCAGCGGGCAGCGACAGCCGTACACTTTTATCGGTCCGCCGGAGAGACGTGATCACAAGATGGACGAAGACGCACTCGAGTATCACGGGACCGATCCACCGGGCAAGATCGAGATTTCGACGACGAAACCGACGAACACCCAACGAGACCTCTCGCTGGCGTACTCGCCGGGGGTCGCGGCGCCCTGCCGGGAGATCGACGCGGACGCGGGCGAGGCCTACCGATACACGACGAAGGGCAACCTCGTCGGCGTCGTCTCGAACGGTTCGGCGGTCCTCGGACTGGGGGACATCGGCGCACAGGCCTCCAAGCCGGTCATGGAAGGCAAAGGCGTGCTGTTCAAGCGCTTCGCCGACATCGACGTCTTCGACATCGAACTCGATCTGGACGACACGGGCGCGTTCGTCGAGGCGGTCGCGGCCATGGAGCCGACCTTCGGCGGAATCAACTTAGAGGACATCGCCGCGCCGGCATGTTTCGAGATCGAAGAGCGCCTCCGCGAGCGGCTCTCGATCCCGGTCTTCCACGACGACCAGCACGGCACCGCGATCATCACCGGGGCCGCGCTGCTCAACGCCGTCGAGATTTCGGGGAAGGACCTCGCCGACCTCGAGGTCGCCTTCGCCGGCGCGGGCGCGGCCGCGGTCGCGACCGCGAAGTTCTACGTCTCGCTGGGCGTCCGCCGGGAGAACATCACGATGGTCGACATCGACGGGATCCTGACGACCGAGCGGGCCGAGGCCGGCGACTTAAACGAGTACAATCGCCAGTTCGCCAGCGACGTACCGGAGGGCGGCGTCGCCGAGGCGATGGACGGAGCGGACGCCTTCGTCGGGCTCTCGACCGGCGACATCGTCTCCCAGGAGATGGTTCGCTCGATGGCCGACGATCCGATCATCTTCGCGATGGCGAACCCCGACCCCGAAATCGACTACGAGTCCGCCAAGACGGCTCGCGACGACACCGTCATCATGGCCACCGGCCGGTCGGACTACCCGAATCAGGTCAACAACGTCCTCGGGTTCCCGTTCCTGTTCCGCGGGGCCCTCGACGTGCGCGCGACCGAGATCAACGAGGCGATGAAGGTCGCGGCGGCCCACGCCCTGGCCGAACTGGCCAAACAGGACGTTCCCGACTCGGTGGTCAAGGCCTACGGCGATCAACCCCTGCAGTTCGGGCCGGATTACATCATTCCGAAACCGCTCGATACGCGAGTCCTGTTCGAGGTCGCACCCGCAGTCGCGCGGGCGGCCATCGAATCGGGCGCGGCCCGGGTCGAGCGCGACGTCGACGAGTACGTCGAACGACTCGAGGCGCGGCTGGGCAAGTCCCGCGAGATGATGCGGGTCGTCCTCAACAAGGCCACGTCCGATCCCAGGCGGATCGCGCTGGCGGAAGGGACCGACGAGACCATCGTCCGCGCGGCGGCCCAGATGGTCGACCGGGGCGTCGCGGAGCCGGTCCTGATCGGCGACGAGGACGAGATCCGTCGGACGGTCGCGGACCTCGCCCTCGAGTTCGACCCCGACGTGGTCGATCCCGAGAGCGGCGACTACGGCAACTACGTCGACCACCTCTACGAGCGCCGCCGACGCAACGGCGTGACCCGCCGCGAGGCCGAGACGATGATCCACGACGACACGAACTACTTCGGCAGCGTGATGGTCGACCGCGGCGACGCCGACGCGATGCTCACCGGGCTGACCAACCACTATCCCTCGGCGCTGCGGCCGCCGCTACAGGTGATCGGCACGGCCGACGACGCCGACTACGCGGCCGGCGTCTACATGCTGACGTTCAAGAACCGCGTGGTCTTCGTCGCCGACGCGACGGTCAATCAGTCCCCCGACGCCGACGTCCTCGAGGAAGTCACCCGCCACACCGCCGAGCTGGCCCGCCGGTTCGACGTCGACCCCCGGGCCGCCCTGCTCTCGTATTCTGACTTCGGGAGCGTCGACAACGACGGGACGCGAAAGCCCCGAGAAGCCGCACAGCGGCTTCGCGACGACCCGGACGTCGACTTCCCCGTCGACGGCGAGATGCAGGCCGACACCGCCGTCGTCGAGGAGATGCTGACCGGTACCTACGAGTTTAGCGACCTCGAGAAACCGGCGAACGTGCTGGTCTTCCCGAATCTCGAGGCGGGCAACATCGGCTACAAACTGCTCCAGCGGCTGGGCGGGGCCGAGGCGATCGGCCCGATGCTGGTCGGGATGGACGAACCGGTCCACGTCCTCCAGCGGGGCGACGAGGTCACGGACATCGTGAACCTCGCGGCCGTCGCGACGGTCGACGCGCAGGGCAACGAGTCCTGATCGTCCCGGCCGACACGCATCGGTTCCGGAGTTCGATCGACGGGCGCTCGAGACAGCGTGAGCGTTCCGCCATGCCATGACAGACACGAGTACGTAACGAATCCCCCGTTCGGCTTCTGGAGCGGCCGCCTACACGCAATCACATAACAAATATTATATAGCTGTGTATACTATAGGTATTGTTTCTGGGAGACGAAACGAGTTCCAGGCGCTCGGGCAGTGTAGAGCAGGTGTGCTTCGAGACGAAAACCGGTATTAGCCCTGTACTCCGCTTTAGTACCTCGAACACTTCGTACCCGCCCACCGACGTCCCACTCAGTTCCGAGTCTCCCACTACCGAAAAGCCCACTGTAGAGCCACTACAGACGCAATCTCGGCGGTCCTCCGATATCGGCGCGTAATCTCACCACTCGAGCGTCTGCTCTCCAATCCTGCCCAGAATAATATATTTTAACTGATTATTTGGTAATCTCCTCGGATACGATATAGTTTCGAGAGCCGGGAACATCGGCCGTCGAGGCCGTCGGCCGGAGAACGACCTAGGTAGGCCAAGAAATACGGGCGGCGCTGTATCCCCCCTGCTCGCTTCACTCGCTGAGGAAGGGGGCTTAGCGCCTCAATTCAGCTAAACGCTGCAACGGCCGATTCGCTCGGTTGTTGTTACCTCCCTCTACTCCGAAGTCGACGGCGCTCGAGTCGACCAGTCGCTCCGCCAGACGAGCGATACCCGTCGGTGATCGAGGCGATACAGTTTATACACCACAAATTCGTTGCGCCGAACACACCGATTATCGGTTGTCGCCGTTCGATAGTCGCTCCCGATCGCGATCGGTGCGAACCCGGTCGTTCCATGGAAGTAGCTCGCGACAACAGAAATGAACTCTATATGGGTTTATGACAGATCGGTCACGTACCGCACACACTTTTGTACTCGCTGACCGAACAGTCAGGATATGCGAGCAGCCGTACTCGAAGAACATGGGGAACCGCTCGCGGTCAAAGACGTCGACTATCCCGAGCCCGAGCCGGATCAGGTCATCGTCGAGACCGAGGCGTGTGGGGTCTGTCGCAGTGACTGGCACGCCTGGCAGGGCGACTGGAACTGGGTCGGGGCCGGCGTCCCGGAGGGCCAGATCCTCGGTCACGAGCCCGCCGGCGTCGTCTCCGAGGTCGGCTCGGAGGTCGAAACCCTCGAGGAGGGCGACCGCGTCGCGGTCCCGTTCCACCTCGGGGACGGCACCTGTCCGCACTGTCGCGAGGGGCGTGCGAACAACTGCGAAACCGTGCTTCCGCTGGGGCTGTCGGAGTACTCTCAGGGCGCGTTCGCGGAGGCGTTCGCCGTCCGGGAAGCCGACTTCAACTGCGTCGAACTCCCCGACGACGTCGAGTACGACGAGATGGCCGGCCTGGGCTGTCGGTTCATGACGGCCTACCACGCGCTGGCCGACCGCGCCGACCTCCGGCCGGGCGACTGGGTCGCCGTCCACGGCTGTGGCGGCGTCGGCCTCTCGGCGATTCACATCGCGAACGCGCTGGGGGCCCACCCGATCGCGATCGACCTCGTCGACGACAAACTCGAGCGCGCCGAGGAACTCGGCGCCCGCGAGACGATCAACGTGACCGAGGTCGACAGCGCAGCCCGGGAAGTGCAGGCGATCACTGACGGCGGGGCGGACGTCTCCATCGACGCGCTTGGCGTCGCCGAGACCTGCAAGAACTCGGTCAACAGCCTCGGCACGCGGGGCAGCCACGTCCAGGTCGGCCTGACGACCGGCGAGGAGGAGGGCCAGATCGAACTCCCCGTCGACGTCATGACGATGCAGGAAATCGACTTCCACGGCTCTTTCGGGATGCCGCTGGTCCGCTACGAAGAACTGTTCAAGCTGATCGCACAGGGCACCCTCGAGCCGAGCAAGATCATCGGCGAGCGACTCTCGCTCGACGACCTGCCGGAGACGCTGGCCTCGATGGACGACTACGAGACGGTCGGCATCCCGGTCGTCACGGAGTTCTAAGCGGCGAGTTGGCCGCCGCTGGCGACTCGAGCGTCGGAAACCCCGGGCGGGGCGGGAACCGCCCTGGGCGTGAGAGACATGAGCGTACTCGAAGCGGGGCGAGTCCACATCCGAGCGATCCGGGCACGAACGCACGCAATCGGCTGATTAGCGCGTCGCCGTTGACCGAACGCGTACCCGGCGGGGCCTTTCCTCCCCGCAGGCCGGACAATGCAGTCGGGAGTCATTGTTATGCAGTCACTTGGCCGGCGGTAGTCCCCTCGAAGCGGACGCAGGCGGTGTATAACGCCGGTGTAGCCGGCTGCTACGTGTCAGTGGTCACCTGCCACAATCGAATCTCGGCTTGCCTGCGACGGTTCCAAAGGGATGGCGCTGGACGCCGTGTCGGTCCCTATGAGCGACGCCATCGACGCCGGCCCGCTCCGGATCGGCATCGTCGGACTTGGCTACATCGGCAGGACCGTCGGGGGACAGTTTCATCGCCACGCGGAGGCGACCGTCGGCGCGATCTGCGACCTCGAGCCGTCGGTTCGCGAGGCGGTCGGCGACCGGTTCGGGGTCCCCGCTGACCGCCGATTCGCCGAGTACGAGACCATGCTCGACGAGGCGGCCCTCGACGCTGTCCTCGCGGGGACGCCACACACCCTTCATTATGGACAGGTCGTCGCCGCCCTCGAGCGGGGCTGTCACGTCTACTGCGACAAACCGCTCACGACCGACCTCGAGCGCGCTCGCGACCTCGCCGACCGCGTCGAGGGGAGCGACCGGACCGTGATGGTCGGCTACCAGCGACACCTCCAGACGGCGTTTCGACGGGCCCGAGAGCGGTTCGCCGACCCCGACCGCGATCCCGAGTGGGTGACCGCCTCGATCACGCAGGACTGGATCGACGACGCCCGCGGCACCTGGCGGCTCGATCCGGACCTCTCGGGCGGCGGCTTCCTCTACGATACGGGCAGCCACGTCCTCGACGGCGTCTGCTGGACGACCGGCCTCGAGCCCGCCTCGGTCGCCGCGAGCATGGACTTCCACGACGACGCACAGCGGGTCGACCGCCGCGCCCACCTCGACGTCGCGTTCGAGAACGGCGCGACCGGGACGTTTGCGTTCCACGGCGACGCGCCGTCGGTCCGGGAACACGTCCATCTGTGGGACGGCGCGGGCGCGGTCTACCTCGAGGGGGCCCAGTGGGGTCCCCGCGAGGTCCGGGAGATCGACGCCGACGCCGGCGAGTATACTCCCTACGTCGATCCCCGCGACGAGCGGTCCCGGGCCGACGCCTTCCTCGAGAGCGTCCGCGAGGGGACCGAGCCCCCGGCGACGGTCCGGGACGCCCTCCGGGTGACGGCGCTGACCGAAGCGGCCTACGAGGCGGCGAGGAGCGGGGAGCGAGTCCCCGTCGACGACTGAGCGTTCCGGGTCGCGGCCACGCCTCGAGTCCGGTTCGACGCCGGCCGGGAGCCGTCGAATCGGTGCCCGGTAATAACGACGTTTCGTCGGGAAAGACGAGTTTGTGTCCGCCGAACGGTCACGGAATCATCGGTCCGCGTTCCCGCTTCTGTCCGGCGGTTACGTGGTGGTTACTCGGCCGGACGGGGGCGAGAGCGCCGCCGGCGTCGCCGCGGAGGGCCTCGAGCGGCCGAAGCCCCGGTAAGAGGGCGATAGCTACCCGTCGCTTTCGGTTACAAGCCGGATAACTACAACCGGTCGTGGCTATCGAACGGGTATGATCACCTGCACTAACTGCGAGACCGCCCAGTTCCTGCAGATCACGCAGAGCCGCGTCTACTTCGAGGACGGCGAGATGATCAACGAGATCTCCGAGACCTACGAGTGTACGCTCTGTGGCGCGACCGGGAAGTACGTCTACGACGAGGACCGCGACGAGGAGACCGTCACCGGCGAGGTCGAACACACGACCGAGCGCCCGAAGTACGCCTGACCGCCGGCCCCCGTTCGGGGGCATCCGACCGCGAGTCGACCCGCTCTCGCCGATCTCGAGTGCGGTCCCCGCGCCGATCCTCCTCACTCTTCCCCGTTCGTTTTTCCTGTCTCGTCGACGCCGGCGTGTGAACTGCCGATTCCGAGTTCCTCGAGGCCGTCGAAGGCCGCGTCCGAGCCGTCGTTCTCGAGTCCCGTCTCCGCACCGTCATCCGCTGCGTTCGCGGGCGGCCCGTCGTAGTGGGTGCAGCGACCGGCGGCCGCCATCCGCCGGTGGGCGTCCCAGTCCTCGAAGAGCCCGTACTCGTTCATCGTCTCCATGCCGGCGATCGCCGCGGTGAGCTTGATTCCGATCAGCGGAATCTCGGCGATCGAGACGATCACGTCCGCGCGAAGGATCGCCCCGTCCCGGAGCAACACGTCGAGGACGTCGACGAGGCTCTCGTCGTCCTTTCGCGGTCTCATGGTTGCGGATCCGCGCGATCGCCGTCGGTTCCGTCGCCGTCGCCCCCCAGCTCGGGCGCGAACGTGTACGGCGGCCACGGCCCCGTGAACCTGACCTCGAGGCCGTCGATCGCGGCCACGTCGTCGAGGACCGAGCCGATCGCGCCCTCGTCGTCCTCGTGGGCCAGTAGGGTGAGCCGCGCGAGGGTCTCGCCGTCGTCCGCTTTACTCTCCGACGCTCCCGCACCGCTGCCGGCCAGGTCGTCCGACAACCCCGCGCTCGGCGACCGCTCGAGGGCGTGGACTTCCCGGGCCGCCGTGGCCAGTCGCTCCCGCAGGTCGGCGGTCACCGACTCCCGGCGGGCCGCCCGGAGTTCGGTCAGCCGCTGGTCGAACTGCTTCTCGAGCAGGAAGGCGGTCCCGGCCTCGGCGTCGGCGATCCGCTCGGCGAGTTCGCGCAGGCGGTCGTCGCGATCGATCAGCGCTGCGTCGTCGACTGGGTCGATCTCGACGACCTCGACGCGGTACTCCCAGTGGCCGGCGAGTCCGTCGAGCGCCCGCTCTAAGATCGCCCGCTCCTCGCGGAGCCACTCGCGGAGGCCGTCGTCGTCGCCCCGGAGGATCGTATCGAACTGGAAGGGAACCGGCGTGCCGAAGTCCTGCCCCGCCTCGTCGACGACCGTCTGGTGGCGGACGAGCCAGCGTCGGATCTGGGCGAAATCTCCGGAGTCGTAGACCCCGTCGCAGGCATGGACGACCGCGCCGATGCCGTCCGCGACGACGACCGACACCGGCTCGCCGTCGACGCCGGTCGTCTCGAGCGCGGCGTCCTCGTCGGCCCGGACGAGACAGTAGAGGTACCGCCCCTCGTCGATCGACGGGGCGTCGGCGGGGTCCGCGGTTCCCACCCCCTCGATCGTCTCGAGTCGGTCGGCGGGTTCCTCGAGGTCGCGTTCGCTCACTCGGACTCACCCCCGAAAACGGAGTGGCCGGGCTGCGTCGTCGCCGTCGGCTCGCCGCGGAGCTGTTCGATCGCGTCGTTGACCAGCCCGTCCAGATCGCTCCGGAGGTCGTCGACGCCGTCCTCGATTCCCTCGTCGTCCTTGAGCCGCTCGATCTCGGCCTCGATCCTCGCGAGCTGGCCGCCCAGCCGCTCGATCTCCTCGTCGGAGAGGCTCCCCGACTCCATGCGCCGGACCGCCTCGCGCTCGAGGGCGTCGATCAGGATCTCGACGACGGCGACGACCAGGGTCACCAGCCCGTCCCGTGCGTCGTCGCCGTTGCCGACGTCGATCGCCGTCACGGGTCGTCACCCCCCGATTCGGGTTCGCCCTCCGTCTCGGGCGCGGCCGCATCGCCCTCGGTGCCCTCGTCGCTCGAGTCTGCGTCGTTGCTCGAGCCGGTATCGCCCGAGCCGTCATCATCGTCGCTTACCAGATCGAACCCGCCGCTGGTGGGCCGCTCGGGGCCGGGTCTGGCACCGGGCCGTTCGCTGACCAGTTCCTCGTCGCCGACGGCCAGTTCGCTCTCGGTCGACTCGTTTCCCCCGTCGTCGCTCGAGGAGTCCGACTCGCCGTCGGCGTCTCCCTCGGCCGTGACGTTGACGCCGCGGGTCGGATCGATCGCCGGGTTCGGCCGGTCCATCTCCGCGACCTCGGGATCGTCGACCGCTTCGGCGACCCGGCGCATGTCGGTTCCCTCGGGGAACTCGAGGCCGTACTTCGCCGCGGTCTCGAATGAGGCGATGGCGGCCCGGACCTGCACGCCGAGCAGCTGGGTGTCGCCGATCGAGACGGCGATGTCGGCGTTGATGACGATCCCCTTGTCGAGCAACATCTCGACGACCTCGGCCAGGTCGGCCTTCTGGCGGCTGGGCTGGAAGTCATCGGGCACCGCGATCACCTCCGGGGCGGCTCGCCGCGGCGCGGTCGGTCGTCGCACGCACCTCGCTGTCGGTCGGTCGTCGGAGTGGTGGGTCGGTCATCGTTGGCTCTCCTGTCGGCTCATCGCTTGCCCTCCTGTCGTTCGGTCCGGCGCTGGCGCTCCCGCTCGAGTTCGAACCGGCGGCCGTAGATTCGCTTGCGGGTGGGGGCCGTCGAGAGCTTCACGTCCTGTGGTACCGTCGCGTACCGGGCCCCGCCGCCGAGGTCGCGCCGGTCGACGGGCATCGTCGAGGACGCCGTCGGGTTCCGCGAGTTCGTTCCCCTGTCCTGCCGGCGCATCTTCTCGCGGTTGCACTCGTACAGTCGCTCGAACTTCTCGTGGATCTCGAGCAAGGCGGCCCGGAAGGTGTCGATGCCCTGCATCGCCTGCTGCTGGATGGCGACCTGGTAGGCCTCCGGATCCTCGGCGACGTCGATGTCGCCAAGCGCCTGCTTGGCCGCGAACCCGGCGTCCATGCCGGTGTCGAGGACGCCGTCCCCGTCGTCGTCGAGGAGGCCCTCGCCGTCGTCCCCGCCGTTCGCGACGTCCGAGACCGCGTCCTCGAGCAGCCCCGCGTCGTCGCCGTCCTCGAGGTCGCCGACGACGTCGTCGAGTTCGCGTTTGTTCTCCCAGAGGTCGGTCAGGTCCGCGGCGTTCCAGGCGTTCAAGAGGTCGATCGCGTCCAGCAGTGCCGTGAAATCGACGAGGTCGGTCGCGCCCGTCTCCTCGTCGATCACTGCGTCGGGAATCTCCCCGAGTTCGATCGCCGCGAGCAGTTCGTCGCCGTCGACCGCCTCCGGCAGTTCGCTCACGTCCATCGACTCGAGCAGTTCGGCGGTCTCCTCCGCGACCCTGACGAGGGTATCGAGGTCGCCCACGACCGTCTCGAGGGTGTCGTCGTCGATCGTCTCGCTGTCCGCGAGGGTTTCCTCGAGTTGGCCGACGCTCTCGGTCGCGTCCTCGAGCAGTGCGTCGAGGCCGTCCTCGGACTCCGTCTCGTTCATGTCTGGCCTCCGGCGTCCCCCTCGTCGTCCGTCTTTTCGTCGCCGCCCGTCGTCTCCCGGCGGACGCGGACCGTCAGGACGCCGTTGTTGATCACTGCGTCGGAGGTTCGCTCCTCCCAGAGAACCTCGATCCGATCGAGTTCGGTCCCGTCGACGGCGACGACGAGCGTCGAGTCGTCGAACCCGACGGTGACGTCGGCCGGGTCAGCCCCGGCGACGTCCGCCGTGACGAACAGTTCGCCCTCGTGTTCCCGGGTGGCGACGTGGTGGTCGCTCGAGGGACCCGAGGACCGAACGCGACGGTTCCGTAATCGATCGCGGGCGGCCGTCTCCTCGCCCGGCCCCTCACCGAACGAACGCCGCTCCGACGACGTGTCGCGGGTGAGATCGCCGCCGGAGCGGATCGAGATGTCGTAATCGAAGACCGCCCGGTCGCTCCGGCGACGGCCCGCGGTCGACGTCGTATCGCCCTCCAAAGACTCCAGTGCGGACAGCAGGCTCGAGAGCCAGCTGTCGTTCTCGTAGTCGCTGTCGTCGGCCGATTCGTCCCGGTCGCGGTCGTCGGGGGTGCTATCGGTCATTATCCTTTCACCTCTACGCGGCCGCTCGAGAGCCGTTCGTGAACGTCACGGGCGACCTCGAGGTCCGCCTCGAGTCGCTCCTTGCGACGCCGGTACTCGTCCTCGTCGCGCTCGCCGAGTTCGTACAGCAGTTGGTTTTCCTTGAGCTGGGCCTCGAGGGACTCGATATCGTACAGTTCATCGAGCGCGATCGAGTGGAGGGCGTTGACGATGCCGACGAGCGGTCGGAACAGGAGGTCGTCGAGGACGAACATGGTTACTGGGTGCCGATCTTCACGTCGACGAAGCTGTAGGGCGCGAACGGCCCGGTGTACCGGACCATAAGTTCGTCGTGGTCGTCCTCGACGCGGGCGATCTCGTCGTCGAACGCCGCCCGGTCGTCCTCGGCGACGAGATACGAGCGGTTGTATACGAGCCGGTCGCTGAACAGGTCGTTCTCGACGGTCTGCGCGGCGATGGGATCGAGGCGCTCGCCGACCTCGGCCTCGATCGCCTCGCGGTCGACGTCGGCCCCGTCCTCGCTGACGAGTTTGAGCCCGAGTTCGACTTCGCCCTCGATGTCGCTTATCGCGCGTCGGAACGCGGGTCGCGCACCGCGCAGGACGTTCTTCAACGCCCGGTCGCTCTCGAAGGCCATGCCGAACTGCATCGGGACGACGGTCGTGCCACCGTCGTAGTCCATGATCTCGCGGAGGACCTCGTCGTGGCGCTGTGCATCCTCGTCGGTCTCCTCGGGGTCGGTGGTGTCGATGTCCGAGACGACGGCCCCGAGCCGGCGATGCGAGATGGTGTAGACCCGCTCGGCACCGGCGACGGCCTCGGTCTCGAACTCGACGGTGTCGGCTTCGACGACGCCGTAGACGTATCGATTACTCATCGTTTCAGTAGGGGTGATAGCAGTACTCGTTCGAACGCTGTGGAGTACTCGCGTATCGTCGGGGCTACACCACCGTCTCGGGTTACCGTGGTGCTTGCAGTCGCAGTCCCCGTCGCCCTCGCGCTCGTGAGTTCGTTGCCGGCCGAACCGCTTCCGCTGGCTTGCGGTCGCAGTCCAAGCCGTGTTACGGACTCCCGCTGAAGAGCGGGTGTATGGCACAGCCACAACGAAGGCCCGACTCCTCGAGTCTCGCGGAAGTACTGGACCGCGTCCTCGACAAGGGCGTCGTCATCGACGTCTGGGCGCGGATTTCGGTCGTCGGGATCGAACTCCTGACCATCGAGGCCCGCGTCGTGGTCGCCTCGGTCGACACCTTCCTGCACTACGCGGAGGAGATCGCAAAAATTGAGCAGGCCACGGCGGAGGGCGACCTCGACGAGCTGGAGGAACTCGAGGTCGAGCCCCGCCCCGAATCGTCGCCGCAGTCCGCGGAGTAGCCCGCCATGGCAGACGCCACGTCGCGCAAGCGAACGGTCCGCGGCGCGAAGATCCGGGCCAGTCGCGAGCAGAAGGACGGCCACAGAGCGAAAAAAGAGCTCGCGCGAACGGCATCGAACGTCGGCGAACGCAACGGCGACAGTCCCCTCTCCGACCCCGGGCGTCGTCCCCGACCCGTTCGTCGAGACCGAACTCGAGATCGTCGTCGGCACCCGGGCGGCGATCACCGCCGCGCAGGGGCTGACCGTCTTCGACGGCCACGACGGGGACGGCGAGCTCGACGACGAGACGCTGACCCACGTCTTCACGGACGTCCTCGCGCCGAAGGTCGCCGGCGAGGACGGCGGCGACATCGAGGCGTTGCGAACGCGAATCGGCGAGACGATCTGAGCCGAGACGGAGGCGATCGACCGACCCAGATACCAATGGCCGAAGCCGACACGCAATCACGAGCGCAGCGCAAGGCCCGCACGGCGGACGGTGAGCGCTGCTCGCGACCGGCCGGCGAGGACGGCTTCTGCTACCAGCACGACGAGAGTGATCCAACAGTGAGCGACAGTCAAGCGAGTCAGGAGGAGGAACAGGGCGAGAGCAAGGAAATCGAGGAGCCCCGCTCTCGCGGAACGACCCACATGACCGCCGACGAGATGACCGACCCCGACGAGGTCGAGGCGGAGGTCGACGTCGAACAGGAGGAGATCGCGGGCATCCTCGCCGTTCGCGAGACGGTCCAGTCGACCGCGGGCCAACTCATCGGCCACGAGTTCGACGGCGTCAGCGAGATCTCGCCGACCGACGACGGCTGGCGGGCCGTCGTCGAGGTCGTCGAACGCAGAGCAGTCCCCGACACCCAGGACATCATCGGCCGCTACGAGATCGAACTCGACCCCGGCGCGACCGTCCACGGCTACCGCCGGGTCGACCGCTACCGGCGCGGCGACACCGCCCAGTTCGAGTGACTCGAGCGCGGGTTCAGTCGCGGTCGACCGACGCCTGCTCGAGTGGCAACGCCGGCCACCGCGTCGCTCACAGCCGTCGTCTTCTCCGCCGCTCGTCGCGCCAGTCCGGGCGTCCGCCGTCGGCGGCGAGCCCCGGGCGATCGCCGGGGTGCGGTGACTCGCGCGGCCGGTAGTCACAGCACCGGCCGGTGTAGTAGCGCCGGGCGAGGACCATCGCGGCGTTGAAGTCCGCGGCCACGGTGTCGACGTGGCAGTTCGGATTCGCGCATCGAACGGTCGTGTTCCGTTCTCGAGTTCCGAGGACGCCGCAGGCGTGACACTCCTGCGTGGAGTACGCTTCGGGCACCGCCGTCACCGGGAGTCGGTACTCGGCGGCGACGGCCCGCAGCCGAAGGTGCGCCGCGGGGAGGAGCCACGCGGAGACCCGATGTGCGTCGGGGTCGGTGAGCCACGCCCAGAGGTCGGGCCGGTAGTGGCTGTCCTCGGTGACCAGAACCGGGTCGTCGTAGGCGGTCGCGTACTCGCAGACCGTCCGCCCGGCGTCGTCGAGTTCGGCGACGATGGCGTCGCGGCGCTCGCAGAGGTCGTCGCCACAGACGGCGTGCGCGCCCCGCCAGTCCGGGAGGGCGACCGGGCAGGCCGTGTAGAGGTTGTATTCGCCGACGTCGACGCCGATCGCCGTTTCCGCGCGCGGGATCACCGCGAGCGGCGTCGGCGCGTTCGGACCGCAGCGATGCGTCTGTCGCGTCGGGACTTTGAAGGTCCCGTGAACTGTCAGTAGACATGGCTTGCGTCCCATGGCTGCGCGAGCCGCGCGGACCCGGTGCTGGCGGCACCAGTCCGCATTTTCCGAGCGGCCGTACGGACAGGCGGGACCGCGTGTAGCTCGCGTTACTTACTCAGCATCTCCTCCTCCAAAATAAGTACTCGGGCTATTTAGTCCGATATATCGGATGATATAGTCCGACAGAGGGCCGTGTTCGAATCAACTAAATGTCGATTCTCCCTTTCGACGATGATGAGAAAACCGGGAGATTGGATGCAACTCCCCACGGACAATTTCATTCTCGAAGCTCTCGATAAGGGTCTCGAGATCGGCCCCACGGCTATCGCGCGGAACATCGACAAATCACAGAGTACCGTTCACGAGCGGCTCCGTGTCCTTATCGAGTACGGGCTCGTCGAGAAAGTCGACGACGGCTACTACACGATCACTGACGCCGGTCACGCCTATCTCGAGGGCGAACTCGATGCGGATAGTCTCGAGGCAGACGACCTCGAATTGGATGACGGCTAACTGAATGTTGGTCGGCCGCTCGAGGCCAGTCCGCCGGATCAGTGAATTACACCGTCGAATTCAGTCAACTGGACAATCTATTGCTCGTATTCGATATCAAACCAGTGTTTCACTGCGCATCGGTTTCGGCATTGACGCAGCCGTGAACACGACACGCTATTCTACGGCCGTTCGGATCATCCGAACGATGTTTGCTTATAAATTCGCTCATCGGACCCAACGGTATGGTAAGGATCCGGACGATAGTCTGGTAGATGTATACACAAGGATCGGCAACTCGTGTGCATATTAGGGAATCAGATTCTGTCGATGTGCGGCCCCAGGGGGGTTGGATCGAAACAGTGACTCACCATCTTCTATTCACTCGGAAGTTGGCTGAACATCGCGATAACTACACGTGCGCACTGAACGCCTTACTATAGTCGCTCTTGAAACGATTTACACACCGATCACAACGCTGTCCTGCGATCGGGTGTGCATTGACTTTCAAGAGCTACTATAGACTACTGACTTGCTTTCTCGGCATGAATAGACCAATTGATATGTACACCAGAATGGTGGTGATCAAGATGCTCTTGGAGTAGTTCTCCTGTTTCGAATTCGACGTTGCAGATGTCACAGTAATACTGATGATGTGGCCATGGTGCAGTCTCTTTCTGAAGGTCACCGGGTGGATTCTTGTTTTGAATACTCTCGTGGCCAAGGATTGACGAACTGATTCGCATCGATATTATATCAAAATGCAAGAACTTTGGGTGATCAACAATAAGCTCCGAGAGTATGGCAAACGGAATTGCGATTACCACCACTACTACTATGATATCGAACGATAGTTCTGCATCAGTAGCAATCAAAACAGCGAGGATATCTTCGGAGACACCGAATACGATCCCAATGATAAAGAATTCAAGTAAACGCTTGATTTGACCTTGGGTCATATTCATTGTTCGATCGATCACTACATTATTCGACCACCACCGTTCTCTCATCCACGGCACTCAATCTAACCAGTACACTATCTCAGATAGAGTCAACCAAAACGTAGTAGAATGGTATGTTCCTCACCTGTACTGATCACCGCGCCGCCTAAAACGCAGAGTCTTATTTGTTACAATACAGTCAGTTAGTAGACACGATCTTGATCACGTCGCCCTCCTCGAGTTCGTACTCCTCACTGATCTCCCGATTCGACTTGGCGTCGACGGCGTGGAGGTAGCCGTCGCCGATGTCGGAGTGGACGGCATAGGCCAGATCCACGGGTGTCGACCCCGACGGGAGCAGGTGGGCGTCGGGCAAGACGTTGCCGCTGCCGTCGGACCACTTCGAGGCGTCCTCGACCGGGTAGGCGGTGAGGTGATCGAGCAGGCCGTAGACGGCGTGATCCAGCGCCGCCTGTACGCCGGTGCCGCCCCACTCGGCCATGGTGTCCTCGAGGCCCTCGAGGGCCTCCCGTTGGGCGTCGTTGACGTCGTCGCCGATCTCGAGGGTCTCGTCGCCGGGGTCGTACTCGACGAGGCCGTTGTCCGCGGCCCGGCGCAAGGCGAGTTCGCCCTCCGCCGTGGTCGGGATCACGGGCTTGTCGAGGTCGAGCAGGCGCTCGACGTTCTCCTCGGGCGCGACGTCGATCTTGTTGGCGGCGACGACGATCGGTTTCGTTCGCTCGCGGACCAGTCGCGCGAGTTCCTCCCGGCGGTCGTCGTCCCACTGGATCGGGTCGTCGGGGTAGTCCAGTTCCCGCAAGACCGTCGCGATCTGTTTGGGAGAGGCACCGAAACCCGAGAGCATGTCCGCCAGGGCGTCGTCGATGTCGAAGTCGGGCGAGCGCGATTTCCGCTCGACTGACTCCCAGTTGCGGTCGACGATGCCGGCCAGCCAGAGGTCCATCTCCTCCTCGACGAAGTCGATGTCCTCGAGCGGGTCGTGGTCGCCGACGTCGACGGGTTCGCCCTTCTCGTTGGTACCGCCGGAGGCGTCGACGACGTTGACGATCACGTCCGCGTTCGTCAGTTCGTCGAGGAACTGGTTGCCCAGCCCCTTCCCCTCGTGAGCGCCGGGCACCAGTCCCGCCACGTCCAGCAGCTCGATCGGGACGTAGCGCTTGCCGTCCTCGCAGTTCTCGGCGTTACAGCGCTCCTCGCGCTCGAGGCAGGGACACTCGGTCCGGACGTAGCTCACCCCGCGGTTGGCGTCGATCGTCGTGAACGGGTAGTTGGCGACGTCGACCTCCGCCATCGTCGCCGCGGTGTAGAACGTGGACTTGCCGGCGTTCGGTTTCCCGGCAAGCGCGATCGAAAGCATGCCTCCGGATAGCGCCGTCCGGAGGAATTGTCTTTCGATTCGGCCGACCTCGGCGGTCGTTCGCGTCGCTCGAGCGCTATCTCGTCCCCGGTTCGAACGACTCGAGCAGGACCGCCGCTTCGCGGACGCCCTCCTCGAAGACGGCGTGGTCGGGTGCCCCGACCCGGTCCGCGTACCGGTCCCAGTCGACGGCTCGAAGTTCCACCAGTCGGGGGAGCGTCGCGTGTCGCAACCCGGCCGCGACGGCGTCAGCGGAGTCGTCCGTGTGGAGGGCGACGGCCCGAGCGAGGGCGTCGACCGACCGCGTCCGTCCGTCCCACTCGTGGTAGAGGACGGCGAGCGTGAGCCGCGCGCGTTCGTTCCGGAGGACGCCGAGGACCGCCTCGGCCGTCGACGGAACGTTGGTGACCGCGTCGACGCCCGGGTCCGGTGTCGGGATCGGCGACTCGAGCGAGTCCCGCGGACCGCCGGGCCGGTCGAACGCGTCGCGGCCGAACCGTCGGGACTGGTCGGGACCGGGTTCACGGACCGCGTCCCGGTCGGACGAGCGGAGCGGGCGTGCGGGAGCGGCGGTCCGCCCCGCGGCGTCGACGTCGGTCCAGACGGCGGTCGACGGGCGCGTCTCCACGGTGATCGACACGTCGGCCGGCCGCGACACGACGGGGAGCACCGTGGTACGCGTCGGGATCTCGGTCGTCGGGCCGTCGGGCGTCGATTCGACCGGGGTCGTCGCCGACGATCGCGGGGTCGCGTCGATCGACTCGAGCGACGGCAGTGTCTCGGTGTCGACCGTCCGTGACGCCTTCCTCGAGCGGCTCGGTTCGGCCGAAGCGGCGGCCGGCACGTCTCGCACGGCGGTCGCGAAGCCGGTCGCACCGCCGATACCGGCCAGCGTCGTCGTCAGCGCCAGCGGATCGCGGATCGCGCCGCCCTCGAGGGCGAGATAGCCCGTCAGCCAGAGCGCGAGCGCACAGGCCGCGACGATCCCGACCGACACCTGTGTCACGGCCCGCCAGCGAACGGCCGGGGAAACGTTTCGGGCGGCCAGCCAGTACCCGCCGGTGGCCAGCCCGGTGGGGACGAGTAGCGAGACGAACAGTTCGAACGCGGCGACCGATTCGGCGGTCGGTGCGCCCAGCGCTCGGACGATGCCGGCGACCGCGAGGACGAGCCCCATAGCGACGATCGCGGCGGTCGATTCCCCCCACCCCTCGTACTCGACCCGCGTGGGGGTAGCGTTGCGCATGCCTCCCCGTTTCGCGGACGGTTACATAAATCGAACTGTCAACTCAGAGTTCGACAGCCATCATCACCTCGTCGACGTAGTGGCCGTTGAGTTTGTAGTGGTCCTCGCGGACGGCTTCCGTCTCCCAGTCGTGGCCCTCGAGGAAGGCGATCGCCTCCTCGTTGGTCGAGGGAACGCTCTGGTAGAGCTTCTCGTAGCCGTTCGAACCGGCCCACTCGAGCCCCCGGGAGAGGAGATGCGAGCCGATGCCGTGGCCGCGGTACTCCTCCAAGACGCCGACGGTGAGTTCGGCGGTGTGGCTCAACTTGTCGATCTCGGGCGCGTAGAGGTGGACCCAGCCGACGACGTCGTCCTCGACGGTGGCGACGAAGAACATCCGCGACTCGAGTTCGTTGTGGCGCAAGAGCGCCTCCTCGTGATCGATCTCGTCGGCGACGCTCTCGGCTTCGATATAGGTCCGCTCCTCGGCGACCTGCCGGATCGCGCCGACGATCCCCGTCAGGTCTTCCTGCCGGGCGGGTCGGATATGGAACTCGAGGTCCGCCGAGACGTACTCCTCCTCGGCGCCGGCGTCGATCGTCACCCGGAGTTTGCCGTCACCTTTCTCGAGTCGGCCGTCGCGTTTGAGAATCGCGACGTGGTGTCGGAAGCCGCTCGAATCGATTCCCAACCGTTCCCGTGTGTCCTCGGGATCGACCGCGCCGTGTCGCTCGACGTACTCGTAGATCCGCTTGCGGTCCTCGTGACCGAATTCGAGTTCCTCGGTAGCCATGATGCACGGTACCACAACACAATACTTAATCCTTACTTGCCGGACACGATTCGGATCGCGTCACGATCTTAAGGCGGCAACTGGTACAGGCGGAGTCCCTTGGATCGGTAGTTCATCGATCCGATCGCGTGAGACGATCGCCGCCCGGTTCAACCGGCGGCAGACGTGTCGCGCGTTCCCAATGATCGGCTCGGACGTGGTGGTTGCTGGATCGGCCCTCGCGATCGCGGTAGCGGTCGGGCTGGTCGCCCACGAGTGGTCACACGCCGCGGTCCTGCAGCTCGCACGCGTCGAGTACGCCGTCACCTACTTTCCCGGTCGTGCCGACGGCCTGCTCGCGCTGGTCACGACGCGGCCCTGGGCGGCCGTCCACCCCCGACCGACCGGTACCGAACCGCCCTGGGCGCTCCGCCTCGCGGCGCTCGCGCCCGCCCTGCTCGCCGTGCCCGTCTTCGGACTGGGACTGACCGGTCACCTGACCGCGGAGCCCCCCGTCGTCGCCGCGGCAGCGATCGGGTGGCTCGCCTGTGCCCTGCCCAGTCCGCAGGACTTCTCGGTCGCCTTTCACGCCGGCCGACTCCTCGAGCGGTCCCGAGAGCGGACCGGAACGGCCCCTTCCCGCGCCGATTGACGGTCGTCGCCGGGCCGTTCCCGTCACGTTAGTCGGTCCACGCGTGTGCGGCCGTCACGGCCGCGAACGAAGCCAAAACGAGTCCCGCAGCGACGAGCCCGTCGATCGGAACGAACCCGGCTGCCACCGCGCCGAGGACCGCGGCACAGAGGCCGGCGGTCGCCCCGTACCGGCGGGGCCACGGGTCGCTCGCGGCCGTTCCGGTCGGCCCCTCGAGATACGGCTCGAACTGGGCGGTCCGCGGCGTCGAGTCGACCCGGCCGCGGTCCTTGTCGTATTCGATGATCCCGTGATTGTCGAGTTTCGGCAGGTGAGACTGGTACAGCGAGATGTAAACGCGCTGGCGCTCGTCGGATCGTAGCTCCTCGACGGTCGTCTCCTGCTCCCAGGCGGCGATCTGTTCGGCGAGTTCGCGCAGTCGGACCGGCTCCTCCGCGTCCCGCAGGTACCGCAGGACGTCCCGGCGACGCTTCGTCTGGAGGAGATGGTGGACGTCGTCCAGTGACAGGTCGGCGGGGATCGCCTCTCCGTCCGCGTCTCGGGCGGCGTCAGCGGGGTCGTCGGTCCGGCCGCGATCGATCACGTTCGTGTGACAGTATACCAGATGGACGGATAAATATACTGACCCCGATGGTGTGTCTCGGTGATCGACGGCAAAAACGAACGCTCGGGTCGTGAGCGACCCGATAGCAACGCGGTCACACAGCCACGAATGACCGCGAGTCGTGATTGAGTACGGGTGATCCACCGGCGCTTACAGCGACGGTCGGTCGTCGGGCGGTCGGCGTCTCGCCGACATGATCGTTATTGTCCTATCAGACAATAAAACTACCCCTTGGAACAAGATCTTCATCGTATGCCGGAGAAAGAACACGATTTGATCACTATGGGCCGAAATAGTTTTGATACAGGTGGCTGTTTTCGTAGGATCGCGGCAAAATTGATAGCATGTCGAGCGGGACCCACGGCTTCAGGGATCGATCGCCATCGGTGCGGTCCGCTCGGAGAGTTCGGCACTGACCAGGGCCGCGTGGCTTCGGCGGAGCCGTTCGGACAGCGCCTGATGGGAGACGTCGAGTTCGGCCGCCAACTCCTTGAGCGTCACCCCCCTCGGCACGTCGAAATATCCCAGTTCGTGAGCCTTACAGATCGTCTCGTACTGGGTCTCGGTCAGCGGCGTCTGCGCACTCGCGAGATCGTCGACGCCGCTGATTCGGGTGACGGTCGCCCGGTACTCGTATTGCTCGAGCAGGTCGTGACACGCCGACACCGACTCCCGATCGTGAAAGAGCAGTTTCACCAGCCACCGACCGTTCCGGCCCCGAGCGGTCAGGATCGCGCCGTCGTTGTCGGCCACGATTTCGGTGAACAGTTTCGCCGCATCCCCGAGCGCGATCCTGAACAGCCAGCGATCGCCCGGGCTGGCGTCCGGCCCAGCGCCTTCGGATGCGTCGGTCGGTGACTCCCTGCCGTCGCCGAGGCTGGCGATCACGTCGACCGACGGATCCGCCTCGAGCGCCCGAGCGACGGCGTCCCGATCCGGACCGCCGGCCCAGATCAGCGGCGGCGAATCGCCGATCATTCCCCCGACCTGAAACTCGAACGTCGATACTCGATCGAAGGTCCGGTCGAAGCCGAGTCGGGTTGCCGGAATCTCGAGTTCGACGACTGTGGTCATCACCGAACCCCACCACGAAGACGTATAGACGGATTTCGTTACCGGTAGCCTTTCCCGCCACCCAACTCGGATGACTGTCAGGATCGCCCCAGTGTCAGCGGATCCGATCTCCGCCCGGTGACAGTCGTTTCGGACCGATCGTCGTGGATTCGAAACCGTCGGCTCGAGATCCGCGTCCGGTAGTGTCACTATCTCAATAGCCGTCGCCTGAGTGAATTCTCAGTTCCTGTAACTTCCGGTCAGGTACAAGTCCGTCCGGGTCGTCGTTCCGGGTAGCCAATCACCGGTAGTTGGCTGACAGGGAATACAGGACCACGGCCCTCCGTTCTCGCCGTCTCGACGCGCAGTCGCTACCGTCGCAGACGGGCGACGGGGCCGTCCGCACCGTCACGGTCGAACTCGACCAGTCCGTCGTCCTCGAGGTCCGCGAGCAGGCCGGCCAGCCACTCGCGGCCGTACTCGCCGTCGGGGACGTAGTCGACGCGGATGCGGTGGCCGAGCGTATCGATCTCGAGTTCGCCGTGTTCCCGCAGGGTGCCGATCACGCGACCACGGAACTGCCGGCGGCTCCCCTCGAAACTCGGCTGGGTCGGGACGTCGGGGGCGGTGAAGTCGCCGCTGGCGTAGGCAGAACACCACTCGCGCCACGGACAGCCGGCCTCGTCACACTTCGGCGTCTGTTCGCAGGCGACCCCGCCCAACTCCATAATCGCGTTGTTCCAGACCCGCGACCGGCCCGCCGGCATGAGGTCGCTCGCCGCGTCCTCGAACGCCGCGTCGTCGTCGGGCACGTCGAACGCCCGATAGAGGACTCGCTTGACGTTCGTATCGACGACCGCGTCGCCGTTGTTGAACGCGAAGCTCGCGACCGCGTTGGCCGTGTACGGGCCGACACCCATCAGTTCCTGTAGCTCCGTGGGCGTCTCGGGGAACGCGCCGTCGTACTCTTCCTCGACCTGCCGGGCCGCCTCGTGGAGGTATTTCGCCCGGTTGTTGTAGCCCAGACTGTGGTCGGTCCAGAAGCCCACCACGTCTGCCCGGTCGGCCGCCGCGAGGTCGGCGGTCGTCGGCCACCGCTCGAGGAACCCCTCCCAGGCCTCGACGACTCGTCCGAGCTGGGTCTGCTGGCTCATCACTTCGCTGACGAGGATTTCATAGGGGTCGTCGGTCCGCCGCCACGGGAACTCCCGGTGGTCGTCCTCGTACCACTCGATCAGCGCCTCGCGAACCGCTCCGCGGTCGTCGGGGATCGTCTCCCCGTCCCCTGCTGTCATCGACGGGGGTTACGCCGTCGGCTGTAAGTGGGTGTCGCAATGGGGCGGTCGGATGGCCGGTAACCGATCGAAGCCGGCTCGAACTGGAAAGGCCTATCCGGCCCGCTCGAGTCCCCACTCGTATGAGCCTCGACGATCTCAACGAGGACGTGACGGCGTCGTACTCCGACATCGGCGACGAACTGGCGCTCTCGCTGGACCGCGAGACGCGCAACGAACTCGCCTTGCTCGAGACGGCCCTCGAGCCCGAGGAAACCGACGAACTCGTCCGGCGGGCGATCCACATGCTCTTTCAGTCCACCGTCGACACCGGGAAACTCGACTTCCAGCTGCGGACGGCCTACGACGTGACCTACGACGAGTACCTCTCGGGGATGACCTTCGAGGAGATGACCGGCGCGGACCAGTACCCTTCGATGGACGACGAGCGCCGCTATCAGTTCTGAATTCGCGTGTCCGTCGCCAGTCGGCGACCGATCGGAATTTCCGACGTTCAGGCCGCTGAACTACTATGACCCCGAGGAACACGATATAATTTCACCGCCATAATAGGTGAGTTTATCAGCGCTCGACTCCTCGGTTCACACATAGCAATCTCCCAGCATTCACTGGAATCCGAATACCAGTGTCCCAACTGTTCGGGCGCGCTCTCGACCCGATACGAATCGATCGTCTGTGACGACTGCGGCTACACGCCGCGTCACGGTGCCGACTGATCGGTCCGCGACAGTGTCGTAATCGAATCGATGACCGACCGCCCGGTTTTCAGTTCCCTCAACGCTCGAGAACGTCCGCTCAGCAGTCGGGACGTTTCACGCCGCAGTCGGTACGAAGCGCGGGCTCGATTCCCTCGGACCGTGCTCGAGTCACTCGTCTTTCCAAATGAGGCCTTCGGTCTCCGCGGTTAGGACGGTCTCACCGGCCGCGTTCTCACAGACGACGTCCGAGACGAATTCGTACCGGTCGTCTCGTTCTCTAACGGTGTCGAACGTCGAGCGACACGTGATCGGCTCGCCGGTGTAAACCGGCTGGTGGAAGTCAAACTCCATCGTACTGGCCAACACTTCGTTATCGCTTCCCAACTTCGTTGGCAGCGTCGCGGTCAACAACCCCTGAACCATCACGCGACCATCGTCGTCCGGTTCGGTATGACGCGGTTGGTCGTCGCCGGAGAGGTCCGCGAACTGCTGTACATCGTCGGCGGTAAACGTTCGCTCGAACGTCCTCGTCTCGCCCTCGGTTGGGTGCGTCATCGGAACTGATCTCCGCGTTGAAACTACAACAAAATAGCGGTGCCGGGACGACGCGTCGGCTGCGACCGGTTCGTCGCGGCCCTCGCTCGAGTCGCGCCGGAATCCGGATCGCAACGGCCGTTCGTGTCCGCTCCGGTCTCGGACAACTCTCTCGGGAACTCCGTCTGCTAATCGCTCACTCGATCTCCAACTGGCCGTCGCTCCCGCCGCCCCCCTCGTTGCCGTCCTCGTTCCATTCGAGTTCGAACTCGACACTCAACTCACCGGGCCCGTTCGTTGGCCCCTCGCGTTCGGCTTTGACCTCGAACGTCGGGCGGGCCGGCGGCTCCATCGTCACGGACTCGGAACCGGATTTGAGCGTGACTGCATCCCCCCGTTCGAGCTTGTCAGCGACGCGGCGGAGATACGACGCGATGTCCGCTCGGCTCTGGTCGCTCTCGGATTTGAACAGGACTTCTTCGGGCATAGTGGGTCACTACACCACCCGTACCGATAAATGTATTCGACGTACGTACCGCAAGTTCTACTGGACTAAAGAGGGGGCTCCTGCGACCGTCGGAGCCGTCAGTCGTCGATCGGGGCCGCGCTCGAGAGCGCCTCGTCGATGTCGGCCTCGGCCATCTTCTCGACCAGGGCGTCGATCACTTCCTCGCGTTTGCCGCTGACGAACTTGATCGAGCCGACGACGAGGTGGCCGCCGCCGGAGACGCCGCCGCCCGCGATCTCGGCTTCCAGTTCCGAGACCATGTTCGGGATGTCGAGCCGGACGCCGTCACTGCGAAGGACGGCGAAATCGGGGCCGTAGCCGACCGTGATGACCGGATCGCCGGTCTCCTCGATCTTGCGGTCGTGGATCTCGCCGGTGGTCTTGCCCGGCGCGGGGTAGGTAAAGCGGTGCGCGTAGTTCTCCACGTCGATCCGGTAGAGGTGCGCGCCGTTCTCGAGGGTCTCGTGTTCGAGGTGGGGCATGGCGGCCTCGAGTTGCTCGTCGACTTCCTCGCGGCCGCGCTCGGCGAAGAAGTCGACGAGTTCGCGGTGGCGGGCTTCGTCGTCGCTGTCGACCTGCAGCAGGTCCTGAATCAGCTGGTCGCCGGAGTTGTAGCGCAGCCAGAAGGCGGCGTAGTCGAGCGCCTCGCTGACGTCTTGCAGGCGGTCCTCGTCGTAGCCTTCCGCGGCGGCCAGCTCGAGGTAGTCGTCCATCGCGTCGGCCTTCGAGCGGTCCGAGAGGCCGGCGACGGCGGGGACGTGGCGGAGTTCCTCGCCAAGTTCGGGATAGATCATCCGCGCGAGTTCGACACAGAGCATCCCCGTCGTGATCCGGTAGTCCTCGTCGTGGAGGTAGGGGTTGACGTGGGTGTCGAGCAGGTCGCCGACCGCGTCGGGGTCGGGGTGGTGGTGGTCGACGGCGACGATGGGGATGTCGTAGTGGGCCAGCGTCTCGTAGGCCGGGACGTCCTCGGCCGTCGAGCCGTTATCGAGCATCAGCAACAGTGGGAGCTGCTGGCCGTGTTTCTCGCGGTCCTCGAGCGCGAAGTTCAGGTCCCGCGTCGCGTCCTCCATCTCGTAGAACGGCGCTTTGGCCGGCAGCCGCTTGATGAGGTGGCGCGGCGCGTCCGCGTCCTCGTGGACGTCGGCGATGAAGTGCTGCAGCGCGATCTGGACGGGGACGGCGGCGCACATGCCGTCGCCGTCGGCGTGGTGCCGGACCCGGATCGGCCGTCCTTCGAGGACGGTCCGGCGCAGCAGTCGCGCGACCTCCTCTAAGTCCGACCGGAGTTTCTCGAAGGCGGGCCAGTCGATCAGCGGCTCGACGTCGTGGGGTTCGGCCCGTTCCGCGAGCGCCGCCTCGAGGCGCTCGCGGGCCTGGTCGGCGTTTTCGCCCTCGAGCGTCGAGAGGCCCTCGACCTCGATCTGGACCGAGCCCTCGCGGTGTTCCGGCGTGCCGGTGACGCGGACGACGTCGCCGACCTCGACCTGCGGGTAGGCGCGGACGCCGGCCTCCTCGAAGGCGGCACAGGGGACGACCCCGTTCTCGTCGGCGACGTGAAAGATCGTCGGGCCGCCGGTCTGTTTGACCTGGGTCACTTCGCCCTCGAGGTGGATCTGCTCGCCGATCGAGGCCTCGAGGCCGTCGGTGCCGGTCAGCGAGTAGTCGCGGCTGACCGACTCGATCTCGTAGTCGTCGCCGACGTCGACCGGCTCGAAGGCCATGTCGCCGTTCTCGCGGACGCTCTCGAGTTCGACGACGAGTTCGTCGCCGACGGCGTAGGTGCCCTCGAGGACGGATTCGTGGACGAGTCCGGAGACGGAGTCGGAGAGATCGACGAAGACGCCGTAGTCGACGATACCGTTGATTTCGGCGAGATAGGGACGGCCTTGTTCGACGTCGTCGGCGGTACAGTCAGGGGCGAGATCGTAGACGACGGAATCCCCGTCGTCTGCGCCGGGTTCCCCGGCGGAGTCACGCGTCATCTTGAATCGTCGTTTGAGGCGGTCGCGTATAACCCTTGTCAAGAAGGGATGGCGGCTCGAGAAACCGTTTTCCGACGGCGGGCTGTACAGATCGGAGTGATACCACGTGGACCGAAACGACGAGCCGACTGCGACGGACGGCGGTGATCCGTTCGAGAAACACCGCGGTACTGCCGATATCGAGGAGACGATGCTCGAGCGGATGCGTCAGCTTCGCGTCGAGTATCCTCGACCCGTCGCCGCGAAAAGAGACGACGAGTAGGGCCGATCGACGTCCGAGACGAACCGACGCATCGGAACGTTTAGCAACCGCAAGGCCCCAGCGTAGACCATGGGGCTGTTCGACGCGCTGTTTCGCTCGAGCGAGATCCTCGGCATCGCCGAGGAGACCCTCGAGTTCGCCCTCGAGTCCTCCGAGGAGACCCACCCGAACGAGTACATGGGGTTCCTCCGGGGGACCGAGGCCGACCGGCTGGGACTGGACCGCGAGGGCCTGGTCATCACCGATATTCTGGTGGTGCCCGGCACCGAGTCCAACAGCGTCAGCGCGACGGTCAAGACGAACCAGATTCCCAACGACGTGAAGGCGTTGGGAAGCGTCCACTCCCATCCGAACGGCGTCATCAGCCCGAGTAACGCGGACCTGGATACCTTCGGTCGCGGCAGCGTTCACGTCATCATCGGCGCGCCCTACCGCCGAACCGACTGGAAGGCGTTCGATTCGAAGGGGCAACCAACCCAGCTGAACGTGATCGACGTCGATCTGCCCGAGACCGAGGACTTCTTCGATTTCACGCAGGCGGATATCGACGAGGAACTGCGATGACGAGACTCGCCATGCTCGAGACGATGCTATATACCGGACCGACGACGGGATCGACACGGAAACCACGCGCCGGATCGACCGCGAGGGCGACATGACCCGGACCGTCATCGCGCAGGGGACCTTCGACATCCTCCATCCCGGCCACGTCCACTATCTGGAGGAGGCCGCCGCGATGGGCGACGAACTGTACGTGATCGTCGCCCGCAAGGCGAACGTCGATCACAAGGAGAAGCCGATCTGTCCGGCGACCCAGCGCCGGGACGTGGTCGGCGCGCTCGCGGCCGTCGACGAGGCCCTGCTCGGCCACGAGGAGGACATCTTCGTTCCGATCGAGGAGATCGATCCGGACGTGATCGCGCTCGGCCACGACCAGCACCACGACGACGAGGCCATCGCGGCCGAACTCGAGCGACGGGGGATCGACTGCGAGGTCCGTCGCGCGAGCGGCCGCGAGACCGACGACGAGCAACTGCTCTCGACCCGGCTGATCATCGATCGGATCCTCGAGCGCCGCGGCTGAGCGTGAGAGGGAAAAGCGGTCAGTTCTGGCGGATCACGGGCGGCGGCAGTCGCAGCGAATCGACCGTATGTCCCGTCTCGACGAAGTGTTCGATCGCCCTTTCAGACACTTCCTTTTCGGTGTAGCCGTCGGCGGTGCTGACCTGCCAGTCGCACTCGAGACAGTACTTACACATACGCGGGTCTATTCGGTACTCTGTCGCAAGGGCGGGAAAGAACGGTGCAGGAAATCGAAGGGACCGGCCGCGCTGTCGAACGTGACGCGACTCGGCCGCGGTCGCTACTCGTCTTTGACGCCGGGGTTGGTCACGGCGCCGTTGGCCGCGGAGCCAAAGGCCTGGCCGTACTTCGCCAGCACGCCGCTGGTGTACTGGCGGTCGGGCTGCTCGCGGTCCGCGAGTCGTTGCTCGATCTCTTCGTCGGAGAGGTCGACGGAGAGTTCGAGGTCGTCGATGTCGATGGTGATCGTGTCGCCGTCCTCGAGGGCGGCGATGGGGCCGCCGGCCGCGGCCTCGGGGGCGACGTGGCCGATGGAGAACCCGCGGGTCGCGCCGGAGAACCGCCCGTCGGTAAAGAGCGCGACGTCCTCGGCGTGGCCCTGGCCCGCAACGGCGCTCGTGACGCCGAGCATCTCGCGCATCCCGGGGCCGCCGCGGGGACCTTCGTTGCGGATGCCGATGACGTCGCCGGACTCGACGTTGCCCTCCTGGACGTAGGCCATCGCTTCCTCCTCGCGCTCGAAGATCCGGACGGGCCCCTCGTGGTGGAGGTGATCCTCGCCGGTGATCTTGATGACCGCGCCCTCGGGCGCGAGGTTGCCGGTGAGGATGCGGATGGCACCGCGCTCGTGGATCGGATCGTCGACGGTGTGGAGGAAGTCGGCGTCGAGGTCCGAAATCGCGGGCGGATCGACCCGCTCTACGGCCTCGGCCATCGTCTCGCCGGTAACCGTCAGGGCGTCGCCATAGAGGAGGTCTGCCTCGAGCAGTTCGCGCAGGACGACGGGGACGCCGCCGACCTCGTGGAGGTCGTTCATCACGCGCTCGCCGCCGGGCTGGAGGTTGGCGATCTTCGGCGTGCGGGCGCTGATCTCGTTGAACGTCTCGATGTCTAAGTCGACGCCGGCCTCGGCGGCCATCGCCAGCAGGTGGAGGACGGCGTTGGTCGAGCCGCCGACGGCGACCTGTAGGGCGATCGCGTTCTCGAAGGACGCCTCGCTGAGGAAGTCGGAGGGTTTCCGCCCTGCCTCGACGGCGTCGACGGCGATCTCGCCGGCCTCGCGGGCGACGTCGTAGCGGGACTCGTCCTCGGCGGGCGGGCTGGCGCTGCCAAGCGGCGCGAAGCCGATCGCTTCGGAGATCGAGGCCATCGTGTTCGCGGTGAACATGCCGCCACACGAGCCTGCGCCGGGACAGGCGTTGCGCTCCATCTCGTCGAGTTCGTCCGGGCTCATCTCGCCGTCGGCGACGGCGCCGACGCCCTCGAAGAGGTTCTGAACGGTGACCTCCCGGCCCTCGTGTTCGCCGGGCATGATCGAGCCGCCGTAGAGAAAGACGGAGGGAAGATCGGTCCGGATCGCGGCCATCATCATCCCGGGCATGTTCTTGTCGCAACCGCCGACCGTGACCAGGCCGTCCATGCGCTCGCCGAACGACACCAGTTCGACGGAGTCGGCGATCAACTCCCGCGAAATGAGTGAGGCCTTCATCCCCTCGGTCCCCATCGAGATGGCGTCCGAGATCGTGATCGTTCCGAACTCGATGGGCATCCCGCCCGTCTCGTCGATGCCCTCGAGGGCGGCGTCTGCGACGTCGTCCAGGTGGACGTTACACGGCGTGATGTCGGCCGCGGGATTCGGAACGCCGATCATCGGCGCGCCGAAGTCCTCGTCGTCGAACCCCATCGCCCGGAACATCGCGCGGTGCGGGGCCTTGTCCGCGCCCTCGGTCACCTCGCGACTACGCAGTTCCTCGTCCTTGCCGTAGTCGAACTCGCTGTCGCTGCTCATGGTCTCACGTCGCATCGAAACGGTATAAGTTACCCTTTCTCGGCCAATGGTTCGGAAACTCCGAAAAAGCCGAATACGTTCGCCCGCGGAGCGAACGGCGCGGATTCGGGACCGGAACACAGACTCGAGCGCTCAGAAGTACTCACGCGTCGGCGACCGCCCCGGCAGGACGTACTCGAGGTAGCCGACCAGATACGTCAGGAACAGCCCCGCGTAGCCGACCCGTTCCTGTCGACGGGCCGAGGTCTCGACGGGGCAGGTCGGATCGTAGACGACCATCCCTTCGCGGCGCAGCCGCAGGGAGAGGTCGGTATCCTCGAGGAAACCCAGCGACTCGTCGAACCCCCCGACGGCCTCGAAGGCCGTCCGGCGCACGCTGCAGTTGGGGCCGGGCTGTTGGACGAACCCCAGCGGCCAGCAGGCCCGATACCACCAGTCCGAGAGCAGCCGAAAGCACAGCCGGTGGTGCGGGTCGTCCTCGAGCGGCCGGAGCGGCCCGCCGACGCCGACCACCTCGGGCGTGAGGTACTGCCGGCAGTGACGGCGGACCCAGTCGGGCGGGACGACGGTGTCGGCGTCGGTAAACAGCAGGACGTCACCGTCGGCCGCGTTCGCGCCCAGGTTCCGTGCCGGTCCCGGTCCGGCCCCTCGGCCGTCCACGAGTACCCGATCGACGGCCGGGTGCGCGCGGGCCGCGGCCACCGTCGGCTCCCCGTTGGCCGCGACGAGCACCTCGAGCCGGCCGTCGTAGCGCTGGCCCGCCAGCGAGTCGAGGCTCCGCTCGAGCCGGTCGGCCTCGTTGCGGGCCGGCACGATCACCGAGGCGTCGGGGTTCGCCATCGTGGAAGCGTGTCCGCGGAACCGGTAAAACGTCTGCGTCCCGTCGATCGAACTCCGGCCCGGCGGGCGCGACTGCCCGAGTCGTCGTCAGTCATTGTCACCGTCGAAACCCCCTTCCCGGGGAGGTTCGTAGCGGGCCCACGATCATGCCGAACGCGACCGTCAGCACCGGAGCGCGACTCCACGTCGGTTTTCAGAACCTGTCGCTCGCCCGCGAGCGGCTCTACGGCGGCATCGGCGTCGGGCTCGCGGAGCCGCGGGCGACCGTCACCGCCGAACCCGCCGACGGCGTCGTGACCGGCGACCCGCTCGTCGCGGAGTACGCCCGCCGCGCCGTCGACGTGCTGGATCTCCCCGGCGTCGCGGTCGCCCTCGAGGAGCGGTTGCCGCGCCACGTCGGCCTCGGGAGCGGTACCCAGCTCGCGCTGGCGGTGCTGACGGCGACCGCGCGGGCCCACGGACTCGAGCCGCGGATCCGCGAGAACGCGCCCGCGATGGGGCGGGGCGGACGCAGCGGCGTCGGCGTCGCGACCTTCGAAGCCGGCGGGTTCGTCGTCGACGCCGGCCATCCGACGAACCGCTTTACCACGGAGCCGCCGGCGGAAGGCAACTGGACGGTCCCGCCGGTCGTCGCCCGTCACGACCTGCCCGCAGACTGGCGATTTCTGGTCGTCGTCCCCGACGCCGAGCCCGGCCGCAGCGGCGACGACGAGGACGCGAGTATGCGCGCGGTCGTCGAGCGGGCCGACCCCGCGATCGCCGACGAGATCGCCGGCGTCGTCACCCGGAAACTGCTGCCCGCCGCGGCCGGGGGCAGCCTCGAGCCCTTCGGCGAGGCAGTCGCCGAGATCGGCCGCAAGAACGGGGCCTGGTACGCCGACGCACAGGGCGGGGTCTTCCGGCCGCCCGCTGGCGAACTCGTCGAGGCGCTCGAGGACTGTCCGGTCCTCTCGGGCGTCGGCCAGTCGTCGTGGGGACCGGTCGTCTACGGCCTGACCGATACCCGCCACGCCGAGGAGGCCGCGGCCGCGGCTCGGGACGCGCTCGCGGAGCGCGGGCTCGAGGGTCGAGTGATCCTCGCCGAAGCGGCCGAGAGCGGGGCTCGAATCGAGACGGGTATCGATCGCCGATAGTGAGAGAGAGAGAACGAAAGCGCGGCGCGTAGCGCCGCGGTAAGACGAGCGGACCGACGGGACCCAGCGCATGACTGTTGTCGGTCGCTGTCGATCGACTATCCCATCAAGTTACGAAGAAGCTATTGACTAACTCACGCCACAAATATAATATTGATCGAATGGGGAGTGAAGTATATGCCCACCCGACGACCTATCCTATCAACTGTGGTATCAACCACAGTAGCCGGCCTTTCTGGATGTATCTCATCAATTTATTCTAGTAGCCAGTCCGTTCTCAGTTGTATTGAGATAGCTAGTGCAGATACCCAGTCTCATACTATTCATGTGCGTGTTGATTACGAAAACGAAGAAATATTTTCTAATTCATACGACATCGAGAATCGCAATGAATCAGGACCACTCCAGCATCAATGGATCGATCAAGATTGGCCGGATGAGCCGGGACATTTCCGCGTTCACATGCGTATGGACGGCGATTCAGAGGGGACGACGGTTGACTCTAAAGAAGTATCCGACGAATATGCCCTCCAAGTCGCCTATTGGATTGGGAGGGACGGCTCAGGAATACCGTACTGGGAAACAATTGACTCCGAGAGCTATGAAGAAGATCGTAAAGAATCAATTATAATATGATTCTAGATCTTATGTCGATGGTGTAGACGATTTCGTGCTGGTGGTCGAATATCCTGAGGCATTCGGCGGACTCGACCAGTTCCGGTAGCGGACTCTGTCGACCTTTTGCCGGGCGACCGAGCGACGCGAGGGAGCGGAGCGCAAACGGTCGGCCGCAATCGGTAAACGGACGCGAGCAAACGACCCCGTATGGAACGGATGCCGCTCGGCGTCTCACGGCTCGATCGGATGATCGGCGGCGGCGCGCCGGCCGGCAGCGTCGTCCTGCTGGCCGGAGAGTCCGGTGCCGGCGCACAGGAGTTCTGCTACACCAGCGCCGTAATGAACGGGCTCGTCGAGGCCGACCCCGATCTCTTCGACCTCTACTACGGCGACCTCGAGCCGGACGTAACCCTCCCCGAGGCCATCCACTACGTCTCCTTTACCGACGAACCGAACGCCGTCGTCGACGAGATGGCGTTCGTCATGGACGACGACCTCGTCGACGCGGGGATGGACGACGTCCGGTTCGTCGAACTCGCCGAGGAGTACTTCCAGCTGACGCCGGTGCCAACCGACTGGTACGCCGACGGGATGGCCGACATCACCGAACTCGGCAGCCACAACGAGCGCACCGACGTCCTCGAGGCGCTCGGCGAGTACCTGACCGATCACGCGACGGACAACCTCGTCGTGATCGACTCGATCACCGATCTGGTGGCGGCGGCCGACGACCGGCTGGGCTGGTCGGACCTGACCGTCCTGCTGAAGGGACTCAAACGCGCCTCGCATCGCTGGGGCGGGGTCATCCTCCTGCTGGTCAACTCGGAACTGCTCGGGTCGACGGAACTCGGCCGGCTCAAGGAGGCCACAGACGGCACGCTGTTGTTCGAGTGGGAAAGCGGCGGCTCCGAGCGCGCCCGGACCCTCGTCGTCGAGCAGTTCCGGGGCGTCCTCTCCCGGCTCGAGGACGAGGACATCGTCCGCTTCGAGACGGAGATCCACGACGGCGGCTTCGACATCAGCAACGTCCGCAAGATCAGGTGAGGCGGCGCGGCTCACCCCTCGAGTTCGGACCAATCCTTATACGCCCGATATCCCAAATACGGATAGATGTCCAGCCGGAACCACGACGACCGCGCCGTCTCCTTTGCCGTCCCCGACGAGGCCGACGAGTGGCTGGCCGACGAAGCCGCCCGGCGCGGCGAGAGCCGCGACGAGATCTGTCGGCGGCTGGTGACCGCCGCGGCCGCGGTCGCGACCGACGACGACCTCGAACTGGCCGACCGCGACGAACTCGCCGCCGTCCGCGGGCAGCTCGCGACCCACCGCGAGGAGTTCGAGGCCCACCTCGACGACGTCCGCGAGCGAGTCATCCAGGTCAAACGCGAGGCCGACGCCAAGGCCCCGGCCGATCACGACCACGCCGGCTACCCGACGGACGGCGACCTCGCGGCCGTCCGGGCGGACCTCGAGACGCTCGGGGAGACCGTCGACCGCGGCTTCGAGAACTTCGAGACCGTCCTCGAGGACCTCCTCGGGGACGTCGACGACCTAGCTGAGCGGTCGACTCTGCTGGCCGCGGCGGTGGTCGACCTCCGGGAGCGCGACGACGACCGAGCCGACCGACGCCGTCGCCGAGCTGTGACCGACGACCTCAAACTGGCGGCCAACCGACTGGGCGTGCGCGCGGCGACCTGCGAGGACTGCGGCTCGAGCGTCGATATCGCGTTGCTGACCGCCCCGGAGTGTCCCCACTGTGGGAACGCCGTCACCGACGTCGCCGAGCGGGCGTCGATCTTCGGCTCGCATCGGCTCCTGACCGGCGACCCGCCGGCGCTCGAGGGCTCGTCCGCGGAGTCGGGCGGACCTGATTCGGACGCGCTACGCGGGATCGCCGACGAAGACGCGAAGTCAACGGTCGAACTGACCGACTCGAGGGCGGAGACGTTCGACGACGACAGCGATTCCGACACCGGCGGTGAGTCCGATGACTGACGATACCCGAGGCGATGACGACGAGATCGAGTTCGAAGAGGCCGACGGTCCCGAATCGGACGACAGCGCCGACCCCCTCGGTGACCTCGCCTCGGCCGTCGCGGAGTCGGCCGGCGACGAACCGGACGCGGAGACGGCCGCGTTCGACGACCTGTTCGATCGACAGGACACCGCCGAGATCGACGCCGACCGGCTCTGGGCGGAACTCGAGGGCGACGACCTGCCGGCGTCGACGGACGCCAGCGAGGTCCGCGAGGTCGACAAGCGAGCCTACTGTCAGGGCTGTGACTACCTCGCCGAGCCGCCCGACGTCGCCTGCACCCACGCCGACGCCGAGATTCTGGCGGTGCCGACGATCGAAACGGTGCGGGTCGCGGACTGTCCGTTCGTCCTCGCGGACGAGGCCGACGACCGGGAGCGGTGACTCGCCGATCTCGAGTGTTTTTGCCGCTCGGGCACGTACCGGTCGGGTATGCAATTTTGCGACGACTGCGGCTCGATGATGAAAGCGCAGGGCGATCGCATGGTCTGTACGAACGACGACTGCGGGGCCTCGAGCGAGCGCGACCGCGAGCAGGAAGACGCCTTCGTCACGACGGAGTCCCAGACCGACGACGACGTGATCGAGTCCGACGAGAACGCCAACTTCGAGGGGAAGCCGAAGGCGAACGACGTGATCTGTGACGAGTGTGGTGCCGAGGAGGCGTGGTACACGCTCAAACAGACCGCGTCGGCCGACGAGCCGCCGACGCGGTTTTTCAAGTGTACCGAGTGCGGGAATCGGTGGCGGGAGTACAACTGACTACGCTGCCGGGTCCGTTCGACGTTTCCAGCCGGATCGTTGTGACAATAGACACCAATGGGCAAGGAATAAGCACCGGTTCCCCGTAGCGGGCGTATGGACGCGCTCGAGCGGCCGACGTTCGACTCCGAGGCCAGCCGGCGTCTCTACGAGTACGTCGAGCGACACGGGACCGTCGAACGGCACAAACTGCGCGAGATCGTCACCCTCCCGGCCGAGGAGTTCCAGACCCGCCTCGAGAAGCTGAAGACGGACGGCTATCTCGCAGAGGACGGCGGGACCCTCCGGCTCGCGCTCGAGTTCGGGGCCGTCGAGAAACACGCGCTGGACGAGTTCACCGTCACCGTCCGACCCGCCAGACAGGACGACTTCGACGGGCTCGTCGAGACGATCAGGGACGTCACGGCCGAGGAGACCTACGTCGTCGCCGAGACGGTCGCCGAGCAACTGCTCTACGACGACACCGTCACCAGACACAACGCGGTCGAGACCCGCCAGTTCTTCGTCGCGACCGTCGACGGCGACGTGGTCGGCTGGACCCACCTCGACCTCCGTCGGGTCGAACCGGTCCGGGAGGTCGCCCAGCAGACCGTCGGCGTCCGCGAGGCCTACCGGGGTCACGGGATCGGGAGTACGCTCCTGCAACGCGGGATCGAGTGGGCCGAGGCCAACGGCTACCGGAAGCTCTACAACAGCGTTCCCGTGGTCAACGACACCGCGCTCGAGTTCCTGACCGTCCACGGCTGGGACACCGAGGCGATCCGCAAGGACCACTACACGATCGACGGCGAGTACGTCGACGAGGTGATGATGGCCTACGAGCTGTAGCGGCGGCGATCCGGGCGGACCGCGGCCGCCGACGGCGGACGCAACGTTCACGTCGATCCGGACGAATCGACCGGTAGACGAATGTCCGACGGGCCGCGGCTGCCGGGCGTCGAACGCCAGGTCGACGAGGACCGCATCGTCTGTCACGTCGACGCCGACTGCTTCTACGCCTCCTGCGAGCGGCTGCGCGAGCCCGAACTCCGGGGCGAACCCGTCGTCGTCGGCATGGGGTACGAACCCGGCGAGACCGTCGGGGCCGTCGCCACCGCCAGCTACGAGGCCCGCGAGTTCGGCGTCGAGAGCGCCCAGGCGATTTCGACGGCCCTCGAGCGACTGCCCAGGCGCGCGGCGTACGAGGCCGGCGATCTCGACGGGGCGACGGACCGCGGGGAGACCGGCCACTACCGCCCCGTCGACATGGACTACTACGAGTCGGTCGCGGCCGACGTCCGGGAAATCCTTCACGACTGCGCCGACGTGGTCCGGGAGGTCAGCATCGACGAGGCCTACCTCGACGTAACCGAGCGCACGGCGTGGGAGGTCGCCGACGGCTTCGCCCGGCACATCAAAGACCGCATCCGACGGGAAGTCGGTGTGGCCGTCAGCGTCGGCGTCGCGCCGACGATGAGTACGGCCAAGATCGCCAGCGACTTCGACAAGCCCGACGGGCTCACCGTCGTCCGGCCCGACGAGATCCGGGACTTCCTCGCCCCGCTCGAGGTCGACCTGCTGCACGGCGTCGGCCCGGTGACCGCCCGCGAGCTTCGGGAGATGGGCCTCGAGACGGCCGGCGACGTGGCGGCGACCGACCCGGAGCCGCTGGTCGAGCGGTTCGGCGAGCGCGGCCGAGAACTGTACGACCGCGCGCGCGGCGACGACGACCGCCGCGTCGAGCCAAAGGGCGACCCCAAGAGCTTCTCTCGGGAGTCGGCCTTCGCCGAGGCCGTCGCCGAGCCCGAGCCGAAGTACGACCAGATCGAGACGCTCGCGGCGGCCGTCGCCGACCGCGCTCGCCGGGAGGGCGCGCTCTACCGGACCATCGGCGTCAAGGCGGTTACGCCGCCGTACGACGTCAATACGCGCGAGCGGTCCCTGCCCGGCCCCGTCGACGACCCCGAACTGGTCGACCGCGTGGCGCGCGACCTCTTCGCCGAGTTCGAGCGCGAGCCCGTCCGCAAGGTCGGCGTCCGCGTCGCCAACCTCGAGTTCGCGGCCGCCGACCAGGCCAGCCTCGAGAGTTGGGAGGGAGACGGGGGCGGTCCCGACGGGCGGTCGAACCCCGAGTCAGCCGACGACGAAGCCGCCGACGCGACCGACGACGAGCCGGACCCGGGAACGCTCGGCGGCGATCGCTCGAGCGGGCAGTCGTCGCTCGCGGACTTCTCGTGACCACCCGTCCGTGTCCGCTCCGACCGGCGGCGGCCACAACGCACTCGACGCTCGAGACCGAGCTTCCGCCCGGATCGGCAAGAACATTGAAACTATAACCCCTCCCCCACAACTCGGGGACAGACCATCCCGCCCGACGCTCATATGACAGAGGACTTCTACGATCTACTCGAGGTCTCGCCCGACGCCGATCAGGACGAGATCAAAGACGCCTACCGCGAACAGGTCCGTGTCTATCATCCCGACGTGAACGACGACGATCGCGCACAGGCGCAGTTCACCGCCGTCAAAACCGCCTACGACATCCTCGGCGATCCCGTCGAGCGACAGGCCTACGACCGACTCGGTCACGAGGACTACGTCGCCAAACGGACCAGCGGCCTTCCTTCCCCCGACGTCTGGCAGAGCGACGACGGTGACGACGGCGACGACGGCGGAACGGAGGTGAGCTACTCGGAATCGGAGACGGCCTCCGCGTCGGCATCGGCCGCCGGAGCGTCGGCGGCCGGCGCCGCGGGCAGCGACTCGAGGCACTCGAGTCGCGGCTCGGCGTCGACTTCGACTTCGAGCGCCGGTGCGAGCGCGACCGGCTCGGCCGCCGGAACCGGTGGCACTGGCTCGAGTACGGGCACGTCGGCGGCCGGCGCGACCGCCGACGCCTCGAGCGCGACCGCAACCGAGACCGCGACGGGGACCGGCGGCGGGACGGGGTCGGGAACGAGCGACCGGACCGGCGGGTCGAGCGACACCGCCGGCGGTGCCGACCGATCACGGACGACCGACGCCGACGGCGCGTCGACGGCCAATCCGATCGCCCGCTGGTGGCGGCGACGGAACGTCTCGCTGCCGCTGCTGTGGCTGTCGGTGGTCGTCTACGTCGCCGGCCTCGTCCAGTTCGGACTCGCGAACGAGGGCGCGCTCCGCTCGCTCCGGGCCGAACTGGCCGGGATCGGTGCCGACCCGCAGGGGCTCTGGACCGCACTCTCGGCCGACCGCGGGGGCGTCGAGACGACCGTCGCGTTCATGCGCGGGCTCGAGGTCGTGACCCCGCCCCTCGAGCGGCCGCTGTGGTACGGCGCGCTGGCGGGCGTCGTCGCCGTCGCGTTCCTCGGTCTGCTCGTCTCGCGGATCGTCCGCCGGGAGGAGACCTGGGGACCGGTGACGATCGACGAGACGATCGTCGTCGCGCTGTCGGTGGCGGTGCCGACGACGCTGGTCGGCGGCCCGCTGCTCGCCGGCGCGGTCCTCATGCCGCTGCTGTTCGGCGTCGTCGTTCGGCACACGCGGCGCGGCCCGGGCTGGACGCCGTCGTATCTCTACGTCCTTCCCGTCCTCGCGCCGCTCGCGGCCATCGGCGCGGCGGCGGCGGGCGTTGCCAGCCTCCCGATCGACATCGCGGCGGTCGTCGTCCTGCCGTTGCTCGGCGGGCTGGGGCTGCCGTTGCGGGCGACGATCAGGAAACGGTTCGGGCGCTGATCGCCCGCCGAACCGTCGGCAACCCGCTTTTCGCTCGACGGACTGCTACGCTACCGAACCGTTGAAATGCAGCAGATGCCAAACGTCCGCATGGCCAAATACTCGACCGGTTCGTCCGGCGGTGGCGGCGGGACGAACTGCGAACTCTGTGGTACCGAGAGCGACTCGCTGACGCTCGCGTCGGTCGCCGGCGCCGAACTCGAGGTCTGCCCGGACTGTGCGCCACACGACGATTCGACGGCCCACGGCGACAGGGACCGACGCCGGAGCGAGCAGGACGCCGCGTCGAACGACGAACCCAGCCGCAGGCAGAGGGCGGCCCAGAACGTCGCGAAGGCCAACCCGGTGTGGGACGGCGACTCCGAACACTGGGAGAGCGAGGGCACCAACTACGACGACGACCCCCTGCCCTACCTCGTCTCGGACTACGGCGAGGCCCTCGTCGAGGCCCGACGGGAGGCCGGCCTCCAGCGTGAGGAACTCGCCGAGGAACTCGGCGCGCCCGAGAAAGACGTCCTCGCGGTCGAACAGGGGCGGGCGGCTCAGGCCGGCGTCGGCGGCGGGCTGATCGAGGCCCTCGAGGAGCGACTGGACGTAACGCTGGCGGAGTGAGCGACCGGTAGTTTTCGGGTCGGGCGACGGTCTCGGCGAGCAGACTTTTAGTGACCGAGGACCGACTGCAACCGATGACCGGGCAACGGGCGGCGGCGGAGCCGTACGCGACGCGGTTCGAGACCGAGGTGACGTCGATCGACGGGCGGCGAGTCTGGCTCGAGCGCAGTCACTTCTTCGGGGCGAGCGCCGGCCAGCCGGCCGACCGCGGGACGGTCAGCGATATCGAAGTCACCGACGTGGAGCTGGTCGACGGCGAGCAGGTCCACGTGCTGGCGGCAGAGCCGTCGTTTTCGGTCGGCCACCGCGTCCTCTGTTCGGTCGACTGGTCCTTCCGAATGTACTGCATGCGGGCCCACACCGCCAGTCACGTCCTGCTCGGGGTCGCCGACCGGTCGCTCGAGGGCGCGTCGTACGCCGGCCTCGAGATCGGCCCCGAGACGGTCCGGGTCGACCTCGAGACGACGGCGACGGTCGACGACGAGCGCCTGCTCGAACTCGACGAGGCGGTCAACCGCGTGGTCTGGGAGTCCCGACCGGTGTCGTGGGACGACGAGCCGGTGTCGGCGGTCCGCGAGCGCGACGCCGTCGTCTTCGACGACCACGCCGACGACGCCGCCGTGGAGAAAGGGCGCGTCCGAACCGTCTCGATCGAGGACGAGAAGGACCGCCAGCGAACGGGTCGATTCACCGCGACGACCGGCTCTCCGGAGCCGTGGGACGCGCGGGCCTGCGGCGGCACCCACGTCCGCAACACCCGCGAAATCGGCCCCGTTACGATACTGGGGGCCTCGAGCCCCGGCGAGGACGTGACCCGGATCGAACTCGCCGTCGGACCGGCGGCGATCGAACGGCGAACGGCCGAGAAGCGGGCCGCATTCGCCGCGATGGAGACGACCGACGCCGCCCTCGAGGACGTGCCCGACGATCTCGAGGGCCCGTGACCGCCGCGGTTTCGGCCCCGGGCCCCCTGCGACGGTCGAGTCGACCCGCCGACGGCAGGTGACAGCTATTACTACCGTGCGAGTGAACGTCCGTCCATGGGAGTCGATTACTCGAGGCTGCACGACCCGAACGCCGAGTACACGATGCGGGACCTCTCGGCGGAGACGATGGGGGTCACGCGCGAGCGCGGCGGCGGCCGGGACGTCGAGATCACCGACGTCCAGACGACGATGGTCGACGGCAACTTCCCGTGGACGCTGGTCCGAATCTACACGGACGCGGGGATCGTCGGCACCGGCGAGGCCTACTGGGGGGCCGGCGCGCCGGAACTGATCGAGCGGATGAAACCCTTCCTGCAGGGGGAGAACCCGTTAGACATCGACCGGCTGACCGAACACCTCGTCCAGAAGATGTCCGGCGAGGGCTCGATCGGCGGCGTCACGGTGACGGCGATTTCGGGCATCGAGGTCGCCCTGCACGACCTGGCCGGGAAGATCCTCGAGGTGCCGGCCTACCAGCTCCTCGGTGGCAAGTACCGCGACGAAGTGCGGGTCTACTGTGACTGTCACACCGAAGCGGAGGCCGACCCGATCGCCTGCGCGGACGAGGCCGAACGCGTCGTCGAGGAACTGGGCTACGACGCCCTGAAGTTCGACCTCGACGTGCCCAGCGGCCACGAGAAGGACCGCGCGAACCGCCACCTCCGCGAACCGGAGATCGAACACAAGGCCTCGATCGTCGAGGCGGTCACCGAGCGCGTGGGCTCGCGCGCCGACGTGGCCTTCGACTGTCACTGGAGCTTCTCGGCCGGTAGCGCCAAGCGACTCGCGAAGCGCCTCGAGGAGTACGACGTCTGGTGGCTCGAGGACCCCGTGCCGCCGGAGAACCACGACGTTCAGCGCGAAGTCACGCAGTCGACGACGACGCCGATCACCGTCGGCGAGAACGTCTACCGGAACCACGGTCAGCGCCGCCTGCTCGAGGAACAGGCCGTCGACATCATCGCGCCCGATATGCCGAAGGTCGGCGGGATGCGCGAGACGCGCAAGATAGCGGATCTCGCGGACATGTACTACGTCCCGGTCGCGATGCACAACGTCGCCTCGCCGGTCGCGACGGTCGCCAGCGCCCACGTCGGCGCGGCGATTTCGAACGCCCTGGCCGTCGAGTACCACTCCTACGAACTCGGCTGGTGGGCGGATCTGATCGAGGAGACAGTTATCGAGGACGGTTCGATCGAGATTCCCGAGGAGCCCGGACTGGGCGTCACGCTCGATATGGACGCCGTCGCGGAGCATCTGGTCGACGGCGAGGAACTCTTCGACGAGGCGTAAGTTCGCCGATCGCCGCCCCGACGGCTGCTCCTGCCGGCTTCCGTTTTATATCGTTCGTCGGGGTGGCTACCCGCGTGTCATCGAACGAACGGACGCGACGGCGGTTCGTACGGGCGGTCGGAACGATCGGTACCGCCACGGTACTGGGCCTCGGCGGGACGGGAACCGGCGCTGCACAGGACGACGGCGACTCGAGCGCGTCGGGCGACGGCCCCGATGTCGACAGCGAGTATGCGGCGGTGTACGAGGAGTCGATCGACTCCGTCGTGCTGGTGTCCATCGCCGGGACCGGCGGTCCTGGCGGCGGGCGAGGCGGTCTCGGCACCGGGTTCGTCCTCGAGAACGGATCCGTCCTGACGAACAACCACGTCGTCGAGACCGCCGCCGAGGGCGGGATCGAACTCCAATTCAACGACGGCGAGTGGCGGACGGCCTCAGTCGTCGGTACCGACGTCTACAGCGATCTCGCCGTCCTCGAGGCCGAGGACCTGCCCGGGATCGCCGACGGTCTCTCGCTCGCCGACGCGGAGCCGGTGATCGGCCAGGAGGTTCTCGCGATCGGCAATCCGCTGGGGCTCGACGCCTCCGTCTCGCAGGGGATCGTCAGCGGACTCGATCGGGCGCTCCCCAGTCCGACCGGGTTCTCGATCCCGGCCGCGATCCAGACCGACGCGCCGATCAACCCCGGCAACAGCGGCGGGCCGCTGGTGAGTCTCGACAACGAGGTGCTTGGAGTCGTTTTCGCCGGAGTCGGCCAGACCATCGGCTTCGCGATCACTGCGCAACTGGCGAACCGGGTCGTCCCCGCCCTCATCGAGGACGGTGACTACGAACATCCCTACATGGGCGTGGGCGTCCGACCGGTCGGCCCGAGCATCGCCGACGAGATCGGTCTCGAGGACGCGACCGGCGTGCTGGTCGCCGAAGTGGTTCCGAACTCTCCCGCGGACGGCGTCCTCGAGCCGGCGACAACGGGACGGCCCGAGACCGGCGACGTGATCGTCGCTATCGAGGGGACGCCGATCCCCACGCAGGACCAACTCTCCTCGTCTCTTGCGCTCGAGGCGTCGCCGGACGAGACGGTCGACGTCGAGATCGTTCGCGACGGCGAGCGGAGGACCGTCGAACTGACGCTCGGCACCCGCCCGGAGCCGGACCGACCGCGACTCCCGATACCCGGCGGTCCGGGTCCGGGCGAACGACCATCAGGGCCCCGTCCCTGATCCGTCGGCGCTCTCGCGGTCACAAACGTCGGGTTCGAATCCAGTCACTCCCGTTTCCGGACCCGTCCCGTCGCGATCGGCGACTCGTCCGACCTCATTCCTCCTCGGCCTCGCCTTCCGCCTCCTCGAGGGTCTCTGCGTCCTCGCGGGGTGCGTTCTGCGTCCCGAGGGCACCGTCGCCGTCGTCGACTTCGTCGGGATCGCGGTCGATCCGCTCGAGTTCGTCTTCGATCTCGGCTTCTCGTTCGGCCTCGTACTCGTCGGTTCTGTCGGTGTCGTCTTCGGCCATGCGGAGGCGCTTGGTGGTCGAACGGGTTGGACGCGGGGCCGTCGACTGCAACGTCGATGGCGGCCTCGAGTCGGCCCGCCGAGCGGGGTCGATCGTGGCAACCCTTCGGCTGACACGAAAGACAGATAAAAGACCCCGCGCTGTGAATAGACAGATATGGACGTTCCCTACGACCTCACCTCGTACGTTCGGGTGTTGAAAATGGCGACGACACCCACGACCGAGGAGTTCCTCCAAGTGTCGAAGATCGCCGGTGCGGGGATCTTCCTGGTCGGCCTCGTCGGCTTCATCATCGGCGCGATCATGCTGTTCATCTCGGGCGGTGGTGGCATCTAATGGGGATCTACGCTGTCAAAACGACGGCGAGTCAAGAACGAACCGTCGCCGACATGATCATCAACCGCGAGGAACCGGAGATCCACGCGGCGCTGGCCCCCGACTCGCTGACCTCCTACGTGATGGTCGAAGCCGAGGGCGACGCCGTCCTCAACCGCGTCCTCGAGGACATTCCCCACGCCCGCAGCATCGTCCCCGGCGAGTCAGACATTTCGGAAGTCGAACATTTCCTCTCGCCGAAGCCGGACGTCGAGGGGATCGCCGAGGGCGACATCGTCGAACTCATCGCCGGTCCGTTCAAGGGCGAGAAGGCACAGGTTCAGCGCATCGACGAGGGCAAGGATCAGGTGACCGTCGAACTGTACGAGGCGACGGTTCCGATTCCGGTGACGGTTCGGGGCGACCAGATTCGCGTGCTGGATTCCGACGAGCGGTAGCGAGTCGGTTCGCTCGACGCGAGCGCTGGAGGGTCTCGGAACGCGAACGGGGAGGAACGACCCGCGTGCAGCGAGCATCGAGGGGTTTCATGCTACATTTTGCGAGGCGCGGTAACGACGGACGCGGCTGTCCACGGACATCCGACATCGCGACAAAACCGGGCGAGCGGTATCCGTCGTCAACCCAGCCGCGGGAGTTCAGCCGAAGCGAGCGCTCGAGACACCGGCGACGCCTTCGCCGCCTGGCTCGACGACTACACGAACCGAACCCGGACACGACGATCCGCACCCTCGGCCACTCGATGGGCGGGATCGTCCAGCTGGAGACGCTCGCGGCTGTCGGCGGTTCGTTCACGATCGCGACGGCCGACAGCATCGGCTCCGACGAGGCGGACGACGCTCCCTGTGAGAGCGGGGACTTCTCCGACGCCATCGAGTCCTCGGTCAGCGAGGTTCATAACTACTACTCGACCAACGACAGCATCGCCCGACTCGGGAGCGGCCCGGCCGACTGCGGCGGCTGGTTCTCCGACGGGGAGACGGCGAGCAACTACGCGGACGTCGACGTGAGCGACGCCGTTCCCGACCACACCTCCTACAAGGAGAGCTCCGGCTGCGTCTCGGCGATCATCGACAACTACTGACGGCGCTACGACGCGACTCGAGCGGACGACGAGCGAGGGGACGGCGGGACAGGGACGACCGCCTTGCTACCGCTTCAGTTCGGTCGCGATCGCTTTCATGTCCGCGACCGATTCGATCTCCTCGAGCAGTTCCTCGCGTTCCCGGACCGCTTCGGAGCTGGCGCCGTAGGCGCGGACGTACTCGGCGCGGCTATGTTCGGTGAAGGCGTGTCGGATCGCGAGGTAGCCGTCGGGGACGACGGTGCCACAGACCTTACACTCGCGGCGCTGGTGTTCCGTCGCCTGATGGACGACGGCCGACTCGACGTCTTCGAAGACCGATCCACAGCCGTCGATTCCGCATTCCCAGGCCATTCGATACCGGAACTCGCACGGCCGCCCTAATCATCCTTTCGCAGCCGAGCCCATCGGTCGGAAGACACGTGTCCGAGCGGCCGCCGAATCAGAATTCATAACTCGGCTGTCCCGAAAGTGGGGGGCGTGATCGAGGAGTGACGTACCGAGTCGACCCCCACGTGAAGGTGCTGACCGATCGCGTCGTCGAGCGGGCGAAGCAGGCCGACCTCGATGCGATCGTCTACGCACCGCATTTCACCCGGCTTCCGGAGATCCGCGAGCGGGCGGCGGCCTACTCCGACGACGACCTGCTGGTGATCCCCGCCCGCGAGGTGTTCACCGGGACGTGGCGGAACCGCAAACACGCCCTCGCGTTGGGCCTCGAGGAACCGGTTCCCGATTTCATCCCGCTCGAGACGGCGATGGCCGAGTTCGAGCGCCAGGGGGCGACGGTCCTCGTCCCGCATCCGGAGTTCGCGAACGTGAGCCTCGCCGAGTCGGATCTGCGCCGGTACGCCGACGTGATCGACGCCGTCGAAATATTCAACTCGCGGCACTTCCCGTGGGACAACCGACGCGCCCGGGACCTCGCTGACTCCCTCTCGCTGCCGCCTTTCACGTCGTCGTACGCGCACCTCCCGCGGTCCGTCGGGGTCGCTCACACCGCCCTCGAGGCCGCCATCGAGACGGAAGCCGACCTCCTCGAGGCGTTCGAGGACGGGGTCGCCCGCCGCGTGATCTACGACAATGGGCCGTATCGCTGGTCGACGACCGCCTCGGAACTCGGCCACCTCGTCTACGAGAACACCTGGAAGAAGGTCGACCGACTCTTCCTCTCGGGGACCGAACCGACCCATCCACAGCACATCGCCTACGACGGGCGGTTCGACGACGTCGCCGTCTATTAGTACCGCTCGGGCCGCGTGGCCTCCGCCACCGACGCTCGACCGGTGGTTTGACGTGTGGGCGTGTGCCAGTATTTCTCACGATGTCCTCGAGGTCCCGTTCCACCGCGCCGTCGTCCACTTCGGAAACCGACACCGCCGTCGACGGGGAGGACCGACGGTGAGGGACTTCTCGAACCACGCCACGGAGCGACCCGAAGGACAGGACGTCGAGATCACCGACATCGAGTCGGCGGTCGTCGACGGGAACTTCGAGTGGAACCTCGTGAAGGTCCACACGGACGCGGGCGTGACGGGGATCGGCGAGGCCTACCGCGGGGGCGGCGTCCCGGAGCTGATCGAGTACGCGAACCGGTTTCTGGTCGGCGAGAACCCATTGGACGTCGAGCGACTGTTCCGGCGCATCGTGCAGGAGACGTCGGGCCACGGCGGGACGACGGGCAAAGTCGTCACCGCAGCCTCGGGCATCGAGATCGCGCTCTGGGACGCCGCCGGGAAAATCCTGGACCTGCCGGTCTACCAGTTGCTGGGCTCGCGCTACCGCGACCGGATTCGAATCTACTGCGACTGCCACGCTGGCGAGGCCTACGCGGTCGGCGACAGCGGGTTCACCGAGTACGCCGACGCGGCGGCCTACTCCCCCGAGGCCTACGCCGCCGAGGCCGAACGCGTCGTCGACATGGGCTTCGACGCGATCAAGTTCGACCTCGACATGGAACGGGACAACGAGCCCGATCCCTACAACGGCCGACTCACCAACGCCGCGATCGACCACAAAGTCTCGGTCGTCGAGGCCGTCCGCGACGCCGTCGGGCGCGAGGTCGACCTCGCCTTCGACTGCCACTGGGACTACACCGTCGAGAGTGCAACTCGGCTCGCCCGCACACTCGAACCCTACGACCTCATGTGGCTCGAGGACCTCGTCCCGCCGGAGGAGACCGACGCCCAGCGGGAGGTCGCCCGGCGGACCGCGACGCCGCTCGCGACGGGCGAGAACCGGTTCCGCATCCACGAACTGAGCGACCTGCTCGACGAGTACGCGGTCGACGTGATCACGCCCGATCCGACCACCTGCGGCGGCCTCGCCGAGTCGAAACGGATCGCCGAACGCGCCGAGGAACGGTACATCCCGTTCTCGCCGCACAACGTCTGTAGCCCCGTCGGCACGATGGCCTGCGTCCACCTCTGTGCCGCCGTCCCCAACGCCGACGTGCTGGAATATCACGCCCTCGAGGTGGACTGGTGGGACGATCTGCTCGCACGCGAGGGGCCGCTCATCGAGGGCGGCTACATCGACGTGCCGACCGAGCCGGGGCTGGGGATCGAACTGGACGAGGGCGTTCTCGAGGCGCATCTGCTGCCCGGGACCGACGGCTTCGACTGAGCGACGCGCAACTACTAGTTATTGTAGTAGGTGGTGCTGAATTTTTCAGCTAGGATGGGTGAAAAACTTTGTAGGCTATAACCTGGATTACGTCCACGACAATCCGGATACGATCGTCAGTGACCACACCGAAGAGTCCTGAGGCGTGAACAGCGCGCCGGCGCTTCCGAAATGGCCTGTTCGAGGGGTGGTCCCCCCACCCCGCCAAGTTAATACAGATGGCCTACACATGTTTAACATGACATCAACACTACTCGTCTTAATCGGCTGTTTCGTTTCTGGATGGATCGCAGGCGCACTTTCCGTCCCCTGCTATCAGTTCGGGTACAGAAAGGGGCGAAAATACCAGATCGCACCGGCGCGAATCGATACGAAGGGCCGTTGAGAATAACTGCAAATACCTATCCAGCAAATTCCCCCATAGATCATGTCCAACAAATAGCATTATGTGTCTGGGATTCGAAATTCGTGTTGCATGCCCTCTCAAAGGACAGTCGGCGCTGCGCCGTTGATCACGGGAATATTGCTCGCCTTCCAGTCGGCCGGCACGCTAGTCCAAAGCGGACTTGCGCTGTGGTCGGTCCTCGGTCTCGTTGGTGGTTGTGCTGCCATCGTCATCGGTCTCGGAACGCTGCGTGGATGGGACGCGTTCGAACGGGAGACGATCGGGAACGATCGGCCTTCGGTGGCCGTTCTCGGACTCGCCGCCGCCGCGTTCTTCGCCGGTGTAGCGATCGCCATCGCGTAATCCGACCGCGAACGAGATCCCCCGTATTCTCGAGACGGACACCGTGTTCGCATCGAGTTGCAGGCGATCGAGACCGATACTATATAGCCGCTGCAACGATTCACACACTGATCGCAGCGCCGTCATGCGATCAGATGTGCAATGACTTTCAGTGGCTACTATAGTGCGCTGGGACGCACGCACACGTAGTTGACTCCGTTCCGAACGGCGAACCCGTACTACTGCGTCCCGTCGGCGTCGCGGACTCGAGCGAGCGTCGCTTCGACCCGGTCCCAGTGGCTCCCCCGCCAGAAGTGCTGCCCGCAGTCCCGACAGATCCACGTCTCGACTGCCGTCGGATCGGGCGCGTACTCCGGCGTCGACGCGGTCGGATCGACCGACTCGAGCGGGCCGTTACACCGCCCGCAGAAGCGGGGGCCGTCGGCCAGCGTGAGATCGACGCCCGCCGCGTCGAGTTCCGCGAGTTGGGCCTCGACGTCGCGGGCCTCGAGGATGACCGACTCGTCGGCGCGGGCCGCCACGTCGACGTCTCGCGTGACGACGGTTCGGTCCTCCTCGCTGGCGACGGCGAGGAGGTCGTCGTCGGCCTCGAGCCCGCGGTCACCCGCGTAGACGGTGTCGTGGTTACACATCCGCAGATAGGACCGGAGTCCGCCGCACATGAGATCGAGGAGGAGTCGCATGGTGTAGCGGGGACGTGTCAGTGGAGGAACTGCCGTAACGCGGCGAGCTCCCAGGTGTTGATCACGTCCGCGGGCTCGGCCCAGCCCCGCCGCGCGGTGTGGACGCCCCAGCGCACGTACTCGAGCGTCGCGGGCCGATGGGCGTCGGTGTTGACGGCGATCACCGCGCCCTCGTCTATGGCGGCCTGAACGGCGCTGCCCCAGAGGTCGAGCCGCCGGGGATTGCTGTTGACCTCGAGGGCGGTGTCGTGGTCGGCGGCGGCCGCCCCGAGCGCGGTCGCGTCGAACTCGAGGCCGGAGCGCTCGTTGAGCAGGCGGCCGCTTGGGTGGCCCAACACGTCGATCGCCGGGTTCTCGACGGCGCGGACGAGCCGCTCGGTCGCGGCCTCGGCGTCTTGGCTCAGGGCGCTGTGGGTCGAGGCGACGATCACGTCCAGCGCGTCGATCACGTCGTCGGAGAGGTCGATCTCGCCCGCGGCGTCGACGTTGGCCTCGATCCCCGCGAAGACCTCGATTTCGGCGTCGTCGCCGACCGCGCGGATTTCTTCGACCTGCTCGAGGATGTCGTCGTCGGCAAGCCCCATGTCGCCGACGACGCCCGGGCCCTCTGCGTGGTCGGCGATCCCGAAGTAGTCGTAGCCCCGATCAGCGGCGGCCTCGACCATCGCCTCGACCGAGGTGTTGCCGTCGGACCACTCGGTGTGGGTGTGCAGGTCGCCGCGGATATCGTCGCGCTCGAGCAAGGCCGGTAACTCCCCGGCCGCCGCGGCTTCGATCTCGCCGCGATCGGTCCGGAGTTCGGGCGGAATCCAGTCCAGCCCGAGCGCCTCGTACATCCCTTCCTCGGTATCGCCTGCGACGCGGTCACCGACGCGCTGGTCCACCTCGTGGTCTTCGACGTCGTTGTCGGACTCCGTCCGACTGCTCGAGGCGCTACGCGCCTCGCTGCTGACGTCGAAGGCCCCGTACTCGTTTAGCTTCATCCCGCGGTCGATCGCGTAGTTGCGCAGGGCGACGTTGTGGTCCTTGCTCCCGGTGAAGTACTGCAGCGCCGAGCCGAACTCCGCGGGGACGACGACCCGCAGGTCGACGCGGCTCTCGCCGACGCGGACGCTGGCCTTCTCGGGGCCGGATTCGATCTCGTCGTCGACGGAGTCCCACGCGAGCAAGCCCTCGACGACCGCCTCGCCGTCCGCGGTCGACGCGAGGACGTCCACGTCGCCGATCGTCTCGCGCCACCGGCGGATCGAGCCGGCGACCTCGCAGCGCTCGACCGCCTCGAGGCCCTCGAGGTACGCGAGGACGTCGTCGGCCAGCGGCCGGGCCTCCCCCAGGAGCTGGCGCTGGCCGACCGTTCGGGCGAACTCGAGGTTCTCGAGGATGTTCTGCTCGGTCTTCGGTCCGAACCCCTTGACTTCCTGCACCTCGCCGTCCTCGGCCGCTTCCTCGAGGTCGTCTAGCGTCTCGACCCCGAGTTCCCGATACAGCTTCCCCGCGGTCTTGGGGCCGACGCCCTCGATACGGGTGATGTCGGCGATGTCGATCGGCAGCTCGCCCCGCAGCTCCTCGAGTTCTTCGATCCCGCCGGTCTCGACGTACTCGCCGATCTTCGCCGAGATGGCGTCGCCGACGCCGTCGATGTTCTCGAGGACCTCGCGGTCGCCGGCCGCGACCCGGTCGGCGATCGGCGAGGGGTGGGCCCGGACGTTCTCGGCCGCCCGCCGGTAGGCGCGGGGCTTGTACTCGACGTCGTCGGCCTCGAGCAGGTCGGCGAACTCCTCGAGTCGGGCCGCGATCTCGGCGTTGGTCGTCATCGCCCCCTCCGCGACGCTCCGTCGTCCTCCCGCCCCAGCGCCTTCTTCAGGAAGGACATCCAGCGCTTGCGGTCCTGGGCCTGCTTGGCCTGCTGTTCGCGCTCGAGGTCCGTCGGGCCGAGGCTCTCGAGGGCGTTTAACGCCCGGTCGATGCCGATGATGCTCCCCGCGAGTTCCTCGCCCTCCTCGCGGCTGATCTCACCCTCTTCGATCCGCTCGAGTCGCTCGAGTCGCTCGCGTCGCAGATTCCGCTTGGCCTGCTCGACGCGGTCGCGTTCGCCGGCGGGCACCGTCTCGCGGCGCTTGATCTCGAAGACGAAGGTCCGGAGATCGATCTCCTCGCCCTGGACCGAGATCGTCTCGGGGATGTCCGCGCCGACGGTCGCGCCCTCGCGCTCGACGCGCTCGAGCAGTTGCTTGCGCTCGTACTCTTGCACGCCCGGATATGGGGGCCGGGCGGGCAAAAATGTACAGTCCGCCGGGAAGGCAGTGACCGCCGGCGACCGCCGCCACACCTGACAGCGCTTCGAAACTAGTGACAAACCCCAAATCCCTTAGCGACGCCGCACATACCCCCGGTCAATGGCGAAGTGCGACGTGTGTGGGAACGACGAAAATATGCCGTACAACTGTCGTCACTGCGGCGGCACCTACTGTGGCGACCATCGGCTGCCCGAGAATCACGACTGCTCGGGACTCGAGAACTGGAACGACCCGCAGGGCGTCTTCGACAGCGGGTTCGACGACGGCGTCGGTTCCGGCGAGAGTACGTCCCGGGCCGCCGGAATCGTGGACAAACTCCCGATCGACACCGGTCCGGGCGGCCCGCTGGCGTACTTCCGCGGGAACATGACCTACACGTTCCTCGCGCTGATGTGGCTCACGTTCGCTGCCCAGTTCGTCGTCGGTACTTTCTTCGGAACCGAAACGATGCGAACTCTGTTCGTCCTCCGACCCTACTATCCCGAATACGTCTGGACATGGGTTACGTCGATCTTCGCCCACGGCGGTTTCTACCATATCGTCGGTAACAGCATCGTACTGTTCTTCTTCGGTCCGCTGGTCGAACGATACATCGGATCCAGAAAATTCGCAATTCTCTTTCTGGTAAGCGGTGCCCTCGCCGGACTCGGGCAGATTACCATCCAGACGCTCCAGACCGCAATGGTGACCCCGCTCACCCCGGGCGTCGTCGGCGCGAGCGGGGCCGCACTCGCGATTTTGGGTGTCCTGACGATCCTGAATCCGGACCTCAAGGTGTATCTCTACTTCATCCTCCCCGTTCCGATCTGGGTACTCACCGGTGGCTATGCACTGTTCAGTATCTTCTTCCTCAGTACCGGGGGTGGCGGAAACATCGCACACATGGCCCACCTCGTCGGCCTCGTGATCGGGCTCGCCTACGGCCAGTACGTCAAACAGAACCGCAACGTCAGCGCGCCCAGTCGCCTCGAGTTCGGCGGTGGCGGTCCGGGCGGTCCCGGGGGCCCCGGTGGTCCGGGCGGTCCCGGCCGCGGTCGGTTCTGACTCCCGAACCCGTCGCAGGACCCCGCAACTGATTTTCGCGCGGCGTCTACCCTCGATCCAATGCACCAGTCCCGTCCCGACCTCGCTCCCGACGGCTCGCTCTCGCGCGCGGAGATGGAGTCCCTTCAGCGCGAGATCGCTGCCGTCGCGACCTTCGAGGACGACTTCTCGTTCGATCACACAGTGCTGTCGAACCCGCTCGAGGCCGCGGCGAGCGGCGACGAGCAGCCGGTCGTCGTCGGCGTCGACCAGTCCTTCCTGACGAACGCCGAGGGCGAGCAGGACCGCGCCCTGAGCGCCGTGGTCGCCACCCGCGGCGGCGAGGTGATCGAGCGCGTCCACGCGGTGACGCCGCTCGAGATCCCCTACATCCCCGGTCTGCTCTCCTTCCGCGAGGGGCGGCCGATCCTCGCGGCGCTCGAGGAGTTGGCCGTCGAACCCGACCTGCTGCTGTTCGACGGCAGCGGCCGCATCCACTTCCGGCAGGCCGGGATCGCGACCCACATGGGCGTGGTCCGGGACGTCCCCAGCATCGGCGTCGCCAAGAGCCTGCTCTGTGGCACCCCTCGAGCGGACACCGACGACCTCCCGGAGGGAGCGACGATCGGTATCGAGTCGAACTCGCGGGTCGACGCGCCCGACGGCACCCTACTGGGCTACGCGGTCCAGACGCGCCAGTACGACTCGCCGAACCGGTACATCAATCCGCTGTACGTCAGTCCCGGCCACCGCGTTGGTCCCGAGACGGCGGCCGACGTTGCGCTCGCCCTCACTACCTCGTACAAGCTCCCCGAGCCGGTCCGACTCGCCGACAACTACGCCGACGAGGCCAAGGGGGAGATCGACGCGTAGCCGATTCGCCGCTCCACCGGCGACGGCCTCCCGATCAGCCGCCCGCGGCGGGTGGGACTGAAAGGGGCCGGATCGATCGACTCGCGCGCCTCGGTGCGCTCCTCGCTCCCGACGGTCGCTCCGGTGATTCCGTCGTCGTGCTTCGTCGATCGATTCGGGGGCTTTCAGGTCGGTTGCCGTCTCGAGACGATCGGTAGGGCCGGCCGAACTCGAATCCGATCCGAACAGTACGATCAGCGCGACAAACCATCGATACTTAGGTATCGTCGCACGAACCGGTCGGGTATGGCTACCGATGCGGACGTCGAGAGGACAGCAGACGACGGCTCCGACGGGACCGTCGTCGAGGACGACCCCGGCCGCGAGACCGCCGCGGACGATGCAGGCCCCGCAGGCGACGCCGATCGCTACACGCGCAAGCGGTCGGTACTCATCACCGGCTGCTCGTCCGGCATCGGTCGCGCGACCGCTCGCGCTTTCCTCGACGACGACTGGCAGGTCTTCGCCACGGCACGCGACGTCGACGACATCGCGGACCTCGCGGACGAGGGCTGTGAGACTCTCGAACTGGACGTCACCGACCCCGAGCAGGTCGCCCGGACCGTCGAGGCGGTCGTCGACGACGCCGGCGCGATCGACTGCGTGGTCAACAACGCCGGCTACGCCCAGATGGGGCCGCTCGAGGACGTCTCGACGAGCGACCTCCACCGGCAGTTCGACGTCAACGTCTACGGTCCCCACCGACTGACCCGTGCCGCTCTCCCGCACATGCGAGCCCAGGGCGAGGGCCGGATCGTCAACGTCTCGAGCGTCTCCGGCCGGATCTCGATGCCCGGCTCGGGCGCGTACGCCGGCTCGAAGTTCGCCCTCGAGGGAATGAGCGACGCGCTGCGGGCCGAAGTCGACGAGTTCGACATCGACGTGGTGCTGATCGAGCCCGGCCCGGTCGAGACGGCGTTCACGAACCGCGTCGACGAGGAACTCCCGGAGAACGAGCGGACGGCCGACTACGAGTCGCTGTACGAACTCTACGACGACGCGCAACTGATCGGCGGCGGCAGCGGCGGCCCCTTCGCCTCCGAGGCCGAGGACGTCGCCGAGGCGATCCTCGAGTCGGCGACCAGTCCCGACCCGCCGGCCCGATACCCGGTCGGTCCCCTCGCGCAGTACGGGCTGTACGCCCGGTTTCTCCCGGCCTCGATTCGCGACAGGCTCTACGGACTGCTGCGCAAACTGGTCTGAACGCCGTCCGCCGGCCGCACGCGGCCGCCTACCGCTCCGAGTCGTCGTATCGCTCCGCCGCCGACTCGAACCCCAGTTCCGACTGTTCGCGCCCGCGACGCTGCTCGAGGGCCGCGATCGCGTCGGGGTCGGGCGCGGCGTCGTCGGTGATCCGCGCCCACGAGTCGTGGACCTTCGAGTGGCACCAGCGACAGAGATAAACCGTGATCTCGTGGGAGAGGGTCTCGCCGTCGCGGTCGTCTTCAGAACGCGGAGCGTTCTGATTGCTCGATGGACGCTGTCCATCGTTGTAGGAGAGGTGATGTTCCTCGAGCAGCGGCCGCTCGTCGTCGTGGGCCATGCGCTTTTCGGCGAGGCCGCAGCGAACGCACTCCCGATCGCGGTTTCGCGACCGGAAGTGCGGACAGTCGGCCCACGACCAGTCGGACTCGGGGTCGACGACGGGACACTCGTAGTCGTCGTCAGCGCGCTCGCGGGCGAACTCGGGGTCGTGTTCGTAGTGGTCGACGGCGTACCGACATTTCCCCTCGCCGGTGAGGTGATCGCAGACGCCCGCGAACTCGTAGGGGTCGTCGACGCCGACCGAGGTCCCCTGCGGCGTTTTCTCCATCGTCGCCGACACGTAGGGTCCCGGGGGTGTTGAATCGCCCGCCGTGCGGCCGAGGCGATCGGCCGTCGGCCATCGCCGTCGATGGGATTTTGCCCCCGGCCCGCGTCACCGCCGACCGTGCTTCCGACCGACGATTCCGACACCCTCCTCTCGACCGACGACGTCCTCGCGGCCGTCGACGCGATCGGCGACCGCGAGCAGTTTGCGGTCGCGTACGCGGTGTACGCACACCCGGACGACGGCGTGACCGTTCCCGAGATCGCGGCCGAACTGGACCGCGGGGAGGCGGCGATCGAACCCGCGATCGATGCGCTCGTCGACGGCGGTGTCCTCGCCGAGCGGATGCTCTGCCTCGTCGACCCGTCGGTCGACGGCCCCGAGTACGAACTGACCGAGTTCGGCCGACTCCTGCTCGAGGAAGGCGTACTGGCGGCGTTCGACACCGCGGCGACGGTCGAGGACCTGTAACGGCCGAGGGGTTTTTCTCGTCGCCGGCCCCACTCGAGGGCGTGCGAGTAGTCCACCAGCCCGTTCCCGACGCCGCGGATCCCGGGTGCGACGAGCGCGACCCCGAGGTGCTGGCGACGACCGTCGAGGTCGCGGACTCGTTGCTGAGTCGGGCCCGAGGGCTCATGTTCCGCCGGTCGATCCCGGACGACTACGCGCTGGCGTTTCCCTTCGATTCGGCCGAGACCCGCGACCTCCACATGCTGTTCGTCCCGTTCCCCATCGACGCCGTCTGGGTCGTCGACGGCGTCGTCCGGCGCGTCGAACGGCTCCGGCCCTGGCGAAGCGTCGCCCGCGCGGAGGCCGACCTGATCCTCGAGTTGCCGGCCGGCCGCGGGGCCGCGGTCGACCCCGGCGACCGACTGCGACTCGAGGACGCCTGACGGATCGGTATCCGAACCGGCGGTTTTAAGACACCGTGATACGTTGTGACGGGATACAATGGCACGCCATACGCCATCTGACGAGGATAGAGGAAGTCGGGGCGACCCGGCTGGGCGTGAAATTCTCCGACGAGTATAACCACCGTTCCGACGAAGACACCCGCAGTTCCCGGAATTCACCACTCTTGCCTGTAACTCACTCACCCGAACAGACGATCGCATCGGACCGTACAGTACGCCTGCTGGACACGACGCTTCGCGACGGCGAACAAGCGCCGGGCGTCTCGCTCTCGCCGGACGAGAAGGTCGAGATCGCCCGCTCGCTCGAGCGCGCGGGCGTCTCGGTCATCGAAGCCGGCAGCGCCTGTACCGGTGCGGGTGAGCGACAGGCCATCTCGCGGGTGACCGATCTCGATCTCGACGCCCGCGTCACCAGTTTCTGTCGCGGGATGAAAGGCGACATCGACCTCGCGCTCGACTGTGACGTCGACGGCGTCCACATCGTCGTCCCCGCCAGCGATCGCCACGTCGAGGGCAAGGTCGGCACCTCCCGCGAGGACAACCTCGAGAACACCGCCGAACTGGTCGCCTACGCCAAAGACCACGACCTCTGGGTCGAAGTCATCGGGGAGGACGGCTCGCGAGCGGATCTCGACTACCTCGAGCGACTGGCCGAGACCTCGCTCGAGGCCGGCGCGGACCGCTTTTGTTTCGCCGACACCGTCGGCCACACCGGGCCGGAACACACCCACGAGGCCGTCTCCCGGCTCGCCGACCTCGGCCCGGTCAGCGCCCACACCCACGACGACCTCGGACTGGGCGTCACGAACGCGCTCGCGGCCGTCTCGGCGGGGGCCGACCTGGTCCACTGCACGGTCGACGGCCTCGGCGAACGCGCCGGCAACGTCGCCTTGGAGGAGGTCGCGATCGCGCTCGATCACGTCTACGACGTCGAGACGCTCGACCTGGAGGAAGTGTACGACCTCGCCCAGATCGTCGCCCGGGCGACGGGCGTCCAGCTCCCGCCGAACAAGGCCGTCATCGGCGAGAACGCCTTCACCCACGAGAGCGGGATTCACACCGACGGCACGCTCAAAGACGACAAGATGTACGAGCCCTACGCGCCCGAGACGGTCGGGCGCGAACGCCGGCTCGCGCTGGGGAAACACACCGGCCGCGCGGGCGTCAGGGCCGCCCTCGAGGAACACGGCGTCGAGGCCGACGACGACGAGGTCGCCGAGATCGCGACCCGCGTGACGGAACTGGGCGACCGCGGCCGCCGGGTCACCGACGCCGACCTGCTGGCGATCGCCGAGGACGTGACCGGCGACGACCGCGACCGGGTCGTCGACCTGCTCGACCTCTCTGCCACCAGCGGCGGGGCGGTCCCCACGGCCAGCGTCAGGCTGTCCGTCGACGGCGAGGAACGCGTCGCCAGCGGCACCGGTTCCGGCCCCGTCGACGCCGCCGTCTCGGCCGTCCGCGAGGCGCTTGGCTCGATGGCCGACGCCGAACTCGAGTCCTACCACGTCGACGCCGTGACCGGCGGCACCGACGCCGTCGTCACCGTCGAGGTGACGATGGTCCGCGACGACCGCTCGGTGACGGTCGCCCGCAGCGAGGCCGACATCACTCGCGCGAGCGTGACGGCGATGGTCGACGCGCTCGATCGGCTGCTCGCGGCCGACCAGCAACCGCTCGCACCGGCCGACGACTGAGGAGTTCCGGAGCCGACTCGGTTTTCGCGGTTCGATCCACCGGAGAGCGGCGGCATCGGCGCTGCGTCTAGTCCTGCCGGAACGGATCGCTCACGACGTTCCACGGGTCGAGCGCGTAGACGGCGGCCAGAAACAGGGCGACGGCCACGACGAACAGGCGAGCGACCGCGCTCGCAGACGTTGGCACACCGAGATCGAGGGTCGTCGCCATCACGAGTGCGACCCCGATCCAGAGCGAGCTGACGATCGCTCGTTTTCGACGGTCCATAGTCGCTCGTTCGGCTCGAGTCGCTTGAATGCGTGGGGTTTCGAACGGATCGGTCCCGTAAGCCGTCTCGAGTGCGGCGTGTCCGGGACGACCGCAACCATACGGACCGCTATCGGTCGATAGCGACGCGCCTGTGACCCGCTCCGTGACATCGGATCGCGTAATGCCCGGGGAACCGCACATCCTGAGTATTCCCGTCGGATCCGTCACTTTCGGGGCAAAGGGAGATCAAGACGAGTCGATCGGCCCGAGGCCGACGGTCCGCTCCTCGAGGGCGTCCTGACGCCTATTGAGCATGCCGACGTCCTCGTACGAGACCGGTCCGCGAACCTGCTCGGCTTCGGGCCCGGGTTGGTGGCCGAGGTAGTCGACGTTCGGATTCGTTCCGATATCCGCGAGCAGCTCGAACTCGTTTTGGGGCGCGTTGACGTAATCCTCGAACAGTTCCTGTGCGACCTCCGCCGTGTCGGCGACCTGGACGTCCTGGCTCGGCCCCTCGAACTGGTCGGGCAGCAGCTCGAGTTCTCGGCGCACCTCGTCGCTTTCGAGGTCGAGACCGGTGTCTTCGATCGCGCTGACGACCTCGAGGATACCCGCTTCCTTGTCCGGGAGCGAATCGCCCGGCGGCGCTTCCTCCTCGTACTCCTCTTGGGTAATTTGGATCCCCGTCGCGAGCGCGATTCGCCGCCTCGTGAACTCGTCGACGGCATCGATGACCGCGTCCAGGTCGCCGCTGACGCCCTCGAGCGACGACGAAACCGAATCCGCGGACGGAAGCTCCGCATTCAGGTTGATGATCGTTCGCGATCGAGCCGGGTTCTCCCTGTACCGTTCGGGATCGCTTGCGGGGTTGTTCTTGTCGCCGAACTGGATCACGTTCGGGGGACAAGCGACCTCGCAGGCGACCGTGCCGACGTTGCCCTCGCCGAAGTTACCGTCCTGACGGGCGGGATCGAAGACGCACTTCGACATGACGCCGCGAGGGGCGCGAGCGCTGACGCGCCGGTCGCGATAGTCGTAGACCATGTCCGCATCGAGTTCGTCCTCGTCGGTTTCCGGTTCCTCCCACTGGAAGTAGTTGACGCCGTACGGGCAGGCAACCTGACAGTACCGGCAGCCGATGCAGACGTCGTAGTCGGTCAGTACCATCCCGCCTCTCTCGCGGGTATGACGGGCCGTCGTCGGACAGACTTTCTCGCAGGGCGCGTCGGTGCAGTGCTGACACGGGCGGACGAGGTAGTTGAAATCGTGAACGGCCGGGTCATCCCTGGCGCTCTCGGGATCGACATCGAGGGTGTCGGGATCCGGGGACTCGACCGCGCCGTCCTCGAAGGCGAGGACGTACATCCAGTTTGACCCCAGATCCCAGTTGTGTTCCTGATTACAGGCGGTCACGCAGGAGAGACAGCCGTCACAGTTCTCGAGGTCGATCGTCATCCCCCACTGGGTCCCCTCGTCCGTATCCTGAACTTCCCCCGTCTCCTCGACGGCGGGTTCCGGCTCCTGCTGATCGACCGCACCCCAGCCGAGGCTCGCGAATCCCAGCCCGGCCCCGGTCTTTTTGAGCATCTCACGACGGGAGCCGTCGCCGTTGGCGAGTTGCAACAGCGTCGACCCGATACCCTCCGCTTCGTCGTCTACATCGTCCGGGCTGGCGATCGGCCGGTCGTCCTCGCCGAACTCCGCGACTACGTCGTCGTGATACCGCTCGTGGAACTCCGCCTCCGAGAGTTCCCCCTTCGTGACCCGCATGGCGTCTCTCCCCATCTCCATCCCGAGTTCGGTGTCGTACTCGGTGTCGTCGAGCATCTCCTCGAGGTCGTCCTGCCACGACTCGCCGAGGGGATGAAACACCTCGTCGTCCGAGGTGTCGTCGTCGAAACTCATCGTTGCCACCGTTTCGGTGTCGCTCGAGTACCGTTCATTGTGGTTCGTGTTCCCACTCCTATCACCGGTCCTCGCAAAGATACCCAGCCTGCAAATGACGGGTGGCCGGCTCCCGGAGCGGGACGTTCTCGATGGCGGAGGAATAGCTACGCTCACCGTCTTGTGCTGCCGCAAAAGCGCCGAGAGGGAGATTCGAACTCCGCCGAGACGTTCCGGGTCGTTCGCTCCGCTCACTTCCCGGGCTGCGACTCGTCTCGTTCAAATCGTCCGTAATCGGTTCGCAGCAACGGACGTTGATTCGCGCCGCCACGCGGCGCTCATCGGTTTGTTGCTGCAAAAGCGCCGAGAGGGAGATTTGAACTCCCGAGTCCGTGAGGACAGCAGATTTCGAATCTGCCGCCTTGGCCGGGCTAGGCTATCTCGGCTCACTCCTCTCTACTCGAGTGACGTTTTTACCCGTTTCGATTTTTCCGCCCCGTGCGAACGGTTCGCCATCGATCGCCCGAAGGCGACGACGCCTCGAGTCCCGGCGTGTTACCCAGTGTTTTTCATCCCGGCGGCGATTCCCTTGACGGTCAGTCGCAACGTTCGCTCCTCGATGTCGGTCCGGTGGGTTCGATCGAGCAGGTAGACCTGGAGCATGTTCAGGGGGTCGACGTAGGGGTTTCGCCGCTCTAAGTTCTCGCCGAGCCAGTCGCGGGTGTGTAACTGCTCGCGCTGGCCGATTTCGGTGATCAGGTCGGTCGCCCGCTCGTACTCGCCGGTTACCCGAGGGAAGAACCGCTCCCGGAGGTCGTCGTCGGCCATCTCGGCGTAGCGCTCGGCGATCTCGAGCTCGGTTCGGGACAGCGAGAGCGCGGCGTTGTCCAGCGTCGTCCGGAAGAACGGCCACTCCTCGTACATCCCCTGCAGGGTTTCCATCGAGCCGCCGTCCTCGAGATAGCTGTCCACGCCCGTCGCGAGCGCGTACCAACCCGGGAGGATACACCGCGACTGGGTCCACGAGAACACCCACGGAATCGCCCGCAGGTCCTCGACCGTGCGCTCGCCGCTGCGGGAGGCCGGCCGCGAGCCCAGATCAAGATCCTCGATGACGGTGATCGGCGTCGCCTGCTCGAAGTAGCGGACGAACCCGTCGCTCTCGAGGAAGTCCCGGTACTCCCGGCGGGCGGCGTCGGCCATCGTTTCCATCGCGTCGACCCACTCCTCGGAGACCTCCTCTTCGGGCTGGTCCAGCGCCTGCTTGCGCGCCCGCAGTTGCGCGTTGAGCATCTGTTCGATGTTGCGCTCGGCGATGCGAGGGTTGGCGTACTTCTCGGCGATGGCCTCGCCTTGCTCGGTAAACTTGACCTGGCCCGTCACGGTGGAGTTCGGCAGGGCCAGCAGCGCCTCGTTCATCGGGCCGCCGCCCCGCGAAATCGAGCCGCCGCGGCCGTGGAACAGCCGCATCGTCACGTCGTGATCGTCGCAGATCTCGCCGAGTCGGCGCTGGTTCTTGTACAGCGACCAGTTGGCCGCGAGGAAGCCGTTCTCCTTGTTCGAGTCGGAGTAGCCCAGCATGATCTCCTGAGTCTGCCCGCGGGCCGCCAGCGCCTGCGCGTAGGCCTCGTTCTCGAACAGCGTCCCCATGATCCGGCGAGCCCCCGAGAGGGCGTACTCGGTCTCGAGCAGCGGGACGATGTCGAGTCCCGAGTGTTCGGGCAGGGAGACGACGCCGGCCTGATCCGCGAGGAAGAGTACCTCGAGGACGTGGCTCGGCTCCTCGGTCATCGAGATACAGTAGGTGTCGATCGCGTGGCTGCCGTACTCGGTCTGCCACGCCGCGAGCCGATCGAACAGTTCGAGGACGCGAGCGGCGTCGTCCGAGAGGTTCTCCGTCCGCTCGAGGTCGATCACGGGCTCGTCCTGCAACACAGCGTCGGTCAGGAACTCGACGCGTTCGTCCTCCGAGAGGCCGTGGTAGTCGATCCCCTCCCGCTCGAGGGCCTCGGCGATGGCGTCGGTGTGTTCCTGCTGGTGGTCCCGCAGGTCCAGGCTCGCCAGCGAGAAGCCGAAGGTCGCGACCCGCCGCCGGATCGGATCGACGTGGGCGTCGACGACGCTTTCGGCCCCGTTGTTGCGGAGGCTCTCGGCGATGACCCCGAGGTCGTCGCGCAGGCCCTCGACCGCCTCGTAGCCGCCGGGGCGAACGTCGCCGACCCGACGGAGCCGCTCGCGCATCAGCTTGAGCTTCTGTCGGTACGGCTCGTCGGGGTAACGCTCCTCGGCCGTCCGGGCGGTACCCGGTAGCCGCTCGCGGTCTTCCTCGAGCGAGGCCTGGAACGCCGACCCGGCGTCGATCCGGCTGCCGTCCTGACTCAACACGCCGGAGAGACGCTTGAGCTGATCGCGGTACTGCTCCAGGACGACCGAACGCTGCCGTTCGAGGGTGTTCGCGGTTACCCCGGGGGTGACGTAGGGGTTGCCGTCGCGGTCGCTGCCGGCCCACGACCGGAACTCGAAGAGCTTCGGAATCTCGAGACTGCCGGGAACCTCTTCGTCGATCGCGTCGGCGAGTTCGTCGTAGACCTCGCCGACCACGTCGAACAGCGTGTTCTCGAGGTACCACTGGACGTTGCGCGCCTCGTCTTCGGGTTCTGGCTGGCGATTACGGACCTGCGGGGTCTGCCAGAGGCTCGTGACCTCCGCGTCGATATCCCGCCAGACCTGCCCCTCCTCCTTGTCGGTCAGCAGCCGCTCGTCGATGGTCTCGAGCGACGTCGAGATCTCCCGCAGTTTCGACTTGACCGTCTTCCGGCGGGCCTCGGTCGGGTGGGCGGTAAACGTCGGCTCGATCAGGACGTCGTCGAGTACCTGCCGGACGGTCTCGACGTCGGCCTCACCCAACTCGGCGGCCGCGGTCTCGAGGCTATCTTCGAGGGTCCCCTCCTGAGACGCGGTCCGAATGGTCCGAACCCGCTCGCGCTCCTCGGCGAGATTGATCAACTCGAAGTAGGTGGTAAACGCCCGGGCGACGATCCGTTGCTGGTGGGGCGACAGTCCCTCGAGTTCCGCGATCAGCGGCTCCCGGGACTCGAGGTCGCCCGACCGGTACTCGATCGCGGTACGACGACAGGACTCGACGGTCTCGAACGCGCGCCGTGAGGTCTGGCCCTCGAGGACGTCGCCGAGCAACGCCCCGAGTTCGCGGACGTCCTGGCGGACGTTCCTGTTGTGGAGTCGCATATCCCGTCCGTACGGGGCCCACGGGAAAAACCCTCGGTGGCACACTCGGACGGAACGACGGTGACGGCCGGGGGCCATGTATTCCGGTAGCTGTAGGGGGTTGGGGTGACGACGGTTCCGATTCACTAATCGCGCGTCTCATCCGTGTGAGAATAGATAGCAGGATAGAACGTCAGCCACAAGAATAATATCATCCTACTACTGTCAGTACCGACATGAGTATCCGTTCTGCAGTGGTTCTCGCCGCAGGGGAGGGGAAACGGCTGCGGCCGCTGACGACACATCGGCCGAAGCCGATGCTCCCTGCGGCGACCAAACCGATCCTCGAGCACGTCTTCGACGCGCTCGTCGACGCCGGGATCACGGAGATCACCGTCGTCGTCGGGTACGGCAGGACACACGTGCAATCTCATTTCGGGTCGACGTACCGAGACGCGTCGCTCGACTACGTGATTCAGGACAAGCAACTCGGCAGCGGTCACGCCCTGCTAGCCGCTGAATCCGAGGTGTCGGAACCTCGTCTCGTCGTCAACGGTGATCAGCTCGTTGCCCAGCGGATCATCACGGACGTTCGCGAAGCACACGTCGGGACCGACGCGATCGCGACGCTCGGACTCATTCGAGACGCGGCCGTCGAGGAGTACGGCGGGGTGATCCTCGACGACGACGGCCAGATCGCGGAGGTCGTCGAACGGCCCCGCGACGATCGCAGCTATCACCTCAATGCTGGGGTCTACGCGTTCGAGCCGGCCCTGTTCGAGTACCTCCGCGGCCCGGAACCGCACCTGAACGAGTACTCGCTTGTCGATGGACTCGCGAATGCGATCGCCGCCGACGAGTCCGTCCGCGGTATCCCGTCCGACGGGATCTGGATCGACGCCACGTATCCGTGGGATCTCCTCGACGTGACGGCGACGCTCCTCGAGAGCAACGACGGCGTCGAGAGTCGAGTCTCGCCCGACGCGCAGGTCCACGAGTCGGCGACACTCCTCGAGCCGGTCGTGATCGGGCCCGACTGTGTCGTCGGGCCCGGTGCCGTCGTCGGGCCGACCGTCGCTCTCGGCGAAAACGCGACGATCGGAGCCAATGCCGTCGTCGAGAACAGCGTCGTCGACGCCGATGCCCGCGTCGGTGCGAACGCGACGCTCGTCGACTGTGTCACCGGGCGGCGCGTCCGGATCGGCGCCGGTTCGACCGTCGTCGGTGGACCCGGCGACGTTCGCGTGGGAAGCACTATCTACGAGGACGCACCGCTGGGTGCCGTGATCGCCGACCGGGTTCACGACGACGGTGGCGTCACCTACGCGCCGGGGACGATCATCGGTCCCAATGCGGACCTCACGGCTGGAACGCGCGTGGCAGGCGTGATCGACGGTGGGGCGGAGGTGCAGTGAGATGTGCGGGATCGTTGGCTACGTCGGTGCGCCGGATGGGGCCGCTGCCGTCGACATCGTGCTCGACGGCCTGTCGACCCTCGAGTACCGCGGCTACGACTCCGCCGGCCTCGCCGTGCCGTCACCGTCGCTGGCAGTCCACAAGGCAAAGGGCGAACTCGAGGCGCTCGAGGACACGGTTCCTCGTGGCGACCTCGCGGGTGCACTGACGGGAATCGGCCATACTCGCTGGAGTACGCACGGCGAACCGTCGGACGTCAACGCACATCCCCACACCGACGAGGCGGGTCGGGTCGCCGTCGTCCACAACGGCATCATCGAGAACTACCAGCGCCTGCGCGACGATCTCACGGAGGCCGGTGTCGCGTTCCGCAGCGAGACCGACACCGAAGTCGTCCCGCACCTGATCGGCCGGTATCTCGACCGCGGGGCCGCTCCCGAAGACGCGTTCCGCCGGTCGATCGATCAGCTCGAGGGCAGTTACGCAATCGCGGCCGTCTTCGATGGATCCGAGACAGTGTACGCGGCCCGGCAGGACTCCCCGCTCGTCGTCGGCGTCGGCGAGACCGGGACCTACCTCGCGAGCGACGTACCCGCGTTCGTCCGGCACACCGACCGCGTCTGCTATCTCGAAAACGGGGACTTCGCACGGCTGACCGGTAATAAGGCGGTTATCACTGACGACGACGGGAACCCCGTCGATCGACCGACCGAAACCGTAGCGTGGGATCCCGAGGACGCCGAAAAGAGCGGCTACGACCACTACATGCTCAAGGAGATCCACGAGCAGCCGTCGGCCCTCCGTCAGTGTCTCCGCGGCCGCATCGACGACCTCGAGGGGACAGTTACACTAGAGGACCTCGACGGTCTCGCCCACGACGGGCCGGTCCAGTTCGTCGCCTGCGGGACGTCGTACCACGCGGCGCTGGTCGGCGCGGAACGGCTCCGGCGGACCGGCATTCCTGCACAGGTGTTTCTCGCCAGCGAGTACGCGACCGACCGCGTGCCCGTCGGCGCGGACACGCTGGTCGTCGGCGTCACCCAGAGCGGCGAGACCGCCGACACGTTACGCGCGCTTCGGGAGGCCGCTCGCGCTGGGGCGACAACGCTGGCCGTGACCAATACCGTAGGGAGTTCCGCCGCCCGCGAGTGTGATCACGCACTCTACATCCGGGCCGGCCCCGAGATCGGCGTCGCCGCAACGAAGACCTTCGCGAGCCAGCAGCTCGCGCTCGACCTGTTGGCGGCGGCGCTCGGTGACGGCTCGGATCGTGCGGCCCTCAAGGCGCTCCGGGATATCCCCGGCCAGGTTCAGACGATCCTCGAGACGAGCGACGCCAGAGCCGTCGCCGAGGCGTTCGTCGACGCCGACGGCTACTTCTTCATCGGTCGGGGCTACCACTACCCGGTCGCGCTCGAGGGCGCGCTCAAAATGAAAGAGATCACGTATCGGCACGCCGAGGGGTTCGCCGCCGGCGAGCTGAAACACGGCCCGCTCGCGCTCGTGACCGAGAACACGCCGGTGTTCGCCGTCGTCACCGGTGACGACGAGGCCGCCCGGAAGACGATCGGCAACGTGAAAGAAGTCGAAGCTCGCGACGCGCCCGTCGTCGCGATCACTGACGGCGAATCCGACGTGACTCGCTATGCCGACCACGTCCTCGAGATTCCCGCCATTGACGAACTGAGCGCGTCGGTACTTGCGAACGTCCAGCTACAGTTGGTCGCCTACTGGGTCGCGAACCAGTTGGGGCGGTCGATCGACAAACCGCGGAACCTCGCGAAAAGCGTGACTGTCGAATGACTGGCGTCGGGTCATTCGGTGGGTGCGGACGGCGACACGAATTGGGATTTCTTAAGTGATAGCGATGGCGCAGTGGGACCAGTGAGCCGTATCGAGTTGCTCGTTGCGATCCTCGCCGGGATCGTCCAAGGAATCGTCGAGTGGTTACCCGTCTCGAGCCAGGGAAATCTCGCTCTGTTTCTGACGGTCGTGGGGACTGATCCCGGAGTTGCGGTCCAGTTAGCGCTGTTCATGCAGGTCGGGACGACGCTGTCGGCCGCGACGTACTACCGCGCGGAAATCGCGGCGGCCGTCAGGGCGGTCCCCAGCTGGCGGCCCGACGCCGCCTACGACGGGGCGAATGCGATCCCGTCGTACATCGTCGTCGCGACGGCGATGACCGGCCTCGTCGGGATTCCCCTCTACGTCTTCGCGGTCGATCTCGCCGGTCGGCTCACCGGCGGCGTCTTCATCGCCGCGATCGGCGTCCTGCTGGTACTGACCGGCGTCCTCCAACTGGTGTCGGAGTCCGTCTCGATGGGTATCCGCGACGCGCCGACCCTCTCGGACTCGGTGCTCGTCGGGGCCGTGCAGGGCGTCGCGATCCTCCCCGGGATCTCGCGGTCGGGCGTGACGACGAGCGCATTGCTCTTTCGGAGTTACGATCCACCGGCCGCGTTCCGCCTGTCGTTTCTGCTGTCGATCCCCGCCAGCCTGGGGGCGGCCGCGCTCACCATGGCGGGTGCCGGCGGCCTGCCGGGCATCGAACCGGTCCCGGCGCTGGCGGCTCTCGGAGTGAGCGCCGTCGTCGGCTACCTGACGATCGACGCGCTCATGCGGATCGTCGATCGCGTCCCGTTCTGGCTCGTCTGTTTCGGTCTCGGCGGGCTGGCGATCGTCGGCGGGGGCGTCGTCGCCGTCGTCGTGTGAGATAGCGTTTCTCCCGTCGGAACAGTACCGTGTATCGAAACGCGTCGGTAGCTTGCCCCGTATCAGGATAGCTGCCGTCTCCGACCGTCGGCACCGTGGCAAACAGGCTCTTTCGCAAGCGGACGGTCGACAGTGGCCGATCCGCTCGAGCGGAGGGGGCTCTCTCATTACTGAAAGCCGTTTCGCCGTCTCGGTCGCAACGGCTCGGCAGCGGACTCAGTCCGCACAAAAAGACTATATACGAATCCTGAATTGGTGCCACCGAGATGCAACTGACGAACGATGAGACGGGCACCTACCCGGTCCTGGAGGCCCTCGAAGGGGAACGCTGCTCGTTCTGTGACCGAGGCCGACTCGTGCGAGGGAGCTACAAGGGAAACGCGGCCGTGATCTGTGACACGTGCGAGACGCCGGGCGCGCAACTCTGGTAGGCGGCGTCGGTAACGAAAGCATGATACTCCCGCATACTTACCTGCCGGATGATGCCTACTGACGACGACGCGGACCACCTCGGGGACGCGACCGCGTCGTTTCTCGCGGATCATGAGGATGGCGAGGGTGCACTCGAGGCCGCCCTCGCGGTCGACGCCGACCACGAGACGTGGACGTTCGACGATGTGGATCTAGACTCCGGCACGTTCGGCGAACTCGTCTCTCGCGGGATCGTCGAAACGGTCGACGACGAGTATCGGGTTGCGGACGCCGACGTCGTCGGGGCGGTCCTGACGGGTGACGAACTCGAGTCGGCGGCGGGAGACGACGGGGTCACGGTCGACCTCGGCCTCGAGCAGTTCCGGAACGCCGTCGATCCGCGGGCGCTGGCGGCGCTGCTGGGGGCCCTACTGGTTGTCGCAGCGGCCCGGATGACGGCCTATCGGTCGGTGTTCCAGCAGGGGTACGTGGTGTCGCCGGGGAACGACCCGTACTACTTCCGGTACTGGATGGAGCGACTCGTGGCGGAGACCTCGGGGCCGACGGAGTACGGGATACTGGTGGATCCCCCTCACAGCGTCGCAATAAAGCGACCGTTCGCCCACGCGACGAACTGGTTCGTCGCCGAGTTACTCGGCGGTGGACAGGGGGCAGCCGACACCGTCGCGGCCTGGCTCCCCGTCGTCGCGTCCGTCGCGCTCGGGCTCGTTATCTACAAGATCACTGTTCTGCTGACTCGAGACGTTCGCGTCGGGATCTCCTCGGTCCTCGTCTTCGCCGTGACGCCGATCCACGCGGTCTACACGGGGTTGGGGTTCATCGACCACCAGCTCCACCAGTACTTCTGGCTCGGCATCACGCTGCTGACGCTGACGTGGCTCGCCGTCGACCTTCAGCGGCGGCTCGAGGCCGGAGCCGAGCCGCAGGCGAGCGTGCGGGCACAGCTTCGAACGCCGCTGACGTGGGTCGTCGCGCTCGTCTTCGGCTGCTCGGTCGCGGCTGGAATCCACGCCTGGGGCGGCTCGCCGTTACTGCTGCTCCCGCTCGCGGGCTACGTCGCGTTGCGGGTCGCGATGGACGCTCGAGCGAACGTTTCGCCCGTCCTCGCGAACCTGCCGTTACTCGCGGGGCTCGCGCTCGGGAGCTGGCTCTCGCTGGCGCTGCATCACCGCTGGGGCTGGCACGCGGAGTTCGTCGCGACCACGCCGGCGCTGGTGCTCGGTGGTGCGATCGCCGTCGTCGCGGTCGGCGAGCTGTGGCGGCGCGTCGATTTTCATTACGGCGGGTTGCTCGCGCTCGAGGCTCTCGTCGGAGCCGGTGGTCTCTACGCGTTCAAGCGACTACAGCCCGAGGAGTGGGCGGAAGCGATGACGCGCGTCGACGATCTGTTCTTTCGCGAGGGGGCGACCGAGACGGCGTCGCTGTTTGCGACGGAGTATTTCGTGATCTTCGGGCCGATGTACCAGCTCGGGATGGGGTTTTACCTCGCGCTCGCGGTGTTGGGCTGGGTCGCGTGGTTCGTCTCTCGGCGGTACGAGCCCGGCTGGTTGCTCGTCGGGACGTACACGGGGTATCTGCTCGTACTGGCGGGGATTCAGGTCCGCTTCGCCGGGCAGCTGGCGATCCCGCTGGCCGTACTGACGGGGCTCGGCGTCGTCCAGTTGCTCGCCGTCGTCGATCTGGCACGGACGCCGGTCCCGTTCCGCGGCTCGGACGGATCGGACGCCGGGGCTCGAGCTCGTGGGCCAGTCGCTGCCGACGGTGGTGAACGAACCGACGGTGAGAGCGAGCGAAGCGAGCGCGATCCGCATCGGAACGCTTTGCGTTCCGAGGACGGCGGGCGATCGATCGACACCTCGATCACGCTGCCGGACGGTCGGCGGATCGGCTACCTGTGCGGGATCGGGCTGCTCGTGTTCGGGCTGAGCCTGATCTACGTGCCCGGCCTGACGGCGGACGTGACACACGGTGAGGCGAAGATCGACGCGGTCAGCGCGATCGACGACCACGCCGAGACGGCGAACCGGTCCTACCCCGAAAACTACGTGTTGAGCGAATGGGGCGACAACCGTATGTACAACCACTTCGTGAACGGCGAGTCACGGAATTACGGGTATGCACGGGGTAATTACGGAGAGTTCCGGGCTAGTTCGGATCCAGATAGCCGGTACGAACAGTTCGACGGCCGGGTCGGCTACGTCGTGATCACCGACGTCGACAGCGAAGCACCGGCCGAGAGCGCGCAGATGCAGTTGCTCGAGGAGCACGGCGCGGGCGGTGAAAGCACTGACGGGTTGGCTCACTACCAGGCCCTGGCCGTCGACGACGAGGCTGCGGCGTTCGCCGTGGTTCCGGGGGCGACGCTCGAGATGCCCGGTGAGCTGGAATCGAACGTGACCGCGAGTACGACGGTCTCCGTGTCGGGCGACTCGTTCACCTACGAGCGATCAGTTGCCGTTGGAGACGATGGGCAGGCAGCAGTGACGGTTCCGTATGCCGGCGAGTACAGCGTCGGTAATCGAACGGCGACCGTCACTGAGGACGACGTACTGAACGGGAGCACTGTCGCACTCGAGTGAATCGCCGGCTCGAGAGGGCTCCGTTTTGATCATGAGTGACGATTCCGTTCTTGTGTAGGGGAAGTGACACACATAAGATCTTCGTAGATCATGGAAGGGGATGTCCGTGATCGAAGACGCGACGATCACGAGTAAAGGCCAGATCACCATTCCGAAACGGATCCGCGACAGACTCAAACTCGAGGAAGGAACAGAGGTAGAGTTCGTATTCGACGATAATGGCGGACTCGAATTCCGACAGAAAGAATCGGCGATGGTACGGATCCGCGACGTCCAGCGGACGCTCTCGTCGCACGATGTCGACCTTGAGGAGTTGCGTCGGGACCCTCGCGATCCGGCAGTCGGTAATAGATCCGGCCGTCGTCCTTGGCGATCCGCTCGAGTCGCCTTCAGGAGTGTCAACCTGAGCGCCGAGATCGTCCGTCCGCGACTCGAGGGTCGAGTCAGTCACGACGTTCACCTCCCTCCTCTCGGTCGGCTCCGTCGTCACTGTCGTCGCGATGACGGAACGCCTCCAGCGCCGCCTCGAGAAGACTCCTAACGGTCGTGATTCTTCCCGCCCGCGGGCCGCTTGTCGAGTCGCGACACCCGTCGGTCTCAAGCAGTCGCCGGAGCGCGGCGAGTTCGACCTGGAGTTCGCGACAGTGGCGTTTCACCGCGCCCATTTGGTCGCCGACTCGAGCCGGTCGTCGGCCGCGATCGACTCGCGCAGATTGGCCGTGTGGGTGTCGATCGCCTCGAGGATCGGTCGGTAGTCGGTTGCGTCTCCGTCGCTCAGGGTTTTTATTACCCCGCGAAGCCACTCTATCGGAATCTGAACCGACATGGCCACGAGATCGGTTATTCGACGGTTCGCCAGCGACTCCGCGAACTCAAGGTCAACGGCCTCCTCAAAAGAGTCGATGAAGCGGACTACTATCAGGTTAGTCAGAAAGGGAAGGACTATCTCGAGGGCGTACTCGATATTGAGGACCTTGAGTGAATCAGAGAAGGATATTTAGATTATGTCTTGGAAATACACATCACCCCACAATATTAATAAAATGCCTAACATAACGCCTCACCGAATGTGGGAGGTGTTGAGTGAATTCATCCACTTCCTGTGGAGATACTACCATTAATTTTATTAACAAAGCTACGTAGACAGCAAAGCCGATAGGTGGTACGACAATAAGGGAAAGAAAGGACGAATTTATAATTGAGGAAATGCCAAAAATAATCCCCCCAGATAGTACAACAGTACTTGTGATGTTTTTTATTTTTAAGTTTGATATTGGATTGAAACCTATTTTCTGTGCTGCGAATATATGGAACACTGCCATTGAACCGTAACTGATACTTGTTGCAATCGCAGCACCTGCAGTGCCATAGCGTGGAATGAGCAAAATGTTCAGACAAAAGTTGAGCAATGCAGAGCCACCAGTTGCTACGATTAATATTCGGATATCTCCCTTTCCTTGTCCTACAGCAAATATCGGACGAGCAAGGGCGAAGCCAAGCACACCAGGCAGTAGCAATAATAAGGGGAGAACAGCAGGCTCAAATTCAGAGCCAAAATACAGTGGTATAATGTCACTAGCAAGGGCTGCAAGCCCAAGTGCAAGTAAAATAACGAGCGAAAGATTATATCGTGTTATCCTAGACACGATATTCGTGATTTGATCCGTTTTGTTATCTGCCCACAATTCCGAAGTGGAGTGTAAGAGAACCATCTGTAGTGAAGTTGGAACAAACCACAAAAATTCAGCAATAACGAGCGCAGCACGGTAGTATCCAGTTTCCTCACTCCCAACAATTGATCTCAATAAAAGAATATCGACATGATAAAGTGATGCAGTCAAAAGGATCAAAACTACACTAAGAGTATTAAACGAGAGCAATTCTCGCTTCGGAATGCTAGACGGAATCCGACTGAAAACAACTCTACTGTCCATTTTTTGATGGAGTAGAGCAAATGCTATGGTTGCGATAGTAAAACTCGCAACGATATGTCCGATAAGCACTCCGGCAACCCCATAACCAAGATAGGCGAGTGAAAGACTAACAAGGCCAAAAAAGACCTTTTTGAAGACGCTCAGTGGTTCACTTCGATCTTCAAGTCCTAGACCCATCAAACCTCCACGAACAACAGAGTACGCTTGACGACTGATAATTAATACTCCAAGAAGATAAAAATACACAGTGAAATCTTCGCCAAACAGTTGCTTTGAAAATCCACCCCACGAGAGGGCCATGTATATGAACGATATAGCTAAAGCTAACCCAAAACCCATACGTATATAGAATCCAAAGACATGTTCAATCCAGTTTGGTTGTTCTCTGTCCTCTGCGATATATTTTCGCGTCCCATCGAAAATACCTGCATTAGCGACAATCATTGTAAGACTTAAAATAGAAAGAAGAAACGCATAATCTCCATATTGTGAACTTCCAAGAAATCTGACAAGGAATGGTGTTGTTAGGAAACTAATGAGTAATATAGTGACCTGTGCTCCGAGAATGGAGAGAAATCCCTGAAGAATATTTCTTCTCATCTCAGGTGATTATTTGATTGCTCGAATAAAGATTTCATTACCGCGCTCCGAGAGCTGTTCTATGTCAAATCCTGAATTTTCAAGAAATGCTTCCACTTCAGATACTGTATCTCCGAATTGCGGTAGCTTCTCTGGATGTACTTCGAGATAGATTAGCCGAACGTGTTCTTGAATTGCTTCCTGCAAGCCATGTAAGACCGACATTTCTGCACCCTCAACATCGATTTTTAGAACCGTTGGAGTAGGTAATTCACGTTGTTCAATAACTGAATCACCACTTTCCATCGCGACTTCAATCGTTTCTGTATCCTGTCCTGTAGCCATCGCATGTTCACCCTCGCCAGTTTCATCACCTGAAAGTGCAAAATCAACGGTCCCACTGGCATTTGAAAGCGCAACCTCAATGATCTCAGCGTTAAGATTGTTTACCTTAAGGTTTTCATGCAATCGTTTTACGTTCTGCGGCTCCGGCTCAAAAGCAACTGTTTGTTTCTCACCCACCTTTGAAGATACAAAACAAGTGTAGGTGCCAACATTTGCACCAATATCGTAAACAACGTCATTTGGCTTAAGTGATTTAAGGAAATCCTCTAAGATAGCCCGTTCGCCAGCAAGATTCTGGAAACGTATGAATTCGGTGAGGGTTTCCGTTTTGAATTCGATTCTATTCCCATTTATCGTATAAGATTGCACATCTCCTGAAAATTTATGGACCAATCTCCAGTATGGATTAAAGAGGAGTTTATCAAGACCAATTCGATCAATTATATGCCGGGTACGACCGCTATATATTATGCCTTTTACTTTCCGTAATAGTGCTTCTGGATTCACAATAGATAGCATATTCGCCATGGTTTAAGGGAAGTATGCAAGTTAATCGTTGTAAGGTTTGGCATGCTGGCCAGAGGAGATGGTCCCATTTATCTGATTGTTAAACAGAACAAGATACTACGGGTCCACTGTTTGCCATATGTCAAATATGTTTTCTGAAGCACAGTTCCTGAAGATAATTCTTAGTTTGGAGACGAAAAGCGTGGGATCCATACAATATAGGTAGTTTTCAATCGATATACTTGAACTTAGTCTACTTTTTATCTACGACGGACTCAAGAATGCCTTTGGCCATTCCTTTCCAAGTGAAGTTCTTACACACGTAAGATCGTCCAACACGCCCAGCATCACGCCGTTCGTCTCTCGATTGTGTCTGGAGGCGTTCAATAGCCACTTGTACTTCGTCAACAGACACTGAATCAACAACAACACCTGCATCAATCTCCCTTACAAACTCAAATTCCTCTTTCTGGCTTGTGATCACTGGCCGCTCACAAGAGAGATATTCGTAGCACTTGATCGGATTAGATGCTTTACCCGGACTAACAACACCATAGCCGGCATCAAAGGCAGCAATATACTTTGGTACGTTTTCATGATCAACTCTACCCGTAAACGTCACACGATTAGTTATTCCAAGGTCCGTTGCAAACTGTTCTAAGTTGTCTCGGAGTGTACCATCGCCGACGATTAAGAGATACACGTTATCGATACGTGCAGCCGCCTTAAACAACGTAGAGAGTTCGTGCCGTGGGGCTAACGACCCGACAAATCCGATAACGAACTTGTCTGTATTGATCCTGACTTCGGAGCGACTCTCCTCAAGAGGTTTCGGAGAAAATAGATTGGGATCAACTGCGTTTGGCAGTACTTTGACTGACGATTGTGATTCATCACGGTATGAGTCAACCCACTCTTTGAGTTCGTCGAACGCAACGTATACATGACTAGAGTTCCTTACATTCATTTTAACTATCTGCTCGATTAATCGACCAAACTTTGTCTCTCCGCGCTCATCGAATCGCCGAACCCAACCTCTGATTAGCAGAACATGAGAAATATCAAATATCCTGCATAAAGGTGCTGGGAAAATTGTGGAAGGAGACAACCGAGTCACCAGAAGGGATGGATCCTCTTCTCGAAGGAGTTGCCAGAGTTTTCGAAGGATACTAAATTCTACTTTAAGATGCCAGTATGGTGATCCTGGATTCGTCCTTGCTGGTAAAAGCACAAATTTGTCGACAGATTCTTTGAGTCGCTCCGGAACCTCTTCTTTAGGCTCAGGACAGAGAACAACAAGTGACTCATCTGAGACCGCACTAATACCTCTAATAATTTCGCGTGTAGCTACCCCACTTCCGGTGGTTTTTGAGAGATCAGCAACCGTCACGAAAACTATGCCACTCATTTGTATCCTAGGTCCTTTAATCGCTCTTCGACAATATCATCAGCGATTTTACTCTCAGTTTCCACTTGTTCCTCTACGAGAATCTCCCGGCGTTCTCCATCAACTACGAGCCAGGGAACCTTCACTAACTCTTTTGTGTAGATTCCGCGAGGATGACCCCACTCACGGATAGGGAATGGTGATGCCCGTTCTCCCACCATATTCCCATGGTCAGAAGTGATAACCGACTTTCCTTCTATATTGTTGATGAGATCTTTAACTGATGGGAGCGCTCGTTTTAGAGTCGTTATGTAGGCTTCCCAAAGCGAAGATCTATCGACTTCAAGTATTCCTTTCATTACTTCATCCCAACTAGCTGCTTCATCGGGCTTGAGAAACAGTTGGCTGTTATCAAATCCGACTTCTTCGTCAATGAGAAAGGGATAGTGTGGTTGAATATAGTGTACGATGAGTCGCTTATCAGGGTGTTCAGCAGCGGCTTCTATTGCATGCTCAGTAGTTGTTTCGGGCATGACAGTTTGATATTTGTCGTCCCAACCTTCCTGTTGCCAGATGTGACGGACTTCGTGGAACTGGACATCAAGCCAATCGCGGTGCCTATATAATTGTGGATTCGCTGTAACATAGACAGTATCTAGAAGATCACGTCCCTGAAAATTGGCCTTGAGAAATTCTCGTGTGCTTGAACTTCTGGACTGGCGTGACTCGAACTGACCTGGTAAATCCGCATGCTCCTCAAACATATCATATCGGCACGCGTCCAAAATAAGCAGATTATCCCAATCTTCTTTGAATATATCGACACCAGATGTATTATAGGAGCGCGTGTTCAATCGCCGATGATATAAGCGATTAAGTTCACGGAAAAATAGGTTCGGGTTCGAAAGCCCTCGTCGAAGTTGCGATAGCGAGTACATACCCAGAATGGATTCCTCGTGTTTTATATGGTTTTGCACTTGATCCTTGGACAAGACTATAATGCACGTCTGCTACCTCATTAATCAGCTTGCTCCCGGCGGAGCACCGACACTTATTCTCGATATTATCAAAAACACAGACGATGATGTCACATATACCGTTTGTTACATTGAAGGCGACGACAGTCTCGTGAGTAATCTCGAAAATGCCGGTGCAGAAGTCGTTGATTTCGGTGCAACATTTAAATTCGACCCCCGCGCTCTCTATCGGATGGCAAACTTCTTCCGAAACCGAAAATTCGATGTTCTTCATACACACCTCCCGTATGCTCAGACGTTAGGGCGACTCGCCAGTCGTATCGGCGACGTTGACGCCGTTGTCAGTACACAGCACAACGTTCCTGAGAACTATCATCCGGTTACGCGAACGCTCGAACGGGCGACGCGGGGAATAGACGACGCGACCGTTGCTGTTTCTGAAGGTGTTGAACGAGCATTCCGGAACAATTCGCATCGATTCGACGGATCACTCGACGACGGCTGGTGTACTATTTACAATGGCCTCAACGTCGAAGAGTACAATAAAGCTGTAAAGGAAGCTGACCCGAAGGCAATTTCCGCTGATATTGATCCAGATACAGTCGTATATCTCAATATCGCCCGATACGTTCCGGCGAAGGCCCAAACAGATCTTATAGATGCGATGAATATCCTTACAGAGTCAGAACCGAATGCACATCTGTTCGTTGTCGGATGGGGAGAGGAAGAGAATGCAATTCGGGAGCGAGTATCTGAACATGGACTCGAAGATTCGGTAACCGTGACGGGACGCGTTCCGTCAGTCTACGAGTATTATGGGTTCGCAGATGTCTTCGTCTCTTCTTCGATATTCGAAGGTCTTCCTATAACACATCTTGAAGCAATGGCAGCAGAACTCCCGCTCGTAACGACTGAGATACCAGGTGTCAAGGAAATGGTCGTTGATGAGAAAACAGGTTATCTTGTTCCACCAGAGTCGCCCGAAAATCTCGCCGATGCGATGAAACAACTCGCTGAGAAGGATACTCGCGAAAAGATGGCTGCTGCGGGGTTCAATCGAGTGTCAGAGCTATTTAGCATTGAAGATATCGTTGAGTATCATTTGCAACTGTACCGATTGGCCATTGAATCATGAAATCCATAACATCGAATACTATCTCACGCACACCGTATAGGGAATCCACGGATCAAAGGTTAGAATCATAGTTATGAAATATTGGTCGAAACACGATACAATTGTTGTCTTCTTCGTGGCGCTCTTCATTCGTTTGATATCTGTCTTGATTACGACGATAACATCGCTGAATGTCTATTCACAGGCTGATGCAAACCATTTCGCAATTCACGCTGAGTGGATCGCGACTACAGTTCTCAGTGGATCAATTCCACCGTTAAACTTCGACGATATCTACCACGTGTGGGGTGCTATGCTCTCTCCGTTCTGGATCATACCGGGCCCGAGTCGGATCTATGCTCGAGTTGGAATAGCAATTCTTGGCGCAATTGCGGTCTATAATGTCTACATAATAGTACGTCACTATCATTCTAGATATGCAGGCGTACTAGCAGTTCTTCCGATGCTCTTCTACCCGAGTTTTTTATTCCTTCACGCAGCGATCCTTCGAGAAGCTATGATTCTATTTGGATTGACGAGTGCTGCGAGACTGCTTCTAACTCCAAGTCCGAAATTGAATACGATCTCGACATACACGCTAGCAGCGTTCTTCATATCTATTGCGACTATTCTACGAGATGATAACTTGCCGGTCTATCTGTTGGTTCTCGTTATCGCTGCGTTCCTCGTATTGAAGCCGTGGCAACGGTACAAGAAACTCACAGCGACAGCGGTTGGAATCGGTACGGCAACGGCACTGGCCGTCATAGTCATTTACGGACGTCAAATGCTCGAATACTTTATCTATCTCCGTCAAGCACGTTCCCGTGGCCGAACCGGGTATTTAGGATCGGTTCTTCCAGATACACTTCCTCCAGCGATTGCGTTTAGCTGGGTCGGTGCGATGTACTTCTTGTTTACCCCGTTCCCTTGGATGATATCCCATAGTATGGATTTCGTAATACTGGGTGAGAGTATAACGAATCTCATCTATGCGGTAGCAGCGATCTCTGGCGCTCGAATTCTCGCCAAGAAAACGCTGGCAGGGACGGTAGCTTTAATCTTAGGTATTGTTGTCGGGACATTGTTATATGGCCTTGGAACCGTTAACGTTGGAACGGCAGTACGGCATCGACAGATGGTTCTCTGGGCAATCTTCTTGCTTGGGGGTATCGGAATCGCACAATACATCTGCATCCGGATGAGTAGTATTCAGCACTCATGAACCGAAACGTTGCTGTCATCGTTATGGACACGATGCGAGCTTCTAGTGTCGATTCTGTCTCTCTTGGTTCAGGGTCATTCGCGTCACTTGATGAGAATCATGATAAGATAGTGAACATCAACAATGCTTTTACGTCTGCACCTTGGACTCTCCCCTCTCACGCTTCTCTGTTCACTGGAACCACCCCCTCGAAACATGGGGCCCATGCTGGCCATAAACAGCTCAATGATACCCACACAACATTAGCAGAAGTCCTCGCAAATGAGGGCTATGAGACCGTCGCCGTATCGAATAACACCTGGGTCAGTGAGGAGTTCGGCTTCAATCAGGGGTTCGAGACCTTCTACAAGACATGGCAGTACGTCCAGTCGGACACCGATCTCGGTAAGATCTCACAGACTTACGATGGATTCAACATGTTATGGGAAGCGACAAAAACCGTCTTCAAAGGCAATCCCGTAACTAATGTTACAAACGCAATTTATGGTCAGTTCTTTCGGCGAGCGAACGACGATGGGGCTACCCGCACTAACAAGTGGATAAAGAATTGGCTCACCAGTAGAGATGACTCCCGCCCGTTTTTCCTGTTTGTCAATTATCTCGAACCTCACCTTGAGTACCGCCCCCCAAAAGCACACGCTGAAGAACACCTGCCTGAAGGCGTTACCTACGAGGAGGCGATGGAAGTATCTCAAGACGCCTGGGGCTATATTGCTGGCAGAGTTGAACTGTCCCGCGAGGACTTCGAAGTCCTCCGTGCGCTCTACCGAGCAGAAATAGCTTATCTTGAAGAGAAGATTGAGGAGGTCATTGACCTTCTGAAAGCAGTGAACGAGTGGGAAGAGACGCTGTTCATCCTCACGAGCGATCACGGTGAGAACATCGGCGACCACAACCTGATGGATCATCAGTATGCACTTTACGATACCCTGCTACACGTCCCGCTTTACGTCCGTGACAGTTCCTTCGAAGACTGCGAAATAGACGATATCGTTCAACTCATTGATATTCCTCCGACAATTCTGGACATCCTTGACATCGACGCCTCTGATGCACGCGAACAGTTCCAAGGAATCTCCTTTTATCCCGATGCTGATGAAACCCGCAAGTACGCTGTCGCTGAATACATGGCACCACAACCGTCGATGGATGCTCTGGAAACAAAAATTGGAGATCTATCCGAACATGTCTACGACTACGATCGATCGCTCCGGTCAATCCGTACAGACCAGTATAAATACATTCGTGGATCTGATGGCTCGCAAGAACTTTATGATATCCAGCGTGATCCCCAGGAACGAAACGACCTTACAGCATCCAAAGAGGATATTGTCGGTCAGTTTGATGCGACGCTTGACGAATGGCTCAACTCATTCGAACAAACTGAAGACACAGATAGTGTATCGATGGACGAAGATACGAAATCCCGACTCGAAGACCTAGGGTATTTACAATAATTCTAGTGTAGCACTCACACCTTACTAATTACTGCCCTGAACTTTCCGGAAGACGTCTTCGGGATTTCATCAAGTAATTTCACTTCGACGGAAATATCTTCGCCAACACGGTCTTTCAGTTTTTCCGTAACGAGATCAGCCTGATCGTCAGTATACCCATCGCCTGGAACGATCCGTAATACGAATTCGTCAACGGATTCCTGGACGATCTGAGACTCTTCAATGCCTTCGGCGTATTTGAAAACATTATAACTCAACATCGGGATCCGTCGGCCATCTGCTGTGATCACCACTTCGTCTTCTCGCCCGATAATTTCCTCGATAACGGGCGTATTCCAACCGCAGTCACACGCTTCATACCGCGGCGGACCTCGTGCCATATCACCGATACGGTACCGGATCAACGGCATCGCTTTGTTGTTCAGTCCCGTCAATACCAGTTCGCCAATTTCCCCCTCCGTAACCGGTTCCCCGTCCTCATCGAGAACTTCTACGATTCCAATCTCCGGATTGACGTGCCAGTTTCCGTTCGGACACTCCGTAATGAGGGCAGCACTCTCGGTCGACCCATACTGGTTGTACACCTGCGTCGAGAATCCCTCTTCGATCAACTCTCGATCCTCCTCTCGAAGTGTTTCAGCTGTCGGGAACGCAGCAGGGATGCGAATGTCTCGATTCGTCTCGAGAGCCCGCTGTGCACAATAACTAATTGAGGAAGGATAGCCGTCGATATAGTCCGGTTGGAACTGTTCGATCTCGTCGAGATAGTCGTCGACAGTGTTTTCTCCGAGATGGTAGCTAGACATGAGATAACGGTTGTTCGCTCGGTCATAGCGGCCGTATGGACCGGTCGTCTCCCCTGTCGGGACGATTTTGTTACCTGTAAACGACAATCGTCGGTCTCCATAACGAACCCCGCCGCGTCGGTAAAATCGGTTCATCGCTGCCCAGTACTTCCGCTGTGACTCGAGCGTATGGTACGTCGTCTTCGGCGTCCCCGTGGTCCCGCTCGTGCTATGACTAATACAGTCAGAGAGATCGACTATATTCGATACGAGACTTTTCGGTTGAGATTTAATCGTTTCGCCCGACAGAAACGGTAACCCATCCATTTGATCTTCTGGTGGCCGACTCGTATCTAACTCGAACTCGTTCGGTAGAGTTTGATAGTGCTCCGTTGTCTCTCTAGCGAGTGAGACTATGTGAGAAAGTTTCTTGTGTTGATGTTCAATCCAGAACGATTTGTCTTCCCACTGCTGTCTAGCATAGCTCTCTGATAACTTTTGGAATGAAGAGTTGTACCGCTGGTATCGGATTCGCGCTCCAAGCACAGAAATTGCGCCAGATTGGAGAAAAGCCGGAGATGCTGCATATATATGTTGCAATACCGAGTTACTCTGAAGACCCATACCGTGGCGTAGTGACTCTCGCATTTAAAATCGACGACATCCGAATCAATCTCGAGACGGTCTTTGAGAAGCATTTGGCAGCTTTGAATACCCAATTGACACGTATGGGTTCATGAATAGTGATACAATAGAACGACTCGAGGACCTGGGTTACCTTCAGTAGGCGATCGAGCGGAGGTGCTCGGTCGTCCGTTCGACGGTCGTCCGCCACGCGTAGTCGTCGTCGAGACCCGGGACCCGCTCGTCCGTTCCGAGCCACTCGGTGACCTGCGCCGCGATCGACTCGCCGGCGTCGATATCGACCAGCGAACCCCGACCGGCGACCAGGTCCTCGAGTTGGTCGAGCTGCGAGCAGACGACCGGCAGTCCCGAACTGACGGCCTCGAGGACCGTCCGCGGGACGCCCTCCGCTCGGCTCGGAAGCACGAGCGCGTCCCCGCTGCGGTAGATCTTGGGCATCTCGTCGTAGGGTACGTGGCCCAGAAAGTGGACCGAGTCGTCGATATCCAACTCTCGAGCGAGTGCCTCGAGGTCGTCCCGCAACGGCCCGTCACCGCACAGATAGAGGTGAGCGTCGGGGTATTCCCGCTGGATCCGCGGCAACGCCTCGAGCGCCACTGATGGGCGTTTGCCGTCCACTAATCGACCGACGAAGAGGACGACCGGACTCGTCTCGTCGATCGATGCGCTCGGCTCCCCCTCGGGGGTGAACCGCTCCGTATCGATCCCGTTCGAGACGACGTCGATCCGACTCGAGACGCCGAACTCCCGTACTCGCTCCCGATCCGTGTCAGTATAACAGAACACCACGTCGGCCTGATCGAACGTCCACCGACCGAGCGTTCGCAGGTACAGCCGGAAGACGTTCTCGGGGGCGCTTTGCGAGTAGAGGCCGTGGTTCGTAATCGCCAGCGGGAGATCTCCGAAACGGCGTTTCAGTGCCGCCAGATTCGTTGAGAAGTACAGGTGCGAGTGAGCGTGGACGACATCGAACGCGTCGGCCGTCGCCAGATAGTTGGCGACGCCGGGGCTGATGTCGTTCCCCAGCAACGTCGCCGCCGGATCGTACCGGACCACCGTATACCCGTCCCGGGTTTCGACGTGGGGGAGGTCGGGATCCGACCGCACCGTTAGGACGGTCACGTCGTGACCCATCGCCGCCTGATCGCGACTCATCGCGTGGACGTGATACTGTCCACCGCCCTTCGTATCGGGATAGAGTTTCTGTGCGACGCGAAGAATACGCATTCGTTAGGGAGTCTAAATCGAACACGTATGAGTATGCTGATCTATTATAACCTAGTCCAAACATTTATAATTAATTTCTTTGCGGAAGGTTATAAAGCGGTCGCGCATAGGCCGGAACGGTTAAGCGGGTGTATTCATAGAGAGAAGAATAGTTAATGCGCATACTCGTAACTGGAGGATGCGGTTTTATCGGCTCTCATCTGGTTGATTTCGTGCTCGAGAGAACGAATCACGACATCGTGGTTCTCGATAACTTCTCGACGGGAACGAAAACCAACTTGCCGGACTCGGATCGACTCGAGGTCGTCGATGGCGATGTCTGTGACGACCGAGTGGTCTCGAAACAGGTCGGCCGCGCGGATACCGTGTACCACCTCGCGGCCGCCGTCGGCGTCCAGAAGATCATCGATTCACCGCTTGACTCCCTGCGGACGAACCTACGCGGAACCGAACTGGTACTCGAGACCGCAGCCGAAGACGAAACGCAGGTGTTTATCGCGTCGTCGTCCGAGGTGTACGGGAAGTCCGAAGCGGTTCCGTTCGCGGAGTCGGACGACCGAGTGCTCGGTCCGACTGAGAGCCTCCGCTGGAGTTACGCCTCCGCAAAGGCAGTCGACGAGGCGTTGGCGCTCGCGTACAACCGGAAACGCGAGCTCCCCGTTGTCGTCGGACGGTACTTCAACATCGTCGGCCCACGTCAGACGGGCCAGTACGGGATGGTCATCCCGACGTTCGTCGAGCAAGCGCTTACAGGTGAACCACTGACCGTCTACGGAGACGGAACACAGACGCGGAGTTTCACACACGTCCGAGATGCCGTTCGAGTGACGTACCAACTACTACACTCACTCGAGGCCTACGGCTCGGTGTTCAACATCGGCTCGCCGCATCCGACGAGCATCAACGATCTCGCGGAACGAATCATCGAACTCACGGGCTCCGACTCCGAAATCAAACACATCCCGTACGAAGTTGCCTTCGACGAGAACTTCGAAGAACCGCAGCAGCGTGAACCGGATGTCACGAAACTCGAGGAAACGTTGGGACGGCATCCGGAAACGGAACTGGATCGCATTCTCGAGGACGTGATCGAGGAACGACGGTCCAAACTCTGGGCGGAAGGGGAGATTCAATGACCGGCATTCGAGAGCGGATCGAAGAACGGTCAGCGACCGTCGCGGTGGTCGGTATCGGATACGTCGGTCTACCCCTGTCCTGTCACTTCACGAATGCCGGGTTTCAGGTCATCGGATTCGATATCGACGAAGACCGAATTCGGTCCCTGCAGCGTGGAAACTCGTACATCGATGATATCGACGACGAGCGACTCGAACGGGCGCTCGACGACGGTTTTCTTCCCGCAAGTGATCCAGACGTGCTCTCCGAAGCAGATGCGTTCGTCGTCGCTGTCCCGACGGGTGTTCAAGGGGGTGAGCCCGATATGGAAGCCGTCAGGCAGGCGAGTCGGACCGTTGGTGAGCATGCACCCGATCGCGAAATTTTGTACATCTGTAGCAGTACAGTCTTCCCAGGAGCGGTCGACGAAATCGTTCGGCCGGCACTCCGTGTAGGTGGTCGGCATCCGGGCGAAGATACCCTCGTAGCCGTTGTTCCGGAACGGATCAACCCCGGTGGTCGGTACGAGTTCGAGGATATTCCGCTGATCGTCGGTGCAGACAGCGACGAGGAGCGGGCCGCTGCACAGGAACTGTTCAACGCTGTCACCGTCGGTACGGCTCCGGTATCGTCGACGAAAGCTGCAGAGATGGCCAAGACGCTCGAGAACACCTATCGTATGGTGAATATCGCTCTCGTTAACGAGCTCGCTCGCCACGCCGAAACAATCAACGTCGACATCTGGGAAGTGATTGAAGCTGCGGGGACGAAGCCGTTCGGCTTTCAGGAGTTCTATCCCGGCCCCGGCGTCGGCGGCCACTGTATTCCGGTCGATCCACAGTTTTTGACCTGGTTGGGACGCCAACACGACGAACCGCTTCGATTAGTCGAGCAGGCAAATGGTATCAACGAGACGATGCCCGCCCACATCGTTGATCAAGTAGAGACCGGACTCAAAGCACGTGGGGACTCGATTCAAGACGCTTCGGTTACGGTCCTCGGGCTCACATACAAGCCGAACGTTGCTGATATTCGTAATTCACCTGCGATGGCGATCTGTGAGAACCTCCGTGCGAAGAACGCGACTATTACAGCTATCGATCCGTACGTCGATACCACGATAATCGCCGGCGAAACGGTCGAACCGAGTAGCCATATCGATCGAGACCTGATCGCCGACGCTGACGCCACGCTCCTGTTGGTCGATCACGACGCCTTCGAATACGATGCCCTCAAGAACGCACCCTTCGTTTTCGATGCACAGAATACACTGCCAGATGAAACATCGATGCCAGTGCTCCGACTCGGTGACGGCGAGTCGTTAGAAACCACTCACTCACGTTCGACGAGTTCGGTGACGTCTTCAACGACCTTCCAGAGTTGACGGATCAAAATCTTCAGGTCAAACAGCAGCGACTGATTGCGGATGTACTGGAGATCATACTGGATTTTCTCGGCGGGCTCTTGACTCGTTGCGTCGTTGACTTGGGCGAGGCCAGTGAGACCAGGCTTGACGAACCATCGCTGTCGCCACTCGATCGCCTCGTTTTCGAACTCGGGCTCCAGTTCCGTCTGTGCCGGTCGTGGACCGACGATACTCATATTTCCCGTCAAAATCGACCATAGCTGCGGAATTTCGTCGAGATGGGTCGTTCGAAGGAACGTTCCGAGTGTCGTTCGGCGATCGTTTTCGATGACCGTACCGACCTCACCCCCTCGTTTCGGTTTTAACGTTCTGAATTTCTTAATCTGGAACGTTTCGCCGTACAGATATGTCCGCTTCTGACTGAAGAAGACCGGTCCTTCACCCTCATGTTTAATCGCGAGGACGATAAGGAGGATAAGCGGTGAGAGAACGAACAGGGCTGTTCCTGAAACGATGATATCAAACACTCGTTTCATAATATAATCGAATGGGTCCCAGGGCTCCACCTCTATATTGACGAGCGTTCCAACTGCGTTCTCGGAAACAAGTACCTTATCCGTATACTCACGATGAACTTTTGCGTTGACACCATGCTCGTAGCAGGCATCGAGTGTACCGAAAAACTCCGCACGATCAGGGTGATGAAATGCGAGTACAACGGTGTCGATGTCGTACTCCACTAGCGTATCTTCGATTCGAGAAAGCCCTCCAAGTCGAGTGAGTGAGTCTAATTCCTCAAGCGTATCAATCTCACTTTCGATTTCCGTGAGATCGTCTTTTTGTACGGTAACGCCACCATCAGTGGCAGCGTTCCATCTAGTGGCAGTTGGACACAGATAGCCCAGCACGGACCCATTGATCTCAGGCGCGATCCGTTCGATCTGGACTAGATCGTCGCCGACGATCAGCGTGCGTCCGTCCGACCCGGTCGGTCGACGGCGGATCCAGACGAACCACGCGGGGATCAAGAGCATCAGTATCCCAACGATCATGACGAGCGTCGCCCGCGGCAATCGATGGCTCCACTGGAAAAATCCAAGTGTTGCTAATGCGAGCCCCGCTACCCCGACTCGCTTTTGTGCGATGAACACCGTCTCGAGGATTCGACGGGGACGGGGTTTGTAGAGCGGGAATAAACAGCCAGCAACGATACCGATGCTTAGAAACAACGCTAATTGCAGCGATTCCCCGGTCAGAAGAGTTACCTCGAGGCGATTGAAGAGCGGAACGTAGGTGGTGAACAGATGTTGAGACACCGGATGGTTAGCGACAGTAATAGCGATACCAGTCGTCAGCATTACTCCAATCAAACTGACAATACGGTATCGCCATCCAGTGAACATTCGATACAAGCGATTGCAGGGAAATGATATAAACTTGCTGAATATGTTGTGGTGGGGGGAGGGGTTGATTCTATCCTCTAGCGAGTGGGTGTCGATTGCCTGATGACGGTCGTTAGTTATATTCGACCAGATATCGGGAGAACAGAGATCACTTGCGAAGTGAATCCGGTCCTCTACTACCCGCAATCCCGGGGAGTTACGATTGCAGCACTAACGGTTCGTACCAGTCACGATTCGCACGGAACCACTCGATGTACTGCGCAACGCCCTGGCGAATCGACGTCGTCGGCTCGTAGCCGACCAGTTCGCGGGCTTTCGAGACATCCGCGTGCGTGTGCTGGGCGTCGCCCATCGGCTGCTCGGCGTACTCGAGACCGAGCGACGGATCGATCGTGTCCCGAATGAGTTCCGCGAGCGTGTGGATCTCGATGTTGCCTGTCGAGCCGACGTTGAGAATTTCGCCGTCGGCGCTATCGTCGGTCATGAGCGTCCGGTTGACGCCGACGATGTCGTCGATATACGTGAAGTCTCGCGTCTGTGACCCGTCGCCGTAGACGACTGGCGGCTCGCCGTTCAGACACCGGGCGGTAAAGTTCGAGATCGCCATATTGGGCCGCATACGCGGACCGTAGACGGTGAAGTAGCGTAGCGCGACCGTCGGGAGGCCGTAGACCTCGTGGTAGACGCGCGCGTACTGCTCGCCGGCGAGTTTCGAGACGCCGTAGGGGCTCACGGGGGTCGTGGGGTGTGCTTCGTCGTAGGGCAGGTACTCGGGTTTCCCGTAGACCGAGGAGGAACTCGCAAGGACAATGCGCTCGACATCCGTCTTGCGGGCCGCGTCAAGCACGTTCAGTGTGCCGTCGACGTTGATGTCATTGGGTTTCCGCGGATCGTCGACACTCGTCCGAACGCCCGCCTGGGCTGCCTGGTGGTAGACGATATCGGCGTCGGCGACCAGCCGCTCGACGAGGTCGGCGTTTCGAACGTCACCGTCGGCGAACTCGTAGCTCCCGCCCGTATCCGACGCCGGAACCTCGGTCTCGTCGTACTCGAGTCGTGTCTGCCCGCCGTCGACTCGTGTGTCGTCGGCACCAGCGCTGTTGGACTCCCGCGCTGCCGCGCGACCGAGCTCGATGTTCTGTCGTTTGATCCCGACAGCGTAATACGGGTCAAGATTGTCCAGAACAGTTACATCGTGGCCGTCACGCGCGAACGACTCGGCAAGATGGCCGCCGATGAAGCCGGCACCTCCTGTGACGAGAATGTCCATCGGTGTAGTGGGTTCCAGCAAGTGATCAAAAGGCTGTTGATTCAACTGCTCGGACTTTGTACCCAGAGTAAGACGAACTATAGTAGCCGCTGAAAGTCATTGCACACCTGATCAAACGACGGCGTTGCGATCAGTGTGTGAATCGTTTCAGCGACTACTATAGCCGTCCGACCGTCTGCGCGTCGTATACGGCGCTGATGCAAGCGAGCGGCCGCAACCGAGAGGAGAAACCCTGTCCTCGGTCAGACGCAGTCCGCCCTTGACCTGTAGCGTCGTTTGGCTTCGTGGCAGTCTTCTGGATAGCTGATATCGATTCGCCACTCTTGAGCCCGATCGCGTCGATAGTTCGATCTGGCTGAATCAACAGGTCGATCAGTTCCCTGCCCGACGCTGTGAGTAACGCCGTCGGTTCGAGTGTCGGCTTCGTGCTGTCGGGCTTCGACCCAAAACTGAGGCCAATGCTGACATGATAATACCTATAGTCCCGGGACGGACTTGTGCCTGCATGAACGGTTGGAGGGAGCCATGCCGCTGATCGACGACGAGGGGAACCTCTTCGGCGTCGTCAACGTCGTCGACGCACTCGCTGCCTGTCTCGTCGTCGCGGTGCTGGTCGCGGGCGTCGCCGTCGTCGGCGTCCTTGGCGGCGGCAACGGGGCTGTCGGGCCCGAGACGGAGTCCAACGAATCTAACGGTACAGCGACTCCCAACTCCACTAATGCATCCGTCGACGACGGCCAGCCGGCGACACAGTATGCCACGATCGACCTGGGAACGCAAGCGGACTATGTCGCCGACGCCGTCGACGAAGGCGATCGGGCGGTCGTCGCCACGGCCGGACACAACCTGACGATCACCGACGTATACGTCTCGCCGACGACCGACGGTGACGGTCACGTGATCGTCCGTGCCGAGATCGATGGCGAGTATCCATCGACCGAGGCGTCAGCGACGGCGTTCCAGTTCGATACCACCCCAGTCCGGATCGGCGAACAGCTCACGATCGACACGGCCGATTACGTCCTTACGGGCACGGTCCAGCGGCTCGAGGACGAGGGCACGGCCCTCACGACGGAGCGAACGACCGTGGGGCTCGACGCAAACGTCTCGGCGTCGACGGCCGATGCGATGGAGACCGGTGACGAGTACCGGTTCGCCGGGCAAACGATCGCGACCGTGACCGATGTCGAGACGACCGAATCGGAGCGTTCGTCGACCGTTGCCGTCGACCTCGAGGTCGACCTCGTGACGTTCGACCGAGCCGGGACGCGTACGTTCGGCGGGCGAGCGCTCGATATCGGCTCGCGGATCACCCTTCGGACCGATCGCTACGACGTCAGCGGTGAACTGACTCGTCGCGGCGCGTCGGAACCGATCACGGACTAGCCATGCTGGAGGCCGCACTCGAGCGATCGAGAGTCGTCGGGGTTCTCACGTCCCTTCCGGACCGAATCGGTGCTGCACTCGAGGGGAGTCGGCTTCGCGAACTCGGTGAGACGATCGGGAGATACGTTCGCGCGTCGTACTGCTACCGGTGGCTGACGGCCGAGCCCGACCCGGCGGTCATCGTGATCGACCTCCGAGAGACCTACACCGTCGGGCCGATCGTCCGACTCCTCGAGACTGCGATAGACGAACTTGAGACGGGGTACGTGAATTCCCGGGCCGCCCGCATCGTCGCCGCACTCGCCGTACCTGTTCGAGCAGAGCCGCTTCGACTGCTCGGTGTCCTCGGGCTCGCTTGGGTGGCCGTATCGTTGGTCGGCCTCACGCTGCTGGGGGTACTCTCGAAGCTGCTGTTTGCCGCCCATCTCGTCGCGATCGTCCCCGCGGCTGCAGCGCTCCGATCGACTCACTCGCTCGCGGATCTCCGCGAGAGCCGCCCGGTAACGCTGCTGGCACGCGCACTCGAGCCGCCGGAGCCGCCCGAGTCTCGCCCATCGACCGAGCAGACGGCAGCATCGATGACCGAAACGGCGACGGACCGGACAGCGCACCTCGAGAAGCGGGACTCTTCGGAGACGGTAACGACGGGGGACACCGACGGAGCTGACGAGTCGGACGATGGCCGATGCTAGAGCCGGTGAGACCCAGAATCCGCTGTCGATGACGCGGGCAGTCGGCCACCGCGGTTCCAGCGGAACGGCGGCTACGTCTTCCGATGCCCGATCGCAGGGAGCCGATCGCTCCCCGGTGGGTCTGCGCCGCAACGAGTCGCATCCGAAACTCCAAACCACCAGGATCCAGTTCGCTGGGCCCCCGGGATCGGCGATCCCGGTCGGGTTCCCCGGCGGCCGCCCTCATGTATCGTTCAGTGAATGTCGTCACACCGTATTTGTGTTCGATTCGCATAGCGGGCCTCTGGAATACCAGTACACCAACCCGGACTCGCCCTCGAACCACCGGCGACTCCACGAGGAGACCACGTGTCACGCCTGTGGGACGGCGATACATGCATCCCGGCAGGAGGGTTGCGCTCGACGTCGTTTTGCTCGTCGTCCTCGGCGGGCTCTGTGTTCACTACGGGGCGACGGCCGACGACAACTGGCCGCATCCGACCGGGGACCAGCTTCTGGAATCGGGAACCGACCAGTACGTCGGGGACCGAATCCTGCTGTTCGGGGAAGTCGAGCGTATCGATGACGGAACGGCGACGCTCCACGTCGTGGACGACGAGTCGGAGGTCAAAGAACGCTGCACAAGTCGTGGTCCACAGAAGAGCGAGTGCTTCGAGCGTCCACGTACTCAGTCTTCGGTGTACTGCGCACAGACCCGCCGGATCCCCTCCTCGAAGTCGATCTGGGGTTCCCAGCCGATCGCCTCGCGGATCTTCGAGGCGTCGGCGCAGGTGTCGTGGACGTACACGTCCTCGGGGATGGGATTTTCGACGTACTCGGGCACCACGTCGGTCCCCAGTTCGTCGTTGATCATCCCGACGACCGTCTCGAAGTCGTAGGCCTCCCCGGTTCCGAGGTTGTAGATCCCGTCGAGTTCGGCCGCCGCGGCCCCCTCGAGTCCGCGGACGATGTCGGAGACGTGGGTGAAGTCCCGGGTCTGGGTGCCGTCGCCGTACAGCACCGGCGACTCGCCGTTTGCGATGTCGTCGGCGAACTGCGCGATCACGTTGGCGTACTCGCCCTTGTGTTCCTCCGCGCCGCCGTAGCCCTGATAGACCGAGAAAAAGCGCATGCCGGCCATCGACACGTCGTAGTGGTTCGAGAAGTACTCGCCGTAGCGCTCCCGGGCGAGCTTCGAGGCCTCGTAGCCGGTGTTGACGCCCACGTCCATGTCCTCGGGCGAGGGCTCGGTGCGGCTGCCGTAGATCGACGAGGTCGAGGCGTAGACCACCGTGTCACAGCCGTCCCGCCGGGCCTGCTCGACGACGTTGACGAAGCCCTCGACGTTCACGCGAGCGCCCGTGGTCGGGTCCTCCTCGTGCATCGCATAGGACGACAGCGCCGCGAGGTGGAAGACGACGTCGACGTCCGTCGGCAGGTCGTCCTCGAGGACGCTCGCGTCGACGAACTCCACGTCCTCGGCGAGGTTCTCGGGGGTGCCCAGATACTGGTCGTCGACGACGGTCACGTCGTTGTCCGCGGCGAGGTGGTTCGCCAGGTTCGAGCCGATGAATCCCGCCCCGCCGGTGACGAGAACGGTCCGATCGTCCAGAGTCATATCGGGAATCGCAGGTCGGCGACCCATAGGTGTTTTGAAAACCCGAGCGCGGCGAGGTACCGCGATCGACCCGAACGGGCACAGTCGACGACCGGCCGGGAATCGACGCTCGAGCCGCCTCTGTGTCGCCGACCCGCCGCTCGAGCCGTAGCTTTAACAAATATGATAGCATACCCCAAACGGTGAGACTGCTTTCGAACCCGTATCGACGGCGCTGGATCGGCTGGGGACTGCTCGTGGGGGCCTTCTTCCTCGTGAGCCTCCACCGGTCGTCGACCGCGGTCCTCTCGGGAGAGCTGATGCGCGCGTTCGATACGACGGCGACCAGCCTCGGCCTGCTGCACTCCTCGTTTTTCTACCTGTACGCGGCGTTTCAGGTGCCCGCGGGGCTCCTGACGGACCGGTACGGTGCGCGGGCGATCGCCGCGGCTGGGACCGCCGTGATGAGCGCCGGCGCGGTCGCGTTCGGCCTGGCGTCGACCTATCCGGTCGCGTTCGGCGGCCGCGTGCTGGTCGGGCTGGGGGCCAGCGTCCTCTTCGTCGCGGCGCTGCGGTTCTGTGCGAACTGGTTTCGCCCCGACGAGTTCGGCACGATGACGGGCGCGACGTTCAGCGTCGGCATTCTGGGCGGCCTCGCGGCGACGACGCCGCTGGCGATCGCCATTTCGCGACTCGGCTGGCGGGGGTCGCTGGTCGGCCTCGGTGCTGCGGGCCTCGCGGCCGCGGTCGGCATCCTCCTCGTCTCCCACGACTCGCCGGCCGACGCCGGCCTCGAGCCGATCGACGACGTGCCGGATCGCCCGGACGTGACCGACGCCGCGACGCTCAAGCGATACGTCTCGGACGCGGTTCGCGAACCGGAAACGTGGCTGCTGGGGATCATGCTCTTTTTCATGACCGGGATCGGGATCACGATCTTCGGCCTGTGGGGGATCCCCTATCTCGTCCAGACCCACGGGATCTCCGTGACCGAGGCCTCGGTCTACCTGCTCGTGGGCAACGTCGGCGGCATGATCGGCCCGACGGCCTTCGGCTGGCTCTCGGATCGATCGGGGAAGCGAACCGGCCTCATCGTCTTCTCGACGGTCGTGTTCGGGCTGACCTGGACGGTCTTCGCCGTCTTCGGGACCGTCCCCCTGTTGCTCGTCGGCGCGATCTTCCTCTTCTCCCGGGTCCTTCGCGGCGGCGTGCCGCTCGCCTTTACCGTCATCAAGGAACGCCACCCGGAGGGAGCGAGCGGGACCGTGATCGGAATCGTCAACACGATGGGCTGGGTCGGCGCGGCCGTCTTCCCGGTCGTCCTCGGGGCCGCCCTCGACGCCTACTGGACCGGCGACACCGTCAACGGGACGCGCGTCTACACCGAGTTCGGCTATCAGGTCGCGTTCGCCATCGCGGCCGCCGCGGGGCTGCTCGCCGCGGCCTGTGCAACCGTACTCTACGTCCGGACGCGCGCCGACCGGTCCCTCGAGTCCGGCACCGATATCGACCAGCAGGCGAGCTGACGCCGCCGGGCGGCCCGAACCGTCCCCTATCGCCCCTGCCTCAGCCCACAGCTACTTGTCGATACGTACCACACCACACCGTCATGCGCTACTACGAGGACATCGAGGTCGGGGAGACCCGGGAGTTCGGCGAGTACCACGTGACCAAAGCGGAGGTACTCGAGTTCGCCGAGCGCTACGACCCACAGCCGTTCCACACGGACGAGGAGGCCGCCGAAGAGTCCGCGTTCGGCGAGCTGGTCGCCTCCGGCTGGCACACCGCCGCGATGTGTATGCGGATGCTCGTCGACGGCCCGATCCAGGACCGCGCCAGTATGGGCGCTCGCGGCGTCGACGAACTCCGGTGGAAGCAGCCGGTCAAACCCGGTGACACGCTCTCGGTCCGGACCGAGATCGTCGACAAACGCGTCTCCGAGAGCGATCCGACCCGCGGCTACGTCGACAGCAAACTCGAGGGGATCAACCAGGACGGCGACGTGGTCATCTCCTGGATCGGGCTGGGCATGATCGCCCGCCGACCGGACGACGGGGAGGAGTGAGGATGGCCCGGGTGCCGCTGCTCGAGGCCGCCGACCTCCCCGAGGAGTACCGCTATCTGTTCACCGAGAACGACGTCGGCGACGCCCACATCTTCCAAGCGATGGCCAACGCGCCGGAGCTGCTACAGTGGTACATGCGCTACTCGACGCGGCTCTGGGACGTCCTGCCGGCGCGCGAACGCGAGGTAGTCATTCTGGCGGCCGCCCGCGCCCTCGAGCACGAGTACGAGTGGCACCAGCACGTTCGGCTGGGCCGCGAGGCCGGCGTGACCGACGCCGAGATCACCGCTATCAGCGAGGGCGACCTCGCGGCGCTGGCGGACCGCGACGCGGCGCTGGTCGCGTACGCACGTAGCGTCGCCCTCGGCGATCCCCGCGACGGTGACCACGACCGACTCGGCGAGTACTACGACGTCGAGACCGTCGTCGGCGTCGCCATGTTAGCCGCTCACTACGTCGCGACGGCCCGGGTGCTGGATGCGTTCGACGTCGCAACCGAGGAGGCGTTCGTCGGCTGGCAGCCCTGACCGTCCGCGGCGAGTCACTCGCTCGGCGACGCTCTCGGGACTCCTGTCGACCCGATTCGAAACGACACTCAACGAAGATTCGGGTCGAGGAAATCGCGGTACCCGCTTGGGTAGGGCCAGAACAAGCCGCGGACGGAAAACGGCGCGAAATCGCGAGCGGGCAGCTGGCTTTCCGAACGGTCGGCGATCACCACCGGAGTTATTGGCCACGGCGTCGAGACGAACCGTATGACCTTCGTCGTCCCGTTCGATGGATCGGAACTCGCTGAAGCCGCGCTCGTCAGAGCCGTCGAGTACGACGCCGCACTCGAGGAGGGGATCGCGGCCGTCGTCGTCGTCCCGGAGCGAAAGGGATACGCGCGGGAGAAAGGCTGGATCGACGAGGACGAACCGTACGACGTCGATGCGGTCGTCGAACGCCTTCGCGACCGAGTCCGGACGCTCGCGCCGTCGGCGGCGTTCGAGTGCGAACGGATCCGCGAGTTTCCGCCCGAAGAACGGCTCGCCGGCCATATCGAGCGACTGATACGAAACCACGATCCGAGCGTCGTGTTCCTCGGAAGCGACAACGTCGGCCGCGTCGTGACGCCGCTGACGAGCGTCGGCGTCCACGTCGCCGCCGACGAATCGTACGACGTCTTCGTCGTTCGCCAGCCGACGCCGCCGACGCTCGAGGCCCTCGATCCCCATCCCGACTTCTACCGGGACACGGGCTCGACGTAGCGATCGCGATACCCGGTGTCAGAGGCCGATCGGCGGCCTTCGACGGATCGGCTCGACGGGGTGGTTTTATGCCGCCGAGCGGTGTGCGATCACCGAACCCATGAACTTCGACGAGTTTACCGGCGACGTCCAGCATCGGCTCGAGCTACCCGGAACCGGCGAGACCGTCCGCGCGATCAGGGCCACGCTCGTGACGCTCGGCCAGCGGCTCCCGGAGGGCGCGGCCGAGGACCTCGCGGCCTCGCTGCCCATGGAAATCGACTGGTACCTGACCGGAGCAGTCGACGAACACGGCCAGCGGTTCGACTGGCGGGAGTTCGTCTCGCGGGTGAGCGACATCGAGAACACGGATCCGTCCGACGCCGCGTACCACGCCCGCGTTATTGTCGATCTCGTCCGGACGCAGGTTCCGGAGTCGGACTTCCGGCAACTCCGCGACCAACTTCCCGAGGACCAGTCGGACGAGAACTGGGAGAAGCTGTTCGAAATCGTCGACGCCGGCGGCTGGGGCGACGCCGAAGAGGCCCAGACCGGCGGCGGGCCACAACCCGACGGCGAGTGATCGCCGGCCGACTCGCGGCGAGACGACCGCCGTCGTACGAACGCCGTCACCGATCCCAGCGATTAATGGTCGTGTCGACGAAGGACACGGCGTGTACGACCGAATTCTCGTTCCGACCGACGGGCGCGAGGAGACCGAACGGGCGATCGACGAAGCGATCGCGCTCGCCGCCGAACACGACGCGACGCTCCACGCGCTGTACGTGGTCAACTCCGCCGCGATCGCGCCCGGCATCGAGTTCAGCGATCTCGAGGACGTCGGCAGACAGGCGGTCGAGCACGTCCGCGATCGGGCGACGGCTGCCGGTGTCGATCGAGTCTCGTGTGCCGTGACACACGGCCTCCGTCATCGCGCGATTCTCGACTACGCCGCCGACAGCGATGTCGACCTGATCGTCATCGGTCGCCATCGGGAACTCGACCATCTCGTTCGCGGGAGCGTGTCGAAACGCGTCTCCGAGGAGGCGACGGTCCCGGTGTTGCTCGTCGAGTGACCGACTGCCGCGTCCCCGATCCCCCATAGCATTAATCGGCGGGAAAACGAAGTCCGCCCCGATGTCTCCGACAACAGATACGATCGAGTCGGTTCTCTTGCCGACGGACGGCAGTGACGGCGCGCTCGTGGGGGCGAAACGGGGCGCGGATCTCGCCGCGATGGCCGATGCGACCGTTCACGTCCTCTCGGTCGTCGACGCGTCGGCGATCGAGGGGGTCGCGTCCGTTCTCGAGTCGGATCTGGACGAACAGCGGGCCGCCCTCGAGGACGACGCCGAGTCGGCCGTCGCGTCCGTCTCGTCGATGGTCCAGGACCGGTATCCGGACTGCGAGGTCACGACGACGACCGACCGGGGGAGGCCCTTTCGGGTCATCGACCGCTACGTCGAGGAAAACGACATCGACGTCGTCGCGATGGGAACGAAGGGACGAACGGGTGTCAGACGCGTCGTTCTCGGAAGCGTGACCGAAAACGTCCTCCGGACCGTCGAGGCCCCGATACTCGTCGTGCCGCCGGCGGCGAGCGACGCGCCGCTCACCGAGGACACCGTCCGGAACGTCCTCCTGCCGACGGACGGCAGCGACGGTGCCGCGGTCGCCGTCGACTGGGGACTGGCGCTCGCGACCGCCTTCGACGCGATGACCCACGCGATCTACTCGGTCGACACGAGACGGTTCTCGCCGCAGGCAGAGCCCGGCGAGATCCTAGCCGAACTCGAGCGTCCCGGGGAGGACGCCCTCGAGTCGGTCCGCGAACGCGCGCGAGAGCGCGGCTGCAGCCTCACGGGTACGATCGCAACGGGACCGCCGGCGAGGGTCGTCCTGGACTACGCCGACGGCAACGATATCGATCTCATCGCGATGGGGACACACGGCCGCTCGGGACTCGAGCGACACTTCCTCGGAAGCGTGACCGAAAACGTCGTCCGGAACGCCGAGTTGCCGGTGGTTTGCGTTCCGATGAGCGGCGCCTGAGCGGCGGCGACGGATCTGCCGGCAGTTCGACCACGGTTGCGGTATTATACCGCTGGTCGTCGTAGCGGCCGGTATGGGTGAGCGACTCCTCGTTGCCTACGACGGGTCAGAACCGGCGAAAGACGCACTCGAGTACGCGATCGAGACGTTTCCGGAGGCGGAGCTTACCGCCCTGTACGTCGTTCCGGTTCCGGACGGGTACTGGATGGCGTTTCGGGACCCCGAGGATCGGGTTCCGGCCACCGAACGCGGCCGCGATGAGGGACGCGATATCCTCGAGGAAGCGGTCGATCTCGCCGCGGACCACGGCCGCGATCTCGAGACCGAAATCGCGACCGGAAAGCCGGATCAGGAGATTATCGAGTCGGCCACGACGGACGGCTACGAGACGATCGTTATCGGCAGCCACGGCCGCGACCGAATGTCGCGCGTCTTGCTCGGCAGCGTCGCCGAAAAAGTGGTTCGCCGATCGCCGATTCCAGTTATCGTCGCCCGCGACTGACCAGATCGACCGTCCCCGCGGAACGGACTCACGTCGCGGACGGCGCTTGCGGGAGTGACGCCCGTCGGCCGACCGAGGACGGCCAGCCATTGACCGACGTGGGAGTGTGCCGTCAGCGCCGACGGCGGACCCCGACGTTCCAACCCGCCGGAAAGTAGCAGCGTCTTTATATGAACTCTCGGCGAATCGTCAGTTCATGGAACCCGTCGAAATCGGCGTTCGGTTGGTCGCCGGCATCGCTCTCATTCTGGCAAACGCCTTCTTCGTCGCGATCGAGTTCGCGCTCACTCGCGTTCGACAGTATCCCGAGTCCGAGTTCGACAAACCGGGGCTGCGGCGCGCGTGGGAGATGACCAACGAACTCGAGATCTATCTAACCAGCTGTCAGGTGGGCATCAGCGGGACGAGCATCGCCGTCGGCATCATCGCCGAACCGGCCCTCGCGACGATCATCCGTCCCGTCTTCGAGAACACCGCACTCGCCTCCGCGGGTGCCGGTGCCGTCCTCGCGTTCGTTATCATCAACCTCCTTCATCTCACCCACGGCGAACAGACGCCGACCTACCTCGGCGTCGAGCGAACGAAGTTCGTCGCGAGGTACGGGGCCACCCCGCTGTACTGGTTCGCGAAACTCCTCTCGCCCGTGATCTGGTTCGGAGACGCCGTCGCGAAGTGGACGCTACACCGGTTCGGGATCGAGATGACCGGTGCGTGGCTCGAGACCGAGACGGAGATCATCGAAACGCGTGCCGAACTCCGGAACCGACTCGCGTCGGTCCTCGAGCAGGGCGACGTCCCGGACGACCGCCGGGAGGAGATCATCAACGCCCTGACCGTCGGCGACCGGCCGGTCGAGGACGAGATGACGCCCGTCGAGGACGTCACCTTCCTCTCGACGACGGCTTCCACCGCGGAGAACGTCGATCGGATCGGCTCGAGCCCACACACCCGGTTTCCGCTGATCGAGGAGGCCCCCGAGTCGTTCGTCGGCATCGTCTACGCTCCGACGGTCGTCGACCGGATCGACGACCTGCGAAACGGCGACGCGTCCTTCGCCGACATCGCGACGCCGCCGATGACGCTGCCCGCCGACATGCACGTCAGCGACGCGATCGACGAACTACAGGCGGCACAGCAGGAACTCGCGCTCGTCGAAGCCGACGGGACCGTCGTCGGACTACTGACGGCGACCGACGCCCTCGAGGCACTGGTCGGTGACTTCGAGGATCCACTCGTCGTGAACGACGGCTTGCTGCAGAAACGTTCGTAACGCCGACGGACATCGTCATACTCGCCTCGTGTTCACCTCCCTCGCCGTCACCACCTCGGCGGGATCGGAACTGGTGTCCGCCTGCAGGCATCGCTGCTCGAGTTGTCTGCGGAGAAATGCTCCGACAGGGATTCGAACCCTGGTCATTGCCGTGAGAGGGCAATATGATTGGCCGGACTACACCATCGGAGCGCGCTGCGTCGCGTTTCGACGCGTCGCGAGTGTATTCCATCGTAGCGCCGTTTGACGTTTAAGCATTCCGTTTCGTCTCGGGAGTGTTGAACCCTCTCACGCGGATCGGTGTCGAACGACCTACTCTTCGAAGGGGGACTTGGTCGCCTCGGGCTCGAACCCCTCGAGGCTGATGATGTTCTCGCGGCCGACGCGGAGTTTGCTGATCGTGCCTTCCTCTTCCATGTCAGAGAGTAGCATACTCACTTTGGACTTCGACCAGCCGGTTTCCTCGACGATGTTGACCTGCTTCATCCGGCCGCCGTTCTCGCGGATGAGTTTGACGACGCGGTCCTCGTCGGTCAGCAACTCCTCGTTGGAGGTCGACTCGGAGTCGGTGACTGAATCGGCGGTCGAACCGGGACCGGCGGCCGCACCCTCAGCGGGAGCCGTCGGTTCGGCGTCGTCGGACGCCGATTCGTCGTCGCTGCCGGGGCCGTATCGTCGATACCAGACGGCGGCCGCGACGGCGACGACGATCAGGAGGGCACCGACGAGGAACGGAACGAGGCCCCCGCCGGCCATTCCCCCGAGCGGCCCCGCGTTGCCGTCGCCGATGGCGGCCGAATCGGGGCGGTCGAACACGGCCCGCGGCCGACCGTCGATGAACTCTCGGTCGCCGCTCCAGCGAACCGACTCCGCGCCCGCGAGCGAATCGCCGGCGTACCGGGCGTCGTCGGGTTCGATCGACCGGAAGGTCAGATCGCCGCCGGCTTCGATGATGATCGCCTGCTCTGCGGAGAGTGGCACCCCATCGAAGACGTCACCGACGACGATCCGGTCGTCCTGAACGTCGGCGAAGTTCGTCCACGTGAACGACATCTCGACGACCCCGGTCGGCGTGAACTGGTCTTCGATCCGTGCCGATCGCCGGAAGTTCGCCGCTTCCATCTCCCGGCCGGTCTCTTGCACGCCGGCTCGAGTCAGTTCGCGTGACTGGTTGGTAAACCGGTCGTAGAGGCCCGTTTCGTTCGCCCGGAACTCCTCGGCGAAGGCCTCGAAGTTCTCCCGGGTTCGAGTCGCGTTCTCGTCGTCGGTAAACCGCTGTTCGTAACGGAACGTCCAGGTCGCGCTGCCGTTCTCGTGGACGCGGATCTCGAACGTCGTATTGTCGAACTCCCGCGTGTCCTGTCTGAGCAGCCCCCGCGAGTCCTGGGGAGCGATCGCGGCCCCAGTCTGTGGCTCGGCCGTCGTCGTCGAGACGGTATCGCCCGGCCCGCCGGCCGCAAGCGATGCCGGTGCGCCGACGGCGAGGACGGACGAGAGAACGAGAAGGACGACGAGTCCGACGGAGCCCGGCCGATTCATTCATGCCCCACTACGTGCCGGAGCTAAAAATGCTTGTGAATATCGGTACCGAACCGATGGGGCCGGAGTCGACCCCGTGACGGTCCGGCAGGACACTCGACGCACCTGTCGTGGCGGACGCCACGCCGCCGTGTCGATACCCACAAACCGATCGACCGCGTACCGCCGGCTATGATTGCCAATCTCGCGCAGGGCGTCCGAGCGTTTACCAGCAACGTCTTCCTCGTCGACGGCGACCGACCCGTCGTCGTCGATACCGGTGCGAACTTCGACGCCGTCGCTGCTGCCCGCGACCACGTCGACGATCTCGAGGCGGTAATTCTCACCCACACCCACCGTGACCACGTCGGCAACCTCGCGGCGGTCAGAGACGCCTTCGGCGTCGACGCCTGGGGTTTTGACACCGCGATCGACGGCGTCGATCACGCCATCGACGACGAGGAAACGGTTCAGTTGGGCGACCACGACTACGTCGCGCTGCATACGCCCGGCCACAAGAACGACCACCTCTGTTTCTACTCGGAGCCGGCCGGCGTCCTCTTCGCCGGCGACCTGATCTTCCAGAACGGGAGCTTCGGCCGCACCGACCTCGAGGAAGGCGACCGCGCGGCGTTGATCGAGAGCATCGACCGGGTCCGCGAGCGGATCGACCCCGACCTCGAGGAGATGCATACGGGCCACGGGCCGAGCGTGACGACGGATCCGTACGATCACGTCGAGCTCTCGGCGCGGATGGCCCGCCAGTCCTGACCCGCGGGCGTTCTTTGCGGTCTACGCCCGGCCGGCGGCGTCCAGCAGCGCGTCGTACGCGTCCGCGTACGCGCCGGCGATCCGTGCGGGGTCTTTCCGTTCGTCGGCCCCGAGCGCCGGCAGTCGAACCCGCTCGAGTGGATCGAGATACTCGAGGGCGTCGGGGACGCGTTTCTCGACGGCACCGTCTCGCGGGCTGGAGCTGGCGACCTCGCAGGCCCGGCAGTAGCGGTCTCCCGAATAGAGCCGGACGCGACCGGGTTCGACGGCCGCGACGGCCGCGATCGACGCCGGCTCGAGGGAGTCGAGCGGGAGCGCGATGTCGCTGTAAGACTCGACGACGGCGACCTCCGTGGCCTCGATCTCGGCGGCAAGTCGCTCGAAGGCGGGGACGTACTCCCGCTCGGCGAGGGCGTTGAACTCGGCAACGGTCTCGACGGGGACGGCGTCGGAAAGCGGGAGCGCCTCGGCGACCCGATCGGGAACATCGGCGGTGGCGTTGCGAACGAACAGGGGGTCGTCGGCCTCGCGACCGATCCGATCGACCACGAACTCCCGGTTCGAGCGGCCGAGCAGTCCCGTCCCGCCGTCGGGAGCGGGCCGCCACAGCCGGTGGACGGGGTTGAGCCGCTCGGGCGGCCGCTCGCGGCCGTCGGCCGCCGAGAGCCGCGCGGCGTCTTTGCCGTACAGCCGCCCGTCGGAAAGGGCTCGACGACAGTCGTCGTGGTCGAACCAGAAGTCGTTGCCGGCGCGGGGCTTGTAGCCGACCGCGCCGGTCCGCTCGAGCAGGCCGGCCGAGAACGTGGTCTTGCCGGCATCGACGCGGTCGGCACCGACCACGAGCAAGATCATTCCCGCAGGCCGTAGTAGCCGGGTTCGTCCTCGTCGCGGGGTTCGGCGACCACGAGGTCCTCGGCGTTGGTCATCACCCACGGAATCGCCCAGTCGAGCAGGATGTCCTCCGTCTCGCGGTCGATGTCGGCGTCCGGCTCGAGGCCCTGAAGCATGCGGGCGATCTCGTAGACGGTGTACATCCGGTCCTCCTCGAGCAGTTCCGCGGGGGTGTAGAAGTCACACGGCGGGAGACTCTCGAACTCCGATTTGGGTACGGGCATACGCCCTCGTACCGCCGGCCGACGCCTAAATGATTCGTTCGGGAGTCGGGCCGGACCGCGAGTACCTGCGCACGGCCGGCGTCGAGACGAGAGCCGATCCCCGCGAGTGCGGTGGCGCGCGCTGGGCCGCGGTTCGCCACCGTGGCGAACCGCGGCGTAACGCTGCGCGAGGTTGTCGCGAGTGAAACGAGCGACTGCTCGGAAGACGCGGTGCGTCTTCCGTTGGATGAGCGCGGGAGCAACGCGACCGAGCGTTAGCGCGGGACCGCAGGTCCCGCGAACCGTCCGAATCGTGCGAGGCCTCCGGCCTCGCATACCATGTGAACGGGCTGAAAGCCCGTGAACAGACGGCGCGGAGCGCCGTGAGGAGTAATCCGGCTGGGGAGGGCGTGGCCTCCGTGTCGCCGCGGTAGCAGGACGGCTCGCGCCGCTGTCCACTCGACGAACCCGGCAACTCAGCGTCTACCTATCCGAGTCGAGCCCTCGAGCGAGCAGTTCGACGGGATGGGCCGGCCGATCGCACCCCTCGAAGTCGCCGACCTGCGTCCGACAGGAGGTGCCGGGCGCGGCGACGACCGACTCGCCGTCGTCGCCCGATTGTTCGGCCGCGCTCGCCTCGAGTCGCTCCCGTAGCATCGACCCCATCGCTTTCGAGAGATCGTAGTGTTCCGCCTCGTAGCCGAAGCTGCCGGCCATCCCACAGCACGTCGAGTCGACGGGATCGACGGGATAGCCCGCCCGCCGGAGGACGCCGACGGCGTGGTGGTCCGCGCCGCGCGCTTTCTGGTGGCAGTGGCCGTGGAACGTCACCGGCGTCCCCGTCGTCATCGACTCGTCGAACGCGATCGCCTCGTCCAGCCGTCGCTCGTCGAGGTACTCACAGACTCCGTAGGCGTTCGCCGCGAGCCGCTCGACGCGGTCGTCCGCGAGCAGCGACCGATACTCGTCGACGACCATCGCCGCGTCCGAGGGCTCGACGAACAGGACCGACCAGCCCCGCTCGAGGGAGGGCTCGAGATCGTCGAGCAGGTCGCGGCCCCGTTCGGCCGCGGTCTCGAGCAACCCTTCGGAGTAGGCGGCCCGCCCGGTCGGGCCGAGATCCGGGACCGCGACGCGGACGTCCGCGGCCTCGAGGAGTTCGACGGCGGCCGTCCCGACCTCGGGATTCGAGTAGTTGGTGTCCGTGTCGGGAAAGAGGACGACGCCGGCCGTCGCGTCTTCGGGGGCCACCCGCGGGCCGCCGCGCTGCTGGAACCACTCGACCAACGACTCTCGCCGGAACGTCGGTAACGTCCGATCGGCCGCGATTCCGAGGGTCTCCTCGAGGACCGTCCGCGCGCCCGGCAGGTCCGTCGCGCGGTTCGCCACCGGTGCGAACGCACTCCCCAGCGACGCCAGTCGGTCGACGTTCGCGAACAGTCGCTCGCGCAAGTTCGCGCCCTCCCGCTCGTGATACCCGTGTTTGACTTCGGCCTTGAGCTTCGCGAGATCGACGCCGGTCGGGCAGTCGCTCTGACAGCCCTTGCAGCCGACACACAGGTCGAGGACCTCGGACTGGAACCGCTCGCTGTACAGCTCCTCGGGGTCGATCTCGCCGCTGATCGCCGCCCGGAGCAGATTGGCCCGGCCGCGCGTGGTCGCGATTTCCGCCCCGGTCGCCCGGTAGGTCGGACACATCACGTCGCCGTCGGTCTGGCGACAGGTCCCACAGCCGTTACAGAGTTCGACGAGTTCAGAGAAGCTGCCCTCGTCGTCGAACTCGAGCGCCGTCCGAGGCTCGAGCGAGGCGTAGTCCGGCCCATACCGCAACTGCTCCCGGAGATCGGTCGGATCGTCGTCCCGGTAGACGACCTTGCCGGGGTTCATGCGCCAGTCGGGATCGAAAGTGGACTTCAACTCCCGAAACGCGGCCCAGAGATCGGGGCCGTACAGCTTGGGGTTGAACTCCGTCCGCGCGAGGCCGTCGCCGTGTTCGCCCGAAAACGAGCCGTTGTGTTCGCGAACGAGGTCGGTCACGTCGTCGGCGATGGCCCGCATTTTCTCGACGTCCTCGTCCTCTTTGAGGTTCAGGACCGGCCGGATATGGAGCGTCCCGACACCGGCGTGAGCGAAGTACGCGGCCTCGGTGTCGTGGGCCTCGAGGATCTCCTGAAACCCCGAGACGTACGCCGCCAGTTCGGCCGGCGGGACGGAGGCGTCCTCGACGAAGGGGTAGGGTTTCGGATCGCCGTCCATGCTCATCAACAGCGGGATGGCGGCCTTCCGGAGCTTCCAGAGGCGGTCCTGTTTCGCGGCGTCGAACGCCTCGAGCGAGTCGAACGCCGCCCCGTCACCGACGAGGTCGGCCGTCGCGGTTTCGACGGCGTCCGGCAGGTCGTCGACGACCTCCGAGTCGAACTCGAGCAGCAGCGCCGCCGCGGTCCCGTCGGGGATCGGCTCCGCGTACTCGGCGTACTCCGCCGACTCGCCGGCCAGCCGGAACACCTCGTCGTCCATCAACTCGACCGCGCTGGCCTCGAGTTCGAGCGCCTCGGGGACGGCGGCCAGCGCCTCGAGCAGGTCGTCGTAGCAGCAGACGACGAGCGCGGTCTCGTCCGGTCGGGTCACAAGCGAGAGCGTGGCTTCGACGACGACGCCGAGGGTTCCTTCGGCCCCCACGAGCAGTTTGGAGAGGTTGATGATCCGGGCTCCGTCCGCACGCTCCCTGAGAACCTTCTGCAGGTTGTAGCCGCTGACGCTGCGCTTGAGATCGGGATAGCGCGCCTCGATCTCGTCGGCGTTGTCCTCGACGAGCGCCCGCACGATGCGGTAGATTTCCGCCTCGCGGTCGTCTTTCGAGACGATCTCGTCCCACTCCGGTCCGTCGAGGACGACGTCCCGGGTACGGATCAACGAGCCGTCGGCCAGCACCACCTCGCACTCCTCGACGTAGGCGTCGGTGATCCCATACCGGACCGAGTGGGCACCCGTCGAGTTGTTCCCGATCCCGCCGCCGATCGTCGCCCGGTTCGAGGAGGCCGGATCGGGCGCGAACTGCAGGCCGTACGGCTCGAGGGCGGCGTCGAGGTCGTCCTGGACCACCCCCGGCTGGACGACGGCGGTCCGGCCGTCGGGATCGATCTCGCGGACGTCGTCCATGTGTCGCGAACAGTCGAGGACGATACAGCCCGGTCCCACGGTCTGGCCGGCCAGCGACGACCCCGCACCCCGGGGGAGGACCGGCGCGTCGTGGTCGGCCGCGACCGCCATCGCGGCGCGGACGTCGGCGGTGTCCCGCGGGAAGACGACGCCGGCCGGCTGTGCGCCGTAGATGCTCCCGTCCGTCGCGTAGAGGACCCGCGTGTACTCGTCGAATCGAACGTCGCCGTCGACGGCCGTCCGCAAGTCGGCCGCAAGTTCCCCGCCGGCATCACCGCCGCCCGTTCCCGTCTCGAGCGACGGCTGATGCCGCGTCGGCTCTCGATCCTCGCCTCTCGCGTCGACGCCGCTGTCCTCGGCAGCCATGGCATGTGGAATCGTCTCGCGAACAGTTAAACCATGGTAGTCATCAACAGTCACTGTCGAGCGAGCGCCGGGCGATCGACTCGAGCGGGGTCGGCGATGCCATCCGGTCGGGACCGTCAGCGGCGGCTACCGGGACTGTCGCATAAAAATTCGGGATCGACCGGGTCGTCGCTTACTCGAAGTGGTCGAGGCAGGTCTGGTACTCCGCTTCGGCCTTCTCCCAGTTGACGACGTCGAAGAAGGCGTCGATGAACTCGCCACGGTCCGGGCCGTAGTCGTAGTAGTAGGAGTGTTCCCAGACGTCCAGCGCGAGGATGGGGTGTGCGCCCCACAGCGCGCCCTGGTCGTGCTTGTCGACCGCGACGTTGCGAAGCTGCTTCGCGACCGGGTCGTAGACCAGCAGTGCCCAGCCACTGGCGGCACCGGCAGCGGCCTCGAACTCGCCTTTCCAGCCCTCGTAGGAACCGAAGTCCTCCTCGATGCGGTCGGCGAGATCGCCCTCGGGTTCGCCGCCGCCGTCGGGGGACATGTTCTCCCAGAACAGCGTGTGGAGATAGTGGCCACAGCCGTTGTGGGTGACGTCGCTGAGCGCGCCCGGCGTCGAGCCGAAGTCGCCCTCCTCGCGGTTCTGGGCGAGGGTCTCCTCGGCTGCATTGAGGCCGTTGACATAGCCCTGATGGTGCGTGTCGTGATGCCAGGTCAGTACCTGTTCGGACAGTGCCGGTTCGAGCGCGTCGTAATCGTACGGCAGTGGTGGGAGTTCGTGGTCAGCCATAGTATACACCTCATGATTCGTATCGGTTTCTCGCCTGTTAAGTTTTGAGGAGAGAGACGATATCACACCTCATAAAGTATCGCCGCTCCCTCTGGCGATTTACCGATACGTCACCGGATCCACCACGGACTCGGACTTAAACCTTTCAACGACCCCGATCCGATCGCTCATCGTCGTCCCCCCGTTCGCGATTCGCGACCGACGGCCGCCCCTACGACATCTCCTTGTGATAGGCATGCTCGAGCCACTCCTCGAGCGACGGCTGTCCCCAGTATCGCACCGTCTCGCTTCGCCGGTCGTGTTCGAGAACGCCGGCGTCCTCGAGTTTCGGGAGGTGGACGTGCCGGAGTTCGACTCGAACGGTCCCCCGTTCGTCGGCGGGATCCGGGTCCTGATCGGACGGCGACCGCGCCGCGTCACGGTCGGCACCGTCGGCGGCGCCCCGCTCGAACGCGACGACGTTCTTGGCCAGGGCCGCGACCGTCGCGACGCCGTCGGACTGCTGGTTGAGATAGTACAGTGCGTAGCGCCGTCGCCTGTTGGAAAGGAGATCGAAAACGAGGTCCAGCGACGGCATCGCGTCGGCCTGTAAGTTCGATACGCCCTCCCGTTTACGCATCCACGAACCACCTACCGTCTGTTACCATTCGAAACCACCACGGCCGTCTACTTCGGCCGCCACATTAGACTTTACGTTTGTCTGAAAATATATGTACGTGGACTTTTCCGTTATAGTAGCCGCTGAAACGATTCACACACTGATCGCAACGCCGTCGTTCGATCAGGTGTGCGATGACGTTCAGCGGCTACTGTAGTCGTGACTGACACTATCTGCCGACAGAACGGGCGGAAAAACCGCCGTTCGATCCGAAACGGTTACTCGTAGAGCCACTCGGCGTCGTGTTGATCGTAGTCGATCAGTTCGTCCTCGTCGAAGTGGATCGCAATCTCGCGTTCGTTCGCGCCCTCGTCCTCGTGGTCGGCGGCGTGAACGACGTTCCGACCGAGATCGAGCGCGTAGTCGCCCCGGATCGTTCCGGGCTCGGCCTCGAGCGGGTCGGTCTCGCCGATCATCTGGCGGACCTGACGCGTCGCGTCCTGGCCCTCCCAGACCATCGGGACGACCGGTCCCGAGGTGATGAAGTCCACGAGGTCGTCGTAGAACGGCTTGTCCTCGTGTTCACCGTAGTGTTCTTCTGCCCGTTCGCGGGGCATGTTCTCGACCTTGATACCGACGAGTTTGAGCCCGCGGTCCTCGAGGCGGGAGACGACCTCGCCCACGAGTCCGCGCGCGAAGGCGTCGGGCTTGACCATCACGAAGGTGCGCTCGTGATCGCTCATGCTTCCTCGGCCTCGGTTTCGGCGTCTTCGGCGTCGGTCTCTTCGGCTTCGTCGGCCTCCGCGTCCTCGGTCTCGTCGACCGCTTCGTCAGCGGCGGGCACGTCGTCTTCGTCGTCGGCTTCCGTCTCGACCTCCTCGGTCTCGTCGGCAGGCGTCTCCTCCTGTGCGGACGGCTTGCCGCGACGACCCTCTTCGGTCCACTCCAGGTCTCGGGGTTCGCGCCCCATCTTGTAGTTTTTCTCCGCCTTGGAGTCGACGAAGTGAAGCACGGAGCCGTCGTTTTTGACGTACATGATACCCGTGCCGGGTTCGATCTCTTCGCCCGTGTAGTCGCAGGTTCGTTTCTCGACCATTATTGTCCTCCGATGGAGTCGGCCTCGCGGGCGGTCTCGCGAAGCTGGAGTACGTCCCCTTCGCGGACCGGCCCGAGGCAGTTACGGGTAATGATGCGTCCCTGGTTCTCGCCCTCCTTGATTCGGCATTTGACCTGCATGGCTTCGCCGTGCATGCCGGTCTTGCCGACGATCTCGATGACCTCGGCGGGCGTGGAGCCGCTTTCTTCCTCTTCAGCACTCATCTCTGATCACCTCAGTCGAGGTCCTCGACCTTGTCGGCGATGTCCTCGACGTCGTCTTCGGCTTCGCCAGTGTCGACGATCGCCGCAGCGGCCGAGCCGACCTCGAGGCCGGCGGCGTGGCCGACGTCGTCCTGGGTCTCGATGAAGACGACGGGGATGCCCTTCTCCTCGGCCAGGTCGGGCAGGTGCATGACGATCTCCTCGGGGGAGACGTCTTCGGCGACGTAGACCAGATCGGCGTTGCCGCGCTCGATGGCCTTCGTGGTTTCGTTCGTTCCTTTCTTTACGCGTCCGGTGTCTCGTGCGACCTCGAGCGCCTCGAGGGCGTCGTCGGCGAGGTCGGCTGGGATGTCGGTATTGACGTAGACTGACATGGTTGTTCACCTCTCCTACACGTGGGCTCGCGCTCCCCTGCCGTCCGGGCACTGGGTACCCGTGCCGGGCCGATCCCGGCGGAAGTCCTGTGAAGCTAGGAGCATCATCAACCCCGCGTAGGGTGTACACTCGAATAGCGTTGCCCCCCTTAAAAGCGTGTTCAAACGGCTGGCGAAGTGAGACTCCCCCGCACGGACGGGGCCGGTTCGGGCCGACTTCGAGTCCGATATCTGATCGGATAGCGCGGTCGCGTTCTCCCGGCCGATCGGAACGGTTCCCGCGGGGGGACTACCTGAACGCGGCTTTCGCAGCGTCGACGAGAACCTCGGGTTCGTACTGGTGCGTACTCACCGGGGGCACCTCCCGATCTACGTCGAGTTGGTCGTAGACGGCTCTCATCGCGGACCGAACCGAATACTCGACGGTGAACACCACGTCCCGGGGCTGCTCCGCGAACTGGCCGATGAACGCGAGGTTGTTCGATCCCGGTGGGACGACGTCCGGCCGATCGCCGGACGTCCGCGGCATGAAGTGACTCGTGATAAACGGCATGGTACAGGGGATACAGTTCGCGTCCTCGAGAACCGAGGGGAGTTCGTCGAGGTAGCCGAGGTGGTAACACAGTTCCTCGAGGATCTCCTTCCCGGTGCAGTTTTCCATCTTCTTCTCGACGTAGTTCCCCTCCTCCTCGGGGAACAGGCCGTACCCCCAAAAGACCTTCACGTCGTCGGGCTGGTTCGCGAAGTGAGGCTGGGCAGCGACGACGATGGACATCAGCCAGTTCGACTCGGTGAAGGTGATCAATCCGTTCCCGGGCGCTTCGCCGGTGACCTCGACGATGTGTTCGAGCAGGTCCGGCTCGTCGAGCGTGACGGTGTAGGACGGCCACTTCGTCTCCGGGACGTGATCGGCAAACACCGACGGCGTCCCGAACTCGGGGTTGTCCGCGACGATGTTCTTCCACAGTTCGAAGGAGGCCCCAGTCGTGTTCAGATCCGGCGCTTCGGCCATCGACCCCAGATCCGAGCCGTCGGTCATCGACCCGTTGGTCACGAAGACGAGATCCGTCGGCTCGACGTCGATCGTCTCGGCCGCACCGTCGGTCTCGTAGTGGATCGTTTCGACGGTCTTGCCGTCCCGGCCGGGAACGATATCCATGTCCGTCACTTCACAGCCGCCCCGGAACTCGACGCCGTGGTCTTCCAGCCACCGCCGAATCGGTCGGACCATCGAGTCGTACTGGTTGTACTTGGTCCGGTGGATGCCCTCCATGGTGTTCAACCGGGGGAACTCGTGCATGAAGCGGTGCATGTATCGGCGCATCTCCGCGACGCTGTGCCAGGGCTGGAAGGCAAACGTCGTCGCCCAGATGTACCAGAACGTCGTCTCGAAAAAGGAGTCGGAAAACCACTCCTCGATCCGCGTGTCGCCGAGTTGCTCCTCGGGCGTCAGGACCAGTTGGAGCAAGGAGAGCCGATGCTCCATCTCCAACCCGTACGACGAGACGTCGAGGACCTCCTGCTCGTCGCCCACCAACCGAGCGACGGCGTACGTCTGATGGTCCTCGTTGAAATCGTCCATGACGTCCTTGACCGATCGCTCGCGGTCCTCGAGCGACGGAATCGTCTCGAGCAGGTCCCACGTACACTCGTACGTCGGGAAGTTGAGCATTCGGCCGCCCCGAATGACGTACCCCTCCTCGGGCGAGCCGGCTCCGTCGAGCGCCCCGCCCATCACGTCGAGTTTCTCCAGGACGTGGACGTTCTCGCCCGGCAGTTCGCTGTCACGGACGAGGAACGCGGCTCCGGCGAGGGATGCGATCCCCCCGCCGACGAAGTACGCTTCCCGTTCCGATCCGTCCTGTCGCTGGGTCCGCTCGTTACTCATGTGAAATACCCTCCGTGTTCCTGATCGCCGTCCCGGTTCGCCGGCGTGACCGGTTCGAAGCCGTGTTGCCGTACATGTTCAACCACGATTGGATGTTTGACACGAGTGGTATTGAAAGTCCACAGCAGTTCTCACGGCATGGCAACGATAAACTAGTTATATGTTTTCAGAAATTGACATTCCGACCGGACACGATTCGACGGACTCGGCGGGAGCCGCCACATCGCCCCCGAGGCGGGACCCGGGCTCGGTGTCCGTTACGATGGCCGCCGTTGCGATCGACGACGGTTCCCGCATGAGAGAGTAATTATACCGGCACACACGAAGCGGGCGTATGAACGCGGACGCGGACGTCGTTACGCTCGCGCGAACACTCCGTGCGGAAGCCGAGCGCGCCAACGAGCGCCGGGTGCTGGTCCTCGCGGGGAGCCGCGAGCGCGGGTACGATCGACTCGAGTCGGTCCTCGACACCCTTTCGGTTCCGATCACGGCGACGACGCTGGTCGGGCCCGCCGACCGGCTTCGCTGCGAGCAGCTTCCTCAGGCCAACGCGGGCGAGTTGCTGGGAACGACGCGAGACGTGATCGCCGTCGACGCCCACGACGAACTCCGGCCCAACGCCGTCGGGAAGGTCGTCGGCGCGGTCGACGGCGGCGGCCTCCTCGTCTTGCTCGTCCCGCCGCTCGAGGCGTGGCCGGACCGACGCGACGGGTTCGACGACTCGCTGGCCGTTCCGCCGTTCGAACTGGCCGACGTCACCGGCCGATTCCGACGGCGGTTCGTCGGGACGTTGCGGGCCCACCGCGGTATCGCCATCGTCGACCTCGAGTCGGAGCGGATCGAGGCCGACGGCCTGACCCAGCCGGCCCCGCGGCTGCCGACGGCCGATCCCGCGCCACCGCCGGATCGTCGGTTCCCGGCCGCCGCCTACGAGGCCTGCTTGACTGGCGATCAGAGCGACGCCGTCGCTGCCCTCGAGTCGCTCGCCGAGGCCGATCGGGCCGTCGTCCTCGAGGCCGACCGGGGGCGGGGGAAATCCAGCGCGGCGGGGCTCGCCGCGGGTGCGTTCGCCGCCGACGGCGAGGACGTCCTCGTGACCGCCCCTGCGTCCCGGAACGCAGCGGAACTGTTCGACCGCGCCGGCGAACTCTGCCGGACGCTCGAGGGCGACGACACGACGGTCGAGTCCCGCCGGATCGAGACGAGCGCGGGCGGTTCAGTCCGGTTCCGCGAGCCGACTGCCGCCGCGGACGCGATCGACGCGGCCGATATCGTCCTCGTCGACGAGGCCGCCGCGCTCCCCGTGGGGACCCTCGAGTCGCTGCTGGCCGCCGATCGGGTCGCGTTCGCGACGACGATCCACGGCTACGAGGGGGCCGGCAGGGGTTTCTCGGTCCGGTTCCGGGACCGGCTGGCCGAAAGCGACCACGAGGTGACCGACTGCCGGCTCGTCGAGCCGATCCGGTACGCCGGGGGCGACCCCGTCGAGGTGTGGGCCTTCCGCGCGTTGCTGCTCGACGCCCGGCCGCCGATCGAGCCGCTGGTCGCCGACGCCGACCCCGACTCCGTCGACTATCGCCGGCTCGATCCCGACGACCTCCTCGCGGACGAGCGTCTGCTCCGGGAGGCGTTCGGCCTGCTCGTCCTCGCCCATTACCGGACCGAGCCCAACGACCTCGCGCGCCTGCTCGACGCGCCCAACCTCGAGGCCCGCGCGCTGGTACGGGACGGCCACGTCGTCAGCGTCGCCCTGCTCGCCCGGGAGGGAAACCTGCCGCCCGACAGCCGCGCGATGATGTACGAGGGCGGCCGGATCCGGGGCAACATGCTGCCGGACGTGCTGACCAGCCAGCTGCGCGACGAGGCGGCCGGCGAGCCCGCGGGCCTGCGGGTCGTCCGCATCGCGACCCACCACGCGGCCCGCTCGCAGGGGCTGGGCTCGCTGTTGCTCGAGCGCGTTCGCGAGGAGTTCCGGGACGCCGCCGACTGGCTCGGCACCGGCTTCGGCGCGACCCCCGGCCTGCTCGCGTTCTGGCGGGAAAACGGCTATCGGACGGTCCACGTCTCGACGACCCGCAACGACTCGAGCGGCGAGTACTCCGCGCTCATGCTCGCGCCGACGACGGCCGCGGGCCGGCGGCTCCGCGACCGCCACGCCGAGTGGTTCGCCGACCGGTTCGGGGCCCTTTGTTCGGACTCGCTCGACGACCTCGCGCCCGACGTGGCCCGGGCGGTTCTCCGGAGCGTCGACGCCAACGCCGCGCCGTCGCTCTCGCTGTCCGATCACGAGTGGCGGGTCGTCGCCGGGGCCGCCTACGGGCCGGGGCTGTTCGACGTCGACCCCGGACCCTTCCGCGACCTCGTCGTCCGATACCTCGTCGACGACCCCGACGACGTCGACCTGACCGCCCGCGAGGAGCGGCTGCTCGTCCTGCGAGCCCTGCAGGCCCGGGACTGGGAGTCCGTCGCCGACTGCCTCGAGTACCACTCTCCCGGCCAGTGTATGCGCGCGCTGGGCGATGCGTTCTGCCCGCTGGTGGATCGCTACGGAGCCGACGCGGCGATCGAGGTCCGGGAGCGGTTCGCCGGCGAGTGACCTCATATCCGACTGAACGGAGGGAGGGAATCGGCTGGGGAGGGCGTGGCAATTCCGTGTTGCCACGGTAGCACAACGCTATCTTCCGTTCCGACCTCGAGTTAGATCCGCCGATTCACAGTTCGTCAAAGACGCTCAGAACAGCCGCCGACGCAGCCCTTCCGGGGCCAGATCCAGCACCCACGCGAGCAGCCGCCAGCGCCGCGTCACGTAGGCGTGGGTCCGCTCTTTCTCGATCGCTCGAGCGATCTGGTTCGCCGCCGTTTCGGGCGAACACTCCCAGAAGCCGCCCAGCGAAAGCTTGGTGTCGACGAACCCCGGCTCGATGGTCGTGATCGCCACGTCAGTGTCGCGATCTGCCTCCCGATAGCGGAGCCCCTCCAGATACGTCGAGACGTAGGCCTTGGAGGCGCTGTACGCCGGCGCGTCGTCGTTACCGATGTGGGCCGCCACGGACGAGATACCCACGAGGTGGCCGTCAGATTCGCTCGCGTGATCGGGATTCGACTCGAAGTACTCCATCGCGGCCGTCGCCAGCGCGGTGAACCCGCGGACGTTGACGTCGACGGTTTGCCGTTCGGGCGCCCACTCGAGGTCGCGGTTGACCGGCGCGACGCCGGCGCTCAAGACGACCAGATCGACCGACGGCATGGCTTCGGCGAGTTCGAAAAAGCCCTGGCGGGCGTCCGCGGTGTCGGTGACGTCCATCGTCGCGACGTAGGACGTGGTCGGCAGTTCGGCGCCGATCCGCCGCATCCGTTCGGTCCGCCGGGCGGCCATCCCGATCTCGTAGCCGTCGGCCGCTAGCCGCCGGGAAAGCGCTTCGCCGATCCCCGACGACGCGCCGACGACGATGGCACCGTTAGTCATGCGTGAACGTTCCGTCACTGGACCGTAATGGTGTCGGGTCCGTCCGGGGCGCTCGGCCCGGACCGATCGTCTGGCAGTATCAGTCTGTGTGACGGGAGACTCCTTATTTACCGTTCACACTGGAAGTACGGACACCCGGATGGCACCGTTGACGACTGGTGCGTTACTGGTCTTTCTGATCATCGCCGTCGCGCTCGTGTTGTTCGTCACCGAGCCGGTCTCCATCGACGTCACGGCGCTCGGGATCATGGTGAGCCTGATGCTACTCGGCCCGTGGACGGGCGTCTCACCGAGCGACGGCGTCGCCGGGTTCTCCAACCCCGCGACGATCACGATCCTCGCGATGATGATCCTGAGCGAGGGCGTTCGTCGAACCGGGGTCATTCAGCGCCTCCAGCAGACCGTCGCCTCCTACACCGGCACGGACGAACACAAGCAACTCGGCGCGACGATCGGCATCGTCGGGCCGCTGTCGGGGCTGATCAACAACACGGCGGCGGTCGCCGTACTGATGCCGATGGTCAACGACCTCGCCCACGAGAACGGGACCTCCCCCTCGAAGCTCCTCTTGCCCCTATCGTACGCCTCGATGTTCGGCGGGATGCTCACCCTCATCGGCACGTCGACGAACCTCGTCGCGAGCAGCCTCTCCGCGGAGTACCTCGGCCGCCCCTTCTCGATGTTCGAGTTCACCCACCTCGGCGTCGTCGTGTTCGCCGTCGGCTCGGCGTACCTGCTTACCGTCGGCTACTGGCTCACCCCGTCACACGTGACGGCACGAAGCGAGCGGGAGACGGCGACGAAAGAGGAGTACCTCACGGAACTCGTCGTCCGAACGGGCTCGCCGCTGGTCGGCGTCACGCTTCGGGACGCGCTCGAGGAAGTCAGTTTCGAGACCGACGTCACCCAACTCGTTCGGGGCGATCGGTACACCTCGAACCCCGCGCTGTCGACGACCGTCGAACCCGACGACATCTACACGGTGCGGCTCACCGACGACGCGCTCCAGACGTTGCTCGACGTCGACGGGATCGACCTGGTTCCCGGCGTGACGACCGAAACGGACCTCGAGACGCTCGCCCCGGGACAGACGCTCGTCGAGATCGTCCTGACGGCGGGCTCGGACCTGATCGGCGAGACGATCGACTCGGCGGGCTTTTCGGATACCTACCAGGCGCGAGTCCTCGCCGTTCGACGCGGCGGCAAGATCACGCACGAACGGCTGACCGAGTTCACGTTCCGGCCGGGCGACGCGCTCCTCGTCGAGTCCGAGGCCGAAACGGTCGACCGGCTGGCCGACAATCCGAACGTCATCGTCGCCGGCGACCTCGCGCTCCAGCAGTTTCGGCGGTCGAAACTCCCGCTCGCCGTCGGCGTCGTCCTCGCCGTCGTGGGACTGGCAGCGACCGGACTGGTGCCGATCATGGTCTCGGCGCTGGCCGGCGTCGTCGTCATGCTGGCCGCGGGCGTCCTCAAACCCGCCGAGGCCTACGAGGCCGTCCAGTGGGACATTATCTTTCTGCTCGCCGGCGTCATCCCGCTCGGAAACGCGATGGCCGAGACCGGCGGTGCAGACGTCCTCGGCGCGCTCGTCGTCTCGAGCGCGGACTTCCTCCCTGCAATTGCCGTCCTCGGCGTCTTCTACCTGCTGACGGCCCTGATGACCAACGTCGTCAGCAATCAGGCCAGCGTCGTGTTACTCGTCCCGGTGGCCATCGACGTGGCCTCGAGGCTCGACGCGAACCCCGTCGCGTTCGTCCTCGCGGTGACCTTCGCCGCCAGTACGGCCTTCATGACGCCCGTCGGCTACCAGACCAACCTCTTCGTATACGGTCCGGGAAAGTACCAGTTTCGGGACTTCGTCCGTGTGGGTGGCCCGCTCCAGTTACTGCTGGCGCTCGTCACGACGGTCGGGATCGCGACGTTCTGGGGGGTCTAACCGCGACCCGCGTCGACCGACCGGCGCGAAACCGCCGGCGGTACGGCTTTGACGCTCGCGGCCCTCTGAGCAGTATGGTCGACGTAGTGCTGGTCCTCGCGATCGCGTTGCTCGCGGGTGCGATCGTCGGCGCGGCCGTCCCGATGGTACCGAGCGGCTTCCTCTCGCTGGCCGGCCTCGGCGTCTACTGGTGGGGTGCCGAATCGGCTGCGATTAGCGCCGTCACCGTCGCCGTCCTCGCCGCTATCGCCGTCGTCACCGCGCTCGTCGAGTTCTTCGGCGGCTCGATCGCTGCCCGAGCCGGCGGCGCGTCGTGGCTGACCACCGCCGTCGCCGCTGTCGTCGGAATCGCGCTCATGCTCGTCACCGGCCCGGTGGGACTGCTGGCGGGTCTCTTCGGCACCGTCTTCGTCCTCGAGTTCGTCCGCGGCGAGGAACTCGAGGGCAGCGCCCGGTTGGCGGTCTACACGACCGTCGGAATCCTCGCGTCGACGGCAGTTCAGGTCCTGCTGACGGCCACGATCCTGCTCGGTTTTCTCGTGGCCGTCTTCCTGCTGTGACCCGCGGGAAACACTGAAGTCGTGGGTGTGGTTGACACAAGACGATGAACTGTTCCGAGCCCGACTGCCACCGGCCCGCAGCAGTCGAGTTACACGTTCCGTGGGCGGAGAACCGGCTTGTCTGTGCTGCCCACGCCCGCGTGTTGGGTCGGCAGGACGGCGTCGTCGCCGATCCCGATCCCGACGTGGGTGACGAACTGCTCGAGTGATCGCGCGGAGTCACCGACCGACTGGTCGGCACAAAGCGATCGAGCGGAATCGGCCCTGATCAGGGATGTGCGTAGTACGCGACCGTCTCCGCGTCCTCGTCGTCGCTTTCGTGTCGGTCGATGCGAGCGAACCCGACCCGCTCGAACTGCACCAGTTCGTCGGGCTCGAGGTCGCCGACGCCGGGTTCGGCGTGGCCACGCACGTCGCCCTCGATCGTCCGCATGCGGAGGGGGACGCGGTCGTCCGCGGGTACCCAGTGGACGACGTCGACGCCCTCCTCGCGGACCACGTCGAGATCGTCGGTGGCGTACCGTAACACGCCGTCCTCGAGTTCGAACCCGCCCAGTCCCTTCAGCCAGAGCCGCGTGTCATCGGCGGCCGAGTCGGGGAGGTCCTCGGCCTCGAGCATGACCGAGTCGCCGACGGGGATCTTGCGGACGCCCCGCTCCTCGTGGTTGGGGTGCAGCGGCGGGTTCGCCTCGGCAGGCGGGTCACCGGCGAGGGGGAGCTGATTGCCATCGCGGACGAAAAAGCGGCGGTCCGTCTCCTCGTCGATCAGATCGCGGTTGGCGGCGTAGATCGAACTCATCGCCAGGTCGACGTCGCTGGTCGAGGTGCCGAGCCCGACCATCGCCTCGACGATGGCCTCGCCCCGAATACCGCGCCGGCGCAGGCTCTTGAGCGTCGGCGCTCGCGGGTCGTCCCACCCGTCGAGTTCGCCAGCCTCGATCAGCTCCGAGATGGTCGAGGTACTCACCTTCACGTCGTAGTCGTCGAGCTGGACGTGGCCCCAGTGGACGACTTCCGGGTACTCCCAGTCGAAGTAGTCGTAGACGAACCCCTGTCGCTTCGCGGAGTCCTGCAGGTCGATCCCGCGGATGATGTGGGTGATTCCCAGCAGATGGTCGTCGATCCCCGACTGGAAGTCGAGCATCGGCCAGCAGCGGTACTCGCTGGCCGCCTCGCGGGGGTGTGGCGTATCGATCATCCGGAAGGCGACCCAGTCGCGCAGGGCGGGGTTCTTGTGTTCGATGTCGGTTTTCACGCGGAGGACCATCTCGCCGCTCTCGTACTCGCCGTCGATCATGGCCGCGAACTCCTCGGTGACCGTCTCGACGTCTTTCTCGCGGTGGGGACAGGCCTCGCCCGCGTTCTTCAACTCGGAGAACGCCTCGCCCGAACACGAGCAGGTGTAGGCCCCGCCCAGTTCGATCAGCTCGCGGGCGTGGTCGTAGTAGGTCTCGAGGCGGTCGCTCGCCCTGTAGACATCGTCCGGCTCGAAGCCGAGATACTCGAGGTCCTCGAGGATCGCGTCGTAGGCCTCGAGATCCGGCCGCTTGGTCTCGGGATCGGTGTCGTCAAAGCGCACGCAGAACCAGCCGTCGTAGCGTTCGCGGTAGGTGCCGATGACGGCGGGCATCCGGGCGTGGCCGACGTGCCAGGGCCCGTTCGGGTTCGGCGCACACCGCATCCGGATCTCGTCGTAGTCGTCGGCGTTGGGCAGGTCGGGGAGGTCGTGTTCGTCTTCCTCTTCTTCGGCCTCGATCTCGGCGAGTTCCTCGGGCGCGAGGTCCTCGAGGCGCTCGCGTTTGGCCTCGTAGCCGAGGTCGTTGACCCGGCCGACGACGCCGCCGGCGATGCCCGGGACCTCGTCGCCGTGTTCGCGGAAGTCGGGGTTGTCGCCCATCAGCGGCCCCATGATGGCACCGACGTCGGCGTCGCTCTCGTGTTTGACGGCGTTCAACAGCGCGTGCTTCTCGACCTCGCGCTCGATGCGTTCGCGTAAGTCGTCGTCCATTACCGGGCGGTACTTCCGCCCGGGCCAAAACCCTCGCGATTCGGGCCGCAACCGACGCACGCACCGGCGGCCGCCCGCGACGAATTCTCGGACCGCTACCAGTCACTTCCGGCGCAACCGCTCCCCGTCCCGTGGTCGTGCCGGGAAATCGGGACAGCAGCCGATCTCAGTCCTCGAGGTCCTCGGGGTACACGCGGCTGTTGAGAACGTTGCTCATCAACACCATCGCGGCCGTAGCGTCGTCCCCGCCATCGGTCTCGTTATCGGTCGCCCCGTCGGTGTCACTGCCGCTGTCGCCGTCGCCGGTCTCCGCCGACGTCTCGGTACTCCCACCGTCGCTCTCGGTCCCATCTTCGGCGGCGACGGCCTCGTTGTACTGCTCACACCACTCCGTCTTGACGCCCCAGCCGTGGGCCTGCCCGTCGAAGGGGTTCGTGACCTCCGCGTAGAGCATCCCGACGTCGGCGTCGTTTTTCACGAGGTTCTCGTTGTAGACCGTGGCGACGATCTCGATCTCTCGCGTCGACTCCGATTCCGTCGTGGCACCGGACTCGTACTCCAGCACGAGGTCCGACCCGTCCCACCGGAGCGACTCGACCGAAACGTCGTTTCGCTCGACGAGCGTGTAGAACTCGCCGGGCGTCCCCTCCCGGGGCTCGCTCGGCTCGACGGGTTCGATCTCGTTCTCGCTCGAGTCCGCGGTCCCGAGGACCGAGTCGAGACAGCCGGCGGTCGCGACCGCGCCGACGGTCGTCGCCGCCCCGAGCAGTTCGCGTCGGGAGGGTGCGGCTCCGTTCGGGGAGTCGTCAGTCATACTACCAGGTCGGCGGGGAACTCGCAAAAGGACCCGGACGAAATCGAGTCCCGTATCGAACGGTGAGTCGTCCGTGAGCCGACCGCCGGAAAGAGTCGTGATCGACGATCAGTAGCCGCGTTCGATCAGGTAATCCGCCAGCTCACAGAGCAGTTCGCGGGACTCGTTGTCCGGCAGCACCTCGAGTCGGCGCTTGCCCCGTTCGACGAGATCCGTCGCGGTCTCGTCGGCGTAGGCGATCGACCCCGACGCCTCGAGTTCGGAGACGGCGTCGTCGATCTCGGCCTCCGTGACCGCCTCGACGTCGTCGGTATCGACCAGGTTCTCGACGTCGACGCCCTGCTCCCGGGCGTGGACCGTGATGAGGGTCTGTTTGTTCTCCACTAGATCGCTGCCGCGCTGTTTGCCCAGTTGGTCGCTCGGGACGGTCAGATCGAGGACGTCGTCCCGGATCTGGAACGCGCGGCCGATGTCGAGTCCGTAGCCGTAGAGTTCCTCGATGGTCTCGTCGTCGGCCCCGAGCAAAATCGCGGGGAGACACGCCGACGCGGCGTACAACACGGCCGTCTTCTGTTCGACCATCTCGAGGTACTCGTCGGGGGAGACGTCGGTCCGCTCCTCGAAGGTGACATCCAGCGACTGCCCCTCGCAGATGTCCGTACAGGTCGTCGCCAAGACGTCGAGCGCGTCGACGACTCGATCCGACTTCGCGCCCGTCTCGAGCATGATCTCGAAGGCCTTCGAGTAGAGCGTGTCGCCGGCGAGGATCGCCGTCTCGAGGTCGTACTCCTTGTGGACGGCTGGCACCCCGCGGCGGAGGTCGTCGTCGTCCATGATGTCGTCGTGGATCAGGGTAAACGACTGGATGACCTCGACGCTGACCGCGGCGGCCATCATATCGACCGGCCCGTTCCCGTCGACCGGGTCGAACGAGCGGTAGTCCGCCGACAGCGGATCGACGTCGGTCAGCGCCTCCGCGGTCGTCAGCAACACCGTCGGCCGGAGCCGCTTGCCGCCCGCATCGAGCAGGTAGCGGGAGGCCTCGTAGAGCCGTTCGGGTCGCTGGATCGGTAGCTCCTCAGGGATCGCGTCGTTGACCAGCTCGCGGCGCTTCCGGACCGCCTCGAGCACCGCCTCCTCGCGTGCCTCGGGACTCGTCATATCACTCGACCAGCTGGATGAGGTTCCCGTTTCGCGTGACGTGGAGGTCGCGTCCGAGCTTGTACCCCTCGCTCTCGGCCAGGTTGACGTAGCTGGAGTAGCCGCTCATGTCCTGGTGAGCCGGAATGACGTGCTGGGGCTGCAACGCATCGAGCATCTCGTAGTGGCCCTCCTGATTGAGGTGGCCCGAGACGTGGATGTCGTCGTAGACGCGTGCGCCCTGCATGCCCAACAGCTTCTCGGCCTGGTAGCGCTGGCCCTCGTTGGTCGGCTCCGGGATCACGCGGGCCGAGAAGACGACCTTGTCGCCGTCGTCCAGCTCGTAGGGCGTCTCGCCGCGGGCCATCCGGGTGAGCATCGCGCGGGGCTCGCCCTGGTGGCCGGTGACGACTGGCAGATAGTTCTCTTTCCCCTCGTTCATGATCCGTTTGAACGTCCGGTCGACGGACTTGCGGTGGCCGAACATCCCGAGGTCGGACGGGAAGTCGATGAAGTCGAGTCGTTCCGCGGTACCCGAATACTTCTCCATCGAGCGACCGAGCAGGACCGGCTGCCGGCCGATGTCGTCGGCGAACTCGACCAGCGACTTCACCCGGGCGATGTGACTCGAGAACGTCGTGGCGACGATGCCGCCGTCGTAATCCTCCATGCTGTAGAGGACGTCCCGGAGGTGTTCGCGGGCGACGCTCTCGGAGGGGGTCCGCCCCTTCTTGTTGGCGTTGGTACAGTCCTCGATGTAACACAGCACGCCGTTGCCCTCGCGACCGATCTCGCGGAATCGCTTCATGTCGATCGGGTCGCCGATGACTGGCGTGTGGTCCATGCGCTTGTCCAGCCCGTAGACGATCGCTCCCTCGGGCGTGTGAAGCACCGGGTTGATCGCGTCGATGATCGAGTGAGTGACGTTGACGAACTCGAGTTCGTTGCGGTCGCCGATCGACATCGTCTCGCCGGCCTCCATCTTGACGAGGTCGTTCTCGACGCCGAACTTCTGTTCGCCCTCGATCTGCTGTTTGACCAGTTCGATCGTAAACGGCGAGGCGACGATCGGCGCGTCGTATCGGTGTGCCAGCTTCGAGATGGCACCGATGTGGTCGAGGTGACCGTGAGTCGGCACGATGGCTTTGACGTCGCCCTCGAGGTCGCTCATGACCCGGTCGTCCGGGATAGCGCCCATATCGATCAGGTCGAGACTGTGCATCCGCTCGGTTTCGACGTTGTCGTGGATCAGGACCTGCGAGAGGTTCAGACCCATGTCGAAGATGACGACGTCGTCGCCGGCGCGGACGGCGGTCATCTGCCGTCCGACTTCTTCGTAGCCGCCAATGGTTGCGATTTCGATTTCCATGGTTCGTAGCACTGAAAGCCGCGTGATGGACTCTCATCGAAACTGTCCGCGGACGCCTAGTCGTACGGCCCCGGCGTCTTGCAGCGCGTCGGCCATCCCGCTATGCGCTCGCGGGGACGATCGTCCCCCTCGGGCTCACGACGTCGTGAGCCCCCGAACGCACTTGCCCGCGGGTTTCGTTGCTCTCTCCTACACGCCCGGGCGTTAAAAACGCAGTGGGTTGGGCCGTCCGGCGGGGCGATCCGGGCGGAACGCGGGAGGCTATCAGGGCCTTCGAGACACCGTAATTCATTTCTCTATTCGGCCGAAACCAGTGGTCGATACATGCTTTCGGAGGGATCGTCGTGTACGTAATCATCGTCGGTGCCGGCGAGGTCGGGCGCTCGATCGCCGCGAACCTCGAGGACGGCCACGACGTGGTCGTCGTCGATCGCGACGCGGACGTCGTCGACGAACTCACCTACTCGCTGGACGTGCTGACGATTCGGGGCGACGGGACCGACCTCGACGTCCTTCGCGAGGCGGGCCTCGAGCAGGCGGGGCTGGTCATCGCCTGTACGGACAACGACGAGACCAACGCCGTCGTCTGCGGGGCGGCGAAAGCGGCCGGTGAGGTATTCACCATTGCTCGAGTGCGCCGCCGGACGTTGCTCGAAACCTGGCAGGGATCGCAGGGTGCCTTCGGCGTCGATTTCATGGTCTGTACCGACCTGCTGACCGCGCGGGCGATCTTCCGGATCTCCGGCCTGCCCAGCGCACACGACGTCGACACCTTCGCCGGCGGACTCGTCAGGATGGCCGAGTTCGATATCCCCGACGACAGCCCGATCGCGGACCTGACCGTCAGCGAGGCCGACTGTTACGACTCGCTGACGTTCGCGGCGATCTTCCGCGAGGACGAGATGATCGTGACTCGAGGTGATACGCACATTCGGGCGGGCGACCGGGTCGTCGTCATCGGTAGCCCCGACTCGATCAACGAGTTCGCAGACGAGGTCGCGACCAAACCGGACGACGCCGAGGAGGTCGTCATCGTCGGCGGCAGCGAGATCGGCTACCAGGTGGCCCGCGAGTTCGAGGACCACGGGTTCCGGCCGCGGCTGATCGAGCGGGACCACGAACGGGCCCGCGAACTCGCCGAATCGCTGCCGAACACCATGGTCATGGAAAACGACGCGACCAACTCCGAGTTCCTCGCGCGCGAACACGTCGGCGAGGCCGACGTCATCGTCGCCGCTCTCGACAGCGACGAAAAGAACCTGCTCGTCTCGCTGCTGGCCGATCGGCTCGGCGTCGACCGCACCGTCGCGATCATTGAGAACCCCGAGTACACCGACCTCTTCGAGACCGTCGGGATCGACGTCGCGATCAACCCCCGCGAGGAGACCGCCGAGGAGATCATCCGGTTTACCCGGACCGACAACACCGAGAAGATCGCGATGCTCGAACACGACCGCGCCGAGGTCATCGAGATCGAGGTCGGCCCGGAGAGCGTCCTCGCCGGGCGTGAAATCGTCGATGCGACTGACGATCTCCCCACCGGGATCGTCATCGGCGCGGTCTCGCGGTCCGGCGACCACATCACCCCCCGCGGGTCGACCGTGATCCAGCCCGGCGACCACGTCATCGTCTTCGTCGACGCGGCGGCTCTGGATGACGTCCTCGAACTGATCTAGACCCACCGGTCCGTCTCCGCCGTGTCGTCTCCTCTCCTGTCACCGCGTCCCGATTCCGATTCGACGGCTGTCGCGATCGACCCCAGCCGACGGCGACGGCCACGCTCGGTGGGTGAGAAATCAGTAGCTCGCTCGAGGGGATGCCGCCCCCAGCCGTCAGTGACGGACGCCGCGATAGAGGACGTATGCGACGAAGAAGAGGACGTACGCGGCTGCGAGACCGATCGTTACGGCCGATCGGCCCAGAACGGCGATGACGAGTATCAGGGCCGGCCCGACGAGCAGGAGCGAATCGAAGACCCGGTCCTCCGCACCCGACTCGAGAAGGTCGCCAACGACCGGGACGTCCGCGAGCCTCATCGGTAGAGCCCCCCGCGGTCGAAGATCGCTCGCAGCGTCACCAGCACGGGAATGATCTCGAGTCGGCCGATCCACATGTTAAAGAGAAACATGACCTTGCCGAGCGTCGGGAGCGACTCCGGCCCGGTGATCCCCGCAGAGAGGCCGACGTTGCCCTGTGCGCTCGCCACCTCGAAGATGACGTTCTCGAGGGTGTACTCTCCCTGCGGGAGCAGTAGGAGGAGCGCGAAGGTCCCGAGCCCGAGGAAGAGGAACCAGAGCGTGGCGATGATCGCCGCTTCTTCGAACTCTTGGCGGACTTCGCGTTCGTTGAGGCGACGGCCGTTGATCTCCAGTCGACGGACGGCCGTCTCGGGGTAGAAGACGTCCGCGATACGGAACCGGATCCCCTTCAGGAGGGTAAGCGCCCGGATCAGCTTGATCCCGCCGACTGTCGACCCGGCCGCGCCGCCGACCACCATTCCGAACACGACGGTGAGCTGGGCCTGTACCGGCCAGCGACCCAGCGCGACGTTCGTCGCGTCGGTGGCGGTCTGGAAGCCGGCACAGGTCGCGGCGGAGACGAACTGGAACGAGCCGTACCGGAACGCGGTAAACAGGGAGTCGTACGTGTCACCGATGTATACCAACACGGTGAGCAGGGCCGTCCCGATCCCCATGTAGATGAACACCCACCGAGTCTGCAGGTCGGCGTAGAGGTTCCGCAAGTCGCCCTGCAGGATGAGATAGTGGACGGGGAACGCGATGCTGCCGAGCAGCATGATCGGGAGGAGCGCGAAGTCGATGGCCGCGCTGTCGTAGGTGGCGATCGAGTTGTCGGTGATCGAGAACCCGCCAGTCGCCAGCCCCGTCATGCCGTGGTTGATCGCCCCCCAGATCGGCATCCCGACGACCCACAGCAACAGGATCGAGACGAACGTAAAGAGGATGAAGATCCACCAGATCGTCTGCACGGTCGAGACGATGCTCGGATGGATCCGTTCGGAACGGGCCTCGCTCTCGTAGAGGGTGAGCGAACCGCTCCCGGGACGGGCGAGGATCGCCGTCGTGAGGACGATCACGCCCACGCCGCCGACCCACTCGATGAACGATCGCCACCACTGGAGGGTCCGCGGGAGGACCTCCTCGTTGTCGGTCATCGTCAGCCCGGTCCCGGTGAAGCCGCTCATGCTCTCGAAGAGGGCGTTGATCGGGTTCGTAAACGCCGCGAGCGTCGACGTCTGGGACGGATCGCCGAGAATCGGCGGGGCGAACTCGACGGTCCACGCGATGAGGAGGAAGGGCAGCGAACCGAATATCGCGACGCAGAACCAGCCCATTGCGGCGATGATCATCCCGTGAAGCTTGCCGGGCTGGGCCGCGCCCCGGAACCGCGAGGTCAGGACGTACCCGGCGAGAAGGGGAAGCAGCCCGGAGACGAACAGCCCCGGAATCGCGTAGTACTCCCGCCAGACGAGCGGGACGAGGATCGAAACGAACAGCAGTCCGGCCAGCGCCTGAAAGATCCGCCCCAGATCCCGCCCGACGGTCCGTGCCGCCTCGTTCATGCGTCACCCCCCCGCCGGCTTCGGACATGCCGACACGGTGGCGGGTCGCCGTCCCGCTCGAGGCGGGCCGTCCGAAGACGACCGCTGGTGTCGACCGGCGTCGGTCCGGAACCCGCGTCGATCGCCCGTCATTGGATTCGATCTTCGGGATGACCGAACACGTCCGTGAGTTCGGGTTCCGCACCGAACGCCGAATAGACGGTAAGGAGGTCGTCGGCCTCGATTCGCGTGTTCCCCCTCGGCGTGACCGGCGGATCCTCTCCCTCGCGTTCGATCGCGACGATCAGGACGTCCTCGGAGAGGAGGTCCTCCTCGGCCGCCTCGATGAGGGTCTTTTCGGCGATCGGCGCGTTTTCCGTCACCTCGATCTCGAACACTTCCGCCTGCTCGCCGATCCGCATGTAGTCGACGATCGCCGGACGAGCGACCGCCCGGTAGAGGTACTCGGCGATGAGTTCCTGGGGGTTCTCCATCGTGTTGACGCCGATCTGGCGGAACACGTTCATGTGTTCGGGGTCGTGAACGACCGAGACGATATTTGGGACCGCGTGTTCCTGGGCGAGCAGACAGACCATGATGTTGGTCGCGTCCCGGTCGGTCGTGCTGATCAGGGCGTCCGCCCGCTCGATGCCGGCGTCCTGAAGCGCATTGTGATCGGTTGCATCGTCCTCGAGGATCAGACAGTCGTACTCACCGGCGGCCCGATCCGCCCGTTCCGGGTCGTTCTCGATGACGACGACTTCGTTTCCCGAGCGCGTCGCGATATCGATGAGCGGCTGGCCGATATCGCCCGCACCGACGATGATGATATACATTGCGTCGGTGTTCTTGCGTGACCGTTGAAAACATATCGCTTCGGTGACCGTCCCAGTGACCCCAAACGAGGCAGTCACGAACTCGGTTCCGTGCGAATCCGTCGAGGGAGCTACCGGGACGCGATTATTTCCACGGCCAGTCCCGTCGCCGCTGCCGTCTCGATCGCTCCTCGGTTTCCGCCAGAATTCGTTCGATCGCCCAGCCGGCCCACACGAAGACGACCGTGATGAAAACGGCCATCTCGAGTCGGATCACCTCCCCGTATCGGACGGCAAGGACGAGGGCCATGATCGCCACCGCGGCGGCGACGACGCCGAAGACGTCGTAGAACGTGTGCGGGTGGCGAACGCTTGGTAATCGAACGTGCATAGTACTATCTACGCGCTGTCAGTATATAACCCTACTCACGAAACCGATCGATCCCTCCTTCGGGGCGCCATTTCCGCCGGCCACAATAGTGTCACGGGCGGAAACCGTCTTACGATGGATTAATGGGACTGAATCGAAATCCGGTAACTACCGTGTCCAGATGCGATTCCGCGAGCGGGGTGTTCCATGCGGCTCCGAACTGACTGGCGCGCCAGCGTCGCGCTCGTCGGAACCGTTCTCAAGTATCTCTCCGTTCCGCTGGTGATCCCGCTCGTCGTGGCGCTCATCTATAGCGATCCCATCGTCCCGTTCGTCGCGACGATCGCGCTGACGATCGCAGTCGGGGAGGGCCTCGAGCGGCTCAGCCCCGAACCGGACCTGGAGATCCGTGAGGCGATGCTGTTCGTCGCGATTTCGTGGCTCGCCGTCGCGGTCGTCGGCGCAGTGCCGTACGTGATCGCGGGCTGGGGGACCGAGTCGACGCTCGCCCATCCCGTCAACGCCCTGTTCGAGTCGATGTCCGGGTTCACGACGACCGGAGCAACCGTCCTGGGCGAGATTTCGCTCGAGCGCCACTCCCACGCGATCATGATGTGGCGACAGCTCACCCAGTGGCTCGGCGGGATGGGGATCATCGTATTGATGGTTGCAATCTTGCCGGAAATCGCCGTCAGTGGTGCCCAACTCGTCGAATCCGAAGCCCCGGGTCCCGAGCTACAGAAGCTCACGCCGCGGATCGCGGAGACCGCTCGCATCCTCTGGCTGGTCTACTTCGCCTTTACTGTCGTCTATATCGCCATTCTCTACGGCCTGCACCTCGCGGGAGCGGCACCCAACATGGGGCTGTACAACGCCATCGCCCACGGGTTCACGACGCTCCCGACCGGCGGGTTCTCGCCGGAAGCCGACAGCGTCGCGGCCTTCTCGGCGGCCGTACAGTGGACCGCCGTTCCGTTTATGATCATCGCCGGGACCAACTTCGCGCTGTTCTGGCACGTCTTCAGCGGGGAGGGCCACCGCTTCGTCCGCAACTCCGAGTTCCGCGCCTACATCACCGCAATCGCCGGACTCACCGCACTCCTGGCCGGGATGCTCTACGTCGGCACCGCGCCCGCGCTGGCGGAACTCGGCGGTGTGACCGAAGGCGTATTCGAGAACTCGCTGCGACAGAGTGCATTCCAGATCGCGTCCCTGCTGACCTCGACGGGGTACGCGACCAGCGACTTCGTCGACTGGAGTTCGACGGGCAAGATCGTCCTCCTGTTCGCGATGCTCGTGGGCGGCTGTGCCGGCTCGACGGGCGGCGGCGTCAAGGTCGTCCGGTGGCTAATCGTCTTCAAAGTTCTTCGGCGAGAGCTGGTTACCGCGTCTCATCCCGAAGTCGTCCGTCCGATCCGGCTCGGCGGCAACGTCGTCGATGAAGACGCCATCCGTGGCGTCCTCGGCTTTACCTTCATGTACCTCGTCATCTTCGCCGGCGCAACCTTGCTGATCGCCCTGGACGTCAGTCGGGCCGACGCGATCGCGAACTTCTCCCCGCTCGAGGCCTTCAGCGCGAGCCTCGCGACGATCGGGAACATCGGACCCGGCTTCGGCCACCTTGGACCGTTCGGTAGCTATCTGGACTTTCCGATCCCGTCGAAACTCCTAATGATCTTCCTGATGTGGATCGGCCGCCTCGAGATCATTCCGGTACTCGTCCTCTTCACCGGCGGGTTCTGGACCCGCTGAACGGATCAGTACATCTCCGATTCGGTTGATCCCGCTCCCCGCGTTCGTAGGACTCTCGCCGACGCCGGCGCACCCGGTGCAGGTCATGGGCGCGCTGGGACCCAGCGACAGCGGCCCGTCTCAGTCGATTGTCGTTCCCGGGTTCTCGCCGTCGAGAAACGACGCGAGAGACGCGAGCCCGAAGATCGACGCCTCGGCCTCGAGCTCGAGCAGCGTCCGCACCTTGCCGGCCATGCCGCCGGTCACGTCGGTCGCGTCGCTGGCTCCGAGGACCGCGGCGACGGTATCGAAGTCGTCGATTCGGTCGATGACCGCGTCCTCGTCGTCCAGTACGCCGGGCACCGTCGAGCAGAGCCCGACCCGATCGGCCTCGAGGGAACGGGCCAGCGCCGCGACGAGTTCGTCGCCGCTGACGACGGTCGCGCCCGCGCCGGCGTGGGCGATCATATCGCCGTGTAACACCGGGACGAATCCCTCCGCGAGCATCGTCTCGACCTGTCCGGTCGGCAGATGGAGGTCCCCCTCACCGTCGCGGTGGCCCGCCGAGAAGGGATGGACCGGTACCGCCTCGACGTCGCGCTCGAGCAATCGACCGAGGACGAACTGGTTCAGGGTCTTCATCGCGCCGTGAACGTCGAGCGCCGCGCTCGCGTCGCGGGTCCCCGCCGTCGTGGTGACGCCGTGTTCGCTGGCGTTGTGGTGGCCGAAACTGCCGCCGCCGTGGACGACGACGAGGTCCTCGCGGCCCTCGAGCGCCGCGATCGCGTCCGCCGCCCGCTCGAGGGCTTCGCCGTCGAGGGTCTCCGGTCGGTCCTTCTCGGTGATGACGCTGCCGCCGAGTTTCAGGACGATCATTCGACTCGCTTCACCCCGGTTTCGGCCAGTTCGGCGCGGAAGGCGTCCTCACAGCCCGGCGTGAACGAGAGGGCGGTCTCGGTCTCCTCGGTGGGATCGAGCGCGACGATACAGCCCCCGCCGCCGGCACCGGTTAGCTTCGCGCCGTGCGCGCCCGCGTCCCGGGCCGCCCAGACCATCGTGTCCAGCGAGCGCGAGGAGACCCCAAGCGCCGAGAGCAGCCCGTGGTTGAAGTCCATCAGCCGACCGATCTCCTCGACGTCGCCGTCGGCGAGGGCGTCCTCGCCGTTTCGGACCACGTCGCCGATGGCCTCGACGGTGTGGGCCGCGAAGTCGTACTCCTCGCGGAGGTCGCGAACGCCCGCGACCAGCTGGCCGGTCTCGCCCGCGCCGCCGTCGAACCCGATCACGATCGGGAGTTCCGGCGCTTCGAGCGAGCGACAGTCGTCGCCCTCGACCCGGACCGCGCCGCCGGTCGCCGAGCAGAACGTGTCGGCGCGGGAGGCCTGACCGTCCTGGACCTGCGATTCCGTTCGATAGGCCCGCTCGGCGAGTTCGTCGCGATCCAAGGCGACGCCGAGTTCTCGAGTGGCCGCGTCGATCGCCGCGACCACGACGGCCGCCGAGGAGCCGAGTCCCGCACCCAGCGGGATGTCGCTCTCGATGGTCACGTCGAAGCCGGCCCCCTCGGCACCGGTGACCTCGCGGACCTGCTCGATCGCGCCGTCGACGTACTGGGTCGCCGCCGTCACCAGCGATTCGGGGACGTCGACGTCGGGACGGGCGTCGGCCGTCGCCCCGTACTCGACGGTGAAGCCGTTCAGGCTCAGATCCTCCGCGTTGACCCGGAGTCGCCCGTCGTCCCGTTGCCGGACCTCGACGCGGGCCCGCCGCTCGATCGCACACGGGACGGCGGGCTCGCCGTACACCACCGCGTGCTCCCCGAAGAGGTACACCTTGCCGGGGGCGCTCGAGAGTGTCATGGCCGGCCGTTCGTCCGAGGGGGAGTAATAGCTGTCTGTGTCGCTGCCGCCGCGCTGTAGTCGGACTTATGTCGGTGCGTCCGCTGATCGCTCGTATGTCGCTGGTCTTGCCGAGCGAACTCGTCGTCGACCGGTTCCTGCCGACGGTTCGGGCGATGCTGGCCGCCCGACTCGCGGATCGGGGGCTGACCCAGCGGGAGATCGCCGCCGAACTCGGCGTCACGCAGGCCGCAGTCAGCAAGTACGTCGCCGGCGAGGGCGGCGGTGACGACCGCTTTCGCGACGACCCCGAGACGGTCGCGACCGTCGACCGGATCGCGGACGGGCTCGCCGGCGGCGAGATGGACGGCTACGACGCACTCTCCGAACTGCTCTCGCTCGTTCGCAGCCTCGAGGATCGGGGGCCGATCTGCGAACTCCACGAGGAGGAGATGCCCGCGTTACGGGGACTCGGCTGTGACCTCTGTGTCCGGGGACTCGATCCCGACGTGCGCGCCGAGCGGGACGTCCTCGCGAACGTCCGGACGGCCGCGCGGACGCTCGCGTCGGTCCCCGGGATGGCCGACGCCGTCCCGAACGTCGGCACCAACGTCGGCATGTCGCTGCCCGATCCCGCCGACGAGACCGACGTCGCCGCCGTCCCCGGCCGGATCTACGCCATGGGCGGCCGGATCGAGATCCCCGCCAACCCCGAGTTCGGCGCGTCGAAACACGTCTCGACGGCCGTCCTCGCCGCCAACGACGCCGACCCGGACGTCCGGGCCGCCGTCAACGTCGCTACCGATGACGCCCTGCTCGCCGCAGCCCGGGAGCGGGGGATCGACCCCCTCGAGTTCGACGCCGACTACGAGGACCGCGGCGAACATCTCGGAGACCGGTTCGCGAACCGCGGTGCCGTCCCCGCAGTCGCCTACCATCGGGGTGCGTTCGGGATCGAACCAGTGACCTACGTCTTCGGGGCGACGGCCGTCGAGACCGCCGAACTGGTCGGGGAGTTGCTCGCGGCCCGGTCCGCGTCGGCGGCCGCCGATAGTAACGACTGACCGTCATTGCAACCCGATCGTGCGACGACGTCGCGATCAGTGCGTGAACCGTCTCAGTGGCTCCGATAGCCGCTGGGTTCGCTTCCCCGATCCCCGCCCCGCCGCTCGCGTTCGAGCGTTCGACAGCCCAGGACCAGCCGGTCCGGTAACGCCTCCACGTTCGCGTACAGGCTCTGCAGGACGAGCCCGGCGTCCTCGAAATTACAGCCGCGGTAGGCGCGCAACGGTTCTCCCTCCCACTCGACGATCCGTTCGCGCTCGAGCAGCGGGAGGTGATGGTGTCGCAACCGGAGCCGTACCTGCTCGAGATCCGTCTCGACGCTCGGGTTCGCCGCGACTTCCGGTAACGGAACCGACTCGCCGGTTGGCGCGTCCAACAGCGCGTCGATGATCTGTCGTCGGGGCTCCGCAGCGAGTACCTCGAAGATTCGGTCCCACCGGTCGACGCCGTCTACCGCCTCGTTGGACACTGGTTCGGACATGGTCGCGGACACGGCGACGTGCCCACTAAACCTTGTGGCGAGTTTCCACGTCTGTATTTAGGGATCGCCCGCCGCCGGCCAACACGCGATCCGACCGCCCCAGTGCGGCCGCTGATCGACGCGAGCGATCGGAAAACGAACAGTGTCGAAATCGCCGAATCAGACGCCGCTTTCGAAGTCCTCGAGCGAGTACGACGGCTCGGCACCGCGTCGATCGAGCACCTCGTTGGCGAGCAGCCAGTAGACGACCGAGAGGGCCTTGCGCCCCTTGTTGTTCGTCGGGACGACCAGGTCGACGTTACTAACCTGATTGTTCGAGTCACACATCGCGATGACCGGGATGCCGACCGTGATGGCCTCCTTGACGGCCTGGGCGTCGCCGATCGGGTCGGTGACGACCAGCACGTCCGGCTCGATGTAGCCGTCGTACTTGGGGTTGGTCAGCGTGCCCGGGATGAAGCGGCCGGTGCGGGCGCGTGCGCCCACGGCCTCGGCGAACTTCTCCGCCGGGAAGCGACCGTACTGACGGCTCGAGGTGACCAGAATCTGTTCTGGGTCGTAGTTCGCGAGGAAGTCCGCGGCCGTGCGGATGCGGCCGTCGGTCTTCGAGATGTCCAGCACGTAGAGGCCGTCGGTTCGGACGCGGTGGATAAACCGGTCCATGTCCTCGGTCTTCTGCTGGGTCCCGATGTGGACCCCCGCGCCGAGGTAGTCCTCGACGGGGATCAGCAGGTCCGCCTCCTCGTCGGACATGACGTCGTCGTCGAGGGTCGGCCCGGCGTCCTCCTCGGCGTCGTCGTCGGCTTTGTCGGCGTCGGCCGCGGGCGTTCCCTCGGCGTCGGCGGGCTGTTCGTCTACTGGCTCGACGTCCTCCTCGGCGGCGGGGCCAGCCCCTTCGGCTGGCTCCTCGTCGATGTCCTCCTCGGCGGCGTCGAGCCCTTCTTGGGTTGCGTCGTTTTCTGTCATGTCGCGTCGTCTGCGATTCGAATGAGCTCGTTGAGCTTCGCGGTTCGCTCGCCGCCGACCGCGCCCGTCTTGATGTAGGGGGCGTCGGTCGCGACGGCGAGGTGTGCGATCGTCGCGTCTTCGGTCTCGCCCGACCGGTGGGAGACGACCGAGTCGTAGCCGTTCCGTCTCGCGAGTTCGATCGCGTCGACGGCGTCGGACAGCGTCCCGATCTGGTTCGGCTTGATCAGAATGCTGTTTGCCGCGCCGCGATCGATGCCCTCGACGAGCCGATCGGTGTTGGTGACGAACAGGTCGTCGCCACAGATCAGCGTCTGGTCGCCGACCTCGTCGGTGAGGTCGGCGAAGGCGTCGTAGTCGTCCTCGTCGAGCGGATCCTCGACGTAGACGAGGTCGTACTCCTCGACCAGATCGGCGATGTAGGCGATCTGTTCCTCGGTGTCGCGGCTCCGGTCGCTGTACTCGTAGGTACCCGAATCGGCGTCGTACAGCTCCGCGCCGGCGACGTCGAGCCCGAAGCCGACGTTGAAGCCAACCTCGTCTTGAACTCGGGAGACCGCCTCGGCGACGATTTCGAACGCCTCGCCGTCGTCGATCGACGGAGCCCACGCGCCCTCGTCGCCTTTCCCGCAGGCGATGTCGCGTTCCTCGAGCAGGTCGGCGACGGTTCCGTGGACGGCAGCGTTGGCGAAGACGGCGTCGGCGACGCTCGGCGCGCCGACGGGCGCGGCGAGGAACTCCTGAATGTCGGTCGCGTCGGCGGCGTGTTCGCCGCCGCCGACGACGTTCCCGAGCGGGATCGGGAAGTTGTCGCCGCGGAACGTCCCGCCCAGATGCTGGAACAGCGGCGCACCCAGAACGTCGGCACCGGCCTTGGCGGCGGCCATCGAGATCGCGACCGCGCTGTTGGCACCGATCTCGGAGAAGTCGTCGGTCCCGTCGGCGGCGCGCAAGGCGGCGTCGACGTCGCGTTGGTTACCCGCGTAGACCTCGCCGACCAGTCGGGGAACGGCGTGTTCCCGCGCCGCGGCGATCGCTTCGCCGGCCGGCCGTTCGACGGCCTCGTACTCGCCGGTACTGGCACCGCTGGGTGCCGCGGCGCGGCCGAAGCCGCCGCTTTCGGTCAGGACGTCGGCCTCGACCGTCGGGTTCCCCCGCGAGTCGAGAACTCGACGCAGCCGGACGTCGGTGATCAGCGTCATTTCCGGTCGTACCCCCGCTTGACGGTAAAGGGCAACACGCCGGCGTCGTACTCCTCGGCGGCGATGAGGATCGGCTGGGTCTGGTCCGTCTCGATCAACACCGGCGCGCCGTAGGAGACCTGCAGCGCTCGCGCGCCGAGGATGCGTGCCTTCTCGTAGCGGTTGTGTTGTTGTTGCATGGGTTACTGGTACGGGGAGACGACGTCGACGAGATCCTCGTGACTGACGAGCATGCGCCGACAGCAGTAGCGGTCGACGCCGAGTTCGTCGAGGACCTTTTCGGGGTCCTCGTCGCCCTCGTTGGCCCGCTCGTCGAACTCCTCCCAGTGTTCGCCGACGACGTTACCACAGGTGAAACACCGGACCGGTACCATCATGATTGGATCACCTCAGCGGTAGGACTTCTGGTAGCGCGCCCGAGCGCCCGGGCCGCCCCACTTTTTCGGTTCGGACTGGCGAACGTCGTTGACCAGCAGCGAACGATCGAACTCCATGAACGCGTCGCGGAGTTCGGCGTCGTTGGTGTGCTGGACGATCCCGCGTGCGATGGCGGTGCGGACGGCGTCTGCCTGGCCGCTGATGCCACCGCCTTCGACGCGGACGTCGATGTCCATCTCGCCGCGGAGGTCCTCGCCGACGATGCGGAACGGCTCGAGCATCTTGAGCCGGGACGTCTCCGGTTCGACCAGTTCGACCGGCTGGGAATTGATTCGAACGCGACCCTCGCCTTCGCGCACCGTGGCGCGAGCGACGGCCGTCTTTTTCTTGCCACTCGTGTTGGTTACCATGTGACGTTAGCACCTAACTGTTCGGACACTTCGTGCAGGTGGACGAAGCGGATGTTCGACAGTCGATCCAGCGACGTTCCCTCGAGAACCGTCGACTCGTGGTCGTCGTCGCCCTCGTAAGGGTTGCCGACGTAGACGCGGACGCTGTCGAGTGCTTCGCGACCGCGGGGCTTTTTGTACGGCAGCATCCCGCGAACGGAGCGCTTGAAGATGGTGTCCGGTCGCTTGGGATAGTACGGTCCGCGGTCCGACCCCATCTGCAGTCGCGTGCGGTACGTCTCGAAGATGTCTTCCTTGTCGCCGGTGATGACGGCGTCCTCGGCGTTGACGATCGCGACGCGTTCGCCGTCCAGCGCGCGCTGGGCGACCTCGCTTGCGACGCGACCGAGGATGCAGTCACGGGCGTCGACGACGGTGTCGGCGTCGAACTCTGCGAGACTCATCGAATCACCCGGACGTCGGAGCCTTCGGGGTTTGCTTCGAGCGCTTGCTCGAGCGGTACGGATTCACCGACCTGGTCGATCTTCGTCTCGGCGGACGAGGAGAAATCGACTGCAGCGACGGTGACGTTCTTTTGTAGTGCGCCCGATCCCAGCACTTTGCCGGGAACGACGACTGTCTCTTCTTCGCGTGCGTATCGCTCGATGCGGCCCAGGTTCACCTCAGCGTGGGTGCGCCGGGGCTTTTCGAGTCGATCCGCGACGTCTCGCCAGACGTCGGCGTCCCGCTCTCGGGACGTCGACTTCAGCTCGGCGATGAGATCGTTGAGCCTCGGATTGGTTTTGCTACTCATTGTATCCTCCAAATGCGGTCGTCTCGGCGAGGCGAGGAAGCGTCTCGCCGATGGTGGAATCGGTTCGCTGCCGGCCGACGACGCGCCGATCGCCGCTGATCGGTGTCGGTCGGCGGTGAAGAAGTGGATGCAGGGAGCAGGATTTGAACCTGCGGACTCCTACGAGACAGCGCCCTGAACGCTGCGCCGTTGGCCTGACTTGGCTATCCCTGCTCGCACTTCCGTGTATCCGCCGCCCCTTCAAACCCCTTTCGATTCCAGTAGGCGAGCGATCGCCGGCCTCGTGGCTGACGGCACCGGCGAGCGGCTCGACCAGTTCGGGTCGGGGGCGTCGGTTCATATCTATAGCTGTACTGCGTCTTCGAGTTCGGTCGCGCGTGCCTCGAGCGTATCCGCCGCTCGAGTCACGAGCTCTTCGATGCTGAAGGAGCCGTCCGTCTCCACGTGGAAGACGAACGCTTCGGGCACGTCCTCGACGCGGACCTCCTTGCCCGGATACCGGTTCGAGAGGTCGTGATCGAACTCGCTCGTGGGAACGAGTTCGCCGTCGTCTTCGATGACGCCGCGAATGATCCGGCGCTCTTCGTCCTCGAACTCCGGCAGGTCGCCCTCGACCTCCACGCGCTGGAGGTGTCGGTAGCCGACCGCGACCCCGCCCTGGTGTTTGGCGTGGTCTTTCCCGCGGTCGATGACGGCGTCGGCCTCGGCCTCGAGGCGCTGCCCGTCCTTGAGCTCGATGATCGGGACGTTCTCGTCGGCGGGTTGGACGAGGTCGTCCTCGGAGACGAGGTCGCCGGAATAGGCGGTTGCCGGCCCTTCGACGTCGATCGAGAGCGTGACGGTGTCGTCCTCGGCGAACTCGCCGACCGGCGGCGTCGTCAGCGGGACGAGCCCCATCCGCAGGGCGAGTTGCTCGTCGAACATAACCGACGAGTTCTCGACGAACCGGACGGTATCGATCGCCATCGTCGGCACGTCGGCGATCATCGCTCGGCGGATGCCGTTTGCGAACCCGGGCGTCACGCCGCGAACGAGGAATCGCGCTTCGCGGTCCTCGCGTTCGACGAACTCGACGTCGTACTCAGCAGTCATGATCTAGTAGCCGCCCTTGCCTTTCGGAGCGCGCGATCCGTCGTGCGGGATCGGCGTGACGTCCTCGATTCGCCCGATCTCGATGCCCGAGCGGGCCAGCGCGCGGATCGTCGCCTGCGCGCCGGGACCGGGGGATTTCTGGAGGTTGCCACCGGGGCCACGAACCCGCACGTGCAGGCCCGTGATACCCGCGGCCTTGACTTCCTCGGCGACGGACTCGGCCATCTGCATGGCCGCGTACGGCGACGCCTCGTCGCGGTTCTGCTTGACTGCCGTCCCGCCGGAGGACTTGGCGATCGTCTCCGCGCCCGTGAGGTCGGTCACGGTCATGACGGTGTTGTTGAACGATGCGTGTACGTGGGCGATTCCCCATTTGTCGTCGTCCTGGCTCATTGATTACCCTCCGCGCGTTCGGGGTGGAGTTCGTCCGCGAGCGGGCTGTTCTCCTCGAAGTCCACCAGTTCCTCCTCGTCGACGTCGACGACGTAGGAGGGGACGCGGTGACGCTGTCCGTCGACCACGATGTGGCCGTGGGTGATGTACTGGCGGGCCTGCTGGGTCGTGTTCGCCAGCCCCTTGCGGTAGACGACCGTCTGGAGACGGCGCTCGAGGATGTCCTCGATCTCGAGCGACAGGATGTCGCCGAGTTCGTCGGCCTCGTCCAAGATGCCGACGCGTTTGAGCCGACCGAGGAACTCCTCGGAGCGCCGTTGGACGACCTCGTCGCCCTGGGCCTGGCCGAGCAGTTCCCGGGCCTCGCGCCGGTAGGAGCGAAGCTCGGACTGGGCACGCCAGAGTTCTTCCTTGTTCTTGAGGCCGTAGCGGTCGATCAGCGAGTGTTCGCTGGCGATGCGTTCACCCTGGTAGGGGTGATTCGGCGTCTCGTATTGCTTGGTGTCAGTGCCGAGTGGCATTATTCGCCCTCATCCTCTTCTTCGGCGGCCTCTTCGGCCTGTTCCTCGCGGATCTCCTCGACGTTGACCCCGATGGTGCCCTCCGTTCGGCCGGTGGACTTGGTCCGCTGACCGCGGACCTTCTGGCCGCGCTTGTGGCGCGTGCCCTTGTAGGAGTCGATCATCTTCATCCGGTTGATGTCGTGCTGACGGGTTAGCTGGAGGTCGTTGCCGATCTCGTGGGTCGTCTCGCCGGAGTAGAAGTCGTCCTGACGGTTGTTGAGCCAGTCGGGGACTACCTCGGCGTAGTTCTCTACGAGTTCGACGACCTCGTCGATCACGTCTTCGTCGAGTCGACCGAACGTGTCCGTCCGGTCGACGCCCGCTTCCTCGGCGATGAGTCGGGCGGTCCGGTGACCGATCCCGTTCATCTCCGTGAGCGAGCGCTCGACGGACTTCGTCCCATCGAGGTCCGTTTGCCCGATGCGGACGAAGTAGCGGAGATCTTCGTCGTCTTCTTGCTCTTGAGGTTCTTCCGCGCTCATGTTGTCGTGTATGTGTGTCTAGTCTGCGTGCGTTGCAAATCGACTGGCGGGAAAACGCCAGCTGAGTTCCGACGTTGTGGCGGGGATTCGAACCCCGGAGGCTTGACGCCACATGGTTAGCAACCATGCGCCTTGGGCCGCTTGGCTACCACAACACCGTCGGTCTATCGTCGCCCTCTCGGACTCGGGGATCGCTCCCCTACACGTATCGCACTCGGACCTACCCCTGTCTGCTACTTAAGGGCAACGAAAGACAGCCAGTTCGGATGTGGGTCGCTCGCACAACTATTTTGCCTGCTATGTGTGGCGCGCGCTGGCGGTCGACCGAGCGTTGCGAGGCCGAACGCAGTGAGGTCTCGAAAAGCGAGCGGTGACCGAAGGGAACCGTGACCCGAGCGAGGGCGACCGTCGATACCGCGCGAGGGGTGAGCGAACGCCGTTTGGCGTGAGCGAATCGGCTGGGGAGGATGTGGGTACTCCCTGTTGCCACGATAGCAAAACGTTCCGTTTTGTCTCGGGTGGATTCACCGCTGGGGCTCGGTAAGGACGTTCGAAATTCGAACGTGAGAAATAAAATCGGATTCAGGCTCCGGCGTACTCCTCGAGGTACTTCTCGTTGATCTCCCACTCGCCGTCGTCGTTTCGAACCATGTACTCCCCGTAGTAGGGCACCCGGTCGGCGACGACCTCGCGGAAGGCGTCCCGGATCTCGGGTTTGGTCATCTCGCCCATCGGCTTGAGGTCGTCGTTGCGATTCAAACAGCCCTTCAGGTAGCCCTCGTGGGTCACCCGAACGCGGTGGCAGTTCGCACAGAAGGTGGGGTTCTCGACGGGGTCGACGATCTCGACCATCCCCCGACCCGCGGCGTTCGAGCCGACATCGTCCGCGCCGCTCGAGCCGTCGCTGACCCAGTAGCGCCTGCGGTCGTGCATCTCTCGATGTTCGATCTCGTCGGCCCGCTCGGCCAGCCAGTCGTGGACCCGCTCGATGTCGACGTTCCACTCGGGCTTGCCCGTCAACTCCGGCATGTACTCGATCAACTGTAGCTGGAGGCCGTCGTTTGCCGCGACGTGGTCGACCATCTCCGGGACGTAACCCGCGGTGTGTTCGAAGACGACCATGTTGAGTTTGACTGGGTCCAGCCCCGCCTCGAGCGCGGCCTCGACGCCCTCGAGAACCTTCTCGTACGCGCCGCTTTTGGTCACCGCGGCGAAGTCCTCGGGATCGAGGGCGTCCTGCGAGACGTTGACCCGCTCTAACCCGGCGTCGACGAGGGCCTCGGCCCGGCCCGGCAAGAAGGTGCCGTTGGTCGTCAGCGAGACCTCCATTCCATCCGGCGTTCGCTCGATGATCTCCTCGAGATCCTGTCGGAGCATCGGTTCCCCGCCGGTGAACTTGACCGCGTCGACGTCGAACTCGGCGGCGACCTCGAGAAAGCGGACGACGTCGTCGGCCGACATCTCGTCGTCTTGCGGGTCCATCGGCCCCCGCGTGTCCCCCAGCCCTTCGTTGTGACAGTAGACGCAGTCGAAATTACACCGATCGGTGAGGGAGACGCGTACCCCGGTTACCTCCCGCCCGAACTCGTCGGTGAGCATGCCAACGAGTTGCAGCCGGATCCGCTTAAACGCGCCGGGAATTTCGACCCGACGTAACCGATTTCGGTTCGCAAACTCTGTCAGCCCACTACGAGGATCGGCGACATCGACCGGCGGAAGGTCTACCCTGCTCGCGCTCGAACGGCGACCCATGGACGAGGACATGCTCGCGGACCAGCGGCGGCTGGTCGAACTCGTCGAGGAGGAGGGCTGGGACGTGACCGATCTCGAAATCTCCGCCTACGACAGCCCGTGGGCCGACGAGGACGACCCCGAGGCGACGGTGACGATCACCGCGCGGAAGCCGTACGAGACTGCGGGCGACGACGGGGACGAGGAGGACGACAGTCCGTTCCGAGTGAAGTGAGCGCGGCCGCAATATGCAGTTCCCGACCGGCTTCGTCGAGGGCGCTCGTCGAGATTCGCGACGCCCGAGCCCCGATTACCCCTTGATGTTACAGACGGGGAACGTCCGCGCGACCTTGTCGCCGATCCCGAGCGCGTCCGAGACGCGGACGACCTCGTCGACGTCCTTGTAGACGCCCGGGGCCTCCTCCGCGACGGTCGCGCCAGACTGGGCCTTGACGTAGATCTGGTTCTGCTCCTCGAGGTCCTGCTGGACGTCGCCGCCCCAGAACTCGTTTTTGGCCTGGGTACGGCTCATCAGCCGACCCGCGCCGTGAGCGGTCGAGCCGAAGGTCAGGTCCATCGAGTGCTCGCCCCCGCGGAGGACGTAGCTGCCCGCGCCCATGCTGCCGGGGATGATCACCGGCTGGCCGACGTCGCGGTAGGCCGACGGCACCTCGGGGTGGCCCGCGGGGAACGCCCGCGTCGCACCCTTGCGGTGGACGTAGAGTTCCCGTTCCTCGCCGTCCGCCCCGACCGTGTGGGTCTCTTTCTTCGCGATGTTGTGGGCCACGTCGTACAGCAGGTGCATGTCCATCTCCTCCCAGGAGCGATCGAACACGCGCTCGAAGACCTGCCGCGTGCGGTGCATGATCAGCTGGCGGTTGACCCACGCGAAGTTGATCGCGGCGTTCATCGCGGCGTAGTAGTCCTCGGCCAGCTGTGAGCCGGCGGGTGCGGCCGCCAGTTCCGTGTCCGGCAACTGGTTCAGCAGTCCCTCGTGTTGCCGCTCGATCTTCCGCAGGTAGTCGTTACAGGTCTGGTGTCCCAGCCCGCGCGACCCGCAGTGGATGAGAACGACGATCTGGTCCTCGGAGAGGCCGTAGGCCTCGCCCACCTCGCCGTCGAAGACGTCGGTCACGCGCTGGACCTCGAGGAAGTGGTTGCCCGAGCCCAGCGAGCCGATCTGGTTCTTCCCGCGGTCCTTGGCCTTCTGGCTCACCTTGTCGGGGTCCGCGCCCTCGCGCATGCCTTCGTCCTCGCAGTGCAGCAAATCGTCCTCGACGGCGTGGCCGTTCTCGAGCGCCCAGTCGACGCCGCGGGCCAGGATTTCGTCGACGGTGTCGACGCCGGCTTCGACGATGCCGCCGCCGCCGAGTCCCGACGGGACGTTCGCGAAGAGCGAGTCGACGAGTTCTTTCTCGTGGCCCTGCACCTCGTCGTAGGTCAGGTTCGTCCGCATCATCCGGACGCCGCAGTTGGAGACGACGAACCCGTTAGCGACGAAATTGTGCGCATCGTGAGCGACGCCGATATCGTACACCGTTTGCGCTTCGTCAACCGTCTCGATGGATCTGATCCGGGTGGAAACAGCGTAATCCTCACCGACTTCCGTCGTTTCACAGTAGTCCTCGAATCCGGGAAACTCCGCCGGCGGTCGCGGTCGTCCGCTTCGTCCACCCCAGATGCTCCGCTCGATGAACCGCTCGTTGATATCGAATTGCGATTTGATGTCGTTCGCTGGCGTTCCTCCATCGGCCATCGCTTTCGCTTCGCGAGCGATCGTCACTCGACGATCGATCACCGCCTCTTTCGTCTTGAGATACTGTATTGTTTTGGCTGCCTTTTTCCTCTTTTCGTGGTTATAGCGGTAGCCGACGGTCGAGAAGAACTCGATCAGGTTCTCGGAGTCGTTTTTGATTCCGAGTCGAAGTCTGATCGTCTCTCGATCCGAACTCGAGTCCGTCTCGAACCGTTCGATCTCGTCCGTCTCGATACCGAGATCGTCGAGGAAGGAAGCCAGTTCTACCATGAATTCCTCACCGGCGTCGGCGACGTCAGCGACGCGCGTCTGTGACACCTTCGGACAGTACAGGTTCTTGTCGTGCTGGGCCGCAGGGGCGTTCATCTCGGCGCCGAAATACGCCGAGACGTACAGTGCTTTCTGCCAGTTCGTCAGTCGATCGAAGTACCACGGCGTCGTGAAGTCGGATTCGATCTTCCGTCCGTCGGGTGCCCCCAGCGCGAGGAGTACGCGCTGGAAGGCCTTCGAGGTCGATCGGACGCTGAACTCCGTCGTCTCGAACGTTTTCCCGTCGATCTGGTGCGATCGGTCTCGCTCGTAGATTTTCGAGGGCGTGAACCCGATCGCTTCGATATCGTTTTGAATGGATTCGAGATCCACGCGTTCCCCGTAGAACCACGTCTGTCCGCCGCTTCCGATCGCACCGTCGCCGGTATGGAACCCGACGAGTTTGAGAAACCGATTGAACGCGTCGTCGGTCGATTTCAATGGGAGGAGGTCACGCTCCTCGAGCGCGCGGACGAGTTGCGGGTTCTCGTCGGCGAAATCGTCCTCGCTGAGGACGGTGAAATCCTCGGGTTTCTCGTCGGGAACGCCGCGGAACGGTTGGAGATGGACCTCGTCGCCTTCGGAGAGCTCCTCGAGTGACTGCATCCCGTCGGGCGTCCGGAACGGGTGGTCCGCAGTCGCAGTAATACGGTCGCCGGTCTCGGTCTCTACTTCGTACACGGTCGCGTTCTCGCGTTCGGTGAACAGCCGAATCGGTGACGGGGTGAGGTCATCATCGGCGACCACCGCGTTCTCCGCTTCGAAGCGGTCCTCGAGGGTTTCGATCGGGGTTCGACGGCCGTGTTCGAGGAGGACTTCCGAATTTCCTGTGAGGCAGTTGATGTCGTAGCCGACCGCTCCCGGCGAAATACAGCCGTTTTCGGCATCGAGGGCACCCACCCCACCGACGGGGAAGCCGTAGCCCTGATGGCCGTCGGGCATGCAGATCGCGTGGTCGGTGATCCCCGGCAGGTGAGTCGTGTTTTTGATCTGCTCTAAGGTCTTGTCGTCCTCGATCTGCTCGAGCAGGGCCTCGCTGGCGAGCACTCGCGTGGGGACGCGCATATCCCCCTCCTGTGGGATCTCCCAGACGTACTCGCGCACCCGCTCCAACGTGATGCCGTCGGCGTCGTACGTAGTCATACCCGAGCATCCGACCCCGGCGATGAAAGATGTTCGTCTTGCCAGCGACCTCGAGAGTCCGTCTCACTGTCCGATCGCGGCGGTTCGCGGACGGAATCGGAACGACGGATTAGACGTCGAAGACGACGTAGGTCTCCCAGCCGTCCGCGACCGACTCGAGGCGCATCTCCGAGTAGGTCACGGCCTTCACCTCGCGGGCGTCGACCGCGGCCAGCGGGACGCCACGGGCGCTGGCCTCGAGGGACCACGCAGTCGCTTCGACGTCGGCATCGCTCCCGTCCGCAGGCGCATCGATTCTTTCGACCCGGTTGTCGACGGGTAACTCGGCGCGGACGTCCCGCAAGTAGATCAGTTCGCCGAGGTAGTCGAACAACAGCGCCTCGCGTCGCTCGGCGGCCACGGTCAGGGAGAACCGCTCGCCGGACTCCGGCGGGATTTCGTCGCAGGACGCGGCTGTGAGGCCGTCGGCCGTCGCTTCGAACACCGCCTCGAGGGAGTCGCCGGTCGCAGCGACCGCGACGTCGGCCGTGTGATCGCGCAGTTCGAACCCCATGTGGCCGTCCTTCGCGGGCGAGTGTGGTATGACCGTCGGTTCGGCGACGAGGGCGACCCCACCGACGGCGTGTCGACGGGGCGACATACCCCGTTGTCAGACCTTCCCGAGAACGAACTGCCGGTGGAATTATAGTGAACAGGCTGGTAGACTGTGATAGTGAGCGTCAATATCGATAGTCGCGTCGTCGCGCCGGGGAGCGACGACTTCGTCGACGACGCCTGGGAACTCAAAGAGGAGATCCGTCGCGAGGAGGGCGTACTCAAACAGCGCTACGACTTCTTTACCGACGCGTACCGACGGTCGAAGGTCCACTGCTACGTTCGAGACGGCGAGTTGATCGGGTTCGCGGCCGTGCGACGTGACGGCTACATTCTCTTTCTCGCGGTGGCGCCCCGCTATCGCAGCGAGGGGATCGGGAAACGACTCGTCGCCCGCGTGGCCGACGACCACGAGACCATCACGTGTCACGCCCGGACGAGTAACGAGAACGCGCTCCAGTTCTACGAACACCTGGGCTTCGAGATCAAGCGCCGGATCGACGACTACTACGAGGACGGCGGCGACGCCTACTACCTGAAGCTGGGGTCTGACGTCGGGATCACGGACAAGATCTCGGATCTGATTCGGCGGTAACGATCGGTTCTGCGGCTCGTCAACGACCGATCCCTCAGCCGACGGTCCGTTCTCGACGGCCCCGCAACCCGACCCGACGACCGAGCGGCGCTTGGGGCCTGCGACCGCGGACGGCCGACTGCCGCTCGAGCCGCCCCGTCCCGACGCGTCGCGCGGCCAGTCCAATACAATTATACCGGCCCCACCCCGAGTAGGCCAATCGTATGGAAGAGCGAACGAGGGCCTACCTCCGCGGGCGATTCCGGGATCACTACCGACGGACGGAGATCACGCCGCCGCCCGCGGCCAACGAACGCGAGTGGGGCTACATCCCGTGGACGGAGGGCCCCGACACGACGATGGTCCGCCACCGTTCGCTGCTCGAACTGGGGGATCTCTCCGAGTTTCTGGTCCGGAAGCGCCCGCGCCACGTCTACTTCTCGGCGGGGCGCTTTCGCGATCCCGGCGCGAGTTCGATGCACGAGAAAGACTGGCAGTCGGCCGATCTCGTCTTCGACCTCGACGCCGACCACCTGCCGAACGTGACGCTTGGCGAGGACAGCTACGCCGAGATGCTCGCCAAATGCAAGGCAGCCCTGCTTCGGCTGCTCGATTTCCTCGAGACCGACTTCGCCTTCGAGGACCTCGAGATCGTCTTCTCCGGTGGTCGGGGGTATCACGTTCACGTCCGCGACGAGAACGTCTTGCACTTAGAGCGGGAACACCGCCGCGAGATCGTCGACTACGTCCGAGGGATCGGGCTGGAGTTCGACGAACTGATCGAGACCGAGACCGTGGCGGGACTGGGGCGAAAGACCCCGACCGAGCGTCGGACCCTCCGGACCGAGGGGGGCTGGGGGGCCCGGATCCACGACCACTTCATGGCCTTCGTCGACGACTTGCTCGAACTCGAGGAGGAGGCGGCCCTGGAGCGGTTACAGTCGTTCGACGGCATCGGCGAGGGGAAGGCGAAGGCGACGCTGAACGCCGCCCGCAACAACCGCGAGGGACTCGAGGCGGGCAACGTGACCGTCCACACTGCCATCGCGCAGTTGGCCGAGCGGTTCGCGAGCGAGGCCGTCGAGCGCGACAACGCGCCGATCGACGAGCCCGTGACGACGGACACGAACCGGCTGATCCGCCTGCCGGGCAGCCTCCACGGCGGCAGCGGCCTGAAAACCGTCCGCCTCGAGCGCGACGAGATCGCCGACTTCGATCCCCTCGTCGACGCCGTTCCCGAGACCTTCGAGAGCCACGAGATCACCGTCGACGTCGCCGACGGCGGCGAGGTCGAACTCGGAGGAGATACCTTTACGGTCGCGGAGGGTGACCAGTCACTACCCGAGTACGTCGCCGTGTTCCTGATGACACGCGGCCGCGCCGAGAAGGAGAAAGAATGAACCTAGACGAACTGCGGTCGGTCCAGAGCAAGGAGCGCCAGAAGGACAGCCTCCAGAACCTTCGCCCCTCGTTCTATCAGGAGGTCGGCGAGTACATCGCCGACCTGGAGGCCGAGCGCGACCGAGTCGCCGAGGCGTCCGAGGACCCCTTCTCCTCGCCCGAGGTCGGCCGACTGACCGACGAGATCGAGACTGCGAAAGACGTGGTCGAAGCGATCTACGAGCGCCGAATGGGGAAGCTCGTCAAGCAGGCCAGCCTCGCCGCCGCCGGAATGCCCGCCGACGACGAGGGACTGACCGCCGAGGAGGCGGACCTGTTCGACGACCTCGTCGACCGCATCGGATCGAACAAGAGCCGTGTCCTCGACGTCCTCGAGGGCGTCGAGGAATCGACCGGTGGCGGCGACGCCGCCCCGTCGAACGGCACCCCCGCCCCGGAGCCCCGCGATGCCGACGCGGGACGTCCCGGTTCTCCCTCGAACGAGTCGGCTCCCGATCCCGACGCCCCGCCGGCACCGCCCGAGGAACCGCCCGCCGGCCCGGCAGCCCCACCGGAGGGCAGCGACTCGAGCGGTGTCTCCCCCGCGGACGTCATGGGCGGCGAGGGACCGGCGGTCGACGGTCCCGCTGACGTGGGTGGCTCTTCGGACTCGAACACTCCCCCGGAGTCGTCCGTCGAGTCCGGTTCGGACCCCGTTTCCGAGTCCGGCCCGACGACCGACCGCGACGGTGCAGTCGACCGGGACGGAACAGCGAGCGAGTCCACTGCCGGCACCGACGACCTCTCGATCTCGAGCGACAGCGCGGTCGATGCGGTCGCAGACGCCGGGAGGGGCGACGAACCGGCGACGAACGACGACGTGGCCCGAACGACCGTCAGGATCACCGACGACATCGGATCGATCCTCGGCGTCGACGACCGCGAGTACACCCTGACCAGCGACGATATCGTCGAACTCCCGGAGCAAAACGCCGCCCCGTTCGTCGAGCGCGGTGCAGCCGAACGCCTCGAATAACCAGCCTGCTCCCGTTTTCCGCCCGCCTACCGGCCGTCCGTGACGGTCGGCCGGCACGATACCGACCGTGTGAAACCGTAACGCCTACAGTAGCCCCCGCCAACTCGGAGGCATGCTCGACGTCGGCGACGACGCACCGGAGTTCGAATTGCCAAACCAGCGCGGCGACCCCGTCGCTCGCTCCGATTTCGACGGCAAGCGGCTCGTCGTCTACTTCTACCCCCGCGCCAACACCGAGGGCTGTACGCTCGAGGCCCGCGGGTTCGACGAGGCGCTCGCGCGCTTCGAGGACCGCGACGTCGGCGTCGTCGGTATCAGCGACGACCCCGTCGACGACCTCGAGTCGTTCGCCGACGAGTACGACTTCGGGTTCGATCTCCTCTCGGACGAGTTCGGCGAAGTCGCGACGCTGTACGACTCCTACGGCGAGAAACGGATGTTCGGGAACACCTTCGACGGCGTCTTCCGCAACACGTACGTCGTCGGTCCCGACGGCCGCATCGAGGCGGTCTACGAGGACGTCGCCCCCGAGGGCCACGCCGAGGAGATCCTCGCAGACCTCGCGGACGCCTCGGCGGAAGCCCCACCGTAGCCGGGCCGACGCTTGCCGTCCCACCGGACGAACCGCTCGCCGTTCGTTTCCAAGTTCTGAAGTAGCCGGCCGCGAACCGACCGGTATCGATCCATCGACCACATGACGCTGAACGACAACGACCGCTCGATCGCGGCCTTCGCCATGCTCGCCCACGCGACCGTCCACTGGTTCGAACTGGCGATCCCGATCTTCCTGGTCGTCTGGCTCGAGGCGTTCGACCTCTCGATCGCGGTCGCCGGGATCGCGGTCGCGGCCGGCTACGCGCTGTTCGGGATCGGCGCGTTGCCCGCCGGCCTGCTCGCCGACCGCTACGGGCCGAAGCGGCTCGTCCTCGCCTGTCTGGTCGGGATGAGCGTCTCCTTCGTGGGACTGGCGCTCGCGACCTCGATATACGGCATCGCCGCCGCGCTGGTCTGTTGGGGCGTCACGGCGAGCGTCTACCACCCCGCGGGGCTGGCGCTGATAAGCACCGGCGTCGAGGACCGCGGGACGGTCTTCGCCTGGCACGGCATCGCCGGCAACCTCGGCATCGCGCTCGGCCCCTTCGCGACCGCGACCCTGCTGCTCGCGCTCGACTGGCGGCTCGTCGCCGTCGCGCTGGCGGTCCCCGGCGCGGTCGCGACCCTCTACGGGCTGCGGGCCCGGTTCGATCCGACCGCGGCCGTCGGGGACGACCGCGAGTCGACCGGCTTGCTCTCGGCGACCGAGTTCGTTGCGACCTCGCGCTCGCTGTTCGCCGGCTCGTTCCTGCTGGTCTTCGCGGTCGTCACGATCGTCGGCCTCTACTATCGGGGCATCCTCACCTACCTGCCGGAACTGTTGAACGGGCTGCCCGCGCTCGCGGGGATCGAGCCGCCGGCCGCGCTCGAGGAACTCTCCCTGGGCGACTACTTCTACGTCGCCCTGCTGGTCGCGGGGATGGCCGGCCAGTACGTCGCGGGGAAGCTGACGAGCCGCGTTCCCGTCGCCCGCGGGCTGGCGGTGGTCTTCGTCGGGCTCGCGGCCCTCGCCGTCGCGTTCGTACCGGTGTCCGGACTTGGCCTCCTCCCGATACTGCTCTACTGCGGTGTCCTCGGCTTCGCGCTGTTCGCGATCGAGCCGTTCTACCAGGAGGCCGTCGCCGTCTACACGCCGCCGGACGCGCGGGGCCTCTCCTACGGCTACACCTACCTCGGCATGTTCGGGCTGGGCTCGCTCAGCATCGCGCTGGGCGGCTACCTGCTCGACCACGCGACGACGGCGGCGCTGTTCGCGACCCTCGCGGCGATCGCGCTGCTCGGTGCCGGGATCGCGGTGCGGTTGCTGTTCGGCCCGACACCGGTCTCGAGCGGATCGCCCGACGCGGCGGACGCGAGCGCGGGCGACGACTGAGATCGGCGCCGTCGCTCGACGCTCGAGTCGCCCTCGAAAAGTGAATCGGTCGGTACGGGTTACGGACTCCAGTTCGCTTACTGGAAGGTCCGGCCGAGCTGCTCTTCTTCCTGTGCGGGTTCGGCGGTGTCGAACCGCTCTTCGATCTCCTCGTACTGCTCGCGGGTTTCGGGGGTCACGCTCGGGTTGACCTCCTCGAGGGCGTGTTCGAAGTGGTCCTTGCTGATGCGGACGTTGCCGACGGTGTCGGCCATCTCCTCGGGGTCGACCGAGTTGATGAACTCGCGGCTGGCGGCCATCGAGGCCTCGCGCGTGACCGCTTCGATGTCGGCCCCGACGTACCCCTCGGTCTCGCTGGCGAGCCAGTCGAGGTCGACCGCGTCGGCCAGGGGCTTGTCGCGGGTGTGGACCCCGAAGATCTTCCGGCGGCCGTCCTCGTCGGGGACGGGCACGTGGACGTGACGGTCCAGCCGTCCGGGACGGAGCAGCGCCGAGTCGATCAGGTCGGGCCGGTTGGTCGTCGCGATGACGACGACGTCTTCCAGTTCCTCGAGCCCGTCGAGTTCGGTCAGCAGCTGCGAGACGACGCGTTCGCCGACGCCGGAGTCGCCCTGCTGGCGGCCGCGCTGGCCCGCGATCGAGTCGATCTCGTCGAAGAAGATCACGGTCGGTGCGTTCGACCGCGCCTTCTCGAAGACCTCGCGGACGCCCTTCTCGGACTCGCCGACGTACTTGTTCAGCAGCTCGGGGCCCTTGATCGAGATGAAATTCGACTGGGCCTCGTTGGCGACGGCCTTGGCGAGCAGGGTCTTCCCCGTGCCCGGCGGCCCGTACATCAGCACGCCCTTGGCGGCCTGCATGTCCAGCTCGTCGAACACCTCGGGGTAGTCGAGGGGCCACTGGACGTTCTCGCGGAGCCGCTCTTTGGTGTCCTCTAGGCCGCCGACGTCGTTCCAGGTGACGTCGGGGACCTCGACGAAGACCTCCCGCATCGCGGAGGGCTGGATGCCCTTGAGCGCCTCCTTGAAGTCGGCCTCGGTGACCTCGAGCGTCTCCAGCACTTCGGCGTCGATCTCCTCTGACTCGAGGTCGAGATCGGGACGGATGCGTCGCAGGGCGTTCATCGCGCCCTCGCGGGTCAGGCTCTCGAGGTCGGCCCCGACGAAGCCGTGAGTGTTCTCGGCGTACCGGTCGAGGTCGATCCCCTCCTGGAGGGGCATCCCGCGGGTGTGGACCTGCAGGATCTCCTTGCGGCCGTCCTTGTCGGGGACGCCGATCTCGATCTCGCGGTCGAATCGACCGCCGCGGCGGAGCGCGGGGTCGATGTCGTCGACGCGGTTGGTCGCGGCGATGACGGTGACCCGGCCCCGCTCCTCGAGGCCATCCATCAGCGAGAGGAGCTGGGCGACGACGCGGCGTTCGACGTCACCGCCGGCGTCCTCGCGTTTGGCCGCGATCGAGTCGAGTTCGTCGATGAAGACGATCGCGGGCGCGTTCTCCTCGGCCTCCTCGAAAACCTCGCGGAGCTTCTCCTCGCTTTCGCCGTAGTACTTCGACATGATCTCCGGGCCGGAGATCGTCTCGAAGTGGGCGTCGATCTCGTTGGCGACGGCCTTTGCCATCAGGGTCTTCCCCGTGCCCGGCGGGCCGTGCAGCAGGACGCCTTTCGGCGGTTCGATGCCCAGCTGCTGGAACAGCTCGGGGTGGCGCATCGGCAGCTCGATCATCTCGCGGACCTGATCGAGTTCGTCGTCCAGACCGCCGATGTCCTCGTAGGTGACGTTCGGGACGCCCTCGGCGGACGTGCCGCCGCTCGAGCTGACCTGTTCGGCCGGCGTCTCCGAGATCTCGATGCTGGTCGAGTCCGTGATGACGACCGTGCCGCTGGGCGAGGTGCTGGCGATCTTCAGCGGGACCGACTGGCCGGAACTGGCCATCGGCCCGAACGACAGCGAGAACGGCACCGTCTGTCCCTCGGTGACGGCCTGCCCGCTGAGCTTGTCGCGGACGAGCGGGCCGATGTCCCCGCGGATGCGGAGGTTCTGCGGGAGCGCGACGGTGACCGACTTCGCGGGTTTGACGTCGGCGGGTTCGATGGTGACGGTGTCGTCGATCCCGACGTCGGCCTCCTGACGCAGGCGGCCGTCGATCCTGACGATGCCGCGTCCCTCGTCCTCGGGATAGCCGGGCCAGACGCGAGCGACGGCCCGGCCGTCGCCTTTGCCCGTGATGACGATGTAATCGCCGTTCTCGAGGTCGAGTTCGTTCATCGATACCCGGTCGATCGCGGCGAGTCCGCGGCCGGCGTCCTTCTGTTTCAGTGGTTTGACGGTGAGCTTCATCGTTCCTCCTCTAGTTCGATAGTGAGCACGCCGTTTTTGATAAACGTGTGCGCGTCTCCGGCAGCGGTCGGAAGTTCGACCTCGTACTGGTCATCATCTTCGAGCGGCGCGTCGCCGCTCGAATGGTCAGCGGAACTTCGTTCCGCGCTATCCAGGACGACGATGACGGTGTCGTCGACGACGTCGACCGAGACGTCCTCGACTCCGGTGCCGAAGTCGACGGCCATGACCGTGGCGTCGTCGTACTCGTACCGACGGGCTAACTGCCCCTCTTCGCGGGTGAATTGGTCGAGAGTCATGCTGTAACTAACCCAAGGTAAGTGGCGCTACTATATAAAACTTTTGTCGATTGATCGCAAGAGGGCAGTGGGGTCCGTATAGAGTACGTTGTTCGTAGTTCACATCGGTCCGATCGGTGACGGAGTCGCCGGTCCGGCGTGCGTTCGTCGAACCGGGACGGCCACAGGCTCGTCGCCGGTGAGAACAGTCTCGAGTCTTTATACCCGTCCCCCTCGTGTTCTCGCGTATGCAAGCGGTAACACATCACGGCCGGGAGACGGCGTACGAGGTTATCGACCGGGGAGCCGACGGACCGCCGATCTGTTTCGTCCACGGCAGCGGGGGATCACGAACGGTCTGGACCGGCCAGCACCGACTCGCGGACCGGTATCCGATCGTCACGGTGGATCTCAGCGGCCACGGCGACTCCGACGACATCGACGCCAGTGCCGGCTACAGCGCGTTGTCGGCCTACACCGACGACGTACTCGCCGTCGTCGAGGCGACCGGAGCCGAGGTCCTCGTCGGGAACTCCCTCGGCGGCGCGGTCGTCCTCCAACTGCTGCTCGAGCGCGACGCTGACCCCGAGGCCGCCGTTCTGACCGGGACTGGCGCGCGGCTGGGCGTTCTCGACGACCTGTTGACGTGGCTGAAATCGGATTTCGAGCGGGCGATCGAGTTCCTGCACGGTCCGGATCGGCTCTTTCACGACCCCGACGCCGACGTCCGGGAGCGATCGATGGAGTTGATGGCCGACACCGGACAAGCGGTCACCCGACGGGACTTCCTGACTTGCCACGAGTTCGACGTCCGCGACCGCCTCGACGAGATCGCCGTCCCGACGCTCGCAGTCTACGGGGAACACGACCAGCTGACGCCGCCGAGATTCCACGAGTTCCTCGCCGACGAGATCGAGGAGGGTCGACGCGCCGAGATCGAGGACGCAGCACATCTGGCGATGATCGAGCGACCGGACGCGTTCAACGGGGTCGTCGAGGCGTTTCTCGCGGATCTCGAGAACTGATCGGAACGCGACGGCCGTCGACCGGCTCAAGAGACGTCAAGCCGACCGCCCCGCGGGAGGTAGCTATCGCCGGTCCTCGAGCGCGACGAACGAGTCGGTCGTCGCGGTGAGCCACGCCGTCGATATCGCTCCCTCGTCGATCTCCTGCGGGAACATCGTACACACTGCGATATTGTCGTGTTCGACGGTGACGTGTTGCAGTCCCGATCCGTGGTCGGTGGCCGACTCGCGTTCGCCGACACAGCGTTTCGATGATTCGGACATGAGACGGGCCCTCAGCGTACTATCCGCGTCTTTCCCGTTCTCACATATAAACACTGGCCCTATATCGAAGCTATAATCATATGCAGTATTATTACCCTTATATTCTTGTGCGGGCACCGAGGGCTCGCGAGCCACCCGGCCCGGCCGCGCGAGCCGTGAACGGAACCCGGTCAGTAGAGGTCCTCGAGGTCGCTCTCCTCGTGACCGTGTTCTTCGGCGGGGAACGCGCCCGATTCGACGGCCGAGACGTAGTCGTCGATCGCCGACTCCATCTCTCCGCGAACGTCGCCGAACTGCTTCGAGAACGAGGGGGTCCACTCGCTCAACCCGACGGCGTCGTCGACCACGAGGACCTGGCCGTCGCAGTCCGGGCCGGCCCCGATCCCGATCGTCGGGATGTCGATGGCCTCGGTGACCTCCGCCGCGAGGTTCGAGGGGACGTGTTCGAGGACCAGCGAGAACGCGCCCGCGTCCTCGTGGGCCTCTGCCAACTCGAGGATCCGTTCGGCGGCCTCCTGATCGGTTCCCTGTCGCGGGTAGCCGCCGTACTGATTGACGTGCTGGGGCGTGAGCCCGAGGTGGGCCATCACCGGAATCCCGAGCCGGACCAGCTTTTCCGTGAGATCGACGGTGTGAGGGCCGCACTCGAGTTTGACCGCGTGGGCGTCTTCTTCCTTGAGCATCCGGCCGGCGTTCTCGACGCTCGCGGCCTCGTCGACGCCGATCGAGAGGAAGGGCATGTCGGCGACGATCAGTGCGTCATCGGTGGCTCGCGCGACCGCGCCCGTGTGACGGGCCATATCGTCGACGGTCACGGGCAGGGTCGTCTCGTGGCCGAGCGTCGTGTTTCCGAGGCTGTCCCCGACGAGGATGATATCGACGCCGGCCTCGTCGACGATCGAGGCCGTCGGTGCGTCGTACGCCGTCAACATCGTGATCGGTTCCTCGCCCGCTTTCGATCTGACATCCCGTACGGTAGGCATACCCATAGCTTGACCTCCCACGATTAAACCTCGTTGTTCTTCGGTCGCGGTCGCCCGGACCCGGCGCGCTTAAGAGGGCCGGGTCGCCATACTCACGCGTGCCAGAACGCGTCGAAACGACCTCGCCCGACGGGGTCGACTACGGCTGGGTGATGCAGACGACGTTCGTCGTCACCATTCTGGTCGGCGCACCGATCGTCGTCGCCCTCTCGACGGCCGTGACCCTGCCGTCGTGGGCCGATCGGGCCGAGTTCGCGATCCGGGTGGGGGCCCCCGTTTGGTTAGTCACGTCGCTCGTGATCTTCGCCTACGCCAAACGGAAGCAGACGTGACCGGAACCGGTTCGGCCGCCCGTCGAACTCAGACGCCCGACGGTCTCCCACCGACGTACTCGAAGTCCATCCCCGCCCGTTCTGCGGTCCGGTAATCGCGCTCGGAGTCACCGACGAACAGCGCCTGCTCGGGCTCGACCTCGAGCCGGCGCGCCGTCGCGAGCAACGGCTCCGGCTCCGGCTTCCACGTCCCGACCGTGTCCCGACCGACGACCGCATCGACCGCCGCCGAGAGGGCGTGTTCCTCGAGCGCGAGCCGACAGGCCCGCTCGCAGTTCAACGAACAGACGCCCGCGGGCAGCGACCGCTCGAGCAGCTCGTCAGCGTGCGCGAGCCGCTCGGAGGCCCGGGCACCCTCGTGTTCGTGGGACGCGATGGCCGCCTCGACCGCCTCGTGCAGTCCGGCCTCGGCCGCGCCCTCGAGCATGGCCCAGAGCCCCTCGCCCGGTGGCTCGACGTTCGCGGCGTCGTACACCTCACGGACGTCGACGGCGACGGCGTCCCAGTCGACCGCGAGGTCCACGAGGGTCCCGTCCAGATCGTAGACGATGGCGTCGTAGTCGCTCACGGACGACGGTACGGGCGAGAGGAGAATAGGAGCTTCGGTGCGGTCGGCGCTTGTCGGCCGGCCAGCCAGTCCCGAGCCGTGATCGGTCGGCAGAGTCTCGCGGACCGCTTCCTGTTCCGCGGTGAGTTTCATGGCAGCCATTCGACGCCGTGACAAAAGGTTCCGTGACGGTCGGACCTAACGGAGATCCGAACTATGTCAAGAACAAATATGTTCGAGTGCCGAGACCGGCCGTGCAACGGAGAGATCTGTTACTCGGTGAGGGAGTAGCACTCTCGGCGACGATCGCCGGCTGTAGTTCCGAGGACACCGACGCGAGCGGGGGCGACTCGGGGAACGGAAACAGCAGCGACGACGGGGGCGACGCCGATCGGGACGAAACGAAACTCCTGACCGGTGGGGCCGCGCTCGAGCAGACCGGCGGACGGTTGACCAAAGACCGAGAGGACATCGGCTGGGAAATCGAGGACGCGTACGTCGATACCTACGTCGAGAACACCGGTGACGGTCCGTCGGGGACCGCGGTCGTCGACTGTACCTATAGTAGCCGCTGAACGTCATTGCACACCTGATCGCACGACGGCGCTGCGATCAGTGTGTGAATCGTTTCAGCGGCTACTATAGTACGACGGAAACGGGAGCGAGCTGCGAACTGATTCGACCGACATCGCGACGATCGCCGCCGGAGGGACCTGAAAAGCGCGGGTCTACTACGACGGCACGGATTCCGGTTCGGTCGAGGGCTTCGATCTCTCGGTTCGGGACGAGACGCCCGAGGAGCCGGTCAACCTCGACGTCGGCGGGATGACGGTCGCGAACGTCGACCGCTACGTCGACGAGACCGGGGTCGACTTCAAAAACGAGCGAGCCGAACCGATCGAGACGGTGTACGTGATCCTCAAGCTATACGAGGACGACTTCCTCGTACACACCGAGATGGGACATCTCGAGGGGTTCGAGGCGGGAGAGACCAAACGCGGGTATCCGTTCGGCACGACCGGGGGTCGCGCCGGCGCGTGAACGGTCGCGAGTTCCTGTTCGCCGACGCGGAGCCTTAGAGTCCCGCGAGCTCGAGGTCGCGAAGCCGGTCGCGCATCTCGGCGGCGGACTCGTCGTCCGCGAGTCGGAGGGGACTCCGGAGCGGCCCCGCGTCGAAGTCCCGCATTCGAAGCGCGGTTTTGACGCCGGACATGTAGGAATCGCCGGTCTTGAGGGCGTCTCGAACCGCGAAGATCCGACTCTGGAGTTCGCGGGCCCGATCCCGATCGCCGGCGTCGTAGGCCTCGTAACAGTCGACGACCAGTTCCGGGAAGACGTTGGCGACGGCGCTGACCGCGCCCGAACAGCCGACGGCGAGGCCGGTAAAGACCAGGGAGTCCGACCCCGCGAGGAAGGTCAGGTCCGGGTGGGCGTCGGTCGCCTGTGCGAGCCACGGGACGTCCTTGCTCGAGTCCTTGACGCCCGCGAGAGTGTCGATCTCCGCGAGGGCAGCGAGCGTCTCGAGCGAGAGTTCGTTGCCGGTCTTGCTCGGGATGTGGTAGACGTAGACCGGCAGGTCGACCGCCTCGGCGACCCGGCGGTAGTGTTCGAGCGCCCCGTCGCCGTCGAGCGGGTAGTAGTAGGGCGTGACGACGACGATCCCGTCTGCGCCGACCGCTTCGGCATGTTCGGCGCGGGCGACGGTTCGGTAGGTACTCGGCGCGCCGACGCCGGCGATGACCGGCACCTCGTCGCCGACCTCGTCGACGACCGCCTCGACGACGCGGTCGCGTTCGGTCCCCGACAGGAGGGGGAACTCGCCGTTGGTGCCGAGCGGAAAGACGCCGTGGGCCCCGCGGTCGACGACGAACCGAGCGTGGGCGGCCGTCCGCTCGTAGTCGACGGCCTCGTCGTCTCGGAACGCGGTGACTGTCGGCGGGACGACGCCGCGAAGCGAGAGCGGATCGTCGGTCCCGGGGTCGTGCTGAGCCATGGACGACCGTCCGCCCGGCACGGGCAAAAAAGACGCGCCGTCCGCTGCGCTCAGTGGTTGCCACAGCGGCGTCGCTCCGATTCCCGCCGGCCGACCGGTCGCGCGCCTCGAGCGGGCGCGACGCGATTCACTTCGGCGTCGCCATCTCGCCGGCGGGCTCGTCCAACTGTTCGCCCGCCAGAACGCGGTTTGCCCGACGGAGCCGCTCGGACAGCGCCTGATGGGAAATCTCGAGTTCGTTCGCCAGTTCCTCGAGCGAAATCTCGCGGGGAACGTCGTAGTATCCCTGCCGGTAGGCCTCGGCGATGGCCTCCTGCTGGGGGTCGGTCAGGGCCGCCGTCGTCTCGAGGTCCTCGTCCGTGCCGGCCTCGACCATGCGCCTGACGTCGATCCGGACGCCCTGGTCCTCGATCTCGGAGACGGCGTCTGACAGTTCCTCGCGGTGGGGAAAGAGCAGTCGGAGGGTCCACTGGCCGTCCGCGACCCGGGCGTCGAGGACCGTCCCGCCGTGGTCGTAGACGCAACAACAGACCGAACCGACCGCCTCCGAGTACGTGACGCGGTAGAACAGGTCGCCGTCCTCGGTGTTCCCGAGGAGCTGGCGGTACTCGTCGACGGTCGCGTCGGCCTCGAGCGCCGCCTCGAGGTCCTCGCGGTCGACGTCGGAGAACCAGACCAGCGGAACGGTCCGAGTCGGCCCCTCCGCGACGACGCTCTCGACGCGGACCTCGAGGGCCGGTAGTTCCTGAAATGTCTCTGCGAGTGCGAACTCGTCCGTCGAAAGCGAGAGTTCTGCGATCGTCGTCATTGGAAGGTCACCTCGGAACGCGCGGTCGAGTCCGTTCGGCGACCGCCGTCACCGTCACGGCAGCGGGAGGACTCGAGTCGTCTCATACGTATCCAGCCGATCCGCTTGCGGCGTGGGACGCGGCGTCCGAATCGGCCGCGGCAGCCGCTCGTAACCACGCTCGACCGGATCGTGCTGATAGAAGAGAGGACTCGAGTACGGTTGATGAGCCCGCCTTCGAATTCCGGCCGTTTAAGACGGCACGTCACCGTCTGCGACGATCAAAATCACGTGACGAAACGGCAATCGCGACTGTTCGCTCAGCCCAGCCGGGCCAGCCGATTGAGCGCGAACACCGTCCGGAGGACGTCGATGCTTTTCCCTCGATCGAAGACGAGTTCGTCCGTCTCGAGGACGTGCTCCAGAGTGTCCCGGGAGGCGTGTTCGGGGGCGGCCGCGATGCCGGCGTCGGTGTCGTCGACCCACTGCATCACCCGCAGGTCGCTTTTCGAGTCGCCCATCACGAGTGCGAACGGATCGTCGACGCCCAGCACCTCCAGGGCGCGCTCGACGCCGATCACCTTGTTCAACTCGAGGCTGCCGATTTCGGCCGCGTCGGCCTCGTAGTAGGCGACGTCGATGCGCTCCAGGACCGCCGCGAGGGAGTCGGGGACGGCGTCGGCGTCGAGGTCGGGATAGGCCCCCTCGCTCTCGAGGACGCCCCTGATCTCGGGGTCCTGGGCCGCGTAGAACGCGCGGGTCCAGGCGGCGATCGTCTGGCCGGCGAGCGTCAGGTCGCCGTTTTCGTCGGCCGGATCGATGCCGGCGTCGGTCGTCGACGCCTCGAGGGTCCGCCCGACGGCGTCGGCGAGCAGGTCGATGAGATAGACCAGCGCCTCGTCGATGGTCTCGCGGGCTGCCGCGGAGCCGGTCTCGTAGTTGGGCTTCATCGTGACGTTGAACTCGTTGCCCTGCAGGTGACAGCCCCGGCGGAGTTCCTCGGGGGCCTCCGGCAGGACCCGCGAACGCACGTCGTCGAAGACCGAGCGGATTGTTTCGTCTAAGTCCTCGTAGAGCAACTGTTTCGTCGCCGCGCCGTGGCCCGGCGTGAACACGCCGGTCCCGGCCTCGTAGACGATCGAGAGGGACCCCGAATGGACGATCTCGCTGCCCAGCCCCTGAATCGCAAAGCCCTTGACGTTCTCCAGGGTCTGGCCGGTACAGATGACGATCGGGACGCCGGCGTCGTGAAACTCGGTCAGGAGGTGCAGCGTCTCCCGGGGGATCTCGTTGTCCGTGCCGCCGGCCGACCGCAGCGTCTCATCGACGTCCAACACGAGGACGTTGACCGCCCGGCCGTACTTCGCCTCGAGGTCCAGCGCGGTGAAGGCCTGATCGCGGGTCGCCCGCGCGGCGATTTCGGCGAAGGTCTCCCCGGCCGCGAAGTCCGACCGAATCTCGTCTTTCCGGGCCTCGAGTTCCTCGGTCGCACCCTGCCAGTGTTCGAGGGCAACCCGGGAGTCGACGGCGGGGAAGACGTCGACGAACTCCTGATACTCGCGGAAGGTCTTCGTGTCGTACTCGTCGTAGAGCCGGTAGACGAGATCGTACCGTTCCATGTGGCTTACAGGCATGGGCAGGCGGATAACCGTTTCCGGTATCGGTCGACTCGAGACGCGATTCGGATCCGTTCGCGTGAGCGTGAGTGTTTGATCATCCGTCGATCTAGCTATTAACTCGAATGGGAATAAATATTTATCCTCGCGGACCATACCGGGACTATATGAAAGCCATCGCAGTCCAGCCCGGAGCGGGCGTCCCCGAGGTCGTTTCCCGGCCCGTTCCCGAACCGGCACCCGGCGAGGCCCTCGTCCGAATCCACCGCGTGGGCGTCGACGGCACCGATTACGAGGTCATCGAGGGGGCCCACGGCGGCGTTCCGGCCGGCGACGATCGGCTCGTTCTCGGTCACGAGGCCGTCGGCGTCGTCGAGGACCCGAACGGCACCGGCCTCGAGGCGGGTCAGTACGTGGTCCCGACCGTCCGCCGGCCGCCCGCGGGCGTCGAGACCAACGACTACTTCGAGCGCGGCGATCCGGACATGGCTCCCGAGGGCGAGTACGTCGAACGCGGCATCGTCGGGGCCCACGGGTTCATGGCCGAGTACGTCACGAGCCCGGCGGACGATCTCGTCCCGATCCCCGACGACCTCGCGCCGTGGGGATTCCTCGTCGAGCCGATCAGCATTACCGAGAAAGCGAACGAACACGCTCGAGCCTCCCGCTCGGCGTTCGACTGGCGGCCAGAGTCGGCACTCGTACTTGGCACCGGCTCGCTGGGGCTGTTGACCGCCGCGATGTTCACCGAGACGCTCGGTTACGAGCGGGTGTACTGTCTCGGCCGCAAGGACCGCCCGCACCCGACGATCGAGATCGTCGAACGGCTCGGTGCGACCTACGTCGACTCCCGCGAGACGCCGGTCGACGAGGTCGCCGCCTCCCACGAGCCGATGGACGTCGTCTACGAGGCGACCGGTCACGCCAAACACGCCTTCGAGTCGATCGACGCGCTGGCACCCAACGGCGTCGCCGCCCTGCTCGGCGTCCCCACCGACTGGTCGTTCGAGGTCGACGGCGGCCGACTCCACCGCGATCTCGTCCTCTCGAACAAGGCCCTCGTCGGCAGCGTCAACTCCAACCGCGGCCACTTCGAGGCCGCCGTCGACACCCTCGCGGCGCTGCCCGACTGGCTCCTCGAGTCGATCGTGACCGGGATCTACGGGCTCGAGGAGATCGAGCGAGCGTTCCCGTCGGCAACGACCCTCGTCGCGGCGACCGACGGCGGTCCGGGCGCGGGTCCGGATGACGATACGACTATAAAAACGGCGGTCGAATTCACGAGCATATGAAAAACGTCGACGACCTGATCGAGAGCGCGGCCGAACTCGCGGCCCGCGGCCTCTCGAAGGGCGAGATCGCCGACGAGCTGAACGTCTCGCGGGAGACCGCGAGCTGGCTCGTCGAGCGCAGCGGGACGACGCCCCAGCCGGCCGACCAGCCGACGGCCCAGCCCGACAACGGGACGGGCGGGCCACAGGACATCCACGTCGACTGGTCGGCGATCGGCCGGGACAGCAAACGAATGAGCGCCATCGCGGAAGCGATGGCCGACATGCTCGCCAAGCACGGCGAGGACGTCGATCTCACGATCGGCATCGAGAAGGCCGGCGGCCCCATCGCGACGCTGGTCGCCCGGGAACTCGAGACCGACCTCGGGACCTACACCCCCGCGAAACACCAGTGGGAGGAAGGCGACATCGACGACCTCGGCGGGACCTTCTCCCGGAACTTCGCCGGGATCCGCGACCGCGAGTGTTACGTCGTCGACGACACCATCACCAGCGGGACCACCATGCGCGAGACCATCGAGGCGATCCGCGCCGAGGGCGGCACACCGCTGGCCTGTATCGTCCTCGCGGACAAACAGGGCCTCGAAGAACTCGAGGGCGTCCCCGTCTACTCGCTGTTGCAGGTCATCAGCGTCGGCAAGGACGACTGAGACGGCTCGCTCTAAGAGAGCGCCTGACACCGACGGCCGCCGCACTCACCGACGCATTCGTTTTCACCGCCCGAACGGACTCGAGCGACGACTCGGTCCGCGGGTCCGTGTCCGCCCGCTCTCGAGCGTCGGGACGGCGGGTCGGCTGACCGGTCGCTGTCGATCCGGTGACGCAAAAAAGGCGAGTCGGAGACGGCGACCCCTAGCCGTGAATGCCCATCGCTTCGATCTGTTCCTGATACCGGTTGCGGATCGTCACCTCGGTCACCTGAGCGACGTCGGCGACCTCCCGCTGGGTCTTCTTCTCGTTACAGAGCAGCGAGGCGGCGTAGATCGCGGCCGCGGCGTACCCCGTGGGCGACTTGCCCGAGAGCAGTCCTTCCTCGGCCGTCTTCTCGATGATCTCGTTGGCCTTGGTCTGGACTTCCTCGGAGAGTTCGAGTTCGGAACAGAAACGCGGGACGTACTTCTTCGGGTCGACGGGACGCATCTCGAGGCCGAGTTCCTGGGAGATGTATCGATACGTCCGACCGATCTCTTTGCGTTCGACCCGGGAGACTTCCGAAATTTCCTCGAGGGAACGTGGGATGCCTTCCTTTCGACAGGCGGCATACAGCGCCGAGGTCGCGACGCCCTCGATCGAGCGTCCGCGAATGAGGTCTTCCTTGAGCGCGCGTCGATAGATCACCGACGCGACTTCCCGAACCGATCGCGGGACACCGAGCGCCGAGGCCATCCGGTCGATCTCGCTGAGCGCGAACTGCAGATTACGCTCGCCGGCGTCTTTGGTGCGGATGCGTTCCTGCCACTTTCGCAGGCGGTGCATCTGACTGCGTTTCTTCGAGGAAATAGAGCGGCCGTAGGCGTCCTTGTCCTTCCAGTCGATCGTCGTCGTCAGCCCCTTGTCGTGCATCGTCTGAGTCGTCGGCGCACCGACGCGGGACTTCTCCTGTCGTTCCTGGTGGTTGAACGCCCGCCACTCCGGGCCAGGATCGATCTGTTCTTCCTCCACGACGAGCCCACAGTCTTCACAGATGAGCTCACCCCGGTCGGAGTCCTTGACGAGATTATCCGATTCACACTCGGGGCAGGCACGTACCTCCTCTTGATCCTCGGTCTCGTCCGTCTCGCGCGTTCGCTCCCGCTGGCGGGTGGACCGTGTCATCGCACTTTTATAGTAGTATCACGACGGTATATAAATATTTGGTAGCGCGTTTCGGACCTCCATCCGAAACCCACGATAACAGGCGATACGGGCGTCGAGAGTCGAAGTTTACGATTCGGAACCGGAAACTCTTTATCCGGCTCTGCCCCACCTCGGAGACGAATGCCGGTCATCGAGTGCGATGTCGAGACGGCTCGCGAACGGCTCGAGGACGCGGGCGTGACCGTCGAGTCGGGCAACACCGACCACGAGCGCTGGCGGGCGAGCCGCGGGTCCGCGACCGCCGTTGCCTACGACGACAAAGTCGTGATTCAGGGGTCGGAACCCCGCGAAATCGAGGCGCTGCTCCGCGAGGGCGGGGGTCGTGCCCACGTCTACTTCGACGGCGGCTCGCGGGGCAATCCCGGCCCGGCCGCGATCGGCTGGGTGATCGTCACCGGCGACGGCATCGTCGCCGAGGACGGCGAAACTATCGGCACGACCACGAACAACCAGGCCGAGTACGAAGCGCTGATCGCGGGACTGGAAGCCGCCCGGGACTACGGCTACGACGAGGTCCACGTCCGGGGCGACTCCGAACTCATCGTCAAACAGGTCCGCGGCGAGTACGACACCAACGACCCCGACCTCCGCGAGAAACGCGTGACCGTCCACGAACTGCTTCGCGAGTTCGACGAGTGGACCCTCGAGTACGTCCCGCGGGAGGTCAACGATCGCGCGGACGGGCTTGCAAACGAAGCGCTGGAGGAGAACTGAGTAGGAGTTCCTTAGTACATCCGCGTGCAGCCGCAGCGCTAGAAGCCGCGAACGAACCCGTTTTGGGCGGAATAATGGGTTGGGACGCGAATTTCCTCGGTCGCCCTCCTGCCGAACGCGTGGATACGAAGAGCCCGAAGACCACGCGGTCGAGTCGCCCAACCGGAGTCACGCGACGACCAGTCTGACCTGAAACGGAACCCTCGATTCACGAACTCGCACCGAGTCGACGATGTGGCGTTTCGTCGATAACGCAAACGCAAGCCGGGACGTATTTATTGACTTAAGTTTTGAGGAAAATCGAAAAGATATTTATCTGTTGCTGAAACCAATATACTGATGATATTAAGTACCCCAACAGTACTGGCAGCAGGAATTACAACCCTGTTAGTAATTACGACCATCTGGAAATCCGCGTGGGACGCACATCGACAGAACGTGGATTCGGAACTGTTCAACCTGATACGAGAACCAACTATTCTTTACAGGATAACACCGAACTGGAACATGTTCGGACCGAGACCGGTCCAGTACGATTATAAACTTCTCTACCGCTTACGCCGCGGAAATCAGGAAGTAGAAAATTGGACGGAAATTCAAGAAGTTACGGACCTTCCCGGCCGGTTTCGATCCGTTTGGAACCCGAATACGTACACGACGAAAGCGCTGTTCGATATCGCGACGAAGTTGACAGCGTCCATCGCTGAGGAGTTGGATTTTGACGAAGAAGAGTACGGAAATCCGACACAAATTGAGGACGAACGGGTCCAGTTGACGACGCCGTATCTGATGGTCCTCAATTATACAGTGAAATGGGTCCGTGACAAACGAGACGTCGGTCCGGAAGATCAGGTACAGCTGATAATTATGCGAGGATCCAACCGCGAAGAGAAGTTCAAACCGTTATTCATTTCCAAATACCACAAAGTGAAGTCCCATGCCTGAAGTAGACACGCTTCTCCGCGTCATGGCGGTACTCACAGGATGTCACGTCGTGTATACGACCCTCGAGTTATTGAGTAGACCCGAGCGGTATGCGGACGGTGGAATGATGGACTGGTCGATCCGCGAGATGACCAAATCTGATAGGCGATTTTCCTGGATTTCGGACCCGATCCTCGCCAGGTTCCGGTTGATACTGTTCGGCCGGATACTCGTCGGTATCGGCGTCACGATTCTGGCGGCACTGGGCGAATTGTGGCTGCTCACCCCCTTCGTAGGATATCTCTTCTTCGCCGAGTTGGCGATATTGTTCCGTCACAATGCGGGGCTGAGCGGCGGATTCCACATGGCGTTAGTCGTCACCAGCGGCCTGTTCGTTTCCCTGGCTGCACCGTCCTCGAGTACTCTTGAGGCGATCGGCCTACTGTGGATCGCAGCGCAAGGAATCCTCGGGTATCTAATCCCGGGCGTCCAAAAATTAACGGAGAAAACGTGGTGGGACGGCTCCGCGCTAGTCGGGGTTCTTTCGACGGAAACGTGGGCCACAAAGTATGGGAACGCGCTTGCCGAATACCCGAAGATAACGTTCGTCTGCGGGTGGGCCGTTATTATCTTCGAAATATTGTTCGCTCTCAGTCTGGTCGTCCCTGAACCGGCGATATTCGTTTTCTTCGCACTCGGCGTACTGTTCCACTTCAGTAACGCGTTATTCATGGGGATAAACAGCTTCGTGTTCATTTTCCCGGCCACGTATCCCGCTCTATATTACGCGAATTCCCTCATCGGTATCGGTGTATAACAACTGTGTGAGCGATTTTTTCGATGACGGTCGAAGCAGAGAATACCCTACCTTTTTCGATGGTGAATTTAAAAATGGCTAGTATGGAAATAATACCAGACCGTTCGGAAATTACGGCGGAATTCACGTGGGATCGCGATAGCGTATACGAGAGCGACGAGGAGTGGCGACGAACCGTCGACGAATTGTCCGAACGTGTCGAAGAACTGTCGAACTACGAGGGCAGCGTTACTACAGACGCGTCGACGTTGCTCGAGGCATTCGAACTGTACGAGACGATATTTCGAGACGTCGAGACCGTCACCGTGTACGCAGAAATGCGCCACTCCGAGGACACTCGAGACCAAACAGCGCAGGCGATGTCCGCCCGTGCGCAGGCGTTCGCCACCACCGCCCGGTCGAAGGTCTCGTTTCTCAGGCGGGAAATCCAAGAACTGACGGAACAGGAATTTGCGGAGTTCGCAGCGGAAGAACCGTCTCTTGAGCGGTACGAAGTCCTGATCGACGATATACTACGAATGAAACCACACACTCGGTCAACGGAGGTCGAATCCCTCTTAGCCGACCTCTCCGACGTGATGTCTGCACCGAGTGCCATTTACTCTACGCTCACGAGCGCAGATATCACGTTTCCGACGGTAGAAGACGAACAGAACGAGTCGATCGGGATAACTCAGAACAACTTTTCGACGCTACTGAAGCGGTCGGACCGAGGATTCCGTCGTCGGGTCTACGAGACGTACTGTGGAGAGTGGGACGAACTTCGCCATACGATCGCTTCCGCCTACTCGAAACAAGTCACAACTAACGTCAAAAACGCACACGCACGAAACTACGACACTGCTCGAAAAGCGGCCCTCGACGGTCCCAACGTCCCAACCGAGGTTTACGATACGCTCGTTCAGACTATTACAGACTCCCTCGAGCCATTTCACCGCCACCTTCGCCTCAAACGAGGCGCGCTCAAGGTCGACAAACTCCACATGTGGGACCTCCACGCTCCGTTGATGGAGGAAGACGTACCAGAGATACCCTACGAACAGGCGTGCGAACACATCGTTAATGCAGTTGAACCGCTCGGGGAAACCTATCGTGATCGTCTCGCGGACGGGCTGAACGACGGGTGGATCGACGTCTACGAGACTGCCGGCAAACAGTGGGGTGCAGCCCACATCGGTAGCTACGACACGAAACCGTTCGTCCGTCTGAACTATAAGGGCGACGTCAAGTCGATGTATACGTTTGCACACGAACTCGGCCATGCGATGCATTCCGTGTATAGTCAAGAATCACAACCGTACATCTACACTCACTACAGTACATTCATTGCCGAAGTAGCGAGTAACGTCAACGAGGCGCTGCTCGTCCACTATCTGTTGGAGACCGTCGACGACGTCACGCTCTGCGCCTCGATCCTCGATGCATATCTAGAACGCGTCCGGTCGATGCTCTATAGCCAAACGATGCACGCCGAGTTCGAACACCGCGTGCACGAACTTCGAGAAGCCGGGGAACCGCTCACTGCGGATCGAATCGACGAACTCTATCGGGATCTGAAGACGCGGTACTTCTCACCTGCCGTGGTCGACGACCACGCCACCCGACAGTGGATGCGTATCTCCCACTTTTTCAACTCCTTCTCCGTCTATCAGTACGCAACAGGAATCTCGGCCGCTCTCGCCATCGTCGAGGACATTCTCGAGAACGGGACCGAAGCCGCGACAGATTATCGGTCGATGCTTCGTCGGGGTGGACGCGGTTACCCGCTCGACGTACTTGACGCTGTAGACATCGACATGCACCGTTCCGAGACAATCGAACTCGCTATCGAGGCATATGACTCGTGGCTCGATGAACTCGAGTCGATAGCGACCTGAACGCGTATCGGCGAAGCGGTGAGGTAGCAATCGACCGGCTTCCGCTGATCCAGCGAGATCGATCAGAGTCGAACCGAGCCCACAACGGTTCGGGTATCGGAACGCAGCGGACGATCCTAAAAGCCGACAGAGACGTTACTAGATCCAAACATTTCTGACGAGGGAGTAGTTCAGTATCCGACAGTTTAGATCTCGGATTGGCTACTGGGACGGTCCATCGGTGGGTGGATCGGAGACCGGTGAATTGATGACCGATTTGAAGTGGTCGATCATTCGTTCGAGCCCGTCTTCGAGTTCGACCGTCGGCTCCCAGTTCAGTTCCGATCGCACTTTCGAAATATCGGGACAGCGCTTCCGTGGGTCGTGGGGTGGTAGGGGTTCGTAAACGAGGCTACTCTCGCTATCCGTCATTTCGAGTAACATTTCTGCCAATTCGAGAATCGTTCGCTCGTCCGGGTTCCCGACGTTGACCGGGGTCTGGAGGTCACTAGCGAGGAGTCGACGCAAGCCTTCGACGAGATCTGAAATGAAGCAAAAGCTTCTCGTCTGTTTCCCGTCGCCATAGACCGTCAAATCTTCGCCCGTGAGCGCCTGCCGGACGAACGTTGGGAGCACGCGACCGTCATCGATACGCATCCGTGGCCCGTATGTGTTAAATATTCTCGCAATGCGAACATCGAGGCCGTACTGCTCTTTGAAGCTCCATACTAACGATTCACCGTAGCGTTTGGATTCGTCGTAACACGCTCGTGGTCCGAACGGATCAACGCGTCCTCGATAGTCTTCGGGCTGCGGATTGACATCGGGATCACCATAGACTTCGCTTGTAGATGCAAACAGGTAGGTCGCGTCTTTCTCCAGCGCCAGTTCCAGTGTCTTTTGGGTTCCGATCGCTCCCACCTGAAGCGTCTCGATCGGATTCTCCTGGTAGAACGCCGGAGACGCGAGACTCGCGAGGTGGATGACCCAGTCCAAATCACCGGCCACGGTGATCGACTCCGTTATGTCCTCCTTGTGGAACGAGAACCGGTCGTGGGATCGAAATCTGGATATATTTTCCTGACGGCCCGTGACAAAATTATCGAAGACGAGCAGTTCGTGTCCCTCATCGAGAAATCTTTGACAGAGGTGGGAACCGATAAAGCCCGCACCGCCGGTAATACAGACTCTATTCATTTTCTATACTCGTTGCTAATCAGTCGAGTTGATCGAGCGATCATGGTGCTCACTGATACCGGGGCCCGCTTGCTCTGCTTTCGTCAGCCGCTCTCGATAGACGATGCGGAAGTGATGATTGCCGATACATCCCTGCTCTTATTATATTATTGGAGTTTTATTAACATTTCGATATTTCTAAACCGAAAGAACGACGTTGAAATACTCACAACCGGCTCACGCGGTCTATCTGCCGATCCGGACGACGTCTGCAAAAGACTACTGCGTATTCGACTGGCTACGGTCTTTTCCGACCGGTCGTGTAGAGAACGACGACCGTTGTTCGTTCTCGAACCGGACGCTTCCGCGGGTGGATTCGTAGCGCAGGCGAGACGAAATGCTCGTCAAACCCCTCTGTTAAAATATTAATTTTTATAACCCTTCAATTATTTTAACGCAATATGGCCGATTGGACGGAAGACGTCTTCAAAGACAAATCGAGCCTCTTCGCGGGAGTGTTAGAACGGCACGACCCTCACACGGAAGATGAGGTCGATAGAATACTTTCCACGGTTCGAGAGGAATACGGGGTAGAGCCGGAGTCGGTCCTGGACGTCGGCTGCGGACTGGGACGGCACGTGCTGGCGTTCGGTGAACGGGGGTACGAGGTCGACGGACTCGATTTCTCGCGGGAATACGTTCGAGAGGCCCGCCAGCGCGCCAGTGATCGCGACCTCGACGATCGCGTCTCGATCCACCAACACGACATGCGCAATCTCGAGGAGTGGGACGACTCCTACGACCTCACCGTGAACCTGGGGTTGACGTTCGGATATTACGGTCGAGAAACGGATCAGGAGATTCTCTCGAACGTCTTCGACCTCCTCTCCGACGACGGCGTGTTCGCGGTCGAAATGATTAACGCCGCGGGCATCGTGAACAATTTCCAGCGAAGTCACGTAACTGAATTCGACGACGAACTCAGCGTTCAACGCCTCGAGTACGACATCGAGAAAGGGGTGTTGCACAATATCACTGATCTATTTGCGAAGATCGAAGACGAGTATCAGTACAAGGATCGGATAGTTATGAAACATCAGCTATACTGGACTGCAGAATTCAAGCATATGTGCGAATTAGCCGGTTTCGAATCGTTTCATATCGTTCCTCTCGATGGAGAGGAACTCACCCTCGATGTAACTTCGTATCTGCTGCTTGCTAGTTGAGGTTACTTGTCCCATATAAGTCTCGATTGGAGAGTGAGCGATTTCGCTCCGAATCGTACACGGCTGCGGATCGGCCCTCTTCCCGGCTCGTCGACCGATCGGCAGTGTCGTCCTCACCGGCAGGACGTAAAGGGACTATAACGCCGGTGTCGAAGGGATTTTGTCACGCTTCCGACTCGCACTGGAGTTCGTGGGAGATCGGAAGGAAAACCGAGTCAGGTCCGTACGCGGTAACCGCGTTACCAGCATCGGATACCGACGGGTACACTGACTGTTGATCGAGACTATCCGGTCCGTTCGGAAACCGTCACGGACATCGTCTCCAACCCGTAGTACCCGGTCACAACAACAACAGTTATGTAGCTCAACCACAACGAATTTTTTACGTGGATCGTACACTGAGTTATGAGCCAGAGTGGTTCCCTCGGTCGTCTTCGCGAGAGTATAACGGAAGTCGTCGGATTTCTCTTCGCGTTTCTAATGGTATTGGGAATCGTCGTGGAGCCGTGGTTGTTCGTTCTGGGCCTTGTCGGGATGCTATTTTTGACTCCGATAGTAGCACTCCTATTTGGTGATCGAGACACGGTCGAGGAATGGTGGGGTGGAGAGAAGGCCCAACAACTAGATACTGACACCTCACAAGACGACCCACTCGAAACGCTCAAACGCCGGTATGCTGAGGGCGAACTCTCCGAAGAAGAGTTCGAAGACAAACTCAACCGATTACTCGAATCGGAGAACGTAGATATGACGGACTTCGATGCCAACCACCGTGAGTCGATAACCGAGTTTCCTGAAGAGGATGATTCCGAGATGGAGCTAGATGAAAACTAACCCTCTTTACTGAAGTAATCACATCTGCGCAGCTATTAGCCAGTTCGTTGCCCTCGTCGCGGTCTGCCTGCGACCGCTATCCAGAACACTACTTTGGAGAATCAGAGCCCCAAACCAGTAAAATTTTGTATGTTGGAATACAATTTTCAAATATGAAAAATTGGACGGAAAGGCTTTACAAAGACAAATCGAGCCTCTTTGCTGAAGGACTCGAACGATTAGAAGGGGTAGCCGAGGACGAGATGGATATCATTCTCAACCGGGTGAAAGAGGAATACGGGGTAGAGCCGGAGTCGGTCCTGGACATCGGCTGCGGACTGGGACGGCACGTGCTGGCGTTCGGTGAACGGGGGTACGAGGTCGACGGACTCGATTTCTCGCGGGAATACGTTCGAGAGGCCCGCCAGCGCGCCAGTGATCGCGACCTCGACGATCGCGTCTCGATCCACCAACACGACATGCGCAATCTCGAGGAGTGGGACGACTCCTATGACCTCATCGTGAACTTAGGAGTAACGTTCGGTCATTACGGTCGAGAGACGGATCAGGAGATTCTCTCGAACGTCTTCGACCTCCTCTCCGACGACGGCGTGTTCGCGGTCGAAATGATCAATAAGGCGAATCAGATCCACGACTTCGAACGAACATACGTTATAGATTACCGTGATGCTCTCAATGTTCAGCACCTTAGATACGATATCGGAAACGGTGTTCTGCACAGTAATATCGACGTATTCTCGAGAGAAGAGGAGGAATTCGGATACCGAAATCGTATGACCCTTAAGTATTACCTTTATTCACCTTCGGAACTCAGGTACATGTGTAAACGAGCGGGATTCGAGGACGTCACTATCGTTCCGAGAGGTGCGGAAGAACTCACACTGGACGTGGAATCGATCGTTATACTGGCCAGTTGAAGCCGGAGGGGCTCGGAAACCGGCTCTTGTAGCTCCGTAAACCGTATCTCCCGAAAAGGGAAGCGAAAACGAGTCCGTACGGCGATCCGTCGGGATTCGTGCGCACAGCTTTCCAAAAGTGTCGAACTGCGTGTGCCGACCATCGGCTCTGTTGTAGGCACTTGAGGGCACCAATTGCGTGTTTGAGTGCGAGACCCCGTTTCCTGACCGTGTCGGGGTACGCGTCGTAGAGCTCATCGTAATACTCGACAATGGCCATTCTCGCCGCTTTGCAATCTACGGATCTGCTTAATCCGTAGCCAGATCGACTAGTAATAAGTTCTCTATCGATCGTACACACTTTGTTCGATCGAACGAGCTCTATAACCGGGACGATATCGTCGTGAGGAAAATCAGCCATCGGGAGTAACGATTCGATCGCGGACCGTTCCGCAAGCATTCCACTGATACCGTACGGAGCCGCCAGTGCTGAAAGACAGAACTCGAGGACTGTGTCGGGATCGATCGGATTCTCGCCCGTGTAGAACTCGCGAATCGCTTCTGGATCGAGAAGATCCCGCTTGCGAGCAAAGGCGACGGAACAATCTCCCGATTCGATAGCTTCCAGGAGCATTCGAATACCGTTTGCCTGTATCTCGTCGTCATCATCGAGAAACAGCACGTACCTACCGTTCGTTTTCTGAATACCTCTGTCGCGGGCAATCGCAACCTGTTCGATTTTATTATCAGTTTCGTATGAATTGATGCACGTATAATTCACGCCGTACTCATCTGCGACGGGGCGAGCGTTCTCATTTCGTGTCATATCTACGATGTGGATGTCGATACTAACACTTTTTTGACTCACCACACTATCGATAGTCCGATCCAATGAATTATTTCTTTTATATGTGGGTATTATAACGTTCACCGACGGCAGGCTCATAGTGTGATATCGATACTAGCACTCACATATTGGTTTCTATTCTGTAATACGACTTGCTTAGTGTAGTTCGACGTCCGATGACGAAAACTGGTCCGGACGTGTTACTCGGCAAACGACTCAGAGGGCGCCCTGTCCCAGTAATATAGTTGTCAGCATCCGTACTACCGAAGTACAGACCTATCTCAAGTCCGGTCTCACCGGTACTCTGGCCCGGTGATATCACTCGTAAAGAATTGCGGTAGTCACCGGAGACCAGTTATCGCTTTTCGTGGTGGTTCTAGCATCGAGAAACCGTCATCGAACGGCCGGCCCGTCGAATCGGTCCGGAAACTCCCACGGGACGTGTTCGGGCACTCGTCCCACGAGTCGTCCCGAGAACGTACTATCGGGTGAGCGATCCGGATGGTGTCTTTCTGTCCGGTCCCTGATAGTCGTATAGCCGCGTTGATATCGAATCGCCTTCGTCACGAATTCGGCCGCTGTACGCGACCGAAGACGTGATTTGGCCTACTCTAATTCGTAGGTGTGAAGCCGATCGACGGCGATTCGGTACCAGATCGGAACTGAAAGCACGATTGCAACAATCATTGCCCAACTTGTTATCTCGACAATATCGTTTGAAACGGTGATAGCTAACGGCAGTAGTCTCGTGATCAGCGAAGTAGTGATCTCGAGGACCATCTCGGAATTGATGGTTGCGACTGCGATCACGATCGCCATGGAGAAGAGTGAGTAGAAGAGGTAAGCGGTCTTGCTTGGTGGGACTGCGACCGTCGACTGGCCGATTTCGGACTCTTGGAACCGGGGAAAGAGCGTTCCGATTCCGATCGACACAACTGCTCCAATTGCGATAGCGACGACCGAAGCAACGGCAAGGACGGCTAGTTCGGACTGTGGTCGGTCTGCTACGATTCCGGTCCCGATCGCGAAGAGTACCGTTATCGGTGCGGCAGTCAACACAGCGACGATATATCCGTGGACAATCTGTCTCCCGGAGATCGGCGAAGACAACACGGCGGGTAGTGTTGCACCCTGATTACCCAACGGATTCAACGAGATTGCAGTTCCAGCAGTCCACGCACCGTACCAGACGACGGCCCAGGGTGCATACCAGGGAAGACTGCCGGTCGTAAGGAACTGTTCAGCGGCTGGGATCACGCCGAGAAGCGGTAAGGCGACGAAAACGATTTGTTTCGGTGAACGAACCAGCCGAATGAGCGTAGTACTCGCGATTGCAAACGTTCCCTGCGAAGTACATATTCTCGCGAGGGCTGTTTCGAACTGGTGATCCGGGGGCAGGCTATCGTCGTCGGATTCAGAATCGTCAGCGGTGATCACTAGGTCGCCGCTCCACGCGAACCGGGCAGCAGGGATCGCACAACCGATCGCAATGGCTGTCAAGAGCCCGAAAAAACCGGTCAGAAGGGGCGCCGTAATCGGCGTAGCTCCCTCACCCGCGACCGTCACCAGCGCTAAATCACCGAACCACGTAAGCGGGGGAGCAGTCAACGCCGGTTCGCCGGTTTCGATTATCGCGTCCCAGTAACCGGTCACCGCCGTGCCGAAATAGAGACCGGTGAGCAGAAGACCGATCAACGATTTGTATCGAAGCAAGGTCTGGGAGCGACGGACGATCCCTTTGATGATCAACCCGAGCGGATATCCCGCGGCGACTGCACTCACTACCAGTACTGGAGTCAGTACAACGAAACCTATCACGTTTTGGTACGACTCGGAGCCGACGGAGAACCCGATACCGGCTGCAACGGTGATCGGTGTCACCACTGCGAGAAACTTCACGCTAGATGAGATCACGTGAGCGAGAACGAGGTCCGGGACCGTTCTAATCGTCAGGTAATGGCTGTTGTTCGTGACGTTACTCTCCTCGTTTACACCGCTCCATACGTTCAAAATCAGTATGAAGAGGAATAATCCGCCGAACCCTGCCCAGAACATGGACGTAATAGAACCAGTCAGTAGGTAATCCGTCCCGATTGTTTCCGAAGACGTGTACGCGACCCTGATCAGCAGAACGTAAAAGATAGAGAGGAGCACGGAAAAGAGCAACCAGTAGTCCTGTCTGAGCATCCATCGGTATCCACGACGGATATCGACCTGTGAGAGCTCTAAACTCGCCCTCACGGAGGGAATCGACTGGTTGATCCGCTCACGTGGATCGTTAGTCGCTTCGGTACATTCTTGGACGGGCGTATTTTCTCCTACCATAGTTTATCGAAGGTGATCGGAGTTGCTCGGTGCTAGTTTAAATCGCGTCTTCGTCGGAGGTTATTTCCAGAAATACAGTCTCGAGATCAGTAGCCGTACCACGCTCAGCTTGCGCTTTCAACTCGTCGACAGGTCCTTCTGCGATGAGCCGTCCGTCGCGGATGACGCCGATTTCGTCGGCGACCTTGTCGACGATTGGGAGAATATGTGACGACAGGAACACCGTCGTATCGTCGGACGCTAACTCGTCGATAGTCTCACGCACCGTTCTAGCGGCGATCGGATCGAGACCACTCGTCGGTTCGTCGAGGAAGACGACGTCGGGATCGTGAATGATCGTGCTGATAACACCTACCTTCTTTTTCATTCCGGTCGAATACTCGCCGATTCGACGGTGTGCGTCGCTTCGCAAGTTAAATTCGGTCAGCAGTTCCTCGATCCGGTCGTCGGCGCGATCGTCGGGGATTTCGTGAAGTCTGGCGAAGTGGCGGAGTTGCTCCCATGCGTTTAACTCGTCGAAAATCGGCGGTGTGGTGGGGAGATATCCGATACGCTTAGAGAGTTTTGCTCGATCCGTGATCGAGACACCAGCAACGGTTGCGCTACCTGCGGTCGGTTGGGTGAGAGTCGTCAATATTTCCATCGTCGTAGTTTTCCCCGCACCATTCGGTCCGAGGAAACCGTACACACTGCCGGCCGGGATAGATAGTGAGAGGTCTTCGACGGCAACTTCGTCGTCGTAGCGCTTTGTGACCCCGTAAGCAGTTATCGCGTGATCTGAATCCCGCTGAGGTGAGCGCATTTGTTGCTCATTCTCCATATTTGCTCAGTTATTGTTGTCGTTCACACCACCATAATTGTTTCGTACTGTGTGAATATATAAATATATCGAATTATGTATGGATTTTATAAAAACAGGTTATAGACAAAACCGTCGAGGAATAGGCACCCGGGGCGTTCTGACCGGGATAGAGGGCTTCAGATCGGTTTGTCGACTCGATTTATGGCGAAACGTGACGGGTCGATTCGGATGTCTCTACGAACGAACTCGAGTGCCGTTCAACTCTCGGAAATACTGAATGATACTGCGAAATGAAAAGCGGCTTATATTCGTCAGTATTTTCACGCACTCGCATAACGAGGAACTGGACTGTATCGTTCAACTGTATGTCGCGACTTTCCCTCACGCTATGCGTGACGTAGTTCAACAGTGAGATGTAGGGTGTCGTCAATAAGTAGCGATCCTCCTCGATTTCTTCGAGTTCTCCCCATTCTTCCTCGTCCCAGTCGTATTGCTCCGAGATACCTTCCGTTAATTTATCCGTCGTGTCGTAGAGTAATTTTGCTGTGTACATGTCCGGATTCCAGATTGGTCGGTGACCGTCATTTCGGACCTCAGTTATCTCAGAAAGAAAGTTCCAGTCTTCTACGCCACCGTCTTCTCGCTGCAATCGATAGAGCAGTTTGTAATCGTGTTGTACGGGATGCGGAGAGAAGAGATTCCAGTCCGGTACTAATCGATAGATCGGTGCGAAGTACCGCGCCGGATTGAGTCGTTCCACTTTCATCGTCTCCTCGCGCGATTCCCACGCACATTTCCAGATCGTGACTATAACGAATAATGTGGCGGTACAGCCGATTAGTCCGGTTAGTACCTCTTCGATCATCACTCCGTTTATAGTCATTACAACAGTAAATTCTTACGATAATGTGTTTGCACTTAGGTTAATCGGCCGGGTAAATTCTGGGAGTGGTGTAGAAATAATGCTGTTCGCTAGCTGATGGTGCGATGCTCGAGGCCTCTTCGGGGGACCAAGACGTGCGAACAGATCGAATCGTTCGAACACGTCGGAGCCCTTAGCTCGTGAGTTATCCCCGCCGCGTGTATCGTTATCTCGTCCAGTTAGTCCCTTTTGACTGGGAATAGAAGGTATTTAATAAATAGAGCAAGTATGGAATATTATCGGAGAGTCAGGTTCATGGATCGCGGAATAACATATATCGCGTTTGGAGACGTTTATAGACAACTGGCCGTCCAGTCCGCTGAACGGATATCCGAACTGGGTGATTGGCCTATTTGTCTCATTACAAATTCGAAGACACACATCCGAGACGAGCTCTTTAAACACATCAAGATAGTACAGCCGGAATCTGTCTGGAGAAAGCACCGGTACGGCGGCGGTATAAAACCCGAGTTCTTCGGAGAATCGCCGTTCGAACGAACGCTCTACCTCGATACTGACACCTACGTTGTCGACGGCGATGCGATCGACGACCTGTTTGCTCTTCTCGACGAGTACGAACTAGCTGCGGCACACGACACGGTCCGAAAACTCGAACACGAGTATGGGACAGTTCCGGACACGCTCGAGACATCTCCGGACGCGTTCCCGTGGCTTAACACCGGTGTGGTTGCCTATCGGAAGTCAGATTCGGTCTTAGATTTATTCCATAAGTGGAGATGGATATATCACGTACAAAGTACACGGATCGAAGGCATCAACGATCAGGCAGCCTTTTGTGAAGCGCTGTACTACAACGACGTCATTCACACCGTGCTCCCCCCCGAATACAACCACCGCATCTCTCACGAGCAAACGTTGACTGGAGAAGTCAAGATCCTTCACGGTCCCGCTGACGACTATCCCGCCATAGCAGACTACATCAATGAGTACGTCCGGAATCGAGCGGAGAACGTAGAATCCATCCTCCCCTACCAATCGATCAGTTACTACGTATTCTGGAACGAGGGTCACGTTCGATCGATCCCGGTACGGTTGACGTATCCGATACGGACCGAACTGGAATACGGACTACGTCGTGCACGCCAGCTCGCGACACAGACGAAGAACAAGGCAGCGTCCGGTATCGAAACGGTTCTTTCTCGGTGAACGACCCCGTTCCGTTCCACGTCGGGAACCGTGGATGTGACGTCTCCCCAGTACCATCGTCTATGACACGTTGAAATTCGCCAGTGTGGCTCCGCATCGAATTCTCGTCCGCGTCGCTGCTACTCGCTGATCGGACCCGGAGAGAATCTTCCGACGCAGAACGGGCACGACGAACCGGCAAGAGCTCCAAGGCCCGCTTCCCGGTACGCCGTCACGAGTGCGTCCACTACCGACCTCTCGGCAGTGAGTCGCTGCGCCTGGATTCCTATCGATCGACGAACCAAACAGTGTCGGGATATCCACATAGCAGCCGTGCAGGATCAAATTCCGATCAAAACCACATCCAGCGTCCCCGTGACCGTATCGAAACCGTCGATGAAGATAACTTTTATATTAAAAAACGATAATACAATCGTATGGGAAACTGGGTAGAGGACGTATACCTGGAAAAATCGGATCTGTTCGCCGAAGTTCTCGAACGGTATGACGACCTAGCTGGCGACGAAGTGGAGATCATTCTCGACCGAATGAAAGAGGAATACGGGGTAGAGCCGGAGTCGGTCCTGGACGTCGGCTGCGGACTGGGACGGCACGTGCTGGCGTTCGGTAAACGGGGGTACGAGGTTGACGGATTCGATTTCTCGCGGGAATACGTCCGAGAGGCCCGCCAGCGCGCCAGTGACCGCGACCTCGACGATCGCGTCTCGATCCACCAACACGACATGCGCAATCTCGAGGAGTGGGACGACTCCTACGACCTCATCGTGAACTTTTTCGAGACGTTCAATTATTACGGTCGAGAGACGGACCAGGTAATTCTGTCGGACATCTTCGACCTCCTCTCCGACGACGGCGTGTTCGCGGTCGAAATGACCAACAAGTCCAACCTCATTCACGATTTTAAACGGAATTACGTTAGCGAATACGACGATAGCATCTACGTAATCCGCGTCGATTTCGATGTCGAATCAGGTATCGAAACCGTTACGAATGATGTGTTCTGGAAACGGGAGGACGGATTCGAGTATCGGGATCGAATGGTTATGAAACATCACCTCTATTCGCCCTCGGAATTCGGTCACATGTGTAAACGAGCGGGATTCGAGGATATCACCATCGTTCCGAGAGGTGCGGAAGAACTCACAATAGACGTAGAATCAGTCGTCATACTGGCCAGTTGAACTCCTCAAACGTCAGAACTGCGCTTGGAAATATACTGTATCGGGCCGCTAGTAGTGGCTCATCACACCACGTTTACGAGCGACCCGACTGGCGTAGTAGAACACGACGAATCCGACCAAAAAGTACGCCAGCCCCGTTCCAAGAAGTATCGATAGATCGACGAGGCTGAACTCCCAAAGCGCCGTTCCATCACGCATGGCGGTTTGGAGCATCGTCGAACCCTGTGCGAGCGGAAGAACTCCGACGAGCGGTGCGTCGGTGACCGGTGCAGCGATCAACCCGATGAGAACGAACTGCATGATGCTATTGATGCTGCTGATTTTTTTGTAGACGAGCGCGAGCCCGCCGATGCCGAAACCGATTCCGATCGCCGGCATGAGCGTCAGGATTGTGATCGGGATTACCGTCCAGAAATCTACAACGAGCCATCGCTGAGTCGTTACCATCATCAACAGTAGCACGACGAATCCCCACAGGAACGCAAACAAGACGTTCACGATTGTCTTGAGGCTCATAACGGTATTGAATCCGTACGGGGACATGAACAACTGTTCGAGCGTTCCCCACCGCGACTCCGCGGTGACGTCCTGTTGGAGGCCCATGTACGCCGTCTGGGCCATCGTCCACAAGAACCAGCCGACGATAATCCCTTCAAAGGTCTCTCCGAACCCTTCAACACCGTTGGCGACCTGATCTACGATCGCCTGTCCGCCAAAAAAGACGCCGACGAAAAACAGGTACATTGCCACGATCTGAAACGCGAAATCGATCGGATATCGGAGCATCAACAGTAGTTCCTTTCGAACTATCTCCCTGAACAATAAGTACGACCCCGCAACCGACACCTCGTCGTTACTGCTCGCTCTATTCAGAGGTCCGCCGTCTCGATTACTGGATCGATTCGGTGAACTCATTCGTGGGACCTCCTCCCGGAGGAAGCGATCGATTGATCCGTTTCGGTCGCCGATCGTCGATCGTCGCTATTCTCAGTCAATGATAGAAAAACCTCTTCCAGATTCGTGTCGACGGTTTCGATAGTTTCGATCGAAAGGTCCGCGTTCCGGAGCAAGTCGATCAGATCGTAGAACTCGTTGCTGGCGACTGTCACCCGGAACTGCATTCCTTTCGACCCGTGAGGTTTGAACCCGTCGGCATCGAACTTTCCCTCGAGATCGGTACGTATGTCAGAACACTCGCCATCGACGGTAATCTCGTACCGCGTCTTTTCGAAAAGGTGAACGAGATTGTCGACTGTGTCGTCGGCGATGATCTCACCGTCGTTCATAATAATGGCCCGATCGCAGACCTCCTCGATAACGTCCATATCGTGACTGGACACGAGGACCGTCGTATTCTCCCGCTCAACGAGTTTCTTGAGTACGTCTTGAAGTTCGAGTTTACTTTCGATGTCGAGTCCGAGAGTCGGTTCGTCGAGAAATAGAAAGTCTGCGTTTCGAGCGAGAGCACATGCGAGAGTGACCTTTTGTTTCTGTCCGCGTGATAATTCTCGAACGACGGTGTCGGCTTTGTCGCTAATATCGAACTGTTCGAGCAACTCTTCGTGACGCGCCTGGCGTTCTCGAGGATTGTTTCCGGCGAGCGCAGCGAAGAAGTCGAGGTTCTCCTCGACAGTTAACCGCCAGTACATGTTTCTCGCACCCTCGAATGTTCCCCCGATATGTTGATACGCCGTTTTCGGATCTTCTAGAACGTCGATGTCACCGATACGGACCGTACCCTCGGTCGGGACGATGAGTCCGAGGATACACTTGATAGTCGTCGTCTTACCCGCTCCGTTCGGTCCGAGAATTCCGACGGCTGTCCCCCTTTCGAGATCAAAGTTTATTCCTTTGATCGCTTCGACGCCCTCGTCACCATACTGTTTCAACAAGTTCCGTACTGTGACAAATGAATCTTCCGCCTGATCAGTCTTTTCTCCACGTTTATGGATTTTCACAGCGGAATTGGCCATATTATATGTCTGCCCATCCCTTATTTTATTATTTCGGTTTGGAACTGTAGTATATTCCGTTCGACGGCGGTCCTGTCGGTCGTATATGGAGCGTACTCCCGTGTTCGATCGCATCCTCGAAGCGTTCCGGCGAGAGACGACCCAACTCCCGAAGGTCTCGAGTTCGAAGCGGTTGAGATCACGCCGGACTGGTCCGGTAAGCGTATCGGACTCGTCGAAGATCGAAACGTATCGGACCCGTAGAAAACCACATACTGTAGGTTTCGGATCGAGGGCCAATTCGACTGCGTATACAACGAGCAAGCGCAACGCAGTTGCCCGAACGGAGCAACCCACGGGTACGATCCCGGGGCGGTCATTCGGCGCTTCGTCGCCGTACCTGAAGCCAGAAACTCGACGGCAATCCATGCGGATTCAGGTCGTACGCGTGTCGAAGTTCGCCGTAGTTCTCGATAGCTTTCGCGAGGCGGTCGGAATAGTCCCTGTGCATGAAATAGCTCGTCCAGAGCACCTCGTAGCGAGAATTTCCGAGCATCAATCCGTAGAGTAAGTATTGTTCGTTGAAGAACAATCTCCAGTCTTTTATCCACGTTTCGGGATACTCGTACGGGAGAAACACGTCGTGAAGGTGAACGAGTACTCCGTCTTCGAGACGAGGAAGCACTTCAAGGTATTCGTAGACGACGTCGCTTCCGATCTTGACAACGTGAGTGCTGTCAATAAAAAGAATATCATCCTCCCTCAGTGATTTGAAAAAGTCGAGCGGAATGTCCTGGACTTTCATTTCCAGGATCGAAACAGACGAGATTCCCTCTAAACGTCGACTAGGGAACGGATCTATGACGATGTGTTCACTGTCAGTTTCGTTTTGTTCTCGAGCCGCTTCGATTACTTTGGTCGAATATCCGCCTCCGATTTCGATGATTCGATTCGGTGATCGATCGCGTACAATCGAGTATGCGATCTCTGCGTCAATCGTCTCGAAAAACAGATTCCTACTGTAGTATCCATCGTATTCCTCGCTCGGAGGAACGATCGGGAACTGATCGTACTCTTCTTTGTACTGGGATTCGAACTCGGAAAACCGCGTTAATTGTGACGACGCGTCGATCTCCATATCAGCAAAAATTTCCGACGGACCATCCCAGAGATCAGTGTCGAGCGTATCAATCTGCGGAATTGGCGAGTAATAGTCGCCAGTTTCTTCTATGTGTACACCCATATTCCGCCAAAAATCGTACGCGTCCTCGGAGAATAACGCTGGAATTGTGGCCGCCAATGCTGCTGGTTTTCCGCCGTGTCTCAGTACATGCCGGAGTCCGTCCGCGATTTCCGGAAAATCCTGTTCTAATTTCGTTACGATATCGCGGAGCTGTTCGTCCGTTAACTCGTCGCTTTCCCAGAGGTTTAAACCTGTCATAAACGCCGGTATACATTGTTTTTATCTGGTTGTCTTAACTTCTCCGGTGGTGGAAATAACGAGTGGCGAAAATCGCACAAAGCGATCCGGATCAAACTAGAAATCGCCCGTACCAACCGTTACGGTGAATCGAAAGCGCCCGCGGTCGCGAGTCAAGCACGCGTCGATAGAAAGAGACGAATCAGTTGGGATATTGGTACGCGAAAAATGTGCCGTTTCTCAGTGAATCGAGACTGATTTCCGTATCAGTCCGATGTTACACTACTCCCCGCTCAGTTCTTCACTTCCATCAGTTCCTCGAGGGAGGGATTCGACGAGAGCGAATCGAAGTCCTCCTCGTCGACCGTGGAGAGCGCTTCGCTCGGTTTGTCCGACCCCGTCGTGTATTCTGCGACGGCGAGTGCCAGCGCGAAGGCGGCTTTGCATCCGGGCGGACACAGCGTGGGCTCTTGGGCGAGTTCGTATTCGGCCTCGGCGGGAACTGCTTCTTGGGCGTCTCGTTCGGCATCAGACGCGACGTCCGCTTCCTCACCGCTTTCGGAAACCGACGTTCGGGTTTCTTTTAGTTCCTCGATTGAGGGAGTCTCACTGGAGAGTTCCACGTCCGGCATCGAATCGACTTCGTCCTTGACCCGGCCGCCTTCGTTTCCGTCGTTAGCCAGGGTCGTCGCGGCGTATCCTGCGGCAGCATAGGCGACATATGCGCAAACCTTCTTGCATGCCTGTGGAGTATTGGAGACGCCGCTTTCTTCTCGATCCGTGGGGATCGCTTTGTTCGCCTGTTCAACCACGGTGGGATTTTCTTGTTTTGATCCCGACATGCATCTCAAATCAATATACCAGATAAGAATAAAACTAACCATGTGGACTAAATTAGAAGCATTCTTGTAGGAGGTGTCGGGGAGAAGAGAGGGGATTCGAATTCACGAGCAACTGGGATACGTGGTATCATCGTCTCGTCGGTGGTGGTGTCTCGGTTACGGTGATTCGAGCGTTTCCTCTCGAACTCAGGGGGCCGTCCCCATCTGCCTGTCGCGTAGCGACCTGACTGTCGTGTTGGAGCCGATCGCTGTCGAATCAGTGTTTTCCCGGAGATGTGGACCGGTCGATCCGTCGTCGTCGGTCGATAGACTGATTCGATGCGGTGATGAACACCGATCCGGAGACGTTCGAGACGAGGGTATATCGATGAGCGATCCAGATCGACTCACTGCCGACATCGACACCGACGAACTCCCCGCCGAGGTCGTCGAGGAGGCCGAACGGCTCACGCGCACCGCGCGTGAGACGCCCGACGAAAACGAAGCGCAGGCCCACAGGGAGCGCCGCGAGGACCTGCTCGCCGACCACGCGTTCACGTCGCGAATCCGGGACGACGAGGGAGACGACGTCCTCGTGTTACACCCCGAGGAGTGGCACGACGAGGACGCGGGCGTCATCAGAACCGATCGGATCGACGACCTCTCGCGGGCGGTCGAGATTCCGCTCGAGGGGACCGAAGACCCCGACGACTGGGCGGCCGTCGACGATCGAAACCGGGACCTCGTCGCCGCAGTCAGGGAGGCTCACGGCGACGTTCACGGGGACAACGCGGCGCTACTGGCGGACTTCGCGGGCAACCACTACGCGAAGCCGATCGCGTCGCTGACCGCCGACGAACTCGCGGAGTTCCGGGAGGAGTACCTCGTCAGGAACGCCTGGCCGTCCGAAAAACAACGGGAAGCGATCGCGGAGTCGATCGAACTCGTCTTCGAGGCCGCCGGTGAATCGGCCCCGACCGTCGACTCTCAGTAGCTCTCGTCGACGATCTCTCGGATCTCGTCGGCGCGGTCGTCGCCCGTAACGACCTTCGAGAGCGTCCACTGGATGCCGTCGAGGACGGCGTCGTAGCCGTCGTCGGTCAGCGAGTACTGGTTGGTTCGCTTGTCGAGTTCGCTCTTCTCGACCAGCCCCAGATCGACCAGTTCGTCGAGGTTGGGGTAGAGTCGGCCGTGGTTGACCTCCGTCCCGTAGTAGTCCTCGAGTTCGCGTTTGATCGCCAGACCGTACATCGGCTCCTTGGCGAGGATCACGAGGATGTTGTTCTGGAAGGCTGTGAGTTCGCGTGCAACACTCTGCTCGTCGGTGATTGATTGTGCCTCTGACATGGCTGTGTAAATGTCACCAGACTATTTAAGACTTGTCAACCTTTCTGTCGTGTCAGCGGGTTAGATGGGCCGTACCGGCCGCAACGCGGCCGGACGCCGGTGGAACGGGCCCGTTCGTCGTCTGTTCCATAGCTGGCAACCGTCAAGCGACTAGTGACACTCGATTACGAAAGTACTTTTTGATCGACCGTCGATCCTCCGATACATGGTCAACCTCTGGGAAGACCTCGAGACTGGACCGAATCCGCCGGAAGAGATCTACGCCGTCGTCGAGTGTCTCAAGGGCGAGCGAAACAAGTACGAGTACGACAAGGACGTTCCCGGCGTCGTGCTGGACCGCGTCCTCCACAGCAACGTCCACTACCCGAGCGACTACGGCTTCATCCCGCAGTCGTACTACGACGACGAGGACCCCTTCGACGTTCTCGTCCTCGTCGAGGACCAGACGTTCCCCGGCTGTGTCATCGAAGCCCGTCCGGTCGCCCTGATGAAGATGGACGACGACGGCGAACAGGACGACAAGGTCATCGCCGTCCCCTCCGAGGACCCGCGCTACGATCATATCGAGGATCTCGACGACATCCCACAGCAGCAACTCGACGAGATCGACGAGTTCTTCGCGACCTACAAGAACCTCGAGGAGGGCAAGGAAGTCGAGACGCAGGGCTGGGAGGACAAGCAGGCCGCCTACGACGCGATCGAACACGCCCAGGACCTCTACGACGAGAACTTCTAGGCGGGACAGGCCGCACTTGCGGCACCACTCGTTTTCTATCGCCGCCGCGAACGGATACCCGAGAGTTATCCGCGGCCGACCGGGGGATTCGTTATGAGCATGGGTAATTTTATCCCCGTTCCCGCCGTAGTCGTTCCCGTATGGCAGCATCCGACTCCACCCCGAGAACGTCATCGCCGGCCGACGACGCGGCCGAGTCCGCCGCCGGGATGGCCCATCTCACGGTCGTTCCGGCCAACTTCGATCCCGACGACTCGAGCGTGACCGACGAGTAGGATTGCGGTCCGCGACCGGTCGGTACACCGCGTCTAGCACCCCGGAGACACCGCGTGTATCACCCCACTGTGTCCTCGCCCGACGGGTACCGTCGGCTCGCGCCCCAGCCGTTCGGAAAACAGTGTCTCGAAACGAACCTTCTTGTATGCGGTCGAACTACGTCCGTCCATGGGTCTGTTCGACCGATTACGGGGCGACGGTGATCCCCGGGTCGCGTTTATCGGGGTCGACGGCGTGCCGTATAGTCTCCTCTCGGAGAACGAGGAACTGTTTCCCAACTTCGCTGCGATCGCCGAGGACGGAACTGCCGGCGAGATCTCCAGCATCGTCCCGCCGGAGTCCAGCGCCTGCTGGCCGTCGCTGACGACCGGGATGAATCCCGGAGAAACAGGTGTCTACGGCTTCCAGGACCGCGAGATCGGTACCTACGACACCTACGTCCCGATGGGTCGTGACGTGCAGGCCGACCGCGTCTGGGACCGCGTGCAGGAAAACGGCCGCAAAGCGACCGTGATGAACGTCCCAGTTACCTTCCCGCCCCAGCGGGACGTCCAGCGGATGGTCTCGGGCTTTCTCTCGCCCGGCCTCGACAAGGCCGCCTACCCCGACGACGTCCGCGACTACCTCGAGACGCTCGATTACCGGATCGACGTCAATCCGAAACTCGGCCATCAGGACGATAAATCCGAGTTCGTCGAGGACGCCCACGCGACCGTCGACGCCCAGTACGAGGCCTTCCAACACTACATCGAGGAGGACGACTGGGATCTCTTCTTTGGCGTCTTCATGACGACCGACCGGGTCAACCACTTCCTGTTCAAGGACTACGAGCGCGACGGGGAGTACAAAGACGAGTTCATCGAGTTCTATCAGAAGGTCGACGACTACGTCGGCCGCCTGCGGGAGTCGCTGCCCGAGGATGTCACGCTGATCGTCGCCTCCGACCACGGCTTCACCAGCCTCGACTACGAGGTCCACTTCAACGAGTGGCTCCGGGAGGAAGGCTGGCTCTCCTTCGAGACGGACGAGCCCGAGGAACTCGGCGACATCGCCGACGACACCAGGGCCTACTCGTTCATCCCGGGCCGGTTCTACATCAACCTCGAGGGTCGCGAGCCCCGCGGTGCCGTCCCCGAAGACGAGTACGACGAGGTCCGCGATCAGCTCAAGGCCGACCTCGAGGCGCTCGAGGGCCCAGACGGGAACCCGGTCGTCGAACGCGTCGTCGAGAAAGAGGAGGCATTCCGCGGCGATCACGCCGACATCGCGCCGGACCTGGTCGCGATCCCGAACAAGGGCTTCGACCTCAAGTCCGGCTTCAAAGGCGAGGGCGAGGTCTTCGACACCGGCCCGCGCAACGGGATGCACAGCTTCGACGATACGTCGCTGTACATCGACTCGCCGGACGCGACGATCGAGGACGCCGACCTCTTCGACATCACGCCGACGATCCTCGACTTGCTCGAACTGGACTACAGCCGCGGCGAGTTCGACGGCGTGAGCCTCGTTTAACTGGCGATTCGCCGCCCTCGATCGGATCGGGGGGAAGGCATATGCTCGCCCGTATTCACCGAATTGGTATGAACGACGCTCGCCTCGTCGGCGGGAGCGTTCTCTGTGCGTTCTTGCTCGCCGGGATCGTCACTGTCGTCACCGGGAGTCCGGCCCTACTCGGTGGTACGCCGATCGGGATCGCGATCTACTTGACCGTCGGCGTCGCGCTCCCCCAGTATCTGCTATCCCGTCGTCGCGGTTCGGCGCTGCGACTCGGCCTGGCCAGTCTCACGGCCGCTGGTGCGGCGTTCGTTTTGATCGCTGGCGTCGCGACGGGGTCCCCGAACGCCGCGTGGGACATCGGGCTCGTCGGGATCCTGTTCGTCGTCGTCCTCGGGACCTCCATCGGGGCGGACATCCGCGCGTTCCGCGACGGTTATCGGTCGGCGGCCGGCGAGTGAGACCCCCGTTCACGGCCGCGATTCGATCCCGTTTTCCCGCCGGCCACGAACCGCCGTGCATGAAGGAGGTCATCCACGCTCGCGGCCACGAGAACGTCAGCGCCGACCACGCCAGCACGTTCGAAGTGACGACCGACGACTACCTCACTCCCGCAGGCGATTGCATCCTCGCGATCGAGGCCGACCGCGCGCCGGCCGACTTCGATCCTGACTTCGTCGCGGCCTGTCGAGACGCCGACGCGACCATTACCGTCGCGATCGAAGCCGACGGCCACGCGGAATCCGTGACCGGGCGGGGCGATCCCGACCTCGAGTTCACGAACGAGCGCAGCGCGGTCGGGCGCACGAGCGACTACGTCGACGACCGAACGATCGTCACCGACGCCGCGTTCGCGGCCGAGGGGTTCGACCGCGACCTCGTGGCGGCGCTTGCCGACGGTGCCGAGGCGACGGTGACGATCACCGTCGAGTAGCCGGCGGTCCGGGCCCGGTCGCCCTCTCGGCGACCGTCCGTCGCGGTTTTGGGGTCGAAGTCCCAACGGGACGGTATGAGCGACGATTCGGAGCCGGCGGTCAACATCAGCGGCGGGACGGCCGGCGGCGGACGGGCCGCCGAGTTCGATCCGGCGACGGCCGATACCCGCGCCGAAGAAGTCGTCGACCGACTGGGCGAACTGTTCTGGCAGAAAGAATACGGCGGGCGGGACGCCTTCACCTGTCTCGTCCGGACGATCCTGAGTCAGAACACGAGCGACACGGCCAGCCAGCCGGCCCACGACGCGTTGATCGAGCGATACGGCTCCGACGACACCGACCTCGCCGAGTCGCTCGCGGCCGCCGAGCAGTCGACGCTCGCGGAGACCATCAGCGGCGCGGGCCTGTACAACCAGAAGTCCGAGGTCATCATCGACACCGCCGAGTGGGTCCTCGAGGCCTTTGGCTCCGCCGCGGCCTTCGACACATTCGTCACGAACGAAGCGCCCGACGCGGTCCGCGAGACGCTGCTCGAGGTCCGCGGCGTCGGCCCGAAGACCGCCGATTGTGTCCTGCTGTTCGCCGGCGGTCGCGGCGGCGTCTTCCCCGTCGACACCCACGTCCACCGGATCTACCGGCGCATGGGGATCGCAGCCCCCGACGCCGACCACGAGGCCGTCCGCGAGGTCCTCGAACGCGACGTGCCCACAGCCAAGTGCGGCTTCGGACACACGGCGACGATCCAGTTCGGCCGCGAGTACTGCCGGGCGCGCAAGCCGGCCTGCCTCGAGGGCCCCGATGCCTGTCCCGTGGCGGACCGCTGCGATCAGGTCGGCGTCTTCCCCGAAACGGGCGAGGTCGTCGACCCGGCCGAGGCCCCCGAAGCGGAGTGATGGGGGACGTCCCGAGCGTCCTCTCGGGACGGTGGTGCGACGGGCAGCCAGGGCATTTATACAAGTGAGGTTGTATTCGTGAATCAGTGGTTGTATTCAGCGATGCGGAACGGGACGCAGTGTACAGGGCGATCTTCGCGCGGCGGGACATCCGGCGGTTCCGCGAGGAGCCGATCCCCGACGGCGCCCTCGAGCGCCTCTTCGAGGCCGCCCATCATGCCCCGAGCGTCGGCTTTTCCCAGCCGTGGGATCTCGTCGTCGTCCGCGAGACGGGGACGAAAGCCGAGATCGCCGAGATCGCCGACCGCGCTATCGCGGCCGCCCGCGAGGGCTACGAGGAACCACGGCGAAGCGAGTTCGCCGACCTGAAACTCGAGGGGATCCGCGAGTCGCCGGTCAACGTCTGCGTGACTTGCGATCCGACGCGGGGCGCGCCCCACGTGTTGGGGCGGAGTTCGATGCGGCGGACCGACGTGTACTCGACCTGTCTCGCCGTGCAGAACCTCTGGCTGGCCGCCCGTGCGGAGGGGATCGGCGTCGGCTGGGTGAGCGTCCTCTACCCCCACGAGGTCCGGGACGTACTCGATATTCCCGCACACGTCAAGCCGGTCGCGTATCTCTGTCTGGGCTATCCGGAGGACGGATTCCCCGACGAACCCGTGCTTCAGCGGGAAGGGTGGCGCGAACGACTCGACGTGGAGACGCTCGTCCACGAAGGTGGGTGGAATCTGGAACGGACAACCGACGCCGCTCGCGAGCGTGGCACTGACGGCGATCGCAGCCACGAGCCGCGTTCCCGATCCGAATCGCAGCCGCGGTAGTCGCCGTCTAGCAGTGGGTGACTGTCGAGAGAGCCCGACTGGACGCCGCCGGTGTGGACGACGGTCGGAACCGATCCGTCACGAGCGCCCGGCATCGCTCCATCACTGCCACAACGTTAATGAGAGTCGAAGGGTGATACTCGGTGTCAAACAAAACACGCCGTGTTCTATGTCACCTATTTGGGCCGGTTCACTGCGAACGCGTCCGTGTGTGGACGAGCGGCACTGCCGACCGGTCAGCGGCACCGCGCGACAGCAGGCGGCTCCTCGAGGGGGCTGAACTGATCGCCACAGGGACTCGATCCGAATATGACGTACGAGTTCACGCCGATAGCGCTCCCGTACATCGCCGCGGCAGTCGTCTGTACCGTGCTGTTGAGTACGATCTGGCAACGCCGCGACCGGCGGGGTGCGAAGGGATTCCTGCTGGACATCGCCGGCGTGATTATCCTCTCGGTGACGGTGTCGCTTCAGTTGTTCGCGACGGCGGAATCGACGACGCTCTTCTGGTGGAACTGGCGGTTCGTCGCGGGCTCGTTCATGGGGATCGGCTATCTGCTCATGGCGGTCGAGTACACCAACAACGAGGAGTACATAACGTATCGAAACGGGGCTGCACTCGCCGTCGTTCCGGTCCTGATCCAGTTTGCGGCGTGGACGAACGACCGTCACGAGTGGGTGTACACCGCGTCGATCGATCCGGCGACGGGACTCCTCGTCCCCACGTTCGAACCGCTGTACTGGATCTACGCCGTGACGATGTTGGCGTATCTCGGGCTCGCAGTCTACCTCCTGATCCGGTTGCTCCGCTCGCTTCCCGGGTTCGAAAAGCAAGCGGGCGTCCTCATTGCGACGATCCTGTTCGTCACGGTCGGACTCATCGTCTGGTGGCTCGGGGTCGTCCCCGTCGATACGCTCGCCCTGACGAGTACGGTGAAGGTCGTCGGCTTCTACGTCGCAGTGGACCGACTGCAACTCCTCGATATCGTCCCCGTCGCGCGGACGAAAGTGATCGACAACATGCGAGACGCCGTCTTCGTCGTCAACGCGGCGAACCGGATCGTCGACGCGAACCCCTCGGCCAAACGACTCGCCGGCAACGACATTTCGATCGGAGACCCCCTCGAAGCCGCGTTTCCCTCGTCCCCGCTTCCCGAACTCGACGATACCACCGACGCCCGAACGGAATGGACGTTCGAAACCGGCGACGAGACCCGACACTTCGCCATCCAGCTGTCGCCGCTCACGGACTCCCGCGGGAGACAGACCGGCCAGTTGATGGTCCTCCGGGACATTACGGAACTGAAAAACCGGGAACGGGAACTGACCGTCCTCAATCGGATCGTTCGCCACGACATTCGAAACGAGATGAACGTCGTCATCGGTCGCGGCGAACTCCTCGCGGACCACGTCGACCCCGACGGCGAGGAACACCTCGAACTGATGCTCGAGAGCAGCGATCACGTCGTCGACCTCACCCAGGTCATCGGCGACCTCGTGGAGACGCTGACGACCGACGGCGACCTGGACCTCAAACCCGTTCACCTGCTGCCCGTCGTCCGGAATCAACTCGAGAAAGCGCGGACCAGCTACCCCGATGCGGCGTTCCGCGTCGACGGTGAGCCGCCGACCGACGTGACGATCCGGGCCAACGAGATGTTGTCGTCCGTGTTCACGAACCTCCTCAACAACGCTGTGCTACACAACGACGCGGACGTCCCGCGCGTGGTGCTTTCGATCGCGGAACGAGACGAGACCGTCTCGATCCGCGTCGCCGACAACGGCCCCGGTGTGCCCGAGGAGCAGCGGGACGAAATCTTCGGACGCGGGCAGAAAGGCCTCGAGAGCGAGGGCACCGGTATCGGGCTCTACCTGGTCGATACCCTCGTCGAGGGCTACGGTGGCGACGTGTGGGTCGAAACCGCCGAGGAAGGTGGCGCGGCGTTCGTCGTCGAACTTCCGAAAGTCGGGGCTCGACAGGAGCGGCCAGCGGCGCTCCGGGAGTGATCGGCGACGGTCGCGTCACGGACGCTCGAGCCGGCAACGCCCGCGAGAAGCCGGCCACAGTCACGGAGCGACGCGCGGGGCCTCGAAAATCGCGACGCGGTTTTCGGAGCCGATCAGAGGAAGCGGAACGTCTCCAAATTCTTCGGCGCGAAGGTTCGCATGTCGTAGTCGTGGTACAGCGCCGAGGAGAGGTCCTGCGTGGAGCGTTCGTCGCCGTGGACACACAGCACCTTCTCGGGACGGGGGTTCATCGTCTTGACGAAGTTCTCGAGGCCGGCACGGTCGGCGTGGCCGGAGAAGCCGTCGACGGTCTCGACGTCCATGTTCAGCGAGAGGGTGCCGCGGCCGCCGCCGTTGCCCATGGCACCGACCTCGCTGGTGGGAATCTCGTCCCAGCCGTTCTGGATGCGCCGACCCAGCGTCCCCTGAGCCTGGTAGCCGACGAAGACCAGCGCCGAGTCCGGATCGGGGCCGATATGAGAGAGCCAGGACATGATCGGGCCGCCGGTGACCATCCCGGAGGTCGAGAGGATGATACAGGGCTCGCCGTCGGCGACGTCCTGTCGCTCCTCCTCGCCGCCGTCGATGTGGTTGAACTCCTCGGCGAGGAACGGGTTCTCGTCTTCGTGGAAGATCCGGTCGCGAAGGTCGTCCCGGAGGTACTCGGGATAGGTCGTGTGGATCGCGGTCGCCTCCCAGATCATCCCGTCCAAGTGGACCGGCATCTCCGGGATGTCGCCGCTGCGCATCGCCTCCTCGAGGACGAGCATGATCTCCTGTGACCGACCCACGGCGAAGGCGGGGATGACGACCTTGCCGCCTTTCTCGTAGGTCTCGTTGATGACTTCCTTGAGGTTTCGCTCGGAGTCTTCCTGGTCGGTCTGGTAGTCGTTGCGACCGCCGTAGGTCGACTCGAGGACGAGCGTCTCGACGCGCGGGAAGTCGTTGACCGCGCCGTTGAACAGGCGGGTATCCTCGTAGTGGATGTCGCCGGAGAACGCGACGTTGTAGAGACCGTCCCCGATGTGGAAGTGCGAGACGGCCGAGCCGAGAATGTGACCCGCGTTGTGGAACGTGAGTTTGACGTCGGGCGCGATGTCGGTGACGTCGCCGTACTCGAGCGGGATGGTGTGTTTGATCGCCTCGCGGACCTGTTCGCTCTCGTAGGGCGGGCTGCGGCCTTCCTTGGCCGCGACGTCGAGGTAGTCGAGCGTCAGCAGCCCCATCAGGTCCCGCGTGGGTTCGGTGCAGTAGATCGGGCCGTCGTAGCCGTACTTGAACAGGAGCGGGATCAGCGCGGAGTGGTCGAGGTGGGCGTGGGTCAGGACGACCGCGTCGATGGTCTGTGGGCCCGCGCCGAGCGCCTCCGGGGCGTGGAGGTAGGGGACCTCGCCTTCCGCACCGGGCTTGTCCCCACAGTCGATGAGGATCCGGGTTTCGGGGGTCGAGAGGATGAACGACGCGCGTCCGACCTCGCGACAGCAGCCGAGCGTGGAGATGCGGACGTACTCGTCGTCGGACATCTCCTCGCGGTGGATCTGGCGGCCGACCTTCTCCAAGATGTCCCGGCGCTCGTCACGTTCCTGCTTGAGGAAGCTCCGAACGTTCGAGACGGTCGAAGACTCGATCGGCGGCGTGCGGACGACTTCGGGGGTCCAGCCGACGTTTTTCGTGATTTCCCGGAGCGTCGACCCGTGACGGCCGATGACCATGCCGGGCTTTTCGGCCTCGATGACGACCTCGCCGGTGTCGGCGTGGAAGTCGAGGTCCGTGACCCCGGCGTCGTCGGGAATCACGTTCATGATCTCCTCGCGGGCCTGTTCGGGCCGCGAGAGGACGCTCGGGTCGGGGCGAACGGTGATTCGCTTGCGAAGCTTGCTCGCGAGCTGTCGAATGAGATCGCCCTGCTGGGCGAACTTCTTCGGGTCTCGCGTGTAGACCACCAGTTCGGGGCCTTCGTATTTCACCGAGGAGACCGAGATATCGCTCGGTAACTCGCTCGTGATCTGTGCTTTGAGATCGTCGAGTTGCTGCTCTACAGTACTCATAGGTCGCCGAATGTGGATTGCGTGAACTCGCCGTCCAGAACCGAGTGTGACGTCAGATGGGTGGGGGTGATCGGGATCGGGGTGTCGGAACCGAGCGCCCGCGGCGGACGACGATTCGCGTGCTGTTTCGTCTCCCGAATCATCGTTTCGACACCACGCCTGACGAACACGCTCCCGGATCGGTTATCCTGGTTCGTGCGGGAAATTCCAGGGAGAACCCGCTTACTCGAGGCTATTCTTTGCGTAGTATAAAAGCCTTCGCAAAACCCAGGGAGATGGGGACGGTAGTTGACGATCCATGCACATCACACCGACACGGGTCGTCGAGGAGCGAGACTGGGTCCGTGACCGGGCCGAGACGGTCGTCCCGGTCATCAACGCCGTCCGCGACGACCTCGGCGAGATTTTCGACACCGAGGTCGACGCGGTCACGGTCGGGGCGTACCGCGAGGAAGTCGATACCGTCTTCGCCGACGGCGATCTGGCCGTCAACGTCGCCGCGATGGTCGCGATCCTGCGCGAGTTAGACGTCGCGGGCGACTACCCCGGGTTCGTCGTCGACGAGCTGCTCGGCCGGGAACTGGCCGCGACGATCGCCGGACGCCAGCCGCTTCGCACGCTGGGTGAGGCGACGTTCCACTACGCCGACCTGCAGGTTCACGGCGACGCGAGCGAGAACGCGGGCGTCGACGACTGCGAGGCGGCGCTGGCCGCCGGCTTTCAGGAGCGGTTGCCCGGCTGGAACTGGACCGAGCGGGAGAGCCCGTTCGCCCTCGGGCGCTGAGCTTCCGCGCTCTCGCCAACGAAAGCGGTGAGCCGCCGGGCACGCCGAGTGTGAGTTACCCCTCCGTTTCGTTCCCGGAGTCCGTCTCGTTTCCGCCATCGGAGCTGGTAGTCTCGTTGCCCGCCTCCTGCTGTTGTTCGCGCATCGCCTGCTGTTGTCGCCGTTGCTGGATGAATACCTCGTACTGATCGCCGGGATAGATGCCGTCGACGGGACCGTCTCGAAGCGACTCCATGATCGCTCCGTCGGACCCGGTGACGCGGAAGAGGCCGTACTGGGTCTCGGAGTCCTCGATCGTGAAATCGCGGTCGGACGCCGAGTCCTCGAACTCGCTCCCTGCCTGTTCGATCAACTCGCGCTGTTTCGCCACCGCTTCCTGTCGGGTGAGGTTCCCGCTCTGGTACTCCTCGTTGAGGCTCGCGATGTCCTCTTGATTCGGAGCGACGGTCACCGTGACCGCATCGCCCTCCGAATTGTCCGACTGCGTCATCGAGTCGAGTTGCGAGCAGCCGGCGAGCGACGCGGCCGCGCCGGTACCGGCCAGTGCGAGGAAGCTACGGCGAGTCGAGAGATCGGTCATCGTCTCTGATGCCCAGGGACGAACGGAGATATACTTTCTGCGTTGGGCTCGCCTCGAGCGCAGCGCGGTCATCGGTATCCACCCGATAGCGGGCCCCTTTTGTTCGTCCTCGCCCAAGGTCGGCCAGTGACGGATTCAGAGTACGGCCAGCGAACGGAAACCCTCCAGGAGCCAACGCCGCCGGTCGCCCGCGACGCCGTTGCCCGCGGGATCGACCGCGGGGCGATCGTGACCGTCTACGGCCGCTGTACCGTCGACTACGACGGGCGCGCGACGAGTTACCTCGAGGCGGGGGACCGCCACCTCATGCTCAAACCCGACGGGGCGGCGCTGGTCCACACCGACGAGGGCCAACAGCCGGTCAACTGGCAGCCGCCGGGCTGTGACCACGCCGTCGGCTGTGCGGACGGCGAACTCGTCGTCGAGAGCCTGCGGTCGACACCCGACGAACGGCTCGCCGTCCGGTTCAGCGAGGTCCTGCAGGTCTCGGCCTTCTCCGGGACCGACGAGAACGACCTCGCGCTGACCGGGACCGAGGAGGACCTCCGCCAGCGCATCCTCGAGGAGCCCACCCTGCTCGAGAACGGCTTCACGCCGCTGGCGACCGAACGCGACACGCCGGCGGGAGCCGTCGACATCTACGGCGAGGACGCGGCGGGCCGTGCGGTCGTCGTCGAACTGAAGCGCCGGCGGGTCGGGCCGGACGCGGTGAGCCAGCTCCGCCGGTACGTCGACGCCCTCGAGCGCGACCTCCACGCCGACGCGGCGGTCCGGGGCATCCTGGTCGCCCCCTCGGTGACTGACCGCGCCGGCCGGCTGCTGACCGAACACGGCCTCGAGTTCGTCTCGCTCGAGCCGCCGGCCGAGTGACCCGGCCTCCTCCTCGGGATCGCGTCTTCCGCGACCGTCAGGCCGGATACGTCCCCGTCAGCGTCGTCCGTTCGATGACGGTGCCCGCGATCGCCGACTCGAGGGCGTCCGCGCCGGCGTCGGTCCCGACCTCGGGGGCCGCCTCGAGCGCGAGGAGTTCGAACCGGTAAGTGTGTTCCCGGTCCGGCGGGTTCGGCCCGCCGTAGCCGCGCTCGCCGTAGTCGTTGATTCCCTCGACCGCCTCGTCGGGATCCCAGCCCTCCGGGACCGTCTCGGTCTCCGGTGGGACGTTCCAGACGACCCAGTGGTCCCACACCTTCCCGGCCGGCTCCTTCGCGTCGGGATCGTCCACGATCAGGGCCAGCGAGTCGGCCTCGTCCGGGACGCCGTCGATCTCGAGGGGCGGGTTGACGTTCCTGTCCGTGTAGCCGTACTCCTCGGGGATGCGCTCGCCGTCGTCGAACGCGGGGCTCTCGAGCGTCAGACCTGACATGGCTGTCACCTCTGTAGTCCGGTTCGAGAGTCACCGTCCGGACGGAAGAAGCTTGCAGGCCGGCCGACGATCACGGCAGCGGTCGCCGCTGCAGACCGACTCGCATACCCGAGAGCGCGACGGCTACCGACGGCCCACGAAGATGGCGACGCCGACGACGAGGAGGCCGACCCCCCACCACAGCGAGTCGCCCGGCAGAAAGGCGAGCAATAGCGTCACGATCCCCGAGGTGATGAGCGACCAGCCGACGGTCGTTCGATATGTCATGCCGTCCATCGGTGGGGGAGCGGGTTGGGCGTTGTGCCGGAGGCTGCAAGACGTTTCTTTCGCTCTCCACCCCGTCGATCGATCGGCCGCTCGCGGTCCCCCGGGGATCACTCCTCGAGCAGTCGCTTCAGCCGGTCGAGTTCCGTCAGCGCCTCGACGGGGGTGAGGTGAGCCAGATCGAGCGCGCGGAGTTCGGCGGCCACGTCCGTCGGCACGTCGCCGCCGTCCGCAGTGGCCGCCGACGGATCGGCCGCGTCTCGTTCGGGCGTCGGATCACCGTTCGCGTCGGTGTCGGCGGCCGGCACCTCGCCGCTCTCGTCGGCCGCCGTGACCAGGTCCCGCGCGCGGTCGACGACCGAATCGGGGACGCCGGCGGCAGTCGCGACCTCGACGCCGTAGGAGCCCGTCGCCGCGCCGGGGGCGATCTCGTGGTGGAAGACGACCTCGCCGTCGACCTGTTCGACCTCGAAGTGCAGCGTGAAGGCGGCCGGGAGGTCCTCGGCGAGTTCGGTCAGCGGGTGGTGGTGGGTCGCGAACAGGGTCGTCGCGCCGACCCGATCGTGGAGGTGTTCGGTGATCGCCTGCGCGATGGCCATCCCGTCGGCCGTCGAGGTGCCTCGACCGACCTCGTCCAGCAGGACCAGCGCGTTCTCGTCGGCCTCCCGCAGGATCGTCGCGAGTTCGTCCATCTCGACCATGAAGGTCGAGCGCCCGCCCGCGATGTCGTCGCTGGCCCCGACCCGGGTAAAGATCCGGTCGACCGGCGTGAGTCGGGCAGCGCTTGCGGGCACGAAGCTACCGACCTGTGCCAGCAGGACGATCTGGGCGACCTGTCGCATGTACGTCGACTTCCCCGACATGTTGGGTCCCGTGATCACCGCCAGCCGGCGATCGTCCGCAAAGCGGGCGTCGTTCGGGACGAACGACTCCTGGGTCCGCTCGACGACGGGGTGACGGCCGCCCTCGATCTCGAGGATCCGGCCGTCGCCGTCCGCATCGTCCCCGCGCTCTACGATCTCGGGCCGACAGTAGTCGTACTGCGCCGCGGCCGTCGCCAGCGAGACGAGCGCGTCCAGCGTTGCGAGGGCCTCGGCCAGCCCCTGGACGCGCTCGACCTCGGCGGCGACCTCGCGGCGTACCTCGCAGAAGAGTTCGTACTCGCGTTCGTCGGCCCGCTCCTCCGCGCCGACGATCTCGTCCTCTCGCTCTTTGAGTTCGGGCGTGACGAACCGCTCGGAGTTCTTGAGCGTCTGGCGGCGCTGGTAGTTCTCCGGTACCGAATCGAGGTTCGGGTTCGTCACCTCGATGTAGTAGCCGTGGACCGAGTTGTAGCCGACCTTCAGCGAGTCGATCCCGGTCCGCTCGCGTTCACGCACCTCCAGGTCGTCGATCCACCGTTTTCCGTCGCGGGCGGTCCCTCGGAGCTCGTCCAGATCCGCGTCGTAGCCCTCGGCGATGACCCCGCCCTCGGTGATCTCGATTGGCGGATCCGACACGATCGCATCGTCGATCAGCTCGCGGACGTCGGCCAGCGGATCGAGGTCGTCATGAAGCCGCCGAAGTCGGTCGCAGTCGGTGTCGGCGAGTTCGTCGCGCACCTCGGGGACGACGGCCAGCGTGTCCCGCAGCGACCGCAGGTCTCGCGCGTTCGCCCGCTCGCGGGAGATCCGCCCGATCAGCCGCTCGAGATCGTAGACGTCCCGCAGCAGGTCGTGCAGGCGCTCCCGGGTCCGGACCGCCCCAGTCAGTTCCTCGACGGCGTCGAGGCGGGCCTCGATCCGCTCGGGCTCGAGCAGCGGTCGCCGGAGCCAGTCCCGGAGTTTCCGGCCGCCCAGCGCGCTCGCAGTCTCGTCTAAGACGCCGACCAGCGTCGCGTCGTCGCGGCCGTGGACCGCGCGGGGTTCGAACAGCTCGAGGCTCCGCAGGGCCACGGCGTCGAGCAGCAGGTACTCGCGGGGATCGTACCGCGTGAGCTGGGTGAGATACTCGAGGCGGACGTCCTCGTCGTCGGGTGCGGCGTCGCCCTCGGTCCCCGTCTCGCCGTCCGTCTCGCCGCGTTCGCCCTCGTGTGTGCCGCCGCGGACGTACTCCGCGTAGGAGAGGAGCGCGCCGCAGGCGCGAACCTCCGCGTCGCTCGCGAGTAAGGCGTCGGGATTTCGGAAGTACGTCGAGAGTTTCTCGCCGGCGCGCTCGCGGGCGAAGACACCCTCGTCGCGGGGCGTGACCATGCAGTCCTCGGGGAGGAGGTCGGCGGGCGCGTCCGGCCCGACGACGGCCTCGGCGGGGTCGAACCGGCTCACCTCGTCGGCGATCGCCGCCCGCGAACTCGAGCTGGTCGCGAGAAAGTCGCCCGTCGAGACGTCGAGTAAGGCCAGCGCGATTTCGTCGCTATCGCCCTCGCCGCGGGCGACGGCGGCCACGAAGTTGTTGTCGTCGCCGGCAAGCAGTTCGTCCTCGGTGAGCGTCCCGGGCGTGATCACCCGGGTGACCGCCCGCTCGACGACGCCCGACGACTCGCCGGGTTCCTCGACCTGATCGGCCACCGCCACCCGGTAGCCGGCCTCGAGCAACTCCTCGATGTACGACTCGGCGTTGTCGATCGGGATGCCGGCCATCGGGTACTCCCCGGTGGAGTCCTCGCGGCTGGTCAGCGCGACCTCGAGCAGTCGCGCACTGCGTTCGGCCGCGCCACAGAAGGTCTCGTAGAAGTCCCCCACCTGAAAGAGCACGATCGCGTCGTCGTAGCGCGCACAGAGATCGTGATACTGCCGCATCATCGGCGTCAGCTCGTCGCGTTTCTCGGCCATCGCCTCGGGCGGGCCAAGCGCCGGATCCATACCCGGAATCGGCCGCCCGACGCTGAAATACCTTGCTGGATCGGCCGTCCCGCCGCCGGCTCGAGGGCGGTTCGCCGACCGGGTCGGGCAACGCTTCAGAAGTCCGTCGACGCCGTCTCGAAGTACAGTTCGGCGTGGGTCGCACAGCCGGGGTTGAAGGCCGCGTCACAGGCCGGACAGCGGTAGTCGGCCTCGAGGTAGTCGGGGACGGTGAGCGCGGTCCCGCAGCCCCCACAGAGAACCGACTGCTCGTCGAACCGGTCGCGCGGCCACGGCACGGCCTCGTGGTCGGTCGTTTCCTCGTGGCAACGGAAACAGGGAAAGAAGTCCTCGCAGCAGGCGAATTTGAACGCGACCACGTCGCGGTCGGTGTCGTAGTGGGCACACCGCGTTTCCGGACCGACGTCGACGCCGCGGACCGTGTAGCCGCCGATCGATTGCACGCGTGGCTCGAGGGCCGGCGGGTGCTTCGGTGTTGTGGTTGGAGGGAAGTGGTCGAGAGGTGTTCGTGGCTCGAGAGACAGTCTTCCGGAGTCCGACGGGTCCCTCTATCTGTGCCCCTAATGAGGCGGGGCAATTGCGCGGCGCGCAGAGCGCGCGCCGCGCCGAGAGAAAGACGAACTGCCGGTACCAGACGGTACAACAGTGGTACTTCAGAGTAGGTGGAGGTGGGATCTTGATAACGAGTGTTGTCGAGTCTGCTTAGGAGGTGAGAGAGTAGACTGTGACTGAGCGGTAAGTACAGGTGGTTCATTTGCCGAGAGCAACCAACCATCATGGTCGATAATGGCCAACTTTAATTCACGAATCAGTTATAGGCTGGGTAGTCAAACTGAGTCCCATGGAGAGCCACACAATAAGTACACAGTCCAGTCCATCCCTTGAAATTGTAGATAGAGTGGCTGAAATGGAGGAACAAGATCCGTTGGACTTGCCGCCTCTATATGATAGCGTTGACCTTGATGCGCTAGATCGACTTTCTAAATCAAGCAAAATTCAATTCGAATATATTGGATACAAGATAACTGTAGATAGTGGCACAATTCGGATCGATCAGTAAGCACCTGTAGTGACCGCGAAGGTCAAAGCAAATCAAGATCGAGTTTATACGTTGTGTACACTGTGTGTACTCAGATATGGTAATCAAGATCGTGAGTACCAACTGACGGAGATACGAAACCGGCGTAGTTAGACACGGTAGCCGGGACAGATGCCGTTCACGTCCGTCAAAACGCGGTCGCGAAGCTGCGTTCACTCAGTTGTACTGTGCGATAGCTCGGCTCTCTTTGTAGCCGTTCGAGTGACGACATAATACGTGAACAGAAGTCCGAACCACCAGACCGGGTCGGTCCACAGCTCGCGGAGATTCGATACCGGCGGTTCCATCCGGACGGAGGAGACCACCACCTCGAGTACGGAGGTTCCGAGACAGATCGCGGAAAAAAGCAGCAGATGGCGCAGTACGTCGCGATACTCCATGACGTGTTGCTTCTCGCGGACCGAGAAACAGTTGTCGTCTGATACGTGTCGGTAGTACCGGTGAGAGCTGGCACTGTCCGTCAGCCACCAATAGAACGGTATTGCTCTTCCGCGGCGAACGCCGTCGGCTTTCGCCTCGCTACCGCTGTAGCGAACCGGATCGAGTCGGGTCGGGCCGGGTATCGTCGGGTCGGTTCGGAGTCAGTCCGACGGGAACTGATAGTCAGTAGTGAATTAATCGCGTAGGTGTGAAAGCATTTTTATTATATATCCTTACACATGTATGGACGATACGTCATTGGGTGTGCTATTTATACCGCGAAACGTGGATGGGTCCGATATGGTGGACAAGACCCTTTCCGCCGACGAGGTCACCCGCGAAGAGGCCGCCGAACGGCTGCGAGCGCTCGCCGACGAGATCGATGGGACCGAAGCGGCATCGGTCCGAACGGGGAACAAAACGGTCGATCTCTCCCCGCCGGAGTCGATCGCCTACGAGGTCGGCGTCCGCGAGCGGTCCTCGATCCTGCGAGGCCAGCGCGAGACGGTCACCGTCAAACTCGACTGGAAGCCGCCGAAGACCACGGAGGGTACCGAAGCGGCCGACGCGGAGTAGCGACCTCGCCGGACCCGTTTCTCCGGTCGAGCGATATCGACGACGACGCGGACTATCGCGGCCGCTGTCGGGTAGGGTCGTGCTTTTCTCCGACGGCGACCTACGCCCCACATGACCCCACGGCACACGGGCGTTTCCGAGTCCCGACGCGACCGAGCGATGGCGGCACAGTTAGCTGCTCTCGAGGAGCGACTCGAGGCGGCCGAACGCCAGCAGCGCTTGCTTCGGACCACGGTCAGCGGGCTGGCCCGCGAGGCCGGAAGCGCGCTGGGCTGTCAGTGCAGCCGCTGTGACGAGAGCTACACGCTGGTCAGGGACGGCTGCATGTACTGTCCTCGCTGTGGCTTCCGGGAGTCGCTGTAGGGCACTCGAGTCGCGGACGGTCCCGCCGATCGAGCCCTCAGAGGAGTCGGCCGAGCGGATCGAACCGGACGGCGGCCACGAGGACCGCCAGAAAGACGTACGAGCCCCGAACGAGCAGCATGGTCGCGAGTTCGGGGTCGGCCCGGCGCGCGACGCCGGCGACCGCGGCGAAGGCCAGCGCCGCCAGCAGCGCGGTCAGCGGGAAGATCCGGAGGACGGCGAACGCGGCGACGGCGACCAGCGCCGCGGTCATCAGGCCGTAGGCGACGGCGTAGGCGCGGTCGGGGCCGACGGCGACCGCGACCGTTCGCTTCCGGATCGAGCGGTCGTACGCGTAGTCCTGTGCGTCGTCGATCACCTTGACGCCCGACAGCAGGATCAGGAAGACGACGGCGAAGCCGAACGAGACGCCGGTGATCGTCCGGGCCTGAACGTAGAACCCGCCGAGAATCGAGAGGGCGATGCCCAGCGGGTAGCCGGTCGTCGCCGTCACGGGGTTGGTGTCGAGTTGGGGTGCGTGATGATAGGCGATCAGCCACGTCGGGACCACGATCGCCAGTACGAGGGCGTCGACCAGCGCCGCGAGCAGGAGACAACAGCCCGCGAACACCACCGTCGAGGCCGCGAGCCCGAGCCGACAGCCCCGTACCGTCAGCGGGTGATCGTCGTCTTCCCCGCGGACGTGGAAGTCGACGTAGCCGTCTTTCACGTGAGCCGTGTAGACCGCCGCGAACATCGCGACGACGTGAAGCGCCGCGAGGACCGGGTCGACGCTTCCCGCGAGGATCGCGCCGAACAGCGACGCGGCGATCGGCGGCGTCATGAAGACGGGATGGACCTGTGACCAGTACGCTCGAGCGACCGCGCCCGGACCCGTCCCGTCTCTCGCGAGAGTCATACCCGGACGACAACGAACTGACGGATAATACCTCGGGCGGCCACCGCGGTTCCGAAACACACAATTTGATGTGGTGTCCCGTACCACGAGCGAGTATGACGGACGAGTATACCGGCGCGGATCTCTTCACTGACGCTCTCGAGTCCTACGGCGTCGACTACGTCTTCGGCAACCCGGGGACGACCGAACTCCCGATCATGGACGCGATCGGCGACAGCGACCTCGAGTACCGGCTCGGCCTCCACGAGGACATCGCGGTGGGGATGGCCGGGGGCTACGCACAGCGCCGGCGGTATCACGCCCACCACGACGACTCGATCACGCCGGTCGGCGTCGCGAACCTCCACATCGCGCCGGGGCTGGCCCACGGGCTGGGGAACCTCTACGCGGCCAAGATCACCGGCGCGCCGCTGGTCGTGACCGCGGGCAATCACAGCACCGACTTCCGACACGAGGAGCCGATCCTCTCGGGCCGGCTCGCGGACATGGCCCGGCAGTTCTGCAAGTGGTCCGACGAAGTGCTGGACGTCGCGGCGCTGCCGACGATGCTCCGGCGGGCGTTCCGCGTCGCGATGACCCCGCCGACGGGGCCGGTCTTTCTCGGACTGCCGCTCGACGTGATGTTGGCCGAAACCGACGCCGAGCCGGAACGGCTGGGTCCGATTCCCAACGCCGGCGGCGGCGATCCCGGGCAACTCGAGCGCGCGGCGGAACTGCTGGCCGAGGCCGACGATCCGGTGATCGTCGTCGGCGACCACGTCGCCCGGTCGGGTGCCGACGCCGTCGCCGCCGCGGTCGACCTCGCGGAGGCGACGGGTGCCCGCGTCCACGGCGAAATACTGGCCTGCGAGGTGGACTTCCCGACCGACCACGAGCAGTGGGTCTCGTACCTGCCGACCAACGAGGACCTGGCCGCGATGCTGATGGACACCGATACGATCGTCTTCGCGGGCTGTTCGACCAACACGACGCTGACCCGCCACGAGGAGGCGCTGGTCGATCCCGACACGACCTGCATTCACCTGAGTGACGACGCCTGGCAGGTCGGGAAGAACCAGCCCGCCGACGCGGCCGTGATCGGCGATCCGGGGCTGGTCATGCAGGGCCTCATCGAGCGCGTCCGGGACAAACTCTCGGACGACGTCGTCGCCGATCGCCTCGAGACTGTCGCCGAGGTCAAGGAGATGGTCGAGTCCCAGATGGCCGGCTACGGCGAGGCCGAGGGCGACGACCCGCGGGCCTCGAAGGCCCAACTGGTCGACGCGATGGAGCGGGCCGCCGGCGACGCTGCGATCGTCGACGAGGGCGTCACCTCGAAGTACGCCATGCTGACCCGGTGGGATCTCGGCCCCGAGCAGTACATCTCGAACAAGGGCGGCGGGCTCGGCTACGGGCTGCCCGCCGCGGTCGGTGCCGCGGTCGCCGAGAAACAGCGCGACGAGCCCCGCGACGTGGTCGGGTTCATCGGCGACGGCTCCTACCAGTACTACCCCCACTCGATCTACAGCGCCGCCCGCTACGACCTCGATCTGACCGTCGTGATCTCGGACAACCGCAACTACCGCATCCTCAAGGACAACACGCTCGCGATCATGGGCGGTGAAGAAGACGACTACGACTTCGTCGGCATGGACTTCGAGCCCAACGTCGACCTCGTGAAGAACGCCGAGAGCCACGGCGCGCGCGCCGAACTCGTCGAGACGCCCGATGGAATCGAGGGCGCACTCGAGGCGGCGCTCGACCGCGAGGGGCCGGACGTGCTGGACGTGTTGGTACAGGACTGAGACGGCGGTCCGCGAACGCGTCGAGGCAGGACCGCCGTCTCCCGGGGGTCGGCCGGTAGACACTTGCGTCTCGTGACGGAGTATTATCCGTGGTTTGGGCTGTCTCTCCGTACAGCGCCGTGTTGTTGCTCTCGCTCGTCGTCGCCGTCGGGACCGCAGCCGCGGCGTGGCGGACGCGACCGGCCGCCGGCTCGAGCGCCCTCGCCGCGCTCATGACGACCGTCGCCGTCTGGCTCGGTGCGCACGTCCTCGAGATCGAATCGACGACGTTGGCCGCGAAACTGTTGTGGGCCGATCTCCAGTGGGTGTGCGCCGCCGTGATTCCGACGCTGTTTCTCGTCTTCGCGCTCCGGTATACGGGTGCGGACCGCTGGCTCACCCGGCCCCGACTGGGGCTGTTGTCGATCGAGCCCCTCGCCATGATCGGCGCGTTGGCAGTCAACGACCGCACGTTCGTGCTGTGGGGGCCGCCGGTCGAGGAGCCGATCTCGCTCGGCAGTTGGTGGGCGTCGTCCGTGACGGTCGCGACCGCGGAACCGAGGATCGGGCTGTTCGTTCACCTGGGGTACGCGACGTTCTGTCTCGCGATCACGTCGGTCATCGTCTTCCGGTTGATCGCGCGGACCGAGCGACTCTACCGGTGGCAGGGAGCCGCCGTGTTCGTCGCGATCACGGTCCCCTGGGGGACGGCCATCCTCTCGGCGTCGTCGCTCGAGATTATCGGCACGACGCCGATCGGCTTTACCGTCACCGGTCTCGCGATCACCTTCGGCCTCTATCGGTATCGACTCCTCGAGATCGCTCCCATCGCCCGCAGCGAGGTCGTGACGAACCTCGAGGACGGCGTACTGGTCGCCGACGCCGATCGCCGGATCGTCGACAGCAATCCGGTCGCACGAGAGGTTTTCACTCACAATCGAGACAACCTCGTCGGGGCGTCGATCGACGACGTGATACCGATCGATATCGACTCGGTGATCGCCGGCTCCCACGACCGAGACCGCGGGGACGGTGCGTCAACGGCGGGCGACGCCGAGCCGACGCAGTTCTCGCTCGACGACGGGCAATCCTACTACGACTTTTCGATCGCGCCGATCGACGACGGGCGCGGGAACCCGGCCGGCTGGACCATCGTCGTCCACGACGTGACCGAGCGGGTCCGTCGCGAATGCGAACTCGAACGCAAGAACCGAAAGCTCGACGAGTTCGCGAGCGTGGTCAGCCACGACTTGCGGAATCCGTTGACGGTCTCGAAAGGCTATCTCGAACTGCTCGAAGAGGAGTACGACCCCGAGTACGTTCGGATTGCTATCGAGTCCCACGAACGGATGGAACAACTGATCGACGACGTCCTGATGCTCGCTCGACAGGGCCAACGCGGACTGGATCCCGAGCCGGTCGCGCTCGAGGACGTCGCGAGCGAGGCGTGGTCGACGGTCGATACCGCGGGAGCGACGCTGTCGGTCGACGACGAGCCGACGATCGACGCGGACCGAACCCAGCTCCGGCAGTTACTCGAGAACCTGTTTCGAAACGCGGTCGATCACGGAGGGCGCTCGAGGTCCGGGACCGACGACCGCGAACTCACCGTCACCGTCGGCGCGCTCGAGGACGGGTTCTTCGTTGCCGACTCGGGGACGGGGTTCGAGGGCGAACCGGAGGCGGTCTTCGAGTCGGGCTACACGACGAGCGAACGCGGGACGGGGCTTGGACTCTCGATCGTGGCCGATATCTGCGAGAGACACGGATGGACGGTGACTGCGACCGAGGGCGCTGACGGGGGCGCACGACTCGAGATCACCGGCGTCGAGCGGCACGAAACCGTAACTGACGATCGGGTCGCCGGGACCGAAGCGACCGAGTGACGACCCCCGCGTAGTCAGGAGCGCCAGTAGGCCGGCGTCAGGATTACCAGCACGGAGAGGATCTCGAGCCGGCCGATCCACATCAGGAAGGTCATGTACAGTTTCGCGGCCCCGGAAAACGGCTCGTAGCTGTTCATCGGCCCGACGACGCCGACGCCCGGGCCGACGTTGCCGAGCGTCGCGATGGTCGCGCTGATCGCCTCGAGGGCCGTCAGCTCGAGGCCGGGCGTGCGGTAGGCGTCGAGAAAGAGCAGGACCGTCGAGGCGGCAAACAGCGTCAGGAACAGGAACATGAAGACGAAGATGCTGTGGATCGCGTCCTCGTCGATGATGTCACCCGTGTCGCCCATCCGAACCGGCCGGATCGCCTGCGGGTGGACGGTGGTGAACAACTCACGCCCCATGGACTTCCCGACGACGTACCAGCGAATGATCTTGATCGAACCGGCCGCCGATCCCGCCGACCCGCCCAGAAACATCGCAAACAGCAAGATTACCTGCGTCGACTCGCTCCAGGTGTTGAAGTCCATGCTGGCGTAGCCGGTCGTCGTCACGATCGCCAGCGTCTGAAAGAGTCCGTGGCGCAGCGAGCGCTCGAGGCTGCCCGGGATCGCGGCGACGCCGTCGGGGACCGTCGCGAGACCGACCCCGAGAAAGAGCAGGGCCGAGAGGAGGGCACCGACGACGCCCATCGACAGGAGATAGGACCGGAACTCGGCGTTCCCGGTCAGCCGATCGGGCTTGCCGCGCCAAACGTGCCAGTAGAGCGCGAAGTTCGTCCCGGCGACGATCATGAAGGGCATGACCGCCCACTGGACGATCGGCTCGAAGGCCTCGACGCTGCGTCCCTCCGGCGAGAAGCCGCCGGTCGGCAGCGTCGTGAGCGCGTGCGAGACGGCGTTGTAGAAGGTCATGTTCGGAGCCATCCCCGCGAGGTGGAGCCCGTAGTAGACGACCACGGCGGCGAGCGTGAACCAGGCGTAGAGCAGCCAGAGCGCCCGCGCCGTCTCTCTGATCCGCGGCGTCAGCTTCTCGACCTGAATCCCGGGCGCTTCCTCCCGGATGAGCTGGGTGCCACCGACGGAGAGCTCCGATAGGATCGCGACCATGAGGACGATGATCCCCATCCCGCCGAGCCACTGAGTGAGCTGTCGCCACAGCATGATCGAGTGTGAGTGCTTCTCGACGGAGATTTCGCCCATGACCGTCGCGCCGGTCGTCGTGAAGCCGCTCATGCTCTCGAAGAGGGCATTGACCGGGTCGGCGATCGTCCCCGTCTCGGCGACGAGATACGGGATCGTCCCGATTAGCGGGACAACCAGCCACGTCAGCGATACCATCAGGAACGCTTCGCGATGTTCGAGATCCGGTTCGGGCTCGAGACGCTCGAGGCCCGTTCCGACGGTGATCGCGACGACCAGCGCGACCAGAAACGGCAGCGGGCTCTCCCGGTACAGTAGCGCGACCGCGGTCGGTACCAGTAGCGTCGGGGAGAGATACTTCAGGACGGTACCGAGGAGACTGAAACTCGAGCGGACGTCGACGTGAATCCTGCGTGTCATGGCTCGTAACGATCCGCGAAACTGCGGTCCGGTACCGAACGGTAACTAGTTCGAGTGATTCGAGAGAGTATAATAAAGACACCGTCTCGGAACCGGATCGCGTCCCGGGGCCCGACTACGCGAAGACCCGCTCGTAGTGGTGGGCCATCGCCGCTCGAGCGGTGTCGGAGAACGCGGGGACGTAGTCCATGGTGAGGTAGAACGGGGACTCGGTGACCGGCTCGGCGTAGTCGTCGATCGGGCCCCGTTCGGTCGCGAACGGGTGATCGCGCGGCGTGTTCCGGCTCTCGATCGCCGAGTAGCCCGTCGCCATCGGGGTGATACCGTGGCGGACGAACCGGCCCCGCGCGTCGGGGTGGTCCTGCGCGCCGCAGCTGTGGGCCCGCCGCTCCGGGGAGGGTTCGGATTCGGTCGCGTCGACGGGGTAGTGGGGAAAGTCAGTCCAGCCGACGACCGCGTGGCCGCACTCGTGGGCCGCGAAGTTCCGCAGCAGCTCGCGGGGGGTCCCGATCCCCGTGCCGAAGAGCGCGGCGAGTTCGGTATTGACGTAGCCGTACGCACCGGGTTCGCGGGAGCGACCGCCGCCGCGGCCCGCGTACCCCCGCATCGCTCCGGCAGTCGTCGCGCCGTCGGCGACGACGACCAGCGTCACCGTCTCCGCCGTCCGGTCCCCGCGCAGGGCGTCGTCGGTCTCCAGGGCGTCTAACGTCTCGCCGTGTGCGGGTTCGATCTCGAAGTCGGCGACGGCGTCCGTCTCGAGGGTCACTTCGGCAGTGCCCGGCGTCGCCTCGGTCCACGTCTCTGCGAACAGGTCGACGCCCTCACGGACCGCTGCCAGCACGTCGTCGTCGGGTTCGGCCGAGGCGTGGCGAACGATCTCGAGGGTCAGGTCGCCGTCGCCGCCGGTCGCAGCGCCGATTCCCGAAGCGACGGCCGTTCCGGCGACGGTACAGGCACACGCGAGAACGCGGCGGCGAGTCGGCATGGGTTGCGTCTAGGGAACGATGAGCGAGCGGCCATATCGTCCTTCCGGCCGACGAGCAGTTCGTCGGTGACGGCCGCCGTCTCGCCGCGTCAGCAGTCCGGCTCTCGAACCCGCTCGCCGTCGGCCGTCTCCGGGAAGACCTTCCCCGGATTGAGCGTGTCCGTCGGGTCCAGCGCCCGCTTGATCGATCGCATGGCCTCGACCGCGCCCGCGCCGTGTTCCGGCTCGAGGTACTTCTGTTTCCCCTCGCCGATGCCGTGTTCGCCGGTCGCCGTCCCGCCGAACTCGATCGCGAGTTCGACGATCTCCCGGTAGAGGGCCTCGCCGCGCTCGAGTTGGTCGGGGTCGCTCGGGTCGGCGAGGACGCTGTAGTGGAGGTTGCCGTCGCCGGCGTGGCCGAAGCAGGGGACCAGCAGGCCGTACTCCTCGGCGAGTCGCTTCGTCTCGCGGACGACCTCGGGGTAGGCGCTGATCGGCACCGTCACGTCGCCCGGATGGAGCGACTCGAGGTCGGGATCGTAGCTCCTGACGGCGAAGGCCAGTTCCCGCCGGGCCTCCCAGAGCGCGGCCATCTCGTCGTCGTTCTCGCTCATCTCGAAGCGGGCGACGTCGTGGTCCTCAAAGATGGCGCGACAGAGGTCGATCTCTTCCTCGATCCCGTGGTTGGCGTGGAACTCCAGAAAGACCATCGGCGCGTCGGGCAGGCCGGTGTCGAGGTGGTCGTTGGCCATCCGGGCGCTCAGCCCGTCGACGAGTTCGATCTTGGCGACGTCGACCTCCGTCCGGACCGCGTCGAAGACCGCCTCGGCGGCGTCGGCCAGCGTCTCGAAGATCGCCCGCCCGCCCCGGATCTGCTCGGGCCGGCCGGCCAGTTCGAGGGTGGCCTCGGTGACCACCGCCAGCGTCCCCTCGCTGCCGACCAGCAGGTCGGTCAGGTTGTAGCCGCTCGAGGTCTTGATCGCCCGCGATCCCGTCCGGACGACGGTGCCGTCGGCAAGCACGGCCTCGAGCCCGAGGACCCAGTCGGCGATCTCGCCGTAGCGGACCGTCCCCATCCCGCTGGCGTCGGTCGCGATCATCCCGCCGATCGTCGAAATCTCGCCCGACGAGGGCAGCGGCGGGAAAAAGAGGCCGTCGGACGCGACGTGTTCGTCGACGTCGGAGCCGATGATCCCCGGCCCCACGTCGATCTGGACGTCGTCGGGCCGGTAGTCGACCACCGCGTCCATCCGCGTCAGATCGAGGCTGATCCCGCCGTGGGCCGGGACGGCGTTGCCCTCGAGGCCCGTCCCGGCCGCGTAGGGCGTGACCGGGACCCCGCGTTCGGTCGCCGCCGCCAACACCGCCGAGACCTCCGCGGTACGCTCGGGCCAGACGACGGCGTCGGGCATGACTCCGTCCGATTCCTCGGTCCCCCAGTCCGTCGCGTGCGATTCGCGTCGACCGTCCGCAAACGACAGCTGGTCGTCCTCGAGGTCGAGGTCCTCGAGGAACGAGCAGTCGTGTGTCATACGCTCACGTTATCCACCGAAGGTATCAACGTTTCCCACTCGTTCGGCGGCTGAATCCGGCGACCGGACCCGCGGGCTCGAGCGCCGTTGATCACCCACTCATGCGGTGGCGCGCGCTGGGGCGCGGTGAGTCATCGACGAACCGCGGCCTGACTCCGTGCGAGGTCTTCGCAAGTTCCACGAGCGAAGGCTTGTCAGAGCTTGCTCTGACAGTACATGAGGGAGGAAACGGAGTGACCGAACGTTAGCCCGGAACCTCCGGTTCCGCAAACCATGCGAACGGGCAGAGCGCGGCGCTACGCGCCGCGACCGTCGGGACGGCGAAGCCGTCCCGCAGCGCCCGTGAGCAGAAATCGGCTGGGGAAGGTGTGGCTTTTCGGTGTTGCCACGATCAGCCCTTCACAAAGCCGTTAGTTATAGTAGCTCTTGAAACGATTTACACACCGCTCACAACGCTGTCCTGCGATCGGGTGTGCATTGACTTTCAAGAGCTACTATAGAAAGCGAAGCGTGGAATAACCACGTTCCACACCTACGCCCCAGTATTCAGTTGCACCTCGTAACGGACTCTCATCGAGTTTAAATATTCGAAACGAGTCAGGGTGTAATATGGAGTCACGAAGAAAGATTCTTTTCGGGAGCGTGATAGCTCTTGGCGGTGCAATCGCTGGGTGTACGTCGCTTGAATTCGGTTCGGATGATAAACGAGAGTATTCGATCGCAGTATATAATCGTTCAGATACTTTCAGGACGTTTCGCATCCATATCGGGAACCAACCCGGCGAATCTTTTCATACTGAAGAGGTCGAACTCGAAGCGAATTCCGCTGACGAAACGATCCCATTTGACGGCGTCCCTGGTGGTTTAACTATTACTGTTGATGCGGGCGATCAGTGGGACGACCTAGTATTCCCGTGGCCTGTCCAACATGGTGGCGGAGTGTCCGCATCAGAAGCGCAGATCCAGTTTTGGCCTGAAACCAACCAAGAGATCGTTGTGTTGCCGGGTCCAGAGAATTGAATACTCATAGATAAGTGACTCAGCTTTGCACGTTAGCCTCGGCAGTTTAGCTGAATCGAGGCGCTAAGCCCCCTTCCTCAGCGAGCGAAGCGAGCAGGGAGGGGATACAGCGCCGTCCGTATTTCTTGGACTGTACTACAGCAGGCCCACAGGCCCACGTACTTCCGAACGGCCCGCCGAGCGGCCGACTATCCGACGGGGCTCGAGGCGAGCCCCTACTCGCGCTGGACGGCCGCTGCCGGCACCGTACAGCCACAGGGGCTGACCGACGCCGTCGTCGGCCCGGAGACGGCGACGAAGCCGACCGGCTCGTCACAGCGCGGGCAGTCGGGCCGCGACGAGTCGGCCTCGCCGGCGCGGTCGCTGGACTCGCTACCCATGCCGGCCGCACCTCCGTCGATGGGGCCGCGAGGCTCTTCGTGGCGGGCGATTCCGCGGTCGTGCGGGACGTTTATATCCCGGTAGAAGTAACGTAATCATGGCTTCGAGCCGTGTGGTTGGAAGCCAGTCTCGGGTGCGCCTACACCCGGGGCGTTTCGACGCAGCCCCCTGCTTTCGGAGACCGATTTCCAGTTGGTACTTTTACCTGTTGTGCCTTATATCTACTGTTACCGGGGCGAAAATAGCACGGCTCGAGGGCGGATCGCCGACCGGACGCGACTCGACGACCGATCTCCATTACAGCTATTACATTCGATTACATACCTTCGAGTGTGCCCATCGACATCGATCGCTTCGAAAACGGCCCCCCGGAAGATCTCAGGGCGGGCGGGCGAACGAACGCGGAAGTGATCCTCTCGTTTCTCGCCTCGTCCCCCGACCGAGCGTACACGCCGAAGGAGATCCACGACGAGACCGGCGTCGCGCGCGGGAGTGTCGGCGTGGTCCTCTCGCGGTTGGCGGAGCGCGATCTCGTCCGCCATCGAGGGGACTACTGGGCCGTCGCCGACGACGAAGACGTCGTGACGACCCTCGACTCGATGCGAACCGCTCGAGCGGCGACCGATCGGTTCGGTCCGGAAGATCCCGACGAGTGGGGTCACGGCGTGGACTCCGACGGTGCGGACGAGGAATGAGGGGCGCGCAAGGAGAGGTCTGGTGGGGCCCGGCACCGCACAAGTCCGCGCCGGCGTATCGGTCGTGGCTACTCGTCAGTGGCCGCTCGCACCCGTTCGCCGACGAGGAGTGCATCGCCGTCGGAATGACGACCCAATACCACCCGTCGGGAGTCCCAGTTCCCGACGACGCGTGGATCCGAGGCGGCTCGGACAAAGACGCGTACGTCTCTCCCTGGTACGTAACGACGATCAAACACCGCGATCTCGATTCCCAGCAGGGCGAACTATCGGACGCCCTCGTCGCCGAGGCCGTGGACGAACTCCACCGCTATACAGCACTCACAGACGGCTAATGCTTCGGGATATCGTCTCTCCGACGGCCCGGCCGAATCCCGATCGATCCCACGAATCCCGCTGACCTACCGCAATGCCGTGCCAAGGGTTTAGCCGGCGCTGGGCGTCGTCGGCATCGGCATCGCGTGGGGGCTCCCGGCGGTGGCCGTCGCCGCGAGCGTCCTCGTCCTCGTCAACATGGTCACGATCAACATCACCAGCCTCGCCGTCCTCTGGTACAAAGGGTACCGACCGGACGATTGGTTCCAGCAGGACGAGGCCCGCGTCGCGACGGCGAAACGCACCGTCGTCCTCGCGGTCACGATCCTCGTCCTCTCTGCGCCGCCACCTACGACACCCACCGGACCGGGATGTGCGAGAAACGAGTCAGCGACGAAGTCGACGCCGGTCGGCCCCCGTGAATGAACGGAAACGCTACAGTTTTATGTGAATCCGTGACGCGGTGTACGATGATGACAGACCGAGACACGACCCGACGGCCGACGCGGAGGGACGCCCGATGAACGCCGAACTCGACTTGCTGGTACGACTCGGCGATTACGACCGCCCGCAGGGCGTCGCCGAGCGCGCCGTCCAGGCCGAGGAACTGGGCTTCGACCGGATCACGGTCGGCGAGACGACCGGCTGGAACATCGTCCCGCCGCTGACGCTGGCGGCCGACCGGACCGACGAACTCGGCATCTCCAACGACGTCATCTCGCCGTACGGCCGGACGCCGTCGATGCTCGCCCAGACCGCGCTGACGATGCAGGCGGCCGCCGACGGCCGCTTCCGGTTCGGGATCGGCCCGAGTTCGCCCGCGATCACCGAGCGCTGGCACGGCCAGGAGTTCGACCGGCCGCTCCGGCGCACCCGCGAAGTGATCGAGGTCATGCGCAACGTCTACGAGGAGGGCAATCCCGCCTACGACGGCGAGATCTTCGACATCGCCGGGCTGGGCTACGAGCGCGGCCCCTCGGAGAACCCGCCGCCGATCGACGTCGGCACCCTCGGCCCCAAGGCCACGGAGATGGCCGGCCGCTTCGGTGACGGCTGGGCCCCGCAGATGTTCACGAAAGACGGCCTGCGCGACCGCCTCGAGGACCTCGAACGAGGTGCCGAACTCGGCGGCAAGGATCTTTCGGACCTGCGGGTCGCGCCGATCGTCCGCGGGATCGCCAGCGAGGATCGCGAGGCGGCTCGCGAGAAGGCCCGCGGGACGGTCGCGTTCATGCTCGGGGCCTACGGCCCCTACTACGGCAACTCGGTCGCCGAACAGGGCTACCCCGACGTCGTCGAGGAGATCCGCGCCGCCTGGGACGACCGCGACACCGACGCGATGGCCGCGGCCCTGCCCGACGAGGTCCTCGACGAACTGGCCTTCGCGGGCACACCCGACGAGGTCCGCGAGTGGCTCGAAGAGTACGCCGCCATCGAGGGCGTCGACGCCGTCCGCGTCGGGTTCGTCGACGGGATGAGCGAGGACGACAAGCGGACGACGATGGAAGCGGTCGCCGACCTCTCCTGATCGGCGGGTCCTTTGGGCCTCGCGACCCACCCGCCTCGAGCGGGCGGACGCGGTTCGGAGCCCGGTCTGACCGACCGACAGTGCTGTTTTCGCTGTGAGCCGCGGTCCGTTAGGGCTCGATCACGAGTTTCCCGAGGAAGCTGTCCGTCATGACCGCGCGCTGGGCCTCGGCCGCCTCCTCGAGGTCGTAGGTCCGGGCGACGTCGATCGAGAGGTCACCGGCGTCCATGAGATGGGCGGCCCCGCGCAGCGGAACACGCAGATCCGGCGTGTTGAACATGCTCATGAACTGGTAGGAGACGTCTTTCGACCGGGCCGCGCCGTCGTTCGTGAAGCCCGGATCGGGGCTGTTCTCGCCGATACCGACGACGCGAGCGCCCGTCGCGGCGACGTCGGCGTCGAACTGCAGGTAGTCGTCGAGTCGGTGGTCGAGTACCGCGTCGACCCCGCCGTCGGCCGCCTCGCGGACGGCGTCGGCCAAGTCGTCGCGGCCGTATTCAAGCACCGTCTCGGCTCCGTACTCGGTCAGGTCGTCGTGGTACTCCTCGGACGCGGTCGTGATCACTCGCGCGCTGACGGCGGCCGCGATCTGGACGGCCGCGTGGCCGACGCCGCCGGAGCCGCCGTGGACCAAACAGTACTCCGCGGGCTCGAGGTCGGCGTGGTCGATCAGCGCGCGCCAGGCGGTGACGGCGGCGACGCCGGCTCCGCCGGCCTCGATCAGATCTGCACCGTCGGGGAGGTGAACCACCCGATTCGTCGGGATCGTCACGTACTCCGCGTACGCGCCCTGTGAGTCGCCGTTGCCGATGCCGGTGCCGTAGACGCGATCGCCCTCGTCGAAGCCCGTGACGCTATCGCCGGTCGCCGCGACGGTCCCCGCGACGTCGACGCCGGGCGTAAAGGGCACGTCGACCGGTTCGTACGATCCGTCCCGGAAGTAGGTGTCGACGGGGTTGACCCCCGCAGAGGCGACCTCGACGAGCAACTCGTCGGCGGCCGGCTCGGGCCGATCGATCTCCTCGACCTGCAGTACGTCCGCGTCGCCGTGTTCCCGAAGGCGTACAGCTCTCATCTCGTTCGGACACACGGATCGGGACGGTAAAACGATACACGTGACGGCAGAGGAGACGGCGACTTTCTCGGCGACAGAGAAAGCTGCAGGGAAGACCGGACAAACCGGAAACGGCTTGAGCGAGCTACTGGACGGCTCGCGTCGCGTCGTCGATGATCTCGAGCGCCTCCTTCAACTCCTCGGTCCCGGTCGCGTAGGACAGTCGCGCGTAGCCCTCGCCGTTCGCGCCGAATGCGTCGCCGGGAACGACGACGACGCCCCGATCCAGCACCTCCTCACACCAGCCCTCGGGGACCTTCGGCATCGCGTAGAAGGCCCCCTCCGGGGTGGGTACCTCGAGGCCGGCGTCGGTGAGCCCGTCGAGGACGAGGTCGCGGCGCTGTTCGAAGGTCTCGACCATCTCCTCGACCGGCTCTTGGGGGCCGGTCAGGGCGGCCTCGGCGGCGTACTGGGCGGGCGCGGAGGCACAGGCCTGTCCGTACTGGTGGACCCGCAGCATCCGCTCGATACGGCGGTTCGAGCCGACGACCCAGCCGAGCCGCCAGCCGGTCATCGAGTAGGTCTTCGAGCAGGCGCTGACGACGACGACGTTGTCCGTCTCGGCGAACTCGAGCGGCGAACGATGCTCGCCCTCGAAGACGATGTGTTCGTAGACCTCGTCGGAAATACAGAGGACGTCGTGTTCGTCGGCGATGCGGGCGAACTCGCGCATGTCGGCCTCGCTCTGGACGGCCCCGGTGGGGTTCGCGGGGCTGTTGACGACGAACGCCGCAGTCTCTTCGGTGATAGCGTCCTCGACGGTCGCGGGATCGAGGGTGAGGTCCTCCCGCAGCCCGACCGGCTTCGGCGTGCCGTCGGCGATGCGGGTCAGGGCGTCGTAGGAGACGAAGCCCGGATCGGGGAAGATGACCTCCTCGCCGGGATTGACGTGGGCCTCGAGCGCCAGATGCAGGGCCTCGCTCCCCCCGGAGGTCGCGATCACGTCGGCGGGATCGACCGCGAGGCCGTAGTCGCGGTCGTACTTCGCGGAAATCGCTTCCCGGAGCTGTTCGGTCCCCTTGTTCGAGGTGTAGGCGTCGGCCCGTCCCGACTCGATGGCCTCGATGGCCCCGCGCCGGGCGTGGGCCGGGGTGGGGAAGTCCGGCTGGCCGAGGCCGAGGTTGATAGCGTCCTCGCCAGCGGCCTCGAAGACCTCCCGGATACCGCTGATCGACACCTGCTCGACGCGGTCTGCAAAGTCAGTCATGGCTAGATGGGGGATGCCGACCCCGATAACTCTTGATGTGTCTGTCCGCTATCATCCGCTCTCGACGTTCAACGAGGCCTGATAGTCTTGTCTGCGAAACTGAAGAAGCCACAAGGAATATGCCGCTCGTAACGTACCCACCTGTAATGACTCTCTCTCGACGATCGCTGCTCGCCGCGGGCGCGACCGGGACGATCGCGCTCACCGCCGGCTGTATCGACGTCGTCCTCGGGAACGAACCGCTCGCGTTCGATTCGGACGCCGTTCGCCCGACCGACGACGCACTCGAGGAGACCGGCTACGCAGAAGACGACATCAGCGAGCGGACGATCGACCGCTCGGTCGAACTCCCCGGCGGCGTCGAGCGTCGGGTCGAGGCGTCGATTTCGACGGCCGTCTACTCGAAGGCCGTCGAGTACCAGGGCGAAGAACGCGACGGGGCCGCCTTCGCCGCCGTTTCGATCCCGGGAATGGAGGTCGCCGGCCGATCGCTCAATCCGATCGACGACCTCTCCAACGAGGAACTTATCGACCGGTTCCTCGGCGGGTTCGAAGGGGGACAGGGCGACATCAGCGACATCCAGCACCAGGAGACGTTCGGCCTCGACATCCTCGGGGACGGCCGGGAGGTCGATGCCTTCCTCGGCGAGTCGGAACTCGGCGGCGAACCGATCGACGTCGAGATCAAACTCACCTCCTTCGACCACGAGGGCGACCTGCTCGTCCTGCTCGGCACCTATCCCAAACTGCTCACCGAGGAGTCGGCCAACGCCGAAGTCCTGCTCGAGTCCGTCGAACACCCGGCCTGACGATCGTCGCCCTGGCCGGCGACTCTGGTCCGGTTTCGGGTGCCGTCCCGCGACTCGAGTGTTCGATATCAGTTGCCGCGATGCGTGAGTCACGGGATCAAAACGCTATGGCGGGCGTGAGAGGATCGCGGATACCGCGATCGGGATCCGAAAAAGCGCGAATCAGTCGGAATCGACGGCGGCCTCAGTAGAACTCGCGGACGAGGTCCATCGCGTCCTCGGGCGCGCCGTCGGGAATCTCGGACATGTCCTCGGTGACGCCGTGTTTCTCGTGGTAGGGAACCGAGTTCTCGTCCTGATACATGACGCCCTGGTACTCCTTCTCGCTGTCGAGGATGACTTCCTTGGCGGCCTCGTAGTCGTGGGGGTCGTGGTCCTCGTCTTCCTGCAGGTCGACTAAGCTGTCGCGGAAGTAGTCGTAGGTGTCGACGTCGTTGAACGTGACACAGGGGCTGAAGACGTTGACGAAGCCGAAGCCGTCGTGTTCGATGGCCTTCTCGACGATCTCGGCGTGGCGCATCGCGTCCGAGCTAAAGGACTGGGCGATGAAGGACGCGCCGGAGGCCAGCGCGAGCGCCAGCGGGTTGACCGGCGGCTGCTTGGGTCCTTCGGGAGTCGTCGAGGTCTCGAAGTCCGACCGCGAGGTCGGTGAGGCCTGGCCCTTGGTCAGGCCGTAGATGCGGTTGTCCATAACCACGTAGGTCATGTCGACGTTCCGGCGGACGGCGTGAACGAAGTGGCCGGCACCGATCGAGTAGCCGTCACCGTCGCCACCGGCGACCATGACCTCGACGTCGGGCCGGGCCATCTTGACGCCGGTGCCGACCGGGAGCGCGCGACCGTGAACCCCGTGGAGGGCGTAGCTGTGCATGTAGGTCCCGATCTTTCCGGAACAGCCGATCCCGGCGACGACGAACGTGTTGTCGGGATCGTTGCCGGTGTTGGCCAGCGCTTTCATCATGCCGTTCATCGTCCCGAAGTCGCCGCAGCCGGGACACCACGTTGGCTGCTTGTCGGATTTGAAGTCGGTGAATCGGACGTCGGAGCTCATTATGCGGGTACCTCCTCGGTGAGTTTCTCGGTAATGTCGTCTGCGAGTTCGTCGGCCTTGAATCGCACGCCGGTGTACTTGTTGATGCGCTTGACGCGGGTCAGCACGTCGTGTTCGATCACGTCCGCGAACTGGCCGTTCGCGTTACACTCGACGACGATCGTCTCGTCGGCGGCCTCGATCTCCTCGGTCAGGTCGGGCCGCGGGAAGATGTAGGGCACCGAGATCACGCGGACGTCGATCCCGTCGGCCTCGAGGTAGTCGAGCGCCTCGACGAGCGCGCCCTCGTTCGAGCCCCACGAGATGACGAGGTTGTCCGCGTCCGGATCGCCGAACTCGCGGTAGTCCCAGTCCTCTTGTTCGCGTGCGGTCTCGACCTTGCGGTTGCGCTTGTCGACTTGCTGGACGCGCTCGTCCTCTTCCTCGGTCCGGCGACCGAGTTCGTCGTGTTCGAGGCCGGTAGACATGTGGGCGGCGTCGGTCGTGCCGGGGATGGCTCGCGGACTGACGCCGTCCTCGGTGACGGCGTGGGCCCGGAAGTGGCCCTGTGCGTCGAGCCACTCGTCGGCCTCGTCCTCGTCGACGAGCTTGCCGCGGTCGATCTCGACCTCGTCCATGTCGAAGGCCTCCGGCGGGAACGTCTGTTCGGTGACCGACATCGCCAGATCGGAGACCAGGAAGACCGGCGTCTGGTACTTCTCGGCGAGGTTGAACGCCTCGACGGTCTTCCAGAAACACTCGGTGATCGACGTGGGGGCGACGACGAACCGCGGGACTTCGCCGTGGCCGCCGTACAGCGCCATGTTGAGGTCGCCCTGTTCCTGTTTCGTCGGCATCCCCGTCGAGGGACCGGACCGCTGGACGTCGGCGATAACCAGCGGCGTCTCACTCTGTGCGACGAGCCCGAACGTCTCGGTCATGAGGTCGATCCCGGCACCGGAGGTCGCCGTCATCGAGCGCGCGCCGCCGCGAGCGGCACCCAGCGCCATGTTGATCGCCGACAGTTCGTCTTCGGCCTGCACGACGTGGCCGCCGTAGTCCTCGATGCGACCCGTCAGGTACTCCATGATCGAAGTCGCGGGCGTGATCGGATAGCCGGCGTAGAACCGACAGCCGGCCGCGAGCGCGCCCATGCCGACCGCTTCGTTGCCGTTGAGCAGGACGTAGTCGTTGTCGGTCGTCTCGACGTCGTAGCCGAGGTGACTCAGGTCGTAGTTCTCCTCGACGTACTCCTGTCCCGCTCGAGCGGCTTCCTTGTTGTTCTCGACGATCTTCGAGCCCTTGCCGCCGAAGCGCTTCTCGAGGGCCTCGTCTAAGTACTCGACGTCGAAGCCGGTGATCTTACACGCCGCGCCCAGCGCGACGATATTTCGCATGATCGCGCCGCCGGCCTCCTCGGCCAGCGATTTCAGCGGGACGTCGACCGCGGTCATCTCGTCGGGGATCTCCGCGTCCCACGAGCGTTCGCCGTCGTAAATGATGGCGCTGCCCTCGTGGAGTTCGTCTAAGTTCTCGTCGATGGTCCGCTGTGTCAGGGCGACGAGAATGTCGAGGCGGTCCACGACGCTTTGAACCTGCTCGACGGACGTGCGAATCTTGTAGGCCGTGTAGCCCCCACGGATTCGCGACGCGAAGTCTTTGGAGGTGAATACGTGTCTTCCGGCCCGGGACAGTGCCTGGGCGAAGATTTTACCGGTGGAGTCGATACCGTCGCCGGCTTCGCCTCCGATCGCCCAGTTGAGATCCTCAGCCATGTTATGAGGCACCTTGCCCCCGATAAATGAAAAGGCTTCTGAAACCCCAAGCTGACCACCGCATCGGTGGTGGATATGTTCGGGACGGCGGGACAGTCGGTTATTAATCGTTAAGAATTACACGGCGAGAGTTTACGAGAGAAAGAAACACGGAATCGAGTGAATGTGTTTGTGAAAAACATACGATATCGTCCCCGTCGAAACGGCCGCTCGCGAGGGTCGCGGAGAACGGAACGCCTTTTCAACCCGCCGACGAACGGGTTCGACATGGATGGGACGCCAGTCACGGTCGCATCGGTCAGCGAGGTCGGTCCCGACACCGTCGCGCTCGAACTCGAGACGCCCGAAGGGTTCGATGCCCGCCCCGGGCAGTTCGTTCTGTTGCGGGCCGCCCCCGAGGACGAGGAGATCGCCCGCCACTACACGCTCTCTTCGCCGTCGGTCGGCGAGACGTTCGAACTCACCGTCGGAATCGATCCGGAGGGCGACCTCTCGCCGTGGCTCGCGGGCCTCGAGGGCGGCGAGACCGTCCACGTCGAAGGCCCGTTCGGCCGGATCGCCTACGACGACGACGACGGCGACGTCGTCGCCGCCGCTGGCGGCCCGGGAATCGGTGCGGGGATCGCGGTCGCCGAGGCCGCTCGCGGTGCCGGTCACGACGCCACCGTGATCTATCAGGCCGACGAGCCCGCCCACTCCGATCGGCTCGAGGCGCTGTCCGCTGCGGGCGCGACCGTGGTCTTCGTCGACGACGGCGCGACCGAGGAACTGGCCGACGCGGTCGCAACCCACCGCGAAAACGGCCAACTCTACGCCTTCGGCTTCGACGGCTTCGTCACCGCCGTCGCGGACGCGATCGAGGCCGCGGGGGGCGATCCCGACGACGCGCTGATCGAGAACTTCGGCTAACGGGCCGGCCGACTCAGCGCGGCCGACCGCTCGAGGCGACTCCGCCGGCAGTGCGGGTTTCGGGACCGCGATCGCGGCTGCGGCCGACGCGACCGACGACGAAACCCGCGACCTGCTGGCGGTCAGCGTCGCCGTCGGCGAGCAGGAGTCCGAGACCTGCGCCGACTGTCTCGGGGCCGCCGACTACGAGGCCCGGATCGATCTCGAGGGACGGTACCCCGACCGGGTCGCGGTCGTCTACGCGGCCGGCGACGAACGGCGACGGGTTACGACGGCCGAATACGCCGCGGAGTAGCCCGATGGCCACGCATACGACCTATCGGACATCGTGTCCGGTGCAACCGCGACCAGCTCGCGGTCGCACCGAGAAGTCGGTACGGCAGCCCGTCTCAGTGTTCGACGAGTTCGAGCAGGATCCCGCCGGTGTCCTTGGGGTGGAGAAACGCGACCGAATGCCCCCACGCGCCCGGCCGGGGCTCCTCGTCGATCAACGCCACGTCGTGGTCTCGGACCGTCTCGAGGGCCCCCTCGATGTCGTCGGTCGCGAGCGCGAGGTGGTGGATCCCCGCTCCGTTGTCCTCGAGATAGCGCGCGATCGTCCCCTCCTCGATCGGCTCGAGCAGTTCGAAGTAGCCGTCACCGCAGTCGAGGAAGACGACGCGCATGCCGTCGAACTCCTCCTCGCGGGCGACCTCGAGATCGAAGAGATCGCCGTAAAGCGTTGCCAGTCCCTGTGCATCGTCGGTCGCGATGCCGGCGTGATCGAAATGCATCGGCCTGTACTCCGGCCGATGGCCGTGTTACTGTTGTGATTTTTCCCGAGGGAGCGTCGAGGACCTACACTGCCGCGCCGGGCTGGTACTCGCCGAACTCGTCGCGCATGACGTTACAGATCTCGCCGACCGTCGCGTAGGCCTTGACGGCGTCGATGATGTAGGGCATCAGGTTCTGGTCGCCGCGGGCGGCGTCACGCAGCGCCTCGAGGGCCGCGTCGACGGCCTCGTCGTCCCGACGCTCGCGGGTCTGCTCGAGGCTGTCGATCTGGCGCTGCTGGTCTTCCTCGGTGATCTCTTGAACGTCCATCTCGGGCTCCCCGTCGTCCGTCTCGAACTCGTTGACGCCGACGATGACGCGCTCTTTCTCCTCGATCTCCTTCTGGCGGTCGAAGGCGGTATCCTGGATCTGGCGCTGGACCCACTGCTGCTCGACGGCTTCCAACATGCCGCCCCGGTCCTCGACCTCGTCCATGATTTCGTAGGCCTCCGCCTCGACTTCGTCGGTCAGGGACTCGACGTAGTAGCTGCCCGCGAGCGGGTCGATGGTGTCGGCCGCGCCGGACTCGTGGGCGAGGATCTGCTGGGTGCGAAGCGCCGTCCGGACCGATTCCTCGGTCGGCAGCGCAAGCGCTTCGTCTTTCCCGTTGGTGTGGAGGCTCTGCGTGCCGCCGAGAACGGCTGCCAGCGCCTGGTAGGCGACGCGGACGACGTTGTTCTCGATCTGCTGGGCGGTCAGCATCGAGCCGGCGGTCTGGGTGTGGAACTTGAGCTGCTTGGACGTGGGGTCGTCCGGGTCGAACCGCTCTTCGATGATATCGTGCCACATCCGACGGGCCGCGCGGAACTTCGCGACCTCCTCGAAGATGTTGTTGTGGCCGTTGAAGAAAAAGGAAAGCTGCGGCGCGAAGTCGTCGACGTCGAGGCCGGCCTCGATCGCCGTCTCGACGTACTCGATGCCGTTACCGAGCGTGAACGCCAGCTCCTGAGCGGCCGTGGAACCGGCCTCGCGGATGTGATAGCCCGAGATCGAGATCGTGTTGAACTTCGGGGTCTCGGAGGCACAAAAGTCGAAGATGTCCGTGATGATCCGCATCGAGGGCTCGGGCGGGTAGATGTACGTGTTGCGCGCGATGTACTCCTTCAGGAGGTCGTTCTGGATCGTCCCCCGCAGCTCCGAGCGGTCGACCCCCTGCTGGTCGCCGACCGCGATGTACATCGCCAGCAGCACCGACGCGGGCGCGTTGATCGTCATCGAGGTCGAGACCTCGTCGAGCGGGATGCCGTCGAAGACGGTCTCCATGTCCTCGAGCGAGTCGATCGCGACGCCGGCCTTGCCGACCTCGCCGGCGGCCATGTCGGCGTCGGAGTCGTAGCCCATCTGGGTCGGGAGGTCGAAGGCCATCGACAGCCCCGTCTGGCCCTCGTCGAGCAGGTAGTGGTATCGCTCGTTGGTGTCTTCCGGCGTCGAGAACCCGGCGTACTGGCGCATCGTCCAGAGCCGGCCGCGGTAACCGGTCGAGTAGACGCCGCGCGTGTACGGCGGCTCGCCCGGATTACCGAGATCCTCCTCGTAGTCGAGATCGCCCACGTCGTCGGGCGTGTAGAGCCGGTCGACCTCCTGGCCCCCCGTGTCGGTCGTGAACGTTTCCTTGCGCTCGCCGAAGCGCTCGAGGACCGGTTCGACTTCCGCCTCGTGCCACTCCGCCTTGCTGGCACGGATCTCCTCGAGTTCGTCGGGATCGAACATTATGGTTACCGAGGACCGGGCGGGGCTTGAACTTTGATGAACACGGCGAGGCGTGCGGTCGGCGACGCGGTCGCGCCGCCGGCGGCGCATACGGTTTGCCGTCCCGATGTCCCGGTGGGACCGCAGGACGGTCGCGGTCCCGCCGGTACTGACGGACGGGAGACCGTCTCACACGCTGTCGTCGGGATCGTGTCGGGCGGCCATCCGCGCGGCCTCCTCGGCGTAGCGTTCCCGGGTCGCCGCGTCGTCGACGGTGCCGAGCGAGTTCGGCGGCACGACCAGGCTCGCCTTCGTCTCTCGAGCGGGGCCGCCGAAACTCGTCAGTGCCCGCTCGCGCCGGTGATACTGCCGGCCGTCTTCGGTCGCGTACACGAGGATGACGATGTTGAGTTCGTCGTCGCCGTAGGTTCGCTCGACGAGCCAGACGCGAACTCCGTCGTCGTCGGACGACTCGTTTGTGTCGGCCTGATCGGTCGTCCCGGCCGCGTCCGTTCGGCCCGCCGTCTCGTCGGATCCGTGCGTCTCCATGAGAGTCACTTGCGTCGCAACAGCCACTTATCTTTCGAGGCGTCGACGGCACGCGTATGTCCGACGAGCGCGCGCTCGAGGAATCCACCGAGCGGTCGGCCCCGAGCCGCGGCGGCGACCGTCGCCGCGCGGCCCGCTACGTCGCGCCGTTTCTGGCGATCGGGCTCGGAAACCTCCTGCTCTTGCTGGTGTGGGGGCTGGACCCGCTGTGGGCCTTCGCCGTCGCGCCGCCGATCCTCTTTCTCTGCGGGATCTGCTGGGTCGCGTTCCGTCACGGGTTCCACGAGCGCGCCGGCCGGCCGGGCTCGAGTCGTTGACGGGCGCGCCGTTCGACTTAGCGTCCGGTATCGTACTTGTACGTTGCCGACTCGGGGTCGATACCGAAGTCCTCGGGCGACTCGTCGTCGGCTTCGGCCCGGCCCTCCGGGGCGCGTTTGAACGCCTCGCGGAGCCGGTCGGGCACCCGAAACTCGGCGACGTCGATCGCCAGCGGCTTCGCGTCCGGATCCGATCCCTCGCGCTTGGCCTCGAGTCGCTCCCGGAGGACCGGCGGCAGCGCCGACTCGTCGACCCGCTGGAAGCCGAACTGGGCGAGATAGGCCCCCTCGCCGGTCAGAGCGTAGACGGTGTCGAACCCCTCGTCGCCGGCGTACTCCGCGAGCCGCTCGACGACGTGGGCACCGACGCCCTGTCCGCGCCAGCCCTCGAGGACGCCGATGCTTGTCAGTTCACAGACGTCGTCGCCGTCGTCGGGCTTGTGAACCCGGATGCGGCCGAAGCCGGCCTTCTCGCCGGATTCCTCGTCGATCGCCACGACGTAGTCGCGCGAGCGGAACGCCGTCTCGTCGAGCCCCATCGACTCGATGTGGTCGAGCAGCCAGACCTCTTCCCTGTTTTTCGCGTCCCGCACGTACATACCTCGACGTAGGTGACGTGCGGGCAAAAGCGTTTGTGGGTTGGCAGGACCGCTCCGCGGGCGTCGAGTACGGCCGATTCACCGGTCGATAGCGAGCCGCCGGAACCGCGACACCGTGAGCCGAGCGAGTCAGTCCGTCGCTCGCCGCGCTTCCCGACCCCCGTTTCGAGCGCGCTCGAGCAGCCGTTCGACCCGGTCGTCCGTCGAGGGATGGGTCGACAGCAGCCGGGTCAGTGCGTCCTCGTCGTCGGTGGTGACGTACAGCGGTGCGAGCAGCCCGCGCGGGGGCTCCGCGGCCCGCTGGATCCGCCGAAGCGCGCGGGCCAGCGCGACCGGCTTGCCGGTCACCGCGGCGGCCCGATCGTCGGCGGCGTACTCCCGGCGGCGCGAGTGGGCCCGGACCAGCAGCGTCACGGCGAGGAACGCGAGGACCGCGCCGGACTCGAGCACCACCAGCAGCCGGCCGAACGCCGTTCGCTGCCACGATCCCGGTCGCCCGCGCAGCCACGCGATCGCCCGGGCGACCCCCGCGATCGGCAACAGGACCGGGGCGAGCACCAGAAAGCCGAGCCCGGCGAGGGTCCGGAAACCGCTGTAGGCCAGCGTCTGGACGAACGCGTCGTAGCGCTCGAGGTGGGCGAGTTCGTGGGCCACCAGCGCCTCGAGTTCGTCGGGCGAGAGCAGCCGGAACAGCGACCGATCGAGGACGACCGTCCCGTTACCCGCCGTGCCCAGCGCGAACGCGTTGGGCATCGGCAATCGAGCGAGCAGGACCGTCGGCGAGTCGACGTCCATCCGCGACTCGAGGCGATCGAGTCGCCGGAAGAGGCCGGGCGCGTGGGATCGGGGGAGTTCGACCGCCTCGAGGCTCGAGAGCAGTTGCGACGTGCCGAACCGGTAGCTCAGCACGCCGCCGACGACGGCGACGGCGGCGATCAGCGCGAGCGTGCCGAGAGGCCCCGGTGCGGTCACCCGAAGGACCGACAGCGCCCAGTAGCTGACCGCGGCAAGCGCGAGGTACCACACCAGGAGGGCGAGACCGACGAGAGCCATCAGGAGCCGGGTCCCGCTTCCCGCTCGAGGGACGGACATCGTTGTCGACTGCGTATAGGGACGGCCGATTAAAACGGGTATCGGGACGGTCCGACGCGATCGATCGTCGCTCGCCGGCTCCCGATCGCCCCGGCGAGCGCCGGTCCGCCGTCACCGCCGACACTACCCCGCCGACAGCGCCTCCTCGAGCCGATCCTCGAGCGCGTCGAGTTCCGCGCGCAGTTCCTCGCCCTCGGCGTCCGCGAGGTCGTCGATCCGGTCGGCCAGTCCCTGCAGGCGGGTGTACTTCTCGTCCTCGTCGACGCCGACCTTCTGGACGTAGACGTCCTCCTCGACGTCGTAGACGGCGTCCTCCTCGAGGTCGGTCACGGCGAGTACGACGTCGAGTTTGTCCCGGTCGATGCCGGTGACCCACTCGCGGGGGATGCCGTGGTCGTCGAGCGCCTCGAAGATCGCCGCCTCGTCTTTCGGGCGCTGGCGCTCCCGCGTCGTCCGGCGGACGGTGCCGTACCGGCCGTGCAGCCGCTGGTCCGGCCCGAGCCGCTCGAGCAGCGGGTCCCGCGCCGAGCGCCGCAGGCGGTCGGCCCCGTGCTGGGCATCGGAGGCCAGCACGTAGAGGTCAGTCAGCGCCTCGGTGTCGAGGGCGGCCGGATCGTCGGCGTCGATCCGCTCGAGGACGGCGGCGAGCAAGAGCGCGTCGTCGTGGACGCGCTCGGGCGGGTCCCGCGCGGCCGCCGCCGAGACGAGAAACGGGCTCTCCCCGCCGGCGGCGTCGGGATCGTACCGGATCGCGTCGCCGTCGGCCGTGTACGCCGCGACCAGCGTCAGGACGCTTGCGTAGGGCTCGACGCCCGGCTGGAGCCCCTCGAGGGGGACCGCGCCCTCGTCGAGTTCCTCGAGGAAGACGACGAACTGCTCGCGCCACAGCGGCCGCGTCTCGCCGCTGTCGCCGAATCGGACGACGAGTCGGTCGTCGTCGGTGCGCTCGATCTCGAAGGGGCGCTCGGAGACCGGCGTCAGCAGCTCCGCACCCGGCTCGAGGGCCTCGCACCGTCGCCGGAGGCTCGTCCAGGTGTCGTCGGGTTCCATACGCCGGCTACGTGGACGGGGCTGAAAAAGCGCGACCACGAATCTGCCACCGGCCTCTCGCCGGGCGATCGACGGGAGTCAGTCGACGATCGAGGGCACGGCCGCGAGCGACGAGAGGCGATAGGTCGGGTCGACGGCCGCGTCCACCGAGTCCGCGTCGGGCCGCGAGAGCAGCGCCGAATCGATCCCCGCGTTGTCGGCCGCCCGCACGTCGACGACCCTGTCGCCGACGTACAGCGCCGACTCGGCCTCGAGGTCGGCGAGCGCGGCCTCGATGTTCGTCGGATCGGGCTTGCGCCGAGCCAGTCCGGTTGGCGTCAGCGGACAGCCCCGAACCGTCTCGAACGGCGACCGGACCCCGAACCGGTCGAGCAGCGTCGAGACGACGGTCGGATGGTTGTCGCTGACGATCCCGAGCGGAACCTCGAGCGATCGGACCGCGGCGACGTCGTCGTAGGCCGAGCGCAGGCCCCGCTCGACGGACTCGAGCTGGGTCCGAACCATCTCGCGGGCCGCCCGCGCACAGAAGGCGTCGGTCTCGATACCGAGGTCCCGACACCGCGTGGCGACCGCGTCGAAGTCGCCGGCCATCAACTCGCGGACCGTCTCCGTCGCCGGGCCCGACCGGCCCAGCCGCTCGTACGTCCGCGACAGGGCCTCGGCCAGTCGCCGGCGCGAGGGCGTCTCGACGACGACGCCATCGAAGTCGAACAGGACCGCGTCGTATTGCATTCGTCTCGGAGGTGTCCGCTCGGAGATCGTAAATCTGTCCGATCCGAACCGGTCGAACCGTCGTGTCACGACGACCCAAAGCTAAGAGGCTGCCCCTGCTATTGCGTCCCATGCTCCACGCAAAAGGCCCGCTGCTCACCGTCGACGTGGGCGAGCGAACCGCACGCAGGACGGAAATCGACGAATTGCTCGCGGACGCGATCGGAGGTCGAGCGGCCGCGACGGCGCTTGCACACGAACGGATCCCCTTCGACGCCGATCCGTTCGGCCCGGAAAACAGGGTCTACGTGTCGACCGGCCCGCTCCAGCAGTCCCGAATGTCCTTTACCGGCCGAATGAACATGACCGGGCTCTCGCCGCTGACCGACGGCCTCGTCTCGGCCAACGCCGGGGGGTATCTCTCGCGGAACTTCGTCGGAACGGGGTGCAGCGCACTCGAGGTCGTCGGCGAGAGCGACGAACTGCTCGCCGTCCACGTCACGGACTCGGGCGTCGAGTTCGAGCCGGTGCCCGACCTCGAGGGGGCGACGGTCCCCGAGACCTCCGACTACATGAGCGAGCGCCACGATCTCGGCCCGGAACACTGCGTCGCGATCGGCCCGGCGGGGGAGAATCGGGTGCGCTTCGCCGCGGCGATGACCTTCGACTCGCGGGCCTTCGGCCGCGGCGGCCTCGGCGCGGTGCTGGGCGCGAAAAACGTCAAGTGCGTCACCTTCGCGGGCGACGCCGAGCCGCCGGTCGAGATCCCGGACCCGCCCGAGTCGGAGATCCACCGCGAGGCCGCGACGGCCGACGATCGGATGCGCAGTCAAGGCACCGCGGGCGGCACCGAGTTCATCAACGACAACTTCTCGCTGCCGACGCGGTACTTCCGGGAGTACGAGTTCGAGGGGGCCGCCGACATCGGCGGCGACGCCGTCGAGGCGAAGAAGTACAAGAAGGGGGCCTGTTCGGCCTGCGCCTACGCCTGCAAGCTCCCCACCCGCGACGAGGAGACCGGCCTCGAGACCGAGGGGCCGGAGTTCGAGACGATCTACGCCTTCGGCTCCATGCAGGGGGTCGACGATATCGTCGACGTCATGCAGTCGAACGAACTCTGTGACACGCTGGGGATGGACACCATCTCCGCGGGCGTCACGGTCGCGGCCTACCTCGAGAGCGAGGACGCGTTCGGCGATTCGGACCTCGCCCACGAGGTCACCGAAAAGATCGCCCGCCGCGAGGGGATCGGCGACCTGCTCGCGGAGGGCGTCGACCGCGCCCACGACGAGCTGGGGGTCGAGAACTACACCGTGAAGGGCATGGAGTTCGCCGCCCACGACGGCCGCGTCCTCCACGGGCAGGGGCTGTCCTACGCCGTCGCGAACCGCGGCGCCGACCACCTCTACGCCAGCATGCTCGCGCTGGAGTACAGCGGCGAACTCGACCCGCAGGGGACGCTCGGCAAGGCCGAGCGCCTCGTCGAGCGGGAGGATCTCGCCGCCTTCCTCGATACCGGTATCGTCTGCGTCTTCGGGCGCGACTACGCCACCCCCGACCGCCTCGAGGCGCTGTTCGACGCCGAGTACGAGGACTTGCTCGAGGTCGGAGCCCGGGCGGTAGAACTGGAACGTCACTTCAACAACCGGCGGGGGTTCGACCGGGCGGACGACGACCTCCCCTACGAGATCCCCGACCTCGACGAAGCGATCGGCGAGTACTACGCGGCGCGGGGCTGGAACGACGACGGAACGGTCCCGACCCACGCGATCGAGTCGCCGCCCGCGCCGTCGGCCGACTGAGCCGTCGCTGCACGGACTTTCGCCGGCCTCCGTCAGCCGCCGTACACCGACGGCACCAGCCGGATCACCGCGTCGGGCTCGAGTTCGGTCTCGAGCCCCTCGAGGTGGACGACGTTGCGCCCCGCTTTCGTGACGACCGTGTCCCCGGCCAGCCCCGCCCCGTCGTCGGCGACGAGTTCCCCCTGAAGGCCCGGAAACGCCGCCTCGAGGTCGGCCAGAAGATCGCCGACGGTCTCGGCCTCCGTCTCGTAGCTGACGGTCTTCTCGCCGACCGCGTCGCGAAAGGGGCCGAAGAAAACGCACTCGAGTTGCATGGCGTCACGTTCGACGGCGCGGGTCTTGAAATCGACGGTCAGCGAGCGGGAGACGAGCGTTCGCCACTTCCGGGTTCGCCCGGTCGTGGCCGACGAACACGCGGGTACGAGTGGGCGGGACTACAGTAGCCGCTGAGAGTCATTGCGCACCTGATCGCACGATAGCGTTGCGATCAGTGTGTAAATCGTTTCAGCGGCTACTATAGCGCGGTGACTCGAGGCCGGAGCCGGTCGCCGTCGGACCGACGCCGACTCGTCGGCAGCGTCGGCCGCGATCACAATCCTGTTGGGCGTCCCCTTCGGAGACCCGGCCAGTGGCAACGTCGACGCAACTCCGACGGACGCTCTGGGTCGTGGTGGCCGCGGCGACGCTGACGGTCATGGCCGGGGCGATCCTCGGCCCGATCGTCCCCCAGATACGGGACGAACTCGGGGTGTCGGGGTCCGCGGCCGGCCTGATCATCACCACTCACGGCGGCGTGATCGTCCTCGCGAGCCCCCTCGTGGGATCGCTCGTCGACCGGGTCGGGCCGCGTCGCCCCCTCGTGGGCGGCCTGCTCGTCTACGGCCTCGGCGGCGGCGCGGGACTGCTCGTCAGTTCCTTCCGCCCGTTGCTTGCCTCCCGCGTCGTCCTCGGACTCGGGACCGCCGCGGTGTACACGTCGGTGACCGTCCTCATCTACGATCTCTACGAGGGACAAGCGATGGAGCGCGCGCTGGGGTATCGAAGCAGCGCGAACAGCGCCGGCGCGGCGGTCTGGCCGCTCGTCGGCGGCGCGGTCGGGACCCTCGCGTGGAACGCCCCCTTCGGGATCTATCTCGTCGCCGTGCCGCTCGGCCTGCTGGCCGCGGCGACGGTTCCCGAGCTAGCGGCCTCGAGCGACGACCCCGAGACGGCCGCGAACGGGAGCGGACGGGACGGCGAGACCGGAACGGGTACTGGGGACGTCCTCGCGGTCTTCCGCGACCGGCCGGCGCTCCCGCTGGTCTACCTGCTGTACTTCGGGGCGAACGCCCTGCTGTACGTGATCGTCGTCTACTATCCACAGCTGCTCTCCGGCATCGGCGTGACCTCGTCACTGCGGATCAGCCTCTATCTGGCCGCCAACGGCGCTGCGGGCGGCGTCTCGGCGATCGCCTACGACCGACTGCTTGGCTACGCCGACCGGTCGACGCTCGTCCTCGCGGCCCTCGGCCTCTGGGCCGGCGGGCTCGCGACCGCGACGGTCGTCGAGACCGCCGCTGGCGCGGCCCTCCCGGTGGTCCTGTTCGGACTCGGGATCGGACTGGTCTTCCCGTCGACGTTCGCGTGGGTCGAGGCCCTCGCGCCGCCGGACCGACAGGGACAGTTCAGTTCCTACATCGCCTCCTTCGGCTACACCGGGCAGTTCCTCTCGCCGGTCCTGTTCGGGACGCTCGCCCCCCTGGCGGGCGTCGAGGGTGTCTTCGCCGCCGCCGCAGCGACCGCCGGTATCGCCGCCGTCGGACTGGGGGCGAGCCGGTTCCGCGGCGCGGCGTCCTGAATCTGCCTCGTTCGACACCTCGAGTCTCGAGTCGCTGTGACTCGCACGACCCCACGACAGAGTACGGCCCGCTCGAGGCCGTCCGGACAGGTGTGACGGTCGCTGCCGGTTGCCCTCAGCAGTTCGGAACGGTGAACGGACCCGCACTGCGTGGGCCGAATACCCCCTGCGACCGCCTACTCGAGCGACACCGACTCGAGGTCGATTCGGCCCGACTCCGGAACCGACGCGTCGGACTCGCTCGAGACGGCGTAGTCGCCCAGTTTCTCACCGTCGTTTGCGTCGCCCGGCAGCACGATCACGGCCTTCGCGAGCAGCGGCGCGATCACGCCCGCGACGACGGTCCGAGGGTCAGACAGCGGTCCCCGGACCACGACGCGGTCGTCGGGCCCGATGTCGGTCCCCTCGAGGACGCCGTGTGCGGCCTCGAGGACCTGCCCGTGCGTGACCGTTCGCTCGCCGTCGGCCAGGATCGCAGTGTCGGGATCGATCGAGAGCGGCGGGAACGACGGGTTCTCGCTCCACAGCCCCGCGTCGAAGTGGTGGACGTCCGGAGCGTCGGGCTTGTCACCGTACCCGACCCGCTGGGCCCCCTGGGGGAGGTCGTAGGACTCGAGACGGTCGACGGGCGCGACGAGCGTCCGGAAGTCGTCCTCGGCCGCGAGATCCGTCGGGGGGTCGAAGCGGGTGGTCCCCTCGAGCAGCGTCGTCCCGAAGCAGGCAAGCAGTGCGAGGGGGCCGTCGCCGACGACGCCGACGGTGACGCCCTCGCGAACGCCCGAGTGGCGCAGGAAGTTGCCGGCCTTCCACGCGGTCGTACACAGCCAGTGGTAGTCGTACTCCCGCCCCGTCGCGTCGACGAGGGCGATCCGGTCGTCCCGCAGCTCGCGGGTCAGCAGGTCGTCGACCGTCCCAGCGTTCATACTCGAGACTGGGGACCGCGGGGGAAAAAGCACGCCGACTCGCGTCGTCCGTTTCGCCGTCGATTCCCGCTATACGGCGGGGTTCGGTTCCCGTCGGCCGCCCCTCCCATACGGTCTCCTGTCAGTCATTGCCGGCGGGACCGCGACTGTCCTGCGGCCCCACCTGACATCGGGACAGCAAATCGTCTCAGTCGTCGGCGGCCGCCGGCTCGGCGTGATCCACGTCGGTCCCGAGGACCTCGAGGAACTCGGCGAGCCACTGGGGGTGGTCCGGCCAGGCCTGTCCCGTCACGAGGTTCCCGTCGCGGGTCACCTCATTCGTCCACTCCGCGCCGGCGCCGCGGACGTCGGCCTCGAGCGCCGGATACCCGGTACAGGTCCGGCCCTCGAGGACGTCCGCCGCGGCGAGGATCTGGAGGCCGTGACACAGCGCCGCGACGGGTTTGTCCTCCTCGAAGAAGTGCCGGGTGATCTCGAGGACCGCGTCGTAGGTTCGGAGGTACTCGGGCGCGCGCCCGCCGGGGACGACCAGCGCGTCGTACTCGGACGGCTCGACCGCGTCGAAGTCGTGGGTCAGTTCGAACTGGTGGCCCGGCTTCTCGGTGTAGGTTTGGTCACCCTCGAAGTCGTGGACGGCGGTCGGACAGGTGTCGCCGGCCTCCTTTTCCGGGCAGACGGCGTGTACCTCGTAGCCGACCATCTGCAGTGCCTGATGCGGGACCATTACCTCGTAGTCCTCGACGAAGTCGCCCGCGAGGAGCAGGATTCGTTTGCTAGTCATGGATATCCCCGCTTGCTCGTTCGACGTCGGCGAGCATAGATATGGTGGATGTTGTCACGACACATATTCAACGCGGGATTCGGCATCGGTCGGCGCCCGGCCGCGGGCCGTCCCGACGGCGCGTCAGCTCCCGCAGAGACCGCGAGCGCCGTCTCGACCTACGTCCTTCCGCCGCCGGGCTCGGACGCCGGATCGTCGAGCAGCGCCGTCGCCATCTGCCGGGCCACGTACGCGAACGCGTTCGAGAGGTGGAGGACGAGGACGCCGATCGCCACCGCCACCGCGGCGGCGAGGACGGCCTCCGGCAACGTTTCGATCGGCCACGTGATCGGCTCGTCGTTGACGGTCACCAGTTCGGGCGCGTACGGGTACCGCAGCGGCGCGGATACCAATGAAAGGGCGGTCGACAGTGGGATCAGCAACACGACCGCGATGACTCCGAGCGGGAACCTGACCATGAGAAATCCCAGTCCGCGCCAGGTCGAGGACGCCTCGAGGGACGTCCCGATCCGTGCCCGGACGCCGCGTCCCGACGCGATGTCGGTGTCGTCAGTCCGCAACTCGAGGCCCAGCAGCGCGTTCGCGAGCCACCGCTCGACGCCCGCGGCGAGCCGAGCGAGGAGAAGCGTCACGAACAGGACGACGAGCCCGATCCCGACCGGCGAGAGGACCGCGCCGACCACGAGCCCCATCGTGACGAACGCGTAGTACGCCATCCCGAGCGGTCCCGCGAGGACCACGTAACACAGGTTCTTGTACGCCTGTCGATCGGCGATGACCCCGAGAACGGTACTGATTACGGACCGATCTGCACCCGCACGTGCTGACCTCGCCATCTCACCCGATACTTGTAACGCGAACAAGAAGTAGTCCCGACCGATTTCCGAGCGAGAAAACGGACCCGGCCGCCGTACGAGTATCGCGCTCGATCAGAACGCCCGCTTGATCTTCTCGAAGAAGCCTTCCTTGACCTCGATCTCGTCGCCGCCGGCCTCCGCGAACTCCTCGAGGGCCTCGCGCTGGTCCTCGTTTAAGCTCTCGGGGGTGACGACCTGCACCTTGACGTAGAGGTCGCCCTGCCCGCGGCCGCGCAGTCGGGGCATTCCCTTGCCCTCGAGGCGGAAGGTCTCGCCGCTCTGGGTCCCCTTGGGGATCTCGAACTCCGCGCCGCCCTCGAGGGTGGGGACCTCGACGGTGTCGCCGAACGTGGCCTGCGGGAACGAGATCGGCAGCCGGTAACGCAGGTCGTCGCCCTCGCGTTCGAACTCCTCGTGGTCGCGGATCGAGACGTCGATCAGCAGGTCGCCGCGGGGGCCGCCCTCGGGACTGGGTGCGCCCTCGCCTTCCATCCGCAGCGTCTGGCCCTCCTGAATGCCGGCCGGGACCTCGACGGTCAGCGTCGCCTCGGTGCGGACGTAGCCCTCGCCGCGACACTCGTCGCAGGTCTCGGAGTACAGCGTCCCCTCGCCCTCACAGCGGGGACAGGCCGTCGTCTGCTGGACCCTACCGAGCGGCGTCTGCTGAACCTGCGTCACCTGCCCGCGGCCCTGACACTCCGGACAGGTCTCGGCGTCGGCCTCCGGCGGGTGGCCCTCGCCCTCGCAGACGTCACACTCCTCGGGCCGCTCGAGCGAGAACTGCTTTTCCGCGCCCTCGTAGGCCTCTTCGAGGTCGATCTCGAGTTCGGTCCGCAGGTCGCGGCCCTTGCGGGGGCGACGGCGACCGCGGCCGCCGCCACCGCCGCCGAAGACCTGTTCGAAGAGGTCGCCGAGGCCGCCGCCACCGCCGCCCATGCCGCCCATACCGCCACCACCCATGCCGCCGCCGAACGGGCCGCCGCCCATGCCGCCCGCGCCGCCGGACTCGCTGGCGTCGAAGCCGTGTTTCTCGGCCTGCTCGTAGCGCTCGTGGCCCATCTGGTCGTAGGCCTCGCGCTTCTCCTCGTCGGTCAGGACCTGCTTTGCCTTCTGGATTTTCTTGAACTTCTCCTCGGCGTCGGGGTCGTCGCTGACGTCGGGGTGGTACTCGGTGGCCTTCGTCCGATACGCCTGCTTGATCTCCTCGGTAGAGGCGTCGGGGCTCACGCCGAGTACGTCGTAGAAGTCCTCGCTCATTCGTTGTGCAACCGATACTCGTCTGAGGCACTTGAAACGACCGTTCCGAACTTTTTGCGCCTCGGGTCCCTCGCTATGCTCACGGCTTCGCCGTTCGCATCGTCGCGGTTCTCGCTCACTCCGTTCGCTCCGAACCGCGCACCGCTCGGAACCACTCGGCGCAAAAACTTCGATGAAAAAAGACCGCCTCCGCGGACTTCGTCCGCTTCGGCGGGGAACCGCTCGCTACGCTCGCGGATGCTCACCGTGGTACTACTTCATTTCACAGCAAAACCGCCACCATATATCGAAGCGGAGCCGAGTGGCGAGTTAGCGGTCGTTACTCCTCGTCGTCTTCCTCGAAGTCGACGTCCTCGAAGTCGGCGTCGACGAACTCCTCACCCTCGTCACCGGCAGCGCCCGCATCGGGGCCGGGGTTGGGGCCGCCGCCCATGCCGCCCATTCCGGCACCGCCGGCACCCGCTGCGCCGCCGGCCGCACCGCCAGCGCCGGCAGCGCCCGCACCGGCTTCCTGCTGGTAGACCTGCTTGCCGATCTCCTGCAGCGCCTCGCTCAGGCTCTCGGTCGCGGTCTCGATGTCGTCGGCGTCGGCCTCGTCGTCGTCGATCGTCGCCTCGAGGTCCTCGATCTCGGCCTCGATGTCGGCGCGGAGGTCGTCGTCGACCTGCTCGTCGTTCTCCTCGAGCAGCGTCTCGGCGCGCTGGATCGTCGCCTCGGCGTTGTTCCGGGCTTCGATCCGCTGGCGCTTTTGCTGGTCCTCTTCGGCGTGTTTCTCGGCTTCGCGCTGCATCTTCTCGATCTCGGAGTCGGAGAGGCCGGCACCGCCCTCGATGGTGATCTCCTCGGTGGTGCCGCTGCCTTTGTCCTCGGCGGAGACGTTGACGATACCGTTCTCGTCGATGGAGAAGGTGACCTCGATCTGGGGCGTTCCGGCGGGTGCCGGCGGGATGCCGGTCAGGTGGAACTCGCCGAGCAGTTCGTTCTCCTCGGCCAGTTCGCGCTCGCCCTGGAAGACCCGGACCTGGACCGTGGTCTGGTTGTCGGCCGCGGTGGTGAAAATCTTCGACTCCTCGGTCGGGATCGTCGTGTTCTTCTCGATGAGTCGCTCGAAGAGACCACCCTTGACCTCGATCCCCAGCGAGAGCGGGGTGACGTCGAGCAGAACGATGTCGTCGACCTCGCCGCCCAGCACGCCGCCCTGGATCGCCGCGCCCAGCGCGACGGCCTCGTCGGGGTTGACGTTCTTCTGGGGCTCCTTGCCGGTCAGCTCCTCGACCTTCTCGCCAACCTGGGGCATCCGGGTCGAGCCGCCGACGAGCAGCACCTCGTCGATCTCGTCTTTCTCGTAGCCGGCGTCCTCGAGGGCCTGCTCGGTCGGTTCGACGGTCCGCTCGATGAGGTCGCTGGTCAGCGACTCGAACTTCGCGCGGGTCAGCGACTTCTCTAAGTGGATCGGGCCGTCGTCGGTCGCCGTGATGAACGGCAGGTTGATCTCGGTTTCCTTGCGCGAGGAGAGTTCGATCTTGGCCTCCTCGGCTGCGTCTTTGAGCCGCTGGAGGGCCTGACGGTCCTCGCGGAGGTCGATCCCGTGTTCCGCCTCGAACTCCTCGGCGAGCCAGTCGATGATGGCCTCGTCCCAGTCGTCGCCGCCGAGGTCGTTGTCGCCGTTGGTCGCGACGACCTCGTAGACGCCGCCGCCGAGGTCGAGAATCGAGACGTCGAAGGTCCCCCCACCGAGGTCGTAGACGAGGACGGTCTGGTCCTGGTCGTCCTCGAGGCCGTAGGCCATCGAGGCGGCCGTCGGCTCGTTGATGATGCGCTCGACCTCGAAGCCGGCGATCTCGCCGGCGTCCTTGGTCGCCTGGCGCTGTCGGTCCGAGAAGTAGGCGGGGACCGTGATGACGGCTTTCTCGACTTCGTCGCCCAGATAGTCCTCGGCGTCGCGTTTGATCTTCTGGAGGATCATCGCCGAGATCTCTTCGGGCGTGTACTCCTCGTCGTCGTCACCGGACTCCGTCCGGCTGCTCGAGGGATCTTCCGATCCCTCGCTGATCTCGACGGTGTAGTCCTCCTCGCCGATGTGGCGCTTGATCGACTGAATCGTCTTTTCGGGGTTCTGGACGGCCTGGTTCTTGGCCGGCTTCCCGACGAGTCGCTCGTCGTCGGAGAAGGCGACGACGGAAGGGGTCGTCCGTTCGCCTTCGGAGTTGACGATGATCTCCGGATCGCCGCCTTCCATCACCGCGAACGCGCTGTTCGTCGTGCCGAGGTCGATTCCGAGAATCTTGTTGCTCGCCATCGTGGAGGGGTATTGTGCGCACTTTGTTTTAAAGGTTACTAGCCGGGCGCGAACACCGAATAAAAGCCCGAGACGGGGGCGTAGCGACTCGCTCACGCCAGTTGGGAGACAGTAAAAACGAGCGGGGAAGATCGGTCGATCGGCCCCCGTGCCGGATCAGTGACTGGGTGTGAGACGGCCGATCGCGTCGTCGCCGCGGGCCGAAGCGACGACGAACCGAGAGCGCTGGTTACTCCTCGTCGGTCGCGTCGCCGGCGACTTCGCCGCCGAGTTCGATCGCCTCTGCGTCGTCTTCGCCGTCCTCGGTCGTCCCGTCGTCTGACTCGGCCGGCCCCTCGTCGGTCCCGGACTCGTCGCCGTCGGCGTCGCCGTCCGAACCGGCGACCGTGTCGTCGCTCGAGGACTCGTCGTCGGCGGACTCCCCGTTCGAGACCGTCACCTGCGCGTTCTGGATGACCTTGTCGCCCATCTCGTAGCCGGGCGTGTAGACGTCGGCGACCGTCCCCTCGGGCTGGTCGCTGTCGACCTGCATCATGACCTCGTGGCGCTGGGGATCGGTCTCGGTACCGGGCTCGGGGTCGATCTCGGCGACGTTCTCGTCCTCGAGGACCCGGTCGAACTCCTTGAGCGTCATCTCGACGCCCTCTTGCAGGCTCTCGACGTCGTCGCTGTCCTCCTCGAGGGCGCGTTTGAGGTTGTCCCGGACGGTGATGAGCCGCTCGACGAGATCCTCCGTGGCGCGGTCTTTGATCTGCTGTTGGCGCTTCTTGGCGCGTTTCTTGTAGTTCTGGAAGTCGGCCTGTTTGCGCTTGAGCCGGCTCTTCAAGTCCTCGACTTCCTCCTCGTACTCCGCGAGTCGCTCGTCCCGGGCCTCGAGTTCGTCCTGCAGTTCGCCGATGGTCTCGGCCTGGGACTCGATGCGTTCCTCGAGATCCTCGAGTTCGTCGCGCTGGTGTTTGACGGTGCCGTTCAGGTTGCGGGCCTCCTCGACGATCGAGTTGACCTTCCGTGCGAGTTCGTCGTCGTACTCGGTAATCCGATCGAGGACGCGCTGGATGTCCTCGCTAGTTTCGGGTGCGCTGGTCTCGTCCGCCTCGGGAGTCGACTCGGCCTCGGCACCGTCCCCATCGGCGTCGGTCGGCGTCTGATCCGCATCGTCGGTTGCCGCGGGTTCCACGTCCGACTCCTCGTCGTCGGAAGCCGGCTCCGATTCCCCATCCGTCGAGACGTCGGGATCCGCCGCGGTCGTCTCGCCGTCGTCGGATTCCTCCTCGGACGGGACACCCTGGGCGAACCGCTCCGTGCCCTCGTCTTCGCTCATATGGCTGTCAACGAACAGCGGTAATAAAAGGGTTGAGGTACCCGTGTCGGTGCCGTCGAACCGACTCTGTCATCCGCGTCGTTTGCACCGCTCACCTCACTCGGTCCAGAAACCGCGCTGTCGAGTTTCGATTTCCGTGAGGACCATCGCGAGGACGTCACGCCAGTCCGACGGGTGGGACGCGTCGGACCCCGGTGTCGGCGCGTCGGGGCCCGGGTGAACGTGGTCCCGTGCGTTGTGGTCCGACGGATGCCGGTCCCATCGGTGATCGAACGTCCTCCCCTCGTGATCCTCGTGATAGTGGAACGTGAAATCGCCGTTCTCGAACCAAACGATTTCCAGATGGGCGGCGCGGATCCGATTCGGATAGAACCCGGAATCGTATCGACCGACGATCCGACCCGGTGCGAACTCGGGTTCCGCTTCGATCCGGTCGAACCGATCGTCAGTAGCGAGCCGGGCCGCGATACGGTCGAGGCGATCGAAGTCGACCGGTGCGCCGCTCTCGCCCTCGGGACCCTCGCCGCTCCGGTCGGTCATACGGCGGATCGTCCGTCGGCGGTATCGCCGGGAGCGGTCGCCAACGCACGTTCGAGCAGGGCGATCCGATCGCGGACCGTCTTCCACGCGGAAACGTCCTCCCACACGTCCTCCACGGACCGGTCCGTCGCCGACGCGTGGGCCGCGATCGAAACCTCGTTCGGATCGGCGGCGTCGAACGCCTCGCTGAACGCCTCGTCGCGATCCGTCTCCGCCTCGAGTGAGTCCACCAACTCGGCGGTATCGTACCGCTCCCGGAGACGCTGAACGCGACGCCAGATCAGGTACTCCCGATTTCGCTCGTACGTCGCCGGCGACTCGGTAACGCGCCTGACGATCCCGATGCGTTCGAACCACTCGAGATACTCCCTGGCCGCGTCCACGCCGTGGCCGGCGCGTTCCGCGACGTCACCGACCGTCGTCGGGGCGTCTAACTCGAGGGCCGCATCGAAGAAATCGTCGCGCGTGCGATCGCCGCGAGCGACCGCTTCGGGGGGCGTCAGCGCGTCGAAATCCGGTCGCTCCTCGCGCTCGTCCGCGCTCGCTTTCAGTTCCGGATCCGGCTCTTTCATACCCGTCCTAGCCCGCGATACGGAATAAATCCTTTCGTCATGGAAATATATCGCTTCCGCCCGGGACATCCGACCGTATATGTGCGTCTGCCCTCGATTGGAAGCCGTGACGCGGAGCCCCGACGGCGACTCCCCCGAAATCGAATGCCGGTACGAGGACGGGACGATCCGGATCGACGGCCTCGAGGCCGTGCCACTCTCGCCGTCGTCGCTCCGGGAGTCGGTTCCGGAACTCGAGGCCGATTCCCGGACCGGCGGCTGGCGCGTCCCCGCCTACCGATACGCCGAGTTGCGGGCGGCGCTGTGGCGGGCCGACGCTGCACTCGAGGACCGGGTCCTCGATCTCGAGTCCGTCGGGGACCTCGCGTCAGCCTACGAACTCCGGCCGTACCAGGAACGGGCGCTCGAGGCGTGGCTCGACACCGACCGATGGACCGACGCGCCCGGTCCCGAACCGGCCGCTCGAGCGCCCGCCGGCGTCCTCGAACTGCCGACCGGCAGCGGCAAGACCGTTATCGCGCTGCAGGCGATCGAGCGGCTCTCGGTCCCGACGCTGGTCGTCGTTCCGACGATCGACCTCGTAGAGCAGTGGGAGCGAGAGCTCGAGCGCGAGTTCGGCGGCCCCATCGGGCGCTTCGGCGGCGGCGAACAGCGGCTCGAGCCGATTACCGTCTCGACGTACGACTCGGCGTACCTGAAAGCCGATTCGGTGGGCGACCGGTTCGGGTTCGCCGTCTTCGACGAGGCTCACCACCTCGGCGGCGAGGGGTACCGCGAGATCGCGCGGCTGCTGGCCGCCCCCGCACGCGTGGGCCTGACCGCCACCTTCGAGCGGCCCGACGGCGCACACGAAGTCGTCGAAGGCCTCGTCGGGCCGCTCGTCCACCGGGTCGACGTGGACGACCTCGCCGGCGACCACCTCGCGGCCTACGATCTCAAACGCCTCGAGGTGTCGCTCACTCCCGAGGAGCGGACGGAGTACGAGCGAGACCAGGAGGTCTTCACCGACTACCTCGCGAAGTCGAACATCGAAATGCGGAGCGGCGCGGACTACCAGGAACTCGTCAAGCGGTCGGGGTCGGATCCCGAGGCCCGCGAGGCGCTGCTCGCGCGCCAGCGCGCACGGGAGATCATGTTCGGCAGCGAGGCCAAACTCGAGGCGCTTTCGGGGATCCTCGACGACCACCGCGACGACCGGGTCATCGTCTTCACGGCCCACAACGACCTGGCGTACGACGTCAGCGAGCGGTTCCTCACCCCGACGATCACCCACCGGACCGGGACAGCGGAGCGCCGCGGGATCTTGGAGCGGTTCCGCGAGGGCACCTACAGCCGGATCGCGACCTCGAACGTCCTCGACGAGGGCGTCGACGTTCCCGACGCCAACGTCGCGGTCGTCCTCTCCGGCAGCGGCAGCGAGCGGGAGTTCGTCCAGCGGCTCGGGCGGATCCTCCGCCCGACGGCCGACGGCGGCCGGGCGATCCTCTACGAGGTCGTCGCCGCCGACACCGGCGAGGAACGGATCGCCGCTCGGCGGCGAGAGTGACGCGGCGAAGAGCGGCCCGCGTCGAGCGACCGCATCCGGCCGGCCGTTCCGGGCCACGTCGGCCCCGTAGTGGCGCTCGAGGCGGTATCGCGTCGCTCGGTCCGCGGTGGGGCCCCATCAATCGCTCGTCTCCGGGTTCCACTCCCCGCCGAGGTCTCCCCGCCCGGTCGTCTCGAACGAGCCGTCCTCGAAGCGCGTCACGCGCCCGGTCTCTTCGCTCAACGTCAGCGTCGACACCACGGTCGGCCGCCGCGAGGTGTCCAGCGCGCTCATGTGGCGCGACCCCATCCAGTCCTCGTAGCCGGGATCGTCCGGGTCCCCCGCCCCGCACTCGAGTTCGTCGGGTGAGAGGTCGGTAAACCGGACCAGCTGTTCCTGAACGACGCCGTCTGCGCTGACGACGACGGCCCCGTCGCGGGTCCTCGCGACCTCCCGGGCCGTCTCGTAGAAGGCGTCGAGGTCGAGACGGACGTCGCGACAGCGGTCCGTCGGCCACGTGTTGTCGCCCATCGGGTGTGCGAAGTCCGCGATCGACGGGCCGACGACGACGGCGACGTACATCCCGGGGCCCCTGACGTACTGTTCGTCCCAGCGATCGAAGTCGATGCTGATCGACTCGAGCGCGTGTAACAGACGGTCGATCAGTTCTCGAACCCCGTCGTGGGTTCCGTACGGGATTCGAAGCGACGAATCGTCCATATCGGACGATGGAATCAGGGGACCGTAATCCCGGTGGCCGAACCGCCGGCCGGCGAGGGTGATGGCCGCTGCCTCGTCCGGGCCACTTTTGTCGACGCCGCGCCGACATCTGACGAATGCTGACGAAGGACCTGTTGCGCGTCTCGCGGGCCGGCGGCGGCTACCACCCGCAGTTCGCCGGCCGCGACCGGCGCCCGCTCGCGGCCCGGGTCATCGGCACCTATCAGGGCCACGTCGGCGAACCCCGCGGCGAACTCGAGGACGCGCTGACTACCCTGGAGAGCGAGGCCGACGACTTCAAACTCGTCCGCGGGCTCTCGGCGCTGCTCGAGCGCGAGGCAGCGTTCGAGACCGACGCGGCGATCGATCCCGAGCGGGCCCGCCGGGCCGCCTTCGAAGCCGCCGAGGCTGTCGGCGTCGTCACCGAGGACGAGCGCGCGATGGCGCTGATCCGGGCGGGCGAGTCGCTCGGCGTCTCGGCCGACGCCCTCGAGACGGCGCTGTACGCCGACCTCGAGGAGCGACGGGTCCTGACCGCGGTCGACTCGCGCTGGGAGCCGGACGAACTGCTCGCCCAGTACAACCTGTCGCTGGCCCAGACGGCGCTGTTCGACGCGACCGAGGTCCGACTCCGCTCGAGCGATCCGAAGGCCCTGATCTCGGCGATCAAGCGCCTGCGACTGCTGTACGAGATCCGGCGGCTCGAGGGCGAGTCCGCGCCGAGCGGGGACGCTACGGGAGGCGATCTCGCGGGCGGGGACGGGATCGCCGAACGGGAGGTCGTCGTGACCGGCCCGACCCGTCTCTTCCGGGCGACGCGACGGTACGGCACCCGTTTCGCGCGACTGTTACGGACCGTGGCGTCGGCCGAGCGGTGGTCGCTCGAGGCGACGATCGACGACCGCGGGACCGAACGGACGCTCTCGCTCTCCCACGACGACCCCGTTCGGGTGCCCGACGCCAAACCGGTCGCGGACGTCTCGTTCGACAGCGGCGTCGAGGCCGACTTCGCCGCCCGATTTACGAACCTCGATCTCGACTGGGACCTCGTCCGCGAGCCCGAGCCGCTCGCCACGGGGACGCGGGTGATGATCCCCGACTTCGCGTTCGACTACGCCTACGGCGACTTCCGGCTCTACTTCGAGATCATGGGCTTTTGGACCCCCGAGTACGTCGAGAAGAAACTCGCGCAACTGGCCGACCTCGAGGACGTGGACATGCTCGTGGCCGTCGACGAGTCGCTGGGCGTCGGCGAGGAGATCGCGGCCCGCGACCACCGGGCGATCCCCTACTCGGGAACGGTGCGGGTCAAAGACGTCGCCGGCGTCCTCCGGGAGTACGAGCGCCAGCTGGTCGCCGAGAGCGCGGCCGCCCTGCCCGACGAACTTCGACCCGACGAGGACGCGATCGCGCTCGAGCGGCTGGCCGAGCGCCACGGCGTCAGCGCGGACGCACTGGCTGACGTCGCCGTCCCCGACCACGAACGAGTCGGCCGGACGCTCGTCCGACCGGCCGTCCTCGAGTCGCTGGCCGACGAGATCGAGGCTGGGATGGCCCTCGAGGACGCCGAGGCGGTCCTCGAGGAGTATGGGATCGCCGACGCGAGCGCCGTCCTCTCGCGGCTGGGGTATCGCGTCGAGTGGGACGGGCTGGCCGGCGGGACGCTCGTGGAACGGGACCCGAAGTGACGCCACGACCCGGCCGCCGGGCCGAACGCGCGGTCCCCAACGTGCTTTGTACGCAGGTTTAAGCGTCCGAAGTCCAAGGGATAGACAGTGACCCGCTCCCCCTCCACCGACCTCGTCTCTATCTTGCTCGTCGAGGACAACCCCGGCGACGTTCGCCTCATCGAGGAGGCGTTCAAATCGGCGGAGTTCGAAACGACGTTCCATACCGTCACCGACGGCAGCGCCGCCCTCGAGTTACTCCACGAACGAGCGGCGAGCGAAGACGGTCCCGAACTGGACCTGATGTTGCTCGATCTGAACCTGCCCAGGACCGACGGGTTCGAGGTCCTCGAGACGGTCAAGAACGACCCGAAACTGACGTCGCTGCCGGTACTGGTCCTGACGAGCTCCGAGGCGACCGAAGACATCGTCCGGAGCTACGAACTGTGTGCGAACGCCTACCTTACGAAACCGACCGATCCCGACGAGTTCGCCGACATCGGCCGCGCGGTCGAGGCGTTCTGGATCGAGGAGGCGACGCTGCCGCCGGTGCCCTCGTAAGGACGGCGAGCGGCGAACGATATCGGTGGTCGAGACCGCTACGACTCGAGGTCGCGCTGGCGACCCTTCGGCACCATCGAGCGGAGTTCGCCGTGGACGTAGAGGCCGACGCCGATCGGTTCGCGCTCGCCGGCGACGTCGTGGGCGGCGATCAGGTAGCCCCAGTCGCCGTCCCACCGCGGAATCTCCTGATCCGCTCCCGCGGCGAATCGGCGGGCCTCCGCGGGCGCTAAGTCGATCACACACGCCGTCGCCGCGCGGCCGAACCGCTGGACGAAGTCGGTCGTGGGCTTCCAGTGTTCCTGGCGGGTGCGGAGACAGGTCATCCCGATCGCCTCGATCTCGAGCGGCGTCGAGGCCTCGCCGCCGTAGACCCAGATCTTGCCCGCGCCCTTCTCCCAGAAGGTGTAGTCGTCGAACGTCGCGGGCGGGATCCCGAACCGGTCGGCGAAGTAGTCGACGACCTCCTCGCGAGTTGCTCGGCCCCCGACGGTCCGCTCGTCCGCCGTGGCCGGCAGCCGATCGAACCGCTGGCCGTCGTTGTCGTGGCTCATCACGCGGTCACCTCCAGTTTCGCGACGAAGAAGCCGCCGGTGTCGTTGTGATGCGGGTAGATCCGGGCCGCCTTCTCGAGGCTCGAGTCGAACGACCGGCCGTCCCACTCGGTCAGGCCGGGCGCGTGTTCTAATTCGAGGGCGAAGTCGACGACGCGACAGTCTTCCTCGTCTACGGCGTGTTGCACGACGGCTTCGTTCTCCTCGGGAGCGAACGTACAGGTCGAGTAGACGACCGTCCCGCCCTCGCGGGTGGCCTGGATCGCCCGGCGGATGATCCCCTTCTGGATCCCCGCGACCGAGGAGACGTGGCCCTCGGACCAGTTGTCCAGCGCGTCGGGATTCTTCCGGATCGTCCCCTCACAGGAACAGGGGGCGTCGACGAGGGTCCGGTCGAATTCGTCGAACTCGAATCGCTCGAGCGAGTAATTTCGGGCGTCCTCGTTCGTGACCGCGAGGCTCGTCGCGCCCAGCCGTTCGGCGTTGAAACGCAGCGCCGAGATCCGCCCGAGGTTGTTGTCGTTGGCGACGACCGTTCCCCGGTCGTCCATCAGCGCGGCGAGCTGGGTCGCCTTCCCGCCCGGTGCGGCACAGCAGTCCCAGACCCGCTCACCGGGTTGGGGATCGAGGACGACCGGCGGCACCGCCGAGACCTCCTCCTGTCCGTGGGTGAAGCCGTGAAAGGAGGTCCACGTCGAGCCCGGCGCGTCGGTCTCGAGGTCCAACACGCGGGGGTTCCAGTCGGCCTGTTCGTACGCGAGTCCCTCCGCCTCGAGGGCCGCGAGGGCCCGGTCGACCGAGGCCTTGATCGTGTTTACGCGGACGGCGTTGCCGAGCGGCCGCTGACAGGCCGCCAGAAAGTCCTCGAAGTCGTCGATGATCGGTCGATACCGCTCGAGTGGCTCCATCGACTGCGGGTTCGCGCGACTGGCGTTTGTGGGTTTCGAAGCGGCCGGCTCAACCCGGGCCATGCGGTTTGCTGTAACGATGTCTCGGTGCAATCGCAGCGCGGTCGCGTTGCACCGGGAATGACCTATAGAAGGCCGTCTCAGTGCCGGGACGGCGGGATTAGTTCGAACGCCGACCCGGCGACCGCGACGCTGGCGGCGAGCGCGGCGACGGCAACCGCCGTCGATCCGTCGACGAGGAGCCCCCGCACGCCGACGGCCAGAAACAGCAGCGAGAATCCCAGCAGCGAGAGGGTGCCGACGGCGTCGAAGATCGCGTCCGCGACTGCGGAACGGACGATCGCGTCGCGGTCCTCCCGTGTCTTTCCCGACTCCGGATCGGTCGTCGTCATCGTTGGACGAACGATGGACGGCGATCGACATAAATTCGCGGGCGACGGACACGAATCCGGCGGCGGTGTCGGCACACCCTGCCCCCGATTTTAAGCCGTTGACGTGCGTCGGTCCGAGCATGACGGGAATCCGCGTTCAGGGCGAATCGGTGACTCTCGAGAACCCCACGCTCGTCGAAGGGTTTCCGGGCGTCGGCCTCGTGGGCAAGATCGCGACCGACCACCTCATCGAGCAACTCGAGATGGAATACTACGCGAGCGTCAACTGCGAGGGACTGCCGCGGATCGGCGTCTACCGCGAGGGCGACCGGACGGTCCGACCGCCGGTCCGACTCTACGTCGACGAGGACCGCGATCTGCTCGCGCTCCGAAGCGACGCGCCGATCAGCGCCAAGGCCGTCGAGAGCGTCGCGGAGTGTCTGACCGGCTGGATCGTCGAGCAGGGGGCGACCCCGCTGTATCTCAGCGGCCTCCCGGCGGAGCGCGAGAACGGCGAGCGGCCGGATCTCTACGGGATCGCGACCGGGGACGCCGGGGAGCGACTCGAGGACACCGACATGGCGACCCCGCCGGAGGACGGCGTCATCACCGGGCCGACGGGCGCGCTGCTCAACCGCGCCGCCCACGAGAACGACGACAGCCTCGGCTTCGTCGTCGAGTGCGACCACCAGTTTCCCGATCCGGAGGCCGCGAGCGTCCTGCTCGAGGACGCTATCGCTCCGATTGCCGACATCGAAATCGACGTGAGCGAACTGGTCGATCGCGCCGAGGAGATCCGGGCGAAACGGGAACAGTTGGCCCAACAGATGCAGGCGATCGCACGGGAGGAGAGTTCGCAGGCCCAGCCGTTGCGAATGTACCAGTAGGATCGATCGCCGACCGATCCATTACCCCACCTCGGTCGTGGGATATGCAACCACAGTAGCCGGGTGAGAGACCGAATCGCCTTTGACTCTTCAGCCGAATTAACTAGTGATGAGAGTCGCACAGCTCGGGTCGGGGGAGCCGGAGATCGCAGTCGTCGCGGGCGTTCACGGGGACGAACCCTGTGGCGTCCGGGCCGTCGAACGGCTGCTCGAGGAGCGCCCGACCGTCGAACGGCCCGTCAAGCTCATCGTCGCCAACGAGGAAGCGCTCGAGCGACGGGTTCGATTCGTCGACGAGGACCTCAACCGTGCGTTCCCCGGCGACCCGGACGCGACGACCCACGAGGGCCGCCTCGCCACCGAACTGGTCGACGAACTCGAGGGCTGTCTGACCTTCTCGATGCACTCGACCCAGAGCCACGCCGAACCGTTCGCCGTCGTCAACGGCGTCAGCGAGACGGCCGAGGAGATCGTGCCACAGCTACCCGTGACGGCGATGGTCGAGACGAGCAACTTCGCGGAGGGACGGCTCTTCGCCGAGATCGACACGGTCGAGGTCGAGTGCGGGCTCCAGGGCTCGGAGACGGCCGCCGAAAACGCCGATCGGCTGACGCGGGCGTTTCTGGCCGCCGTCGGCGTGTTGCCCGGCGACACGGTCCGGCGCGACCTCCCGATCTATCGGCTCACGGACGTCATCAGCAAGGAACAGGCAGACACCTACGAGGTGTTCGTCGAGAACTTCACCGAGGTCGAGGCCGGCGATTCCTTCGCCGCCGCCGACGGCGACGAGCAGGTCGCCGACGAGTCGTTCTATCCCGTCTTGATGTCTCCGAACGGCTACCGGAACGTCTTCGGCTACGCCGCCGAGAAACTCGACGTCCTCGAGACGCCGGCGTCGGCCGATTAGGTCGCCCGGCTCACCGCGTCGACAGTGGATCCGGTCGAGTTCGGCTGCTGGAGACCACTGCGGCCGACCGTTCGTGAGTGCCGATGACGCAAGGCATATCCCCCTTACCGTCCTACGGACGGGTATGGAGTTCCCACCGAACCAGGGTCTCGATCAGGACGAAGTAGACGAACGGGTCGCCGAGGCGCTCGAGGAAAACGAGGTCGTCCTCTTCATGAAAGGGACCGAACTGATGCCCCAGTGTGGCTACTCCCGCAAGGCGCTGGGTCTGATCGACCAGCACCGCGACGAGTTCGAGACCGTCGACGTCCTCGACTCCCTCGACGAGTTCCGACAGGCGCTGTCGGAACAAAGCGGCTGGGAGACGATCCCGCAGACGTTCGTCGACGGCGAGTTCGTCGGCGGCTCCGACGTCTTAGAGGAACTCGAGGAACGGGGCGAACTCGAGGCGGCGCTCGAGACCGCGTAAGGTCGAGCCGCCGACACGAATCGTCTACTCGAGCTGATATCTCACACATTTAATAGCAGGTCATATAAGTCACGCCCTCGTACTAGCATATCACGACTATCGCCGGACACACCTTCCCACAATGTCAACAGAGGAATCCAGACACGTATATCGGTTGCACTCGACCCTTGAACTGCCCCTCGAAGACCTTCGCGAACACATCGACGAAGCGAGATATCCCGACGGAATCGACGACGTCGAGATCACGCGACGCAACAACACGCTGATACTCAAGGCCGTCGCCGAGGATCAGTCGGTCAGCAAGTACACGCCGACGGCCCAGCTCAAAGCCAGCGTCACGGAAAATCGGGTCTACGAGGAAGACCCCGACGAACGGCGACAGAAATCGTTCAGTTGGGACGAAGAAGAGGAAGAGGAGATCGAGTCCGAACTCGTCGAGTTCGCCGCGTTCAAGGGCGACCGAGAGACGGTCCTCCAGAACTCGCTGTTGCAATACGAGATGTTCCTCGTTCTCTGTGAGATCGCCGAGACCGCCGAGAAGGGGACGCTGACGGCCATCTCGGAACACGACGGCGATCTCGAGGCGACCCGGATCGTCGACGGCGAACCCCGCCCCGCGGACATCGAAGTCGTCGAGGGGCCCCGCGACACCGGCTCGGGACAGGGCGGCGTTAACTGGCGGGACAACGAGTTCATCACGGACTGAAAGCGCTTCCACCAGAACGGAACGGAGAACTGACCGTTGCGTTTCCCTCGCTGAAGACCCAGAGCAACAGCTATAACGACTGATCGTACGGACGTAACAAATTAGTTCTCAGCGTCGGTTGCGCTGATCTCGAGACCGACCGAATCGCCGTCGGAGACTGTCCCGGGAATCTGTCTCGTACCGTATCCGGAATCGAGCGCGAGCCCCAACTCCGCCGACTCCCCTTGCGCTATCGTCACGTAGTTCGTCGGATCGTCGAGTCGGTCGATCGCTTCGGGACCGTCGAAGCCGCCGTCTGGAAAGAGAACGACGCCGCCGGTCGGCGAAACCGTCGCGGACACCTCGATCGCGCGCTCCGAGCGATTCTCCGCTTCGATGAGTTTGGGAAACCCGGTCACGGAGCCGTCGTTTACACCTAGCCCCGGATCGGACGTACCGTTATCGACCTCGGCGATCTTGACGGTGATCGTCCCGTCGCTCTCGGCCGTGACGAACCCGCCGTCGTCCCCGGAGCCAGGTGCGAGCCGCAACAGTGCAGTATCGTCGACTGCGGTCGACACGGTGACACCGCGCTCGGCTTCGGTTCGGCTGAACGCACCGGTCCCGAAGGCCACCCCACCACCGGCGGTAAGAGCCCCCAACCCGACCAGAACCGTGCGTCGTTTCATTCGGTGGTCACTCTCGAGCGCTCCTATCAAAGTTTAATACTATAGATATATAACCGTTCGGTATCGGTCGGAAACGACGCACGGACGCGAACTGACGGCCGCAACTCCGGGCTCAACATGAATCGGCTCATCTCCGCGTTCGGTCTTCTACTGATCGTTCTCGGCGTCGCTCTCGGCAGCGTCCAGTTCGGCGCGTTCGATCAGGTCGTCGCCGAACGGGACGCCTCCGTGAACGTCGCCGGAGAGAGCGAGGCATATCTCTCGGTCCAAGGGGAGTATAATTCCGAAGGAATATCAAATTATGATTGTTTTTTGGGTTTCATTTGTTTTCCAGACGATCAACCACAGACAGTTTCAAGACTCGAAAACAGGTATGCTACCGCATATTCAAACCTCGGTATAGAAGTCGACACCGTCGAAGGCGCATCCGACGATACCCTCGAGGTCAGCGAGGCCCCGACGAACTTGCCCGAAGGGGAGACCGGCGAGGTCGTGGTATCGTGTTCGGGTACCACCACGGCCGAGGGAACCGGTGATGTCACGCTTCGAATCGGCGTTTCCGAACCAATATACATTCATCAGAAAACGACGATTCAGGACGTGTCGTACGACTGTGACGCCGACTATTAGGCGAGCCTGTCCTCCCACTCCTCGGCGGTCATCGACTCGCCGGTGACGCCGTCGGATCCCTGCGCCGCCAGCAGCGCGGCCGCGTCGTCCATCACGTCGGGCTGAAGGATCTCCTCGCGCTCGTCGTCGGGCAGGTGTTCCCAGATGCGCGTGTTGACCCGGCCGCCGGGGTCGATCGCGTTGACGTTGATTCCCTCGTCTTCGACCTCGAGCGCGACGGCCTGAGTAAAGCCCTCGAGCCCCCACTTCGAGGTGATGTAGGCCGCGGCGTCGGGGATGGCGTACCGGCCCAGTCCCGAAGAGACGTTGACGACGTTGCCCGAGTCCTGGTTGGCCCCGAGCATCGCCTCGAGGACCCGCTTCGTGAACAGGGAGACGCCTTTGACGTTGACGTCCATGATCGTGTCCCACTCCTCCTCGTCGGTCTCCACGAGCGAGCGGCGCTCCTCGCCGAAGCTGAGCCCGGAGACGCCGGCGTTGTTGATCAGCGTATCGACGCGCCCGAACCGCTCGAGGGTGGCGTCGACGACGCGGTCGACGTCGTCGGCCTCGCGGACGTCCGCCGGCGCGACCAGCGTCTCGTCGGCCGCCTCGTCGGCGACGGCCTCGAGGTCGGCCTCGCTGCGGGCCGTGAGGACGACGTTCGCGCCGCGGTCGGAGAGGGCAAGCGCCATGGAGCGTCCGAGTCCCTTGCTCGCACCGGTGACGATGATCGTCTCGTCGTTGAGCGTCGTCATGTGACCGATCGGTTACGGGGCCAGCGAGTAATACGTTCGCCCGACCGGTCGGATCGGTCACCGAGGCGAAGCGCGCTCTGGTATCGCCGGATTCAGTCACCGGGTATCCGTCCGGCCCGCCGAACGTCGGTTTCGAGCCGCTCGGCGTACTCGAGTCGGAGTCGGCGCGCCGCCTTGCGGTCGACCGGGCCGCGGCCGCCGATGTCGTGGGCGATCGGCTCGTAGGTCGCGACGTCGAACCCCATTCGCTCGAGGTAGGACCGAACCGCGTCCGCGGCCAGTCCGTCCCGGATCGCGGCGTTGACGTACTCGATGACGGCGTCGAACGTCGGGATGACAATCTCGTCGTCGGTCACGCGACCCGCCTCGCCCTCGATCCGGACCTCCCTCTCGCGGAGGCGGGCGACGGTGTCGGCCAGTCGATCCGCCAGTCGGACGACCTGGCTCGGAAGGGCGGTGTCGGGCGAGCGCCACTCCACGGTTTCGAACGACTCCCGGAGCTGGACCGGCGTCCAGACGGCGCTTTCGGGATCGAACTGCGCCCGGATCGTGGCCCGATCGATCCCCGCGTCGACGGCGGCCGTCACGAAGTCCTCGTATCGGCGCTCGAGGCGGCGCGTCCACTCTTCGGTATCGTCGACGTAGGGCCAGAGCCGTCCCTGATGGGGGACATCGTCGTAGGCCATCCAGCGGTAGAGCTTCGAACGCGCGCCCGTCGCCAGATACCGGCCGCGGAAGTACGGCGCGGAGTTGACCAGCGCCAGCGCCGGATCGAGCGCGATGAACGTATTCAACTGATCGACCGCCCGTCCCGGCTGTTGCTCGACGTGAACGTGCGTCCCCGCGCAGTGGCGGACGTACTCGAAGTCCGATCCGATGACCTGTGCCTGGACGCGGGTCCTGTCGCTCGGCCGATCCGCAATCTCGCCGTGATCGATCGGCGTCGCGAGCGGGACCAGCCCCAGCCCGCGTTCGTCCGCCCGCTGGAGGACGGCCCCGAGTCGCTCGTACAGTTCCGCGCGCAACTCGGCGGTCGACTCGCAGGGAGTCGTCTTGATCTCGAGTAACGGTTCGACGAACTCCCGTTCGGCACCCGGCGACGCCTCGACGAGATCGCCCGGTTCGACGAGTCGGCCCCGGTCGTCGACGACCCAGTACTCGACCTCGATGCTCCGTCGTATCGGCGGTAATTCGTGTGCTGACACGTGTAGGGAGTCGCGATCTCGGCTCGGTGGCCGACCGACCCACCCAGCCGCCGGCTACTGTCCTGTGCTATCTATCCACATTCCAACGTGAGAGAACTGGTATCAAGAAGCTTTCGCGAGTGGAAATATTCGCGGTCGCTCCGCCGGGCCGCCCGGTGCGGAAAGCGTTGCCGGAATCGGTGACTTCGCCGGTCTCGCCGGTCGCTCGCCGTCGCGACGAATGCCACGGGTACCCGACGGTCGTCCCCACTCGAGTCGATTGCGGTGGCCCCGCCGTCCGTTCCCGATCCGGAGTAGCGACAGGCGTTTCCGACGACCCAAAGGATTTACAGTTCCTAATTACATCTAATTACACGAGATGACCGAGAACTTCCCCGACTACGTCGACGTCGATTACGACGACGGCAACGGCGAAGACCCCGAAGACTACCAGCACATTCAGGACAAGATCGAGAAGGCCATCGAGGTCACCCGCGAGGGGCTCGAGGCCTACGAGAACCCGGCCGTGATGTGGACCGGCGGCAAGGACTCGACGCTGACGCTGTACTTCATCAAGGAGGTCGCCGACCGCTTCGACCTCGAGGTACCGCCCGCGGTCTTTATCGACCACTACCAGCACTTCGAGGGGATCCACGACTTCGTCGACCACTGGGCCGACGAGTGGGACCTCGAGGTCATTTACGCGCGCAACGAAGACGTCGGCGAGTACGTCGACGAACACGGTCTCGAGCCCGGCGACGACATCGAGATCTCCGAACTCTCCGAGCACAACCAACATCACGTCCGGGAGATCCTCGAGTACGAGGAGGACACTTTCCCGTTCCTGCTGGACACCTACGTCGGCAACCACCTGCTGAAGACGGTCGCGCTCAACGACGCCCTGGAGGAGTACGACATCGACGGCGTCATCTCCGGCGTCCGCTGGGACGAACAGGAGGCCCGCGCCGACGAGACGTTCTTCTCGCCGCGACACGACCCCGACATCTACCCGCCCCACGACCGCATCCAGCCCATCCTGCAGTTCGACGAGGCCGCCGTCTGGGAGGCCTTCTGGAACTTCGTCGTGCCGGACACCGTCGACGAGTTCCCGGAAGAGGGCTACGTCCCGGAGGCCGATGACGACCTCCCCGAGGGTGTCACCCAGGACGACGTTCCGATCTCGCCGAAGTACTTCGCCGGCTTCCGCTCGCTGGGCAGCGAGGTCAGCACGGAAAAGAGCGACGAGGACCCCGCCTGGCTTCAGGATCTCGAGGGGACGACCGAACGCGCCGGCCGCGCCCAGGACAAGGAGGACCTGATGGAGCGACTGCGCGATCTGGGTTATATGTAGGGTGGTACGGCCGGCTTGACACCCTTCAAATTACACCGCCAAATGCATAATTAGACTTATACTTTTTCGGTTTTGATTATATGAACACTATGTTTCACCTTCTGCATAAACGCTAAAGTGTCCAGCTGGCAGCTCATCCTGATATAAATCATAATCGTTCTGACTTCGGAAATGGGTGACTCCATTGATTGCATTAGTGCTAGATACACTCCCTTTTCCATCGAATTTGATTTTATGTCTTCCTGACTGACCAGTATCAATTTCACTAGTAGAGAATTCGCCATCTTGGATCTCGGTAGATCCACTGATACTAATGGTCGGTCCGCCTTCAAGTCCGACTTCAAGTCCGATAGAAACGGGACGGTTATTTTTATCTATTGTCCTAGTCGGCGCCCAATTCGATAAATACACGCTATCTTTTTTCACATTAACTCTGTTTGTAAAGGAAGTATAGGCCCAGATTTCTTGCGCCTCAGCTTTTGACCAAAGCCACATCATATAGTGATAATAGCCGTCATTATCCCGTTCTTGAGACTTATACAACATTGCAGTATTTTCCACCTTAGCGTAATCAACTCCCAGCGCATTAGTGATTGAATAATCATAATCTGCACCACCGACAGGATCCAGATTATTCACACCATCTGCTGCTTCTTGCGTCGGACGCACCTGTAGTGATTTCCCACTAATAGTTCCTGGAGCGACAGCTGTGGGAGAAATGTTTGTATCGTCGGTAGCTTCAAGAGCAACTTTGGTCATTTCATCGGGAGATTTCATGTTTTCTGGACTTAATTCGAGAGAAATACTTCCTGTCCCTGTGGGCCGTTCCTCTTTGGCTTCTTCGCCTTGATCGTCAGTATCACTGGCGGACGCCACACCGGGAAGCCCAACAGCCGTAAGACCGCAAAGCGACTTCACTACTTTTCTCCTCTTGGTTGGATTGTTTTCAACCATATATATGATAAACACATTTTTGGTATTATATTTTTCTTAATTATTATATGTGCCTATAATGATGTTTGGGCCATCTTCCCTGCCCCCGGAATAAAATATTGTATCCACCACTCCGAATTAAATTGTTACGCAACTATATGCAGAAGGGTATACTAGTTGGTGGCGCGGTACTCGCCGTGTTTGATGCCCAAAAGAGTCATTATTAATCCAAATACAATCATCGACGGCGCAACCATCATCAATACCGTGTCCGTTCCCATCGGCGTAGCGAACATGCCCCCGATACCGATCCCGATCACGACGAGAAACGCGACTGCGGTCTTTGGAAGATCGAACTCCATGTGCGAGCCTTAGGAGGGGGGCACCTAATGGTATCGGGAATCGGCAGTCCGTTCACGTCGGGTGGCGAGAAAACGAACGGTCGCTACTGCGACGGGCGAACGAGGTTCGCCAGCGCGACGACGACCCCGAAGAACCAGCCCAGCGGGAACGAGAGGCCGAGCCACATCCCCGCGTAGGCCGCCCCCTCGAGCGTGAAGTTACTCCGGAGGAACTCGTTGAGGCCGCCGACGACCAACACGTTGTCCAGCGCCCAGGCGGCGAACTCGTAGCTGGGGTCGAGGACGTACGGGTGCAGCGACGGCGTGACCAGGGCGGCGACGACCGGCGGCAGGAACAGCGCGGTCATCGCGAAGGGGTAGGCGAAGACGACCGTCGTCCCCCGGCCGCCGACCTTCGTGGCGGTCGCCGCGAGCGCGGTCGCGACCGTCGCGACGCCGCTTGCCGCCGCGACCGCAAGCACCGCCTCGAGCGGGATGTCGACCTGTTCCATGTACGACATCGCACCCCAGGCGATCGTCAGGAGACCCCAGCCGAGCAGGGCGATACCGGTGACGCCGACGATACCCAGGCGGGTCCGCGTCGAGTCGAGTTTCGCCGCGTAGTAGCGGGTCGCGAGACCGAGGACAGTAAGCGGATAGAGGAAGAGCAAGCCGACGATCCCGAGCGCGCTCCAGCCGTGATAGGCCACCTTCTGGGGAAGGCTTTCGGGTTGCCACTTGCCCATGACGGAGTGGCCGCGGCCGCGTTGCCTGGGAAAGACGATCTCCATCCAGGCTCCGTGTAACCGCTGTATGTCGGCTCTGACCGCGCCGACGAACCCACCGCCACCGCTTCGTGAGCGGGTAGACATACGCGAGCCAAAAAGCCGGTGTACCGTAAACTTTCCTGCTTTTTCTTCGCGAACGACAGGTCGATACCGGGCGGAAAAAACGCGGCCCGCGACCGCGGCCCGGATCAGTTCCAGGGCGCGAAGTCGGGATCGACCTCGCGGCTCGTCTCGTCGATGGCGTCGATCGTGTCGATGTCCTCCCGGTCGAGGTCGACGGTTAGCGAGGCCCAGTTGTCGGCGATGTGGTCCGCGCTGGTCGCCTTCGGGATCGCCGTGACGCCCTTCTCGCGGGCCCAGGCCAGACTGATCTGCGCCTCGGTGACGCCGTGTTTCTCGGCGACGTCTTGGATCTCGGGCTGGTCGAACACCTGCCCGCGGGCCAGCGGCGAGTAGCCGACGACCTCGACGTCGTAGTTCTCGCAAGCCTCCCGGATCTCCGCCTGAGGCAACAGCGGGTGGAGTTCGACCTGATTCGCGAGGATCGGCGCGTCACAGACGTCGACGGCTACCTCGAGATCCACGGGGCGGAAGTTGCTCACACCGACGTTCTCGATCAGACCCTCGTCGTACAGCTCCGAGAGGGCCGAGAGGGACCCCTCGGGATTGTACTCCCCGGAGGGCCAGTGGACGTACAGCAGGTCGACGTAGTCGACGCCGAGCCGGTCGAGGCTCGCCCGGGCCGTCTCGAGGACGTCGTCGTGGGCGAGGTTCGAGATCCAGACCTTGGTCGCGAGGAAGACCTCCTCGCGGTCGACGTCGGCGGCGGCGATCCCTTCGCCGACCGCCTCCTCGTTGTCGTAGGCCTGTGCGGTGTCGATGTGTCGATACCCCGTCTCGAGAGCCGTGCGAACGCTCTCAGCACACTGGTCGGGATCGTCGTTCTGCCAGGTACCGAGGCCGAGCATCGGCATGCCGTTCGTCGTCGGACACGTTTCGGATGCGACTGTGTCGGCGTCTTCCATGTCCGGACGATGGGGCAGCGAGCGAAAATGGGTTTGGGTTGCGGAGAGCGATTCGGGTGTCGGCCGCCGGTCGTCAGGGCGACGCCGACGAGCCCGCCCGCCCGCGCGATGCGTAGCGCTCAAGGCCGTTCCGGTCGGAGAACTCCTCGTGATACGGGACGTCACCACCGCAGTACTCGCCGATCCGTTCGTCGCGATGAACGCGATCGGACTGGTCGCGTTCGCGCTCGTCGGCGCGAGCAAGGCGATCCGCGAGGAGTACGATCTGTTCGGGATCGCGGTCGTCGGCCTCGCCACGGCCTTCGCCGGCGGCGCGACGCGCGATCTCCTCGTCAACCGCGTCCCGCTCGCACTGAGCGATCCCGCCGAGATCGGCCTCGGACTCCTCGGCGTCGCCCTGGCGATCGGACTCAGCATCGCCCTCGAGTCGCCGGACGATCACCCGGTCACGCTCGTCTCGGACGCCGTCGGCCTCGCCGCGTTCACCACCGCCGGAGCCATCGTGGCGTCCGGGGCCGGCGTCTCGAGTTTCGGCGTCGTCGTCGTCGCGACGATCAACGCCGTCGGCGGCGGCGCGATCGCCGACGTCCTGCTGGACCGCCCGCCGTTCATCCTGTTCGAGGACTTCTACGCGAGCTGCGCCGTGCTCGGCGGGACGACCTACTGGATCGCGGCGACCGTCGGCGCGTCGGGGACCACCGCCGCGGCCGCCTGCGCCGCGATCACGGTCGGCACGCGGCTGGCCGCGGTCACGTACGGCTGGGCGCTCCCGACGGCACAGCAGTTCGAACCGACCTGAGGCCGCCGGCAACGACTACCGACACTATTCGTAGAGCTCGTCCCACGGCCGCTCGCGCTCGAGGGCCGCGCTCGCCGCGAGAACGTCGTCGTCGGCGAATCGGCCACCGACCAGTTGCAGGCCGACGGGACCGCCGCCGTCGGTCAGGCCGGCGGGGGCGGAAGCGACTGGGTGGCCGGTCCAGTTGAACGGCCAGGTCATGGGCCACTCCCAGGCCTCGGCCTCGAGATCGGCGTGGAGGGAAACGTCGGCCTGCGATAGCGTCGGCGTCACGAGCAAATCGTAGTCGGCCAGCACGTCCTGCACGGCGTCGTATATACCCGTTCTGACGATCCCCGACCGGGCGACGTCAGCGGGCCCGTGGTCGTCGGCGACGTGCAACATCGCGAGCAGGCTGTCCGAGACGTCCTCGGACTGAGCCCGAAAGTCGACGCCGTGGGCCTCCTCCATGACCGTCGCGCTCTCGAGGACGGAAGTCGTGTAGGCCGGCATCGCGGCCTCGCTCAGTTCGGCCATCGAGTAGCCGTGATCGACGCCGATCTCGTCGACGGTCGCGCCCGCGTCCGCGAAGGCGGTCACCGCGTCGTCGACGACCGCACGCACCTCGTCGGCGACGGGAAAGACATCGAGGTCGGGACTGTAGGCGATCCGGTAGTCGTCGATCGATCGCTCGACGGCCCCTTGATAGTCGATTTCGACGGGGACGCTGTTGGGATCGTCGGGATGCGGACCGGCCAGCAGCGACAGTAACAGAGCGGCGTCGGCGACGGTTCGGGTCATCGGCCCCTTCGTCGTGTGCTGGAGTTCGCGCCCGAACGCGCTCGGGCGGCCGTCGTCGGGTACCAGCCCGAACGTCGGTTTGAACCCGTAGACGCCGCAGGCCGCCGCCGGAATGCGAAGCGACCCGCCCGCGTCGCTGCCCGTCGCGATCGGGGCCATCCCGGACGCCAGCGCCGCCGCCGAGCCGCCGGAGGAGCCGCCGGCGTTCAGGTCGGTGTCGATCGGCGACGCGGTCGCCCCGACCACCTCGTTGTCGGTCGTCCCCTTGTGGCCCAGCTCCGGCGTGTTCGTCTTCCCGATCACGATCGCGCCGGCGTCCTCGAGTCGCTCGACGATCGCCGAGGTCCGGTCGGCGACGTGATCGGCGAACAGCGCCGAGCCGTAGGTGTGGCGGACGCCGGCTTTCAGCGACCCGAGGTCCTTCAGCGCGAGCGGGACGCCGTGGAGCGGACCTACGTCCGCATCGTTCTCGAGCGCGGCGTCGGCCTCCGCGGCCGCCTCGCGCGCCTCGTCCGCACAGACCGTGACGAAGGCGTTGATCTCGTCGTCGCGCTCGTCGATTCGCTCGAGGTGGGCTTCGACCGCCTCGGTCGCCGTGACGTCGCCGTTTCGGATGCGGGCCGCGAGGGTGGTCGCGGGGAGTCGCGTGAGGTCCGTCTCGGATGACATACCGAGAGAACCATACGGGCCGTGATACATGTTAGTTCGGGACGCGGAGATGCGGGACATCGGGGCACGACCGTCGGATCGCCGCTACTCCTCGAGTCCCGCGGCGTACGCGAAGTCGGCGTCGGTGGCGATCGGGAACTCCCCGTCGACGTCGATTCGCCAGCCGTCGAGGACTGCGGGGTCCTCGAGGGCGTCGGTCAGCGTCGTCCGGACGGCGAGGAGGTCGACGCCGTAGTAGTCGTTCGGGACTCCCTGGAGGTACTGCAGCGCGGTCTCGAACAGGCTCCGCATCCCGTCGTCGTTCCCGAAATCGAAGTGCTTGTAGGCCCCGGCTGCGACCTGCACGAGCCCGTGACAGAAGGCGCTCTCGGTGGAGCCGCGGCCGTAATTGTACCATTCCGCTTCGAAGCAGTCGTGTGACTCGTGGTACGCGCCCGCGTTGTAGCACGCGACGCCGTGGACCGTCGCCCGGCGGAGCGTCGCGTGTTCCCAGCGGCCGGCCTCGGGATCCCACCCGGTCGGGGTTCCAGTGGGCGGGCCGACCGTCGGATCCCGGGTATGGTCGTCCATACCCGAACGAACGGCCGAGCGCCGGAAACCTCCGTCGGTCACTTCAAACGGCGTGCGTGTAAGCACCGCCTTTATTCGGATGTGAGCCCTTACATCGCGATATGGAGCATCCGTACGGCCGCTGCCGGCACTGCGGGGAACGTCTCTACGCCCACATCGAGGGCGACTACCAGTGTCCGAACTGCGACCGGCGCTACACCGAGGCCGACCTCGAGACGCGGGCCGCCTGAGTCGGGCCGTCCTCGGGTCCGACGGCGGCGGTCCGGAAACGATCCGTTTTCGGGCCGCCCCGACTCGAATCGGACGATTTAACCCCGGGGCAGCCTCAGTAGGAAACGCGTGCGAGGGTAGCCAAGCGGTCAACGGCGGCGGACTCAAGATCCGCTCTCGTAGGAGTTCGTGGGTTCGATCCCCTCCCCTCGCATCGCAGTGAGGCGCACACGCGCCGAACGAGATGCAACGGGAGCGGATCGAACGACGCCGAGGTTCTGCGCATCGCGCAGGTTCTCGGAGGTTGTTCGATCCCCTCCCCTCGCACTCACCATAGTGCGCGGCAAGACGGAGCGTCTTGCCCTCGCAAACTTCTGCCGACCGTCGAACGGACAGCGAGCGGTGTCCACTCGAGGGTCGCTCCCGGCGGTCTCACGAACGAGCAGCGAGTTCCCCTCTTCCGAGCGACGGCACGGGGCGCAGTCGGAGAGTGACCCGACCGCCACGAGGGCAAGGCCGTCGCGTGGCCCCGGTCAGGGGAGATCACGACCACTTTTCCGACCCGGTCACCGAGAACGGACATGAGCGAAGGTCAATCCCGCCGCGAGACCGTCGCGGTTCGCGCAGCCGCGGCTGGAGCCGCCGTCGCGGCCGACTCGTTCCGGACCGACCTCGAGATCGAGTCGAAAGACCGCGAGACCGACGTCGTCACGCAGGTCGACCGGGACGCACAGGAGCGGGTCATCGAGACGATCCGCGAGTCGTTCCCGGACGATCCCGTCGTCGGCGAGGAGGAAGACGCGTTGAAGCGGGTCCCCGAATCGGGGCCGGCCTGGATCGTCGACCCCATCGACGGGACGAACAACTACGTCGCCGAGTCCCGGGCGTTCGGCACCGCCGTCGCGGCCGTGATCGACGGCGAACCGGTCGCCGCCGCGTTCGATTGCCCCGCGCTCGGGGACGTCTACCGAGTCGGCCCTAGCGGCGCATATCGCAACGACAACCCCCTGTCGGTCAGCGACTGCAGCGATCCTGCGGCCGCCACCGTCTGCCCGACGTTCTGGTGGGGCCGCGACCGGCGCGACGAGTACGCCGCCGCCACCCGGGCGATCGTCCGGCGGTTCGACGACATGCGCCGGTACGGCTGCGCCCAGCTCGAGCTGGCGATGGTCGCCTCGGGCGCGCTCGAGGGAACGCTGACCAACGTGCGGGCCAACCCCTGGGACACCGTCGCCGGCGTCGGCATGGTTCGCGAGGCCGGCGGCGTCGTCACCGACCTCGCGGGCGATCGCTGGCGACACGACAGCGAGGGACTGATCGCCTCGAACGGCGAGATTCACGACGCCGTCCTCGCGGCAGCCCGAGAGATCGGCGACTGAGACGGTCCGTCCCACGGCGCCGGTCGACGGGCGAGCCGAAGTGTCTGGCTGGCTGAAATCGGAAACGGTAAGCGCCCCCCACTACGGGTTCCGGTATGGACGACTTCATCGACCGGTTCGGGGCCGAGCGCGTCTGGGCCGCGACCGTCGCCACGCTCGTGGCCGTCGTCGCCCTCGGGGCAGTGGTCTTCCCCCAGCGGGTGTACGTCGAGTTTATTTGGCAGTACTTCTGGGGGCCCGTCGTCGCCGACGCACACAGCTGGAACTGCGTCGCCTGGGCCGGCGGCGAACAGGTTCCCTGTAACGAGGCCGCCGCCGACGCCGGACCGACGGCCGAACCCGGCTACACGTTCGTCTCCTACGCCGGCTACATCCCCACGCTGGTCCTGTTGCTGATCGGGATCATCTTCCTCGTGCGCCGGCTCGAGATCGAGCGCTACCGTGCGGGCTTTTTCGCCCTGTTCCCGTTCATGCTCTTTGGCGGGGCCCTGCGGGTCGTCGAGGACGCCAACGCCGCCGCCTACGAGTACTCCGGCGAGATGGCCATTCAGCTGCCGTGGTCGGGCTTTATCATCAGCCCGCTGATCTACTTCACCGTCTTCTTCATCGCGCTCTTTGCGGTCGTGACCTCGGTCTGGCTCGAGCGCAACGACTACGTCTCGGGCTACGAGTATCCCCTGGCCGGCATCGGGACCGCCGTGCTGACGGTCACGATCGCGCACCTCGCCTACACGGCGGCGACGGAGCCGTATTCGGAGTTCTATCCGTTGATCCCGCTGGTCGTCCTCGTCGGGGCGACCGTCGCGACGGCGATCACCTGGGTCGGCCTCAAGCGGTACGCGCCGGAACTGAACCGCGGCACCCGGAACATGGGGATCGTGGTCATCTGGGCTCACGCGGTCGACGGGGTCGCGAACGTGATCGGCCTCGACTGGGCGACGACGCTCGGGCTCCCGGCCAACCTCGTCCCGAAACACCCGATCAACCGGGCGATCGCCAACACGACCGCGGACGTGTTGCCCGCGGGCGTGGTGTCGGCGACCGGCTCCGCGTGGCCGTTCCTGCTGGTGAAACTCGCCGCCGCCGTCTTCGTCATCTGGATCTTCGACGAGACGGTCTTCGAGGACAGCCCGCGCTACGCCGTCTTGCTCATGATCACCGTCGTCGCCGTCGGTCTCGGGCCCGGGACCCGCGACATGCTGCGAGCGACGTTCGGCGTCTAATCCCCTCCTTTTCCGGTTCCGATCGGCGCGGCCGCGAACGGGGGCTTTAATCGCCCGCGCCCGGAACGACTCGCCATGAGTGATACGGACGGGTGGTTCGCGGCCGGGGACCGCGACGATCACGACGCGACGGCGACCGCGGTCCGCGAGGGAAGCGCCGACGAGCCCCGCAACTGGCCGCGTCTCGCGCTCGAGGACGGGTTCGCGAGCGATACCGACGAGTACTACGACGCCCTCCGCGAGGCGACGACCGAGGCGACTCGGACCGCAGTGACCGAACGCGAGCGAGCCGACGACCGCCAGCTCGTCCACGCGATCAGAGCCATGGACGACATGGGACGAATACTATTATAGAATCAGTGGCTCTGTTGAGAGCCTTAACCGGTGATACATTAGAGAGCGATCGGTAAGTACAGGCGAAGTAGGTAGCGGAGCGACTATCTCTTTATCTGGAATCTATCAGAAATTGCGTGCTGAATACAGAGCGTTTATCCAGCAAACCAATTCGTGAGGTCAAATTTATTTGCGCTAAACTTTCCACTCGTTGTATTCACGACGTAAAGAGGAGACACCTACAACTTAGACTCGGTCTATTGGAGATCTGCTGCTAAACGAGCAATCTACTAATTCGAGGAGGAGTTGAACAGACCGCCAATTATGTCGGCATATTAGAAGACGGTCTACGAGAAGACAACGAGAAATACCGACCCAAAACCCAATCCGCCTCTCAAGACCTCGCAGAAAACCCCTAAACCCAAATCAATTATATGCTTCCTTGTAGGCTTCCCTCAGAACCTCTAAGGTGTCTTGTATCTCCTCTTCCGTTGGTTTGTACTCGAATAGAAGGTGGTCGATCTCGTCCGCACTCGATTCATCAAGCACAGGCTTGCGTTCATCATCCTCATCAAGATAGACCTCAAGGAAATACCACTTAATGCCATTATCACCTACCTCATAATCTACTTCACCAGTGAAGTTCTCACCGTTAATAGTAAGCTCCGTCTCCACACCAAAGATGCCATGATCTCCAGCGTATGGGTCTATAGAAACAGGTTCAACGCCTTTGGTTCGTACTTGATCAAGGAACTCATCTAGGTTCTCGTCTCCTGTGGACTCCATACATCATTCGGAGAGTGGTATGCTTATGAAACTATTTGTGAACTTCGTGGAGTCATACTAACTACCCCCAACCCCCTCGAATCTATTGGTGCACAATATGCGCTATGTATTCAGCATGGCTCTACCAACATCATCGATAACTGATGGAAGTGTCAGCGTTAGATTCGCAACCCACTAGCGCCTGCTTCACCCCAAATAGTGTCTAACCAATAGGGTTTCAAGAGAGTCGAATCAGTGGTTCAGTCCCGCTCCGAGTTTTCCCTAGTGTGACTGAAGCTAGTTTCAAACGGATCTTTTTGGTTTTCACTTCATTCTGCTACAATCACATTTATGATGATGTAATTAGTAAGCGTATCACAATGACATAATGACACGGAATAGGGAGATACACGAATGCGAGTGATAGCACACCTGCAAGCGCGCGCGGACACAGCCTACGACAACACGTATCATCACAAGCTTCGGGGCCGGATCTGGAACGCGCTTGACGGGACTGAATACGACGAAATACACGATGAGGATCGTCCGAAGGGATTCACGTACAGCAATCCGTTCCCGCCGGGAGACATGAGAGAGGGCGACCAGCGAACGTTACTCGTGGCGTCACCACACGAGGAACTGCTCGCCAACGTCGCTGCCGATCTCAAAGACGACCGGGAGTTAAATATCGGCGAGATGCCCTTCCACGTCGATTCGGTCAACGGGCTGGCAACTGACGTAGGCGAACCGGGTACGTCAGGCACAATCGAGACGGGGACGGGCGTGCTGGTTCGGATCCCGCCGTGGCGTTTCGAGGAGTACGGCATCGACACCGACCACGACGAGGCGGAGTTCTGGCGACCCGAACACACGATGGAGCCGTTCCGCAACCAGATCGAAAACAATCTCGACAAGAAACACGACCTGTTTTGTCCCGATTACTTGCCCGGACCGTCCAAGACCGACGGCGATCTGTTCGATGGCGCGGACCTGATCAAAACGTTCTCGATCCCGGTGACCGTGACACAGGGCCAACGTGAGACGTGGGTATTGAGCAAATGGCGGTTCGACTACACCGTCCGCGATGACCACCACCGACGCCACCTGAATCTCGCACTCGACACCGGCATCGGCGAACGGAATTCGCTCGGGTTCGGGTTCGTCAACATCACCGAGAAAGAGGACCAGCGATCGGGCCGGAGGGAACGCGTCGATGCTTGATCCTAACGAGTTCTACGACGAGTACCCACCCGAGCGACTGGAAGACGAACTCCCGGAGCGACCGATCTCGTCGCTCCGAGGTATCCAGCACCTCTACGGTCGCCTGTACACGCTGGCGACGGCCGGTGGCGGCGACTACGCGGCGTATCTGACCCCCGACCAGGCTAACGACCTGATCGGCGCGGAAGAGAGCCTGATCGTCGTCCGAGTCGATCTCTCCGGCGACCGACCCGCACTCGACGCAGATGAGCCCGTCAAGATTACCCAGTACGCCGACGATCTCATTCAGAAAGTCGCCCACTGTAAGTATAACGCCGCGCGCGGGATTGATCACAGCGTTACCCACCGCTCGGGACGCAACAGCGATCCTGAGAAGTTGGCCCGCTACGCCTGCGAGCGCCTGACCAAGTGGGCGACTGACGATGTCGTCCAGGATGTTGCCGACGAACATCCGGATGGAGAGGTCATTCGCGGGCTGGCAACCGTCGGCGAAGAGGAATCGAACCTCGATCGAATCCGGTCCGCAGTCAAGGCCGAACTCGGCGGTTCGACTACGGCACTCCTAACCGTACAGGTCCGACGAGAAGCGAGTGTGGACTACGAGTGGCCCGGCGACGTACCAGTGTTCAACGAAGCGATGCGTGCACGAAAGCTCTCGAAACTGGTCTCGAAGGGACAGGCGACGAACTCCGCTGGTCAGGCCACCGATCTGATCAGCGGTGAGCGCACCCGAACCGTCGGCACTGCGGAGGACCCTCTCAACTACTTCCTCGGCAAGCAGATGGAGAAGTTCCCGGGATTAGATCCGGACGAAGCGTGGCGGAGCCACCCTATCTCCGAAGACGGGGCAGTCACGCTGATGAACGCCGAGGAGTTCGTCGACGCCTGTTCCTACCGGACGTTTAACGCCGATGTGTATTACCTCCCGTACTTCCTCGGTCGGCCGACGCCTGCGGAGGCCTACAACCTGTATGCGGCGCTTCACAGCGTCACACAGGCCGACGACATGGGCCCGGTCCAGACGCTCTACGACGAGTTGGGTGATCACGAAGCGAATTCCGAGGGCCGACTGCGATTTTACGTCGCAGCGGTCATGAAACACCAGATGTCCCGCTTCGACGTGTACGGTGAGACGCTGAACGGGCGGATCCACTACCCCACCGAAGTCGGGGAGCGACACGAACAGATCACGGGAAGTTGGGTCTTCGACGAGAACGACGACAGGAACAGAAATCGAACACCACCGATGCCCTCCCACGAGGAGTGGTCGCTCACCACGTATCAGGATTTCCGAGAGATGATCGGATCGGGAGCCTATCTCTACCGGACGTTCCCCTTCACCGACGAGGACACCGATGCGACGGTCGACGACGAGCGAATCGATGTCCACGTCTCGATACTTGCCGGCGACCCCGTACCACGGACCCAGCTTGTCAGCGCCTACGTCGAGCGACTGCTCGATCGGGACGGTGACGACGTGCCGGAACTCCTGATCGCCTCCCAGTTCGCACAGTTGTGCGCGCTCGAAAACGCCGATCTCGTGACGACGGACGCCGGCGATACCGAATCGACACTGATCGACGGTCCCGATTACGACACCATGGAACCAGAACACGCGCGAACCGACGGCGGCACGGCCGCCCTCGATCGCACCGAGAAGCTCGAATCGTTCATCGAACAGACGGACGGTCTGGACGACCCCGAACGGAAGGGTGCGTTCCTGCTCGGTACGCTCGTCGGCCAAGTCGGCACCTACCAGCAGGGCTACCACGACCGGTCGACGACCGTCATCGACCAGTATCCGATCAAGTCGATGACCAAAACCAAGGTCAAGCGTATCACCCAGGAGGTAATCGACAAAGACGTCGTCTACTCCCGGGAGATGGCCAAGAAAGGATCGAACATCAACTCGACGATGTATAAAGAAGTCACGAACGCCATCGTCGAAACCATGGCCGGAAACGATCCGTCGGGCTGGGAGATCAGCACCGACGATCTGCGCTTCTACTACGCCCTCGGCCTGACCTACGGCATGAACGACCGATCGACGAACAAGGACGACGCAACGACCGACGACGAAACCACCGACGAATCCCCCGATACCAATGAGTGAACACTACCCCACTGTCTCGAACAGATCCGAGATCGTCTTCGCGTACGACGCAGTCGACGCGAACCCCAACGGCAACCCCCTCAGCGGTGCGAACCGACCGCGGATCGACCCCCATACGGATCAAGCAATCGTCACCGACGTTCGCCTCAAGCGCTACCTACGGGATCAGCTACAGGACGACGGCCACGGCGTCTACATCCGCAACGTCAAGGAAGACGGCGATCAGGCGACTCGCGAGGATCTCCTCAAGGCCCGGCTCAAAGACCTCGACCTCGACGATGTCGACGAGGATGACATCGAGAACGCCGTCTTCAGTCAGTTCCTCGAAAACAGCGCCGACATCCGCTACTTCGGCGCGACGATGAGCGTCGACATGGATGACGAGAAAGTCGACCACCTTCCGGATCACTTCACTGGTCCCGTTCAGTTCTCACCCGGCAAGTCGCTCCACCGAGTCATGGAGAACGAGGAGTACAACAGCCTCACCAGCGTCATCGCGACCGGCGACGACAAGGCACAGGGCGGGTTCGACCTCGACGACCACCGGATCCAGTACGCCTTCATCGGGTTCCACGGACTCGTCGACGAACACGGGGCCGAAGACACGCTCCTGTCGGATCGGGACGTGCGGCGGCTGGACACGCTGTGCTGGCGTGCGCTGAAGAATCAGACGATCAGTCGGAGCAAGGTCGGACAGGAGCCCCGGCTCTACCTCAGAGTCGAGTACGCCGACGAGAGCTTCCATCTCGGCGGGCTCGATCAGGACCTCAAGCTCGACAGTGAGGAATCCGATCCCATCGAGGAACTCCGAAATGTCCGCGACATCTGTGTCGACATGTCGGCACTGCTCGAGCGCCTCGACGGTGCGTCCGATCGGATCGACACCGTCCACGTCGTCGCCAGCGATGTCCTCGAAGTCTCCGTCGACGGTAAGACGGGCGGCCACGAGTTCCTCTACGACGCCCTCGAATCGGTGGTCGGTAGTGAATCCGTCCGGGTGATTGATGTGTACGAAGATGCGAAAGCGACCGCGCCGGAGGAGTGACCTGTGACCGAGCACGCACCGGCCGGATCGGAACTCCCCGATGGCGCTGAGACGTGCCTGTCGTTCACGGTCAGCGGACCCTGGGGACACTTCCGGCGTATCGAGGGTAACATTGTGAAACAGACGTACCGCGTCATCCCGCGGACCACTGTCGCCGGCTTGATCGCGGCGATGCTGGGCATCGAACGCGACGGCTACTACGACCTTTTCGCCCCGGGTGAGTCGCTAGTTGCAATCGAACCAACGAGCGAACTGCGGACGATGAAGCTACCGATGAACACGCTCTCGACCGCCGACGAACACATGGCGTCGCTAAACCCTCGCGGAAAACTTTCCATCAAGCTTCCCGATCCGTCCAAGCCCCGACAGCAGCACAACTACGAGGTCCTCGTCGATCCTGCCTATCGGATCGACGTGTGGCTCGACAACGACGAGCGGTACGACCAACTCCGCTCACTGCTCGAATCGGGTGAATCGTACTACGTTCCAAGCCTCGGTCTCTCTGAGTACCTGGCGACAGTCGATTACCACGGTGAGTTCCCGATCGAGCAGGGACCCGACGGTGACACGGTAGCTATCGACTCGACCGTCCCCGAAGCCGTCGACTCGATCGTTCCCGATCCGGAGACACGCTACCAGATCGAGCAGACGCCCGCGTTCATGGAACGCGACGACGGTGGTCGGACGACCAGCGCGTTCGTCTCCTACGCCTACAACCCGGACGGTGGCTCGCTCACATTCACTGACGTGGCGACGTACTCAGTGGATGATCGGACCGTGGTGTTCACCTGATGGTGGATACGCCGATTTCTCATCCCGCCGAGGACGGTGACGAGGCGACCTTGCTCCTCGATCACCTAAACGAGGTGGCCGAGCGGGCCGAGTCCGTCGTCTCCACAGATGCAACGACGATCGGCGACGACCCGCTCACCGAGATGGTGGCCATAGTGGCACGATGTCACGACTTCGGGAAGGCGACGACGTGGTTCCAGGAGTACGTGGTTGATGAGCGAGACACCAGCAAGCGGACGAACCACTCCCTGTTCGGGGCCTATCTCGGGTACTACGTCCTCGATCGGTTGGGCTACGACAGCGAGGACTGTCTCGCGGCCTTCGTCGCTCTCGCGAAACACCACGGTCGTCTCCCCGATACGGAGGAATACGTCGAAGGAGTTTCGCGCTTCGACAACAAGAGCGAGGCGAGCAACGAGCGCCAACGAGTCGTGATCGAACAGGTCGAGAATGTCAATGACCGTCGCCGGACGTTCGCGCGATCGTTCGTCTCTGACGCTACCGACGGTAACGGGTCGTGGGAGGAGTTCGCCGAGAAGATCAACGATGCGGACGACTCCCTGTTCGATACCGTCTACGATCACGTCTCCATGTTCGGTTTCGGCAGCGACCGCTCGGCACCTTCCGACGAGTTCTACGAACTGCTCCTCCAGCTTTGGAGTGGGCTGATTCTCGCCGACAAAACGGTGGCTGCCGGTGTCGAGGACGGTGATCTCGACGCATCCGAGCCGGATACTCGTACGCTCTCGGAGTACATCGCCGACCTAGGAGGAGATACCGACGGAGACAGTCAGGAGGACGCTCTCGATACGCTCCGTGACGAGGCGAGAGACGACGTACTCGACGGTGTCGAGCAGTTCCGCGACTCGGATACGTCGATCGCAACGCTGACACTACCAACCGGGATGGGCAAGACGCTGACCGGTCTCAATGCTGCTCTCGCACTCCGAAACGAGAGTGAACGGGTCGTCTACGCATTGCCTTTTACCTCCGTCATCGATCAGGTCGCCGACGAACTCACGGACGTGTTCGATACCGACGCTCGAGACGACCTGTTGACGATCCACCACCATCTGGCCGAGACGGTGACGAAACTCGGTGATCCAGATGACGATCCCGACGAGCATGCCCGACTCGCGGAGATGGTCGCCGAGAGCTGGCGCTCCGGGATGACGCTCACGACGTTCGTCCAACTCTTCGAGAGCCTCGTTGGCCCGAGTAACACCCAGTCGATGAAACTGCCGGCGCTGTACGATTCCGTGATCGTGCTGGACGAGCCCCAGGCATTGCCAATGGAGTGGTGGAAGCTCGTCCGCCGAATCACGACGATCCTCACAGAAGAGTACAACGCGACGATCATCGCTATGACTGCGACCCAGCCGGCGACAAACGACGAGGATGCGGCGTCTCAAGCCCTGTTCGACGACGCGTTCGAACTGGTCAACGACGTGGATAGATACTTCGATCACTTCGAACGAGTCGAGTACGACATTCATGATTCTGTACTCGCGTTCGACGACACTGACGCAACAGTAGACTACGAGACCGCTGGCCGGACGATCCTCAACGAGACCGGCGAGACCGAGTCGGTACTCGCGATCTGTAACACCATCGACAGCGCCACCGAACTCACGGATTCGATCGAGGAACGCGAAGCGGTCGTCGACGTTGGTCGGTGTCTCGAGTTGGAACTCGACGATGACGGAGCTGACGTGGACGCTCTCGTCAAACGGGTCGAGGCGACGCTCGGTTCGAACGAACGAGCACTCGTCCACCTCTCAACTCGCCTTCGTCCGCGGGACCGGCTTGCGCTCATCGAAGCCACGAAGCAACTCACCGAGTACGACGTTCCGATCGTGGCGGTGTCGACGCAGCTCATCGAGGCTGGGGTAGACATCAGCTTCGATCGAGTGTACCGCGACATCGCACCGATCGATAGCGCCGTTCAGGCGGCGGGTCGGTGTAACCGGTCGTTCGAGAGTGATCTCGGAGCGGTGACGCTCTGGTGGCTTGCTCCACCAGCGGGCACGACCAAGACCCCAGCACAGGCCGTCTACGACTCTGAGGGAGTGAGTACGATTTCACTGACTTCCAAAACACTCGACGCGATCGGTGCGAACGACGGAACCGTCGCCGAACGGACGATGACCCGCGAGGCCGTTCAGCACTACTACGGTCTCGTCGCCGGTCGCAATCCGGGATCCCCACAGTACGTCGAGTGGGTCGATGAGGCGAAGGGAGCGAAGCTCGGCACACTCTCGCTGATCGGCCAACGAGAGAGCGTTGACGTGGTCGTCTGCCGAACGGACGCCGACCGTGATTTGGTCGATGCGATGGAATTGGCCGTGAGAGAATTCGACTACGACGCGTTCGACGACCGGCGCGACGAAGCCAAGGAGATCACTGTTTCGCTCCCGATCTACAGCCAAGACTCGACCGAGGCCGAGACAGCTCGACACCTTGAACCGCTCGGTGATACTGACCTCTGTGTACTCAGGCGGCCACAGGGGACCTCGTACTTCGACACAACGAAGGGGCTCGCTGTGGATGAGCCGAGCGTCGACGACCGGTTCCTATGACCGATTCATCGACTGACCCTGTCGACCGGTTTCTCGACGCTGCTAGAGACGAGACCGCCGAACTCCCCTTCCGGCTGACCGGCGTTATGTTCCAGTACTACGTCGTCTGTGAGCGAGAACTCTGGTTCCTCAGCCGTGACGTAGAGATCGATCGTGACACGCCATCAATCGTTCGCGGCAGCGACGTTGACGACTCGGCTTACTCGGACAAGCGCCGAGACGTGCGTGTCGATGGGATCATCGCGATCGACGTACTGGACAGCGGCGAGATCCTGGAGGTCAAACCCTCGTCGTCGATGACCGAACCAGCGCGGCTGCAGTTGCTGTTCTACCTCTGGTATCTCGATCGGGTCACCGGCGTTGAGAAGACCGGTGTCCTGGCACATCCGACAGAGAAACGACGCGAGACGATCGAACTGACCCCGGAAACCAGCGCCGAAGTCGAATCGGCTATCCGTGGGATCCGTGAGGTCGTCACCGCAGAATCGCCGCCACCGGCCGAGGGGAAGCCGGTCTGTGACTCGTGTGCCTATCACGACTTCTGCTGGAGTTGTTGACCATGAACGACAACTACCACGTGTTTTCCGACGGACGGATCGAACGCCAAGACGACACGGTGCGTGTCGTCACCGACGACGGCGAGAAGAAGTACCTCCCGGTCGAGAACGCCGAGGCGATCTTCCTCCACGGACAGCTCGAGTACAACACTCGTTTCGTATCCTTCCTCAATCAGGAAGGCGTCGCAGTCCACGTCTTCGGCTGGCACGACCACTATGCCGGCTCAATCATGCCAAAGAGGGGTCAGACCTCCGGCCAGACAATTGTTGATCAGGTCCGGGCCTACGACGATCCGGGCCACCGCCTCAAACTGGCGAAGGCGTTCGTCGACGGCAGCATCCACAACATGCGCTCGAACGTCACCTACTACGACGGGCGTGGATACGACTTCGAGCATGTGCTGGAGGAACTGGAGGATGCACGGGCGTCGCTCGACGGAATGGGGACGATCGACGAGACAATGGGTGTCGAAGCGCGTGCCCGGAAGGCGTACTATTCGACTTTCGACGAGATCCTTCCCGAGGGATTTGTCTTCGGTGGCAGGCAGTACAACCCACCGAATAACGAGGTCAACAGCCTAATCTCCTTCGGCAACTCGCTGGTCTACGCGAACATCGTCTCGGCGATCCGCGCGACTGCACTGGATCCGACGGTCAGTTACCTCCATGAACCCGGTGAACGACGATACTCACTGGCGCTGGACATCGCCGACCTGTTCAAGCCACTGCTCGCCGATCGAGTCATCTTCAGACTCGTCAACCGCGGCCAGCTAACCACCGACGACTTTGAAGACGATATGAACTCCTGTCTCCTAAACGAAGCCGGCCGAAAGACCTACTCGAAAGCATACGAGAAGACTCTCGACGAAACGATCGACCACCCGGACTTGGGAAAGAAAGTGAGCTACCAGTATCTCCTCCGTGTCGAAGCGTACAAACTGAAAAAACATCTCCTGACCGGCGAGGAATACGTCCCGTTCCGACGGTGGTGGTGAGTGTGGTCTACATCGTCGTGGTCTACGACATGGAAGCCGACCGGACCCACAGGATGCTGAAGTTCCTTCGGAGATATCTCACACACGTCCAAAACTCCGTGCTCGAGGGGGACGTGACTGAGGGCGACCTCGAAAAGATCCGATCCGGCGTCGACGAAATGCTCAAACCCGGAGAATCGACGATCATCTACCGCGTTTCCTCTGAGAAGATGGTTGAGAGAACCGTCTTCGGTGACGATCCTGCCGCCGACGATCAGTTCCTCTAACCGTCCCCGGTTGTTCCATCGACCCCGGGGGGTTCAGAGGTTATCGAGGGTCGACGGAAACGATGAAGTGTGAACGGCCAATAGAGCTGTTTACGTGGTCTAACTGGCCATGGTTTCAGAAGGACCCTTGTGGGGTCGAAGCACGACCTCCGCGGAGTCGTGCCGATCGGCGACGCGGTTTCAGAAGGACCCTTGTGGGGTCGAAGCCCAACTCTCGAGCGTGGTCCAATCCCACCGGAGATAGTTTCAGAAGGACCCTTGTGGGGTCGAAGCATGCAACCGGGTTCGGACGGGGTTATCAAAGGTATGTTTCAGAAGGACCCTTGTGGGGTCGAAGCGCCGTTCGTCCTGATCCGGTGGTAGCGTCCGCCTCGTTTCAGAAGGACCCTTGTGGGGTCGAAGCGCGTCATTATCCTCATCAACGCGGTCCCACAGACAGTTTCAGAAGGACCCTTGTGGGGTCGAAGCGCGGCTCGAGAGTACGACCCGTCGGCTCACCCGGGTTTCAGAAGGACCCTTGTGGGGTCGAAGCTCGAGGCCCCTGCCGTCCTTCGTGAACGCGTCCGCACCGGTTTCAGAAGGACCCTTGTGGGGTCGAAGCCCCGTCGACGCATGCTCCGCGGCTCCGCAGTGGCCCTGTTTCAGAAGGACCCTTGTGGGGTCGAAGCCGCATCGGTCGAGACCGCGGCCTCGATCAGCGGCCCCGTTTCAGAAGGACCCTTGTGGGGTCGAAGCTAACTCTCTGTCGTGACCGATAAGTCCGAGTTGTTCGTTTCAGAAGGACCCTTGTGGGGTCGAAGCGGCCCGGTAGAGTCTCCCGAGGATGTTCCGGGCCTGTGTTTCAGAAGGACCCTTGTGGGGTCGAAGCTCCACAAAGCGCTCACGCGCCCTCTCACGCAGGACGGGTTTCAGAAGGACCCTTGTGGGGTCGAAGCTATCTCCGGAGTCGATGCAAGCGAGGTCTCCGCAGACGGTTTCAGAAGGACCCTTGTGGGGTCGAAGCGAATATGTCACCGTCTCGCCGTCGGGGCCGTCGATGTTTCAGAAGGACCCTTGTGGGGTCGAAGCTCGAGAAGGATTTTATCCCCGTTCGATGCCTCGTGTTTCAGAAGGACCCTTGTGGGGTCGAAGCGAGCGCGAGCGCCTCGAGGGCTGGGAGCGCCAGATCAGTTTCAGAAGGACCCTTGTGGGGTCGAAGCAACTATACAGCAAGCAACGATACCTATGCAAGTGGTTTCAGAAGGACCCTTGTGGGGTCGAAGCTGCCGCGTCGGGCAGGTCTATCGATTTCCCTGCTGTGGTTTCAGAAGGACCCTTGTGGGGTCGAAGCGTGCCGTTTCCATGTGTCCCCTCGATGTGAACGTTGTTTCAGAAGGACCCTTGTGGGGTCGAAGCCTCCACCTTGAGGAAGGAGAGAACCCGTCAAACCTGGTTTCAGAAGGACCCTTGTGGGGTCGAAGCGACTGATCGAACGATCTCCACGAACGTTCACATCGAGTTTCAGAAGGACCCTTGTGGGGTCGAAGCGGGGAAGCACCAGCGAGATATCGAACTGCAAAGCCGTGTTTCAGAAGGACCCTTGTGGGGTCGAAGCTGTGGACAACTGATTATACACAGGTTCAGCGGGAGTTTCAGAAGGACCCTTGTGGGGTCGAAGCGTCGGTGAACGGGACGTCGCCGTAGACGCCGCTGCCCCAGGTGTTTCAGAAGGACCCTTGTGGGGTCGAAGCGAGCGCTGCGCGATCACGTCATCGCTCAGCGGATGCTCGTTTCAGAAGGACCCTTGTGGGGTCGAAGCCAGGAGTGCGTGTTCGGCTTGAGCTTCGCGAACTCGTGTTTCAGAAGGACCCTTGTGGGGTCGAAGCCGGTACTCGTGATCCGGGCAGGTGCACGTCTCGGCCGTTTCAGAAGGACCCTTGTGGGGTCGAAGCGCGAACTCGTACGTCGAGACGCTCGTCCCGTCGACGGGTTTCAGAAGGACCCTTGTGGGGTCGAAGCCTCGAAGGGCGGTTTGCCGTCCTCGGGTTGCGCGAGTTTCAGAAGGACCCTTGTGGGGTCGAAGCGACCGGCCGCTGCATGTTGGGGCCAGCGAGATCGAGTTTCAGAAGGACCCTTGTGGGGTCGAAGCTACGTGTCATACTCCGGGGAGCCAGAGTAAGACGGTTTCAGAAGGACCCTTGTGGGGTCGAAGCGATGGAGGTGGGGCCGGTGAGCCGTTCCGCACCAAGTTTCAGAAGGACCCTTGTGGGGTCGAAGCATGAACGCCGACGACCGCGACCTCGAGGAGGCCAAGGTTTCAGAAGGACCCTTGTGGGGTCGAAGCGAGACCGTCGCGTCGAAACCGGTCACGATCGCTGAGTTTCAGAAGGACCCTTGTGGGGTCGAAGCCCAGCGTCGTTTCCGACTCCCCCGACAGACAGTCCGGTTTCAGAAGGACCCTTGTGGGGTCGAAGCCGATCGGGCGGCATGATGGTGGCGACGACGCCGACGAGTTTCAGAAGGACCCTTGTGGGGTCGAAGCGGGTCCCGTACCTCGATCTCGTCGATCTCGAGGGTGTTTCAGAAGGACCCTTGTGGGGTCGAAGCGTCGATAACGCTCTTACTCGGCGCGACGGCCAGCAAGTTTCAGAAGGACCCTTGTGGGGTCGAAGCCCGCCGTCGTCGTCGCCGGCGTCGCTCGACGAGTCGCGTTTCAGAAGGACCCTTGTGGGGTCGAAGCGCATACGCCATCGCCAGCGAGTAGCCCGTCGGATCGCGTTTCAGAAGGACCCTTGTGGGGTCGAAGCTACGGTATATAGAGGCTGTCTCTAAAAGTCGATAGCGTTTCAGAAGGACCCTTGTGGGGTCGAAGCAGGCATCGTCGCCACCTCGCTCGACAAGCAACAGCCCGTTTCAGAAGGACCCTTGTGGGGTCGAAGCCGGACGGCATCAAGGTCCTGTTTCGGGGTGACGCCGTTTCAGAAGGACCCTTGTGGGGTCGAAGCGTACTCGCGATCCGGGGCGACCGTGTCGTCCGTGAATGTTTCAGAAGGACCCTTGTGGGGTCGAAGCTTTTATCAGAAAGGTGGGGGTTGGTCAGCGGCAGCGTTTCAGAAGGACCCTTGTGGGGTCGAAGCGATGGTCGCCGGGTAGTCCATGTCAGCGGTCAGCTCGTTTCAGAAGGACCCTTGTGGGGTCGAAGCGATGGTCGCCGGGTAGTCCATGTCAGCGGTCAGCTCGTTTCAGAAGGACCCTTGTGGGGTCGAAGCTATCGCTGTCCGTCGTACCCGTCGAAGCGGTCGACCAGTTTCAGAAGGACCCTTGTGGGGTCGAAGCCGTTTGAGGATCTACGCTGGGGTGGTTCGGAATGAGCGTTTCAGAAGGACCCTTGTGGGGTCGAAGCGGCCAGACGATGGTCATCGTCCTCGGTGCGCTCGGGGTTTCAGAAGGACCCTTGTGGGGTCGAAGCCTTGGTCAGACCACTCCACCGCTTTATCAGACCGGCGTTTCAGAAGGACCCTTGTGGGGTCGAAGCGGCGCGTCGGGCGTCATGTGGCTCCTGGCCACCGCGGTTTCAGAAGGACCCTTGTGGGGTCGAAGCGACGTTCTCCCCGTCTGTGCCGACTTCGTTAGCGACGTTTCAGAAGGACCCTTGTGGGGTCGAAGCGTATACGCGCCACGCGGCTTAGCACCGTTGTACGTGTTTCAGAAGGACCCTTGTGGGGTCGAAGCACGTTGAGGACCTGGCCGACGGCGAACAGCGCGCCGAGTTTCAGAAGGACCCTTGTGGGGTCGAAGCTTCTACAAATCGTTTAACTTGAGTCCACAGTGTGTTGGTTTCAGAAGGACCCTTGTGGGGTCGAAGCGATCTCGACATCCAAGGCCTCGAGGCGCACCAGCGTTTCAGAAGGACCCTTGTGGGGTCGAAGCGACGACGATAAGCGCGGCGATGGGACAGTGACAGGTTTCAGAAGGACCCTTGTGGGGTCGAAGCCTGTCTGGTTGTACCGGCTGGACTCTGACGACACCGTTTCAGAAGGACCCTTGTGGGGTCGAAGCGCGGTATGCTCGCGACGCCTACCCGAGGTCGCGGGTGTTTCAGAAGGACCCTTGTGGGGTCGAAGCTCGACTTAGTCGCGAAGCCTCTGAGAATATATCTTGTTTCAGAAGGACCCTTGTGGGGTCGAAGCAAGATCCCCGAGGACAAGGTCATCAACCTCTACAGTTTCAGAAGGACCCTTGTGGGGTCGAAGCCGAGCGTGCACGTCTCGGCCCTCCGAGTCGGTGATGGTTTCAGAAGGACCCTTGTGGGGTCGAAGCGAGGTGTGCGAAATGACAGCGCGTAACGGGTCCGAGTTTCAGAAGGACCCTTGTGGGGTCGAAGCGGCTCACGTCCTGGTGGTCCACGTCGAGGACACCGGTTTCAGAAGGACCCTTGTGGGGTCGAAGCGGCTCACGTCCTGGTGGTCCACGTCGAGGACACCGGTTTCAGAAGGACCCTTGTGGGGTCGAAGCTTCTCGCCGGTCTCCTCATCGACGTAGTTGTATGCGAGTTTCAGAAGGACCCTTGTGGGGTCGAAGCCCGATCACGTTCCACCAGCCACCGGGTGACCCATACGTTTCAGAAGGACCCTTGTGGGGTCGAAGCGCTGGTCGTCCTCCGCGTCGGCCAGCGTCTCGAGGTCTCGTTTCAGAAGGACCCTTGTGGGGTCGAAGCTATCCCCCAGTGCAACCGCTGAAAGAGTGGGCCGAGTTTCAGAAGGACCCTTGTGGGGTCGAAGCTCCACCGAGACGGGTGTGACAACCCCTACGTGGGTTTCAGAAGGACCCTTGTGGGGTCGAAGCACAATTGAGAACTCAACCGATAGTATCGAAGTCAATGGTTTCAGAAGGACCCTTGTGGGGTCGAAGCACGAACTCGTCTCGACCATCGAGACAGAACTTGGTTTCAGAAGGACCCTTGTGGGGTCGAAGCTGTCCGGGGATGCAGATCGCGTCGTCGTCGCCGTCGTTTCAGAAGGACCCTTGTGGGGTCGAAGCCGGTGTCGGAGTCGATGACTGCGACCCGGTCAGAATCGTTTCAGAAGGACCCTTGTGGGGTCGAAGCCTCTTTATCCAAGCCGAGAGTACACTTACTTCCACAGTTTCAGAAGGACCCTTGTGGGGTCGAAGCGACCGTGTGACGCTCGGTTAGCGATCCACCTGAGCAGTTTCAGAAGGACCCTTGTGGGGTCGAAGCCCGACGCTCTCCGCCGTCAGTGGCGATCTCCGGACTGTTTCAGAAGGACCCTTGTGGGGTCGAAGCTGTACTGAAACCCGCCGGTCCTAAATCTACCAATCTCGTTTCAGAAGGACCCTTGTGGGGTCGAAGCTCGACGAACAGCGAGTGGTAGGCCACCGAGCCGATGGTTTCAGAAGGACCCTTGTGGGGTCGAAGCGACGACGATCGTTCCGTCGGTGACAGCGCCCGGGTGGTTTCAGAAGGACCCTTGTGGGGTCGAAGCCGGCTCTTTGAGCCGTTTTCCGAGTGACGGGTCGCGCGTTTCAGAAGGACCCTTGTGGGGTCGAAGACCCGACGTATCGGATGGGGAACGGCCGTCTGAGTGTGGTTTCAGAAGGACCCTTGTGGGGTCGAAGAATGTTTCAGCCGTGTCACATTGTGATATGGCTCTCCCGTTTCAGAAGGACCCTTGTGGGGTCGAAGAGTGGACGCCGTGTTTGACCATCCGCCGGTAGACAGCAGTTTCAGAAGGACCCTTGTGGGGTCGAAGATCTGGGAAGTCCGCTCAGTAGACTCAGGGGCTGAACGGTTTCAGAAGGACCCTTGTGGGGTCGAAGACCGCGCGGGCGCCTCGCGCTCGAGACTGCGGTTCAGTTTCAGAAGGACCCTTGTGGGGTCGAAGAGCTATCTTGGTCGGCACGATCCGAACCCAAATGGACCGGTTTCAGAAGGACCCTTGTGGGGTCGAAGACCGTGAGAAAATCCACTGGTTAACGGGTGAGATTGGTTTCAGAAGGACCCTTGTGGGGTCGAAGACGCAACTCGAGACCGGCGTGGTAGCACGTCGGCATCGTTTCAGAAGGACCCTTGTGGGGTCGAAGATTGCCACGCCATTACGACGGTCGTTTCAATCCGTTGTTTCAGAAGGACCCTTGTGGGGTCGAAGAACGGACTGGAAGGGGTTGGATGAACGGGCAAAGGAAAGTTTCAGAAGGACCCTTGTGGGGTCGAAGAAAGCAACTCAGTGCGCTCGAGGGCGCGTTTGGGATAGGTTTCAGAAGGACCCTTGTGGGGTCGAAGAAGCACCAATGCACGGCGTGCGGGAAGGAAATCAGCAAGTTTCAGAAGGACCCTTGTGGGGTCGAAGATACACGGGCGTTGAATTGGTCTGTCGGAGTGGGTTGTGTTTCAGAAGGACCCTTGTGGGGTCGAAGACGATCACCCGCAGGGATCCATCCTCGCTCAGGAGACCGTTTCAGAAGGACCCTTGTGGGGTCGAAGAACGAAGGAACTCCAGGAGATGCTGTCTACGAAGGAAGTTTCAGAAGGACCCTTGTGGGGTCGAAGAGCGATCGCGACGAGGCTCGCGAGGTCGCGGGACACGTTTCAGAAGGACCCTTGTGGGGTCGAAGATGCGAGTGAGTGGCTCGTCGTCGAGGACCTGTCGGGGTTTCAGAAGGACCCTTGTGGGGTCGAAGAGATCGATCAGTATCGCCCGTCTCGGTATCGCTCATGGTTTCAGAAGGACCCTTGTGGGGTCGAAGAGAAGCGCCAAACGGCGGCGTCTGGAAAGCCCGCCGCGTTTCAGAAGGACCCTTGTGGGGTCGAAGATACACGAGCGTTGGGCGCTACCAGAGCGTCGTCCTCCGTTTCAGAAGGACCCTTGTGGGGTCGAAGAGACTCGTCGATCGTCGTCACCGACTCCTGTGCGAGTTTCAGAAGGACCCTTGTGGGGTCGAAGAGTCCGAATCACTTTGGCACATCGTAGCGAAGACTGGTTTCAGAAGGACCCTTGTGGGGTCGAAGATACTGCTCGCAGTAGCTGTGTTACTGTTCGCGTGGATGTTTCAGAAGGACCCTTGTGGGGTCGAAGACTCAAATTCCTCCGGGTCAACCCCACCGTTCAGAAGGTTTCAGAAGGACCCTTGTGGGGTCGAAGACCGGTTCGACGGCGACGAGTACCCGGGGTTGAAGGAGAGTTTCAGAAGGACCCTTGTGGGGTCGAAGAGAAGCCGACGAGCCCCAGTCGCTGACCTACGACGTGTTTCAGAAGGACCCTTGTGGGGTCGAAGACTCCCGTTGAGAGTACGGACGGCACGGACCCGGTGGTTTCAGAAGGACCCTTGTGGGGTCGAAGAGTCGAGCGGACCGGCGTTGACACGGACGGTTTCAACGGTTCCAGAAGGACCCTTGTGGGGTCGAAGACGCTATGTCCATCGTGTCATGGACAGGTCCATACGGGGTTTCAGAAGGACCCTTGTGGGGTCGAAGACCCTCTCATCCAGCGGCGGATGGTATGACGATGAACCGTTTCAGAAGGACCCTTGTGGGGTCGAAGACCCTCTCATCCAGCGGCGGATGGTATGACGATGAACCGTTTCAGAAGGACCCTTGTGGGGTCGAAGAGAGGTGTCTATCTAATTACCCGGCCACTTATATTCGTTTCAGAAGGACCCTTGTGGGGTCGAAGAATGCAGCCGGACACGATCGCCGTCGTATTCCTCAGGTTTCAGAAGGACCCTTGTGGGGTCGAAGAGCTTCCCCGTGCGCGACGGGAAAGTACATCGTCGCTGTTTCAGAAGGACCCTTGTGGGGTCGAAGAACGGTTTGCTGTGGTTGACCAGCATTCATATCCGTCGTTTCAGAAGGACCCTTGTGGGGTCGAAGACAGACACCCCAGCCCGAACATCTGGTCCCGGACTCGAGTTTCAGAAGGACCCTTGTGGGGTCGAAGAGGGACTTGCTCGAGGATATTGACGCGACAAGTTCGAGTTTCAGAAGGACCCTTGTGGGGTCGAAGACGAGATCAACCTCGAGGTTGGGCGGATCGGTGATTGTTTCAGAAGGACCCTTGTGGGGTCGAAAACCGACCGAGCCCGAGGTCAACGTCGCCGTCGATCTCGGTTTCAGAAGGACCCTTGTGGGGTCGAAGAGGGCCCTCGGTGTCGATCTCGATCTCGATGCCGCGTTTCAGAAGGACCCTTGTGGGGTCGAAGAGCTGTCAGCGATGATTTGCCGACGCCGCCCGCTTCGTTTCAGAAGGACCCTTGTGGGGTCGAAGATGGTACTGCGTGTCGACCGTACTCTCGCCCTTGTCGAGTTTCAGAAGGACCCTTGTGGGGTCGAAGACGTAACTGCCTCTTCAACGGTGAGTGGGTCGTCGTTCGTTTCAGAAGGACCCTTGTGGGGTCGAAGATTCGAGACGGTGTAGTACCGTTCCTCCGTTTCGGTGAGTGTTTCAGAAGGACCCTTGTGGGGTCGAAGGCGTCGCGGGTCGGCTGATTCGTGGTGGCGCAGTTCATGTTTCAGAAGGACCCTTGTGGGGTCGAAGCGGGCACTGAGCCCGATCAGGATCAGGAGGACGCCGGTTTCAGAAGGACCCTTGTGGGGTCGAAGCCTGCGTTTGGAGTGTTGCGACTAACTCCGGTTGCTTGTGTTTCAGAAGGACCCTTGTGGGGTCGAAGCCGCGATCACGTCGTGAAGTTGGCCCACCGGCATCCGTTATAGACGGACCTTGTGGGGTTGAAGTTTCCACTTGAACAGTTCGGAATTCGTCTCGGTAAACAGTTACAGACGGACCCTTGTGGGTCGAAGCCTCTAAAGGAAGGAAAATAGGAACAGATTTCCGGTCAGTTCTACTCGTACCAGCCCCGCGACACCGTTATCCTGATAGTGCCGACCAATTGACGATCTCCACGGCATCCGACTAACCTGGCCGGCGAAAGACGTTGGAGTCTCTGATCTCTTCAGAACCAAATACGGGCATTTCAGTCGGTTGAAAAGGTTGTTTAGCCGTGAAGGGGGAACGATATACGATACCAAAATCCGGTTTCGACTAACGCTCTTGCGTAGCACATTGTTGATGGAGAGCCGTCTTGCGCTTCTGCGGGGAATTGAGCGAGGATAGTATCTGGTCGATAGGCGATCAAACGGCCGGTTTCTGTTCCAACCCTTCTTTGGAGAGTTGTATCAACAATCTCCGACGGAAGAGCGTACGAGGAAACTCCACATCATAGAGCCGTGACATCACACTACGGCCGTCATCGGTTTACGACCTACTGGCGTGTTGAGCAGGATCTCAACCGAGAGTTAATTAAGTACATGCGGGGCGATACGTCGGCAGGTGGTGTGAACGATCCCGCCGGAGGCATCGACCACTACATCCACAGTTACTACGAGGACATCGAACCGGTATATCGGGAACGTATCTTCAAATTAGGAGTGTGACGAGGTCGCAACCTCCGAATCGGAACTGGTAATAGAGGAGACCCGCCTCTTCATTCGGATATTCGTGGTCTTGTAGATTTAGGGACATCGTCGGTGTCTACCAGCACATCGTAGATCGATCTTTTACCGCGATTCACGGAGAACGTCGATACGGAAACCACTACGAAGGGCGGACAGCCTCGCATTTCGAGAACGCATATACGGGACCGGTCTCTTAGGAAGGACATGAACGATAGGAGTGTCACGAGTGCGGGGTGGTTCGCGGACATCGATCCAGCGGATGTAGAAGCGGCTACAGAGGCTATTCGGGAGAAGACTGCTGAGGAACCTCGAGATTGGCCTGCCGAAGCCGTAGACGCGGGTTTCGCGGACGACGAAGCCGACTACTACACCAAACTCCACGAGTCCACGGTCGAATCCACCCGCGAAGCCGTCAGAGAGCGAGAAACGGCAGATGATCAACAGCTAAAACATAGTATTCGAGCCATGGACGACTGCGAGCGGACGGCCAACGAACTCGCCGAGCGGCTGGCCGAGTGGGCCGGGACCGTCGACCCCGACGCCGGGACCGGCGTCGAGTACGCGCGGGAGTTGGCCAGCGGCGAGGCCGGCGACGACCTCGAGGAACCGGCCGTACGCTCGCTCGCCGAACGCGTGGCAGGGCTCGCCGACGAGGCCGACGACCTCCGCGAGTTCGTCCAGCGGCGGACGCCCGCGGTCGCGCCGAACCTCTCGGCGCTGGCCGACCCCGTGCTGGCGGCGCGGCTGATCTCGCTGGCCGGCGGCCTCGAGGAACTCGCGAAAAAGCCCAGCGGGACGGTTCAGGTGTTGGGCGCGGAGGACGCCCTCTTTGCCCACCTGCGTGGTCACGCGCCCTCGCCCAAACACGGGATCATCTACACCCACGACGCGGTTCGGGGGACCAACCCCGGCGAGCGCGGCTCCGCGGCGCGTGCGGTGGCCGGGAAACTCGCCATCGCCGCCCGCGTCGATCACTACTCCGGCGAACTGAAACCGGAACTCGAGGCGGAACTCGCAGAGCGGATCGAGACGATTCAAGCCCGGAACGCGGACAGTGACGTCGGGGACGACGCGGCGACCGACGGAGGTGCCGACGATGAGTGAGGACCTCCCGACGGGGGTCCAGCGCCGCACCTTCGACGGGGCCGAGCGCCTCGCGACCCGCGGGGAACCGGTCTACGGCGAGCCCACCGACGTTCAGCAGACGGAGTCTGCTGCAGCCCATCAGAACTCGGAGAGTTCTGAGGACGGCGAGTGGCGCGCGTGGAACCCCAACCGCTCGAAGCTCGGCGCGATGCTCGAGCTGGGCATGGACACCGGCCTCGCGGGCGGCGAGACGGTCCTCTATCTGGGGGCCGCCAGCGGGACGACGGTGAGCCACGTGGCCGACTTCGCCGGCCCGACCTACGCCGTCGAGTTCGCCGCGCGGCCCGCCCGGGACCTGCTCGAGGCTGCAGAGTCGCGCGAGCGGCTCTTCCTGCTGCTGAAAGACGCGCGAAAGCCCGAGACCTACGCCCACGTCGTGGAGTCCGACGTCGACGTCATCGTCCAGGACGTGGCGACGAGGGGGCAAGCGCGGGTGGCCCTCGAGAACCGGCAGTTCCTGGCCGAGGACGGGCGATTACTGTTGGCCGTGAAGGCACGGAGCGAGGACGTGACTCGAGAGCCCGAGGCGGTGTTCGAGGACGTTCGAACGGAGTTGGAGGAGGGGTACGAGATCGTGGAGGCGGAACGACTCGAGCGCTATCATACGGATCACCTCGGGGTCGTTGCGCGGCCGCTGTGAGGGTGCCCCACTGCGATTTGAGTCTGGTATCGCCACGCTGGTCGGCCGTGTGACAGTAGTTATTAAATCTATCGAGCTGTAGTCGCCATTGAAACGATTCACGTATCGATATCGACGCCGTTTCCGATCCGATGTGCGACGGTTTTCACCGACGACGGAACGCGAGTCACGTGACTGCCGCGCGCTTCGGTCGGCCTCGAGTGGGTCCCCCTCGAGACCGAGGCTCGTACCTCGAACGGCAGATGATATAACGAACTACAGTCTTTCTTTCCCCGCTCGAGGGACGAACGTATCCGGGACACTCATGTCCGTTCGTGTGGCGTGGTAACGCAGCCGTTCGTGGGAGCGGTTCCAACCAGTCACGGAGTTACTAAGTCCCACCCGGGCCACCCCGGCCCTGTTGTCGTCGCTCTCTCCCGACGAGTCGGATCCGTAGAGCCACGGCCCGCTGACGGCGTGCTAACTACTATAAGGTCGGTCGTGGTACGCGACCGTGGTATGTCAGAACATCCTACTATCGGCGACACGCTCGAGGGGACGGTCGACCGCCACCCGGACCAGGACGCGATCGTCTATCCGCGCAAGGACCAGCGCTGGACCTTCGCCGAGTTCGACGAGCGGGTGAATCGGCTGGCCAACGCCTTGCTCGAGGCTGGCATCGAGCAGGGTGATCGGGTCGCGACGGTACTGTACAACGGCTCCGAGATGGCCCTGACCGTTTACGCCTGCGCGAAGATCGGCGCGGTCTTCACCCCGCTGAACTTCCGGCTGCCGGCGGGGGAGATCGAGTACATCGTCACCGACGCCGAGGCGGAACTGGTGCTGTTCGAGGCCGACACCCGGGAGGCCGTCGAGGGCGCAAAGCCCGACCTCGAGACCGTCTCGGAGTACGTGTTCATCGACGACGACCGCGAAGCGGCTCCCGACTACGCCCGCGGGTTCTACGACCTGCTCGAGTCGGGTTCGGCCGAGCGGCCCGACGTTCGCGTCGCCGAGGACGACGTGTACGCGTTCATCTACACCTCCGGCACCACGGGCCGGCCGAAGGGCGTCGTCCACGAACACCGCGACATGGTCGAGCACAACCTCCTGTGTATCGCGGAGGGAAAGATGACTCGCGACGACGTCGGGCTGTCGGTGATGCCGCTGTATCACTGCGCCGAACTCCACTGCAACCTCTTCCCGCGGGTCCACCGCGGCGCGACCAGCGTCATCCACCACGAGTTCGATCCGGAGGCGGCCCTCGAGGCGGTCGCGGAACACGGCGTCACGCTCCTCTTTGCGGCCCCGACGGCCTGGAACGCGCTGTCGATAACCGCCGCCGAAGCGGACGTCGACGTCTCCTCGCTCCGGCTCGGCCTCTACGGCGCGGCCCCGATGCCCGAGCAGGTCCTCGAGAACTGCCGAGAACACCTCTGTGAGGACTACCTCCAGGCCTACGGGATGACCGAGATCGGCCCCGCCGGCGTCTTCCAGCCCCCGGAGGACCAGCTCTCGAAACAGGGCTCGGCCGGCCTCCCGGCGCTCAACCACCGGCTGCGCATCGTCGAGCCCGACGCGGAGCCGGACGCCGAAGTCGAGCCGAGCGAGATCGGCGAGATCCTGATCGCCAGTCCCTGTACGATGCGCGAGTACTGGAACCGGCCGGAGGCGACCGCGGAGTCGCTGCGCGAAGCCGACGGGACGACCTGGTACTACACCGGCGATCTGGGCTATCGCGACGACGACGGCTACCTCTACGTCGTCGACCGCAAGGACGACATGATCGTCTCCGGCGGCGAGAACGTCTACCCCGCCGAGGTCGAGGACGCGCTGTTCGCCCACGACGCCGTCGCGGAGGCGGCCGTCGTCGGCGAACCCGACGACGAGTGGGGTGAGCGAGTCGCTGCCTACGTCGTCGCCGACGGCGTCGAGGCGTCCGACCTCGACGCGTTCGTTCGCGAGAGCGACCAGCTGGCCGACTTCAAGCGCCCCCGGACCTACTACTTCGTCGACGAACTCCCCAAGAACCCCAGCGGGAAGGTCCAGAAGTTCAAACTCCGCGAGGACGAGACCGCCGACGAGCCCGAACCCGAGACCGTCACGTCCTGATCGCACGAGCGCGCGGCTGACCCACGTTCCGGCCGAACGCTCCGACTCCAAACCGTATTTACTGTCGGCGTCGAAAAGGCGATACGATGGAACGCGGGTCCCGAGAGTCGTTTACGCGCATGGGTACGGTGGGGATCGAGGAGGAGTGTTTCGTCGTCGACGAGGACGGTCGCCCCACCAGCGGGACCGACGACCTCGTCTACGAACACGACCCGCCCGAGATCCTCGAGGGCCGACTCGATCACGAACTGTTCAAGTTCGTCATCGAGACCCAGACGCCGCTGATCGAGGACCCCGACGACGCCCGCGACGCGCTGCTTGCGATCCGACAGGCGTTAGTCGACCACGCCGAGGCCCACGGCTACCGGATCGCCGCCGCCGGCCTCCACCCGCTCGCGAAGTGGCAGGAACTCGAACACGCCGAGAAGCCACGCTATCGGGCACAGCTCGACCGGATCCAGTACCCACAGCACCGGAACACGACCGCGGGGGTCCACGTCCACGTCGGCGTCGACGACGCCGACAAGGCGGTCTGGATCGCCAACGAACTGCGGTGGTACGTGCCGATCATGCTGGCGCTGTCCGCGAACTCGCCGTACTGGAACGGGTTCGACACCGGGCTCCAGTCGGCCCGCGCGAAGATCTTCGAGGCGCTGCCCAACACCGGCATGCCGACCCACTTCGAGGACTTCGAGGCCTTCGACCGGTTCGAGCGCCGGATGCTCGAGACCGACTCGATCAACGATCGGGGCGAACTCTGGTACGACGTGCGGCCCCACACCGCCCACGGAACCGTCGAGTTGCGCACGCCCGATAGCCAGGCCGATCCCGGCGTCGTGCTGGCGTTCGTCGAGTACGCCCACGCGCTCGTCGAGGCTTTGGCCGAGGCCTACGAGGACGGCGCGACCGGCCACGACCACCGACGGGAACTGCTCGACGAGAACAAGTGGCGCGCGATCCGGTACGGACAGGACGCATCCTTCATCGACCGCGACCTCGAGGGGACCGTCGACCTCGGCGAAGTCGTCGACCGCGAGTGCGAGCGACTCGGCATCGACGGGATCAAGCGGGTCTACGAGCGCGAGAGCGGCGCGGACCGCCAGCGCCGACTGCTCGAGGACGAGGGACCCGACGCGCTGTGTGACTCGCTGTTTCTGCAGACCGAGTAACGTCCTCACAAAGGTTTAACTCCGCGGGAAGCCTCGTCCTGTACGAGAAAACACATGAGTTTCGACGACACTGACGAGGGTCCGGTCGACGGCGATGGAGACGAACCGCTCGAGGACCGCGACGTCGTCGAGCCGGGGACCGAGCGCCGCAGTCCGACGGTCGAGGAACTCGACCAGCGGTTGATCGACCTGCTCTCGTGGATCCTCGATACGGAGACCCGCGCGAAGATCTACGTGTTTCTGCTGGCCAACCAGGGGAGTACGTCTGAGGAGGTCGCGAAAGGGACCGGCCTCTATCCAAGCACCGTCCGCGAGGCGCTGGCGGAACTCCACGAGGAAGAGCGAGTCACGCGGGAGAAACGGGAGAACGAGGGGGCCGGCAACAACCCCTACGAGTACACCGCGATCCAGCCCAGCGAACTCGTCGGCGGCGTCGTCGATCAGGTTCAGGCGGAACTGAACACGATCTTCGCGCTCGATCGCATCGTCGACCGCGAGACGCCGCCCGATCTCGAGGCGGAAGCCGAACCGGTGACGATCACGATCGACGATACGGCACCGATTCTCGAGTCCGACGAGTCGGACGAGACCGATACCGACGTCATCGAGTTCGAAGACGAGACGGACACGGACACCGTCGGGACGGACGCCGACGGCCCGGCGGACGGCGACGAGTAGCCGGAGCGCGACCTACGCCTCGCGGACGAGCGGGACCGGCCGCTCGAGTTCGAGGTCACGATCGACCGCCGCGGCGGTCACGGTCGGCCAGCGGTCGGTCGCCGTCAGGAGTTCGATCCCGTCGTCGGTGACGAGCGCGGTGTCCTCGCTTTTCGCGCCCCGTACCGTCGGGTTCCACGCGTAGGCCATCGGCGCTTCGACGGGCGCGTCGTGACCCGGCGTGGCGATCCACTCCCGACCGGCGAAGCCGGCGGCCCCGCCCTGGTGGTGGTGTCGCCACTCGCCCTCGTAGCCGACCGCGTCGTAGGCGTCCTGTATGGCACCGAACACGTCTCCTGCAGTGTCGCCGGTGCCCCCGTCGCTGCCGTCCACATCGCCACCGACGGCCGCCACCCGCGTCGCCGCCAGCGCCGTCGTTTCGACGCGAGCCGCCGCTCTGTGTCGCTCCTCGAGCCAGGCCGGCGGGTCGAACGCCACGGTTCGGGTACAGCTCGCGTGGAGCCCGCCCCGTTCGGCGGTCACGGAGACGAGGACGTAGTCGCCGAGTTCGGCCTCGGTCGGAGTGTAGTGGCGGTAGCGCTGGACGCGCTCGGCACCGCCGACGAGGACCACCGGCGTCTCGATGTTCCGGGCCGACAGCGCGACTCGCAGGGCCGAGGCGACCTCGTGTTCCGTATCGCCGCGCTGTAGCTCCCGACAGACCGATTCGACGGCGGTCGCCGTCTCCTCGCCGAGGTCGCGGTAGCGCTCCCGGTCGCGCTCGGTCAGGGGCTGGCGCAGCGCGGTCGGGTCGACGCGCTCGAGCCCGGGGACCTCGATATCGGCGGCGGCCCGTTCGTCCGGTCCGACGCGGTCGGCGATCGCCGCGGCCAGCGACGACGCGTGCCAGGGAAACTCGACGACCGACACCGCGTCGGCCTCGAGGTCGGGGAGTTCCTCGGCGGCGATGCGATCGGCCTCGATGTTGTTCGCCACGAGCGTGATCTCGGCCCCGTCGTAGCCTACCGCGGCGACGCCGGTGTCTCCCTCGCGGTCGACGACGTTGTTCCCGCCGGTGAGCCACGCGAACGCGTTCGGTCGAGCGAACCAGACCGAGTCGAGTCCGTTCGACTCGAGGTGGGCCTCGAGTCGGTCGCGTTTGTCCATGTCGGGTGCTTGCGAGGCCGCGTCTTGAATGCGGCGAACGCCGACCCGCCGGTTCCCGTAAGACGTCACTGCGCGGACAGTATCGGGGACGGAACCGACGTGTCGGGGGTCGATCGGGCCGTCGCGACGACCGTCTCGGCCACGATTCTCAGCGGGTTGGACGACTCGGTCAACATAAATAGGGGCCGTCCTAACCTCGGCTAGAGACCGTGTCGTACGATAATCACACGCCCGACTCGAGGTTTCGATCGTTGATCGATCGGTTCGGCTTCCCGCACCTGCTGACGGCGACGCTCGCGCTGGTCGCGACGACGATCCTGCTGGGGATCGCCGCGAAGGCGACGGGCTCGGGGCTGGCCTGCGAGGCCAACTGGCCGCAGTGTGACGCCGGACCGTTTAACCTGTTCCCGGCGAATCTCCCGAGTTTCTACGAGTGGTTTCACCGCTTCGTCGCGATGTTCGCCGGCTTCGCCATCATCGGCTCCGCGATCGCCGCCTGGCGACTGCCCGATATCGACCGAAAAATCGCTGGACTGGTCGTCCTCGGGATGGTCCTGACCCCCGTGCAGGTCGCGCTCGGCCGCGAGACCGTCACGACCTACACGATGAACATCCTCTCCCTGCACTTCTGGACGGCCGTCCTGATCTTCACGCTGTTTCTGGTCGCGACCGTCCTCGTGTGGGCCCACCGACTGACCGGCCGCCACGTCACCGCCGCGCTCGTGCTGGGGCTCGTCGCCTTACCCGCACACGTCGTGCTTAGCCCCGTCGTCGGCTCGGGGATCTCGAGTTATTCGCCGACGATGCAGATGGCTCAGTACGGCGTGACCCTGACGCTGCTCGGAGCGGCGATCGTCGCCGCGATGGTCGGTCGTCGCCGACTGAGCGGTCGAACCGTCGTTCCGCTACTGGCAGCACCGCCGATCGTCGTCGCCGTCCTCTTCTTCGGTCGGCAGGCGGTCAACCCCGCGCTCGAGGTGCCGTATCTCGTCGCGGTGGCCGTCTCGCTCGTTACCTTCCTCGCCGGACTGGCGTTCGCCCGCGGCGCGGACTCGGCCGGCGGTGACGCCGACGCGCTCTCACCCTGACCGGGCACTACCCGCCACGGGCGGCTCGCGGTACTGTGTTATCCGTCCGATCAGCCGAGAACCATCACGGTCGCGACTCCGGCGAGGATCGAACCGACGCCCAGACCCAACAGTCCGTAGTTCGCCAGCGGGTTCGCCGCGGTCGTCACCTCGAGGGAGTAGCGCCGCCGAGAGAGGGGCCAGAACGGGCGGACGCCCATCGGCGTCAGCGCGTCGACGAACAGGTGTGAGCCGACCGAGACGAGGCCGACGAGGAAGGCGAAGGTCACGAAGCCGGCGTCGGCGAAGGCCGAGGACGCGTCGACGAGGGCGGCCGTCATCGTCGCGAGGCCGACGCCGACTAACAGTGCGAACGGGATCGTGTGGGTCGGCCCGCGGTGGTCGACCAGTGGGAGTCGGTGATCGTAGTCCGGCAGCGTCGAGAGCGAAACGCAGACGAGGCCGCCGACGATCGCGACTTCGCCGTAGCCACCCAGGGCGACGATGGTGCCAAGCGGTGCGTACGCCGTGAGCGCACCGCCGTAGTGGCCCACCTGATACATATACGACATGATCGGCCAGCGGAGCATAAAGCCACCGCCATCCGGTCGCGAGCGACAGCCGGCGCGAGACGACCCCGTTCGCCGCGACCGACGCGGTTTTCGTCGTGACCCCCCTTCGAACGGCTGTGCGAAACGTTACGGACAGGACGAGCAACCCGTTCGGACTGCGAGCGCCGTTCGATCGCTCCGACCCCGGTGACCGGCCCGCCGTCTTCGGCTACGGCGACGCCAACGCCGACTTCCACGTGATCGGCGACTACCCCGGCGTCCACGGCGGCGAAACGACCGGCGTCCCGTTCACCGAAACCGAGGCCGGACTCGCCGTGCAGGACGTCGTTCGTGCGGTCGGCTTCGCGAGCGGCCCGCGGGACGAACCAGTACTCGAGAACTGCTTCTGGAGCTACGTCCATCCCTGTAGCCTGCCCGCGGGCGAGACGCCGACCGACGACGACTACGACGACCTCGAGCGCTTTTTCGACGCCGAACTCCGCGCGATCAACGCGCATATACTCCTGCCGGTCGGGGCGCGCCCGACCGACCGGGTTCTCCGTGAGTACACGACCCAGCGCCGTCGGTACGACGACCCCCTCGAGATGGCCGCGCTCCACGCCTCCGAGATCCGCGGGCGAGGGTTTCTCGTCGTCCCGATCAGGGACCCGCGCGAGTGGGGCGACGGCGACCGCGAGGCGATCGTCGCACGGCTCGAGGCGCTGCTCGAGAGCGATTACCGGCAGACGAAAGGGGTCGCGACGACGGTCGGCTAGCGGCGCGCTCGAAACGACTCACACACCGATCGCACCGCCGTCCTGCGACCGGGTGGACGTTGATTGTCAGGAGCTATCGTCGGTCTTCGGGGCGAAAACGAGCAGTGCCGTACTCGCCTCGCGCGCGTACGGCGAGATGTCATGATCGCCGTCGAACCGGGCCACGTCGCCCGGCTCGAGGTCGTAGACCTCGTCTCCGAGGGTGAGTTCGACAGCACCCTCGAGGAGGTAGAGGACGACGTTCGACTCCGAGTGGCGGTGTTCGGGAACGCGTTGGTCCTCGGTCAACTCGAGACGGACGGTTCGCGGGGTCTGGTCGTCGAATACCTCCGCGTGCGGCGCGTCGTCGAGGCGCTCGAGCGACGTGACTTCGGGCATACACGAATCGAAACGGGTCGTGGACTTATACCTCCGGACGAATCGGTTCGACCCGACCGACGCGGCCGGCGGCGAATCCGGTACTGAGTTGTATTCTCACCATATTCAGGAATTTTACTCGGATGAAGTCTCCGTTATCCGCGAAAAGTTAAACTGTGTACGTGGCGGATGACTTTCGTATGGAGGTAATCAATCCGGCCACCGGCGAGCGAGAGCGGACGATCGAGGCGCAGACCGAGTCCGACGTCGACGACGCCCTCGAGCGGGCGACGGCGGCCTACGAGGCGTGGCGCGACCGGCCGATCCGCGAGCGCGAGGAACTGCTCGCGGCGGCGGGGGACGTGCTTCGGGAGAACAAACGCGAGTACGCCGAGACGATGACCCGCGAGATGGGCAAGCCGATCTCGCAGGGGATCGCCGAGGTCGAGAAGTGCGCCTGGGTCTGTGATCACTACGCCGAACACGGTAGCGCCTACCTCTCGGCGGACGGCCACCCGAGCCCGGCGGGCTCGTCGGTCGAGACGGTCTACGATCCGCTCGGCCCGGTCCTGGCGGTGATGCCGTGGAACTTCCCGTTCTGGCAGGTGTTCCGCTTTGCGGCCCCGCATCTCACCGCGGGGAACGTGGGACTGCTCAAGCACGCCTCGAACGTCCCCGGCTGCGCGCAGGCGATCGAGGACGTGTTCCGGGCGGCGGGCTACCCCGAGGACGTCTTCCAGACGCTGCTGATCCCCTCCGATCTGGTCGCCGGCGTCATCGAGGACGACCGCGTCGAGGCCGCGACGGTCACCGGCAGCGGCCCGGCCGGCCGCGCCGTGGCTTCGACGGCGGGCGACCAGCTCAAGAAGTCCGTCCTCGAGCTGGGCGGGAGCGACCCGTTCGTCGTCCTCGACGACGCCGACATCGAGGCCGCGGCCGAGACGGGCGCGTGGGCGCGCAACCAGAACGGCGGCCAGTCCTGCATCGCCGGCAAGCGCTTTCTGGTCCACACCGACGTCTACGACGAGTTCCTCGAGGCCTTCGTCGACGAGGTCGAGTCGTTGACCGTCGGCGATCCGACGGACGAGGCGACGGACATCGGCCCGCAGGCCCGCGCGGACCTCATGGACGAGCTTCACGCACAGGTCGAAGCGAGCGTCGAAGCCGGTGCCGAGTTGCTCACCGGCGGCGAACCGCTGGACCGAGAGGGCGCGTTCTACCCGCCGACCGTCCTCGCGGACGTTCCGGAGGGCTGTCCGGCCGACAGCGAGGAGACGTTCGGCCCGGTCGCCGCGGTCTACGAGATCGACGACGAGGACGCTCTCGTCGCCAAGGCCAACGACACCGAGTTCGGCCTCGGGGCGAGCGTCTGGACCGAAGACCGCGAGCGCGGCCGGCGGCTCGCCCGCGAAATCGAGGCCGGCTGCGTCTACGTCAACCAACTCGTCAAGTCCGACCCGCGGGTTCCCTTCGGCGGCGTCGCCGAGTCGGGCTACGGCCGCGAACTCGCTCGCGAAGGCATGCTCGAGTTCGTCAATCGGAAGACGGTCTGGGTCGAGTGAACCGCTGAGGCACCTGCCCGGACCGACTCGACTGTCCCGTCCGTGTCCCTGACTCTCCTGACGACCAACATATACGTGGCTCGAGCCGAAACGGTTCGAACGGAGCCATGACGCCGAGCGTCTCCCGCAGGCGACTTCTCACGGCCAGTTGTGGTGCAGTCGTCGCAGGAACCGCCGGCTGTCTCGCCCGATCGGCGGGTTCGGAGCCGCCGAACCCGACCGAATCGACGGCCGCGAGTGCGGCCGACAACGCGTACGGAACCGTGTACGAGGACGCGATCGACTCGGTCGTCGAGGTACGGACCCCGCAGGGTAGCGGGACCGGGTTCGCGTTCGACGACGGCCACGTCGTCACGAACGCTCACGTGGTCGGAAACGCGAGCGCCGTCGAGGTTCGGTTTTCCGACGGGCAGTGGCGGTCCGGATCGGTCGCGGGGACGGATCCCCACAGCGATCTGGCCGCCGTCGAGATCGAGGACCGGCCGTCGGCGGCGACGCCGCTTCCCTTCGTCGACGAGTCGCCGGCCGTCGGCCGCGAGGTCGTCGCGATCGGCAACCCCTTCGATCTCGAGGGCACGGTCACGACGGGGATCGTCAGCGGCGTCGACCGATCGATCCCGGCACCGACCGGCTACAGCATCCCCGACGCGATCCAGACCGACGCCGCGGTCAACCCGGGCAACAGCGGCGGTCCGCTGATGACCCTCGAGGGCGCGGTCGCCGCGGTCGTCAACTCCGGCGGCGGGGACAACGTCGGCTTCGGCATCTCCGCGGCACTGACCGAACGCGTCGTCCCCGAACTCGTCGAGGACGGGGCGTACGACCACTCGTTTCTCGGCGTGTCGTTCACCGACGTCACGCCCGCCGTCGCGTCGGCGAACGACCTCGCGGACCGCGGCGGCCTGCTCGTCGTCGACGTCGTCGACGGCGGGCCGGCGGCCGGCGTCCTCGAGCCGAGTACCGGGACGGAGTACACCGGTCGGGGACGAGTGCCCGTCGGCGGCGACGTCCTCCTCGCCGCCGACGGGCCGACACTGGCGACGAAAGAGGACCTCGGAAGCTATCTCGCGCTCGAGACGCGGCCGGGCGATACCGTCGAACTGACCGTCGGCCGTGACGGCACCGAATGGTCCGTCTCGCTCGAACTCGGGACCCGGCCCGCGCGTCGCGGGCCGTACCGGTAGCGGGACGGCCCCGTGCCGTGTCACGGTTCTCGACCAGCCGTGGTCCCCGGGCACGCACGGACCGCCATTTGAGTTCCACACGAGAACGTGTTCCTAAGTCTTCTCGACCGGTAAGAACTGATTTACGGGGTATCGAGGAGAAAGCCCCGCCCTTCAGGGCGGGGAGGATGTCAATCCGTTATACGCCGGCTATTCTTAGGACGGACTGTCATGAGCGATCGAATCGGCGCACCCGGACTGGGGCTATCGCGACGCGAATTCGTTGCTGCGACCGGTGACGTGGCGGCACTGACCGGCATGGCCGACTGTGTGAGCCGGGGCACTCAGGGGGACGACGGCGACCCGAGCGTCCCCGGCCCGCCCTCCGAACGACGGCGGGCAACGACATCGAGGTGACGCTGGACAACAACGACCACCCGCACACGCTGCACTCACGGGCCACAGAAGATCTGGGAGAACGACGGCGTCCCGACGACGGCGGGGATCACGGTCAACCCCGGCGAGAAACACACCGACACGATCCCGGCGACCGTCCCGGGGACGCACCGCTATCACTGCCATTACCGGACCCACCGCCACATCGACATGGAGATGGACGGCATCTTCGGCGTCGATCCGAAGGAGTACGAGCCCGCCGACAAGGAGTACTTCTTCACGCTGAAAGACTGGGACTCGCGGGTCAACCGCCAGTTCGCCGGCGAGGACGTCGACGACAGCCCCCGGAACCGCAACCCCGACGCGTTCACGATCGACGGCAAGAGCCCCCCGCGGACGCTCCACCCCGGGGAGGGCTCCCCGATCATCGTCGACCGCGGCGACACCGTCCGCCTCCACATGGTCAACGCGGGCTACATGTCCCACCCGATGCACACGCACAATCACCGGTTCCGGCCCGTGGAAAAAGACGGCGGACAGATCGCCGACGCGGCCCAGTACGAGGAGGACGTTACCAACATCGCGCCGGCGGAACGTCACACGATAGAGTTCGAGGTCACCGCCGATCGCGGCCGATCACCGTGGCTGCGGTCTCCCGTCGAGACCGAGCGTCGGTTTCTCGTTCCGAGTCCGACGGCGCGGACTGGACTCGAGACGCTGTTCTCCGTCTGCTTGGTACCTCGATGAACCAGCTGCCATCGCCGACCGCTGTCGCAAGGAGTCAGGGACGGCCTTCCGTTCCGGTCCGAACGTCGGGGTCGGTCACGACCGGCGTCTCGTCGGCGAGTCGCCGCCGACCCGCGGCCGTGATCTCGTACCGCTGGCCGCCGATCAGTCGCACCTCGTCCCGCTCGTGGAGTCGGTCACAGACGTGATCGACCGTCACCGGATGGGCGTCGATCGCCGCGGCGAGATCGACGGCGGCCAGCGGCCCGTCCGCGGCCAGCGTCTCGAGAACCGGGCGGTCGTCCCCGGTCATCTATCGATCACGGGTGGCCCCGTAGGCGTTCAGGAGTTCCCGGTAGCGGTTCCGGACCGTGACGTCGCTGACACCGGTTTCCTCGCCGATCCGTTCCTGTGTGAGTTCCTCGTCGGTCAGCCGACCCGCCCCGTAGATCGCCGCCGCGGCCAGTCCGGCCGGGCTCCGCCCGCTGTGGAGATCCCGCTCTTTGGCCGCCTCGAGGATCTCCCGAGCGAGGCGTTCGGTCTCGTCGCCGACGCCCATTTCGGAGGCGTACTGCGGGAGGTAGTGGATCGGGTCGGCGGGCTCGATTTTGAGCCCCAGTTCGCTCGAGAGATAGCGATATGCCCGCTGGACGGGCAGTTTCTCGACCCGGCTGACCGACGCGAACGCGACGAGCGTCCGCGGGGTGCCCTGCTGGCGGGCGGCCGCGTACAGACAGGCGGTCGCCATCGCCTCGATCGACCGGCCCGGCAACAGCTCTTCCTCGAGCGCCCGGCGGTAGATGACGCTGGCCGTCTCGCGACACGGGTCGGGGAGGCCGAGCGCCGACGCCATGCGCTCGATCTCGCCGAGTGCCTGTTTGAGGTTCCGTTCGCGGGCGTTCTTCGAGGTACAGCGTTCGTTCCAGGTTCGCAGCCGTTGGAGTCGGCGGCGTTTCCGCCCCGAGATGCGGTTCCCGTACGCGTCCTCGTCCTGCCAGCCGATCGTCGTGCTGAGGCCCTTGTCGTGTTTGCGCGCCGTGACCGGCGCACCGACTCGACGCCGGTCGTCGCCGTCGTCGAAGCGTCGCCACTCCGGTCCGTAATCGATCCCGTCGGCATCGAGAACGAGCCCGCAGTCGATACAGGCTCGCTCGCCGCGTTCCTCGTCGTCGGCGATCCGGCCGGTACACTCCGGACACTCCGTTCGCTCCCGCTCGGGAGCGGCGTTGCGCTTATCGTTTCGGGCCGTCCGCTGGTCGGTCGCGTCGACGCTCGTTCCAGTCATGTGTCTGTCTCCGCCGGAGTTGCCCCCGGACCGTGTGCCGTCTTCCCTTGGAACGGAGGGAACGGACGGTATCAACGACCGGCGGATTCCCACGGCCTGAGAACGGGTCCACACCCTCGTGCCCCGATCACGTTGCCGTGAGTTCGAGAAGAACAACGTTTATTCGCTGCGAGCCGTCACCACTGACGAATGCCGAACGAGGGGGACCCGCTCGAGGACATCGAGATCGACGACGACCGCGTCGAACGCGGCCTCGCACTGCTGGCCCGTCTCGAACACGAACAGTTGCCACTTCCCGACGCAGTCGATCGGATCGAGACGGTCACGTCCGATCCGACGGTGACCAGGACGATCCTCGATCGGGCCGAACTCCACGGCATCATCGAACGCGAGGACGGGATCGTCCGACCGAAAAGTCGCCAGTACGTCCGCTTCGAGCGGGACGTCATCACGAAAGAGGGGGACTTCTCCTGTCGGCGCTGTGGCTCGGGGCTGAAGACCGGCTACTTCATCGACCTCGAGGCGGGCGAACTCGGCCCCTTCGGCTCCTCGTGTATCCGAAAAGTGACCGGCCGGGACGACTAACGGCCCTGCCGGAGTTCCGCGATCAACTGCTCGATCGTCTCCTCCTGTCGCTCGATGATCTCGCTTTGCCGTTCGACCGCCGCCTCGAGGGACTCGATCCGCTCTAAGAGTTCGGGATCCGTTTCGGTCGGCGGTCGCTGCGTCTGCCCGGTCGCCTCGGCGACCGACTCGTCGTCGCTCGCCGACTCGAAGACCGACCCGGTTTCCGCACGGCTTTCCTCCGACGAGCCGGCGTCGACACGCCCGTCGCCGGTCGCCCCGCGAGTCGCCGACTGGGCCGCCGATCCGCTGCCGGCCGCGGCCCCCGTCGACGCCGCCCCGCTCGCGGCGGCGTCGTCCGTCGTCCCGTCGGCGAGGGGATCCGCCGACCCGGTCCGGCCGGCGTCGCCGGTCCCCGCCGTCTCGCGATCGTCCGGTTCGGGCGGATCGGCGTTCAGCGGGTCGACGCCGCCGCCGAAGTCCATCGATCCCTCGTCGGCGGCCGCCTCGTCCTCGTCGTCGCCGACTGTCAGGTTGAACTCCTCGAGCGATTCGACGTCGTGGTAGTCGAATAGCGCCCGCTGCAGCCGTTCACGGAGGTCGTTTGCCTCCTCGTTTGGGGCCTTGATCCGCTGTGGGCGGCCGTCGACCGTGAGGACGATCTGGGTCGCGACGCTGCCGTCCTCGAAGGTCAGGTTCGTCACGTCCTCGAAGCGGTACTCCTCGTAGTCGCCGTCCCAGACCGCGCCGCCGATGTGTTTGACGAGTCGGTCGCTCGTGACGATCAGCGTCAGTTCGCTGAAACGGTAGGTCTTGACGACCGTCTCGCCGGGGTCGGTGATCCCGTTGCCGTTCAACACGCCCGCCAGGACGGGATGGAGGACGTCGTCGGTCTTTTTCGCGGGCACGGCGAACTCCCGTTCGCCCTCGAGGGCGTACTCGAGGGCGAACTTGGTCTTTCGCCGGCCCTCGGAGATGGTCAGCCGGTCGGCGTCGTGGGGGTATTCGTCGGCCGATTCGTCGCTCAGGAGGCCGTCGGCACGGTAGACGATCGTCCTCGTCGGCGTGATGAAGAGTTCGTCGTCACTGCCAAGAGAGACTCGCGCCGCGATCTCCTCGCCATCGAGAGAAGCGTCGACGATGCCGGGAACGCTCATGCCGCGCCCTTCGTAACACCGTGTGATAAATCCGTGGGTCCACGTTGCACGCCGGATTCGAATGAGAAGGTTAAAGAAACGGACCGCACTATCCGTAACTGAGCCCGGGTGGCTTAGCTGGACATAGCGCCGCACTCATAGGGTTCAGAGATTCGGTGCGGTTTCGCCTTGGAAGCCTCCGTGTCCCACAGAGGACTGCCGAGCCTCGAACCTGGGACATGCGGAGATCGAGGGTTCGGAGCCCTCCCCGGGCACTCATCAAATTCTTCACATGCCCGCGTAAGAACCCTCTCTCAAGGGCGTGGGCACTCCGTTTCTGCTTCATCAGCTCCTGTAGCGGATGAACCATATCCTGCGATAGCGACTTCTAACGGGGTGTCGTGGCGTGAGTTCCGCGACCGACGGCCTCCGCGGGTTCGACGTCGTGATCGACGAGACGGTCGGCGGCCAGCTGCCACGCTTCGCTCGAGAGTTCGGGATCGGCTTGCTCGTAGTGAACTGAGAACTCGGTCAGTGCGACTGCGATCAGGAGGTCTTCGCGACGATCGTCCAGAGACATCACTGCCGTTGGCCGCGGCTTCCCTGAAAACCCTCGCTGGACTATTTGCTAATCATATATTTATCTAATTAGGAATAAGATTTGGTTATCTATAAATAGTATTTATATACTGATAATATATTTTTAATAGTATTTCATTAGTCGGAAGATGTTTCCTACTAGCAAGTATTTAATACTAAACTAAACAATTTGTGGATATAGAGAATAATTACCCAGGCAATATGAATCGGCGGAGAGCACTAAAGACCATAGCGGTATCGACAGTCACCGGTGCTGGCCTGACGACCACAGTTTCTGCTAACAATGGCGCACGAAAGGAAGGTGTTGCATACGACCCCTTTACTCATGAGATTCTAGGTGAGGCATCAGGACAATTCAACGAGCGAAAAGAGAACTTTGTCGGGAATTTGAGAGTCAACGGGAAGAAATACAATATGAATCAGCCCGAACTTTTTGAAGAAAACGAAGAAGGCGACATGAAATCCAGAACATACAGGGATATAAATAAAATTAGTAATAAAGAGTATAATAGGATTATTGAAGTAAGATCAAGTAATAATTCAAATATTACTGGATTTGTTCGGTCACCTGAATCGCTTGATAGGGTAGCATTCGCACTTGAAGGAAAACAAACCGGTTCTCATGATCGTATTATTAATTTTCTCAAGGAGGGAGGTGAATAACAATGTCGAATTATGACGATGGTGATTTCAAAGAGATCCCTGGAGATTATAAGGAAATAGATTATGGGGTCACTTATAAGTCTCATCATAGTACTGATTACATTCAGGGGAATTAGGGTGTCATAGAAGTCTTCTCACACCGAGATCACGGTACTTCCTGGGTTGTCTCCACGTTCATAGTTGGTGATCGCAACGACGAGACGGAGACATAGAGCAAGAAACACCTGCGCTCGTGCATGGACGCGGCCTCGGGCTCGGACGTGCCCGAGGCCGCAGTCTTTGACTGCATTGTTGGTTCGTTCGACTCCTGTGCGGCGGTTGTACGTCTCGTCTAACGTCGACTGCTTCAACTGAACGTCCTTACTGTGCTCAGTGATGCGGTCTTCGACCCTGTACTCGATATCTTTCGGGTCGTCAGTGTTTCGTGCGTTGTACGGAGCGACTGGCACGACCCCTGCGGCCAGCAGGTGGTCGTGCCAGTCAAGCGTGTCGTAGGCACTATCACCGACCATCCAGATCGGCTTGGCGACGGCGAGCGCGTCACGCGTGACGCGCATCGCCGTCTCTTCTGGTGCTTGTTTGCTCTCGGTGAATTCCGCGGCAATAGGGATCTTTTGTCCGGTCGAGACGATCGTGCAGCCGTAGCCGTAGTAGTATTCTTCGGCGGTTGGATCGTAGCATTTCGACGCATCTTGATCGGCTGGCATCGTCCTCACGTCAGTCGAATCGATGCAGTAGGTCAAGTCGAGCAGGCCGCGGCGGGCGGCCTGCTCGACGAGGTGGTCGAAGATTTCGTCAACGACGTGTTCGAGATCGGTGAGAAAGCGATCGACCGCGTCTCTCGACGGCGGTCGATCGAAGCCACAACTGAGCCAGACAACCGCATTCTGAAGTTCTCGTTCAACGGGGCGGATGCCGTAGATGTCTTTATAGTAGCAATGGAGAAAGCCACGCATCAGCTCTGGTGGCTCGTGATCTCGTGTTCGCCCCGTCTCCGCCGGGGCGAACACGTCGAACTCTTCGAGAAACTCGAAGGAGAGATGCTCAAACAACGCGAGCGTCTCTGTCTCCACGACATTGAAGAACGTCTCTACCGAAGGATCATCTTGCAGGGTCGCTGGGCTCATCCACCACAGCGTTCACCCTGCTCTTTGGTGTGCTACTCGTTCTATGACACCCTCGGGGAATGCTAAAGTTGTTTCTTATATTCTAGGAAGGAGCGATGTTGATTCTTTTGATGACCCACTAAAGCCATCAGTCTCTTGGGCGAATGGATCCAATAGGTGGGCACTCATGTGGCATTATGAAGATCCGCCTGAGCTTAGTGACGAATATGCTCCTGGAGATATGCCCCAGATGCCTTATTATGATATTAAGACACACAGAGCAGAATTCCAACTTGACTTCGGAGATAATACCTTTGACGATGACCTAAATACAGATAATCACTTCCCAACTAAGGATACCTCTGATCCCGGGATCTCGGTCTCTATTGGAGCTGGGTTCGGGCCGGTCTCAGTGGGTGTAGGTAAAGCGATAACTGGTACAACGAATATTGGTTTTGATCATAAAGATAACTCCTACACTGAATGGGATTACGCGGTGAATAATATGCCAGATGGTAAAGACAATGCTGCAGGCGTTGTATTTGACGTTGTCGGAGGGAATAATGATGTAACAGCAGAGATGACTGCAGAGTGGAATCGTGGATATTACGTAACCAAAACTACTAGGAGTGGGCAGGAAACGTTGTTCACTCGTGGTGAAGGAAGAACATTTGATCTTGATGTTGATGTCACGCCATTAAACGACGGATAGAAGTAGGATCAAAAGTAGTATTTCACATGGATCGCAGAGAGACAATCAAAAAAATAGGTTCGGTATCAGTATGCTCTCTTCTCGGAGGATGCGGTTATTTTGATCAGAGTTCCGTATCTATTGCAATAATGAATAGATTAGACGAAGAAATCAGTCTGCAGATATCACTATCTCATGAAGGAGAAGAAATTTATTCGAACAATTATAGTTTAGAACCCGGTAGTGAAATACGCGAAAATAGTATTGCCACTGGAAGACGTTATACTGTAACTGCAACTGTAAATAAGTCCGATTGGTACACGCATACGTTAGAAATGCAAGGATGTGAGGAACAGATGCTTACAGTCAGTATTCTCAGAGATAAATCCGTAGATTTCGGAAATAACGTCTGTAGTTGATTAATATACTAGATTATTATAATATACAATTACCAATGTTCTGGATTTAGGTCACCTCGTTGGTGCGTGTCATAGAATCTACCCCATAGCTTCTCACGGCCCGGCTCGTTTCCTCGTTCGTAGTTGGTGATTGCAACGACGAGCCGTAGGCAGAGCGCAACGAACACGTTCCAGATTGCACCGTGAGATCGTCAATACCGAGTAAATCGAGTACTGCGACGACCTCTGGATCACGGTACTCCCGGGCGAGCAGGCACACGCCGAGAGCCGCGACAGGTTCGGATCCTCGAGGAGAAGGCCTCAAAGCAGGCGGCCGTGACGATCCGCGAGGTTCCGGATGGCTCGAACTTTGTCAGCGATGCTGCAACGGAGAACACGATCTCGCTCACTGTTCCTAATAACGCCGGTGACGGGATCTCATCTGGGGACTTCGCTGTGATAGAGTGGGAAACAGAGTGGCTCAACGACGCATTCTACGAGGCCTCGATCGAGATCGCACCGATCGTGTAGCTATTTCCCAATCTCGAGTGCGTCGACGGCCTCGGCGGGCCCGACGTCGTGATCGACGAAGTGGTCCGCTGCAAACTGCCACGCTTTGCTCGAGAGGTCGGGACCGGCGACTAACAGAAGTGAGATCAGTCGAAAACGATCTGCCAGGGGAACTGCGACTGAACAGCAACCCATCCGACACCGTCAAAGTCGACAGGGACATCTCCACCTCCCTCTTGTCCGGCGGATAAACGTTCTCCAGAGTCTCCCTCTGGCGGATAGATAGTCGCTGCAAACTCTGTTTGGGGACGAGGAGATAAGTATGCAGTCTCTATCGAGTCGAACTCAAACGGCCCAGCAACGACGGGCCGCTCATCGGAGATGGTCTCTGGTATGTCGCCACTCTCCGCTCGAGGGTGGCGGAGTTCGACACTCCACTGTGCGCCGTTGCCGTCGGCGTGAAAGACGTAGTCTCCACCCTCGAATAGCCTGGCAGATGTCCCGTCGTACTCGTGATCTATCTCGAGCTCGTAGGCGTCCCCTCTATCGAGCGGGGACACCCGTAGATCGAAATCGTCGCCTTCGTACTCCACGTCAAAAACTGTCAGACCACTCCCGATCGAGACGGGGTCTACCGTATGGGAGGCGGACCCCAACCACTGCATCGACTCGAGTGGCTCTTTTGGGGAGTTCCGTCCGGGTTGTTCCTCTTCATTACCGTTCCCGTCATTCGCTTCGTCGCTTGAACAGCCTGCGAGCGCTGTTGAGATTGCCATCCCACTCCCGAGAAGAAGGCTCCGCCGGTTCATATCTCCGCAATTGGATGGTTCGGTGATAATATTGTCGCCACTATTCGTTGATCTCGAGCGCGTCGACGGCCTCGCGCGGCTCAACGCCCAGGACGCTTTGCTGAGCAGAACACGATCCGATGCCCGCTACCACTAGTTTCTTGATGCTCATGAAAGTCGTAGCGAATAATGCTTCTGGCGCGTCGAAAGCTGATCGGTGCGACCGTGCTCGTCGGTCTTGCCGGCTGTACCGGTTCCGATTCGAACAGTGACGATGAGGATGCCGAAGACCCTGTGGAGGTCGGTGACAGCGGTGGCGGGGTCTCGTTTGTACGGCATCATTTCGAGGACCACGACGAAATCGGCCCGAGACTGTTCGTGACAATCCGCAACAGTCGTGACGCTGCTTTCGAACTTGGAGAGTTGGAATGTCGCGTGTACGATGACGACGACACGCTAGTCGCTGGGGAGTACAGGACTATCTCCATGTCGGCAAACACGACCGAGGAGTTCGACCTGACGTTCGACATGGGACTCGAACCCGAGGACCTGCGGCAGGCAACACATTATGAAATTATCGCTGACATACCGTACAAAAATGGGGTCACCGACGAGACACAAGAGGAGTTCAACCGACCGATACGGTTTGCCGAGTCTACCGACGAGGAGTGACTGCTCGCCGCGACCAACCTCCCGCTGGTCCGGCGTGGGGAGAAAGGATAGCCGATCAGTCGCTGGCGGCGCTACTCATACTTGCGGGATGCTCCTCGAGCATCGCGTCTTTCGCCTTCTGGACCCGCTTGTACTCGGTGACATCGAGATCGTCACCGTCGGGGTGGACGTTCGCCGACTTCCGGCGGCCGCCTTGTGCCCATCCGACCGGCCTTTTGAGGTCTTCTCGAGGCGATCAAACCCGAGCGATAGTTATCCGATCTCGAGCGCGTCGACGCCCTCCGCGGACTCGACGTCGTCATTACAGCGGTCACCGGGACGATTCCGAGTCCCTTGGAATCGGAACGAGATTGATAATCAGTTCGCCGAACATCTTCACCGTCGCGTTCCTCGCGCGACAGTGACGATCCAATCAGCATCCACCCCGATCTTGTCCCGTTTCCGCCCGGCGGCCGTCCCCCTGTGCCCATCCGGGCGGGTTCTGCGGTCTTTTCGACGCGCACCGATCGCCGAGCGGGAACTGTTCGCCGTTGAGTGTCGCGACACCCGGGTCGACCCCGACCTCGAGTCCGTGATCCGGCCAGCCGCCGAATAGTGACGAAGATTGGATATACTGCGATGACGTTTGTTATCGTCCACTGACGCTAGTACGGTATGTAGAACCGACATATCACGATTTTCGCGCTCGAGGGAGCCGGATTCGGCGTTATCCGCTATCTCATCGCTCGAGCGACCGTCCGCTCCTTATTCGATGTCCGCCGTCTGATACCACGGGTTTCCCACGTCGGTATCGTCGCGAACGTCGTCGGTGGTACCGTGGACTCGCCCTCGTCGTGGTCGTCACGGTGTTGGTGATCCGACGCCTCGGATTAGACAAGGTGTCGCTATCGGGAGTCGAGATGACCGCGATCAGGCGTCGCCGTGGTCCTCGCTCCAGTCGGTAAAACAGTCCGCCGGACGGACGTCGCGGATGGCCTCCATCCCCTCGCTCGGGATGTGTTTGAAACAGCGCGGTTCGCCCTCCGTTTCGGCGATCCAGGCCGCTTCGTCGCCGCACTCACCACACCGCGGGGCACCGCCGATCCGCAGCGCGTACCACCACCGCAGGTTCTCGAGTCGCTCCCGGACGGCCGCCTCGAGGCGGCGTCGGAGCCGGGAGAGTCGGCCGTCGGTCACAGTCGAACACCCGTCTCGAGCCGGTCCCGGTCGTCGGTAGGCATGGACGGCACTACCGGGGGCAGCCACTTCGGCCTTCCCGATCGTCGGCCTCGAGAAACCGATCGCGTATCGCGCCGATCGCGGCCGTTCCGTCGCCGGTCACGACCGGTTCGTATCGAACGCGCCGTCTGGACTCGGCCGAACGTCGGGAATCGGTTTCGGCCGGGCTCGACGGAGCTGCGAGTCGAAGCGAGGATGTGCGGCTAGCTCCGTTCCTCGTCGGAGAAGCGCCACGGCGCGTCGGCGTCGACCGGCGACTCGTCTTTCGCCAGCGGCACGTTGTGATACAGCTGTTCGAGGTGTTCCATCGTGTACTCGACGGAGTAGCGTTCGACCGCTGCCCGGGTGTCGCGGTCGGTCTCGAGACAGGCGTCGATGGCGTCGACCATCGCCTCGAGGTCGCCGTACGCGAACCGTTCGCCGTTGTCCTCGCCGATGGTCTGCTCGAAGGGCAACACGTCGGTGGCCGCGACGGGGGTGCCACAGGCGTTGGCCTCGAGCGTCGAGAGCCCGAGGGTGTCGGCGGTCGAGGCGGTCAGGAAGACATCGATCGAGGAGTAGAAGATCGGCAACTCCTCGCGCGGGAGGAAGCCGCGGATTTCGACGTTGTCGGGAGCGTCCCGCTCGAGGCAGGTCCGATAGGGGCCGTCGCCAACGATCACGAAGTCGTACTCGGGTAGCTCCTCGGCGACCCGGAGAATCTCGCTGACGTTTTTCTCCATGCTGAGTCGGCCGCTGTAGCCGATCACCGTCCGGTCGGGATACCAGTCCTCGTCGGTCCGCTGGAAGAAGTCCATGTCGATGCCGACCGGAAGCTGGACGTGTTCGACGTTCCGTTCGATTCGCTCGGTCGAGGCGGTGACGATGTCGAAGCCCTCGAGGAAGGCGTTCTCGAAGGGGACGTACACTTTCGAGAGGGCGTTGGCGACCGACTCGAACTTGACGTTCTGATGGAAGTACTCCTCGAGAGGGGTGTGGTGCGTGTAGATCGAGGGCAGATCGTGTTTGCGGGCGTAATACCGACCGAGCAGGCCGACGGGGGCCGGGCCGTGGCAGTGGACGACGTCGAGATCGGGTAGCGTCGATGGCCGCCGAGTGAGCGGGATCCGATAGCCGGGATAGAACGGGTTCGACACCGATGTGACGGGAATCTCGCGCTCGCCGGGGTCGTAGTCGCCGTCTGGATAGACGACGTAGACCTCGTGTCCCTTCCGCTCTAACTCCTCACGCCACAGTTTGATCGTATACGTTACGCCGTCGATCTCGGGGAAGTAACTGTCCGTAAAAAATCCGATCTTCATGGTGTCACCGCCGTGTACAGCGACTGGTACTGGTTCGCGACCGCCTCGAGGGAGAACGCCTCGCTGCGGTCGGCCGCGTTCGATCCGAGTCGGTCCCGGAGGTTCGGATCCCGAAGCCGCTCGAGGGCGTCGACGAACGGCGCGACGCCGTCGCCCGACGCCTTGAGACAGTCCGCGCCGTCCTCGAGCCACGAGAACGTCTCGATGTCCCGGACCAGCACCGGTTTGCCGGCGGCCATCGCCTCCAGCAGCGCGATCCCCTCGTTCTCCTCGTGGGTGGGGAAACAGAAGATGTCGCCCGCGGCGTAGGCCCCGCGGATGTCGTCGATGAACCCGGTGAACGTGCAGTTGTTCGGGGCGTTCTCGATCAGTCGCGTCGTCTCCCGGCCCTTCAGGGAGAGATCGAGCGGCCCGAACCACGCGAAGTCCACGTCGGGCAGCCGCCGCGCCAACTCGACGAACGTCTCGAGGCCCTTGCGCTTGATCACGTGGCCGACGAGAAAGACCGTCGGCGGCTCGAGGTCGTACCGGTCGCGGTACTCGGCCTCGAGGGACTCGAACCCCTCGAGTTTCCCGCGATCGACGCCGTTCGAGATGACGGTCGTCGGGGTGTCGGTGTAGCCCTCGATCAGTTCCTGATTGTACTCGGAAGGACAGACCAGGGCGTCGGCCAGCCCGTAGGCCCACCGCAGGTACGGTTTCAGCGGTTTGGCGAGCGCGTTCGTAAAGCGAAAGCTGTCGCCGAAGTCCTCGGCGGTGACGTGGGTGTTCGCGACGACCGGAATCCCCTTCGAACGCGCCCGTCGCGCGTACCAGACCGATCGCGGCCCCATCAGATTACAGTGGAACACGTCGGCCTCGAGGGTCGGTTCGGTCGTGTACTGCAGTCCCAGCCGATCCAGCATCGCCCGCTGGTGGGCGACGGACTCGCTGATGCCGCCGGTGACGTGATCCTCGAGTTCGAAGTAGTGGCTGATTTTCATGCCCGACTCCCTGTGGCTGTCGTCCCCGCAGTCGTCACCCATCCGATTCGCCGATCGTCCCCCCGCAGACTACGCGACCTCGAGCCAGGGCACCTCCATCAGCGGCGGGATGTGCGTCTCGATGTGGTGTTCCCAGACTCCCTCCTCGCCGAAGGCTTCCCCGTGGTCGGCGGTCACGACGACTTTGCCGTCCAGTTCCGGGATCAGTTCGGCGACCGACTCCAAGGCGATCCGTAGGTTCTCCTCGTACAGCGCCAGCGCCGCCTCCCGGGTGCCGTTCTTGACGAGGTCGGCCGGATCGAGTTCGAGCCAGAGCCCCGCCTTCTGGGCGAGTTCGCTGCCGTCGAGTTTCTCCTCGACTTTCGGTCGGATCGTGTCGCCGAGCGACGAGAGCGCGCCGCCGCCGGCGTCGCCGTCGTCCTTCTCGGCTTCCTCCTGTTTCCGGATCCCCTTCTGGATCTGTTTGAGCTTCTGGCCCTTCCCGCGGGAGAGATACGGCGCGTGGGGCTGCATGTAGTGCAGCACCGTCCGATCGGCCCGCTCGACGGCGTCTTGGTTGTTGTAATAGGCCTCGGCGAGGCTGTCCGGCGGCACCGTTCCGAGATCGTCGTCCCAGCCGGACTTCCAGACGTCGTGGATATCGCTGATGTGGTCGGAGGCCGTCCACTCGTAGTCGCAACTGGCCCCCCACTTGAGTTCGTTCAGCGGGATCCCCAGGTCGTTGATGAAGGGGTTCCCCGAGAAATAGGCGATATCGTGGTCCTCGGTAAAGGTCCGATAGGCCCACTCCGGCGTCGACGAGCCGACGCTCCATCGCTTCTCCAGCGTTCCGTCGAGATACTCGTCGTATACTTCGCTGAATACGTCGTACCGACACGCATCCAGCACGAGACAGTAGTCCCACTCCGACTCGAGGAAGTGCTGGTCCTCCATTAGTTGCGGCTACCTTTCGAGTCGACCTACGTATTCTTATTGGTTCCCGGAAAGTCACCGCGACCCGTCCGTTCCGGTGGCTCAGTCCCTGTACCGTCGGCGGGGCGTCCGCCGCCGAGGACAGTTCCCGGGACGGTCACTCGAGGTAGCCGAGTTCGCGCAGTCGCTTCTGGGTCTCTTCGTCGGCCTCGGCCAGCGCGTCGGCCTCGTCGGGGTCGGCCTCGCTGGGATCGTCCCACGCGCCGCCGACCGCGTCCTCGAAGCGTGCCAGCGCCCGCTCGGTCGCGGCGACGACCTCGTCATCGTCGGGACCGACAGGCGACTCCTCGGCCGGATCCTCGTCGAGGCGGTACCCCTCGTCGGGAATCCGATCCGCGCGGACGTACTTGGCGTCGGTGCTGCGGGCCGCACGCAGGCGCGAGTACGCGCGGTGATCGTCCGGCAGTTCGATGCCCGCCTCGCTGGCCTTCTCCTCTAAGTGATGGAGTTCGATGACCGGCTGGGCGTACTCGACGAACGCGTAGTCGTGGCTCGAGGTGTCGGCGGACGCCGTGTCGCCCTCGAGGACGGCCCGCTGGCCGGGATCGGGCTCGCTCGCCCCCTCGAAGGCGCGGTACTCCCCCGACAGCAGCGACCGGGTCGGGTCGCGGGGGACGGGCGCGTCGTCGCCGGTCGTCCCGACCGCGGCCGCGGGATCGACGCCGACGGCGTCGAGGATCGTGTGATAGAGGTCCAGCAGTTCGACGAGGTCGTCGCGTCGGTCGGCATCGAGGTCGGGGTGTTTGACCAGCAACGGCACGTTGATCAGCTGGTCGTAGAGGGCGAACTCGTGGCCGTAGAGGTCGTGTTCGCCGTGGAGTTCGCCGTGGTCGGCACAGACCACGACCGTCGTGTCGTCCCACTGGTCGGTCTCGCGCAGCCAGTCGAACAGCCGGCCGAGTTCGGCGTCCATGTGGGCGATCTCGGCGTCGTAGAGCCCGCGGATGTCCGAAAACTCGTCGTCGTCGATGTCGCGGGCCCCGGCGTTGTACTCCTTGGAGTTCTGGCAGACCTCGCTCGGGTCGACGCCCGGTGCGAACTCCTCGCGGTACTCGGCGGGCGGGTAGTACGGCAGGTGGGCGTCCATCAGATTGATAAAGCCGAACCACCCCTCGTCGCCGTCGCTCTCGTCGATGAAGGACTTCGTCCGATCGATGACCGACGGCGTCTTCGAGTCGGCCCCCTCGCCGCTGGCGAGTTTGGCGTGGGCCTTGGCCCCGATGTGGACGATCGACGACGCCAGTTCGCGGAGGTAGGCGTTGTCGTTGACCGCCTGCCACGCGCTGGCCAGCGGCCCCGAGAGGACGTCGCCGGGCAGGACCTCGAAGAACGAGTCCTGTCGGTCGAAGCCGTCGGTCAGGCTCGTGTAGGGCGTGATCCAGGCGTTCGAGGAGTAACAGGCCGTGTCGTAGCCGGCCGCCGACAGCGACGACGCGAGCGTCGTGGCGTCGTCGAGGTACGGACTCCCCTGGTCGGCACCGTGTTCGCTCGGGTACAGCCCGGTAAACAGCGAGGCGTGTACCGGCAGCGTCCACGGTGCGGGGGCGACCGCCGACCCGAAGACGGTCGCCTCCTCGGCGAACCGGGAGAGAGCCGGCGTCGTCGGCCGCTCGTAGCCGTAGGGCTCGAGGTGGTCCTTCCGAACCGTATCAAGCACGACGAAGAGGACGTTCGACTGGGGGGTGTGATCCATTACGCGTGACACCTCCCTCCACCCAAATAAATCGATTGAACGACGGATCGCCACCGATCGCGAGCGGTCGGCCGCCGGCGTCGATCAGACGTTTCAAGTTCGATGACGATTCATACCAGCCATGGACGAGCGAAATCGGCGCGCGTTTCTCGTCGGTGCCGTCGGGACGATCGCGGTCTTTGCGGTCCTGTTTTTCGCCGTCGGCGCGCGGGACATCGTCGATTCGTTGCTGTCGGCGAGGCCGTCGCTAGTCGTCGCGACCTTCGTCCTCGCGGTCGCCTGGTTGGTCTCCTGGAGCCTCATGCTCCGGACCGTCCTCGCCGGCCTCGGGATCCGCGTGCCGGTGGGCAAGTCCTTCCTCGTCTACTCCGGTGCCGTCTTCGCCAACAACGTCACCCCGTTCGGCCAGGCCGGCGGCGAACCGATCGCCGCCCTGCTCATCTCGAAGGTCTCCGACGCCCGCTACGAGACGGGGCTGGTCGGCATCGCCAGCGTCGACGTCCTGAACGTGGTCCCCTCGATCTCGCTGATCCTCGTCGGCGTCGGCTACTACGCGACGACCGCCGCGCTCGGCGAGACGCTCGAGACGGCCGTCAGCTCCGCGATCGTCCTGATCGCCGGCATCGTCGTCGCGATGTGGCTGGTCTGGCGATACCACCAGACGATCATCGACCGCCTCCCCGGGATCGTCGCGCCCCGCCTCGGGAAACTCGGCATCGAGCGCTTCCAGTCAGACACCCTCGAGTCGGACATCGAGGACCGGCTCGGCCGCTTCTTCGAGAACATCGAGCGCGTGGCGACGGACCGCTGGCGGCTGGCGGCGGTCGTCGGCCTGTCGCTGTGTGGCTGGCTCTTTCAGGTGGCCGCGCTGACGGCGGCCTTCGCCGCGCTGGGCTATGCCGTCCCGCCGTACGTGTTGCTGTTCGTCATCCCGCTCGCGAACCTCGCGGGGGCCGCGCCCCTGCCGGGCGGGCTCGGGGGAATCGAGGCCGCGTTCGTCACCTTGCTCGTCCCCACGACCGGCATCGCGGCGTCGACCATCACCGCCGCTGTCCTCATCTTCCGGGGGGCGATCTACTGGATGCCCGTCCTGATCGGCGGGCTATCGGTGTCGGCCCTCGGCGTCCGGGCGCTACGGTGATCGGACGACCGATCGTCGGCTGCCGTTCGTCCGACAGCGTCATAGCCGTCGGTCGCCGACTGGCGTCCGAATGTATCGCGACGGCCACGCCGGGTTCAACGCCTTGCTGTATGCTCCGTTCCTCCCGGTCGTCAGCGGCCGCTGGTCGCTCGAGTTGGCGCTGGTCGGCGCGGTCGTCGCCCTCGCCGCCGCGAACCTCCCGGATATAGATCAGCCGCTGCCGCGGATTCGCCATCGGGGGCCGACCCACACCGTCTGGTTCGCCGCCCTCGTCGGGCTGATCGCCGGCGTCGGGACCGCGATCGCCGTCCCCGCGACGCCGGCCGCGTTCGCGTTCGGCTTTCTGGTCGGCTCCTGCGGGATCCTCGCACACCTCGCGGGCGACGTGGTGACGCCGATGGGGATCAGCCCCTTCGCCCCGCTGTGGCGGGCCCACGTCACCCTCGAGTGGTTCAAATCGAAACACGAACGGATCAACCGCGGGTTCCTGCTCGCGGGGACGGCCGCGCTGTCGATGTCGCTGCTGGTCGCGGTGTGGTGACCGCACAGTCCGACAGCCGGCAACGCAACTTCACCGCAGCGAGGGGCGGCCGTCGGCGCGCCACAGGAGCAGGCCGATCGATGCGGTCCAGAGCAGGAGCGTCGCGGTCGGTCCGTGGACCGCGAGGCCGGGGCTCCAGTCGGTTCGCAGCGGAAACAGCCACTCGATGCCCTTCGGCGAGAGCGAGTCGATCGCCAGATGTGACCCGACCGCGAGCGCGAGCGCGGCCGCGACGGCCCGTTCGCGGATCATCGCGTAGCAGCCGACGACGACGGTCAGCGCGAACAGCGGCGTGTGGGTGATCCCGCGGTGGACGAACGGCCAGCCGACCGCCGCCGGGAAGAGGAAATCGGCGTCCGGCAGGAGCCCGAAGGCGATCCCGAGCCGCGGATCGGCGTCGGTGAACCCGTAAACGAGCGCGGTGCCGACCAGCGCGTGGGTCGCGAACGCGCCGGTAAGAAAGAGGACTCGCCCGAGTTCCATCGGACGTTCCTTTGGTCACCGCCCTCAGATAGGTTTCGGTTCGCTGAACATCGTTTCCATAACTAATATATCACTATATCGGTCGAACCAACAGGACTTACCTCCGGGGTCGAATACGGACCGCTAATGGGTCCGTTGCAACTCGAGGGGACGCCGCCCTGGCTCGAGTCGATGCTGACGTCGGAACTCGCGTTCGCCGTCCTGTTGGGAATCTGTGTTCTCGAGGGAGCGATGCTGTTGCGGTTCATGCCGAGCGAACTCGTCGTGCCGGCCGCGCTGGCGCTGATCGGGTCGACGATCCCGAAGACGGTCACGATCGTCGCGATCGCGGTCGTCGGAACGACGGTCGGCCAACTCCTTCTGTTCCTCCTCGTCCGTCGAGCGGGCCGGGAGTACGTCATCCAGAAGGGGTGGTTCCCGCTCACCGAGTCGCGCCTCGAGCGGTTCGACGGCTGGTTCGACCGCTGGGGTGCGATCGCGGTGGCGGTGAGCAACACGATGCTGTTCGTTCGCGGACTGCTGACCGTCCCCGCGGGCCTCTCGGAGATGGACGCGAAAACGTTCCTCGCCCTGTCGGCGATCGGGTCGCTGTCCTTCCAGTCGATCCTCGCGGCGCTGTACCTGCTCGGTGGGCACCTGTTAGCGCTGTAGTCCCCGATCGAGAGATCACGCGAGCAGCGGTGACACAGCGAGGGAGAAGAGACGAGAGAGGCGTTCTGAGAGCGCGTGACGGGTCGCGGCTCCGATCGACTACTCGCTTCGGGTCCGGTAGAACGGCAGCCGGAACCGGACGCCGGCGTCCCGGAGTTTCCACCTGATCTCGAGGGCGATCCACGCCAGCCCCGAGAAGAGGGCGACGCCGATGGCGGCGAACTCGGTCGACCCCATCCAGACCGGGCTCACGAACAGGAGGGCGTTGTAGATCCGGTGTGGCAGAATCGACTCGATGAGATCGCCGAGGAAGGCGAGCGGGTTGAAGCCGAAGCCACCGCCGCCGTCACCGCCGTCACCGCCGGTGTCGGCCGCGGTGCGGTTCTCGAGGCCGAGCGACTGGGCGCTTTCCCCACCCGCGCTTTCGTCGCCGGTTTCGAGGCGTTCGGCCTCGTAGGGGAGCGACGACCCGACTTCCCAGACGATCTCACCCGACTGGTTGACCTCGATGACGCGGTTGCCGTGGGTGTCGGAGATCAGCGTGTTGCCGTTGGGCAGTCGATCGGCGTCGCGGGGCCACTGGATCCGATCGTCCTCCCACTGCCAGGTCTGGGTCCACTCGCCGTCCTCGCGCTGGAACTCCTTGATCTGGGCGTTCTCGGAGTCGGCCACGAGGACCGCCGGTCCGCCCTGACTCTCGGGGATGTAGTCGGGGTTGTGCTGCTCGTGGAGGACGTCGTACTCGTTCTCGCTGCCGAGCGTCCAGTCCTCGAGCAGGCCCTCCTCCCGATCGAGGAAGACGACCTGATCTTGATTGCGCAGGCTGGCCATGATGGTCCCTTCCATCTCGCCGCTCTCGATGTACTCGACGTCGTTGATGTGGGCCCAGTCGCGGGGCCAGGAGTGGCCGCCCTCGAGCGGGAAGTCGCTCTGTGCGTCCCAGAGCCACTCGACGACTTCGGTCTCGGTGTTCACGATGAACACCTGGTCGGCGACCATGTCCGCGACGACGAAGTGACTCTCGTTGATGCGGTCGACGTCGTGCCACTCGCCGGCGTACTCCTTGTAGTCGTAGCGCTCGTAGAGGACCTCGACCTCGCCGGTCTCGAGGTCGGCGCGCTCGATGACGTTACGGGTACACGGCGGAGCGCCGCAGTTCGGCCCCTCCGTGTGGAGCGTGTCCGTCGCGGCGTACTCGACGGTCAACGGGTCGCCTTCGACGGGGTCGGCGTCGAAGTACTTCGTCCGCGAGTTGTTGTAGTAGAGGACCTCGCCGTCGGGCTGGTACGCCGTGATCGTTCCGGCGCGGCCGGACTCGGTGACGACGGTGTGGTTATCGGTCGGTGGGGCGTCCGGGACGTCTTCCTTCGACGCCGTCGAGACGCCCTCCCCCGCGGCGCTCGCGACGACGGCCGCCGAGACGAGAATCAGGACGACGAACGCGACGCGGACGTGGTTTCTCGAGACCGCCGCTCGAGCGTCGGCGAGTCCCGAACGGACCTCGCCGGCCGACGGCAGCGAGCGCTCGGTCACGGTGCGATCACCAGTGCGGCTACTGTCTGGGGTACCATTGAATGCCGGTTCAGAGCCGAGGCATTAGTACCTTTTCTAACCGATCCAGTGGCGTGATTTCAGGGCCTGTATTCAGCAGAGACCGGGCAGTCAGTCCCGATCGTCAGCGAGGCGCGTCGTGAGAACCGGGACCGGTGCGGTGCGCATCACCCGCTCGGTGAAGCTCCCGAGCAGGTGTCGGTCGAGGCCGGTGTGTCCGTGGGTCCCCATCACGATGAGATCCGCTCCCGTGGAGTCGGCGACGGCCGTGATCTTCCGGGCGACCGGTCCCGACTCGATCGTCGTCGTCACGTCGTCGACGCCGGCTTCTCGAGCGGTCGCCGCGGCCTCGTCGAGGACCGCCTGCACGTTCTCCTCGACCGCCTCGGAGAGGGCAGCCGACCCCGTGTCGAGGACCTCCGGGAGTTCGTCGACGACCGACAGCAGGTGCAGCGTCGCGCCGCAGTCGGCGGCGACCGCCGCGGCTTCCTCGAGCGCGGCCGTGGCGTGGTCGCTGCCGTCGGTCGGCACCAAGACGGTCTCGTACGGATAGGTCGTCCTCGCGTCCTCGGCGGCGCGAACGGTCAGGACCGGCACGTCGCTGCGATTGACGACGTGATCGGTGACGTTTCCGAGGACGTACTCCCCGAGGCCGCGCCGGCCGTGGGTCCCCATCGCGACGCGGTCGAACTCGTCGCCGGAGGCGTACTCGGTGATCACGTCCCGCGGGTCGCCCTGAGCGACGTCCTTCACGGAGGAGACGCCCCGTTCGTCGGCTCGCTCGGCGGCGTCCGAGACGATCTCCGCCCCCTCCAGCTCGAGGGCGTCGACGACCTCGGTGCCGAGGCGCGTGATACTCGGTTGGTTCGTGTCCGCGACCGAGAGCAGGTGGACCGTCAGTCCCCGGTCGGCCGCGATGTCGAGCGCGTGGTCGAGGGCGGCCGTCGCGGCGTCGCTCCCGTCGGTCGGTACGAGGATTCGACTCGCCATGGGTCGGGGTTCGGCCGCCATCCGCTTACCGTTGTGGGATCTCCCGGCCCGGAGCCGATCGGGAGCGGACGAATGGCTCGGGAAAAAGCGGATCGACTGCGTCTCAGACCGACGCGACGCGGACTTCGCCGTCCGCCGTGACCGTGACGCGACAGTCGCTGTACTCGAACGTCACCGAGCCGTCGGCGCGGAGGCCGTCCGCCCGCGGCTCGAACAACCGCTCGAGCGCGTCGGCGTTGATCGAGTAGTGAAGCGGCTCGAGATCGGTAACGTCGACCCCCGTGAACGTTGCGACGGCGTCCGCGACGGTAACGCTGAGCGGCTCGTCGTCGAGTCTATCGTATTGAACGGCGTAGTGATCCCCGTGTGCGGTCGACTGCGGTCGTGAACTCGTTTCAGTCATGTATCGTACCCCCAACGCGATCGATGGGAACTCGTCCCCCGATTCACGAGTGGTTGCAAAGAACTTGATCGTTAACTGTATAATGATGATTTCGTGACGTGGTTAATCAGTTAATCCCCTCCGTGGTCGTCCCCTCGAAAAGCGCCGCGAAGAGTTTCCGCTCGGCCGATCGAACGTGCTTGTGAAACGCGGGCGAGGAGATGGAAAGCGAGTCGGCGATCTCTTCGCCGGTCGCCCGACGCGGCCACTCGAAGAACCCGCCGTGATAGGCCGTCTGGACGACCTCCCGCTGGCGATCGGTAAAGGACTCGAGCAGGGCCGTCCGCGCGGCCCCGCCGACCGTCGCGGGGTCGTCGGTCGGGATCTCGCGTCGCGCGACCATCGACACCGAGGGGCCGCTGCGGGTGATGTCGGCCAGCAGTTCGCGGACCTCGACGGCGTCGGGAACGTCGACGACGGCGCGACCGCCCGACTCGTCGACCGCGAACTCGCGCAGTTGCGCGCCGTGAGTGCCGGCGATCGAGCCGAGGAACGAATCGGTCATCCGGAGCTGTACGAGCGTCTCCCCCTCGTGGTCGGCGATCGTCGTGATCTCGCCGATCCCGTCGACCGCGGCGAGGTCGACGGCCGACGCGGGATCGTCGATCGGTTCCTCGATCGCTGCGAAGACGAGCTGTGACCCGTCGTCCGGTGCCGTCGCTCCCTCGTATCCCACGGGCGATCCGAGACGCGCCGCCAACTGACACAGCGTCGCGTCGGCCGCGACCTCGAGTTCGATCTCGGTGCGGTCGTCGCCAAACAGCGCGTTCTTGCGTTTGACGGCGTCGATCGCGTAGGCGATAGTCTCGCCGAGTTCCGACAGCATCGATCGAAGCGTCTCGTCGACGGCGTCGCGCTCCTCGCCGTAGATCGAGACGACGCCGTAGCAGAACCCGTCGTAGACCAGCGGCACCGCATACACCGACTGGAAGTTCCGGGAGAGCGCCTCCCGTCGCCACTGCCCGTCGTGGACCGCGTCGGCGACGTTCTCGACGTAGACCGGGGCCTGCGTTCGCGCCGCCCGCCCCGCGGGTTCGGCCGCCGAATCGTCGACCGTCGTCACCGTCACCCCCTCGAGATACCCCCGATCGGAACCCTCGCTGGCCCGCACCTGCAGGTGGCTCCCGCCGGGGTCGGGCTCCCCGAACCAGACCAGCGAACACGACTCGAGGGCGGCCAGCCGCCGGGGGACGCCGCGTTCGATTTCGGCCCGGGAGTCGGCCTTCAACAGGAGTTCCTCGATCGACTGTCGGATCTCGTTAGCGTCGTTGAGCCGCTCGAGGTGGCGGTTCTGTGCCTCGAGTTCGCGGTCGCGGTCGCGGAGCCGACGCGTCCGACCGATCCGATCGAGCGCCGCCTCCGCGGCTCGAGCGAACAGTTCCGCGAGTTCGACCGTCTCGTCGTCGTAGGCGGCCCGGTCGGTCGACAGCGCGACTATCACGCCGTGTTCACCTAGCGGAACGGAGAGAACGCTCCGCGCGGTCGTTTCCCCGTCGTACACCGCGGTCGAACCCCGAGCGTCGTCGTCGACCGCCGTCTCGCCGGCCACGAACGTCTCCCAGACGACGCTCCCGTCCGGCTCGATCCGCGGCGGCGAGCCGAAGGTCGATTCGAACGCCGGGGCGTGAGCCGCCGGCCGGAGTTCGTTCGCGCGCTCGTCGAACCGGTAGACGACGCTGTCGAGACCGAGGACGGCGGTCGCGACGTCGACGATGTACTCGCAGGCGGTCGCCTTCGATTCGACGGTCAACAGACGGCTGCTGGCCTCGTGGAGCCCGTTGAGCGCCTCCTGATACTGCACCCGTTCGGTGATGTCGCTCGCGACGCCGATCACGCGGTCGACGTCGCCGCCGTCGGTGATCGGCCGGTACCACGTTTCGAAGACCCGGTCCGAGAGCTCCCGCCGGGCGTGGACGTCCTCGCCCTCGAGGGCGCGTCTCGCGTCGTCGCAGATGGCCGGATAGTCCGCGAGCCGGTCGAAAACGGAGTCGCCGATGACCTCGCCGGCATCGGTGCCGAGGTTCGCGAACCCGTGCCCCTCCGAGAGCGTGAACGTCCCGTCCTCGTCGAGGACGAACAGGACGACCGGGACGTTCTCGACCAGCGTCTGTAACCGCTCGGTCCGTTCGGTCAGGTCCCGCTTTCGCTGGACGCGGTCCGTGACGTCCCGCCAGTAGACCGACATCCCCGACGGCGACGGGTAGATCCGCGCCTCGATCCACGCGTCGTAGGCGTCGAGGTAGCCCTCGACGGTCCGGGGTTCCTGCTCGTCCATCGCCTCGAGGGCCGCGGACTGAAACGCCGTCCCGATCATCTCCGGGAACACGTCGAGGATGTGTCGGCCGAGCAGTTCGGAGCGGTCGGCCGAGAGGATCTCGAGGGCGCGGTCGTTGACGTAGGTGAACTCCCAGTCCGAATCGAGGGCGTAGAAGGCGTCGGTGACGCGTTTGAACGACTCGCTCAGTTCCCGCTCGATGCGGTGGTACTCCGTGATGTCCCGAATCGACGCGACGACGCCGTCGACGACGCCGTCCCCGAGCCGATTGGTGAGGACGGCCTCGTGGACGTACCACGCGCCGTCCGCGTGCCGGCACATGTACTCGACGGTTCGGGAGATTCCCAGGTCGGCCTCACAGACCGCCTCGAACTCGGCCGCGACCGTCGCCGTATCGTCCTCGTGGACGTGTTCGAGGTAGTGATCCCCGCGGAGGGACGCGGGATCGTAGCCGCCGGCGACTTCGACCGCCGGACTGGCGTAGGAGATCTCCCCGCCGGCGTCGATCGTGAGTACCACCTCGGAGGAACACTCGAGGATCGTCCGGTACCACTCCGGTCCCCGATCGGGCGGTCCGTCCGCCGTCGCTGCCCGCCCGTCGGCGGCGACCGCCCGCTCGAGCCGATGGGCCAGCAGCGCCGGGTTCCGGGCGGTCGTCGCGGCGATCACGTCGGTCGCCTCTCGCCGGACGTCGTCGATCGATTCGTCCCCCGTCGGGTCGAGGGCGTAGACGATCGGGCGCGACCCACCGAGCGCGTCGACGACGCTCCGATCGTCGGTCAGGACGCAGTCGGCCGCCTCGAGTCGGTCGTCGGCGAGGTCGTCGATCGCCGTGACCGGCCCCGATACCGTCAGCCGTTCGTCCGCGAGCCCCGCCGCCGACCGGGCCCACTCGGACGCACCGACGACGAGCGCGCGAACCGGCGTCGGTTCGGACGCCGCGAAACCGCGTGTCATACTCCTGCTGGGAGCGCAGCGCGTAAAAAACTCGTGTCGGTCACGACACCGGTTCGCTCGCGCCGGTCGACTCGCCTACTCGAGGGAGAGCGGAGCGTGTTCGGCCCGGTACCCCTCGGCGGTGTCGACGACCTCGCTAACTTCCCACAGCCGAACCGCTCGTTCCATCGCCGTTACGACCGGCGTCTGGTAGTGATCGGCCTCGTACTCGAGGGACTCGCCCGCCGCCCGGCGGCGCTCGACGAACTCGCGGTGGCGCTCGAGTCGCGTCCGGCCGACCGACCGGGACAGCGCCGGTACCTCCGCGAGGTGATCGTCGAAGGTCTCGAGAAACGCCGCTTCGAGTTCCGTGCCAATGGAGTTGCGACCGGCACACATCGCCGCCAGCGTCGTCGTCCCGGTCCCCCAGAAGGGGTCGAGAACGGTGTCCTCGTAGGCCGAGTACATACAGATCAGCCGGTATGGGATCTCGAGGGGGTAGGCCGCGGACCGCTCCCGGAGTTCGCCGTCCTCGAGCGCCTGTAACTCGCCGGTGACCTCCGTCCAGACGTCGGAGAACCAGCGGTTGCGCTCCTCCCAGAAGTAGGCGGCCTCGTACCGGCGGTCGGCACCCGGCTCGAACGAGCGCCGCTGTCCGCCCTTCCGAAAGACCAGGATGTACTCGTGTTCCAGCGTGACGTAGGCGTTGGGCGGGATCATCCCGCTGCCCATGAACTTGGCCGCGCTGTTTGCCGGCTTCCGCCAGAGGACGTCCGGCAGCGGGTCGAACCCCCGCTCCTCGAACGCCGAGAGGACGCGAGCGTGGTTCGGATAGACCCGGAAGCTGTCGTCGATCGATCGGGTGGCGTCGCCAACGTTGATACAGGCGATCCCACCGTCGACCAACACCCGTTCGAGTTCGTCCCAGACCCGATCGAGTTGGGCGTGCATCGCCTCGAACGCCGCCCGCCCGTCGCCGGCGTCTAACGCGTCCCCGACGGCCGGATCGAGATCGGTAAAGAGGTCGTCCCACATCTCGATCATCGGGTACGGCGGGGACGTGACGACGAGTTCGACGGACGCGTCGTCGACCGCGGAGAGATCGCGAGCGTCGCCGACGAACACGCGATGGGTCGTTTCCATTGGCTACACACTGTCAGCGTCGCGCCCTTAGCTCCTTCGTCACCGCCGCGACCGCAGGCCTCGGCGGCGAGGCTGACGAACCGATCGCGGGCGGAAACGGACGGCGTGCGAAAACGGGTACGGCGGTCGGCTCGCGGCTTACTCTTCGGTCGCTTCTTCCGTCTCCGACTCGGCCTCGGCGTTCTCGACCTCGGCCGCCTCGTCGCCCTCGTCACCCTCATTACCCTCGTCGCTCTCGTCGCCTGTGGCCGGTTCGAACTCCTCGATCGGCTCCCACTCGGCGTCCTCGTCGCCGTCGAGTCGCCGCCGGAGGATCGCGGCCCCAGCAAGCAGTCCGACGCCGAGCAGGAGCCGCGATAGCATCGAGGAGCCGCCATCGGATTCGTCCGTCGTCCCGGCCGTCTCCCCGGTCGGTTCGCTCGTTCCGGTCGTCGTCTCCATCACGTCTTCGATGATCTCGGGTTCCTCGATGTCCTCGATCGGCGACTCCTCGAGGTCGGGCGAGTTCCGTCCCGCCAGAAAGCCAAGCGCCGCACCGAGGCCGAACAGGGCCCCCGCGAGCGGCAGCCGCCCGCCGGAGCGTCCGCCCTCCGACTCTTCGACGGCCTCGAGGATCGACTCGCGCATCGGCGAGTCCATCCCCTTGGTAACCGCTTCTTTGACGACGAGTTCCGATAACGTCCTGTCCTGTTGCTCCGTCTCGGGCATAATCCGCCACGACCACTCCGCCGTACATAGTTCTATCCACTGTTTCCCTCGATTCGAACGCGGTCCGCCCGCGTTAGACACCGACTAACCGACCGGAGTAGGGAAACAACCGGTGGCTACCGCCGGACCGACCGCGGCGTTTCGCGCACGGTCGCGAACGGACAGGGCGACCGCGACCGGCTCGAAAAGTGAGCCGAGACTGCCACCCGGCGAGGCGGCCCGCACACGTCACGTCCGAACCGCCGACCGCCAGCGCGGTCACGTCTCGACCGGGCGAGGCGGCGGACGACGATCCCGACGGCCAGCGAAGGCGGCGCTGGTCCCCGCGCGTCAGCCCGGCACCCTCGAGGGGCCGGGAAAGCCGTTCCTGCCCGACCTATAAAACTGAGCCGGCCGCCTCCCGGCGGGTCGCCGCATCGAACGGGTTCCATAACGAAAGGGCTCCCCCGAAAGTCGACCGGACATGAGCGTTATCCGTCGGACGGAGGTTCTCGGCCGGACGACGCGACGACGCGTCGCGGGGGTGACGGCCGCGCTCTCGGCCGCGGCCGTCGAAACGCTCGGGGTCGGGATTTGGTTCGGATTGGTCGTCGACTCGCGAACGACGACGACCGCGCTCGCGGGGCTCGGGGTGTTGTTCTGTGGCGCACTCCTCAGAACGGTCGTCGTCGACGCGACGATCGGCGACCTCGGCGATCTCCTGCAACCGCACCGACTCGCCGCGCCGCTTCTTCTCACCGCCGGCTGGATCGTCTGGCTGCTCGTGGCCGAACTGATCGGCGACGCGATCGGCGTCGCCGTCGCGACCATCGTCCTGACCGCGGTCCTCACCGCGCAGTGTCGCCTCGAGCGACGCGTCTGCGATCGCTACGCGCGCCACCGAACGGGCTGGCTCGTCAGCCCGGGCCTGCTGTTGGCGCTCGGGGCCGGCGCACTGTTGGCCTCCGCCTGGTTCACCGGCTGGACGCTCTCCTCGGGGCCAGTATCGATCGGGGCCACGACAGTCGTCGTCCGACTCGAGGCCGTCCACTTCGGCGCGGTGGCGTTCGGACTCGCGGCCGTTCTCGCCCACCAGCGCCGGTTCCAGCGACTTCTCGAGTCCTGATTCACTTCCCTTCCGCACCGACGTTCTGATGGCTCTCGAAGGAGTCCGGGTCCGGCTCGATCGTCGCGTACTGGACCGCCCGCCGTCCTAGCGTCTCGACCCGCGTGGCCAGTTTCGGATCGACAAACTCGCCGTCCGCGAACGCGTCGTGGGCGTTCGGAATCGCCGCCTCGTGGGGGATCACCCACGCGTTCAGCGCCCGACAGACCGACCGCATGTGCTCGAGGGCCGTCACGGGGAAGGCACCGCCCGATACCGCGAGCAGACCGACCGTCGTGTCCTCGAACTCGTCGAACCCGCAGTAATCGAGCGCCGTCTTCAGCGGCGACGAGTACGAGCCGTGATACATCGGCGACCCCAACAGGACCGTCTCCGCGTCCCGGACCCGCGCGGCCAGTGCCGCGGCGTCGCCGGCGTCTTCCCGGTCCCGGTCCGCATCGAAGACCGGCAGTTCGTACTCGCGGAGGTCCAGTAGCTCGGTACTCGCGCCCACACCCTCGGCGGCCGCGAGGGCCCGCTCGAGTCCGGTCCGGGTGCGGCTCGCGTCGCGGAGGCTGCCACACAGTGCGATCACGCGAACGTCGTCGTCGCTCATGGGTCGTCGGACGACCGGAAGTGGGAAAAACGGTCCGAAAGAGAATATCGTTGATAGGAACCGGCCGCGCGATCCGATGGCCCTTTGCTCCCGGACTCCCAACCGGTCGCCGTGCAGGCAGTCGTCTCGGTCCTCCTCGAGGAAGCGCTCCCGCGCGTGCTGACGATCACGCTGTTGATCGGGGCGGGCGTCGGACTGGCGAACCTCGCGGTGGAGTACGGTCTCGTCACGGTCGTCGCCCGGGTCGGGCGCTATCTCACGGAGCCGGCGAACCTCCCCCCGGAGGTCGGCACCGCCGTCCTCACGAACACCGTCTCGGTGACCGCGGGCTACGGCATGCTCGCTGAGTTCCGCGAAGAGGGGCTGTTGGACGACCGCGCGACGCTGATCGCCGTCGTCATCAACACCTTCTTCGGATTCGTACAGCACATCTTCACCTACTACGGCCCCGTCCTCGTGCCGATTCTGGGGCTGCAGGTCGGGCTCATGTACGTCGGCGCGCGTGCGGGGATCTCGCTCGGCATCTCGCTCGTGGGCCTACTCGCCGGTGCCGTCCTCCTCCGTGGCTACGAGTACGACCCCCACGCCCTCGATCCCGAGACGCCCGACGAGGAGGTCCGGACGACCCGCGACAAGCTCCGCGCCGCCGGCGCGAGTACGCTCGAGCGACTCCGCTCGATCGTCCCCCGGCTGGCCGTCGTCTACTCGCTGGTCTTTCTCGCGCTCGAGTACTCGGATCGGCTTCTGGAAGCCCTCGCCGAGGTCGGGATAACGGAGCCGGCCGCGATTGTGGACCCGATCGCCGGTCTACTCGGACTGCCGGGCGCGGCGGTGCCGGTGATCCTCGTCTCGCTTGTCGACCCGACGACCGGTGCGATCACGGTCGCACCGCTGCTCGGTGACGTCCTGACCCCCGATCAGGCGGTGATCACGCTGCTGGTCGGCAGTCTCGTGTCGCTGACGATCGGTACCGTCAAGCGCTCGATCCCGTTCCAGTTCGGCATCTGGGGCGCGTCGTTCGGAGCGAAGGTGATCGTCGTCAACGTCGGACTGAAAGCCGCCTTCATCGTCGTCGCCATCGCCGTCTTCTTCGTCGCCTGACCGATCGACCCGGCAACTCGAGCCGTCGACCGGATCCGCTGCTGGCTACGATAGCACTGAAAAATCGTTCGGCGAGTTCAGTATCGCATCGCCGGCTTACGCGCTCGCCGCGCCGGCGCTCGAGGTCCGAACGCTCCCGTAGATCCCGACCAGCGACAGGATCGCGATGAAAACGCCGGCCAGCCCGTTGATCCCGACGGCGAGGGTCTGTGACGAATCGATCACGTAGGGCGCGGCCGCGATCCAGATACCGAGCAGCGTCAACACCGCGGCGAGGACGACACTCGGCGATCGCTGCTCGCCGGTCCGGTAGGCGTGAACCGACGCCAATAGGGCGACGAGCGCGCCGACGACGACGTTGTGGATGCCGAGCGTGTCGGTAATCGTGAAGACCGCCGTCGAAACCATGACGAACGCCCCCAGAACCGCGGTCAGTCCCGCCGTTCGTTCGACCAGTACCGCCGCATCGTCCGCCGATTGCGTACTCATATTCTGACACTAGCGACGGCCACATATATGAGGGTAGCGACGGTTCCCCGGAACTGACCATCGGAGTAGCGTCGGACTCCGGCAGAGCCACGGCGGTTGCCGGCCGGGACCGTATCAGGCACGGGCACCGGCCCGTTCCGGCGTGTCGGCCTTGTTATTGGCGTAGGCGTTGTACGCCGCGAGGGCCGCGACGAGCAGCCCCGAGATGGCCGTCCCGGTCGCGAGCGCGCTGGCGCCCATGTCGATGAACGAGGGCGAGACGAGCGCCCACAGCCCCAGCAGGACCGTCAACGACGCGACGCCGACGCTGGCCAACCGGCCTTTCGACAGCCGGTAGAAGTTGTAGCCGGCCGTCAGGAAGATCGCCGTCCCGACCAGCGTGTCGTTCCAGACCGCCGCGTCCGTCGACTCGAGCAGGAACGGCGACGCGACCAGATACAGGCCAAGCAGCGCCGCGAGGGCGCTGACCCACTGCATCACGTCGGTGTTGAGCGAGTTGTAATCAGTGCGGGTCCGGCGTTCGGGGTCGGTGTCGGATGCGTTGCTCATGGGTCTCACCCCTCAGTAGCCGAGGTCGGGGAATAACGACAACGCCTGCAGTCGTCGGGCGGTTCATAGCGTCACAGGGGAGTGTGGGCCGACCGGGACCGTCATGTGCGGGAGAACGAAGCGCCGGCCCGACGACCGCTCGATCCGTCGAGTCACCCCAGCCGCCGGCCGTCCGCAGCGACCGCCAACGTGCAGTCGTCACAGCACCACCAGCCCACCAGCGGGTCACGCTCGAGCGGGACGCCACAGCTCGGACACCGCTGGCGGTCCCCGGTCATCGGTCGGCCCCTCGAGCGACCACCGTGAGGTCGCAGGCCGCCGCGAGGCGTTCGGCCCGCTGGATGATCAGCGCACGACCGGCGTCCGTCAGCCGGTAGGCGCGCTCGCACGTGTCGAGCAGACCGCGTCCCACCAGCGCCCGCAGGTTCCGCTCGAGCCTGGCGCGACTGACGCTCGGATAGCGCCGCTCGAGTTCGCCGGCGATCGCGTCGATCGGGTTCGGCGTCCGCGTGCGCTCGAGGCGGACGAGGGCCTCGAGACAGTCGCGCTGGAGGGCGGTACACTGGATCCAGCGCCGGCTCGCGTCGTGGTCGTCGGGCAATGCGGTCGCGCTGTCGGGGCTTTCAAGGCCCCGCGAATCGTCGTCGTGCATGGCTTCCGAAGGGTGGTTTTGGGAGCCGATCGCGGGCCGGTGGTGCAACACCGGCCCGCGGCTTTCGGACCCGTAAGCGGTGGGTCCGTATATCGCTCCCCACATACACCATAATCTCATGAGTCAATAAAACCATGGGACAATGAGATAGTCAGGCCATGATATACGGGAAGCTTTGAAATCGGACTTTCATAGCTAGCCCATGGCCGATGAGAAGACGACGGTAACGGTGTCGACGGAGACCTGGAAGCGGCTTACGATGCGAAAAGATCCGGGCGATAGTTTCGACGACGTGATCACCGACCTGCTCGACGAAGTCGAAGACACGGACGGCGACTGACTCATAGTCGCGGACTGCTCTCAGCCTCGAGCCTTTCGAACGATGAAAGACGACGGTCAAAACCTATGATTCTCGAGGCATTGAACTCGTCGGGTATAATTCTCTCTTCAGCAGTGATTGGGAAGAATATCGACAGGAGCCGAGAAGAGGTAACACGTCGCCTTTCGGATCTTGTAACCGATGGACTCGTCTCTCGCGTTGAACGCGGATACTACGAAATCACGGACCTCGGCGAGCAGTATCTCGAGGGAGATTTCGATGCGGACGACCTCGAGCCGGATACCGAGTGATCGGTTTACTGGTCTCGACGGACGGAGTGAACGTTCGGCATCGTGATACCGACCGAGTCCTGGTCGATCTGACGAAGTTTGTGCACCTTGGTTTCGACAGGGATACTGGGCTCGACGAGGACGATCCCGTAGAACGGCAGCGACCGATCCGGCTCGAGGACAGCAGTGGTTCGAGCGTCGTGCTAGGTCGCGGTCCGATCACCGACGTACTCCAAGGCGTCGACGGTCAGGACGATCGTGCCTTCGAGGGCGTCACCGCTGGCCGTCGGACTCTCGAGTTCCGACGCTCGAGAACTCATAGCGGATCCTCCCGCACGTTCCGAACCGCGCGCGTACACTCGGGGCAGAGTCGGCGAAGCGCGTCGAGGCGATCATCGCATCGTTCGCACTCGTCGGCCTCGACGAGTCGGTTCATCGAGAACCACCGTCTGTGCGGACGCTACCCGGTTGTAGTGACCAACTACTATTAGAAGTTTAATAGGTGGGGCGTTAGATCGATAACTATCTAGTGTAGTTTTAATTCTATGGCTACTGAAGAAGAGCCCACTCAGCCCAACCAGTCTACGACTACCGAGTATAGTAATACGGTAATCACTATTATCGGCTCTTTCGCGGTTCTTGGTTTCTCTCTCGCCGGGGAAATGGACGATCCGGGAGTTCTGATAGAGAGCATTTGGATGGGAATGGGGTTCGCGATAGTCTACCTGCTCTTGGTCGTGGCTAGCAATCTCAAGCGGTTGAAATCCGCTCCCTGATCGGTCAATACCGCTCGAGGGCTGTCCGCCGTCAGTACAGACCTCTCGGTCCTCGAGCGCGCGGCGAACGTCGGCGTCGGTCGCTCGATGGGCCGGATGGGAGTCCGGCTGTCGACATCGTACAACTCGCTTGCTCGGACGAACCCGCTACGCATCGGCCTCACCTCCGTGGCGGCCTTCGAATGTCTCCGGATCGGGAACCGCCACGTCGATACCAACAGCGGAGCCGCGGCTCAGTCGGGCGTACGTATCGCAGTCACCACAGCGGTGGGCCCGGTCCTCGTCGTCGCCGAAGACGCGGCGGAATCGATCCGTGACGTGGGCTCCGCAGTGCTGGCACGTCGAGTGATCAGTCTCGTTCAAATTCTCCTCGTCCAATACGCGCCGCTCACGAGTTTGCGAGCGGCGAGAAATGGGGTCGGAGGGATTTGAACCCCCGATCTACTGATATCTCCGGTGCGCCTCGGAACTCCAGAGGGTCATCACACGGACACTGATCAGGTGCCCGATCAGTATATCAGTCTGGAGTGTCGTCCCGGGCGCGTTGCCTCTGGAGTCAGCCGCCATGCCTGGCTTGGCCACGACCCCTCGAGTCTTCGTTGGGCCATGGTCCCTAAAGTGGTTTCGATTCAGAATCGCCTTACAGCCACGGGGCACGGCCCGGGGCGTCGGTCCCGTCCTCGCCCGCGGACTCGCCGTCGACGGCCGGCGACTCCGTCGTATCCCCGCCGTCGGCCAGCGCGTCTATCTTGGCGGCCGCGCTCCCGTCGGCGCTCGAGTCCTCGTCCTCGCCCGCGCGGAAGGGGATGTCGACGGCGAAGAGGCCGGCGACGATCAGGGCCGCCAGCGGGGCCTGTCCGAAGGCCATCCCGAGCAGGGACAGCGGGAGCAGGCCCAAGGCGACGGCACTGCCGAAGCGGAACCGATCGATGTCCATGTATTCCCGGAGGTAGGGACCCGTGAGCGCGATGACCAGTGCGAAGCCGACGCCGACGGCCGCCGCCAGCGTCGCGTTCGCGACGAGGGCGGGGTCGGTCAGCAGCGCGAACGACGCCCCCGAGGGATCGACGCTCGCGACCAGCCCCAGCCCGATGACGACGACGGGGTTGGGGAGGTACTCGCCGATGGTCGCGCTGGCGGTCTGGGCCGCGATCGTGGCGATGACCAGCGCCGCGAACCGCTCGAAGATGACGATGTCGATGACGCTCTCGATCGCCGGGGCCAGCGCCGCCTGCACCGCCGCCAGCAGGATCAGCGGGAGCCCGACCAGCAGGACGACCGCCGCCTGCTCGCGGGGGGAGCCCTCCATCTCCGCGAGGATGACCGCGACGGTGGCGCTGCCGCCGAAGATCAGCAATCCGATCTGGAGGGCTCCGAGCGGCTCGTCGAGCGCGCCGGCCAGGATCAGTGCGGGGAAGACGCCGTCGACTAACGGCAGCATCATCACGAGCGCCAGCAGCCTGGCGTCGCCCCCCACGATGCGCTCCATCTGGAGCGCGACCGGGTGTTGGGACGTACTCATCGGTCAGGGTCGATGGCCGTGACCCGAGGCCGATGGGTAAGAGGACGGACGGTCCCGTACCGACTGGTCCGTGGGCCAGTCGATCGCATTCGGATTAGGGCCTCGAGCTGTGAGTTTCGCTGTAAAATTCCCGAACATCGTCGTGACGGAGTCGGAGCTCGTCAGACCGGCGGTCCGGGCGTCGAATGCACTCACAGCGTACATACACGGCAAGACGGGGGGATTGTCAATAAACGTTGTGTGAGAACCGATTCCACGACTCGGCGATCGTTCCACCAACGACGCACAGATGCAGACGAAAGCGTACAGATCTGCGCTCGCGGTGGGCGTTCGTCACGGGATCACGAACGAGAGACGGCGGGACGGACACGGGCGACCGGTCAGCGGCGGTCGACGGCCGAGCCGCGGCGAATCGCCCGCTGAGTGCCCCGTCAACCGTTCACAGCCGGATTTGTCTCGCAACGCTTTTCCCCCGGGACCACGGACGGCTTACATGGCGAACGACGTTCCCGAGCACGAGCCCTATTCTTCGAAACTGCAGGTACCGGAAGCGCTAACGTTCGACGACGTCCTTCTCCGCCCCAAGGAGAGTCGCGTCGAACCCGACGACGCCAACCTCACGTCGCACGTCTCGAAAAACGTCGAACTCTCGGTCCCCATCCTCTCGGCGGCGATGGACACCGTCACCGAGAGCGACATGGCGATCGCGATGGCCCGCCACGGCGGGCTCGGCGTCCTCCATCGAAACATGAACATCGACGAGATGGTCGAGGAGATCGGCCGCGTCAAGAGCGCGGACGAACTCATTATCCCGCTGGAGGAAGTCGTCACCGCCGATCCCGAGATGTCCGTCCGCGAGGTCGACGAACGGATGGCCCGCCGGGGCGTCGGCGGCGCGCCCGTCGTCAATACCAACGGCGAAGTCCTGGGGATCATCTCGAGTACGGACATCCGGCCCCACCTCGAGGTCAACGAGGACGACCCGGTCACCGAGGCCATGACCGACGAGGTCATCACGGCTCACGAGGACATAAACGCCCGCGAGGCGTTCGATCTGATGTACGAACACCGGATCGAGCGCGTCCCGGTCGTCGACGACGAGAACCTCCTCGTCGGACTCGTGACGATGCAGGGCATCCTCCAGCGCCGCGAGTACGGCGAGGCGGTCCGCGACGAGGACGGCCGACTCCGCTGTGGCGTCGCCGTCAGCCCGTTCGAACACGACCGCGCGGTCGCGGCCGACGAGGCCGACGCGGACGTCCTCTTCATTGATACCGCGCACGCGCACAACCTGAACGTCATCGACGGCGCGCGGGACATCAAAGAGTCCGTCGACGCGGATGTCGTCGTGGGCAACGTTGGCACCCGCGAGGCGGCCGCGGACCTGATCGAGTTCGCTGACGGCATCAAGGTCGGCATCGGGCCGGGCTCGATCTGTACGACCCGTATCGTCTCCGGCTCCGGCATGCCCCAGATCACGGCCGTCGCACAGGTGGCCGACGTGGCCGCCGAACACGACGTGCCGGTCATCGCCGATGGCGGCATCCGGTACTCCGGCGACGCGATCAAGGCGATCGCCGCCGGCGCGGACGCGGTCATGCTGGGCTCGTACTTCGCCGGCACCGACGAAGCGCCCGGCCGCGTCGTCACGATGAACGGCAAGAAGTACAAGCAGTACCGCGGTATGGGGTCGGTCGGTGCGATGAAATCGGGCGACAGTGACCGCTACCTGAAAGACGAGCCCGAAGAGGAAGACGAGTACGTCCCCGAGGGCGTCGAGGCGGCGACCCCCTACAAGGGAACGCTCAAGTCCGAACTCCACCAGCTCGCGGGCGGCATGCAGTCGGGGATGGGATACGTCGGTGCCGAGACGATCCCCGAGTTCAAAGAGCGCAGCGAGTTCGTCCGCGTCTCCTCGGCCGGACAGGCCGAGAGCCACGCCCACGACGTCGTCATCACCGACGAAGCGCCGAACTACTCGCCCGACAGCGAGTAGTCGCTTACGGGTCGATCGGCGGCGTCCGGAACGCACCCTCGTCGATCTCGGGGTCGTACTCCTCGATTGCGGCCCGGACGATGGTGAACACGGCGCGCTTGCTCCAGCGGGCCGTGTTGATGTGGAGGTCGTAGAACTCCCGGTCGTCGATGTCGATCTCGTAGTAGGACTCGTAGCGGCCGGCTTCGCTGACCTCGCGGACCCGCATCTCCGCCTCGGTTTCGACGCGGTCGTCGATGCGCTCGAGGCGAACGGCTTCCGGCGCGTCGAGCCAGAGCCGCAGGTCGGCGCGGTCGCCGGCGATCCAGCCCGCCAGCCGCGACTCGAGGATGAACGGCTTGTTCGACATGCCCCACTTTTCGGCGATCTGCTGGAGCCGCTGATCGAGTGCGCGGTCGATCTCGTCGGACTCGTCGGCCTTGGCGATGAGCTGGTTGAGGCTCATATCGCGGTCCTCGGCGAGTTCCCGAAAGACCTCGCCGCCGGAGACGTAGGGACAGCCGATCGCGTCGGCGAGCTGTTCACACAGCGTCGTCGCTCCACAGCCCGGCGGCCCGGAGACGGTGATGAACAGTGACGTGTCGATATCGACGGTCGAACCCTCTTGTGCGGCCATACGTCGATACTCTCGGTCCCCGGTGAACAACTTTCCCCTCCGTCCTCGGGAGCGAAAGCGCTCGGATCGGTGGGAACGAGACGTAACCGCGGGATCGACCGTCGGGCGTGCCTCGTCGGTTACGGTGGAACGAATGCGTTACCACACTCGATACAGGTCAGGCGGAAGTCCCCGTCGTCGGTGAGTTCGAGGCCGTGACCGATCTCCTCCTCGCACTCCTGACAGTAGACCAGCGACTCGATCTGGTCCCAGTCGTGTTTGGACTTGGGCGCGCCGAAGGCGAAGCCGACGACCCGCTCGTCGGTGTCGTTGTAGCCGGTCTGGAAGTCGCCGGGTTCGAACCGGATCACCTCGCCCGCATCGACGATGACTTCGCCCTCTTCCGTATCGAAGGTCGCGGTGCCTTCCTGCACGTAGAACACTTCTTCCTGGTCGTGGTGGGTGTGCATGCCGCCCGAGAACGACTCGTCGGGCTCGAGTTCGAAGTAGTTCATCGCGAAGTCGCTGAATCCGAGCGCGTCCGAGATCGGCCGCCTGACGGAGTGGACGCCCATCGGGTTGACTTCGATCTCGACATCGTCGATCGCTGTTTTCTCCATGTAGGAACGTTAGGATAATGAACCAAAAAGGTCGCGGGTGTCGATCTCTGTCACGCCGAGGGCCAGACGCGACCGACTCGGACCGAAGAGTAACGCATACAGTCGTCCACCACCGAGGGAACTACGTGAACCGCCGTACGGCACTTCGAACTGCCGGGGTAGCCGCCGTCGCCGGACTGTCCGGCTGTCTCGATGCCCTGCGGGAACACTATCAGGGCAGTTTCCAGGGGCTGATCCCGATCGAGATCAAAAGCGAGGCCGAACGCCACTACGACGTCGTCCTCGAGGCCTACGAGTCCGGCACCGACCGGCAGACCTACGACGAGAGCTACACCGTCACGCCCGACCAGCGGGTGTCGGCGCCGCATCTCGACGCGGTCGAGCAGAGCTTTCGAGTGACCAAGTTCGTGGACGCGGACGGCGAGCGGACGACCAGGGAGACGACGATCAGGCCCGAAACCGAACTCGTGACCGTTCGGATCACCGACGACGACCTGATGCTGGACATCGATCGCAGCGACGAGGTTGAGGGACAGCCGGAACCGCCGTCCGAACCGCCGGACGGCCCCGCCGGGAACGGATCGAACGTGAGCGACGGCGACCCGACGAACGCGACCGAGACGAACGGAACGACCGACGGCGACTCAGCGTAGCCGACGACGCGCTCGGTGTCCTCTTTTCGGCGGGAGCGACCGATCGCGGACAGCGAGATCGCGGCCGGTCAGGGGTAGGGGTGGAACGCCCGCTCGAGGCGCGGTTCGAAGCCGAGGTCCGCGGGGACCGTCTCGGCTCGCTCACCGAAGTAGGGCGCGTCGGTGAACAGCGGTTGCGCGCCGGGGACGACGACCCGGACGGCCTCGAACCCGAGCCGTTCGACATCCCGTGTCGTCAACCGCGCCGCGTGCGGTGTCAGCCCCGCGTCGGCGACCCGATCGACCAGCGCCTCGAGCCGGCCCCGCCCGGTCGGAACGGAATCGGGACCGACGCTCTCGGCGGGGACGGTCGAGTCGGCGTCGACGAACGCCCGCGCTCGCTCCGGGAAGGCGGCGTGGGTGCCGATCTCGCCGCCCGCCGACTCGGCCTCGTCGGGGCCGAGGCTCCGCAGTTCCATCCAGTTCTGGAGCGCCTCCTCGAGGGCCGCCCTCGCGGCCGCCGCGGCGTCGAGGCCGGCCGCCGAGCCGACGGCGAAGGCCGGCCACGCGTCGTCCTCGGGCGCGACCGCGTCGTCCCCGAGGGTAGCCACATCCCGGTGAACCGCGACGGCCACCACGGGGACGTCGACGTCCTGCGTCACGAGCAGCGGCGTCACCGACAGCCCCTGACTCGCCGCGCGGCGCTCGAGGCGGTCGAACGCCGGGTCCTCGACCGATAGCCCGAGCGGGTCGAACGTCGAGTACCACGCGAGCATGGTCGCGTCGCGCTCGATGACTTCGGTCAGCCCGGAGACGAGCGCGTCGACCGTCGAGGAGCCCAGCCCGAGCCCGGTCGTGATCGGCGGGACCAGCGCCGGGCCGGGCTGGGGGAACTGGACCGCAGCGGCCGGCAGGTGGACCTGCTCGCGGGTTTCGAGATTCTCGCCGGGGACCCAGCGGTGTTCGGCGGCGGAGTCGTATGCGGGGCCGTCGTCCGGCCGGACCAGATCGGTCGGCGGGACCGGATTCTCGAGGTCGCCCTCGCTCGCGTGGACGAAGTCGCGCTCGCGGTAGACGCCGGCGCAGTAGCGCTCGAGGCCCTCGCCGACGGCCTTCATCAGCGCGGCGTTCCAGTCGTCGGCGACGCCGGCGGCCTGTCGCGGCGCGCTCGCGTCGCTGTAGGCGGTCGTGTCCGCGATCGTCGCGAGGTAGTACGGCGACGGGAACGACTCGACCTCGGCGATACTCCCGACCGGGCCGACCCGATCGTCGATCGCCCGCTCGGCGGCCTCGACGGCCGCCTCGAGGCCGAGCGAGTCCGCGTCGTCGCGCTCGAGCGTTCGATCCCGCTCGCCGTCGGCACACCCGCAACCGGGAACCGGCAGCAGTTCGCGGCGAGCGTAGGGCAGTTCCCGAACCGCACCGATAATCGAGCGCTCGTCGCCCGAGAGGACGCGCACGCACTCCCGGCCGGCGACGGCACCGGCCAGCCGCGCCGCGCTCCGGTCAGCGCCCGGAGCGTCGGCCCGCTCCTCGAGGTGGGACCCGACGCGGGCGCGCAGGCAGTCGAAGCAGGCGGTCGCGGGGGCGAACCCGGAGACTGCGGCGTCGACCGCGGGGATCGGGTAGCCGCCGACGCCGCCGATCTCGACGGCGATCCAGGGGGTGTCCCCCGCTCGTGCGGCCTCGTTTGCCCGTTCGAACGTCGCCGCGCCGGCGACGTCGCTGACGACCGCGAACCGAGCGTCGCCGATCGCCGCTGCCTCGGCCTCCCGGACGCCGACGTCGACGTCTTCGAGCGCGGTGACGACCGCCTTGCGAACCGGATCGTCACCCACGACGTGGATTTGCATACCCCTATCTGCTCTCGCGGCCGGGAAAAACGCCCCGCTCGAGTGCCGCGGGCTCAGTCGTCGGCCGCCGCGTTAGTCGTCGGTACTCGCGTCGGCCTCGCCGACCTCGAGGTCGTCGCCGGAGGCGGGGGCCATCGGATCGTCGGTAACGTTGGCGTCTTGCCACGTTCCACGGCGGTACCAGCCGTAGGCCAGCGCCGCACCGACGACGTTCGAGACCGCGAAGGCGACCCAGATTCCGCGGTAGTCGTAGGCCGTCGCGAGGCCGTAGGCGATCGGGAGCCGCACGAGCGCGTAGATCACGATGACGATCGCGGCCGCGGTCAGGGTCTTGCCGGTGCCACGGAAGCTACCGTTGTAGGCCCGCATCACCCCGATAAAGCCGAAGGAGGGAGCGACGTACCGGATGAACGTCGTCCCGATTTCGATGACCTCGGGATTGTCGGTGAACGCGGCGGTGATCGGCTCCGCGGCGAGCCACGCCACGACGCCCATCGCCCCGAGGACGACGAACATCGTCCGGGCGGCGAAGTCCGCCGCGGCTTTCGCCCGCTCGGGTTTGCCCGCGCCGACGTTCTGGCCGGTCATCGTTTCGACGCCGCGGGCGACCGCGATCGCCGGCAGGAAGATGACCGAGAAGACGCGGGTCCCGATCCCGTAGGCCGCCACGACCGTGTCCGGGAAGAACGCGACGATCACCAGCAGCAGGTTGATCGACAGCGCCCGACCCATCCCCTCGATCGAGGCGGGGAAGCCGATGCTCACGAGCTTCTTCGCGAACGAGAGGTCGGGCCGCATCTGGGCCAGTCGGATCCGGACGCCCCGGACGCCGCTGAACATGATGGCCAGCCCGACCACGAGCGCGAGCGAGCGCGAGAAGACCGTCGCGATCGCCGCACCCTCGATCCCGAGTTCGGGGAACGGCCCCCAGCCGAAGATCACGAACGGGTCGAGGATCACGTTGAGCAGGACCGAACCGAACATCACGAGCATCGGCGTGATCGTGTCGCCGTATCCGCGCATCAAGGCGATGAAGACGAAGAACCCGAACATGAAGGGCATCCCGAGCGAGATGACCTGCATGTAGTCGGTCGCCAGCGGCAACACGGCCTCGGAAGCGCCGAGCAGTCCGAGCAGTTCCTCGACGAAGACGTAGCCGACGACGCCGAGTAGCAGCGCCGCGAGCAGCGACAGCGCGACGGTCTGAGAGGCGGCGTACTCGGCGTCTGACTCCTCGTCGGCGCCGATGTACTGGGCGACGAGGACGCTCCCGGCCACCGAGAGCCCCATCCCGACCGAAATGAGCAGAAAGACCATCGGGAACGCGAAGCTGATCGCCGCCAAGGCCTCGGTGCTGTACTGGCCAAGCCAGAACGTGTCGATGAGGTTGTAGGCGGTCTGCAACAGGTTCGTCACGATGATCGGCAGCGAGAGATAGAACAGCGGTTTCGCGATCCCGCCCTCGGTCAGGTCGAACTCCTCGCGACCCTTGAACAGACCGGAGAGTCGAGATAACAAGCTCATTCCTCGGTCCTCGCGTCAGCCTCGAGCGACGGTCCGTCCCGTTCGTCCGACGCGAGACACAGAGTCTCGTCGATGTACGAGTGGACGTACTCCAGCGTCCGTTCCGGCGGTCGGTCCACCGCGGTCGCCCGCGTCTGTGCGCCGTGAAACAGCGTGACCAGGAAGTCGGCGGTCGCCTCGGGATCGACGTCCGAGCGGAACTCGCCCGCTTCGATCCCCTCGGCGACGAGATCGGCGATGCGATCCCTGGTGGCACGGTCGAACCCACGCAGTCGCTCCCGGTAGGCCTCGTTGTAGGGCGACTGGGCCTTGATCTCGAGGATCGCCGTTCGGAACTCCACGGCGTCTTCGTCGTCGGCGGTCAGCAGTTCGTCGAGGAACTCGTGGAGTCGCTCGGCCGGCGTCTCGCCCGGGATCGTCTCGGTTCGCTCCTCGAACTGCGTCAGCAGAAACTCCAGAAACGACTCGAGCAGGTCCTGTTTACCGTCGAAGTGGTAGTGAATCGTTCCCTTGCTCTTGTCCGACTCCGCGGCGATGTCCTGCATCGTCAACTCCGCGTAGCCGTGCTTGCACAGCGCCCGATACGTCGCGTCCATGAGATCGGCGATCGTCTCGTCAGTCATGTAGAAGAGTCCTACACTAACTTACTGACTGGCCAGTCAAAAGCGCTTCGTAACCGGGCGATCACGTTCGGGTGCTGCGGCGTCACGGAACGAAGCGGGACGCGGCGGCGTCAGCGAGGCGTCGACTCAGTCCCGCTCGCGGAGACGCTCGAGGACCTCCTCGGCGTTTGCGACGGCTTTCTCCTTCTTCGCGGGGTAGGCTTCGACCTTCCCGCGGAAGGTGATGCCGTCGCCGAGGCGTACGTCGCCCGCGAAGGCGGCCTGTTTATCGAGTCGCAGGAAGAGTTCGGTGTTTTCCGTGACCCGCTCGTCGAGTTCGTCGATCAGATCGTCGAAAGACTCGAGGTCGGCCAGCCGCGAGAGGACGTGGCGAACGTCGTCGGCGTTCTCGACGCGGGCCGAGAGGACGAGAATGCGGTCGCCGTAGTGGCCCTCGCTCTCGGTGCGTTCGATCTCGAAGGGCTCGTCGTCGTCGGGGAGGAAGGTTCGCAGCGCCTCCTCGACGCGTTTCTCGTCCTCGGTGGCGTAGCAGAACGTCCGTAAATCGACGTAGTGAAGCGGGATCTGTGGCATCGACGGTTCGAATGGGTGTGGGATAGTGGTCGGCCGGCGCGATGGTAGCGAATGCAACGCCGTCGGGCGTGACTGACCCGCGGGCGGCGTTACTCTTCGTCTGCGTCTTCGTCGTCGGCCGCCTCGAGGTCGTCCTCGGGAACGCCGGCCTCCTGGCCGTCCTCGAAGCTGATGGTGTAGGTGACGTCACCGAACATCGACTCCATCGTCTGGGTGATGGTCCCGATCTCGCCGTCGAACTCGCTGTGCTCGTCGTGCAACACGACGCGATCGTCTTCCTCGAAGCTCATAGCCGATGCTTCCCCGCGGTCGCGTAAAAAGGGACTGATTCACCACTGGGGCCCGTCGATCACAGTCGCCTGCGGGCTGGCCCCCACTGTCGAGTGCGACACGTACCGGTGACGGCCGCTTGGAGAGTCGTCTCGAGTATCGCGTACCGATCGCGACTACCGCGGCAGCCGGCGATAGCGGGGCGGTCAGCGCTCGTTCTCGAGGGCGACGACGGTGTCGGACATGAGCCACGCGTCGTCGCTCGAGACGTCCTCGATACTCAGTGCGAAAAACGAGTCGCGGCCGTCGTCGACGGTGATTCGGTAGCTGCGACTCCGTAGCGAATCGGTCCGTTCGGTCGTCTCCGATCGGGCTGGCTCCACAGGCGTCTTCGGGGGTCAGCGCCCATAACTCGCTCGGTCCGCCTCTCACGCCGCCGATCGCCCGCCGGCTCGGGGGAGCCAGCAACCGAACCCGACCGGCCGCGACGCTGGCCCCGTACCGTTTCGTGAGTCCCCGCGTTCGTATCGCGGTACGTGAATCTGACTACACGAACGGGTAGAAATAGTTCAGGGGGTATGTGAGAACGGCAAAACGAGCGCCGCCGTCTCCGATTTCGGACGCTGCGACGGTCGGTGGAGTCCGGTCGGCCGAGACGAGTCGATCCCGTTACGCCTCGAGTTCGACGCCGAGTTCCGCGAGCAGCGTTTCGGCGGCTGCCGACGAGGAACCGGGGCCGCGGGCGGTGATCAGGTCGCCGTCGACGGTGACGCTAGTGTCGGACTCGAGTTCGGCGTCCCAGTTGCCGCCGGCGGCTTTCACTTCGTCCTCGGTCCAGTAGGGCAGCTTGCGGCCGTCGGGCATGCGGTCCTGTTCGTCGACGATGCCCTCCTCCCACGCGTTGGGGAAGCCGGTCACGTCGCGGCCGTTGACGATGAACGCGCCGTGGCTGTCGCGGGCGAACCCGAGGATTCCGACGGCGTGACAGACGACGAGCGCCTTCCCGTTGCCCTCGACGGCGTCTCGCAGGAGTTGCCGTGCGTGTTTGTCCTGGTTGATGTCCCACGCGGTCCCGTGACCACCAGGGAAGACGACGGCGTCGTACCCCTCCGCATCGGCCTGTGCGACCGGAATCGGATCGTTCAGCCGCTCGTCGGTCTCGTGGACCTCGCGGACGCGTTCTGCGGTCTCCTCGCCGACCTCGTCCGGATCGACCGATCGCTCGTCGATGACCGGCGGACTCCCCGACGGCGTCGCGACCGTGATCTCGACGCCCGCCGCCGAGAGCGTCTCGAGCGGCTCGACGCATTCTTCTCCCCAGTACCCTTCTTCGCTGACGACGAATAGTGCGTCCGTCATGCATCCTCCCCTAAAACGGGGAGCATAAAAACGGCCAGTCCACCCCTCGATTCTGCCGCAAGTCCCCCCGCTAACAGGTTGGTGTGCGAGACAGTCACGCGGGTAGGGAGTGGCCTTTTTCGCCGTCGGCGATCTACGGTACGTGCTACCATGACAGATCGACCCCGTCCGTTCGACGGCATCGAAGACCTCCTCGAGCGACTGAACCGCCAGGTCGAGACGGCGGCCCGATCGTGGGAGCGACAGGTGGACGACCGGAGCCAGCTCGACCTCTCGATGGGCAACGCGGAGACGAGCCTGGACCTCGCCGACGAGGGCGAGGCGTTCGTCGCCACCGTCGACGTCCCCGGTTACGAGAGCGACGACCTCGAGTTGCGACTCATCGATCGGGACCGGACCCTCGCGATTTCGGGCCAGCGCGAACGCGAACGGGAGACCGGCGACGAGGGGGCAAACTACATCCGACACGAACGGACGACCCAGTCGTTCAGTCGGCAGGTTCGCCTGCCGGCGTCGGTCGACGCCGACGCGGTGCAGGCAAGTGTCAACAACGGCGTGTTGACGGTCCGGCTCCCCAAGCACGAGCCGGACGAGGAAGCGCGCTCGATCGACATCGACTGAAGACGACTATAGTAGCCGCTGAAAGTCATTGCACACCTGATCGCACGACGGCGCTGCGATCAGTGTGTGAAGCGTTTCAGCGGCTACTATAGCAGTCGTTTTCGGCACAATTGGGCCGGTCTGTGTTCCATCGATACATCGTGATCAGGAGCTGGGAGTACATGTCCTGCAGTGAGATGCGATTCTGAAACACAATCAGGTGATTCGGTAACGGTAGATGCAAACTACACAGTCGGATCATCGGGTACCAAAGGTTAATAATATCTAGTTAATTATCTACACTTACTGGATGTGAATCTGACACGATTATTGAAGCCCCTGGCGAGGGATACTGGCATGATCGGTGGCGTAACCGTCGGTCTCGCGTACGGTCTCACCCATTCGGGGGCAGTAATCTTAGGGCTGGCTGGTCTTGGCATCCTCTGTATTGCGGTGGGTGGTGGCACTACTGGACACGGTGGTACTTCTGGATTCGCTGCTGCGGATAGGATCGGGCACGATGAGAGTAGTGAGGCAAGCATGATGACCGAACATCTGGAATCCTGGCCGGGGGTATCCTCCGACATTCCAGTCCGGGTGCGTCTCCTCTTCTACGGGCTGGGACTCCTTTTCTGGAGCCTCACAGTTCTTGGACTATTTGCGTCGCGCCTCCATTGACCCCGCGCTCGACGTTCTCTATCCGACCGTTCAATTCACGCTCTGTATTCAGCACGCCGGTCTTGATAGACAATAGCTAAATTGTGACCCGCACCGTTACATCGTTACCCGTACTTACCGCAAGTTCTCATTCGATTCCGAATGACAATCGTACTAGCAACTACTGTTACGGCAGTTCGTCTCAATCGTCGAGGTTCAACGCATCGAAGAACCGGCGGGCGAGCCGTCCGCCGACGAACTCGAGCAGCGCGTCGTCGTCGCCGCCCTCGTCGGCGAAGAGTCCGAGTTCGATCCGCCCGCCGGCCATGTCGTGGTGGCCGCCCACCGCCCCCAGTTCGTCGAACCCTGCCTCGAGCGTCTCGCCGATGTGGATCCGCGGATCGATCGACCGACCGCTCAGCCGGATCACGTCGCCGACGACCCCGTAGACCAACACCGTATCGACCCCCTCGAGGTTGAGCAGGTAGTCCGCGGCCTGTGGCAGCGCGTCCGTCTCGCCGGTCCTGCCGGCGCTGGCGACCAGCGACGAGCCGCGGCGCTCCCGGCTGGCGATGGCCCGCCCGATCGCATCGAGGGTTCCCGGGGAGAAGGCGCTGCCGTACAGTTGCTCGAGCGTCTCGAGGTCCGCGTCGGGATAGACCGCCAGCGCGGCCTCGTACTCGCGGCGCGTCGGCTCGCGGACGAAGTCCAGCCGCTCGCGGTGGAGCGCGAAGAGCAACGCCGAGGCGAGCCGGGTGGTCAGTTCGATCTCGAGTTCCTCGAGATACTCCACGAAAATGGTCGCCGTCGCGCCGTACTCTGTGCGGACGTCCTCGAAGTGGGCCCCGCTCGCCTCGCCGGGATGATGGTCGACGACGACGTCCGGCGTGACGCTGGCCGGCACCTCCGTGTTCGCGCCCGGACTGCTGTGGTCGACGTAGCCGATGCTGTCGTACTCCGACAACTCCGTCGACTCGAGCGTCCGGAGGCTGATATCGAGGAGATTGACGAACGCGCGGTTCTGCTGGTGGGAGATCTCGCCGCCGTAGGCGATCGTCACGGACTCGATGCCGTGGTCGCGTGCGATCGCCTCGAGTGCGAGCGCGCTGGCGAGACAGTCCGGGTCCGGATTGTCGTGACAGATGATCGCCAGCGACTCGGTCGCCTCGAGGATGGAGACGAGGTCGGCCGCGCGAGGCATACGCGAGATACGGCGACGAAACGTTTGAAACCCGCGTCGCCTCTCAGCAAGGGTGAACGATCGGTCGGTCGACAATATCCGGTCGGCGTGAACGAGTGAGTCCGTCCGAGGACGGACAAGCGCCTATCGAGTCGGTACGACCCATCGCCAAATCCACGTATATAGTATGTTCGAACATGTTGGAGTGTGATCTCATCGAGAAGTAGGTGGTCTGTACCCCTGCAGTTCGGTTCTCGTCGGGGAGAGATCTGGACTCCTATTCAATACCGTCACAGGTCGAGCATTCGATGTCAACGATGAATCCGAACGCGTCCACGCGGCGGCGGTTCGTACAGGGGTGGGTGCAACGACTGCGCTGGCGGCGGCCGGCTGTCTCGGCAGGGGGGAGTCGTCAGACGACGAAGAGTCGACTGATGGGGCCGAAAAGGAGGACGAAGCGGGGCTGCCGGCGGCGAAAGACGTCGACGCCGACCGCATCGCGCGGGATCCGACGCTCCGCGGACCACTCGAGCGGGCAGCGCCCGCGAGAAGAAGCCGTCGACGACGGCGACGAGACCGTCAGCGCCCCGGCGATGGGCACCGACGCGGACCCCGATGATTTCTCGGTCGGCGATCGGATCGAGACGACCGTCCGCCGGATCTGCACGCAGGAAGGCGTCACTCGCTACGGCTTCAAGATCCGGCCCGAGAGCGAGTAGGCGGCTCGAGGCCGAATCGATGCCGACCTCGAGGGAAGTGAACGCGTCGCCGAACTCGCGTCTCGATACCGCTACTGCGCACAGGATCGTCGTCACGCCTCCTGAAATGGTTTCGAACGCCCCCAGCGCGACTGGCTAGCGCGCCGAAGCAATACCGGGTCCGATTCGTTCTATAGTAACAACTGAAACGATTTACACACCGGTCGCACAGCCGTCGTGCGATCGGGTGTGCAATGACTTTCAGTGGCTACTATAGTCACCCGTCAGCGCCTCGCTCGCCGGCGCGAACTCGATCGGCTGTCCGAGCCCCCGTTCGCTGGCGCGCTCGTAGAGCAGGTACGCCGCAGCGACCGTCTCGATACCGGTGCCGCCGCTGTCGAAGACGGTGATCTCGTCGTCGCTCGTCCGACCCGGTTCGACCCCGGCGACGACTTCGCCTAGTTCCGCGTGAACGTGGTCCTCGGTGACCGCGCCCGCTTCCGCGGCCTGGATGAACGAACCGGCGTCGAACGTCGCCCGTTCGCGGAGGTCCGGGACGTAGGTCGCGTTCGCGATCGTGTCCGTGTCCAGTTCGCGTGCGTCCGGCGAGTACTGGCCCATCGCGGTGATGTGGGTCCCGGGCGCGATGTCGTCGCCGTCGACGACCGGCTCGCTGGCCTGCGTCGCCGTGATCACGACGTCCGCGTCGGCGACGGCGGCCGTACTCGAGTCGACCGCGTGGACGTCGGCCGCGAGAGTGTCGTCGAAGTCGGCGGCGAAGGCCGCACGGTTCTCGGGGGTCGGGGAGTAGACTCGGACTTCGGAGAAGTCACGGACCGTGGCGGTCGCATGGAGCTGGCCGCGGGCCTGAGCGCCGCTCCCGATGATCGCGAGCGTGTCGGCGTCGTCGCGGGCGAGTTCGTCGACGCCGACAGCACCGGCCGCGCCGGTCTTGAACGGGTTCATGCTCGCGCCGTCGAGCAGGGCAAGCGGTGCGCCGCTGTCGGCGTCGAACAGCGGCGTCATGAACCAGGCATCGGTCGCACCGAAGCCCGCGCTGTACATGTAGCCCCCCATCGCACCGGTCTCCGGGAGGACGGCGGCGTAGCTGGTGAACATGCCCTCCGGGTCGGCGCGGAAGAACTTGGATCGGGGCTGGGCCGGCGCGCCGTTCCCACGCTGTCGATACCCCTCACGGACGGCGTCGACGTACTCGGCCGGCATCGCGATGTCCTCGACGTCGTCGCTGGACAGAAACAGGGTGTCAGTCATGGGAAAGCGAACGAAACGGAGACGGGAAAAGGAACCGAAAGCGGCAGTGAGAGATCAGTCCGCGTTGATCGGCGGGCGCGCCGATCGGGCCTCGTCGGAGGCGTCCGCTGGCGTATTGACGAACATTGCGTGGCCGATGATTCCCATCGCGACGACTGCCCCGAGCGGCACTGCCGCGGTCAGCGACACCCCGACGAAGGTCAGGGCCGCGGTGATGCCGAGCAGTGCGACTGGGATGAGGCCGAGAACAATGTCGTAATATCCAGTCATAATCTATCCTATAGTATGAGGAATGGCCATATAAGTGTTTCCCATAATTAGCTCGTGGTGGACGGATTCCTGACTCAGATCTTCAATAAGAGATCTATATAAGTTATGTCGAAGATACGAGTCGGGACCGGGGATCGGATCGAAGATCGCTCGAGGAACGTGACGGACGGATTCAATATTAAATCGACTTCGTTCACCCGATAGAGACAGTTAACAGTGGTTTTCCGAATAACGTGTCGAAATCAGGAGGGCTACAGTATCGATCGGAGTCCGTTCGCGAATCGGCGCGCCGATCACCTACCTCGTCGCTGATAGATAGAGGATATAGACCAGTCGCCAACCGAGCAACGCGGTCAGTCCGGTTGCGGTGATGACGACCGGGAACGGCCACGTCGCCCCGCCATCGAACAGCGGCGAGCCACGGAGCATGAGTCCGACGTTCGCCGCCGCGATCCACGCGACGGCCGGCAGTCGGAACTCGCGGCTCGCTCCCGCCCGATCGGCCGCGTAGACGCCCGCCAGCGCCGCGGCGGCGAGCCAGCCGACCACGAACGGCGTTACCGTCTCGAGCGAGGCGATCGGTTCGGCGATCGGGTTTCCGTTATGGCTGATACGGCCGATGAGGACGATTCCGACGATACAGAGGATGTCGACGATTCCGGCGAGGAATCGGTCGCGGTCGGCCGCCCCGTCGCGCGTGTCCGTCCGGACTGCTGTGTCCATACGCGATACTCATGGCTGCGAACCCATTGGTGTCCCGGTTCGATCGTCGAAATACCTGACAGGAGAGGAGGAACTCGGCGGCCGTCGGCCACCGAGTGCCGTCCAACGGACAGCGCGTCTCCGTGCGAGGGGACCCTCGCACGCCCGATCCGTGGTCGGCCGGCTACTTCGTTATCCGTTCCGTTCGGACCGGCCGGCCGTGCGCCCCGTCTCATTTCACCACGTAGTCGGAGCCTACACACCGGCCCCGATCGACGATCGGGGTCTGCCTCAGGGCGAACCGATCCGTCCGAATTCGTGACTGTCAGCAGAAGAACTAATATGGGACGAACCCGAACCGCCCGGGTAATGGCAGTGGTCGGTGAACGACGGGCCGGCTGCGACGGGTGTGGCCGGACGATCTCGCTCGAGGACCTCACGGCAGTGACGATGCCGGACGGCGAACGAGTTGCGTGCTGTCCGGAGTGTGAGCCACACGCCAGGGCGGCCGCCCGAAAGGGCTCGTCGCTCGACCAGCGGCGGGCTGCCTGCGACGGGTGTACTGACACGTTCCTCGAGGCCGAACTCGAGGATGTGGTGCTGTCGGACGGCACTGTACTGACCTGCTGTCCCTCGTGTGCGGCCGAGGCCCCAGGCACCGATGTCGGGGTCGGAGCCGAGGGCGACGGCTCGGCGACCGACGGGAGCGCCGACACGACCGAGAGCGATGACGCCGACGATCGAACCCGATGTACGCAGTGCCGGGAGTGGGTCACTGAGGAGCGGTTTCGCGTGACCACTATCGACGAGCGGACCGAACGGCTGTGTTCGGGCTGCAAAGCCGACGCCGAGGAGCGCGGCATCGTCACCGACGTCGCCATGCGAAAGATAGAGGCTCGCGAAGTACTGGGCGTCGAGCGGGCCGTCAGCGACGACCGGCTCCGGGAGGCGTTTCACGAGCAGGTCAAACGTGCCCACCCCGACCGCAAGAGCGGCAGCGAGTCGGCGTTCAAGCTCGTCCGGGACGCCTACGACCGGCTCCGGGACGAGGACTGAGCCGTCGGCCGCTCCTCGCGACCCATGAAGCCGATCGTCGCCGGATCGAAGTAGTACGTGATTCCACAGTCCGCACACGAGGCCGTCAGGAACTTGCCGTGTGCGTGGAGCTTCCAGAGCTTGGACTGGTCGTAGTCGAGTTCGAGCGTAACCGGCCCCCCGCAGTCGGGGAGCGTACACGGGAACTGAATATACCAGTTGGGCACCGACAGCGCACCCAGCGGAGCGAGTTCGCTCCGGAGCCGACACAGCAGGTTGAAGATCGTACCGGAGAGGTCACTGCGGTCGATCGTCACGCCCTCGACGTCGCTCACGAACCCTCGCCGGTCGATCCCCTCGTCGAACAGCGGCAACACGGGGATCCCCTTGGCCACCGCATAGCCGATCTCCTGGTTGATCCACTCGTCGTCGGCCGCCCCCTCCGTCAGCACCGCGACGACGAGGTCGCTGTTGGCGAGTCGTCCCTCGAGTCGCTTTCGCGAGCGGCCCGAGTCGACTTCCTCGAGCGCGATGCGAACGCCGAAGGGGAAGTTCTTGACCGTCGAGAACAGGTCCTGCACGAGATCGAGATCGTCGGGCGCGTGGGAGACGTACACCTGCTCACCGGTCATGGAATCGTCTACGACAAGGACGTTTCCGAACCGTTATTAATCTATCTCCGTGATGTGTTTAATCAGTGTTACGTCCGCTCGGCCGGTCCCGGACCGTCTCGAGGACCAACTGCGAGAACTCCACCTGCGAGAGGTCGGCCCCGAGCCGGTCGAACCACTCGCGTTCGACGTGCCAGCGCCCGCGAACCGTCCCGTCGGTCCTGACAGAAGTTACCTCGAGCCGGCCCGGCGTCCACGACCGCTCCTCGCCGATCGACAGCAGGGTCCGCAGGACGGCCCCGACCTCGTCGCGCGTGACCGCGGGCACGTCGGAGACGGCCTCGTACTCGAGGTCGATCCCGACGCCGTCGACGGGGGCTGTCTCCTCGCCGTCGCCGTCCCGCCAGTCGAACGACGTCACGTAGTAGCCGTGGCTCATCAGTCGGTTCTCGAGCGTGACCGAGACCGGATGCGCCGCCGTCTCCGCCCCGCCGTCGGATTCGGATTCGTTGTCACTCATACGCATGGCTTCGGGCGACAGGGGGAAAAGTGGGACGGCGCGTGTCGTATACGGACTGCTGTAAGTCGTTTGCGGCGCGACCGCGACCCGTTCTGCGGTCGCGCCGGTAACCCGTTACAGCAGATCGTATTACAGCGGGGCGACGAGGTCTTCGAGGGCCGCCTTCGGGTCGTCGGCCTTTGCGACGCCGCTTGCCAGCAGGACCCCGCCGGCACCGAGATCACCCGCGGCGACGACGTCGTCGCCCGTACTGATGCCGGCCCCACAGAGGACCGAGACGTCGGGATCGACGTCGGCCGCGGCCGCGACCGCGTTCTCGACGACGTCCGGATCGGCCTGGCTGACCGGCGTCCCCGTCCCGATGAGTTCGGGGGGTTCGACGGCGACGGCGTCGGGACCGAGCGCCGCCGCGGCACCGATCTGGGCCGGGTTGTTCGCACAGACGATCGTTTCGAGGTCGGCTCGGTCGGCCGCGCGGACCGCGCCGTCGATGTCGGCCAGTTTCAACCGTTGCTCGGAGTGGTTGACCAGGGTCCCGGCCGCCCCCGCGTCGGCGACGTGTTCGGCAAGGGCGTGGCCGGTGTTGCTCCCGTGGTCGATCGGGTCGACGTGCTGGGCCCACGTCTCGACGCCGGTCTCGGCGACCCGCTCGATGTGGCTCGCCGCCGGCGCGACCGCCAGGCGCGCGTCGGTCGTGTCGTCGACGTCGCGGACGGCCTCGGCGACCGCGACCGGATCACACGGATACGTCTTCAGGTTCACGAGGACGAACATATCGGCAACCCCACCCGCACGAAAGAAATAGCTTGCGAGTCGGCGGTACGGGGATCGGGGACGAACCGCTCGACGACGTCAGTCCTTTCGTTTGACGACGTCGCCCAGCGTGTAACTGCCGGTCGAGGAGCCGCCGGACCACTCCGAGTCCTCGCCGGACGCTCCCTCGGCGTTCAGGTCGATCTCGAGGAAGTTCTCGAGTTCGGACTGGACCCGGTCGCTCGGGAGGGTGTCGCCGCGTTCGATCTTGCGGATCAGGCTCGCCTTCTCGTTGAGTTCGTTTGCGAGTTCGGACTGGCTGAGGCCCCTGCTCTCGCGGGCGTTGCGAACCCGGTCGTCGTAGTCGGTCGCCAGCTCGTCCATATCGTCGAACATGTCCGACCGGCGCTGGCTCGAGCCGCCGGAACTCGACGAACTCGCGGCACCGGACGACCCGCTACCCCCGCTCGAGGACGACGAACTCGAGCCGGTCGAGTACTTCGTCGACGAACTCGAACTCGAGGGCTGTTTGACCTCGGTGCCGAAGTCCGTGCAGTCGGAACACACGTCTAGCTTCGCGCCCTCGACTTTGATCGTCTTCGGGGACGACGTCTCGGCCCCACACATCTCACACTGAACCATGTCCGTTCCTATATCGTGATCAGGGATAAAGCATGCGGCGCGCTCCTGCCCGTCAAAAAGGGCTGGAACGGGCCATAGCGGCGCTCACTCGAGGGCCTGCCAGGAGTAGTAGAAGCGCTGGAGCGCGGTCAGGTGGCCGACGACCGCGAGGAAGACGAGCAGGAGGCCCACGAGCGTGAACCCGCCGGCGATCGGTCCCGTGATCGGATAGGCCAGGAAGCCGACGATCCCGATGATCGCCAGCCGGTCGGCGCGACCGACGAGTCCGCCGTAGACCCGATCGAGACCGACGGCCTGGGCCTGCGTGCCGAGATACGAGGTCATCACGACCCCGGTCACGGCGGCGAAGCCGAGCAGGTAGTCCTCGACGCCCGCGGCCAGTCCCGCGATAACGACGATGTCGGCGTAGCGGTCGAGGACGTGATCCAGCAGGTCGCCGCCGGCCGAGGCGACCTCCTGTTCGCGCGCCAGCGCGCCGTCGACGATGTCGAGCCAGCCGTTCAGGAAGACCAGCGCGGCCGCCACGGCGTACCAGACCGGGTCCTCGATCCCACCAAGCGCGAACGCGACCGCGGCGAGGATCGCCATCGCGAAGGCGACGACGCTCACGCCGTTGGGCGTCATCCCGACGCGGTCAAAGCCCTTGACGAATGGATCGAGAAACCGCGAGACGTACGGCCGGAACTTGTCGAGCGTCACGTCAGGTACCCCACGAAGTCGACCTCGCCGGCGCTCGGCTCGCGTTCGCCCGCCGCGACCGCCTCGAGGTCGGCCGCGACCGCTTCGGGGTCGCGATCGGTCGTGTCGATCTCGTAGACCGACTCGAGGCCGTGTTCCTCGACCGCCTCCGAGAGGATCACGTCCAGCGCCTCGCTCTCGGCGTTCTCTTCGGCTTTTTCGGCGGTCTCACCGCGCTCGAGCAGGCGCTCCTCGAGCGTCTCGGGATGACACCGCAGGACGACCACGCGATCGGCGTCGAAGTGATGCGCGAGGTGGGACTCGACGACGACGTCGTCCCGGCCGGCGAGCCACTCGGCGAGCGCCTCGAGGTCGGCGATCTTGCTCTCGCGGTCGGCGTCGACCTCGGTGTAGAGCCCCTCCGCTTCGAGGACGCGGTTGAGGTGGATCACCTCGAGATCGGGGAGCGACTCGCCGTTTGCCGCCGCGTTCGGGGCGGGCTCCTCGTCGGCCAGCCGCGACTCGAGCAGCTCCGTCGCGGTCGTCTTCCCGGTGCCGGGCGTGCCGGTGACGCCGACTCTCACGTGTCGGCCACCTCCGCGTCCGACTCGCCCGTCGGGGACGGCTCGACGTCGAGGTCGGCGAGGACCTCGTTGAGTGTCTCGACCGCCCGCCCCGTTTCGTCCTCGGTTCCGCAGGTGATGCGGACACAGCCAGGCAGCCCGAAGCTCGAGCAGTCACGGACGATGACGCCGCGTTCCTGCATCTCGGCGGCGACGGCCGAGGCGTCGCCGACCTCGACGAGGACGAAGTTGCCCTGGCTCTCCCAGACGTGTGTATCGACGTTGTCGCGCATGTACGCGCGGGATTCGCGGGTGGTCTCGACGGTCCGGACGACGTGTTCCTCGTCGTCGATGGCCGCGAGCCCGGCCCGACAGGCGAGTTCGCTCGCCGCGAAGGGCGTGTTCACGCGGGCGTAGGCGTCGGCCCACTCGTCGGGCACGACGGCGTAGCCGAGACGAACGCCGGCCAGTCCGTAGGCCTTCGAGAACGTCCGGAGGACCGCCACGTCGTCGCGGGCCTCGAACTCGTCCCAACCCTCCAGCAGCGCGATGGCGCTTTCGTCGTCGGCGAACTCGCCGTAGGCCTCGTCGACGGCGATCAGGGTCTCCTCGTCGGTCTCGTCGGCGAGGCGTTCGATCTCCGCGAGAGGCATCGTCGAGCCCGTCGGGTTGTGCGGGCTCGTGACCCAGATCACGCGCTCGCCGTCGTAGGCCTCGAGGACGACGTCGGCGTCCTGCGTGAAATCGTCGGCTTTCGAGAGGGCGTACTCGCGGACGCCGCCGTGGTGAAATCGGGCGCTCATCCCGTAGTAGGCGAAGCCGGGCGTGGGAACGAGAACGTCGTCGTCCGGTTCCAGCGCCGTCCGGTGGAGATAGTCTATCGCCCCGTCGCCGCCGTTTGCCAGCCAGACCTGGTCGTCGGTGACGTTCCAGCGGCCGGCGACGGCGGTCGTGAGATCGGCGTGGGCGGCCTTGGGGTAGGAACTCACGCTCGAGGCCGTCTCCCGGATGGCCACGGCGGCGGCCGGCGAGGGCCCGTGCGGGTTCTCGTTCGAGGCGAGTTTGATGAACTCGGAGGGGTCCCGGTCGAGTTCGCGGGCGACCTCCTCGATGCCTCGACCCGCCTCGTAAGCGACGTGATCGGACAGGTCGCGCGGTTGCATACGCGAATCCAAGTTTCCCGCGGCTCTTAAGGGTGCTTACATGTGGTCAGTCCGCCCGCGCCGCTGACACGCTATTCGAGCCACCGCATGCTGGCGGCGACGGGAACTCCTACCGGAGCTTCCAGAGCAACGACCGCAGTTTGTATCCGAGCGAACCGTTCCGATAGCCCGTCCAGCCGCTCATCCCGCCCGCGAGCGTCGTCGCGTCGTACCCCTCGTCCGTCAGCACGGCGGTTGCGCGCTTGGCGACCACGCCCATCTTGCACACCACGACCACGTCCTCGTCGGCCGGGATCTCCTCGAGTCGACTGCGCAACGCGTCGTCGTCACCAGAGCGTAGCGCCTCGTAGACGGGAACGTTGTGGCTGTTCGCGATCGCGTTCGACTGAAACGCCGATCGCGGGCGGATGTCCAGTATGAACGGCTCCGCTCCCGACTCGAGTCGCTCGTCCAGTTCGTCCGGGCGAATGCTGCTCATCGGCCGAATATTGTCTTAAGTACACAAAACCATGGCGCTTCGAGCGACCCATCGGACCGCGAGCTACCGCCCGTGAAGCCGCTCGAGTCGCTCGATCGAGTCGGCGTCGGCGGGATCCTTGTCCGACCGCACGCCCTGGAACCGCGGGAACCGCAAGGCGTAGCCCGACGAGTAGGTCGGCGAGGACTGGATCTCCTCGTAGCCGACCTCGAAGACGACTTCGGGCTCGAGGTCGATCTCCTGGCCGTCCTCGGCGGTGATGTGGGGCTCGAGCAACTCGGTCAGTGCTTCGAGTTTCTCGTCGGTGATCCCGGTTGCCACTTTGCCGACGGTCTCGAGGGCGTCGCCCGCGCGCACGGAGAGTTCGAAGGTCCCGAGGAAGGTCGCGCGTCGGCCCTCGCCCCACTCGGCACCGGTGACGACGCAGTCGATGGTCTCCACGTCCGGCTTGCGCTTGCGCCAGTGTTTCCCCCGCCGCCCCGGCGAGTAGGTCGACTCGGGATCTTTGAGCATGATCCCCTCGTGGCCGGCCTCGAGCGCCGCGGCGTCGATCGACTCGATCTCGTCGGGGTCGTCGGCCAGTCGGAGCAAAGAGAGTCCCTCGATGTCCGCGTCCGCCGTCCCATCGGTAGCGTCGTCGCCGTCGGAATCGGCGGCCGAGAGTACCGACCGGAGCCGGTCGTGGCGGGTCGTCAGGGGTTCCGCGAGCAGGTCCTCGCCGCCGGCGTGCAGGCAGTCGAAAAAGACCGGCCGGACCGAGACGTCCTCGCGAGCCTTCGCGACGTCGTGTTTCCGGCGGAATCGTTTGAGGACCGCCTGGAACGGCAGCGGCGAGCCGTCGTCGTCGATCGCGACGACCTCGCCGTCGAGGATGGCGGGCTCCTCGAGCGTCTCGTCGGCGAACTCGACGACCTCGGGGAGCGCGTCGGTGACTTCCTCCATGTTTCTCGAGAAGACGCGAGTCTCGACGGTCGAGCCGTCGCCGTCGTCCATGCCCGCGGGGTCGTGGTGCAACTGGATTCTGGCACCGTCGTATTTCGACTCCACCGCGGCCTCGTCCCACACCTCGAGCGCGTCGGTCACCGTTCCGGCCTGTGCGAGCATCGCCTGGACCGGCCGGCCGACCGCGAGGTCCACGGCGTCGAGGCCCGCGAGGCCCTCGTCGCGGGCGATGCGGGCGACCTGTCCGTAGTCGTTCGACACCTGCAGGGCTCGTTCGACGCGATCCTCGGGGACGTCGAAGGCCGCGGCGATGGCGTCTCGCACCGTTCCCTCGCCGACGCCGATGCGCATCTCCGAGAGGACCAGCCGGGCGAGATACCGCGCCTCCTCGCTCGAGGCACGGTTGAACAGGCCAAAGAGCAGGTCGACCTTCCGGTCGTGACTGCCCGATCCGTCGGCGGCGGCCAGCTCCGCGAGGGTGTCGGCGACTTCGCGGACGGTGAGATCGTTGCCGTTGCCGCCAGAACCGGCGTCCCCACCGCCCGTGAACGCGCCCAGTCCCTGCTGCCCGCCGAACTCGTAGCTGGCCGCTACGTCGCCGATCTCGCCCACCTCGGCGAGTCGCTCTTCGACGTCGTCGCCGCTGACGTTTCGCCCCGCCGCGCGGGCGATCGCCTCGTAACACGCGCTCGGGCCGACGTCGAGCGTCGTCGAGTCCCAGGCGGGGAACACCCGCCCCTGGACGAACCGCGCGACGACGTCGATCTCTCCCTCGGCGTCCGCGAGCAGGTCCCTGACGTGGGCGACGATCTCGAGGTCGGCGGGTTCGGCGTCGATCGTCCCGGCGCGGTCGGCGAACGTGGCGAACTCCATCGGCGGTGTGTATCGCCGGGGGGAGTAAAACGGTTCTGAGACCGGACGGTTCGGGCGGGATCCGCGATGGAGCCGATGACCGCCTTTCAAGTCGATCGGGTACGCACTCGGTGGTATGTCCGAGGAGGAACTCGCCGCGCGGGTCGCGGACGTCCTGTCGGTCGACGCCGACGACTTCCGCCGACTGGCAGAGGCGGACGCCGAGGTGATCAAAGAGGGCGTCGAGGAGGGGGTCTTCGACAACCCGCAGGCGATCGTCGGCCTCGAGTACGAGTTTTACGCGGTCAAGGCCGACGACTGTGCGTTGCGGCGGGTTCCGCGTCGCTTGCTCGAGTTGATCGGCTTCGAGAAGGAGTTGGGGCTGCACAACGCCGAGATGACGACGAGCCCGCAGCCGCTGAACGCCGACGGGCTGACGGCTCAGGAGGCGGAGGTCAAGGCCCGCCTGCGGACGGCGCTGGACGTGACCCAGTCCGAGCGGATGCGACTCGTCAGCGACGCGCTCTGGACGCTCCCACCGGAGGGCGAGGACGCGGCGACCTACCTCACCGACAGCGTCGAGCGAACGACGACGGACGACGGCGGAACCGAACGCGCGGTGCGGGTCGCGACGAACATGAGCGACTCCGCCCGGTATCACGCGATGGCCAACACCGAACGGGCCGAGGCCGCGGGGATGCGCATCGAAGCTCCCCACGTCTCCCTGCAGACCGATACCGTCATGCCCGAGAGCCTGATCACGTCGATCCAGCCCCACTATCAGGTGTCTCACGCCCCCGACCTACCCGAGTACTTCAACTACGCGTTGCGAATTGCGGGCCCGCTGCTCGCGCTGGGGGTCAATTCGCCGTTTTTCCCCGCCGACCTCTACGACGAGGACGCGAGTCCCGAGGCGATCCTCCGGGACGGCTGGATGGAACACCGCATCAGCGTCTTCGAGACCGTCCTCAACGACCCGACGACGGGGGAGGGAAAGGTCCGGTTCCCGCGCGATCTCGCGTCCGTCGACGAGGCGATCGACCGGATCGCCGCCGACGACACCATGGTCCCGATGCCGGTCGAGCCAGGCGAACGCTTCGACGATCAGTTCCCCCACTTCAGCCGCAAACACGGCACCTACTGGCGGTGGGTCCGGCCGGTCTTCGGCGGTCCGACGCGGTCGGCGGCCAACGCACGCATCGAGTTCCGCCCCATTCCCGCCCAGCCGACGGTCCGCGATTCGGTCGCGTTCCTCGCGGCCTTCGCCGGCCTGATGGAAAGTCTCACCCGGCTCGAGCATCCCGTGGTCGAACTCGACTGGCAGCTCGCCCGGGAGAACTTCTACGCTGCGATGGTCGACGGGATCGAAGCCGACCTGACCTGGATCACCAACGACGGCAAGGAGACGACCGACCGCCTCGCACTCTACGAGGACCTGCTGGCTCACGCCGAGGACGGCCTAACCAACCGCGGGCTGAGCGAGGAAGACGCCGCCAAGTACCTCTACCCGCTCCGCCGGCGCGTCCGGCAGGGCGTGACGCCGGCCAGCTGGAAGCGCGAACGGGTCGAAACCGCGCTCGCGGACGGGGCCGACCTCGAGGGGGCGATCGAGGCGATGCAGCGGGCGTACGTCGCCCGCCAGTCCGAGACGCTGCTCGAGGGAAGCTTCGCGAACTGGATCGGCGAATAACGGGTCGATCGAGAACGCCGGTGCCGAGCCGGCTCGGCGACATCGGCGGGGACGTCGTCGAGTGACCGCCGGCGCTCGCGACCGGCCGGTCCGCGTCGAGCCGGCTGCACACGCGCTGTGTCACCGACCGCCCCGTATCGGCCGAAAGCCATTAAGTACCCTCGCTCGAGAGTTGCGGGTATGGTAACCTTCCTCTCCGGGGGCACCGGCACGCCGAAGCTGTTAGACGGCGCTGCCGCCGCGTTCTCGCCGGAGGAGACCACGGTCGTCGCCAACACGGGCGACGACATCGAACTCGGCGGGCTCTTCGTCTCGCCGGACGTCGATACGCTGCTGTTTCAGGGCGGTGGAATCCTCGACCGGGAGACGTGGTGGGGAATCGAGGGCGATACGCATCGAACGAACTCGGCGCTGAAAGACATCGCGTCGGCCGCGGACCTCCCCGACGGGCCGCAGTACCTCCCCGAGGAGCGACAGACCGCCGGCCGCGATCTCGCGAACTGGCGGCGCTTTTCGGGGGTCGCCGAGTTCATGACGATCGGCGACCGCGACCGGGCCGTCCACATCACGCGGACCAGCCTCCTCGACGAGGGGTACACGCTGAGCGAGGCGACCCGGCAACTCGCCGACGGGTTCGGGCTCGCGATCGACCTGTTCCCGATGAGCGACGACCCCGTCGCCAGCCTCGTCCACACGGACGAGGGGCTGATGCACTTCCAGGAGTACTGGGTCGCCCGCCGTGGCGAGCCGACCGTCGAAACCGTCGAGTTCCGGGGCTCCTCGCAGGCCGAGCCCGCGCCGGGCGTCCTCGAGGCGCTTTCCGACACCGTCGTCATCGGCCCCTCGAACCCGGTCACCAGCATCGGTCCGATGCTCGCGCTGCCGGGGGTCGCGAAGGCGCTCGCCGAGACGACGGTCGTCGCCGTCTCCCCGTTCCTCGGGGACGACGCCTTCTCCGGCCCCGCCGGCGCTCTCATGGCGGCCGTCGACGCGGAGCCAAGCACCGCGGGGCTGGCGACGGCCTATCCGTTCGCCGACGCCTTCGTGATCGACGAGAACGACGACGCCGCGTTCGAAACCCCGACGGTCAGGACCGACATCGGGATCGACTCCCGCGAGGACGCCGCCCGCGTGATCCGCGCGATCGAGGCGGCGATCGAGCGCGTGGCATGAGCCGCGTCTCCGTTGCCCCGCCGCTCGCGCTGGCCAGCCTCAGCGGCGAGGCCGACGCCGACTGGGCGCGGGACGGGGCCGAGTACGCGGGGGCCGCGTTCCTCGGCGGGATCGCCCTCGACGACGACTCGCGTGCGGCCGCGCGCGAACTCGTCGCCCGCGATCGGACCGAGTTCCTCCCCGACGACCCGATCGCCTTCCTCGAGGACGAACTCGACGCGCTCGCGGACGTCCCGATCCAGCCGGCGTTCAACGTCCGCAGTACCACGATCGAGCCGGTCGTCGAGGCAGCCCGGAGCTGCCGCGATCGGAACGCCTACCTCGAGATCAACGCCCACTGCCGACAGGACGAACTCTGTGCCGTCGGCTGCGGCGAAACGCTGCTGCGAGACGGCGAGCGACTCGCGACCTACGTCGATCGAGCGGCCGCCACCGGCGCGACCGTCGGCGTGAAGGTCCGCGCGGAAGTCCCCGGCGTCGACCTGCCCGTCCTCGCCGCCCGACTCGAGCGCGCGGGCGCAGCGTTCGTCCACGTCGACGCGATGGACAGCGAGTCCGTCGTCGCCGACGTGGTCGACGCGACCGACCTGTTCGTCATCGCCAACAACGGCGTCCGCGACGACGAGACCGTCCGCGAGTACGTCGACTACGGCGCGGACGCGGTCAGCGTCGGCCGCCCCAGCGACACCCCCGCCGTCCTCGAGCGGGTGCGCGAGGCGGTGGACCGGCGGCTGGGGCTCGAGGCGAGGCGACGATAGCCGTCATTATCCGGAGCGGTGTCGCGAATCGAGACATCAGGGTGCAAGTAGCGAGCAGCTTGGGACGGGTGCGTACGCGGTGGCGCGCTGTCGGCGAGGCGCGACCGACGGGAGCGTCGAAAGCGAACGGTGAGCGAAGCGAGCCGTGAGCAGGCCGTCCGAACGCTATGTGAGGGCGGTCGTCGACATCGTGCGAGGAATGAGCACGGCAGTGAGCGAATCGGCTGGGGTGGTCTTCCGTGTTGCCACGATAGCAGGACGCTTGCGGTATTCGAGTGACTCTCGGGACGGACTCTGGGATAGGTTTCAGCCGAACGGCCCAAAAATACTACCTCGAAACTAGTCGATGATTCTAACCGATTACAACGGCGCGCCGACCAGCACGAGCTTCGCCCGCTCGTCGTACCGGTTCTGGATCTGACGCGACTCGTCGGGGTCGAGCCGGATCGCCTCGTCGGCCTCGAGGGTCACGGTCTCGTCGGCGTCGGTCAGGTCGACGTCGATCCGCCCCTCGACGACGTAGTAGACCTCCTCCTGGCCCGTGTCCGTCTCGTCGTGTTCCATCCCCTTGCCGTCGGGCTCGAGTTCGAGAACCGAGACGCCCAGTTCGTCGGCGGCCAGCGGCTCCTTGAGGAACCACATGCCGCCCCACTCCTCGTCCATGACTGAGTCCGGGTCGGTCTTGGCGACGGTGTCGTAGCCCATGCGCGATCGATCCTCGTCTCGCGGCTTAAATCGACGGGAGGGGGCCCGCTTTGCCGACGGTTGCCGCGAATCCCCACCCCTAAGCCGCCGCGGCACGCAGCGATCCGTATGCGAACGTCGGCCCAGAACGCTGAACTGGCCTTGCTCCTCGAGGTCGCGGGGACGCCCAAACCGGGCAACGTCGACCGCGAGCGCGACCTCGCGGACCTGCGGTTCGAACACTTCCTCGCCGGGGCCGTCGGGGCCCGCGACGGACTCGAGCGGGCGGCATCGGGCGCGACGATCGGGTCGGCCTTCGAGCGGGCAGTCGAGGGAATGGCCACCCAGGAGGGCGGGAACACGCAGTTCGGGGCCTTGCTGTTGCTCGTGCCGCTGGTCCGGGCCGCCGGCGACGACCTCGATCGATCGGCCGCCGAGGCCGTCGTCCGCGAGACGACCGTCGCCGACGCGGCGGGGTTCTATCGGGCGTTCGACCACGTCGACGTCGCCGTCGACGACCCGCCGGCGGAACTGGACGCCCTCGACGTGCGCCGCGGATCGGACGCGGTCCCGGCTCTCGAGGAACGCGGGCTGACGCTGCTGGAGATCATGGAACAGTCGGTCCCCGGCGACGGCGTCGCCCGCGAGTGGATCGAGGGGTTCGAGCGGTCGTTCGCGGCCGCCGAGCGACTCGCCGCGGCCGAGGGTCCGCTCTCGGAGCGGACCGCCGCGGTCTTTCTCTCCCTGCTCGCCGAGCGCCCCGACACCCTCGTCGCGACGCGTCACGGCGAGGCGACCGCGCGAGACGTGACCGACCGGGCCGCGGAACTGGTCGCCGAGGACGCCCTCGCAACCGATCGCCGGGCCGTCGACCGGTTCGCCGACGACCTCGCGGATCGGGGGATCAACCCCGGGACCACGGCCGACATCACGGCCGCGGGACTATTCGTCGCGCTCGAGCGGGGGTCGATCGCGGTATGAGCGGCGAGCGAAACGCGGCGACGGACGGCACCGAACGCGACGGCGAGCGCGGACCCGAGAACGGCGACGACGCGACGTGGCCGGTCGCTCTCGCGGGCGTCACCGAAACCGTCGTGACCACGCTCGGCCCGAACGGGCTGTGGAACGCCGCCGCGCTCGGGCTCCACGCCGGAAATCCCGTCACCGCGCGCACGTGGGGAAACACCCGAACCCGGCGAAACTTCCACCGGCGAGGCGAGGGCTACGTCCAATTCGTCGACGATCCCGTCGTCTTCGCCGACGCCGCCTGCTCGATCCTCGAGTGCGAGGAGCCGGTCCTCGACGCCGCCAGCGCCTGGGCGCGGGTCACAGTCGAGCGGACCGACGCGGGCAGCGAGGGCGGCACCGAGTGGGAGGCGTGGGCGCTTCGTCCCGTCGAGTCGGCCATCGAGCGCGAGACGGTCCCGACGATCGACCGCGGGTTCGGCGCCGTCGTCGAGGCGACCGTCGCCGCCTCGCGGCTCGGGGTCGACGAGTACGACCAGCGCGAGCTACGCGACCGGCTCGAGTACTGTGCCGCGGTCGTCGAGCGGGCCGGCGGCCCCCGGGAACGGGAAGCCCTCGAGCGGATTCGCGACCAGTCGCGGTGGTGAGCCGCGACGCGGAACCGACGCGGACGGCCGCGGTCGCGGCGGAGCCGCGGGCGACCGGTCGCCGCCGCAGAACGAATGGCTTTAGGGCGCGCTCGGTGAATCACCCGATATGGCAATCAAGCCGGCCTACGTCAAGAAGACCGGGACCCTCCTCCTCGAGCGGTACCCGGAGGCGTTCACGACCGACTTCGAACAGAACAAGGAAAGCGTCGAGAAGCTCACCAACGTCGAGTCCAAGGGCGTTCGCAACCGGATCGCCGGCTACGTTACCCGGAAGAAAGGCGCCGAAGTCCCGGCGTAAGTCGTTTTTCGCCTCGAGATCACGCACACAGCCGAGAAGCGATGCGTCTCTGCCGTGACCACTGCGAGTCAGAACAACGCCAGTGTCTCGTGTCGCGACCCGGCCGATCGGTGGTCGGCGGCCGGCAAACCGAGTTACTCGCCGAAGCCGGGCTCCATGTAGAGCGCGGCGACAAGTGCCACCAGCGCGATGCCGAAGGCGAACAGCAGCCCGACGAAGCCGGTCAAAATGTTCAGTTCGAAGCCCAAAAGCGGGAGCGCCGCCGTCGCCTCGTCGGTGCCCGCGGCGGAGTAGCCCGTCCACGCAAAGAGGACGCCGACCAGCGCCGCGACGGCCGCAAGCACCGTCGCACCGATACTAAAGGGCGTGTCGAACAGCCCGCCGGTACTCGCGGTCGAACTCGTCATCGGAACCACCGCTTCCCTGCCGCCTCGAGTCGGTCCTGTCGGTCGTACATCGATCGATAGGTACCGCTCCGTTTTCTTAATTTCTTCTATCCGTTCGCAACGGTTCCCGCGGTCCTCGACGACCGACGACTGGGTGTGCAACTCCGTCGATTGACACTCGCTACCGAAAACCCAAACGGTTTTGCGGACACGACTCGGAGTGGCGGAAAATGGCAGTACGAGTAGGCGTACTCGGTGCGACCGGTGCCGTCGGACAGCGACTGATTCAACTGCTCGATCCCCATCCGGAGTTCGAGATCGCGGCCCTGACCGCGAGCGAGGCAAGCGCCGGCAAGACGTATCGACAGGCCGCGAAGTGGCGCGTCGACAGCCCCATTCCAGAGGACATCGCCGAGACGACCGTGACGGCGACCGATCCCGACGAGGTTCCCAACGACATCGATCTGATTTTCTCGTCGCTTCCCTCGAGCGTCGGCGCGGAAGTCGAACCCGGCTTCTGTGAGGCCGGCTACGTCGTCTCCTCGAACTCCTCGAACGGCCGGATGGACGACGACGTCCCCCTCGTGATTCCGGAGGTCAACGCCGACCACCTCGACCTGCTCGAGGTCCAGCGTGATCGGCGCAGCTGGGACGGCGCGATGGTCAAAAACCCCAACTGCTCGACGATCACCTTCGTCCCCACGCTCGCCGCCCTGACCGATTTCGGCCTCGAGAAGGTCCACGTCTCGACGCTGCAGGCGGTCTCCGGTGCGGGCTACGACGGCGTCACCTCGATGGAGATCATCGACAACGCCGTCCCCTACATCGGCGGCGAGGAGGACAAACTCGAGACCGAGTCCCGGAAACTGCTGGGCGAGTTCGATGGGGCCGAACTCTCCCACAACGACATGTCGGTCGCGGCCTCCTGTAACCGCATCCCGACCATCGACGGCCACCTCGAGAACGTCTGGGTCGAGACCACGGAGGAACTGACCGCGGACGCGGCCGCCGAGGCCATGCGGGAGTACCCGTCGCTCGACCTCCGCTCCTCGCCGGACCCGCTCATCCACGTCTTCGAGGAGCCCGATCGACCACAGCCCCGGATGGACCGCACGCTCGGGGACGGGATGGCCATCGCCGCGGGTGGCCTCCAGGAGTCGCCCTTCGGCCTGCAGTACAACTGTCTGGCCCACAACACCATCCGCGGTGCCGCCGGCGCGAGCGTGCTCAACGGCGAACTGCTGCTCGAACACGGCTACATCTGAACGGCGCTCGGTCTCCACCCGATCGTCAGCCGAGCGGTCGATCGGTTTCTCGACGACGCGAGCCAACCCGATTAGTCCCGTAGTATAACAGTCCCGGCGACGTACCTCGAGCGAGAGCCCCATGGTACTGATCGTCGAGTTCGAAATCGGGACGCCGATTCTCCGTCGGACCGTCGCGGCCGTTTCGCGGATCGACGTCGAGGAGATCTATCGGTCGGAGACGGGGGCGATAAAGCTCGTCTGTTGGGTGTACGGCGACGACCCCGAGGCCGTCGAACCGGCGCTCGAGGCCGACGACACCGTGGCGGCGTTTTCCCTGCTCGAGGATCCCGGTGATCGCCGGCTCTACAGCGTCACGCTGTCGGAACAGGGGCAGGCCCACCTGACCTATCCGACCGCCGCGAAGTACGACATCGGATATCGGGAGGTCACCGTCACCGAGGACACGAACATCCGGGCGCGCGTCCCGACTCGGGAAGCGCTGTTCGCGTATCGAGACATCTGTCGCGAGAAAGGAATCCCGTTTCGAATCCAGCGGATCTTCGAGGAGTCGGCCGCTGCCGGTGACCGATACGGCGTCACCGAGCGCCAGTGGGAGGCGTTGACCGTCGCCCTCGAGGAGGGGTACTTCGACGTGCCCCGCGAGACGACGCTCTCGGCGGTGGCCGAAGAGATCGACATCTCCGCGCAGGCGCTGTCCGCTCGCCTCCGTCGAGGGCAGGCGAACCTCCTCCGGAACACGATCGGCGAATCGACCCCCACTTGAATCGTTGATCATCCAATCGTGGACGCTTCCCGCGACGGACCGGTATCGGAGGTATGGAAACCGAATCCACCACCGGCCGGTCGACGCTCCACGAGTCCGCCAGTACGCACCAGAGCGGCCCGGACACGACCCCGAGCGTGGCCGTTATCGACGCGATCGCGGCCGAGTCGTCGTTCGACGCCCTCGAACTCGCCGACGAGTTCGGCCCCCTGTACGACGTGATCGACCCGTCTGCACTCGATTCGCTCTTCCAGTCGACGGCGGGGACCGATCCCTGTGTCGGATCGGTCACGTTCGAGTACGCGGGCTACCGGGTCGGCGTCGATCAGACCGGTCGCGTCGAACTCGTTGCCCTCGAGTGAGCGGGTCCACGTCGCGCCGTCAGTCGTCCGTTCGTGGGAGCGCGACCACCGGGACTGCAGCCTTCTTGACCAGCCGACGGGCCACGTCGCCGGTCAGTAGCTCCACGAACCGGTTGCCCCCGCGTGGCTCGAAGACGACGGCCTCGACGTCGCGCTCCTCGGCCGCGTCGAAGATCGTCTCGACGACGTCCGTCCCGAAGAGGATCGCCGTCTCGACCGGGGCCGCGCGGTCCGCGAGCGGTCCCCGGGCGCGCTCGAAGATCTCCTCGGCGTAGGCCTCGCGCTGTTCGACCGAGGCCTTGTCCGGCGCGCCGCCGGCCTTCTCGATGACGTTGACGAAGAGTACCGAACTCTCGGGGCCGAGGTACGGGGCCAGCGCCGCCGCCGTTCGTTCGCCGTCGTCGGGATCCGCGACGGGCACGAGGACCCGGCCGTCGAACGTCAGTACCATCGTCCGCCTCCCGTCCGCGCGGACGCGTCCGCTCGAGTCACACAGTCTGGGCTGTCCATACTCGCCGTTCGTCACAGGGAAGCAAAAAGGTGCGTCGAACCGATCGGCCGGCGGCCGGCGCGTCTCAGGGCAGCACCTGATTCTCGAGGGCGTCGTCGCCGTTTTCGCGACGGCGAACGTTCTCGGCGACGATGTCGGCGAGTCGCTCGTAGTACTCGGGAGTGTGGCCCGCGTTGTGGGGCGTAATCTGCACGTTCTCGAAGGTCCACAGCGGGTGGTCCTCCGGCAGCGGCTCGGGGTCGGTGACGTCCAGTGCGGCCCCGCGGAGCCGGTTCGAGCGCAGCGCCGCGACCAGCGCGTCGGTGTCGACGACGGGGCCGCGGGCGACGTTGACCAGCACCGCCTCGGGATCGAGCGTGACCAGCGCCTCGCGGTCGATCAGCCCCCGCGTCGTCTCGGTGAGCGGACACGCGAGGACGAGGTAGTCGGTCCGCGCGAGCGCGTCGTCGAACGCCTCGCCCTCGAACCCGATCACCTCGTCGGTCGGCCCGCCCTTCTCGGGGGTGTATCGAACTCCGATCGTCTCGACGCCGAACGGCTCGAGTCGCTCGGCGACCGCCTCGCCAATCGCGCCGAGACCGACGATCGTCACCGTCGATCCCTGCAGTTCGTGGGCCCGGTAGTGGCGCCACTCCCGGCGGTCCTGTCGCCGCCGACCGACGTGGAACCGCCGGACGAACCCCAGGATCGCGCCAAGCACGTGTTCGCCGATGTTCGGCCCGTGGACGCCCGAGGCGTTGGTCACCGCGACGCCTCGCTCCTCGAGTTCCTCGAGGGGAAGATGGCCCGTTCCCGCGTAAGCACAGGCGAAGACCGCGAGTTCGTCGGCCGCCTCGAGGAGGTCGCGCTCGAGGGTCATGCCGGTGGCGAACGTCGCCGACCGGATCGCCTCGCGTTCCGCGGCGGGAGTCCGCGCGAGTTCGACGCTGCGATCGGGGAGTCGCTCGCGGATCGCGTCGGCGTACTGTTCGACCGGCATTCCGTGTGTGCCACGCCGGAGGACGAGTACGTCCGGCGCGTCGGCCTCGCTCATATCCCCTCCCTCGTCCAGTGCGATCAAAAGCGTTCGTCTCGCGGCACCGGGCGGCCGGGCCCGGCCACTCGAGGGCCCGAGCTCCGACCGCAACCCGAAAATGACGTGACCACCACGTTTAAGCGAACGAGCCACGAACGCCGACAGTATGCCTTCGGACGAGTTTCTCGACGGCGAATCGCTCACCGGACGACAGGCGGCGATCATCTTCGCGGGCTTTCTCGGATTCATCATCGGTTCCGGCATCTTGCTCGTCCTGGCCAGGGGCCTCTTCTGACTCCCGAGCGCGACCGATCCGTTCGCCGGACGGTCCGCCTCGCAGTTTTTATAATGACGCGCTGAGTCCAAACGTCGTATGGAACGCGTAGACGTCGCGATCGTCGGCGGCGGCCCCGCCGGTGCGTCCGCGGCCGAGCAAGCGGCAGCTCACGGCGCGGAAACCGTGCTCTTCGAGCAGGGGGTTCCCCGAGAGGACCGGGAGGGAGTGGGTCCCGACTCGACCGACGCCGCCGGGATGCTCGACTACTGGATCGATCTCATGGAGTTCGACTACCGCGAGATTCCCGACGACGTCATCCATCGGGAACTCGAGGGCACCGAGTTCGTCGGGCCGAACACCGCCGTCGAACTGACCTCGACCGGGATGGACGCCAGCTATCCGACGTTCGGATACACCTTCCACCGGGCCCGCATGGACGACTGGCTCTACGAGCGAGCGACCGACGCCGGGGCCGACCTCCGGGTCGGCGTCGGGGTCAAGGATCTCGAGACGGATCTCCGCGCTTCGAGCCCGAAGGGGCCGACTCACACCCTGACGCTGTCGAACGGCGACGAGATCGAGGCCCAGTACGTCGTGCTGGCCGACGGCCCCCAGCGCCGGATCACGCTCGACGCGCTCGATCAGTTCACCGCGCCCGGTCGCAGCGTCTCCGATCACCTCTCGCCGCCGGAGGCGAATCACATCGCCTATCAGGAGTACCGGGAGTTCCCGGCGGAACTGTTCGAGGAGTTCGAGGACCGACTCACGTTCTGGTGGGGCTACATGCCCGGCGAGACCGCCTACCCGTGGGTCTTCCCGAACGACGGCACCGTCGCCCGCGTCGGGCTGACGATGCCGATCGGGATGACGCTCGAGGACGTCGAGGATCCCGGCTCTTACAAGCTCCTGCGGCCGGACGACGACCGGATCCCCTCCGGTGCCGAGTACATCAGCCGCCTGCTCGAGCAGGAGTACGGCGACGAGTACGACATCGAGGACGACATCCCCCGCGTCGAAGATCGGGGCAAGTCCAAGGGGACCGAGACCTACCCCATCTCCTCGACGCGGCCGATCGACTCGCCCGTCGGCGCGAACATCGCCGTCGCCGGCGGCGCGATGGGGACCACCTCGGCCTTCCACGAGGGCGGCTACCACGTCGCCGTTCGTACCGGCAAGATCGCCGGCCGGCTCGCCGGCACTGACTCGCTCGAGAACTACAACGAGATCTGGAAGGCGGCCATCGGCGACGAGATCCTCCGCAACGTCGCCTTCGCCGATATCGTCGCCGACTACGGCCCCGACGACTGGGACTGGGCGTTCTCGACCGTCAACGACATGCAGGGCAACGGCGCCGACGACGGGCTGATCGCGCGGAAGTACACCGCCGGTTTCGACGCCGCGAAGATCGCCGCGACGTACAAGCGTACGAAATTCACGTACCGCGACGGCGGCTACCTCCAGCTCGCCGAGGACGACTACTTCTACTGAATCGGCCGTCGGGACTCGAGGGCCGGCCCGCGACGCGGGTTTCGAACCCGTCGTACGCCGAGCCTACCCGCGCGTTCGCGGCGACCCTTTTTCGGCGTCGGCGTGGAAGCGCGCCCATGGGTACCGGTGATCGATCCGACTCCGCGACGGCCCCTCGAGCCGACGGAGCCGGCCACCACGTCACCGAGGGGCAGGCACCCGAGGAGTACGGCGACCACCGTGGTGGCGAGGGCGACGACCACGAGCATCGGAGCCGATGGCCGCTGATCGCCGCCGCCGGCGCCGCCGGGCTCTACGGCGGGATCGCGATCGCCGTTCTCGGCACCGAAACCGGGCTCGTGCCACCGCTCGTCGGGGTCGCCCTCGCCGTCGTCGGCGCGGCCGTCCTGCTCGCCGGCATCGGCGGCTGGGTCCGGGAAGCGTTCCTGCTGCCGGCTCGAGACGCGGGGTCACCGGAGTCCCGCGAGTCGTACGTCTCGACGACGCTGCTCTTTCTAGTGACCGACGTCTCGACGTTCGGCGCGCTGTTCGTCTACTACGCCTTCGTCAGGGTCGGAGCGTGGCCGCCCGCGGAACTGCCGCCACTCGTGGGCTCGCTCGTCGCCGTCAACACCGCGATTCTGGTCGCCAGCAGCGTCACCTTTCACTACGCGCACACGGCCCTCGAGGCGGGAACTCGGCGACGGTTCCTCGGGTTACTCTGGACGACGCTGGCACTCGGGATCGTCTTCCTCGCCGGGCAGGCCTACGAGTACTACGAGTTCGTCACCGCGGAGGGCTTTTCCCTCGGCAGCGGCGTCTTCGGAACCGCCTTCTACGGTCTGACCGGGCTCCACGGTTTTCACGTCGCCCTCGGCGTCGGGGCCATCGCGGTCCTGTGCTGGCGGGCGCTGCGGGGCCACTACGGGCCGGACCGGGACACGTCGATCGCGACCGTCTCGCTGTACTGGCACTTCGTCGATCTCGTCTGGCTCGTCCTCGTGGCCGTTCTCTACATCGGGGCGTCGGTCTGATCCGCAGGAACCTGCTACGGACGTTCGTCGATGTCGGTCTCGAGGATCCGGAGCGTCGACGAGGGGCAGTCACAGAAGTCCGACTGGCCGAGCGGCTGGAGCGACCCGTCGGGCCAGACCTTCACGATACCGATCTCCCCGCAACGCGGACACGTCGCGGCGGCTCTGTGTTTCTCATCGGTGTTAGCCACCGGGGTCACCTCGAGAGGAATCGTACTACAGCCATCGTTGAAAAACCCCGGTCGCAGCTCCGTACCGGTCGGTCCGCTCTCGCCGTCGGTCGCCGGCAGCCCTCACGATCTCACCCTCGTCGCTCGAGGCCGACGGTGACGAGGTCGATTCCGGCGGGCAGCGAGGCCCCACGTCGCCGACGAGTACCGACCGGGACGGTCGAGTGACTCCTCTGAACTCGAAATAGCCATACAGGACCCGCATACGACGCGATCAGAGCGGTTCGCATCAGTTAGTTACCAGCCGCATATACGTTCAGTACCGGTCGTAACAGTACGTTATACCCCTGGCGCTGGGCAGGACGCCGTGGATGTTCTTCCAAGATCCGAAACTCCAGTACGAGGTCACCGTCGAACAGCCCGACCCCCACTTCGCGAAACTTCTCCAGCAGGCGATCGGCGGCCAGGAAGGCGAGATGCGCGTCGCGCTCCAGTATATGTTTCAGGCCTGGGCACTGCCCGAGGAGTACGAGGCCTACCGCAACCTGCTAATGGAGACCGCGGCCGAGGAACTCGGACACATCGAGATGCTCGCGACGGCGGTCACGAAGAACCTCCGGGACTCCCCCAAAGAGATGGGCGACGACGCCCAGGAGACGGCCGCCGCCGCGTCGATGACCGGCCAGAACCCCCGGCAGTTCCTCTCGGCCGGCGAGTCCGCCGTGCCCGTCGACAGCAACGGCGCGCCCTTTACCGGCAACTACATCGTCGCCTCCGGCAACCTCGCCGGCGACCTCTATGCGAACGTAATGTCCGAGGCGGCCGGCCGCACCCTCGCGACGCGGCTCTGGGAGTACACCGACGACCCCGGGATGAAGGACATGCTCTCTTACCTCATCGCCCGGGACACGATGTATCAGAACCAGTGGCTCGAGGCCCTCGAGTCGCTCGACGATCCGGTACCGGTTCCCGCGAGCTTTCCACAGGACGAGGAGAACCAGGAGGTCAACTACACGTTCATCTCGACCCGCCGCGAGGAACAGCCCAACCCCGACCACCCCTGGACGGAGGGAGAAGCTCCCGATGGGAAGGGACAGTTCTCCTATGCCGCCGATCAGCCGGGCGACGGCAACGTCGTCGCTCCCGACCCGGATCCGATGACCAGCGACGACCCGAACCGGACGGATCAGTAGCGCCGCCACACCGAGCGTCCGCCATCGAACGCGAACGCCGCCCTCAGTCCGACCGGTCGCGTCCCACCCGTTCCTCGAAGCCGGCCATCTTTCGGTAGATCGGCGGCGTCAACACGCCCGCGATCCCGACCAAGATCGCAATCGCTCCGATCGGGAACAAAAGCGGCGCGACCTCGAGACAACTGTTCTGGGACGTAATCTGCACGTAGTAGTCCTGCCCCTCGTACTCGACGATCGCCCCCTCGAGCAGCGCAGCTCGGTTCGTCACCTCGCCGTCGACTGTCGCCTCCCGAAGGGGGCTGTCGATCGCCTCCTCGAGGGCCGCCCGTTCGGCTGCCGAGACGTCCTCGGCGGGCAGCGTCTCGATGGTCGCCAGTGCGCCCTCGTACTCGTCGGTCGGTGTCGCCGATATCGTGGGCGCGCCACAGAGCCCGATCCCGTCCTGTACGACGACGTAGCCGCCGACGATCGCCAGCGGCAGCCCCACCGCGATCAGGACGACGCCGAAAAAGGGCGCGGCGTAGGTCAACACCAGCGACTCCGAGGCCGCCGTGGGCTCGAGCGGCCCCGTCTCGTCGGTAGCCGGAGGCTCCGGTCCACTGCCCGTCGACTCGTCGTCCGAACTCATCCGTCGTCCCCCGTCGACGGACGGCGCTGGCGGCCGCCCAGAACGGCGATCGTCCCGGCCAGCCCCAGCCCGTAGATCCAGTGAGCGACGATCACGAACAGGACGTACGTCACCAGCTCGAGTCCCGACTGGCCGGTGTAAAACGCCAGGGCGAACCCCGAGGCGATGACCGTCGCGTACCACAGCCCCGTCACCAGCGTCAACTCGCCGGGCAGGTACTCGCCCAAGGAGAGAAAGAGCAGGGGCCAGACCGTCATCCCACCGGCGAGAAACAGGCCGTAGCCGAGCGCGAGGTTCGCCGGCAGCCCGACGAACGTCGCCAGCGTTGCGAACGCCTCGAGATCGAACGCCCCCAAGGCTACCGCGACGAGGAGGACGACCGTCAACGCTATCGTGCCGACGAAGCCGCCGGCCGCACCCGTCCCGGCGTCGCTTGCCACCCGCTTTGCCACCGGGACGATCCGACCGTACAGCGACGGTGGACGCTCCCCCTGCGCGGGGACGTACGACGGCCGGACCTCCTCGGGTTCGCTGGGCGGGATGCCGCGCTCGCGCTCGAGGCGATCCTCGAACCACTGCCACTCGGGAGTGAACTGCTCGGTCGCTTTCAGTTCCCACGGGTCCGCCGTCTCGACGGGCGTTCCCTGGAAGTACGACCAGAGCATGTTGTATAGCCACATGAGGACGCTGATTCCGATGATGAACGCCCCGACGGTCGCGACGACCTGCAGCCCCGAATAGCTCGGCGGATAGGTCGCGTAGCGTCGGGGCAACTCGAGGAAGCCAAGCGCCATCAGTGTCATGAACGTGACCGCGGAGCCGACGACCAAAAGCGACGACTGGAAGATCGCGAGCCGCCGGTCGTACATCCGGCCGGTGAGCAGGGGATACCAGTAGTAGCTTGCGGCGAACATCATGAGCGGGATGATCCCCATGAGGATGAGATGGAAGTGACCGACGACGTAGTAGGTGCCGTGATAGACCACGTCGATCGGGATCACAGCGAGGAAGATGCCAGTGACGCCGCCGACGATGAATAGCCCGATCGAGCCGACACAGAGGATCGTGGGTGCTGCCAGTCTGACGTCACCGTTCCACATCGTCGTGATCCAGTTGAAGACCTTGATCGCGCTGGGGACGGCGATGGCGATCGACGTCGCCATGAAACTCGCCCGGACTCGAGGGTCGACGCCGGTGACGAACATGTGGTGTGCCCAGACGCCGAACGAGAGGACGCCGATAGCGATCGTCGAGTAGACGATGAACTTGAACCCGAACAGTTTTCGCCCGACGAACTTCGGCAAGATCAGACTCATCAGCCCGGTCGCCGGGAGGAAGATGATGTACACCTCCGGATGACCCCAGAACCAGAATAGGTGCTGCCAGAGGATCGGTCCCCCGCCCTCGACCGCGAAGAACGTCGTCCCGAGGTTGCGATCGAACAGCAACATGAGCAATGCGGTGCCAAGCAGCGGGAACGCGAAGATGATGATCGCGCTCGTAACGAGAATGTTCCACGAAAAGATATCGAGGTTCGCCCACCCGATCGACTCGTCGCGCTCGTAGACGACCGTCGTGATGAAGTTGAGCGCGCCGATCGTGGTCGCGATCCCGCTCAGGTGCAGCCCCAACAGGAGGAAGTTCGTCTGCGGATTCGGTGCCAGCGACAGGGGCGGATACACCGTCCACCCGATCGCCGGCTCCTTGAACGCGAGCAAGACCGACAGTCGGTCCGCCGGGACCACGACCGCAAGTATCGCTCCCGTGACCTCGGCGATGATGCCGAACCGAGCGAGCAACAACGACGGCGGTAACAGCCAGAACCCGACGGCGTTGAGCCGCGGAAACGCCATGTCGTCGGCCCCGATCAACAGCGGCAGGAAGTAGTTCCCGATCCCGAAGAACACCGGCGTCACGAAGAAGATCAACATCGTGAGCCCGTGCATCGTGAACAGCTCGTTGTACGTCCCCTCCGTCCAGAGCGTCGCCTCGGGCGTCAGCAGATGCGTCCGGATCATCATCCCGTCGATCCCGCCCCAGATCGCCGCGACGGTCCCGAACGCGATGTAAAGCAGCCCGATCTCACGATGGTTCGTCGTCGTCGTCCACCGAACGGCCGCCGCCTTCGCGTCGGCCAGCGAAAGCCGTCGCCGCCGCTCCCGAGCGTACCCGCCGTCCGTCGATGGCTCCGCTCGCCACCGCCGGGCGAGCGCGACCGTCAAGAGACAGCCGACGAGGACGAGCCCGAACAGCGAGACTTCGGCGAGCGCGCGGTTCATCGCCGCCGGTCACCCCCGATCGCTCGAGCGCGTCGCTCTCGGCCGCACATGGCGATGGGCTCACCATCGGCTCAAATAAATATGGCCCGGCGTTTCCCTGACTGTCACCGCCCGTGACACGCCGTTTGGGAGTATCCGCTGCTTACGACCACCCCACGCTCGTGACAGTTCACCGAATCACGAAGGCCGTATATTCCGCCGGTCGTCGAATCCCCGCCCATGGGTCACCGTCGACGCACGCTCGCCGCGCTCGTCGTCGCGGCGCTCTCGGCGCTTCTCGCGATCGGTCCGGTCGCCGCTCAGTCCGAAAACAGCGACCTCATCGACGGCCTCGAGTATCAACTACTCTATGTCGCCCTGCCGCTCACTCTCTTCGTCCTCCTGATCCTCGTCTACGCGGCCGTCAAGTTCCACGACAACGACGACCCCGAACCGACCACCGAGGACCCCGCCCTCGAGATCACCTGGACCGTCGCGACCGCGCTCATCCTCCTGTTCGTCGGCCTCTCGGGCTACAGCGTCCTCGTCAACCCCTACGTCTCCCCCTCGCAGGCCCTCGAGGGCGAAGACACCAGCCAGGAGGGGTTCGACTCGTTCGCGGACCTCCCCGAAACCGACGACGAGGAGATCCACGTCCGGGGCTACCAGTGGGAGTGGCAGGCCACCTACCCAGAGGCAAACGTCACGACCGAGTCCGAAATCGTGATCCCCGCCGACGAGGACGTCACGTTCTGGCTCACCAGCGACGACGTCATCCACTCGCTTTTCGTCCCCGATCTGGGCGTCAAACAGGACGCCTTCCCGGGAGACTACACTCGCGCCCGCACGATCGTCTCCGAACCCGGCCGTTACGACGCCGTCTGTGCCGAGTTCTGCGGGGCTGGCCACTCCCGAATGGACGGCTCCATCGTCGTCGTCGAGCGTGACACCTACGATCAGTGGCTCGCGGAGAACGAGGGTACTGTCACGGCTGCGCCCGATCCCGACTGAGACTCTCTTCGTGTGGGGGACCGAGCTACAAGAGTTAAACGGCCCACGCGCATAGGTCCGGTGCGTGCCTTCAGTCCCCGTCAGAGCAGACCCGTTTCGGGTGCGATGACAGCACGGCGAACCCGGGCACGCGACATCCGTCTACTGGAGGACTCCTCGAGTCCTTCCGCCCGGCACGAGGGTTAGCCAGCCGACGCGGCACGCCGCCACGGGATGAGGCTGGACGTTAGTGTTCCGGGCGACATTTTACTGCGACTGAGAGACCTCTCTACGAATTCTACTGGAAAGAACGACCACGTGAGCGGGCGGGAATGGGGTTTTCTCGGACGCCCATCCCAAGAGATAGCGTCACTATTCGATTATAGCGGCGATCGAAGAGCGGAATCCAGACTCAGCTCCGTATAAATACAGAAAACCCCGACAACCACTGGAGTGCAGTGGCTGTTCGGGGCTGAAAGTGAAAGTGAGTATGAATGGAGGCGGCGAATCGGGGTTCCCAGAGGGTCGCCCACTCCAGTACTGACCGAAACGCAGGCGAGCTTATCTTCCGTGTTCGGGATGGGTACGGGAGGCACCTCGCCGCTATGGCCGCCGTAACGCCGACTCACGGAATCGAACCGTGATCATTCCAATATCGGTGGTGTGTCTAAGACCGAGTGTACGTGTAGTCCAGTTTGCGTCCGGACCCGTTCGCGCGTCACGGATCCAATGCGATGTAGTGTATGAGTGTGTGGCTCGGCCGATTAGTTCTCGCGGGCTCAACACCTCGTTGCCTTGGTGCGTACACCCCGAGTCTATCGATCTCGTCTTCTACGAGTGGCCTCCGTGGTATCTCTTTTTCAGGTGGGTTTCGAGCTTAGATGCGTTCAGCTCTTACCCCGTGGTGCGTCGCTGCCCAGCGCGTGCCCTTTCGGACAGCTGGTACACGAGTGGCACCCAATCGTAGTTCCTCTCGTACTATACGATCGTTCCCGTCAGATACCGTTACACCCCCAATAGATAGCAGCCGACCTGTCTCACGACGGTCTAAACCCAGCTCACGACCTCCTTTAATAGGCGAACAACCTCACCCTTGCCCGCTTCTGCACGGGCAGGATGGAGGGAACCGACATCGAGGTAGCAAGCCACCCGGTCGATATGTGCTCTTGCGGGTGACGACTCTGTTATCCCTAAGGTAGCTTTTCTGTCAGCAATTGGCCGCATCAAGCAGCCTAATTGGTTCGCTAGACCACGCTTTCGCGTCAGCGTCCGTCGTTGTGCCGGACACTGTCAGACTTCCGTTTGCTCTTGCGCTCTGTTCCGCGTCTCCGACGCGGATGAGGAAATCTTGGGGCGCGCCCGATATCTTTTCAGGCGCGTACCGCCCCAGTCAAACTGCCCGGCTACCAGTGTCCTCCGCCAGGAGTGAGAGTCGCAGTCACCATCGGGTAGTATTTCAATGCTGGCTCGGTGGCCCGCTAGCGCGGGTACCTGTGTACCGCCTCCTACCTATGCTGCACAATGGCGACCACGTCTCAGTGACAGCCTGCAGTAAAGCTCTATAGGGTCTTCGCTTCCCCTTGGGGGTCTCCAGACTCCGCACTGGAACGTACAGTTCACCGGGCCCAACGTTGGGACAGTGGCGCTCTCGTTGATCCATTCATGCAAGCCGCTACTGAAGCGGCAAGGTACTACGCTACCTTAAGAGGGTCATAGTTACCCCCGCCGTTAACAGGTCCTTCGTCCCCTTGTACGGGGTGTTCAGATACCTGCACTGGGCAGGATTCAGTGACCGTACGAGTCCTTGCGGATTTGCGGTCACCTATGTTGTTACTAGACAGTCGGAGCGCCCGAGTCACTGCGACCTGCCCCATTGCAGGGCAGGCATCCCTTATTGCGAACGTACGGGACTAACTTGCCGAATTCCCTAACGTCGGTTGCTCCCGACAGACCTTGGCTTTCGCCGCCACGAGTACCTGTGTCGGATCTCGGTACGGACAGTGTGTTCGCCTTTTCACGGGCTCTAGGTTGACCTCTCTTGCGCTATCCTACCATTCGGTCGCTTCGTGCCATTACGGCTTCCACGAACTTCGATAGTTCGACCGGGCGAAAGCCCGGCAGAGGCGGCCCCAAAGCGTTGGCTTTGAGTACACACTGGCATAGGAATATTAACCTATTTCCCTGTTGTCAGCTTCGACTTACGGGCTGACTTAGGACCGGCTAACCCTCAGCTGATCAGCATTGCTGAGGAACCCTTACTCGTTCGGCCGTCGGGGTTCTAACCCGACTAACGCTGCTACTATGACCAGGATTTTCGTTACTGAACGGTCCACACGACTTCTCAGCCGTGCTTCCACCCGAACAGAACGCCAACCTACGAGATCACCAGTCTAAGTGGTGCTGCTAGGTCTCGGTGGTAGACTTGAGCCCCGATCATTTTGGGCGCCTCAAACCTCGGCCGGTAAGCTGTTACGCTTTTCTTAGAGGGTAGCTGCTTCTAAGCTCACCTCCCGGCTGTCTAGGGCTTGAGACCACCTTCGATCGCACTTAGTCTACACTTGGGGACCTTAACCCAGCTCTGGGTTGTCTCCCTCACGGTACACAGGCTTACCCCGTGCACCGGACTCCCTGCGTCGAGCGGCGTTCGTAGGTTCGGAGTTGGACAGGGGGGCACACTCCTCTCGGAGTGCGGTCCCCCAATCCGTCGCTCTACCCCACGAACTACCTCGGCAGAGGTGATGCTTCGACATCTTTCGGTTGGAACCAGCTGTTTCCGGACTCGATGGGCCTTTCACCCCTAGACGTAGGTCACGAGAGGGTATTGTAGGACACCAACTCTAACAGGCCTCCACGTGCCTTTCGGCACGCTTCGCCTTGCCCACGCCTAGATCGTCCGGTTTCGGGTCGTGCCCGTTTGACTCCCCGCGCTTGAACACGGCGGCCCTCGTGCAACGCACTGCGGCCATGTCGGTTTCCCTTCGCCTTCCCCGATGATCGGGTTAGACTCGTCAAACAGGCACACTCCCTGGTTCGTTTTTCAAAACGTACGACAGAACACCGGCTTCCCAAACTTCTTACTACAGGTTCGCACCTGATTCATTTCGTCCGGGACCTTGTGTGCCCTGTCGCTCCATCGCCAACTGATTTCACGCCCTATTGCACCTCCCTTCGTGGGGTGCTTTTCAGCGTTCGCTCACGCTACTTGTTCGCTATCGGTCTTGAGGAGTGTTTAGTCTTCGCGGTCGATGCCCGCGATATTCACGAGGGATATCCAACCCCCGATACTCTGGAACTGACTCGTTCCTTACTTGCCGACGGTACGGGACTGTCACCCTGTCTCGTGCTCTATTCCAAGAGACTTCGCGTCGCCGTTCGGGAAGTGATCGTCAGTCCGAACACCACATTGCCCGTGAGGGCTTCGGTTTGGACTGTGTCGCGTTCTTTCGCCAATACTAACGACATCGCGTTTGCTTTCTTTTCCTGTCGGTACTAAGATGTTTCAATTCCCGACGTTCCCCATTGCGCGAAGCAATTGCGGTGGGGATTCCCATTCGGAGATCCTATGTTCTTCGCCTCCGTGCGGCTCCCATAGGCTTATCGCAGCTTGGCACGTCCTTCGTCAGCTCTCAAGCCGAGCGATCCACCAGCTGGCACAGTAGCCACGTTCATCGGATCGGCGTTGCGACAGAGTCGCAACATCGTGACCCGGGAACGGGTCCAGTGGACGCCTGGACTACACGTACACACGGTCTCATCTGCACGCCGGTAGACGGCCGGCCTGCATTGACCCTTCCCACCCACGCTTGCGCGGGGTGGTGCATCGGTTCGTTCGGATTAGACCGAAATCGTCTGCCCCACTTAAGGGGCACGATTCGGTCCAACCCGAGCCATGGACCCACAGGGATTCGAACCCTGGGCATCCTCCTTGCAAAGGAGGCACTCTACCACTGAGCTATGGGCCCACGTCCGCCACAAAGGCGGACAGCGGGAGTAGGTGTTAGCCTTGGTAGTTCAAAGGTGCCCGATCGGCCACGACGTGGGTCGATCGAACGTGGACTGCGTGGCGCTACGCGCCACGACTTTTGGGCCGGGGCGACGCCCCGGTCCCGGTCTGTGGAGGTGATCCAGCCGCAGATTCCCCTACGGCTACCTTGTTACGACTTAAGCCCCCTTGCGGAGCCCAGATTCGACCGGCGTTGCGTCGGCCTCATCCGGACCCCACTCGGGTGCTTTGACGGGCGGTGTGTGCAAGGAGCAGGGACGTATTCACCGCGCCCTTCTGAGGCGCGATTACTACCGAATCCAGCTTCATGAGGGCGAGTTTCAGCCCTCAATCCGAACTACGACCGAGTTTCGGAGATTAGCGCCCCCTCTCGGGGTTGCATCCCACTGTCTCGGCCATTGTAGCCCGCGTGTCGCCCAGCACATTCGGGGCATACTGACCTACCGTTGCCCGTTCCTTCCTCCAGTTTGGCACTGGCAGTCCTCCTAATGTACCCAACCACCGCTAGGTGTTGCTGGCAATTAGGAGTGCGGGTCTCGCTCGTTGCCTGACTTAACAGGACGCCTCACGGTACGAGCTGACGGCGGCCATGCACCTCCTCTCAATGGCTCCGGTAAGGTCATCAACCTGACCTTCACTGCACATTGTCGATGCTGGTGAGATGTCCGGCGTTGAGTCCAATTAAACCGCAGGCTCCTCCGGTTGTAGTGCTCCCCCGCCAATTCCTTTAAGTTTCATCCTTGCGGACGTACTTCCCAGGCGGTCTGCTTCGCGGCTTCCCTGCGGCACAGCACAGGCTCGTAGCCTGTGCCACACCTAGCAGACATCGTTTACAGCTCGGACTACCCGGGTATCTAATCCGGTTCGTGACCCGAGCTTTCGTCCCTCACCGTCGGATCCGTCTTCCAGAGGCGCTTTCGCCACCGGTGGTCCGTCCAGGATTACGGGATTTCACTCCTACCCCGGACGTACCCCTCTGGTCTTCCGGTCCCAAGCCGTGCAGTTTCCACCGGACGCCCGCGCGTTGAGCGCGCGGATTTCCCGATGGACTTGCACGGCCAGCTACGGACGCTTTAGGCCCAATAATAGCGGTCATCACTCGTGCTGCCGGTATTACCGCGGCGGCTGGCACCGGTCTTGCCCAGCACTTATTCCGCGACCTCCTTACGGTCGCAAAAAGCGAGGACTATATGCCCTCGCACTTGGAGTCCCCCTATCGCACTCGCGTGCAGTGTAAAGGTTTCGCGCCTGCTGCGCCCCGTAGGGCCCGGTATCTTGTCTCAGATACCGTCTCCGGGCTCTTGCTCTCACAACCCGTACCGATTATGGGCACGGTGGGCCGTTACCCCACCGTCTACCTAATCGGCCGCAGCCACATCCTATGGCGCCGGAGCGTTTCGGATTCACACCACTCCAGGTCGTGAATCGTATCCCGAATTAGCCTCAGTTTCCCGAGGTTATTCGGATCCATAGGGTAGTTTGGCCACGTGTTACTGAGCTATCTGCTACGAGTCTGAACTCGTGCAACTAGCATGGCTAAATCGGACTCCAATAGCAATGACCTCCGGCAGGATCAACCGGAATGCTATTTGATCTCCCCAGTTGGGGAGGGTCTGTTGGCGGTGAATGTTGGTACACACTCACACATGGGTCCACGTTCGCTGACGCCGGTCGTGTGACCGATCGGGCGTCACCGAACTACCAAGGCTAACATCAGATCCCATCTGTACGGCGGACCGCAGGGGTGGAATCCTCATTTCCTTCGGACGTATTCGTACACCGTCTGGGGTACATAACCCCTTCGGGTTCGAACCATCCGAGATGACGGACCGAGTTGAACGGCCCGTCAATCACGTCGTCTTTCGCGTCCGTATCCGAGTACCCTCATACTTATAAGGACATCGGATCATGGCCACGCCGGAAACAACAGCCGGCAGGGATTTCCGCGTGTTATTCTGGACTGACCTGAAGTGAATAAGGCCATCATCCTCTGACGCCGACCGCTCGGTGTCAGCCACGGGAATCCGAATGCCCTCGAGCGAACGGATTGTGCGCTCGACAAGGGTGGATACGTATACTTCTTCCGTGCCGGAATACGGCCGGAAGACGCGGCGGCGAGCGCCGCGTTGTTCGCATTACTGTCGAAGCCGGGTGAACATATAAGGCCGTCGTCTCGAGGAAGCAGTGGGCTACGTTGGACAGTCACGCGGGCAGTCGTATTCGTAGGGTGTAAACGGCGGGCAAGCGATGGCGCTACGGCCGAGCGCGGCAGCTGTCGGCGGCGGTTGCGTCACTCGCGCGTCGAACGGTCCGACCCGATCAGCGAGTGAGCGATCCGTCTACAGCCGAGATAGAGATCACGGAGAACGGGCAGTCCGTCGTAGAGCCACACGAGGAACGCGATCCCGGCGAGACCGAACTGGATCCAGACGTACGTCGACACGTCACCGGCGAGCAGCGTCCGTACGTACCGCCCGAACAGCAACTCGAACGCCCCCAAGAACCCCCGCCCGGCGGAGTCCCCGGGAACGACGGCGATCGGCCAGAGTACGATTTCGACGTAAAGAACCCGCTCACTGGCGTAGGAGTATAGAATGTCGCTCGGGAGATGCAAGAGGTACCCGATCGGGAACGCGAGCGCGATCCGGGCTCGGCCGACACGGCGAGCGATCGTTCCGACGAGGATCGAGAGAGGGACGGCGAAGAACAGCGAGTGTCCGATCGCATAGCCGGCCTCGAAGACGCCGAACTCCCACGCGAGCGGTTTGTCGATCAGGTCCGGCAGGACCGACGCGAAGACGACGGCGAAGGCGTCGGGTCCACCGGGAGCGGTCCGGAAGACGAGGTGACAGATCAGCGAATACGAGAGATAACCGATTATCGCGTGTTCCCACGGCCACATTGGCCGGACGGTAGCGCGGGCGGCGAATAGTTATACGGCCCCTGCACGTCCGGAATCCCGGGACGGTGAGAACCGGGCCGGCCGACGGCTCGCGACTCAAGCGGCGACGCGACGGGTCGAGAAAGGTGATATTACCGGGTACGTCGTGGGGTGGTACGGTCGGATCTGAATTTAGTCGCGCGCCCGTGCGAGCGTGTGAACACCGATATAATTTAGCACCTGTGATCGTACGGTGGCACATGGATCGATCGGGATTCGTCAAACTCGCGGTCATCGCGCTGGGCCTCGTGGTCTTGAGTTTCTTCGTCCGGGGGATCAGTCGGGTCGTCCTCAGCGTGGAGACGGCCGAACTGCTGCAGGCGCCGCTCGCGCTCGTCGGCTTCGTCCTCCTCGTCTACCTCTTCGTGCGGGCGACTCTGGATTACGTCGGGATCTGGGAGGTCGAGAACCCCGACGCGTGAGACGATCACGAGCCCGTGGACCGACGGACGACAGGAGATGCAGTTCGTCGAGAGGGTGACGGCCCGCGAGCGGCCGTTCGGAAGGAAACCGTTTTTCGCCCACCCGACGAACTCGACCGTATGACAATCGATGTGCAGTCCATCGCCGATCTCGGGCCGGACGATCGCGGTGCCTTCTTCGAGCGCGACGCCGGTATCGAGGCAGTCAGAGATGACGTCCGCGGGATCGTCGACCGGATTCGAACCGAGGGCGACGTCGCCGTCCGCGAGTTCACCAGCGAGTTCGACGGGGTCGAAGTCGGAAACCTCGAGATCACCGACGACTGCGAACGAGCCTACGACGAGATCGACGACGGGATTCGAGCGGCAATCGAGACGGCCGCCACGAACGTCCGCGAGTTCCACGAGGCACAGTTGCCCGAGGACTGGCGACGCGAGTTCGACGCCGGCCGGGAGCTGGGCCGACGATTCCGTCCGCTCGAGCGGGTCGGGGTCTACGTTCCCGGCGGGTCGGCGGCCTACCCCTCGAGCGCGATCATGGGGGTCGTACCGGCGGTCGTGGCCGGCGTCGATCACGTCTCGGTCGTGACGCCGCCGGCCGACGACGTGAACCCGGTAACGCTGGCTGCGATCCACGCCGCGGGCGCGGACGCGGTTTACAGCGTCGGCGGCGCACAGGCGATCGCGGGACTGGCCTACGGGACCGAGACGATCACGAGCGTCCAGAAGATCGTCGGGCCGGGCAACAAGTGGGTAACGGCGGCCAAGGCCGAGGTCCGGGGCGACGTCGAGATCGACTTTCTCGCGGGACCGAGCGAGGTGGTCGTGGTGGCCGACGAGACTGCTGACCCGGACCTCGTCGCCGCGGAACTGCTCGCACAGGCGGAACACGATCCGAACGCCTCGGTCGTGGCGGTCACCGACGACGAGGCCACCGCCGAGGCAGTGGCGGCGACCGTGGACGAACGCGCGGGCGAGCGCGAGCGCGAGGACGTGATCCGGACGGCGCTCGCGAACGACGCCAGCGGCGTATTATGCGCTCGATCGATGAGCGAGACGATCCTCTTCACCGAGGAGTACGCGCCCGAACACCTCTCGATCATCGCCGCCGACGACGAGTCGCTGCTCGAGCGAATCGACAGCGCGGGCAGCGTCTTCCTCGGGCCGAACACGCCCGTGGCGGCCGGCGACTACGCCAGCGGGACGAACCACGTGCTGCCGACGAACGGCGGAGCGCGCGTCAGCGGCGGGCTCTCCGTCGAGACGTTCCTCCGGTCGACGACGGTCCAACGCCTCTCCGGCGAGGGGCTGGCCGACCTCGGCGAGACGATCACCACGCTCGCCGACGCCGAGGGCCTCGAGGCCCACGCCGAGAGCGTTCGGACCCGCCTCGAAGACGACGCGGGCGACTAGAGCACACCGCCACGAGTCGTAGCGTCCGGAACGCTGAGCTGGTTTTACGTGGCTGGGGGTTCGAAGTAGGAACCGAGATGAAACCGCGTGTCGACCCGCTGGACGAGCGCGTCCTCGAGCGCAACTACGACTACGCACAGCGAAACGTGCGGGTCCTCTCGTTGTGGTACGACTGCGACGTAGAGCGGATGCTCGAGTTGCTCGCGGAACACGACATCGAACTCTCGCGCAACGACAGGCGTCAATTCGGCACGTGGTATCGCTCGCTCCGGCGGGCGAGCTGTTAGTCACTTGCCGCGCCGACATAACCGGAATAAGCTAGTTCGTTCGGCTCGACACGGCGTCACAGTTAACATCGTCGCGCCGAAAGGGAGTGGTATGAGTACGGACAGTATGGACGGTGGGACCGCGGAGACGCAACCGGAGATCGAAGTCACGGAAGACGCCGCCGAGCAGGCTCTCTCGCTGCTGGAGGGCGAGGGCCTGGACGTGACCGAGGCCGGGCTTCGGCTGTTCGTGCAGCAAGGCGGTTGTGCAGGCCTTTCCTACGGGATGCGGTTCGACGACGAACCCGACGAAGACGACACGATCTACGAACACCACGACCTGCGCGTGTTCGTCGATCCCGCGAGCCTGAAGTACATCGAGGGCAGCGTCCTCGATTACGAGGACGGACTGCAGGCCGAAGGGTTCCACGTCGACAATCCGAACGTCGTCAGCGAGTGCGGCTGTGGCGAGTCGTTCCGGACGTAAGCGACTGCGGTTCACCGCGTCTCAGGTTCCACCGGATTTTCCGACGGCCGCTAGCCGATAGCCGCCGGTCGCGTCGAAGAATCGAGGACGGGGTATCGATACGAACCGTCGAGTGCCCCGTCTCGGGTTACTCCTCGAGTTCGAAGGCGACGGTGACTTCGGCTTGATACTCCCGATCGTCGGCGCTGGCGACTTCGACGCCGAGTTCGTCAACCTCGATCCAGTGGACGTTCTGCAACGTCGACTCCGCGCGGTCGATAGCGTCGTCCGCGGCGGCGTCGAAACTCTCGGTACTGGTACCGATCAGCGTGATCTTTTTGAAGACCATGGCCTCGCCATCTACGGCGCGTACCGACGTAAAACACGGCGTCCGTTCAGGACGGAACGAACGAAGCGGTCCCGACTGACGACCGATCAGTCGGCTCGCGACTCGAACCGCTCTCGAATCGCGTTGGTGACGTTCGTGAGGTACGCACCGCCCCACGTCGCGACGATGATCGCACCGATAGAGTTGAAGACGAAGTCGAGCATCGTGTCCTCGAGTCCGTACTGGGTGAGGACGGCTCTGGTACCGAGCGTCTCGGCAGCCAGCGCGATCGCGAACTCGAGAATCTCCCAGAGGACGCCGAACGCGATGACGAAAAGTAGGATAAACACGGCGATGAACCGCTGTGGGAGGTGGACGCCCTCGGCGTGTTCGTCGAACGCGCGGACGGTCGAATACCCCACGGCGGCGACCAGCGAGGCCGACAGCGCGTGGGTCATGTGGTCCCACCACCAGACCTGGCTGTAGAGCGTGGCGGTCGCGCCGGGAAGCCCCACCGTACCGAAAGCGTGCAGGAAGACGGCGGTCGTGATCCACAGCGTGAGCCGCGGGTCCATCGGGATCTCGTAGTCGCGCTCGAGCACCGGCGGCAGTTGCGTAACGAGCAGGGCGACGCCGGTGTTGATGATGATTCCGGCGTTGCCGCGTTCGATGCCGATGAACAGCATGCCGATGAGCCCGATCTCCATGAGGTAGGTGAGCTGGCGTTGCCGTTTCCGGGAGGGAACGATGTCGGCGAGGCTAGGCATCGTCACCTCCGCCGATCGGGATGTCGTCGACGAGCCGAGTTCGGTCGGCGCGTCCGAGTCGCCTGAAGTAGAGTTCGAAGACGACACCGGCACCGAGGCCGCTGGCGGCCGAATAGACGAACTCCCACATCACGTCGTCGTGGTCGGCCGTGAACGGAACGCCCAGCACGCCGGCGGCGCTCCACCGGAGGAGGGCCCAGAGGGCGGCGGCAGCCATCGTCGCGACCACGACGAAGACGACGGCGAAGCCAGAAGTCATTCGCACGGCGGTAAACGCCTGCAGTTCGACGGTGAGGACGAGCGCGATGGCCGCGACCGAGAGGTAGGACGTGACGTGTCCCGTCAGCCTGTCGGCACCGAACGCGACGCCGAGGACCGGTAGCGCCGCCAACAGGAGGACCTCCCAGGGGAGCATGACCAGAGGGGATCGAAAGGCGATGGGTGGCAGGATCGCGAGAACTACGAGAACCGCCGCGAACGTCATCCAGAGGATGCCCCCCGTTACCAATGCCCCGATACCGATGCTCGCGATCGCGGCGACCAGCACCCACGCGATCGCCGCGTTCGACCGTCCGTCCGCGAGCAGTCCCTCGAGTGAAGCCTGCGACACAGTGGTCCGTACCGACCGCTCTCACAAAAGCGTATTTTGTCCCGGACTGAAACGAAGGTCGCGATCCCGCGCTATGGCACGATAGCGAGCAGATAGACCGTCAGGTAGGCGGCGAGCGCGACGGTGACGGCCGCCAGCGCGGTCACGCCGGCCTCGAGCAGCGTCTCGAACGCGGGCAGGCCCCGAACGCTCGCGAACGCAGTGGGAGTCGGCGTTTCCCTGACGACGCCACAGAGGAGGCCGACACCGAGAATCGAGAAGACGAAGTGGTAAGACACCTCGAGCGTTGGCGGCGTCACCGCGAGCGCGGCGACGCCGTAGGCGACGCCCACGGCGGCCCGGCGGTTGACGGTGGCGACCACCGAGCGATCGGTGAGTCGACAGAGGACGACGGCAGCGAGCCAGATCGTCGCGAGTTCGATCGCGAACGCGCCCAGCAGGTGCAGCGTCGGGTCGGGGTGGAGAACGAGTCGCGACTCGAGGACGGCGGCGTCGAAGGGAAAAAACCAGTCGGGAGGCGATCCGGTTACGAGATCGCCCCACGGATGGGACCAGAGCCCCCAGAGCGCGGCGATACCGACCGCCGTCGACGCCACCCGCGTGTGACTGGCAATCGTCCGGGCGACGAGCGCGCCGCTGGCGGCGAACAGTCCCGTGACGAGCGCGGCGATGGGGCCGCCCCAGACGTGCGCGATGGCGACGAGTGCCACGAGGACGGCGATCCCGACAGCCCGAACGAGTCGCACGCGAGGGGAGTAACCCCGGACGGCGAGCAGGCCGAAAGCGGGTGCGGCGACCGCGCCGACGACCAGCGAGTGAGTGACCGAGCGGTGGACGCCCCGGCTGGCGTCCCAGAACGCCGTCGACGCGCCGAGCGCGCCGTCGCCGGCCTGCCACTCGAGCAGGCCCACGAGCGCGTACGCGACGTCGATGTCGGGGATCGCGGCGAACGCGCCGGCGATGGCACCGACGAGGAGCGCTCGTCGGGGGGCCCAGCCTCGCCAGTCGGCGACGAGCGCTGCGACGGCGAACGCGAGGAGCGCGTGACCGACGAACACGATATGTCGCCTATGCAGTGAGTCGGCTTAAACGGCTCGCAGCTGCGTCGAACGGTACCGTTTGCCATAATCGGTGACGAACACGCCGGATGCGGCCGCGTTCGCGGACGGAGCCGCGACGCCGGGGCGAGCTTTGATTCGGCCGTTCGGGGGCCTGTAATTCGCCGCTGTCGGTAGGTCTTTGCGAGTGGCCGGCGAGCACACGCCCATGGCTCAGACACCGTCGAACGAGGCGGATCGCGCGCCATCCGTCGGCGAACTCACACCCCCGGATCGGACGCTGATGGGACCCGGCCCGAGCGACGTGAACCCGCGGGTCCTCCGGGCGATGAGTACGCCGCTGGTCGGCCATCTCGACCCCTCTTTCGTCGAGATTATGGACGAGGTGCAGGAGCTGTTGCGCTACACCTTCCGGACGGACAACCAGTGGACGATCCCGGTCTCTGGGACCGGCTCCGCGGCGATGGAGGCCGCGATCGGCAACGTCGTCGAGTCCGGCGACACCATGCTCGTGCCGACCAACGGCTACTTCGGCGGTCGGATGGCCTCGATGGCCGAGCGCGCGGGCGGCGAGGTCGTCGAGGTATCGGCACCGTGGGGCGAACCGCTCGAGCCCGCCGACGTCGCGGACGCGCTGGCCGAACACGATCCCGACGTCTTCGGGTTCGTCCACGCGGAGACGAGTACGGGCGTCCTCCAGCCCGACGTGCCGGAACTGACCGGCGCGGCCCACGACCACGACGCTCTGGTCATCGCCGACACCGTCACCTCGCTGGGTGGCGTCGAGTTGCGCGTCGACGAGTGGGACGTCGACGTGGCGTACTCGGGCCCCCAGAAGTGTCTCTCCTGTCCGCCGGGCGCGAGTCCCCTCACGCTGTCGGACGAGGCCATGAAAAAAGTTCTCACACGCGAGGACGACCCCCGCTCGTGGTACCTCGATCTCTCCTTGCTCGAGGGCTACTGGGGCGAGGAACGCGCGTATCACCACACTGCGCCGATAACGAACGTCTACGCGATCCGGGAGGCCCTGCGGCTGGTCGCCGAGGAAGGCATCGAACAGCGCTGGGCCCGCCACGAGCGCCTCGCCGGCGCGCTGAAAGCCGGCGTCGAAGCGATGGGCCTCGAGATGAACGCCCCCGACGAGTACTGGCTGCCGAGCCTCAACGCCGTCCGCGTCCCCGACGGCGTCGACGACGCCGCGGTCTGTGACGCCCTGCTCGAGCAGTACGACCTCGAGATCGCCGGCGGACTGGGCGATCTCGCCGGCGAGATCTTCCGGATCGGCTGCATGGGCTACTCCGCCCGGCCGGAGAACGTAATCTACGTCGTGACGGCGCTTGGCGACGTCCTCGAGTCGATGGGTGCGGACGTCGATCCGGGCGCAGGCGTCACTGCGACGCGCAACGCGCTCGAAGAATAGGGTCATTACAGCCGCGAAAGCGGCCGGTCTACGCTGTTACTCGCGGTCCTGGCGGCGCTCGTTCGACCTGATAGTCCTCCCCGTCGACGACGATGATGGCCCACTCGTAGGCCGGATTCGTCCGTTCGAGTCGCGCCTCGAGGTCGTCGGCGTCGTCCGGTTCGGCGACGAAACAGTGGAACTGTCCCGACGACGACGTCGGAAGTTCGTCCGCCTCGAGGACGGCGTTGACGTGAACGACTTTCCACGCTCGCTCGGCGCGGAATTCGGGGCCGTTGCCTTCGACGGTGTAACCCAGCTCTGCGAAGATCGACCTGGCCTGCTCGACGAGCTGCATGTTAACAGGACCCATTCAACAGCACCTATGTCGGCATCCACTATAAATGTTAGTACGTGACAAAAACAAGGGGTTACTTCCGAACGAACGGGAACGATCCCGCTCGTTCGTTCCGTTCGTACCGAAGGCAGCCGGCTGTTCGTCAAGTAATCGTCTATTGACCCCGGCGGCGATCGCGCGACCGCGGGGAGAACCCTCTCCGAACCCGGTCTCGAGGGATTCGCACGGGCCTACTCGTGAGCGGCGTCCCACTCGGTCGGCTTCCGGAAGTTCCCGCACTGATTACACTTGATACGGCCCATCGCGTCCATCGCGTTGTCGAGACTCTCGCAGTTCGTACAGAACCAGCCGTAGCGGCGCTCGAAATCGGGGGATTCGTAAGCGGCGAGAAACGGCCCCTTCGATCCCTTGACGCCGTCCGTCTCGGACACGTAGACGGTGTCGCCGTCGTCGGTCGACCAGGATTGCATGTTCGGCCGTAGCCGGGCTCACCCTAAATGACTGTCTGTCCGTCCGACCGGCTCGCGGGAATCGAGTGGGATCACCTCACGCGTCGTGGGACAAGTTCACAGTGTTGATTGTCCGTACTGAAAGGTTTACCCGCCCGGAAGTCGTTCGATTGGCTAATGTCGTTGGTCGTGGTCCCCGTTCGGTATCCGCTGTCGAAACACTCGCGGCGAACGCTCGAGCGGGCGATCGAGGTCGCGCGCGACCGGGACGCGGCGCTGACGATCCTACACGTCAATCTCTATCAGAACGGGAGGAAAGTGAGCCGGATCGACCTGAAAAACGCCGTTGAGAGCGCGTTCGGGCGACTCGAGAACGCCCGGTACGTCGTCCGGACCGGGTTCCTCGTCGAGGAAAGCATTCTCGACGAGGTCGGCGCGGAGGAGGCCGACGTCGTCGTCGTCGGAACCAAACAGGCCAGCCGATTCCGGCGACTCTTCCAGCGCTTTACGGACAACCCGGACATCGACCGCTATCTACGGACACACCTCGACTGCGAGGTCATTACGGTCGAGAACGCGCGGGCCTGAGACGGGCCACTGAAACGGGTTTCCAGTACAACCACGACCTGCCCTGCGATTGCACCGGAACGACGTCCGGTAGTCGGTATACGTTACGCGTCGCCCGCGTCCCGGACGACGAACACCGGGATCGAGGCATTGTCGACGACCCGCTCGGAGACGCTACCCAGCGACGTCACCTTCTCGCGGGGGCTCTTGCCCCGCGTTCCGATGACGATCAGGTCGATCCCCTGCTCCTCGGCGTACTCGAGGATCGTCTTCGACGGGGTCCCCTGTCGGATCTCGCCGACAGTTTCGAGGCCCTCGTCCGTCGCGCGCTCCTCGACGGCGGCGACGGCCTCTTTTCCCTCCGCCTCGAGCGAGCGCTCGAGGTCGGGACTGGTCTCGTCGTCGGCGGCCGCGATGACGCGACTGTCGACGACGTAGAGGCCGTGAACCGTCGCGTCGTTGTCGGCAGCGATCGGCAGTGCGTGTGCGAGCGTCTCGGGAATCGTGTCGCTCCCGTCGGTGGGAACGAGAATGTCGTCATACATCGTCGAGTGACTGTCGACTTGGGTCGGGGAGGGCATAAATCACCCCCACGATACCCGGTGCCGAGAGACGTGGCCCCGACCCGAGACCGATCGCCGAGGCGTCACCGATCGGCCGGGTCCGCGGGGCCGTCGCCTGCCTCGGTCAGGGAATCCGGCGTCTGTCGCTCGGTATCGCCGTCGATAACCCCGACGCGCGCGATGCCGCTGGTGTCGTCGAAGACGTGATGGCGGTGCGGGTAGGCGAACTCGACGTCTACGTCCGCGAACCGTTCGCCGATGGCGTCTTGCACCGCCGATCGGACGACGGTCTGCTTGTAGGGGTGTTCCATCCAGAAGAACAGCTCGAGGGCGATGCCGTGGTCGCCGTACTCGTCGATATAACATGACGGCGCTGCGGCGTAGCGAGCGCTACCGATCCGGATGTCGGGGCCCCCGGCGATGACGTCGTCGACGTTTCGAGCGGCCCGTTCGGCGGCTTTCCGGGCAGCCTCGAGGTCGCTCTCGTAGGTAATATCGAAGCCGATGGAGACCCGTGTCCGCTCGTCCTCGGCGGAGTAGTTGACGACGTCGCGGGCGTGGATCTCGGCGTTTGGGATGACGATGAAGGTGTTCTGCAGGGTGAAAATCTTCGTGTAGCGGATCGTGATGTCCTCGACGAAGCCGCGGTGGCCGGCGTCGGTCACCTCGATCATGTCGCCGATCTCGTAGGGCCGGTCGGCTAACACGTAGAAGCCGTTGATCATGCTGCCCGCGATCGGCGCGAGGACGATCGCTATCACGGCCGAGATGACGGTCACCGACAGGAGGATCTCGGTGTTGCCGACGCCGATGATGCCGGCGGCGATGCCGGCCGCCCAGAGCAAGACGGCGAGCCTGACGCCGCGAAGCACCGTCCGAGTGACGCTGGGCCGTTCGATGCGTCGGGCGACCGTCCGCCCGGCGATCCGAACGGCGAGCTTCGAGAGGTACCAGCCGACGACGAGGACGAGGAGTGCGAGGCCGATCTCGACCGCTCGCAGCGGAACTGTCTCGGGGAGAAATGTCCGAATTTCCTCGGCCGCCGTGGTGCTGTTTCCGGCCGTCGTACTCTCGTTTCCCTGCAGGACCGCGCGCATACCAACACGCTCAGGAGCGGTGTGGTTAAGCGTTCTGACCCTCTCTCCATGCGATCGATTTGCAAACAACCTAATTTCGAAACCACGTGCTACTCGATATATAATAAATCATTTAATCACCGGGGGCGTAGGGACCGGTATGGCACCAGACGAGCTTCGCTCGACCGTCGAGCGCGTCGGGGACCGGTTCAACCTCGGCGAGTACGAGATCGACGCGTATCTCACCGTGTTAGAGCAGGGCCAGCTGACGGCCAGCGAGATCGCCGACCGGACGGAGATCCCCCAGCCTCGGGTCTACGACACCGTGCGCAGCCTCAGCGACCGCGGGCTCGTCGAACTGCGCGAGTCCCGCCCGATGAAAGTCGTCGCCATCGATCCCGGCGAGGCCTTCGACGATGTCCAGACCTCCCTCGAGCGAATGGTCGACGAACTCGAGGCGCGATACACCGCGCCGGCCCGAGACACCGAGGCCGTCTCCCTGGTCAAGTCCCGATCGACGATCCTGCGCTACCTCGAGGAGGTCATCGACGCCGCGGAGTTCGAACTCGCGCTGTCGTTGACGCCGGACCTGCTGACCCGGTTCGATGAGGACCTGCGCGCGGCCGTCGACGCCGGCGTCAGCGTCGACCTGATCGTGACGCCGGCCAGCGAAGCGCCCGACCCCGCCGAGTTCGCCTACGACGAGGTCGCTTCGACCGCCCGCGCCCGACGCGGGATCACGACGCCGGTACTCGCCGTCGCCGACGGCAACTACTCCGTGTACGCGACCCAGGACGCCCTGCGCGACGATCAGGACCGGTACGGCGTCATCTTCAACCGCTCGGCGCTTGGCTTTCTGGTCTCGGGCTTTTTCGGAACCGTCCTCTGGACGACCGCCGAAGAAACGCTCGGCGAGGACGACTCCGCGCGGTCTTACCCCCGCAAATACGCCTCGATCCGCCGGTGCGTAAAGGATCTCCTCGACGAGGGCGGAGAGTTCTACGCCACGATCGAGGGTCGGGACGTCGATGTCGGCGGCCAGCGGGTCGTCCGCGGTCGGATTCTCGATATCTCCTTCGAAATCAGCGAGGAAGTCGCGAGCCTCACGATCGAGACGGCCGACGGCGAGGAGCTCTCGATCGGCGGTCGCGTCGCCGCGCTCGAGGACATCGAGGCCCACGAGATCCACATCGGCCGTGACGAGCCGCCGACGCTCGACGACTGAGCGGTGTGGAAGCGGTCGCCGGCCGGCGTCGTCCGCTCGCGTTCGGTGTCGATCGCCCCGGATCGACGGCCACGGTGGAATACGCTCGGCCGGCACCTGCCGACCGTCGGCCCGCAATCGGCGACTAGACGCCGCCCTGCGAGCCGCCCGAAACGGGCCCGACCGCGGCTCGTACGCCCGCGTCCGCGTAACGGAACCGTTATCGAGACAGTCAAATTTTAGTATCATATTTACAGCTAACAATTAAGGTGATGACCGTGGTCCGTCCCCCCGCATGGGACGAGATACCACCGTCGGGGGCGACCGATTCAGCGCCGGACGGCGGTCGTTCCTGACCGGGACGGCGGCCGCGGCGGCGGCGGGAGCCGTGGGGGTCGCCGGTTGCCTCAGTCGGGGCCCGGGCCCGAACACCGTCGTGATGACCGCCGATTCGGGCGTCGCCGGGATCATCCAGAGTGACGGCGACGGGCCGTCGGTCCAGCAAGCGCTCTGGGACGCGGGGCTGGACGAAAACATCAGCATCGAGATCCAGACCGTCGTCAGCGACTCCGCGACCCGGATGCAGACCGCCCAGTCGGCCCTCGAGGCGGGTCGGGCCCCGCCGGACATCCACATGATGGACAGCGGCTGGACGGTCCCGTTTATCCTCCGGAACCAGACGGTCAACCTGACCGAGGAACTCTCGAGCGACGTCGTCGAACGCGTCAACGAGGACTACCTCGAGGCGATCCTCGAGACGGCGCGGGATCCCCAGTCCGGCGACCTCCACGCGCTGCCGCTGTTCCCGGATCTGGGCTTTACCCTGTACCGGCGTGACCTGCTCGAGGACGCCGGCTACGACACCGGCGGCTGGGGCACCGACCCGCCCCGCTGGGAGGAGTTCGCCTCGGCGGTCCGCGACGCGCAAGACGGGTCCGATCTCGACTACGGGTTCACCACGCAGGCGGCCGCCTACGAGGGACTGGCTTGCTGTACGTTCAACGAGGTGATGACCTCCTGGGGCGGGGCCTACTTCGGCGGAACCGGGAACCTGTTTACCGCCGGCGAGCGCCCGATCACCGTCGACGACGAACCGGCCGTCGACGCGATCCGGATGATGCGGTCGTTCATCGACGGCGACGGCGACTACCCGGCGATCTGTCCGTCGTCGATCGTCCAGTGGACCGAACAGGAGTCGCTTAACCCGTTCGACAGCGGCGACGCCGTCGCGAACCGCAACTGGTCGTTCGCGATCGCACAGACCGGCGCGGCGGAGGTTTTCGGCGAGGATCTGGGCGTGATGACCCGACCGTACGCAGTCTCCGAGTCCGACGCCGAGTACGAGGGTACCGGCGGCACCACGGCCGCGCTCGGCGGCTGGAACCTCGCCGTGAGCCCGTTCTCAGATCGGCAAGAGGAAGCGCTGCAGATCCTCGAGGCGTTCGCGACCGAGGAGGTCATGCTGGCGGTGTTCGAACTCGGAGGGTATCTCCCACCGAACCTCGAACTGGTGGACGAGGCCGATCCGGACGAGGTCGGACCGGTCGCGCGCTACGCCGACGTGGTCCAGTCGGCCAGCGAGAACGCAATCCCGCGGCCGGCGACCGACCTCTGGCCCGAGCAGTCGGCGCTGGTCTACCAGGCGGTCAACGCGGCCTATCGAGGCGCGCAATCACCCGAAGCGGCGATGGACGACCTCGCCGAGGAACTCGAGCAGAGCGAGGCGGAGGTAGATGCCGATGGCAACTGACACCGATACGGACGGGATAGCCGGCGGCGAACCCGGGCGACAGCAGGACCGGGAGCGGACCGGCAACGCCGTCGTCAACTGGATGGAGGGGCTGAGCGAGGCGGCGTACGCCTACCTGCTGTTGTTGCCGGCGTTCGCGCTGTTGACCCTGATCGCGTTCTACCCGATGATCCGGACGTTCATCACGTCGCTGCGCGCCGATCAGACGCGGGGGCTGGACCCGCTCGGCGGGTTCGTCGGTATCGAGAACTACGTCGACATCCTCACGGGGAACGCGCGACTGGCTCGCCAGTTCCTCGACGTGGGGCTGACTTCGTCGTTTCCCTTCGTCGAACTCGGGACCCCGTTCTTCCAGCAGGCGCTTTTCGTCACGCTCGCGTTCGCGGTCATCAGCGTCGTCACGGAGACGGTGATCGGGTTCGGGCAGGCCTACGTCCTCGATCAGGACTTCCGGGGGCGACGGTGGGTCCGCGTGGCGATCATTCTCCCGTGGGCGGTGCCGATCGTCATCCAGGGGATGATCTTCTTCCTCCTCTTTCAGCCGACGGTCGGGTTCGGCTCCGATCTCATGCAGAGCCTGGGAATCTTCAGCGCGACGCCGCTTGCCAACAGCCGCGACGCCTTCATCATCATCCTCGTGGCCGACATCTGGAAGTCCTCGGCCTTTATGGCCCTGCTGATCCTCGCGGGGCTGCAAAGCGTCGACCGCAGCCTGTACGACGTCGCGCGCGTGGCCGGGGCCTCGCCATGGCAGCGGTTCAAACTGATCACGCTCCCGCTGGTGATGCCGGCCCTGCTCGTCGCGATGCTGTTCCGGACGATGGACGCGATGCGGGTGTTCGGGCTGATCGAGTCGACGGCCGGCTGTACGACGGTGCCGTCGCTGACCTGCCTCGTGGTCGAGGCGATGTTCGGCGGCACGCGCATCTACGCGACGGCCGCCGCCGTGGCATTCGCGACGGCGCTGGTCATCGGCCTGATCATCGGCGTCTATCTGCTGCTGTTCCGCGACACCGACGGAGGGATGTACTGATGACCGACTCACGAGACACCACCGATCCGACCGACCGCCCGAACACCGCCGAACCGAGCGATACCAGCGGCATCGACGAGTCGGGAGCCGATCCGACGCGCCGCTGCCCCGACGGCGGCGAGCCCGCGCGCGGCTCCGACGGCGACACCTCGCTCCTCAAAGACGGCCGGGACGCGGAACTCGACCGGGGCCCGTTCCAGCAGTGGGTCGCCGACTCCATCGAGAACCCGGATCGGGTCTACCGGGCGATGTTCTACGTCGCCGCGGTCTTTTTCCTCGTCACGACGCTGTTTCCCTTCTACTGGCTGCTCATGGTCGCGCTGACGCCGGAGGGACAACTCGAGAACATCGTCTTCACGCCGAACGGCTTCAACCCCGGCGCGTTCGTCGAGGTGTTCCGGGTCATCCCCTTCCACGTCTACATGTTCAACAGCTTCGTGATCGCGCTGGCCTCGACGGCCGTCGTCCTCGTCGTCGCCAGCCTCGCCGGCTACGCGTTCGGCCGCCTCGAGTTCCCCGGCCGCACGCCGCTGATGCTGTTAGTGCTGGTGATCTCCTTTTTCCCGCCGGCGGCCTTCTTTATCCCGCTGAACGACCTGTTCAACACCTCCTTTGTCTTCCTCGAGCCGATCACCGGCGACGGCACTCTCTACAACACGCCCTTCGCCCTCGTGACGCCGCTGTCGGCGATCTTCATGCCGCTGGCGATCTTCATCCTCACGACCTTCTACGGGCAGATCCCCGACGGGCTGGAGGACGCGGCCCGCGTCGAGGGGACGACCCGGCTGGGCGCACTGTTCCGGGTCATCATTCCCCTCTCTGCCCCCGGCGTCGCGACCGCGGGCGTGTTGACCTTCATCGCCGTCTACAACGAGTTCTTCTTCTCGTTCCTGATGACCGACGGCCAGCCGGAGAACTGGGCCCCGATCCTCGACGGCATTCTGGCCTATCAGGGCCAGTACCAGGTGCTGTACCACCTCATGGCCGCCGCGAGCATCCTCGGGGTGATCCCCGTCGCGATCCTCGTGGTCATCGCGCAGGAAAAGATCGTGAGCGGGCTGACCGCGGGCGCACTCAAGGAGTAAGACAATGGCACGAGTACGACTCGAGAACGTCACGAAACGGTACGGTGAGGAAACGGCGGTCGAAGACGTCAGCCTCGAGGTCGAGGACGGCGAGTTCGTCACCTTCGTCGGCCCCTCGGGCTGTGGGAAGTCGACCACGATGGAGACGGTCGCGGGGCTGACCCAGCCCACCGAGGGGCGGATCTACATCGGCGACGACGACGTCACCGACCTCGCCCCGAAGGACCGCGGGGTCGCGATGGTCTTCCAGAACATCGCCCTGTTCCCCCACATGGACGTCTACGAGAACATCTCCTTCGGGCTGCGGCTCCGGAAGTACGACGACGAGGAGGTCCGTCGTCGCGTCGAGGAGGCGGCCGATATCGTCCAGCTCGAGGGGATGCTCGATCGGATGCCGTCGGAGATGTCCGGCGGCCAGCAACAGCGGGTCGGCATCGCCCGCGCGATCGTGCGCAACCCCGACGTGTTCCTGATGGACGAGCCGCTTGCCAACCTCGACGCGAAGTTGCGGGTACACATGCGGACCGAACTCCAGCGGCTCCACCGGGAGCTGGACGCGACGGTCATCTACGTCACACACGACCAAGCCGAGGCGATGACGATGTCCAACCGGATCGCCGTCTTGAACGACGGCCGCCTCCAGCAGATCGCCGCGCCGCTTACCTGTTACAACGAACCCACGAACCTCTTCGTCGCCGGCTTCATCGGCTCGCCGTCGATGAACTTCGTCGAGGGGACGCTCCTCGAGGACGGCCTCGAGACGAACAACTTCACCGTCGACCTCGATCCCTCGCAACTGTCGGAAGTCGGCGTCGGCGACGCCGTTACCCTCGGTGTCAGACCGGAGGACGTCCACTTGACCCGGTACGCCGACTCGCTGACCGACTCGACCGATCGGATCGGGGCCCGGACCGATGTCCTCGAACCGATGGGCGACGAGGTCTTCGTCTACCTGTTGCTCTCCGAGGCCGCGGCGGGCTCGATGGAGCAGGACCCGGCTACGTCGCCCAACCAGTTGCTGATGAGCGTCACCCCCGACACCGAGATCGAGGCGGGCGAGGACGTCGACGTCGTGTTGGACCGTTCGAAGATCCACCTCTTCGATACGGCCACCGGAGACGCCTTGCTTCACGGACTGACGGACCGATCGGGACGCGAACCGGGAACGACGCCGACGGAAGCCGACAGCTGATCGACTCCCCCGTTCGACCCCCGACTCGTCGTTTGGCGACGGATCGAAGGTCCTCGAGCCCCTACATTCGATATAGCGGCTACCGATGTATCGGATCGACACGCGACGGTCGCACCGCCCCCTCGCACAATGACACCTGACCGAACTGACATCGAAACCGGCATCGTCGGCCTCGGCAACATCGGCCAGTACCACGCCGAGCGACTCGTCGACCTCGGCATCCCGCTGGTGGGCGGCATGGACGTCGCCGCCGAGGCCCGGACGCGGTTCGCTCGGCGATACGACGTCGACGTCTACGACGATCACCGGACGTTGTACGACGGCGTCGATGCCGTCATCATCACGACTCCGAACAAGTACCACGAGGAATACGCCGTCGACGCGTTCGAACGCGGGTTGCACGTCCTCCTCGAGAAGCCACTGGCCCACTCGATCGACAGCGCCGAGCGGATCGCCGAGGCCGCGGCGGCCTCGGACGGAGTCGGCATGATCGGGTTCAACAACCGCTTTGCGAACACGGTCCGGATCGTCAAAAATCGGATCGAACGAGGGGATCTCGGTGACGTCTCGCACATCGAGGCCAACTACGTCCGGCGACGCGGTATCCCCGGGCGGGGTTCGTGGTTTACCCGCCGGCAGATCGCCGGCGGCGGCGCGTTGATCGATCTCGGCGTCCACGCGATCGACCTCGCGCTGTACCTGCTGGACTATCCCGCACTCGAGGAGGTGACCGGCGTCTCCCGCGGGGAGTTTGGCTCCCGCGAGGAGTACGCCTACCTCGATATGTGGGCCGAGGACGCCGGCCCCGACGGGTTCGACGTCGACGACTCCGCCAGCGCGTTCATCCGCTGTGCGGACAGTCGAACCGTCTCGCTCGAGGTCGCGTGGGCGACCAACCGGCCGGCGACCCACGAGTTCGTCGCTCGCGGAACCGACGCGGCCGCCCGCTTCGACCTCCTCGAGGGTGATCTCAGCGTCCACTCCGCGAGCAAGGTCGGCCCCGACCACCTCGAGGACACGACGATCGAAACCCGGCAGAACGACACCCACTCGGACGAACAGCGGGCCTTTTTCGATCGGATCGTCGGGGACGGCAACGCGGTGGGCACGTGCGCCGACAGCGTGCAGGAAGCGCTGACGGTCCAGCGGATCGTCGACGGGATCTACATCTCGAGCCAGGAGGGACGGACGGTCACGATCGACGAGTGAGGAAGGAAGCCACACCCAAGCGGCGAGCGACCGGCCGCCATCGGCTGCCTGCCACCGTTTTATGCCCTCGGCCGTGGTCCCAGACCTATGCAGATCGGCGTCCACACCCCGCCGCTGGCCGACGAACGACTCGAGAGCGCGCTGCCCTACCTCGACGGACTCGGCGTCGACGCGATCGAGCCCGGCGTCGGCGGCCACCCGGGACAGGATCACCTTCCGCGGTCGGAGTTTCTCGACGACGAGACCGAACAGGCGGAACTGCGGGATCTGCTCGCGGAGTACGACATGGAGATCAGCGCGCTCGCGACCCACAACAACCCGCTTCATCCCGACGACGAGCGGGCCGGGAAAGCGGATACCGAACTCCGCGAAGCGATCCGGCTGGCCGGCCAGCTCGAGGTCGACGCCGTCACCTGTTTCTCGGGGCTGCCCGCGGGCGGGCCGAACGACGAGGTACCCAACTGGATCACCGCACCGTGGCCGCCCGAACACGCCGACGCGCTCGAGTATCAGTGGGAACGGGCGATCGACTACTGGGGTAAGATCACCGACCACGCCGCCGATCACGGGGTCGACGTGGCGATCGAGATGCATCCGAACATGCTGATCTACGAACCCCACGGGCTGGCGCGGCTTCGCGAGGAGACCGGCGACCGGATCGGGGCGAATTTCGACCCGTCCCACCTCTACTGGCAGGGGATCGCGATCACCGATGCGATCCGCTATCTGGGCGAGCGCGACGCGATCCACCACGTCCACGCCAAAGACACCAAGATCTACGACGCGCAGGCTCGCGAGAAGGGCGTGCTGGACACGACGGCCTACGACGACGAACCGAACCGGTCGTGGCTCTTTCGGTCGGTCGGCTACGGCCACGGCGAGGCCCACTGGAAGGACGTCGTCTCGACCCTCCGGATAGTCGACTACGACGGGACCCTGAGCATCGAACACGAGGATTCGCTAACGAGTGCGCGGGAAGGCCTCGAGAAGGCGATCGAACTGCTCGAGCGAGCGGTCTTCGAGACGCAGCCGGGCGAGGCCTACTGGGCCGAGTGAGTCGCGTCACTCCTCGATCTGGCGAGATACCGACTCGTCCTCTGCGCGGTCGAGAACCTCGACGCCGTCGGCGCGAACGACGATCTCGTAACCCTCGTACTCGAGGGTGACCACCGCGTCGCTTTCGGTTCCCGCGGCGGTTCGGAACAGGTCGTCGAGCGCCTCCGGGTTGACCGCGGTAAACAGCGGCTCGTAGGCCGGGGGCTCGATCTCGGTGACGTCGACGCCTTCGTGTGCGGCGATCGCCTCGATGATCGCCTGAGAGGGCGGCACCTCTCCATTCGGCGTCGACGGTTCGTCCGGAGAGGACATACTAGCCGCTATGAGTGTCCGCCGGATAAGGGTGGTGGCAAACGGGCGTTTTAGATTCCTACCAGTAATACCATCGGACGGGATCGATTACCGCGCAGAGAACGCCGAGTAAACGAGACCGCAATCCGACGTTGACGCGGATGGCGGACGGAACGTTCGAATCGGAACCGGTTGCCCGTCCGATCGACGGGACTACGACTCCTCACCGCGTGCCCGTTCGAACATCGCGATCGCCTGCTCGCGGCGGGTCGCGTGGTCGACGATCGGGGCGGGGTAGTCGGGGGCGACCTGCTCTCGCTCCGCGTCGGACAGTTCGTGCCAGCCGTGGATCTCCGCGGGACTCGCGTCGGCGAGTTCGGGGACGTACTCGCGGACGTACTCGGCGTCGGGGTCGTACTCCCGGGCCTGTTTCATCGGGTTGAAAACCCGGAAGTACGGCTGGGCGTCAGTGCCGGTCGAGGCCGCCCACTGCCAGCCCCCGACGTCGTTGGCGGTGTCGTGGTCGGCCAGCGTCCGGCGGAACCAGTCGTAGCCGGCCCGCCAGTCGAGCAGGAGGTCCTTGGTCAGAAACGAGGCCACGAGCATCCGCACGCGGTTGTGCATCCACCCCTCGCTCCGGAGCTGGCGCATCCCCGCGTCGACGATCGGACACCCCGTTTCGCCGGCCTGCCACGCGGCGAGCGCGTCGGGATCGTCGCGCCACTCGATCTCGTTCTCGTAGCCGCTGAAGTCCTCGGTGACGGTCTCGGGATTGAACGCGAGGACGTGGGCGTAGAACTCCCGCCAGGCGAGTTGGCGCTGGAACTCGCGGACGCTCTCGCGGTCGTCGTCGCTCTCGGCTCGGTCGGCGGCCCGTTCGGTCGCCGCGTACAGCTCCCGCGGCCCGATCGTCCCCCACTTCAGTTGCGGCGAGAGCCGCGAGGTCCCGCTCTCGGCCGGGAAATCGCGCCGCTCCGCGTAGTCGTAGATGGGCCCCGAACAGAAGTCGGCGACCCGCTCTCGAGCCGCCGCCGTCGTCACCGTCGGCGGCGTCGCCTCGGGCTCGTCGAATCCGAGGTCCGAAAGCGTCGGGATCGGATCGCCCGAGACGGCCGCGAGGTCGTCCGCGTCCGGTTCGGCCGCGGGTTCGCGCTTGTCCCGGTCGCGCCACTTCTTCCAGAAGTAGGAAAACACCGAGTAGTGATCGCCCTGATTGGGCGTGATCGAGCCCGGTTCGTGATGGATCGCGTCGTGGAGCGACTCGGCGGCGATGTCCGCGTCCTCGAGGGCCGCCCGGATGGCCCGATCGCGCTCGCGTGCGAGCCCGCTGTAGTCCTCGTTCCAGACGACCCTCTTCGCGTCGTACTCGCTCGCGACCTCGGGCACGGCCGCGCTCGCCTCGCCGCGGACGACAAGCAGGTCGCTCCCGCGCTCTCGGTACTGCGACCGCAGGTCCGCGAGCGCCGCGAGCAACGTCGCGACCCGGACGGGCGAGGCGTGGTCGAGGACCGTCGGATCGAGGACGAACAGCGGGACGACTCGCTCGTCGGCGGCCGCAGCGCGTGCCAGTCCGCGGTTGTCGGCGGGCCGGAGATCCCGGCGGTGCCAGAAGACGTTCACGGTCGCAGTCGGGACTCGAGGACCGAAAGCGTAGGGATGGCGGCGAGGCGAGCGTCGGGTTCTCATCTCCGGGAGCCGTCGATGACCATCGTCACCCGACAGTCACGAAACGAATACTGTACTTAATCACTGAAAGTACTTCTTACCGAATAGTAATATTGTGAGGAGTATCTTTTAATCGAGTATATGTCGACCATAACAATGGCCGGCGATGTCGACGCTCGAGCCGTGGAACCCGTTCCCGTCCCGGTCGCGTCGGCCGACCCAAACTGATCGGTCGCGGTCGCGCCGGGGAACGGCCACGACAGACAGCTATGAAACTCGCACTCATCGGTTTCGGTCAGGCAGGCGGGAAGGTAGTCGACGAGTTCCTGGCGTTCGACGAGCGGACCGGCGGCGGCTTCGTCGAGTCCGCGATCGCGGTCAACTCCGCGACGACGGATCTGCAGGGGCTCGAGCGCGTCCCGGAACGGAACCGCGTCCTCGTCGGGCAGGCCCGGGTGAAAGGCCACGGCGTCGGCGCGGACAACGAACTCGGCGCGGCAATCGCCGAGGCGGACATCGACGAGATTCAGGGGGCGATCGACCGGATCCCGGTCCACGAGATCGACGCCTTCCTCGTCGTCGCCGGGATGGGCGGCGGCACCGGGAGCGGCGGCGCACCGGTCCTCGCGAAACACCTCCGGCGGATCTACACCCAGCCCGTCTACGGGCTCGGGATCCTCCCCGGGACCGACGAGGGCGGGATCTACACGCTCAACGCCGCGCGGTCGTTTCGCACCTTCGTCGACGAGGTCGACAACCTGCTGGTCTTCGACAACGACGCGTGGCGCAGCGCCGGCGAGTCCGTCGAAGGCGGTTACGACCGGATCAACCGCGAGATCGTCGAGCGGTTCGGCCTCCTCTTTGCCGCCGGCGAGATGGACGAGGGCGACCACGTCGCCGAGAGCGTCGTCGACTCCTCGGAGATCATCAACACGCTCTCGGGCGGCGGCGTCTCCACGATCGGCTACGCCAGCGAGACGGTCGAGATCGACGACGGCCTGCTCTCGTCGCTGACCGGCGACGACGGGTTCGACGAGGGTACCGCGACCAACCGACTGACGAGTCTCGTCCGCAAGGCCGCGCTCGGCCGGCTGACCCTGCCCTGTGACGTCGCCAGCGCCGACCGCGGGCTGGTCGTCGCCACCGGCCCGCCGAGCCGGCTCAACCGCAAGGGCGTCGAGCGCGGCCGCCAGTGGCTCGAGGACGAGACCGGCAGCATGGAGATCCGCGGCGGCGACTACCCCCTGCCCGATCGGAACGAGGTCGGGACGATCGTCCTGCTATCGGGGGTGACCGACGTGCCGCGGATCGATCAGCTCCAGCAGGTCGCGATCGAGGCCCAGGAGACGACCGAGGACGTGCGGGCACAGGCCGACGAGGAGTTCGCCTCCCTGCTGGACACCGGCGGCAAACTCGACGCGCTGTTTTAGTTCCGCGAGGGACCGCGAAGTTCGTCGACCGCGGACCGGAAGCTCGGACTCTCCCGGTACCACAGCCAGCAGCCCACCCCGGCGGTGACCACCGCTCCCGAGACGACGCCGATCGTCGCGGTCAGGAAGGCGGTCGCACCGGTCCCGGAGACGGCGAGGGCGTTCGCCGGGTTGTCGTGAACGAAGAAGAAGTACGTGACGAACCAGGCGGTGGCCACCATCGACGAGACCAGAAGCGGCGCGCCGTAGGCGTAGTTTCGGATCCAGATCAGGCCGACCGCGAGGAGCGGAACGAACAGCCCGACGGTGGCGAGAAACGCCGGCTGACCCAGTGTGAGCGGAGCCTCGACCGTCGACTGGGCCAGCCAGAACAGCCCACACAACGCCAGATAGACGAGAAACGGCGTCGTCGCGATGAGTCGTTGATCCACGTCCTATCGTGGTCACGTATCCGTCTTAACTGTTGTTCCCAGCGGGCCGAGGGGAACGGCCCCGGACGGACCGGGAACGACGACCGAACGACGGGGAACTATAGTAGCCACTGAAACGGTTCACACTGATTGCAACGCTGTCGTGCGATCAGGTATGCAATGACGTTCAGTGGCTATTATAAGTCGTCCGCCACTCGAGAGCCGCGGGAATGACTGCCGGCGAGATCACGCGTATCGACGTCGGCGGGGACGCGCCGGAAGGGACCAACAGTGCGTACCTCGTCGGCGATCGGTCCGTCGTCGACCCCGGGCCGCCGACCGCGCGTGGCGCGGTCTCCGGGCGAGTCTCGAGGGAGCCGGCGTCGAACTGACGGCGCTGGCGTCCGTCCTCGTGACCCCCTGGCACGCGACCACGCCGGCCTCGCGCCGCGACTGCCCGCGGCCGCGGACGCGACGCTAGCGATGGGGGCCGGCGACGCGCGGCGGCCGGGGGCGCGGCGATCGATCACGGCCCGCTGGCGGCCTTTCGGCGCACGCTCGAGCGACTCGCCGACCGACCCGAGCGGCTCCTGCCCGGACACGGCACCGCCGTCGAGTCCGGGCGCGTCAGCGAGATCCTGTCACACCGCCGGGATCGGTCCCGACGGGTACTGACAGCCTTCGATCGACGGGGCACTGCGACCCTCTGGAGCCTCGCCGGCGACCTGTTCGGCGATCTCGCGGGGATACACGTCAAGTTCGGCGCGGGCGAGGCGGCGGCGCACCTGCGGGCGCTCGAGCGGCGGGGCAGCGTCGGCCGCCTCGAGGAGACACCGCGTCGCTACCGGCCCGTCGACCGGGAGCCGTCGACCCGCGAGACGGGCGTCTATAGTAGCTGTTGAAAGTCAATGCACACCCGGTCGCAGGACAGGCGTTGTGATCGGTGTGTGAATCGTTTCAAGAGCTACTATAGGGGCCGATTACCGCCGCGGGAGACCACTGTGGGCCATCGGTTCTCGGTCCGGATCGCATCGCCGTTCGTGTCAGTTCGGATAATCGGACAATAACGAACTATGATATGCGTGACCGAACTCTCATGAGCGAACCAGCGGGGAGCGACTCCACGACCGGATCGACCGTACGAAAGACGCTCGAGGCGGTATTGCTCCGGAGCGACGACCGGACGGTGATCGAGGAGTGTCGGCGGTGTGGGACGACGATCGAGTCGGCCGCGACGTGTCCGGCCTGTGGCTGTGACGACATCGTCGAGTATCGGATTCAGTGACGCGGATCGATCGGGAGCGGAGCGGTTTCGATCCCGTCCCGTCGCCCGTCGAGGAGACCGAACCGCTCGTCGCGTCGGCGCTCGAGCCAGTAGAGCAACCGCTCGGCCCACTCGAGTTTGTGCGCTTTCGTGTTATCGACCGCGGGATCATCGAAGTCCCAGCCGACGAAGACGAGATCGCCGGCGCCCAGGTGATCCGCCAGAAACGCCGCCCGATCGCCGTCGGTAAAGCCCCCGACGTTCCGGACCGGTCCCGCTGGTGCGGCCTGGGTCGTCGGCAGGACGTACGCGTGGTCACAGTTCGGAACGACCTCGCGGATCGCCTCGCGGTTGTCGCCGTGGCCGTGAACCGCGACCGGAACGCCCCGATCGGTGAGCCGCTCGACGGTCCCCGGATTCTTGTCGAGATCGGTCACCATACAGTCGGTATCGATTCCGTGGCTCGCGAGCGTGTCGACGGCTGTCGACGCGGCGAGGACAACCTCGGCCTCGTAGGCCCGCTCGAGGCTCCGCTCATCGGTCAGCGACGGCCCGGCCCCCGCGACGGCCACCGTCGTCTCCGGCCCGATCGGCAGCGCCGACGGGTCGAACGACGTCTCGAGTAGCGATGCCAGCAGGTCGCGGCCGCGCTCGTCGCCGGCCCGACCGTAGCCGAAGTCCTCGAGGATGGCCTCGTAGACCGGTTCCCACTCGTCGAACTCCATGCGGGTATTCGCGGCGCTATCGGTTTGGACCTTCGGGACTCACTGCCGGTCGACGCGGGGCCGTCGCTGGTCGGCGTAGGGCCACAATAATTCCGTGATGTGGGCCGGGGGTCGCCTCCAAAGTACCCCTACCCGGGAGGCCGCCCGGCGTCCACTCCCACATTTTGATGCATCCGGTATAAGCTTTCTCTTAACGCAGCAGTTCTGACAGCTTCTCACCGAGCGCGCCCAAACGGCCGTCTCGGGACGCGAGATCCGTTGCAACGCCGGAAACCGATGTCGTCGACCCCACGAGCAGCAGTCGGCCGTCTGACGCGCGTTGGACGACTGCTCCGTGGTCGGCCGCCACTGCCGTCAATCGCTCGCCCGCGTCGGCATCGAGTCCGTCGATCTCGAGGAGTTGGGCCTGCCAGTCGTCGGCGAAGTCGGGATCGACGCCGCGCGCTCGCAGTTGCGCCCGGAACTCGACCGTCGAGTGGACGTCCAGTTGCGACACGCCGATCCCCGCGACCGTCGCGGCCCGTCGCTCGGTGAACGCTTTCCCGATCAGGGCCGCGTCCCGCGTCTCGGCCACGTCGTGGGTCCGGATCACGTGCGCGCCGCGCTCGACGGCCATCGAAGTCGCCGCCAGGCTCACCGGCAACCGTTCCTCCGTCTCGCGGTCGGCGACCTCCCCGAGGAAGTTCTTCCGATTGATCGACACCAGCATCGGCCGCTCGAGCGCCCGAAACTCCCGGAGTCGACGGAACGTCTCCCGATCGTCGGCGACCGTCTGGGCCTCGCTCCAGCCGCCGAAGGCGGGGTCGACGATGGTCTTGTCCGTCAGGCCGTTCTGTTTCAACGCCTCGTAGACCTGATCGACGTAGTCCGCATCGGCCGCCCAGTCGGAAGACTTCCGAGACACCCAGTCGGTCTCCTCGACCGCGCCGGGGCGCTCGAGGTCGGGCGGACTGGCCATCTTCGCGACGGCGACGTCGTGGTCCTCACAGACGGTCGGCATCTCGGGATCGGCGAAGCCCGCGATGTCGTTGACCATGTCGAACCCCTGCGAGAGCGCCTCGTCGGCGACCTCGGCGTACCGGGTCTCGATGGAGAAGACGGCGTCGCCGGAGACGCTCTCGAGCGTCTCGAGCGCGATCGGCAGCCGCTCGAGTTCCTCCTCGGCCGAGAGGACGTCGAAGCGTTTGTTCGCGGACTCGAGGCCGACGTCGACGATATCGGCACCTTCGCCGATCAGTTCCTCGTCGACGTAGCGGGCCGCGTCGCCGGGATCGTCGTAGACGCTGGGATCGTACGGTGACTCCTCGCTGACGTTCAATACGCCCATGATCCGGGGCGGGTGGTCGTCACCGATCCCTAGGCCGGCGGCGTCGACGTTGTGCATACCCGGTCTGAGGAATCGATGCAAAAAGGTATCGTGGTTCCGGCGAACCGCTATCGGCTCGTGGTCGGACGGACGGGATCCGCGTCCGTCCGGCGACGGATCTCGCCGCGTTCGGAACACGCCGGAACGCCCGTCCTGACCCAGCGCGTTCCATCGATCGTTACCGTTTGCTCGTCGGTCGGCGAGGAGGGGTCGAGGGAGTCGTCCCTGACCGCAGTGCCGGTGACCGCGAGTTCGTCGCCGGCCCCGTCGTCGACGACTCGCGCCCGGATTCCGGGGAGCGGGTCGCCGATCGATCCGGACGCGACGTCGGCCGGCGTTCGCACGTGTGTCAGCCCGGTTTCGGGGAGCCCACACAGCCGAACGGCGTCGCCTGGATCACCGTCCTCCGTCCCGAACGTCGCTCGCGTCGATTCCACGACGCGGAGTCCGCCGTCGTCGACGCCCCCGTTCGAGCGGAGATCACGGTACTGACCCGGAGTGACGAACGTCCGCTCGGCCTCGGTCGTCACGAGCAACGAGCGCAGCGTCGTCCGATCGGCGGCCGCTATCGGCCGGTATCGACCGCCGTCTGTAAGCGTCGCGTTCGCACCGTGCGCGAACTCGATCGGGTCCGAAAGGGGCAACGCGCTACGGTGGGACTCGAGCGGGGTGGAGCCGTCGCCGGGAACCCCCGGTCGCGCGCTCGCGGCCGCATTCAGGGACGCGTGCGTGTAGGCGGCGGCGACGGGCGGGCGCTCGTCGCGATCGACGTAGGCGATCAGCGCCGGTGCCTCGTCCGCTCGTCGCACGATGTCGATTCCGGTCCGCGAGTTCGAGCCGTTCATCCCGTCGTTGTCGACGAAGTCGGTAAACGAGACGCCCATCCGAGTATCCGAGTCGACGGTGATGGCGACACGCAGCGGTTCGCTACCCGTCAGGAGGGGCATGATCGGACTCGAGTCCGTCACGAGTGCCGCCGCCCCGGTATCGCTCAGGACGCGTCTCACGTCTCGGTTCTCGTAGGCCGCCGGGAGCGTGACGGGAACGCACCCGGCCCTGAGAGCGCCGTAGGCAGCGACGAGAACCGGGCGCGGATCGGCAACGTGAATCGCGATCCGATCGCCGGCCGTGATCTCCCGCTCCTGAAGGCCGCCCGCGAACGAATCCATCGCGGACCAAAGCTGCGAAAACGTCATCGGATCCTCGCAATCGATAGCCGTCGCTTCGGGATCGTTTCGTATCGACGATCGGAGTTCGGTTACGAAATTCGTCATCTATCCACACCCACGATTCAAATGTTTATAAGAATTTACTACAGGCAGAATTTACACTGTTTTGTGATTTTCTGTTCGCTCGTTGGGAAGGACCGTTCAGGAAACGCTCCGGTCGAGCGTGGATAATCGGAAATCGTCACAGGACTGCCGACGCCAGCAGTCGGAGTCCGCACAGGTCGGGACGCCCGAGGGATCCGTCGTCACTCCTCCTCGAGGATCGCCAGCCGCGAGTCACGCAGCAGCACCTTCTTGACGATCGAGGGGTTCTCGAGCAGGCGGTGTTTCGCGTGTGCGCCCCGGCCGCGTCCCCGGCCCTCGCGCTCGGACTGGATCACGTTGAGGAAGTTCTGCTCCTGCAGGATTTCCTGAACCCGGCGTTCCGAGAGGACGTCGAAGTCGAGCCGGCGGGCGATCTCCTTGTACTGGTTGTAGATGATCTTCGTCGGGAACTCCTTTTCCTGACTGTTCTCGGTCAGCAGGGTCAGCGAGTAGAGGATCGCCTTGGCCTGCTGGGGCGAGCCCTCGATGAGTTCGTTGAAGCGGTCGGCCTCGGTCTTTTCCTTGGCGTCCCGGACGTGATCGGCCGTCACGCGGGTGTCGTTTCGCTTCTTGGCGATCCGGCCGGCGTTCCGGAGGATGTCGATCGCCTTGCGCGCGTCGCCGTGTTCCTGGGCCGCGAGCGCGGCGGTCAACGGGATCACGTCGTCCGAGAGGACGCCGTCGTGGAACGCGTCGCGGCGCTTCTCGAGGATCTCGACGAGTTGATTGGCGTCGTACGGCGAGAAGACGAGTTCGTCCCGCGAGAGGCTGGACTTGACGCGTTCGGAGAGGTGATCGGGGAAATCGATCTTGTTCGAGATGCCGATGATGCCGATGCTCGAGTCCGAGATCCGGCGGTTCTCGCCGGCCCGGGAGAGTTTGCGCAGTACTTCGTCGTCCTCGAGCATGTCGATCTCGTCGAGAATGACGATCGTCACGTCGGTGCAGTGATCGACGGCCTGCCAGAGCCGCTTGTAGTAGTCGCCGGTCCCGAGCCCCCGATCGGGGACGGTGACCCCGCTCGCGTCGGGTTCGTTGACGATCTGAGCGATCGTCTTGACGATGGAGGCCTCGGTATTTTGCTCCCCGCAGTCGATGAAGGCGTACTTCACGGTGACGTCGTCGTTTTCGGCCTCGGTGATCACGCGCTGGGTGACCGACCGCGAGATGAGCGACTTGCCGGTCCCGGTCTTGCCGAAGATAAACAGGTGGTTGGGCTCGCTCCCGAAGATCGCCGGGTTCAGGGCGTCCGCAACCCGTTGCATCTGTTCGTCGCGACCGACGATCCGGTCCGGCCCGGGCAGGTGCGTGATCTCGAGCAGGCGCTCGTCGGCGAAGACGGGGTCGTCGTACCGAAAGAGCGGATCTCGATCGTCGTTGGCGGCCATTGCAGTGGCCGCCCCTTTCAACTCGACTGAAATAAACCTGTGGAGATCGATCGCGGATGTAAACACGTCGGGTAAGCGACTCGAGCGCCAGTTTTCGGACGACTGAGCGTACGTACGGCGTACCGCCGCCCTCGCGCTTCTAACGCCGAAACCGATCGATCCGCGGAACGGGCACCCCCATCGCGGGTGTAAAACCGATGCAACAGGCCACGAAGCTGCCAGTATCGATCGATTCCGAGCGTTGTGTCGCGGACACTGCGCGTGGTCCGAATCCGAGACCGCGGTCGAAACCGAACCGCTGCACCGGTCGAACGTTCGAATCGCGACTCGCTCGAGGGGGCACACCCCCGTCGCGTTTGTAACGGGAAACGGGTGGGGTGGCTCGAGCGGTATTGCCCGATTTGGGTCGTATGAGACGAATCGGGGACCGGTCTTTCATCCGCGGCGGAGGTGTGTTCGCGAACGAAACCCCCACGCGCAATCGCGGTTACAAACGCGAGGGGGGTGTGTCCCTCTCTCACTGAGTCCAGTCCGACGGCTGCGGAACGGTGATCGGCGGAAACGGCCCCGTATATCGGCGCAGTCGACGAGAAGCACACAATGCTACGTAACTCCACGTCTAGATACTACTACATCTAGATACTAACTAGACCGTCTAGACTAGCTATCTAGACTAGCTAGTTCATCCAGGAATAGGTCATCCAATAGCTAGACCAGCAGTTGTCTTGTGATATCATACAACAATCGGTTGCGGCCACTCGCGAACGGACTCCTTTTTGCGGTTCCGATCACTACTCCGGCTATGAGCGCACGTCTCGCTTCCGCCGCGTCGATCGTACTCGATCTTCCCGGCGGTCTCGGCACGGACTCCCTATCGACCGATCGCCGAGGCATCGAACGATATCGACTCGCGGCCGTCCGAGCGCCGAACCGATGAGTGGGGAGTCCGAACCCACCGCGGACGCGACGGCCAGAACGGTACCGGCCGTCGCCGTCGTCGACGCTCAGTCACCAGGCAACGTCGGCACGATCGCCCGCTCGATGAAGAACTTCGGCTTCGAGGAGTTGCTGTTGATCGACCCGCCCGAACTCGATCCCGACGGCGAGGCCTACGGCTACGCGGGCCACGCTCGAGAGGACGTCCTGCCCGAAGCCGAGGGGATCACCTTCGATCACCTCGCCGAGAACTACCACACGATCGGCTGTACGGCGGTGACCAACGAGGACGACCGAAGCCACACGCGGTTTCCCTACTCGACCCCTGCGGAGCTGGCCGACCGGCTGCCGACCGTCGAGGCACCGACCGCGCTCGTGTTCGGCCGCGAGCGCGTCGGGCTGACCAACCAGGAACTGGCCCGGATCGACGAGATCTGTTCGATCCCCGCGAGCGCGGACTACCCCGTCCTCAACCTCGGGCAGGCCGCGACCGTCACGCTCTACGAACTCCGGTCGCTCGCGCTCGAGGCGACGCAGTTACCGGACGTCGAACGGGTTCGTGCCCCCGAGGAGACCGTCGACCGGCTCTACGGCCAGTGGGACGACCTCCTGACCGAGATCAACCACCCCGACGAGAAACGCGACAAGACGATGCGGATGCTCAGACGGGTGTTCGGTCGTGCTGACCTGACCGAACGCGAGGCCAACACCCTGCTCGGCCTCCTCCGCCGGGCGACCGAGCGGCCGGCCGAGGACTGACCGTTGAAGGGGCGCTCAGGCTGTCAACGCCACTAAATATCGGCGAAAGCGGCCAGTATAATAATACGGTTCAGTGGCCATCACCTGACCATGACTACCTGTCGCCGACGAACGACGTTGGGACTGCTGGGAACGGGGATGGCATTTCTGGCCGGCTGTTCGGGGTCGTCAGACGACGGTAACGACTCCGACGACGGCACCGGGGACGAGTCCGACGGCGACTCCGACGACGGCTCCGACGAATCGGCCGGTGACACGAACATCGACGGCGAGAGCGGCGACTTTCCCGCCTACGCTTCGAACCGGTTACAGCCGTCGAGCGCGTCCTCGAGACGGCCATCGGCGATCGGAAGCCCAAACACGCCGTCGACGAGGACTTCGAGTGGCTCCTCCGCGCCAGTTCGACCGACGGGATGGCGCTCTGTCGGTACGCGGAAACCGACGCTTTCGATCCCGCGACCCTCGGCAACGAGCAGGTGTCCTCGGACACGCTCGAGTTCGCCTTCGGCGCGTTCGAGGGGGCAAACGGCGCGCACCAACAGCTTTCCCTCGGCGACGGCGACGCGACCGCGAGCGCCGTCGTCACCTACGCCGACGAGGCCAGCGTCGACCGCGATCGCCTCGAGTCGGCGCTGAGAACCGACGCCGATTCGGTGTCGTTCGGCCAGGACGGGCCGGCCGTCGCGGTCGACGCCGAGTACAGCGGCGATCTGGTCGACGAGTAACTCCGCGACAGCGAGTGAGTCCGCACACGCGCCGCCGGGACGGCGTCCGATTCGTCGCGTTCGCGACCGAAACGGAGACCATCGACGGGACCCTGAAGGCGATCAACAGTACCGTGAAGGTGATCGACGAGGCCGTGATTGCGGGTTGTTCGACCGTGAATTACCGAGACTGCGGTGATGGCTGCCGTTCCGCCGTCGCCTCGGACGCTGCCGCCTCGGCGACGTACCGCCCGGAGTCGGTCATCCGCCCGACCCAGCCGCAGTCGCCGCAGGCGAACAGCCCCTGTCCGTCGATCAACTCCCCGCCGCAGTCGGGACACGGATCCGAGATTGGCGCGTCCGGGCCACCGTCGGTATCGGGCGCGGACTCGTCGTCGACCGGCTCGAGCGGGGTCGGCACCGCGCCGGTCCGAAGCGTCGCGATCGCTTCGTCGGTCGTGTAGGTTTCCTCGGTCCGCTCGTCGGTGTGGGGAAAGACCCCGATCAGGTCATCGCCCTCGTAGACCTCGAGACACAGAAGCGGCGTCACGAGCCGCTCGCGGGTCTCGCCGGTGACCTGCGAGGTCGTTTCCCGCTCCCGGAACGGCGGGCGGACGCTCACGCCGCGGTCGGCGGCCCACCCCCTGAATCGCTCGTAGTTCTCGAGGACCTCCCGATGGGGGCTCTCATCGGAGAGCGAGACCTCCTTGGGCCAGCTTCGCAACAGCAGGTCGTCGATCGCTCCCTCCGTCTCGCACGCCTGCAGGGTCTCGATCTGCTCGTCGATCGGCTCGAGCAACAGCGGTGCGCGCACGTGACACACCACGGTACGGTCCGTGTGGTCGGTGTCTCTTTGCATCGTTCTCGGTCAGGCTGTCGGCCAACGTGCGCGTTAATAACTGTTTCTGACGGTGCAGATATGGCCAGGACTCGCTCGGCCAGACAGAGCCGTAGACGTCGCGTCTGCCTCGTGACTGCCGACTTATGGGGTCTTTGAGGACGTCCCTCCGACCGCCGAGCGAAGCACGGACCGCAGGGCCTCGCGTTTGATCATGACGAAGCCCGCGAGGATCGTTACCAGACCGACGAGCGTGAGCGAATCGACGAGATATCCCAGCGCGATCCAGCTCACCCCCATCGCGACCACCGGCTCGGCGTAGCTGACCAGGATGACCTGCGTCGCGCCGGTTCGCTCGAGCAACTCGAAGTAGAGGAAGAACGCGAACACGCCGGAGACGAGCGTCAGATAGCTAAAGGAGAGAACCGTCGCCGACGTCAGTTCGATCGCCGCGACCGACTCCCCGCGCAGGAACGCCCAGCCGAGCAACACGCCGGCCCCGATGAGCATCGCCCACGCCTGGAGCGTCTCGATCGGTAGCGCCGAGTCGATCGGGCGGACGAGGACGCTCCCGAGTGCGAACGCGACGGCCGAGCCGAACACGAGAGCAGCGCCGACGGTCACGTCGCTCCCGAGCGCGGCCGACGACGGCTGAACGACGGCGATCACGCCCACCAGACCGAGAACGAAGCCCGCGATCCCGGCGGGAGCCAGTCGCTCCTCGGGGAGTACCACGCCCGCGAACCCTGCCGTCAGGATCGGTGCCGTGCTAACGATCGTCGCCGCGACCGCGCCCGACACGTACAGTTCGCCGAGATACAACAGGCCGTGATAGAGCGCGATGACGAACGTCCCGGCGACGGCGACTGCCGCCCACTCCCCTCGGCCCGCCGGTCGAACCCGATCGTTCATCACGGCCGCGTATGCGAAGACGATCGCGCCCGCGATCGCGTACCGAAAGCCGGCGAACAGGAGCGGCGGAACGTACTCGAGTCCGATCTCGATCGCGACGAACGAACTCCCCCAGCATAGCGCGAGTATCGAAAAAAGTACCGCTTCGCGGTACCCATCTGGAACCCAATCGATTGTACTCATACTCCATTCGGAAATCACGGACGTATTTAGCTCCTTCTACAAGCACGCGGTGTTTTGAGAGCTAAAAACCACACATATGAATATATTCCGAATCGACCACCGCTAAACGCGTTTCAATTGTAGAAAGGTCCAATTGTATCGGTCGGAAGACACATGTTGGTCGGGGTCGAATCCGACCTATGGACGAACGCGACGTGCGCCTGCTCAAGGCGATCGCCGAACTCGAGACGGGGAGTCCCGAACGGCTCCACGAGGCGACCGACATTCCGATCTCGACGATCCACTACCGCCTCAACAACCTCCGAGAGGAGGGAATCATCGAGAACGACCGCTACGATATCGACCTCGAGGAACTCGGGCTCGGTGTCACCGTCCTGATCGAGGTTCACGCGGACTATCAGGGCTCCTACGAGACGTTCGCGGACCGGCTCCTGACCGTCGAGGGAGTCACGAACGTCTACTTCACGATGGGCGAGACGGACTTCATCGTCGTCGCGCGCCTGAGCGACAGCGGCATGGTCGAACGCCTGATCGCCGAGTTCGAACAACTCGAGGGCGTCGAACGAACCGACTCGACGTTCGTCATCTCGGCGATCGAAGAACGGGACGCGCTCCAGAGCTACGAGTTAGAGACGCTGCTGGAGGAACTCGTCGACGAGTGAGGACCGCGGCGTCAGTGAAATTACGTTTCGAGCGACTTACGCCCGTTTCTGAATCTCCTCGCGCAGGAGTTCGCTCACGAGGTCGCCGTCGGCCTTCCCGCGGAGCGCGCCCATGCACTCGCCCATGAGCCCGGAGAAGGCCTGCATACCTTCCTCCTCGACTTGTCCCGCGTTGCGTTCGACGACCTCGACGACGGCCTCGCGGACCTCGTCTTCCTCGGCCCCGCCGAGTCCGGCTTCCTCGGCCGCCGTTGCGGCCGTCCGGTCCGGCTTCTCGGCCAGCGCCGCGAGCAGGTCCGGCACGCCCTCGTTCGGCAGGTCGCCGTCCTCGACCAGTCGGAGAACGCCCTCGAGGTGGTCGCGGGTCAGGTTCTCGACTGGCGCGCCGTCACGGCGGACTTCGGTCAGCGTCGACTCGAGCGTCGTCGCGGCCAGCGTGGGATCGATCCCCTCGGCGACGACGTCCTCGAACAGCGGCATGTACTCGCCGTAGGCGACCTGTTCGGCCAGCCCCTCGCCGAGGTCGTACTCGTCCTGGTACCGTTCAACCTTCTCGGTCAACAGTTCGGGCTCGGGCACCTCGCTCGGGTCGGGTTCGACCGGCGGCACGTCCGTCTCGGGGTACATCCGCGCCGCGCCCGGAAGCGGACGGAGATAGCGGGTCGTCCCGTCGTCGTTCGCGCCGCGGGTTTCCTCGGGGACGCCCTCGAGGGCGGTCCCGGCGCGCTCGGCGGCCGCCTCGATCGCCGATTCCGCCACCCCGGTGTCGGCGGCGACGATGGCGACGGCGTCCTGGGGGCCGGCACCGACGGCATCACGCAGGTCGGCGACCTCATCCTCGGTGACGCCGTAGGCCGGTAGTTCGTCGGTGTGGAAGATCCCACCCGCGCCGTGGCGCTTTGCGTGATCGGAGAGTTCGGTCCCGAGCCGGCGATCGGGGGCGATCTCGCGGCCGACGAGCCCGTCGAAGCCGTAGAGCGTCACCGCCGTGACGGCACCGCCCGCGTTCAGCGCTCCCGAGATGACGCCGCTATCGGTGTCCTCGAAGACCTCGGTCACGTCCTGCACCTCGCCGACCGACGCCTCGCGATCCGCGAGTTCGTCGGCGATCTCGACGAGTTCGGCCTGTCGGGCCACCTCGTTGCGCACGATGTCGTCGATGTCGTCCAAGCTCTGGACGCCCTTGATCTCGACGCGGGCGCCCTCCGCGATGGAGACGTTGACGTCCTGGCGGATCGTCCCCAGCCCGCGCTTGACCTTGCCCGTCGAGCGAAGCAGCATCCCGATCCGCTCGGCGGCCTCGAGCGCCTGTTCCGGCGTCGAGATGTCCGGGCTCGTGCCGATCTCGACCAGCGGGATCCCGAGCCGATCGAGGCTGTAGCGAACCCCGTCGTCGGTTTCCTCGACGCGTTGGGCACTCTCCTCCTCGAGCAGGAGGTCCTCGATGCCGACCGCGCCCTCGCTGGTCTCGATCGCGCCGTCGGTGGCGATCAGCGACGAGCGCTGGAAGCCCGTCGTGTTCGAGCCGTCGACGACGATCTTGCGCATGACGTGGGCCTGATCGACCGGGCGCATGTCCATGAGCTGGGCGATCTCGAGGGCGGTCTCGAGGGCCTCCTCGTCCAACTCGTGGGGCGGTTCGTCGTCTTCCTCGACGAGACAGGTCGTATCGTAGGCGAGGTACTCGAACTCGCGGTCGACCCTGCTCTCCTCGACGGCGGCGTCGTCGAGTTCGCCCAGTTCGCTCCGGGTGGGATGCAGGTAGCGCGAAAACGTTCGCGTCGACGCCTCGGGCTCGCGAAGCTCGGTCGGACACTGACAGAACAGCTTCGTCGCCGTGTCGAGTTGCTGGTGGATCTCCAGCCCGGCGACGAGTCCGAGCTCGTCGTAGTCGTACTCGGTCATTGGCGGCCACTCGGTGGCGGAGGGGTAAAAAACCGTCCAGTCCGGCTCGCCAGCCCCTGTCCACTCGGGACTGGCCCGCAGTCACTCGTCTGCGTCGCCGTCAGTCGTCGGAGGACTCCCGCGAGTCGGCCGGGGGCGACGATCGCGATAGCGACCGATCCGCACCGACCGTCGAGACTGCCTCGAGGACGCGACTGCCCGGCACCTCGAGCCCGCGTTCGCGATACCGTTCGTAGCGCTCCCGCGCCTCGCCGCCGGCGAAGTTCCGCTCGGCGAACGGCCGCGTCTCGACCAGCACGAGCGGGTCCGTCTCGTCGAGGGGGCCGAGCAGCGACTGGGTGCCCGCCCCGACGACGAAATCCGCGAGGACCGTCGTCTCGGCCTCCCGAATCAACGACTCGACGCTCTCCAGCTCCGCGGTACTCGGCCGGGCGAACGGCTCCGTCACGACGGTTTCGATTTCGAGCGAGCGGGCCGTTTCCGCCGCCGCGTCGCCGCTCGAGACCGGGCCAATCGAGACGCCGACGCCCGCGGCCTCGAGGCGAGCGACGACGCCGGCCGCGGCGGTGCCGGTCCCCAGGACGTGAACCCGGTCCGGTAGCGGCCCCGCCTCGCGGTCGGCCGCGAACGCGGTGACCGTCTCGGTCCCGGTCACCGGACTCGGCGTCACGACTGCGTTCGCGTCGAACGAGTCCGCGAGCGCCTCCCGCGTCAACACGCTCGAGGGCGGCCCGTCCGCCGCGACCCGCCCGTCCGCGAGCAACACGAGCCGATCGCAGTAGCGGGCGGCCAGCTCGAGGTCGTGGATCGCCGCGACGACCGTCCGGCCTTCCGCGACCAGCTCCCGGACCAGCTCGAGCGTCTCGACCTGATGGTTGACGTCGAGGCTCGCGGTTGGTTCATCCAGCAGCATGACCGGCGTCTCCTGGGCGATCGTCCGCGCCAGTACGACCCGCTGGCGCTGGCCGCCGCTGACCTCGTCGATCGGCCGGTCGGCCAGCTCCGCGGTCCGGGTCCGCTCGAGGGCGCGCTCGACCGCCGCCCGGTCTTCGGGCGTCGCCGACGAGAACCGGGAGCGATGCGGGTGTCGCCCCATCTCGACGACGTCGCGGACGGGGAACGAAAACGACAGCGTCGTGTCCTGGGGCACGACCGAGACGAGCCGACTCGAGGCCCGCGAGGAGAGCCCGTGAACGTCGGTCCCGTCGATCTCGATCGACCCCGAATCGGGCTCGAGTGCGCCGCTGATCAGCCGAAGCAGGGTGGTCTTGCCGGCCCCGTTGGGACCGACGACGCCGACGAACTCGCCGGGCTCGATCGTCAGCGAAACGTCCTCGAGGACCTCGAGGTCGCCGAACGACAGCGAACAGTCCGCGATCGAGATCGCCGCCGGCTCGAGGGCAGTTCGCGGGCTGGGCTCGCGGTCGGCACCGGAGCCGCGGTCGGCCGGCGTCATGTCGAATACACCTCCCGATGCGTGAGCAGGAACAGGAAGAACGGGGCACCGAGCGCCGCCGTGACGATGCCGACCGGGACTTCGGTCGGGCCGGTCGGCCACCGCGCGATCGTGTCCGTCACGACCAGAAACGACCCGCCGGCGAGTGCGCTCGTGGGAAACAGGACCCGGTGGTCCGGCCCGACGAGCAGCCGCATGATGTGGGGGACGACCAGTCCGACGAAGCCGATGACGCCCGTGACGGCGACCCCCGCCGCCGTGACGATACTCGCGAGTGCGAGCAGGAGGAGCTTGGTCCGCTCGACCTCGACACCGAGGTGGTGGGCGTCCTCCTCGCCGAGCAGGAGAACGTTGAGTTCCCGCGCGTACGTCGCCAGCACGAGGACGCCCACGACCGAGATCGGCAGCGCGAACGCGACGTCGCTCCAGCCGCGGTCCCGCAGGCTCCCCATCAGCCAGACGACGGCCGCTCTGAGTCCGTCGCCGCTGTGGATGAGCATGTACGAGATCATCGCGCCGAGGAAGGCCTGAACGGCGACGCCGGAGAGCAACAGCGTCGCGACCGGCGTCCGTCCGCCCTCGGTCGCGATCCCGTAGACGAGAAACGCCGTCGCGAGCGCGCCGACGAACGCGGCAAGATGGAGGTTCCCGAACGGAACGAGCGCGGGAAACGCGATGGCCGCGACCGCGCCGGCCGCGCCGCCAGAGGAGACGCCGATGATCGACGGATCCGCGAGCGGGTTCCGGAAGAACCCCTGCATCACCGTCCCCGCGGCGGCGAGCCCGAACCCGACCGTCGCCGCGAGAACGATCCGCGGGAGCCGAAGTTGGACGACGATGTACTCGTGTGTCTCGTCGACCGGGAACGAGAACGCGGACGAAAACTCGAGGCCGGGCATCGGAACGGTCCACTCGAGCAAGGGTAGCGTCGCGGTTCCGGTGTCGATCCCCGACGGAACGGCGATCCCGTTGAGGATCGCCATCGCGACGATCAGTGGATCGATACCGACGGGCCCGAGCGCGGCGCTGCCGACGACGACGGCCACGAGCAGGACGCTCAACCCCGCCGACCACACCACCGTTCGGGCCCGTCGTTGCATTCGTCCCAACCTCGCTTGCAGTAGGCAAATATTTGTTGAAGTGGGAGTGATGTGTTCCCGATGCGACGACAGCTAGCCGTCATTCTGACAGTTCTCCTTACAGTTTCGGCGATCGGGCCCGCCGTGGCCGGCGCCGGAGCGGCAGCACAGGAGTCCCACCCACAGTGTGAGTACCCGCTCACGATGACCGACGCGACCGGCGAGGACGTGACGATCGAGGACGAACCCGAGTCGGTCGTCACGCTCTATCCGGGCGACGCGCAACTCGCCTACTCCATCGGCGCCGAGGACACGGTCGTCGGGATGCCCGTCGGCCAGTACACCGAGTCGCTCGACGCTGGCGACAGGACGGACATCTCCGGCGACGACGGCGCGACGCCCGTCGCCGAGGAGATCATCGGTCTGAACCCCGACGTCGTCCTCGCCGCGAACGTCGCCCTCTACAACGAGGACCTCCTCGAGCAGCTCGAGGACGCCGGGATCACGGTCGTCGTCCTCGACACCGCCACCTCCCTCGAGGACGTTCGCGAGAACGTCCGCGTGACCGGCCAGGTGACCGGCGAATGTGACGGTGCCGAGGCGACGATCCGGTGGATGGACGAGCGACTCGAGATCTACGAGGACGCGCTCGAGAACGAGTCCGCACCGCTTGCATACTACGACGGCGGCGAGAACGGCAACACCCACGGCACGGAGACGTTCCAGCACGAGGTGATGACGACCGCCGGCCTCACCAATTTGGCAGCCGAGGAGGGCCAGACGGGGTGGGTGCGGCTGAACTCCGAAGTCGTCGTCGATGCGAACCCCGAGTGGATCGTCTACCCGGACCGGACGGAGTCGCCGCCGTCTGCGGGAGCCCTCGAGGGGACGACCGCCGTCAGCGAGGGCAACGTCGTCGCCGTCGACGACAACGCGATGAGCCAGCCCGGCCCCAACGTCGTCTACGCGATCGAGACGATCGTCGAGGAGGTCCACCCCGACGTGTACGACGACATCGAGGGCGACCTCGAGGACGTCGACGAGGAGTACGGCGACGACGGAAACGAGTCGGACGACGGATCGGAGAGCGACGAGGACGACGAAAGCGCCATCCCCGGCTTCGGCGCGACAGCCGCGCTGGTCGCCTTGCTGGCCGCCGCCGGAGTCGTCGCTCGACGCCGATAGCGTTCGCGGCCCGTATCCTGTTCGTTCGGTTCGCCGTGCCCCCCGGACTGACGTATCGTTTTGAAAAGGGTTTACTCGCCGGACCGCACAGGAACGCGCATGGTCGAGAACGTCATCTGGCCCGCCTATCTCGATGCGGCCCTCTCGCGGGCCGAGGGACGGCGCGTGTCCGAGGACCTGGCGGTCGAGGAACCGACGGTCGACGAGATCGCGAAGGCCGTCCAGCAGATCGGGTACGACGCCACGATCGAGCGGGACAAGGCCTACTCCCGGGAACACTGGGCCGACCGGGGCCGGGTCGTCGTCCGCGGGGCCGACGACTCGAAGAACGACCTCGTCCAAGCCGTCGCGGCGTACGTCGTCGCGATGCGCGAGTGAGATGCGCCGGGTCGGACGCGTCGTCCGCACCGCACAGGGCCTCGCGGTCCTCCGGGCGGACGAGACGGACGGCGACGCCCACCGCGACGAGATCGGGACGACGGTCCTCGACGACGACCTCGAGGCGATCGGCCGCGTGGTCGACGTCTTCGGCCCGGTCTCGCGGCCGTATCTGGCGGTGACGCCCGACGACGGCATCCACCTGCCCGCGCTGGTCGGGTCGACGCTGTACGCGCGATAGCGGTCGCTCCTCCCGGAGATCCTCTCCGCCACTGCCCGGCCCTCGAGTGAAAAAGCCGATATGAGCGGGGTTCGAATCCCGCCGCATGAACGATCGGAGCCGGATCCTCGCCGCCGTCGGCGCGACGGTCCTGCTGTTCGTCGCCGTCCAGATCGGTGCCCTGGCGCTGGTCGAGCCGTTCGACCAGTCGGGACGACAGGCCGTCGAGAACCCGCAGGATCCGACCAACAGCATCTTTTACGTCGGCATCATGCTCGTCGCGACCGCGCTGATGCTCGCCGCCTTCCGGTACGACCTCGAGGGGTTGATCAGGCTCCTGTTGGTCGGCGTCAGCGTGATGATTTCGTGGTACGTCTTCGCCGAACTCGTGCCCGCCGTCGTCGAGCCGATCGCCCCGGCCGGCGTCGCGGACGCCCTCGCCATCCTCGTTTCGCTGGCCGTCGGTGCCGCTCTGCTGTGGTATCCCGAGTGGTACGTCATCGACGCCGCGGGGATCGTGATGGGGGCCGGTGCCGCCGCCCTCTTCGGGATCAGCTTCGGCCTCCTGCCGGCCCTGTTGTTGCTCTCGGTGCTTGCCGTCTACGACGCCATCAGCGTCTACGGCACCGAACACATGCTCGATCTCGCCGAGGGCGTGATGGACCTCAAGATTCCGGTCGTCCTCGTCGTGCCGACGACGCTCTCTTACTCCTATCTCGCGGCCGGCAGCGCCGAAGACGCCCTCGAGGACGAAAGCGCCGCCGACGGCGGCCGGCCGGTCGCCGAACGCGAGGACGCGGGCGACGACGTGACGGCCACGGCCGAGAGCGGCGACGGAGCGGCCGAGAACGACGATGGGGCGGCCACGACCGACGACGGGGCGAGCCCGGACGACGACGTCCTCGAGCGCGACGCCTTCTTCATCGGGCTGGGCGACGCCGTCATCCCGACGGTGCTGGTCGCCAGCGCGGCGTCGTTCCTCGAGGCCGGGGCGATCGCGGTGTCGGGGATCGCGTTGAACCTTGCGGCCCTCGGCGCGTCGCTGGGGACGATCGCCGGCCTGCTCGTCCTCATGTACATGGTGATCGAGGGACGGGCCCACGCCGGCCTCCCGCTGTTGAACGGCGGGGCGATCGTGGGCTATCTGCTCGGTGCGCTCGCCAGCGGCGTCTCGATCGCGACCGCGGTCGGGTTCTGACCCCGGTTATCGGTCGAGCACGGTGACGCCGCGTACCTCGAACCGAGCGCCGCCGTTTCGTCCCGACGCGACCGAGATCGACCAGCCGTGGGCGTCGACGACGTCGCTGACGATCGCCAGCCCGAAGCCCGACCCGCCGGCGCTCGAGTAGCCGCTCTCGAAGACTCGCTCGCGCTCGTCGGGCGGGATTCCGGGGCCGTCGTCTTCGACGTAGAAGCCGTCGTAGTCGGCCGCCTCGACCGACCAGTCGGCGGCCTCGAGCTCGCCTTCGATCGACTCCGCTGGGCCGGTGCTCTCGCCGCTGGACGCCGACTCGAGGGTCCCGATCTCGATACGGGGGCCGTCTCCCCCGTGTTCGACGGCGGCCTGACGAGTTTGCGAGTCAGGGTTCGTCGAGCATGGCTCGACGGCGTCCTGCTGAGCGCGCGAAGCAAGACTTGTCGAACCGTGTTCGACAGCGTTTCGAAACAGGTTCTCGAAGAGGTGGGTAAGCAGCGACGAATCGGCCCGGATCGCGACGTCGTCGACGACGGCGACGCTCGCGCCGTCCGTTCGGACGGTGGTCCAGGCGGTCTCGACGGCCCGCGAGAGCGCCAGGAGTTCGGTCTCCTCGACCGCGTCGATCGTCGTGAGAAGCAGCGCCTCGTCGATGATCTCCTCCATGCGCTCGAGTGAGGCGCGCAACGGGTTCTCGTCGCCGTCGTCACCGAGGTCGACGCCGTCGTCCAGTTCGAGCATCTCCGTGTGCGCCAGCGCGACCGAAAGCGGGTTCCGGAGGTCGTGTGAGAGCAGTTTGGCGAACGACTCCATCCGGTCGGCCTGTTCCTGCGTCCGCCGCTCGAGGAGTTTGCGCTCGGTGATGTCGACGTGCATGACGAGGACGTACCGCTCGCCGGCGTAGTCGTACGACCTGGCGTCTAACAGGTACCAGCCGTCCTCGCCCGGCGTGTGGCAGGGGTACTCGAGGTGGAACGACTCGCTGTCGCCGGCGGCGATCTCGCGGATCCCGCGCGCGGTCTCGGTCGCGTCGGGATCGTCGCTCGCCTCACAGACCGCGAGGTAGTTACTCCCGACGCCGCCCGCAGTCCGGGCCAACCCCTGCTCGTCGCCGAACGACTCCCAGGGCTCGTTCGTGTCGACGATCGTCCCCGACGCGTCGAGGATCGCGACGCGTGCGGGTAACGCGTCGAATCCGGCCGCGACCAGCGCATCCGTGCTTGGATCACCCATACCGCCCGATGGGCCGCGACCTACTTGAGCGGTGTTGCCGACTGGCCCGAGAACGGAGCGGTTCGTGCCCGTGGCTTACCCGTCGTCGGGGAGCCGATAGGTCGGGCCGTCGTCCGAATCCTGTACCTCGATTCCCAGCGCCGCGAGTTCGTCGCGGAGTTCGTCGGCGCGCTCGTAGTTGCCCGCCTCGCGTTCCCGCTCGCGGATCTCGAGGACGAGTTCGATCACGTCGCCGGCGAGTTCGGCCGAGCCGGTCGTCGAGCCGTCGAAGGAGAGCCCGAGGACGTCGCCCAGTTCCTCGAGCGCCTCGACGGCCCGGCGGAGCCCGCGGTAGTCGGAGTCGTCGCTCGCGTCCTCGAGGTGGCGGTTGATCGCCGTCGCGACCGACAGCAGCGCGGACTGGGCCTCCCGGGTGTTGAAGTCGTCGTTCATCGCGGTTCTGAAGGCCTTCCGGGCGTCGTCGACCGCCTCGCGCAGCGTCGGGTCCTCGGCTTTCGAACTCACCGCGGGGGAGTCGATCGTTTCGACGGCGGCCTCGTAGGCCCGCTCGAGCTGGTCCCAGCGCTCCTCGGCCTCGGCGATCGTCTCGTCGGAGTAGAGCTGCTGGCTGTTGTAGGAGCCGGCGGTCAGGAAGGTACGCACGACGTTCGTCCCCCAGCGGTCGACCGCCTCCTCGACCGTGACGAAGTTGCCCAGACTCGAGGACATCTTCTCCTCGTCCATCTGGAACAGTTCGCAGTGGAGCCAGTAGTTGGCGAACTGCTTGCCGGTTGCGGCCTCGGACTGGGCGATCTCGTTCTCGTGGTGGGGAAAGACCAGATCGCGGCCGCCGACGTGGATGTCCAGCGTCTCGTCGAGATGGGTCATGCTCATAACCGAACACTCGATGTGCCAGCCGGGCCGGCCCTCGCCCCACGGGGAGTCCCAGGTCAGGCCCTTCGGCGGGTCGCCGCCGTGGTCGACGCCCTCGTGACGGTGTTCTTCGACGGCGTCGGGATCGACGCCGCCGGCCTTCCAGAGCGCGAAGTCCGCGGGGTGGCGCTTCTCCGAGCGCTCGTCGGGGTCGCCCTGTGACTCGATCTCCGTCAGTTCCTGGTTCGAGAGCTTGCCGTACTCCTCGAAGCTCGTCACGTCGAAGTAGACCGAGCCGTTGGACTCGTAGGCGTAGCCCTTCTCGATCAGCGTCTCGACGAGGTCGACGATCTCGGGGACGTGTTCGGAGACGCGCGGGTAGACCTCCGCCCGCAGGAGGTTCAGCGAGCGCATGTCCTCGATCGTCCGCCGAACGTAGCTCTCGGCGACCTCGCCTTCGCTCCCGCCCAGGTCGTCCTCGCCGACGCGAGCGACGATCTTCTCGTTGACGTCGGTGAAGTTCTCGACGTGACGCACGTCGTAGCCGAGCTGCTCGAGCCAGCGGTGCATGACGTCGACGTGGACCCACGAGCGGGCGTGGCCCAAGTGTGGCGGGTCCGAGACCGTCAGGCCACAGTAGTAGAGCAAGACGTTCTCCGGATCCTGTGGCTCGAACGGCTCTTTCTCGCCCGTCAACGTGTTCGTCACGTGCAGGGTCATTGGGCTCACTTCCCCCGGACGACAGTTAAACGGTGTGATGCACCGCGAACGCGGCGGTTGCTCGGGATCGCAGAGCGGCCGAGACGCGCGGACCGGTTCCGGTCCGACCGGCGTTCGATGCGGACGGCGAGTGAAATAAAGGCGGCCGTTTTCGGCAGATGCGGACCGACCAAAAATTAAGCAACAGAAGCGAGTGGGTGCCGATACGATGGGAAGCAACGCCGATCCGACGGACCTCCTCCCGGAGCGAAGCGTCCGCTCCCTCGAGGAGTACCTCGAGATGCAGGCCGCGGTCGGGAACCGAAACCGGTTCGAGATCCTCTATCGACTCGCTCACACGGACGAGCTGACGCCCACGGAGCTGGATTCGATGATCGACGTCGACGAAAGTACGCTCCACTACCACCTCGGCAAGCTCCGCGAGGTCGGGCTCGTCGAGAAACGAGCGCGTTCGGAGCGGGACAGTGACGGGCTCTCCACCCACTACAGGGCGACGATCCCCGGCGAGGTCATCCTCGAACACGGGGTCGAAGAACTTCTCCGTCGCGAGTGGGACTTCGGCGACGCCTACGACAGCAGCGCGGACTGAATTCCGTTCCCCGTCCGTCAGTCCGGGTCGTCGCCGTCGCGGACGACGGCGTTCTCGAGCGCGTTTTCGACCGTCCGCAACGCCGTCGCCCCTGCGCGTCGATCGACGACGAGGACCAGCGTTCCGTCGGCGACGGCCGCGGCGTCCGGCGAGGTCCCCTCGACCCCGAGCCGCTCGAGGACGGCCGCCGCGGCGGCCGCGTCGACCTCGCCGGTCGCGACGATGGCGGTCGACCCGCCGTCGCAGGGGCCGAATGCCGCGCCGCCGACGGTCACGAGCGCGTCGTCGCGGTCGGCCCCGTCCTCGAGCCGTCCGACGCCGCTTTCCATCCGCACGCGAGCGGAGCGAGAGTCGGTCTCGTAGGCGGGCAACTCGTCGGCGTACCGGCGCAGCGCCGTGGCGACCGCGTCGGGCTCGCCGTCGATCGGGAGCGAGCGGGCCGCGGCGGTGTAGTTGACGACGCCGGCCCGCAGGGCGGTCCGGAGGAACGGACGGCGATCGACCGCCCGTCGCGTCTCGGCTGCCAGTGACATAGCGGGGACGGCGTCGCGAGCGATCATAAAGTCGCCGTCATCGTCGCTCGGACGGTTCGCGGTCCCGGGGACGGGTCGCGATCGTTCGACCCCGATCTCGGGGAGAATCGATTCGGCCGACAGTATATACCGTTCCGGTCCCTTGGCTCACCCATGAGCGAGTCCGAATCGGCCCAGTCCCCAGCCGACGCCGTCCGCGAAGACGTGGCGCTGTTCCTCCGCCGGAACTTTCCCCAGATCGAGGCCCACGGCGGCGAGTCCGCGATCACCGAGGTCGACCTCGAGGCGGGACGTGTCTCGATCGCCCTGACAGGAGCCTGTAGCGGCTGCGGCGTCAGTTCGATGACGACCCAGGCGATCCAGCAGCGACTGCCGGCCGAGATCGACGCGATCGACTACGTCGACGTCAGCACCGGGTTCGACGGGATGGCCGGTGGATCGTCGGGACGCGACGTACCCGACGACGTGCCGTTCTAAATCGGCCGCGCCGCCGATCGCGACCGCGGCGCTTTTGCCGCGAGCGACCAATTCCCACCCATGAAGCCAGCCGACGTCGAGGAACTCATCGAATCGAACCTCGAGGACGCCGACGCCACGGTCACCCACGCGCGGGACGAAGGCGACGAGGACCACCTCGCCGCGACGGTCGTCTCGCCCGTTTTCGACGGCCTCCCGCTCGTCCAGCAACACCAGGAGGTCTACGACGCGCTGGGCGATCACATGACCACCGACATCCACGCCCTCGAACTGTCGACGTACACCCCCGAGGCGTACGACGACCTCGAGGCCGAATAGACCGATCGGTCGCTCGCGGTCCACCCGCGTCCGTCGAACCCCTGCATTTCTCCCACTGGTTTCCGGGAGCGTCCCGATCGCCTCGAGCGACCGCGGTCGACGGTGAGACGCCCGCTGCGGTCGGGCGGGTCGCGGTCGCGGAAGCCGCCCGACACGGCGCTCGAGTCGACGCGCTGTCGATCGTCCGCATGACCGCGTCCGTCGGGCGTCGTCGGTGCCGGTCCTGACGGTCCCCGCCGACGACTGATCCGCTCGGCTGTCACTGGTTACCGGACCGATCGCAGGACGGTTCGCGGTCGCACCGGAACTGACTGCCGGCGATCCGTACGACGCTCCCATCCGTTCGTCCGTCGCTGGCCCCGACGGTCGCCGCCCCCGTTGGAACCGTAGCTTTATCCATCAGGGTTGACACGAATCGGACATGGAGACGCTTCATCCCCGCATCAGGCTCATCTGGATCGCCCGCGGCGCGATCGCGGCGGTCGTCCTCGCCGTCGCCCTCGTCGCCCTCGATCGGTGGCGAGTCACCGTCCCGGCGCTCGCGATCGCAGCCGCCGTCGCCGTCGCGCTGCTTCTCGCCGTCGGCTACGCCGTCCGCCGCTATCAGGTCTGGCGGTTCGAACTGCAGGACGACGCCCTCTACCTCGAGCGCGGGGTCGTCACGTTCGTCGAGACCGCCGTTCCGTTCGTCCGTGTCCAGCACGTCGACACCCAGTTCGGCCCCGTCGAGCGGGCGCTCGGTCTCTCGAGCGTCGTGGTCTATACCGCCGGTTCCCGGAACGCCGACGTTCGGATTCCGGGGCTGACGCCGGACCGGGCCCGGAGCCTGCAGGAGACCCTCCGCGAACTGGCCGTCGAGAGCGAGGGCGAAGACGCCGTCTGACATGAACCGCTTACACCCTCTCAGCGCCGTGACGCTGGCGCTCCAGCACGGCGCGACCGGCTTCTCGGTCCCGGTCTTGCTCGTGGGGCTGGGATCCAGCGTCCTCGACGTCGATACCGGTCCGCTACTGGCGTTGGTCCCGATCGGTCTCGTCGCCGGCGTCGGCTACGGAATCGCGTACTACTACCGGTTTACCTACGAAGTCACCGCGAGTACGTTCGACGTCTCCTCGGGGGTGTTCTCGCGCCGGTCCCGCGAGATCCCCTACCGGCGGGTCCAGAACGTCGATATCTCACAGGGGCTCTTCCAGCGGGTCGTCGGCCTCGCGGTCGTCTCGATCGAGACCGCCGGCGGCGGCGACACCGAAGCGACGCTCCGGTTCGTCAGCGAGGACGAGGCAGAGCGGGTCCGGTCGGAAATTCGCCGATTGACGGCCGCCACCGGAGAGAGGACCGCCGACCCCGAGTCCGATCGGCCGGCGTCTAACGAATCGATCCCGTCCACCGACGAGCCGACCGCGCCCGAACGAACGCGCGAGGACCGCTCCCGAGGCGATGCCGCCCCGACGCTGCTGTTCGACCTCGAGACCCGGGAACTCCTGCTCTACGCGGTGACCTCGTTCCGGTGGGGCGCGGCGGTCTTTCCGATCGCGATACTCGTCTTCCTCGGCGGTGCCGACTCCGGGTCGGGGCTCGTGCCCGCGTTCGTCGTCGACGCCGCTCGCCCCTTCGGCGGGCCGGCGACGCTCGAGGGCGCGGCGGTCGGCCCGCTGCTGGTGTTGGCCGCGGTCACCGCCGTCCAGTGGTCGCTTTTCACCTACGTCTCGAGCGCGATCTACACCGTCGCGAACTACCACGGGTTCCGGCTCGGCCGCGCGGGCGAGGACTTCGTCTACGAGCGCGGGCTGGTCCAGCGCTACAGCGGCTCGATCCCAGCCGAGAAGGTCCAGTCGGTCACGGTCACCGAGAACCCGCTCCAGCGGCTGGTCGGCTACGCCGGCCTCTGGGTCGAGACGGCGGGCTACGGCCCAGACAGCGGCGGCGGCAGCCAGTCGGCGGTCCCGATGGCGAAGCGGGACCGCGTCTACCGGTTCGCCGAGAACCTCACCGGTGCCGAGTCGCCCGACTTCCGCAGTCCGCCGACGCTGGCTCGCCGCCGGTATCTCGGCCGGTACGCCATCGTCGCGGCCGTGATCGTCGCCGTCGCGTTCGGCCTCGCGCAGGTCTCGACGTTCGACCGCTGGTATCTCACGGCGATCGTTTTCCTCGCCGTACCGCCCGCCGCCTACCTCAAGTACGCCAACCTCGGCTACGTCGTCGGCGACGAACACCTCGTGATCCGCAGCGGGTTCTGGAAGCGCCGGACGACCGTGATCCCCTACTACCGGATCCAGACGGTCGCGACGCGGCGCTCGGTCTTCCAGCGACGGCTCGGGCTCGCGTCGTTGGCCGTCGATACCGCCAGTTCGCGCACCTTTGCGTGGGGGTCCCCGACGATCTACGACATCGACCTCGAGACGGCCCGCGAGATCCACGATACCGGCCGGGAACGGCTCCAGTCGGCACTGCGCGAGCGCGCCCGCACGGACGATCTCGGGCTTTCGGTGGATTTTACGTGACTCGAGCCGACCCCTCGCGTATGGCAGACGGAGACGATTACCGACTCGAGGAGGACAGTCTCGGCGAGATGCAGGTTCCGGCCGACGCCTACTGGGGGGCACAGACCCAACGCGCGATTCAGAACTTCCCCATCTCGGGGATCACGTTCAGCCGGCGGTTCATCCGCGGGCTCGGCGTCGTCAAGAAGGCCGCCGCGCAGGCCAACCGCGACCTCGGACTCGTCGACGACGACGTCGCCGAGGCGATCATCGAGGCCGCCGACGAGGTCATCGCCGGCGAACACGACGACCAGTTCCCGGTCGACGTCTTCCAGACCGGCTCCGGCACGTCCTCGAACATGAACGCCAACGAGGTCATCGCCAACCGCGCCGCCGAGATCATGGGCTCGGAGATCGGCGACCGCGTCGTCCACCCCAACGACCACGTCAACTACGGCCAGTCCTCGAACGACGTCATCCCGACCGCGATGCACGTCGCCTCCCTCGAGGCCGTCGAGAAAGACGTCATCCCGGCACTGGACACCCTCCGCGAGGCGCTCGAGCAGAAGGAAGAGGAGTTCGACGACGTGATCAAGACCGGTCGCACGCACCTGCAGGACGCGACACCGGTCACGCTCGGCCAGGAGTTCTCGGGCTACCGCACCCAGGTCGAGAAGGGACTCGCACGAGTCGACCAGGTCCGCGACCACCTCGGCGAACTCGCGCTGGGCGGGACCGCGACCGGGACCGGCCTCAACACGCACGAGGAGTTCCCCGGCCGCGCCGCCGAGTACATCACGAAGGAGACCGGCGTTCAGTTCCGCGAGGCCGACAACCACTTCGAGGCCCAGGCCGCCCACGACGCGATGAGCGAGGCCCACGGCGCGCTCCGGACGGTTGCGGGCTCGCTGAACAAGATCGCCAACGACCTTCGCCTGCTCGCCTCGGGTCCCCGTAACGGGCTCGGCGAGATCGAACAGCCGGAGAACCAGCCCGGCTCCTCGATCATGCCCGGCAAGATCAACCCGGTCGTCGCCGAGGCCGTCAACCAGGTCCACAAGCAGGTCGTCGGCAACGACGCCGCCGTCTCCGCCGGCGCGGCCGAGGGCCAGATCGACCTGAACCTCTACAAGCCCGTGCTGGCCCACAACTTCCTCGAGTCCGCCGAACTCATTTCGAACGCGAGTCAGGTCTTCGCCGAGCGGTTCGTCCGCGAACTCGAGGCCAACGAGGCCTACTGCGAAGAGCGCGTCGAGCAGTCGATGGCGATGGCCACCTCGCTGAACGTCCACATCGGCTACGACAAGGCCAGCGAGGTCGCAAAGACCGCGCTCAAGGAGGACAAGACCGTCCGCGAGGTCGTCCTCGAGAAGGGCTACCTCGACGAGGAAGAGGCCGACGAGGTCCTCGACCCCCGCAAGATGGCCGAGCGCGGTATCCTGGGTCAGGACGACTGAGACGGCACGGGATCTCGTTTTCGATCGGCGGCCCCGATCCCTCTCAGGGCCGCGCGATCAGTACCGACGCGTCGACCGTTCGAACCACGCGATCGGTCGTACTCCCGAGGAGTCGTTCTTTCACGCCCGAGCGCCCGCTCGCGCCCATGACGACGAGGTCGGCTTCGACTTCCGCGGTTTCGGTCGCGATTGCCTCGTGCGGAATTCCCTCACGTATGCGTCGATCGTACGCGATGCCCGCGCTCTCGGCTCGTTCGGCGGCGGCGTCGAGGGCCGATTCGGCCTCGTCCTCGAGCGTCCGCGTCAATTCCGGAGCCAGCGCCCCCTCGCCGGCCCCGGCCATCTCGGTTCCCGCGTCGACGACGTGCAAGAAGTGAACCGTCGCTCCCGCTCCGTCGGCGATCGAGACGGCCTCGTCGACCGCCGCCGCGCTCGAGTCGCTTCCGTCGGTCGGCACGAGGATGTCGTCGTACACGGCGGTCGTTTCGATAGCGACGCGGAAAAAACGACCGCGTGCAGTCGCGGGTCAGCGATCGACCGACTCGAGATTCGCCTCGTCCAGCGGGTCCTCGATGTCGCCCATCACGGCCTCGAGCAGGTCGGTGACGGTGACCAGCCCGACGACCTCGCCGTCCTCGATGACCAGGGCGAGTTCCTGGTTTTCGGTCTGGAACTGGTCGATCGCGTCGCTGACGTCGGTGTCGGGCGAGAGCGTCATCGGCGGCGCGGCCAGTTCCTCGAAGTCGACGTCGCCGTCGGCCAATTCCTCGCGGTGCCGGACGAAGACCGGCGTGTAGACGATTCCGCGGAAGTCGGTCAACTCGTCGCCGACGAGCGGATACCGGGTCTGCGGCCGTTCCTCCATCTTCCGGAAGTTCTCCGCGGGTGCTGCGGTCGTCGACAGGGCGACGATCTCATCGGGATCGACCATCACCTCCCGGATCGACTGCTCGCCGATGTTGAACGCGTTCATCACCTCCTCGCGACGGTCGGCCGGGAGATCGCCCTCCTCGAGGACGGAGTCGAGCCGGTTCCGGAGGTCGGCCCGCGTCTCGATGACCTCCTCTTCGGCCTCGGTCCACGCCTGGGTCATCTCGATGCCGAACAGTCCCAGCGTCGCCTTGGCGACCCAGTCACCGAAGTGGATCAGCGGGGCGATCGCTTTGGCGAACCAGTACAGCGGCCGCGCGCCGTACCGACAGACCTGCTTCGAGCGTTCGACGCCGAGATACGTCGGCGTCTGCTCGCCGTGCGTGAGGTGGACGAGGTTGATGAGCAGGAATCCGAGGATCGAGCCCGCGCCCGCGGACGCCAGCGCCGTGTTCGCAAACAGCGGCTCGAACAACGCCGCCAGCCCCGGCTCGGCGACGATCCCGAGCGCGATGCTCGTCCCGGAGATCCAGACCTGACAGGTCGTCAGGTAGAACTCGAGGTCGTCGGTCATCTCCCACGCCAGCCGTAGCCCGGGCGTGTCGAACTCGGACTCGGGATACTGTCGGGCACGCGTCAACCCGAACTCGATCGCGACGAAGAAGGCGTTCAACGCGATGAGAACGAACCCGGCCACGATCCGTGCGCCGATCTCGATCGGTTCCATCGTTGGCCCGTTCATCCGGCGATCACTTATCAATCAGGGTAATCGACTAGAATACCGCTCGTCGTTCGACAGCGACGGTCGAACCGTCGAGCTACCACGCGAGAGACAACTCGCGGTCGCGTAAACACGGATTCCGACCGTTCTTTCTTCCCGACCCGTCGTCCCCAAATCGGGACAGCGAGCCCGAATCACTGCCGTATCCGCCGGAATAAAAAACCCAAGCAGTTTTTGCGGAGGCTCGCGTCAGACGAAATATGCACACCTGTCGAAACTGTAATCAGTCGTTCCAGACCGAACTCGCCCTCGAGTTACACCGCGATACGTGCGGCGACGGACAGCTCCTCTGTGAGGTATGCGGGGAGCGATTCCAGGAGGGGTCGGCGACCCAGGACGGCTGGCACTACGAGTGCCCCAACGAGGATTGTGACGGCGACGGACTGCAGGAGGACCTCTATCGCGTCGGCGACGTCCGAACCGCGACCCACTGACTCCGACTGGCGTCTCTCCGACTTCCGTCCCTACGCGTCGTCGATCGTCTCGAGGTAGTCGCTCAGTTCGCGGACGATCGACGGCTCGAACGTCCAGAACCCGGCGTACTCGTCCGGATCGCGTTCTTCGGCGATCAGGGCACCGCAATGCCTTCCGTCCTCGCCGCCGTCGAAGACGACGAACCAGAACGCGCCGAGTTCGCCGCCGGTCCCGGTGACGACCGAGACGCCCTCGAGCGGGGTCGACCACTCTCCCGCCAGAAACGCCGTCACGTCGATCGACTTGCAGGCACCGAATCGCTCGTACACCGCCGCCTGAGTCCGAAGCGCCGCCGGTCGCTGGAAGCCCGCGTACAGCCGGCCGGCACCGGCCCGCCACGCCCGCTCTTCGATCTCGCGGGAGGTCGCGAGCAACTGGCCGCGGGTCGCGGACGCGAACAGCGTGTTCTCGAGGAAGTCGAACAGGTGAGCGGGGTCGGGTTCGGCGTCGACCAACTCCCACGGTGGGTGGGCCGTCGGTGAGAGGATCGCCTCGAACCCCTCGAGTCCCAGCGCGCCCCGAAACGCGCCGTCGGCGTCTCGGACGATCACGAAGCCGGCCCCGTCGAGCAGTCCCAGTGGACGACGCGTTACGTCGACGGTCCGCGTTTCGAACCCCCGACGGAGCGCCGTCACGACCGACTCGTCGTCGCTGTGTATCTCGAGGGTCTTGTGCCGTCGATCAACCGCCTCGAAGGCGTCTCGGAGCGATCGCATCGCGGTCACTCGACGGCCCGCAGGCAGTCGAGGATCGACTCCGGAATCGCCGTCTCGGTGACGTCGCCGGATTTCCGCTCGAACGCGAGCAGTTCCATGTCCTCGAGTCGCGGCAGCGTCTCGTGGTAGAGCCGGACTCTGATCCGGTCGCGGTCGGCCGGCGACGCGATCGTCCCCTCATCGCTGGCGGTCACGCCGGCGACCACGTCCGCGAGTTCCTCGAGCGTTGGCTGTGGCTGCTGGTGGCAGTAGACGATCGTTGCTCGAGCGATCGGGGACGCGAGCAGGCGAAACACCTCATCGACCGACAGTCCGTCCACGGCCGAACTGAGCGCGTTCGCCTCGAGTTCGGTGCGATCGTCTCTCATTGGTCGTCGTATGATAACAAGTAACAAATAGTTGTCCCCGTCGAAATCAGGCCCCTCCTACTCGGGGACGGTCGTCGCCGCGTCAACTCGGCGACGACTGCCGGATCGTGGGCGGCAATTTCGCCGACGAATCTCGCCGAGGCTCTCAGTCCCTGCGACCCGCAGCTGCTTTCCCATGTTTTAATCGGGTCGTCCCCTCACGATACGTATGGAACGGCTCACGCCGCGAGTGCGGGTCGTCTGGCTGGCCCTCGCGCTGGTTCGGGCCGCGATCTTCGGTGGGATCGTCGTCGGTGCAGCGATCGGGCTCACCCGGACCGATCTCTGGGCGAGTGCGCCGGAGGTCCTCGTGCCGGCCGCCGTCGCAGTCGCCGTCGTTCTCGCCGTCCTCCGGGTCGTCGTCGCCTGGCTCCGCTACGGCGTCTGGCGGTTCGAACTCCGGGACGACGACCTCTACATCGAGCGCGGCGTCTTTACGCGCGTCAGGACCGTCGTCCCCTACGTCCGGGTCCAACACGTCGACTCCCGCCGCTCCCCGCTCGAGCGGACGACCGGGCTCGCGACGGTCGTGGTGTACACGGCCGGCTCCCGGAGTTCGGACGTCACGATCCCCGGGTTGACGCCAGCCCGTGCGGACTCGCTCCAGGAGTCGCTTCGGGGGCTCGCGATCGAGAGCGAGGGTGAAGACGCCGTATGAGATCGCTGCATCCCGCGTCGATCGCCGTCCGCTCGCTGTCGCGGAGTATCAACACCGGCTTCCTGTTTTTCGTCGTCGGGGTGGTCGTCTCGCCCGGCGGAAACGGGATGGATCTGCTGTCGATATTCGGCCTCGTCGCGATCGGGATCGTCGCCGGGATCGTCTACGAGTTCGCCTACTACCAGCGGTTCCGGTACGATCTGACCGACGACACGTTCGACGTCACTTCCGGCGTTCTCGCGCGTCGGGACCGCGAACTCCCGCTCGGTCGAGTCCAGAACGTCGACATCAGACAGAACGTCCTCGGTCGCGTCCTCGGTATCGCCGCCGTCCACATCGAGACCGCCGGCGGCGGCCAAACCGAAGTCAGCCTCGAGTACGTCGCCGAAGACGAGGCTCACCGGCTCAGGCGACAACTCCGGAGCGGGGCGAGCAGGGACGACCCGGACGACGACGATCTCGAGGCGGGCGACCGAACTACGGCGGCCGACCCCGGCCCCGCGGACGACGAACTCCTGTTCGAGATCCGACCACGAGAACTCGTGATCCTGAGCGTCTTTACCATCGACCCCGGGGCGAGTCTACTCGGCGGTATCGCGCTGTCCTTTGCCAGCGGGTTCGATCCCGCGACGCTGCTACCCGGGGATCGCATCGGCTGGCTGCCGGGCCCCGAAACGGGCCTGTTCGCCCTCGCGTGGGGCCTCTTCCTGTTCCTACTTGCCGCCTGGGTCGTCAGCGCGGTGCTTACGTTCACCCGGTACTACGGGTTCCGGCTCACCCGCGCCGGCGACGAACTCTACTACGAGCGCGGGCTCTTGCAGCGCTACAGCGGGACGATCCCGCTCGAGAAGGTCCAGACGCTGACGATCTCTCGGTCGGTCCCCTTCCGTTGGTTCGGCTACGCCGCCCTCAGCGTCGAGACGGCCGGCTACGCGCCCGGCCAGTCCGACTCCCGAGGGACCGAGTCCGCGATTCCGCTGGCCGACGCCGACCGGGTGGCCGCACTCGCACGCGCGATCGAACCCTTCGGTCCGGTCGCCCTCGAGTCGCCGCCTCGCCGTGCGCGCGAGCGGTACGCGGTCCGGTACCTGCTCGTCGTCGCCGCCGGCGTCGGGATCGCGGCGCTGGTGGCCCGATACACGGGAGTCCTCGGTCGGTGGTACCTGCTGGCCGCACTCGCCGTCCTCGTCCCGCCTGCCGCCCACCTGAAGTGGTCCAGTCGGGGCTACCAGGTCGACGACCGGTACTTCCTCACCCGGACCGGCTTCTGGCGGCGCACCACGAAGGTCGTCCCCTACTACCGGGTCCAGGCCGTCCTCCACCAGGCGACGATCTTCCAGCGCCGCCGGTCCCTCGCCAGCGTCACCGCCGACACCGCGAGTTCGGCCTCGCTGCTTGGCCGGGCCGCGACCGCCCACGACATCGACGCCGAACGGGGCCTCGAGTTACAGGCCGACCTCGAGGAACGGCTCCAGGAGCGACTGCGGGCACGCAAGCGCCAGCGGACCGTCGGGCAGTGGTTCCGGGAGGCCGACGACGGGGACTCGAGCGACGAAGACAGTTAGCGCGTCTGCAACCGGAGGATGACGAGTTTCGACATCCGATCGCGTGGGCGGGGAAATCGATATTTCACTCGGACTGCTCCGCACAGGAGTTGAGACTGGCTGTCTCAATGCATTCGGCTTCGATTGATCCGATACATTTGCGAGGGACTGCATGAAATGAAACTGCCGGTCGATGATTCCCGTTATTCGATTCAACTCACTCGAGGAGGGAGCACTGATGACCTCTTTGACGACGTCGAAAAACTCCAGATGAATTATCGTCCGCGACACGTCGGCCGAGACGACGTCAAAACACGTTCAAACGAATCGTAGCTTAGCAACCACACCCACAGTCCGATTCGTCGCTGCCCGCCCCTTCGAAGAATTCCCGGACGTTCGACGAAAGCTGATAGGCTCGGCTCTCGCGTGATTCACTGGATTGCATCCCATTCGGCGCAATAGCTTGCACTAACGACTCGACAAGGAGTCCGACAGGTGCCGTCGAGTATTCCTCACCGCGGTACTGCCAGAGGCGACAATCGACATCACCCTCACACTCACAGAGGCCTCCACACGATTCGCAGGTATTTTCAATATAGTCGGGCTGGATGTCCCGGCCATTGATACGGATCGTCGGTGACACGGCGAGTTGCGTCGCTTCAGCAGCCTCTAGCGTCGAGACGTGGATATCCCTGACAGTAATCCCGACAGCTAGCGCATCGAGAATTGGTTCGATCCGCTCAAGCGCCGCTTCGAGTGCATCTTCAGTCCCCATACATCGGTCGCAGGATTCGTTGTCCAGATAGAGGAAATCGACGGTAACCGTCCGTCGTGTGTACTCTTCGGTTGCTGGCTGAATAATCGATACCGTCTTGCTGTCTGTGTGGTCGTCCATCGCATTTTACTATATGGCTTGCTGGCTCTTATACTACTCAGTAATTAGACATAAACGTGGTTAGCGTATCGAAACCACCTGGAGTGGGAGAGAGGCCGAACGTATATCTCGCTATAGCGGCTGATACTACGGTAATGAGCGAGCGCGAGCAGTGGCAGGCAAAATGGCACGGATTACAGGACATTCTCGGGCCGAAGTGGACGCTGCACATCCTTCGTCTCCTGTCAGAAGGGCCTCAGGGGTTCAACGCGATTCAACGCGAACTTGACGGCTTGACCGCACCGATGCTATCTCAGCGGCTCAAAGAGCTTCGGTGTCACGGCCTCGTCGAGCGGGTAGTCGCAGATACGACCCCTCCGACGACGACGTACTCACTGACCGAGCAGGGAACTGAAATCGCTACTCAACTTCGAGAACTGGAGTCGCTCGTCGAGTTACACGATCACGGAGACGACCCCGAAACCGACGGCTGTTCGCCCACCTCGCAGGAGTGTCGTGACGAAGCACTCACGACCGGATGCGTAACGGCTGTCGATCGATGTTGAATCCGACGCCAGAGACGTACTTTTTCCAGCGAGAGGTACTCCTCGGCGAGGACCACGGAAAATAATACCCGGATAAACGCCGGAACGAAAACTAGTGTCAAATAGAAAATGTACTTTGACGAATCAAAACACCCATATCACATGCATATACCGGCGCATCATGCTAGGTGAGAAAAACTTCAACTCGGAGCCACCATATTGGCATATATTGAATTATTCGTAGTAGGGTAGCCAGACACTCTCAACTGGTCTCTTCGAGCCATCGATCGTACCAAACTGTCTTCTCTATCGGTGGCAAGACCGGTATGAGACCGATCGGAACCTCCATCTCGGAAAGAACAAGTGACATCCTTCTCGCCGTAAACGGAGGGTTATCCGAGATCCCTCAGGCAGCCGGGCTACGCCCGGCGACGGCGAGGCTTCCCTACTGCAGGTAGGATAGTTGCCGGTCTACGATACGACCTGTTCTCTCGTACGAAGCATCCAACTCTCGCGGTCGAACAGGTGTACCGATGGCTGTGTCGTACGAAAATCCTCTATTTCCGGGATGATCAGACGACTTTGGCGTCTCGAACCACTTGACCTCGAGCCGATTCACGACTTGCTTTCTGAAGGATACCGGAGTCGTACGGAGTTCGTTTTCGCCAAGGTACCCACGCTGACAGGGAGCCGAAGTCGCTATCGGCTGGCTTTGAGCCCCACGAACGACCCGTCGCCATAGCCGTCTTCAATCGGCTCGATACCGTCTCCCTCATCGAGCCAGTGGTAGATCGTTTGTACGAACTCAAAGTCTGTAAACCCGGTCGCTTCGAGCGCCTCGAGGAGTTCTTCGGTCGAGACGAACGTCGCCTCCCTGTAGAACGGATTCTGCTCTTTCTTTTCCTGATAGAGCCGACCGACCGGGCTGTCCTTGTCGATGTAGCCGATCACGAGGTGCCCTGACTGCGAGAGGATTCGGTCGGCTTCGGCCAACGTTCTGGGAATGTCGTCGACGAAGCAAATCGTCGTCACGATCAGCGCAGTGTCGAAGGTATCGTCCGGGAATGGGAGATGCTCACCGACACCTCTGACCACGTTGATTCCCCGCTCGCGGGCATGTTCCAACATCGCTTCGGCGGGGTCGATCCCGACGTCGATTTCAAGCGGTGCGGCAAACCGCGCGCTCCCGACGCCGATCTCGATTCCGCGTCCGGTCGCTGGCACGAACCGATCCAACGCAGCCAACTCGGACTGGTAGACGTCGTCGTGTTCGTCGAACCATCCTTCGTATCGGTCAGTGTGGACTTCGAATGGCTCCGATTTCGGCATACGTGAACGTAGTCTGCCAAGCACTACCAACGTTGGGTCCATAGTTCCCAGGCCTCACCGTCCAAACGTCCCGCGGAAAGGTGAACCTGATCGGACTCTCGGTCGCCCGCGCCCACTCCCACATCAAGCGGTCGCAGACGAACTCGACGTGCGAATTGAGATATCCGTCGTCGCCGACGAGGGGGACGAAATGGCGACTCGGCTCGGAGTGCTCCACCTCGAGATGGCGTCGCACACTGGCCGGTGGGCCTACGTCGTCGACCCGGACGGCGTGATTCGACTCGAACTCGAGTATCCCATAGAGATCGGCCAAAACATCGACAAGATCCTCCGGTCGAAGGGGCTCTTCAAGCGTCCGACGAGAGCGATGTGGCTCCCGGTAGACTGGCCGAACAACGCGAATTTCGACGACCGAGTCCTGCTCGAATCGCCGTCCGATGTCGCGACTGCCGAGAAACGACTCGCACGAATTGGTGAGAAGAACTACGAGTGGCTGGACTGGTGGTTCCGCCCCAACGGTCTCGAATAACGCAGCGCTCCCCAGGGCGGGTGAACAGTGAGAATAACACCCGCATCATTTGCCCTCGCGTGCCATGTACAACGGTGTTCTAATGATACGAGAGTTACTAGTTCCCCGCGGTGATCGGGCCGCTCGAGTCCTCGACGGAATTCGATCGAGGTATGGACGATAATGAGTACTCGACCCACCCGCATCGTCGTCGGAGGCGGAACCGGCGGCACCGTCGTCGCCAATCGACTCGCTGACAAATTGCGAGGCGAAATCGACGCTGGAGACGCCGAGGTGACGCTCGTCACCGACAGTCCCGAGCACGTGTACAAGCCAATATTCCTGTACGTGGCGTTCAATCGGAAGGATCCGGCCGATAGTCGACGTCCCCATCAGGAACTGCTCGATCAGCGTGTAAACCTCCAGACTGATCGCGGTTACCGACATCGAGACCGACGCTCACCAAGTGGTCTGTGAGGAACGGAACGAACCACTACGCTACGACAAACTCGTCGTCGCAACGGAGCAACACTTGATCCGGAGTCGATCGACGGGCTCGCCGACAACGGCTACCACTTCTACAGTGCGTCCGGCGCCGAGGCGCTGCGCGAGGAACTCGCCAGCTTCACCGAGGGACACATCGTGTCGAGCACTATCGGGATGCCGCAGATGTGTCCAGCGGCGCCGATCGAGTTCGTCTTCATCGCCGACGAGTGGTTTAGAAAACGGGGCTATCGCGAGGATATCGAGATCACGTACACCTATCCGCTCGAATCCGCACGCGCCAAACAGGCGATCGCTGACTGGGTCACACCCGTATTCGACGACCGTGAGATCAATCTCGAAACGCCGTTCGAAGTCGAATCCGTCGGCGCGGAGACGGTCACGACGACGGACGACCGGACGCTCGAGCACGACCTCTCCGTCGGAATCCCTCCACACGCCGGCGACGACCTGATCAGCCAATCAGACCTCGGGGAGGAGTGGATTGAAGTAGACCAGCACACACTGGAAGTTACCCGAGCCGACGACGTCTACGCGTTGGGAGATGCGACGGACGTCCAAACGAGTAAAGCCGGCAGTGCCGCTCACTATCAAGCCGGCGTCGTCGCCGACCGACTTGCGAGCGAAGCCCGGGGACACACACCCACAGCCAGGTACGACGGTAAGACGCTGTGTTTCGTGGAGGCGGGACTCGAGGAAGCGACGTTCGTCAAATTCGGCTACGGAGAGGAGTCGGTGGTCCGCGAGCCCTCGCAGTTCATCCACTGGGCGAAGCTGGCGTACAACGAGTCCTATTGGCTGACGGCACGGGGGCTTCTCTGAGGTGATCGAATGACGGACTCGACTCTCACCGGCGACGAGGAAGCGGACGAGGCCACCGTCGAGGCCATCGAGGAGAACCCCGAGGAGGTCGCTGCGCTTATCTAATGGATCGGATTGTTGAATCAACTCCTCGACACGACGGAGCTTGAAGCGGCGGCTCTCGACGACCAGATGGTCGAACAACTCGGAGCCACGTCGGCGACGCTCGGAGAGGCCGTCGACGGGATCGCGACCGACGAAACCGACCGGAAACTCCATCCCGGGAAGAACGCATGGCACGAGACGACTCGAAGAATTTTGGCCTGCGTTCCTCTACTTCGCGTTCGCGTGTCTCCTGTACTCGCTTTGGCACGCAGTTGATTTGCTGGTGCAGATCCAATTGACTGGTGAATACGAACGCTCTCCAACCGTGTATCTTACCCTTCGTTAGATCCATATAGCGGTATTCGATTTATACCATTTGAATAATCGTCGTGGTGCCGTCTAACCACCGGTAATACTATTTAATGCACCATGTAGTAATATAAATAAAGTAATATAATAAGATAGATAGTTGTAATACGCCTTCATAGGAATGCATGGATCGAGATCCGTCCTGACCCGACCAGACGAACGCCCTCTTTCTCGAGACGAAGGGAAACTGGAAAAACCGAATTCAACTCTCGACTGCCCGCCATATTCGAGACGATAGGGCGAGAAAACGGTTGTCTTTCTCAAAACAACCAACGGTACTTCCAATTAAAACGATTCATACACCGATCGCACGACAGCGTTGCGATCAGTGTGTAACTCGTTTCAGCGGCTACTATACGATAGAGAACATCACTCCAGTTGCGATATTTCTTCGAAGAGCGCTTTCAGGGCCGACCACAGCATCGTGACTACAGTCTCGGTCGATCGATCGTTCGGAGATCGATTTATTTACTCTCGAGTCCGGTTACCTGACGTCTATCTTCCGACTATTCAGCGATGGTCCGTGAGCGAATAAATTCGATCGAGATACGTTTCGCGAACCCGATCCCCCCAGTTGTGGGTGTAGGTGTCGATTATGTCACTTGCCACGTCCCCGCGTAGATATTTAACTACCCCACGGTCACCGGTCCGGTCCCGCAGATGGGTGGTGAAGAAGTGCCGAAAATAGTGCGGTGTCACGTTTTCTGCTGCACCACCACCGGTGCGGAACCAGCCGTAGTCTCTCGTATACTGTTCGACGATATGATGGACCGTATCGATTGTGAGTCGCTTTCCCCACCGTTCGACGGTTCCGACGAACAGCGGCTCACTCCGAGACATCGCCTCCGGTCGGATTGCAAGCCATCGAACTAGCGCAGTTTCGAGTTCGGAGTCGATCGGAATGATCGTTTCTCGTTTACGTTTATTTGATTCAGTCCGGACTATTCCCCCGGATTCTTCGGCGTACGTGTGTTCAGCGGAGATATACAGTGAGTTCGATTCATCACTGATCTGTGCCCGTGGGTTCCATGATCTCGCCTCGTGATCGAGATGCAAATCGATCAGGTCGATGTTGCAGAGTTCGCCGGATCGTATCCCCGTTTTCAACATCGTTAGTATGATCGCTCGATGAAGCGGATGATGGATAGTTGCGACGAAATTACGCATCTCCTCGAGCGAAACGTCCCGACGGGAGGGGTTCGATTCGATCGATTCGGACATCTCCTCCAGTACAAGCTCCATCGGGTTCTCATCGTGTCGTCCAACCCGTACGAGATAGCCGTAGAACCGGTTCAAGTACGACGCATAGCTCGCAACGGTGCTTTCGGCGTATTCCGAACGCAGGTCGTGTGTGAAGGACATACAGTCCCTGTAACTCGCCTCAGCCGGTGCTTTGCCGAACCGCTCGTCGAGAAAATCATCGAATTCGAAGAGGACGCGCCGATAGGCCGCCGCGGTCCGGTCGTTACGACCGTGGTGTTCGATATCCTCGAGGAAATATTCGATCGATTCGGACCTGTCAGTCATTTTTAACCCGAACGTAACCGCCATCCCGCCCGCTGTACCGGATGTGATTTTTGTCCTGAAGCTCGCCTAATGCAGTATCGACTTCGTTCTCGATATCGTCGATCAGCTCATCTACTAACTCGTCCCAGTCGAGGACCGCTTCCCGGTCGATCGCTGCGAGGACCCGTTCCTGCAGATCGTCGGTATCCGTCCGTGTTCGGGTTTGGTCCCCTGCTTCCGTCCCGGTATCGATAGCATTTGACGACGGAACATCGAAATCGCGCCGACCCGCTTGCACCATCGTCCGGACGAATTCACTTTGACTCATGTCGAGTTCGTCGGCGTGGTCGGCCCATTCCTCCTTTTGGTATCGTGGAACGTACGTTTTCACTGCAGTTCGATCGTCGTCTGCCATACGCTCGAGATCGAATCGCTGTCACTTCAATCTATCCCACATTCACAAATAAGGATGTTTATTTGTGCGTCCATTACCGTCAAAGCGCCGATCTTTGGAACTTAGTTGTATATATGGGACTACTAGCGGACAGTGAATGGTAATGGATACACAAATAATATTACTCGAGGGTCGGATCGACTCCAGAGGTCAGCGGCAAAGACATCGGAATCGCAACCAGGTTTCTCAGCTCTGACCCCTGGGGTAACGGCCTCGAGATGCGGGCCCTCGAATTGCTGCAATCCGACACGTACCCCTGGGACGAGTTGCTCGAGGCGGTCGCCGACGACATCGAGTCGTGTCTGAGACGAGATCCTCGAGGAGTTGCAAGCGGACACCCGGATTCGATACAGCGGCCGCCACGGCGGGTACGCCGTCGTCGAGGGTGGTGGCGATGGCGACCGAACCCGCGCCCGACGCACCGGGGGACGTGACGGACCCAATCGCGTACTTCCTCGACGACCAACGGTACCACGGCAAGAGCGAGCGCACCCTGAAGCCTACGAGCGGGTGTTGCGACGGTTCGAGTCCTTTCTCGCTGAGCGGTTCGATATCGATGCGATCGGCGCGCCGGGGCGGTCGGGAGTGTATGGCCTGGATCCACTCGCTGCGCGGCGCGTTCGAGTCCAGTACGATCGCGACCTACGCCTCCTATCTCAACCGGTTTTACCAGTACATGGCCCGTGTCGACGTCTTCGAGGACAACCCGATGGCACTGGTCACGGAGGAGTTGTCCGAGTCGATCGAGACGAACCCCTCTCGTCGGGACGTCTCGGTCGCCGAAATGCGATCGTTCGTCGCCGAGATTGCCCATCCGCTCGAGCGGGCCGTCGTCGTCACGCTCTTGAAGACCGGGATGCGTGTCGGCGAACTGTGCAACCTCGACCTGCGGGACCTCCACCTCGAGACGCCCGGAATCGCCCTCGAGTGGATCTCGCGAGTCGGCCTCGAGCAGCGACCGTCGTCGCTGTTCGTGTCGTCGGAGTCGGCCCGCGACACCACGGTCAACGGCGAGGAGCGGACGGCTTCGAACAAGCGAAAGCGCGAGACGGTCGTCCCCGTCGACGAGGAACTTCGCCGGGTGCTCTGCGAGTGGCTGGCGATCCGGCCGGACGCGGTCTCGCCGGCACGGCCGCTCTTTCTCGACACGCGCGATTCCTGGGGCCAACAGCTCACGCCGTCGGACGTCCGCTATATCGTCGAGAAACACGCTCGAGAACGGGGCTGGTACCGCACCGGCGGCGGAACGACGGAGAACGTGACGCCACATTACTTCCGGCACTTCTTCACCACCCATCTGCGGGACCGGACCGGCGATCGCGGGACCGTCCAGTACCTTCGGGGCGACGTCGCCGGCGACGTGATCGACACTTACACCCACAACTGGGGGGATCGGGTTCGAGAGACGTACCTCGGCAGTATCTACACGGTGACGGAGCGACTGCGAGCGGCTACTGCCGTTTCGGAGGGGCCGACCCGGCAGTCGCGACGGATAGACCAGTACCCGTTTTCGCTCGAGTCCCCACTTCCCTGAGTGGATTTACTACGATCCGACTCAAGATGCGTGTCTGGCAACCTCCACATAAACTATATACAGCTATACCAACTCGGTGTCATCTCGATCGAACTGACGACCCGCTCACGGGCCGAACAGGCGGTCCACACCGAACCGAGACTGTTGGGTGTGGTGACGGCTCGAGCAATCTCCGGTCGGGGCCGGGAACGGTGACGGAAACCCGTCTTATCGACCCACGGTGAGTTCCGTCTCGAGGTCGCCGCCGTCCAACAGCGACCGGACGAATTCGACCGTTTCGGTCGTCTCCGCGGTGTTTTCGAGCAACACGGTCTCGCTGGGGAACAGTTGCTCGCCGAGCAGGAGGCCGTGATCGCGTGCGGTCGAGCCGGTCACGGTCAGGTAGACGCCGAGGCCCGTCTCGGCGATGGCGGCCTCTTCCTCGCGGCCCTCCTCGGGGTAGCGAAACTCGATCCCCTCGAGTGCCCGCGTTCCCAGCACTGCCTGAACGAGCCGTTCGTACCGCGGTTCGATACAGAGCGGGCCCTCGTAGCGCTCGAGGAAGTCCCCGTCGAGCGAGCCGTTCGAGGGCGCGACCTGGGGCGTCGCGAGCAGCGTGTGATAGACGGTGTCGCCCATCCCGGTGACGACCTGTACGTCGGTATCCGAGGGGTTAATTCGAGCGTTGACGTCGGCGATCCGGTTCAGCGGCTCCGGGCGGAGTTCGACGACCTCCTCGAGAACCAGATCGGCACTGTCGAACCCGAGGGCGAACTCGTGGGTCCGCAGAGAGCGAAACGGCTCCTCGCGACCCACGAGCTGGATCGCCGCACCGTCGGGTGCGCCCTCGACGTCGGTCAAAGGGATCGTGACGCTGTCGAAGACGATCCGGCGGGGCTTACCGGCGCGATCGTCGCGCAAGAGCGTGTACTCGGGCGCGGTCGGATCGTCGACGGCGCTGTAGGCGGCGAGACGATGGTAAACGTCCTCCTCGTCGGGGTCGATCGTCCCCTTCGTGAGCGCCTTTTCGTGGCGAAGCGTCGACGTGATATCGTCCGCGAGGGCGGGGACGTCGAGCCGGTCGGCCAGCCGGTCGAGTACCGACTCGAGCGGTCGTCCCTTTCGCGGCACAGCGATCGGTATCGTCTCGCCCATCGAGCGACTGTCGACCGGCGACGGATAAACGAGTTGTGTTTCCCGCGCGATTCGACGCCGTCAGTCCGAGAACATCGACCCGAGCTGGTCGCGCCACTCCTGAATATCGGTCACGTCCGCGCGCACCGCCTCGAGATCGCTCTCGACCGTCTCGATGTCGTCCTCGAGGTCCTCGACGTCGTCTTCGACGGACTCGACGTCAGCCTCGACCTCGTCAACGTCGTCTCCAAGATCGTCGACATCGTCTTCGACGGATTCCACGTCGTCCTCGACGGAGTCGACATCGGCTTCCACGGCTTCGAGATCGTCCGCGACCGTCTCGACCTCGTCGTCGACCGACTCGACATCGGCTTCCACGTCCGCGAGGCCGGCCTCGAGGTCCTCGACGTCGTCCTCGACGGCGGTCAGCTCCGACTGGAGGTCGCTGTTCCAGTCGCTGAGATCGTCGACGTCCGCGGCGACCTCGTCGACCTGCGTGGTCGTCCCCTCGAGTCGGTCGTCGACCGACTCGATCTCGGCTTCCAGCGCTTCGAGATCGGACTGGAGGTCCTCGATGAGCTGTGCCCCCGTCCCGTTCTCCTCGAGGAACGTCTCGAGGGCGTCGGTGTAGGCGGCCACTTCCTCGACGCGGGACTGGAGGTGATCGATCTTCGCGACCTCGGCACCGGTGGGCTCGACGTCGAGTTCGACCCGGATCGCCTCGAGGTCGTCGTCGTCGACGGTGCCCTCGCGGATCTCGGTTGCGAGTCGGGTGGCGACGGAGCCGGTGAACTCGGGTGCCGGGTTCGGGGCCGCGTCGGCCGTCGCGGCGGCGTCGTCGACCGGCGGCTCGTCCTCGGTGTCGGCCGTCACGTCGGGCTCGTCGGCTGCCGGTTCGGATTCGACCCCGGGTTCGGGCTGGGATTCAGCGTCGTCGCCGGGCTCAGTGACGAAGTCGTCGTCGGCCGCTTCGGTGTCCGCTTTCGCGTCGGATTCCGTCGACGCCTCGAGCGCATCGTCGGCTTCCTCGGCGTCCGTCGTGGCTGCGTCGACGTCGTCACCCGACGTCTCGTCGGGTTCGGACAGTTCGGCATCGGCCTCATCTGCCGTGTCGTCGGAATCGAACTCGTCGGCCGTGTCGTCGTCGATGTCGAGGTCGATCCCGGAGTCGTCGGCCGTGTCGTCGTCGGTTTCGGTAGCCGCTTCGGTCGCAGCCCCGTCGTTCGCGGAACTCGATTCGTCGGTCCCGTCGCCGAGATCGAGGTCGACGCTGGGCTCGTCCGGCTCGTCCGCCGCCGCGTCGTCTTCGTCTATCTCGACGTCGATCTCGGGGTCGTCATCGGTCTCGATCTCGATTCCGCCGTCGTCGTCGGCCCCGATTGAGAGGCCGGAATCGTCGTCCACAGCCGTCCCGTCGTCGGGCTCGGGGATCTCCTCGTCGTCGAAGCCGAGATCGATATCCGGCGTGTCCTCCGTCTCGTCCTCGTCGTCGTCCGCGGCGGCCGCGTCCGGCTCGGGGTCGACGTTCTCGAGGTCGAGGTCCAGCCCCGCCGAATCGTCGGCCGGATCCTCGTCGTCGGCGGGTTCGGTGTCGGTTTCGGCGGCTGCTGTGGTCGTCTCGTCGTCCTCGTCTTCGAGTCCCGGCATCGAGTCGGACTCGCCGGATATCATGTCTTTGACGGCCTGATTTCGGTCCTCCGAGACGATGTTGCCGATGACTTCGTCGTCGACCTCGTCGGCCGCGGCGTCGTCGTTGTCGTGGGTGCTGAGATCGACGATCGTGGGCTCCCCGAGAAACGCCGTCGCGCGGCTCTCGTCCTCGAGTTGGATACCATAGACTGTCAGGAGCGTTTCGTCGGGCTCGAGGGTGGCCGTGAACTCGACGTGGTGGTCCTGATAGGCGGTCCAGTCGTCGCTGTGGTAGTCGGGGTGGAACCCGACTTTGTCCATCGGGAACGATTCGGGGATGTCCTCGGAGAGTTGGAACGTGATCGGCTCGTCGCGGTTCGATTCGATCTCGAACCGGATCGCGGGGACGGGGAACTCGTCCGCTGCGAACGTCTTCCGGACGGTTACACCGTCAGCACTGACCTCGATCACGTCGTCCGTATCGGCGGTGCTACTCATATGGGACCAACGTTACTATACCATTATTATAAAACGTGCGGACGGGCCGACGGTCGGTTCCGCCGGCGCTTAGAGGTCGACGCGGTCACCGATCTCGACGATCTCGAGGTCCTGCGGGGAGTCGAAGCTCCGCGCGTGGTGGTGCAGCGTCGTCGGGTCGGCGGTCAGCCCCTTCCACATGTCCCAGTGGCTCGGGAGCAGCCGATCGGCGTCGATGGCGGCGGCGCATTCGATGAGCTGGTTTTCGTCGTTGTACCAGCGGGTCCGCTTCGGCTCGCGCGTCTGCTTGTCCGGGATCCGCCCGACCGTGCCGAAGGCGAGCGCCGCGAGGTCGATCTCGTACTCGTCGCCGAGGCGTTCGAACTCGTCGGTGGGTTTCGTATCGCCGCCGTGGAAGAACGTGCCCGCGTCGTGGTCGATCACGTAGCTCACGGGGTGGGTCGCGTCGGGGTCGTTGGCGACCTCGACGTGGACGGTAAACTCGCCGATCTCGAGCGTGTCATCCTCTGTGACCTCGGTCAATTGCTCGTCCGAAACGGCCCACTCGTCCGTCCAGGCCTCTTCCTCGCGGGCGACGGCGACGCTGTCGTCGGGTCCGTAGAAGGTCGCACCCGTTGTCTCGAGGACCGGGGCCTGGCTCGGCCCGTGAACGTGATCCGTGTGTTCGTGGGTCGCGAGGACGGCGTCGGCGGCCGCGACGTCCGCGGGGTCGAACGGGACCGGAATCATCCGGATCGTCCGCGGCGGATCGCCAAGGCCGAGGTAGGGATCGATGAAGACCGTCGTTCCCTCGCTGCCTTTCAGAACGAAGCCGTTACAGCCGAGATACCAGATCGCCACGCCGTCTGGGTCGGCCTCCGCGACGTCGCGAACGAGCCAGTCGTCCCAGTCGCTCTCGATCATACTCGAGGGTGCGGGCAGCGACCCGGTAAGTGTTGTCGTCTCGGCCGAGGGAGCGGCCGCTATCGGATCGGGTTCGACCCCGAGAGCGCTTCGGTGAACTCGGCGACGTCCAGCGGCCGCTCGTCGGAGACCCGAACGCCGTTGCCGACCGCCTCGAGCAGCACCGCGTCCGTCAGCCGCGGAAGCAGGTCGTGGTGGATTCGACGAGCGCCCGCCGGTGGTCGTCGGTCGAGACGTCGACGGGGCGTTTATCGTCGGTTACCGCCGCGAACTCGCGCGCAAGATCGTCTTTCCCGATTCCAGCCGGGGATCGATCGCGAACGAGCCGGCAGACGGTTCGTCGACGGTCGTCGGCGAGGACGGCGAAGCGATCGTCGCGAACGGCGGCCGCGGATCCGCTCGAGGCAGAGTTACTCGTCGACTACCGGTCGGAGACCAACGTGCAAACGGGCTCTTCCAGACTGATTTGGAATCAGTACGTGAGTATGGCTAGTTTGATGGAGGTCCTACACAAAGCTGTTATTTGAGCGAGAACGTAGCAAGATATTTCGAAACTATCGAAACGAATGTTTGGGAAGGGAGATAGTCAGAGGAGCCCGAGGCGCGTCGACGCCGTACGGGAGAGCGGGACGGGAAAGCGTTACCAGGTGCCGTGGAACGTGTCGAAGGAGAGTTCGTCCAGGGGCTTGTTGCCGACCGCGATCTCGTACTCGCCGGGCGTGAGCATCGGTTTGTGGAACTGCGGCCCGTCGTCGGTCGTGATCCGCGGACAGCCGGTGTTGACGAACGCGTCCATGTCGAAGTTCCGCAGGCGGTCCGGCGTCACTTCGTCCATCGTGATGAGGTAGGCGTCGTCGTTGTCCTCGAGGATCTCCTGGGCCTGTTCCCAGCGACCCTGGCCGATCTTGGTACAGAAGATGACGCCCCATTTCTCGGCGTCCATCGCGCGGTGGACGGCACCGTAGCGCTGTTTCATGAACTTCTCCGTGTCGGCGACGGTGACGACGTTGTTGACGGGATCGGCGATGACGACGTGCTTGTCGGGATACTCCATCGCCAGCCCCAGCGGGTGGAACTTGCCGCCGCCAACGTAAAGGACCTGGTCCGCGGGCACGTCCGCGCTCGCGTAGTTGCAGCCCAGCACCTGCCCCTCGTGAGTTAGCCGCTCGTCGCCGCGGCGGCTGTGGACCTCGTAGCCACGGTCCTCCAGGAACGCGGCCATCTCCTCGTAGCGGTTCATGTGCTGGGCGGTCGTCACGAGGCCGACGTCTTCGGTCTCCTCGGGCGACTCGAGCGTGTCGAGGGCGTCCTCCATGATCGGCGTCACCTCGACGTTCGAGAACAGCGGCACGTAGATCACCTTGTCCGTGTCCTTCATCGGCGAGTGGCCGAAGTGAACGAACACGTCGGTGCGTTTCATCAGATAGGTGTCGAGATCGCAGGCACCGTAACAGGGCTGGCCCGAGAGCATGAACGTCACGTCGTCGTCGGCCAGTTCCCGGAGGTCGTCGGCGACGGACGGGCCTCGACGCTTCAGTCCTTCGGGGAACTGCAGGCCGACCTTCGTGGCGTCTCGCTCCTCGATCGCGTCGACGATCGTCTCGAGTTCGTAGTCCCACTCCCGGTCGTGCTTGAGCTGCATTCCGGTGTTCCGGAGGTCCCCGTCAGTGTACTCCGACTCCTGACTCATTAGCACTGCTTGCGCCCACGAACGTATAACGCCGACGCTTTTCTCACATCGGTTACGACCGCTCGCGGACCCCCTCGGCGCGAGCGGACTCGCCGTACGTGCAGGTCCCGAACGCGGCCCGGAAGTCCTCGCCGTCGAAGCCGTCGCGCAACGCGTCGACCGCCGCGAGCAGTTCCTCGAGGCGGTCCGCTTCCGACACGTCTCGGTCGATGCCGGTCCCGGTATCCTCGGGAGCGTCGCCGGCCGCGAGAGCCGCGCATTCGTCCATCAGTTCGTCGTATCGGACGCGACGCAGTAGTCGATCGACGGTCTCGCACAGCGCGGCGTTCGAAACCGGTTCGGTGAGTGCGACGGCTGCCGTGCGGTCGCGTTCGGACTCGTCGTCCCCGCGAAGTACCGCCATCGCGTATCCCTCACCCCTGCGCTCGACGGCTCGCGCGACGACGGTTCCATCGGCCGTTCGCAGGCCCCGTCCGATCAGGGCTACATCGACGGCCTCGAGTCGCGCGAGCGCGTCGGTCCCATCAGTCGTCGTCTCGACCCGGTACTCCCCCGTGAGCCACGAGCGGTACTCGGCGACCGCGTCGGCGTCGGTGTCCGCGACGAGAACGGTTCGCTCTGCATCAGTCATTACTCTCGATAGACCTCTCTGCTGTCGGCTTGGATATCAAACTATGGATACAACCAATACAGTATACATGTATCGGCGTGTATCCAATCGTTATGCCCTCGAGAGGCGTTGTATCGGCAGATCTACCGGGACAGCAGCCAGATCGACTTCGTTTTCCGTCCCAACAGTCATAGTACTGGAGCGTAAACAGGGGGGGTAATGGCAGCGGAACAGGCCACAGACGGCTATCTCTTCGACCTCTATCGTCGATACATCGGTGAACCGGAAGACCGGACCGACGTCTACGTCGGGTTCGGATTATTCCTGGGCGGGATCGCGCTCGCGCTCGTCGGACTGCTGCTTTTTTTGTGGGGGAACACCTACGACGCCCGCACCGCAGGTTACTTCGCGTGGGTCGGCCCGGCGTACGCGCTCGCGATGTCGGCACTGCCCGTGACGATGCTCGGTATCGTCGTCCTGTTGCCGTCGGAACGGCGGATGCAGTACGCGTCGATCGCCGGCGTCGCCGTGACGATCGCCGCGACCGTCGGCTTCCTCGTGGCCTATCCCGGCGACTGGAACGGGTACGGCAACGACTACACCGTCTCGATCATCGCCACCTACGCCGTCGGGCTGGCGGCGATCACCGCCTCGACCGGGGCGGCCCTGATCGCCCACTACCTCGATATGGCACAGCAGGCCGAGGCCGTCGCGGTCGAGGAAGACACCGACGACGAACCCGAACTGACCGACGACCAGGTCAAGCAGGACATCGACGACGCGATGGAAGGCGTCGAACTCTCGTGGGGCGGCGTCGAGAAGACCGAACACAAGCGACTGAGCTTCTCGAGCGACGACTTCGACGAGGTCAGCGTCGATACCGACGCCGGCACGACGACGACCCGCTCCTCGGGCGTCGACCAGCAGGTAGCCGGCCTCAAGGGACTGAAAGGCGGCGAGACGAAACAGACCACCTCGAGTTCGACGGTCGACGACCAGACGGCGAAGCTCAAGGAACTGCGCGAACAGCAACGCGCGGAGGAACTCGCAACGGCCGACGAGGAAAGCGCCACCGAGCGCGTCAGAAAACCCTTCGCAGGCTTCCTGAATCGGGTTCGTTCGCTGGTAAAACGGGATTAACGCGACCGAACGACAGTAATTAATTCTTACTTCGGAAACGGTAAAGAGAGGAATTAATGCACATAGATTTATAATCCGTCGGTGGCCTTGCCCACACATGGCCAAAGGCCTGGACGTCGGTACGATGAACATCCTGTCGGCACAACAGGATGGGAACGACACGGTTTTCGTGCAACAGCGTAACTCCTTCGTCGAGATCGAGTACTCGGACATGGCCGAGCAGATGCTCTCGCGAAGCGAAGTACTGCACATTCGCAAGGACGACAAGGTCTACGTCGTCGGCGACGACGCCCTGAACTTCGCGAACATCTTCAACAAGGAGACTCGTCGGCCGATGAAACACGGGATCCTCTCGAACGACGAGCAGAGCGCGATCCCGATGATGAAACTCATCATCGAGCAGGTCGTCGGCGAGCCCGCGTATCCGGACGAGAAGCTTTACTTCTCGACGCCCGCGGATCCGATCGATTCCGACCTCTCGACGCTGTACCACCAGAAGACGATCGAGTCGTTCCTCGACGACATGGGTTACGACGCCGAGCCCATCAACGAGGGGATGTCCGTCATCTACTCCGAACTCGCGGACAACAACTTCACCGGCCTCGGGATCTCGTTCGGTGCCGGGATGACGAACGTCTGCCTGGCCTACTACGCGGTCCCGGTCATGAAGTTCTCGGTGGCCCGCGGTGGCGACTGGGTCGACGAGCAGGCGGCCCGCGCGACGGGCACGCCCGTCGACAAGGTCACCTCGATCAAGGAAGACGACTTCGAACTCGACTTCACGACCGACGTGGGCGGCGTCGAGGGGGCGCTCTCGATCTACTACGAGAACCTGCTGGACTACGTCATCGAGAACATCGTCAAGGAAGTCGACGAGGAAGACGTCGAGGAGGGACTGGACGTCCCCGTCGTCGTCACCGGCGGTACCTCCAGCCCGAGCGGCTTCGAGGCCCTGTTCAAAGACCACCTCGAGGAGGCGAACATTCCGTTCTCGATCAGCGGCGTGACCCACGCGAACGAACCGCTGTACAGCGTCGCTCGCGGTGGCCTGGTCGCGGCCCGCTCCGACGAGGACGTCGATCACGACGGCGGCAGCGACGACGAGGAAGCGGAAGCGGCGGCCGCGAACGAATAGCGCCGGACTCGGCGTTCGATTTTTCGGCGACGCGATCGCGTAGTCTCGACTCGAGTCGCTACTCCTCGTAAAAGCGGTTGAACGCGTCCCGCCAGGACTCGGACTCCTCGCCGACCGGCTGGTGTTCGACGGGAACGTCGGCGAACCCACAGTGGGGACACGTGACCGTGGACGCGTCGCCGAGCGAGAGTTCCTCGATCGCTCCCCCACACCGCGGACAGTCGTCCATGTCTGATACTTTCACGGCTCGGCCTTAACTCTATTCGAACCTCTCGCGAAACGGAAACGTTGAGGCGTCTGTCCGCTCGAGGCGGAGTCCGCAGCCGTCGTCACACCGGGACGATACCGGACCGGCCCGCGGCTGTGTATTACTACTGCGTATTCAACAAACTTTTTGTATGCAAGCCATGTATTCGTGAGCGATGAGTACGACGTCTCCCGACCCCGCGATCGAACGCTGTCAGCCCGCCGACGCGACCCCCGTCGCCCTCGAGGCTGCGGCCCTCGAGTCGACCGCTCCCGAGTACCTCCGAGACCTCAAGGCCGACTTGACCGACGAAGGGATGGTCCCCGCGGAGTTGACCGTCGAGGCGCGTTTCGACGCGGACTGTTCGCTGGCGACCCAGGAGGAGGTCGACCGGATCCGGGGCTACGTCCGCGCCGGCTCCTTCCTCGGCGTCGGCACGGTGACCGTCAGCGTCGGCGACGTCGCCGACCCGGAGAAGGTCCGGCCCGCGCTCGCGGCCTGTGCCGAACGCGCCGATCGGGAGGGGCTCGCGTTCGACCTCGAGGGCTCGCTCTCGCTCGCGGCGTAAATGGCCGGCCCCTCACGCCGGACCCTCGCCCGTCGGCTCGAGTCGATCGCGGACTTCGCCGACCCCTCGCCGGCCCTCGAGCAGTACCTGACGCCGGCGGAATTGGCCGCCCACCTCTGCCATCTCGCCGGACTGCAGGACGACCTCGAGCGGCGGGTGATCGATCTGGGGACCGGGACCGGGATGCTCGCGATCGCGGCGTCGCTGGCCGGCGCGGAGCGGGTCGCGGGGATCGACGTCGATCCGGACGCGCTCGCGCTGGCACGGGAGAACGAACGGACCGCACTCGAGGGCGAGGGGGCCGCCGGCGACAGTGATCGAGCCATCGAGTGGCTCCGGGGAGACGTGAGCCGGCATCCGTTCGCGACGACCGAGGCGACGGTCCTCTCGAACCCGCCATTCGGTGCCCAGCGGGGCAACCGCCACGCCGACAGGGAGTTTCTCGAGGCGGCCAGCGAGATCGCCGCGGTCTCCTATACGATCCACAACGAGGGGAGCCAGGAGTTCGTCGAGTCCTACGCCGCCGACGCCGGCGGCGAGGTGACCCACGCGTTCCGGGCCGAATTTCCGATCCCCAACCGGTTCGAATTCCACACCGACGCCGAGGCGACGCTCGAGGCCGAGGTCTTCCGGATCGAGTGGTCGCCTCGAGCATAATCGGTCGCTTCGACTGCAATTACCGCTGCCACGAGAGGGGGTGAACCGTCGATCGGGCGGCAAATACCGAGCCCGGAACCGGAAACGATTCTCAAACTGGCAACACGGAGTAGCTACGCCCTCCCCAACCGATTTCTCCTCACGGCGCGAAGCGCCGTTCGGATGGTTCGCGGGACCGCAGGTCCCGCGCTAACGCTCACGCCGTTGGCGTTCGCTCATCCCTCGCACGAAGCCGTCGCGCGGTTCGCCTATGAGAGGCCTCACTCCGTTCGGCCTCGGGTTCACCGCGGGACAGCGCGCGCCACCGCGCGGTGGACCGGTCAATAGCCGTTGTACGTCTCCTCGCTGGCGATGGCGACCCGCGTTCCGTCGGCGGCCGCGTAGATCGTTTCGCTCTCTCGCTCGAAGATCAGCCCGCCCGCCGTTACCGTCTCGTTCGCGGCCGGGACCGTCGTCGTGGCGGGAGTCGTTCCCTCTCCGGTCACCTCGAGGACGAACTCGCCGTCCTCGGAGCCGAGCGTCACGTTCTGCCCGGCGATTCGGGCTTCGGCCCGCGACTCGTTGGACTCGTGGGCGAGCCGGCGGTCCCCGCCCTCGGGCCGGAGCCAGACCTGATAGACGGTGTCGTTGCCGACCGGTTCCCAGCCGGTTCGTTCGACGTGGACGGTTTCCCGCCAGCCGGCTCCGCCGACGGAGACGGTCTCCTCGCCGGTAACGGAGAGTCGCTGGGCGCTGACCGCCTCGAGCCACACCTCGCGGCGCTCGCTGGCGACGATCACCCCGCTCGCCTCGAGGCCCTCGTCGCTCTCGATGGCCTCGATCCCGATCCCCGAGACGAGCCCGTTGGGAACGCCCTCGACGTACTCGACGGTGTAATCCTCGATCTGTACTGCGGTCTCCGTGGTCGCGCTCGCGTCCTCGACGACGAGGAAGTTGGCGGGGACGGCGACGCCGGCCAACAGCGCGAGGACGCCGATCACCGCGAGGAACGCGACCTGCTTTCGGGACAGCGCCGCCAGCGAACCGCCGTCAGCCGCCTGGTCCCGGGTACCGCCGACGAGTTCGCGAACCCGCTCGAGGCGGTCGCTGACGGGGCGCTCGTCGCCGTCGTCGGTGCGGGCCAGCTCGAGCGGCCGATCGGTCGCGCGGTCGCTGTCTCCCTCGGAAGCGCCCACCGATGATCCGGGGAGTCCCGTCGCGAGCCGTCGCGGGATCGCCGGCCGCTCGGAGGCGGTCACCGCGAGGGTGACGACCAGCGCGAGGACGGCCACGACGACGACCCCCGGTCCCTGATAGAGGAGATACGTGTTCTCGCCGCCGAACCAGTAGATCGCCCACAGCCGCTTTGCGAACCCGAACAGGAGGACGGCCAGCCAGAGCCGCAGCGGGTCGGGGCGTCGTCCCCGTCGCTCGAGCAAGACGATCCCGAGGACGAACCCGACGAAGAGGCCCAGTGCGTGGCCCTGGATCGCGATGCCGGCCCACGACGGTGCCGACGGGGGACTGGGCTGGGCGGTGTAGACGTAGATCGGATCCTGCAGCGCGGAGTACAGGCGCAAGACGGCACCCTGCACGCCGAGCGTGGCGACGATCGTCGCGATCGGGTAGTGGACGACGGCGAAGCCGGCGAAGGCGAAGACCACGCCCGAGAAGCCGATCACGGGGCCGAGCGCGAACAGACTCGTCGTCAGTCCGACCGCGACGACGGCCAGCGGAAAGCAGACGAACGCCCGGACTCGCGGGTTGCCGTACAGCGAGCGGAGCCGTCCCGCATCGCCGTCGGTCGCCACGTCGCCGCCGGTCGGGTAGTGGCCCCAGGCGTACTCGGCGAGCGGTGCGACGACGACCGTCCCGGCCAGATTGCCGAGCAGGTGACTCGGCCCCGCGTGGGAGAACGACGCCGTGACCATCCCCAGCGGGTAGAAGTACGACCACGTCCGGAAGGGGATCGTCACCGGATCGTCGAAGTCCGTGCTCCCGTCCTGAACGAACAGGTAGACAACGAGAACGACGGCGATCACGAGCAGCGAGCCCCACGGCACGCCGAGGACGAACCGCGATCGGAGACTGTCGCGCCAGCGTCGTGCCGGCCGGTGGAGTCGCCTGACGATCGCGACCGACCCGAGCAGCGTCGCGGCGACGAGGACCGTCAACAGGGCCGCAACCGAAACCATGTCGCGTGGTTCGAACGGGGACCTATAGTGGTTTGCCTTCGGCGAACCGCCGGCGTTGCGTCGGCCGAACCCGGCCGCGAGGCCGCGTCGCGGGAGACGCGACCGACCGCACAACGGCCGCTTCGAAAGGTACAAGCGGCCGACGGTCGGACCCATACAGCATGGAACTGCGGGTTACCGAGAGTACCGACGACGAACTCTCGATCGAGATCGCCGGCGAGGATCACACCTTCATGAACGTACTCAAGGGCGCCTTGCTCGAACACGACGACGTGAGCGCGGCGACCTACGACGTCAACCCCGAACAGTCGGGCGGCCAGACCGAGCCGATCCTGACGATCAAGACCGAGGGTGGAGCCGACCCCCTCGAGACACTCGAGGAGGCGGCGGTCACCGTCCGCGAGAAGGCGACGGCGTTCCGCGACGCGTTCGAGGCGGCCGCGTAAGGACAACAACGGCGGTTGCAGGGATCTCGACTCGCTCCCGTCGTCGAAAAATCGTTTTTCACCTTCGAATCCGAATCCCGGACCGCCGCGGCTCTCCTGGCCGGCTCAACACGCCGAGTAGAAGACGTAGACGTCGTCGTTCGGTGCCACGTGGATGTCGATGCCCTCGGCGTCGAACCCGCGTCGCATGTCCTCGCCGTACTCCGCGAGCAGCGCCTCGGCGATCGCGTCCCCGAACGCTCGCTCGTCGCCGTACTGGCCGGCGGACAGATTACTGCTCGTCAGTTGCGCCGTGACGATCTGCGCGTCGCCACAGCCGTGGTCGAAGGCGTCCGGGTCGGGCGCGTCGGGCTCCGCGTCGCCGAACTCGACCGCCACGAGCATCCGGTTGTAGTACTCCGCGTAGGCGACGAGCCCGTCGTCGTACCGCCGCGTGTCGGAGCCGGTGCGCTCGGCCTCGAGTCGGTCGTGGACCGCGGACTCGGTCGCCTCGAGGTCGAGCCCGGCCGCTTCGTCGGCCTGACCCGGCGCGTCGGGCGGCGAGGGCGGGCCGATCCCTGGCAGTATCGACGGCGAGACGACTCCCGTCGCGAACAGCGCGACGACGATCCCGATGACGGCGAAGACCGGCAGGTAGGGCTTGGCGACCTCGAGCCAGCTCGGCGTCTCGAGGTCCCGCTCGACGTCCTCGTAGGTCCGCTCGACCCGCTCGAGGTCGGGGTTGCCACAGCGCGAACACGGCGGGGTGTTCCGGACGTGTTCCCGGCCGCAGTTCGTGCAGGCCCAGACGTAGTCCGGGCCGGTCTCGACGGTTCCGGATGGGATCGGCTCGCTGCCGCCGCGGTCGCCGCCGTTGCGGTCGTCGTCGGTGTCGTCGACCCGGACGATCGCCTTCTCGAAGGCGTTGTGGCCACAGTCGTCACAGGGCGGGTCGTTTTCAGCGTGCGGTTTGCCACACCGCGTACACCGCCATTTCACTATCGGAACGGAGGACCGGGACGGAATAAGCGTACTGGATGCCCGACCAGACCGCCGGAGTCGCCGGAGTCGTGACGGCGAGCGGTCGGAGCGCGAGAACGGTCTCAGCGCCGGACGGGAACGCCGCGCTCGTCGAGGTAGGCCTTCGTCTCCTCGATGGAGTACTCGTCGAAGTGGAAGATCGAGGCCGCGAGCCCGGCGTCGGCACCGGCCTCGGTGAAGACATCGTACATGTCCTCGGGACTGCCACAGCCCGACGAGGCGATCACGGGCGTATCGACCGCGTCACAGACCGCCTCCGTCAGCGGGAGGTCGTAGCCGTCCTTGGTACCGTCCTTGTCGATGGAGTTGACGAAGAGTTCGCCCGCGCCGCGGGCCTCGGCCTCGGCGGCCCACTCGAGGACGTCGATCCCGGTCCCCTCGCGGCCGCCCTTCTTGGTGCACTCGAACCAGCAGGACTCGCCGTCGATCTCGACGTAGTGTTCCCCCTGCTCGTCGAAGCGCCGTCTGGCGTCGACGCTGATGACGATACACTGGTTGCCGAAGGCCCGCGCGCCCTCGTTGATGAGTTCGGGGCGCTCTAAGGCCCCGGTGGTGATCGAGACCTTGTCCGCGCCGGCCCGCAGGGTCTCCTTGATGTCGTCGGTGGTACGGATCCCTCCGCCCACGGTGAGGGGAATGAAGACCTCGTCGGCGACCCGTTCGACGACGTTCAGCATCGTCTCCCGACCGTCCGCGGAGGCGGTGATGTCGAGGAAGACGAACTCGTCTGCCCCCGCACGGTTGTAGGCGCGGGCCATCTCGACCGGGTCGCCGGTGTATTGCAGGTCCTCGAAGTTGACGCCGGTGTAGACCGCCGGGTTCCCGTCCTCGTCGAGATCCACGTCGATACACGGGATGACGCGTTTTGTCAGTGTCATGTGGTCGTTACCGGATCGTTCGCGCCCGGGATAGTAAAGGGGTCTGGATCGGGCGAATTCCGTTCGGCGGCGAACCGTCGGCGGCGCGGCCGCTCGAGACCCGTGTCGGTGACCTTAAGCGATCGAGCCGAGAATACGCGAGTATGACGGACGACAGCGACACCACAGCCGAGGACGACGCGGAAGCCGACGTCGATCGGGATCCCACGGCCGACCGGACGACCGCACCGATGAGCGACTTTTCGGCGGGCGAAGCGCTGACCGGTGCGCTCGTCGCACTGATCGGCGTCGCGATCGCGTTCGGAATCCCGCTGCTCGCGTTCGGTATCTAGGTTAGAAGACGTACTCGTCGTCGTGGCCCATCATACCGTCGTCTTCGAAGCCGGTACCGCCGGTCGCGCCCTCCTCTTCGTCCGACGGGCCGCTGGTCTTGTACGCCTTGATGCCCGTCGACAGGAGGTCCTCGATCGCCTCCTCGCGGTTGACGAACTCGCCGCGCTCGACCATCTGGGCGATCTGCATCTCGAGGTGCTCCGGTATGGTGATCTCTACTTTCGGCATCTGATTCGGCTTTCGGCGAGGGGGTATTTAGGTTTGACGGGGACTCCACACCGGACGGAACCGACCGATCAGGAAGCCGAAACGAGTGCCGTCGTCAGTTCCGACTCGAAAACCGAAAACGCAGGATCGGCGATCGAACGGTAGTCCGATAGCACCGTCTCATACGGTTTGCTGTCCCGGTGGGATCGCAGCGCGGTCGCGGTCGCACCGGTACTGTCATCCAGGGGACCATATCAGGCTCGGCACTCGAGGGTCGAGACGATCCGCTCAGCGGTTGCCCATCATCGAATCGAACGCGTTCTTCAGGGTCGTGCCGGGCTGGGTCAGCGTCTCCAACTGCTGGCGCATTTTGCGCTGGTTGAAGTAACTCGCGAACGCGAGGATCGTCGGGGGCCAGAGACCGACGAACGTCCCGAGTTCGCGGTCGCCGCGGACGAAATAGTAATACAGCGCGAGCCCGACCGAGGCGGCCGACGCGACGAACGCCGGCCCCATCGCCTGCTCGCCCATCTCTTCCGGTTCTGTGTCGGTCATTTCTCGTTCCGTTAGCTGTTGTCCACTCGCCATGCGATCGTACGCTCGGCGAGACCGTACTAAGGGATGGCGAGGGTTTCGACGGAAACCCCCGAGTTGGGACCGCGATGCGACCGTTTCGGTCAGTTTCTACCCCCGGTCCCGTCCCGGGAATATCGCCTTGATAGGGGGCGATCGGTGGGTACCGAACCGCCCTCGACTATTATCGAACGCGGCGATCGATGGCGTCACATCTACGTCCGTTCGACCGTACGGACGGACATGGACGCGACCGACGTCACGGATCTCTATCAGGAGTTCGGCGACGAGCGGCTGCCGCCGGGACAGCGCGAGACCACCGAGTTTCCGGTCCTCTCGAAGAGCGGGACGCCCGACTGGGACCCGGAGACGTGGGAGTTCACCGTCACCGGCGCGGTCGAGGAGGAACTGACGTTCTCGTGGGCGGAGTTCCGGGAGCTGCCGTCGGTCACCCAACAGCAGGACTTCCACTGCGTGACCGGCTGGAGCAAGTTCGACTGTCCGTTCACCGGCGTTTCCTTCCCCGAAATCGCCGAGCGGGCCGGCGTCGACGACGACGCCGTCCACGTCATGTTTTCCGGGCTGGACGGCTACACCACGGACCTGCCACTCGAGGATTGCATGCGCGAAGAGGTCCTGTTCGCGTGGGCGTTCGACGGCGAGGCCCTGCCCGCGGACCACGGCGGTCCGCTTCGAGTGGTGACGCCACACAAGTACGCCTACAAGGGAGCCAAGTGGGTCGACGGCGTCGAGTTCCTCACCGAGTCCCAGCGGGGCTACTGGGAGCGACGCGGTTATTCTCAAACTGCGAATCCGTGGAAGGAGCAGCGATACAGCTGATCGATTCGCCAATAGTCAGGCTGAAGTCCGGCCGGTCCTGACGTGCGATCGATGGACCGATCGTCGGGCGACAGTCGACTGGCAGGCGAGACGAACGGGGCCGACGGCGCTGCCGATCTCGTCAGCCGGAGCCGCGAACTCGAGGGGGTCGCCGCGAACGCGATCCTCGACGGCAGCGCCGCCGCTCGCGTCCGATGGGCCACGCCCGACGGGCTGGAACTGGTCGGACGAGGGGTCGCCGCCGAGGTCACCGCCGACGGAACCGATCGCTTCGATCGCCTCCGCGAACGGGCGGACCGGGTGTTTTCCGGGCTCGTTCACGAGGGACCGGAGCCAGCCCGCCCGCGAGCCGTCGGCGGCGTCGCCTTCCACGACGGCCACGAGCCGACACCGCCCTGGACCGGCTTTCCGGCGGCGTCGTTCGTCGTCCCGGACGTGCAGCTCGTACGGACCGACGACGGGACCTGGCTCACGACCGTCGGCGACCGGGCCGGTGCGGCCGCGGACCGACTCGAGCGCTGGCACGACCGCTTGACGGCCTCGCCGGGGACGGACTCGAGCGGTTCGACGCCCGGCGTCGCCGCGACCCGTCGGACGACCTCGCCCGCCGAGTGGACGACGCAGGTCGAAACCGCGCTCGAGCGGATCGCCGACGGCCGGCTGACGAAGGTCGTCCTCGCACAGGCCCTGTCGGTCGAACTCGAGGAGTCGATCGACGTCCCGGCGACGCTCGAGCGGTTGGGCCGACGGTACCCGAACTGCTATCGCTTTTCGATCGGGCACGGTACCGGCGGCACCTTCTTCGGCGCGCCGCCGGAGCGGCTGGTCGCGAAACGCGGCCGGCGCGTCGAGACCGAGGCGCTGGCCGGTTCGGTGCCCCGCGGCGAGACGCCGGCCGAGGACGAGGCCCACGTCGAACGCATGCGCGGGGACGAGAAGCTCCAGCACGAACACGGGCTCGTCGTCGACGCGATCCGCGAACAGCTCGCGCCGCTTGCACGCTATCTCACGGTCAGCGAGCAGACGATCCGCCGGCTGGCGACGATCCAGCACCTGCAAACGCCGATCGAGGCGACGCTCTCGGGTGATCGACACGTCCTCGAGATCGTCGAGGCGCTGCATCCGACCCCCGCGGTCGGCGGCGTTCCGCCGGACGCGGCGTGGGAGACGATTCGCGAGACGGAGACCTTCGACCGGGGATGGTACGCCGCGCCGGTGGGCTGGTTCGACGGCGACGGCGACGGCGAGTTCGCGGTCGGACTCCGCTCGGGCGTCGCGACCGACGAGCAGGTCACCCTCTTTGCGGGCAGCGGAATCGTCGCCGACAGCGATCCCGACGAAGAGTGGGACGAGGTACAGTTGAAGTTCCGACCCGTCCTCGACGAACTCAGATAGACCGATGACGGCACCGAACCGCGCGACCCTGTGGGGCCGCGTGCTGGCCGACGAACTCGCGAAAAGCGGCCTCGAGGCCGTCTGTATCGCGCCCGGGAGCCGATCGACGCCGCTGACGGTCGCCTTCGCGGAACACGACGGGATCGACGCCTACTCGCATCTCGACGAGCGCTCGGCGGCGTTCTTCGCGCTCGGGCGTGCGCGACGCACCGGCGAGCCGACGGCGCTGGTCTGTACCTCGGGGACGGCGGCGGCGAACTTCCACCCCGCCGTTGTGGAGGCCGACCGGGCCCGCGTGCCCTTGCTCGTGCTGACGGCCGACAGGCCCTCGGAACTCCGTGACAGCGGTGCGAACCAGACCGTCGACCAGGTCAAACTCTACGGCGACGCGGTCCGGTGGTACGCCGAACTCCCCGAACCGGAGGCCGACGAGCGGAAAGTGCGGAGTCTGCGGACCACCGCGGCCCGGGCGCTCGCCGAGACCGGCGGCGTATCGCCCGGTCCCGTCCACGTCAACTGTCCGTTCCGCAAGCCCCTCGAGCCGATCGCGGTGCCCGGCGACGTGCCCGACGCCTTCGCCGAGACGACCGCCGGCCGGGGGCGTGACGGGCCGTTCGTAGAAACCGCGAGCGGCCGGCGGGCCCCCGCCGAGGCGGACCGCGACCGGCTGGCTGCGGCGCTCGCCGACGCCGACCGCCCGCTGCTCGTCGCGGGCCCGGCCGATCCGACGACGCTTCCCGACCTCGGGCCGGCCGCTGTTACCGAACTCGCGGACCGGCTGAGCGCGCCGATCCTGGCGGATCCCCTCTCTGGACTGCGCTTTGGCCCGCACGTCGACCGCGAGAGCGGAGCGACTCCGGCCGAACCGCGAACGATCTACGGCGGCTACGACGCCTACGTCGGGGAACTGCCGCCGCCCGATGTCGTCCTCCGGATCGGTGCCTCCCCCACCTCGAAGCCGCTCCGGCACTGGCTGCGCGACGCCGACGCCCGCCAGTTCCTCGTCGATCCCGCAGGTGAGTGGCGCGAGGCCACGTTCACCGCGACCGACCTGCTGGCGGCCGATCCCGCGACCGTCGTCGACGGCCTACTCGAGGCGCTCCCCGACCGGGGCGGGCGTTCCGAGATCGACCGCGACTGGCGCGAGCGCGTCGAGTCGGCGGAACGACGCCACTGGGCGGTCCGCGACGCGGCGCTCGCCGCGGACGCACTCGCGGCCGACCCCTTCGAGGGGGCGATCCTCGCCGACGTGGTCGCGACCGCGCCGGATCCGGCCACGGTGTTCGTCTCGAACAGCATGCCGATCCGGGACGCCGATCGGTTCGCCCGGCCGCGAGCGGCCGAGTTGACGGTGCTTGCCAATCGCGGAGCCAGCGGGATCGACGGGATCACGAGTACGGCGCTCGGGGCCGGCAGCACGACCGACGAGCCGCTCGTACTGGTGACCGGCGATCTGGCGTTCTATCACGATTCGAACGGCCTGCTCGCGCTCGAGCGCTGCGGCGTCGACGCCACGATCGTCTTGCTGGACAACGACGGCGGCGGCATCTTCCACGAGCTGCCGATCGAGGAGTTCGAACCGCCGTTCACGGAGCAGTTCAAGACGCCCCACGGCCTCGACTTTTCGGCCCTCGAGGACGTATACGACCTCGCGTTCGAACGCGTCGCTCCGGCGGACTTTTCGGCGGCCTATCGCCGCTCGCTCGAGACGCCGGGCACGCAGGTCCTCTCGGTCGGGTTCGATTCCGAGGCGAGCCATCGGCGCCGCGACGACCTCGCGGACCGCGTCCGTGGCGCGGTCGCGACCGATCTCGAGGACGACGCGTAACTCCCGTTTTCGCCCGCGTTTCGGGTCGCTACGGCCGCAGGACCCACCACAGTACGACGGCGTATCCCAGCGGGATCCAGACGAACCCGAGCGCGAACAGGCCGAGCAGCGACCCGATCTCGACCGGCGACAGCACCGCGATTCCGAGCGGGAACAGAACGCTCCACCCACCGAAGACGCCGATCGCCAGCCGCGGCATCGTCACGAGGTATCCCACCAGCGCGAGCGTACAGGCGGCGAGGACGGCGTTGACCGCCAGCGGAAACAGCGGCGTGAGCGTCGCCCAGACGAGCAGCGGATACAGCACGGCGACCGCGCCGACCGACGTCGCCGTCGTCCTATCGATCCGCGGTCTCTCCCACTCGAGGTCGATCTCGTCGTCCCAGCCGTGGACGGTGTAGCTGAAGTCGTCCTCCGACGTGGTATCGCCGGCCTCGGTCGATCCCGCCGACTCGGTCGCCGCCTCGTTATCGTCCGCGCCGAAGGGCCAGTCGCCGGCCGCCTGCCGCGTCGCCCGCTGCCGGCGGCGTCGCGACCGGTGGCGGGCGTGGTGACCCGCCGTTCGATCCGTCGTTTCGTTCCCGGCGGTCGTATAGTCGGTCCCGCGACTTGTTCGTCGGCCTGTCGTCGCGCCGCCGGCTCCCGTTCCCGTCGTCGCCCTTCCGTCTCCGTTGGCCGTCCCCGTCGTGTTCGTCCGGCCGCCCGTCGCGTGCGAGCGGCGTCGGTCGCTGCTCCGGCCCGAATCGTCGGTATCGGCAGTCTCGCCGGCCGCGTCGTCGGTTGCATTGCCGTCGGCGAGTCCGACGTAGGCCTCGTGGCCGAGCCGGTCGTAGCGGGCCCGTTCGTCACCGTCGGTCAACACCGACCTGGCAGTCTGGACCCGCTGGAACCGCTCGGCCGCGTCGGGGGCGTCGGAGTGGTCCGGATGGGCCTCGAGGACGCGATCGCGGTAGGCCGACTCGATCTCGTCGGGAGTGGCGTCCGGGTCGACCCCCAGAACCTCGTAGTAGGTCTCCCCCATCGCGTAGCCGATCGGCCGGCCGGGTGAAAAATAACTCGGCCTCGTTGATGTGTTCGAGGTCTCGTTGCCCGGCGAACGAGCGGCCGACCCGGTCGTCCTCGAACAAATAAACCGTATAACGGTATACAAAATTCGCCGGGGCGATCCCGGATCGACCGCCGTCGATATCGGGCCACAGTGAACCGATCGGTCGAAGCGGACCGTCGGCTCCTCGCGTCCTTCGGCGCGGAGACGACGCGCCCATCTCGCGGTCTCGAGGAGTGGTCGGTCGACCGCTCCGTTCGAGTCAGGCGTTGTGGTTCGTTCCGGACTCGATGCCGGACTGCATGAACTGCGCCAGAATGCGGCCGATACTGCTGCCGGCCGTCCACATCGCCTCCTCGTCGACGGCATCGTCGTCGGTCGCGACCGACAGCAACACCGTCCCCTCGTCGATCATCAGGGCCCGGCCGGCGAAGTCGGCGGGGTTGTCCTCGCCCATCACGATCACCCGGACCGGGCGCTCCGCGAAGCGCTCGCGGATCGCGTCCTCGGCCGTGACGACGGTGACGGCGACCCCCTGCGTCGCTTGCTCCCGCAGCGCCGTTTCGATCGACTCGGTCAGCGACCGCTTCGACGGCGCGGTGAAGACGACGGTCGACTTCGCCGACCCGATCAGGTCCGCGATCCGATCGTCGATCGGCTGGCGGCCCCGCAGAGTCGATACCGAACCGTCGTCCGGGCGGTCCGGCGTCGCCGTCCGGAGTTCCGCGAGGTTCTCGAACGCGCGCTCGCGCTCGCGTTCGAGGCGGTTCGTCAACTGCTCGCGGGCGGCGGCGAGACTCACCGGCCGGTACCGTTTCGGCGACGACTCGGTCAGTTCGACGAGTCCGCGCTCGACGAGGTCGTCGGCCGCGCCGTAGACCTGCGACCGGGGGACCTCGGAGACGTCGCTGACATCCTGTGCGGTCCCCGTTCCCAGTTTCTGGAGGGCGACGAAGACGCGGGCCTGATAGTTCGTCAGGCCGAGCCGTTTCAGCGCCGCGACTGCATCTCGTGTACTCATGACTACCTGCGGGTCGGTCGCTCGAGGGTTCGGGTGTCGGGCCTATCAGTAGCGGGGTTCTCCGATTCGATATATTTTGTAGTATCCTACAATACTTATGCTCCCGGGGATGGAAACTGTGGGTAATGGGTCCGGCCGATCGATACGCAGCGTTCGTAACTGCACACAGCAAGGCCATCATCGCGGTCGTGTTGATTGCGACGTTGCTCGTCGCCAGCGGGGCCGGAAGCGTCGACTCGGAGCTGACGATCGCGAACTTCGAGAGCGACTCGACGGAGGCCGAAAAGTACGATCAACTTCGGTCCGACTTCGCGACCGAGGGCGAGAACACGACCGTCGTCCAGGTCGTCGTCCGCGACGAGAACGCCCTGTCGAAGGCGTCGCTGCTCGAGGGGCTGACCCTCCAGCGGGCCATCGCCAACGACGGCGACGTGAACGCGACGCTGCGGGATCGGCAGCCGATGGTCGGACTCTCGAACGTCGTCGCGACGGCGGCGGTTCGGGAGGCCGAGGCCGGAAACGCGACTCGAAACGGGTCCGCCGGCGCGGCCAACGACTCGGCACCGCCGTCGCTCGAGGCCCAGATCGCGCAACTGGAGTCGATGTCCGAGAGCGAGGTCGAGGCGACCGTCGAACGGGTGCTGGCCCCGGACTCGGCGGCCGCGGGCGCGGTCGATCCCTACTCGCTGTTGCCGACCGACTACGAGCCGGGGGCGACGACGACCGACGGCCGCGTCCTCTACGTCTTTCAGGACACGAGCGGCGCGAGCGGCGACGACCTCCCCGCCGACGTGGCCGACGCTCAACTCGAGATCCGGGAGCTGTCCGCGGCGACGTTGACGTCCGGCGAGAGCTTCGTCTTCGGGAGCGCTGTCGTCGACGCCGAGAGTACGCAGGCGACCGGTGAGAGCTTCGCGATCGTCTCGCCGGTCGCGCTGCTGGTCATCGTCCTCGCGCTGGGGATCGCCTACCGCGACGTCTTCGACATCGGGCTCGGACTCGCCGGGATCGCGCTCGTCCTCGCGTGGATGGCCGGCTTCATGGGGTGGGCCGGAATCGGCGTGACGCAGATCCTGATCGCCGTCCCGTTCCTGCTGATCGGGCTCTCGATCGACTACGCGTTACACGTCGTGATGCGCTACCGGGAGGCCAGCGCCGACGACCCCGACGCGACGCCGCGGACGGCGATGCGCCGGGGGTTGGCCGGCGTCGTCGTCGCCATCGGTGCCGCCACGTTCACGACCGCCGTCAGGTTCCTCTCGAACGTCGTCAGCCCGCTCGCTTCGATCAGGGAGTTCGGTATCGTCAGCGCCGTCGGCATCCTGTCGGCGTTTCTCGTCTTCGGCCTGCTGCTTCCCGCCCTGAAAGTCGAACTCGACGGGGGACTCGAGCGGTTCGGCCTGTCGCGTCGGCGACCCGCCTTCGGTCGCGGCGGCGTCGCCGGCCGGGTCCTCAGCGTCGGTGCAGAACTCGCCGACCGGGCGCCGGCAGTCGTCATCGCCGTCGCGCTCGTCCTGAGCGCGGCCGGGGGCGCGGCCGCGACGGACATCGACACGTCGATCGAGCAGACGGACTTCCTCCCGCGGGACTCGCCGGCCTGGATGGACTCGCTGCCCGACTCGCTGCAGCCCAGCGACTACCAGCTGCGCGAGCAGGCGCTGTACCTGAACGATCGGTTCGCCCAGTCGCGCGATCAGTCGAGAGCGGAGGTACTGATCGAGGGGCCGGTCACCGACCCCGACACGCTCGAGCGGGTCGCGGCCGGCAGGGACCGTGCGGCGAACACCTCGTCCGCACAGACGCTGGCCAACGGCCGCCTGCAGGCGACGGGACCGCTCGAGACGATCCGGTCGGTCGCCGAGGACAACGGGACGGTCGCCGCCGTAGTTGCGGACGCCGACACCGACGGCGACGGCGTGCCGGAGGAGAACCTCACGGCGGTCTACGACGCGGTCTACGCCGCCGATCCGTCGGCGGCCGCGGAGACGATCCATCGCGCGGACGGCGAGTATCGGTCGCTCCGGCTCTCGGTGGGCCTCTCCGGCGGGGCGAACACCGCGACGATCACCGAGGAGATGCGGGCGGTCGCGACGACCATCGAGGACGATTCCGAACTGACGGTGACGGCGACCGGCCAGCCCATCGTCGAGGAACTCGTCCAGAAGGGACTGCTCGAGACGCTCGTGCAGGGCTTTGCGATCACGTTCGGCGTCATCCTCGCGTTCCTGACGGCGACGTTCTGGGCTCGCTACCGCACGCTCTCGCTGGGTGCGGTCGTCATCGCCCCGGTCCTGTTCGCACAGGCGTGGCTGTTCGGGACGATGTACCTCGCGGGGATTCCCTTCACCTCCGAGACGGCCATTATCGCGGCGATCGGCATCGGGATCGGCGTCGACTACGCGATCCACGTCGGCGAACGCTTCCTCGAGGAGGAGCGAGCGCGGGCCGACCCCATCGCGTCGCTCCGGCGGACGGTCCGGGGGACCGGCGGCGCGTTGCTCGCCAGCGCCGTCACGACCGCTGCCGGCTTCGGCGTCCTCGTGTTCGCGCTCGTGCCGTCGCTGCGGCGCTTTGGCTTCGTCACGAGCGTCGCGATCGCCTACGCGTTCCTCGCGAGCATCGTGGTCCTGCCGAGCCTGCTCGCGGTCTGGGCCCGATACACCGACTCCGACGCAGACGACGCCGAGACCGACGACGTTCCCGCCTGATCGGCACCGGGGTCGCGAGCGGGGAGTCGACGGCGTGGCCGAGACGCGAATCTATTTCAGCCGTCGCCCGCCACACTCGAGCAATGGTTTCGGAACGCTTCGACCCCGAGCAGTGGGAGCCCGCGGCACTGAACGACGAGTTCAGGGACATCACCTACCACCGCGCGGTCGACTCCGGGACGGTCCGGATCGCGTTCGACCGGCCCGACGTCCGCAACGCCTTCCGACCGGGGACCGTCGACGAACTCTACGACGCCCTCGACCACGCCAAGCGCCAGACCGACGTCGGCTGTATCCTGCTGACCGGGAACGGGCCGTCCTCGAAGGACGGCGGCTGGGCCTTCTGTTCCGGCGGGGATCAGACGGTTCGCGGCGAGGACGGGTATCAGTACGAAGGGGATGAGGAGAGCGAGGCGCAACGCGTTCGAGAATCGCAAAGCGATTCTCGCAGCCCATCAGAAGTGCAAAGCACTTCTGAGGACGCCTCGGAAGACGCGAGCGGACAGAGTCCGCGAGCGCAAGCGTCCGAACAGGGACGGCTCCACATCCTCGAGGTCCAGCGGCTCATTCGGCACATCCCGAAAGTGGTCGTCGCCGTGGTACCGGGCTGGGCCGTCGGCGGGGGCCACTCGCTGCACGTCGTCTGTGACCTGACCCTCGCGAGCGAAGAGCACGCGAAGTTCCTCCAGACCGATCCCGACGTGGCCAGCTACGACGCCGGCTTCGGCTCGGCCTACCTCGCGAAACAGATCGGCCAGAAGAAGGCCCGCGAGGTGTTTTTCCTCGGGAAGACCTACGACGCCGAGGAGGCCGCGGAGATGGGCATGGTCAACGAGGCGGTCCCCCACGAGGAGTTGGAGGAGACCGCCCTCGAGTGGGGCCGGCGCATCAACTCGAAGAGCCCGACGGCGATGCGGATGCTCAAGTACGCGTTCAACATGACCGACGACGGGATGGTCGGCCAGCAGGTCTTCGCCGGCGAGGCGACGCGGCTGGGCTACATGACCGACGAAGCGAAGGAGGGCCGGGACGCGTTCGTCGAGGGTCGCGACCCGGACTTCGACGAGTTCCCGTGGCACTACTAACGTCGGGCCCGTAAATCGAACCGATGCACCGACGAACGGCCCTCCGGTGGACGTCCCTGCCGGCCGCGCTCGCGCTCGCGGGTTGTACCGCGCCCAGCGGCGAGTCTGACGGGAACGCCGGCGACCGAGGGAGCGACGACGCCGAGGGCGTCTCGGGCACCCCGCCGATCCCGATGCTCGAGGACCCGCCGGAGGCGGTCTATCTGCCCGGCCACCGGAAGTCGATGCGCGTGCTCGAGCCGGTCGACGCCGGCGACTACGTGCTGACGCCGATGCTGTCGTACCCCCATCCGTTCTGGATCGTCACCGCGAACGACCGCGAGTTCGTCGAGCCGGCGGCCGGCCGTGGGGTCCACCTGATGATCGTCGTCTGGGACCGGGAGACGGGACGCGTCCTGCTCGGCGCCGAGCCGAGGACGACGATTTCGCGAAACGGGCGGGAGATCGACTCGCGGGCGCTGTGGCCGATGCTCTCACAGGAGATGGGCGTCCACGTCGGCGACAACGTCGCCCTCCCGGCCGACGGGACCTACGCCGTCGACGTCGAACTCCCGCCGCTCTCGATCCGCCGGACCGGCTCGCTGGCGGGCCGGTTCGCGGAGGGGGCGACCGCCACCTTCGAGTTCACCTACGATCGGGCGTTCCGCGAGGCCGTCGTCGAGGGGATCGACCTGCTGGACCGGGAGCGGTGGGGCCAGCGGGGCGCGCTCGAGCCGATGACGGAGCGGGGGACGAACAGTGACGAGGACGGCAGGGAGCGCGGCGACGACGCGGCCGGCGAGAGCGACGGGGGGCCGGATCCGCCGGTCCCCTACTCGAGGGTGCCGCCGGCGGACGCCTATCCGGGAACGCGGCTAATCGAGTCGGCCGGCGACGGCCTCCCCACGAGCGGCGACGCGGCGTTCGTCGTCGCGTTGCTCGAGCCCGAGTCGCGGCTTGCCGACGGCGACGACTCCTATCTGCTCGTCTCGCCGCGGACGCCGTACAACCGGGTGCCGCTACCGAACGCGTCGCTGCGGGTCGTCCTCGAGCGCGACGCCCGGCGGGTCCTCGACGACCGCCTCGAGCCGACGATCGACGGCGAGTACGGCTTTCATTACGGGCGATCGGTCGCCGACGTCCGACCGGGCGATTCGGTCCGGATCGCGATCGAGTCCCCGCCGCAAACGGCCCGCCATCAGGGCTACGAGACGGCGTTTTTCGGGATGGAGCCGGTCGAGCTGGTGGTCCCGTCGTAGGCGTCGGCTCCGTTCTCGTCCCCGCTCGCACGCGGCCGCGACCGGCAGGGGCCGCTCGCAATGCCAACGTTGACACTCTCTCGAGTGGGACACTCGAACTATGAGTTCGGCCGAGGTCGAAATCTCACGGACGAAGGCGTGGCTGATGGCGGCCCGTCCCCAGACCTTGCCCGCGGCCGCGGCCCCGGTGATCGTCGGGTCGGGGCTGGCGGCCGCCGAGGGCGTGTTCTCGCCGTTGCCGGCGATCGCGGCCGTCGTCGGCGCGGCGCTGATCCAGATCGGGACGAACTTCGCGAACGACTACTACGACGCCGTCAAGGGGGCCGACACCGAAGACCGCGAGGGCTTTACCCGGGTCACCCAGTCGGGGCTCATCTCGCCCGCGCAGGTCAAGCTCGCGATGATCGTCACCTTCGGACTGGCGATCCTCTCGGGGACTTATCTCGTCTACGTCGGGGGTATCCCGATCCTCGTCGTGGGGCTCGTCAGCGTCCTCTGCGGCTGGGCTTACACCGGCGGGCCCTACCCGCTTGGCTATCACGGGCTGGGCGATCTCTTCGTGTTCGTCTTCTTCGGCCTCGTCGCCGTGACCGGGACCTACTACGTGCAGGCCGCGGCCGTCCTCGCGGAGCCGCTCGCGACGGCGATCCCCGACGGCACCGTCACGCTCGAGGCCGTGATCGCGAGCCTGCCGATCGCCGGGCTCTCGACGGCGATTCTCGTCGTGAACAACGTCCGGGACAGAGAGACCGACGCCGAGGCGGGCAAACGGACCCTCGCGGTCCGGCTGGGCTACCGGTGGAGCCGCGTGGAGTACGTGGCCATGCTCGCCATCGCCTACGTCGTCCCCTTCTGGTTCTGGCTCGCGACGGACGTCGGCCCCGGAGCCCTGCTCCCGCTGGTGACGCTGCCCTACGCCGCGACGATCGCCCGAACCGTGCTGACCCGGACCGACGGCGAGGCGCTCAACCCGGCGCTCGAGGCGACGGGCAAGCTGACCGCGATCTACGCCGTCTGTTTCGCCGGGGGGCTGGTGTTGTTATGAGCGCCGCCGAGGCCCTCTCGCTGGAGTACCGCCCCTTCTCGCTCGACCTCGCGGAGCCGCTCGAGACGGCAGACGGGACGATCGCGTCCCGCGACGGTTTCCTCGTCCGGCTCGTCGACGAGGCCGACGACGGCGACGAACCGGCCGTCGGTTACGGCGAAGCGACGCCGCTGCCGGGCTGGACCGAGTCCCGCGAGGACTGCGAGCGCGCCCTCGAGCGCGCGCAGGAGGCGATCCGAACCGACGGGCCGAGCGAGGCCCTGGAGGCCGTCGACCGGCAGGTCGCGGCCCGCCACGCCCTGTCGTTGGCGCTGTCCGACCTGCAGGCGACCCGCGAGTCGACGCCGCTGTATCGCTACCTCGGACAGGGGCCGATGGTCGGCCGGGTGCCGGTCAACGCGACGATCGGCGACGGCTCGCCCGACGAGACGGTCGCCGCGGCCCGCGCGGCCGTCGATCGGGGCTTTACCACCTGCAAGCTGAAGGTCGGCCTCCGGAGCGTCGAGGCCGACGTCGAGCGCGTCCGACGGGTCCGCGAGGCCGTCGGCGACCGGATCGAACTGCGGGCCGACGCCAACGAGGCCTGGACCTTCGAGGAGGCCCAGTCGGCCCTCGAGGGCTTCGCCGACTGCGGCGTCTCGATCCTCGAGCAGCCCCTGCCGGCGGGCGCGCTCGAGGGTCACGCCGACCTCCGCGAGGAGAACCAGGGCGTCTCGATCGCGCTCGACGAGGGGCTGCTGGAACACGGCGTCGACGCGATCTGTGACGCCGGGGCGGCCGACATCGTCGTCCTGAAACCGATGGCGCTGGGCGGGATCGACGTTGCGCGCAAGATCGCCGCCTGGCTGACCGAACTCGAGGTCGCGCCGCTGGTGACGACCACCATCGACGGCGTCGTCGCGCGCACCGGCGCGGTGCATCTGGCGGCCGCGATCCCCGACGTGCCGGCCTGCGGGCTGGCAACCGGCGACCTGCTCGCGACGGACCTGGGCCGGGACCCCGTCCTGATCGAGAAGGGGTCGGCGGTCGTCCCGCAGGCGAAGGGACTGGGCGTCTCGGACGTCTGGGGTGACCGATGACCGGCGGCCTCGAGTGGCCGACGCGGGACCTCCTCTCGCATCGGACGTCGACGACGCCGGACGCGACGGCGCTCGTCGACGCCGAGACCGACCGGTCGCGGACGTACGACGAGTTCGATCGGCGAGTCGACGCCGTCGCGGCGCGACTCGAGACGGTCGCCTCCGGCCCCGATGACCGCCTCGGCGTCCTCATGGGGACGCGGGTCGCGTTCGCCGAGGTCTACTTCGCGGCGATGCGACTCGGCCTCACGGTCGTCCCGCTGAACGTCCGGGAGACGGCCGCCGAACTCGCCTCGAAGGCCGACCGCACCGCCGTCGACGCGATCGTCTGCGAGTCGGCGACCGAAGAACTCGCGCTCGAGATCACGGACGCCCCGATCCGCTCGGTCGACGACCCCGAACGCGACGGCGTCGACCCGCTCGAGCCGATCGAGTGGGCGTCCGCGACGCCGGTCGCGCTCGAGCGCGACGACACGCACCTGCTCATGTTCACGTCGGGCACGTCGGGCGAGCCGAAGGCCGTCCGGCTGACGGTCGGCAACCTCGTCGCCAGCGCGACCGCCTCGGCGTTCCGACTCGGCGTCCTGCCGGCCGACCGGTGGCTCTGTTGCCTGCCAATGTATCACATGGGCGGGCTGGCACCGATCGTCCGGTCGACGCTGTACGGGACGACCGCCGTGATCCAGCGGGAGTTCGATCCCCGGGACACCGCCCGCGTCGTCGACGAGTACGATATCACCGGCGTCTCGCTCGTCCCGACGATGTGCAAACGCCTGCTCGAGGCCGGCTGGGAACCGCCGGAGTCGCTTCGATTCGTCCTGCTGGGCGGCGCTCCGGCGTCCCGCGAACTGCTCGAGCGGTGTCGGGAGCGGGGCGTGCCGGCCCACCCGACCTACGGCATGACCGAGACCGCCTCCCAGATCGCGACGGCGACGCCGGCCGAGACCGCGGCCCACGAGGGGACCGTCGGCCGCCCGCTCGCCGGGACCGACGTGACCGTCGTCGACGAGGACGGCACGGTTCTCGGGCCGAGCGAACAGGGGGAACTCGTCGTCTCGGGGCCGACGGTGACGCCGGGTTATCTCGACGCCGACGAGACCGCGGCGGCGTTCGGCGATCACGGGCTCCACACCGGCGACGTCGGCTACCGCGACGAGGACGGCCGGCTGTGGGTCCTCAATCGCCGCAGCGACCGCATCGTTACCGGCGGCGAGAACGTCGATCCCGGCGAGGTCGTCGCGGCGCTGCGGACCCACCCGGCCGTCGACGACGCCGCGGTCGTCGGCCTCTCGGACCCGGAGTGGGGTGAACGCGTCGCCGCGCTGGTCGTTCCCGAGTCGGGGACGCCGGGGTCGCTCGAGCCCGCGTCCCTGCTCGCCCACTGCGACGAACGCCTCGCCGGGTTCAAGCGGCCGAAGACGATCGGGGTCGCCGACGCGCTTCCCCGGACCGCGTCGGGAACCGTCGATCGCGAGGCGGTCCGCGAGCGCCTGCGCGCCGACGGAACGGACGTCAGCGACAGCGGGTAGTGCGGCCGGTCAGTCGTCGTCGGAGACGCTTTTCGAGGCCGTTTGCTGGCGGCGCTCTCGCGGGTCGCGTATCGGCGTCTCGTTCTCGCGGACGTAGTCACGGGCGACGACGTAGCTGCCGTAGAGGACGAGCAACAGGAACAGCGAGAACGGCAGCGCCATCGTCACCGACAGCGACTCGATGGCGCTGAACTCCTCGAGTTCGAGCGACATCATGCCGAACAGCGCCAGCAGCGCGCCCCACCACGCGCGGTTGCGGGGATTCGGGTTCTCGTCGCCAAGCGTGATCGCCGAGATCATGAACACCGCCGAGTCGAGCGAGGTGACGATGTAACCGGCGATGATGAAGACACAAATCACGGCGAGGACGGTCCCGTAGGGCGTGATCTCGAGGGCTTTCGCGACGGCCGCGGGATTGCCGGCCGCGGCCATGGCCTCGGCGATCGGGGCCTGATACCCCGGCCCGAGCGCCCAGCCGCCGATGAGGCCGTGCTGGATCCAGGTGAACAGCGTCGGGACCAGCACGAGGACGCCGAACAGCTCCCTGATCGTGCGGCCCTTCGAGACGCGGGCGACGAAGCTCCCGACGAAGATGCTCCAGGCGGCCCACCAGGCCCACCAGAAGCCGGTCCAGTTGGCCGCCCAGTTGCCCTCGGCCCCCGGCGCGGTGTACAGCGACAGGCGGAACAGGTTGCTGAGCCAGACGCCGGTCGCATCGAGGTGGAGCTCGAGCATGTACAGCGTCGGCCCGACCACCACGAGCAGGGCCATCGCGACGCCGATGAGGATCACCGTCGCCCGGGCCGCGTTGCGGATCCCCTTCCGGAGGCCGAGCCAGACGTCGCCGAGGAAGACCAGCCCGATCAGCGCGAACACCGCGTAGGTGAGCGTCCGCGCCTCGAGGCCGAAGACGCCGCCGAGGATCGCGGACATCGTCTGTGCGCTGAACCCGAGCGTCGTCGCGATGCCGCCGATCGTGGCGATCAGCGCCGCCAGATCGACCAGCCAGTAGAGGCCCGGGATTCGGTCCTTGTCGACGACGCCGGCCAGCATCGAACTGATCTTGTACTCGCCGATGCCGTCCGTGTAGACCGCGATCCCGAAGGCGATCGCGACGGGGAGATACCACATCGCCAGCCCCGGGAACACCTCGTGGATGAACATGAACGCGAGCGCCATCGACTCGGCGGACGCGTTCTGGACCGGCGCGGGAGCCGGCGGCGGATGCTGGACGATCGAGACCGGTTCCGCGACCCCCCAGATGAGGACCGACGCGCCGAATCCGACGGTAAAGACCATCGACAGCCACGAGAAGCGATCGAACTCGGGCTCGGCGTCGGGGCCGCCGATTCGGATCCGGCCGTATCTCGAGGCCGTAAACGCCGTCGCGGCGACCAGCAGGACGAATCCCAGCAGGATGAACCACCAGCCGAAGTAGACGAGGATCCAGTTTTTCGCTCCGGTGAGCGCGCTACTCAACGCCGTCGGCCGCAAGAACCCGACCGTCCCGAGCGAGAGCATCACTCCCATCGTCACGAAGAACAGGGCCCGCTCTCCTCGCGAGGCGTCCTCGAGGCCGAGGAGCCGTCCGGCGTTCATCGTTTAGCCCCGCTGTGCCCGTTGCCGTTCCGATCGGCGATCGACTGCGTATCGTCGCTACTCACGGTCGTGTGAGCCAGCATCAGATGTGTCTGGGATCCCACCGCCGATCGTTCAAGAACCCTTTGTATCGAACGCCGCTACAGTATTGGTACCGCACTGCACGACTACCTGGCGGAGAGCGATGGATTGCCGCCTGACCCGGAGTTAAGCCGCTCGCGGCCCTACGCGGACCCGTGTGTACGCTCGCGCTCGCTTGGCAGGTCTTCGAGGAGGCACCGGTCGCCGTCGCCGCGAACCGCGACGAGGCGATCGGCCGGGCGTCGGAGCCGCCCGGCGTCTACCGCGAGGAGCCGCTGATCGTCGCACCGCGTGACGCCGAGGCCGGTGGGACGTGGATCGGCTACAACGAACACGGCGTCTTCGTCGGCATCACGAACAAGTGGGCTACCGCGGACCTCGCCGGCGAACGATCCCGGGGACTGCTCGTCGCGGACGTCCTCGAGGCGCGCTCGGCCGCCGAGGCCCGCTCGATCGTGGCGGACGCGACCGAGGCCGACGAGTACAGCGGGTTCTATCTGGTCGTCGCCGACGCCGACGAGGCGGTTTGCTACCAGTGGGACGGCGATCTCGCCCTGACCGAGTTCGAACCCGGCGTCCACGTCGTCGTCAACGTCGCGGTCGACGACGACGTCGACGTTCCCGCGGACCGAGCGGCGGTCGGGCGAGCGCAGGCCGACAACGCTCGCGCGGTCCGGGAGGTGCTCGCGCCCGACCCGGACGAGACCGTCGGCGACTGGCTCGAGCGCGGGGGCGCGGTGCTGGGAGACCACGACTACGGCGTCTGCATTCACCGGGACGGGTTCGGGACCCGTTCGTCGTCGCTGCTCGCGCTCGGCCCCGAGACGATGCGATACGAGTTCGCGCCGGGCCCGCCCTGTCGGACGAGTTACGAGGCGGTGCCCCTTCCCGAACGCGCGTCGGGAGCCATCGACGCCGACGGAGCCGACCCGGCGATCGACGGCGAAGGGCACATTTAAGCGGCTCGCACTATCTGGTATGGGTATGGACGCACTCCTGCCTGTAGCGACGCACACGGCGAGGTGGTGGCCGTGAGCGTGTCCGCGGCCGAAGCCGAGCTCACAGAGGACGAGCGCGCGGGCCTCGAACTCGTCCGCGAGTCCGGCGGCATCCACCAGAGCGACTTCTGGAAGGAACTGGACGTCTCCTCGCGCAAGGGCAGTCGAATCGTCGAGTCGCTCGTCGAGAAGGACCTGGTCGACCGGGAGGAGACCGTCTACGATGGACACAACACCTACTACATCTCGCCGACCGCCCGCGACCTGGATTTCACCCTGCTGATGGCCGGCGACATGCTCTCGCCCTTTATCGGCGAGGAGGAGGTCGACCCCAACAGCGACGCCTTCTCCCAGTGGATCATGAACCTCGCCTACGAGGAGTAGTCGGAACCGCCGCTTTTCCCCTGCAGCCACCGTTGTTCGACAGTCGCTCGAGCGCGGACGCTCGGTCGGGTTATAGTCGCTCTTGAAAGTCAATGCCCACCCGATCGCAGGACAGTATTGCGATCGGTGTGTGAATCGTTTCAAGAGCTACTATAGTCGTCGCCGTCCGAGCGGTTTCTTCCGTCAGCGCCCCGCGCCTGCGCGACGTGAGCGAACGTGACCAGCCCGATCCCGCCGACGACGTTGCCGGCGGCCGAGACGACGATCGTCTCCCCGAGCGCGCCGGAACCGATCGCCGCGTCGAAGAGGAACCCGAAGAAGACGTGGATCGCGGTGACGACCACGTGGTCGAAGGGGCCAAGCGCCAACAGGAAGCCGACGAGATAGGCCAGCGCGAGCCGGCTTCCGATGCTGTCGGCCGCCGCCAGGAGAAACGACAGGAGACTCACGAGCGCCCCGCCGACGATCGCGCTCGCGAAGATCCCCCTCGCCGGTCGGCTGACGATCCCCTCGGCGGTGCCGGACAGCGCGTGTGCCGACTCCGGCGGCAGCACCCCGTCGACGGCGAAGACGACCGCGAAGAGGAACCCACCGAGGAGGTTGAAGACGAGCGTGACCGCCCACAGGCGACCCAGCGGGAGCAACAGCCACGACCCGTCTCGAGCGGTCGCCGCCGCGACCGGATCGAAGAAGTTCTCGTTGAACAGTTCCGTGCGGCCGACGACCAGAAACACCATGCCGATACCGAAGGTGAGCGCGCCCGCTACGTGTGCGGCCTCGCCGAACTGCGGTTCGACGAGCCCGTCGACGACCCCGAGCGCGACGATGCCGAAGACGATCGTAAACCCCGCGATGAAGCTGGTCGCGGCGAGTTCGAGCAGCGACTGCTCGAGTCGCCGCTGTCCCTCGGTAACCGCCCGGTCGAATATCTCGGCGGGATCCGGTGCGACGGACACGGGCTAGTTACGGCTCGTTGATATATAAGGGCGCGACATGAACACGCCGGACTGACGACACGGCGGGGAACGGTCGGCAGGGAACCCCCGATCAGTCGTGGGGGTCGAACCGCTCGATGAGAACGAAGGGGTCGCGTTCGCGGTTGTAGTAGGGGACGTCGCCGTCCAACGCCTCGATGAGCCGCCGGTGAACCTCGCGGGCCGCTCGTCCCTCGTCGGGTTCTAAGTGGTGCTGGCCCCGCATGTCGGTCCAGAACCCGCCGTCGAGCCACAGCAGCGTTTCGTCGTTGGACTGGTAGACGACCTCGCCCTGTTCGGTCAACCCGTCGATGGCGAACTGCCGGCCGGACAGCTGTGCGCGCGCGAGGACGGCGATGAGCTGCCGGCGGGAAACCGGTGCGTGCAACGCGACGTTGTCGATCGTCTCCCCGAAATAACTCTCGACGAGGTCACACGCCCGCGAGAACTCGTCGAATTCGACCTGCTGATCCTGTGCGATTTTCATGAGTCTCCTCGAGTGAACCGTTCGGTACGCCTAGGATTGACACACGTACACAAAAATCTATCCGTCGTTCATACGGATTCCTGTCAGTCATTGCCGGCGCAACCGCGGCCCGGGCAGCGGTTGCGCCGGGACGTCGGGACAGCAGTCCGTATCAGGCGAGCGCGCTCGCGGCCCGGATCAGCCGCCGTTCGCCGAAAGCGGGGCCGATCAGCTGGAGGCCGACGGGGAGCCCGTCGGTCTCGCCGGCCGGCACCGAGATCGCGGGCAGGTCCGCGAGGTTCACCGGCACGGTGTTCGCGTCGGCGAGATACAACTGCAGCGGATCGTCGAGGCTCTCGCCGAGTTCGAACGGCGGCACCGGCATCGTCGGGCTGGCGAGGACGTCCGCCTCCGCGAGGGCCTCGTCGAAGTCCTGTTTGACCCACGCGCGGGCGTCCTGAGCCTTCTTGTAGTACTTGTCGTGATACCCCGCGGAAAGCGCGTAGGTACCCAGCAGGATTCGCCGTTTGACCTCGTCGCCGAAGCCCTCCTCGCGCGCTTTCGCGAAGGTTTCGTTCCAGTTGCCGTCGTAACCGCCCGACTGACCGTAGCGGACGCCGTCGAACCGCGCGAGGTTCGAGGAGGCCTCCGACATCGCGATCACGTAGTAGGCCTCGACCGCGTGTTCGACCGAAGGAAGCGAGACCTGGTGGTACTCCGCACCGCGGTCCTCCAAGTCGGCGATGGCGTCCCAGAACGTCTCGACGACGCCCTCGTCGGCTCCCTCGAGCAGTTCCGTCGGAACGCCGATCGAGAGCCCGTCGACGTCACCGGTCGCGGCGTCGGCGTAGTTTTCCTCGGCCTCGAGCGGCGTTTCGCGCGTCTCACGGGCGTCGCCCGTTCGACCGTCCGAGGCGCGTGGCGCCTGGCGTGTCGTCGCGTCCCGGTCGTCGCTGCCTGCGATCACGTCGAGCAGTTCGGCGGCGTCCGCGACGGTCTCGCCGAAGGGACCAATCTGCTCGAGACTGTTGCCGTAGGCGACCAGTCCGTACCGCGAGACCAGTCCGTAGGTGGGCTTGATCCCGACGACGCCGCAGAAGGCCGCGGGACAGCGGACCGAGCCGCCGGTGTCGGAGCCGAGCGCGAGGTCGGCCTCGCCGGCAGCGACGGCGGCCGCGGAACCCCCCGAGGAGCCGCCGGGGACGTGGCCGGGCGCGGCGGGGTTGTCCGTCGCGCCGAAGTGCGAGGTCTCGGTGGTCGTCCCCATACCGAACTCGTCCATGTTGGCCTTGCCGACGATGGTCGCGCCGGCCTCTTTCAGCCGCTCGACGACCGTCGCGTCGTAGGGCGGTACGTAGTCCTCGAGCATCTTCGAGCCGCAGGTCGTCCGGACGCCCGCCGTCGAGATGTTGTCCTTGACCGCGACCGTCCGACCGGCGAGCGGGCCGTCGTCGGCTCCCTCGATTCGCTCCGCGGTGATGAAAATGTCGTCGGACATGGTTACGAGACGTTCGGCCCCTTGAAGTAGCCGTCCTCGGTTTCCGGCGCGTTCCGGAGCGCGTCCTCGCTGTCGAGCGAAGTGCGTTCCTCGTCGGGCCGCATCACGTTCGCGAGTTCGGCGTCCCGATCGACTGCCGGCACCTCGTCTAGGGTCTCGAAGTACTCGAGGATGTCCGCGAACTGCCCGGTGAACCGGTCGACCTCCTCGTCGTCGAGGTCGACGCGGGCCAGCTCCGCGACGTGGCGGACCTCCTCGGGACTGACGGCGTCGTCGCTCATACGTGGTCAGACCGGCCTCCGGAGAGTAAGGGTTTCGATACCGCGGGGCCGTCGAACCGTCCGCCGACCGCCGCCCGCCGCGGACTCGGCGGCGATCCAAGCATTTAAGTGACAGGATTCCGTTATATGGGGTGCGAGAACGTTTTCCAGCCACCGGTACCCGTCCGCTGACAATGACAGATACGCCCATCCGTACCCGAAGCGACGAGCCCTGCCAGACCGAGCCCGAGGCATCGACCGAGATCGCCGACGAGCGTACCGAGTGTCCCGAGTGTGGCGGCCGTCTCGTCTCGGACGACGAACGCGCCGAGACGGTCTGTACGGACTGTGGCCTCGTCGTCGAGGAAGACGAGATCGACCGCGGCCCCGAGTGGCGGGCCTTCGACGCCGCCGAAAAGGACGAGAAGTCCCGCGTCGGCGCGCCGACGACCAACATGATGCACGACCAGGGGCTCTCGACCAACATCGGCTGGCAGGACAAAGACGCCTACGGCCGCTCGCTCTCGAACCGCCAGCGCGAGAAGATGCAGCGCCTACGAACCTGGAACGAGCGCTTTCGAACCCGCAACTCCAAGGAGCGCAACCTCAAGCAGGCGCTGGGCGAGATCGATCGGATGGCCTCCGCGCTCGGTCTGCCCGACACCGTCCGCGAAACGTCGAGCGTGATCTACCGGCGCGCCCTCGAGGAGGATCTGCTGCCGGGCCGCTCGATCGAGGGCGTCGCGACCGCGTCGTTGTACGCCGCCGCCCGACAGGCCGGCACGCCCCGCAGTCTCGACGAAATCGCCGCCGTCTCCCGCGTCGCCAAAGCCGAGATCGCCCGCACCTACCGGTACGTCGTCCGAGAACTCGGCCTCGAGGTCCAGCCGGCCGATCCCGAGAGCTACGTCCCCCGGTTCGCCAGCGACCTCGATCTCTCCGACGAGACCGAACACCGCGCCCGCGACCTCCTGTCGACGGCCAAGGAACGCGGCGTCCACAGCGGCAAGTCCCCGGTCGGCCTCGCCGCGGCCGCCGTCTACGCCGCCGCACTCCTGACCAACGAGAAGGTCACCCAGAACGACGTCAGCGACGTCGCCAGCATCTCCGAGGTCACTATCCGGAACCGCTACAAGGAACTGCTCGAGGCCGACGGCGGTACGCCGGCCTGAGCGGCGTCGCAGCCGGCGGTCAATCCGTGATTGTCGCGTTCCAACACTATCTTACTCGCCGAACAGTCACGAGAATGATATTTTAATGGGTTGATACTCAAAGGCGGTCGTCGCGACCGTGGCGGTATGCACTGTGACAACTGCGATTCCGACACGGTCGCGTACACGCTGACGACCTACGTCGAACCGGACGGACGGGAGTCGGTCGAACTCCACTTCTGCTCGACCGACTGTCTCCACGTCTGGACCTGACGCGCTCTACTGCCGGGCGAACCGACGGTCGGCGTCACGCGCACAAAGCCGTCTGCGTCGATACCGGTCCGAACGGAGGACTCGAGCGCGATCGACCCGAACCGATATATCCGCTCTCGGTGGAAGCGAAGACATGAAACCACACGGGAGCGCTTCGAACGCGGCGCTCGAGGCGGCCGTTCCGTCGGTCGAACTGCGCTCGAGTCGCCGACCGGTCAACGGGGTCGACCTGCACGTCGTCGCCGCCGGCGAGGAGTCGGCGCCGCTGGTGGTCTTGCTCCACGGGTTCCCCGAGTTCTGGTACGGCTGGCGGCGGGTGATCGGGCCGCTCGTCGAGGCCGGCTATCGGGTCGTCGTCCCGGATCAGCGCGGCTACAACCGAAGCGAGAAACCCGCCGGCGTCGGCTCCTACCGGCTCGCCGAACTGACGCGGGACGTGGTCGAACTGATCGGGACCGAGGACCGCGAACGGGCGGCCGTCGTCGGCCACGACTGGGGCGGCATGGTCGCATGGTCGGTCGCGGCCCGCCACCCCGAGGTCGTCGACCGACTGACTATCGCGAACGCCCCGCATCCGACCGCCTACCGCCGCCAGCTCCTGTCGAACCCGGCGCAGTTGCGCCGGAGCTGGTACGCCCTCTCGTTTCAGTTGCCGTGGCTTCCCGAACGCGTCGCCCGGTACGACGACTACCGCGCCCTCGAGCGAGCCCTTCGCGGGACGGCCACACCGGACGCGTTCCGCGACGACGAACTGGCTCGCTACCGCCGCGCCTGGGACCGAGAGGGAGCGCTGACGTCGATGCTGAACTGGTATCGAGCGGCCGCTCGGTATCCGCCCCGGATGCCGACCGACTCGATCGAGCCGCCGACGCTCGTCGTCTGGGGCGAGGACGACGTCGCGCTCGTCCCCTCGCTGGCGGTCGACAGCGCGATGCTGTGTGCCGACGGTCGGCTCGAATTGCTCCCGGAGACGAGCCACTGGGTTCCCCACGAAGCGCCGGCGCGACTCACCGACGAAATCCTCGGACAGCTGGCTGATTGACCGGCCCCGTCGGTACCGGGCGCCGACCGGACGGACGGAACACGTTCGGGAGAGGAACCGCATCCGACGGGCGCGTCGGTCCGACCGAGTCGCTCCGTGCCGGATCACCGGCGATCCCGGCCCGTCCCGTCGGTCCGCGCGGCGCTCGAGGACTATAGTAGCTCTTGAAAGTCAATGCACATCCGATCGCAGGACAGCGTTGTGATCGGTGTGTAAATAGTTTCAAGAGCTACTATAGCATGATCGAATCCCGCAGTCGGTCGGCCGAATCGTCGCCGAACCGTTCGTCCTGTCGTTGGCCGTCGTCGACGCGCTCGTCGTCGCCGTTCCTCGGCGGCGCATCGCCTGAGTTCCTGCTGATCAACGCCGCCTTCGGACTCGGTTTTATTCTCCCGTGGCGGCTGGCGGTGACGGGCGGCTACCGTTGGCGGTCGGACCGCGAGTCATCTACCCACGGCTAAAACCGTGGGCTTGAGCGTGGGATTCCCCTTCTGCCGACAGTGTGTCGTAGGCCCCGTCACTACCGCTACTGTTCCGTCGCTATCCATTCCTCGCTACTCGAGACGAGTACCAACTGGTCGGTGACGTCCTCGATCGTGTCTACCAACTCGTCGAACAGGTGGGCGAACCGGTGGAGCATCCACGGGTCCGAACGGCTCTCGTCCGAAAACGCGTCGGCGATGAGATCGTTTCGGAGTTCATCGCAGGCGCTCTCGGCGGTACGGACCGTCTCTATCTCCGCCACGATGGACCCGGATTCGGTGGGTGAACAGAGCAGGCGGGCAAACGTCGCCATGGCCTGACTGAGGGCCTCCATCGCCGACGCCGCACACTCGACCATCTCCTCGTACCGCCGGAAATGGGTCTCGGGCGGCGACGGGGCGATCGTCAGCAACTCCTCCGCGATCTTTTCGGCGGCGTTTGCGATGTCGTCGACCCGCTGGTACAGCCTGATGATCTGCGTGGAGTTCAAGTGGATACGCGTGTTCCGGAGCCCGATGTCCCTGGCAGTCGCGTTCGTGATGAGCGCGCTAATCCGTCGATTGGTCCGATCGCACTCGCTTTCGCGGGTGCGGATCTCGTCGACGGTCTCCCGATAGTCCCGTTCGGCCAGATAGTCGTCGAGCAGTGTCCCGACGAGAGTGACGCATTCTGTAACTCCGTCAATATATAGGTTCGTCTCAGTAATAAGTTCGCTGTCCAGCGTCTTTCCAGCCATCGCTTCGAGGTATCGTGGTGATTAAAAGTAGGTTGATATTTTCTCTATATACGACTCCATAGGGACGGCGCACTCGTCGCGGCGTTCGACTGCACCGTCCGATCGACGACCTACGCCTCGGACACCGACGCCACGGACCGCCGGTACCGTCGCAGCGTTTCGCCGTCCCCGTCGCGGAGCGCGCGGAGGATTCCCACCGCGCCGGCGGCGGCGAACCCGCGGGCGAGCGTCCCCGACAGCGGCGGCGCGGTCTCGTCGCCGGTCGCGACGACGTAGTAGCCGACGTACCCGGGCAAGAGCGCGTGCGCACACGGTGAAAAAAGTATAGCGATGCCGGCACCGAGGGCGAACGCCACGGTACCGTGGCGTTCGCCGCTCGTCACGTCACCCACCCCCGACGGCGTCGATCGCCGATTGGATCTCGTCGGCCGAGTTACGCCCGCGACCGACGGGCCGCCGACGGCGATGGTCGCGCCGAGGAGGACCTGGACGGGGAAGAGAACGAGCGCACAGCCGAGACCGGTCACGCGACGGCCGACCGCAACCCGGCGAGCGGCGAGCCCGGACGCGAGAACGAGGCAGCCGGCCACGAGCGCCGCCACGCGATGGCCCCAGTAGAGGTAGGTGGTGCCGGTGGCCGAGCCGACGATCGGATCGGTCGAACAGGTCGGCCACGCGCTGCAGGCGACCGCGCTATCGGTCGTCGAGACGGCGGTCCCGAGCGCGACGAGGACGTACGCCGCGATCACCGTTGCTGTCAGCAGGTCCGCGAACCGTCGTCGACTGTGTTCAGCTGTCATCCGTAGGTAAACTCCCGGCCGTTCCCGTCCCCGTTTCCGTGGCCTCTCGATCGGTCAGTTACTCGATCCGCCCGTCGCCCGACGGCGTTAGACACGCCAGATGACGGTCACGACGTCGTCGTCGCGTTCGACCGCCTCGTAGCTGTAGCCGCGGCCGTCCAGCTTCGGGAAGAGGAACTGGGGAACGCGGTCGTTTCGCTGGACGAGAACCGTCTCGTCGGGCAGGTCGACGAGCGTCTCGAGCGTCCGCTGGAGCGGCTCCGGCGGCCCGGCCGACCGGGCGGCCCGATCGGGCCGCCACTTTCGGGAACGTCGCGACGAACTCGTCGGGTGCGACCCGTTCGACCTCATAGCCGTCGGCGTCGAAGCTCTCGACTTCGGCGTCGAACTCGTAGAACAACGGCTTGGGTTCGTGACCGTTGACGATCGTCAGCGTTTCGCCCGGCTCGAGGGCCGCGAACTCGTCGTGGATGGTCGGATGGCGGTTCGCCGGCGGGACGTCCCTGACGTCGAGTCGCGTCATGCGATCCGTACTCGGGTCGAGTCCCGTATCGACGTGTGCACGAATGCGTTCGCCCAGCTTTCGAGGACGGAGCCACGAGATCTACGCGTGTTCGATGTTGACGTGCCAGACGCTGCGCTCCCGTTTTTCGCTCTCGTGGGTGAACCCGCGATCGTCGAGGACCTCGTAGAGCGGCTCCGACTCGAGCGGGGCGATCAGCCGGAGCCGTTGTTCAGCCTCCAGTTCCTCGAGGGCGGCCATGATGTCGTCGAACGGCTGTCCATCGATTTCGCGGACGTCGAGCGTTTGTTCGGCTGATTCGGTCGCGATCGAGCTCACGTTCCGCCCGTGGATCGGTGGTCGTTCGTCCGAACGTGTTCGGCCCGACGACCTTCCCACGCGGTAGGAAGTGGGCGAACATATTCGTAGCCACCGCGATATAGATTCGAACGGAACACGTTCGTATGGCCCAAGCAACACTCAGTCTCACGATGCCCGAGGAGGTCTGGATCCACCAGATATCGACAGACTACCCCGAGTCGACCTTCCGGGTGCTGGCCGCCGTCCCCGGCTCCGAGTCCGGGTTCGCTCTCGTCCGGATCGCCGGCTCGTCGGTGCCGGAGGTGATCGAGGACATGAACGATCACCCCCAGCTTACCGAACTCACGCTGGCCCAGTGGAGCGACGACGAGGCGACGGTCCACTTCGAGACGACGGCGCCGCTGTTGCTGTTCTCCTCTCGAGAGTCGGGGATGCCCATCGAGTTGCCGGTCGAGATTCAGGACGGCGAGGCGAAGATCGAGGTGACCGGCTCCCGAGAGCGACTCGCAGGACTCGCCGAACAACTCGAACACTTCGGGCTCCAGTACCGGATCGAACACGTCCGCGAACGGCTCCACGAGAGCCAACTGCTCTCCGAGCGCCAACTCGAGGTCGTCATCGCCGCGGTCGACGAGGGCTACTACGACACCCCGCGGTGCTGTTCGCTGACCGATCTGGCCGGTCACCTGGACATCGCCAAGTCGACCTGCAGCGAGACGCTCCACCGGGCCGAGGGGGCGATCGTCAAGCGGTTCGTCGAGGATTTCTCGGGACTCGACGACGAGGAGGAACTCGAGGAGCAACTCGCGACCAGCTAAGTCATCGGTCTCTGTCCGCGCGCGGTCCGGGCCTCCGCGGCTCGATGGAGTTGCTAATATAGCACACCCTATATATACCTACGAACATGGTCGTATTGATTCTCAGGCGTTGGAAATTGGCTTGATGCTTCATCCGAGTAGGGTTGTGAGTGCCGGAGTGAGGATCCACAAATGAACGATTTGAAGTGCATGCCGTCGAGTAGCCCCGGCATGACACCAGTGTCATATCCAGAGGTGTTCTGATCTAATGAGTACGGACGACGAATCATTCCACCCGCTCGGCGAGGAGTGGGAAGACGAACTCGAGACGATGCTCGACGATACCGAGTACGACAGCGAACTCGGTATGGAGATGGCCCAGGACGCGATGCGGGTCACGAAGGGCGAACTCTCCGAGGCCGAATTCCACGACCGCTATCACGAGGAGGTCATGGAGGAGTTCGGCGAGGACGAACGCCCGACCAAGGAAGCCTACGAGGCGGCCCAAGAGGAGGCGAAAGGCACCGTCTCCAACATGCTCAGTCGGTTCGATGGCGACGGCGAGGAGACCCGTCGCGAGACGATGAAGAAGATGGGTGTCGGCGCTGCGGCCGTCGGGATGGGCGCGTTCGGGACCGCTGCGGACGGTCCCGGACAGAGCCTCGCGGCGGAAGAGGGACCCCGACAGGAGACCACCGAGGAGAGCGACACCCAGTGGGGGATGACGATCGACCTCGATCGTTGTGACGGCTGTCTCTCCTGTATGACCGCCTGTTCTCAGGAGAACGACGTCGATAAGGGGGTCAACTGGATGTACGTCATGGCCTGGGAGGACGAGAACCACTCCGGTGCCAGCGACGGCGAGAACACCGATACCAGTAGCCAGTTCAACCGACTCAGCGACTACAACATGCTCGTGCGGCCGTGCCAGCACTGCACGGACGCCCCCTGCGAGAAGGTCTGTCCGACCACGGCTCGCCACACCCGCGACAAGGACGGGCTCGTCCTGACCGACTACGACGTCTGTATCGGTTGTCGGTACTGTCAGGTCGCCTGTCCCTACGGCGTCAACTACTTCCAGTGGGACGACCCCGACGTCGCATACGAGGATATCGACGGCCTCGAGGATCCCGAGGACCCCGACGAGATCACCCACGCCGAGTACGAACACGGCGAGCGCTGGGTCGACAGCCGCGCGCCCCGTGGTGTGATGAGCAAGTGTACGATGTGTCCGTCCATGCAGGACGGCAAACAGGGCGATGACAAGATCGGAACGACCGCGTGCGAAACGGCCTGTCCGCCGGACGCGATCCAGTTCGGGAACGTCAAGGACGAGCGCAGCGACCCCTCCCAGCACCGCGAGTACCCGACCAAGAGCCGCGCGGTGATCGACATCAACGCCGACGTTCCGTCGGCGGACGTCGTCGACGAAAACGTCAGCGACGGCGACAGCCTCGAGGACGCCATCGAGGCGATCGACAGCACCGAAAACGCGGAGCTCGACGAGACCATGGTTTCGGTCGCGAAGGCGATCGAGATTCAAAGCCGGGATGCCGAAACCGAGCCCGGCGACGAGGAGAACAACAGCATCCTCGAGCAGCAACAGGCGGTCCTCGAGTTCGTCACCGCGCTCGAGGAGTACGTCGACCTCGAGAGCGAGAGCGCCCGCGAGACGCTGGATCTGGACCAGGTAGACGATCTCGAGAGCGCCGCCCAGATCCGACTCGAGCAGTACGCCGGCGACCCGAGTTCGTTCCAGTTGCTCGAAGATATCGGGACGAACCCGAACATCACGTATCTCGGAACTCAGCCCGGACCGGAGGCCCATCAGGTCGAAGGGCCGACCAAGTACGAGGACGTCGACTTGCTCGACAAGCGCCAGGAATACCTCGACAACGAGACGGTCGGTGACGCAGGGGTGAGACTATGAGTACGAAAGAGCCGTCAGAGGAGGACATCCTGCGACCGATCAATACGTTCACGAACAAGTACATCGCTCTGTACGGCATCTCCGCGCTCGCTCTGGTCGCCTTCCTCGTCGCGTGGGCCTACCAGCTCCAACAGGGCCTGATCGTCACCGGCCTCGGCGACTGGGGGACCGGCGGCGGTTCGACCTGGGGCCTGTACATCGGCGCGTTCATCTGGTGGGTCGGGATCGCTCACGGCGGTATCATTCTCTCGGCGGCCGTCCGCCTGCTGGGGATGGACCGGTACATGCCGGTCGCCCGCCTCGCCGAGATGCTGACCATCGCCGGACTCTCCGCGGCCGGCTTCTACATTCTGGTCCACATGGGTCGCCCGGACCGGATGGTCACCAGCGTTATCGGCCACTACCACATCACGGTCAACAACTCGCCGCTGGTGTGGGACGTGACCGTCATCACGGCCTACTTCGTGATGACCGCGACCTACCTCGGTCTGACGCTTCGCTACGACGTGAGTCGACTGCGCGACGACCTCCCGTCTCATTTCGAACCGGTCTACAAGCTCCTGACTCTGGGCTACTCCAAGAAAGAAGACGAGATCATCGAGCGGATGGTCTGGTGGCTCGCGGCCGCGGTCATCATCATGGCACCGCTCCTGCTTCACGGCGGCGTCATTCCGTGGCTGTTCGCCCTGCTGCCGGCGATGCCGGCCTGGAGCGGTGCGATCCAGGGGCCGCAGTTCCTCTCGATCGCCCTCACCTCGGCGATCAGTGGCGTGATCCTCATCGCGTACGCGTTCCGTCGCGCCTACGACTGGGATCACATCTTCACCGACGACATCTTCCGCGGCCTCCTGCTATGGCTCGGGTTCTTCTGCCTGCTGTTCCTGTGGTTCCAGCTGCAGCAGGTCATCAACGGCGTCTTCCTCGGCCCGACTTCCAGTGCGATTTCGACCGAGGCAAAGATCGCCCACCCGCTGTATCAGCTCTCGATGGGGCTCGTCTTCGCGACGCTCGTCTACATCTTCGTCCAGGGCATCCGACCCGCTCTGTTCTCGAAGGGACGAGCCGTCGCCGCCGGCCTCGTCGTGCTGACCGCGACCTTCATCGAGAAACTGCTGTTCGTCGTCGAGGGCTTCCTGCACCCCGTCTTCGACATCTACGCCGCGACGCCCGGGGAATACTTCCCGAGCGCGATCGAGTGGCTCTCGCTGGCCGGGACGATCGGCATGGTGGTACTTATATTCCTCAACCTCTCGAAGCTAGTCCCGGTGGTCGAACTGCACGCGATCGAACACCTGCGTGGCGATCACGCACACGATGACGACGCGACCGAACCGGAGGTGGAAGCATGAGCTCGGCGCTCCCGCTCGACCTCCTGTACCACGGCTACGACGGCACGGCCGGCTTCACCGGCTTCGCCAACGAAGGGACCTGGATCATCTTCGCCGTGATCCTGGTGCCGATCTACGTCATGATCGCGGCCTGGTTCCTCGGCGAGCCCCGCGATACGAAGTCCGGACTGATGGGCGTCGGCTATCTCGTCGGTCTGACGACGTCGATGTGGGTCGGGATGTTCATCCTGACCCTGCTGATCGGGTTCGTCTTCTACGGCGGCTTGCCCGAGCCGTTCAGCAGTGTCGGCCCGCCGTAACGAGTCGAACCGCGTTCGAACACCCGGTTTCGTTTTTTGTGCGCGAATCTTCGCCCTCGAGCGACGGCTCCGATGGCCGAACCATCACACGTATCCCGTTCGATCCCCTTTATTCGCAGCACACAGCCACAATGAGCATCACTGAACACGAACTCGAAATCAAACTCGAGGGAGTCGAAGATCCCGACATCGGCGAGGACATCGTCTCGCTGGGGCTGGTCAACGACGTCCGGATCGAAGACGAGACCGCTCGGATCTCGCTGGCCTTTAACGCGCCGTACGCGCCGTCCGAACTGGAGCTTGGCAACCGGGTCCGTGAGGTCATCGAAGACGCCGGCCTCGAGCCCGACCTGCGGGCACACGTCGACGAGGAACACGGCTTCGATCAGGAGGTTCTCCCGCGGGTTCGCAACGTCATCGCCGTCTCCTCGGGGAAAGGCGGCGTCGGCAAGACGACGGTCGCGGCCAACCTCGCGGCCGGCCTCCAGAAACGCGGCGCGATGGTCGGACTGCTCGACGCCGACATCCACGGGCCGAACGTCCCCCAGATTCTGCCGGTCGAGAGCGACCCCGGCGTCACGCCCAACGAGGAGATCGTCCCGCCGCGATCGGACGGCGTTCGCGTCATCAGCATGGGGATGATGATGGAAGACGAGGACGACCCGGCGATCCTCCGGGGGCCGATGGTCAACAAGTTCATGATGAAGTTCCTCGAGGGCGTCGAGTGGGGTCGGCTGGACTACCTCATCGTCGACCTGCCGCCGGGGACCGGTGACGCGACGCTGAACCTGCTGCAGTCGATGCCGGTGACCGGATCGGTCGTCGTCACGACGCCCCAGGAGATGGCCCTGGACGACACCCGCAAGGGGATCCAGATGTTCAACAAACACGACACGCCGGTGCTGGGCGTCGTCGAGAACATGAGTTCGTTCGTCTGTCCGTCCTGTGGCGACCAGCACGGACTGTTCGGGACCGGCGGGGCCGACACCATCGTCGACAGGTACGACGTGCCGCTGCTGGGTCGGATCCCGATCCACCCCGACTTCGGGGCCGACGGCAGCGAAGGGGCCCTCGTCAAGGACGACGACAGCGAGGTCCAGGACTCCCTCGAGGACGTCGTCGGCGAGATCGCCGACCGGATCGGCGAGCAGAACCGCCGCAAAGTCTCGGAGAACGTCACCCACGAACCGACGAACAAACTGCCGACCGAGACGGAAGACTGAACCCTCACCGGTCGCGGTCGTCGCCCGGCGCGTCGACTTCTATCGGGGCCGTTCCCCGAGCGTTATAGTGTGGTCGAGCGAAGGAGTTCACATGCTCGATAGCTACGCCGAATCGATCGCCGACCTCGAGCCGGGAGCCGGCGAGATCGAGACCGCCGAACTGGTCGTCAGCGACGACGTCCTAGTGAAGGCCTTCGCCCTCGGTCCGGGTGCGGAACTCGAGGCCCACGACCACGCCGACAGCACGAACGTCTTTCACGTCCTCGAGGGGACGGTGACCGTCGTACAGGGCGAGGAACGCGAAGCGATCGACGCGCCCGGCGTCGTCCACCACGAGCGCGGCGTCGACCACGGGGCGAGAAACGAGACCGGCGAGACGGTGATCTTCACCGCGAGCCTCTGTCCGCTGCCGTCCTAATTCTCGTCGCGGGCGGTCGGGCCGTCCGAACACAGCGCGGCGACGTACTTGTCGACGTGATCGTCGATCCGGCGCTTGTAGCCGGCCTGCCGGGCGAGTCGGTCGAGTTCGCGGGCGACGAGGCTGCCGTACTGGACGGCTTTCTTGTCCCGCTCAGCGACCTCGGCCGGGAGGTACTCGGCCGCGACCCGACGGAAGCCGCGTTTCCGTTCGTCCGCGTCGGCCAGTAGCTCGTCGGGCAGCCGAAGCGCCGCCTCGACCACGGCGTCGTGGAGGAACGGGGCGACGGGCTCGAGCCCGGTCGCTTCGATCGTCAACACGTCTCGCGGGAGCTGATCGGGGAGGCTCCGGATCCCCTCCCGGACGGCCCCCCGGACCGTCTCGGCCTCGACCCGGTGGTCGAGTCGGACGACCTTCTCGTAGCCGCCGAACAGTTCGTCCGCGCCCTGTCCGACCGCGAGCGCGTCGAACCCGTCGGCGGCGACCCGCTCGCCGACCAGATACAGCGGCAGGGCGATCTGGATGTCCATCGCGTTCGTCCGCCCGGTCGCCCGCACGACCTCCGGCACCGCCCGCTCGAGGTCTGCGGGCTCGAGTTCGACGACCGTCAGGTCCCGGCCCATCGCGTCGGCGGCCGTCCGCGCGGCTTCGACGTCGTGGCTGTCGGGGAAGCCGACGACGTACAGCGGCGCGTCGAGCAGTTCGGCGACCAGCGCCGAGTCGACCCCGCCGGAGAAGGCGACTGCGATATCGCGGTCGTCGCCAAGCGCGGCGTCGGCCGCCGTCTCGACCGCCCGCTCGAGGGCCGCGAGGGCCCGCTCGGGGGCGCGCGGCTCGGGATCGGGCAGGGACCAGTACGATTCCGGCTCGGGAAGCGGATCGGCGGCGGATGCGGCCGCGCCGGCCGGGAAGCGGACGGGCTCGGCGAGCGAGGCGGGCTCGAACGCCCACGTCCGCTCCTCGCCCGCGGACTCGTCGGCGTCGACGAACAGCGGCTCGCGACCGAGGACGTCGCGGACGAGGCGGCCGTCGACGCGCCCGGCGAACCCGGATCCACCGGGCAGCGGGTCGGTCCGCTCGATGGCGTCGCGGACGATCGTTCGGTCGCCGCGCAGGTCATCGGTCATCGGAGGATACTCAGAACGCGGTTCAGTCGTCGCGTGACGCCGCCGGCGAACTGTTGGACGCTGATCCGCCACGGCGTTCGCTTCCCCTCGACGGTCGTCCGGCCGTCGGCGATGGCCGCGAGGATCGCGTCGGCCGAGCGTTCGTCGGCGTCGACCCGGGTGACCGCCTGTCCGACCATCTCGCTGATGTGGGCGTCGCTGCCGGCGGTCATCGGTAGCTCCCGCGACCGAGCGTAGCGCTCTGCCTGTCGGTTCGCACGGCCGGTAAACAGCCGCGAGTTGTAGACCTCGATCGCGTCGCCACGCGCGAGCTGTTCCCGAGAAATACGAGCCATGACGCCGTGTCGAGCCTCCTGAAACGGATGCGGGATCACCGCGAGCCCGCCCTGAGCGTGGATCGCCTCGAGCGTCGACTCGAAGGACAGTCCCGGCGGGACCGCCTCTTTCAGGCCCAGACCCAGCACGTGGCCGGCCTTGCTCGAGATTTCCATGCCCGGAATGCCGACCAGTCCGTACTCGGGGGCCAGTTCGGCGGCTTCGAGGCTCGCGTCGATCTCGTCGTGGTCCGTCACGGCGATCGCGTCCAGCCCGACTGCCTCGGCCTGCTCTAAGATGAGCTCGACCGGGTCGCGACCGTCGTAGGACAGCGACGAGTGCGTGTGGAGTTCGACCGACAGCACGACCGTACGTTTAGGCGGCCTGATCAAAAACGACTCGATTAGCCGTGCGACTCGAGCCACGGCTACGGATGTCCGTCGAGACGGAACCCGAGTGGATTCGAAGCCGAGCGAAAGCGAAAATAGCGCGTTCGATCAGTCGAGGCCGGAGAGTGTCTGTGCGGAGCGAACGCGACGCCGCGTTACTCCCCTGCGTGGTGAATGTCGACCGTCACTTCGTTCTCGAGGTTATCGAGGATGGGCGAACTCGCGTGTGCCGCCTCTCGTACCGCTTCGAGTTCCGCTGTCGACGCGGGCGACTCGATGTGTGCAGTACACTCGATGTGATCGAAACCCGGCCGGACGTCGTCGGCGAGCCCGAGGAGGCCGCGCATGTCGGCACGGCCTTCGAACTCGAGGCGGATCTCGGAAATCTCGATATCCCGCTTTGCGCCGTGGGCGGCGTAGGTAATCGTCAGACAGGTCCCAAGCGAGGACAGCAACTGCTCGAGTGCGTTCGGTGCGTCACGATGGCCGAACAACGCACCTTCCATGGTGAACTCGGGCGAGTCGACGAGCGTGCCTCCTTTCTCGATCTCACTGACGGTTGTTTCACACGTCGTCTCGCCCGTCCACTCCGTTTCTGCGAAAAACCGGAACGCCGCGTTTTCCGGGTCGTCTTCGGCAGCGGCGGTGAGCTGTTCGAACTTCTCCATCTCGATTCCGTTTTTCAGAGTCATGCAAATACTGTCCAATACTATGTGGTGCTGTCCTGATTATAAACCCGGCGGAAATCAACATAATTTCCGAATGAGATGAGACAGCTATACTCGACGTACAGTTAGTTCTGCAGTGTACTGTTGAGAACACTGCTCTCGGACCAGGCGCTCTGTGGCTATTACTGTTCGCTTGGACAGTTTGTGCCGATCGGAACTCTATCCAGGAACCCAAAATGTGGGTATTGCTTCGGTATGAATATTGTTCGTTCTACCTCGTCTGCGACCAGTTGTCGTGGCCGCTTCGAAAGGGCTATCTGAAGTCATAGACAATAGAGTATTGTACAATATATCCATGGAAGACATGAACGGACTCGATGTCGACGAACTCGAGTCGCTCATCGACGGAGTCGCTGCCGAGCCAGAGCAAGCGTCGTTTACGTTCCGTGCCGAGACGGAATGGACGGGTGGCTTCGCAAGCGAGACGCGTATTAGCGACTTCGAACAGGACGGGACACCGATCGAGTCGCCGGAGTTTACCGTAACCGGCGACGAGCCAGCGGCGTTGCTCGGCGAACGGGACGGTCCGAACGCGGTCGAACACCTCTTGGCTGCCATCGGCTCGTGTCTCAGCGTGACCTACGCGGGACACGCCGCTGCGAAGGGCATCGAGATCGACGAGATGCACTTCGAATTCGAGGGTGACATCGATCTGCGGGGCTTTCTCGGATTGAGCGACGACGTCCGGGCAGGATACGAAGAGATCCGTGCCACGACACACATCGACGCCGACGCGTCGGACGAGGAACTCGAGGCGTTACACGAGGAAGTCCTCGAGACGTCGCCGCTGTACGACAGCGTGACGAACCAGGTGTCTCTCGAGTTCGATCTCGATTTCGAATAGGGACGTCACGACGTGCGTAGCCGTCGGCGACCGTCACTCCTGTTTCAACCTGCCGTCGATCGTTCGACCGCGAGTCGGTCGCTCGAGCGACCGAAACCGATATCCATGACCGTGCATATAGAAACCCATTTACCGGCCGACTTTCATCACCTAGGTGAATGAGTCTTGCCGATTCGGACCGCGAACTCGTCGTCTCCGAGTTAGACCGAGAGCCCACCCGGGCGGAGGCGGCGCTGTTCGAGAACCTCTGGAGCGAACACTGCGCGTACCGCTCCTCGCGACCGCTGCTGTCGGCCTTCGACAGCGAGGGAGAGCAGGTCGTCGTCGGGCCGGGCGACGACGCGGCGGTCGTCGCGTTGCCCGGCGAGGAGGGCGAGGACGCGACGTACATCACGATGGGCATCGAGAGCCACAACCACCCCTCCTACGTCGATCCGTTCGACGGCGCGGCGACCGGCGTCGGCGGTATCGTCCGCGACACGCTCTCGATGGGGGCCTACCCCATCGCGCTGGCGGACTCGCTGTACTTCGGCGAGTTCGACGACGACCACTCGAAGTACCTCTTCGAGGGCGTCGTCGAAGGGATCAGCCACTACGGGAACTGCATCGGCGTCCCCACCGTCGCCGGCAGCGTCGACTTCCACCCCGACTACGAGGGGAACCCGCTGGTCAACGTCGCCTGCGTCGGCCTGACGAACGAAGATCGGCTCGTCACCGCCGAAGCGCAGGAACCGGGTAACAAACTCGTCCTCGTCGGCAACGCCACCGGCCGCGACGGGCTCGGCGGCGCGAGCTTCGCCAGCGAGGACTTGGCGGAGGACGCCGAAACCGAAGACCGGCCCGCGGTTCAGGTCGGCGATCCCTACGCGGAGAAACTGCTGATCGAGGCCAACGAGGCGCTCGTCGACGAGGGCCTGATCGAGTCCGCTCGCGACCTCGGTGCCGCCGGCCTCGGCGGGGCCTCGAGCGAGATGGTCGCCAAAGCGGACCTCGGCGCCCGCATCGAACTCGAGCGAGTTCACCAGCGCGAGCCGAACATGAACGCCCTGGAGATCCTGCTCGCCGAGTCTCAGGAACGGATGTGCTACGAGGTCGAACCCGAGAACGTCGAGCGCGTCCGCGAGATCGCCGAGCGGTTCGATCTCGGTTGCTCCGTCATCGGCGAGGTCACCGACGGCAACTACACCTGCACCTTCGAGGGCGAGACGGTCGTCGACGTCGACGCCTACTTCCTCGGCGAGGGCGCGCCGATGAACGACCTCGGGAGCGAGGATCCCGAGCCGCCCGCGACCGACCTGCCCGATGTCGACCTCGCGGAGGCGTTCGACGCCGTCGTCGCGAGCCCGAACACCGCCTCGAAGCGGTGGGTCTACCGGCAGTACGACCACGAGGTCGGCGCGCGAACGAGCGTGGGACCGGGCGACGACGCCGCGATCATCGCGGTCAGGGAAGCCGAGCAGGGCCTCGCGCTCTCGTCGGGCGCCGCGCCAAACTGGACCGCCGTCGCACCCTACAAGGGGGCCCGCGCGATCGCGCTCGAGAACGCGACCAACGTCGCGGCCAAGGGCGCGACGCCGCTGGCCGCGGTCGACTGTCTCAACGGCGGTAACCCCGAGAAGCCGGACGTCTACGGCGGATTCGAGGGGATCGTCGACGGCCTCGCGGAGATGTGCGAGACGCTGTCGGCGCCGGTCGTCGGGGGCAACGTCTCGCTGTACAACGACTCCGTCGCCGGCCCGATCCCGCCGACGCCGACGCTGGCGCTGGTCGGGGCGAAGGAGGGCTACGACGCGCCGCCGCTGTCGGCCGCGCCCGAGGGCGAACTGGTGTTAGTCGGCGACCTCGGTCTCGCCGACGACGTCCGGCTGGGCGGCTCCGAGTACCTCGCGCAATTCGGGGGCAGCGATCGGTTCCCCGAACTGCCCGACGACCCCGCGGCCCTGATCGAGACCCTCGCCGCGGTGGCCGACGACGACGCGACGCTCGCGGTTCACGACGTCAGCCACGGCGGGCTCGCCGTTTCCCTCGCCGAGATGGTCACCGACGACGCCGGCCTCGAGGTGTCGCTGCCGGGCGACGACCCCGCCGGCGAACTGTTCCACGAGCAGCCGGGTCGCGCGCTGATCCAGACCGAGTCCGTCGAGGCGGTCCGCGAGGCGTTCGACGGGGTCGCCCCCGTCGTCGAACTCGGTGCGGCGACCGACGACGGGACGCTGTCCGTCGACCTCGGCGACCGGACGATCGAGACCGACGCCGCCGAGATCCGGGAGCGGCGCGCGACGATCGAACGCGGCCTCGAGTGACGATCGAGTCGTGCCGATCGGCCGGCCGCACCGATCGACGGCCGTCTCACTACCGTTACTGTCCGGTATATTGATGTTCGTTCGGCACAAATTCCCCGCGAACGGCCCAACCGAAGGAACGTCGATGTCAGATACCCCATCCGTCCTGATCGTCGAAGACGAGCCCGACCTCGCCGACCTCTATGCCGCCTGGCTCGCGGAGGAGTGTCGCGTCCGGACGGCCTACGATGGTACCGAGGCGCTCGATTCGATCGACGAGACGATCGACGTCGTGTTGCTCGATCGGCGGATGCCGGGACTCTCGGGCGATACCGTCCTCGACACTATCCGAGAGCGGAGCCTCGATTGCCGGGTCGCGATGGTGACGGCCGTGGAGCCGGACTTCGACATCGTCGAGATGGGGTTCGACGACTACCTCGTCAAGCCGGTCTCGGGCGAGGAACTCGTCGACGTGATCGATCAGTTGCTGCTTCGCTCGACCTACGACGAGCAGCTTCAGGAGTTCTTCGCGCTGGCCTCGAAGAAGGCGCTGTTGGACGAACAAAAGACCGCGGCCGAACGCCAGTCGAGTCAGGAGTACGCCGAACTCGAGGACCGACTGGCCGTCCTCCGGGTCCGGGTCAACGACACGATGCAGGAACTCTTAGAGCAGGGCGGCTACCGACAGCTCTGCCGGGACATCGCGGGCGAGTCGTTCGAAACGGAATAGGGTCACTCGAGGTTTCGCTCGAGTGTCGTTACCTCCCGGATTTCGATCCGGGTACCGCCGTTGTCGCCGTTGGTGACCGTACACGTCCAGTCGTGGGCCTCGGCGATCGCCCGGACGAGTGCGAGACCGAGGCCGTCGATCGCGGTGTCGTCGTCGGCGGTCGGATCGAGGACCCGATCGTGTGCGTTCGGTGGGATCTCCGCGGCGTCGTCGAGGAGGAAGAACCCGCGGCTGCCGCCGTCTTCGAACCCGACCAGTCCGATCTGGACCGTCACGTCGCCGTCCGCCCGGGCGACCGCGCTGTCGAAGGCCGTCTGGAGGAGGTGGACGAACCGGTCGGGGTCGGCACGGAGCGCCGCCGGCGCGTCCACGACGACGTTATCCGGGTCCAGCCGGGAGTCGGCGAGCGCGTCGTCGATAGTCGACTCGAGGCGGAGTCGACTTCGCGGGCCGACCGCGGAGGCGTTGCGGGCGAACTCCCGGACGTCGTCGACGAGCCGTTCGGCCCGGTCGAGTGTCGTCTCGACGGTATCTTCCGCCAGGGGAAACTCCCACTCGTCGGCTCCGTCGTCCGCGAGGGCGTCGGCGACGGCCTCGAGTTGGTTCTGGAGGTCGTTCGAGAGGATCTCGGCGACGGCCTCGAGGCGTTCGGTCTGGCGCTCGAGTTCGGCCGTCCGATCCCGCAGGACCCGTTCCCGGTCCGCTCGATCGAGGGCGGCGCGAGTGTTCTCGACGAGCGTCGAGATGAGATCGACGTCGGTTTCGTCGAACCAGTGGGGGTCGTACGAGCCGGTCATGAGGACCCCGTGGGTCCCGATCGGGGCGATGATCTCCGAGCGAAGCGGCGTCTCGGGGTTGTAGAGCCCGTCGGTCCCGTCGAGGTCGTCGAACAGTTCGACCTCGCCGCCTTCGAAGACCTCCCAGACCAACCCCTCGCCGGGGTTGAACCGCGGGAGGCCGCCGAACTCGTCGTGGGCCCCCGCGGTGCCGGCGACCGGCTCGAGGTAGCCCTGCTCCTCCTCGAGCAGCCAGACGCCGCTGATAGGGAGATCGAGCAGGTCGCTGCCGGCGTGGACGGCGATCGCACAGATCTCCTCGGGATCGTCGGACTCGAGCAGCCACCGGGTGACCTCGTGCAGCGACGTGACGACGCGGTCGTACTCGTGTTGGTCGGTGATGTCCCGGACGATCGCGGCGACCGTCGCGGCGTTGTCCTCGACGGGAACGAACCGGAACTCGCCCATCCGGTCGTCGCCGCCGGGCCCGACGTAGGGCAACTCGAGCTGGCGACGGGTGGCGTTACCGACATCGACGTCGGTGATCGCCCGCCCGATCTCGACGGCGTCGTCGTCGTCGATCCCCGCCGCTTCGGTCAGGGTCTCGACGTGTTCGCCGACGAGCGTCGAGCGGCCCGCGCCCAGCACCGACTCGGTCGCGCCGTTGACGGTGATGATCTCGCGATTGCGATCGAGCGTGACGACGGCGTCGCGGATCGCCTCGACGACCGCGGCGTGTTGCGCGAGCGTCGTCTCCTGGGCCTTCCGCTCGCTGACGTCGCGCATGAACACTGAGAGGCCCGTCTCGGAGGGATACGCCCGCGCCTCGAACCACGTCTCGAGGGGGGCGTGATAGATTTCGAAAGAGACCGGTACCTGTTCGTCCATCGCGCGGTGAAAGCCCTCGGGGAACTGCGTCTCGACGGTCTGGGGGAACTCGTCCCACATGACGCGTCCGATCAGGTCCTCTCGAGAGCGTTTCAGCAACGTCTCCGCCCGCTCGTTGAGATAGGTGAACCGAAAGCTCGTATCGAGGGCGAAGAAGGCGTCGGTGACGCGATCGACGATCGGAACGGGGCGCATCGTCACAGCTGGCCACCCCACGCCCGTTCCGGCGGTGTAGCCCCGCCCTCGAGCCCGAATCGATCGTCGCTCGCAACCGTTGGAATCATCGACGGATAGTTACTGGATCGTTAGTAAACCCCCTATTTCAGTGTCGTGGCCGAGCGCCGGTGTGTGGGTTGTTCGCATAGTCATGGCGCGGGAATCGGACGGGGGTCGGGTATCCGATCCGGCTCGGCAAGGGGGTTACGCTGTTCGATCGGAGAGGACCGACGCCATGGTCGATCTCCGCGATCGACGCCGGCTTTTCCTCGGCGGCGTGACCGTCCTCGCGGTCCGTCTCGTTGCTCGCGGGCGGTCACCTCGACGTCTCAGGCGTTGTCGGCGACGAAGGCCTCGATCCGGTTCAGCGCCTCCCGGAGGTCCTCGAGGCCGGTCGCGTAGGAGATCCGCAGGTGACCCTCGCCGCCGGTCCCGAAGACGTCGCCGGGGACGACGGCCACGCCCTGTTCGCGCAGGACCTCTTCGGCGAACTCCTCGGCGGTGAAGCTCTCGGGGACCTCGGGGAAGCAGTAGAACGCGCCCTTGGCCTCGAAGACGTCCATCCCGATCTCCCTGAATCGCGAGAGGACGAACTGCCGTCGGCGGTCGTACTGATCGACCATCTCCTGCACGTCGTCCTCGCAGGAGTCCAGCGCCTCGAGGGCGGCGTACTGGGCGGTCGTCGGGGCCGACAACATCGTGTACTGGTGAATCTTGTTCATCGCGCCGATGGCGTCGGCCGGGCCGAGCGCATAGCCCAGTCGGAGGCCGGTCATCGCGTGGGCCTTCGAGAAGCCGTTGAAGACGATGGTGCGCTCGCGCATCCCCTCGAACGTCGCGATCGAGGTGTGCTCACCGTCGTAGGTCAACTCGGCGTAGATCTCGTCCGAGAGGACCAGCAGATCGTGTTCGCGGGCGAACTCGGCGATCGGCTCGAGGTCCTCGGCGGGCATGATCGCGCCGGTCGGATTGTTCGGGTAACAGAGGACGAGGACGTCGGCCTCGTCGGCACCCGCTTCCTCGAGGCCCTCGACTGTGAGTCGGAAGTCGTCTTCCTCTCTCGTCGGTACCGGCAGCACTTCGCCGCCGGCGAAGATCACGCCGGGCTCGTAGGAGATGTAGGAGGGCTGGGCGATCGCGACCGTGTCGCCGGGATCGACGAACGCCCGGAAAGCGAGATCGACCGCCTCGCTGGCCCCGGCGGTGACGATGATCTCCTCGTCGGGGTCGTAGCCCAGGTCGAACCGGTCGGCGACGTAGTCGGCGATCGCCTCGCGGAGGTCGGTCTTCCCGCGGTTGGCGGTGTAGGAGGTCTTGCCCTGCTCGAGCGAGGCGATGGCGGCGTCGCGGGCCGCCCACGGGGTCGCGAAGTCGGGTTCGCCCACGCCCAGCGAGATGACCTCGTCGCGCTCGTCGGCGATCTCGAAGAACCGGCGGATGCCCGACGGCGGAACCGCCTGCACCCGGTCTGACAGTTCGAAGCTCATGGTCAGGGCGAGAAGGAAAGCCGGTCGTCGTCCTCGCCGTCACCGAGTTCGATCCCGTTCTCCTTGTAGGAGGTCATCACGTAGTGGGTGACTGTCTGGGTGATCTCGGGGACCGGCGCGACCTTTTCGCTGATGAACTGCGAGACCTCGCGGATGGAGTCGCCCTCGACCTCCATGTCGAAGTCGTAGTCGCCGCTGATCAGCCGGAGGGCTTTGACCTCCGGAAACCGTGCGAGGCGCTCTGCGATGTCGTCGTAGCCGGTCTCGCGGTCGAGCGTGACGTTCAACTCGACCTCGGCCCGGACGCGCTCGTCGGCGAGCTTGTCCCAGTCGACGACCGCCTGGTACCCGCGGACGACGCCTGCCGCCTCGAGTTCCTCGATGGTGGCCTCGACCTCGGCTTCCTCGAGGTCGGTCATTCGCGCGATATCGGCCGCGGAGTACCGCGCGTTCTCACGAAGGGACTCGAGCACCTCGCGTTCGCTCATACTGGCTGCAAGCGCGAGCGCGAGTAAAGGTCTAACGTTGTTCGTTCGTGAACGATCGTTCGGGACTCGGCTACCGGTAGTTCTTGAACAGCAGCGCCCGCACGTCGTCTTTGGTCTGGACCTGCTCGGTCGAGCCGTCCGGCAGGTCGACGCTGTAGCGGTAATCCGCCGAATCCGCCTCCTCCCACTTGTCGTCGTGGGTCTCGAGCAGGCTCATCATCTCGTCTAACATATCGTCGTCGTCAGCGGAGCCGTCGCCGTCGGTCCCATCGCCTTCGCCGGCGTGACTCCCGTCGTCCGCGTCGCTCGCATCGTCGTCGGCCAGTTCCGCAGGATCGTCCGACTCGGACTCGAGGTCCTCGTCCCCGTCCGCGTCGTCCACGACCTCGTCGGTCCCCGTGGCCTCGCCCTCGACGTAGGAGACTTCCTCGAGGTCGTGGGGATCCGCCTCGCCCTCGATTGCGGCCCCGACCGAGGCCGCGACGTCGTCGGTCGCCGAGGAGTCGAACTCGCCGTCGGCTTCGAGTTCGATCTCCTCGTCCAAGTTGTCGATCAGGAACTGGACCGCGTCCTGCTCGCGGACGAAGCCGTACTTGCCGACGACCGATTCGGCGATCTCCTCGCGGAGGTGCTGGATGAACGCGTACTGTTCGTCGGTGACCTCGAGCGTCTTCATACCCAGTCGATGCGGCCCGGGGTACAAATATGTAAGTCGTTGCGTGGAACTCGAGGGATCGGATCGATCGGAAGTGCACCGGAATTAAGTGGCTCCGGGAGCCAGCCCCGAACGGCTATGGACGAGGTACTCGAACTCGCCGACGTCGTCGCCGATTCGGAACTCGAGGGTGCTGTCGTCTGGCTGCTCCGACTGGTCGGCCTGCTGGCGATCCTGGGCGGCCTCGGGCTCTGGCTGCTGACCGATATCACCCTGATCGTCCCGCTCGCCCTGATCGCCGGCGGAATCGCCCTGCTGGTCGTCCCCGGCTTGCTCCTCGAGTTCGCGGAGCTGTTCGGCTAGGGCGCGTGTCGGTCACGACCCGACCACTCCGAACGTGACGATTAAGGCCGAACGGGCCGAACCGACGAGTATGGTTCTCAAAGAGTCCGAGTCGGATCTCGAGGCCGGCGACCCCGCCCCCGAGTTCGAACTCGAGGGCGTCGACGGCGAGACCTACTCGCTCGAGCGCTTCGCCGACGACGAGGCGCTGCTGGTCGTGTTCACGTGCAACCACTGCCCGTACGCGCAGGCGAAGTTCGACCTCCTGAACGAGCTGGCCGCCGAGTACGACGACGTCTCGGTCGTCGGGATCAACCCCAACGACGCCGAGGAGTACCCCGACGACTCCTTCGAGAAAATGCGGGCGTTCGTCGACGAGGGGAAAATCGAGTACGACGCGTACCTCCGTGACGAGAGCCAGGACGTCGCGCGGGCCTACGGCGCGGTCTGTACGCCCGATCCGTTCCTGTTCGAACGCGACGACGGCGCGTTCAGGCTCGCCTATGACGGCCGCCTCGACGACGCGCCCAACCCCGACGACGAGCCGAGCCGCTTCCAGATCCGCGAGGCGATCGACGCCGTGCTGGCCGGCGAGGACGTCGACCTCGAGTGGCAGCCCTCCCGGGGCTGTTCGATCAAGTGGAAAGACGACTGAACGGCACTAACCGGCGACCGACCCACTGCCGCCCGTTCGTCCCCAGCCTTTAGTCGACGGCCGGTGTGGCTCGAGGGTGTGAGTCAGCACCCGCGACCCAACGCGCTTCGGGAGACGCTCGAGTCCGGCGACGTGGCGCTGGGCGTCCTCGAGAACACGTACAGCCCGTCGGTCGTCGAACTCTACGCCGTGCTCGGCGTCGACTTCGTCTGGATCGACCTCGAACACGGCGGCCCCAGTCCCTTCGACGGCGGTCGGCTGGAAGAACTGCTTCGGGCGGCCGACGGCACGGACACCGAACTCCTCGTCCGCGTTCCGGGCACCGATCCCGCGCTCGTGCGGAAGGCCCTCGACGCCGGCGTGCGGAACGTCTTCCTCCCCAGAGTCGGAAGCAGCGAGGAACTCGAGACGGCGGTCCGGGCCGGCCGGTTCGAGTACGAGGGCGACCCCGGCGGCCGCGGGCTCGCCAGTCCGCGGGCACGCCGCTGGGGGCTGGCCGACAACTACGTGGCGAGCGAGGACGAGTCGGTCGTCGTCGGCGTCACGGTCGAGACGCAGTCGGCGCTCGAGGACCTCGAGGACATCCTCGCGGTGCCGAAACTCGGCTTCGTCTTCATCGGGCCGCTGGACCTCTCGGTCTCGCTGGGGTATCCGGGCGAACTCGATCACCCCGAGGTCGAGGAGGCCATCGAGCGGATCCGGTCGGCCGCCGTCGAGGCGGACGTCCCGATCGGCGGGCTCGGTTTCGGGATGGACGATGTCAACGAGAAGGCGGAGAACGGGTATCAGCTACTGAACGTCGGGACGACGACCGGCGCGTTGCAGTCGGCGGTTACGGGGTGGCTCGACGGCTACGACGGTTCGTGATCGACGGACCGTTCACCGATCGCGACTGCGTCACCGCTGGACGGCCCGCCGGTACTGGACCGGCCACTCCTCGGCGACCGCGTCGGGATCGCGCTCGAGGTCGCCGGTCGCGCGGAGCCCGAAGTACGGGTCCCGCAGGAATTCCCGGCCGACGAGGACGAGGTCGGCCCGGTCGTTGCGGATCAGGGCGTCGGCCTGTTCTGGCTCGGTGACGCCGCCGACCGCGCCGACGGCGACGTCTGCCCCCTCCCGGACCTGCTCGGCCAACGGCACCTGAAAGTTCGGACCGCCCGAAATCGACTGGGCGGGGTGGAGCCCGCCGGAGCTGACGTCGACCAGATCGACGCCGAGATCGGCGAGGTCGTCGGCCAGCCGAACCGACTGCTCGAGATCCCACGACTCCCGATCGTCGAGCCAGTCGGTCCCCGAAATCCGGACGAAGACCGGCTTGTCGTCGGGCCAGACCTCGCGGACGGCGTCGACGACTTCGCGGACCAGCCGGGTCCGGTTCTCGAAGCTCCCGCCGTAGTCGTCCTCGCGGCGGTTCGTGACCGGCGAGAGGAACTCGTGGAGCAGGTAGCCGTGGGCCGCGTGGACCTCGGCGATCTCGAACCCGGCCGCGAGCGACCGTTCGGCCGCCGCGCGGTAGGCGTCGATCACGCCCTCGATGTCCTCGGCGTCGGCCTTCCGCATCGCCGGCCGGTCGCCGTCGAAGGGGGGATAGGCGTCGGGCGACGGCGTGAGTACCTCCCAGCCCGCCGCTCCGGAGGGTCCCGTTTCGTCGGGCTGGAGCGGGACGTGACCCTCCCACGGACGCTCCTTGCTCGCTTTGTGGCCCGCGTGGGCGAGCTGGATCGCCGGCACGCCGCCCTGATCCCGGATGAACTCCGTGATCGGCTCGAGGGCCTCGGCGTGGTCGTCGCTCCAGATGCCCAGATCGTGGGGCGTGATCCGCCCCTCGGGGGAGACCGCGGTCGCCTCGGTCATGACGATGCCGGCCCCGCCGACGGCCCGGCTCCCGAGGTGGACGCGGTGCCACTCCGTCGGTAGTCCGTCGGGGTCACAGGAGTACTGACACATCGGCGAGACGGCGATTCGGTTCCGCGTCTCGAGATCGCGCAACGACAGTCCGGCGAGCAAATCGGTCATCGACCGGTCGTATCCGCGGCAGAAGGAAAACGGCCGCGGAGGGAGCGGGGCTTGCCGGCTCGCGTCGGCCCGGCCGAACGCGGTACCGGTATGGGCGTTGCGGTCCCAGCACCGACATGGAGACTGCAGCCGCCATCGCGGACCGGTTCGACGCGTCTCGCCCGGTAATCGGCGTGGTCCACCTCCCGCCGCTGCCCGGCGCACCGGGATTCGGCGACGGGGACGAGGACCACCGCGATGCCATCCGTACCCGCGCGCTCGAGGACGCCCGCCGGCTCGAGGCCGGCGGTGCTGACGGGCTCATCGTCGAGAACTTCGGGGACGCCCCGTTCCATCCCGACGACGTGCCGAAACACGTCGTCGCGGAGCTGACCGCGATCGCGACGGCCGTCACCGACGCCGTCGACGTCCCGGTCGGGATCAACGTCCTCCGAAACGACGCCGTGGCGGCGCTGTCGGTCGCCGCGGCCGCCGACGCCGCGTTCGTCCGCGTCAACGTTCATATCGGTAGCGCAGCGACCGACCAGGGCGTCCTCGAGGGGCGGGCCCACGAGACGCTCCGCCTTCGGGAGCGAATCGAGGCCGACGTCTCGCTCCTCGCGGACGTCCACGTCAAACACGCGAGTCCGGTCGGCGAGCGCGACATCGAACGCGCTGCGCTCGAGACCGTCGAACGCGGGCAGGCCGACGGCGTGATCGTCTCCGGGCCCGGGACCGGGGTCGAAACGCCGCTCGCGGACATCGAGCGCGTCGGCGACGCGCTCGCCGATGCCGCGGCCGGGCCCGTCCCGGTGTTCGTCGGCAGCGGCGTCACGAGCGAGACGGTCGGCGACTGCCTCGCGGCGGGGGCCGACGGCGTCATCGTCGGTACCGCGCTCAAACGGGGTGGCGAGACGACGAACCCGGTCTCCAGAGATCGGGTCGACGAACTCGTTGGCGCGGTCCGGGACGCGGCCTCGAGCGACGACTGAGGGACACGCGGGTCGCGAGTCGGGTCAGAGCCCCAGCATCAGCGGGCCGATCAGGACGCCCATCAGGTGGACGCGTCGACACCGCACGCGAACCGGGACCATCCCGATCGCCGTCGCGACGGCGAAGATCGCGATCCCGAGGATGCCGGTAAACAGGTACGAGAGCGCGAGCAACGCGGCGAGGACGGCGACCGAAATCTTCCAGTACGACAGCTGCCCGACGGCGTCGAGGTAGGCGTCCCCCAGCACGATCACGGCGACGAACCCGCCCAGTCCCGCGAGGACGACGGCCGCGAGCAGGATCGGGAGCTCGAGCGGCGCGGCGGTCCCCTCGAAAGCGACAAGCACGCCGGTCCGGGGCTGGCCGATGGCGACCAGTGCAAAGAGCGCGAAGATGGTGTTCGAGGTGTCGACGCCGCTGGTCGCGACGACGTAGCCGCGGTCGCTGGCCCCGTTCGGCACGACAGCTAACACGGCCACGGCGGCGATGGCGGCCGAGATCCCCGGCAGGTAGCCGACCACGGCACCCGCGAGCGCGCCGGCGACCGCCGTCGCCCCGACGAACCGCCGCGAAGTCGTGACCGTCGTTCCTTCCTGTCGCGGCACGCCGCCCCCGCGGACGGCGTCGATCAACACCGGCGCGCCGAACAGCCCGGCGAAAAGCGGTGCGAGGGTCCCGCCGGCCTCGAGCGGAGCGTCCGGCGAGAGGTTCAGCGCGACCGCGCCGAGGGCGGTCGCCAGCGCGAAGGAGACGAGACCGCCGATCCGACCGCGCCGGGTGGGTTCCGAGGCGATCAGCGCCACCGCCACCATCGCGAGGACCAGCGAGAGGTGGGTCCGGACCGTCGGATACGCCGCCGTTACGACCGCGGTCACGGGAAGCGCGAGCGGGACCGCCGCGAGGACGGCGAGGAGGCTGCCCAGCGCGGAGAGTCGGATCGCCTCGTAGCCCCGGCCCTCGAGGACCAGCCGATGGCCGGGGAGCGCGGTGACCGCCATCTCCGCGTCGGGAACGCCGAGGGCCATCGCGGGGACGGCGTTCAGGAAGGTGTGGACGACGCCGGCCGCGAGCATCGCACAGCCGACGAACAGCGGCGGCCCGGGGACCGACGGCACGACGCCGGCCAGCAGGAACGCGAAGTTGTTGGCGTGGAGACCGGGGACCAGCCCGCTACAACATCCCAGTAGGGAGCCTGCCAGTACCCAGCCCAGCAACTGGAGGGTTACTGCCGGCTCGCTCACGACTTCGATCGGGGCGGGCATCTCCGGCTCTGGCCGCGGCTTCACGTAAATGGTCTCGGGTCAGACCTGCCGCTCGAGTCCTCGTCAGCACGGTCACCGCGACGGCGTCGCCACTCGATCTCGAGTCGAAAGAAAATTCGGGATTGCAACTCGTCGGAACCGAACCGACGGGAACGTTATCCGAAGAGTTCGCCGAGACCCTCGCCGTCGGCCTCGTCGTCATCGTCGTCGTCCGTCGTGTCCGGCACGTCGCTGGTCTCTTCGGCCTCTTCCTCGTCGTCGCCCTCGTCGTCGGCTTCCTCGGCACCTGCAGCGCCGCCCGCGGCGGCCCCGCCGGCGGGGACGGCTGCGGCTTCGGAGACTGCCTCGTCGATGTCGACGTCCTCGAGCGCGGCGACGAGGGCCTTGACGCGGGACTCCTCGACGTCGACGCCCGCGGCGTCGAGTACGTTCGTCAGGTTGTCTTCGTTGATCTCTTCGCCCGATTCGTTCAGGATGAGTGCAGCGTATACGTATTCCATTGTTGGGTCCTCCGTTAGTTATCCGAACATCTCGCCGAGACCGGCCGCGCCGTCGCCGTCGTCTTCGTCGTCACCGTCGTCGGCGTCGTCGGCCTCGGTCTCGTCCGTCTGATCGTCTGTCGATTCGTCGTCAGCGTCGCCCTCGTCGGCGGCCGCCGGCTGGGCGGCCGCGTCGACGTCCTGCAGTTCCTCCGGCAGGGCATCCTCGTCGTCGATCTGGGCCGCGAGCGCACGCAGCTGTGCGTCGGCCTTGCTGACGAGGTCGGGCATCAGCTCTTCGTCCTCGATGGCGGCCTGCAGGCCGAGGCTCTTGGCCTCGCCCGTGGCCTTGGCGATGAGCGTCGGGGCCGTGCTCGCGGTCGGGAAGCTCGCGTTGACCGCGAGGTTCCGTGCGCGGGCGGCGGCCGTCGACACGTCGCTCTCGTAGGCCTCGACGTCGATGTCGAGGTCCTCGGGGTCGAAGCGAACGCCGTCGGCGACGACGGCGCGCAGGTCGAGCCCGACTTCCTTGGGCTCGATCCCGAGTTCGTTGAGGACGTTGGCCAGATCCGCGGAGACTTCCTCGCCGGCCTCTAAGACCGTCGAGTCCTCCATAACCTGAATCGAGCCGTCCTCGATGCGCGCGTTCGCGCCGATGCTCTGGAGGTCGCCGACGAACGGCCCCGGATCGACACCGGTGTCCCCTTCGGGGATCACGATGTCGTTCGGCGCGACCTCGCCCTCGTTGATCGGTGCCGGCGTCTTCGACGCCTCGAGTTCCTTGTACAGCGAGAACGGGTTCTCGTTCGTGCCGACGATACCGACCTGGCCCTCGACGTGTTCGACGAGGTCGCCGAGGCCGGCGTCTTCCAGCGCGCGGGCCTGCAGCGTGTTACGGCTGACCCGCAACTGGGCCGTGCCGTACAGGTCGCGACGCATGTCCTGAAGCTGTTTCGAGGGGATGCCGGCGATACCGACGATGCCGACGCTGTCGTAGCGCTCGATGATCTCCTCGAGCTCCGCGACTTCCTCTTTCTTCCACTGGGGAAGGTTCTCGGTCTTGCGTTCGGCCTGTGCGCTCATTTAGGCCACCTCCACGGACGGCCCCATCGTCGTCTTGACGTAGACGGCGTCGATGTTCTGGGGGCCCTTCTCGAGGTCGGCGTGCAGGCGTCGCAGGATGACGTCGATGTTGTCGGCGATCGACTCGGCGTCCATGTCTTCGGCGCCGACGAGGGTGTGGAAGGTTCGTCGGTCGCCGGAGCGAAGCTGCACGGTGTTTTTGAGCCGGTTGACGGTTTCGACGACGTCGTCGTCGGGCGAGAGCGGGTCCGGCATCTTCCCCCGGGGACCGAGAATGGTACCCAGGTGCCGGGCGATGTCTTGCATCATCGCCTCTTCGGCGATGAAGAAGTCCGTCTCGTCGGCCATATCCTTGGCCTCGTCGTCGTCCAGATCCGCGACATCATCGGCCGAGAGAACGTCGTCCGCCGCCTCTTCGGCGCGGACTGCTGTCTCTCCCTCGGCGATGACGACGATGCGGGTCTCCTGGCCGGTTCCGGCCGGCAGGACGATCGACTCGTCAACGCGGTTCGACGGTTCGTTCAGGTCTAAGTCGCGCAGATTGATCGCGAGGTCCACCGTCTCGGTAAAGTTCCGGTCCGGCGAGTCCTCGAGTGCGCGGGCTACTGCTGTTTCAATATCCGAATCTGCCATCGTTCACCTCCGTAGTACGCAGGACTGCTCCTACGGGTCAGTGAAACAGGCGATGCCTGTCTCTCTTGAACCAAGTGCGATGCCAAACTTAAACCCGTCGAACTACCAGCGCGCTCGCGTCAGGGCCGAACGCGCCGGTTTCCGCCCCGTGATCGGATCGGGAGCCGCCGAACGGGTCACGGAACCCCCTTCCGTTAGCGCAGCTATCAGTTCAGTAGGCGATCATTACAGTCGATTTCACCGAAAGTTCTATTATGCGTTGTCGTATACCATTCGTCCATGTGGCCATTAGACTTATATATTAGTATGGGGCCGGCAATACTCGGCTCGATCGCCATGCCGGCGGTCGGCGGTGAACTCGAGGCGTATCGATCGCTCGACCCGCTCTTGCGCGCGGGGATCCAGTTCGTGGGGACAGTCCTCGTCGCGATGGTCGTGCTGGGACTGCTCCAGAACTTCGGGACGCAGGCGGTCGCGAAGGCCCGACGCAGTCCGGTCATCTCGATCTGCCTCGGACTGCCGAGCCTGCTCGTCGTGGCCGGGCTCGCGGGGACGGGGTATCTCATCGTCGACACGAGCGTTGGGACCTTCTTTGGCATCCCGCTCGTTATTCTCGGGGTGACGGTCCTGCCGGCCGCGATCGCGATCGGGTTCACCACGCTCGGGCGCAACGCGGCCGCGATGGTCGGCCGTGACCGCCTCTGGACAGGCATTCTGGTCGGCGGGCTCGTCCACGGGATCGCCGGCCTGGTGTTTCCGGCGACCGTCACCGTCGCCGCCCTCGCCGGTGCGCTCGGCATGGGTGCGAGCGTCCGCGTACTGGTGGGTGGCGTCGGTGCAGCCCGCCCCGACGACCGGACCGTCCCGCCCGCGAACAAGATCTGAATCGGCCCGCTGTCCCCGCCGACGCTTCGCGTTCTCCACATCGTTCCGACGGCCCGCTGTCCTCGCGTGAACACGTGCCAGCGGGAGAACACGGTGCTGCGAGTCCGCACCGGTTCGTGCGCGGCTACGCACGCGGTATCGTAAAACGAGAAACTCGGTCCGTCCGTGATTACGCCGCCGCTTCGTCGACGAGTACGTCGTCGTACTCGCCGTCGTCGACGCGTTCCTTGAACTCTCGAGCGTCGTTGCCCTCGATGGTGACGCCCATCGAGGCGCAGGTACCGACGACTTCCTTGGCCGCGTTGCGGAGGTCGTAGGCCAGCAGATCGGGGTGTTTCTGCTCGGCGATCTGTTTGACCTGATCGACCGAGAGGTCGGCGACGAAGTCCTTCTGTGGCTCGCCGCTGCCGGTCTCGAAGCCGGCTTCGTCCTTGACGAGTTCGGCCGTCGGCGGAACGCCGACGTCGATCTCGAAGGAGCCGTCGTCGTCGTAGTCGACGGTGACGGGGACTTCGGTCCCGTCGAACGCTTCGGTCTGGTCGTTGATCTCCTGTACGACGGCCTGCACGTCGACGGGGGTCGGTCCGAGCTCGGGACCGAGCGGCGGGCCAGGATTGGCCTGGCCACCCGGAACGAGCACTTCGATGGTTCCAGCCATATCCGTCACAACCCGTGCGCGAGTTTTAAGGGTTGCTAATTCGTGCAGTCATGGTCTGTGACCGACTCACGTGCGAGACCGGTCGTTCGTCACTGCTCGACGCTGTCGGCCCGCCACGTCGCGAACGACTCGAGGACGTCGCCCTCGTCGAAGCGTTCGATACAGGGGACGTCGTAGGGGTGGAGTTCGAGGACGCGGTCGACGAGGGCGTCGTAGGCGTCGTCGGTGGTCTTCGCGAGCAGGACGACCTCCTCGTCGCGATGAACTGTCCCCTTCCAGCGGTACGTCGAGGTCGACTCGAGTCGGTTGACGCAGGCTGCGAGGCGTTCCGCGACGAGCGCCTCGGCGATCTCATCGGCCGCTTCGAGCGGCGCTGTGACGTAGACGGTCGGCATGTCCGAGGCTACGCTCGAGGCGGCAAAAAGCGTCCCGTCACGGGAGACGCCGCCGTCGGTCGGGCTACTCCTCGTCGCCGTCGACCGGATTGAACGTGCCGTTGATGTCCCACTCGTGGATGCAGTGTGGGTTGCCGACCTGTTTCTCGCCATCCTCGAGGGCGAGTTGCCAGGCCTCGAGGGTCTCGTCCCATCGTTCGACTCGCCCGCATTCTTCACAGACTCTCGCGGTCGGTTTCCGTACCTGTGCGCTCATTATCGGTCCGTGGGAACTCGACACATATAACGGTATCCGTGCGCGGCAAGTGCTGTCTCACCGCTCGAAAATCGAGCGTCATACGGTTTGTCGTACCGATTTACCGGAGAGAGCGCAGGACAGTCGCGGTCCCACCGGCAATGACGGACAGGGGATCGTCTCAGTCAGAAGTCCGGGAGAAGTCGGTTGTGACCGGTTCGATACCGGAACCGGCGATCAGTAGACGGCGTCTTTGATCTCCTCGCGGAGTTCGTCGAACTGCTCGAGGTACTCGCGGCGCTCGGCGCGTAGGTCGGCGAGTGCGTCCTCGTAGTCGTCGACGTGATCGGGGACGTAGTAGTCCTCGACGTCGAGTTCCGGTATCGACTCGGGGACGGTCAGGCCCATCCGCTCGTCGTGGGTCCACTCGATGGTGCCGCGGGCCGCCTCGGTGAGGATCGTCACCGACTCGGTGACGCCGATGTCCTTGGACTTGTCGCCGAGATAGCCCGTGTTGATGACGTAGCAGTCGACGTCGAGGATGTCGATCAGTTCGTGGAAGATGTTGCCCTCCTCGCCCTCCGGGCCGACGATGAAGGGGTTGGTCCCGACGACGCGGATCGACTCGCCGGCGCGGGAGGGGTCGCCCGCGCTGGTCTCGATCGACTCGCCGAGCATGAAGGCGACGGCCGCCTGCTCCTCGTCGAGCTTGGCGACCGGCGGCATCAGGGGGTTTCGGGTGATGAAGAAGGCCTGATCCATGCTGCCGAGGTCGATCTCCTCGTCGGCGCTCTCGAGTTGGTCGCGCTGGATGATCGCACGGGAGTTCGAGGTGTAGCGGTCCTCGTCGAAGTCGACGGTGCCGTCCTCGTCGACGGCGACGTTCTCGAGGATCGCCGACTCGTCGGTCGCGGCCTCGTAGAGTTCGGGCTGTTCGTCCTCGCCGAGACCGATCGTCTTGATGAACAGGCCCTGGCCTTCGCTGCCGGCGACGGAGCCGTCAGAGAGGAGGCCGCAGACGTCGTCCTGCAGCATCGAGGCGTCCTCGGGGTCCTCGAGCCAGCAGCCGTGGGAGGTAAGCGTCGACTTGCCGGTCGCGGACAGCCCCATGAAGACCTGCCCGACGGTCCGGAGGTCGCCGTCGGCGTCGCGGACGCGGACCCGTTTGCTCCCCGCGTGGAGTCCGAGGCCGCCCTGCTGTTTGATCCGGTACATGAACAGCCGGAGGAACGACTTCTTGGCTTCGCCGGTGTAGTCGCTGCCTAACACGGCGGTGAAACCGGTGTCGGGAAGCACGCGGATGGCGGTCTCGTCGTAGTCGGGGAGCTGGACCGTATAGAGGTCCGGGTCCCGGCCGTCGGCGGGCTCGAACAGATTCGCCCACGCGTAGGCGATGCGGGCGTGTTCGACGGGGACGAAGAGCCGACAGCAAAACGACGCCTCGGGATGGCGGCCCATCAGTCGATCGACGCAGACGAACTCGATCTCGTCGGTGCGGTCGACGGCGTCGTCGATCAGTTGGTGATCGCGCTCGTCGAACTCGTCGTCGACGGCGTTTTTCGTCCGATCGGCGCTCCGCGAGCGGTACTCGCTGACGTAGGACGGCGACCCGAACTCGGTGGTCGTCTCCTCGTGGTCGGCGAGTTCGCGTAGTTCCTCGAGCGACGGGTTGTACCGGACGTTCGACGCTGTGGTTGGATCCGGAAGCTGTCGGACCAGCGGACGGGACTCCGTCCCGGTTTCAGACATATACCTAAGTCACCATCTTCCTGATGCATAAACGTGAAGGATTTTCGTCTTCGTGTGTCAGGACTTACCCAGTTACCGAATGACGTATGGCGGTTTCTAGCCCGGAGACGGCCGTGTGTAACGGTCTCATTACTTGTTTCGAAACAGTCTCTTTTCTGGTATGTTCCAATGAGTACTCGAGTCAGAAATAAATCTAATCGGGCCGATGTTCCGTCGGTAGTGGCAGTAGTCGCCGTTGCCGTCGTGGCGGCGACCGACGGGAGCCGACAACGCCGATTTTCACATCTGGTACTGGGGGGCAAACTTCCAATAGGGTGGTCGAAGTTGCCGGGGGCATGGCATACGGTCTCGACATCGGCCCGGGGACGGTACGGGCCGCTACCGACGCGGACGGAGGGGAGGGGATCGACGCGGTCCCGCCGATCGTCGTTCCGGTCGACGACGCCGCCCTCGAGACGATGGGGGTCCCCGAGGAACGCACGATACGTGCGGACGGAACGACGTACGTGGTCGGCGACGTCGCCCGGACGATCGCCGACGAGACCGACGAGGAGCCACGGTCGGTGTTCGACGGCGGCGTCCTCGCGGCGGAGACGACGGCGTACGCGACGCCCGCACTGGACGCCGTCGTCGGCGACCTACTCGAGGGGGCGTCCGACGGACGCCTCTGTTATACGACGCCGGGGCCGCTGATCGAGGCCGCGGTCTCGACCGATGCGCATCGCGAGGCAGTCGAGACCGTGCTGGCCGATCGCGGCCTCGAGGCGACGCCGATCAGCACGGGGTTCGCGGTGATCTACGACCAACTGGCCGGCGACAACTACACCGGGCTTGGGATCCACATCGGGTCCCGGACCACGAACGCGACGCTCGCGTACTACGGCGTCCCGGCGATGACCTGCTCGCTCGCGAAGGGCCGGGAGTGGCTCGTCGAACGGGCGGCCGCCGAAACGGGCCACGCGGCGTCACAGGTCGCCGGCGTCCTCGAGGAGTTCACGCTCGATCCGGACGCGGCCGCCGGCGGGATCGAGAGCGCGCTCGCCGAGGCGTTCGACGGCCTGATCGCGGCGCTGATCGAGGCGATCCGCGCGGAAGCCGACGAGAGCGACGTTCAGGAGGGGCTATCCGTCCCGATCGCCATCGCGGGGACGGGTGCGGCCGAGGGCGTCGAGTACCTGTTCGGCGGCCGGTTCGACGCGGCCGCGCTCCCGTTTTCGGTCCGCGGCGTCCGGCTCGCCGACGCGCCCGCGGAAAGCGCCGCCAGTGGTGCCCTCGCGGCAGCGAACGACGACGTCGATGCCTACGAGGCGATCACGTGGGACGACCCGGCGGCCGGCGGCGACGATGGGGATGCCGTCACTACCCCGAGCGCCGCTACCGACGACCCGGAGGATGGCGCGGAGTCGACGACCGCCGGCGGGCCGACCGAACTCGCGTTCGACGAGCCGTCACGCACCGATCCCAGCGACGACGCCATCGACCAGTTGTTCGATCGGCTCGCCGACCGCGACGCGGAGATCGAGTCGGTCCGGGCGGACGTCGAGGGACTGATCGAGGACCTCGAGTACGTCGAGGAGCGGACCGCGCCGGCCGACGCGGTCGACGAACTCGACGAGCGCCTCGAGTCGTTCGCCGACGAGCTGGCCGACCTCGCAGACGAGAGCGAGACCCACGCGGACGAGTCGGCCGTCGCGGACGTCTCGGACGACGTCGAACGACTCGACGGCGATCTCGAGGCGCTGTCGGACGCCCTCGCGGCCCTCGAAGCGGACGTCGACGGCGTCGACGACGAACTGGCGGAACTGGACGCGACCGCGGCCGACGAGCGGGCCGCCATCGAGAAGCGACTGGACGACCTCGGGAGCGACCTCGACGCGGTATCCGAGCGGGCGGAAACGGCCGAGGACGGCCTCGACGACCTTCGAGACGACCTCGAGGTCCTCGAGGGGACGGCGGCGACCGAGGCCGATCTCGAGGCCCTCGAGGAGACGACCGCGGAGCTGACGGCGGCCCTCGACGACCTCGAAACGGCGACCGACCGCGCCGAGACCCGACTCGAGGGGGTCTCGGGACGGCTCGAGGAACTGCGTACCCGGATCGACGGCGTCTCGGGCCGACTCGAGGAGCGGTCCGAGCGGACCGACGCGCGGGTCGACGAGATCGAGACCGCGATCGACGAGGGGATCGCGGCCGTCGAGGCCGACATCGAGACCGTTCGCGAGCGGCTGGACGACCGGACAGAGGGGCTCGAGCGTGACCTCGACGACGCCCGGGATGCCCTCGCGAACCTCGAGGAAACGGTGGCGACCGACGAGCGAGTCGAAGGGCTCGCCGACGACCTCGCGGCGCTGTCGGACGCCCTCGAGTCGCTCGAAGACGACCTCGAGACGCGGATCGGCCGGGCGGAGTCGGACCTCGAGGGCCGGATCGACACCGCGACCGACGAGATCGCCGCGGACCTCTCGGAACTCGAGGCGACCGTCGGCCGACTCGACGAGGAGGCTGTCACGGCGGAGACGCTCGCGTCGGTGCGGGAGTCGGTGAGCGAAACCGCCGACGGGACCGAGGCGGTGGCCGACGACGTCGACGCGATCGACGCCGACCTCGAGGTGATCGATGAACGACTGGACGACCTCGAGTCCGAAACCGAATCGCTGACCGAGACGGTGTCGGCGCTCGAGGACGAGGTCGACGATGCCGACCGACGGCTGGCCGACCACGACGACCGCCTCGCGGACGTTTCGGCGACGCTCGAGACGGTCGAATCCGCCCTCGAGGAAACCGGCGGCGACCTCGAAACCCTCACGGAGCGGATCGACGACGCCGCCAGCGAGGAAGACCTGTCGGCCCTCGAGGACGAGGTGTCCGCGACCGCCGAGCGTCTCGAGTCGGTGCGCGCGGCATACGACGACCTCGCCGAGTCCGTCGATTCGATGCCGCCGGCGTCGGCGGTCGACTCGCTCGAGGACGAGGTGGCGACGCTCGGAAACGATGTCCGTGCGGTCGAAGACGAGACGGGGGCGCTCGAGGATGACCTGGGGTCGGTCGAGAACGACCTCGACTCGTTGGACGAGCGATTCGGGACGGTTTCGGCGGGACTGTCCGATCTCGAGGAGCGAGTCGACTCCATCGACGCGCGACTCGACGATGTCGACGAACGGGCGGACCGAATCGACGATCTCGAGTCGCTCCGGACGGACCTCGCGGCCGTCCGCGAGGAGACGACCGCCGGTGTGGCCCTTTCGACCGCGGTCGCTGCGGGCGGTGGCGGCGCGGGCGTCGTCGCGGGCGGCGTCGCCGCCCTCACCGGTGAGACCGCCGTCGGGGCCGGTGCCGTCGTCCTCGGCCTCCTGTTGGTCGGCGTCGCGGTGACGCTCGCTCGCTGACGGCCCGTCCGCTATCGGGCGCTCGAGATCGGCGGAACCGTCGGGAAGTTAGCACCTACCGAATCAACTCGACGTTACGCATCTCGCCCCCGCAGTGCGGACAGGTGCTGACGAGCGCGTCGCCGACCGTTTCTCGCCGCCCGCAGTCGACGCACTCGTACTCGCGTTGCTCCTTGACTGCCATGTGATATCATACTTCATGAGTCGAGTTAACTCTTGGTGTTGTAAACGCGTCGGGTGCGTCCGATGGGACGACGGACCGCGGCCCGGAGCCGGCGCGGCTTCGTACTGCCGCTCCGTCTACTAATGGCATAATATGACATACAAATTGTAATAGATCCTAACGGACGGGACTTATATGATAGTTCCTGATAGACTCCGGTACCAATGGCTGTGAACACGACGACGGACTGGTCCGACCCTGTCACGTGCCCGTTCTGCGGAGACGAACTCGCGTCGCCCGGCGCCGGCTTCGTCGATCACATCGACGAGAAAAACGATTGCGAGGAGGGGTTCGAACAGTGGCGACAGAACATCGCCGGCGACCTCGCCGGCGAATGGTCCGGGTAGGAACCACCGACCGACTCGAGCGTCGGTCGTCGCCGGCCGGACTCAGTCGAAGTCCGGCAGGTCCTCGGGCGGTTCGTACTCGGCCTCCCAGTCGACGTACTCCTCTTTGAGCGTGACCGAGACGATCTGGCCGAACTCGGTGAGTTCGGCGTTGATCGAGGAGACGGTCCCCCAGGTGTCGAGTTCGGGGTGGTACTCACGGGCTTGCCAGTCCTCGGGAATGCCGGGTGCGTGATACCCCACGCGGTCGGCGAAGTCGTCCCAGAAGAAATCGAAGCCGGCAAAGAGATCGAGGTCCCGCGCGATCTCGTACTCCCGGTCCTCGAGATCGGTGTCGGCCCGCCACTCGTCGAACGCTTCCGTCCAGGCCCCCTCCTCGAGGAACGCCTGCAGCTCCTCGCGGCGGTAGTCGATCTCCTCGCCGTCGGCGCTGATGGTCGCGTCGTCGTACTCGTTGGGGTCGACGAACTCCAGTTCCGGCGGCTCGGGGGGCTCGACCTCGAGTGTCATACCCGGCCGTAGGTCGGGTTCCCGGATAAGAATTCCCACCGCGGTCGGTTTCGAACCGGGAAGCGACCGAGCCCGCGGCCACGCGGTCGGTCGCTACTGCCAGGTATAGCCGAACTCCTCGCCGTCGCGGTGGATGTAGTCGGTCTCCAGTACCTCGCTGACGATCCACCCCAGCGACTCCAACTCCTCCTCGATAGTCTCGACGGCCACGTCGTCGAAATCGGCGTGATCGGCGACCGCGTCCGGCGGCACCGACGGCGTGCGGTAGCCGACGTCTTCGGCCGACTGGTTCCAGTCGAAGTCGAACGCGTCGAGCAGGTCGTACTCCCGACCGAGTCGAAACTCCCGGTCGGTCAGGGACGGCTCCCGCGCCCACTCGTCGAAGGCGTCCACCCAGACGCCCGCCTCGAGGAAGTCGGCGAGCGCCTCGCGCCGGACGTTGTCCCCGGTTCGCTCGTCGGGTTCCTCGACGGCGTCGTAGTCGCCGAGGTGCTGGGAGCCGTGAAGCGACGGCGGATCGGGGACCTCGACATCGAGTGACATCCCGGACCTACGTCGAGTATCCGGATAAGGATTCCCCGGCGTCGACTACCCCCAGACCGTTCCGAGCAGTCGACCGGTTCCCCAGCCGAGTAACCCGACCGCGAGGCCGACGGCGACGGTCGCGACGAGCCACGTCCGGGGGTCCGAGTCGAACCGGGAGACGCCGACGGCCGCCGACGCCAGCAGGGCCAGCACCGCACCGACGGGGGCGGCGAGACCGAACAGCATCCCCCGCGGCAGGCCCTGGCCCACATACCCCGTTCCGGCTGCAACGAGGAATCCGAGGGCGGGAATCGCGTACAGAGCGAGTTCCGACAGCGCGTGGTATCCGCTCGCGTCGACGGTTCCGGTCGCGTAGGCCAGACGCAGTCCGCCGGCGATCGTGCCGCCGGCGAGTGCGAGCAGCGTCCAGCGGAGCGCGACGAACTGGAAACGGTCGCTGCCGAGTAGTATCGAGAGGACGGCCGATGTCACGGGGCGGACGACGGCCGCCAGGCGAATAGTACTACCTCAATACTCCTCTGTGAGAGACGCTGACAGGCCGTCCGGTACGGACCGATATTATAAAATTACGTTATAGTATCCTTGAAAGATAATTCGGATCATGGACGACACAGACCCGACACGATTCGGGCGACGCGGGTTCCTCGCATCGATCGCGAGCAGCGGTTTGCTCGCCGGACTCGCCGGCGTGGGAAGCGCCGCGAGCGACGACGGCGCGGGACCGGTGACCGTCTCCGGTCGCCGCATCCACAAGTACCGACCGGACGGCGACTACTTCGAACACGAACAGCGATTCGTCAGCTCCGAGCTTCGGGACCGCTACGGCAAGGCGACGCTGGTCTACGACGAGGGAACGATCCACCGACGTGCCGTCCCCGACGAGTACACCGATCCCGATCGCGCGTTCACCCTGAACTATCGCGACACGGCAGTGATCGGCCGCTTCCGGGAGTTCGGTCGGCTCGAGACAAAACAGCGGGACGCGGGAAGCGCGGACGCGGCGGTCGGGACGGCGTCGATCCCGGACTACACCGGACCGCTGTACGTCTACAACTCCGACGTGGACAACCCACAGGAGGAGGACCTGGGCGAGGCGACCGGCCCGATCAACGTCGGCTGGAACCGCGACCTCGATCGCGACGCCGCGTCGATCAACTCGCAGATGGAGTCGTGGGGGTGGACGTCGCTGTACGCCGGCAGCCCCGGTGACAGATACGTCATCATGGACGAGGACGCGTCCCTGCCCTACGTCACGAAACAGGACGAACACATCGTCAAGGGGCTGTCGACGCCGACGACTCAGTACCACGTCCGCGCGTACGACCTCCCCCAGTACGAGGAGGAGAACATCGCGGTCGCCGGCCAGGCGCACAAGGACCCCGTCCTCCACGACGGCCCGCCCTGGAACTTCGCCGAGGCCCGCGAGGCCGCCTCGAGCGCCTGGGACGACAACGGGTACTCGACCGTCCTCCACTACGTCGAGAACGGCGACGGATACGACACCAGCGACGGGTCCTTCGATCAGGTCCGGGCGGGCTGATCGAGGGCTGTCTGCCGGTCGGTTCCGCCGGTCGCGGTCGGCCGGCGATCGCGGTCCCCTACAGTTATTTCAGCCGCCACACAACTAGCGCGTATGGCCAGCGGGACCGCCGGCGGTCGGGAGTACTCCCTCGTCGAACTGTTCGCCATGAAGTTCGTCCTGGCCGACGTGTTGATCATCGCCCTGTTGCTGTTGGCGGGGCCGATCTACGCCATTCTGGCCACCGCCGTGATCGTCCTCGGGGGACTGCTCCTGTGGTATCTCGCCGAGGGCGGCAGCGACGAGTCCGCCGATGCCGAATCGTCCGCCTCGGCCGCCGAATCCGAGGCGGCCGCCACTGAAATCGATCCAGTGACGACCTTACAGGAGCGATACGCCGCCGGCGAACTCTCCGACGCCGAGTTCGAGGCGAAGCTGGATCGACTGCTCGAGGCCGACGAACGAGCGACCGACGCCGGCGTCGAGACCGAGGAGTTGTCCCTCGAGCGCGAGCGGTGAGGCCATCCCAACACTCAATCGCCGGCCGGTCCTAGGGACGGCCGATGACCGACTACGAGGCGGCGATTCTCGACGTCGACGGGACGATGGTCCGGGGCGAGGCGTTGCTCCCCGGCGCGACCGACGGCTTGCGCGCGATCGAGGCCGCGGGCTGTTCGCGACTGCTCTTCTCGAACAACCCCACCCGGGGAAGCGATCACTACCGCGAGAAACTCGCGCCCCACGGGATCGACGTCGATCCCGGGACCGTCCTCACCTCCGCGACGGTCTCGGCGGAGTACCTCGCCGCGACCCATCCCGACCAACGGGTCTATCTCGTTGGCAGCGAGCGACTCGAGTCGATCCTCGCGGACGCGGCCGTCGCGCTGACGACCGAGCCCGACGAGGCCGAGGTCGTCCTGGGATCGTTCGACGAGACCTTCTCCTACGGCACCCTCTGGTCGGCCCTGCGGGCGCTCGAGGGCGACGTCCCCTTTTACGGCACCGATCCGGACGCGACGGTTCCGATCGACGACGGCGAGATTCCGGGGTCGGGCGCGATCATCGCCGCGATGGAGGCCGTCGCCGGCCGCGAGCCCGACGCGATCCTCGGGAAGCCCTCGTCGGTCGCGGCCGCGGCCGCCATGGACCGGCTCGAGGCCGACCCCCGGAACACGCTTGTCGTCGGCGACCGGCTCGATACCGACATCGCGCTGGGAAATCGCGCGGGGATGGAGACCGCGCTCGTCCTCACCGGCGTCACCGATCGGTCGGACCTCGCCGACGTGGGGGCCGACGCCGAACCCGACCACGTCCTCGAGTCGCTGGCCGCCGTCGAGACGCTTCTCTGAACGGGATTCTCAGGAGACATATTTATCCGTAACAGTATCCATGTACGACATATGAAAGAACGAATCAAAGCGGTGTTGTTGCGCGCTCGATACGCGGCCATCGGTGCGGCCGTCGGCGCGGCGATCGGCGGACTGTTCAGCCGCAACGCCGCGAGTACGGGCGGTGCGATCGGCGGGCTCGTCGGCGCGACCGTCGCCGACACCCGCGGCACGCTCGAGGGGACCCTCGAGGATCTCGGCGAACTCGACCCGCGGTCGACCGACGGCAGCGAGGAGTAACCCGACCGAGCCGGTCCCGTTTCGGGGCCGACAACGGACCCGTTTTTCGTTCGCGCCGGACCGCGAACGGTGCTGTCAGCGCGTGAGAGACGATCGTGCGGAGAACCGAGACCGGCTCCGTCGCCCGGCTCAATCGGCCCGGCCCAGATCGTCCGCGAGTGCCTCCTGCCGGAGCCGTTCGCCCTCCTCGGTGCTGACGGTCAACTCGGGGACGATCGTCGGCGTGTTGTCGTCGTCGATCGCGACGTAGACGAAGTACGATTCGGTGGTCCGTTCGCGCTCGCGGGTCTGGAGGTTCTCGCGCTCGGCGATCAGCCGGACCTTCACGCTCGAGGACCCGGCGTCGTAGACGTAGGCGGTGATGTAGGCGGTGTCGCCGACCGGGATCGGCCGCTCGAAGTTCATCTGATTGACGCGGGCGGTGACACACATCTCGCCCGAGAACCGCATCGCCGACATCGCACCGACTTCGTCCATCCACTTCATGACGTTGCCGCCGTGGGCGACGTCCAACATATTGGCGTGGTTCGGCTGGACCATCTCCCGGTTCTCGACCACCGTCTCCACGAGGTCAGTCATCGACGGACGTTTTCCCACGGCGACAATCAGTCTTGCTTTTGCTGGGCCGCGAGCCGACTCGAGCGACACCTCGCCGGTCTCGGAGCCGCTCATCGTAGATATTTTACAGGGGTTCGCGGTCCGATACTGGTAAAAGTCGCCGCCGAGTTGGGGCGAGTAATGAGCGATGCAGGCGAGGCCGACGTGCCGGAGCCGCCCGAGCCACCCGACCGCGAGCGTGGCTCCATCCAGGTTCTCGGGACGGCACACGTCTCGCAGGCGAGCGTCGACGAGGTACGGGACACCATCGAGCGCGAGCGACCGGACGTGGTCGCCGTGGAACTTGACGAAGGCCGGTACAACCAGATGCAGGGCGGCACGCCCGACGACGTCGAGGCCGAGGACCTGCTCTCGGGCAACACCGTCTTTCAGTTTCTGGCCTACTGGATGCTCTCGTACGTCCAGTCGCGGCTGGGCGACCAGTTCGACATCGAGCCCGGGGCCGACATGCGGGCGGCGATCGAGGCCGCCGAGGAGCACGGCAGCGGCGTCGCCCTGGTCGATCGCGACATTCAGGTGACGATCCAGCGGTTCTGGAGCAGGCTCACGTTCACGGAGAAACTGAAGATGGTCGGCGGCCTCGCGCTCGGCATCACCGATCCCCGGACGCTCGGGCTGACGTTCGGCGCGATCGGCGGCCTGCTCGTCGGCTTTCTGGTCGCCGCGTTCGTCGCCCCGCTGCTCGGGTTCGGCGACCTCCTGCTGGTCGGCGTCACCGACGCCGCGACGCTGCAGTACGCCGGCGGTGTCGCCATCGGCGCCTTAGTCGGTGCCGTCGCCGGCCTGCTCGTCCTCCCGCCGCTCGAGTCGGCCGAAGAGTACACCGGCGGGCTCCTCTCGGGGTTCTCGCTACGGGTCCTCGGGGGAATCGCCCTCGGGAGCGTCGCCTGTCTCGGGCTGGTCGCGACCGACACCTTCGTCGGCCCCTTCTCGGCGGCGAGCGTCGAGAGCGCCGGTATCTACGCGGTTCGCGGAAGTACCGGGATGCTGGCGGGACTCGGCGTCGGCGTCTCGATCGGGGCGGTCGTCGGCCTCTTCCTCGACGCGGCCGGCGCCGACGTCGAGGAGATCGACGAGATCGACATCGAGGAGATGACCGACGGCGACGTCGTCGCCGCCATGATGGAGGAGTTCCGGCAGTTCAGCCCCAGCGGCGCGAACGCCCTGATCGACGAGCGCGACGCCTACATCGCCTCGCACCTCCACGAACTCCGCGAGCAGGGGTACGACGTCCTCGCGGTCGTCGGTGCCGGTCACAGGGCCGGCATCGAACGCCACCTCGAGAACCCGGCGGGTATCCCCTCGCGGGAGTCGATCTCGGGGACCGCCTCGAGTCGGCGGTTCTCGCCGCTGAAGATCCTCGGCTATCTCGTCATGGTCGGCTTCCTCGCGTTCTTCTTCCTGCTCATCATGGCCGGCGTCAGGAACGTCTTCCTGCTGAAGGTGTTCGCCGCCTGGTTCCTGTTCAACGGGATCTTCGCCTTCACCCTGGCGCGGCTGGCCGGCGCGCGCTGGACCAGCGCGGGCGTCGGCGGCGCGGTCGCGTGGCTGACGAGCATCAACCCGCTGCTCGCGCCGGGCTGGTTCGCGGGCTACGTCGAACTCAGACACCGGCCGGTCAACGTCCGCGACATCCAGACGCTCAACGAGATCGTCGACGACACCGAGCGGCCGATCGACGAGGCGATGGCCGCGATGTTCGACGTGCCGCTGTTCCGGCTGATCATGATCGTCGCGCTGACGAACGTCGGGAGCATGATCGCGACCTTCCTGTTCCCCTTCGTCGTGTTGCCGTGGCTAGCCGGCCCCGAGATCGGCGGCGTCGACGCGCTGATGGGCGAACTGTTCGAAGGGGCGAGAAACAGCCTCGAGCTGCTCCGGGGGCTGCTATGAACCACCGAACGCGGACCGGCTCCGGGCGCGAACTCACCTTCAGTGATCGAGAACTGCGCGATCTCGCGATCGCGTGGCTCACCCTCAGCGTCGCCTTTGCGCTGCTTTACGTCAAAGTACACCTCGGGGAAAGTCCGAGCGAGTTCGTCGTCATGGTCGTGTTGAGTCTCGTCACGGTCGGCGTCGCGTTCTTGCTCCACGAGATCGCTCACAAGGTCGTCGCGATCGAACATGGACAGATCGCCGAGTTCCGGGCCGACTACCAGATGCTATTTCTGGCTCTCATGGGCGCGCTCGTCGGCTTCCTCTTCGCCGCACCCGGGGCCGTCTACCACCGTGGGCGAGTGACTCAGCGGGAGAACGGGCTCATCGCGCTCGCCGGACCGGTGACGAACCTCCTGCTCGCGCTGCTCTTTCTCCCGTTGATGGTCTTTCCGAGCTACCTCGGAATGATCGGCCAGATGGGCGTCGGGATCAACGTCGTTCTCGCCGCGTTCAACATGATCCCTTTCGGCCCGCTCGACGGCAAATCCGTCCTCGAGTGGCACAAGGGCGTCTTCGCGCTGGTGTTCGTTCCCAGCGTGTTGCTGGCGGCGTTTATCATCTTCTACGTCGGGCTGTTCTGAGCCGCCGGCGGCTCGCTCGAGCGGACCGGTGACCTTTTGCTCGCCCCGGGAGGTCGTTGAGACATGACCGACTCAGCCGACGACGCGGACGACGAGGGGCTCACCTACGCCGAGACGGGCGTCGACATCGCGGCCAGCGAGGACGCGACCGCCGCCCTGCTCGAGGCCTTCGGGAGCGGCCTGCGGACCGAGTACGCCGGGATGATCGACATCGGCGACCGGTACCTGGCGCTGGCGACCGACGGCGTCGGGACCAAGCTGCTGGTCGCCGAGGCCGTCGAGGACTTCTCGACGATCGGCATCGACTGCATCGCGATGAACGTCAACGACCTCGTGGCCGCGGGCGTCGAGCCCGTCGCGTTCGTCGACTACCTGGCGATCGACGAGCCCGACGAGGACCTGACCAACGGGATCGGCGAGGGGCTGGCCGTGGGGCTCGAGCGGGCCGACCTCACGATGCTCGGCGGCGAGACGGCCGTCATGCCGGAGGTCGTCAAGGGGTTCGATCTGGCGGGCACCTGTGCCGGCCTCGCGGACAAAGACGAGATCTTCGACGGGGAGGCCGAGGCCGGCGACGCGCTCGTCGGGTTCCCCTCGAACGGCATCCACTCGAACGGGTTGACGCTGGCCCGCGAGGCCGTCACCCGCGGCCACGAGTACACCGACGCGTTCCCGCTGGACCCCGAGAAGACGATCGGCGAGGAACTGCTGCGGCCGACCCGGATCTACACGGACCTGCTCGAGCCGATGCGCGAGTGCGGGGTCCGGGCGGCGGCCCACGTCACCGGCGGCGGCTGGACGAACCTGCTGCGGATGGGCGAGTTCGAGTACGTCGTCGACGACCCGCTGCCGGCCCAGCCGATCTTCGAGTTCGTTCAGGACGAGGGCAACGTCACCGACGAGGAGATGCACCGCACGTTCAACATGGGTACCGGATTCGTCGTCGCGGTTCCCGAGGATCGGGCCGCCGATCTCGTCGCCGAGACCGACGGACGGGTCATCGGCCACGTCGGAGACGGCGACGGCGTCGAGATCCGCGGCTGCTCGCTGTCCTGAACCGGACGGCCCGTTCGAAAAACAGGGCTGTGGCTCCGACCGGCGGCCGAACGCGGCGCGGACGACACGAAACCGGTGACCGACGGGGGCGAACTGGACGGTCAGACGGCCTGGACGGGGATGTCGGTGTGTCTCATCACCCGGTCGGCGACGCTCCCGAGCGGCGTTCTCCGGTCGTTAGTCGCCCCGCGTCGCCCCATCACGATCAGATCGGTGTCCCGCTGTTCCGCGAGGGACGTGATCTCTTCCCAGGGAAGTCCGCGGTGACACTCGCGGTCGACGTCGAGCCCCAGCTCGCGGGCCCGCTCTGCGATCTCCTCGAGCATTTCGACGGCGTCGTCTTCGATTTTTGCGTGTTCGACCTCGGTGCTTCCCAGCGCCGGCGTCCGTCCGTGCCGGCGTTCGTCGACGACGTAGAGAAGCACGACGTCCGCGTCGTAGGTGTCGGCGAGGCTCAGCCCCTGCTCGACTCCGCGGTTCGCCTGTTCGCTCCCGTCGGTCGGGATGAGGATCGTGTCGTACATCAGTTGTCACCCGTATTAGGGGTCGACGCCAGCGGTGGTAAAACTAGCAGCCGTTCTCAGTGCGTCGAAACCATTCCCGACGTCCCCATCCTCCCGATCGTCGTCGCTTCCCGTGCGGTGACTCGACCGAGCGGTACCCTCCGGGCGCTCGCCGTCCGCGGCCGGTCGATTGCGTCCGTCACCGGTCCGCGTCGCTCCCCGCGGCCGTCACCGCCCGAACCGTCTCGTACTCCGCGTCGCTGTAGGCGATGAACCGGACGTCCGCGAGCGAGTCGGGATCGTAGCGCTCGAGTTCCGCGCCGATGATCGCGGCCCCGTCGGCGAGGTCGAAGCCGGCGACGCCACAGCCAAGCGCCGGGATCACGAGCGAGCGACAGCCCAGTTCGTCGGCCGTCTCGAGGCTATTTCGCGTCGCCGCTCGGATGCTTTCGGCGGTCGCCTGCCCGTCTCCGTAGTGGGGCATTGCCGCGGCGTGAATGACGTAATCGGCTGCGAGGTCGTAGGCGTCTGTGACCGCGACCGCGCCGAGGTCGATCGGGCCCTTCGCCGTGGCGGCCTCGTTGATCTCCTCGCCCGCGCCGCGCCGGAGCGCGCCGGCGACGCCCGATCCCATCCGGAGGCTCGTCCCGGCGGCGTTGACCACGGCGTCGGCCGACTGTGCGGCGATGTCACCCCGAACGACCTCGTACTCCATATTCGGGCGTTTCGGATCGAGCGCAATGAAACTGACCGTAGTCGCGGGGCGGACTCGAGTCAGTCGGTCCGGATCCAGTCCGGGTCCACCGGATCGGTCGGGAGGTCGGCGTCCGCGATCCCGTAGAACTTCTCGCGGCCGACCGGGGAGCGCAGCCGGACGACACAGGTGTAGTTCGTGACCGAGAACGCCGTCACCGTTCGTGCGGACCGGCGGTGATCGAGCGCGAAGAGCCGCTCCGCGTCGGCCTCGACGGTGACGCGGTTGCCGAGCGGCCAACTCAGTGACTCGACCCGGCCGGTATCGACGTCGAACAGGTGAGCGATTAACTCGCGACCGCGCCGGCCCCGTGCCCCCTGTGATCGATCCCCGTGTAAGCTCATACACCAATCGTATCACCCGACCGTGAAAAATGATACTATCTCGGCTTGACAGTGCCGTTGGCAATGAGAATCAGTAGAAGATTGCCCCAGTGTCGGCGTCTCGGTCGCATCGAGACCGGCCTCCCACTTCCGATGTCTTAGGCTGACCAAAACCTTTTTAGATTTAGGCTCACCTAACTCCTCGTGATGGACGTACCCGCCCGCAGGGAAGAGCCCGAACGCGACGAGGACCGCGAGGAACCGGCGGCGGTCGTGACGAGCCACGAGACCCGCCCCGGGAAGACCGTTTTTACCGAACGCGACAACAGCGACGGCTGGATCGCGACCGATCTGACCGTCGACCTCGAGCGGTGAGTTCGGCGACGCCCGGGACCGACTGAGGCATCACCTACCGATCGCTCTCCGCCGTTTTCCTCTCGGAAAAACCGGTTCGCAGTCCGATAACCGCCGCCACGATGTGCCGTCGTCAGTGCGTCGCTTCCTCGAGGACCAGCGTGTCGTCTTCGAGGTAGTGTTCGAAGTGGTGGCCGTCCTCCTCGAGGTCGACGAGGATCTCGCGGAGGATCTCGGCGGTGGCGTGGTCACCGAAGTTCTCCGCGAGTTCGATGCTGTCGCGCGTCGACTCGATGATGTCGCCGTACATCTCGAGGTCGTTCTCGAACATCGTGCGGACGTCGTAGACGTCCTCGCCCTCGAACTCGACGGTGGCGCGCTCTTCCTGGTTCGCTGGCCCAGAGACGGGGACGCCGCCCAGCGCTTGCGCACGCTCGGCGATGATGTCAGCGCCCTCCTCGACGTTCTCGTAGGCCTCCTCGAGGAACTCGTGGAGCGGGAGGAACTCCGCACCCTCGACGGTCCAGTGGTGCTTTTTGAGCTGGTGGTAGAGGACGTAGGCGTTTGCCAGCTCCGTGTTCAGTGCGTCGACGATCTGTTCGGCCTTCTCCTGCTCGAGGCGAAGCTCGTTCTCCTCGACGGTGTCGGCCGACTGGCGAACGGTCTTTTGGGTACTCATCCTACTCCGAGGTACGTGCGCTTTCCACTTAAAGACTTCCCTTGAGAAAACATTTCTTTGGTATACCTAAAAAACAGTTTTTGATTCGGCCACTGTATTTCCCTCTGTGGGACGCGGGACCTGTCGCCGAACGAGACCGTCAAGCGCGCCTCTATTTTTTCGAGGCTGAGTAAACATTTTCAGTGGGGGGAGCGAAGGGACGCGTATGGCAACCGGAATCGCACAGCGGCGGGAGCGGCTCTACGTCGACGGTGAGTGGATCGAAACCGAGAACGCGCTGTCGGTATCGGACCTCGCCGCCGGCGGGACGTTCGCACGGGTGGCGGCCGCGGGGCCGGCCCACGTCCGAACGGCGCTCGAGGCCGCCCACGAGATCAAACCGCGCATGCGGGAGACGACGGTCGTCGAGCGCGCCGAGTGGTGTGAATCGATCGCCGAGCGGCTCCGCGAGCGCGAGGAGGAACTCGCGGAAGTGATCGTCCGCGAGGCGGGCAAGCCGATCTCGTCGGCCCGCGGCGAGGTCGAGCAGGCGGCCGAGCGGTTCGACCGGGCGGCCGAGGAAGCGCGCACCGTCGTCAGCAAGGGCGAGTACCGCGAGGGCTCGACGGCGGGCCACGAGGGCTGGCAGGCGATCGTCAAACACGAGCCGATCGGTGCGGTGCTGTGTATCACCCCCTACAACTATCCGCTGGCGACGACGGCCCTGCAGGTCGCGCCCGCGATCGCGGCCGGCAACAGCGTCCTGCTCAAGCCCGCCAGCAAGACGCCGGTGTCGGCGGCGATCCTCGCCGACGTCATCGCCGGCGTCGACGGGATCCCCGACGGCGCGTTCAACTTCGTCCCCGGCGAAGCGAGCGAGATCGGCGACCTGCTGGCCGGCGACGACCGCATCAACGCGATCGCGATGACCGGCTCCTCGGGCGCGGGCAAACACGTCGCCCGCGAGAGCGGCATGATCAACCTCCACATGGAACTGGGCGGCAACGCCCCCGCCGTCGTCTTCGACGACGCCGATTTGACCGACGTCGCGGGCGACTGCGCCAAGGGCTCGTTCAAGTACGCCGGCCAGCGCTGCTCGGCGATCTCGCGGGTGCTGGCCCACGAGTCGATCCACGACGACCTCGTCGACCTGATCGACGGCCAGATGGACGCCTGGCAGGCCGGCGACCTCTTCGACGAGGACACCGCCGTCGGCCCGCTCATCAGCGAGGACCAGGCCGACTGGGTCGCCGAACTCGTCGACGACGCCGTCGAGAAGGGTGCGGAGATCGTCCGCGGGGGCAGCCGCCGCGCGCCCGACGGCGTCCCGGACGAACTGGCCGATCAGTTCTTCGAACCGACGCTGCTCGCGAACGTGCCCCGCGACGCCCGCCTCGTCGACGAGGAACAGTTCGGTCCCATCGCCGCGATCACGACCTTCGAGGACGAAGCCGAGGCCCTCGAGATCGCGAACGGCTCCGACCTCGCGCTCGACGCCGCGGTCTTCACCGGCGACTACGAGCGCGCGATGCGGATGGCCGAGCGCATCGACGCCGGCGCGGTCCGGATCAACGGCGCGCCGAGCCACGGGCTGGGCGACGTCCCCTTCGGCGGCAACAAGGACTCGGGAATCGGCCGCGAGGGGATCGACGCCTCGATCCACGCGATGATGCGCGAGAAGAGCATCGTACTGTAGTCGACCGGCCGCTATCGGTTTCTGTCCGTTCCGTCCCCGCCTCAAGCGCCCGCCGCCTCTCAGAACGAGACGGTTTCAGTCATGAGGACGCTCTCCTCGTCGCCGCTGACTGCGACGACGGTAATCGTCGCCGACGTCCCGGACTCGTACTCGATCGTCTCGGCCTGGCCGACCTCGGTCAACTCGACGCGAACCCCGCTCTCGTCGCGCACCTCGACCCGATCGGCGGTGCCGCTCGAGTGATACATCACGACGACAGCGTTCGGCTTCCGGTCGGTATCGAGACTGACCCCCGCGTACGGCTCCGTCGGCTGGCTTCCGCGTTCGGCGAACAAGTCCCGATACTCGTACTCCTCGACCGGGACGACTCTCGTCGCGACGCCGACGTTGCCGTCCGTTTCGACCGTCAGGTCGGCGGACCGATCCGCCATCGCGTCCTCGAACTCGTCCGTCCCGTCGGCGTCGGCGTAGACGGCGATCCCCGAATACGCCGCCCGCTCGGCACCGAGTTCCCACGAGAAGACGGCTCCGACACCATCGTCGCGTCCCTCGTATTCGCCCCACAGGAACGTGCTGTCGCCGACTCGGTCGACCAACTGCGCGAAGTTCCCGTGCGAATCGATCCGGCGATCGGCCCCCTCGATACCGGCCGCGAGGATCGCCTCGAGGGCCGCGCCGTCGGCCGGGCTCACGACGATCGTCTCCTCGGAGACGGCGACCGAGACATCGTCGCGCCCGAAGGTCTCGAACTCGCCGACCGACGAACTGCCGTCCGTCTCGAGCGCGTCGGGGTCGAACGAGCCGTCGACGACGACGTTGCCGACGACGCCCTCCGAGCCGAACCGGAGAACGGAGTCGATCGCGTCCGTCCCGTCGGCGGCCGCTTCGACCACCGCGGCGCTGTCGCCGTCCGGGAGCGTCGGCACGGCCTCGATTACGGACGCCTGCAGGGCGTCCTCGTAGGTCTCGAGCGCGGTGAGATCGCGGTAGTGAAACAGCAGTTCCTCGCTTCCCGACGTCGGAACCCATCGCTCGAGCGGCGTCACGGTCGAGTCGCCGTCCTCGGTCGGCGACTCGGCGTCGTCGCTCTCGTCGTCTTCGCCGCCGAACCTGCCGAGACACCCGGCACCGAACGCTGCGAGTCCCGCGCCGGTCGTCGCGAGTAGTTTCCGTCGGTGAGTGCGTTCCATACTAATGGCTGCGATTTGAAATCATTGGCATATATAACTATCCCGATCCCGCCGACGAACGGCGAAGGAATTACGCCGTTGCGGATGAAGACGCGGGCATGCCCCACGACGTCCTCGTCGCCGGCGAAACGCTCATCGATTTCGTCCCCGAGCGAGCGGGGTCGCTCGAGGACGTCCCCGGCTTCGAACGCCGCCCCGGCGGTGCGCCGGCGAACGTCGCCGTCGCGCTCGTCCGCCTCGAGGAGCCACCGCTGTTCTGGACCCGCGTCGGCGATGACCCGTTCGGTCGGTATCTCGAGCGGACGCTGGCCGACTACGGGATTCCCGACCGGTTCGTCGAGCGGGACTCCGGGGCGAAGACGACCCTCGCGTTCGTGACTCACGACGAGATCGGCGACCGCGAGTTCACCTTCTACCGGGACGGGACCGCGGATACCCGCCTGGAGCCGGGGCGGATCGACGACGCGACGCTCGCGGACTGCGAGTGGGTCCACGCCGGCGGCGTGACCCTTTCGAGCGGTTCCGCGCGTGAGGCGACGCTCGACCTGCTCGAGCGGGCCGCGGCCGCCGACTGCACCGTCTCGTCCGATCCGAACCTGCGGCCGGAACTGTGGCCCGACGAGGGAACGGTCGCGAGCGTGGTCGGGGACGCGCTCGCACACGTCGACGTCTGTCTCGCGACGGTCTCGGAACTCGAGGCGCTCGGGTTCGAGGGCGAGTCCGCGACGGCGCTCGCTCGAGCCGCGGTCGAGGTGGGGGCGGTCCACACCGCGTTCGTCACCCGCGGCAGCGAGGGCGCGGTTGCGGTCGCGGGCGCGGACGCACCGTGGCCGGCGGCGACGGTCGAGCATCCGGGATTCGCGGTCGAGGCCGTCGACACCACGGGCGCGGGCGACGCCTTCGTCGCCGGGGCGATCACCGCCCTGCGAGACGGCGACGACCTCGAGAACGCAGTGGCGTTCGCGAACGCGGTCGGAGCGCGGGCGACCACCGGCCGAGGCGGAATGACCGCGCTGCCGACCCGCGACGAGGTCGCGGCGCTGCTCGAGGGAGAGTGACGCGCTGGGCCCGTGTGGTTGCAAGCCGGAGTGGTATCCGGAACTGCGTCGGACGAACGCGTATGGGTATCAACGTCCGCGGCGCGGTCCCGTTCGCGAAGTCGGTCGTGACGGGGATCAGCGAGAAGAACGTGACGTTCATGGCGGCCAGTATCGCGTATCAGGCCTTCATCTCGCTGCTCCCGCTGCTGATCCTCGTGTTCTTCCTCGTCGCGTTCGTCGGCGGCGAGGGGCTCGCCCAGCAGGTGTCGTCGGTCACCGAGGGCTTTCTCCCCGAGAGTGGCCAGGTACTGCTCGAGGAGGGGATCGAGGGCGACACCGGCAGCGTCGGGACTTCGATCATCGGACTCGTCGCGCTCCTGTGGGGGTCGCTGAAAATCTTCCGCGGGTTGGACACCGCCTTCTCGGAGATTTACGCCACGACCGACGAGAACTCGCTGGTCGATCAGCTCCAGGACGGGGCCGTCGTCTTCGGCGCGGTCGGCGTCGCGCTGGTCGCCGCGGCCCTGACGACGATCGCCTTTGCCTTCTTCCCGACGATCCCCTTCCTCGGACTGTTGAACCCGCTGTTGCTCGTCGTCGGGCTGACGATCGCGTTCCTCCCGATGTACTACCGCTTTCCCGACGCCGACCTCTCCGTCCGCCAGGTGCTGCCGGGCGTCGTCGTCGCCGCGGTCGGCTGGGCGCTTCTCCAGTCGCTCTTTCAGGTCTACGTCGCGGTCTCGAGCAGTTCCGACTCGGCCGGCCCGATCGGCGCGATCCTGCTCTTGCTCACGTGGCTGTACTTCGGCGGGCTGATCCTGCTGGTCGGGGCCGTCGTCAACGCGACACACTCCGGCCACATCGACATCGATCCCGACGAGAGCGAGGACGAGTCGCTCGAGGGCATCCCCGAGGACGCCGAGCGCGAGCCGTTCGTCGACGACGGCCGGCGCGAACGCGAGCGCCTCGAGGCGCGACTGGCCGAGTTGCGGCGGGAACGCGATCAGTTACGGAACGACCGCGAGGCCCAGCGCAGCCGTCGCTACCGGCTCGAGGACCGCGTCGACGACCTCGAGTCGCGGGTCGACTCCCTCGAGACCGAAAACCGCGCCCTCACCGAGGAAAACGAACGGCTCCGGCGCGAACTCGCGTCCAGCCGCAGCTCGTCGTGGCGGGGGCGACTGCGCGGCGTGCTTTCGCGAGTCCGAACGCTGAACGTCGGCGTCCTCGAGGACCGGAGCGAATAGGACTGATAGGCACACAGTTCCGAGGTAATTTCCGTCTCGCTCCGGACTGACAGATCCATATTGCGGTGGCGCGCGCTGTCGGCCGCCCGAACGATAGTGAGGGTGGCCGATGACATTGCGCGAGCGAATCGGCTGGGGAGGGTGTGGTCTCTCCGTGTTGCCACGATAGCAGGACACCGTTCTCGACGCTCCCGGTCCAAAACACCACTCAGCCAGTCGTATCCGAGATTCGAAAACGGAGTCGAGACGCATTAGTGGCTCCCCACCCCACCGAAACCCGTGTCCCATCCAGTCCGGGCCGCCCGGCGGTACGTCCAGCGCGACCACGCGTCGATCGTCAGCGCGATCGACGCCTGTGCCGACGCGGTCGCCGAGCCCTGGGATACCGCCCGGACCACCGACGTCGACGCCGTCACCGACGGGCTCCACCGGGCGCTCGAGGAGACCGGCATCCTCGAGCGCCTGCCCGGCGTTCTCGCCGGTGCCGTCGACGCGACCGGCCACGAACTGCGGGCCCGCCCCGTCGCGGGACCGCCCTACGTCGTCGTGACGAGCCGCGGCCCCGTCCTCCGGGCGACAATCGATCCCGGCCGACTGGTGATCCGCTTCGACGCCTTCGAGGTGGTCCGCGATTCCGAGCCGGCCCACCCGCCCGCCTACCGCCGCCGCGACGGGGTCGAACTCGCCGTCTCGCTCGAGTGATACGGTTTGCTGTACCGATGTACCGGTGCGACCGCGACACGGCCTGCGGTCGCACCGGAAATGACTTACAGCGGGCCGTCTGACCGACGCGACGCTCACCGTCCGCGACTCGCCGCTAGTAACTCGGATCGCTATTCCACCACGATTTGCTAACAGACGCCGTCAACGACGCCGATTGTTAATAATCTAGGATAGTGAGATAATAACCCTTATACCCCGACGGACCGACGTTCGGGTATGAAGCTGACACGACGCGCGCTGGTGAAAGCGGGAGCCGGCACGGTCGCGACGGGAGCGATCGCCGGCTGTCTCGACGATATCGACCCGGCGAGCGCCGAGATCGACGCCGGTTACGCGGCCTTCTTCACCCTCTGGGACTGGGCCGAGCGAGTAAGCGGCGACGCGATCGACTTCGAGAACCCGGTCGGCACCGGTGAGGCCGGCCACGGCTGGCAACCGAGCGGGGACCTCACCCGAAACGTCGCCGACACTGGGGCCTTCGTCTACCTCGATACGCCCGAGTTCTCGTGGGCCCAGGACCTCGCGGCGACGCTCGAGTCCGACTACGACACCGTCGCGGTGATCGACGGCCTCGAGGGACTGGAAGACCGACTCCTCGGGTGGGGCCACGAGGTCGACACCGGGGGGCACGAGGGGAACGATCACGACGAGAACGGAAGCGACGACCACGACGGCCACGATCACGACGAGACCGACTACGACCCCCACGTCTGGCTCGACCCCGTCATCGCGGGGGAGATCGTCGACACGATCGCGACCGGGCTGGCCGACGCCGATCCGGACAACGCCGACACCTACGAGGAAAACGCCGCGGCGTACGTCGACGACCTCGAGTCGCTGGACGAGCGACTGCAGGACCTCTTCGAGTCGGCCGACCGCCGGACCGCCGTCTTCGCCGGCCACGACTCCTTTACCTATCTGCAGGATCGATACGGGTTCGAGCTGCACACGCCCGTCGGCGTCTCGCCCCAGGAATCGCCGTCGTCGGGGGAGATATCCGAGACGATCTCGCTCATCGACGACGAGGGGATCGAGACGGTCCTCTACGACCCCTTCGAAGCGCCCGACGACGAGTATCCCCAGCTCGTCGAGACGCTGTTGCGGGACAGCAACGCGACCGACGCGATGCCGTTGAGCCACCTCTCGGGAACCCTCTCGACGTGGGAGGAGGAGGGCTGGGGGTACCGCGAGCAAATGGAAGAAATAAACCTCCCCGCGCTCAGAGAGGTATTAGACGCACAGTGACCGTCGTCGACCTCGAGAACGTGACCTTCGCCTACGGCGAGCAGCCGGCCGTCCGCGACGTCTCGCTGACGGTCGCGGACGGCGATTTCCTGGGACTGATCGGCCCGAACGGCTCGGGCAAGACGACCCTGCTGCAGCTCATGCTCGGGCTGCGCAGCCCCGACAGCGGCTCGATCGAGCTGTTCGGCGAGCCGGTGTCGTCGTTCGAGGACGGCGAGCGGATCGGCTACGTCTCCCAACAGGCGACCAGCGGCGGCGGCTCGATGCCGGTCACCGTCCGCGAGGTCGTCACCATGGGTCGGTTCGCCCACGCGGGCCACGGCCGGCTGACCGACGCGGATCACGCGGCCGTCGACGACGCCCTCGAGACGGTCGGCATCACCGACCTCGCGGACCGACAGATCAACGCGCTCTCGGGCGGCCAGCGCCAGCGGGCCTACATCGCGCGGGCGCTGGCCTCCGAGGCCGACCTGCTGGCGCTGGACGAGCCCACCGTCGGCGTCGACGCCGAGTCACGCGACGCCTTCTACCAGCTGCTCGAGTCGCTCAACGACGAGGGGATCACGATCATCCTGATCGAACACGACATCGGCGTGGTCACCGATCGGGCGAGCCGGATCGCCTGTATCAACACCGAACTCTACCACCACGGCGACACGGAATCGTTCGTCGAAAGCGACGCCCTGACCGAGGCCTACGGCGCGAGCGGCCAGGTCGTTCACCACCACCACTGACCATGTCGACTCGCTCTCCCCTTCGCCGACGGCTCGAGCGCGTCGGGATCGGCCTGACCGCGGTCCTCGCGGTGGCGATGGTCGGCCTGCTGGCGATCGACGCGCTCCGCTCGTATCCGGTCGTGAACGTGATCTACGATCAGGCCCGGATCGCGGGCTGGTGGCTCGATCACTACCTGGGGACGAACGTCTTCTACCATCCCTTCATGTGGCGCTCGATCGCGACGGGGATCCTGATCGGCGTCGTCGCGCCGCTTGTCGGCACCTATCTCGTCCACCGCGAGATGGCCCTGATCGGCGAGACGCTGGCACATACTGCGTTCGCCGGCGTCGCCGTCGGGCTCGTGGTGAGTTCGATGACCGGCTGGAGCGGTTCGCTCATGCTCGTCGCCTTGGTCGTCGGCATCCTCGGGGCGCTTGGCGTCCAGTGGCTGGCCGAGCGGACCGACACCTACGGCGACGTGCCGATCGCGATCATGCTGACCGGGAGCTTCGCCGTCGGGACGCTCATCATCAGCTACGGCCGCGGAATGACCGGGTTCAACGTCGAGGGCTATCTCTTCGGGAACATCTCGGTCGTCACCCCCTCGGGAGCGCGGCTGATGGCCGTCATCAGCGTCGTCGTCGTCCTCGTCACCGTCGCGACCTACAAACAGTTGCTTTTCATCACCTTCGACGAGCAGGCCGCCCGCGTCGCGCGGCTCAACGTCACCTGGTACAACACCTTGCTGATCGTGATGACGGCCGTCGTCGTCGTCGGCGCGATGCAGATCCTCGGCGTGATCCTCGTCGCCGCGATGTTGGTCGTGCCCGTCGCGGCCGCGACGCAGGTCGCCCACAGCTTCCGCGAGACGCTGACCCTGTCGATCCTCGTCGGACAGGTCGCGGTCGTCGGCGGCTTCGCCCTCTCGATCTCGCAGGGGCTGCCCACCGGCGGCTCGATCGTCGTCGTCGCCATCGCCTGCTACCTGCTCGCGATCCTCGCCTCGAGTCGCTCGACGGCTGCGATCTCGACGCGCTGAGTCTCGAGCGTGGGTCTCAGCCACAGCCTCTACGTATTCTCGGGTCGACGATCGCGTATGGGACGCCGCTCGTGGAACCTCCTCGCGAGCGCGGTCTTTGCGTTCGCCCTCGGCTACGTCCTCTGGCCGCCCGGGGACGTCTACTGGACTCGAGTCGCGGACGTGCTGGGCGAGCCACTGACCCTCGCGCTCGTCGCGTTGCTCGCCGGCGGGGGCGGCGCGGTCGCCGCCGTCCGTCTCACGGTCCCGCTCGCCGATCTCGTCGCCGGCAGTGTGATCGCCTACGCGGTCGGCATGGCGTTGCTCGAGGCGGTCGTGACGGCGGACAGCCCGGTTCATTTCCTGCTGTACGGCGGGCTGGTGCTGTGTTACTGGCTCGGGGCGACGGTCGCCGCGGTCGGACGGTCGTCCCGCGACGATCGGGGCTCCGGTTCCGACCGCCCCGAGGGACGCTCTCCCCTCGAGCGCGGCGTTTCGACGCGCGGTACCGGACGGCGGGAACACGCCGTATCCTTAACACGCTACCCGGCCAACCATCGAGCGATGGGACGGTTATCCGCACTCTTCGATCCCGAGACCGTCGCCGTGGTCGGCGCGACCGACCGCGAGGGCGCGGTCGGTCGGGCGATCCTCGAGAACCTGCGAGACGGGTTCGACGGCGAGGTCGTTCCGGTCAACCCCTCGCGCGAGACGGTCCTCGGGCTCGAGTGTTACGAGGACGCGACGAGCGCGCCGCCGATCGATCTGGCGGTGGTCGTAGTACCGCCCGATATCGTCATCGAGGCGATTCGGGACGTGGCCGACGCCGGCACCGAGAACGTCGTCGTCATCACGGCCGGCTTCTCGGAGACGGGCGGCGAGGGCGCCGAACGCGAACGGCGACTGCGCGAGATCGCCGCCGAACGCAATCTCAACGTCGTCGGCCCGAATAGCCTCGGAATCATGGCCACCGCGAACGGAATGAACGCCACCTTCGGCCCCGAGGACGCCCGCGAGGGCTCGATCTCCTTCATGAGTCAGTCCGGGGCGTTCATCACCGCCGTGCTGGACTGGGCCAACGAACAGGGGATCGGCTTCCGTGACGTCGTCTCGCTGGGCAACAAGACCGTCCTCGACGAGACGGACTTCGTCCGCGAGTGGGGGTCGGATCCGAACACCGACGTCGTCATCGGCTACCTGGAGGACATCGACGACGGGCAGGACTTTCTCGAGGCCGCCCGCGAGGTCACCGCCGACACCCCGATCGTCCTCGTCAAGTCCGGCCGCACCGACGCCGGCGCGCAGGCGGCCTCCTCACACACCGGCGCGATCGCCGGCAGCGAACGAGCCTACGAGGCCGGCCTCGAGCAAGCCGGCGTCCTCCGGGCCCGCTCGGTGCAGGAACTGTTCGACTCCGCGCGGGCGCTGGCCGGGCTGCCGGAACCCGAGTCCGACGGCGTCGCCGTCGTCACCAACGCCGGCGGCCCCGGCGTCCTCACCACCGACGCCGTCGGCGACTCGACACTCGAGATGGCCGACTTCGCGGACGGGACGTTCGACCGACTCGCCGCGGCGATGCCTGACGAAGCCAACGTCTACAACCCGATCGACGCGATCGGCGACGCCGACGTCGAGCGATTCGGCGAGGCATTAGAGATCGCCCTCGAGGACCCCAACGTCGGCAGCGCGGTCGTCGTCGCCGCGCCGACCGCCGTCCTCTCCTACGACGAGCTGGCCGAGACGGTCATCGAGAAGCTCGAGACCCACGACACGCCGGTCGTCACGTGCCTGATGGGCGGCGAGCGGGCCCGCGACGCCGAGGAGCGACTGCGCGAATCCGGGATTCCGAACTACTTCGACCCCTCGCGTGCGGTCTCGGGACTCGACGCGCTCGCGCGGTTCCGGGACATCCGCGAGCGGACGATCGACGAACCGGCGACGTTCGACGTCGACCGCGAGCGCGCCCGCGAGATCCTCGCTCGGACGAAACGCCGCGACGACAACCGCCTCGGGGTCGAGTCGATGGACTTGCTCGAGGCCTACGGGATCCCGACGCCACAGGGCGAGATCGTCGACGACCCGGATCGCGCCCGCGAGGTCGCCGAGTCGATCGAGGGCGACGTCGTCATGAAGATCGTCAGCCCCGACATCTCTCACAAGTCCGACATCGGCGGCGTCAGGGTCGGCGTGAGCGACGCGGACGTCGCCGACACCTACGAGGACGTGGTCTCGCGGGCGCGAAACTACCAGCCCGACGCGACGATCGTCGGCGTCCAGATCCAGGAGCTGCTCGACCTCGAGGCGTCGACCGAGACGATCGTCGGGATGAACCGCGACCCGCAGTTCGGCCCGCTCGTCCTGTTCGGACTCGGCGGCATCTTCGTCGAGATCCTCGAGGACACGTCGGTTCGAGTCGCGCCGATCGGCGAGGGCGAGGCCCGCGAGATGGTCGACGAGATTCAGGCCGCGCCGCTGTTGCGCGGCGCTCGCGGCCGCGAGCCGGCCGATGTCGACGGCGTCGTCGAGACGATCCAGCGGCTCTCGCAGCTGGTGACCGACTTCCCGTCGATTCTCGAACTCGATATCAACCCGCTCGTGGCGGGCCCCGATGGCGTACAGGCGATCGACCTGCGGCTCACCGTCGATCCGGACGACCTCGACACGACAGACCCATGACCGATCCAGACCCCGACCCCACGACCGCTGACAACGAGACGACCACCGACACCGACGACGCGACCGCCGCCGTTCGCGGCGACCCCGACGCGCTGCTCGTCAGTTCCCTCGCGGAGAGCGCCGGCAAGACGGCGATCACGCTGGCGTTGGCCCGACTCGCGGCCGACGCGGGCGACAGCGTCGGCTACATGAAACCGAAGGGAACCCGCCTCCAGAGCAACGTCGGGAAGACCCTAGACGAGGACCCGCTGCTCGCCCGCGACCTGCTTGAGTTAGAGGCCGAACTCCACGACCTCGAGCCGGTCGTCTACTCGCCGACGTTTATCGAGCAGGCGATCCGCGGCCGCGAGGACGACGCCGAACTCCGCGAGCGCGTGACGGAGGCATTCGAGACGCTATCGGCCGATCACGACCGACTGTTCGTCGAGGGCGGCGGCCGCTACGACGTCGGCGGCATCGTCGACCTCGCCGACCCCGACGTGGCGGAACTGCTCGACGCCCGGGTCCTGCTGGTCGCCCCCTACGAGATTCCGGCCGACGTCGACGACGTCATCGCCGCCGCCGACCGGTTCGGCGACCGACTCGCCGGCGTCGTCTTCAACGACGTCTCCGACGCGGCCTACGACGGGCTCGAGACGGACGTGGTCCCGTTCCTCGAGGGGCGGGGGATTCCGGTCTACGGCATCCTCCCGAGCGAACGGGAACTGTCGGGCGTGACCGTCGCGGACCTGGCCGACGAACTCGGGGCCGAGACGCTCGTGGCGGACGGGGCCGAGAACTACGTCGAGCGCTTTACCGTCGGCGCGATGGGGGGAGACAGCGCCCTGCGACACTTCCGCCGGACGAGAGACGCCGCCGTCATCACCGGCGGCGACCGGGCCGAGATCCACACCGCGGCGCTCGAGGCCCCCGGCGTCCGCTGTCTCATCCTCACCGGCGGCCATCGGCCCTCGGGCGCGATCACGGGACAGGCCCGGGAGAAGGGTGTCCCGATCCTGTCGGTCCGGACGGACACGCTGACCACCGTCGAGCGCGCGGAAGACGTCGTCCGCAGCGGCCGGACCCACACCGCCGACACCGTCGACCGCATGCAGCGACTGCTGTCGGACCACGCCGACATCGACTCGATCCTCGAGTAAATCCGGAGCCGCCGGGACCGCTCCCACCGCCGGTCGCGGCCGCTCGGACGGTTCGCTTTTGTCGCTGGCCGCAGTCGACCCGTACGGATGACTGACGTTACCGTTTCTCACGACGATGCGGATCGGTACGCGACCGTGGCGATCGACCGCCCCGACGCGGGCAACGCGATGTCACCGGCCGTCATCGCCGACCTCGGGGATCGCATCGAGGCGACCGCGGCGGACGACGCCGTTCGATCGATCGTCGTCACCGGCGCGGGCGGGACGTTCTCGGCTGGGGCCGACGTCGACGTCTTCGCCGCTCGAGCCGACGACCCCGACGCCGTGATCGACTACCTCGACTCCTTCTCGGCGCTCTACGCCCGCATGGAGGGCGTGTCGGTCCCGATCATCGGACGGGTGAACGGCCCGGCCTACGGCGGCGGCTACGAACTCGCGATGGCCTGTGATATCAGGATCACCGCGACCGACGCGACGCTCTGTCCGGCCGAGATCCGAATGGGGATCGTCCCGCCGTTCGAGCGCCTCTGTCAGGAACTCGGCGAGGGACTCGCCCGAGAGCTGTGTTTCACCGGCGGCGTCCTCGAGGCCGAGGCGGTCGCCGACACCGATCTCTTCAGTCGCGTCGTCGCCCCGGACCGACTCGACGACGCGGTCCGCGAGGTCGCGAGACGGATCGCCGAGCGGAGTCCGAACGCGGTCGCGCAGACGAAGCGGGCGATGGTTCGACACCGGGCCGACGAGATCGCCCGCGGGCGGGCGTATCGGCACGCGCTCGACGAACAGTGCGTTCGCCATCCGGACTTCGCCGAGTCCGTCGCCGCCTTCCGCGAGGGCCGGGAACCCGACTACGAGTGACGGCAGGCTCGAGCCGCCGTCGGTCACGTTGGACTCGGTGACTGTCACGTCTGACCAAGAATTAAGAGTCCGCCCCGCATGGAGCCAGACATGGACGATACACCCCAAGAGATCACCTCTCTCGTCGGCCGCGAGGTCTACTCGAACAACGGCGTCTTCGTGGGCGAAGTCGAGGATCTCCGCCTGAACATCGACGGCCAGGCCGTCTCCGGTCTCGCGCTTGCGAACCTGAACGGCGAACTGTTCGCCGAGGAAGCCCGAACCGGGCAGGGCATCATCGTTCCCTACCGCTGGGTCCGCTCGGTCGGCGACATCGTCTTGATCAACGACGTCGTCGAACGGGTTCGCGAACCCGACGAGGAAGAAGACGAACTGCTGGCCTGATCGGGGTTCCGTTTCGCGGCGCTTAGCTTCCGTTCGAGCCTTCGCTTCCCCCGCCCTCGACGCCCATCGCGTCGAACAGCGTCCGCTTGACCGCCTCTTCGGTCAGCTCGAGCAACGTATCGCGCGTGTCCTCCGAGATTTCGATCCCGGTGAAGATGCCCAGCGGAATCTCCGCGCTGGCCTGGGTCGAGTGGCCCGCCGTCTCGCCGATCTCGCCGTAGGCGTCGTCGAGTACCTTCCCGATGTTGATGCGGATATCCTTCGAGCGGCCGGCGAGGAAGATCGTCTCGTCGGCGATGCCGAAGACCGCCGTCGTGGTCACGCCCTCGAGGTTCAGCAGGTGACTGGCCGCTTGGGTCAGCGCCTCGCGATCGCGGACGATGCCGGCGTTCGAGATGAGGTGACTCCCCTGGACGTCGCGGTTGGTGATCGCCTCCGCGAGGACGTCTAAGGTTTCGGGGGACATCGACGGCGACTCGACCTGCTCTAAGGTGTCGTGGTTCGCGAAGGGGTAGAGGTAGGCCGCGGCGGTCAGGTCGGCGGGGGTCGTGTCGCGTTTGAAATCCAGGGTCTCCGCGCGGATGCCGTAGAGCAAGGCGGTTGCGACCTCCTCGGAGACGTTCATGTCGAACTCCTGAATGTACTTCGTCATGATCGTCGACGTCGAGGACATGTTCGGCCGGATGTCGACGAACTCGGGTTCCGATTCGGATTCGGACTCGTTGTGGTCGATGACGATGTCGACGGGCAGTTCCATCTCGCCCGCGGTGCCGTGATCGACCAGGGCGACGGTGTCGTAGACCGAGTGGTCCTCGATCTCGTCCCACTGGACCAGATCGATCCCCAGCAGGTTGACGAACGCGCGGTTCTCCTGGTGGCCCACGTCGCCCAGATAGATGATGTCTGACTCGATGCCAAGGTGGTCGGCGATCGCCTGCAGGGCCGCCGCCGACGCGATCGAGTCCGGGTCGGGGCTGTCCTGCGTGACGATCGCCAGCCGCGTCGCCGTCTCCTCGACGAGGTCGGCCAACTTGCCCGCGTTGTACTCGAGTTCGCCCGACTCGAGTGCCCGCAGGGCGGACTCGGCGATCACAGAGGAGGGGTTGATGACGATGTCGGCCCCGAGTTCGGAGAGTTCGTCGCCGGAGACGGGGTCGCTCGCGCGTGCGACGACGAACTGGCTGTCGTCGGCCGCGCGGATGTGTTCGACGGCCTGTTTGTTCGATTCGACGTCGGAGGCCAGAATGAGGACCACGTCCCGGTCGGCCACCAACTCCGCGGCCTCGGGCTCGCGGATGTCGGCCCGGCGGGCGTCTAAGTCCTGATCGCGCAGCGACTCGACGCGGCTCTCGTCGCGGTCGATGATCAGCACGTCCTTGCCCTGTTCGACGAGTTCCTCCGCCACGGCGTATCCCACGCTTCCGCAACCCAAGATAGCGTAATCGGAGATGGACGAGATCGTAACCCCCGTACTCATTGCCCGAGTGGTCGGACCCACCGCACTTAACCCTCCCGAAGAGTGGTACGTCCTGAGACGGCCCGCTGTCAGCCAGTGCCGGTGTCCCTGCGACCGTCCTGTCGGATACCGGGACACCGCATCCGTACGAGAGCCACCCGGACGACTCGAGGTGGTGCGCCCGTGGATCACTGCCATGGCACCGACCAAGGGAAACGTATTTTAACGACCGACGGAAAGTCGGAGGTACAGGGCCGGTAGCTCAGTCCGGCAGAGCGTCTGACTCTTAATCAGACGGTCGCGTGTTCAAATCGCGCCCGGCCCGCTTTCCTGTCGCGAACAAGTCCGTGAGCGACAGGTAACGGAACCGTCGGGACTTGAACGCAGGGAGGTCGCGCGCAACGGAGTGAGCACGTCCGACCGTGTGTTCAAATCGCGCCCGGCCCGCTTTCTGCGCTAGCGACGTGGAGTACGGACTAATCGCAATCAGGCGTCGGGTTGATACGGTCACCTGTCAGCTACAGAAGCCGTCACTGTCGGAACGGGCGGCTTCGTTATCAAACCCACGGCAAGAAGCGGTTCGCAGAAGTGTCGATAACGTCACCAGCACGGGCAAGAAGTACGGTTCGGTCAGTTCGGTGGACGACTGTCCGCGGAACCGAACCAACGAGACGGCGGTGCAAGGTTCCCTGGCGTGTCGCTCCGAAAACGATCACGTCGTGATCACTAGCGGCGTCGATAATCCTCTCGACCGTCTCGTCGTCTCCGTGAATCGCCGACTCAGTCCGAACCTGGGGGCCGGGCGCTTCTTCGAGCTGCAGTTGTGCGCTTGCAATGTACTCGCGTACGCTCTCGAGGTCCGTCTCGGAAGTGGCGACTGACAAGAGGTGTATGGCGGCATCGTTGCGAGCAGCAATCGCCTTCGCTACGGATGCTGCCGGACGGACGTGAGGCCCGCCAGCCACTGGCAGGAGAACGGAATCGACGCTGCTCGCCGCTTGTCCGATTCGTTCGACATAGAGATCACACGGTGTCCGCTCGATGAGTCGATCGATAGTAGTACCGAGGACGGCATCCGTTCGGCGTTTTCGCTCTTGCCAGCCCACGACGAGCGCGCGTGCATCGGTCTGCCCAACGGCTGTGAGTATCCCATCAACGACCGATCGGCTGACGATTAGCTCACCCGTTACCGTGACATCGTCAGGGGCGACTGTCGTTGCTTTGTCGAGTATATCCTGACTGGTTCCCGAGTACTGCCCGATAATCGTCTCATCGGTATACAGGGAAAACGCTGAGTTGCGGGCTTTGGCGATCACGGAAACGATCTGCACGAGGCCATCCGTTACCCGGGCGAGATCGCCGGCTGTTCGGACCAACTGCTCTGCGTGGTCGGGGTTACCGATCGCGACCAGTATCGGTCGAGATTCGTCTGCGTTTCCCATGCGTGTTACTTCGTGTCATGAGTCCCAATACCCTTGGGTCGAATACGACGTTGAACGGTCAATACTGGAGAAAGACGCACACGACGTCCAATCACGAGTCGGTCACGGCCGTCACGGTCGTCGACCTCGGCGCGATCCGCGAAAGCGAGCCCGCGACGGCGACGACGCGGTTATCGAGGCCTCGAACCGGCTGTTCGACCTCGGGGACGGCGAGAGGACGGACTGAACCGGAGCCGGTCCAAACGGGGCTTATACCCCCGTCCGAAACGGACACGTATGAGTCAGGACTCGAGGCTGCGGGTCGTCTGTCTGGCGGGCCCGAGCGACGCGGGCAAGACGTCGCTCGTCCAGGAACTGATTCCGGAACTGGCCGCCGACGGCCGCGTCGCGACGGTCAAGTCGATCCACCACGACATCGAGATCGACACGCCCGGCACGGACACCCACCGCCACCGGAGCGCCGGTGCCGAAACCGTCGTCGGGGTCACGCCGGAACTCACCTTCGATATCTCGACCCGCGGGAAACGGGACCCACCCGAACCGACCGGTGACGAACCGCTGCTCGAGACCGATGACCCCGAACTGCGGGCGCTCTCGCGGACCCTCGAGCGCCTCGCCGACCGGGGTTACGACACCGTGATCGTCGAGGGATTCGCCGCGGCGCCGCTGCCGACGATTCTCGTCGGGGACCGCGACCCGGAAGCGGTCGGCGGGCCCGTCGTCGGCCGCGGCGACGACCCGATCGACGACCTCCTCGCGGCGATCCGCTCGCTCGCGGGGCTCGCGGTACCGACTGGTGGACGGCGGTCGAACAAGTCGGGGGACTGAGACGGACCGCTGTCAGTCTGTGCCGGCGCGACTGCGAACTCCTGTAGGTATCCCGGGACACAGCGGCGAGAATCCGGCCGATTCGAGAGACCGGATTGGCGTGTCGGTCCGGTAAAGCGGTCGGAACCGGCAAGCCGCGAGCGGCCGTCGCCGTTCGGCTCGCCGACGCCACGTAACCATATTCGATTGTTTTCCCACAATATAAGAACTGAAACCAGTTATGTTTACGGTGGTGTTCGAAGGGAGCGTATGCGAAGTCAGGGCGACACCAACGGGGCGGGCCCGACGAGCCGTCGGACGCTACTCGCCGCGGCGGGCGGGTTGACGGCGGGGCTGGTCGGGACGGCGGGCTGTCTCGGCACCGCCGACGAGGTCCGCGTCCTCGCCGCGGGCAGCCTGGCAGCCGCGTTCGAGAACGGGGTCGGCCCGGCCTTCGAGACAGACGCCGAGTTCGGCTACGCGGGCGAGTACTACGGGACGAACGCCGTGTTGCGGCTGGTCGTCGACGGGACGAAACACCCCGATGTCGTGATCGGGGCCGACGTCGCCCTCCTCCGAGACCGACTCTATCCCGACCACGTCGACTGGGACGCGACGTTCGCGGCCAACGAGGTCGTCGTCGCGTACGAGCCGACGACGACGCTGGGCGAGCGGCTCGCGGCGGGCGAACCGTGGTACGACGTCTTCGCCGACGCCGACGACGGCGAGATCGCGATCAGCGATCCCGACGTCGACCCGCTTGGCTACCGGGCGCTGCTCCTGTTCGAACTCGCCGAACGCGAACACGGCCTCGAGGGGTTCCGGGCGGCGATGGCCGACCGCGTCGCCCACGTCGCCGACGAGCCTCGACTGCTCGCCGGACTCGAGAACGGTGACCGAGCTTGTGCCGTCGCCTACCGCAACATGGCGACCGAGCGTGACGCGGCCGTCCGCCGGCTGGACGACGCCTACAACTTCGGGAGCCGCACCCGCGCCGACCGGTACGCGCAGGCGAGCTACACCACCGAACGCGGCCACACCGTTACGGGGTCGCCCGTCGTCTACAACGCGACGGTCCCGGCCGACGCCGACGATCCGGACGCCGGCCGGGCGTTCGTCTCCTTCTTGCTCGAGAACGAGGCCCTGCTGACCGACCACGGCCTGCGGGTGGACGACGACGTGCCGCGGTTCCACGGCGATCCGCCGGAGGGGATCTCGCCGTGACCGCCTCGAGCCGCGAGCCCGAACGGGCGTCGGTCCCCGATCGCGGTCGCGGGTCCGCTTCGGACCGCGAGCCCGAGGATCCGTCGAACGACGACGGCGAGCGCCGGGCTGTCTCGAGCGGCGGACACGGCTGGTTCGGCGTCCGTCGACCGTGGACCGCCGGCGGGCTGGCCGTCCCCGCGTTGCTCGGGACGGTGTTGCTCGCGTACTTCGTCGTCCCATTCGCGGCCTTCCTGTTCCGGAGTCGGCGCGTCGACGTCGTCGCCGGGCTCGCCGATCCCGCGGTCCGCGATGCGATCGCGACGTCGCTGCTGACGGCACCGGTCTCGACGGCCGTCGCGACCGTCTTCGGCGTGCCGCTGGCCTACGTCCTCTCGCGGGCCTCGTTCCGCGGGAAGCGACTGGTCGAGGCACTCGTCCTGTTGCCGCTCGTCGTCCCGCCGATCGTCGGCGGCGTCATGCTGTTGACCGTCGTCGGCCGCTACACGCCGATCGGGGCCGCCGCCGCGGCGGTGGGGTTGCCGCTGACCGGCAGCGTCGCCGGCGTCGTCCTCGCCCAGACGTTCGTCGCCGCGCCGTTTCTCGTCGTCACCGCCCGCGCCGGCTTCGACGGGGTCGACCCCCGCCTCGAGGAGGCCTCGCGAACGATGGGATACGGCCGACTGCGGACGATACGGCTGGTCTCGCTGCCGCTTGCACGCAACGCCATCGCCGCCGGGATCGTCCTGACGTTCGTCCGGGCGATCGGCGAGTTCGGCGCGACGATGATGGTCGCGTACACGCCGCGGACGATGCCGACCCGGATCCGCGTCGCCTTCATCGCTCGCGGGATCGACGCCATCGTCCCGATCGCGCTCGCCTTGCTCGCGATCGCCGTGATCGTCGTCGTCGCCGTGCAGTTGCTGGTCGGCACCCCTCGTCGGAGTTGATCGACGGCGACGGCGGCGCTTCCGCCGAGTTCGAACGAAAACGATCGGATCGCGTGTAATTCGCTCTAACCGCTTCTAAGTGCTTTGGAAGTGGGGTTATAGCCGTCGTCGCTGTACGGAGAAACGAGACTCATGACATCCATCGCAGACATCGAGATCCCGGCCGACGGCACCGGAACCGGTCAGCTGTTCGAGGCCGTCCCCTCCCTGACGTGTGAGATGGAACGGGTAATCGCCTCGAGCGGACACGGGCTCTGGCTGGCGGGGCCCTCGCAGTCCGAGATCGAAGCGGCGCTCGAGGAGGCCGACGCGATCGGTCGGTACTCCCTGATCAGCAGCGACGAGGACCGCTGGCTCTACGACATCGAGTTCGAGCCGGACACCGTCGACCCCTTCGAGATCGTCCTCGAGGAGGGTGGCACCGTCCTGAGCGCCTCGGCCGCGGACGGCACGTGGCTGCTCAGCATCCGCGTCGTCGACCGCGAGAGCGTGAGTTCGCTCTACGACCGACTCGACGACGACGTGACGCCGACGATCGTCCGCCTGTTCGACCTCGCGGAGGAGAGCCACTCCCAGTGTGGCCTGACGGCCCGCCAGTACGAAACGCTGGTCGCGGCCATCGATCACGGCTACTTCGAGATCCCGCGCGAGGTCTCGATGCAGGAACTCTCCGAAGAACTCGGCATCTCCCACCAGGCCCTGTCCGAACGGCTTCGCCGGGCCTACCGCGCCCTCGTCACCGCCGAACTCAACGTGACCGAGGAAGACGCCGCCGCGCCGCCGATCCCCACGAACTGATTCCACTCCGACCGCGTCGTCCCGCGACGGCCGACTCGATGCTTTCGACCACCAGCGAACTCGCCGTTCGAGTGACGCCCGCGAACCGCCCACAGTTACTATCCGGGGGGCCCATGTGTGTCGCATGCGAATCACTGACGATGACGGCGTGTTGCGACTCACGTTCGACCGACCGGACGCGCTCAACGCGCTCACCGGCGAGACGGCCGCCGAACTGGCCGACGAGATCGAGGCCGCAACTCCCGAGGAGTACGACGCGATCGTCCTCACGGGCGCGGGCGAGGCGTTCAGTGCCGGCGGCGACCTCGAGATGCTGGCTGAGACCCCCGACACCTCTCAGGACGCGTACGAGAACGTCACCGAAACCTTCGGCCGTGCCGTCGAGGCGATGCTCGAGTGCCGAGTGCCGATCGTCGCGAAGGTAAACGGCGACGCCATCGGGGCCGGACTATCGCTCGTCGCCGTCTCCGACATCGCCTACGCGGCCGACGACGCGACCTTCTCCTGTGCGTTCGTCAGGGTCGGGCTCGTCCCCGACACCGGCGGCACCGTCATGCTGCCTCACGTCGTCGGTCTGCGGGCGGCCAAGGAACTGGCCTTCACCGGCGAGTTCTTCGACGCCGAGCGCGCGGCCGACCTCGAACTGGTCAACGAGGCGGTGCCCGCCGACGAACTGGACGACCGCGTCGCCGAGACCGTCGACTCGCTCGCGGCCGGCCCGACGGAGACGATCGGGCTGATGAAACAGGCCATGCACGAGAACCTCGGGCGCTCCTGGGACGACGCGCTGGACTACGAGAACCTGCTCCAGTCCCAGGCCCGGACGTCCGAGGCCCACGAGGAGGGCGTCGCTGCCCTCCTCGAGGAGAGGGAGCCGGAGTTCTAGCCCGTTCGAAGTCGGTGGCCGCGGACCGTTTCCGTGCCCGAACCGACCGCAAGCACCCGCAAGCACCACGGCCTTGCGCGAACCGACCGTCAAACGAATCGCAATGTCCCTTCAGTTTACCGACGACGACATCGGCAAGGACGTCGTCAACGACGCGGGCGACGAGGTCGGCATGATCGTCGACGTCGACCACGGGACGGCCCACGTCGAACCCGACCCCGGCATCACGGACTCGATCAAGGCGGCGCTCGGCTGGACCGACAGCGGCGAGGACACCTACCCGCTGCAGGAAGCGGCGGTCGGTCACATCACCGACGACGCGATCCACCTCGAGGGCGATCGCTCGAGCGGCCGCTCGGCCGGGACGGGCGGTGCCACCGACGCGGATCCCGACCGCGGCATCGATCGAGACGGGGACGACATCAGCGGGACCGACGACGAAAGAGCGGTCCGTCGGGACGACGACGACCCGCTCATGGGCGACGATGAGGATGAGGGACTGATCGGTGACGACGATGACGACGAGGAACTGCTCAGCGACGATGACGACGACCGCGCCGGCAGCACTCGCTAACCGACCCATCCGCCGGACCGCGACAGCCGGGTTTCGACGCCCGCCGGGCGGACGGCAGTCAGTCGGCGGTTGAGTTCTTTCGTCTCCGTTCGATGCCGTCGCTCTCGAGTGCGACCCACACCACTACCGGGAGCTCGCGGCCGTTCCGCAAGCGGCGAACCGCGAGTTCTCACGTCGGCGGGGAACTCACGCGACTCACTCTTCTTCCGGCGATTCGTCGGTGACCCTCCGCTCGGTCGGCGGCCGGGATTGGTCGGACTGCGCGTCCGTGTCCGCCTTCCTGCGTCGCTCCGACGACCGCTCCGGTTCGGCTCCCTCGCCGCGATCGATACTACCCTGCTCGCTCTCGGCCCGATCGGTGTCGGCCCGCCGCGCGTACTGATCCCGAAGCCGTCCCTGCTCGGTCCGTTCCGGTCCCGGCCCCGGCTGTCCGCCCTCCGCCGGTCGGTCGCTCGCTCGAGCGGCGCGGGATCGGTCGCCGCCCCCCATCGACTCACCGGACCGGCCGTGTCCCCGCTGCGAGTCGGCCGTGGGTCGTGGCTGCGGTTCCCGCGGCTGTCCCCGTCGTCCCCCCTGTTGGCCCCGTTCGATCCCGGTCGACGACGGACCTCGCTGGGACTCCTGTCGGGGCCCGGTTTCACCTCCCCGTGACTGCCCGTCGACCGCTCGAGAGCCGTCCGCCGGTGACGGATTCGGCGCGGCCGACAGCGGCCGCTGCTGGTACTCGGTCGTTCCCGTCGATTCGCCGCCGTACTCCCGTGGTGTGACCCAGTCCCCGGTCTCGGGGTACCGATCGCCGGATCGGGCGGACTGCCGGGGCCGCCGTGACCGGGAGCGATCGCTCGAGGCCTGTCGGTCGCGTCGCCGTTGGTTCGATTGCTGTCCGGCCATCGGCTGGGCCGATCGGTGCTTGGCGCTCGTCGGCTGCTGGGTCGATCGTTGCCCGCCGCCCGTCGACCGGCGCTGGCCGGTCGGCTGGCGTCCACCCCTCGATTGCTGACTCGGCTGTGGCTGCTCGGCCATCGACTGGGGGGACGGCCGCTGGCGTCCTCCCGTCGTCCATCCGGGTTCGTTGCCTCCTCGCCGGCCTCGATACTGCCGGCCCCGTGACTCCTGGGTACGGGGCCGATCGCTCGAGCGTCCCGTTCCGGCAGCGCCGGCCATTTCGGGGTCGGTGACGGCCTGGGTCCCCTCCGCCATCGCTTGCTCCATCTCCGGCACGATCGCCTCCATTCCCTCGAGGTAGCGCTCCATCATCGACTCGGTGAACTGCGGTCCCGGCGCGCTCTCGAGCATCGACTGCGTCAGCTCGATACCCTGTCGCTGGGCGCTTTCGCCCCACTCGAGCGCGCTCAAGGTCATCTCCGCCATGTTCCGCTGGAGGTCGATCAACCGCTCCATGGTCCGTTGACTCCGTTCGATCGTCGACTCCGCCATCCGGTCCGTGGATTGCTGGCTCCGGTGGTCTGTCATCGTGTCACCTGAGGACGCGGTTACCGCCGGCGCTCCTCAGTCACGGGAGAGCGCGACCGAGACGCAGATAAAGGGCGGCGTCGGTTCCGACCCGAAGCCAGCCCCCAATCGTTCGTAACTCCGAAAACCGGGCGCCCGGCGACGCGGCCGCGAACCGTCGGCCGGAAGACGGGACCGGCGGCAGTAATCACTCACAACGACGCTATCCAAGCGCACAATTGTTCGTTAGGCGTGGCGCGACGAGAGTCGCCGCCCCATCGGACGCGAGCGGAGTCGCCGATTACGCGTCCGGGTCGCCGGGTTCGCCGTGGGTCACGCCCTCGCGTTCGTCGGCCTGCATCCGGCGCAACGCGGCGCGGCCCTTGCTCGCGTCGTAGCCGAAGAAGACCCCCTCGGCGTACTCCTCGGCGACCTCGAGGGCGTGGATCAGGTTCTCGATATCGACGTTTACCGCGTACAATTCGATGTTAAACGGCGTCTCGAGCGCGCTGTCGAACCCCTTCGCGATTGTCTCGAGCCAGTAGGTCGTCCCGTAGGCGGTGTCGTACAGCGGGACGACGAACTCGTCGACGTACTCGGAGACGGCCTCGAGGTCGATGCCGGCCCGTTCGTAGAGATGCCCCGGGTACGGATCGGGATAGAGAGTCATGTAGACGGTGCCGGGAATGCGGTCGGCGGCCTCGGCGACGAAGTCGGTGATGACGCTCGCCCGCCAGGCCATGCGGTCGTCGTACTCGCTCTCGGCGAAGGCCTGCTCGCAGACGCCGCAGTGACAGTACTCCGCGCGCGGAAAGCCGACGTCGTCGAGGCGGACGTCCTCGTTTTCGGCGACGCAGTCGTCGATGACCTCGAGCAGTCCGTCCCGGTAATCCGTCCGGGAGGGGCAGATGTAGGCCCAGTCGAAGTACTGTCGCTCGCGGTCGGCCGGCCGGCCCATGTCGTCGACGGGGACCAGCGACGGGTCGGCGTCGGCGGCGGCGTTGTCGCCGAAACACGAGACCATGTTCACCCCGTCTTCGATCGGTTCGGCGGACCGGCCGGTCACGTCTTTGACTTCGTAGAAGCCGCGGTCGAACTCCGGCCACCGTACTTCCTCGGCGTTACGGGTGACGACGCCGTACATACCTCAGTGTCCGGCCCCGCACCCGTAAGCCGTTCGGAATCGAGCGCTATTCTTCGGTCGGTTCGTAGTCGACTTCGACGTCCGAGGAGCCGCTGAAGGCGACCTTGTAGAGGACGGCGATGACGAACAGGGCGAGTACGACTTTGACGGTACGTGACATGTACGAGTCGGAATACGGCCGGCGAATACTTAGGTATTCTGGATAGTGGTCCGAACGTGAAAATCCGACGGCGATAGCGGACGACGGTCAGGTGTCGATCAACGAGGCGATCTCCTCGCGGACGATCCGCTCGCAGTACGAACAGCGGACGCCGTCCTCGAGGACGGTAAACCGGGAGGTGACGGGTTCGTCACCGGTCGTGATACAGCCGGCGTTGGGACACGAGAGAACGCCCTCGACGACGTCGGGGCGTTCGACGCGGTGTTTCTCGACGACGTCGTAGTCGCGGACGATGTTGATCGTCGCGTCGGGCGCGATCAGCGAGAGGACGTCGACCTCGTCCTGGCTGAGTTCGCGACCCTCGACCTTGACGATGTCCTTGCGTGCGAACCGGTTGGAGGGAACGTTCATCCCGACCGAGACCTCCTCGCCGTCGGTCCCGTCGATGCCCAGTATCGCGAGGACGTTCAGCGCCTGTCCGCCGCGGACGTGATCGATGACGGTTCCGTCGCGGATCTTGCTGACCCGCAGTTCGTGGTCGTCGTCGCCGTCGTGGTGGTCGTGGTCGCTACTCATCGGTCTCACCTCGAATCCCCCGATCGTCGCTCAACAGCAGGTCCAGCAGCGCCATCCGGACCGGAACGCCGTTGTGGGCCTGTTCGAAGTACGCCGCGTAGTCGGTGTCGTCGATCTCGGGCGCGATCTCGTCGACCCGTGGCAGCGGATGCATCACCGTCAGATCGTCGCTCGCGGCCTCGAGCGTCTCGGCGTCGATCTGGTACTCGCCGGCGACCTTCTGGTACTCGTTCTCGTCGGGGAACCGCTCGCGCTGGATCCGGGTCACGTAGAGGACGTCCAGCGAGGGCAAGACGGCCTCGAGCGACTCGTGTTCCTTGATCCCGGCGCCGCCCTGTTGCTGGTGGAGGTCGTAGACGACCTCGCGGGGCAACTGGAGGCTCTCCGGGCTGATGAAGTGTTGCTGGGTCTCGAAGTTCGTCAGCGCGTGGGCCAGCGAGTGGACGGTCCGGCCGTACTTGAGATCGCCCATGATGCCGATCGTCAGGTCGTCCAGCCCGGCGTTTTCCCGGATGGTGTAGAGATCGAGCATCGTCTGTGTCGGGTGATGGCCCGCGCCGTCGCCCGCGTTCAGCAGCGGGACGTCGACGAACTCGCTGGCCATCGTCGCCGCCCCCTGTTTGGGATGGCGCAGGACGAGCGCGTCGGTGTAGCCCTCGATGACCCGGACGGTGTCGGCCAGCGTCTCCCCTTTCTTCACGCTCGAGGACTCGACCGAACCCATGTCGACGACGTCGCCCCCGAGCCGTTTCATCGCGGTCTCGAAGCTCATCTTCGTCCGCGTACTCGGCTCGAAAAAGAGCAGTCCGAGCAGCGTGTTCGCGTGGCGATCGGCGACCGCCGACGGGTCGGCGTCGATCTCGGCCGCGCGGTCGAGTACCGTCTCGATGTCCGCCCGCGAGAGTTGTTTGCTCGTGATGAGGTGATCGTGGCGCATTCGTTCGTGTAGGCTGTGGCGTGCCCCTTGAATCTCTCCATTCGGCGACGGGCCCCGAACCGGTCGGGAGACGCCCGCGTCGTCGGTTGATTTCGAGTCAGTAACCTAAGGCAAAGAGTTATACAGACACTGCAGCAATTGGTCACAACTGTATGGTCGGCCGGCTAGATACTGGGATCGATGTCCTCGACCGAAAGCTCGACGGTGGGCTCCCACCGGGGTGTATCGTCGCGTACACCGCCGAGCCGGCCAGCCAGTCCGAACTCCTCCTCTACGAACTCACGGCCGCTCGCGGCACCCTCTATCTCACGACCGAGCGCGACGACGACGCCGTCCGCCACGCCATCGAAACCTCGCCCTCCTCGGTCGGCAGTCCGACAGTCAGACACGTCAGCGGCGAGGACACCCTCGAGGAGGCGACCCGACTCATCGGTGCCCTGCCCGACGGGGCGAACCTCATTATCGACACGACGGACGTCCTCGAGCGCTGTGACACCGACGAGTACATCGAGTTCCTCAACGAACTCAAGTCGCACATGCTGGAGACGGGCAGTATCGCCGTCTTACATTGTCTGAAAGGAGAGGACGAGCCCCCGAACCGATCTCGGACCTACCACGCCGCCGACGCCGTCTTCGATCTGCGGACCGAGATCGCGGGGACCGAACTCGAGAACCACCTCACGATCCCGAAGTTCCGCGGCGGGAGTCAGCCGACCGAGGCGATCAAGCTCGAACTCACCGAGGAAGTGGCGATCGACACGAGCCGCGACATCGCCTGAGCCACGCACGGACGGCCGTCAGCACCTGTGCGGGCGTCGTGATCCGCCTCGGCTTCGCTCGTCGATTCGACACTCCGGTCTCTCCGGACGGTTCGCGGCGAAAAAGTCGATCCGCGCGTGCTCGTTGTCCGTCGGCAGCGACCGGTGAGCGGCCGGGTCCGCGGCGTCGGCTTACTCTTCCGCGCCTTCGAGTTCGTCGACGATCTCGTCGGCGTCGACGTCGGCGTCCTCGAGGGCCTCCTCGATGTCGCCGCCGCCCATACCGCCCATGCCGCCCATCATACCGCCCATGCCCATGCCACCCATGCCGTCGATGACTTCCTGGACGATGACGCGGTCGACGCCGACCTTCTCGATGATGTCCTGCCCGATCTGCTGTTTGCCCATCATCCACTGCTGGTTCATGGTCATCTGGGGCGTGGCCTCGAGGTAGAGCGTCTCCTTCTCGACGGTTTCGGTCTCGAACTCGGGTTCCGCGTCTTCGTCGTCATCCTCGTCCGGTTCGACGGGAACCTCCTCCTCGACCTCGTCGGTCTCGATCCAGAGCTCGGGCTCCATCCCGAGGTACATCTCGAAGAGGCCGGCGGCCTGCTGTTCGCGGTCGTCGACCTCGTCGACGATCGTGTACTCGTACTCGACGTCCTCGCCGGCCAGCGGGTGGTTGAAGTCGACGCGGGCGCGGCCGCCGATAATCGTGCTGATGTAGCCCTGCTGGCCCTCGATCTGCACGTTCGCGCCGGGGTAGCGGTCGTCCTCGTCGATCTTCTCGGCGCTGACCGTCTGGACGTCGTCGGGGTCGTACTCGCCGAAGGCGTCCGCGGCGGGGACGGTCACGGTGCCGGAGTCGCCGGGCTCGGAGCCGACGATGTCGTCCTCGACGGCCTCGAAGATGTGGCCCTCGCCGACGACGATCGTACGGGGCTTGAACTCCTGACCCTGCTCGTCGACGCCTTCCTCCTCGGCGACCTCGGGGTCGGTCGTGTCAACCAGCTGGTCGTCCTCGACGGTGTAGGCGGTGTACTCGAGTTCGACGAAGTCGCCGTTCTGGAGTCCGTCGGCGGCTTCGTCGGCTACTTCTTCGTCGACGTCATCGGCCTGCTCGTCTAGCTCGGCCTCTTGTTCCTCGGTCATACGTTGTACGTCCGGCCGTCTACATTTAAGTACGACGTTTTCGGGCGAGAGCGACCGATACTTACGATCCCCCCACGTCGCCTCGAGCATGTACGAGGTCGAAGCCAAGGTTCCCGCGGACCTCGGGGTCGTCCGCGAACGGCTCGAGCGCCTCGCGGCGACGCCCGAGGGCGCGGTCGTGCAGGTCGACACCTACTACGACGCGCCCCATCGGGAGTTCGCCGAGACCGACGAGGCGCTGCGGATCCGATCGGAACGCCCCGAGGACGGCGAGGCGGAAACCCGTGTCACGTACAAGGGGCCGCTCGTCGACGACGAGTCCAAGACCCGCGAGGAGGTCGAAACCGCCGTCGCGGACGGCGAAAAGACCGACGCGATCCTGACGAACCTCGGCTTCGAGCCCGCCGCGACGGTCCGGAAAGAGCGCGAGCGGTTCTCGCTCGAGGGGTATACCGTCACCCTCGATTCGGTCGCCGACGTCGGCGACTACGTCGAGGTCGAGACCGAGGTCGATCGCGAAGACGAACTCGAGACCGCCCGCGAGGGGGCCTACGACGTCCTCGAGCGACTGGGACTCGATCCCGACGACCAGCTCCGGACCTCGTATCTCGGTTTGCTGCTCGAGTCCTGAAGGGATCCGAGACCGAGCCCGCTAAACCGATAACCGACAGGTATTTTCTGGCCCGTATCTGTTTCCGCAAGTTATACGAACGCGGTCCGTCAAGAGCCGCCAATGAGCGAGCGGAACATCCGTATCGAATCCATCGACCGGCAAGCGGTCGAGGATCAGGAAGTCGAAATCGTCGAACGAAAGGGAATCGGTCACCCCGACTCCATCTGTGATGGCATCGCCGAGAGCGTCGCCGGGGCGCTCGCACGCGAGTATCTGGACCGCGTCGGCGAAGTGCTACACTTCAACACCGACGAGACCCAGCTCGTCGCGGGCGAGGCCGCGCCCGCCTTCGAGGGCGGCGAGGTCGTCGACCCGATCTATCTGCTGATCGTCGGCCGGGCAACCAAACACTACGAGGGCCAGACCATCCCGGCCGAGACGATCGCGTTGCGAGCAGCGCGGGAGTACCTCGAGGAGAACATCCCTCAGCTGACCGTCGGCGAGGACGTCGTGGTCGACGTCAAACTCGGCGAGGGCAGCGGCGACCTACAGGAGGTCTTCGGCGAGGACGAAGTGTCGGTTCCGATGGCCAACGACACCAGCTTCGGCGTCGGTCACGCGCCGCTGACCGAAACCGAGCGGATCGTCCGCGAGGCCGAGCGCCGGCTCAACGGCGAGTACGCCGACGAGCATCCCGAACTCGGGCCGGACGTGAAAATCATGGGCAAGCGCGAGGGCGACGAGATCGACGTCACCGTCGCGGCCGCGATGGTCGACGAGTACGTCGCCGACCTCGACGAGTACGTCGAGGCCGTCGAGTCGGTCCGCGAGTTCGTCGACGGAGTCGCGCGCGAACACACCGACCGCGCGGTCGACGTCCACGTCAACACGGCCGACGACTACGACGAGGGCTCGATCTATCTCACGGTGACGGGAACCTCCGCCGAACAGGGCGACGACGGCTCCGTCGGCCGGGGCAACCGCGCCAACGGACTCATCACGCCGAACCGCTCGATGTCGATGGAAGCGACCAGCGGCAAGAACCCCGTCAACCACATCGGGAAGATCTACAACCTGCTCTCGACGGCGATCGCCGAGGAGGTCGTCGCCGAGGTCGACGGCATCCGCGACCTGCGTGTGCGTCTGCTCTCCCAGATCGGCCGGCCGATCGATCGGCCCCACGTCGCCGACGTCCAGGTCGTCACCGACGACGGCGTCTCGGTCGCGGACGTCGAGGACGACGTCGAGGCCATCGTCGACGCGGAACTCGCCGACGTCACCGAGATCACGCGCAGCGTGATCGACGGCGAACTCTCGACGTTCTGAACGCTGGTCCCTCGAGCGGCGTTTTCGCGACCACCGCCGGCCGAAACCGGCATGGCGTGCGTGCCGCCGGAACCGTCAAGGACCGGCCCCGTGTACGGCGTTACGAATCGAAACCGGTGTCGCCACGTGTCAGACTCGAGCGCCGACTCCACCTCCCGTCCCGTCGTCTACGCCGTCGTCGCGAGTACCTTCTTCGTCGGCTTCGGTGGCGGGGTCGTCTTTCCCATCCTGCCGAACCTCGGCGAGGTACTCGGCATCTCGGCGTTTATGGTCGGCGTCATCCTCTCGGCCAATCGCTGGACGCGGCTGGTCGCGAACGGGCCGGCCGGCGCGCTCGTCGACCGGATCGGCACCCGGAAACCGTTCGTCGCGGGGCTGGCGATCGAGGGGGCCGCGACCGCGGGCTACGTCGTCGCGATCACCTCAGCGGTGCCCGAGTTCTGGTTCGTCCTCGCGCGGGTCTGCTGGGGTGTCGGCAGCGCGCTCGTATTCGCGACGGCCTACACGATCACCGCCGATGTCAGCGACGCCGGGTCGCGTGGCGAGAGCATGGGCATCGTCCGTGCCGGGATCACCTTCGGCTTCCCCGCGGGCATGGTGCTGGGCGGACTCGTCAGCGAGGTCTACGGCAACGTCGCGGCCTTCGTTCTCGCGGCCGGCTTCGCCGGGCTGGCGAGTATCATCGCCTTCTTCATCGTCCCCGAGACCCACGTCGACAGCCCCGATCAGTCGATCAAGCCCTGGGACCTCGAAACGACGCTCCCCGCCCTGACCGTCGGACTGGTCAACTTCGGACTCTACTTCGCGTACTTCGGTGTCCTGTTCTCGACGCTGGTGTTGTATCTCGACGCCGAGTCGACGGTCCTCACCCTCGAGGTCGCTGGGATGGGCCTCGAGTACGGCGAGCAGGGGACCTCCGGGCTCTTGATGGCCGTCTCGGCGCTTTCGGGCGCGCTCTTTACCATCCTCGGCGGGAAGATCAGCGACGCCGTCGGGGCTCGCGTCCCCGTGTTGCTCGTCTTCCTCGTGACGAGCTGTCTCGGGTTCGCGGTCCTGACGGTCGCGCCGTCGCTCTCGGTCGTCGTCGTCGCCTGCGCGCTGGTCGGCGCGGGACAGGGCGGCGTCGGCGGCCCGCTGACCGCGCTGTTGGCCGACCTCACGCCCGAGGACCGGATGGGACGGGCGATGGGGACCAACAACGTCTTCGGCGACGTCGGCGGCGCGGTCGGGCCGCTGCTCTCGCTGCCCTTCGCCGAGGCGATCGGCTTCGACGTGCTGTACGCGCTCAGTGCGACGATCCCGCTGCTGGCCGGCGCGATCCTCGTGGTCGGGATCTACTCCTACACGGGCAGCCTGAGTCCGACCGTCGAGGAGTCGATCGTCTGAGCCACGGGAAATCAGCTCGAGGGAATCGGTGCTCCGCGGGCCCGCCCTCGTAATCCCCTTATAGCTGCGATCATCTATCACAGTCCATGCACCCCCCGGGAGCCGATACCGTCCTCGTCCGTCACGGGGACGTCAACACGAAGAGCAACACCGTCAAGCGGTACATGGAGGACCTCCTCGCGGCAAACCTCGAGGCCCTCCTGTCCGCGCGGTCGATTCCCGGCGAGGTCGAGCGCCGGTGGAGCCGGCCGCTGATCCACACCGAGAGCGACGCCGTCGAGGCCGCCACCGACGCCGCCACCGACACGTTCGGCGTCGTCTCCGCCAGCCCCGCCCTGACGACCAGTACGGAGAAAGCGCGGATCCTCGAGGCCCTCGCGGAGACGGCCCGGGAACGCTACGGCGGCGGCACGTTCGCGGTCGACGCCCGCCGAGCGGACAAGAGCCTGCCCTACGACAGCGAGGACCTCGCCCGCGAGGCGGGCAACGCCATCTGGGCGGCCGTCGAGGACGAGTTCGAGCCCGACGTCGATCTCGACGATCCCGACCTGACCTTCGGCGTCGAGGTCCGCGAGGACGCGGCCTTCATCTACCTCGAGCAGCGCGACGGCCCGGGCGGGCTCCCGCTGGGTTCCCAGGAGTCGGTCATCGCCCTGGTCAGCGGCGGCATCGACTCGCCGGTCGCGGCCTACGAGATGATGCGCCGCGGCAGCCCGATCGTACCGGCCTACGTCGACCTCGGCGATTACGGCGGGATCGACCACGAGGCCCGCGCGATGGAGACGGTCCGGCTCCTCTCGGAATACGCGCCGAACTTCGACATGCAGGTCTACCGGATCCCGGGCGGCGAGACGGTCGATCGTCTGGTCCGCGAGATGGAGCAGGGGCGGATGCTCTCACTCCGACGGTTCTTCTACCGGGCCGCCGAGACGCTGGCCGAACGCGTCGACGCCGACGGCATCGTCACCGGCGAGGCCGCCGGCCAGAAGTCCAGCCAGACCGTCCGCAACCTGGGGGTCACCAGCCGCGCGACCCGACTCCCGATCCACCGCCCGCTCCTGACCTGGGACAAGCAGGACATCGTCGCCCGCGCCCGCGAGATCGGCACCTTCAACGACTCGACGATCGACGCCGGCTGCAACCGCGTCACCCCCGATCAGGTCGAGACCAACGCCCGCCTGAAGCCCCTGCTCGAGCACGAACCGGACGACCTGCTCGAGCGCGCCGAGGAAGCAGCGCAGAGCGCAGAGCTTGTCGCTCTCGACTGATTTCACACAGCCCACTTCGACGGTAGACGTGAAATTATATGATGCGGAGTATTATATCCGCTCATGGGCGAGCGTAATGTCCGTTGGGGAACTGTGGGCATTAGCGTTTTACTCGCTAGCACGGGGATAGCGAGGCTCGGTAATCACGTTTGGCTCGTTCTGTTCGGGGGGCTAGCAATACTGCTCCTCGGTAGTAGCATCGTTTCGATACCGGACACCGCCCTCGGCATCGTCGGTGGGAGTCTCACGGGTTGCGTCGGTCTCTATTGGCTCACTCGTGGTGATCTCCTACTCGGCGGCGGACTGCTCGTCGGCACGCTACTCGTGATCGCGGACTATCTCCGGAAAGTACGGACGGACGGCAGTGGCACGCTTCGATCGTCGTAATCGGCGTCTCGATCGCTCCCGCCGATATCGTTCCGATCGGGGCGGTGTATCGGACCGTCCCTGTTCGTCCTCCGTCAGCGATCCTGGAGTCGCGAATGTCGAAACTACCAATACGCGACCGGATTCACTAGCGGACAGTGACCCGCGTCTGTCTCATCGGCGAGGCCGGGAGCGACCTCCAGTACGAACTCCTCTCGCGGGAAACGGCCCGCGAGGCGCTTTCGACCTACGACTTGGAGCGGCCGTTCGAGAACTCGCTGGCCCTGCGGACGGTCAGCGTCGGGGCCGCCGTCTCGCTGTTGAACGACCTGAACTGGTACTGCACGCGGTTCGTCAACGAGGCGTTCGTCCGGGAACCGAGCATCAGCGACGACGAGTGGCTCTCGCGAGCGCTCGCGACCCAGCTCCGGAACGGGGAGATCGACGCCGACGAGACGGGCGAGTTCTGCAAGATCTACGGCCTCGAGCGGGTCGTCCCCGCCGTCGAGGACGAGGCCGGCACAGCCGATACGGCGGCCGCGAGCGGGACTGACGAGTCCGCGGCCGCGAGCGAGGGCGAAGAAAACGGAGACGCTGCAGCCTCGAGCGGGGCCGACGGGGGACCGACCTATCGGCTCGTCGAGCCGCTGTACGTCCGGCGAACGGACGGCGATCTTCCGGAGTACGACCTCCGCGACGTCGCGGAGACGCTGGTCGTTCGCCTGACCGAAGCGGAGTATACGCCGTAGCGGGGGCCGTCGCTCGAGCGGCTACGAGCCGTCGTCGGACGTCTCGTCACCCGACTCGACGCTCGTACTCTCCGACGCGGACGCGCTGTCGCCCCGCATCGAGGCGCCGCTTTTGTTGCCGTCGTGATCGACGACCGTCGCCGAGAGCGCCGTCAGCGGCTCCGACTCGAAGGTCACCCGCACGAGCCGGCCGACGGTGGTGATCACTGAGGTACAGGCCTCGTTCTCGTCCGCCGTGTCTTGGACCGTCCCCTCGAGGACGAGTTCCTCGTCGGCGCTTCCGTCCGTCCCGTCGCTGTCGGTCTCGTCGTCGCCGCCGGCACTGCTGCTACTGGGATCGTCGTCTCCGTCGTCAGTCTCGTCGTCCTCGATCGGCCGGACGTCGATCGACTCGAGGACCAATTCGTAACAGGGGTTCGGTGCCTCGGACTCGAGCGAAACCAGGATCGACGTCTCGAAGTCGGTGTCGTCGACGAAGCCGGTGAGGGGGTCGGTGTCGGAGAGCGTGCGCGTCTCGAGCCACTCGGTCGCGTCGTCGGCGTCCCGGACGAGATCGACCGTTGCCGTCTCCGCGTCCGTGGGGGACTGGTATTTCTGTGTCTCGTAGCCGGTCACTTCGCCGGGAAGGTCCTCGCTTCCGTCGTCGTCGTCCGAACCGGGATCGTCTTCGTTGGGATCGTCACTCTCGTCCTCGTCGGGCGAGTCGTCGGTGCCGTCGGCGATACAGCCGGCCGAGAGCGCGAGCAGTCCTGCGGTGCTACTCAGTAGCGTCCGCCTGGAGGGGCATGTCATTGTACCTACCCGTACGAAAGGGGACCTAAAGGCAGTTCGGCTAGGTGAAAGAGCCGTTTGTACCGGGTCACTCCCGAGAGCGAGCCCGCACAACGTGACGAACGGGACGAAACCACCCCGCTCGAGCCGGTCAGTCGAAGAGGCCGGTCGAGAGGTAGCGCTCGCCGCTGTCCCAGAAGACCGTGACGACGAGCGGGCAGTCGTCGGCTCGTCCGCCGTCGGTTTCCGGCGAGGCCGTCGCGCCGACGTCGTCGAACGCCGTTGGAACCTCCGGACACTCGAGGGCGGGATCGGCGATCTCGCGGGCGATCCGTTGGGAGACGAGACTGGTCGCGCCGCTCGATTGGCCCACGAGGATCCCCTCCTCGCGGGCGAGGCGGCGACACTCGTCCTCGGCGTCCTCGAGCTTGACAGTCTCGACGCGGTCGAGCAGGTCGCGGTCGAGGTTGTCGCTGACGAAGCCGGGCCCCATCCCCTGGAACTCGTCGTTGCCGGACTCGCCGGTCGAGAGGACGGCGTTTCGTTCGGGTTCGACCGCGACGATCTCGACGTCGGGGAACTCCTCGCGGAGCCGCCTGCCGATCCCCGAGATCGTGCCGCCGGTGCCGACGCCGGCGACGAAGGCGTCGATCTCGCGGTCGCCGACCTGTTCGATGATCTCCGGCCCGGTCGTCTTGTAGTGGGCCTCGGGGTTCGCGGGGTTCTCGAACTGGCCCAGTTGGACCGCGCCCTCGGCCTCGAGTTCTTCGGCGCGGGCGCGGGCGTCCTCCATGTCGCCGTCGACTAACTCGAGGTCGGCCCCGTAGGCCGCCATGACCTGCTGGCGTTCCTTCGACTTGTCAGAGGGCATGACGATCGTCAGGTCGTAGTCGCGGGCGGCCGCGACGAGCGCGAGCCCGATTCCCGTATTGCCGCTCGTGGGTTCGACGAGCCAGTCACCGGGTTCGATCAGCCCGTCGCGTTCGGCGGCTCGCACCATCTCGCGGGCCGGCCGGTCCTTGGCCGAGCCGCCGGGGTTGAACGATTCGATCTTGGCCGCGACCGTCGCGCCCTCCGGCGAGTCGACCTGGACCAGCGGCGAGCCGATCGTGTCCAGGATGCTCCCTTTCATCGGCAACCGCTAAGCTTTGGAGACGTAAACCGATGCTGGACCTCGGCAGGACGTGCCGGCTAGTCGCGGGGCATCTCCGTCGGCGATCGAATACTGCAACCCCCTCGAAAGCCCCCGACCCAGTCGGCCCCTTTCAGTCCCGCCCGGCGGTGGTTGGTCAATCGGGTACGAGAAACGGAGGCCGCCACTCGAGCGAAGCCGCTGCCTGAAACACCGCGGTTAAGCCCGCCGACCGACAAGCCGTGCGTATGAGTCTCGAGACCATGCGGCCGAACCCGACGTGGGACGCGGCGTCCTACGAGGAGGCGGTCGAGACGCTCGCAGCGCACAACGACGAACTCGTGTACAAGGTCTGGGGCGGCGACTGGTGCAAGGACTGTCGGGCACTGCTGCCCGATTTCGGCGCGGCGCTCGAGGCCGCCGAGGTTCCCGACGACCGTATCGAGGAGATCAACGTCGATGAGGACAAGCAGGGGCCGGGCGTCGAGGCGTACGACATCGAATACATCCCGACGATCGTCGTCGAGAACGACGACGGCGAGGAGATCGTCCGCTTCGTCGAGGAGGAGGACGTGCCGCCGGCGGTCTGGCTCGCAAGTGAGATCGAGTCGAGACTCGGTTAGTAGGTCTCGACGGCGACACCGAGTGCCTCGAAATCGGCCACGTTGGCCGTCAGTACTGGCTCGTCGTATCGGTCCGCGACGGCTGCGACCATCGGATCGACTTTGTCGATTCCGCTCCGGCCGTCGGCGTCCATATCCGCTCGAGCGAGTAACCGGCCGGCGCGTTGGGCGATGCGGTCCGTCTGTTCGACGACCGGATACATCCGGAGCGCGTTTCGAACTGCTCGCCGTTCGTCTTCGTCACCGAACGCGGCACCGTACGAGAGTTCCGTGACTACCGGTGACGGGACCCGTTGGACGGCCCCCTCGTCGGACAATTGCTGCCCCTTCTCGAACGCGTGTCGCTGACCGTCGAAGAGATCGATGAGAAACGACGTATCGAGGATCATTCGAAGCGCTCCCGCAGTTCGTCTTTCCCCGCGACATCGCGCTCGCGTTTTTCCGCCAGCCGTTCCCGCATACCCTCCGCGGTTTCGGACGACAGTATCCCGGCGACGTCTTTCGGATGCGGACCGCCGATGAGGCGACGAAGCGTCTCTTCCATCGTCTCGTCGTCCCGTTTGTGTGCCGCGACGAATTCGTGGAATTCCTCGGAGACGCGGACCGATTTGCTCATGTGTATACTCGAGTATACAGCGATATCAATGCTCGGGTACCGCGAGTCGAGTGGGGGAGGCGCCGACTCGAATCGCGACCCCCGGACGGTCACGTCGAGCTATCAGAACGGACTGCCAGATTCGTCGACGGTCGTCTCGCCCGATCCGATGTCAGCGACGTTCTCGCCGAGCCACTCGAGCGCCTCGTCCACCTCGTGGGTCGGCGGTGAACACGTCCGGGCGCGACAGACGTACAGCGTCGGCTCACCGTCGCGGGCCTCGCGGCCGGCCCAGATCGGGGGCGCGTCCTCGAGCCCGAGCCGGTCGAGCCACGCCTCGAGCCCGTCCGCCGTCGGCGGCCGCAACGCGAACAGCCGATCGGGCAGGTACCGCGACGCGAACGCCTCGCGCCACTCGGTCGGCAACTCGTCGGCCGCGACGGTCACCTCGAGCGCGCCGGCCTCGAGTCGGTCGGCGGCGAGACACAGCGTCGCGTGTTCGAGGGCGTTGGCCTCGAGTTCGTTCGCGTGGGTCTCGAGGACGGTGGCGGCGATCTCAGCGAAGTCTTCCCGTGCGAACTCGTCGAGCGCGAGCAGCGTCTCGACCGCGACGCCGGTCGACGAGGGCGTCGACTGGTCGCCCAGTTCCTGAGGCCGCGTGACGAGCGACTCGCCGCTCTCGGGGGTGAAGTAGAGCGTCCCGCGGTCGGCGTCCCAGAACTCGGCCTCGATGACCCGAGCCAGCTCGAGCGCGAACGCGAGGTGGTCGACCTCGCCGGTGGCCTGATAGCAATCGAGCGCGCCACGAGCGAGGGAGGCGTAGTCCTCGAGGTAGCCGTCGACCGCCACGTCCCCATCCTTATACCGCCGCGAGAGTCGTTTCGCGTCCGCGTCCCAGAGCCGATCGCGGACGAACGCGAGGGCGTCGACCGCCGTCTCGGCGTACTCGTCCTCGCCGAGGACCAGCGCCGCCTCGGCGTAGGTCGAGATCATCAGCCCGTTCCAGCCCGCCAGTATCTTCTCGTCGCGAGCGGGTCGGGGCCGCTCCTCGCGGGCCTCGAACAGCCGCTTTCGAGCCGAGTCGAGCCGTTTCAGGACCTCGCTCTCCTCGAGGTCGAACTGCGCGGCCAGTTCCGACACACGGGCGACGCGGTTGGGTTGGTTCGCCCCCTCGAAGTTGCCCGCCTCGGTGACGTCGAACCCGGCACAGAAGAGCGAAGCGTCGGTCTCGTCCTCGAGGACGTCGTGGACCTCCGCGGGCGTCCAGACGTAGAACGCGCCCTCCTCGCGCTCGCCGGTCTCGGGACCTTCGCTCTGGGCGTCGAGCGTGCTGAAGAAACCGCCCTCGTCGTGGGTCAGCTCCCGATCGACGAACGCCAGCGTGTCCGCGACGGTCTCGGCGTAGCGGTCCTCGCCGGTGAGCTGGTAGCCCGCGAGGAAGGCTCGCGGGATCTCCGCGTTGTCGTAGAGCATCTTCTCGAAGTGAGGGACCGTCCAGTCCCGGTCGACGCAGTAGCGGTGGAAGCCGCCGCCGACGTGGTCGGAAAGCCCGCCGGCGGCCATCGCGTCTAAGGTCTCCTCGAGTACCTCGCGGTACTCCTCGCGGCCGGTGCGGTCGTACGTCCGCGCGAGGACGCGCAGCCGCGAGGGCTGGGGGAACTTCTGCCCGGTGCCGAAGCCGCCGTACTGGCGGTCGGCGCTCCGGCGGACGGCGTCGGCTGCCGCCTCGAGCACGTCGCTCGAGGGCGGTTCGGCGGCCCCGCCCCCGACGCCCGTCCCGTCGGGGGTCTCCTCGAGTCGGTCTTTCGCCGCGTCGGTCCACTGCTGGGCGCGGTGTTCCATCTCCTCGCGGTCCTCCTCGCTCTCCCAGGAGTCGCTGATCCGCCGACAGAGGTCCGGAAAGCCGGGCTGGCCCCGCTTTCCTTCCCGCGGAAAGTAGGTCCCGATAAAGAAGGGCTCGCCCTCGGGCGTGAGCCACGCCGAGAGCGGCCAGCCGCCCTGTCCGCGGACGAGCTGGCAGACGGTCATGTAGATGCTGTCGACGTCGGGGCGCTCCTCGCGGTCGACCTTGATCGGAACGAAGTTCTCGTTGAGCACCTCGGCGACGGCCTCGTCGGCGAAGCTCTCCTCCTCCATCACGTGACACCAGTGACACGCCGAGTAGCCGATCGAGAGGAAGATGGGGACGTCACGTTCCTTGGCGGTCTCGAGGGCTTGCTCGTCCCACGGCTGCCAGTTGACGGGGTTGTCCGCGTGCTGGCGCAGGTAGGGGCTTTCCTCCTCGTCGAGCCGGTTGCGCCGCGTCGGGTCGGTCATAGGGATGCATACGGCCAGGGATTGTAAAAGCCCGACGTACGACCCACTCTCGAGGCGGCGACGGCGGCAAAAATCGACTGCTATGGGACGTCGATTCGCGTCCGTTACTGCAGTTCTTCGTTAAGCAGGCGACGGAGTACGAGGTGGAGAACGCCGCCGTTTTCGACGTACTCGACCGCCATCGGCGTGTCGACCTGTGCGGTGACCTCGAACTCGGTGGTCTCGTCGTCGTCCTCGGCGGTGACCGTCAGTTCGGCGTTGGGCTCGAGGCCGTCCTCTAAACCCTCGATTTCGAAGTATTCGTCGCCCTCGAGGCCGAGTTCCTCCCAGCCCTCGCCGTCCCGGAACTGCAGGGGCAAGACGCCCATGCCGATGAGGTTGTCACGGTAGATCCGCTCGTAGCTCTTGCCGATGGTCGCGCGGATACCGAGCAGGTCGGTCCCTTTCGCGGCCCAGTCACGGCTCGAGCCGGTCCCGAGTTCCTCGCCGGCCATGACGATCAGCGGCGTGTCTTCCTCGCGGTAGCGCTCGGAGGCTTCGAAGACGGTGGTCTCCTCGCCGGTCGGGTGGTGGATCGTGTAGCCACCTTCCTTGCCGTCCAGCAGTTCGTTTTCGATGCGGACGTTCGCGAAGGTGCCGCGCATCATGACCTCGTGGTTGCCGCGGCGCGAGCCGTAGGTGTTGAACTCGTAGGGTTCGACGCCGCGCTCTGTGAGCCACTGGCCGGCCGGCAGGTCCTCGCCGAAGGGCCCGGCGGGGCTGATGTGGTCGGTCGTGACGGTGTCACCAAGTGTCAGCAGTGCGCGCGCGTCCTCGACGTTGTCGACGCCGGGCTCCTCGAGCGGGAAGTCCTTGAAGAACGGCGGCTCGCGGATGTAGGTCGATTCGGGATCCCAGTCGTAGACCTCGCCGGTCGGGGCGTCGAGTGCCTCCCAGCGTTCGTCGCCCTCGTAGATGCTCGCGTACTTCTCCTCGAACATCTCGGGGGAGACGCTCTCGTGGATCGTCTCGCGGATTTCCTCGGTGTCGGGCCAGATGTCCTCGAGGTAGACCGGTTCGCCCTCGTCGTCGGTGCCGATCGGCTCGGTCTCGAGGTCGATGTCCATCCGTCCCGCGAGGCCGTAGGCGACGACCAGCGGCGGGGACGCGAGGTAGTTGGCCTTGATCTTCGGGTGGATCCGGGCCTCGAAGTTGCGGTTGCCCGAGAGGACGCTCGTCGTCCAGAGATCGTGTTCGTCGATGGCCGCCTCGACCGGCTCCGGCAGCGGGCCGGCGTTGCCGATACAGGTCGTACAGCCGTAGCCGACGACGTGGTAGCCCAGTTCCTCGAGGTCGTCGAGCAGGTCCGCCCGCTTTAGATACTCCGTGACGACGCGGCTGCCGGGTGCGAGGCTGGTCTTGACGTAGTCGGGTACTTCGAGCCCCCGTTCGGCCGCGTTACGGGCCAGCAAGCCAGCGCCGACCATCACGGACGGGTTCGACGTGTTCGTACAGGACGTGATCGCGCTGACGAGAATGTCGCCGTGGCCGATCTCGACCTCGGTGCCGTCATCGAGTTCGACTGGGACCTTTTCCTCGAGCGAGGGCGTCTGCTCGGCGACGAGTCCGCCGTCGCTCTCGGCGGCACCCGAGGGGAGGACGCCTTCCTCCTCGAGCAGCGTCGGGAAGTGCTCGTCGAGATCGCCCATCGGGATGCGGGCGTGAGGCTTTTTGTGGCCCGCGAGGCTGGGTTCGACCTCGCCCAGGTCGAAGTCGACGACCTCGGTGAACTCGGGGTCCTGCTCGCCGAAGAGGCCCTGTGCCTCGAGGTACTCTCTGACGAGGTCGATGTGGTCGGGGTCGCGACCCGTCAGCTCGAGGTACTCGAGGGTCTTCTCGTCGACGGGGAACATGCTGATGGTCGAGCCCTGTTCGGGGGCCATGTTCGAGATGGTCGCGCGGTCGGCGACCGAGAGTTCGGCGACGCCGGGACCGAAGAACTCGACGAACTTGTCGACGACGCCGACCTGGCGCAGTTTCTCGGTGATATGGAGCACGAGGTCGGTCGCGGTCGCGCCGTCGGGGAGGTCGCCCGACAGACGGACGCCGACGACCTCCGGCAGGCTCATGTTGATCGGCTGGCCGAGCAGCGCGGCCTCGGCCTCGATACCGCCGACACCCCAGCCGACGGATCCGATGCCGCCGATCATCGGGGTGTGGCTGTCCGTGCCGACGAGCGTGTCGGGCACGAGCCACTGCTCACCGTCGACTTCGCGCTCGTGGACGACGCGGCCGAGGTGTTCCAGGTTGACCTGGTGGACGATCCCGGTTCCCGGCGGGACGACGTTGAACTCGTCGAACGCCTCCTGGGCCCACTTGATCGCGCGATAGCGCTCCTCGTTGCGCTCGTACTCGATCTCGACGTTCTTCTCGTAGGCGTCCCCGCTTCCGAAGTGGTCGACCTGCACGCTGTGGTCGATCACGAGGTCACAGGGGACTTCGGGCTCGACGACCGTCGGGTCGACGCCCTTGCGATCGGCCGCGGAGCGCAGTGCCGCGAGGTCGACGACCGCCGGGACGCCGGTCAGGTCCTGCAGGACGACCCGCGAGACGGTAAACGGCACCTCGGCGTCCGGCACGTCGGGTTTCCACGAGGCCGCCGCGCGGACGGCGTCTTCGTCGATCGTCTCCCCGTCGGCGTTGCGCAGCACCGACTCGAGCAAGATCCGGATGCTCACCGGCAGTTTCTCGAGGTCACAGAGCCCCTGCTCCTCGAGGACCGTGAGATCGGCCATCTTGTAGGTCTCGCCGTCGTGTTCGAACTCCCGGATCGCGTCCGGGAACGTATCACTTGCCATACGTCGGCTTGGAAGCGGGGGCATTTGAATCCCTCGAGAATGATACGGAACGTTGTATACACCCGTTATTTGTCGGTGCTACGGGATTCAGGGGGCCGCTTTCGAAGTAGTGGAAATCCGACACTGGCCGTCGAAGCGATCTATCGAGGCGGGTTCAGACCTCGATGGAGTCGGAGGGCGCTGCAGGGCCGTTCGGCCCTCGGCTCGGTCGCCGAGTCGGCCGTTCGAAGCTGGCTGCGTTCTCAGGAGCCACATTCTGTTCCGATCAATTGCTGTTGTGGGTGCGTCGTCTGCGAGGAATACGGACGTGAGAGGACGAAAGAAGGCCTGTGGAACAACCGTCGAGTTCGGAATGGACCACGACCGTCGTGAAACGGAATCGTCACAAAATGAACCACCGTTCGGTTGACTCGCTCCGCTTTCGCAGGGACGAACTCGTTCGCCGAACGAGCCCTTTTTTGACCCACATGTGAATAAATCGAAAGAAGAACGCGAAACGACTGGGTTAGTTGCCGCCGCCAGTCTCGTTATCGCCTGCACCGCCGCCGTCGCCGCCTGCACCGCCACCGTTACCGCCGTCGTCGCCTGCACCGCCACCGTTACCGCCGTCGTCGCCTGCATCGCCGCCGTTACCGCCGTCGTCGCCCATGTCGTCACCGTTGCCGCCGTCGTCGCCCATGTCGTCACCGTTGCCGCCGTTACCGGAGGCCCCGAGGGTTGCTTCGACCATTGCAAGTTCGGGGTTACGGAACTCTCCGTCCGCTCCCATCGTTTCGCTGTCACCCTGGCTGAGGTCGGCTTCCTCCGTCATCAGGATGCCCATCGACGGGGCAGTTCCACCGAAGTCGTAGGTGATGATGTACGCGTCCCAGTCGTCGGGGGTGTCGAACTCGTCGGCCGCACCGGTCTCCTCGAGCAGGTCGTCTCTCGTCTGGTCGTTCAGCGACGCTGCGACGGTGAAATCCGTATCGGGGAAGTAGTCGTCCGCGTGGACGATCACTTCGCCGTCGCCACCGTCCTGAGCAGCCCCGGTTCCCGTCATCGCTCCCGCGCCGAGAGCCGCCATTGAGGTGGCGAGCGCTCCCTTTTTCATAAACGATCGCCGCGAGTCGTCGAATAATCCGCTGTCAGTTTCTTCTGTCATGTCTCTCACTCTGAGTTCCCCCTGTTCGGGGTAGACAGTCCTTGGCCGATTTTTCGCATAAGTCGGGACCATCGTTTCACCGTCTACGACGGGTTTCGACGGGTAAATCTCATCGAGAGCCGTTATGAGCTGCGATATCGCCGCTCTCGGCCGTCGCGGAACGACGTATCAACAATGATCGTTTTTCGGGCGGAACTGAGTGTCCCTAGCGCCGTTCGCCCTCGTTAAAACCGACGGCTCGCACATCGAAACCGGTCGCATCGAACGCGGCCCGCTTCGGGCGACCGCCGACGATTTAGTGCCGAAGCGCCGTACCTGTGCTATCCCGACGTCGGGGACAACACGGACGAGTCGTCCGGGAAACAGATGCTTTTCCCGAACGGTCACTCGAGAGGGCAGTACGCGAGAGCCATCACACACCGTACCTGTCGCGGAGATGGACCGACTCGCCGGCAGTCGGTGTTACCCGATCACCGGATCAAACGACGTATTACGACGGACGAGGCGGGGGAAAAACGACGCTTCGGACCCGCTTTCGACTGTCTCAGTCCTGACGGACGTACTCGAGGAAGGCGAACCCGTCCCGATCGTCGCGGGAGACGACGTCCCACTCGGTTCGGTCCCACTCTGGAAAGGAGGTGTCGCCCTCGGGATCGTCGTGGACCTCGGTCACGATCAGTCGGTCGAGTGCGGGCAGAAACTCCTCGTAGACGGTCGCCCCGCCGGCGACGAAGATCCGGTCGGCGCCGTCGTGGCGCTCGCGTGCGGCCCGTTCGCCCCGCTCGAGGGCCGCTTCGAGTCCGTTCGCGGCCACGGCTCCCTCGGGCGTCTCGAGGTCCCGGCTCGTCAGCACGACCGTCGTTCGGCCGGGAAGCGGTTCGCCGAGGGTCTCGAGAATCCCCTCGTAGGTCACTCGGCCCATGATGACGGGGTGATCCATCGTCGCCTCCTTGAAATGCTGCAGGTCGGCAGGGATGTGCCAGGGCATGTCGCCGTCTTTTCCGATGACCCCGTTGTCGGCGACGGCGACGATGCCGACGAGTTCGCGGTCGGACTCGAGGGGCTGCGTCGCGTCGGCCGCCTCGTCCCGGTCCCCGCTCATTCGGCCACCGAGAACTCGATGCCGTCGTGGGAGTCGTAGTCCCGAAGCTCGACGTCGTCGTAGCTCAGTTCGTCGATCGAGACGTCCGCGACCGCGAGCGTCGGGCGCTCGAGCGGCTCCCGCGAGAGCTGCTCGAGCAGGCCGGGGACGTGATCGAGGCGTTCGTCACCGTCGGCCTCGGACGGGGCCTCGGTCTCGAGCCAGTCTTTGATCTCGCGGTAGTCCTCGCGCTCGTCGGCGTCGGCCAGCCGCGACTGGAGCGCCTCGAGGTTGTCGGCGTACCAGTCGCCCCGGTCGCCGCGGCCGCAGTAGACGTGGGTGTCGACGACGGTGTGCGCGAAGGTGCCCGGTTCGAAGCCGGTCTGCTGGGCGATCACTTTCGTCAGGAGCGCGTAGGCCGCGATGTTGAAGGGGATCCCGAGCGCGGTGTCGCCAGAGCGCTGGGTGAGATGGCAGTTCAGCCGGTCGCCCTGCACGTTGAAGACGAACGAGTAGTGACAGGGCGGCAGCGTCGAGACGGCCGCGTTGGCGGGGTGCCAGGCGTTGACCACCAGTCGCCGGGAGTTCGGCGAGTCAGAGAGCGTGTCGATCACGTACTGTAGCTGGTCGAAGGTCTGCCGGCCGTCGGCTTCCTCGGTGACCCACCGGTGGGCCGCGTCGGGCCAGGACTCGCCCTCGAGGCGGGCGTCCTCGTCCGGGACCGGGAACCGCCGCCAGAAGCGACCGTAGGCCGTGTCCAGCCGCCCCTCCTCGTCGGCCCAGGCGTCCCAGATCTTGGTCTCCTCGCGGAGGTCGCGGATGTGCTCCTCGCCGGAGAGATACCAGCAGACCTCGTGGAGCATCGAGTTCCAGCGGTAGCCGTCCATCTCCTTGGTCGTGAGCAGGGGATACCCCTCCTGCAGGTCGACCTCGTAGTGTTCGCTGAACGACGAAATCGTGTCGACGCCGGTCCGGTTGGGCTTGTGGGCGCCCTCCGAGAGGACCGTCTCGACGAGATCGAGGTACTGTCGCATTAGCACCTCGTTTCGTCCGCTGGTTCTTTAGCGTTGACTTCTGGGACCCGCCGCCGTCTCAATACGACTCGACGTCGAGATCATCGATCCGTTCGAAGTGATCGACGTTTCTCGTCAGCACTGGTTCCTCGTTGACGAGCGCCGTTGCACCGATGATCGTGTCTCCGAGCCCGATCGCCCGCCCGTCCGCAGCGAGCCGGCCGTCGATTCGGCCGGCTTTCTTCATCACCGCGCTGTCGGCCGGATACGTCTGCTTCGTCTCGAGGACGGATTCGATGCGTCGCCGCCGCTCACCGGGATCGACCACTCGCTCGAGACTGTGAAAGAGTTCGAACTCGGAGACCGCCGAAAGACGAAGCGGAACGCGCTGGTCTTCGAGGTCGGCGACCGTTCGTTTCGCCCGGTCGGCGTCCCGCATCAGATCGATCAGAACGTCGGTGTCGACGATCACGAGTCCAGTCGATCGGCGAGTCGGTCGAGTTCGTCTCGCGATCGCTCGTCCCGATCGCGAATCGCGTCGCGCATCTCCCGGGCTTCCTCGTCGGAAAGGATTCCGGCGAGGTCGAGGAGCGACCGCTCGCCGGCGATTCGCTCGACGGTATCGGAGAACGACTCTCCGGCCTTTTTTCGGCGTTTGAGCCGTTGATATGCCTCCTCGGTAAGTCGAACGTTTCGGTACTCGGTTTCGCCCATGTATACTGGTGTGTGCAGAACGCGCTTAATCCTTGCCCCGCTCGATGTAATACCAGCCCCCATGATCCCGACCGGTTGCCCCGAATCTCGATGCGTTTCAGTCGCGAAGGTGGCCACAACCGTGCATATTTCCGCTCGAGGAAAGAGCAACGCTTACAGGTTCGTGCGTTCCGCTATCGACCATGCGAGAGAACGTGCTGCTGATCGGGGGCGGCGGCCGCGAACACGCCATCGCCCGCGCGCTCGAGGACAGCGAGGCCGACCTCTACGCCTGTGCCGGCAACAAGAACCCCGGCATCGCCCGGATCGCCGTCGGGTTCGAAACGCTCGAGACGACCGATCCCGATGCCGTCGTCGAGTACGCCGAGGAGATCGACGCGACCATCGCCGTTATCGGCCCGGAAGCGCCCCTCGAGGCCGGCGTCGCGGACGCGCTCGAGGCCGCGGGCGTCTACCCGTTCGGGCCGAAGGAGGCCGACGCCCGGATCGAGACGGACAAGGCCTTCCAGCGGCGGTTCATGGCGGAGAACGACATCCCCGGCTGTCCCGATTTCGAGACGTTCGACGACATGGACGCGGCGTGTGACTACATCGACGAGTACGACGGCGACCTGGCGATCAAGCCCGCCGGACTGACCGGGGGAAAGGGCGTCAAGGTCATCGGCGATCAGGTCACCGCCGAGGAGGGCAAGGAGTACGTCCGCGAGTCGGACTACGACCGGATCGTCTTAGAGGAGCGGCTGATCGGCGAGGAATTCACGATCCAGGCGTTCGTCGCCAACGGCGAGTTCCGGACCGCGCCCGCGGTGCAGGACCACAAACGCGCCTACGAGGGCGACGAGGGGCCCAACACCGGCGGCATGGGCAGCTACTCCGACGCGACGCCGGAGCTCCCCTTCATGACCGCCGAGGAGTACGACGAGGCCGTCGAGATCATCGCGGCCACCGTCGACGCCCTCGAGGACTACCGCGGAATCCTCTACGGCCAGTTCATGCTGACCGAGACCGGCCCCCGCGTCGTCGAGTTCAACGCCCGCTTCGGCGACCCCGAGGCGATGAACACGCTCCCGGTGCTCGAGACGGACTTCCTCGACGTGCTCACCGCGGCACGGAACGGCGAGGCACCGCCGGAACTCGAGTTCGCCCCGCAGGCGACGGTCTGTAAGTACGCCGTCCCCGACGGCTACCCGACCGCTCCCGAAGCGGGTACGAAAGTGCAGGTCGACGAGGAGAGCGTGGCGCGGTCGGTCCGCGCCACGGAAAGCTCGAGCGGCGATGAGCCGCGAGAGAGCGCCGGGGACGCGCTGCTGTATTACGCCAGCGTGGACGAGCGCGACGACGGGATCTACACCACCACCTCGCGGTCGTTCGCCGTCGTCGGCGTCGCCGACTCGATCGCCGAAGCCGAGGAGATCGCCGAGGACGCGCTCGCAGTCGCCGGCGAGGACGGACTCCGGATCCGTCACGACATCGGGAAAGCCGACCTCGTCCAGCAGCGGATCGACCACATGAACGAACTCCGCGGCGAGTAGCGATTGGCCCGTCTGGACGGAAATAGACTACTCGAACGGATCCGCTGCCATCGTAACCGAGTGATTCCGCCGGCCCGTTGGAGCCGCGATGACCGTATCGGTCAGGGCGATCGATTCGTCTCACCGGCGATGAAGTCGTGATCGTCGGCCGCGTCAGTTTCGTCACCGATATCGACGGGATCGAGTTCGGAAAACGTACCGTCCCGTTGCGTCACGACTTCGACGGCGAGCGTCCCGTCTTCGGTGACGCGCCAGCGGATTTTGTCCCCGGGTTCGATATCGAGTTCGCGTCGGACCGCTGCCGGAACCGTGACGGAATAGCTGTCGTTTATCGGCGGTTCCTCCTCGAGCCGATGCGGCATACTCGACCCTACGTGATTCGTTTGGAAATGACTTGCCTCCTGATTTCTCGGTGGTGCAACGCGGCTTCCGAAAACCGAACCGACTACCTGCCGGATCTCAGGACGCGGCCTCGTCGATCGCCTCGAGCAACAGCCCTACCCCTAGCTCGATCTCGCGTTCGGTCACGTCGAGCGGGGGCAGCAATCGCAGCGTCTTGTAGCCACAGCCCAGCGTCAGCAGTCCCCGCCGGAACGCCGCCTCGAGGACCGCGTCCCGCCGATCCTGCGTCTCGAACTCGACGCCGAGCATCAGTCCGCGGCCTCGAACCTCGACCGCGCCGGGTGCGTCGCCGTCCTCGATGGCGTCCTCGAGTCGCCGTCGCAACTGCGCGCCGCGCTCGCGGGCGTTCGCGAGCAGGTCGTTCGCGTGAATCGCGTCGATCGTCAGGACACCCCGCATCGCGGCGAGGAGATCGCCCGCGCCCCACGTCGAGGAGAGTCGCCCCCGTTCGGCGGGGAAGACGTCCGAGCGCGACACCGTCGCGCCGACGCGCAGACCCTTCCCGCTCGTGATGACGTCGGGCGTGAGATCGAGGTGGTCGACGGCCCACGATTCCCCCGTGCGGCCCACGCCGGACTGGATCTCGTCGGCGACGACCCGGAGGTCGTACCGCTCGCGCAGCGCCTCGAGGTCGCGGGCGAACTCGGGGTGGGCGACCCGGTAGCCGCCCTCGCCCTGAATCGGCTCGAGGATGAGGAAGGCGACCTCGTCGGGGTCGACGACGCCGCGTTCGGGGTGGAGGGCGTCGGCGACGACGTTGCCGCCGGGGCCGTCGGTCAGCCAGCGGCGCTGGTAGGCCTCGTCGGTCGCGGGGTAGGGGACGCTGACGACGCCCGGAACCTCGGGGAAGCCGCGTCGGTGGACGGCCTTCGAGCGGTTGAGCGAGAGCGCGCCGAGCGTGCGGCCGTGGAAGGCCCCCTCGAATGTGAACGCGCGGTGCCCGCCCGCGGCGTAGCAGCTCTTGACGGCGTTCTCGACGGCCTCCGCGCCGGAGTTAGAGAGGAAGACCCGGTCCATGTCGTAGTGATCCGTCATCGCGACCAACCGGTCCATCAGCTGGGTCGGGCCGGGGAAGTCGGGGTCATCTGGCGGCCCGCCGCCACTGACGTAGAAGTCCTGTCCCGCGATCTTGCCCGGATCGACGGGGCCGAAATCGCGGAGCCGCTCCCGGATCGTCGGATTGTTGTAGCCGAGCGGCGCGGCGGCGACGTGGCTCGTGAAATCGAGCAAGACGTTGCCGTCGACGTCGGTACAGAAGGGGCCGATCGCCTCGCCGCTGGCGTCCCAGACGAACTCGTAGACGTACGTACTCGGGGCGGCGAACCGGTGGTGGTAGTCGACCCACTCGCGGGCCCGCTGGCCGGGGAGGTCATCGACCGTGGGCTCGACCGTATCGCGGTCCATACGATGTGTTAGCACGCCCGATCCAAATAGCCGCCGCTCGGTCTCAGTTCAGACGACGAGCAGGACGGACGCGAGCGCCCCACCGACGAGCAGCACGGTGCTGTAGGCCGCGACCCGGTTTCGGAACCCGTCGTTCGTCGACGCGGCCGCCAGCAGCGCCTTGACGACGATGCTCGAGACGGTCGCGAGCAGGACGGCGATCGTCGCCTCCGCGGGTCCGAGCTGGCCGCCGCGGTAGAGGACGACCGCCGAGGTGGTCGCGCCGGCGCTCGAGACGAAGCCGCTGGCGACGGCCGTCGCGTAGAAGCCGAGCGTCCCGAACCAGGTCTCGGCCAGCGACCCGAAGACGAGGACGACGAGAAAGACCGCGCCGAACCCGAGAGCGTTTTTCAGCGAGAAGGGGCTCTCGAGTTCCATCGGTCCGGACTCGCTCCAGTCGGCGGTCGCGGCCGCGACGGCGAACGCGAGGAGGATGACGGTCCCCAGCGGGACGATCGCCTCGAGGAGGATACCGGCCTCGCCGCCGGCGGTAAAGCCGACCGCGATCGCGAGGTTGCGGGCAGCCATCGCGGCGTTGGCCAGCAGGATCGCGGCGACGGCGTAGGAGGCCGCCTCGGGGCGCTGGTCGACGTGATCGAGCATCGTCCCGACGACGGCCGTCGAGGAGGCCAGCCCGCCGAAGAAGCCGGTGATCGCGATGCCGCGGCCGCCGTAGGTCGAGACGATCGCGTAGTTGGCGATGCCGATCCCCGCGACGGCGACGACCATCAGCCAGATGACCTGGGGCTCGAGCGGGATGGTGATACCGGCGATCTCGGGCTCGTAGGTCGCCGGGAGAAGCGGATAGATGACGAACGCGAGGATGGCAAATTCGGTCGTCGAGCGCATCTCCTCGCGGGAGAGCCCCCACGCGAACTCGTGGAGTTCCCGCTTCAACACCAGCAACAGCGACGAGAGGACCGCGACGGTGACTCCCTCGAGGATGAACCCGGCCGAGACTAACACGCCGACGCCGTAGGCGACGAGCATCGACACCGAGGTCGTCAGCGAGAGGCCGGTTTCCGCTTCCTCGCCTTCCATGAGCCCCTGCACGGCCAGCAAGACCCCCTGGACGATCACCAGCAATCCGCCCAGCAGGAGCAGGCTCTCGCCGAAGCCGGCCTCGCGGACCAGCACGGTAAAGACCGCCCCGAGCAGACTGATCAGGGAGAACGTCCGGATGCCGGCGGCCTTCTGTGACCACTCCCGCTCGAGGCCGAGGAACATCCCCAGCGCGCCGGCCAGCGCGAGGCGGACGACCGTCTCCTCGAGCGGCGCGTCGGCGAGTTGTAACGGGACCGTGTTCACTCCCGACCGTTCACCGTGGTGGCATATAAGGGGCCCGCCGACCTCGACGACGGCTCGGTGGCGGTTCGATGCGCGGCCGTCCGGAACGGACAGTGCGACGCCGACCCGGTTCGGTGAGCGCGCTACAGGTCGACGTACTGGGACTCCCAGTCACGACGCGCCTCGAGTTCGCGGCGGCCGCGCCGTGTGAGCGTATAGAAGTTCGTTCGGCGGTCGCGCCGGCCCTTCTCGACGAGTCCCTTGTCGACGAGGGTATCGAGGTTCGGGTAGAGGCGGCCGTGGTGGATTTCCTTTTCGTAGTACTGCTCGAGTTCCTCTTTGATCGCCAGTCCGTGTGGCTCCTCCTCGCCAGCGATGACGTAGAGCAGGTCACGCTGAAATCCTGTCAGGTCGTACATTGGGGAAGTACCAATCGCATTTACTGTCGAATTTTAATAAGGCTATCGGGTTGTTTCGATCGAAAGAGTCGTATTACCAGTGAGCAGTGTCGTTTCGAACGATCGGGATCCATAATGCCGGTGACGCATCGTCCGACAGACCACACATAACGAGTGGTTCATGTTTACAGTACAGCTATTATATTTCCGTACAATTATACTGCCGAGAACGGTGCCCGAGCAGTCGTTTTTCGGCAAACGAGCGACTGACCAGTCGTAGCCGAATCGAAGAGTCAGGACTAGAACATTCGTATCGAAACAGGAAAGCAGATCGCGTGACGGGAAAAGTGTCACGCGATCGCTTGCCGCCCTGAATTGGTCCCCGCTGACGCTTCGGCCCTCCAAGCGAAGCGTCACGTGGAAGATTCAGTTGCGCCTACTTAAATGTAACGACATGGCTCGGCCGCGGCGCGACCGGATCGATCGAGAGGCTGGCCCGGCCGCGATCAGATGTGTTCCTCCTCGAGGACCCAGCCGATCGCGCGCTTGTAGTAGGTAAACATCTCCTCGACGCCGTCGTGGCGCATCTCGTCGCTCTCGAGGTGTTCCTTGAGGAACTCGTACTGCTCGCGGATTTCTTCTTCGTCGCGCATACCAGTCACTACCGACCGAGAGGCCAAAAAGGTCGGTACGTGATCGGTTCGGTCGCTCGAGCGATGGTGTCGAGTTCGATGCAGCGCGAGCCGTTTCGGGACGGAACGGCCGCTTTCCCGTGAAACGATCGCGGATCGGTGGGAAACGGGGCCGGTCCCCCGCGGGGATCGGAGACGGGACGGACGACGCGGCTACGTGTCGTCGCTCTCGTTTTCGGTCGCGTTCTCGCTCTCGTTGTCCGTGCCGCCGTCGCCAGCCTCGGCGTCGCCGAACGCGAGGGTGACTTCCTCGTCGTCGCCGTCGATCTCGACGTCGTCCTCCGTCTCCTCGCCCTCGTTCTCGGCGGTGACGGTGTACTCGCCGTCCTCGAGGTCCTCGAACTCGACCTCGCCGTCACCGTCGGTCTCGTCCTCCATCGGGAACTCCTCGCCCGCCCCGCCGGTGGTCGTCTCGTTGTCCGTCCCGTCGTCCTCGGTTTCGTTGTCCGACTCGTTTTCCAGTCCGCCGTCTTCGGTTTCGTTATCCGACTCGTTACCGATCGTATCGTCCGTCTCGTTGTCCGACTCGTTGCCGGTTCCTCCGTCTTCGCCGTCCATCTCGCCCGTACCGGCCTGCTCGAGGGTGACGGTCGCGCCCTCGACCGGGCCGTCGTCGTCCTCGACCGTGACCGTCAGGGTATACGTTCCGTCCTCGTCGGCGCCCGTCTCGTCGTCGGTGTCGTTCGTCTCGTCGTCGGACTCGTTGTCGTCGCCGGGGCCGCTGTTTGCACAGCCGGCCAGCGCGACAACGCCTGCGGTTCCGCTTGCGGTCACGAACGTCCGTCGGGTCAGTCGTCGATGGGACATATCCGTTCGTTGGACGGTCCCGTTGGTCTGGGTATGGCCTGCACCTGCTATCCGTTAATAACCTATTGAACGACACCCGAGGACCGATGACTGTCATCGCTTTCGGAACGCAACATTCCCTTGGGACGAAACGAACGCGGGGCGGCCTACCGCCTGCCCGACGGCACCGGACCGACAGCGGTGGCTCGAGCGCGCTGCACGCGCGAATCGGGTCCGGTGGGCCTTTTGCGGTCCCGACCCTACGACGACGTATGAAGATCCGGGGCGAGCGCGAGTGCAAGGAGTGTGGGACCCGCTGGTCGTACTACGAGACGGGCAGCGTCGGCTGTCCGGCCTGCGGGAGCCTCCGGAGCGTCGGCGTCGACGAGCGGACCGAACACACGGACCTGCGCGTCGAGTTCGATCTGACGCCGGTTCGAAACGCCATCGACGAGGCCGACGCCGACGACCTCGCGGAGCGGGCCGGCGATCGCTGTCGGGAGTACGTCCGCCGCCGCGGGTTCGTCAACGCCGGCACCCTCCGGAACCTCGACGACACCTACCTCGGGGCCAGCGAGTTGCTCCACGTCGCCGACATCGTCGGCCGGACGACCCGCCTCGAGGACCGCGAGGAACTGTACTTCCTCGCTCTGCTGCGCGATGCCGATCAGGGCGAGCGGCCGCCCGTCGCGGACGTCCCGCCGACGCTGCGGGCGGCCCGCGGGCTCGCCTACGCCAACGCCGTCCGGGAGTACCGGCGCGATGTCCGCACCTGGGCCGAGGACCGCGACCTGACCGCCGGCGAACGGCGGGCCCTCGAGACGCTGGGCGAACACGTCAAGCGGATCCGGATGCTCGACGGCGACGTCGAACCCCGAACCGCCGAACGACTCGTCGAGGCGACGCGCGACCTTGCAAACGGGCTCCGCGGCGACGAGTTCGCCTTCGCGCAGGCCCAGGAGCGACTGGACGCCCTCGAGTGACGCGGGTCGAACTCAGAGCGGGTCGCCGGACCCATTCGGGTACCGTCGACGGGCGCGTTGGGGGCCGGAACGAATGGCGGCCGGCAACAACCGCCGGTCCGAATCTTTTCATTCTTATAGGATCCATCAATTATTGCCAGGCGAACGCAGCGAACGCCCTCGCCCGAACTCGCTCTCCCGGTGTCGGCCGCCGATTCGAACCGGCGGACGGGCCGGAGCCGACCCACCGAGACAGGCTTGGAACGCGCTCGAGCCGCCCCCTCCGCGTTGGCTACCGGACCCCGTCACCTGCTGCGGCGCTCGAGCGGCCGGAGCGAACGGTCGTGGCCGTTCGCTGCAATCGACTATGTCACACGGATCACCAGAGGAGCAGACGGATTCGAACGGCAGTCGTATCGACAGTGAGCAGGCGACGGGCGACGGACCGTCACCGTACGTCCCCGCCGGACGGAGCGTCGCTGAACTCACGGTCAAGGCGGTCCTGATCGGGCTCGCGCTCAACGTGGTGATGCTGACCGCGAACATGTACCTCGGGATGCGCTCGGGGATGACGATCAGCGCCTCCATCCCGGCGGCGGTCATCAGTATGGGCGTGTTCTACGGGATTCGCCGGATCGGCGTCGGCGGGACGATTCTCGAGAACAACATCGTCCAGACGATGACCTCCGCCGGCGAAGCCTTGGCGGCCGGCATCATCTTCACGATCGCCGGCGTCACGTTCCTCGATCAGCCGATCAATATCGTCAACACCGCGGTCGTGGCGATACTCGGCGGTCTGCTCGGGGTCCTCTTTATGATCCCGATGCGTCGGTATCTCATCGTCGACAAACACGAGGAACTCCCCTATCCGGAGGGGACCGCGTGCGCCGACGTCCTCGAAGCCGGCTCGCGCGGCGACGAGGGCGTGAAGCTCATCTCCGTCGGGTTCCTCGCGAGTTTCGTCTACATGTGGCTGGCCAACGGGATGGCCGCGTTCCGGACGACGATCCAGACGGCGTTCTCCGCGGGCGAGACCGACGGGTTCGCGATCGGCGGCGACTTCACGCCGGCGCTGATCGGCGTCGGCTACATCATCGGCCCCCGGATCGCCGGCTACGTCTTCGGCGGCGGACTGATCGCCTGGATGATGCTGATTCCGCTCTTGATCACGGGCGGGTTCGTCCCGGAGTCGGCCGCCGACGCGGCACTGATGGCGCAGGCGAACGCGGTCTGGGACGAGTACATCCGCTACGTCGGCGCGGGGGCGATGATCGTCGGCGGGTTCTACGCGGTCGTCTCGATGCGGGGGACGATCGCCGACGCGCTCGGCACCGCCGCGGCGGAGATCCGCGACTCGGGATCGGGCGCGACCGCGGACCGCAAACGGACCCAGCGGGACCTGCCGATGAAGGTCGTCGTGGTCGGCGCGATCCTGATCGCGCTCGCGTTGGTCGCGGTCCCGCAGGTCCAGGTCGGCCTGCTCGGCGGGTTCATCGCGGTGATCGCCGCGTTCCTCTTCGTCGCCGTCTCGGCCTATCTCGTCGGGGTCGTCGGGAGTTCCTCGAACCCCGTCTCGGGGATGGCCGTCGCGACGATCCTGATCGCCGCGCTGGCACTGCGCTCGACCGGTGTCACCGACCCCGTCGTCGTGCTGGTGACCGCGTCGGTCGTGGCCATCGCCGCGGCGGTCGCGGGCGACACCTCACAGGACCTCAAGACGGGCTACCTCCTCGGTGCGACGCCCCGGAACCAACAGCTCGCACAGGTGATCGGCATCGCCGTCTCGGCGCTGTTCGCCGGGTGGGTCCTGTCCTTCTTCGATCAGGCCTACGGGATCGGGAGCGAGACCATTCCCGCGCCGCAGGCCGGGATGATGGCGCTGATCTCCGAGGGCGTCCTCACGGGCACCGCCCAGTGGGGAATGATCCTCATCGGCGCCGTCTTCGCGATCGTCCTGATCCTGATGAACGTCCCCGTCCTGCCGTTCGCGGTCGGGATCTACCTCCCGATCACGCTCGCGACGCCGATCTTCCTCGGCGGCCTGCTCCGGGCCGGGATCGACCGCTACGTCGCGCGACGCGACGACGAGGACGGCACGCTCGCCGAGCACGCGACCTCGAGGGGCCGGATCGTCGCGGCCGGGCTGATCACCGGCGAGGCGATCATGGGGATCGTCATCGGCGCGCTCTACATCACCGGTACCGGAAACGCCGACGGCGCGCCGTTCCCGCTCGGCCTCGGCGGCGAGACGCAGTCGATCCTCGGCGTCGTCGCGCTCGTCGCGCTCGTCGGACTCTTCACCGCGAGCGTCCTCTGGAACGCGCCCGACACCGAGGCGACCGACCAGTGATCGAGTCGAAAACGGTGCCCGGGAACGCCATCGCATGACCGAACACGGCCCGACCGCGGTTCCGAGACGCGACGCCGAGGACTGGGAGGTAGCGACCGTCGACGGCGAGCCGCGGGTCACGATCCGCTGGACGAAGCGGCCGCGCAACCGGCTCGATCGGTTCCTCTTCGACCTCTTCGGGACCGATCGGGAGCGGGAACTCGAGCTCGATCACGTCGGGACGACCGTGTGGCGACACTGCGACGGCGATCACACCGTCGCGGAGATCGCCGAACGCGTCGCGGCGTCCCACGACGCCGCCCGGGTCGATCCCGTCGACGAGACGCTCGCGCACTTCCTCATGCAACTCGAGGAGCGGGACCTCGTCCGGTTCGAAGCGAGCGAAACGTCCGGGGAGTGAGTCACGCCTGACTCGACGGGGTCGTCGACCGGGAGCGAAAAACTGTCGGCGAGTCGATCCGGACTGCGTTCAGGGAAGGTCGACGTCGACGCCTTCCTGCAGACCGGCGGCCTTGACGGTGTTGTACAGCAGCATGGCGCGGGTCATCGGCCCGACGCCGCCGGGGACAGGGGTAATCGCGCTGGCTTTCTCCTTGGCGCTCTCGAACTCGACGTCGCCGACGAGTTCGTACCCCTTCTCCGTATCGGCGTCGACGCGGTTGACGCCGACGTCGATGACGACCGTGCCGTCCTCGAGCATCGAGCCGTCGACGAGTTCGGGGACGCCGGCGGCCGCGACGACGATGTCGGCGCTGCGGGTCTTTTCGGCAAGGTCGTCGGTCCGGGAGTGACAGACCGTCACCGTCGCGTTGCCGTCCTCGGCCTTCTGGATCAGCAGGTTCGCGAGCGGCTTCCCGACGATGTCCGAGCGGCCGACGATGGTCACGTCCTTCCCCTCGGTGTCGACCCCGGCGGACTCGAGCAGTTTCTGTACCCCGTGGGGCGTGCAGGGACGGAACCGGGCGTCGCCGGCGACGAGTCGGCCGACGTTCTCGGGGTGGAAGCCGTCGACGTCCTTCGCGGGATCGACCCGGCGGATGACCTCGCGGTAGTCGACGTGGTCCGGGACGGGGGCCTGGACGATGTAGCCGTGGATGTCGTCGTTTGCGTTGAGGTCGGCGATGGTGTCGAACAATTCCTCGGGCGGGGCGTCGCCATCGACGTCGACGTGGTGGCTCTCGATGCCGACCTCCTCGCAGTCGCGCTGTTTCATGTTCACGTAAGTCTGGCTCGCGGGGTCGTCGCCCATGAGGACCGTCGCCAGCCCTGGCCGCGCGCCCGCGTCCGCCAGCCGTTCGATCGCGTCGGTCAGCTCGTCTCGGATCTCGCTCGCGACGGCGTTGCCGTCGATGCTCTCGGTCATTACTCGAGTGGGCGGCCGCGAGGCTCATTAATCCCCGGATTCGTGCCTAGAACGGGCACAGAAAAGGTCGGAATATACACGTTCGTGGTCAGCCCTCAGAACCGCTCGTCGAGGAACGACCGGATCGCGTCGTTGGCCGCCTCGGCTCTCTCGAGGTTCGAGGTGTGGCCCGCCTCCGGGATCAGTTCCATCTCGGCGTCGGGCAACTCCTCGAGCATCGGCTCCGCTCGGGACGGGTCGATCGAGGGGTCCTCCTCGCCGTGGACGATCAGGACCGGCACGTCGATCTCCGAGAGGCGGTCGGTCACGTCCGGCCGGTCGAGCCACGAGTGCAACTCGTGATAGACCGCCGCGCCGGGATAAGTCGCCCAGCGGTCGACCCAGGTCTCGACCAGTTCGGGTTTTTCCTCGCGGGTCGTCTCGCCGAAGAGATATCCCGTCACTCCGTCGGCCAGTTCGCGCGGGGTCGCCTCGCGGGATCTCTCCAGCGGCTCGACGAGGTCGCCGTAGACCTCCTGCTCTTCAGCCGTGTGCGGTGCTGCCATCGAATCGATCAAGACCAGCCCGTCGACGCGCTCGGGGTACTCGAGGGCGAAACGCAGCCCCATGAACCCGCCCATCGACATGCCGGCGACGACGGCGCTGTCCTCGCCGATCCCGTCGAGCAGTGCGTCACAGTCGTCGGCCAGATCCCACAGGTCGTAGCCCGGTGCGTACCAGTCGGTCCGAGCCCGGAGATCGTAGGCGACCGCCCGGTACTCGTCTCGCAGCGCCTCGAGCTGGGGCGCGAACATCGTCCGGTCCATCAACGTCCCGTGGGCGAAGACGACCGGTCGACCCTCACCGACGTCGGTGGTCACCGCGTCGGTTCTGGTGCGGTACATCGCCGTCGCCGTTTCGTCACTCATGCTACCTACCCACATTGGTACGTGACAAAAGGTATTCGGTCCGAACCGATCCCGCTCGAAACGGATGGCTGCCGACGACGTGGTGTCTAGCACGACGCGATCGCGGACGTCGACGGCCTTCAAGCCTGCGGGAAGAACGTGCCGAAAAACGGGAGAGCAGCGTTCGCGGTCGACCGGCCGCGGCGACGCGGTCGTCGACTACTCGTAGAGCGGGTTGGCGTCGCAGAGGTCGGCGACTTCGGCGCGGACGTCCTCGATGACGGCCTCGTCCTCGGGGGCGTCGACGACGCGGGCGATCAGGTCGCCGACTTTTCGGCAGTCGTCCTCGTCGAAGCCGCGGGTCGTCAGCGCCGGGGTGCCGGCACGGATCCCACTGGGGTTAAAGGGCGAACGCGTCTCACCGGGGACGGTGTTCCCGTTGAGGACGATGCCCGCCTCCTCGAGGGCGTCCTCGGCGTCACCGCCGGAGGTGTCGGGGTGGCTATCGCGCAGGTCGACGAGGACGAGGTGGTTGTCGGTCCCGTCCGAGACCAGCGAGAAGCCGTTTTCGGAGAGGCTCTCACCGAGCGCCTTCGCGTTCGCGACCGTCTGCTCGGCGTACTCGGTGAACGCAGGCTGAAGCGCCTCCTTGAAGCCGACGGCCTTGCCGGCGACGTTGTGCATCAGCGGGCCACCCTGGCCGCCGGGGAAGACGGCGGCGTCGATGTCGTCGGCGTACTCCTCGTCGCACATCACGATGCCGCCGCGACCGGCGCGGATCGTCTTGTGGGTCGAGCCGGTGACGAAGTCGGCGATGCCGACCGGCGAGGGGTGGACGCCCGCGGCGACGAGCCCGGTGATGTGGGCGATGTCCGCGAGGTGGTAGGCGTCGACGTCGTCGGCGGCCGCCTGGACGCGTTCGAAGTCGATCTCGCGCGGGTACGCGGAGTAACCCGAGACGATGATGTCCGGGTCGAACTCGGCGGCGTGGGCCGCGAGGGCGTCGTAGTCGAGGTAGCCCGTTTCCGGGTCGACCTCGTACTGTTCGACCTCGTAGAGCTGGCCCGTGAAGTTCGCCGGGTGGCCGTGACTGAGGTGGCCGCCGTGGTTGAGATCCAGCGACAGGATCTTGTCGCCGGGCTCGAGCATCGCGAAGTACACCGCCTGATTGGCCTGCGTACCCGCGTGGGGCTGTACGTTGACGTGGTCGGCACCGAACAGTTCCGTCGCGCGGGAGATCGCGAGTTCCTCGACCTCGTCGGCGTACTCACAGCCGCCGTAGTAGCGCTCGCCGGGGTAACCCTCGGCGTACTTGTTGGTCAGGGCGCTACCCTGCGCGTCGATGACGGCCTCGCTGGCGTGGTTCTCGCTGGCGATCATCTGGAGCGTCTCGCGCTGGCGATCGACCTCGCCCTCGAGGGCGTCGGCGACGGCGGGATCGACGTCCCGTACCTTGTCGTGGTCCATGTTCGGAGTGGGGACTGGCGGCCGCATAAGTGTACCTTTCCTCGGTAACACGCGTCGCGATACCGGCCGCCGGCGACCGGCCCCCGCACCTCGACCGGCCGAGTTCGTGAGGATATCACGCCCCGATACAACTAACTTGTCGGAGTGACATTCAGCTAACCGAATGATAGAGTGGGCGGTAGACGGCGACACCCTCCACGTCACCGACGCGGACAACGCCGAGTTGGCGGTCACCGGTGACGAACTCGTCGTCGACGGCTCCGGGAAAGACATCCCGCGTCCGATCGACGACACCATCGTCGTGACGACTGATGAACTCCGATTCCCGCACGCGGTCGTCTACGCGTTCTCGGTCGGCGCCGAGGACGGCCACGAACTCGATCCTTGCGGCGAGCCCCTCCCGTTGTCCCCCGGCGAGTACGTCGTCGACGTCGATACGGAGATCAAGTCCTATCTGCGGTTCTCGGGGGCCGCGACGATCGCGAAGACCGACGATTACGAGGAAATCGTCGTCTCGTTCCCCGAGCGGACCCGGGTCGTCCTCGGGGTTCGGTGCCGACACGAGTTTCCCGCCGGGACGATCACTGTTCCCGATTCCCCGCCGGCGATCGCGGAGGCCGTCACTCACATGGCCGGCTCGCACAAGACCGACGGCCCGGACCGGAGCTATCCCACGCTCCGCGGTCATCCCTCGCTGATCGAACGCGGGACCGAACTCAGGATTCCCGACTGCCTCCGGGTCGCAACCCCTGATCACGGAATCGAGCTAGTCGTCCCACCCGACTACGAGTCGCTGTACGTCACTGCACCGCTGGCGTACTACCTGCAGGCGACCGTTCGGACGACCGGCGAGGTCCTCGGGACCCACACCGGCGCGGCCCCGAACCGACCGCGGCTCCGGATCCCCGACCGGGGGATCGACGTCGAACTGGCCGCGATGCCCGACCTCGAGCGCGACGTCGAGCGGCTGCTCCGGAAGACCTTCTTCCTCGATTGCCTCGTTCGCAACGTCGGTCCCTACGGGACGAACCTCGCCGAACGCAGCCTGCTCGAGGCCCTCGAACTCGACGCCGAGCGTCTGTACGACGCCGACCCGCGGGAACGTCTCGCCGCGTATCTCGACGTGCCCTACGCGGCGATCAAACACCGCCTCCCCGACTGGCATCTCTCGACGTACGTCGAGCCCGAGTACGACAGCGTCGAGACCCTGCCGTTTCTCCTCGACCGACTGAGCATGGTCTACACGCCTCGGGCCTCCGAACTCGAGGGTCAGGAACTCGTCGAACGCTCGCTCGAGGACTTCTACCGGGGCGACGAACCCGGACCGGTGCGGTCGCCGTCACCGGGCGCAAACAGAGCGAGCGGCGGGCAGGTGGCCTCCGTCGATATCGTCAAACCCGACCTCCGGGGCGGCCGCACGCACGGCTGGCTCGCCGACGGCGTCCCGATCGACGTCTTCAAATCTGCCCCCGAAGCCTACCACAACCGCCTCGAGTTCCTCGAGCGGGCCAGCGACGCGACCTCGATCTGTGTCGTCCTCAACGACCCGGAGATGGCCGGTGAACACGACGACGTCGCGGCCATTTACCGCCGGCGCTCTCAGGAGCTGTCGATGGATGTCACCGTCGCGGAGTCGCTCGAGACGGCCGCGTTGGCCCGGGTCTTCGAAGACGACCACGACTTCGTCCACTACATCGGCCACTGCGAAACCGGCGGCCTGTGCTGTCCCGACGGAACGCTTTCGGCCTCGAGCCTCGATCGCTGCAACGCCCAGACGTTCTTTCTCAACGCCTGTGGCTCCTACTACGAGGGGCGGGAACTGATCGAGAAAGGCAGCGTCGCCGGCGCGGTCACGTTCACCAAGGTCCTCAACGATCACGCCGTCAAGGTCGGCTCGACGTTCGCCAAGCTGTCGGTCCACGGGTTCAGCATCGAGCGCGCGATGGGACTCGCTCGGCGGCGCATCATGATGGGCAAAGACTACGCCGTCGTCGGTGACGGCACCCACTCGCTGGTCCAGGGCGAACAGCGGCTCCCGACGACCGCGACCCTCGAGGAACTCGAGGACGACAGCGAGAAGGAATATCTGCTGACAGTCGACTGTTACTCGACCCGGGCGACCGGCTCCTACTACTTCCCCCACACCGAAACCAACGACTACGCCTACCTCTGTGGCAACGAGTCGAGTTTCACGCTCACGGCGCCGGAACTGGTGACGATGCTCAAAGAAACGGAGGCGGCGGTGATCTACGACGGGGACATCTACTGGTCGACGGAACTGTGGCCCCGGTTCGATCGCTGACTCAGGGTCCGCCGTACGTACTCACACGCTTTGCTTCGAGGGCCATCGCCGGCGGCGATCGACCACGGACGGTTCCCGTCGTGGTTCGGACCCGTTCGGCCAACTCGTGAACGACCCACCACAGCCGGTTGTGTGGAACGGCCATACGATACTGTAATACATCGACACGTGTATATAATTATTGCTGATAGTAACCCAACAATAGGACGCGGTGTCGATCTGGCCGGCGTCGCGACCGCCGCTGTCCCTGCCCGAGTTCCACACGACAGTCGACAACGACCATCGGTGTTTCGTCGGCGAACTAACGGGATTCGGGACAAAAATTACCGGTACAGGCGCGCAGCCAACTGTTCTGCTGTGCAAACGGCCACCAAAATTAAGTACCGAGCTATCGATTACTTCTGTATAGGCATGACCTCGAATTTACTTAACCACCAGATTGACGATATCCTCGAGTCCGTCCTCGGGGATGTGACCGGGAACGTCTACATGGTCAACCCCTCGCGGGACGCCATCGAGGAGTTCGTCTCCGTCGCGACCGCCTTCGACGACGACCTGCCGTCGGTACACATGCTGGCCGACGAACGCACGCTCAAAGACGTCATGGACGACTTCATCGTCGCCTCGAACGCCGCGGACCTCATCAGCGAGGGGGCACTCGTCCTGCGGACGCTCGAGGAGGCGCCCGAGAACTCCCTGCTCGTCGGCGATGATCGGGTCGTCGCCATCGTCCACGCCGGCGACCGCGTCGGCGGGCTCGTCACCGACGACGAGAGCTTCGTCGCCGACACCTACGACACCTACGCCGACCGCTGGACCGACGCAAGCGAGTTCAACCTCCGGACGCCCCCGATCACCGACGTTCGCGAGACCCTCACCGACGAGATCAGCCCCGAGGCCGAGGCAGACTTCACCGCGATTCTGGACTCGCTCGAGACCGCCCGCGGCGACGGCGACGGGCTCGACGAGGTCACCATCTCGCTTTTGGTCGCCGCCAAGAACGAGGCCCTGCTGTACGACATCAGCAAGTGGGGCGAGGACGTCGGGATCGCCTCCAAGGCGACCTTCTCCCGGACGAAGACCAAGCTCGAGGACATGGGCCTGATCGACACCGAGAAGGTCCCGATCGACGTCGGTCGCCCACGGCTCCGCCTGAAGATCGGCGACGAGCGACTCAGCGAGGCCGACAACGGCCAGCTCGCGACGGTGGCTCAATCGATTCTCAACTAGCGAATTTTTGCGCTATCGCTCGAGAGAGCTTCGCTCTCTCGTCATCACGAAACGCCTCCGGCGTTTCGAACGACATCGCCGTTCGTCTTTTCGCGGCGCGAAGCGCCGCGCTATCGGGTAGCTGGCTCCCCTTCCCCGGGTCCCGCGCCCTCACTTCGCTCGGGACGCTCTCGGCAACCCGTGCTGATATGGTCGATGGGTGATAGGTGGCCAGTATGAACACGTCGCCGCTGACTCCCGAGGACGAATCCCTACTCGAGCGGGTCATCGAGACGAACGAGCGAACGGTCGATGAGAACTTCTTCGGCGGCGCACACATCGTCGCTGCGGGGGTCCAAACGGACGACGGCAGCGTCTACGAGGGCGTGAGTCTCCCGGCGAGCATCGGACGCGCCTCCGTCTGTGCGGAACCGACCGCGGTCGGATCGGCCATCGCTGACGGCTACCGACACGACGAACTCCGGACGTGCGTCGCCGTCGCCTACCCGATGGCGGACCACGAAGCGACCGAAGTCCGAGTCGTCCCACCGTGTGGCCCCTGCAGGGAGTTGCTGGCGGACTACAACGAAGACATGCGGGTCGTCGTCCCCGTCGGCGGTGAGAACCGAGTCGTCGCCGCTATCGATCTGCTTCCGACTCGGACGTGGTGAGTTTCACGCGGCGTCGCTACATGACGCAAATCCCAAGTCGTCGCCGCGAGAGTCCCGAAGTATGTACGAGGCCGTCCGCGCCCACCCCGACGGAGAGAGTACGGTCGCCAGATTCGCGAGCCGGGCGGCCGACTACGGCTACGAGGGCGTGGTCGTGCGCAATCACAGCGGCGCTCGAGCCGAGTACGATCCCGAGGAAATCCGCGAGGAGTACGGGATCGACGTCGTCGAAGGCGTCGAGATCCGGGCCGACGACCCGCAGGGAGCCAGCGGCGCGGTCGGGAACTACCGTTCGTCGGAAACGATCGTCGCCGTTCACGGCGGAACGACCGCACTGAATCGCTTCGCCGTCGAACAGCCGAAAGTCGACGTCCTCTCGCATCCGATGACCGGCGACGGCGACGTCAACCACGTGCTGGTCAAAGCCGCCGTCGAGAACGGCGTCCGCCTCGAGTTCGACTTCTCGGGAGCCCTCCGGGAGAGCGGCGGCCACCGCGTTCGAATCCTCCAGTCGCTGCGCAAGCTCCGAGAGATCGTCGAACACTACGACGCGCCCTACGTCGTCAGCGCCGAGCCGACCTCGCACCTCGAGTTGCGGGTCCCGCGCGAACTGAAAGCCCTGGGCGAGCAGCTCGGCTTCTCCGCCGAGTTCGTGGAAGACGGCCTCGCGGAGTGGGGTCGACTGGCCGAGCGCAATCGGCACGTCCACTCCGAGTCGTTCATTGAGCCGGGGGTCGAACGGGGCAGGTATGAAGAGGACGCTTGAGGAACACGCCGCCCGGTTCGACGAGAAGGCCGGCGAGTACGACAACTCGAAGTCCCAAGAGTACCACGCCTGTGCGACCCTCGTCGTCGAACACGCATCGCCCGCGGCCGACGAGGTCGTCCTCGACCTCGCGACCGGGACCGGCGCGATCGCGCTCGCGGTCGCCCCCGATGCAAAGCGGGTCGTCGGTCGCGACATCAGCGACGGGATGCTCGAGCAAGCCCGCGAGAAGGCCGCCGACGCCGGGCTCGAGAACGTCGAGTTCGGCCACGGCACCTTTCGCGAGCCCGACTACGACGGCCCCGTCGACGTGGTGACCTCGAACTTCGCCCTGCATCACCTCTCGGACGAGGAGAAACGCGAGGCGATCGCGGTCGTCGCCGACTTAGAGCCCCGGCGGTTCGTCCTCGGGGACGTGATGTTCTTCGGCGAGCCCGATCCCGACGACCCCTTCTACTCGCCCGAGGTGGACGACCCCGCGACGGTCGGCGTCCTCGCGGACGCGTTCACCGACGCCGGTTTCTCGCTGACAGCGGTCGAACGCATCCACGACCAGGTCGGCGTGCTGGTCGCCGAGCGGAGCCCGACGCCGGCCGTCGACGCGGCGACCGAGAAGTCATGAAGCACCTGCCGAAACACCTCCGGCCGCGATGGCGATACCTCGCGGTCGAACTCGAGACCTGGCCCGACGAGCGGATCGGGAGGCGGTCGTTCCAGCGCGAGCTGTGGTACGCGGGCCAGAACCTGCTGGGCGATCCGGGCAGCGCCGACGCCGACCTCTCGGTCGTCCGCTATGACTTCGCCGACGGACGAGGGGAGGCAATCGTCAAAGTCCGTCGGGGCGAGACCGAGCCCGCTCGGGCGGCGCTGGCCTGTCTCGACGAGGTAGACGGCGCGCCCGTCGGGGTCGCCGTCCGCGGTATCAGTGGCACGATCCGTGCCGCTGAAGAAAACTATTTACGGCGACGCGGGCAAGATTCGGAGGAGAGAAACGTCGTGTTCGGGAACGAAGAGCGAGTCGCCGTCCGCCGGGACAGCGTGGGGGACGTTCGACTCGATGAGGCGTTCGTGGGCGCGACAGACCTCGACTACGATTTAGCGTGATACTATGCAGGGACAAGCCCAACAGCAGGCGTACGACCGCGGCATCACGATCTTCTCGCCCGACGGCCGACTCTACCAGGTCGAGTACGCTCGCGAGGCGGTCAAGCGAGGCACGGCAAGCATCGGCGTTCGAACGCAGGACGGCGTCGTCCTGGCGGTCGACAAACGAGTCCCCTCCCCGCTGCTCGAGGACTCGAGCGTCGAGAAGATCCACAAGGCGGACGACCACATCGGCATCGCCAGCGCCGGCCACGTCGCCGACGCCCGCCAGCTGATCGACTTCGCGCGCCGCCAGACCCAGGTCAACCAGCTGCGCTACGGCCAGCCGATCGGCGTCGAGACGCTGACCAAGGAAGTCACCGACCACATCCAGCAGTACACTCAGGTCGGCGGCGCGCGCCCGTTCGGCGTCGCGCTGATCGTCGGCGGCATCCAGAACGGCGAGCCGCGGCTGTTCGAGACCGACCCCTCCGGGACCCCCTACGAGTGGAAGGCGCTGGCCGTCGGTGCCGACCGGGGGGACCTCCAGAGCTTCCTCGAGGAGAACTACGACGAGGACGCCGACTTAGACGGCGGCATCCGGCTCGCGCTGGACGCGCTCGCGTCGGTCAACGACGGCTCCCTGCTGCCAAGCGAGGTCGGTCTGGCGACCGTCGACGTCGAGACCGAGACCTTCGAACAGTTCGATCGGGACCGGATCGCCGACCACCTCGAGGAGAACGACCTCCTCGATACCGGCGAGGACGAGCCCGAAGACGACGAGTAACCGACCCGCCGCGGTCCGTTTTCGACGCGTTTTCCGCGTGCCGATCGCCCCACCACGAGCGACGCGGCCGACGCGGGCACTGCCGAACGGGTCGGAGCCGCGTCGAGTCGTGGCCGCGTTCGGGGGCCTATCGGGAAACACTCTTTTCACTGGCGGCGGAACCGTGTGATATGATTTCGCTCGACGAGGCAGTGACGGCGCGACTCGAGTCCCACGGGGCGCGCTTCGAAGTGTTGGTCGACCCGGACGCGGCACTGGCGATCAAACGTGGCGAGTTCGACGGCGAGTTAGAGGACGTGATCGCCGCCGAGGACGTCTTCGAGGACGCCTCGCGGGGCGACCGGCCCGCGGAGGCGGACCTGGAAAAGGTCTTCGACACCACGGAGCCACTCGAGATCATCCCCGAGGTCATCAAGGAGGGGGAGATCCAGATCACGGCCGATCAGCGCCGCGAGATGCAAGAACAAAAGCGCAAGCAGTTGATCGACACGATCACGCGCAACGCGGTCAACCCGCAGATGGACAACGCGCCCCATCCGCCCGAGCGGATCGAGAACGCCCTCGAAGAGGCCGGCGTCACCGTCGATCCGATGGAACCGGTCGAACAACAGGTCGACGACGCTCTAGACGCCCTGCGACCGGTGATCCCGATCCGGTTCGAGGAGGTCACCGTCGCCGTCAACGTCCCGGCCGATTACGCGGGCAGCGCACAGGCCAAGATCCGCCAGTTCGGCGACTTGGAGCGCGAGGAGTGGCAGTCGGACGGCTCGTGGATCGGCGTGCTGACGTTCCCGGCCGGCATGCAAAACGAGTTCTACGACGTGGTCAACGAACACACCAGCGGCGAGGCCGAAACGGAGATCGTCAAGGACAAAGACGATCTGAACACCCGCTGAGCGGGCGGGATCCGACGCGTCCCCGCCGTGTCGCTACCCTCGCTTGTAGCCGATCAGGAAGCCGCTGGTGAAGCCGACGCCGATCGACAGCGTCGAGACGGCCGACTCGAGCCAACTCCCCGTGCGGTTGCCCGACGAGAGCAACCCGGCGGTGAGGCGCTCGTAGTCGACGGTGACGATCCCTTCGGACTCGAGGAAGCGAAAGGCCATCAGTTCGACGCCGACGACGATCGCGAGTAGCTTCGCGATCTTCTTGGCGGCGTAGCCGATGAGGCCACCGACGAGCGCGCTGGCCCCGAACTCGAGGCCCAGCGTCGCCGGATCGAGATCTAGCATGTGGCCGTTGCATTCGAGTCGGTTCTCATGACTGTTGCGATCAGCGAGACGTTCGGATCCGTCCGGCCGGTCGGCGAGACCGTCTCCGTGGCGGGACCGGGTCCACGAGCGGCCGATCGCGGGACGGCACCGGGCACGGGATTCAAGGCGATCGGTCGCGTACGGACGGGCATGTGTCACGTCCGCCCGCGCCACGCAACGGAGGTGTTCGGCCGGCATCGTTAGCGTTTCCGGGATCACGCGGCGGTGTCCACACCGCCCTCGCGACCGTCGTCTCCCGACGGCGGCCGTCGGGGGCCACGAGCCACGCCGCTCGAGCGACCGCGCCCGATCACGGCCGCACCCGGGGACCACACAGCTACCCGCATGAACACGATCATTGCCAAACGCGTCGACTCGGGACCGCCCGACACGAGCGAAATCCGCGACCTCGCCCGCGCGGCGGGGTATACCGTCGTCGGTGAGGTCACCCAGTCCCGCCGGGCCGATCCGGCGCTGCAGATCGGCGAGGGGAAGGCCGAGGAACTCGCGGCGCTGGTCGAGGAAACCGACGCGACGACGGTCGTCTTCGACAACCGGCTGGGCCCCTATCAGACGTACAACCTCGGGCAGCTCCTGCCGGAGGGAGTCGAGGTCATCGACCGCTTTACCCTGATCCTCGAGATTTTCGGGCAGCGCGCCCAGACTCGGAAAGCGCAACTCCAGGTCGAACTGGCCGAACTCCGGTACGAACTTCCCCGGGCCGAGGCCAAGACCAGCCTCGCAAAGCGCGAGGAACACCCCGGGTTCATGGGGTTAGGCGAGTACGACGAGAGCCGCGAACAGGACATCAAGACCCAGATCAGCCGGATTAAAGACGAGTTAGAGCGAATCGAACAGACCGAACAGCAGCGCCGGGAGCGCCGGCGCGATTCGGGGTTCGATCTGGTCGCGCTCGCGGGCTACACCAACGCCGGCAAGTCGACCCTGCTGCGGCGGCTCGCGACCGATCTCGAGGTCGAGGAGAACGAGGACCTCCACCGGGATCTGGACCCGACTGCCGAATCGCAGGACAAACTGTTCACGACGCTCGGAACGACCACGCGACGCGCCGACATCGACCGCCGCGACGTGCTGGTGACCGACACTGTCGGGTTCATCAGCGATCTGCCCCACTGGCTCGTCGAGTCGTTCAAGTCGACGCTCGATTCGGTCTACCGGGCGGATCTCGTCTTGCTCGTCGTCGACGTCAGCGAGCCGATCGACGAGATCCACGAGAAGCTCGTCACCTCCCACGACACCCTCTACGAGCGCAACGAGGCCCCCATCGTGACCGTGCTGAACAAGATCGATCAGATCAGCGACGCGGAACTCGCCGAGAAACGCGAGGCGCTGTCCTCGCTCGCGCCGAACCCGGTCTCCGTCAGCGCCAAAGAGGGACTGAACGTCGACGGCCTGCTCGAGCGCATCGAGCGCGAACTGCCCGACTGGGAGGCCGAGCGATTGCTCTTGCCGATGACCGACGACACGATGAGCGTCGTCTCGTGGCTCCACGACAACGCTCGCGTCGACGACGTCACCTACGGCGACGAGGACGTCGTCGTCTCCTTCGAGGCGCGTCCCGCGGTGATCTCGCAGGCGCGCTCGCGCGCGAGCGAGCTGCGGACGGCCGCGGCCGAGTCCGCCTGACCTCCGGTCGTCCCGGTCGACGACCCTCACCTATAAATTACTGACTCGAGTCCGGTAGGATATGGAACCGGTTGCAATCATCGGTGCCTCGATGACCCAGTTCGGGCAACGCGAGGGGGAGTGGATTCAGGATCTCCTCGCGGAGGCCGGGATCGAGTGTCTCGAGGACGCTGGTGTCGACGCCGACGACGTGGACCACCTGTACGTCTCGAACATGGCAAGCGGCGAGTTCGAGGGCCAGACCGGCGTGCCGAACGCCTTAGCCCATGACCTCGACGCGATGCCGGCCTATACGCAACGGGTCGATCAGACCAGCTCGAGCGGCGGCGCGGGGATCTACGCCGCCTGGCAGTCCGTCGCCAGCGGGGCCAGCGAGATGACCCTGCTGGTCGGCGGCGAGAAGATGACCCACAAGACCACCGGGGAGGCCACCGACGTCATCGCGTCGCTGACCCATCCCGCGGAGTACAAACACGGCGTCACGCTGCCTTCCTTTGCGGGCCTGACGGCGCGTCACTACTTGGAGCGGTTCGACGCGCCCCGCGAGAGCCTCGCGAAGGTGGCGGTCAAGAACCACGAAAACGGCGTCGATAACCCCAACGCGCAGTTCCAGAAGAAGATCGACGTTGAGACGGCACTGGAGTCGCCGATCGTCGCCGACCCGCTGCGGCTGTACGACTTCTGTCCGATCACGGACGGCTCGGCGGCGCTGATGCTCTGTCCGGAGTCGGTCGCCCGGGAGTACACCGACGAGTACGCCGTCATCACCGGGATCGACGGCGCGACGGACACCCACGTCGTCCACGAGCGCGAGGACCCCACCGTCATGGGCGGGGTCGTCGAGAGCGGCAAGGGGGCCTACGAGATGAGCGGACGCGGGCCGGACGATATCGACGTGGCCGAACTCCACGACATGTTCACCATCCTCGAGTTCCTCCAGATGGAGGGGCTCGGCTTCGCCGAGCAGGGCGAGGCCTGGAAACTCGTCGAAGAGGGCTACACCGAACGGGACGGTGGCCTCCCGATCAACACCTCGGGCGGGCTCAAGTCCAAGGGCCACCCGCTCGGGGCCAGCGGCGTGGCACAGGGCGTCGAAATATACGAACAGGTCGTCGGCGAGGCCGGCCCCCGACAGGTCGACGCGGACGTGGGGCTGTGCTGTAACGTCGGCGGCTTCGGCAACTGCGTCATCACCACGATCATGGAGGCAGCACAATGACGATGGAAGCGACCCGCTACGACGACGGCTCGATCACCTACCCCGGCCACCCGCGCGGACCGGGCGGCTCGGAGCCGGTCGAAACGATCGACCTCAGCGAGTACACCGCCGAGGTCGTGACCTGGACGACCAGCACTGCGACGCCGCCGGGCGTCCGCCAACCGAACACGCTCGCGATCGTCGAGTTCGAGGTAGCGGGCGAGACGGTCCGTGCGATCGGTCAGGCGACGACCGACGACCTCGAGACGGGCGACGAGGTCCGGCCCGTCCACGTCGACGAACTCCGCGAACCCGGCGCGGGTATCAGGGAACCCGAGAGCCAGGCGTGGGACGGCTACCGGTTCGAACCGGTCTAACGACCGGGCAGTAGCGCGATTTTATTCTTCGGAAGACGAACGGCATCCCAGTCATCCGGCGTGCGGTGGCGCGCGCTGTCGACTGCCCGAACGACGGTGAGGGCAGTCGATGACATTGTGCGAGGGACGAGTGAGCGACTGCAAAGAGCGAACGAGTCGGCTGGGGAGGGTGTGGCAACTCCCCGTTGCCACGATAGCAGAACGCTTCTTCTCCCCCTTCATCGCGGGCGCCCCCGTAAGGAACGGGCGTCCGCAAGTTCGTCCCTCAGTTCTCGTCGCTCGAGCCGTCGGCCGTCCCGTCGTCGTTTTCGCCCCCGCTCGAGGCGTTCTCGTTCGCGGAATCCGCATCACTGTCGCTCGAGTCGTCCTCGCCGTACTGATCCCGTAGCGTCTCGAGTTCGGCGTCGACGTCGACGGCGGGGTCCGGCTCGCCGTCGGCGCCGTCCGGACCAGCGTCGCCCAGCGGCCCCTCTTCGATATCGATCGTGACCCCGCCCGCACCGTCCGATCGGTCCAGATCGGTCGCCTCCGTGTCCGTCTCCGCGGCCGCCCGAAGTCGGCTGTCGACGTCGTCGCGGAGTTCGCGCGCCTCCGCGAGGAGGTCGCGGGCCTCGTCGTCGGCGGGCAACTGTCCAGACGAGGCGGCCCGCTGGAGTTCCGAGAGGACGGTATCGAGGCTGGACAGCGTCGTCTCCCGGAGTCGGTCCGCTCGCTCGCCGGTCGACGCGGCGGCCGTCGAGGTCCGGGACCGGACCTCGCGTTCGGTGCGGACGACCCGGAGCCCGCGCTGGAACGCCTCGAGCGCGCGGACGCCGGTCTCGAGGACGGCCAGCGCCGCGGGGAGCGCGACTTCGTCGGTCACGCGCAACAGTTCCCGCGGTGTCGGCGGTCGAAGCGGCGGCCGGCGCGGCCCCGATTCCTCCAGTTCCGCTCGAAGCGCGTCGACCGTCCGCGTCAGTTCGCGAACGGCGTCGACGAGTTCGTCCTCGTGGTCGGCCATACGACACCTACGGCCGCCAACACGAAAAGTCGGGCGGTCGCTCGCCGCTCGAGCGACGGGTTACGCCGCCGACCCGAGACGGTCGGCCGAAACTACTACGCGATAGGATACGTCCACGGCCGAGAGTGACCACTCGAGTCAACTGTGGGACGAAAACGCACCCCTCGGACCGTCTGACGCCGATGTGACTCCAGGGATATCGGTGTTACGGCACAAGGTCTATATATCGAACGACCAATCCGTTCAAAGAGTAGCATCCATGGTCCAAGCCAGTACTGAGCTTCTCGGTGGCGCTGCGGTTACCGTCTTCCTCGCGCTCCTGTTCTTCGGCGTCGTCGTCCTCTGGGACGTCGCACTCGCGCTACGAAGTGTCGGCGACAAGATCGATAAACTCGAGGACAACATCGACGACGATCTAACCGATATCGCACACAGTCTGGACGGCATGTCGAACGCCCCCGGCGGGAGCGGGGGGACGCAACTGCACTTGAGCAGCGGCACGATCAGTTCGGGACCGAGCGTTACGGGACCGCAACAGGCCCAGCAGACCCAGCAAGCGGCTGCGGGGACCCGAGGCGCTGCGGCCGGCGGACCGAACCCGGCCGGTGGCCCACACCCGTCGCCGGGGCAACAGTCACCCGAACAGCCGACCGAGGCGGCCCGACGTGAGCCGGACGGCGCCGAGGAGGACTCGGTCGACGAACCCGCGGCGACCCCCGAACCGGACGAACCGGCCGACGCCGACGAGGTCGACACCGCGACGGCCGACGACGAGGGTCCCGTTCCCGACGAACCGGAGCGTCCGACCGAGGAGGCCGCCGCGGTGGACGAACCGACGGAACACGACGCGGACGAGACCGAGCCACACCCCCACGCCGAGCGCAACCGCGGCCGGTTTATCACCTCGCCGGACCGAACCGCCTGGTACGCCACGCCGCTGGACCGCGAGGCGATCGACGCGGCGCGGCCGTCGATCGCCGGCGCGCTCCCCGACGGCTCCGAGTCCGAGATCGACGACTCGGAGATCATCGCCGCCGGACCGGTCGATACTGCCTCGGACGGCGGCGCTGCCGCTGCGGCGAGCGAGACGGTGCGAGACGCCGGCGACGACGCCCGCGCTGACGAACCGACAGCGGCCGAATCGGACGACGTGACGGACGCCGAGTCTCCCGACAAGGACGCGGACGCATCGGACGCCGCCCCCCTTCCTGACGCCCCCGAGGACATCGACGTCCTCTCGTTCGAGGGCGGCGACGAGTCGGTCGACGAATCCGACCGCGATGTGGACGCAGCGACCGACCTCGAGCGGCCGACCGGTGACGGGAACGACGCCGACGCCGTTACGAAGCCGGAGACCACGGCACCCGACGCCGAGTCGGCAGATGGGACCGAGTCCGCGTCGGAACCGTCGAGCGCCGACTCCGACGCCGAACTGATCGATCCCGACTCCGGACCGTCCGACGGCGAGGCGGAACCGGAGGGACTCGCCGGGCTCGAGTTCGATGCCGAGGAGTTCGAGGCCGACGACGACGTCTCCCTCGAGGAGGCCGTCGACACCATGAACGAGGACGCACCGGCCCCGGAACTCTCGAGCCACCGGTTCGACGTCACGGCCGAGGAGACCGAGGGTAGTGCGGTCGTGACCCTCGAGTTCGGATCCGACACCGTCGATATCACGGGCTCGACGAAGCGGTTGCTCCAGTACCAGATGCAGAGCTTCGCAGACCGGGAGTCGACGCCGGAAGGGGAGGTGACGATCGACCGCGATCGGATCGTCATCGAGATTCCCGATTCGGACGGTGCGGCCGTCCGGCAGTGGGGCGAAGCGGCGGTCAGCATCGTCGACCGGACGCTGTACCTCTCGGACAACAGTAGCTAGCGCGGATCTGACGGCGCGACACCACCGACGATCCAAGCGTTTTTACCCACCCCGCACCCTCCAACCGGTGTGCGAATCGAGAACAGCTTCATTCCCGTTCGCGGCGTCGGAGAGACCACCGAGCGCCGGCTCTGGGAGAACGGCGTGACCCACTGGGACGAGTTCGACGGCAGCGTCGTCGGTTCGACGCTCGCGGAGCGGATCGAGACGTTCATCGAGGAGGGACGGACCCACCTAAAGCGCGGCGACATCTCGCCGTTCGCCGAGGCGCTGCCGGCCGCGAGCCGCTGGCGCTGTTACGAGAACGTCAGCGACGAGACCTGCTTTCTGGACATCGAGACGACCGGCCTCGACGCCACCTGTGAGGACGTGACGACGGTCAGCCTTTACCGGGACGGCGACACTACGACCTTCGTCAAGGATCGCGATCTCACCGCCGCCCGCCTCGAGCGCGAACTCGGCGAGTCGGCCCTGCTGGTCACGTTCAACGGCCAGCGGTTCGATGTCCCTTTCCTCGAGACGTGTTTCGACGTCTCGATCGATGTCCCGCACGTCGATCTCATGTACCCCTGCAAGAAGCTGGGGTTGGACGGCGGGCTGAAGGCGATCGAACGCGAAATCGGCATCGACCGCGACAGGCCGGAACTGAGCGGCCGCGACGCCGTCCGCCTCTGGCACGAGTACGAAAGCGGCGACGAGGGGGCCCTCGAGACCCTGGTCGAGTACAACCGGGCCGATACCCGCAACATGGAGCCGCTGATGGAACACGTCGCGGACCGGCTGCACGAGGACGTCTTCGAGGCGGCGACGGCCGGCGACTGACGCGACTCGGTCTCGATCTCTCCGACCGCGAGTGAGTAGCTATACGGGCCCGTCTCTCCTACGTTTCCGCCGATGACCGACTACGATTACGCGACCGAGATTGACGTACGGCTCCGCGATATCGACTTCATGGGGCATGTCAATAACGCGATCTACGCGACCTACCTCGAGCAGGCCCGCGAGGCCTACTTCCGAGACGTCCTCGGAATTTCGCTCGAGGAGACGACCACGGTCCTCGTGAGCCTCGAGATCGAGTACGAGCGACCGATCGAGGCCGACGAGACGGTCACCGTCGCACTCCGCGTGGCGGAACTGGGCGAGGCGAGTCTGCCGATGACCTACGAGATCCGCGCCGACGGGGAGCGGGCGGCGACGGCACGAACCGTGCAGGTGCTGGCCGATCCGGAGGGTGAGGGCTCGCGTCCGATTCCGGACGACTGGCGTCGACGGATCGAACGCCGGCGGGACTGACTCGTCACTCCAGGTCCGTCTCGGGGTCGGACACCTCGACCTCGCCGTCGCTGTCGACGACCACGTGATAGCCACAGAAGGGGAATTCGACGCGGCCGGTCGGCCGCTGTGTGCCGTTCGAGCGGGTCGCAAACAGCGCATCGAGCGCCTCGGGGTTGACGACGTCGTAGAGGGCCTCGTACTCGGGCGGTTCGAGGTCTACCGGATCGATGCCTTCCCGCTCGGCGACAGCGGCGATGATATCGAAACAGACTGATTGGCCGGCTGTCGCGTCGGAACGATCGACTGAGAGTAGCATTGGCCGGTCTCTTACTTCGATCGGATATAAATCCTCTGGCCCAAACCTAAATTGAATATACAGAACCCAACGTTAACGGTTGAGATAGTACACTAGTGTATTTATTGGATGCATAGTTATATATAATTCTAGTATATTCAAATATTCTAAAACTGTTCAGGGACCGACAGTCACGGAGAAATCACTGGTTACACCGTCGGTAACGTCGACTCACCGGGAACGGAAGGCCGAATGGCGGATCGAGGGGTACATGTTCGGGAAACCGCACTGGCTGATTCGGGCAGTAATGAGAGTACGATGAACTCCTTCTCGAGCGGGCGATCGACGGGCAACGGCGACGGGTTCGACGATCCCGAGGCGTTCGTTCCGGAACACCTCTCGGAGCCGGGACGATTCCTCGAGGGCCACGACCTCCTCGAGGGCGAGGATCACGTAGCCCTCCACGACGTCTCGCGGGAACTGTTCGAGGAACGAGGCGTCTACGACGCCACGTTCGGCTACAACCTGTCGCAGCGGGATCGCCATCGGGTGCTGCTGATCGGTCCGTAACCCGCCCGGTATCCCGTTCATGTCTCGGGGTTCGGCCCGGATCGTCGTCCCCATCCCCCGAACAGGTTCGGGGGGTACTGTTTGGCCGCTCGTGTCGTATCCTCGATTATGGAGACTGACCAGACCACGTCGACCGCGCCGCGATCGGTCGCGACCGAGGACCGCGACCCCGAGACGACTACCGTGACCGTCCGCTGTACCGGTCACGTCCGCACCGCCGTCGGGACCCACGAACTCGAATTCACCTTCGAGGGCGACCGCCTGCGGGACTTCCTCGAGAACTTCTTCGCGGTGTACGACCTCGAGAACATGCTCATCGCCGAGACCGAAGCCGACGCGACCCACAGCGGCTGGGCTCCGGTCCCCGACGACCTGCCCGGCACCTGGCGCAAGAACCCCGAGGGCGACCAGACCCGGCCCTACGCTCGCGTCTGTGTCAACGGCCGCTTCAACGAACACCTCGGCGGGTTCGAGACGGAACTCGAGGAGGGCGATCGCGTCGCCCTGATCTATCCGTTTATGTTCTGCTGTTGATACGGTTCGGCGTCGCTCCAGTCCGGTCCGACTCGGAACGAGAGGTGAATACGTTCGTCTCGGGACTTACCCCCGTCGACGGCCGAGTGACGACTATGACCGAAGACAGCTCCCGCGTCGAACCCCTGACCGCGGCGACAACGGCCACCCCGAGACCTCCGTCCGGGACGAACCCGAAACTGCCTTCGACGACCTCCGACTCGAGTACGTCGACCGGTGTGGCTGTGGCGGCCACGTCACCCGCGCGCACGTCCTCGCGGAGTAGATCGACCGACGGCGACGGCTCCTTGCAAACGTCTGCCTAGGGGCTATTCGCTCGCGTTTCGTAGCCCCGCCGATGAGTTCTCCCACGACGTCGATCGAGCAACCGGTCACCTGTCGGCACTGCGGGACGGAAAACGAACACCGCTATACGTACTGTCGACGCTGCACCGGCTACCTGCCGGCGCGGCCCGACTCCCAGCGCCACCCCGGCGGCTCGCACTGAACGGCCCGCTCGACCGTTCGCCGTCCGTCCTCGTCAGTCGGCTCCGGCCCCGGCCACGTCGCCGTCGGCCGACCCCGCACCAGCGACCTCCTCGTCGGTGAGATAACACTGCGGATCCGGCGCGAACAGATCGCCCGTCGTCGAAAGCGCCCGCAGCCGCGACGCGCCGCGACAGATCGACTTGTACTGACAGTCCGCACACTTGCCGTTCAGGCGCTCCTCGCGGTTCCGCAGGGCCTCGAGCAGCGGGTTCGACTCGTCCTCCCAGATCTCGCCGAAGGGCCGATCGCGGACGTTCCCGAGGCTGTAGCCCTGCCAGAACTGGGTGAGGTGGACGTTGCCCTGATAGTCGACGTCGGCGATCCGCTCGCCGGTCGGGTCGCCGCCGTTTCGCTCGAGGTAGTCGTAGACCGCCTGCGCTTTCGCCTCGCCGAACTCCTCGCGGGCGTACTCGACGAGGTAAGCCGCGTCGGCGTAGTTGCCCACCAGCAGCGTCTCGATCTCCTCGCCGCGGTCGTGATACTCGAGCGTGAGATCCGCGACCCGTGTGACCGCCTCGCGTTTCGCCTCGGGGGAGAGGTCGGCGTCGACGATCTCGGCGCCGCGGCCGCCGTAGTCCAGGTGGTAGAAACAGAAGCGGTCCAGCCCCTTCTCGGCCAACAGGTCAACCACCCCTTCGAGGTCGGGCGCGTTGGCCTCGGTGATCGTGTAGCGCAGGCCGGTCTTGAGTCCGACCTCGAGGGAGTTCTCGATGCCGCGGACGGCGGCGTCGAACGCCCCCTCCTCGCCGCGGAACCGGTCGTTGCGCTCGGGGAGGCCGTCGACCGAGATGCCGGCGTACTGGAGGCCGGCGTCTTTCAGGGCTGCGGCCTTCTCGCGGGTCAGTAAGGTCCCGTTCGAGGACAGGACCGGACGGATTCCCCGATCGGCGGCGTAGCCGACGAGTTCGATCAGGTCCTCGCGGACCAGCGGTTCGCCCCCGGAGAAAAGCAGGACTGGCGCGCCGAAGTCGGCGAGCTGATCGATGAACGTCTTGGCCTCGGCCGTCGAGAACTCGCCGGTCGCGGCCTGGTTCTCCGCGCCGGCGTAGCAGTGCGAACAGTAGAGGTTACACCGGCGTGTGGTGTTCCAGACGACGACCGGGCGGTGCTGTTTCTCGTCGGCGATCTGGGGCTTTTTCGACTCGTCGGCCGCGTCGTAGCGTAGTCCGTCACCCTCGGCGTCGAGATCACAGAGCAACTTACTGATCGAGATCACAGGCTGTTCACCTCCGACGCGCCGGCCGTCTCCTCGTAGACGCGCGGTTCGTCGTCGGCGTCGTCATCGTCGGCGTCGCGGGCGCCGGTGCCATCGCCGGGCCGTTCCTCGGCATCGGCAGCCAGTCCTCGCGTCGAGAACCGTTCGACCGATTCCGCAGGGCAGACCCACAGATCGACGGCGTACCAGCCGAACAGGCGAGCGGCGTGTTCGTGGACTTCCGTCGCGCTGGCCGCGGCGACGCTACCGACGTGGCGCATCGGATCGCCCGCCTCGTTGCGGACGAAGACCTCCCACTGGGGCGTCGGGTTCCCGCGTTCGTCGCTGTCGACCGCGGCGCGGCGTGCTTTCTCGACCATATCGGTGTCTTCGGGACGAAAACGAAGGCCGTTGCGCGACCTCCCAACGCACGGGAATTCCCCGCCCCCGGCCCGAACATCTTCCGGTCTTCCCGACCCGCAGGAACAGGAGCGGCGTTTTCGGTCCGCCGGTACCGAAGTCCCGCCATGCGCCCCGGCACCCTCGACACGTCCGAACGGCCGGTCGTCCTCATCTGGGAACTCACCCAGGCCTGTGGCCTTGCCTGTGACCACTGTCGGGCCGACGCCAAGCCCCAGCGCCACCCCGACGAACTCTCGACCCCCGAGGGGAAGGCGCTACTCGAGGACGCGGCCGCGTTCGGCGACGGCCAGTTGATCGTCCTCTCGGGCGGCGACCCGCTCGTCCGCGACGACGTCCCGGAGCTGATCGCCCACGGCGACGATCTTGGCCTGCGGTTGACGATCTCCTCAGCGGGACCGGCTCGCTGACCGCCGATCGGATCGAGGAGATGGCCGACGCCGGGCTCAAGCGGATGGCCGTCAGCCTCGGCGGGGCCTCGCCAGAGACCCACGAGGCCTTCCGCGGCGGGGGCGGCAGCTTCGAGGAGACGATCAGGGCCGTCGAGGACGCCCGCGAGGCCGGGTTTCCAGTCCAAGAGGTTTTCGACCAGCGACTGATCGACACTCGTTCTCCGCGACGGTTTCGCCGCCGCTCGAGGCGCGTTACCGGTGACTACCGAGGAGCGGATCCGAGAGAACCGAATCGGAAACGGCCACGAGCGCAAGTCGGTCCTCGCCGACGTCGCGTGCGATCGGTCGGTGGGCGGGACCTGTCGTCGCCGTTCTGCGAAGACGTTCGTCCGCTGGCGGGCGTTACTCGAGGACGACTAACGTGTCGCCCATGTCGACGCTCTCGCCTTCCTCGACGGCGATCTGGGTGACGGTGCCGCCGCGCGAGGCGACGATGTCGTTTTCCATCTTCATGGCCTCGAGGACGACCAGCACGTCGCCGGCCGCGACCTCGTCGCCTTCCTCGACCTCGACGTCGAGGATCGTGCCCTGCATCTCGGCGTCGACGGTCTCGCCGTCACCCTCGAGTTCGGCACCGCCGGTATCGCCGCCGGAGCCGCCCGCCGGTTCCGGTCGGCTGGCACCGCCGCCGGCCTCGACGTCGCCGGTCGGGATGGCGGGCGCGCCGTGTTCCTCGAGTTCGACCTCGAAGCGCTTGCCGTTGACCTCGACGGTGAACTCCCGCTCGGTGGACTCCTCGTCGTCCTCGCTGGCGCCACCGTCGCCGGTGTCGCCGCCCCACTGCTCCTGGGCCTCATCGATGCGGCTCTCGTCGAGGTCCTCGTCGAGATACTTCGTCGTGTGCGTACTCGCGACGAACTCCTCGTCGGTGAGCATCAGCCGGTGGAACGGGATGATCGTCGGGATGCCCTCGATGTCGTACTCCCGGAGCGCGCGCAGCGAGCGCTCGATACACTCGTCGCGGTCCTCGCCCCAGACCACGAGCTTGGCGATCATCGAGTCGTAGTCGGTGACGAGTTCGTCGCCCTGGCGCAGGGCGTCGTCGAGTCGGACGCCGATCCCGCCCGGCGGGTCGTAGGTCTCGAGGGTCCCGCCGGTCGCGGGCGCGAAGTCGTTCGCGGCGTTCTCGGCGTTGATCCGGAACTCCATCGCGTGGCCGTCGATCTCGACGTCGTCCTGCTCGAAGTCGACTTCCTCGCCGGCGGCGACCTTTATCTGACGCTTGACGATGTCGAGGCCGGTGATCTGCTCGGTGACCGTGTGTTCGACCTGGATGCGGGTGTTGACCTCGAGGAAGAAGAAGTTCGCGTCGGGACCGAGCAGTTCGCCCGCCTCGCGGTCCTCCTCCTCGACGAGGAACTCGACGGTGCCGGCGTTGGTGTAGTCCGCGGCGGCGACGCCCCGACGGGCGGCCTCGCCGATCTTCTCGCGCAGTTCGTCCGAGAGGGCCGCCGACGGCCCCTCCTCGATGACCTTCTGGTGGCGTCGCTGCAGCGAGCAGTCGCGCTCGCCCAGGTGGCGGACGTTCCCGTGTTCGTCCGCGAGGATCTGGACCTCGATGTGGCGGGGCTGCTCGAGGTAGCGCTCGAGGTAGACCGAGTCGTTGTCGAAGTAGGCTTCACCCTCTCGCTGGGCGCTCTCGAGTTGGTCCTCGACTTCGCTCTCGTCCCAGACGACCTTCATCCCGCGACCGCCGCCGCCGCCCTCGGCCTTGATGGCGATCGGATAGCCGTGTCTCTCGCCGAACTCCTTGACCTCCGCGGGTTCGGTAACGGGGTCGGTCGTCCCGGGGACGATCGGCACGTCGGCCTCGTCCATGATCGTCCGGGCCTTGGTCTTCTCGCCGAGCGATTCCATCGCATCGCTGGACGGGCCGATCCAGGTGATCCCCTCGGCGTCCTCGACCTTGCCCGCGAACTCCGCGTTCTCCGCGAGGAAGCCGTAGCCGGGGTGGATGGCGTCGGCGTCGGCCTTCCGCGCGGCCTCGATGACGGCCTCGTGATCGAGGTAGGAGTCGGCGGCCCGCGCCGGTCCCACGTTGTACGCTTCGTCCGCGTAGCGGACGTGTCCCGAGTCCTTGTCCGCCTCGGAGTAGACGGCGACGGTCCCGATATTCAACTCCTCACACGCCCGCATGACGCGGACTGCGATCTCCCCGCGGTTCGCCACGAGAACCTTCCTGAACATTCCTGTGAGAACCGTCGGCAGGGCCCTACCTTACTTTTTCGCAACGGGTTCGACAACGCGTCAGTTTTTGCCAGTTGACGGCCCCGACCGCCGTCGGCTCGAGTCGGACCCGGCGACCGCGACCTCACAGGGCAGACCCATGCTAGTTATGGGCAACCGTTATCCGATCACGGCCCCTGATTCAGGCATGTCCGAGTTCGTACCCGGTCCGTTGCAGACCCAGTCGGTTCTGGAGGACCCGCTCTTGCTGATCGGTGCCGTCGTCTTGCTCCTCGTGGTGATCACGGTCTGGCAGATGGTCGAGATCGTCGACGCCTACGATCGGGCCGCACTGACCGTCTTCGGCGAGTATCGCAAACTGCTCGAGCCGGGGCTGAACATCGTGCCGCCGTTCGTCTCCCGGATCTACACGTTCGACATGCGGACCCAGACGCTGGACGTGCCCCAGCAGGAGGCCATCACGCGGGACAACTCCCCCGTCACGGCCGACGCCGTCGTCTACATCCGGGTGATGAACGCCAAACGCGCCTTCCTCGAGGTCGACGACTACCAGCGCGCCGTCTCGAATCTGGCCCAGACGACCCTGCGGGCCGTGATCGGTGACATGGAACTCGACGACACCCTCTCGCGGCGGGAGATGATCAACGAGCGCATCCGTCAGGAACTCGACGAGCCCACCGACGAGTGGGGCATCCGCGTCGAGAGCGTCGAAGTCCGCGAGGTCACCCCCTCCGCGGGCGTCAAGGGCGCGATGGAGGAACAGACCTCCGCCGAGCGCCGCCGCCGCGCGATGATCCTCGAGGCACAGGGGGAACGCCGCAGCGCCGTCGAGAAAGCGGAAGGGGACAAGCAGTCGAACATCATCCGCGCCCAGGGGGAGAAACAGAGCCAGATTCTCGAGTCCCAGGGTGACGCGATCTCGACTGTGTTGCGGGCTCGCTCCGCCGAGTCGATGGGCGAGCGTGCGGTCATCGACAAGGGGATGGAGACCCTGGCCGAGATCGGCCATGGCGAGTCGACGACGTTCGTCATGCCCCAGGAACTCACCTCGCTGGTCGGCCGCTACGGCAAGCACCTCTCGGGCAGCGACGTGGAGGGCAACGGCACTGACCTCGAGAGCCTCGAGTTCGACGACGAGACCCGCGAACTGATCGGGCTGGACGACATCGCGGACATCATCGGCGAGATCGACGAGCAGGCCGAGATGGACGTCGAAGCGATGGAAGAGCAGGCCCGGGCGATCAAGGAGGGTCAGGACGTGGGCATGGAGGCCGAAGAGCCGATCACCATGTCCGACCCCGACGACGAATCGGAGCCGGAACTGGGATCGGATTCGGAGTAGCGTCGGTAGCGGTTCGCTCGCGTGCTCGAGGAGTCAGCGAAACGGGCCCGCGGTGAGTTAGAACTGCTCGGTCCGTCCCGCCGCCGACCACGCGTCGGTCGGCGCGCCGCGGGGCACGCGGACGGTCCGGTGTTGCTGTGCGCGGACCCGGCCGGCGAAGGCCCACCGCTTGTCGTCCCACGTCTCCTCGCCCTCGGCGGCGGCCGCGGCGGCCGCGAGCGCGTGATCGTGGAGGTGGGCACCGATCGCGGCCGCGATGGCCGCAGTCTCGTCCTCGTCGGCGTCGTCGGGCAGGTCGATCGAGACGTCGCCGGGCACGGCCGCCTCGAGGCCCGTCGACGCACCGTCGTCCCCCTCGCTGCCCGCGTCGGCGGCCCGGTCGTCGGCCGACGGCTGTTGCTGGGTGGTCATGTTACAGCGGGATGTTGCCGTGTTTCTTGTCCGGGTTCTGTTCGCGCTTGGTCTCGAGCATCTCGAGGTCGCGGATCAGCCGCGGCCGGGTTTCGGTCGGGACGATGACGTCGTCGAGGAAGCCCTTGTCCGTCGCGGTGTAGGGGTTGGCGAACTCCTCGCGGTACTCCTCGATGAGTTCGTCGCGCAGTTCGTCGGGGTTGTCGGCCTCCTCGAGTTCCTCGCGGTAGAGGATGTTGACCGCGCCCTGTGGGCCCATGACGGCGATCTCGGCGGTCGGCCAGGCGTAGTTGACGTCCGCGCCGAGGTTCTTCGAGGCCATGACGCAGTAGGCCCCGCCGTAGGCCTTCCGGGTGATGACGGTCAGCAGGGGAACGGTCGCCTCGGCGTAGGCGTAGAGCAGTTTCGCGCCGTGGCGGATGATCCCGCGGTGTTCCTGGTCGGTCCCGGGCATGTAGCCGGGGACGTCGACGAAGGTGACGATCGGGATGTTAAAGGAGTCACAGAAGCGGACGAACCGCGAGGCCTTCATCGAGGCGTCGACGGTCAGCGTGCCGGCGTTGACCCGTGGCTGGTTGGCGACGAGACCGACCGAGCGACCGTCGAGTCGGCCGAAGCCGACGACGATGTTCTGTGCGAAGTTGTCCGCGACCTCGAAGAAGGAGCCCTCGTCGACCACCGAGTCGATGACGTTGGTCATGTCGTAGGGCTTCTGGGGACTCGGGGGGACGATGTCCTTGAGCTGCTCGTCGCGGCGGTCGGGGTCGTCCCAGGGCTCGACGCGGGGCGGGTCCTCGACGTTGTTCTGCGGGAGATAGGAGAGGAGTCGCTTGATGTCGTCCAGAGCCTGCTCTTCGCTCTCGCAGGCGAACTGGGCGACGCCGGTCTTGTTCGCGTGAGTCATCGCGCCGCCGAGTTCCTCGTGGGAGACTTCCTCCCCGGTGACGGTCTTGGTGACACCGGGCCCGGTGATGTACATGTGGCTGGTGTCTTTGACCATGAAGATGAAGTCGGTGATCGCCGGGGAGTAGACGGCCCCGCCGGCACACGGCCCCATCGTCGCGGAGATCTGGGGGACGACGCCGCTGGCTTCCTGGTTGCGGCGGAAGATCTCGGTGTAGCCGGCGAGGCTCTTGACGCCTTCCTGAATGCGGGCCCCGGCGGAGTCGTTGAGCCCGATGACGGGCGCGCCGACCTCCATCGCCATATCCATGACCTTACAGACCTTCTCGGCGAAGACCTCGCCGAGCGACCCCCCGAAGACGGTGAAGTCGTGGGCGAAGACGAACGTCGTTCGCCCGTTGACCTCGCCGTAGCCCGTGACGACGCCGTCGCCCGGGACCTTCTTCTCCTCCATCCCGAACTGGCTCGTCTGGTGGGTCCGGAGCTGGTCGAACTCCGTGAACGTGCCGTCGTCGAGGAAGTAGTCGATCCGCTCGCGGGCGGTCATCTTCCCCTTGTCGTGTTGCTTCTCGATCCGCGCTTCGCCGCCGCCTTTGCGTGCCTCTTCGCGGAGCTCCTCGAGTTCGTCGATGCGGTCTTCCATCGTCATAGGGAAACCCTCCCGTGGCGACTCATTGGCCGTGGCAACGGCCACCGGAATAAAAAACGTTCTGTAACTCGTATTATTTCCCATGAGGGTTCGGGTGTTGTCGTATCACACGGGACGGCAGCCGACCGGCCGTAGTTTCGCTCGGTCGCGGCCGAGAGTTCGATTCGGCCGGAGTGACGACCGCTTGGTGTGAACTATCTTCCCATTGTGAACAGGTATTCCGTATCATACGTTTCGATTCGTGAATAAATACGGGACGAATTATGACAGATAACACTGAAAGCGGAAAATACTGAATATAGTCCTCGAATGTAAGGTTTTAAGGGATGGTGAGAAAGGGTTAAACCATGGCAGAACGCGAAACATGGGCAACGAGAGCGGGGTTCATCCTCGCCGCGGTCGGCAGTGCAGTGGGATTGGGTAACGTCTGGCGGTTCCCGTATCAAGTCGGCGAGTTCGGCGGCGCGGCGTTCCTCGTCGTGTACCTCGCTTTGATCGCGGTCATCGGGTTCCCGGTGATCCTGGTCGAGTTCACCGTCGGCCGGTACACGGATCGGAATCCCGTCGGCGCGCTCAAGCAGATCGGCACGGGTTCGTGGCAGCGGATCGGGTGGGTGTTCGTCCTCGCGGGCTTCGTTATCCTCTCGTACTACAGCGTCATCGCTGGCTGGGTTTTGCAGTACACCGTCTACGGACTGCAAGGGAACTACGCCGCAGACGGTGCGGCGCAGTTCGGCGCGACGACCGGGGGAATGACGTCGGTCCTCACACACGCGATTTTCATGGCGGCCGTCATCGCCGTCGTCGGGTTCGGGATCCGGCGCGGTATCGAATTCTCCGTGAAGCTGATGGTTCCCGCGATCATCATCCTCCTGGTCGGACTGGCGGTCTACGCCGGCACACTCTCGAGTGCCGGTGAAGCCTACGCGTACTACCTCTCGCCCGATCTGGGTACGATCGCCGCGAACTGGACGGATATCTTACCCGCAGCAGCCGCACAGGCGTTCTTCACGCTCTCGCTCGGGATGGGCGTGATGATTACCTACGCATCCTACCTCGGAGAGGATCGTAACCTCGCCAAAGACGCCGTCATCATCGTCGGATTGGACACGGCGATCGCGTTCACCGTCGGCCTCGTCGCGTTCCCGGTCCTCTTCTCCGGCGACCTCGCCGTCGCCGACATCGTCGCAATCGGCGACGGTCCGGGATTCATCTTCATCGCGCTTTCGCAGGCGTTTAGCAACATTCCCTTCGGTAGCGTTCTCGGGGCGGTCTTCTTCGGTACCGTCACCATCGCGGCGCTCTCGAGCGCGATCAGTATCATGGAAGTCGTTGTTTCCTACCTGATCGACGAACGCGATGTGGACCGCGTCCCGGCGACGCTGCTTCTCGGGACTGCGATATTCCTCGTCGGCGCTCCCGTCGCGTACGACGGGAGCCTCTCGTGGCTCACGGTCTACGACGAACTCGCTAACAACATCCTGCTCATCCTCGGAGCACTGTTGTTATCCATCTACATCGGCTGGGTCCAGACCGACATCGGCCTCGAGGAACTCGGCAAGGGGATCCGAAACCTCGGCGGGTGGGGAACGGCCTGGATCTGGGCCCTCCGAGTGCCCGTCGTCGTCACGCTGGTCGTGATCCTCGGACTGAACGCGATCGGTGCGTACGAAGCGATCAGCGGTATCCTCGGCTGATCGGCGGTCCGTTTTCGCCGATCAGGCCTCGCCGTACACTGGCACAGCAGCCCCGCTCGTCACCGCCGCGGCGTCGCTACAGAGGAAGGCCATCACGTCGGCGATCTCGAGCGGGTCGACCCACTCGTCGTGGTCGGCGTCGGGCATCATCTCGCGGTTCATCGGGGTGTCGATGACGCTCGGCATGACGCAGTTGGCCCGCACCGTCCCGCGGTTCTCCTCGGCCAACGTCTCCGTCAGCAGCCGGATGCCGGCCTTCGTGATCCGGTAGGGGCCGTCGCCCTCGCCGCCCTCGAGGGAGGAACGGGCGCTGATCCCGACGATCGCCCCCTCGGTTTCTTGCAGGTGGGGCAGGGCGTGTTTCGCGGCGAGGAAGGCCGTCTTCAGGTTGACGTTCAGCAGGAGGTCGAACTCCTCGAGGTCGGTATCCTCGATGTGGTCGCCGCCGCGCCACGTCCCGGCGACGTTCAACAGGTGGTCGATCCGGTCGTGATCGTCGACGATCGCGTCCATCAACGCCGCGACCTCGTCCTCGTCGGTCAGGTCCGCCTCGTAAAAGTGAAGCGCCGGTTCGTCGGCGGGGTCGCGCTCGAGCAGGCTGTCCTCGTCGTCGGGCGCGATCACGTCGACCGCACAGACGGTCGCGCCGGCCTCGCGGAAGCGATCGACGGCGGCGCTGCCGAGCGCGCCGCTCGCGCCGGTGATCACTGCGACGGTCCCCGCGAAGTCGACCTCGAAGTCGGTGTCGGGTGACATACCGGTAGGTGCGTGGCCCGGTCGCATCAAAGGCGGGGCTGCGACCGGCGTCGATCCACGCTATAGGAGCCGCTGAAACGAGTTACACACTGCTCGCAACGCTGTCGTGCGAGCAGATGTACAATGACTTTCAACGGCTACTATAGGTTCCGTTAACCGTCGCCCGCCGGCAGGGCCGCGTCTGAACCAGAAGTCCGCGACCGCCTCGACCAGCTCGGTGTACCCATCGCGTCCCTCGGCTTCTCGAGGGAGGCGTTCGCGCCGAGTCGGTACCTCTCGCGGATCGCCGCCGAATTCCCCGGCCGGGCCAGCACGAGGACGGGACGCCGTCCCAGTACCGCCTCGTCGGCGAGCGCCTCGAGCAGGTCGAGACCGTCGGTTCGAGATAGGGACCGATCCAGAAAGACGAGATCCGGGTCGGCCGGCGAGTCGGTGAGGATCCGAAGCGCCTCGGTCCCGTCGGTCACGACCCGGACCGACGTTTCGACGGCGACGGCGTCGAACTCGGCTGCGATACGTCTCGTCGTCTCGTCGTCGTCCGCGACGAGGAGGACGTCGACCGCGTCGTCACGTTGGCCTCTCATGCGTAGATCAGAACTGATCGGGCGCCGGTGTCCCGCCCGGTCCAACGGTCGTTCCCAGCTAGTCAGGCAGTTCTCTTAACGATACTTGCTAAGTGCTTTGGACCGGACCCGATGACGCTCCGCGGATCCGACGGCTGCGACCCGGCGACCGACTGAAGCCGCTGGGCGACGATCGACCGGTATGCACTGTATCGCCCACCGAGGGTTCGCCGCGGTCGCGCCCGAGAACACGATCGGTGCGGTCCGCGCCGCGGCGGACCGCGCCGACGCCGTCGAGTTCGACGTGCGACGTTGTGGAACCGGCGAACTCGTCGTCGTTCACGACGAGACGATCGACCGGGCCACCGACGGCACCGGTACCGTTGCGTCCCTTCCGCTCGAGGCGCTCGCCGAACGGTCCGTCTGCGGGACCGGCGAGGGGATCCCGACGCTCGCCGCCATGCTCGCGGCCGTCCCGCCCGCGGTCGAAGTCCACATCGAACTGAAAGAGCGCGGCCTCGCCGCCGACGTTCTCGCGACCATCGACCGGGCCGACCTCCCCGCCCGGGTCGTCGTTACCTCCTTTCTGCTCGACGAACTACGAACGATCCGCGAGCGCGATCCGAGCCAGCCGATCGGACTGCTGACCAGCCACCGCCTCGAGACGCCGGTGACGACGGCGGTCGAACTCGACTGTGCCGCCCTCGGCGCGAACCGCGTTCGGTGTCTGGCGACCGGGATCGTCCCGCGGGCGACGGCGGTCGATCTCGAGGTCCACGCCTGGACGGTCGAGCGGGCACCGACGGCGCGCCTGCTCGATCGGCGGGGCGTCGACTACGTCTCGGCCGATCGGCCGATCGACGTGTAGCGGGCGAATGACGGCCGCCGACCGACTCGCTCGCCGATACGGTACAGTAGCCACTGAAACGATTCACACACTGATCGCGACGACATCGCACGATCAGGTGTGCAATGGCTGTCAGTGGCTACTATTGGCCTCGGTCGTCGTCACCGAGACGGTCCGCGTTCGCGGCCCGTCGCACTCGACGAGCAACACCGACTGCCAGGTCCCCAGCGCCGGTTCGCCGTCCGCGACCGGAATCGTCACGTCGGGGCCCAGCAGCCCCGCCCGGAGATGCGAGTCCGCGTTGCCATCTAATTCGTCGTGTGCGTGCCCCGAGTCGGGCACGAGGTCCCCCAGGAACGACTCGAGGTCGCCCCGGAGCCGCGGCTCGTTCTCCTGGACGACGAGCGCGGCCGTCGTGTGTTCGACGAAGGCCGTACAGGTGCCCGACTCGCAGTCGTCCGGGACCGACGCAGCGATCGCGTCGGTTACGTCGACGGTCGTCAGCCGGTCGTCCGTTTCGACGGTAAACGTCATGGACGGGCCTACGACTGCGAGAAAGGGCTCGGTTTCGGTTCCGACGCGGACTACGACAACTGGCCCGCGGCCCACGACGCCCGGTCGCGGACGTTCGGTGCCGGGTCTCGGCTCGCGAGGTCGGCGAGTCGCGGTTCGGCGGCCTCGACGCCCCCGTGTCCCAGTGCGACGCAGGCGTTCGCCCGGACGTGCGCGTGGTCGTCGGCGAGCAACGCGAGCAACTGGCGGCGGACCGGACCGATCGTGGCCTCGGTTCGGGCAGCAATGCGGGCGATCGTGACCGCGGCCGCGGCCCGGGTATCGGGATCGTCACAGGAAAGCGCCGCCCCCAGCTCCGCGGTGACCGATTCGACAGCCGTCGGGTCGTGGTGAGCCACGTCGCCGAGGCAACCGATCGCCTCGTGTCGGACGTCCGGGTTCCCGTGATCGACGAGCGCCGCGGCGTGGGAGACGAATTCGAGCGAGCCGGGATCACCCTCCGACCGTGCCAGTCGCCCGAGCGCGCGCAGTGCGGGCCGGCCGTTCTCGGCCGGATCAGCCGACAGCGCCCCTTTCAACACGGATACCGCCGGCTCGAGCGCCGGCGGATCGATCCGAGAAACGTGGGCCAGCGCGTCGAGGCCGTCGGTGTCGTAGCCCGATCGCCGCTCGAGGACGTCGGCGATCGTCGCGGCGTGACCGACGACGACATCGGGCCGCTCGGCCGCGACGGCCGCGAGACACCGGAGCAACTCGCCGGTCATCGGCCGATCGGGTGCCTCGCGGGCGACGGCGACGATCGACCCGGTCGACGGCGCGACGTCGGTCGGTGCCTCGGCCGCCAGATCGGCGAGACAGGCGGCGACTGTCCCGCGGAAGTCGATCTCGGACTGCTCGAGCAACGACCGGAGCTTCGGTACCGTCGGGGCACAGCCGGCCGCCCCGTCTCGCTCGTCGATCGCGGTACGGATCCGGCGGACCGCCGCTCGTTGTTCGCTCGGCGCTCCGTCGAGTCGCGTCAGGACTGCTGGCAGGTCGATCCCGGCGGCTCCCCGGCCCCGGGGCTCGACGCCCTCGCCCCCATCCCCATCCATCGTGTCTGGCCCATCGGAGAAAGTCGATAAAAGCCTTCTGGCCGACGGGATCGCCCGTTCGCCGGACGACGGGCCGTTGCGGGCGAGCTTCGGAACCGGTGCCGGCTCGAGCGCTGCCGGTCCGTCGTCGTCCGACAGCGGCCCGTCTCAGGCCAGCCACTCGTCGGGCTTCGTGTCGTAGTCCACGTCGTCGGCCGCGAGGTGTTCGACCTCCTCCCAGGGGACGTCTTCGGTCGTCATCGTCTGGCCGTCGTACCGGATCAGTTTGCCCTGCTCTTCGGCTTCTGGCTCGCGATTGCGCCGCTTCGCGACCTCGATGTCGTGTTCGTCGATCTCCTTGACGATCGTCAGCAGGTTCACCGGCCGACCCCACAGCTCGAAGATCCGCTTCAACGTCTCCTTGGCCTGGTCGAGATCGAGCATGACGCCGTTGTACTGGTGGCCGAGCAGCAGTTCGTTGGCGTTGTTGTAGTTGCCGTCGTAGACCGCGATCGTCGGCTTCCCGAAGTTGGTGAACTGCAGGAGCAGTTTCTTCTTGACGTCTTCGGCGGCGTCGCTGGCGACGTGGAACTGCCCCGTCGCCTGCGAGTGTTCGTAGGTGAAGTAGTTGTTCTCCGTGATGAACTCCTGAGTCAGGAACTCGTCCAGGAAGGTCACGTCGTTGTGACTCTCCCGGACGTCGAACAGCCGGTCCCAGCCGGCCGCGTAGTCGATATCCGCGAGCGCCTCGTCGACCGAGTCGTACCGCGCGTCGTCGAAGAGATAGCGGCCGATCCGCTCGAGGTCGTTCTGACTGACCCGCTTGAGGAAGCCACGGTGCTGGCGCTTGACCAGCGAGTAGTGCCGTCGCGCTAGCCCCTCGTAGGTCAGGACCTTCCAGGGATACTTCTCGACGTCGACCTCGCCCTCGCGAGCCCGCTCGAGCGCCTCCCGGTCGACCCACTCGTCGGGCAGCTCCTCGAGTCGGTCGAGCGTGTCGGGGAGGATGGTCTCGAGGGCGTCGGGCGGCTCGAGCCGCTCGAGGACGTCGTCGAAGTCGACGACGTCGGTCAGGTTGCGCCAGGAGGTCTCCTCGACGCGCAGCAGGGCCTCGAGGACCTCCCGTCGGTTGGTCGTGTTCTCGACGTACTCCCAGAGTTCCATGCCGAGGCTGTAAGGGTTGAGTCCGCCGGCTCCGAGTACTTTGGCCATGTGGTCGGCGTAGTTGAGGAACTCGTCGTCGCCGGCGAAGGCCTCGTCGGTCATCATCGTCGACTCCCAGTAACTCGCCCACCCCTCGTTCATCACCTTCGTCATCTTCTGGGCGGCGAAGTAGTAGGCCTCCGCGCGCATCATATCGAGAACGTCGCGTTGCCAGTCTTCCATCTCGACGCCGCGGCCGGCCTCCTCGTCGTACTGCTTGCCGTGTTCGCGGACGAACGCCAGCAGGTCCTTCTGGGGCTGTTCGGGGAAGCTGCCCGTTATCTCCTCGTCCTCGAGTTTCTCGACCCACTCCGCGTCGAACACCTCCCCTTTGATCTCGTCGGAGAGGTCGAGTTCGTCCAGCTTCTCGGCGAGGTCCTCGTCGATCTCCGCGGCCGGCCCGTCGACGTCGAGCCGGCGGCTGAAGACTTGGTGTTGGTCGATGTTGTCCTCGAGGCTCAGGCAGTGGTCGATCCACTTCTCGACCTCGGCGCGGTCGATGTCGGGGTCGGCCATGTACTCGTCGATGGCCCGGGCGTGTCGTTCGAGCATGGCCGCGGCGTTGACTTGATCCTCGTCGGCGCGGCCGCTCGTGAACATGCCGAACCAGTCGTTGTTCGCGAAGAAGTCAGAGTGGGCTTCGACGTGGGTGATCACCGCCTTCTGGTCGGCGAGCGTGTTCGACTCCTGCAGGAAGGCGTGGGCCGGGTTGTCGTTGTTGACGATCTCGAAGGCCTTCCCGCCGCCGTACTGACCCTGCTTCTGTTGCTTGTCGTACTGCATGCCCCACCGCCAGTGGGGGTATCGGCTCTGGAACCCGCCGTAGGCGATGAGTTCGTTCATCTCGTCGTAGTCGATGATCCAGTACTTCACGGGGTAGGGCTCGAGGCCGAGTTTCTCGGCGAGGTTTCTGGCCTCGGAGACCGGTTCCTCGAGGTCGCCCGCGATCGCCTGTTTGCGGAAGCGGTCCGCGTTGGAATTGCGTTTACTCATCGGTCTCACCCTCCGTCGAGAGGATGTCGTAGATCGCGTCGGTCACGTCCGACTGGTCGTTGACGTAGGCCACCGCGACGTCGTCGGCGTCGGTGCCGAAGTGACGCTCGAGTTCCTCGGCGTGGGTGGCGTTGATCGCGTTGCCCGACGGCTGGGTCTCCACGTAGGCGTGGAGGTTCGCCGGGATCTCCTCCATCAGCGGGATGACCCGCTCCTCGGTGTCGTTCGAGGAGTTCTCGGAGTCGCCCGCCGCGAAGACGTAGCGGTTCCAGTCGCTCCAGGGGTACTCCTCTAAGAGCTGCTGGGCGAGTTCGTACGCGCTCGAGATCTTCGTCCCGCCGCCCGACCGGATGCCGAAGAACTCGTCGCGCTCGACCGCCCAGGCGTCGGCGTCGTGGGCGATGTAGACGAACTCGGCGTTGTCGTACTTTCCCTGCAGGTACCAGTCCAGCGGGGTGAAGGTGCGCTCGACGAGTTCGCGTTTCTTCTCGCGCATCGAGCCGGAGACGTCGCGGATGTTGACGACCACGACGTTCTTCTCTTTCTCCTCGATGATCTCGGGGTGACGGTAGCGCTCGTCCTCGCGGCGGAAGGGGACGTGTTGGATCCCTTCCCGGCGGATCTTCTGCTGGACGCTCTCGCGTTCGACGTTGTCCTCGACCTCCTCGATCGAGGCCCATTTGCCCCGCTCGTCGTCGGGCACGTCGCTGTAGGCCTCTTCGATCCAGGCCATCGACACCGGGAGGTTCTCGCCGCGGGCCCACTCGAAGACCTCGCGGGGCGAAATCCCCTCGACCTTGCACAGTTCCCGCAGGAACTCCTCGTCGAAGTCCATCGCCAGCTTGCGCTTTAACCCCTCCTTGAACATCCGTTCGAAGTCGAGCGTGCTGTTCGGGCCCGTCCGCGTGAGGTCGGTGAACGGACCTTCTTTCTCCTCGATGACCGTCTTGCCCTTGGGGTCGAGGTCGAGTCCGAGTTCCTCGTCGAGTTCCTCGGCGAACTCCTCGGGGTCCATCTCGTAGTACTCGTGGTCGCCGCCGTCCTCGCCGGGTTCGCCGTCGTCGCCGTCGTCGTCGCCCGGCTGTGGCTGGGGCTGGCCGACCGGCTGGCCGGCGTCGGGGGTGCCGTCCTCGCCCTGGCCGACCCCGCCCTGATCGCGCCGATCGTACTCGAACTCCGGCAGCGAGACGATCTTGACCGGGATGTTGATCTCGCCGGGGCCGCTCCCCGCGAGGTCGCCGTACTGGATGAAGTCGGCAAGGTCTTCGCGCCGTTCCTCGCCGACCTCGCGGAACCGCTCGAGGTCGTCTCTCAGTCCCATCTGTAACTCACCTGTCCCATGACGTGTCTGCTGGTTAGCTCGGCCGACGCCTCCGAGTAGCCGAAGAGGTCGACCATGGTTTCGATCGTGTTCGCCTTGACTGCCGCCGTCTGCGTGTCGCTCGGCGGGTCGCTCCACTGTCGCGGATCGAAGTCCTCGAAGGTGCGCTCGACGTCGTCCCAGTCGTGGCTCTCGAGGACGGTCTTGATCACCGGGATCGCGGTGAGGTCGACGTCCTCGACCGAGAAGTCCTCGTCGCGGTGTTCCCACGCGTGGCGGTTCAGCGAGGTGATGACCTTCTCGCGGCGGAAGTTCCGGACGCTCTCGCGAGGCTGGTTCCCGTCGTATTCGCTCTCGGAGAACCGGCCGAGCTGTTCGATCTCGAAGAGCTTCATCTTCAGCGGGTCCGGCTCGACCCGCTCGCCGCGGTCGTTGTACAGCGGTTCCTCGGTCTCCCACGCGTAGACGTGTTCGACGTACTCGGCGACGGTCTCCTCGTCGACGCGTTTGTCGTACATGATGGCCTCGATGACGTCCGACTCCTGCTGGTCGTAGACGTAGTTTTTCACGGGGACGACGCGGTTCTCGAACTCGGAGCGCTCGCCCGTCGAGAACACCGGCGCGTCGACCATCCCCTCGACCATCGCGTTGAGGACGTCCCGTGGCATGACCACGTTCTCGACCGGGAGGTCGGCGTGGTGGCGGTCGCGGTCGGTCTGGAGCAGTTCCGCGAGCGTGTCCCGCGTGTACGTGACCGGGATGCCGTGATCGCCGTCGTTCCCGTCGTCGTCGAAGTCGAACTCATCCTTTTCGCGGCGGCTGTCGCCCTCCTGCAGGTACCCCTGATCGTAGATCAGCGCCTTGTCGACGAGGTCGAGCCCGTTCGGGAGGTTCTCCTCGTCCAGTCGCGTGACGACGGCGTACAGCGCGGCCGCCTCGATGGCGTGGGGCGCGAACTCCTGGACCCGCGTCTCGCCGTCGCGGCCCTTGATCGTCACCCGCACCGGCGCGCGGATCCGGTCGGCGAGTTCGTCGTAGCTCTCGGCCTCCCAGACCGCCGTCTCGTTGGTCAGTTCCCGCCGGATCAGCTCCGTCTCGAGGCTCAGGTTCGTCAGGTAGCCGAATCGGTGCTTGTCGAGGCGGCGTTTCAGCGCCTTCAGCGGATCCATCCCGTTCCGATCCGAGTGCTGGTTGAGCTGGGCCTCGAGGTCGGGGTTGGAGATGATCAGCAGTTGGCTGTCGACGTCCATCCCGATGCCCTTGTCCAGTTTCACCGATTGCTCGTCGGGGACGTTCAGCAGCTTCTGGAGGAGGTCGGCGTGCTGGGCCGCGTCCTCGACGACGGTGAGGGCGCCGTTGCCCTGCGAGAGGACGCCGTCGTAGCTAAACGCCTGCGGGTTCTTCCGGCCCCGCGAGTCCAGTTCCTGGAGCATGCCGTGCATCCACGAGCCGACGAGCCGTTCCTTGGGTCGGCCGTCGTCTTCGGAGTGGAGGACGCCGACGCCCTGTCCGATGTCGACGACGTAGTTTTTCACGCGCAGGTGGTCCTCGTCGGTGATCGCCGAGAACAGGTCGTCTTCGCCCGTCCGGCGGTAGCGCTCCTCGAGGAAGTCGTAGGCCTCCCGGGAGAAGGGATCGAGCGCCGCGTCGACCTGAATCGGGACGTGATCGTCGAGTTCGCCGTTCAGTTCGGCGAGCAGGTCCTCTCGGACGCCGTCGGGGAACACCGACAGCGGGTGGGTCTGAACGGGGCTCTCGTACCAGTTCTGTTCGTCCGCGGCGCTCGCGCCGGCGTCGTCGCCGTAGCTCAGTCCGCGCTCGCCGCTCTCGGCGGTCGAGATGTTCCACTCGACGGTGTACCGCCGGCCCTCGGGCGTCTTCGAGTACTCGCGCAGTCCGTTGACCAGACACCGCTTGAGTTCGGACTTGCCCGTCGCCGTGGGCCCCTCGAACCAGATGATCTTCTCGTCTTTCGCCCGGCCCGCGGCGATCGATCGCAGGTCGTCGACGAACCCGTTCAGGACCTCCGTGTTGCCCAGAATGGCGTGTTCGCCGTCGTTGTGCGGATCGTCGAAGAAGCGATAGCGCTCTTTCTCCTCGCCCTCCTCGACGACCGTGCGGGTGCCGGCGGCCTCGATCGCCTCGAGGAGGTACTTCGAGGCGTGGGAGGCGATCTGTGGGTTCTCGAAGAGCCGATCGACGTACGCCGCGAGGCTCATCGGCTCCTCGTAGGTCTCCTCGAGGGCGCGGTCGGCCTCGGTGACGTACTCGTTGCCGGTCATGTTAGTCTTCCATCTCGGTCTTGGCGACCTCCGCGCCGGCGAACTCGAGGACCTCCTTCGCGCCGCCTTCGGAGTAGCCCTGTTCGATCAGCGCGTCGATCCACGCGGAGCGTTCGTCGTCGTCGAACTCGTTGGCCGACACCAGCGCGGAGAAGTTGATGTTGTGTTTCTTGTCCTCCCAGAGCTTGCGTTCCAGGGCGCGGCGCAGGCGCTCGTTGTCCTGGGGATTGAACGCCTCGCCTTCGCGAGCGCGCCGCGAGACCCAGTTCGAGACCTCCTGTCGGAAGTCCTCCTTGCGGTCCTCGGGGATGTCGAGTTTCTCCTCGACCGACCGCAGGAACGTCTCGTCGGGTTCCTGCTCGCGGCCCGTCAACTCGTCCTCGATGGTGTCGTCGTCGATGTAGGCCATCACGTGGTCCATGTACTTCTCGCCCTGGCGCTGGATCTCGTCGATGTCGTAGGCCAGCGCGTGGCGGACGTCCTCGATGGCCCGTTCCTTGTACTCCTCGCGGACCGTCTCGAGGTAGCGGTAGTACTGCTCGAAGTTGTCCTCGGGGATGGAACCGTGGTGCTCTAAGTTCTCCTCGAAGAAGTTGAAGACGGTCAGCGGCGAGAGGAACCCGCGCTGGCGGTGTTTGGAGTCCATGATCGCCTCGGCGATCTCGTCGCCGATAAAACGCGGCGAGACCCCGACCATGCCCTCGCCGATCTCGGCCTTCTGCTCGGCTTCCTCGCGGAGCTTCTTGGTGTCGATGTCGTCGCCCTCGTCGATCTCGCCGTTGTAGGCCTTGGCCTTCGAGAGCAGCCCGACGGTCTCGGTGTCGGGATCTTCGATCCGCGTGAGGACGCCGAACAGGCCCGCCATCTCCAACGTGTGTGGCTCGACGTTGATGTCGGGAACGTCGGCGTTGTTCAGCATCTTCTCGTAGATGCTGGCCTCGTCCTCGTAGGAGAGGACGTAGGGGAAGTCGATCCGCTTGGTGCGGTCGTTGAAGGCCTCCATCTTCTCGTCGCCTTTCTTGTCCTTGTACTCGGGCATGTTCGTCCGGCCGACGATCACCTGGTCGATGTCGATCCGGGGGTTGTTCTTGGGCTTGATCGTCTGCTCCTGGGTCGCGTGGAGGAAGTCGTAGAGGAACTCCCGCTGGAGTTTGAGCAGTTCCTCGCCGCTGAAGATACCGCGGTTCGCGTTACAGAAGGCACCCGAGTAGTCGAACGCGCGCGGGTCGCTCTCGCCGTAGATGGCGATCTTCGAGTAGTTGACGTCGCCGGTGAGTTCGGTCTCGTCCTGGTTCTTCTTGTCCTTGGGCTCGAAGGTCTCGAGGCCCTGTCGCTTGTTCTCGTCGGCGACGAAGCGGACGATCTCGACGTGGTTTTCGAGGACCTGCTGGAGGTCGTCCTCGTAGTACGCCAGCAGTTTGTCCATGTAAAACTCGCTCTCGGGATCGAGCGCCTGCTCGTTCTGGATGGTGTAGGGGGCATCGAGGTTCTCGTTGAGGTCGTCGATGACCCGCTGGCGCTGCTCGAGCGGCAGGAGGACGAGCGGGTCCTGGTTCATCGGGGACCGGACCGTGTCGTCGGCCGGGTCCTGGTCTTGAATCACGTCACAGAGGTTCGTCCACCGGAAGGTGTACATCCGGCCGTCCTCGCGGAGCGTGTAGTCCTCGAAGTACCGCCGGACCTGCTTGTCGAAGTGGGACTTCCCGGAGCCGACCGGCCCCAGCAGGAGCTTGATCCGCCGTTCCGGCCCGAGCCGGCGGGCACCCGATTTGACCTTGTTGACGAACTCGTGGATCGACTGGTGGATCACCTTCCCGTAGAAGGTGTTCTCGCCGCCACCGAGCGGATCCTCGCTGGCGAGTTGGTACTCGACCATCCCTTCGGTCTCGTCGTAGGTGGTGCCGTAGTAGTCGAACATGTCCGCGACGCGCTGATGGGCGTTGCGGGCCACCTTCGGGTCTTCGTACACCTCCTCGAGGTACCAGTCGAAGGACTTGGTCTCCCGCAGGTCCGCGGGCATCGACTCTTTGTAATCGGTACTGAGCTGCTCGAGTGTCTCGATGTCACCGGTCATGGTATCGTTGAGTGGGGTCCCCCCGTTCGCGGTCGTCCGTGATCGCGCGGAGCGCAAGCGGACGTCTTCGACCAGCCGAGGCGTCTCGCGGCCGAACCGTCGGAATCCGTCGCCTCGCTGTACCCGACGCGAGCGTCGAACTCGTCGGGCTCCTCGAGGGACGCTCGGGGAGCGTACTCCGTTCGTGGGCGGCGTCGTAGCGTGTCATTTGTCACCTATCATCACTCTTCGTTGTGCAACACCGTGTGGGGGTCGAGCAACGGTGCGCCGGGGACGGGCGCGGAGTGGATCGATCCGGCGATCGGATACCGATAGTATTTAATGAGTGAGTAATCCAGCTACTTAACCTTAGCCCCAAAAGGTATTTGTCAGAACCTCTTTCCGCGCGATTTTTACCAGAAACATATATTGGGCATAGGTATCATACACCACATTCGGACGATTGCGACATAAGTTGCCAGCCTGCACAGGCAGCGTGGGCTCGCGCGCGCCAGCTCGCGGTCGCGTCGATTCACCGGGTCACCCGCACTCCCGGCCACCGCGACGACGGGGATTTAGGGGCGGGGTCCCTACCGGAAGCCATGTCGGATTCGGCCGCTGACGACGGGGGTATCGACTCGCGACTCCCCGAGGCCTGGCAGGTCTGGAGTCGGGGCGAGGACGGCCGGCTCGTCCTGGCGTACCGACCGGACGTCTTCGACGCCGCGGACTTTCCCGCGGCGTGTCTGCCGACGCTGTATCTCACCCACGGCAAGCGAACCCGACGGCCCGGCGTTCACCCCGGCGACACCGCCGACACCGCGGACTGGTTCGTCACGCTCTATCTCGAGCCCGACGTCTCGCTGGACGAGACGCTGCGGTACCCGACCCGGGAAGCCGCCCTCGAGAAAACGATCGAACTCGCCCGGCGGTTCGACGACGGCGAGATCGACTACCGCGACCTGTATCAGGTTCCCCGCGAGGAGTACTTCGAGCGACTCGACGACCTCACCGGCGACGGGGGCGGAGACTGAACAGCTCTCGAGGCGGTGAGCAACCGGGCCGTCGCGGCCGCTTCGGGACGTGACCCTTAACCGCCAGTGGCAACTATCGGTTACTATGTCGACCGTTACGCTCGTCGGGTCCCGGCTGACCGAGCCGGGGACCGAGTTCATCTACGAGGGCGAAGCCGACGCCTGTGCCGGTTGTCCGTACCGGAGTCAATGTCTCAATCTCTCACCCGGGACCAAGTACCAGATCACGTCGATCCGCGAGAACGCCCAGACGCTCGAGTGTGCCATGCACGACGGCGGGGTTCGGGCGGTCGAGGTCGAGCCGGTCTCCGTGCGCGCGAACATCACGACGAAGGGCGCCTTCGCCGGCAGCAAGACCAGCCTCCCCGGCCCCTGTCCCTACGTCGAGTGTCCGAGCCACGAGTACTGCGACCCCGACGGCGTCTCGTTCGACGAGGAGTACCGCATCGCCGAGATCGTCGGCGAGCCGCCACACGAGGTCTGTCACCTCGATCGGTCGCTCGAGCTGGTCGAACTCGAGACCAACGAGTGATCGCGTCGAAAACCGCCGCGCTGCCCTCGCCGTCCGGACCTACGCCTCGAGCGCGCTCTCCTCGAGCCAGCTGCCCGCCCAGCACTCGATCTCGCTGAAGACCGGCTCGAGGGACTCGCCCTTGTCGGTGAGGCTGTAGAAGGTGGCGACGGGGGCGTCCTCTTCGATGCGTCGTTCGACGAAGCCCATCTCCCCCAGATCGTCGAGGACCCGCGAGAGGGTGCGGGCGTTCGCGCCCGTCGAGCGCTTGAGTTCGTTGAAGCGCTGTTCGCCGTCCAGTAGCTCGTGGAGTACCGCCAGTCGCCACTGGGAGCCGATCTGCTCGAGGGAGGCGATCACGGGACAGGCGCTATCGTCCTCTTCGCGGGTTTCAGGTCGTTGAGATGCCATCGAGTATCGACGACTACGTCGCGAACCGTTTTAGTAGTTCGGATCCGAATCGGGTATCATTGTGTTAGTCGATTGCGCGCGGCTATCGGCAGCGCCGACGCCGACCCGACGGGTGAGACGGCGATGACCGACGACGGAACGGCCGGGGGCGACGATTCCGCGGCCCTCGAGATCGACGCTACCGACCACGACGGCTCGCTGTACCGAATCCTCTCGAGTGCGGTCGTCCCGCGGCCGATCGCGTGGGTGAGTACCACGGACGGGGACGGCGTCGACAACCTCGCGCCGTACAGTTTCTTCACCGTGGCGTCGGTCGATCCGCCGGTCTTGCTGTTCGCGCCGGTCGACGGGGCCGACGGGTTCAAGGACACGCCCCGGAACGCCCGCGACACCGGCGAGTTCGTCGTCAATCTCGTCACGGAGGACCTCGCCGAAGCGATGAACGAGACCAGCGCCACGCTGCCGGCCGCGGAAAGCGAGTTCGACCACGCCGGCCTCGAGCGCGCCGCCTCGAGCGCGGTCGACGTGCCGCGGGTCGCGGGCGCGAAGGTCGCATTCGAGTGTACCTCCACGACCTCGTCGACGTCGGCGGCTCGACGCTCGTACTGGGCGAAGTCGAACACGTTCACCTGAAAGAGTCGGTGACGACCGACGGGAAGATCGACGTCGACGAGATCGACGCCCTCGGCCGGCTGGCGGGGAGCCGGTACGCCCGAACCGGGGATCGGTTCTCGCTCGAACGGCCGCCATAACCGAGTATTCAGTAGTAACTTTTCTCTCAGGTACCGCGACCACCGTTCGGTAAGCGTCTCGGTCTCGACTCCGAATCTACAGCCGGACCGAACACGGACGACGAAGAGGGAGAGGATATATCCACACGTACGTAAAGCATTCGTGTATGTCGAACGCTGATACCGGGGCCGGGGATAACGGGCCGAACACGGTGCAGATCAATCTCCGGCTGAGCGAGGCGTTCCTCGAGGACATCGATACGACGTGGAAAGAACAGGGATTCAACTCTCGGAGCGAGTTCCTTCGGTATGCGGCTCGCGATGCGGTGAAACACCCCGAGTTCTCACGGGAAGGGTGGAAACAGATCGCGGCGAGCGAACACGAACTTCGGTCGGGAAGCGCGGAGTTAGTTTCTCGAGAGGACGTCGTAGAAATGATGGGGCGGGACGAGGATGCCGAGTAACGACGACTGGACCAGGAAGTTTACCCCGCGAGCCGCCGACCAGTTCGACGGACTCGAGTCACGCGTCCAGGACCGTATCGTTTCGAAACTCGACGATGTCGTGGATTCGGCGTGACGGACGCCGGACGACTTCCTCGAACCGTTGACCGGCGGTCCGTTCTCCAAACTCCGAGTCGGGCAGTATCGCCTCGCTTGCGTCCTCGATCGTGGAGAGGGGGTCCTCGAAGTACACCGGATCGAACACCGCAGCGGCGCGTACACCGCCGACGATTGAGTATCGGCGGACGGTCTGTCCTGCTCGTACTAGTGAGCGGTCCGTTCGTCCTCGAGCAGCGTCTCGAGGTTCTCCAGCGCCCGCAGATAGACGGGAACCGTCCCCGCGGCGTGGACGGGGAGTTCGAACGCGATCCGACACCGCCGTTCGCCGAGGTCATCGACGCGGTGTCCGGCGGCGGGAATCCCGGTCACGCGCCAGGTCCAGCGCCGTTCCGTACGCGACGTGATTCGAAACGGTACCCACGCGCCCGGCACGCGGAGCCGTCCCCTCGTGTCGGGGCGGAGTCGCCGGTCGGTCGCCTCGACGCCGTTGACCAGCGGCGACCACTCCGGCCAGCGGGTCGTGTCGACGAGGACGTCCCAGGCCTCGGCCGCGGGGACCGAGAGGACGTGTGACACCTCGAGGCGGCGGCCGTCCGGCGTCGTCGCGGTTCGGACTCGAGTCATTGGTGGTTCTACGTCGTCGACGACAATGGGAGTTCGGACGGTTCGCCGACCTGGTGTCGGACCTGACTGTCGCCAGCCACTAGACTTTACTGGGGCGGCCCCCTCCGTCGGCGTAACGAATGGCGATACTCGAAGTGGACGACCTCCGGAAGGAGTACGGCGGCTTCGTCGCCGTCGAGGGCAGTTCCTTCGACATCGAACGCGGCGAGGTCTTCGGCGTCGTCGGTCCCAACGGCGCGGGCAAGACGACGACGCTGAAGATGCTGGCCGGGCTGATCGAACCCACGGCCGGCACCGCCGTCGTCGCCGGCCACACCCCGGGTGAGCGCGAGATGCAGCGCCGACTCGGCTTCCTCCCCGAGGAGTCCCCGCTCTACGAGGAGATGACCGCCGTCGGCTACCTCGAGTTCTTCGCGGACCTCTACGACGTGCCCGCGGACGCGGCCGCCGAGCGGATCCACGACACGCTGGACCGGCTCGATCTCGAACACCGGGAGCGACGGATCGGCAACATGTCCAAGGGGATGCAGCGGAAGGTCGCGATCGCTCGCGCCCTCGTGAACGACCCCGACGTGTTGATCTTCGACGAGCCCGCCTCGGGACTGGACCCGCTGACGACCAACTACATCATCGAGTTCACTCGGGAGCTAAGCGACGAGGGGAAGACGATCGTCTTCAGCGCGCACAACCTCTTTCACGTCGAGAGCATCTGCGACCGGCTCATCATCATGAACGACGGCCGGATCGTCGCCCGCGGTACGCTCGAGGCGATCCGCGAGGCCCACGGCGGTACCGAGTACCACGTCTACGCGACGGCCGACGGTAGCGACGGGCCGGCGGCCGCCGACTCGCCGATCGCGGCCACCGAGGAGAACGGCCAGGTCCGCCACGTCGTCCCCGACATGGCCGCCGTCGAGGCCGTTCGCGAGGCCGTCGAGGCCGGCGGCGGCCGCGTGACCGACATCCAGACGAAGACCCCGAGCCTCGAGGAGATCTTCCTCGAGGTGGCCAGCGAACCGGAGGAGACGGAGGCGTGAGCGACGGCCGCCACGCGCTCGTCGAGCGACTCGGACGGCTCCGCGAATCCATCGCACGCACGGGCCGGATCGCCCGCTGGGAGGTCACCTCCAGCGCGGGTACCGTCGACCGGAAGACGGCGGTCGCGCTCGTCGTGTTGGTCCTCGCGGCCGGGACCGCCGGCCTCTCGGTCGCCGACGAGGGGCTGGGCCTCGAGCGCGAGATCTACGTCGTCGGCGTCGCCGAGGACAGTCGGTACCACGACGTCGCGGTCGGGAGCGAGCAGTTCCGCCCGGTTCCACTGGGAGACGTCGTGGCCGAATCCGGTGATGGGAACGCCGACACTATCGCGCTTCGGGAGGACGCGACCGTCGACGTGGTGGTGACCAGAGATGGTCGGATCGCCCACGACGGCCCGAACGGCGAGGCGGCCTACGACGGGTTCCGGAGCGCCGTGGAGACGTACAACGCGAACCTGATGGATCGGGAGTCGGACCGGGCGGCGGCCTACCCGGTCCTCGTCTCCCTCGAGTATCAGGACCGCGACCTCGGCGGGACGACCGCGGGCGGGACGAGCGGTGACGGGGACGGAACCGCCGACGGGACGAACGGGGATGGCGGCGGATCCGACGGCGGCGGGAACGACAGCGACGGGGACGAGCCCGCGACCGACGACGTCGACGGCGGTACGGAAGGCGGCAGCGACGACCGCCTACAGGTGCCAAACGTCGGCGGCGATTCGGGAGCCTCGAGCGCGCCGGGGACGCCAGGCTCGCTCGCGCCGCCGTTCCCCTTCGACTCGCTCGTGCTCGCTTTCCTGTTCGTCGTGCCGATGAACTTCGTAATTCAGGCCTACGGGAGTACGATCATGGACGAGCGGGTCAACCGCCGCGGCGAACTCCTCCTGGTATCGCCGGCCTCGAGCCGCGAGATCGTCGTGGGCAAGACACTGCCGTATCTGCTCGGACTCGTCGGGATCGTCGTCGCGATCACGGTCGGTGTCCGCGGGAGCCAGCTCGCGGTCGCCGCGGCCGTCCCGATCGCCCTGCTTTTCCTGGCGGCGTCGTTTACCGGCGCGATGTTCGCCCGCTCGTTCAAGGAACTCACGTTCGTGACGGTCACGATAAGCGTCTTCCTGACGACGTACACGTTCGTGCCGGCGATCTTCACCGACTCGAACCCGATCGCGCTGATCTCTCCGCTGACGCTGATCGTGATGGACTTACAGAACGAGTCGGTTCGGCTCGGCGAGTATCTGTTCTCGACGGGACCGTTCTACCTGAGTGCGGCGGTGCTGTTCCTGCTCGGGGTCGGCGTCTACCGCGAGGAGGACATGTTCGCCCAGAAGCCGATCCCGGCGAAGGTTCTCGACGCGGTCGCGAACCGACTCCGCGGCCGCCGGAGCGTCGCCTTGCTGTCGATCCTCTTTATCCCCTTCGTCTTCGTCGGCCAACTCCTCTCGGTCGCGCTGCTGTTTGCCGTCCCCGAGACCGTCGCGATACCGGCCATGGTTGTTGCCGCCGCGGCGATCGAGGAACTCGCCAAGAGCGTCGGCGTCTACGCCGGCTTCGCCCGCTCGCGGTTCGACGCCACCCTGCGTACCGCCGTCGTCCTCGGTGCGTTCTCGGGGACCGGCTTCTTCCTCGGCGAGAAGGTCACGCACGTCGTCCAGTTCGTCGGCCTCCCGGACCTGCCGGTCGGGACGGCCGCCTTCGGCCCGGCCGTCTCGAGCGACCCGCTGCTGCTCGCGGTCGTGTTCCTCGCGCCGCTCGCCCTGCACGTCGTGGCGGCGGTCCCCTCGGCCGTCGGGGCCAGCCGCGGGCGGACGGGCTACGCCGTCGGCTTCCTCGCGGCGACGCTCGTTCACGTCGCGTACAACCTGGGGGTGTTGACCCTTGTCGCGTGACGACGATTCCGGTCGGGACCGGGACGCGGACCCGCGCGGCCCGAACCCGCCGACGCGGGCCGACGATGGGGTCGACACCGGCTCGAGCCGGCGGGCCCGGTGGGCGATCGCCCGTCGCGAACTGGCCTCGCTGCGCTCCGAGAAGACGATTATCCTGGCGCTGGCGATTCAACTGTTCATTGCGGCCTTTTCGTCGTTTCTGGTCGTCGGACTCGTCTCGCTGTACGATCCCGGTGCCGTCGACGGCTACGAAATGGACGTCGCGGTCACCGGCGACGACACCGAGACGCTGCTGTCGGTCGCGAACGACCGCGACGGCGTCACCGCCCAGCGGTTCGACGACCGCGGGACGGCCTACGAGGCGTTCGACTCCGGCTCGGTTTCGGCCGTTCTCGACGCCAACAGGAACGACGACGGCCGGCTCAGCGTCAGGGTGACGGCCCCGGAGGAGGGGATTCGGACGACCCTGCTCGTGGTCCAGTTGCGGGACACCCTCCAGCAGGTCGAACGCGTCGAGCGCCAGCGAAACGCCGACGCCGGCCGCCTCGAGCGCTCGCCGGTCCCCGTGCCGAGCGAGATCGAGGCCAGCCCGTACGTCGGCTTTACCTACACGATCCTGGTGCCGCTGCTTTGCTTCCTGCCGGTGTTCATCAGCGGCTCGATCGCCGTCGACTCGCTGATCGAGGAGCGCCAGCGGGGCACCCTCGAGTTGCTCCGGGTCGCGCCGCCGTCGCTCGCCGAGGTGATCGACGCGAAACTCCTCGCGATCGCGGCGCTGGCACCGCTGCAGGCGATCGCCTGGCTGGCGTTGCTCGCCGTCAACGGGACGGCGATCGCCGGCCCCGTCGCGCTCGTCGTGCTGGTCGCCGCGCTGTCCCTGCTCGTGGTGACCGGCGGCGTCGCGGTCGCGCTGTGGGCACCCGACAGGCGGCAGGCGCAACTGCTCTACTCCATGGCCACCGTCGGCGCGCTGGTCGTCGCGACGGTCCTCCCGGAACACCCCGCAAACACCGTCGCGAAGTTCGCGATCGGCAATCCGACGACGACCACGTGGGGGCTGCTCGCCGGCTACTGCCTGCTCGCGATCGCCGCGTTCGTGGCGCTGCAACGCGGCGTCGGCCGCCTCGAGCCGGAGTCGCTCTGATCAACGGAGTCAATCGCCGGTCCCGTCCGACGGCACCGGTGAGAGATGCGAAACGATTAGTCGCTTCCCGAATGCGTATGCGGTAATGAGTGATTCGAACCCTCCCGATCGGCAACGGCCGAACCGAGAGCCGCCCGGCAGGGGACAGAGGACCGACGACTCGTCGGAGCAAGAGCAGGTCCGCCGGGCGGTCGAACGGTCCAGAAGTGGGGCTCCGGCCGTCGGTGCGGTCGTGCGCGACCGGTTCTCCTCCGACGAGATCTTCCAGCGGATCGTCGCGGCCGCCGACGAGGAGGTCACCTCGGGGGGGCGGGAACTGTTCTTCAGCGGCCTCGCGGCCGGCTTCTCCATCACGATCACGTTCCTGCTGTATGCCACGCTGACGGCGTCGACCGACGGCCATCCGATACTGAGCAAACTGTTGTATCCGCTCGGCTTTATCTACATCATCATCGGCGGCTACCAGCTCTACACGGAGAACACAGTGCCGCCGGTCACGTTGGCCCTCGAGCGACTGGCCAGCATCCCCGCCTTGCTTCGCCACTGGTCGATCGTCCTCGCGGGCAACTTCGCCGGCGGCGCGCTCGGCGCGCTCGCGCTCTCCTACGGCGGCGTCTTCGACGACGATTCGGCAGCCGCGGCGATGGACCTCGCGCGACACGGCGTCGAGACGCCGTGGTGGACGCTGTTCTCGAAGGCGGCCTTCGCTGGCCTGATCGTCGCCGGCGTCGTCTGGATCGTCTACGCCTCTCAGGATACGATCTCGCGGCTTGTCGTCGTCTACATGGCCTTCCTCGCGATCCCGCTTGGCGACCTGTTCCACGTCGTCGTCTCCTTTACCGAGATGCTGTACATGGTCTTCGCCGGCGAACTGGCCGTTCTCGTCGGCATGACCGACTTCGTTCTCCCGGTCCTACTCGGGAATACCATCGGCGGGATCGTCCTCGTCACCGTCGTCAACTACTTCCAGACCAGCGAACACCGCCTCGAGTCGGCCCGATTCGAGGGGGCCGACCGCCAACTCTCGATCCGGGAGTGGCTGTTCGGCAGCTACGTCGGTCGCTCGTACGTGCCGCTGATCGACACCGCGGAGGCCCACGCGAGCGAGAACGGCGATTATCGGATCCTCGTGCCGATCGCCAACCCCCGAACGGAGTCGACGATCGTCGATCTGGCCTGTCGGCTGGCCAGCGGGCACGAGAACGCGACGGTCCACGCCGTCCACATCGTCCAGATGCCGGGTCGGTCGTCGATGCGGTACGGCGCGGGACAGACCGAACGGATCGTCTCCGAGTCCGAGAACCGCATGGAGACCGTCCGGCAGCGCGCGGCCTCCTACGACGTCGACTTCGAGACGTCGACGGTCGTCTCGCATCGCTCGTTCGAGGACGTCTTCGACACCGCGGAACGGGAACGGGCCGACCTCGTCGTACTCGGCTGGGGCGACGACCGGCCGTGGGGTCAGGGTCGCGCCGAGGGCCGGATGGACGAACTGACCAGCAACCTCCCCTGTGACTTCCTCATCCTCAAGGATCGGGACCTAGACGCCTCCCGGATCCTGCTCCCGACCGCCGGCGGCCCGGACTCGGATCTGAGCGCCGAAGTCGCGCGGACGCTCCGGGACCAATCCGATGCCGAGATCACGCTGCAACACGTCGTCGCCGGCCCCGAGGACCGGGAGCGCGGCGAGGAGTTCCTCGCCGAGTGGGCCGCCGACCGCGACCTCGAGGACGCCGAGTTCGTCGTCGACGACTCCGGCGACGTCGAACGCGCGATCTGCCGACAGGCCGGCGATCACACGCTCGTCCTCATCGGCGCGACCGAGGAGGGCGTGATCTCGCGGCTGATGAGCGACTCGCTGCACATGGACGTCGTCAACGAGGTCGACAGCTCGGTCCTGTTGGCCGAACGGCCCAGCGACCGCACTGTCATCCAGCGGCTGTTCGGGCACTGGTAGCTGACCGCGACGCCGACGCTCGCCGCTGATCCGTCGCTCGATCGCCGTGTTCGGCCGCCAGCGGCGCTCGGTCGGTGACGATTTCGCCGCTGAAAACGACGCTGCCACGTGATGTGGTGTCGTTTGCCGCACCACGTACCGTTTTCCGGTCGGTTCTCGTAGCGTCGGTATGGAGTACACCACCCTCGGGTCGACCGGCATGCAGGTCAGCCGCATCTGTCTGGGCTGTATGAGCTTCGGCTCGAGCGACTGGCGCGAGTGGGTCCTCGAAGACGAGGCGAGCAAGGAGATCATCGACCGGGCGATCGATCTGGGGATCAACTTCTTCGACACCGCGAACATGTACTCGCGGGGCGAGTCCGAGCGGATCCTCGGCGAGGCCCTCGAGGGTCGTCGCGACGAGGCGGTCGTCGCCACGAAGGGGTTCTTCCGCATGCGCGAGGACGACCCGAACTCGGGCGGGCTCTCGCGGAAGGCGATCGAACAGGAGCTGGCGGCCAGCCGCGAGCGCCTCGGCATGGATACCATCGACCTCTATCAGCCCCACCGCTGGGATTACGACACGCCCGTCGAGACGACCCTGCGGGCGCTCGACGACGCCGTCCGTCGGGGCCACGTCCGCTATATCGGGGCCTCCTCGATGTGGGCCCACCAGTTCGCCGAGTCCCTACGGACGAGCGATCGGCTCGGCATCGAGCGATTCCAGACGATGCAGAACCACTACAACCTCGTCTACCGCGAGGAAGAGCGGGAGATGCTACCCCTCTGCCAGAAGGAAGACGTCGGGGTGGTTCCGTGGTCGCCGATGGCGCGGGGCTATCTCACCCGGCCCCACGAAGAGATCGACGCGACGGCCCGCGGCGAGACCGAGGAGTATCTGTACGAACACCCCTACCGCGAGGGCGGCGGCCGCGAGATCAACGAGCGCGTCGCCGAGGTCGCCGCCGACAGGGGCGCGACGATGGCCCAGATCGCCCTCGCGTGGCTGCTCCACAAGGACTGGGTCGACGCGCCGATCGTCGGCACCACCAGCGTCGAACACCTGGAGCAGGCGGTCGAAGCCCTCGAGATCGACCTCTCGGAGTCGGAGCTGGCGTACCTCGAGGAGCCGTACGAGCCGGTGCCGGTGTCGGGCCACGCCTGATACGGATTAGTGTCACTGTTTCCCGGAGTTCCCCAGGACGGTCACGGGGACACCGGTACTGACAGTAAACCGTATGAGCTCGGCTCCCCCGACGGTTGGTCAGTTCGAACCGCCGTCGGCGTCCGGGCCGACCGCGAGGACCGGGACGGGCGCGCGTCTGACGAACCGTTCCGTCGTACTCCCCAGGAGGACCCGATCGACCCCGGTCCGACCGTGAGTCCCCATCGCGACGAGGTCGATGTCGTGGTCGTCGACGTACTCGAGGAGGCCCTGCGACGGGATCTCTTTCCGGACGTGTGTCACGACGTCGAGTCCCGCGTCCCGCACCGCCGCGGCGACCGTTTCGACCGCGGTTTCCGCGTCGGACTCGAACTTGGCGAGGATATCGTTGGGAGCCAGAATGGTCGGCCTGCCCGCGACGGTGGTGACGTCGACGACGCTGACGACGTGAACGCGGGCGTCCGTCCGCGTCGCGATCGCGAGCGCGTGGTCGATCGCGGCGGCAGCCGCCTCGCTGCCGTCGGTCGGTAACAGTATCTCGTCGTAGCCACCGGTCCACTCGCTTCGGTCGGTCACGCGGGCGGTCATCACCGGCACGTCCGACTGGCGGACGACGCGTTCGGTGACGCTGCCGGTGACGTAGCGGCTCACGCCCGTTCGGCCGTGGGTCCCCATCGCGATGAGGTCGATATCGTGGTCCCCGGCGTACTCGAGGATCGTCGGTGCCGGACTGCCCTTCAGGACCGCCGACCGAACCCGATCGTCGTCGGCCATCGATTCGATCCGCTCGATCGCGTCGGCCGCGTCGTCCTCGAGGCGCTCGACGAACGCCGGACTGACGCCGCCGGCGTCGAAGACGCCGCCCGTAGCGCTCACGTCGACGACGCTGAGGACGTGGACCGTCGCGTCGAACCACCGCGCGAGCCCCAGTGCGTGACGGGCGACTCGGGCGGCGTGATCGCTTCCGTCGGTCGGAACGAGAACGGAATCGTACATGAATCAGCGAACGCGGTCGCGTCGCTTAAATCGATCCCGTCGATCCCGCGAGCCGAGACTACACGCTAGCGACGAGCGAGGCGAGTACGGCCCCGTGCCAGAGGACGATCGCCGCCGTGTATCGTGGCTCTGCCGTCGGCACCGGCGGCCGGCGAACGATCGCGTCCCAGAGGAACCCGGTCGACAGCAGCGCGCCCGCGAGGAGGCCGTACCGAACGTCGATGGACAGATACAGCCCGAGGACGGCCCCGAGGAGCAGGGACGCCAACATGCCCACGAGCAGCCGGTCGTAGTGATCCATCGTCCTACGAGAGGGTAGTCGATCGGACCGGAAATATCACATGTTGATTCCGATCCGTCTGGAACTACGATACGGGCTGAACTGCCTGCCTGTCGATGTTCGATGCAACTGACCCGGTATCGATCCGGACTCGAGGGGGCCGTCAGGAGAGGCGAGCGGCGACGTCGGCCTCGGTGATGATCCCGACGGTCTCGCCGGCCTCGGTGATCATCACGGCCTTGTAATGCTCGAGCAGGTTGCTGATCTCGTCCAGCGTGGCGTCCTTCGAGACGGTCGGGAAGCTCTCGCTCATGTGTTGTTCGATCGGCTCGTCTCGGTCCTCGGAGTCGAGGTGAACGAGGTCGCTCTGACTGATCGAGCCGACCGGAATCCCGTCCTGAATCACCGCCAGTTGGGAGTAGGCCTCCTCTTCCATTCGCTGGGCAGCCTCGCTGACCGGATCGTCGGGGGAGACGCTGACGACCGCCTCGTTCATCAGGTCTTCGGCACGGATGACGTCGCTTTCGGCCGTCTCGAGGGCGTTGACGATCCGCCGGAGCGTCGACAGCCGCGGATCGACGTCGCCGCCCTCGATGCGGGCGATCAGCGGCTGGGAGACGTCGGCCGTCTCGGCGAGTTCGCTCTGGGTGAGTCCGAGGTCGGTACGCCGTTGGCGCAGGTCGGCGGGCGTCGGAAGCTCCATACGGAACAATAACTACGGGTTATAGAAAGGGTTTTGGGTCGCTCGAGCCCGCGCCGCGAGTCGCTACTCGTCTTCGGGGACTTCGGCGACCTCGACGACCGACAGCGGCACGTCCCGCAGCGCGCCGCCGACCTCGCTTTTCGCGATTCGGGAGGCGTGTTCCTCGCCGTCGGCGTTGAACACTTCCATCTCGAGCGCGAGCCCGACGAGGGCGGTGTCGGCCGCGATAAAGGCCGAGTCGAAAGGTTCGCCACAGGCGGGACAGCCCGTCGCGCCGACCTCGACTTCGACGTAGTCCATGTCTTCGCTGTTGAGTCGCTTCCCGGCTTCGCTGACGGCGACACCGATCGCGTCGTCGATTTCCTCGACGTCACGAACGAGCCATGCCGCTTCCATCGCGACGAGATAATTGCCCATACGTGGTGGTCGTTCCGGGGGGTTTCCTGTCTTGCGGTTCGTCGGCGTCGGTATCCGCGGCCGTTCGGGGCGGTCCTCGATCGGATCCGATCGGGGACTCGTCGCCGGCGACGGCTCCCGCTCGGCCCGGACCCGATCGTGCGCACGTGAATCGCATTATTCCCATAAGTTACGGGAAATCACCCGATCGATTCCCCCCGACATACCCGTAGATCGACTCGAGTGCGCCTCGAGTTGTCTTCGCAGAAACTATAGTTGAATCGCATGCAGGCGTCGACCCAATAGCTAGTTTACTATCATTATGGTTTTCTATTTTCACGAAGACTTATATATGGGCTCCGTCTGGGGACGGACGAACGCTGATGATATCCCGCGCGTACCATGCGACGCTGTTCGCACTGTACCAGCTCTGTATCGTGATCGGCATCGTCGCGATGCCACTCGCGATCGCCGCCCGCCAGGCCGGCCTCACCCTCCCGATCCACCGCCTCATCGAGTCCGTCGAGGGGGCGTACGAATCCGCACAGCGCTAACGACCCGACTCGAGTCGCTCGTTTTCCCACGCTTGATCCGTCGACGAGCCGTCGGCATCGACCCCGAGTCGCCGTCCGCGGTGTCGATTCGACCCGTCGTCGAAAGCGGAAACGACGGTTGTGACCGCCGGTGTTTTATATCGTCCCGGCCGTAGATGTCGGTCAATGCATACGCCCACGAACGACTCCGATTTTTCCCGGACGGTCGAGCAGTTGGCCGACGAGCCGAACCCCTACGAGCCCGAGGTCGGCTCCCTCCCCGAGAACGATCTCACGCAGGCCGATCTCGAGAACGTCAACAAGACGGGAACGACGACGATCGGCATCTCGACCGCCGACGGCGTCGTCATCGCGACGGACATGCGCGCCAGTCTCGGCGGGCGGTTCGTCTCGAACAAGAACGTCCAGAAGGTCGAACGGATCCACCCGACCGCGGCGCTAACGCTGGTCGGCTCCGTCGGCGGTGCCCAGTCCTTTATCTCGACGCTTCGAGCCGAGGTCAACCTCTACGAAGCCCGCCGCGGCGAGAACATGAGCATCGAGGCGCTGGCGACGCTTGCGGGCAACTTCGCTCGCGGCGGCCCGTTCTTCGCCATCCACCCGATCCTGGGCGGCGTCGACGACGAGGGCAGCCACGTCTACAGCATCGACCCCGCCGGCGGCGTCATGGAAGACGACTACACCGTCACCGGCTCCGGGATGCAACTGGCCTACGGGCACTTAGAGCAGGCCTACGAGCCGGACATGTCCACCGAGGAAGCCAAGACCGTCGCCGCCCGCGGCATCAAGTCCGCCGTCGAGCGCGACACCGGCTCCGGCAACGGTGTCTTCCTCTGTGAGATCACCGACGAGGGCGTCGACATCCACGGCCACCACGACTTCGACGACGTCCTCTAGTCGCGGGCGAAACGGGCTGTTTGACTGTTTTTACCGGCACGGAGCGTCCGCTCTCGAGCGACTCGTCTCGGGGTCCGTCCGACGACCGTCGTCGTTTCGCGACGCGACTGCGTCGCCTATCGAAACCGGCACGTCCGACCGACGGACGATGCTAACCGCCGAAAGCGGACCGCAGAACGGCCGCGCCGATCACTCCAGTCGGGTCGCCCGCTCGACCTCGTCGTCCGTCAGCGTCGACTCCGTAAGCGTCACCGACCGGCCGCGTTCGCTCGAGCGATAGATCGCGTCGATGACCCGCTGGACGGTCAGGGCCTCCTCGATCGTGTTCGACTCCGGCGTCGTCCCGGCGGCGATGGCCTCGAGGAACTGCTCGTCCTGTTCGGCGTACCCGGTCATCGCGGTATCGCCGGTCATCTCCACGTCGGTGTAGTGGTCGGAGCCGGCGGTACCGGACTCGAGGATCCGCAGGTCCGTGTTGCCGATCTCGAACTGGGCACCTGCCTCCGTGCCGCGGACTGTACATGTCATACTCTCCTCGCGGTTGGTCGCCCACGCGGCCTCGAGCGAGATCGTCCGCCCGTCGGTGGTCCGAATGAAGGCGCTGACGGAGTCGTCGACCTCGTAGGTCTCTGCCTCGGCGTCCCAGTTGTCACCGAAGCCGTCGGGGTCGGCGTACTCCTCGCTGGTCCCGAACGTAGTCCGGGTGACGCCGCTGACCTCGGCGATGTCGGGGAAATCGAGCGCATAGAGGGCCAGATCGAGCGCGTGGACGCCGATGTCGATGAGGGCACCGCCGCCGGCGAGTTCGGCATCGGTAAACCACGACCCGGGTCCGGGGACGCCGCGCCGGCGGACGTAGTCGGCCTCGACGTGGGTCAGATCGCCGAACCGACCGCGGGCGTGTTGTTCGTCGAACATGGCCATCGACGCGGCGTGACGGTTGTGAAAGCCGACCATGCAGATCCCGTCCGCGCGGGCGGCCGCCTCGGCGATCCGTTCCGCACTCTCGAGGGTGTGTGCGAGTGGCTTCTCGACGAGGACGTCGCGGCCGGCCTCGAGGGCCGCGACGGCGATGGGTTCGTGGAATCGGTTGGGCGTCGTCACGATGACGGCGTCGACCGCCGCGTCCTCGAGGAGATCGTCGTGGGTCTCGTAGGTGCGCGCGCCGAACTCCTCGGCGAAGCGGTCGCGCTGCTCGGGGACGAGGTCCGCGCCCGCGACGACGTCAGCGCCGAGATCGCGGACGCTTCGCGCGTGGAGGGTTCCCATCCCGCCGAGGCCGACGATGCCGACCCCGATCCCGCCGCCGATCATCGTTCAACCCCCGATTGCGTCGCATCGGCGAACGACCCGCAGTGAGAAAAATGTCGTTTCGATGGTGTCTGTGGTCGATCCCGTTCCATAGAGAGTGGCGGTCGGCGATCGAAATAAGGGTTGTGACCGATTAATCTATGCAGTTTTTCGGATATTCGTGTTTTACTATGCTATTACTGTGTGGTAGCCGAATGTGTATCGAATATCTGATCGTTCCTGCCTTTCCGGAACGGCCGGCAGTATAAGCCGCCGGGGAGCGGAGAGCGGCCATGGTCGCAGTCACCGTCTGGAACGAGTACCGCCACGAACGGACGGACGACGCCGTCGCCACGGTCTACCCCGACGGCATCCACGAGACGATCGCCGAGGCGCTCGCCGACGACCACGATGTCCGGACCGCGACGCTCGACGACCCCGACCACGGGCTCACCGACGCGGCCCTCTCGGCGACGGACGTCCTCCTGTGGTGGGGCCACGAGGCCCACGACGAGGTGACGGACCGGGTCGTCGATCGGGTGCAGGAACGGGTCCTCGAGGGGATGGGATTCGTCCCGCTGCACTCGGCTCACTACTCGAAGCCGTTCAAGCGACTCATGGGGACATCCTGTAGCCTCCAGTATCGCGAGGACGGCGAGGCGGAGCGGCTCTGGGTCGTCGATCCCGGCCATCCGATCGCCGACGGCCTCGCGGAATCGATCGCCCTCCCCGAGACGGAGATGTACGGCGAGCCGTTCGACGTGCCCGAGCCCGACCGACTGGTGTTCGTCAGCTGGTTCGCTGGCGGGGAGGTGTTCCGCAGCGGCTGCTGTTATCGGCGCGGAAACGGTCGGATCTTCTACTTTCGGCCGGGCCACGAGACGTATCCGATCTACGAGGACGAGAGGGTTCGGCGCGTCCTGCACAACGCCGTCGAGTGGGCGGCCCCGACCGAGGGCTCGCCGCGGACGTTCGGGGAGCGCGAGTAGTCCCCTCAGCCGCTTCGCTGCGTATCGACCAATTCGACGACGACCTCGAGATCGACGCCGACCGCCGACGCCAGCCGGTCGCGGACGTCGTCGGCGAAGTCGCCCGGGAGCAGCTCGCCCGGCGGCCGTTCGACGAGAACGGTGATGACGGGCCGATCGCCGGTGTAGACGTCGACGAGTTCGTAGTCGACGTCGCTCTCACGGAAGGACAGGCCGGTCCCGTCCGTCCGCCCCTCGTCGCTCATCGCCTCGAGTTCGGTCTTCGCATCGTGTTCGACGGCGGCAGTACGGTACGTCCCGTACGTGACGCCGCCGAGGACGACGGAGAGAACGACGATCGCCACGAGGAGGACGACGATTCGCGAGCGGAGGCGACCGTAGACGCGATCGATGTCCGCGGTCCGGTGCGGTCGGTAGCCGGACGCCCACAGCAGCAACAGCGCCGTGAGGTTGATCGAGAGCATGTTCACGAGAACGAGCGTCCCGGCGGTGACGACGACTTCCGGGTTCCCCCAGGCGATTCCGAGCCCCGCGGTGGCGGCGGGAGGAACGAGCGCGACGGCGATCGCGACGCCGACGAGGACCGAGCCGACGTTCCGAGTGAGGCTGACGACGGCGGCCACGCCCGAGCCCAGCGCGAGAAACAACGCGAGAACGTTCGGCGTGATCCGCTCGTGGATCTGGGGTACCGTCGTGATGTCGAACCCCGGCGGGAGCAACACCGTCCCCCTGAGCCCCCACCCGATCAGCGCCGCCGTCGCGATCGCGACGACCAGCCCGACCCCCTGCAGGACGACGCCACGTGTCGCGAGCGACTCGTCGTCGACGATCACGCCGACGCTCGCCGCGAGTGCGGGCCCCATCAGCGGGGCGACGACCATCGCGCCGATGATCGTCGCCGCCGAGTCCAGCAACAGTCCCGCCGTCGCGATCGCCGTACTCACGACGAGCAGACTGAAGTACGTCGACGCCGCGGGCGCGAGGTCGGCCGCTCGCGCCCGGAGTTCCTCCCGCGAGATCCGCGTCCCGGAAGCCGGCCCGGCGACGGCGTCGGTTCGACTCGAGACGATCACCTCGGCCGCCGTGACGACCGTGTACGACCGTTCGTCGAGGCCCGCGTCTCGGAGAGCGGACAGCAGCGGTTCGACGCCCGACGGCGAAAGCGGAATCGAGACGACGGCCTCGAACTCGCCGCGGTCCGTATCCCGGGCGACGCTGTAATCGACACCGGCTTCGTCCGCCGTCTCGAGGACGCGGTCCAGCTCGCCTCGGGGGACGAATACCTGTACGAGACGCATACGGACCGTACGTCAGAGAGCGGTATAGGCTGTCGTCACGCGGCCGCGACTGTCGACCGTGTTGACGGGTCGACCGATCTATCGGTCGAGGCGGCTCACAACTCCTGGCACCCCTCGTCGGTGACGACGCTCTCGAGGAGGTCGACCGGGGTCGCGTCGTAGGCGGGGTTCTCGACGGCGAACCCGTCGGCGGGTTCGGCCATTACCTCGCTGCTGGACCGGTGTTCGTTCTCGAAGACGAATCCCTCGGAGACGATCTTCGAGGACGCCCCGAGGACCGTGACCGGCACGTCGAGCCGGTCGGCCGTCGACGCGATCGGGAAGGTTCCGACCCGGTTGTACAGCGTGTCCTCGACGATACAGTCCATGCCGACGACGACCCGGTCGCACTCCGCGAGGTAGATCCCGTGTGCGCCGTCGGTGATCAGCGTCGCGTCGACGCCGTCCATGGCGGCCAGTTCCCGCGCGGTCTTGCGGCCGAGATACCGCGGTCGGGCCTCGGTGACGTAGACGTCGACGGTCTTGCCCGCGTCGGTCGCTTGCTCGAGGGCCGCCTGGACGGTCGAGGAGTAGTCGTGGACCAAAAGCGTCGCGCCGTCTTCGAGGACGTCGACGGCGTTCTCGGCCGCCAACTGCTTGCCGGACTCGATCCGCGAGACGACCGCGTCGATCGTCTCGCTGGTGAGCCGTTGGGCGTCCTCGACGCTGTCGAGATCGGCGTCGGCCACGTCGTCGACGACCTCCCGAACCGCGTTCTGCAGCGAGGCGTGAGAGGGGTTTGCCCCCCGCAGCACGGAGCCGTTGCGCTCGAGGGCGCGGACGTACTCCTCGACGGTGGCGAACTCCCGTTCGGTCAACTCCTCGAGGGCCTGGGCGGCGCGGACCGCAACCACCGAGGAACTGTGCGTCTGCATCTCCCGAATTTCCTCGGCCGTCTCGTCGATCATACCTACACGGTTTCCCGTCAGCGCCAAAGGTGTTCCGGGTACTCTCAGGCGAACTCCTGCGTCGTCCTCGCCTCGCCGTCACTCGGTTTCGCCGAACTCAAATTGGCGGCGCAACTCGGCTTCGATCCGGGCGACGAGCGCCTCGAGGACGGTGTCGAACCCCTCGCGGTCGCCCACCGAGCCGACTCGCTCCCGTGGGTTGTCGGGGAGTTCGACGCGGAATTCACCGTTCCCTTCGTAGAACGGCTCGCTTTCGCTCAGTATTTTCCGGTCGATCGCTTTGAGGATCGCCGAGTCGTACTGACCGTGAAGCTGTTGGTAGGCCTCCGAGTAGGCCGCCTCGAGTTCCTCGAAGTAGTACACGTATTTCTCCTCGAACTTCTCGGGGTCGAACTCGGTCATGGGCGTCCATCGGCGTCTGATCGGGTAAACCGTTCGGGACCGCGCCCGACCGCAGCGAACGGTATAGGTTCCCCCACCCCCTAGCCGTCACATGACCGTCACCGTCCGCTACACCTGTCCCCACTGCAACGCCATGGTCAGCCTCGAGCGACCGCCGGACCTGGCAGACCGGTCGGTCACGAAGGTCCGCCAGCCGGGCTGGGAGTACGCGAGCCCGGACGACCCCGACCGCGAGTCGGCCGACGGGATCGAGTTCGTCTGCGGCGAGGACGGCCCCGTCACCGACCTCGAGGGCGAACCGGTCGAGGGCTGTGGCCGCCCGTTCTACCTGAACTTCGTCCGCTACGAGCAGGGGGTCGAACTCGAGCCCGAGCCGCCGACCTACGGCGGGCCGCGGTTCGACTTCATGCGGTGATCGCGTCGAGCGGCGCGCTCGAGGGCCGTTTCGCCACGAAACTTATGCCGCGACCCGATCACGTCGGCCCATGAGCGACCCGCTTCCCGAAGCGCGATCGTCGGAGCCGATCACGGTCGAGTCGCTGACGACGGACCTCCGCGACCTCGGCGTGACGGCGGGAGAGACGGTGCTTGTCCACGGCTCGCTGTCCTCTCTGGGATGGGTCTGTGGCGGCGCTCCTGCCGTGGTCGACGCCCTCCAGCGCGTCGTCGGCGAGGAGGGTACCCTCGTGATGCCGACGCACTCGCCCGGCAACAGGGACCCCACGAACATGGGGTCCCCGCCGGTCCCCGACTCCTGGTACGACACGGTTCGAGAGGAGATGCCGCCGTATCGCCCCGCCGCGACGCCGACCCAGGGGATGGGAGCCATCCCCGAGTGTTTCCGCTCGTATCCCGGTGTCCGCCGGAGCGCCCACCCGCAACACTCCTTCGCCGCGTGGGGGGCCGACGCCGAGTTCGTTACCGAGGAGCACCCGTACGACGACTCGCTCGGCGAATCGTCGCCGCTCGCCCGGCTCTACGAGCTCGAGAGCCGGGTCCTGTTTCTCGGTACCACTCACGCGACGAACACCTCGCTCCACCTCGCGGAGTATCGCGCGGACATCGACCTCGAGCGGACGAGCCACGCCAGCGCAGTGATCGTCGACGGCGAACGCGAGTGGGTCGAGTGGGAGGACCTCGACATCGACGACGGCGACTTCCCGGACTGCGGCGAGACGTTCGAACGCGCCCGCCCGGCCGCGTTCGAAGCCGGCCGGGTGGGCGTCGGCGACGCGAAGCTGCTCGCCCAGCGGCCGCTCGTCGATTTCGCCGTCGAGTGGTTCGAGGCGAATCGCGGGTAAGTGACCCGTTCGCGATCGACCGCTCCCCGGTGCCGTCGATCTCACGAGACCGGCGGCGACGCTCTCCTCCGGTGAACACAACCCTTTTCGAGCGTCGGACGAACCTATCGACATGGACGAAGCCGCCGTTCGCGACCGCCTCCGGACGGTCGAGGATCCGGAACTCGGCGACGACATCGTGTCGCTCGGACTGGTCAACGACATCACGGTCGACGGCGACGAGGTCGCGATCGATCTCGCACTCGGCGCTCCCTACTCCCCCAGCGAGAGCGACATCGCCGCCGACGTTCGCGAGATCCTGACCGACGCGGGCCTCGAGCCGGACCTGACCGCCAGCGTCCCGGACCGCGACGACCTCACGAGCGAGGACCAGGTCCTGCCGAACGTCAAGAACGTCATCGCCGTCGCCTCCGGGAAGGGCGGCGTCGGCAAGTCGACCGTCGCGGTCAACCTCGCGGCCGGTCTCTCGCAACTGGGAGCCCGCGTCGGCCTCTTTGACGCCGACGTCTACGGCCCGAACGTCCCGCGGATGCTCGACGCCGACGAGCCGCCGATGGCCACCGAAGACGAGACGCTGGTCCCCCCCGAGAAGTACGGCGTGAAGCTGATGAGCATGGCCTTTCTCACCGGCGAGGACGACCCCGTCATCTGGCGCGGCCCGATGGTCCACAAGGTCATCACCCAACTCACGGAAGACGTCGAGTGGGGCCACCTCGACTACCTCGTCGTCGACCTCCCGCCGGGGACCGGCGACACCCAGCTGACGATGCTCCAGACCATGCCCGTCACCGGCGCGGTCATCGTCACGACGCCACAGGACGTCGCACTGGACGACGCCCGCAAGGGCCTCGAGATGTTCGCCAAACACGACACCGTCGTGTTGGGGATCGCCGAGAACATGTCGACGTTCGCCTGTCCCGACTGCGGCGGCGAACACGACATCTTCGGCTCCGGCGGGGGCGAATCGTTCGCCGAGGAACACGAACTGCCCTTCCTCGGCTCGATCCCGCTTGACCCCGCCGTCCGCGAGGGCGGCGACGGCGGCGAGCCGACGGTGCTGAAAGACGGCGACGCGACCAGCGACGCCCTCCGGACGATCACCGAAAACGTCGCTAACAATACCGGGATCGTCCACCGGCAGGCCGTCTCTCAGGGCCGGCGCAACGAGGCCGCCTCGCCCGACCGATGACCGACGGCGGCGACGACAACGAAGGGGACGGTCCCGTCGGGACGGACGGGTTCGAGCCCGATCCCGAACGCGTGGAACGGCTGCGAGAGATCGCGGACGACGTCCGCGGCGAGACCAGCGAGAGCAAACAGCTCGCGAACGTCCTCTACCGGACGAGCGACCTCTACGACGACGAGGAGGAGACTACGCCCGAGGAAATCGTCCGCAACGTCAAGTTCATCCTCGAGGTCAACGACCGCGGCGGCCTCGGCCGCTGAGGCGGGTCGATAGCGGTCCCGGCCGGCCCCTCGACGCGGCGCTTTTGTCGATCCGCCTCGAGGGGCCACTGTGGACGCGAACCAACGGTCTCGAGCGAACCCCTACGGCATGGACGAGGACTGCCGGAACTGTCCGGCGCTCTGTGAGACGCGCGCGCAAGTCGTCCACGGCTACGGCGACGTGGGCGCGGACTTTCTGTTCGTCGGCGAGCGGCCGACCGCCCGCGCCGACGAAACGGGCGTCCCCTTCGCCGGCGCGGGCGGCAGCGACGGCGACGGTGGCTTGCGGCGGCTGCTCGAGCGACTCGGCCTCTGTGCCGTCGACTCGCCGGCCGACGACCCCGCCCTCGAGAACGTCTACCTGACGACCCTCACGCGCTGTCGGGACCCCGACCGTCGACCGACCGACGAGGAGATCGGCAACTGTGAGCCGTATCTCAGCGCGGAGATCAGGATGATAAACCCCGAGATCCTGATCCCGGTCGGCGAGCGTGCGCTTTCGGAACTCGGCCGCGAGTACACCACGACTACCGCGGCGGACCTCGGGTTCCCGGACGATCACGCGCGGCGCATCCGGGGCCGAGGCTTCGAACTCGTGCCGATGATCGACCCCCGCGAGCAGACCGCCGAGCAGACGCAGGCGTGGCTCGAGGCGTTCGTCGAGTTGATGGCGTCGGACTATCGACAGACGAAGGGGCGGCGGGAACGGTAAGGAAGTGAGGGTGATCGCGGGCGGCTACCAGTAGGGGTTCTCACGCCAGCGGCCCGAGCCGATGCCCGATGCGATCAGCGCGCCGACGGCGACGACGGCGACGACGAGAACGCCGATCGACGGCGCGAGGTAGTCGCCGGGCGAGTCGATCAGATAGCCGGTTCCGAACCCATACAGGCCGAGGACCGCCAGCGCGGCGACGACGGCCGTCGCGACCAGTCCAGCGATCGAACGTTCGTCCATACCGACTCGCACGCACTCCCCCACTATAATTCGTGGTCTTTCGGTGTCGGCACCTCTCCTCGGGAAGCGCCGCGTTCAAGGCCCGCGCCCGCGGAGTACCGGCCATGATCGTCGTCGTTCCGGTCGACCCGCCGCGGGACGGGCTCGTCCTGCCTACACTCTCCGCCCAGTCGCCGCTGACCGACCCCGAGGCCGCGACCCTCTACGAAGCCGCCGTCGCCGACGTCTGCCGAGCCGTCGCCGCCAGCGGCGGTGACCTTCTGGTCAACTACCGCGACGCCGAGACCCTGCCCGATGGCCGCGCCCACGGCGACCCCGAGGCGGATGTCCGGGCGCTAGTACGCGACGGCCTCGGCGAGGACGCCGACGTCCGGTTCGAGCGACAGGTCGGCTCGACTCGCTCGGCCCGCGTGGGCAACACGGTCTCCCACCTGCTCGAGCAGGAGGGCGCACAGAGCGTCGGCGTCCTCGAGCCGGCGGCCCCGCTCGTGGCCCGCACCGAGATCGACGGCGCGGCGATGTCGCTGCGCCGGGACGACGTCGTCCTCGGTCCCTCGACCGGCGGGTGCGTCTACTTCGCCGGCTTCTCGGACCCCATCGACTTCGCCGACGCCTACGCCGCGCCCGAACTATCGACGCTCGCCCGACGGGGGGCCGACGCCGGCCTCGGCGTCGGGTTCGCACCGATGCTCCCGACGATCCGGACGCCGGCCGGACTCTGTGAGACGATCGCCGGCCTCGAGGCGCGACGCGCGGCCGGTCGGGCGGGTGGCGAGGCGACCGCGGCGTTCGTGGGCGAACTCGGGCTTCGGGTCGGTGCGGACGGCGGGCTCGAGCGCGAATAGACCGACAAGGCTTTTTGAGCGTGTGCGGAAGCGGTAGGTGAGGTGGGGTGGCAGAGCGGCCCAACGCGCCTGCCTTGAGAGCAGGTGGCTGTCAAGCCTCATGGGTTCAAATCCCATCCCCACCGCTTTTGCGACGCGTTCGCGAGTAATGCGAGCGAACGCCCGTGAGAACTCCGTTCTCACGATGAACGGACGTGAGGAGCAAAGCGTCAAGATGGATTTGAATTAGACCGCGGTTCTGCGAGCGTAGCGAGCAGGTTCTCGGGCGTGGTTCGAATTCCATCCCCGCCATATTTTGCCGCGAGCGGTAAATCTCATCCCCATCGTCGTTTCGTGAGGAGTGTCCGATCCGTCGAGGTCGCGGCCAGTCCAACCGTACTCTCCATCGAAAATCGCGGTCAACCACGGTATTGAACTGAACTGTAGTCGGCGTACGGGTACTCCGAACGGGCGACTCACAGGCCGTCTACCCTCGAGGGGCCTGTTCGACTCGCTCGGGTGACGCGGGAGCGTTCGCCGAGTGATAGACTGCCTCACCGGTCTCCGGGTCGAAGAGGTGGAGTCGCTCCGGATCGTACGTGACCGTGATCTCGTCACCCGTCTGCAGCGACGTTCGCGGTTCGGCCTGGATTTTGAAAGCGGCGTCGCCAACCGAACAGTGTATGAGGAGGCTATCTCCGAGCGGTTCGGTGACGTCGACCGTCGCTGTGAACGTCTCGTCGCCGAGATCGGGGTACTCCCGTGCCAGATAGAAGTCCTCCGGGCGAATACCGAGAATCGCGGCCTGCTGCTCTTTCGATTGCCGAGCGGCAGGGCTCGTTTCGGTGATCCCGTCTTCGCCACCATCGCTGGGAAGTGGCAGTTCGAAGGCGTCGTGGACCGCGGTCCAGTGTTCGACCGTGACATCGATCATGTTCATCGCCGGATCGCCGATGAACTCGGCGACGAAGCGATTCTCCGGGAAATCGTACAGCACCTGTGGCGAGTCGACCTGCATGATCTGCCCGTCGTTCATGACGACGACTCGTTCGCCGAGCGTCATGGCCTCCGTCTGGTCATGTGTGACGTAAATCGTCGTCGTCTGGAGTTCCGCGTGGAGTCTCGTTAGCTCGGCGCGCATCTGAATCCGGAGTTTCGCGTCCAGATTCGAGAGCGGCTCGTCCATCAAAAACGCGTCCGGATCGCGGACGATCGCGCGACCGAGTGCGATCCGCTGGCGTTCGCCGCCGGACATGGCTTGGGGTTTTCGATCGAGGAGATCCGTAATGTCGAGCGTCTCCGCGACCTCCTCGACTCGCCGGTCGATATCCTCGTCGGTGAACGATCCGGTCGACTTCATTCCGAAGGTGATGTTCCGTCGCCCCGTCATGTGTGGATAGAGCGCGTAGTTCTGGAACACCATCGCGACGTTCCTGTTTTTCGGCTCGGTATCGGTGACGTCCCGGCCGTTCATACCGATCCGGCCGTCCGTTGCCTGCTCGAGCCCGGCGAGGAGCCGGAGCGTCGTACTCTTGCCACAGCCACTCGGACCGACGATCACGAGGAACTCCCCGTCTTCGATGGTGAGGTCGATTCCGTTGACGGCGACGACATCGTCGAACTCCTTACGGAGATTCCGTAGTTTGATTGTTGTCATTGTTATTTCTGTTGGATGGTGAACGTTTCGAGGAGCGGTTTCCGGAAGATGATCATCAAGACCAGCGGCGGAATCAGGGTTAGCATCGATCCCGCCATTACCAGTGACCAGGAGAGTTGGCCACCCTGAACGTCGCCCTGAAGCAACTGCAAGCCGACCTGTGCAACCTGATTGGCCTCCGAGTTGATGATTACCAGGGGCCAGAGGTACTGATTCCACGCGTAGACGAACATGATGATGGAGACGCCGACGAGGACGCCTTTCGACATCGGGATCAGCACGTAGACCATGAATTGTATCGGTCCGACGCCGTCTAATTTGGCGGTTTCGACGATCGACGTCGGAATCGAGAGGAAGTGCTGTCGAAGGATGAACACCGCCGTCGCGCTGGCGAGATACGGAACGGTGATCGCGAGCAAACTGTTTCCCCACCCGAAGTCGTTGATCAACTGATACAACGGGATAAACCGAACCGGGACGGGTAGCAGGAGCGTAAACAGGATGAACAAGAACACGAGGTCCTTGTAGGGAACCCGATAGTAGACGATCGCCATCGCCGCACAGACTGAGATGACGAGCTTCCCAGCGACGACGACGGTCGACATCACCAGCGAGTTCCACATGAACCGGCCGAAGTTGTAGTCGACGATCGCCTCCCGATAGTTCTCGAGCGCGTACGTTCCGGGAGCGAGATCGCCGAGGCTCGTGACGATCCCCTGTTGTTTCGTACTCACGATGAGGGCGACGGCGATGGGAAACACCACCAGCAACACCAACACCCAGAGTTGTAGATGGACGCCAGCGTTGCTCCCCTGTTCCGTCTGCTCGGGGGATCGTCCGATCACTGCACCGATTCGGCGTTTCGTGTATTGGATGACTCCGTCCATTCTACCCACCGTAGTACGAGTACTTGTCAGTCACACGAAATTGGACGTACATGAGGATGCCAACGACCAGAAAGAGGACGACCGATTTCGTGGATGCGATGCCGAAATTGAAGAACGAGAACCCCTCCTGATACAGATCGAAGATCAGGATGTTCGTCGCGCCCGAGGGACCACCGCTGGTCAGCAGATCGACGAGCGCGAACGTACTAAAGAACGCGTAAATCGTGTTGATGATCACGAGGAAGAACAGCGTGGGGGTCATTATCGGGACGTAGACGGAGACGAGACGACGAAACCGACTCACTCCATCGAGTCGAGCGGTTTCGGTGAGTGCGTCGGGAATCGTGTTCATCGAAGCGATCATGAAGATCACGTTGTAGCCGATCTGCTTCCAGATCGCCGCGAGGGCCACGACGACGAACGCTTGCGACCCGTTACTGAACCAGTCGAGGTCGATCCCGAGCGCCTCGATTGGCCCGGTTAAGACGCCTAGCGTCGGATGTAACATGAACAAGAACACGAGCGCACCGACTGCCGGCGGGAGCGCGTACGGCCAAATGACGGAGAGCAGATACGCAGTCTGGCCGTACTCCACCTCGTGGATGAGAAACGTCACGTACAGCGAAAACGAGATCACGCCGACGACAACGATCGCGGCGAACAGTACCGACAGCAGGATACTCGAGTGATAGTCCGAGCTGGTAAGCAGCGTGGTGTAATTTTCGAAGCCGACGAACTCGTCCTGTCGACCGAACCCAGAGTCGAAGAAACTGGTTCGGACCGCCAGTGCCGTCGGATAATACAGGAACACGACCGACACGATGATCGTCGGCAAGAGCAACAGCGCTGCCTCGAGCCGCCCATCGAATATTTCTCGCGTGGACATGATAATGGGACCCGCTGATCAGTTGTAGTAGTCGTCGAGAATCGTTTCGACCTCGTCTTTCATGGCGCCGATCTCCGACCCGATATCGTCGGCGTTGATGATGTCGACCGATTTGTCCTGAATGGTGGTCTGGACGTTCCGTGCCGGTCCGAGCAGGGCCCGTTTCGTCGCCGGATCATCGGCGTCACCGTTCTGGAGTTGCTCGAGTGCGACGTTGTACATCGGGTTCTCCTCGAACCAGCCGTCCGCTCTGAGCGAGTCGACCGAGCTTTGGGTAATCGGGTAGTAGCCAGACCCTTTGTGCCACTCGGTCTGTACCTCGGGTTGGGCCATGTACTGGAGCAACTGTCCGATTTCCTCGTAGCGATCCTCGGGGAGTCCCTCGGGGACGTAAAACGACGCACCGCCGATAACCGGTCCGACGCGAGTCTCACTGATACTCGGATAGGGGGCTGCATCGACCTCGAAGTCCTCGGAGTCGGCGATCAATCCCGAGACCGACGCGGTACTCGTCAGGACCATCGCGGTCTCCTGTTCGATGAACAGCGACGTTGCCTCGCCCCACGCCTCGATTCCCGGGTTCGTATAGAGACCGTCGTCGGCCATCCCCTTCCACCAGTCGAAGAGATCGTGGATCGAGTCCGGCGTTCGGAACGTCGAAGGGTCGCCCGCGTGCCCGTTTTCGGCGTCGGTCATGAGTTCGCCTTCGAAGCCGTACCACGTTTCGACGAACCAGACGTGGTTCGGCCAAGTGATCCCGTACTGGGTGACATCCTGATCGACGAGTTGCTCGGAGGCAGACCGCACCTCTGCGAGCGTGCGCGGTGGGTCGTCAGGGTCGAGCCCGGCTTCCTCGAAGGCATCACGGTTGATGTACATGATCGCGTTCGAGTTGTTGAACGGCAGCGACGCGAGTTCGCCATCGACGGTGAAGAACTCCGCGACGTTATCGAGGAAATCGTCCGTATCAAAATCATCCGGGAGAATGTTCTCAACCGGTCGTACCCTTCCAGTATCGAGCACTTGCTGAGCGAACAGGCTGTCGACTTGCAACATGTCCGAGACACTTCCGGAGTCGAACCCTGCGAGCGTGTTCGTGAGTACGTTCTCGTAGGAATCCTGAAACTCCATGTTCACCGATGTCCCGTATTCGCTCTCGAAATCGGCGGCGATTCCGTCGAGCGTCTCTCCGTTCGTCCCGCCCATCGCGTGCCAGACGGTCAGTTCGTCGGCAATCGGTGTGATCTCTTGATTTCCGCCTCCGCTCAGACATCCTGCCAGGCTGGAAAGGGCACCCAGTGCAAGTCCGCTCTTGACGAGCGTGCCCCGACGTGAAATCCCATCTGTCGCGTCCTCAGTATCGTTCATCCGAGAGAACGTAGGCGAAAGTACTCTAATAGGTCCTGCTAAGAGTGCTATTATCTGATATGAACTAGTGATATAACTACGTATATCTCTATTCCGGAAAGAACAACCACCCCATATTTTCCAACCCACTTCGAGAGCGTCTCCCGGACACGACGAGTTGAACCCGTCTCAGTCAATTGGACTCCCCCGCGAGCAGATCCGAGTAATCGGCGATGATGCCGTCCACGCCGGCGGCTGCGAGGTGTTTGGCCTGCTGTGTCGAGTCGACCGTCCAGACGTTCACGTCTCGTCCGTCCTCGTGGGCGAGTGCAACCAGATCGATGTCCGGCAGATTCGATTTATCGAAAAACGGCGTCCCCTGAATCATCGATATCGGCGGGTGAATTGCCGACGTGTCGTAGGTGCGAGCGATCTCGAGGCCGTCGTCCATCGAGCCCCAAAACAGCGGTGCGATCGGATAGGTAGATAGCTCATGGCTTATCGCAAGCGCGGCCTCGTAGAACGACGAGAGGAGGATCTCGTTGTCGTACTCGTCAGCGATTTCGAGGACGCGGTCGACGAACGGTCGCCAAATCTCTTTCTGTTCGGCAAGTTCGCTATTGGGGAGTTTTTCAGCGAACCGAAGCTCCGTACTGCCGGGATTTTTCAGTTCGATGTTCACGCCGACGGTCGACGGGATCGCATCGAGAATCTCCGTGAGGAGCGGGACCGTCTCACCGCTGTCGAGTACCTCCGCACTGGTAACGGTCTCAGTGTCGGTTTCCCAGACGATGCCGCTCGCATCGGTGAGGCCGTCGCCGTCGTCGCGTTCGGACAGCCCGTCATCGTGGAATACGACCACATCGTCGTTGGCCGTCGGGATGACGTCGATTTCGATGAGATCCGCCCGCTGCCCGGTTGCTTCAGTGTCGGTTGTCGCAGCGTCAACGGCCGCGATCGTGTTCTCGGGGTTCTCCCCGGCGAATCCGCGGTGGGCAATGAGATTCGGGTCGCTCTCCCACGAGAGACTGTCCGTCTCGTGATCGTCATCAGTCAGCCCACTCAGCACATACGCAATACCGACCCCAGCTGCGGCAGCGATTCCCGCCGTCCCGATCAGGACCGACCGACGCCGGCTTCGAGAAGCCGGTGTCGTCGAACTCCCCGTTCGGACCGGTAGGTCCGTTCGATCGTTGGCACTGTGCATCCGATCGGGAATTGACATCCGACATGACAGTCGGTCCGTCCCGACGCGTTCGACCATAGCCTGTCATCCTACGGTTCGAGTATAGCGGCTGCTATGTGGGCTACAGAGCGGTATGTAGTCGTCTCTTGGGCTAGCCCCGCCTGTCGCTTGCAGGGCAACTCAAGTCGAGACAAAACGGAAGACAGCGGCCGCTCGGGTCGATACCAGCGACGGCGAACGGTTCGCGGTCGGCGTTGGTAGCGTCCGGTGGGCGTTAGTCGCCGACCGACGGTGCTACTGAACCGGTCAGTTATAGGACAGCTCGAGGTCGAGCGCCCGCTCGAGGAGGTCGTCGTCGTAATACTCCTCGGTCTGGCCGGGTCGCATCTCGTGGATCGCGCGGACCTGCTGGACCGTGTTGCGGAAGTTCTTGAACGTTGCCTCGTCGACCATCTGGCCGTCGAGCGTGACCGCGCCGGTGCCCTCGCGTTTGGCCGCGTTGAAGCGCTCGATCTTGCTCACGTCGCGCTCGAGTTCCTCGGGCGTGGGCATGTGGACGGTGTTTGCCTGCAGGGTCTGCTTGGGGTACAGCGACCAGGAGCCGTCGAGTCCGAGGCGGGCCTCGTGTTCGACCTGATCGGCGTAGTCGTCGGCGTTGTAGAATGTCAGGCCGGCGCGCTCCTTGAACAGGTCGTCGAAGGGGCCGCCGATCGAGACGAGGTCCGCGGCGCTGGCCTCGTTGGACAGGGCCTCGAGCAGGCCGTCCCAGCGGGGCATGCCGTCGCCGAGGTTACGGCCGCCGAGTTCGGCGGCGTAGTCGACGGGGCCGAAGACGAGCCCGGTCAGTCGGGAGTCCTCGCCGAACTTCGCGATCTCGCGCAGGTCAGAGCGGGCGCGGCCGGTTTCGATGATGATCGAGAGACCGATCGAGCCGTCCTCGTAGCCGTGTTCGGCCTCGGCGTCGGCGACGACTTCGGCGGCGCGTTTCACGTCCTCGAGGCGGCCGACTTTGGGGACGACGACGCCGTCGATCTCGTCGCCGATCTCGGCGACGAGTTGGTCGATCTGGTCGCGGCCCTTCTCGCGGTACGTTTCGTCCTCGTAGCTCCACTCGACGCGGGGCCAGATCTCGCCGGGGAAGTCGTGCTGGGGGACGTGTTCGATCGTGTTCTCGAGGCCCTCGGCCTTCATGTTGGGCGCGGTGCCGTCCTCCATGTCGGGCACGAGCCAGTCGGGGGCCTGGAAGCCCTCCGCGGTGAGCGCGGAGACGAGGTACTTCGCCGAGTCGTCTTTCGGGACGGCGGCCGGTGCGGTCTGGAACGTACGGCAGAGTCGAATGTCGTCGGTCATGGATTTGAGTCTGAAGTCGCGATTGGATGCGGTCGTCTATAACGTTCGATCGTGTTACTTAGAACGTTTCTGAATCTCCGCGGTTCGTGTTCCGGAGTAGACAGGTTCGTCGTCCTGGTTGAACGCGATGTGCTGGAACCGGACGGTGCCGGCCGCGTCGCTCGAGGCGTCGTTTTCGGCCTCGAGGACGCGGGTGAAGGCGTAGACGGTGTCGCCCACGGCGACGAACGTGTGGAAGGACTCGTCGTCGAAGCCGACCTCGCGCCAGGTCTGCTCGTCCGAGCGGGCGTGGCCCAGCGCGGTCGATCGGGTCACGTCGCCGTAGGTGACGATGTTGCCCGACGGGGAGTCGGACATCACGTCGACGTTGTGATGCTGTTTGGCAGTGTTGAGCGTCGACAGCGGCAGCGAGGCGACGGTCACGTCGTCCTGCGTGCGACCCCGCTCGTGGCGGTAGGCGACGGCGGCGTTCTCGTCGTCGGCCTGCTCGAGAGCGTCGACGAAATCCTCGAAGTAGCCGCCCTCGGGCGTGACGAACGTCTCGGGGAGGTCGGGTCCGTCGTCCGCTCCTTCGTCGGTCGCTGCAGCGCCGCTGCCGTCCGTCGCGACGGGCTCGCGGCGCGGGATCATGTTCGTCCGCTCGTAGGAACAGAGGACGTCGCCGGTCTCGGCGTCCTTGCCGCGGGTGCGCCAGGAGACGATGCCGTACTCCGGTCGGGAACTCGAGGTCGCCGTGTTGACGACCTCGCTCTCGACGTGGAGTTCGGTCCCCGTGTAGACGGGCGCTTCGGGGAAGCGAACGTCGGTCCGGCCGAGGAAGTAGCCGCCCTTCTCACTGAGGTCCTCGACGGTGATCCCCAGCGTCGCGGCGGTCAGGTAGTCCGGGTGAACCGGCGGTTCCTCGAAGCCCCGCGCCGCGGCGGCGTCGCTGCGCCAGTAAGCGGGGTCGTGGTTCAGGGTCTGGCTCATCCACTTCTCGCTGCCGAACTGGGTGAGCGTGAGGCCGGGGTCGTGTTCGATGACGTCGCCTTCCGCGAAGTCCTCGAAACAGTTGCCCTTCTCCTTGGTCTCGACTTCGTCGAGCGCCTGTGCGAACGTCTCCGGATCTGTCCAGTCAGTCATCTGCGGTCACCTCGTCAGTGTCTGTCTGTCGCTGTTCTCGTTCCCGTCGGGCGATCGTCCGTCGCATCTCGTTCTCGACGATCATGTAGCCCTCGTCGAAGCCCATGCCGGGCTTCGCGAGAACCTGTGCGGCGTCGGTCGCGAGCGCGACGTGTGCGCAGGCCCGCGCGGAGGTTTCGGTCTCGTTGCAGGTCCCGCCGAGGTAGGCGCGGGTGTCGGTCCCCTGGCAGTAGCGGACCGCCTGTCCGCTGCGGTGGATGCCGCCGAGGTCGGGCGTCTTGACCTGCACGAGGTCGGCGGCTCCCGAATCGACGAACGCCTGCACGTCCTCGAAGGTGTTACACCACTCGTCGGCGACGATGTCGACGTCGACGCCGGCATCTTTCAGTCCCTCGCGGAGTTCGACCATCGCGTCGATCTGGTCGGCGCGGTTGCCGACGTCCATCGGCCCCTCGATCTGGATCGGGTAGGGCGCGGCGGCGTCCTCGAGGGCGGCGAAGTAGTCGACGACCTCGTCGCGGTCGTAGGGTGCGCCGAAGATTTCGCCGATCATCCCGTAGACGTCGATGTGGAAACGGGGGTCGTAGCCCTCGGGCCCAAGCTCCTGGGAGCGCTGGGTGAGCCAGTCAACGTACTCGAGGAGGACCTCCCCGTTCTCGCCGATCTTCTCGACGCTATTAATAAGGGCGTGTGGCAGGACCGGGACGCCCTTGACGAACATCTTCTCGGTGTTGTTGTAGCGGTCGTCGCCGGACTGGCCGAAGACCGGCACCGGCTCCGTGGCGGGTTCGGTGCCCAGCGCATCGGCCATCACGTCCGTCTTTGTCGTGTTCTCTGCCTCCGCCGCGGCGGCGAGCAAAGCCTGCGAGACGCCGTACCGGATCGCCGTGTGGAGGCGGTCGCCCTCGACGGTCATCTCCTCGAGCAGTTCGGCGTTGTCGAGGAAGTCGGTCGCGTCCCGGCCCTCGAGTTCGTCGGCGACGGGGCCCTCGACGACGGGGGCGTACTCCTCGGCTTTGAACAGCGGGTCGCGCCCGCCGGCACCGGAGTACTGGACCGCGGCGCAGTCGCCCCGGACCACGGTCCCGTCGGCGAGTTCGACGTCGACGATGATCGACTCGCCGGCCTGGCGAATCTCGTCGAAGCCGTCGGTGACGGGCTCGCCCTCGTAGGTGAACCCGTCCTGCTGTGCACCTTGCTTGATCGCGCGCTGGTCGTCGAAGAAGAACCCGGAGTAGCCGGGCGTGGCGTAAATTCCTGTAATCTCCATTTAGACGTCACCCTGTGGCTGTGACTGCGGTCGGCCGATGAGCTTTCCGTCGCTGATCGCGTCGACGTCGTCCGCGACCATGCGGAACGATTGATCGCGGCCCTCGGTGTCGGCACGCTGGGAGAGCCGGGCCTTGTGAATCTCCTTGATGTCTTCGTCCATCTCGAGGTCGGCCCACTCGAAGATGCGGACGCGACCGTCGTCGTCGCGTGCGGGGAGGACCGCACCCTTCGCGCTGTCGCTGGGTGCGAAGGGCACGTCGAGTGCGCCCGAGTCGAAGGCCTTGAGCGTCCCCTGGACGACGTCGCCGTCGCCGTGGTCGAAGATGGTGTCCATCAGACAGCGGGTCTCGCGCTCGATGAGGTCCTGCTCCTCCTCGATGCCGTCGATGTCGATCTGCTGTTCGATCGCCATGTCGATGACCTGTCGCGTCGTGCGCAGGCCGGCCGAGTTGGCCTCCTTGGTCGGGACCCCCTGGAACTCCTGTGGGGACTTGGTGATGACCTTGTCCGGCTGGGCGATCGCGGCGGTCATGCCGCCGAGGCTGATGACGCCGTTGGCGCGGGCCTCGTCCGGCGGGAAGCCGCCCATCCACTCGTGGAAGACCGTCGTGACGACGACCTCGTCGGGCAGGTACTCGTTACCCAGTTTCTTGAGGGCGTTCAGGGCGGCGACGTCCTGCACGACGTTGCCGACCTGACCGTAGCCGAGGGTGATCGAGCGCACGCCCTGCGTGGCGGCGAGTTTGCCCTCGACCAGCATGACCGCGATCGCGATCGACGGCGGGACCAAGGTACCGGTAAGGGGGCCGAACGGCTCGCGGTTGATCCGCACGCCCCGTTCGGTGTAGGCCCCCGCGAGTCGATCGACGAACTGCCACTTCTCGATGGTCTCCTCCAAGCCGTGTCGCTTCGTGTACGGAATGTTGTAGGAGATCGGGCCGCCCTCGAAGCTCTGGAAGCCGCCGGCGAAGGTGATCGCCGCCAGCAGTCGGGCGTCGGGCGTCCCGTGGCGCACCTCGATCGGCGCGTCGATCGCGTCGATCAGCTGTCGGCAGCCGTCGACGCCGTGATTGACGGCGGGGAACCCGTTGAGCGTGTCGTCGCCCGTCTCGAGGGCCTTGTCGAGCCCCTGCTGGGCCTTCTCGTACTCGTTGTCCCGGGTGTAGGAGTCGATCGTGGTCGGCAGGAGATCCGCCTTCCCCTCCTCGTGGAGGTATTGCAGGAGTTCGATCTGATCGTCGAGCCGGGGGACGCCGGCCCGAGGCTGCAGAAGGGGCTTGTCGGCCGACTCGAGGACGTCGGCGAACCGCTTGTGGTCGGGCAGCGATTCGTGGTACTCGATGGCCTCCTCGAAGTCGACGTCGTCGCCCGTCGGCCAGTTAGATCGAATTTCCTCGTCGATACGCCGTAGCTCGTCGGACGGAATACGTTCGTCTCGTATCATCTAGGAACTGATAGTAGCGCGTTCCGACTCCGTCGGTGTGATCTGGAGGTCTTCGCGCAGCGCGGCAATCGCGTCCTCGGGATCGGTTTCCGAATCGAAGACGCGGTCGAAACCGAGTTCGCGGAAGGTACGGCGGGTTTCCTCGAACTCGTCCTGTCCGACGGCGAGGTTGCCGCCGATGTACGTGACCGCGTCGACGCCCGCGTCCTCGAGAACGCCTTGGAATCCCTGACAGTCCTGCTCGGCGTGTCCGTAGAGCGAGGAGACGAGTACAGCGCTGGCGTCGTGGGCTTTGGCGGCCTCGGCGAACTCCTCCTGAGAGGTCTGGACACCGAGGTTCACGACATCGAAGCCGGCTGCACTGAAGGCTTGCTCTAGGATTGTGATGCCAACGACGTGGGCATCGGAGCCGATAACGCCGAGGACGACCGTTTGGGACATCGTACTCGGAATCATGAGCGACCGGGGTATAAACCTAATGATCTTCCATGATAATATTCTTTAAAGATCCTAAGAGCATCCAAATGAGAACTGCTCACGTTGCCCTCGGTACCCGACACCAACTACATGATCGATGGTAAGGGTTTTGGTACTGGTTTGGAAAGGGGGGCGTACAGACATGGGCGCACTCTCGAACCTTCGCGTGCTGGATCTGACCCAGGTGCTTGCCGGGCCGTACTGCACGATGTTGCTCGCGGACATGGGCGCGGACGTGGTCAAGATCGAGCGGCCGGGCGGCGACATGATCCGGTCGAACCCGCCGTTCGTCGACGACCCCGACGGGGAGGCCTACGGAGGCTACTTCCAGAGCGTCAACCGCGGCAAGAAAAGTATCGAACTGAACCTCGGCGACGAGGAGGACCGCGCGGACTTCCTCTCGCTGGTCGAGGAGGCCGACATCGTCGTCGAGAACTACCGCTCCGGGACGATGGAGAAGTACGATCTCGGCTACGAGACCCTCAAAGAGTACAACGAGGACATCATCTACTCCTCGATCCGGGGCTTTGGCGACCCGCGAACCGGCGAAACCCACCGGCAGGGCCAGCCCTCCTTCGACCTCATCGCCCAGGCGCTCGGCGGCGTCATGGAGACCACCGGCCAGCCCGACGGCCCGCCGACCAAGACCGGCCCCGGCGTCGGCGATCTCTTTACCGCGACGCTGAACTGCATCGGGATTCTCGCCGCCGTGAACCACCGCGAACAGACCGGCGAGGGCCAGTACGTCGACACCGCGATGTACGACTCGATGCTCAGCTTCACCGAGCGCGCCATCTACCAGCAGTCCTACACCGGCGAGGCCCCCACCCGACGGGGCAACTCCCACCCCACGCTCTTTCCCTACAACGCCTTCGAGACCGACGACGGCTACGCCGTCATCGCCGCGTTCAACAACAACCACTGGGCCGAACTCTGTGACATCATGGGTCGCGAGGACCTCGCCGAGGAGTACCCCACGACCGCCGAACGCCTCGAGCACCGCGATCACCTCCGCGGCGAGATCTCGGCGTGGGCGCTCGAGCAGACCAACGACGAACTCGTCGGCCAGCTCGAGGGGCGGGTCCCGGCCGCGCCCGTCCAGACCACCGAGGAGATCTTCGAGGACGACCACGTCCGCGCACGCGACATGCTCGTCCCCGTCGAACAGCCCGGTGCCGACACCGACGTCGAGATCGCGGGCAACCCGATCAAGATGAGCGAGACCGAACCCAAGCCCCGCGGTCGCGCGCCGCTGCTCGACGAACACCGCGAGGAAGTGCTGGGCGAGCAGGCAGAGGAGACGGCCGACGACTAACACCGATCACTCGGTTTTCTCAGATATCAGTCGGGAAGATGGGCCAAATTCGTCCCGACTTCGTAGGCACCCTTAGCGAGTTCCGATCGTTCTTCTGCTCGATCACGAACGTCACGACGGAGTTCCTCGAGATCGATTGGGAGTTCTTCGAAAGTCATCGGTTACCAATCCGTGGTGTGACGAGAGACAAAAACGTCGGCCTAGCACAGCGCACACCTGTATGCTCTCTGATCCTACAAAATCTCGTGTAGTATGCGTTCGAGGCTTTGCTCCAACTCCGAGGCCTGCAGAATCGTTACCGGGTTCTCGGTCTGATCCTCGAGAGAGGCCGTTTCGTCCTCAAGGTCCTGCGTTACCAGCAGGCCGTTCCACCCGGAGCCGAAGTACTCGTCCTCGTCAGGACCGAAAACGAACTCCTCGTTGACACGGAGGAAAGCGAGGTACTCCAGCGTCTCCTTGATTCCCCGTCGGATCGTGTCGACGTTGGCACTGTTCTTGACCTCGACGATCAGGTACTCGTGTTGGTCATCGTCCTCAGAGATGACCTCGAGGACGATCACGTCGGGGCGACCGGTGTGATTCCTGAACTCTCGACCGAAGTAGTCGCTCGCGATTTCCTGTGCCTCGAGTTGGACTTTGTCGGTCCGCGAGAGCGTTTCCGTGTCTTCGTCGGGTTCGGCGACGAACGATAGGTTCCGATCGCTCGCCGAGTTGTCGTGGTAGAGGACGATCTCCTTCTCGTCCTCGAACCGCGCTACCTCCTGTCGGCCCGTCGCGATCGTCTTGTACGTCGGCCGATTCTCCCGGAGTCGCTCGAGCGTCGCGACGAACCGAAAGAGGACGAACAGTTCGAACAGCGAGTCCTGATCGTCGGGGGCGATCGCCGTCTCCTCGAGTAATGCGCGGATCGCGTCGGCGTCGCCATCGAACAGTCGCTCTCGAGTCCGCAGGAGTGACGCCGCCTCGCGGTACACGGCGTGGCGCGAGTTCGCCGCCGTGGTGAGCATTCGCTCCGTCGGCTCGTAGCTGTCCGGATCGCGAATCCGTCGGACGTGGACGTTTCGCTCGACGATCCGCTGGAGTTCATCGATTAGATCCTCGTTTCCCTTCCACGTCTCTTGGACCCAGTCGTAATCGTCACGGAGGTACTCTTCAGCTTCCCGAATCGTCGTATGGACAATCGAGATCAGACGTTTGAGGACGATGTTTTCGGGGATGTCGTAGTCTATTGTCCGATCGTCACAGACGAAGATAGACCGGTCTCGAGGATGCTCGGAATACCTCTTTTTCATGGTCTCGTTCCAATTGATTCGACCATCGACCGTCCCGCGTCGGGTTCGCGACGTCGTTCGCGTTTCAGTTCGGACGCTCCGAAGGTGACTCCGAAGGTCGCGCACGAAGTCGACGATGTCGGATTTGAGAATGAAGTGGAGATCGAGGAGGAGTTCGTACTCCTCGAATCGCTCGTCCAACTGTTCGGGTTTAATCGACGCCGCTAGCTCGCGTTCGGGAAACGAGCCTCGCATGACGTGCGCGAGGATGTCTTCGGTCAGTTGATCGAGGAGTTCGTCCCTATTCATTTTCGGCGAGGGCCACCTGCAGCATTTCTCGAGCGGCTTGCTCAAGCAGCAACTCGTCGATCTCCCTGACGGCCGCGATCTCGCGGACGATCTGCCGTCGCTTCGGGACGCCCTCGAGTTGCGGGAAGACGTAGCTGATGACGGCCTGCGTGAGGTGGTACTCGAGGTCCGATTCGGGATGCTGATCCACGTAGCGGAGTATATCCTTGACAATCGCTGGCCCGATCGCTCGTTCCTCGACGGCATCGTTCGTCTCCCGCCAGACGCGGCCGGTCGCCATCGCGACGTTCCGGTCGGGGTCGAGTCCCCACGCGTCCGCATACTCGTAGACGAGGTCCTCTAACTGGTCGTCGTCAGACGGAAGCTCGGGAGCCGACACGCGAATAAACGCGAACCGACGCATGAACGCGTAGCTCATCTCGTAGAGCGATGTCTTGTCGTAGGTATTCATCGTCGCGAAGATCCGCCACGAGTCCGGCACGACGTACTGGTTGTCCGCCGGAAGTCCGGTCAGTTCGCCGGTCGTCGTGAGTTCGATCTCGCGACCGTTCTTGGTGTACGGCAACTGCACCGACTGACCGGAGAGAAGCGTGAAGAGTTGACCGAACGCCTTGTCGATGTCGGCGCGGTTCAACTCGTCGATGACGATCAAGTCGTTCGATTGCGTTCCTGTCCGGTCGTTCTTGAGACGATTGAGGACGACCCCTGGCGTGAACGCGAGTTCGTCGCTACCGCTCTCGTCGGATTCGTTCGGCATGTAACCGCCGACGGTGTCGAACGTCGACCAGTCGGCGGTCGCCGTGGTCAATTCGTAATCCGAATACAGGTACGGATAGCTGTCCGTGAGGGACGAACAGACACGGCGAGCGATCTCCGTCTTTCCGGTTCCCGGCGGTCCGGTCAAAAGGACGTGCTTCCCGGACCGGAGGGCCGTCGCGATCTGCTCGAGAATCCGTTCGCCCTGTTCTTCGGGGAAGTAGAGTCCGTCGAGCGTCTCGGCCGGTATCGAGCCCCGATACGGTTTGTGGACGTTGATCGGAGAAACTTCACGCAACTCCGGCGAAAGCGCCTCGAGGAGCGCGACGGGTCTATCGTAGTCGATCGTACCGTCGTCGTTTCGAAACGTCGCGTATTCGGACTGAACGGGGAATCCCTTCCCTGATGCGTCCCCGCAGAGACCGTTGGCTCGGTCGATCGAAAGCGAACCCGTTGTCAGTGCAGCGGTCTCGCGATCGATCTCCGCGATCGACTTGTCGACGATCGATCGGGACGTATCGATATCGTCGATCGAACCCGTGAGGAACAGCCGATCGAACGTCACTATAAACGGATAGTGAGCGCCGGTTTCATGTTCGTCTCGCCACCACGGCTCGTCTTTCTCGATCCGCTCGCCGAGGATGCCGACGCCGATGATCCCGTTCGGCTGTCGGCTGAGATCGCCGTCCGAGGGCTCACCGCGAGAATGGAGGATCGCAACGTCACCTTCCGAAATGCCTTCCCACCGATCTCGGTGGTCCGCTTCGAACGAGACGGCACCGTATTCGACGCTCGTGAGCCAGTAGTCCGGCGGTGCAGTGAATTTGTAGACCGCCGGCGTTGACGCCCGGACGTGTGAGATGGCCGGATGGCTACTGTCCGACGGCTCAGACATCGACTCTTCGTCTGCTGTTACTGTGTACGTGTCACGGAGGATGCTGTTCAGCCGGGGCTGGCTGAGGACGCCGCCCGCGTGGTCGATCTCAGCCTGGAGGATACGAACCCAGCAGAGAAAGAGCGTCTTGGCCGGTGCGAACGAGTAGTGGGATCCGACACCGAGTTCCTCGGCGATCTCCACCAGTTCGGGCTCGAGCGATTCGCAGATCCGTCTGAGTTGATCGAACGTCGCCGCTGTACTCGCCGAGACGGTGCCCGAGGGTTTGAACCCGGACAGTGCAGCCGACCATTCGGCGATGAGTGCCCGTCCGAGGCGGGTCTCGAGCCATGACACGTCTCGGTCGGAGTCCTCGAGACGAGTTCGGATGTCGGCCATCGCCGCCTCGAGGGTCTCGTAGTCCTCGGGCGGTTCGGCCGGATAGAGCTTATGACCCCGAATCTCCGCGATAAAATCCGAAATCGAATCGTATTCCTCGAAGAACGTCGATCCGTCGCGTTCGAAGTCGATCGAGCTGAACGCGTCGTTGGGCCACCCTCGGAAACCGAGCGCCTCCCAGAAGTCCTCGCGCTCGAGGGTCGTCTCGAAGACGGGATCCAGAAACATGACGTGTTGATACGTGGCGTCCGACACGTCGCCCCATCCGATCGCGTCGGTAAACGCCGTCGCCGTCTCCTCGTTCAGGATCGTCGCGTGATCGATACGTGCCAGTAGCGTGTACTCGCCGCCACGGCGACCATCTCGATCCGCGAACAGGAGGTAGTCCCCGGTGTCCGCCGCGATGTCTTCTCGATTGCCCCAGACGCGAAGCGTCTCGTACTCGAGGGGGAGTTCACAAACGTCCGCGAGCCGATCCCGGCGAACGCCGTCAACGACGGTTCGCTCGAAATTGATCCGAATCGGCTCGTCCGCTTCCGTTTTCACCGGAACCTGATAGACCGTCGGCGGCCCGTTATCGTCTTCCGCAGCAGATAGTCCCGCACCCATTGTCTTCTCCGATACAGTATCCACGTATAAATCCTGTTACGATATCACGAATCCCTCTCCAGAACCGCACCGAAACCGAGGCCGACCTGATCAAGACCTTCGTCCCCGTCGCCGTTGACGATGTCCGGGGCAGCCTCGAGAGCAACCTCGAGACGAAAGAACGAGCAACGGAACTCGAGGCGAAGATCGAGAAGATCGGCGCGTTGATTGACGAAATCGTCTACGAACTGTACGGGCTGACCGACGAGGAAATCGAAATCGTCGAAGAGGCGGTCGGCGAGTAGGACTGCGAACGATCGATAGCGAGGCGCTTTGCGCTGTGAGAAGACGAACGGACGTGAGCCCGTGAGTTCGGAGTGCGTGCCAGCAGTTGCTACCCCTCCAGGGTTTGCTTCGGATAGTTACAATTGTACCGATGGAATTATATAGATAAATTTGAGATTATTTATTGAATTAGATTGGAATGACCAGTCGCGATCCCGACGAATTAAAGGAAGAATTAGAGGAAATCGAGTTCTCGGGAGACGTTGAAATGCTATCTGATCTCCGGGCTGAAGCTCGTGAAACCGTCAATTCCCAGCGAAAAACCCTCAACGATATCGATACGAAGGCCAGCAAAATTCTCCGCCTCAATATTACGCTTATTGGTATTCTGGTTTCTGTTCTATCGATCGCGGCACAGAACGACTCTGGATCTGATACGACGTTCAGCGCTGCCGAACCGTTCGTAAACACACCGATGAAAATCGGTATTGGATCACTGGTCATTTCAACCGCCTTCGCTGCCGTTACCTACACTGCTTCGGAACTGGACGTCGGTGTTAGTTCGGATAATCTCACAGCACTGCTCCAGGCAGAATTCTCACAAGAGGACGTGGAGGAACTCCTCGTGAAGAACCACATTGCCAGAATTAACTTCAATAGGAGTACTAACATCCGAAATATTCCGCTGATTCAATTAACGATCATTTTTGTCGTCTCGTCAGTCGTGTTCTTTGCACTCGGGATCTACGACGCTGTGATCGGCCCTCTACCGAAGTGGCTTTCGGCGGCCGCTCTTATCGTCCTAATTTGTGTCACGGTGGTTTCGGGATTACCCATGCAACTCGTTCGAGCAGTTCGAGATATCCGTGAGTGGAGATAGCCCAAAAACTATTACGGAGACTGCCATAGTCCCGTTCATGAGCAACGACGACGAGGACCGCCGTGACCGGAAGCGAGAGCAGGCGCGAGAAAGTCTTCTCAGCGGCGGTGAACGCGTTTCGAAAGGTCGGCAGCGCGACCGAGACGACGACTGAACCCGTTCTTGTCGTGTCCTTCCTCGAACGCCACTTGTACTAGCGATTTCCGACTCGGTACTGCATCGAATCAGTTCCTCGAGTCCGTTCGGACGGGGCAATAGACCCGAGCCCCGCTTACGGGCCGACCGGCCGACTGCCGATGCCGACGGAGAGGTGGTGTGTCGAATGGTGGATTCGCCCGCGAGCGTCGACCGGCCGACTGACCGCCGGGGCTCGAGTCGGCCCCGGCTACTCGAAGCCCGCGAACGTCGCCGGCGGCACCGTACAGCCACAGGGCTGAAGGTGACTCGTGTCGGGGCCGGTGACGACCGACACTGTCACCGGCTCCCCACAGTTGGGGCAGTCGGGCAGCGACCAGTCGTCGTCGGCGTCCGAATCCCGGTCGTTCGAGCGGTCCCTAGCCATCGCAACCACCGCGTGCGGCGCGCAGCGTCGAGACTCGTCGCGTCGGGCGGTTCGTGGGTCGTGCGGGACGTTTATATCCCGGAAGTAGTAACGTAATCATGGCAACCGAATCCCTGTGTGGGATTTGGAAGCCAGTCTCGGGTGCCACTACACCCGGGGCGTTTCGATGCGCCCCCTGTTTCGGAGTCTGACTTCCAGTTAGTACGTTTAGCTGTTCGGACTTATATCTACTGTTCGCGCGTGAGAAGAGAGGTCGCTCGAGCGATCCAGAGCGGTGTGTCGGCAGGACTCGAGTCGGCCCCGACTACTCGCGGTCCATGAGGGTGGTCGGCGACACCGCACAGCCACAGGGCTCGAGGGTGCTCGCGCCGGGACCGATGACGACCGACATCAACACCGGTTCGCCACAGCGGGGACAGTTCGGCAGCGGTCCGTCGTCGGCCCCGTCGGACTCGCTCGCGTCGTCCTCAGTCATCGTGGCCCCCTCGAGTAGCTCCCAGCGGCGAGGGTCGTTGCGGCGGGCGATTCGTGGGCCGTGCGGGACGTTTATATCCCGGTAAAATGAACGGAATCATGGCAACCGAATCCCTGTAGTGGGGATTTGGAAGCCGGTCTCGGGTGTGTACGCACCCGGGGCGTTTCGATGTGCCCCCGTTTCGGAGCCCGACGTCCAGTTTGGAACTCTACCGTTTAGGACTTATATCTACTGTTAATCGGGTGAAAGAGAGTCCGGTCGAGCGGACTCGCGACGCGTCAGCGCCGATCCCGATGACGAGCGATCCCGACTCGAGGGCCGTCGCAGGTGATGACCCAGCCACAATCTATATCTCCCTCGTCGCGAGAGAGGGGGCATGAGCATTCGGGACGGGCCCCGGTCCGGGGGCGTCTCGATGGACGAAATCCGCGTCCTCTACGTGGACGACGAGCCGCAATGGGCCGTAACGACCGCCGAGCTTCTGGACCGACGTGACGTCGCCATCGAGACGCTCAGCGCGACCTCCGCGAGCGAGGCTCTCGAGTACCTGACCGAGCGCGAAATCGACTGTATCGTCGCCGAGTACGACCTGCCGGACGCCGACGGCCTCGAACTGCTCGAGGCCGCCCGATCGGAAGTCGACTCGATCCCGTTCCTGCTGTTTACCGGATCGGGCTCGGAAGCGATCGCGAGCGAGGCGATCTCGGCCGGCGTCACGGACTACGTCCGGAAAGCCGACGATCCGGATCGGGACGCGGTCCTCGCCGACGCGGTCGTCGACGCCGTCGAGGCGGCCCACGGCCGGCGCAAGCGCGATCGACAGCTCCACGCCGTCGAGACCGCACAGGAGGGGATCAGCATCCTCGATTCGAACGGGCGATTCGTCTACGTGAACCGGGCCTACGCGGACCTGTACGGCTACGAGCCCGCGGCGATGATCGGCGAACACTGGGAGCTGCTCTACCCGGACGACGAGGTCGCGGCCGCTCACGAGGAGATCATTCCGACGGTGATGGCCGAGGGCGAGTGGCGCGGGGAGACGACGGGGCTCCGGGCCGACGGCAGCACCTTCGTCGAGGCCCACTCGCTGTCGACGACGGGCAACGGCGATCTCATCTGCACGGTCCAGGATATCACCGACCACAAGGAACGCGAACGCGACCTCGAGCGCTACGAGACGATCATCGAGGCGCTCGGCGATCCGGTCTACACGGTCGACGACGACGGACGCTACACCTACGTCAACGACGCTTACGCCGCGATGACCGGCTACGAGAAAGACGAGATCGTCGGGGAGCACGTCTCCGTCCTGCTCGACGACGAGTCCGTCGAGCGCGGCGAAGCGACCGTCGAATCGCTGCTGTCGGCGGACACCGACGGCCGCCAATGTACCTACGAGATCACCGTCGAGACGAGCGACGGCGAGGCGATTCGGTGTGAGGACAACGTCTCGCTGTTGCCCCTCGCGGACGGCCAGTTCCGCGGCATCGCCGGCGTCGTCCGCGACATTACCGACCGGGCCGAGCGCGAGCGCGAACTCGAGGAGTACGAGACGATCGTCGAGACGATCCCCGACGAGGTCTACACGCTGGACGCCGAGAGACGCCTCACGAAGGTCGTCCCGCCGAGCAACGCCGAGGTGACGACGACCGGCTACCGGCCCGCGGAGCTGGTCGGCGAACACGTCTCGCTGATCATGGACGAGGACGACATCGCCACCGGCGACCGCGAGATCGGGGCCTTGCTGAACGACCCGGACCGCAGTACCGCCTCCTTCGAGATGGAGACGATCACGAAAGACGGGCAGCGCCGCCCCCACGAGAACCACATCGCGATCCTGCCGCTCGACGGGGACGGCCGCTTTCAGGGCACCGTCGGCGTCCTGCGAGACATCAGCGATCGCAAGGAACGCGAGCGCGAGTTGCGGGCCCAGAACGAGCGCCTCGAGCGCTTTGCGAGTATCGTCTCCCACGACCTCCGGAACCCCCTGAACGTCGCCCAGGGCCGTCTCGAGCAGGCCCGCGGGACCTGCGACTGCGCCGAGGCCCACCTCGAGGAGGTCGCGTGGGCCCACGACCGAATGAGCGTGTTGATCGAGAACATCCTGACGGTCGCACGCGAGCGAGACCCGGAGCCCGATCCCGGGCCGATCAGTCTCGCGGCGGTCGTCGACGACTGTTGGGATCACGTCGAGACCGGGGCGGCCGCGTTGCGGGTCGAAACCGACGCGGTCGTTCGAGCCGATCGGGCGCGGCTCAAGCAGTTGCTCGAGAACCTGCTCCGCAATGCCGTGGACCACGGCGACGCCGACCCCGCGGAACCACGCGGCGGCGACCGCCCCGGCGTCACGATCACGGTCGGCGACCGCGAGGGCGGGGACGGCTTCTACGTCGCGGACGACGGCCCGGGAATCCCGCTCGACGAACGCGAGCGGGTCTTCGAGAGCGGCTACTCGAGCGACGGGGACGGGACCGGGCTCGGACTCGCGATCGTCGAGCGGATCGCGACGGCTCACGGCTGGACGGCGACGGTCACCGAGAGCGCGGCCGGCGGCGCGCGATTCGAGCTGGCCGGCGTCGACGCTGTCGACCGGTGACGGCGACGAGGAGAAATCCTTTTGCGGGCCCCCCACACACGTCGAGGTATGAGCAACGATTGGCCAGTCGATCCCGACGGCGAGGAGGGCAGCGAGGGGATGCGCAAGTTCGACATGCGGATCATCGCGGACAAGGTCGACGAGGAGGAGGACTTCCCGATGGACGTCGCCGAGTTCGTCGACGAGTACGGCGACTACCCGATCCGAATCAACCACGAGCGGGTCGTCGCGCTCAGTGAGATCTTCGACTACGTCGACGCCGAGGAGTTCGAGACGATCCTCGAGATGCACAAGGCCGTCGGCGCGGCGATGCGCGAGGGCGACTTCTGGAAGTACCACCCGCACGGCAAGGACCCGGAGAAGGTCCACGCCTGAGACGGGTCGCTGTACCGATCTGCCGGTGGGAACGCGGGGCGGTCGCGGTCCTCCGGCAATGACGGACCGGAGATCGTCCGACCGGGCCCCGATGCATCACGAATCTGGATTACGTATCACTTATACGACGGCGTTCGAAAGGAACGTTCACAGTGACTAACACGCAGGTAACGCTCGTTCAGATCGACAACTACGGCCCCTGGACCGTGACCCCGGAGCCCCGCCGGGAAGCGGACCTCCAGACCATGCAATCCCGACTGTACGCCGACATCTCCCAGTTCGTCGGCAACCGCGGCGGCTACACCTTCTTCACCCGGTTCGACAACATCGTCGCCGTCACGAACGGCTGCTCGATGGCGGATCACGCGCTCCTCCAGGAGTCGGTCGGCAACCGGTACCCCGTGACGCTCAGTCTCGGCGTCGCGACCGGTCGGGACCCCGTCCAGGCGCTGTCGGACGCGACCGAACGCCTGCAAGACGCCGGCAGCGCTCAAGACGAGGACCGGCGGGAGTGTCTCGAGGGCCGGGCCATCGACGAGGAGTTCCGGGCCGACGACGACGTCCAGATCGCACACTTCGACGTGATCGACGCGACCGGCAACTACACGGACGAACTCAACGCCTTCGACACCTTCATCGAGATCGAGCAGGGCTATGCGGAACTCATGCAGCACATGCGCCACGTCCACGACAGCCTCTCGTTTTTCGTCGGCGGCGACAACGTCATCGTCGTCTGCCCCGACCTCGGCGAAGCCGACTACGAGGAGGCCGTCGCCCACGTCGCGGAGAGCGTCGACGTCGAGATGCAGGTCGGCGTCGGCCGCGGCAAGAGCGCCCACGAGGCCGGCTACGACGCCAAACACGCCCTCGAGACCTGTCGAGCAGACGGGACGCGGGTCGAACTCGAGTGGGAGAACGCCTGAGTTCGGGAGTTAGAGAACTTCGCTCCCGATTTTCTTAAGTGTAGCGGAGGTAGCTTTTAGCCCGTTCGTGTGATTCGTACACGTATGGAATCGGAACTGTCCGTCAGGGACGTGCTGACGAGCGAGTACGTCGGCGTCAGCGAATCGGACACCGTCCTCGACGTGGTGCGGCTCATGCGGGAGGAACGGACCAGCTGTGCGCTGGTCGTCCGGGGCTCCGAGCCCGTCGGCATCGTGACCGAGTGGGACGTACTGGAGCTGATGGCCGAGGAAGGCGAGCCGACCGAAACGACCGTCGACGACGTGATGACGACCCCGGTCATCACGGTCGACCCCGACCGGTCGCTGACCGACGTCGCCACCACGATGGCCCGCCAGAACATCCGTAACGTCGTCGTCGACGGCCCGGACGGGATCGTCGGCCTCGTCACCCAGCGCGACGTCATCGCGGCCGCCAGCTCCTTCCAGGCGACGATGACCCCCGCCCGCTCGAGCGAGCCGCCGATCGATCGCGACCGCGGCGTCGCCGATCCCGCGACCGCGTCCCTCGCCGCGGAGGGCGAGGCCGCCGTCCTCCCCAACGGCGGCGACGAGTACACCACGCAGGGCGTCTGCGAGGCCTGTGGCTCGCTCGCGGACGCGCTGTGGGACGCCAACGGCCAGCTGGTCTGTTCGGACTGTCGGACGGTCTAGACCGCTCTCGACTCCCGCATCTGCGTGCTACATGCCATCAATCGCCGTGGCTATCTCTCCGATAGAAAGACCTTTCGGGTGCCGCAGTGGACTGACCCGTAATGATCGCGACCCTCGACGACCTGGACGTCGAAGGGACTACCGTCGGTGTTCGCGTCGACGTCAATAGTCCGATCGACGACGATGATACGCTCGCGGACGACGCCCGCCTGCGCGCACACGTCGATACCCTCGCGGAACTGCTAGAGCGGGGCGGTCGGGTCGCCGTCCTCGCCCATCAGGGTCGACCCGGCGGCGACGAGTTCGTCTCCCTCGAGTCACACGCCGAACGGCTCTCGGAGTTGCTCGGACAACCGGTCGACTACGTGGACGCCACCTTCACCGACGCCGCCCGCGAGGCCGTCAGGGACCTCGAGGACGGCGACTGCGTCGTCCTCGAGAACACCCGCTTCTACAGCGAGGAGTACATGGAGTTCGAGCCGGAACGGGCCGCCCGGACTCATCTGGTCGAGGGCCTCGAGCCCGTCCTGGACGTCTACGTCAACGACGCCTTCGCGGCGGCCCATCGATCCCAGCCCTCGCTGGTCGGGCTGCCGACGGTCCTGCCGAGCTACGCCGGCCGGGTCATGGAGTCCGAACTCGACGTGCTGGGCTCCATCGAGGAGACCGGCGAACCCCGCGTCTACGTCCTCGGCGGGGCGAAAGTCTCCGACTCCATCGACGTCGCCTGGTCGGTCCTCGAGAAGGGGCTGGCCGATCACGTCCTCACGGCCGGCGTCGTCGGCAACGTCTTTCTCATCGCCGACGGCGTCGATCTGGGCGACGCCAGCTCCGATTTCATCTACGATCAGGGCTACTGGGACGAGATCGACCGCGCCGCGGACCTGCTCGACGCCTACGGCGACCGGATCGCGCTGCCCCGCGACGTCGCCGTCGACCGGGACGGCGGCCGCCACGAACTCGGCGTCAACGCCCTCCCGCCGGGCGACGGCGAGTCCGCCATGGACATCGGCGGGTCGACCCTGGAGTACTACCGCCGGATCCTCGCGGACGCGGAGACGGTCATCCTCAACGGCCCCGCCGGCGTCTTCGAGGACGACCGCTTCGAGACGGGGACGCGACGGCTCTACGACGCCGCGACCGACGTCCCCACGAGCATCGTCGGCGGCGGCGACACCGCCTCGGCGCTTCGCCAGCTCGGCGTCGAGGGCTTTTCACACGTCAGCACCGGCGGCGGCGCGGCCCTCCGGATGCTCACCGCCGAACCGCTGCCCGCCGTGACCGCACTCGAGAATGCCCCCGAACGACCAGCGGCCGACGATTGAACTCGCCACGCGGGCCGACCTCGACGTCCTCACGGATCTCTGGGTCGACCTCGCCCGCGACCAGCGCCGGTACGAGTCGGCGGTCCGCCCCGAGGCCAACCGCGAGGCCATGCGGGAGACGCTCGGGGCCTACCTGGTCAGCGACGGCCTGTTCCTCGCCCGCCTCGGGGGCGCGATCGTCGGCTTCGTCTCGGTGACGGTCGAACGCGGCACCCTCGAACTCGACACCACCCGCGGCCTGCTCTCGAACATCTACGTCCGGCCGGCCTACCGGGGGCAGGGGATCGGCACCGCACTGCTCGAGGCCGCCGAGGCGTCGCTTTCCGACCGCGGCGTCGACGAACTGCTGCTCGAGGTGATGGCCGACAACGAGGCCGCCCGCCGGTTCTACCGTCGCCACGGCTACGATCCGTTCCGCGTGTCGATGTCGCGCTCGCTCGCGGACCGCGACGAAAACGATACACACTCAAAGGAGGACGGCTAACCCACGGCCTGCGCCAGGGGAGCATGGGCGGTTCATGCACTCGACTTGTAATCGAGACTTCCGGGGTTCAAATCCCCGCCCTGGCTTTCCCCCTCGCCTTCGAACCCCCCTACCGACCGGTTCGGACCGTCGATTTCTGTCGACCGCCGTCGAAAGTCACGCGCTCGAGACGCGACCGAGCGGTGTCTCGCGGGCGAAAGACGGTCGTCTCGTGGCTGCTCGGCCGTCGGTTCCGCCGGCGGCCTACCACAGTCCGAGTGCGCGACCGGTCGCGAGGACCGCGAACATCGCCAGCCCGAGCAGGATCAAAACCAGCGCTTCCGCCGAGACGGCAGTAATCAGGGCTCGAGCGACTCGCGTCGGACGACCGGTCGGCCGGTCGAGGCGCCAATCGGCCCGCTCGTCGGGTGACACACACGCGGGTACGGACGGGGACGACTAAAAGCTGTCCGCGGGACGCGGCGGTCGGCGACGCCCCGACGGCCTACTCGAGGAACCGGGTTCGGACGTCGCCGGTCGGCATCAGACACTGTTCTTTCCGCCCGAACCAGCGATAGCGACGGGCCGCGACGAAGTCGTAGGCGCGGTCCCGGATCGGGCGCGGGAGATACCGCAGTGCCGACAGGAGAGCGTAGACGCCGCCGAGGTGGGCCGCGATCCGAGCCACGGCTGCGGACTTGACGTAACAGTCGTCGCCCTCGACCAGGACGATCGACTCCAGCGCGTCAGTCGGCAGGTCGTGGGCCGCGAGCAGTTCCTGACCGACGTCGGACTGGAGGGACGCGAAGTGGATCTTCCCCGCCGGATCCCGGGGGACGATGAACTGGACGAACCCGTTACAGAGGTTACAGACCCCGTCGAACAGGACGATCGGACTCTCGTCGGGGACCTCGGAACTCATCGGACGTATCGTGGTAGGCGGCGGGGCCAGTTCAGCGTTCCGATCGGACCCGTCTTCGAACGAGAAGCGATCGCACAAATAGCTGTTTCAGCTTGCACGAAGCATATTCCGGGTCGGTCGAGACGCCCGGACGTCTCTCCACGACGATGCCCCGACAACTCTCCATCACCGACGTCCGCCGGCGGCTCTCGAGCGGTGCCGATCGAGTCGCCGCCGGGATCGAACGCCGGTTCGCGATCGACGCGCGAGCGCTGGCAGCGTTTCGGATCGCGATTGGACTCCTGTTGCTCGCCGACCTCGCGCTCCGGGCTCGAAACCTCGAGGCGTTCTACACCGACGCCGGCGTCCTCCCGCGGCGGGCCCTGTTTTCGGACTACTCGCAGGTGTACTCGCTGCACGCCCTCTCCGGCGAGGCGTGGGCGATCGCGCTGTTGTTCGTCCTGGCGGGCGGCTTCGCGCTCGCACTGACCGTCGGCTACCGGACGCGGCTCGCGACGGTCTGCTCGTGGCTGTTGCTCGTCTCCCTGCACGCCCGGAACCCGATGGTTCTCAACGGCGGGGACACGCTGCTTCGGCTCCTCGTGTTCTGGGCGATGTTCCTCCCGCTGAGCGAGCGCTGGGCCGTCGACGCGCGCCGTCCCGAGGCGGCCCGGGCGACCGTCGCGAACGTGGCGACGATGGCGCTGTTGCTCCAGGTCGTCGTCATGTACGTCTCGAACGCCATCCACAAGAGCCGAGGGGAACTGTGGTTCGACGGAGAGGCGGTCGCCTACGTCTTCAGCCTCGACTACATGTTCACGTACCTGCTCGGCGACGTCCTCACGGCCTATCCCGGGCTACTACGGCTCACGACGTATCTGTGGGTGGCGTTGCTCGTCTGTACGCCGCTGTTGCTCCTCCTGACCGGCTGGCCGCGAGCGGCGCTGGCCGCGGCGTTCGCCGGCATGCACCTCGGAATGCTCGTGACGATGCGGATCGGGCTGTTCCCGCTGGTCGTCGTCGCCGCGCTCGTGCCCTTCTTCCCGCCGGTCGTCTGGGACAAGCTGGCGGCCGCGATCGCCCGGGTCGGCCTCGTCGGGCCGCTCCGAAACGCGGTGGAACGGCTCCGGCGGCTCCGTCTCGAGCGGTCGATGGCCGACGTGGTCGGGACCGCCGTCGTGCCGTCGCATCGGTTCCTCACCGCCGGCGTCGCCCGCGGCCGGTCGCTGCTGTCGACGGCCGTTCCAGCGGTCTTTCTCGTCCTCGTACTACTCTCGAACGCCCAGGCGCTTGGATACACGCAGGTGCCCGACGCCGGCGAAACCGCCCTCGAGGCCACCGAGACCGACCAGTCGTGGCGGATGTTCGCCCCGGAACCGCTTCGGACCGACGGCTGGTTCCACGCGCCGGCCGACCTCGAGAACGGCTCTCGAGTCGACGCCATGCACCGGTCCGCGATCAACTGGAACCCCCCTCCGAGCCACGCGGACGTCTACCCGACCACGCGGTGGCGGAAGTACCTCGCGAACGTGGAGAGCGGGGACAACGAGAACCACCAGTCGTACGTGTCGAACTACCTCTGTGAGCGGTGGAACGACGACCAGCAAACGGACATCGAGCGCCTCGAACTCTACTACATGGCCCAGCGGTCGGACCCGTACAACGAGACCGAACCGGTCACCAGCATCAAACTGCGCGAGTACGACTGCGACGGCGCGTTCGTGCAGGACTGAGACGGGTTGCCGTCCCGGTGGGACCGCCGGCGCTACTCGTCGGCCGGTCCCGTCGCGACGCGGGCCTCGCCGGAGACGGCGTCGACGTGGACGTGAACCGGTCCCGCGTCGGTCTCGAGGGGGACGATCCAGGAGGCGCTGGTCCGGTGGGGCTGGTCGGCCAGCGCGAGGTCATCGTACCCGTCGTTTGCGACAGTTTTGCGGGCGATGTCTTCGGCCTCGTCGGCGTCGTCGATGCGGATGTCGTCGGTCAGCCGGACGGTCACCACGGGGACGTCGGCCATCCGGACGACCCGTTCGGTGACGCTCCCGACCAGCACCCGGTCGAGTCCGGTCCGGCCCTGCGTCCCCATCACGATCATGTCGATATCGTTCTCGTCGGCGTACTCGAGGATCGCCTCGTGGGGGACCCCCTGTTCGACGGCCGTTACGGCCGTCACGCCCTCGCGGTCGGCCTCGGATTCGACGCGCTCGACCGCTCGCTCGGCCGCGGGGATCGCTTCGTCGGTCTGTAGCGTGCCGAGCGGGCCTTCTGGGACGATCGACAGCGCGTGGACCGTCGCGTCGAACCGGTCGGCGATCGCCAGCCCGTGGGTGATCGACCGGCGGGTGCCGTCGCTCCCGTCAGTCGGGACGAGGATGTCCTGATACATCGCTGTCCGGGGGTTAGGAACGCGACCGTAAATACCCTCGAGTCGGTGTCCACGGATCGATGGCGGTCCCGCGTGGGCCGTTGGCCGCCGCCTCGAAACCGCGAGTGCGTATCAGCGATCGGGAGTACTCAGTTCGATTATCGCTGGTAAGAAATCCCGGCGCGATCTCCGAACGATGTAAATCTTTTTTACGATACGCGCGAACGTACCCCACGGACTATGACAAATCTTGTCACTAATCTCGCGGCCGCCGTCGAGGAACACGGCGATAACACCGCGATCGGTTACCAGGGGTCGGAGACGAGCTACGAGGAGTTCTGGGGACAGACGGGTGCGTTCGCGACCGCGCTCGAGGAGCGAGGGCTCGGCGCGGGCGACCGCGTCGCGCTCTATCTCCCGAACGTGCCGCCGTTCCTGATCGGGTTCCACGGGACGCTGCGAGCCGGCGGGGTCGTCGTCCCGATGAACCCGCAGTACAAGTCCCGCGAGATCGGCCACCTGCTCGGCGACAGCGAGGCCAAGGTCGTCGTCGCGCTCGCCGACCTCGTTCCCTTCGTCAACGAGGTACAGGACGAAACGAGCGTCGAACACGTCGTCAGCATCGGCGGCGAGGCCGAGGGCGCGGTCACGCTCGAGGAGTTCCTCGAGTCGGGCGATCCCGATATCGCGGACCGGGCCGACGACGACGTGGCGGTCCAGCCCTACACCTCCGGGACGACGGGTCAGCCGAAGGGCGTCCAGCTTACCCACGACAACCTCGCGTCGAACGCGAACGCCGCCGCGAAGCTCATTCCCGACGGGATCCGCGCCGACGACAAAGGACTCGGCGTCCTCCCGCTGTTTCACATCTACGGGATGACCGTCACGATGAACGCGACGCTGTTCAACGGCGGTGCCTTCTACCCGATGCCCGAGTGGGACGCACAGGACGCCGTCTCGCTGATCGAGGACGAGCAGTTGACGATCATGCACGGCGTGCCGGCGATGTACAACGACGTCATCAACCAGCCCAACGCCGAGGAGTTCGACCTGTCGTCGGTACGGCTCTGTGGCGTCGGCGGCTCGGGCATTCCGGTCGAGGTCCTGCGCCAGTTCGAGGAGCTCTACGAGCCGAAGATCTACGAGGGGTACGGCCTGACCGAGACCAGCCCGATCACCCACTTCAACAGCCCGATCGACGGCCGACGCGTCGGCAGCATCGGGAAGACCGTCCCCGGCGTCGACTCGAAGGTCGTCGACGACGACTTCGAGGAAGTCCCGCCGGTCGAGGAGGGGCCGATCGACGAGGAGGAGGCCGACCTCCGGGAGATCACCGGCGAGATCGTCGTCGCCGGGCCGAACGTCATGAAAGGCTACTACGGCCTGCCCGAGGCCAACGAGGAGGCGTTCACCGAGGAGGGCGGCCGGACGTGGTTCCACACGGGCGACATCGGCTACCACGACGAGGACGACTTCTTCTACGTCGTCGACCGCGAGAAACACATGATCGTCACGGGCGGGTACAACGTCTACCCGCGGGAAGTCGAGGAACTCCTCTTCGAACACGAGGACGTCGCCGACGCCGCCGTCGCCGGCATCCCCGACGAGCGCCGCGGCGAGACCGTGAAGGCGTTCGTCGTCCGCACGCCCGACGGCGACGTGACCGAGGAAGAGCTCAAGGAGTACTGTCTGACCAACCTCGCGGAATACAAACATCCACGTGAGGTCGAGTTCGTCGACGAACTCCCCCGAACGACCACCGGGAAGGTCCAGAAGTTCAAGCTCCGCGAGCAAGAGGGTGAGAACTGATGGCGCTCGGTGACGCGGTTCTCCTCGAGATCGAGGACGACGGGACGGCGACGATCACGCTCAACCAGCCCGACCGGCGCAACGCCCTCTCCGAGGAGATCAGCACCGGGATCTCCGAAGCCCTCGACGAGATCGAGGGCAGCGACGCCCGCGTCGTCGTCCTGCAGGGCTCCGGCGGCTCGTTCTCCGCCGGCGGCGACATCGAGCGGATGACCGAGGCCATCGAGAGCGACGTCCCCGCGGACGATCGGGTCCGCCGCCTCGAGCGCTCGACGAACGAACTGATGACCAAGCTCGTCGACTTCCCCATTCCGACGATCGCGGCCATCGACGGGGCCGCCGTCGGCGCGGGCGCGAACCTCGCGATCGCCTGTGACATCCAACTCGCCAGCGAGTCGGCTGCGTTCGGCTTCGTCTTCCGGCAGGTCGGGTTGAGCGTCGACGCCGGCACCTCCTATCTGCTGCCCCGAATCGTCGGCGAAAACGTGGCCAAGGAACTGGTCCTGACCGGCGACATCTTCGGCGCGGACCGCGCGAAGAAACTCGGCCTGGTCAACCACGTCTACGCCGACGACGAGTTCGACGAGGAGGTCGACGCGTTCGTCGAGAACGTCGTCTCCGGGCCGCCGATCGCCCTGCGCCACGCCAACCGACTCGTCGGTGAGGGTCTCGAGAAATCGCTCGAGCAGGCGCTGACCGACGAGGCCGTCGCTCAGGGCATCGTCTTCGAGACCGAGGATCACGCCGAAGGAGTCGAGGCCTTCCTCGAGGACCGCGAGCCCGAGTTCGAGGGACAGTAGGGACCCGCCCGCCGGTTTTTCGTTCCGACTCGAGTCACTCGCGCCGGGTCGAACCGCCCAGTGGAACCAGCCGCGAGACCCGCGCGTTCTCCTTGAGCCGGAGGCCGCCGTCGGCCACCGTCAGCGGGATCAGGGGCAGGTGATCCCGGACCTGCATCGACGGATGCGAGCCGCCCCGAGCCAGCAGTTCGTTGCGCGGCTGTAGCTGTACCGGCTCCGCGAGGTCGGTCAGGAACTCGTTGTGCTGGATGACGTACTGGCCGCCCTCGAGGTGCCACCAGCCGTACTCGTCGTCGGAAGCCTCGAGGTCCGTGGGCACGGGCTCGAGGTCGGCGTCGACGAGTTCGTCGCCGCCGAAGTCGATCCGACCCGGTGCGGCCACCTCGTAGACGGCACCCACCGTCAGATCGATCCCGTGGTCGTCGAGCTGTACCGGTTCGTAGACGAGATTGTCGACGGCGTCCGCGAGGGGGTGTTCGTCGGACATGTCGGGTGAACGGACGGTTTCGAGCGGCAAAAAGGATACTGTCACCGACGGCGTCGCGACCCCCGGACCGGTCGCGCGATCCGTTGCCGAGGCCCCGGACCCAATAGGCCGGCGACCGTAGCGCCGCGTATGACCGACGTCCTCTCCGACGAGATCGCGCGGTTCGTCCGCGCGGTCGGTCCCCAACCCGACGAGACGCTGATCGAGATGGACGAGTACGCCGCCGCCGAGGGCTTTCCACACGTCGGCCCCGAGGTCGGCGGATTCCTCCGGCTGCTGGCCCGGCTGACCGACGCCGAGCGGGTCTTCGAGTTCGGCTCGGGCTACGGCTACTCGGCTTACTGGTTCGCCGAGGCCCTGCCCGCGGACGGCGAGATCGTCCTGACCGAGGTCGACGAGGCGGAACTCGACCTCGCCCGCGAGTACATGGCCGCGGGCGGCTACGACGGGATCGCGACCTACGAACTCGGCGACGCGATGGACGCGATCGGCCGCTTCGACGGCCCCTTCGATGTCGTCTTGATCGATCACCAGAAGACGCGCTACGCGGACGCGTTCGAGGCCGTTCGCGACGAGATTCAGATTGGCGGCGTCGTCGTCGCCGACAACGCCATCACCGCGAGCGTCGTCGAGTTCGACGACCTGCTGGCGTGGGCCGACGGCGACGCCGTCGAGACCAACGACCACACGCAGGGGGTCATCGACTACCTCGAGACGGTTCAGGCGGACCCGGCGTTCGAGACAGTCGTCGTCCCGCTGGGCGAGGGCATCACGGTGAGTTACCGCGTCGAGTAGCCGCGAGCGGCGGCGATCGACGCAGCACCCGTTTCAGGGGCTACTGTAGTCGGAGGTCTCGCCCTCGAGGACGGCGTCGTCGGCCGGGGCCGGCGAACCGTACTCCCGGAGGCCGAGAAAGAGCGTGGTGCCGGCGGCGGCGAGCAGCGTCGCCCACGTGACCGCGGCCACTGCGACGACGGTCGCGGCGGCGGGGCCCGGCGCGACCGCACCGAGCGTCTCGAGACCGACGGCGTGGCCGACGGCGGTCGCCAGAAAGGCGAACCAGAGGGCAAGCGCCGTCCGCGCGAGCGCCCGCCGGCTGATCGATTCGGCGTGGCGGGCGAGGGCGTAGACGCCGACGACGGCAACGGCGGTCGCCGCGAGGGTGAGGGCGAGCCCGTCGACGGTGGCGTTCGCGACGCCGGCGACGGCGAAACAGGCCAGCGCGGCGGCGAGGCGAAAGCGGTCCGTCCCGCGTGGTGTCGAAATCACGTCAGGCACTGCTTTGCCGGGTTGAATGGGTGATCGGATATATAGCTGTTGACTGGCGGACGGCTCGAGTCACGATCCCCGACTCGCCGCCCGCACGACGGGCTCACTCGGCCGACCCGTCGGCGGCCGGCAGAGTGACGGTGAACGTCGCGCCCTCGCCCGGCTCGGAGTCGACGGTGATCTCGCCGCCGTGGCGCTCGACGATCCGGTGACAGAGCGCGAGGCCGATCCCCGTCCCGGGATGATCCTCGTGGCTGTGGAGCCGCTGGAAGACCCGGAAGATCCGTTCTTGATGCTCGGGATCGATGCCGATTCCTTCGTCACGGACCGAGATCGCCCACCGGTCGCCGGCTCGCTCCGCGCCGACGTGAATTTCCGGCGGCTCGTCGCCGTTGTACTCGAGGGCGTTCGCGAGCAGGTTCTGGAACACCTGCCGGAGCTGGCCGGCGTCGCCCCGGACCGCGGGCAGGGACCCGACCGTGACCGCGGCGTCTTCCTCCTCGATTCTGAACTGGAGATCCTCGCGGACGTCCGCGAGGACGTCCTCGAGGGAAAGCGGCTCGAGGGGAGCCCCGCGAGTCTCGACGCGGGAGTACTCGAGCAGGCCGTCGATCATCTCCGAGAGGCGCTCGGCCCCGTCGACGGCGTAGTCGATGAACTCCCGCCCGTCCGCATCGAGGTCGTCGGCGCACCGCTCCTCGAGCAGGCGGAGGTAACTCGAGATCATCCGCAGGGGTTCCTGCAGGTCGTGGGAGGCGGCGTAGGCGAACTGCTCTAAGCGTTCGTTCGACTGCTCGAGTCGACGCCGATACTCCACGCGTTCGGTGACGTCCTGAATGACGATCATTCCCGAAGTGACGTCGCCCCCTGCTCGGACGGGCAGCGTGGTCGCGCGCAGTTCCCGGTCGCGGTAGGTCACCCCAAAGGACCGTTCCTCGCCCTCGAGTGCGGCCCGAAAGTGGGGTTCGACGTCCGCGAGCAGGTCGCCGCCGTAGCGCTCGTGGATCGTCTGGCCGATCGCGGTCTCGCGGTCGACGCCGAGTTCACCCAGAAGGCGGCCGCCAATAGCCGTGTACCGCAGGTCCTCGTCGAACAGCGCGACGAGCCCGTTCGGGAAGTTCTCGGCGAGGGTCCGGTAGCGCTGTTCGCTCGCCTCGAGCCGGTGCTGTCGCGCCTTCCGTTCGGTGACGTCCCTGACGACGCCGATCCGCTCGCGCCCGCGGTCGGCGGTCGTGACGGACGTGACCGTCGCCTCTATCGGACGCCGGTCGCCCGATTTCGTCTCGAGGTCCGCCTGGACGGTCGGCTCGTCGCGCTCGTCGGCGGCGATCTTCCGCGCGAGAGCCATCACGCGTTCGTCGACGACCAGCGACGCGTGGCTCCCGAGCAGTTCCTCGCGGTCGTAGCCCGTCAGCTCGAGGTAGGCGTCGTTGACCATCGTGAACCGGCCGTCGGCGTCGAGGACGTAGATCCCGTCCTCGACCGTCTCGATGATCCGTTCGTACTGCTCGAGCTGTCGTTCCCGCCGCTTCCGCTCCGAGATGTCCCGGAAGTACACCGACAGCCCGGTCTCGGAGGGATAGGCCTGGATCTCCATCCAGATCTCGAGCGACTCGGAGTAGCGCTCCCACGAGACCGGCTCCTGGGTCGCCATCGCCTCCCGGTAGCGGTCGACGAGGTCCGAGCGCATCCCGCCGGGGAACACGTCCCAGACGGTCCGTCCGAGCAGTTCGTCGCGCGAGCGGCCCAGTAGCTCCGCGGCGCGGTCGTTGACGTGGGTGAATCGCCACTCGTCGTCGAGCGCGTAGAAGGCGTCCGAGACGCGCCCGAGGATCTCGCTCAGCTCGGACTCGAGTTCGTGTTTGCGACGCTGGAGACGGCGCTCCTGTTCTTTCAGCGCCGTGATGTCCTCGCCGGCGGAGACGACCCGTTCGACGTCGCCGTCGGGGCCGAACACGGGGACGGCCGTGATGGAGAGCCACGTCCGCTCGCCCGACGCCGCCTCGATCGCCAGCTCCGCGTCGCGGACCGGCTCGCCGGTGTCCCTGACGCGCGCCGACGGGCCGCGATCGGGGCCGATCGGCTCGCCGTCGGCGTCGACGGCGGTCCGTTCGGCGAGCAGTTCGGTCTCGCCGAGCGGTTCGCGATCCGCGAGTCCGAGCGCCGTCTGTGCGTGCCGGTTCGCCAGCACCGTCTCGCCCTCGGCGTCCTCGACCGAGATCGCCACCGGCGTCGCCCGGAGCAGCGTCTCGGTCTGGACCCGTTCGCGCTCGAGGCGCTGTTCGTGGCTGATCCGGTCGAAGGTCGCCTCCAGGCTCGAGGCGACGATCTTCGCCAGCGAGAGGTCGGCAGCGTCGAAGGCCCCCCGCTCCTCGGACCCGATGATGGCGATCCCGTGGTCGCCGATCGGGAGACAGATCTCGCTTCGGATCGGCGTCTCGGGGTTGTAGACGTCCTCGGCAGCAGTGACGTCGTCGTAGATTTCCGGTGCGCCGGTCTCGAAGACCCGCCAGGCGATCCCCTCGCCCGCCTCGAACGTCGGTGGCTCGCCGAGCAGTGCCGCGGCTGGGTCGGTCCAGGCGACGGGCTCGAGCGTCTCGTCGGCCGGCTCGTGGAGGAAGACGCCGTTGACCTCGAGCGCGAGAATGTCGGCGAGATGGCGACACGCCTGCTTGGCGACCGCCCGTCGCGTGCCGGTTCCGAGCCACTCCCGAACGGCCTCGTTGAGCCGCCGCAGCTGGTAGGCCCGCCGGTGTCGCTCGGTCACGTCGTAGTAGAGTTCGAGCCGTCCGCCGGCGTACGGCCCCGATCGGATGGGCTTGCTCCGGTGTTCGAGCCAGCGTTCCTCGAGGCCCTCGCCTGGCGTCACGCGACACTCGAACCGTTCGGTGTCGCTGTTGTCGTCGTAGGTCGCACCGACGATGTCGGCGAACTGGGCCGGTTCGGCGATCCGATCGCTGAGCACGTCGTCGATCACCGCCGTCTTGTCCCGGCCGACGACGGTCGCGGCGTCGATCCCGAAGTACCGCTCCGTCGCGTCGTTGATCCAGACGATATCGAACTCGTCGTCGAGGACGAAGACGCCGACGTCGGCCTCCTCGAGGACGGCCGTGATCGGTTCGAACGGCGAGGGCGATCCCGCGGCGGTCGACGGCGTGTCGGATGCGTCGTCGAGTTCACGGACGAGCGCGATCGATCCCCGGTCGTCCTCGTCGGCCGGAACCGTCCCGAGGCGAACCGTACAGGGCACAGCGGCCCCGTCGGCCGTCCGAACGGGAAACTCGAGCGGGGCGTCGACAGCTTCGAGCGCGTCGGCACCCTCGAGCAGCCGCGAAACGTGTTCGCCCCGGAGCGCCTCGCGCGTGTACCCAGTCAGTTCGAGAAGGGCGTCGTCGACGGCGACGATCCGATCGCCGGCGTCCAGTTGGATCACGCCGCCGTCGACCGTCTCGACGAGCGTTCGGTACCACTGGCGGGCCGCCCGGTCGTCGCCCTCGTTCCACGGTGGCGGGCCCGCTGATTCCGCCCGTTCGGTCATTGGGAGAGCAACGCCGCTCCGACGGATAAGTGCAGCGCCGGGGGCTGTGACGGTGGGGTCCGCACGCGGGCCCGGTCATCGAGCCGAAACGCGGCGACCGGGTGATCAGTCCCGGACGAACCACCAGCAAACGGGGTCGAGCCCCTTCGCTCGGTAATCCAGTCTTACCGGAATCGGGACCGCAGCAGCCGCGTCCGCCGGAACGAGGGCGTCACGCCTCGGGTCCGCGTTGCCACGGCCCGTTCGCGTACTGCCGTGACACCCACGCTTAGGGGGATCCGCATACGAGAGTCAGTATGTACCTCGCCGACCACGCGTGGCCGGACCTCGAGTCATACTTCGAATCGGAGTCGCTGGCGCTGGTGCCGCTGGGATCGACCGAACAGCACGGGCCGCACCTGCCGGAGGCGACCGACCACCTGATCGGGGAAGCGTTCGCCCGCGAGGTCGCCGACCGGACGGGCTATCTCTGTACGCCGACGATCAACGTCGGCGTCAGCGGCCACCACCGGCAGTTTCACGGGACGATGTGGGTCGACCCGTCGGCGTTTCGCGAGTACGTGGAATCGCTGACCCGGAACCTCACGACCCACGGGATCGACCGGGTCATCTACGTCAACGCCCACGGCGGTAACGTCCCGCACCTGCGTGAGGTCGGGAGCCGGCTCCGACAGGAAGGAGTCGCCTACGCCATCGAGTGGATGTGGGACGAGTCGATTCCGGAACTGGTCGACGACCTGTTCGCGCAGAACGGCCCCCACGGCGGGCCAAAGGAGACCGCGATGATCCAGTATCTCGAGCCCGACCTGGTCCACGACGACCGCCTCGAGGAAGCCAGGAATACCGGGGTCCCGAGCGTCGAGGACGCCGAAACGGTTAAACACGGCTCGCGGACGTTCTTCGATGCGGCCGACAACACCGACAACGGCGTGTTAGGCGACCAGACGGACGCCTCGGCCCAGAAGGGCGAACAGTTGTTCGAGGCCGCGAGCGAGCAACTCGTCCAACTGAGCGAGTGGCTCGCCGCACAGGACTTCGACGACCTGCTCCCCGAGGACCACGTCTGACCCATCGGCGGTCGCAGTCGCATCCCCCTTCGGCCGAGACAATGATAATCGTTAATAGCGACACTGCACTAAGTTATTATATGGCAGTCGTCAGCGTCTCGATGCCCGACGAGCTCCTCGAGCGACTCGATCAGTTCGCCGAGGAACACGGGTACACCGGCCGGAGCGAAGTCGTCAGGGAAGCCTCCCGCAACCTGCTCGGGGAGTTCGAGGACACCCGACTCGAGGACCGGGACCTGATGGGGATCATCACCGTCCTGTTCGACTACGAGACCACCAGCGTCGAGGAACGGATGATGCACCTGCGCCACGAACACGAACACCTCGTCGCGTCGAACTTCCACAGCCACGTCGGCGACCACTACTGTATGGAGCTGTTCGTCCTCGAGGGCGAACTCGAGGACATTTCGGCGTTCGTCGGGAAGATCCGCGCGACCAAGGACGCGCTGACGGTCGACTACTCGGTCATTCCGGTCGACAGCTTCGACCCGCTCGCGCAGGGCTAGCGGCGAGCGCGTCCGGGCGACCCCATCCGGTTCTCGATCGTCACCGATCCCACACCGACTCCGTCGGTCCCCGTGGCTGTTCGGTCCCGCCCGGACGCCGCGCCGATCTCGTGGATGGAGTCCGACGACCGCGAGCAGTCTGCTCGCGCCGTCGATCGACGCCGCGGGACTATCGCGACCGGCACTGCCGACCGACCCGACCCGGTTCGACAGACAGTATCGTTTTACTGTCGTCTCCCGAATGGATCCATATGACATACCGGAAGGTCAACTACGAGGAGGTCGAGGAAGTCTCGAGCGCGATGCACTTTCTCAGCGATCCGCTCGAGACCGAGCAGGTCGGCGTCACGGTCGCGCGGTGTGATCCCGGCTGGAACAGCAAGCCCCACGACCACACCGACAACGACCACGAGGAGGTCTACGTCCTCATCGAGGGGGCGGCGACGGTCGTCGTCGACGACGACCCCGTGGCGATGGAGGCCGGCGACGCGCTGTGGCTCCCGCCGGAGGCGACCCGCCAGATCCGCAACGGGGACCGCGAGAGCGCGTTCGTCCTCGTGAGCGCGCCCAGCATCGCCGACGAGGACGGCGACGAGGAGTGGTCGCTCTCGGGCTTTGCGGGCTAGCCTCGAGTCGCCGCAGGCGATTGGTCCCCCCGTGAAAACCGCATCCACGCGCGACGATCGCGGACCAGTCCGAAATCTTCGACCCCGGCGACGTTGGCGTCCTCTCGCGGCCGTTGAGCCACGTCGTGATCGGCGGTCTCGCGGTTCAGGCGCTTGCGCTGGCGAGCGTCCAGCTCGCGGTCGTGACCGCTGGCATCCTCTATGCCCACCTGCTGGCCGATCTCGTCTGGGACCGTCACTTGCTCGAGGCCCACGCGGACGCGGCCGACTCGACCGACGATCTGGTGCGGACTTCGGTTAGCGAGCCGGAATTACCGTCCGCGGATCCCGACCGGACCGTACTCAGGTTGCAATATTCGCCCGCGACTATTTCCTCTGTGCGATCGTACGGCGGGACATGGAACTGCTCGACGACGATATCGTCCCCGAACACGCTCGCGAGATCAAAGCCGAGGCCCGCGAGTTCGCCCGGAAACACATCGAACCCAACGCCCAGGAGTACTTCCAGTCCGGCGAGTATCCCGAGGCGATCCTCGAGGCCGGCCGAGAGGCGAACCTCGTGGCACAGGACATCCCCGAGGAGTGGGGCGGGCGGGGGCTGGATCTGGCCCAGCTGCTCGCGATGACGGAGGAGTTCTACCGGGCGGACGCGGGGATCGCGCTGACGCTGCAACTCGCCAGCTTCGGCTGCGAGATTACCTACGAACACGGCACCGACGAGCAATGCGAGGAGTACATCCGCCCGGTCGCGGAAGGCGAGCAACGCTCCGGGCTCGCCGTCTCGGAGCCCGACACCGGCAGCGACCTCGCGGGGATGCAGACCACGGCCGAGCGGGACGGCGACGAGTACGTGATCAACGGCGAGAAGTACTGGATCGGCAACGGCGTCGAGGCCGACTGGATCACCCTCTACGCCCGCACCGGCGACGACGAGGAGAACCCGTACGGCAACCACTCGATGTTCATCGTGCCGACGGAGACCGACGGCTACGAGGCCGAACACATCCCCGAGAAGATGGCGATGCGCGCCTCGAAGCAGGCCCACATCGAGTTCGACGACTGCCGGGTCCCCGCCGAGAACGTGATCGGCTCGGAGGGTGACGGCTTCATGCTGCTGGCCGACTTCTTCAACCACGGCCGCGTGGCCGTCGCCGGCCACGGGCTGGGTATCGCCGCGGCCGCGATCGAGGAGGCCTGGGACTTTACCCACGGCCGCGAGGAGTTCGGCAAGACGATCAGCGACTTCCAGAGCGTCCAGCACGGCCTCGCGGACATGCTGCTCGAGTTCGAGAGCGCCCGGACCCTCGTCTGGCGCGCCCGCGAGAAGGTCGCCGAGGAGGACAACGCGGGCTACTGGGCGGCGATGGCGAAGACGAAGGCGACCGAGACGGCCGTCGACGTCGCGGAACAGGGCATGCAGTTCCACGGCGGCCGATCGGTCCTCGACGAACGGCGGATCGCCCGCGTCTACCGCGACGCCCGGATCCCCGTCATCTACGAGGGGGCCAACGAGATCCAGCGCAATCTGATCTACGGGCAAGCGGAGTAGGCGTCTGCCGCCGGTGATTCGGCGCGCCGACGTGGCGTTTTCGTCGTCGGAAAATGGATCACAGAGCGTCGACCGCCAAAGATATCGCTACCGGACACGGGTGAACGGCCACCACGAGCGAGAGCGGAGGGGCTCGCTTCGAGTCCTAGTTCTCGGACTGAAGATCCTGGAACGCGCCCACGAAGTCGTCGTGGGTGGACATCCCCGAGACCGTCTCGTCGACCCGTTTCTCGAGGCGGTCGACGCGGTCACGGAGGTCCTGATACTCTTCGTTGTCCGCGAGTTCGCGATCAGCCTTCTCGGACTCCAGCAGCGCCTTCTTCGAGACGAGCGCGTAGTACTCCTGAATGTCGGACTCGTAGTCCGAGCGGCCGGCGACATCCTCGACCATGTCGAGGAGTTCGTCCTTCGAAACCGGCTTGACGAGGTAGTCGTCGAACCCCATCTCGATGATATCGAAGTCCGGATCGACGGCCGTTACCATGACGACCCGGGAGTCGTACCCGTCACCGCGGATCTGCTCGAGGACTTCGTCACCGGAGAGCCCCGGCATCCGTCGGTCCAGCAGGACGACCTCGACGGAGTCGGACATTTTCGAGAGCGCTTCCTCTCCGTCGTACGCCGTTTCGACGGTCCAGTCGGTCTGGAGCCACGCGGCGAACAGGTCCGCGAGTCGCGCCTCGTCGTCGACGACGAGGACCGATGGCCCGTCACTCATAGGGGAACCCCTCCGTTCTCTTCATCGTTACAGCCACGGGACACCCATGGTACCTCTGGGTCATAAATCTCGCGACCAAAGATCAAATACCGTATAATAATTGCGAGAAAATAGTCGGTGTCCCGCCGGTCGACTCGATCCGGGACGTCGTAGGTTCTCGCTGACCGGCCATCGGCCAGCAGCGAGAGTCGTCTTACTGCCCCTCGAACTCCGGCTCCTCGTCTTCCATGAAGGCCGTGATCCCTTCCATCAGGTCGTCGGTCCCCATCAGGTGCCCGAACGCGGAGGCCTCGTACTCGAGGCCGGACTCGGTGTCGTCGCGGCCGGCCAGCATCGCGCGCTTGGTGAACTTCTGGGCGATCGGCGGGCCGCCCGCGAGGTCGGTCGCCAGTTCGAGGGCACGGTCCTCGAGATCAGCGTTGTCGACGACTTCGTTGACGAAGCCGTAGTCGGCCAGCGTCTCGGCGTCGTAGCGCTCGGCGGTGAAGATGATCTCCTTCGCGCGGCCCTCGCCGACGATGTGCTTGAGTCGCTGGGTGCCGCCCCAGCCCGGAATGAGGCCGAGGTCGATCTCGGGCTGGCCGAACTCCGAGCGCTCGCTGGCCACGCGGAGGTCCGCACAGGTCGCCAGCTCCATCCCGCCGCCCAGACAGAAGCCGTCGATCCCGGCGACGACCGGCAGGTTACAGGCCTCGAGCTTGCCGAACGTCTGCTGGCCCAGTCGCGAGAGCTCCTGTCCCTCGATCGGGTCGGCACCGCTGCCGGCCATACTCTGGACGTCCGCGCCCGCGGAGAAGGCCTGCTCGCCCTCGCCGGTGACGAGGATCGCGCGCACCTCGTCGTCGTCTTCGAGGTGGTCGATCGCGGTCGATAGCTCCTCGAGGAGTTCGTCGCTGATGGTGTTCATCCGGTGCGGGCGATCGAGAACGATCTGTCCGACGTAGTCGGCGGGGTACTCGAGTCGGATCGTCCCGAAGTCGACCCCCGACGCGTCCTCGCCGTCGTCGTAGAAGCCGCCGGCCTCGGCTCGCTCCGCGAGGTAGTCGTCGGGCGCGTATCGCTCGTGGCCCGTCTCCTCGTAGGCGTCCTCGAGGGTGTCGTGCAGCGTCTCGAGGCCGTAGTCGTCGACCAGCGCGACCGGGCCGTCGGGGAAGCCGGCCCCGAGCTGGACGGCCTCGTCGATCGACGCCGGCGGGGCGACGTCGCCGCCGATCAGCTTCGCGGCCTCGTTGGCTATCGTCGCGAGCAGGCGCTGCTCGACGAACTCCGATCCCTCGTCGGTCGGGATCTGGACGCCCTCGCCGTCCTCGTAGTCGTAGAAGCCCTTGCCGGTCTTCTTGCCCAGTTCCTCGTTCTCGACTTTCTCCTCGAGCAGCGGAGCCGGCTCGTAGGCCTCGCCCAGCACTTCGTTCATGTACTCGAGGACGTGGTAGCTGACGTCGTTACCGACCTGGTCGCCGAGTTCGAAGCTGCCCATCGGCAGGCCCATGTCGTACTTCGTCGTCGAGTCGATCTCGGCGATCGTCGCCTCGTCGTCGCTGACGAGCCACGCGGCCTCGTTCATCAGCGGCACCAGAATGCGGTTGACGATGAACCCGGGCGAGTCCTTGCGGACCCGAACGGCCGTCTTACCGAAGTCCTCGGCGAGGGCCTCCGTCACCGAGAGCGTCTCCTCGGTGCTTTCGGCACCCGAGATCACTTCGACCAGTTGCATCCGGACCGGCGGGTTGAAAAAGTGCATCCCGCAGAACCGCTCCGGCCGCTCGGTGAACTCGGCGAGGTCGGTGATCGAGAGGCTCGAGGTGTTCGTCGCGAAGATCGCGTCGTCGGGCGCGACTTCCTCGAGGTCGGTGTAGACGTCCTCTTTGATCCCCATCTGCTCGGGGACCGCCTCGATGACGAAGTCCGTGTCCGCGACGGCCTCCCCCATGTCGACCAGCGGCGTCACTCGCTCTTTGGCGGCCTCGGCTTCCTCGTCGGTGAGCCGGTCGTTCTCGGCGAGTTTGTCAAGCGACCACTCGATCTGCTCGTAGCCGTTCTGGACGAACTCCTCTTTGATGTCGCGCATGTTCACGTCGTAGCCGGCCATCGCGGCGACCTCCGCGATACCGTGACCCATGTTGCCCGCACCCAGAACTGTGATGGTGTTGATGTCCTCGAGTTCCATGCTCGAAAATCCTATTCGGACCCGTTTCAACGTTTCCCTCTCACTTAATGGGAACTGGAGTTTCGTTTATTATCGGTTACAAAGCTCTTTACCGTTCCGATCGTAAGGGTCGTTCATGGAATTCGGACTCAACGAAGAACAGGAACAGATCCGCGACGAAGTTCGCCGGTTCGCCGAGAACGAGATCGTACCCCACGCCGAGGAGTACGACACCGAAGAGAAGTTCCCCCACGAGATCGTCGACGAGGCCGCCGAGATGGGCCTGGTCGGCACCTCGATCCCGATGGAGTACGGCGGGGCCGGCTACTCCACCCTCGAATCGGCGCTCATCGCCGAGGAACTGTTCTCCTACGATCCCGGCATCGCGCTGTCGATCATGGCCTGCTCGTTCGGGACCGAGGCAATCAGCGAGTTCGGGACCGAAGATCAGAAAGAGCGCTACCTCGAGCCGGTCGCGACCGGCGAGAAGATCTCGGGCGCGGCCATCTCCGAGCCCGACACCGGGTCGGACGTCTCCTCCGTGTCGACTCGCGCCGAGAAGGACGGCGACGAGTGGGTGATCAACGGCAATAAGATGTGGATCACCAACGGCTCGGTCGGCGACTACTTCGTCGTCCTCTGTAAGACCGACCCCGACGCCGACAGCCGCTACGGCGGCTTCAGTCAGATCATCGTCGAGTCCGATCGCGACGGCTTCAGCGCCGACAAGATCACCGGCAAGCTCGGCATTCGAGCCTCCGACACCGCCGAACTCATCTTCGACGACGTCCGCGTGCCCGAGGAGAACCTCGTCGGCGACGAGGACGCCGCCTTCCTCCATCAGATGCACTTCTTCGACGCCACCCGGACCGGCGTCGCCGCGCAGGGACTGGGCATCGCCAAGGGCGCGCTCCGGGCCGCCCGCGAGTACGCACAGGACCGCGAGCAGTTCGGCCAGTCCATCTCGGAGTTCCAGGCCATCCAGCACAAACTCGCGGAGATGGCCACCGAGACCGAGGCCGCGCGCAACCTGACCTACAAGGCCGCCTGGAACGTCGACCAGGGCAACGACATCACCAAGCTCGCCTCGATGGCCAAGGAGTACGCCTCCCGCGTCGCCGTCGACGTCGCCAACGAGGCCGTCCAGATCCACGGCGGTGCCGGCTACGTCAACGACTTCCCCGTCGAGCGGTTCTACCGCGACTCGAAGATCACCCAGATCTACGAGGGCACCACCGAGATCCAGAAGAACGTCATCGCGCGGGAGTTGCTGGACGAATAGTAGCGAAATTTCACTCTGCGGGCCGCCTTCGGCGGCCCTCGTTGAAATCTTCAAAAGAGCGGGACCTTCGATCCCGCTCAGTTTCGATCAAAAGCGCCGGAAGCCACATAGCGTCTCCCGAGTTCTCGTTCACTTCGCTCGCGGTCGTCGTCGGGTAACCGCCTGCCCTCCCCCGGGTCCCGCGGCTCTCGCAGTCGCTCGAGTCGCGCTCCCGGCCGTCCTCGCACCCAGCAACGCTTTGCCCCGCGGGAGCCTACGACGGCGCAATGAGAGAGTTCGTCTTCGCCCTCGAGTACGAGCCCGGCTGTAACCGGGTGGCCGACGCGCTGGCCGACCACCCCGACGCCCGGATCCGCTCGCTGTCGCTGCACGCCACCGACGATCGCCTCTGGCGGGTCGACCACGCCACGGGGACGTCGGCGGCCCTCGAGGACATCGAGGGCGCCTTCCTCAACGGCGATTACTACGCGGACTGTCTCGCGACCGACGACTGCGGCGCGACCCAGACGACGCGAGTCCTCGATCGGACCGACGACACGCTCGTTCTCTACTCCACGTGGGAGCGAACGCCGACCTGCGCGTCCGTTCCCCACATCGCCCGCGATCACCTCGGCGACGGCGTCCTGTTCGAGACGCGCCACGAGGGGCGCCACTACACCTGGCGGATCGTCCACTCCGGCGTCGGCGACCCGGCCGCGTTCTTCGACGCCCTCGAGGCGGCGGTCGGTGACTGCGCCCGCATGGAGATGCTCCGGGCGGCGACGACGGAGGCCGACGCGCCGACGGGCGACGGAACCGGCGGGGCGAGCGGCCTCGCCCCCGAACAGGAGGCCGCGCTCCGGGCCGCGGTCGAACACGGCTACTACGAGTCGCCCCGAGAGGTCGACGTCGGCGACCTCGCCGATCACCTCGACGTGCCTCGGTCGACGCTCACCTACCGGCTCCGCCGGGCCGAGGAACGGTTGGCCAAGGGGTACGTCGCGGACGAGCGGTTCGCCGACGCGCCGTCGACGCCGCTCTAGCGTCGGCGGGTTTTGGAATATTCCAACCAAGGCTTATCGAACTGACGCCCTTACTCCGAAGTAATGAGTGCTGAATCGGGCGCGACGGAGGGAACGGACGGGGGCGGACAGCGACGGGAGCTGACCGCCCGACTCGCCGTTCCCGAGATGGACTGCCCGTCCTGTGCGGGGAAAGTCGACAAGAGCCTCGAGCGGCTCGACGGAGTGGTCGACGTCGAACTCAACCCGACCGCCGGGACGGCCACGGTCACGTACGACCGCGATCGGACCGGCGAGGCCGACGTGGTCGCCGCGATCGAAGGTGCCGGCTACGAGGTCACCGGGGGAACGGCCGACGGCGGGGCGACGGAATCGGCCTCGAGCGGCGACGGCGTCGACGTCGCGCCGCCCTCGGAGGTCTGGACGAGTCCCCGCGCGAAGAAGACGTGGCTCGGCGCGGTCTTCGTCACGCTCGGACTGGGCTTCGAGTTCCTCCTGACGGGCGGGAACGTCGCGGTGGCGAGCGTCCTCGAGTATCCCCTTCACGTCGCGGATCTGCTCTTCCTCGGGGCGGTCGCCGTCAGCGGCGTCCCCGTCGTCCGCAGCGGCTACTACTCCGCGAGAAACCGGAGCCTCGACATCGACCTCCTGATGGGGACGGCGATCGTCGCCGCGACCGGCATCGGCTACTTCGTCGAGGCCGCGACGCTCGCGGTTCTGTTCAGCATCGCCGAACTGCTCGAGGACTACGCGATGGATCGGGCGCGGGACTCCCTGCGCGAGCTGATGGAACTCTCGCCGGACGAGGCCACGGTCGTCCGTGACGGCGAGGAGGTGACCGTCGACGCGGACGACGTGGCGGTCGGCGAGACCGTCGTCGTCCGGCCCGGCGACAAGATCCCGCTCGACGGCACGGTCCGCGAGGGCGAGAGCGCGGTCGACGAGTCGCCGATCACCGGCGAGAGCGTCCCCGTGGACAAGTCGACCGGCGACGAGGTGTACGCCGGGACGATCACCGAGGACGGCTACCTCGAGATCGAGGTCACCTCGACGGCGGGCGACTCGACGCTGTCTCGGATCATCGAGATGGTCCAGGGCGCACAGGCCGAGCGGACGGAGACCGAGCAGTTCGTCGACCGGTTCGCGGGCTACTACACGCCCGTCGTGGTCGTGCTGGCGATCCTGACCGCCGCCGTGCCGCCGCTTCTCATCGGCGACACCGTCACCGCGGGGATCGCCGGCTACGAGATCGTCTTTGCCGGCGACTGGGGGACGTGGTTCGTCCGCGGGCTCACATTGCTGGTGATCGCCTGTCCCTGTGCGTTCGTCATCTCGACGCCCGTCTCGGTGGTCTCGGGGGTCACCAGCGCCGCGCGAAACGGCGTCCTGATCAAGGGCGGCAACTACCTCGAGGCGATGGGCGAGGTCGACGCCGTCGCCCTCGACAAGACCGGCACGCTCACGAAGGGCGAACTCGCCGTCACCGACGTCGTGCCCTGCGCGGCGTCCAGCGCCGCGAACGAGGTGAGCGGTGACACCGCGAGCCAGGCCGGCGACACCGACGAGGCGACGCTGCTTCGGTACGCGGCCGGCCTCGAGCGACGCAGCGAACACCCCATCGCGGCGGCGATCCTCGCTCGGGCCGACGAGGCGGACGTGGGCGATCTCCCCGAGCCGACGGGGTTCGAGAGCCTCACCGGCAGGGGGATCCGCGGTGAGATCGAGGGCGAGACGTACTACGCGGGCAAGCCCGCGCTGTTCGAGGAGTTGGGCTTCGATCTCTCGCGGGCCCGCGCCGACGGCGCGTCGGATCCGCGGACCGACGGCGGCGTCGCGTCCGAGAGCGCGCTCGAGGCCGACGAGGGGGCCTTCGCCGCGGACACGCTCGCCGCGCTCGAGCGGGAGGGAAAGACGGTCGTCCTCGTCGGGACGGAGACCGAACTGCTGGGCGCGATCGCGATCGCCGACGAGGTTCGGCCCGACTCCAGGCGGGCGGTCGAGCGCCTCCACGACCTCGGCGTGGAGCGCGTCGTCATGCTGACCGGGGACAACGAGGGCACGGCGCGGGCGATCGCCGAGGCGGTCGGCGTCGACGAGTACCGCGCCGAACTCCTGCCCGACGAGAAGGTCGACGCCGTGGCTGACCTCCAAGAGCGGTACGGCGACGTGGCGATGGTCGGCGACGGCATCAACGACGCGCCCGCGCTGGCGACCGCCGAGGTCGGGGTCGCGATGGGTGCGGCCGGCACCGACACCGCCCTCGAGACGGCCGATATCGCGTTGATGAGCGACGACATCGGGAAGCTGCCGTACCTGTACGAGCTGTCCCACACGGCAAACGGCGTCATCCGACAGAACGTCTGGGCGAGCCTCGGGGTGAAGGCCCTGCTCGCGATCGGCGTCCCGCTCGGGTTCGTGAGCGTCGCGCTGGCGGTCGTCGTCGGCGACATGGGGATGAGCCTCGGCGTCACCGGTAACGCGATGCGGCTCGCGAACGTCGAACCCGAGCGGTCCGCGGTCGCCGAAGACGGATCCGACGGGCGGTAACGGTGTGACGGCCGTCCGACCAGTTATGTCGGATTTAAAGACAGTTTCCGACGACCGGGATACGGGTGTCCGAACCGAACTTTCTCCGCGTCTCTCGAGGCAGTTCGAAGGCGAAGTATTGTACGTAATCGGCCTGAGAAGCGACTTTTGCATCGTTCGGGACGAGACCTAAACCCGGTCGGTGATTACGTTCACTCGATGACAAAATTGCCGTCCAACGACAGCGACACGACCGACGACGACCGCCGAGCGACGAGCCGCGAGCGGTCGACCGCCGGGATCGAGAACCGCCTCGAGACCGAGGGCGATCCCGGCCCCGCCGCCGGCCTCGAGTACGAAGTCGTGACGACCCCGGTACTCGTGATCGGGGCGGGCGCGGCGGGCGCTCGCGTCGCGATCGCGCTCGCCGAATCGGGGATCGACCCGCTCGTGATCGGCAAGCGCGATCACGGCGACGCCCACACGACGTGGGCGGCCGGCGGCGTCAACGCTGCGCTGGGATCGCTCGATTCCGAGGACGACTGGACGATCCACGCGGCGGACACCTTTAACGAGGGCCACCACCTGAACGACCCCGAGGCGGTCGAACTGACGGCCCGGGAGATGCCCGACCGCATCCGCGAACTCGAGTCGTGGGGGATGCCGTTCGACCGGACCGAAGAGGGCGACGTCAACCAGCGCTACTTCGGCGCGCAGTCCTACCGACGGACCTGCTTCGTCGGCGACCGGACCGGCGAGGCCATGCTCGAGACGCTGGTCGACCGCGCTCGCGAACTCGAGGTCACCCACCGCGAGAACGTGATGATCACGCGCTTGCTCTCGGACGGCGAGCGCGTCGACGGGGCCGTCGGCTTCGACATGGAGACCGGCTCGGGACTCCTGTTCCGGACGAACCACGTCGTCCTCGCGGCCGGCGGGTTCTCGGCGCTCTATCACCGCCACTCCTCGCGGGACGACGAGAACAACGGCGACGGACAGGCGCTGGCGCTCGAGGCGGGGGCCCGACTCGTCGACCTCGAATTCGTCCAGTTCCACCCGACCGGGATGGTCGGCGACCGCTACGGCGAGGAGTGGGACGGCCGGCTCGTCACGGAGGCGGTCCGCGGCGAGGGCGGCCGACTGTACAACGCGGATGGCGAGCGGTTCATGGAGCGGTACTCGCCCGACCAGATGGAACTCGACGCCCGCGACGTCGTCGCGCGGGCCATCGCCCGCGAGGTCCGCGAGGGACGGGGCACCGAAGACGGCGGTGTCTACCTCGACATCTCCCACCGTGACGACCAGTACGTCCGCGACCGGCTGCCGTCGATGGTCGAGCGCTTCGAGTCGCTGGGCGTCGACATCACCGAGGAACCGATGGTGGTCGGGCCGACGGCCCACTACACGATGGGCGGGGTCGACATCGACTTCCGAACGGGCGAGACCGGCGTGGGCGGGCTCTACGCCGTCGGCGAGACGGTTGCCGGCGTCCACGGCGCGAACCGCCTCGGCGGGAACTCGCTGGCCGAGACCGTCGCGATCGGCAAGCTCGTCGGCGACCACGTCGCGGCCGCGGTGACCGACGGCGACGACGATCCAACGGTCACCGACGGCCAGCGGGCGCTCGCCGAACGGGAGTTCGCGGCCCTCCGAGATCTCGCCGCCTCGGACGGCACCGTCACGCCGACGGAACTGCTCGAGGATCTCGGCGACCTGCTGTGGGACCATGCCGGCATCCTCCGCGACGACGCGGGGCTCCGGGAGGGACTCGCGAAACTGGACGCCCTGCGGGACCGCACCGCCGACCTCCGCGTCGAGGGCGATCGGACCTCGAAGTCCTTCGAGTACGCCGTCGACCTCTCGGCGAGTCTCACCGTCGCCGAGGCGATGCTGCGGGCCGCCCTCGAGCGGACCGAGTCCCGCGGCGCACACTACCGGACGGACTACCCCGACACGGCCGACGACTGGCGGGTGAACCTCGTGATCACGGCCGAACCGGCGGAGCTCTCGTTCAGTCGTCGCGGCGTCGGTGATCCCAGCCCGGCCGTTCGGGCGGCCCTCGAGGCGGACCACGAACTCGACTACCACCACCTCGAGTGAGCTCCGCGAGCGAGCCATCGAGACGCCTATCTGGCTCCGGTTCCCTACACCCGTTATCTATCTGCGCATGAACGACGAGGCACACGCCGTCCTCCGGGAAGACCCCGTGATGGCCGGACTGGTCGACCGACACGACCCCTACGTCGAACGGGACTGGACCGAGTACGAGCGGCTCTGTATCTCGATCATCAACCAGCAGCTCTCGACCGCGAGCGCCGCGGCCGTCCGGGAGCGGGTCTTCGAGGTCCTCGAGGGGGAGGTGACGCCGGAATCGGTGCTGGCCGCCGACGAGGCCGCGCTTCGCGACGCCGGCCTCTCCGTGAGCAAGATCGAGTACGTGCGAAACGCCGCCCGCGCCTTCCGGGAAGCGGACTACACGCGGGCGGGACTGGCCTCGTGTTCGAACGCGGAGGTCGTCGACCTGCTGACCGAGATCAAAGGGATCGGCGAGTGGACCGCGCGGATGTACCTCCTGTTCGTCCTCGAGCGACCCGACGTCCTCCCGCTTGGCGACCTCGCCGTCCGCCGCGGGATCGAGCAGTTGTACGCCGACGGCGAGGAGCTGTCCCGTGCCGAGATGCGCGAGATCGCCGAGCCGTGGCGGCCCTATCGCAGCGTCGCCACGCGCTATCTCTGGGCCGAGTACGAGTCCGGTTGAGCGCCCCTGATCGCGTCCGGCCTGCCGTTCGTTCGCCCGGCCCCGTCGGTTCGCCGGTAACGTCCGCTTGGACGCGCCTCGAGCGACGAAACCGATCGAAACGGACGACGGCGATGCGGGCAAGACCGGGTTACGTCCCGGCTCCTGCCGGCCGCTAGCGGGGGCCGGAGAAACGAGACACTGAACCGACGGGACGGCCACGTCGACTGAAGTGCGGCGGCGTCCGGACTCTACTGGAGATGGCAAACGACACGTCCCCGACGGATACGGACGCGCCGGAGCAACGCCGGATGACCAGCGATCCCGAGCGGATCAGGGAGTGGGCCGAGGCCCGCGACGCCGTCCCGGTACGGGTCCGGGACAGCGACGACCACGGCCACTCGTTCGCCCGCCGCGACGAGCTCGGCGAGGGCCACGAGGAGTACTCGTGGGAGGAGTTCGAGCGGCGGTTCGACGACGAGGACTACGTCTTCGTCTACCACGAGGACGAACCCACCGGCGAGGGGCTGGGGTTCTTCGAGATCGTCGAACGCGAACGGGCCTTCGAGCGGGCCGATCTCGGTCGCGACGAACTCGAGGACTCGCTGCGACGCGGCGAGACGGTGACGACCGAGATCGTCGAGACGCAGGTCGTCGAGACCGAGGTCGTCGAGCGGGACACGATCGAGAGCGAGGTGATCGACACGGAGCTGGTCGAACGCGATATCGTCGACTCCGAACGCCGCTCTCGCGAGGTCGTCGAAACCGAGTTCGTCGGCGACGACACCATCGTGGTGATCGTCGACGAGACCCGCCTCGAGACGATCGAGGAGATCGAGCGGTACATCGTCGAGAGCCGGGTCGTCGACGTCGACATCGAGCGGGACCGGGAGATGGAACGCGACGATATCGAGACCGACATCGAACTCGAGAGCGTCCAGCGATCGATCCTCGAGAGCGACGTCGTCCGCTCGAGCGTCGCGCCCGACGAGGTACTCGAGCGGGAGGTCATCCGGAGCCAGCGCACCGAAGGCGACGCCGTCCGGAGCGAACTCATCGAGCGCCGCACCGTCGAAGAGGAACGCGACGAACGGCTGGAGATACGATACGTCCTCGAGGAGTCGGAACTGGTCGAGTCCGAGGTCGTCAGCAGCGAGTTGCTCGAGGGCGAGATCATCGACGTCGAGGAGTACGGGTCGATGGACGCCGGCGGGGCGGCGGCCGCGTCCGGCGGTGCCGTCGGCGGCGAAGCGACGGCCAGCACGGCGGGAGAGGCCGGGACGGGACCGACGGACGAGACGGCAGCCCCGGCGGTCGAACTCTCGCATGCCGATCAGGGGAAAGACGTCGTCGACGAGTCGGGTCAGCAGATCGGGATGGTCGCCGAAGTCGAGGGCCAGACCGCCTACGTCGATCCGGAGCCCGGGCTGACGGACCGACTCAAAGCGCGCATGGACTGGGGCGGCCACGGCGACGACGACTACCCGGTCGACGCCGCACAGATAGCGGCAATCAGAGACGACGCGGTCGTCATCAGAAGCGAATAGCGACGTCGGTCGCGGCGGGAGGACCGCGACCGGGCGATGATCGGCCCCGGCGAACGCGACGGTTCGTCGGCGATGTCAGCGGCAGCGCGAGCGCTCGATCACTCGAGGTCGAAGCGGTCGAGCTGCATGACCTTGCTCCAGGTGTCCACGAAGTCCTGGACGAACTTCTCCTCGGCGTCGTCGGCGCCGTAGACTTCCGCGATGGCTCGAAGCCGGGAGTTGGATCCGAAGACGAGGTCCACGCGGGAGCCCTTCCACTCGACGTCGCCCGTCTCGCGGTCGCGCAGTTCGAAGACCTCCCGGTCCTCCGAGACCGGCTCCCACTCGTAGTCCATATCGAGCAGGGTCTCGAAGAAGTCGTTGGTCAGCGTCTCCGGCCGGTCGGTGAAGACGCCGAGATCCGAGTCCTGGTAGTTCGCATCCAGCGCGCGCATCCCGCCGACCAGAACCGTCATTTCGTCGGCGGTCAGGCTCAGGAGGTCGGCCCTGTCGACCAGCAGCTCCTCCGGCTTGCGGGCGGCGTCGTCACCGAGGTAGTTCCGGAAGCCGTCTGCGTTCGGCTTGAGCGCTTCGAAGGACTCGACGTCGGTCTGTTCCTGCGAGGCGTCGGTCCGGCCGGGTTCGAACGGAACCTCGACGTCGTACCCGGCGTCCGCCGCCGCCTGCTCGACGGCCGCGTTGCCGCCGAGGACGATCAGGTCGGCCAGCGAGACCCTCGTCCCGTCGGCTCGCGAGTCGTTGAAGTCCGCCTGAATTCCCTCCAGAGTCTCCAGAACCGTCTCGAGTTCGTCGGGCTCGTTGACCTCCCAACTCCGCTGGGGTTCGAGGCGAATGCGGGCCCCGTTCGCGCCGCCGCGTTTGTCGCTGTCGCGGTAGGTCGAGGCCGCCGCCCAGGCGGCCTTGACCAGTTGGGAGATCGACAGCTCGGACTCGAGGATCTCCGCTTTGAGGTCGGCGACCTCGTCCTCGCCGATCGGGTCGTAGTCGGCGTCTGGGAGCGGGTCCTGCCAGATCATCTCCTCGTCGGGTACCTCCGGGCCGAGGAACCGCTCGGCCGGGCCCATGTCGCGGTGGATCAGCTTGTACCACGCCTTGGCAAACGTCTCCTGGAACTCCCGGGGGTTCTCCTGGAAGCGCTCGAGGATTTCCCGATAGTCGGGGTCCCGCTTCAGAGCGATGTCCGTCGTCAACATCATCACGTCTTCGTTGTCCGACGGGTCCTCGACGCCCGGTGCGGCATCGTCGAGTTCTCCGTTCTGCGTGGTCCACTGCCACGCACCGCCGGGCCCCTTCTCGGGCCACCACTTGTGGTTGAGCAGCGTATCGATGTAGCCCATGTCCCACTGGGTCGGCGTGGTGTTCCAGGGACCCTCGATCCCGCTGGTGATCGTGTCGGCACCCTTCCCGGAGCCGTGTTCGCTCTTCCAGCCGAGGCCTTGTTCCTCGATCGGAGCCGCTTCGGGTTCGGGACCGACGTGTTCGTCGGGATCGTCGGCACCGTGGACTTTTCCGAACGTGTGGCCGCCGGCGATGAGCGCGGCCGTTTCCTCGTCGTTCATCGCCATTCGGCCGAACGATTCGCGAATGTTCGCCGCCGACGCCTCGGGATCCGGCTCGCCGTCCGGCCCCTCCGGGTTCACGTAGATCAGCCCCATGACGGTAGCACCGAGGGGGTCCTCGAGTTCGCCGTCCTCGTCGAAGCGCTCGGAGGCTTCCATCTCGTCTTCGGGCCCCCAGTCGACGGCGCTGTCGGGCGCGAAGTCGTCCTCGCGGCCACCGGCGAAGCCGAACGTCTCGAAGCCCATCGACTCCAGGGCGACGTTTCCGGCGAGAACGATCAGGTCGGCCCACGAGAGCTTACGGCCGTACTTCTGTTTGACCGGCCAGAGCAGTCGACGCGCCTTGTCGAGGTTCGCGTTGTCGGGCCAGCTATTGAGCGGCGCGAGACGTTGCCGACCGCCGGACGCGCCGCCGCGACCGTCGGTGGTTCGGTAAGTGCCGGCGCTGTGCCACGCCATCCGGATGAAAAGCGGCCCGTAGTGGCCGTAGTCGGCCGGCCACCACTCCTGGGACGTCGTCATCAGTTCTTCGAGGTCCGCCTTTACCTCCGCGAGGTCGAGTTGCTGGAACTCCTCGGCGTAATCGAAGTCCTCGTCGTACGGAGCGACGTCCGCGGCGTTCTGATCGAGAACGTCCAAGCTCAACTGATCCGGCCACCAGTCCTGATTTGTATTTCCGTTTGGCATGAATGGGCGTCTACGGTCGGAAGATAGGATTAGAGAATTATAGATGTACCGATCCGAAGTTGTGTTTTGGGTTTCGGCCACATTGTTTGCGGTACTGCAAACTGAACGTCGGGATCTCGGTTCCAGCGGACCCGCCGAAACGACGCTCTCGAGGGGCGCATCGAACGAAAGCAAGGGAGGCGGAAGCAAATACGGAGTCGGGTGTCTGGCTATTCTTCTTCCTCGGGCGTGTCGGGCGCGTCGCCGTCGATCCGGCGGCTCACGTCGACCTGATAGTTCTCGAGGATATCGCGGCCGAGGATGACGGGGTAATCCATGTGGCTGCGGTCCTCGACGCTGGCCGTGACGGTGTGTTGGTTCCCGCCGACGCCGACGACGACGTCGACGACGGGGCGACTCTTCGATTGCTTGCTGCTGCCCGAGCGGACGCGGGTGATGGACTTGATCGGTCCGGCACCGATATCGGCGGCCAGCCCGGTGTCGATGCTCGTCCGCGTCGCGCCCGTGTCGGACTTGGCCAGAACCGTCTTCGACCCGCTCGTCCCAGAGAGGACGACCTCCTCGGTGTAGCCGATCACCGCCGGCTCCGTCGCCGACGTCACCGCGTCCGGCGGCTGGGCCGTCGGCCGGGAGTCGTCGAGGACGTTCGCGATCTCTCGTACCCGGTCGTCGTCGACCTCGCCACCGGCGCGTTCGATCGCCAACTTCGCGATGTAGGGTGCCGGGCTCACCTGCGTCGCCTCGTAGAGTCCCTTGAACCCCGCCGTCGGATTGACCTCGAGGACGTACCAGCCCTCGTCGCCCTCGACGAGGTCGACGCCGGCGTAGTCGAGGCCGACGACGCCGGCCGCCTGCCGCGCCATCTCGGCGGCCTCCTCGGGGAGGTCGTCGGTCGCGTCCTCGACGGAGCCGCCGAGCGCGACGTTCGTTCGCCAGTCGTTGTCCGGCGCGTAGCGATACATCGCGGCGACGACCTCGCCGCCGACGACGTACACCCGCAGGTCGCGGTGGCGGACGTCCTCCTGGTCGACGAGTTCCTGGAGGAAGGCATAGCGGTTGCCGACCTTGGCGTTGATCGGGTCGTCGGGGCCGACCTTCCAGGTTCCCCCGCCGTGGGTCCCGATCGCGGTCTTGTACACGGCCTCCTCGCCGTAGCGCTCCCGTGCGGCGTTCAGCCGGTCGCCGCTCAGCGCGAGGGTCACGTCCGGCGTTCGGATCTCGTTGGACGCCAGCGCGGTCGCCGTCGACAGCTTGTGGATCGCGGTCAACACCGTGTTCGGCTCGTTGAGCATCGGCACGAGCTGGGTGAAGGTGTTCGCGAGCCCCAGTTCCTCCGCGGGCTGTTCGGTGTTCGACAGCAGCATCCGGTTGGCGATCACGTCGACGTCGGGCTCGAGGACGGGAGTGCCGTCCGTGACGCTGACGGACGTGTTTTCCGCACGGAGCCACTCGGTGTCGTGGCCGAGATCCTCGGCGGCGTTGAGAATCGCTTTGGTTTCCTTGCTCGTATGCAGACTCAGTACCCCGACGGTCACGGGATCGGCACCGGACATAACGGCTAGACGTATAGCCGTCGGATAAGTATTGATAGACAGTGCGGGGACCAAGACGCTTATTATCTTCCCAGGGGTGATTTAAACTATATCGCGATATCGAACCGATCGATACGGCGACGTGTGTTTGGCCTCGTCGTTGACTACCCGATAATCGGGCTTACGACTACGGTTCTCGGCATTTGTGTGCTATTTTTCTTCGAACTGGGAAACAGTGTTGTCGATAGAGTTTTTTTCGCTGTTGATATCGCTGGATCATTACCCATCTTCTATACGATCCGAGGCCCCAAGGCGGCTACTAGGGGAGTCCGCTTTCTTTGGACCGTTTCTGGGAGTGGTCTAACTATCGTAACATACACGGGACTATATATTATTATCTCTCGATTCATAACTTCAGATGCCTCGTTATTACTTCTATTTTTCGGAACATTGTACGTTCAATATCTTTTTTCCAAATTTTGGGTACAGGTCAGTTCGTAGGCCTCCAACTATAGTAGCCGCTGCAACGATTCACACACTGATCGCAGCGCCATCGTGCGATCAGGTGTGCAATGACTTTCAGCGGCTACTATCCGTTCTTCGATTTCGAGGTAGACGTCACCCGATGACCGACCGAACCTGCCCCGGATCGACCAGCCCGCTCAGTACCGCCAGCGCACCCCACGTGATCGCCCCGACCGCGATCGCACCGAACAGCATGAAGAGGTTCGAGACCAGCGGCGTCACCAGCAACACGGCGACGGCCATGACGCCCGTGATCGCACAGATCAGGCCCGTCGTCCGGGCGAGCCGCTGGACGTTCAGCCCGAGTTCGGTGTGGACGATATAGAGGTTCACCGCGACGTAGACCGAGTGCGTCGCTACCGTCGCGATCGCCGCGCCGACGACCCCGATCGCCGGGATCAGGACGATGTTCAGCCCGAAGTTAGCGAGCGCCGTTCCGCCCTTCGCGACGGCGCGGGCGCGGGCGCGACCGAGGTAATCGAGACTGTCGCTGGTCAGGTTCGTGATCGCCTGCAACACGACGAAGCCGGCGAGCACCTGCAACACGGGGACCGCACCGGCGTAGTTCTGCCCGATCACCATCGTCAGGAACGGCTCGGCGACGATCGCCAGCCCGACCGCCGCCGGGATATAGAGCAGGAGGACGTTCGTCAGCGAGGTCTCGTAGATCCGTCTGGCCTCCTCGAGCTGGTCGGCGGCCTTCTGCTCGCCGAAGTTCGGCGAGATGGTAAAGCCGAGCGACTCGGCGGGCGCGAGGACGAAATCGGTGATCTGCTTGCCCAGCGTGTAGAACGCGACTGCGGCGGGGTTCAGAAAGATCCCGACCAGCACGATGTCGATCTGCTTGTCGATGACGTTCGCGCTCCGGGTCGCCGTCAGGGGGATGCTGTACTCGAGCAGCCGCTTCGAGAGCCCCTCCTCGTACTCGTCGGCGGCGTCGTGGCGGGCGTAGAAGCCGGAGTAGAGGATGCCGATCCCGACGGCCCCGGCGATGGCATACCCCACGACGTAGCCGAAGAAGGCCCCGAGCGCGCCGAAGCCTGCGAGGACGAACCCGACGGCAAAGAGCAGTCGTCCCGCGCCGCTGATCGCCTGAACGATGGCGCTGTACTCCAGATGATTAAACCCCTGTAAGGCGACCTGCGAGAAAGTACTCGCGGAGAAGACCACGAGATAGACGACGCCGGCTGCGAGGAACGGGGCCGCTCCCGGATCGCCGAGCGCGGTCGCGATCCACTCGTGGTAGAGCAACAGGACGTAGCCGACGACCGCGAGCAAGATTACTTTGACCGTGATCGTCGTCTCGAGGAGGTGGGGAACCTGCCCGGGATCGGTTTCGCGGTACTCGGAGATGTACCGTGCGACCGACCGGGACAGCCCTAGGTCCGCGAACAGCTGGACGATGGCCAACACCCCGATCGCCCAGTAGAGCGCGCCGTACCCGTCCGGGTCCAGCAGGTACCGCGCCAGTACGAACATCAACAGCGCGCTCGAGAGCATGTAGATCCCGCGCGCGACGAGCGTTGCCTTGAAGCCGTGGACGATGTGATCCTCCCTGTTCATAGTAGCCGACCGACTGAGACACGCGACGCTGTCCGACCGCACCGGCAGCGACCCACTGACTGGTGACTCGAGGGATCGAGCAATTGTAATGCGGACCCAACGGATCGAAGGATCGGACAACAGTCGCGGCGGGACCGAGATCGCCCGCGGTGGCTCGATCGAGTCGAGACCGCCCGATGGGGTGCGAGCCCGTAACTGGGCGTAAACGACTGAAGGGACCTCTTACGGGGTTCGAATTGGCCGGCAAAACCGAGAGAAACTCCGTCGATGACCGCCTACCGAGACCGGATCAGAGGTACGAGGAGTCCCACCGGGTCGCTTTGCGGCGGTTGCCACACTCGTTGCACTCGATGCGGCCCATCGCATCCATGGCGTTGTCGATCGAATCGCAGTTCCCGCAGAACCAGGCGTAGTGTTCGGTGCGGTCGTCGTCGCTGTAGGCCACGTAAAACGGTGCCCGCGATCCCCTGGCGGCCTCGCCGTAGCTCACGTAGATCGTCTCGCCGTCGACGGTCAGTTCGTCGACCGTTCCCCACTCGCCCTCGTCCTCGAGGTCGGCCTCGACGTAGACGTTCTCGGTGAACGTTTCCGAGCCGATCTCGACCTCGCGCTGGCCCGCCTGCTCGAAGCCGTGACTGCGGTAGAACTCGTTGCCGCCCTCGTTGTCCGCGAGGACGAAACACTGGATCCCGTCGGTCCCCTCCTCGAGGAGTCGCTCGCGGGTGCGAACCAGCAGGCGCACGCCAGTCCCGTCGCCGCGGTGGTCCGGGTGGACGTGGAGCCAGAGCAGTCGGCCGGTGTTGGCCCGCTGGCCGACCAGTTCGCTCTGGGAAAAGCCCGCGATCTCGCCGTCGCGTTCGACGAGCAAGAACAGCGTCCGGTCGTCCGCGAGTTCGTCCGCGATCGAGTCGCCGTACCACTGTTCGACGGCCTCGTCGATGGTCTCGGCCTCGAGGAAGTCGGTGTACGTAGAACCCAGCGAGTCGCGGGCGATCGTCCGAATCGCTTCGGCGTCCGAATCGGTTGCCTCTCGGATCTTCATGGGCGTCCATACCACTGCCAGATACAAAACGTATGCCCACGCTCCCAGTCGCTGGTGGGCGTTGTTCGAGCGAAGCGGCTTTTCTCCGGGAAAAGTGGCACGGAACCGTCGCGGGCGCTCGAGAGTCGAGACTCGACGCGGTCCGAGGGGGAACATTCACGTCGCTGCTCCCGGAGAACGTGGTATGAGCGACGACGCGACGAGCGAACCTCCCGACGGGTCGACCAACGAAGCGTTCACCTACAACGGCGGCCGCGTCGATCCGGGCGAATCGGCGAACATCCGATACGGTATCAGCGAGACGTATCTCGGCGATCCCGTCCGGATCCCCGTGACGGTCGTCAACGGCGAACATCCGGGGCCGACGATGTTCCTCTCGGCGGCGGCCCACGGCGACGAACTCAACGGGATCGAGGTCGTTCGGGAGGTGGCCCACGACTGGGACCACTCGATACTGCACGGGACGCTCGTCTGTCTGCCCGTGATGAACGTCCCCGGCTTCCTCGCACAGGAACGGTATCTCCCGATCTACGATCGGGACCTGAACCGGTCGTTCCCCGGCCGGGAGGGGTCGACCAGCGCCCGGCGGATGGCCAACCAGATCTTCACCAACTTCATCGAACCCTGCGATCTCGGGCTGGACTTCCACACGTCGACGCGGGGTCGGACGAATATGCTTCACGTCCGGGCGAACACGGAGCGATCGACCGTCGCCAGACTCGCCAAGGCGTTCAGTTCCAACGTCATCATCGCCGGCGAGGGGCCGTCGGGAACGCTCCGCCGCGAGGCCACCGAGGCCGGGGTTCCGACGATCACGGTCGAAATGGGCGAGGCCCACCGGTTCCAGCGGCGGCTGATCGACCGCGCGCTTACCGGCGTCGCGAGCGTCCTCGCCGAGTTCGGACTCCACCGCGAGTCGTCGGTTCACTGGCCCGGCTGGCGGACCGTCATCGACGACGACGACGAGAAGACCTGGCTCCGGGCCGACGCCGGCGGCATCGTCGACATGAAACGCGGCCGCGGCCAGCTCGTCGAGGAGGGGGAGGTCATCTGTACCATCACCAACCCGTTCAAGGAAGACGAGGACATCGTCACCGTCGAAGCCCCTTTCACCGGCCTCATCGTCGGCGTCCTCGAGAACCCGGTCGTCTACCCGGGGAACCCGCTGTGTCACCTCGTCGGGCTCTCTCCGGACACCCTCACCGCGCTCGAGCGCGAGCGGACGACCGAGCGGTCGCGGTCGGACCTCCGGCAGGGGGACGACTGAGCGGGAAGTCCCACATCCGCTGGGAGTTCCCCGAACTCTTTCGGGACACGTCAACGAAACGAGTTGGTTTCCGGTCGTGTTCTGTCGGACCGAACGGGAGAAGAGGAGCGACAAAAGTAACTTCTATACCGCCGCGGTCAAACGGTCCACATGAGCGCATGAGTCAGTCTTACAATCGCGGCCTCATCGAGGACTTCGGGCGGTGGAAGGAGTTCTCGGCCGGCATGTGGGCGTGGATCTTCCACAAGTTCACCGGGTGGATGCTGATCGGCTACCTGTTCACCCACATCGCCGTGCTGAGTACGTCTATCAGCGCCGCAGGAGAAAGTACGGCAGTGATCGAAGCACAAAACGACATCTACACGACGACGCTGCAGGGACTCGAGGGGCTGTTCCTCATCCGCCTGCTCGAGATCGGCCTGCTGGCGGTGGCCGTCTTCCACATTCTGAACGGACTGCGCCTGCTGATGGTCGATCTCGGGATCGGGCTCGAGTCGCAGGACAAGAGTTTCTACGCCTCGCTGATCCTGACGGGCGCGATCACCGTCGCCAGCGTCCCGACCTTCCTGACGGGGGTGGGGATCTGATGGCGGAGCGCTACTCCTCCTTTACGCCCGGCGGCACCGGCTGGTTCCTCCAGCGCGTCACCGCCGCGTTCCTCGTCGTCGTTCTCGCCTTCCACTTCTTCCTCTTGCACTTCGTCAACCACGCGTACGAGGTAAGCTTCATGGGTACTCAGGCCCGAATGGAGAATATCGGGTACTTCCTCACGATGGTCCTGTTCCTGGTGACCGCCGCCTTCCACGGCGTCAACGGCGTTTACAACGCCCTGGTCAACCAGGGACTCGAGGGGACCCAGAAGAAGGTCGTGCTGGCGGTGTTGACCATCGCCGGCGTCGGCCTCGTCGCGCAGGGAACGTACGTCGCACTCACAATGGCGGGCATGATCTAACATGAGTACACAACAAGCCGAACCCGAGAGCCAGGAAGCACCGGAAGACCCGGCGATGAAAGGCGCGGAGTCGCCGGCTGCGGACGAACAGAACGGCGGCGGGATGGTCGACGAACACGCCGAGAAGGCCGCCGAACTCGAGGGGGAGACGGTCCACATCAAGGTGTTCCGCTACGACCCCGAAGTCGAGGGCAAGCAGGAACCCCGTTTCGACGACTTTCACGTCCCCTTCGAGAAGGGGATGACCGTCCTCGACTCGGTCATGTACGCCCGCGACGAGTACGACTCGTCGCTGACGTTCCGTCACTCCTGTCGGCAGGCCGTCTGTGGCTCCGACGCGTTCTTCGTCAACGGCAAGCAGCGACTGGGCTGTAAGACCCAGATCTCCGATCTGGAACAGCCGGTCCGCATCGAGCCGCTGCCCCACCAGGAGGTCGTCAAGGATCTGGTCGTCGACATGGATCACTTCTACGACCAGATGCACACGGTCGAGCCGTACTTCCAGGACGAGGACACGCCGCCGGTCGATGACCTCGAGGAGCAGCGCCAGAGCCCGGAAAACCGCGAGAAGATCAAGATGTCCTCGCGGTGTATCTGGTGTGGCGCGTGTATGTCCTCGTGTAACATCGCAGCCGGCGACAACGAGTATCTGGGCCCGGCGGCGATCAACAAGGCCTACAAGTTCGCGATGGACGACCGCGAGGGCGAGGAGATCAAGGAGCATCGACTCCGCATTCTCGAGCAGGAACACGGCGTCTGGCGGTGCCAGACCCAGTTCTCCTGTACCGAGGTGTGTCCGAAGGACATCCCGCTCACCGAGCACATTCAGGAGCTCAAGCGGGAGGCAGTCAAGAAGAACCTGAAATTCTGGTAACTATGTACGAACACGACGTCATCGTGGTCGGCGCCGGCGGCGCCGGCCTCCGGGCCGCGATCGCAGCGAACGAAGCGGGAGCCGACGTGGCGATGGTCACGAAGCTCCATCCCGTCCGCAGCCACACCGGCGCGGCGGAGGGCGGCATCAACGCGGCGCTTCAGGAGGGCGACGACTGGGAACTCCACGCCTACGACACGATGAAGGGCTCGGACTACCTCGGCGACGCGCCGGCGGTCGAGACCCTCGCCCAGAACGCGCCCGAGGAAACAATCAACCTCGAACACTGGGGGATGCCGTTCTCCCGCGAGGAGGACGGGACCGTCTCCCAGCGGCCGTTCGGTGGCCTCTCCTACCCCCGGACCACCTACGCCGGGGCGGAGACGGGCCATCACCTGCTGCACACGATGTACGAACAGGTCGTCAAACGCGGCATTCAGGTCTACGACGAGTGGTACGTCATGGACCTGGCGACGACCGACGAGGACGATCCCAACGACCGCGAGTGTCACGGCGTCGTCGCCTACGACGTCCAGTCGGGCAACATCGAAGGGTTCAAAGCGAACAACGGCGTCGTCCTCGCGACCGGCGGCCCCGGCCAGGCGTTCGACCACACCACCAACGCCGTCTCCTGTACCGGCGACGGCCACGCGATGGCATATCGTGCCGGCGCGCCGCTCGAGGACATGGAGTTCATCCAGTTCCACCCGACTTCGCTGCCCTCGACCGGAGTCCTGATCTCCGAGGGGGTCCGCGGGGAAGGCGGCATCCTCTACAACAGCGAGGGCGAGCGGTTCATGTTCGAGTACGGCTACGCGAACAACTCCGGCGAACTCGCCAGCCGCGACGTCGTCGCCCGCGCGGAACTCACGGAGGTCGACGAGGGACGGGGCGTCGACGACGAGTACGTCCACCTCGACATGCGCCACCTCGGGGAAGAGCGCATCATGGACCGCCTCGAGAACATCCTGCACCTCGCGGAGGACTTCGAGGGCGTCGACGGGCTCGTCGAGCCGATGCCGGTCAAGCCCGGCCAGCACTACGCCATGGGCGGCATCGAGGTCGACGAGAACGGTCAGACCTGCGTCGACGGCCTCTACGCGGCCGGCGAATGCGCCTGCGTCTCCGTCCACGGCGGCAACCGACTCGGCGGCAACGCCCTGCCGGAACTGATCGTCTTCGGCAAGCGCGCCGGTCAACACGCCGCCGGCGAGGACCTCGGCGAGCCCGAGATCCGGACCGGCTACGGCGACGACGTCGAGGACGAGACCGACACCGAACTGCCGGTCGCGCCCGGCAAGGCGGGACTCGAGACCAGCGGGAGCGTCGCCGCCGACGGCGGCGTGGCCGCCGACGCCGAGGGCGTCCTCCAGCGGAAGGTCGAGACCGCCCGTGAGCGCGTCGATACCCTGATGGACAAGGAAGACGGCGTCCAGCACGCCGAGATCCGCGCGAAACTCCAGAAGGCGATGACCGACTACGTCAACGTCTTCCGGACCGAGGAGGGCGTCAAGAAGGCCCTCGAGATCATCCGTGAATGCCGCGAGGAGTACCAGGACGTCTACGTCGACGACCCCTCCCGGACGTTCAACACGGACCTCCAGCAGACCATCGAAACGCGCAACCTGATCGACGTCGCCGAGACGATCGCGCTCGGTGCCCTGGTGCGCGACGAGTTCCGCGGCGCGCACTGGCGCAAGGAACACCAGGAGCGCAAAGACGAGGAGTGGCTCAAGCACACGCTGATCTCGTGGGACGACGGCGAACCGTCGATCTTCTATCGCCCCGTGATCCTCGAGGGCGAGAACAAGACCTACGAGCCCAAAGAGCGCAGTTACTGATACGGTCTCCCGTACCGATTTATCGGGCGGCCGCGTCCGTCTTGCGGCCGCGCCGGAAATGACTTACAGCAGTCCGTATGAGCCGTTCGTCCCGGTTCGCGTTTTTTCGCCGTCGCCTCGAGTAGAATCGTTTATATGTCTCACGGCCGACATCGAAGCAATGATCGATGACCGAACCGGTCTCCTGTGGACCGCGATCGTCGGCTGTCTCCTCGTCGGCGTCGGCTACGTTCTCTACAGCCAACTCTCGCCGACGCTTCGCCCCCTCGCGGTGCTGATATTCGCGCCGCCGCTCGTCCTGCTGACGATCCGATGGCTCGCGGTGCGCTCGGCGACCGGCGACTCGACGTAACTCATATAGTAGCCGCTGCAACGATTCACACACTGATCGCAGCGCTGTCGTGCGATCAGGTGTGCAATGACGTTGAGTGGCTACTATAGTCCGAGCGTCTCGACGAGATCGATCCCAAGATCGAAGTACGCGATCAGTTTGTAGCCGAGATAGATCCCGACGACCCCCATGATGCCCGGGAGTTCCGGCGGGGCCGGGATCGGGACGTTGAGAAACCGAAACAGCGCGCCGGTCACCACTCCGGTGAGCAACGCGAGGACGGTAAGCTGGGTCGTCATCTGCTACTACTCTCGAATCCGTCCACAAAAGCGGTCGGTCTGTATGCATCAACTCTCGTAATCTCGTTGCTCGGTAGCACCCAACAACGGTACGACGATCGCCTATACAACCGCTCGAGGGCAGCCTATCGGTCTGACTGTCAGTTTTCGACTATCGACGTACTATCTATCGACACGAGTGATACTCGCTCGCCGCCCTCTTTCGACGATCGTTGTAGAGACCATTTATTATCGTCGAAAAATACAGGGTTCGGTATGACACGATCAGCGACGACGACACCGGACGTATCGCTGCCGACCGATCTCGATTCCGCCCGCGCCAAACTCGTCTTCCTGTATCTCGCCGCGGCCGACGGTGCGACCGCGGACGACCTCCGTGACGACCTCGCCGTCACGAAAGGGACAGTCCTCTCGATTACGGGGACCCTTCGGGAGCGGGGCTACCTCGAGCGCCGGGACGGCCGATACGAACTCGCGTAACGGATACTCGGCCAAATCGAACGGCCGAGAGCGAGGTCCGAGTGCTGCGAGGACCTCGCGACCCGAGGGAGGGCAGGCCGTCACCCGATTACGACCGCGAGCGAGGCCGGAGGCCGAGCGAGCGGGCCGACGACTGACGTGGAGACCCGCGCCGCGGGTCGGAACGGAAGGAAGAGTGTCCTCGTGAACGGAGTGAACGAGGCTCGGAAGACGCAACGCGTCTTCCGGTGCTTTTCATCGAAGCTAAGCGGAGCGAAGCTCCGCGAGGTCCGAGAGAGTTCTGCTCTCTCGAGATTTTGCCGAGGGCCGGCGAAGCCGGTCCGCAGAGCAAAAGTTCGTTCCTTAGAGTTCGATCCGCTCGACCAGCCGTTCGTGGTTTTCGTTCGTGTTGACCGCGACGATGCGAATCTCCTCTTCGAGCCCCGAATCCTCGAGTTTCGCCTTGAGGAGGTTGTCGACCTGGTAGACGCCGGCAGCGTTGGTCATCGCGATCTCGACCATCACGGGCGTGGTATCGCCGGGCTGGAGCGAGACGCGTTTGATCGCCTGGCTCGAGAGGGTGTTGATTCCGCGTCCGCCGGACTCGTAGGGAATCCGCGAACGGCCGCTTTCCATATCCAGCGCGTCGGCGACGCGGATGACGCCGGCCTCGGTCGTCAGGGGCGTCTCGGCGGTGTGGTGACAGAGGATCGCGTGGAGGATCTCGCCTTTCATCCGGACGCGGTCGGCGACGCCGTAGAACTCGGGGAGAATTCGTTCGAGGATGTCCGCGGCCAGCGGGATCGAGTAGTAGGCGTGGCTGTCGCGGTGGACGACGTGGCCCACGTCGTGTAGGGTCGCCGCCAGCGCGATGATGACCGCCTCGTCTTCCTCGTCGAGCCCCTGCTGGCGCGCGCCGTTGAAGTCGACGTCGCCGGCCTTGAGCAGGTCGTAGAGACACAGTGCCCGATTGCGGACGATCTCGATGTGTTTGGTACCGTGATCGTTGTACTGCATCCGATCGACCGCGTTGACGTTCTGGGCCTCGAGATAGGCCGCGATCTCCTCGTCGGTCTCGATGAACTCGAGGACGCGGTGCAGTTTCCCGTCGGGAAAGTGGTGATCGTCGTCGGGGGTGTAGACGTGGTAGGGATCCTCGGCGGCGGCAGAATCGCTCATACGTACTCCTCGGTTGCTGACTAAAAAAGCCCTGCGACGGGTTCCGTTCCGAACCGGCGTTACGACAGGTCCTCGACGGCGGCCTCGACCTCGTCGTAGTCGGGTTCGACGCCGGGATCGTCACTGACCCACGAGTAAGCGATCTGTCCGTCGCCGTCGACGACGAACACCGAGCGCTTGGCGACGCCGTGGACGCCCAGGTCGGCGAAGTCCATCGAGAGGTCGTACTCGTCGATGATCTCCTTGTTGTAGTCACTGATGAGGCCGAACTCGAGACCGTTCTGCTCGCGGAACTCGTTCAAGGTAAACGGCGAGTCGCGACTGACGCCGTAGACGGTGGCGTCGAGGTCGTTGAACGCGGCCAGCCGGTCCTGGAACGTACACATCTCGGTGGTACAGACGCCGGTAAAGGCGCCGGGGAAAAAGGCGAGGACGACCGGTGCCTCGTCCTCGAGGCGCTCCGAGAGGGAGAACTCCTCGATGTCGCCGTTTGCGAGCGGTGCGGTGAAGTCGGGTGCGGCGTCTCCGGTTGCTGCCATCGTCTGACCGTTACGTACAAACCGGAAAGACAGTTTCGCTCCCGGAAGCGATGCGGTCCGATCGGGTCGGTTCGCCGTCGGGATTCGACGACCGATCGACGGGAGCGGCGTCAGTCGACTCGAGACCGATGAAAAGACCGAACTGTGCGCTCAGACGGACTGTCGCGGCCGCATGCTTACCTTATTGCTCCAAAAAGGTTATAATTGCCAGCGGGTAAGCTACGCATAGAGATGGTAGCCGAAATCACACCGCTGTTCATTCCCGGCGGCATGGGGCCTCCGGAACTCGCCATCATTCTCGTCATCGCGGTCTTGCTCTTCGGGGCGAACAAGATCCCGAAGCTCGCGCGATCGACCGGCGAGGCGATGGGTGAGTTCCAGAAGGGCCGCGAAAAGGTCGAATCGGAACTCGAGGAAATGCGCGAGGGCGGTACCGTCAGTGAGGGCGAGACCACCGACGACGAGGAGTTCGTCGACACCGAGCCCGTCACCACCGAAGACGAGACAACCACCGAGACGGAGACCAACTAACGTTCTTTTTCCGCCGGGGCGTGTGGCCTAGCGGACAGGGCAGGAGGTTCCTAACCTTCTGATCGTGGGTTCGAATCCCGCCACGCCCGTACAACGAGCCACGGAGTGGCGAGTGAACCGGCATGGCGGGATTCGAATGAGAGAACGGCGAGCGAAGCGAGCGTTCGCGTGGTTCGATCCCGCCACGCCCATACAGCGAATAGGGAGTGAACCGCCACGCCTGCCGTTCACATCCTCGAGGCGATCCCGGGCGAAATCGATCGCCCGTCGAACCCCGACGGCCGACTCTCGAGGCGACGACACCGGAATGATTCGGCCGGTGACCAACGATTCCGCCCCTAGCCGATCGTGCCACTCGAGAGGGGGCAGGGGGGGGGGTCCGACGGGGGCAGACGAAAAACGCTGCAGCGAACGGTCTGTCAGTGGTCGGCGCTTCGGTCCCGGTTCGGATCGCCAAAGCGGGTCAACGGCTCGAGTTCCTCCTCGGGGACGTCCTCGAAGGCAGCGCGGGCGATGACTCGGCGATGGACTTCGTCAGCACCGTCGACGATGCGGAACTGGCGGACGGATTCGTAAAAATCCGACAGCGGGAGGTCCTTTCCGATGCCGTTGGCACCGCAACACTGTACGGCGAGGTCGACGGCTTCCTGGGTGACGTTGGCCGAGAAGACCTTGCACATGGAGACGGGGACGCGGGCCTCGTCGCCGGCGGCGATCCGGTCGGCGGCGTCGCGGATCCCGGTCCGGGCCATGTGGAGTTTCGTCTCGGCGTCGGCGATCCGGTGTCGGAGCGACTGCTTGTCCGACAGCGTCGAATCGAAGCCCCGGCGCTCGCTGATGTAGGCCTTCGCGATGTCCAGCGACCGCTGGGCCATCCCGGAGTAGCGCATGCAGTGGGTCAAGCGAGCGGGGCCGAGCCGCTCTTGGGCGTGGGTAAAGCCCTCGTTCAGTTCGCCCAGCAGGTGTTCCTCGGGAACGCGGACGTTCTCGTAGCGGATCTCGGCGTGGGACGTGCCGTGATTGCCGCCGCCCATGTGTGGGACGTCGCGGACGACCTCGACGCCGTCGGCGTCGGCGGGGACGAGGAAGAGCGAACAGGCCTCGTAGGGGTGCGCCTCGGGATCGGTTCGGGCGAGGACGATCAGCACGTCGGCCTCCACCCCCTGTGTCGTCCACCACTTGTGGCCGTCGATGACCCACTCGTCGCCGTCTTTCTCGGCGGTGGTCTGAATCATCTTCGGGTCCGACCCCGCCCCCTGCATCGGCTCCGTCATCGAGAAGCCGGACTTGATCTCGCCCTGAACGAGCGGTTCGAGATAGGTCTCTTTCTGCAACTCGTCGCCGGCCAACTCGAGCAAGTGCATGTTCCCCTCGTCGGGGGCGTCGACCCGCATTGCGATCTGTCCGAGCAGACTCCGGCCCGCTTCTTCGAAGGCCGGGAGCGAGTCGCGGAAGGAAAGCCCCATGCCGCCGTACTCCTCGGGGATCTGTGGTGCGTAGACGTCGTACTCGCGGGCGGCTTCGCGAAGTTCCGCGATGGTGCCGCTCGAGACGGCCATCCCGCCGGCTCGTTCGCGTTCGATCGGGAGGACGACCTCCTCCATCAAGTCGTTGGTACGCGCTGCGACCTCGCGTGCTTGGTCACTGTCATTGTAGCGCATAGTGGGGATACCTCCGATCGAAGGCTAAGCGTTTGGAGAACACCCGCGCGGTCACAACTACCCCGTGATTTTTTATGAAGGACTGCTCGAACCGAACCTGATCGGTTCGGGGAGTTATCGAGCCGTCCAGCCGCCGTCGGCCGCGAGGACGGAACCGGTCACGTAGCTGGCGGCGTCGCTCGCGAGGAAGACGACCGGGCCGGCGATCTCCTCGGGATCGGCGAACCGATCCAGCGGCGTGCGATCGACGATCGACTGGCGGAGGCGGTCGTTGTCCTCGAGGTCCTCGGTCAGTTCTGTCGAGACGTAGCCCGGTGCGACGGCGTTGACCCGGACCTCGGGGGCCCAGTCTAAGGACATGCTCTTGGTGAGCCCGACCAGTCCGTGTTTCGAGGCGACGTAGGGGTGCTGGCGCGGCAGGCCGACCAGTCCGCCGACGCTGGCGACGTTGATCACCGAGCCGCCGTCGCTCTCGAGGAGGTAGTCGGCGGCGGCGTGGGTGACCTCGTAGGCCCCGTTCAGGTTGACGTCTAGCACCCGATCGAGGCTCTCGGTCTCGACGTCTTCGGGTCGACCCAGCGCGTCGTCGGGGTTGAAGCCGGCGTTGTTGACGACGATGTCGACGCCGCCAAACTCGTCGGCCGCCCGGTCGATCACGTCGCCCACGGCGTCGGGATCGGTCACGTCCGCGGGGACGGCGACGGCGTCGCCGCCTGCGGCCTCGATGTCCGCGGCGACGGACTCGATCTCGCCCGTCGATCGGGCGCTCGGGACGACCGCTGCACCCGCGTTCGCCAACTCGACGGCGATCGCGCGGCCGATGCCGCGACCGCCACCCGTTACCACTGCAACTCGTCCCTCGAGATCGAAGAGGTCGCTCATCGGTCCCTCGTTTCGTGGGTACCCACGTCAAGCTTTTCGCGCGGCTGGCCGTCGACTGTCGGCTTCCCCCAACGGACACCGTTGTCAGCGTGTCAATCGGTGAACCTAAATCCACCTCGAGCGAGCTGTAACCGATAGAAAACAGCAGGACAGCGAATTATCAGAACTGGTAATAGGTGGATGAATTTTTTGAGGGGTGAGCGTTCGTGTAGGGGCAATGGCTATTGACGAGGCCGACCAATCGGACGCCGGGGACTTTTCTGAGGGGGAAGCGTCCGACCCTGCGTCGGAAGACGAGCGGACCCACGAGCCGTCGGAACGGGACTCGAGCGTCCGCGTCGGCGAGTACACGTGGGAAGCGTTCATGGAGGAACACGGACACGGGGACGAGGTCGCCGACCTGTACCCGGACGAGCCCGCGGAGGGCGACGACCAGCTCGGGCTCGACACCGACGAGGACGTCGGGTCGGTCGTCCCGAGCGGGGACGACTGGAACGACGTCGAGTTCGACCCCGAGGAATACCTCGGTCACCACCCCGACGACCTCGAGGACACCGTCCTCCCGATTGCGGGAGACAACGGCGAGACGATCTGGGACGCCTACTGGGAGTACGCCAATCCCGAGACGACGCCGGTCGTCAAGGACACCTGGACGTGGGAACACTACAAGTGGGAGTACTACTACGAGGACGACGGGAGCCGTCCGCGGGACGGCGACGGCGAGATCGTCCGTCACGACAGGGAGGAGGCGCTCGGTTTCGATCCCGAGACCCTCGAGAACCGGCTCGCGGCGGGCAACGACGCCGCGCTGGAACTCGACGACATCGTCGAGGAACGGACCGTCAACATCCAGGACGAGATCGATGAAGACGAGTTCTTCTCGACGGCTGCTGGCAATACGACCGTCTCGAACCGATACGATCTCGAGAAGGCGGTTCCCTTCGAGAAGAAGACTCACTTCCGTGAGGTCGAGCGCTACTGGGTCAACAAACCCTACGCCTTCGTCGTCATCTTCCACTCGGAAAAGGAAAACGAGAAGAAGTACTACATGGTCGAGCCCTACCAGAACGAGATCGAGACGGAACTCAAGGAGTTCCTCTCGGGCAAGCTCAGGACGGCCATCAAATACTCCGAGGACGGAATCAAGGAGAAAGCGACCGAGGACGGCCGGCGGACGGTCATCGAGGACGAAACCCGACGGCTGCTCGAGCGGTACGATCTCTTCGAGGCGACCTCCGAGAAGGCGTCGAAAAGCATGCTCGAGACGCTCCGTGGCCTCCTCGACGATCCGGAGGACGTCGAGGTCGAAGACGTCGGTCCGAGTCAACTCGATGGGATCGAGGTCCGGCCCGAGCCGGCGATCCTCGCGGACGATCCGGACACGTTGAGCGAGTATCAGGTCGAGAAGCTGCTGTACCTGCTCAAACGCGACTTCATCGGCTACGAACGGATCGACGGGATCAAACACGACATCAATGTCGAGGACATCTCCGTCGACGGTTACAACTCGCCGGTGTTCGTCTATCACTCCGAGTACGAACAGATCATCACGAACATCTACCACGGGAAAGACGAACTGGACGACTTCGTCGTCAAGCTCGCACAGCGGTCCGGAAAAGGCATTAGTAAGCGGCTCCCGCAGGTCGACGCGACCCTGCCCGACGGCTCGCGTGCCCAGTTGACCCTCGGGGAGGAGGTGTCCGATCACGGGACCAACTACACGATCCGCCAGTTCAAGGACGTCCCCTTCACGCCGATCGACCTCATCAACTGGAACACCTTCTCGCTCGACGAGATGGCCTTCCTCTGGCTGGCCATCGAGAACCACAAGAGCCTGATCTTCGCCGGCGGGACCGCCTCGGGGAAGACCACCTCGCTGAACGCCGTCTCGCTGTTTATCCCGAGCAGCGCGAAGATCGTCTCGATCGAGGACACCCGAGAGGTCGAACTGCCACAGCGCAACTGGATCGCCAGCGTGACACGCCCTTCCTTCGCCGACGACGAACAGGGCGATGTCGACGAGTTCGACCTGCTCGAGGCCGCGCTCCGCCAGCGCCCCGACTACATCGTCATGGGCGAGATTCGCGGCGAGGAGGGTCGGACCCTGTTCCAGGTCATGTCGACCGGTCACACTACGTATACGACCTTCCACGCCGACTCCGTCGACGAAGTCCTCAAGCGGTTCACAACGGACCCGATCAACGTCTCGAAGACGATGTTCACCGCGCTGGATCTGGTGTCGATCCAGACCCAGACCCGGGTGCAAGGACACAAGGTCCGCCGAAACAAGTCCCTGACCGAGATCAACCACTACGAGGCCGAACACGACGAGATCAACGTTCAGGACGTCTACCAGTGGCAGGCCGAGACCGACGAGTTCCTCAAGATGGGTGACTCGAACACCTTGGAGGAGATCCAGTTCGACCGCGGGTGGAGTACGGAGAAACTCGAGGACGAACTGTTCAAACGCGAGGTCATCCTGGCCTATCTCATCAAGAACGGGCTGAACACGTACGCGCAGGTCGCTGCGACGGTCCAAGCGTTCATCAACGATCCCGACACCATCCTGACGCTGATCGCGAACGGGCAACTCGAGGACAGCCTCGAGGACCTCCGCGAGATGGAGAGTGTCCTGATCGACGTCGACCAGGAGAAAGAGGAGTTGGTCCCCCGGCCGGAAGCGACCGACGAGACGTACAACATCTCGATGGACATCCTCGAACGGGCCGAGGAGTCGCTGTTCGAGGAGTACCGCGGCAAGGTACCGAGCGGGCTTGCAAGCGCGCTCGGCGATATCGAGGAGGAAAGCACGATCGAGGTCGACCAGGCCGACAGCGACGAGTTCGACTTCGAGGGTGACGTCGACGAGAGCGTCGACGACACGGAGTGGGAACTCGGCGATAGCGACGCGACGTTCGCCGTCGAGGGTGGCGACGAGGCTGTCGACGAACCGGCGTGGCTCAGCGAAGACACCGGCTTCGAGATCGGGGATGACGACGGGACCGCGACGGGCGGTGGCGGTATCGAGGCCGACGCCGCCGGTGCCCCGGCGGACACGGCTCCCGATACCGGCGAGACCACCGAACTCGAGCCGAGTGCTGACGGGTCTGCGACGGGCGCCAGCGCTCGCTCGAGCGAGGACTCGGCCGTCGCTGCCGGGGTCGATACCGAGGCGTCGACCGCAGACGCCGCGCCGGATCGCTCACGGACCGGGAGTCAGTCGGCCGCCGCCAACAGCACGACATCCGGGAAACGAGCCGACCGCGACTCGGCGCTGATGCCCACTGAAGACGCCGAAGACGGCGATCTTGGCGGCCTGTTCGACGACATGGGCGAGACGATCGACGAACTGGGGGAGCCGACGGAGTCCGGTCGGCCGGCCGGTGGGGACGGGGCCGCGGCGGGCCGGCCCGACACCTCCGGCTTCGATTCGATGTTCCCCGAGGACGATCTCGACTCGATCTTCGATCCGGAATCGGACGACGGTGGGGGACACGAGGGAAGCCCACGGGGCGACCACCCCCCGAACGCCCCCGACAGCGACACCGCGTCGGCCACATCGACGGACGCGTCGGCGACCGATAGGGCCGCCTCGAGCGAGACGACCACACAGTCGGGGGAGGTCGACGTCGACGAGGCGTCACCGTCGGAGCCGGAGCCACCGACGATCGACGTCGGCGAGCCGTCGTCGGACGACGTGGGAGCGACCGACGCCGTCGATGAGGGGGGCGACGACGAGCCCGCGGACGCAACGGCGGTCGAACCGCCGACGATCGAGATCGACGAAAGCGGTTCGGACCCGCCGGACGGCCCCGATAGCGGCGACGGGGACGAAGCCGCTTCCGACTCGGCTGCCACGAATACGGACGGCTCGCCGCCGAACGACCCGTCTGCTGGGGGCGACGACTCCGCGGCGGACGAGGAGTCGATCTTCGGCGGGAGGTCGGACTCGATCTTCAGCGACGAGGCCGACGACGACGATGACGGCGGTTCGCTCTTCGACGGCGGTGACGACGATGACGAGACGATATTCAGGGATGAGGAAGATGAATCGAGCGACGACGACGGCATCTTCGACGCCGGAGATGCGAACGAGGACGGAGACACATGAGCCTCCAACGGGACGACGGCGGCGGGACGGGGATGTCGGCGAGTTCCAACGCCCTCGGTGATCGGTTCTACCCGCTCTACGACCGGCTGTTCGGCGAGGACAGCGAGTTCGTCGCGGACGTCGAGACGAAACTCGCACAGGCCCGGATGACCGACACGGTCGAACTCTACCTCTCCCGAGCGCTCGGCATCGGCTTCATTAGCGGACTGAGCCTCTGGTTGATCGGGCTGATGATCGGCTACGGGCTCTTCGCGCTCGGACTGCTTGCGAACGAGCCGTTGCTCGGGATTCCGGTCGGGGAGGGGCTGTTACTCGATATCATTAACTTCCTTCGTGTCCCCGCAGTCGTCTTCTTCAGCGGCCTCATTTTCGGTTCGATTGGTTTTGCGTTCGGGTTCGGCTCGATGGTCGCGATCCCCTACTCGCGGGCCTCGAGCCGGAAACGCGAGATCAACATGCTGTTGACCGATTCGGTCTCGTTCATGTACGCCCTCTCGGTCGGCGGCCTGAACCAACTCGAGATCATCGAGGCGATGGCCGAGGCCGACGACACCTACGGCGAGGTCGCCCGGGAGTTCCAGAGCATCGTCAAGGAGACGGAGTACTTCGACATCGACTACCGGACGGCGATCCGAAAACAGGCACTCGAGACGCCCAGCGACGACCTCTCGCAGTTTTTGACCGACATGCTCTCGATCGTCAACAGCGGCGGTGACATGGAGGGCTTCCTCGAGGACAAGAAGGAAAAGCACATGCGGACCGCCAAGCAGGAACAGGAGCTGACCCTCGAGACGCTCGAGCTGTTCGGCGAGATGTACATGACGCTGTCGCTGTTCCCGCTGTTGCTGATCATCATCATGGTGATCATGCAGATGATCCCGAACGCCGACGTCTCGGACCAGATGCTGTATATGGTCGTTTACGGCCTGATCCCGATGATCGGCGTCGGATTCATCGTTCTGGTTTCGACGGTCAAACACGACGAACCCGGTGACGGCTATCTCACGATGGGTAACACCGATCAGCGGACCGAAACGGGACAGGAGGGCGGCCTGCTGAGTCTCGGCCTCGTCGAGCAGTTCACCGGCGAACACAGCGTCTTCGACCGGATCAAGAATCGAGAAGGAACCCACGAGACGATCGAAGTCCTGCGCCAACCCCACCTCTTCTTCCGGGACCATCCGCTCGTCACCCTCGCACTGACCGTCCCGATCGCGCTCGTCATCGTCGTTACGGCGATGGTAAACGGCTCGGCCCCGACCTCGTGGGACGAGATGCTCGACGCCCCGATCTGGGGGACGTTCATCTATCTCTACGTGCCGCTGTATATCACGGCGCTGCCGCTCTCGATCTTTCGGGAGTGGAACGTCCGGCACCGAAACGCCGTCGTCAACAAGCTCTCGGAGGACCTCCGGAAGCTCTCGAGTTCCAACGACACGGGGCTGACGCTGCTGGAATCACTCAAGGCCGTCTCGGACACCACGAGCGGCAAATTAGCCCGGGAGTTCGAGATGATGCACACGAAGGTCAACTACGGGATGAGCCTGACGGAGGCACTCATCGAGTTCAACAACAAGTATCACATCCCGCGGCTGGCCAGGACGACGCGGCTGATCACCGAGGCACAGGAGGCGTCGAACCAGATTTCGGACGTCCTCCGGACGGCCGCGACCGCCAGCGAGAACCACGACGACATCGAACGCGAACGCAAGTCACGCACCCGCATGCAGATCGTGATCATCATCATGACGTTCATGACCGTGCTTGCGGTGATCGCGATCCTCAAGACCCAGTTCATCGACACGATGGCCGGGCTCGAGACCGGCGACAGCGGTGGCGGTGGCGGGGCCGCCGGCGGCGGTGCGATGCAGGGGGCGAACCTGAGCGAGAACATCGACGTCAATATGCTGTCGGTGTTGTTCTTCCACGCGGTGACGCTGCAGGCGATCATCTCCGGGTTCATCTGTGGCTACATCCGGGACGCGGACCTGCTGAGCGGCCTGAAGTACGCGATCGGACTGTCCGCAATCGCACTCATCGGCTGGACGCTGGTGGCCTAACATGACCGGGAACCGAACGCGCGATCGACGCCCAGATCGAGGGGACGAACGCGGACCGCTGGTGGCCTCGAGTCGGTCGGTGACCGAGCGCGATCGGGGCCAGACCACGCAGGACTTCGCAATCGGGATCGGGATCTTCCTGCTGGCGCTTGCGTTCGTCTTTCTGTTCCTGCCGTCGGTCGTGACGCCCTTTGAGTCGTCGGTCGGCGACGCGGAGACGGCACAGGCCGATCGGATCGCCGATCGGATCGTCAGCAACGCCTCGACCGAAACGCCGAACGAGATCGACGATACCAAATTCGACAAGTTCACCGCTGCGGACTTAGAATCTGAACTCGGACTCCGGTCGTCCGATGAGGTCAGGGTAGACAAGGTCAACGTGACCGTCTGGAATCTCGAGGACGGAACGAGAGTCGAGACGGGCGGTGACCGGTACGACGACCAGCCGGCGGAAATGTCCGCCCGTATCGTCACGTTCGACGAATCAATCGACTGCGAGCCCGCTTGTCGGCTCGTCGTGAGGGTTTGGTAATATGACCGGGATGGATTCTCCGTATCGATCGACGACGGATCGGGGACAAGCCTACACGCTCGAGGGATTCATCGGTGCGATGATCGTGTTGATGGCCGTGCTGTTCGCGTTGCAATCGGCCGCAGTAGCGCCGTCGACGGGTGGCGACCGAGCGGTTCAGCCCTATGTTCAACAGGAGATACAAGACGCGCTGGTCGTCGCTGCGACGGCCGACGACGAGAATCTCTCGTATATGGTTCGTCACTGGCATGATGACGGATTCGAAGACGCCGACAACGACGACGTAACGTACGACGAGTCGACGTTCAAAAGCGAGTTCGTCCTCGGTTCAATCCTAGAACGGCGATTCGGGGACACACGGAGCTACAACGTGGAACTTCACTCGCAAACCAACGAAACATACGACCTGGTCGATCAAGGAACGCCGCCGTCGGGCGCCGTCACTGCGAGTTACACCGTCACGATATACGACGATCAAAACGTTACCGGCGACCTCCAGTCGGATCAAACCGTTTCGAACGTTAGCGGACCGATCTCTGATGTCGCCGACGGCAACGACGAGACGCTCTACAACGTCGTCGAAGTACGGGTGATCGCATGGTAGCCGACCGGCAGCCCCGCGGACAGATCATCCTCATCGGTGCGATCTCGCTCGCGTTCATCATTCTGGGGATCGTCGTCGTCTTCAACGGCGTACTCTATACCGAGACCCTCTCTTCGGGGCCGGTGAGTCAGAGCGGACCGGACGCGACCGTCACCGACCTCGAGATCGAACGGGGAGTCAGCTGTGCGCTCGCGAAAGGAGGTAACGGGAAATCGAACGTGTCGGCGTTCAACGACGCCTATCGCAACATGACGGGTGAATCGAGGCCGGTGGCCGTGAATGTCAGTGATCTGGATGTCAATATGACTCCCTCGGATCCACGGGCCACGATTACTATCACGTACGATTCTCATGAGAGCAGTTACGAACGAAATCGAACGATCACTGCGTCCGATTGCCCGACGGAGGAGCCATGATCGAGTCACGAAGGGAACGCGATCGTGCGGTCTCGATCTCGATCACGCACGTCCTGACGGTCGGGATCACGACCATCCTGATCGCAATGCTGTTGACCAGTGCCAGCACGATGCTTGATATCGAGAGCGAACGCAGTACCGAGTCGTCCCTCGAGACGATCGGTGAGCGACTCGCCAACGAGATCGGTAACGTCGATCAGATCGCAGACGAGAATACGACGGTCGACGCCACCGTCACTCATCCGCGTACTGCAGGGAGTTCGAGATATACGGTAACTGCAGCCCCATCGAACTGTGGACCGTTGATCGAGGGTGAGACCGATTGTCTGAAACTGACGGCACAAAGCGTGGACGTCACCGTGTACGTCCCAATCAAGACCGACGCGGACCTCGAGGGTACGTCGACTGGCGGAGCCATCGAGATACAGTCCGATGGAGACGAAATCTCGATTACGGAGGAGGAGCGATGATCCCGCGCCGCGACCTTCGGGAGACCGGGACGTCCGACGCCGACCGTGCCGTATCGGACATGATCGCGTTCGTCCTCGTGTTCGCGATTATCATCGGCTCGGTCGGGTTGCTCTCGACGGTCGGCTTTCAGGCGATGACCGACTATCAGGAGGGCGAACAGTTGCGAAACGCCGAGCGCGCGATGGTCTCGCTCGCGGACAACTTCAACGACGTGCTTCGCTACGATGGCGTCGAACAACGGGATGGCGAGCTTTCACTTCGGGGCGGAACGGTAGCGATCGGTGGCGGTGGAACGACGGTCAACGTTACCGCAGACGGGAATGACGATCCGCTGGGCGATACTGACCTCGGCACGTTCACGTACGAACACGATTCGACGCGGATCGCGTACGAGGGTGGCGGCGTCATCAGAAGCACCGACTCCGGAAGCGTCGTCGCCAAACGGCCGCAATTGCGCTGTAATACCGACGGTTCGGGGCCGGATACGGCGATCGTCTCGTTTGTTACGGTCGACGCGGCCGAGAGGGCGATCCAGAGCGACGGGGGACAGGAATTTACCATCTCCAAGGACGGATCCCCCGTCCGACGCGTCGAGGAGTATTCCGATGCAACCGTTACCGTTCACGTCGATACGGACTACGAACGGGCGTGGGCGTCGAACCCCACGTACGGCGACTGGGACGTCGAGGAACGCAACAATCCCGTCGAACTCCGGTGTCAGGACGTGGACCGACTCGTGATCACCGTCGTTCCCGTCGACATCAACTACTGACCGGCTCACGTCGTCACCGGTCTTCGGCCCAGTCGCCGGTCAGCATCGCCCGCAGCCCCGCGCGGTCAGCCAGTGCTTTGACGCGGGCGGCTCGCTGATCGACGCTACCGGCGGTCTCGAGCGCGAGGCCGTTCGAGAGCCGCTTCGGTGCCGCCATCGGTGAGCCGTCGGCGCCGACGGGGTCGTCGTTGAGGACCGCGCGGTCGCTCCCGTCGGGACGCCACGGCGGATCGATCCCGGCGAGACCGCGATCGAGGAGGTATTCGGCAGCCTCGACCAATGCGCCGTCCGACGTCGAGTGGCCGATCGCGCCGATCGACCCGCGCTCGTTGAAAAACCGGACGACGTACTCGCCGTCCTCGCCCCGCTCGTCGTCCCGTTTTTCCGAACTGCTGTCAGTTTCGGTGTCGGCCCCCCCGTCCCGAGATCCGTCCGTCGACTCGTCGTGTTCGGCTCCGGTCGAGTCGGCCGCCTCGAGCGCGGCGTCGCCGGCCGCCGTCGGTGACTCGGCCGTTCCCTCACGAGTCGGACCGTCGTCGGTGATCGCCGATTCGCTGAACTGGACCGAGACGTCCGGGCCGTCGCCCGGGGCCGGCTGCTCCTCGGCGAACGCGACGACGAGCTGGTCGAGAAACCGCTCGGCTGCGGCCTCGAACTCGGGAGCGTAGGCCTCACCCTGTGCCGTCGCTGCCGTGAGCCGGTCGACGATCGATTCGACGAGGACCGGCCGTTCGACGGCGAGTTGTCTGGCGACCAACTCCCGCGAGTGACGCTCGAGGCGGCCCCCGAGCGTCGATCGCGTGTAGGTGGCAAGCGCCGACTCCTCGTCGGGGAGGTCGGCGAGCCGGACGGTGCGGTAATCGATATCTGACGTCCCCGCCAGCAGGAGAGAGTCGCGACCGTTCGTGTAGATTGCCCGGTCGACGCCGGTCCAGGCCATCGCCCGTCTGAGTGCGTTCGCCCGACGGCCGTCCAGCGAGTCGGTCGCGGGTTCGACGGCGACGAACAGCGCCGGCATCGAGTCGACGGTCGGGACGTACTCGAGGCGGACGTCGTCGACGTCCCGATCGGTCAGACACGAGTCGGCCCGGACGCCCCAGCCGAGCGTCTCGAGGAGGGGCTCGACGAGCCACCTGCGGGTGTCCCGCAGGGTGGTCGGCGGCGAGGCGTCGACCAGTGCCTCGGCGCGAGCGGTGTAGGAGCGAATGTCGAGGGGTGGCATTCGTCGGGAGTAGTCGGTCGACCGCCATGTAACGTCCGGTCGACTGCAGGCGGCGAGCGACGGGACCGCGGTCGCGTTCGAGTGGACTACTAGTCCGTCGCGGTCGGCTTTTCTCGCTGGTAGATCCGAAGACGAGCCTCGCGGACATCGAAGGCCGACTGGAGGTTCGGCGGGATGGTTTCGGCCTTCCCGATGACGAGATAGCCCGACGGCCGGAGCGACCGGGCGATGGTCTCGAGCATGGAGCGTTTGTACGCGTTGTCGATGTAGATGAACAGGTTCCGACAGACGACGAGGTCGAATCCGGACTTCGGCTCGTCGTTGATCAGATCGTGGCGCTGAAAGCGGACGTTCGTCCGAACGTCGTCGGCGATCCGGTAGCGTCGGCCGTCGACGTCGACGTACTGCCGATAGTCGTCGAGAAAGGAAAGTTGCTCGTCCAGATCGATCGTCCGCGACTCCTCGTAAACGCCCTCGCGGGCCGTCTCGAGCGCCGGCCGCGAGATGTCGGTCCCGAGGACGTAGACCGACGACTCGTCGATCTCGGGATCGTCGTGGGCGAGCATCGCGATCGAGTAGGGTTCGCGCCCGTCGGCACAGGCGGCGCTCCACACCCGGATCGGGCCGTTTCCCGAGAGCCGTCGGAGGACGGTCCGGATCCCCTCCCAGACGTCCGGGTTCCGAAAGAACCCCGTGACGTTGATGCTCAACGCCTCGAGCAACGCCTCCCGTTCGTTCGGGTCTCGCCGGAGCAACTCGAAGTACGACTCGTAGGAGTCACACTGGGTGCGTCGCATCCGGGAGGAGACGCGCCGGTCGAGATAGCTGTCGTTGTAGTGACTGGTAGCGAAGGAGAGTTCCTCCTCGACGAACGCCAGCAGTTCCGTGAACGTCTCCTCGTCGTCGTCGCCGGTGTCGTCGAGAGGGAGATCCAGATCCTCGGGATCGATCTCGCCGGCACCGTCGCCGATCACAGTTCCGTCACTCCGTTTTCGTCGTCGCCGTCGGAGGTCTTCACGACGAGGGTTCCGGTTCCGGGCGTGAACTCGACGGTGCGGCCGTGTTCGCCGCCGACGTCTTCGGCCTCGAGGGGGACGCCGAGTTTCTCGAGTTCCTCTTTGGCGGCGGCGATGTTGCGCTGGCCGACGCCGTCGCCGAAGCTTTCGAACTCGAACATGTCGCTGCCGCCGGCGATCTTAGCCTCGACGGCGGTGTAGTTGGCCCCCTGTTCGACCATTCGGCGCAGTAGCGCCCGGATGGCCGTGTCGGCGTACTTACCCGGTTTGCGGTCGCTGTTGTCGGCGGCGTCGCCGTCGGGCAACATGACGTGTGCCAAGCCGCCGATCGCCGATTGCGGGTCATACAGGGCGATCGCCAGACACGAGCCCAGCCCGTAGGATTTGAGCGTGTCGTCACCGTCGCTGACGACGAGTTCGGAGATGCCGACCTGGACCGGCGTCGGTGCGCCCGGTTCGGTACCGTAGGTCTTCATGTGGTATCGACTTCCTGGAACTCCGCCGTCGTCTTGGCGTCTTCGATCCGATCGACGTCCAGGTTGTTCAGCGCCCGCTCGAGGTCCGATTCGTCCGGGATTGCGTACACTTCACAGTCGAACTCGCGGCCGTCGGCCACGACGACCGTGTCGAAGACGAACGCGAAGTCCTGGTTCTCGCCGAGCTGGATGATGACGGGATCGACTGCCGCGGCACCCATGTCGTGGATGAACTCTGGAGTCGAGTGATCGATCGTCGTGTCCAGGACGTTCGCCCAGCCGTCGAGAAAGCCGCTGGCCATGATGTTGCCCAGTTCCTTGATCGCGCTAGTCCCCATCTCGCCGAAGCCGTCTTCGTCGACCTCCATCGGGACCATCGCGTCGACGATCTCGTGGGCAGACTCCTCGTCGAACAGGAAGAGCAGGTAGCCGCTTGGCATCCCGTCGAACTCGAAGGCGACGCCGACGAGTTTCTCCTCGGCGACCTGCTCCGGAATGGCCTCGAGCGAGACGAAGTTGAGCCGCCGGATCTCGACGCTGGTGTCGATGCCGGTCAGCGTCGTGGCGGTCTCTGCGACTTCCTCCGCGCCGCGTTCGGCCATTCGGTCGAACCCGTCTAGCTTGTCGTACTCGATGCCCTCGCTGGTTCGCAGTCGCTCTAAGAGCTTCGACATCGACTCCCGTTTCGGGAACAGGTAGTGGTTGAACCCGACCTCGGTGCCGACGGTCTCGATCCGACTCTGGAAGAGCAAGGCGAAGTCGTCGTCGCCCGGCGCTTCGTCGATGTCGCCGAAGAACGGCTCCGCGGAGACCCCCTCGACGAACTCGGGCGTCGAGACGTCGATGACGGCCTCGAGGACGTCGGCCCAGCCGTCGATGAACCCGCTGTTTATGATGTGGCCGACCTCCGTCGCGGCGCTTTCGGTCATCTCGTCGAACTCGTCGGTTTCGCCCGCGTCGCCCTCGATCTCCGCGTCGGGGCCGGCCTCGGCCAGCAGCGTCTCGACGACTCGGAACGCGCTCTCGCGTTCGAAAACGACGACCGAGTAGCCCTCGATCGCGCCGGTGAGTTTGACGCGGACGCCGACCTTCTCGGTCGAGTCCTCGAAATCGCGCCGAATCTCCTGGCCGCGCATGAAGTTGAGTTTCGTGACGCCGACCTGCGTCTCGACGCCCATCATGTGGGTCAGTCGGCCGGCCGCGATCCCGGCACCCTCTCGAGCCATTCGGTAGAACGTGCCGAGTGCGTTGACGTCGAGTTTCATGCGGGTTGGACTTCGATGCCGTTGACCATTTCCACGAACTCTTCCAAGTCCGGGAACGCGTAGATCTCCGCCTCGATCTGGTAGCTCGGGACCGACAGATCGGAGTCGAAGAACAGCGCGAGGTCGTCGCCGCCGAGGCTCGCGGTCCGGGTGACGATTTCGCCCGTCGGGGCGTAGACCAACTGTGGCGCGGCGATGTCGATCGCCCGGCCTAGCACGTCGGCCCAGCCGTCGATGAAGCCGCTGGCCATCATGTTGCCCATCTCTTCGACGGCGCTACGGGCCATCTTGCCCGAAACGTCGCCCATGTCGTCGACGACATCACGCAGCATGATCGCCGTGATCTTCTTGGCGCTGGCCTCGGGGAAGAGGATCAGGATGTGTCCGTGTGGGGGGTCGAGCAGCCGGACCCGAACGCCGACGCGCTTCCCGGCATCGAGCTGTGACTCGATGTCGTCGACGTCGATGAAGTTTGTCTTGGTCACCTCCATCTGGGAGTCCTCGCCGGTCAGTTTGCTCATGTTGTCGGCGACGCCGTTCGTCCCGACCTTCGCCATCTCGTTTATGAAACTCAGCTTTCGAATGTCGACCATCATCGTCATTGATTCCTCCGTAGGGTTGGGTGTTGTTCGTTCATAGTGTCGTCACGTCCAGGATGTTGACTACCTCCCCCCGTCCACGAACCGTCGCGCCGCTGATTCCGGGGACGCCGCTCATGAAGCCCTCGAAGGGCTTGACGACGACTTCCTGTTGGCCGCTGACCCGATCGCAGTGCAGCGCGACCTCGCGGACGTCGTCGCGGATGCGAACGACCATGCCGTTCCCGTTCGCGCCGGCCCCCGGCGTCTCGAGGACGTCGGCCAACGAGACGACGGGATAATCGCCGTCCTCGCCGGGAAGGATCGACTCGGCGCCCGCGGTTTCGATCGCCGCGGCGGACTCGATGTCCCGGACCGCCTTGGTCGGGACGCCGAACTCCTCGCCGCCGCTTTCGACGAAGAGGATCTCGTCGATCGCGACCGTCACCGGCAGTTCCATCGTCACCGTCGTTCCCTCGCCGGCCTCGCTGTCGATCGAGACCGTCCCCTCGAGGTCCTCGACGGTCCGCTTGACGACGTCCATCCCGACGCCGCGGCCGCTGACGTCGGTCACCTCCTCGGCCGTCGAGAGGCCGGGATGGAAGATGAGATCGTAGGCGTCCTCGTCGGGAAGTTCGGCGGCTACCTCGGACTCGAGGACGCCCGCCTCGACCGCTTCGTCGCGGAGCCGATCGGGGTCGAGCCCGCTGCCGTCGTCTTCGACGGTAATCGTCACACGATCGCTCGCACGGTCGGCGTGAACTTCGACGCTGCCCTCGCTGGGTTTGTCGGTCGCTTCGCGCTCGGCGGGCGGTTCGATCCCGTGGTCGACGGCGTTGCGAACCAGGTGGATCAGCGGGTCGCCGATTCGGTCGAGGATACTCCGGTCGAGTTCGACGTCCTCACCGGTCATCTCGAAGGCGACCTCTTTGTCCTGCTCGCGAGCGATGTCGCGGACGACCCGCGGCAGGCGGTTCGTGACCGTCCGCAGCGGGACCAGTCGGATGTCCATCACCGTCTCCTGCAGGTCGGTCGTCAAGTCCGACAGCGCGTCGAGTTCCGTCTCGAGCGCGTCGTTGTTGTCGTCGGCCTCGGCCGCGTGCCGGAGCCGAACGCGACTGGTCACCAGTCCCTCGACGAGGTTCAGCAGGGAGTCGACCTGCTCGATGTCGACCCGGACCGACTGGCTCTCGTCGGCCTCGTCTTCGTCGGGCTGGATGTCGGTGTCGGGCACCTCGACGTCCGGAATCTCGAACTCGGGTTCCTCGACGATCCGAACGACGTCGTCCTCGCCGTCGTCATCGTCGGCGTCGGCGTCGTCATCGAACGACGATTCGGTCCCGGATGCGGGTTCGTCGGTCGACGAGCCGAAGTCGGTCTCGATGTCGAACGCGTCGGTATCGCCGAACGCGTCGTCCTCGAGTCCGTCGTCGATATCGTCATCGAAGCCGCCGAACGCGTCGGCTTCGTCCTCGAGGTCGACGGAATCGGCCGACACCTCGAACGCGTCGTCGGTGTCGAACGAGTCGGCAGCGGCGTCGAGCGACTCGTCGCCGAAGGCGTCGTCGTCGGCCGCCTCGAACGCGTCGTCGAACCCGGTCGACGGTTCGAACCCGTCGTCGTCGCCGAACGAACCGTCGGTCGCGTCGGCGTCGGCATCGGTGTCGGTAGCACTGCCGTCGGCGTCAGCGGTCTCGAGACCGTCGTCGACGGCGTCGGCCCCAGCGGTGACGGTGTCGGCCTCCTCGAAGTCGGTCCCGGTATCGGCGTCCGTGACTTCCACGTCGTCGGCAGGAGCGTCGTCGACCGCGGCCGGTTCGTCGTCGGGACGGTCGGTCGCCGCCGCCTCGAGGTCGGTATCGTCAGTGCCGGCCGCCGCCGAGACGCCGTCGGCGTCGGGCGCTGCCGTGTCGTCGGACTCCGTCGACTTATCAAGCGCCGTCTCTGGTTCGTCGGGCCCCGCTGCCGTCACTGGTTCGTCGGCTTCGGTATCGGCCGACTCGGCGGTGCCCTCGTCCGGCTCCGGCGAGCCCGCGGTAGCGGGTTCGCCGGGCTCCGCTGTCGTTGCTGTTTCGGCGTCGTCGGCCGGTTCGGTTTCGGCGGCGTCGTTCGTCGCCTCGTCAGCTGTCGGCTCGTCCTCGAAGCCGAACGACGGCTCGTCGCGCTCGGCCCCGCTCTCGAGGGCGTCGGAAGCGGGCGCAGCGACCGCGTCGGTAGCGGTCGTTTGCTCGGCGTCCGCTGCGTCGTCGGCGTCGTCGCCTCCCGACTCGACGGCCGCCGGTTCCGTCTCCGCGTCGGCCTCGGCGTCGACGAGCACGTCGTCGACCGCGCTCTCGGTGGGCTCCTCGCCCTCGAGGAACGCCTCGTCGTCGGCCTCCTCGCCGAGGAGATCGTCCATGTCGACTTCCTCCTCCTCGTCGAACTCGTCGAACTCGAGTTCCTCGAGTTCGTCCTGGAGTTCGTCGAAGCCGACCATCTCGACCTCGTCTTTGAGTTCGTCGAAGACCGCGCTGGCGTCCTCGACCTCGTCGTCGGCCGCCGATGCAGCGCCGTCGGCTCCATCGGACGCTGCGTCGGCCTCGCGGTGGTCGGCCGGCGGTTGGCCCGGCTCGGCCTCGAGTTCCGCGACGTCTTCCTCGTCGAGCAGGTCGTCGAAGGAACCGGCCTCGCCCATGTCCTCGAAGGCGTCGAGGTCCTCGTCCTCGACGTCCTCGACCATCTCGTCTAAGTTGTCGAACTCGTCGAACTCGTCGAGGAGTTCGTCGACCTCGAGGTCCTGGGCGTCGGCCGACGAGATGTCCTCGGCCGTGACGTCGCCGGAGTCGTCCGCCGGCGCGGCCTCGAACCGATCGTCCACGTCGACGATCTCGAAGTCGTCGACCTCCTCGACGGGCTCGAGCCCGGAGGCGATCGCGGCTTCGCCGACCGCGGTCGCGAAGACGGCGTCGAAGCCACGGTCGTACTCGTCGGCCTCGATCCGATCCTGGGACGGGGCGGTCCCAATCAGCTCGAAGGCGTCGATCAGCGCGTCGACGACCAGTTTGCCGTTGTTGACGCCCTCCCGTTCGGCGATCTCGAGGCGGACGAGATAGACGTCCCGGTCGTCGTCGGTCGGGGGCGCGAACCGCGAACAGATCTCGTCGATCTCCTCGGGCGTCGGCGACGCGAGCCCGGCCGGCATCTCGTCAGCATCGCCTTCGAGGTACTCCCGGACCGCGTCGATGGTCGCCGACGGATCGGTGTCGATCTCGCCGTCGGCGGCGACCTCGTCGATCATCGTCTCGAGTTCGTCGACCGCGTCGAAGACGACGTCCATCAGCTCCGGCGTTACCTCGATGTCGCCCCCGCGGACGGCGTCGAGTAAGTCCTCGATCGCGTGTGCGAGATCGCTGGCCGACTCCAGTCCCATCGCCCCGCAGTTGCCCTTGAGCGTGTGTGCGATCCGGAAGATCTGCTCCATCGCCTCCTCGTCGTCCGGGTCCCGCTCGAGGGTCAACAGGGCGTTGTTCAGTTCCGTGATTCGTTCTTCGCTCTCCTGAACGAAATCCGTCAGATAATCACTCATCGTTCTCACCGTCCGTCGTGAACGCGTCGACGATCGCGTCGGTGATGCCGTCGGCGGGCGCGACCGTATCCACGCAGCCAGTTTCGATTGCCTGACAGGGGATGCCAAAGACCGGACTCGTCGCCTCGTCCTGTGCGATCGTGTGGCCGCCGGCGGCGTCGATGGCTTCGATGCCGGCCGCGCCGTCGCGGCCCATCCCGGTCATGACGACGCCACAGAGCGGGTCGGTAACCCGGGCGGCGACGCTTTCCATCGTCACGTCGATCGACGGCCGGACGCCGTGTACCCGTTCGCCGTCGTCGAGTCGCAGGCGGAGCCGTTCGCCGACGTTGCTCGCTACCTCGAGGTGGACGCCACCCGGCGCGACGGCCGCTTCGCCGGGGGCCAGTCGCTCGTGGTCCGTAGCCTCGCTTACGTCGTACTCGCTGCGTGCGTCGAGGCGTTCGGCGAACCGATCGGTAAACCCCGGCGGCATGTGCTGGACCACCAGAACCTTCGCCTCGAGGGCGGCCGGGAGCCGCTCGAACAGCTGTTCGATGAGCTTCGGGCCGCCGGTCGACGCGCCGATGACGACCGTCGGGGCGGTCTCGGTTTCGCCGTCGACGGTCACGGGCGTCGCGCCCTCCTCGAGTCCGGGTCCGGAACCGACGCCGGGCACGGCGGGGCCGGGCGTCGATCGATCGGACACCTGCGTTTCCGTACTCCCGCCGGCGACGGCGTTGCCGGTCGCGGGTTCCCCCGTGCCGGCCCGTCCAGTCCGGGTCGCGTGGGCCGTTGCGGCCGCCCGGGCCAGCGCCATCGAGGACACCTCGGCGGCGGCGAGGTCGTCGACCGCTTCGACGACCTCGTCGGTGAGGTGTGCGATGTTGCGCGAGCCCGAGCCGTCGGGCTTGTGGAGGAAGTCCGCGGCCCCGCGCTCTAACGCGTCGAGCGTGGCCGTCGTTCCCGACTCCGTGTGGACGCTGAGCATAAGAATCGGGGTCGGATTCGACGCCATGATTCGCTCGACGGCGTCGATCCCGTCCATACCGGGCATCTCGACGTCCATCGTCACGACGTCCGGATCGACCGCGGCGGCGCGTTCGACGCCGTTCGCACCGTCTTCAGCCCGTTCAACCTCGTAGCCGGCCTCCTCGAGCGCGTTGCCGATGACTGTCCGCATGAACTTCGAGTCGTCGACAACGAGTACTCGCGTCATGCAGCGACGACGTCCGAGAGGGCCTTTCTGACGCTGGGTTCTTCGAACGGTTTCGTAACGTAGCCGTCCGCCCCAGCTTTTACGGCGAGTTTCATTTTCTCACGCTGTCCGACGCTCGTACACATGATGACGCGGGCGTCCGGGTCGATCTTCTTGATCGCCGCGGTCGCCTTGATGCCGTTGCATTTGGGCATCACGATGTCCATCATAACGATGTCGGGATCGTGTTCTTTGTACAGTTTGACGGCTTCAGCGCCGTTGGACGCCTCTCCGAGGATGCGGTAATCCTGTTCCAAGATCTGACGCAAGAGGTTCCGCATAAAATGAGAGTCGTCCACGATGAGCACCCCTGTCGACATTCAGTAGTACACCAAACTCTCGTTGAGATACAACTACCATAAATGCTGTCTCTCGATTATCACTCGTGATAAACGACGGATACGGGCCGGAAACCCGGGTCAAAGCCCCCCTTAGCGAACGGCGTGGTCTCGGCCTTTCGTCACGCTCCACCGGACGCTAACAACAGTCGCTCGACGTCGACCACGGCCGTCGCTTCGACGACGATCTCCGTCGTCGTGTCCCTCTCGTCGTTCTCGTCGGGTTCGGCGGTCGATTCGTCGATCGGTTCGACTTCGAACGTGTCGCCGACCGACTTCCCGAGCGCGCCGCCGGCCGGCCTCGAGGACAGGGCCGCGGCGCCGCCGACTTCGGTTCCGCCTCCGACCTCGACACCGGGGACAGCGCCCATCCCGTCGTCGGGCAGTCGCTCGGGATGGACACCGCCCACGTCGACGCGCGGGTCCCGCTCTTTGGTCACGATCGCGACGACCAGCGGATGCTCGAGAGCGTCGCCCGTGAGGTCGCTGTCCGCGACCGACTCGGCGTCGACGATGTCGCTTTCCGGCACCGTCTCGACGCCGATGACGTCGTCGACCCGGATCGCGGCCGACTGCCGGTCGCTCGGCCGATCGAGAACGAGCAGGCGCTCGCGCCCCGATCGCTCCTCGGTGACCGGGAAGTGGACCCGCGGATCGATGACGGCCGTGATCTCCCCGCGAAGGTCCATCAGCCCCTCGATGGCCGGCGGGGCACGCGGGACGCGCGTCAGTTCGTCCGGCGGTTCCGCGATGGTTCTGACCGAATCGACCGGGAGCGCGAGTCGGTGTTCGCCGACGCCGACGAAGACGAACCGTAGCAGCGTCTCCTGATCGTCCTCGTCGCCGTCATCGGGCCGGTCGTCGTCGATATCGATTCCGAGAAGCTTTTCCGAGAGATCCGGGGCCATGGTCCTGTTCGTGTATCAGGTTCCACCAATAAAACGTTGACTCCACCGTGGGAGTCGTCGGAGCTGACACGTCGCCGAACCCCAAGTCCCGTCTCGGTCGCTGCACACGTCAATTCGACGAAAATCCAACCTTTCGGAAGGCTTATCTTCCGAACAGGCCTCGTTCACTTCGAATGGGATCGGCTTCGAACCCCGACGACACGGAGACGAACGACTCCGTCACCGTCCTCACGTTCGACCTCGAGGGGAGACGCTACTGTGTCAGGGCCGAGTCGGTCGAATCGGTCCTCGGCGTGGCGAACGACGACCCCCTCGCGGACGCCGCGGACCCGTGGGACGCGGGAACGGTCACCCTCGCCGGCGAGCGGGTCAGAGTCGTCGACCTCCCGCGGGCCTTCGGCTCGTCGCTTCGGACGACCGCTCGCGTCGACGAACCCAAACTGCTCGTCTTCGCGGTGACCGACGACGAGGGCCGGTACTACGGCTGGCTGGTCGACGACGTCGACGTGACGCGCTCGGTTCGACCCGCCTCGCTCGAGCCGCTCCGCGTCGAGACGACCCACGTCAAGGGCCGACTCGAGATCGGCGGCGAGGAAGTCGTCTGGCTCGACGAGCGGACGATTCACGGCTGAAAACGGCGGCTCGACTCCGCCTCGAGCGGAGCCGATCCCGCGTGTCGGCGATCCGACTATAACAGTCCCGGCGGCCCGTCGTCGGAGTCGTCGTCGGTATCGACGTCGAGCCCGAACTCTTCGCGTTGCGCCCGGAGCTGTCTGACCTGCCGGTAGTAGTAGGCGATCCCGATCCCCCCGAGTATCGCGACCGCGCCGACGAGTCCGAGGAACAGCGGGATGTCACGCGTGAGGTAGTACCGAAGCGAGATCGGACTGTCGACCTCGTCCCACGTGAGCCGTTCCCGATCGTCGACGACCTCGCGCTCGTAGCCGTTCGGCGAGACGTCCCCGAAGAAGAAGTTCGAGGTGCGATGGTTCTCGGGGATCGTCACCTCGTAGGAGCCCTCGACGTAGGCCGGCAGCTGGAAGGTCTTCCGGCCGGCATCACCGGAAAACGCCAGCGTGCCGTTTTCGTTCGGCACCTGCACGGTGGTCTCGGACTGGCCCTGCTCGATCTCGAGGTCCGAGCCGTTCACTACGGTGCCGTTTGGATGCCAGTAGCGGACGGCGCTGATCTCTAAGGGTTCGTCCTGATAGAGCGAGGAGCGATACAGCGAGAGTTCGTCGGTGCCCTCGAGGTCGTAGACGGCCCGGAACTCGCCGTTGCTGATCACGTTTCCGCCTTCGACCTCGATGGCGACATCGGCGTCGCTGTCGCGCAGATCGCCGTACTCGGCGTCCTGGTCGAGTTGGTCGTCCGAGATCCCGCCGGAAAACGCCGAACAGCCGGCTCCCATCGTCAGCACGGCGACCGCGACCATCGCGAAGAGGAGCCGTCGGTTCATACTAGGGAACGACACAGCGGAGTTCGGCCGGGAGATACTCGCCGACGCTCGCGAGCAGCCCCGGCGGATCGGTGTCTTCGGGACAGATCACGCTCTGCTCGAGCAGGCCGAGCCGTTCGACGGTGACGTAGTCCTGGGCGTGGCCGGCGCGGTTGAGCGTGGCCCGCACCTCCGCTCGGGTCGCGCTGTTGACGTTGAGCCGGCCGTCGCCGCGGGTCCACTCGTAGAGGCGGTCCTGTTCGGCGTCGGCGAGCCGGGATGGCTCGGACTCGTCGTCCGCACCGTAGACGAATCGCAGCGGCACGTGTTGAACCAGCCCGTAGCGCTCGCGGATCTGCGTCGCCGACCCCGGGCCGAGCCCGAGTTCGTCGGTCGGAATCCGGACGCCGTCGCCCTGTCCCGCATCGAGGACGAACCCGCCCTCGTCCCAGGACTCGAGGGTGCCGACGTAGGTCTCGCCGGGCTCGAGATCGGGGACGATCTCGCCGAACTCCTCGCGGAGGACGTTTCGCGCGACGGTGGCGTCGTCGCCCTCGATCGTCACCGAGGGGAAGTCGTCGTGTCGGACGCCGATCTCGAACGCGACGTCGAGATCGCCGATCTCGTTGCCGACCAGCGAGCGCAGCGAGTCCAGCGCCCGCTCGCGGGCCTCGCCCTCGACGTACAGTTTGGTTGCGAGTACGACCATTAGGCGTCCGCGTCGATGTTGAGTTCGTCCTCGAGCGCGTCGAGGCGGTCGTCCATCGCGTTGACGAGTCGGTCGTTGTCCATCGATTCCAGCGGCGAGCCGCATTCGGGGCACTCGAAGCCGAAGTCCATCGCCTCGCCGAACTCGAAGCGGATGGAACAGATCTCACAGAGATAGAACTCGTGGTTGCGCTCGTACTCCCTGCGCTCGTCTAAGGCCTCGCGCAGCCGGTACATCTCCTCCTCTAGATTCTCCGGGATGTTGTCGTACTCGAAGGTCCAGAGGTAGGTCAACCACCCCGAGTCCTCGTCGCGCAGTCGCCGATACGTGGCGAGATCGTTCTCGTAGAGAATGAACAGCGCGCGCCGCACGTCGTTCAACTCGAGGTCGAGTTCCTCGGCGAGCTCCTCGTCGGTCACTTCCCCGTCAGGCGGTGCTGCCGCGACGGGCATCCCCTTGGGACCGACCAGCTCGTGCAAATATTTCTGGATTACCGGGTCCTCGAGCAGGTCCTCAAAAGCCATTACCTACGTGTAACGGTATGACGCCATTAAGTCTTGCCAACTGCCCTGCGCTGCCGACCGGCCGAGTCGCGGTAAATTCCACTCCGACTGGCGCGAAATCGAACGCCGTCGGCGAGTTCGGGCGCGACGTTTATGTGCCTGGGTGGCACTTCTCGGGATAATGACTACCGATACTTCCTGTGGGACCGTCCGTGCCGACCGCGCCCGCGAACGGATCCATCGACTCGAGTTCGACGTGCCCTGGCCGCCCAAACACGTCGCCGCCTATCTGCTCGAGGGCGAGGAGACGATCCTGTTCGACGCGGGCGCACCGGACGACGCCGGCGAGGCGGAACTGCGCGAGGGGCTGGCCGCGGCCGGCTACGAACCGGAAGACGTCGACCACGTCGTCGTGACCCACGTCCACAGCGATCACATCGGCCAGTTGCCCGTCCTTCGGGACGTCGGCGCGACCGTCCACGTGCCGACGCGGTCGCTGTCGCGACTCGAGCGCGATCTCGGGACCGCCCGCGAAGGCTTCGAGGAGATGACGACGGCGGCGGGCTACGACGGGGACAAGCGCGCCGAGATCGTCGAGGAGGAACTCGAGGAGTTGCGCCGCGACCGGCGGCTGATCGAGCCCGAGACCGCCCGCGAGATCGAGCCCGACGCGACGGTCGCGATCGGTGGTCGGGAGTTCGAGACGTTCGCGACGCCGGGTCACGCGGTCGATCACCTCTGTCTCGAGACGACCGTCGAGGGGACGACGGTGCTGTTTTCCGGCGACGCGCTCATCGAGCCGTTCCGCGCCGGCGCCTTCCAGGTCGGCCTCGACCGCGGTGCCGACGTGGCCGTCGACGCCTACTACGAGGCGATGGACCGACTGTCCGCGACGGACGCGACGCTCGTCTTCCCGGGCCACGGCCCCGTCTTCGAGGGGCCGCAAGCGGTCATCGAGAACACTCGGGACCGACTGGACGCGCTCCTCGAGGAGACCCGGGACGCCGCCGCGGCCGTCGGGCCCGCGAGCCCGCTGGCGATCGCCGAACAACGCGTCGGGACGGTTCGGCACATGGCCCCCCTGCTCGATACGATCGGAGCGCTGGGCACGCTCGAGCGCCGAGGATCGATAACCTCTGAAACCAGAGACGGCGTCAGATACTACGAGCTCGCGTGAAAACACGTGGAGCGACGCCGACTACTCCTCGCCGTCCTCGAGCTTGTACTTCTGGATCTTCCCCGAGGTTGTCCGGGGCAGTTCCTCGATGAACTCGACCTCGCGGGGGTGTTTGTACTCGGCGACCTCGGCGAGACAGAACTCCTGTAACTCGTCGGCGGTCACGTCGCTGCCCGGTTCGACGCCCTCGGCGGGCACGATGAAGGCCTTCGGCACCTCGTTGCGCCGCTCGTCCGGAATCCCGACGACGGCGGCGTCCGCGACGGCCTCGTGTTCCAGCAGCAGGTTCTCGAGTTCGCTGGGGTAGACGTTGTAGCCGGCGGTGTTGATCATGTGTTTCTTCCGGTCGACGATCTCGTAGTAGTTGTTCCCGTTGCGGCGGGCGATGTCGCCGGTCCGGAAGTAGCCGTTCTCGGTAAAGGCCGCCTCGGTCGCCCGGGGCATGTTGAGATACCCTTTCATGACCTGCGGGCCGCGGACGACGAGTTCGCCCTCCTCGCTGGGGGCGACCTCGTCGCCCGATCCGTCGACGATCTTGCAGTCGGTCATCCGCAGGGGCTGGCCGATCGTCCCGTGTTGCAGGCCGAAGGTCGACCCGCTCTGGGTGTGGGTCGCGCCGTGGGTCTCGGTGAGGCCGTACCCCTCCGAGATGTCGACGCCGGCGACCTCCTCGAAGCGCTTCTGGACCGACGGCGAGAGCTTCGCGCCACCCTCCGAGGCCGACTCGAGGCTCGAGAGGTCGTACTCGCTGAAGTCGTCGGACGCGACCATGTCGGCGTACATCGTCGTCACGCCGACGTAGTGGGTGATTCCCTCGTCCTCGATGAGCTGCAGACACTCTTGGGCGTCCCACTCGAGGGCGCTGCGGAAGTAGAGCCGGCCGCCGCCGACCAGCGGCTGGAGGGCGGTGTGGGTGAAGCCAGTGATGTGATAGAGCGGGAGCCAGGTCAGACTGCGGACGTCCTCGGGCTCGACGTCGACGTTCGAGGCCGTCAGGGGCCACATGAGCTGGGCCCGCGTGTTCTCGTGGGTGAGCTGGACCCCCTTCGGGTCGCCGGTCGTCCCGGAGGTGTAGGGCAACAGGGCCACGTCGTCGTCCGCGCGCTCGACCGTGGTCGGCTCGCCGCGCAGCTCCTCGAAGGCGTGATCCTCGGGATCGCGGGGCCAGTCCTCGCTTTGAATCGTGATGATCTCCGGTGTCATCCCCGCGTCCTCGAGTGCCTCGTCGACCACCTCCCGCAGCGCCGGGTGGGTGACGATCGCGCCCGCGTTCGTATCCTCGAGCTGGTAGGCCACTTCGCGGCGCTTGTACTGGGGATTGACCGGCGAAATCTCGACGCCGGCCTTGAACGCGCCGATCGAGGCGATCAGGTACTGCGGACAGTTCGGCAGGAACAGAAGCGCGCGGTCGCCGGGCTCGAGGCCGAGGTCGTGGAACCCGCCGGCGAGTTCGGCTGTCCAGTCCCGGACCTCCGCGTGGGTCCAGCGCCGGCCGTGGTGTTCCATCGCCTGTGCGTCCCCGTGGTGGGCCGCCGTCTGGTCGAACAGCTTCGCGACGTTGCCCTCGAGGGCGGACTCGTCGACCGCTTCCAGGTCCATGAATCGTGATACCGAACCCCATGTTTAAAATTGTACCTCTCTTACAGCCGAGACTCGAGCGCAAGCCGGACGACGTCCGGGCCGCGAAAAGCGCTAGATTTAGTAGCGGTAGTGTCGAATCACCAATGAATGGTGCTCGAGGGAGTCGCCCGTCTCGCCGATCGGATCGACCCCGGGGATATCGTCGCCGCCGTCGTCGCCGCAGGGGCGGTCGCCGTCCTCGACGTAGATCCGAGTGTGCTCGGAACGGTCCTCGGAATCGCGATCGGCGCGCCGCTGCTCGAGGCCGCGTTCGAGGAGTTCGACGTCGACCCGGCGCTGGCCTGGATCGGTGTTGGACTGACCGCCGTCGCCGCGGGCGCCGTGCAGTTGCGGGCCGGGAGCCACTGGCTCGCCGCCGCGTTGCTGGCGGTCGGCTGCTGGATCCTCCTCGACGGCCTGTCCGCGCGACGGGCCGACGACGGTTCCGAGACCGACGAGGACGACCTGACCGACGACGAGTTCCACCTCGTCGCACTGCACAGCCGCTGGCTGCTCGAGGAGCTGCGCGAGGCCGACCGGCCGCTCACGAGGGCGGAACTCTGTGACCGGATCGGACTCATGGAACCCGATTTCGACCGGGTACTCGAAGTACAGCGCGGATCGGGTCCGATCGAGCGGGTCGGCAACGGCTACGTCCTGAACGAGGACGAGACCGGCGTCCTCGCGGCCGTCCGAACGGTCCTCCGACTGGTCTGGGGACGACTCGTCCGCCCGGTTCGGCTGGTCGGCTCGAGCGGTTGAGATCATCGCCGGCCGGCGTCACGGCCCTCGAAGGCTACAGGGCTCGGTTCGCTTACTCGTCGGCGTCCGAGTCCGCCGATTCCACGCGTTTGCCCGTCTCCATCGGAACGACGCGCCGGTCGGCGTCGGCCCACTCCCGCTCGAGTTCCCGCCCCTCGAACAGGCGGTCGAGAAAGACCGCCAGCCCGGCCACTTCGGAGTGGGGCTGGTTGGTGACGCCGACGTTCCAGTCGGCCTCCTCGTAGACGTCGAAGGGGACCTTCTCGGAGCCGACGACCAGCAGGAGCGGCTCGCCCGCCTCGGCGTGGGCCGTCCGAATCTCGTCCTCGACGTCCTGGACGCGCTCGCCGTACATCGTGAGGTGGACGATCCGTCCCTCCCAGTTGCGGATGACGCCCTGTGGGCCCGCGGTGAGTTCGGCCTCGAATGGGCCGCCGAACCGATCGGTGATGTCGGCGACCGTCTCGAGCGACTGGCCGGCGTTGTCGGGAAAGATCACGCGGTCGGCCCCCAACGCCCGCGCGGTCAGGCCGACGTGAGTGGTCATCCGGTCGTCCCGTCCGGGTCGGTGTCCGAGCCGGAGGACGGCGACCTCGCTGTCGTCGTGCATGGCCGAACCCACTCCGGGACGGGGTTAGGGGGTTTCGTTTTCCCACCGAACTTTTTCCGTCTCGGGCTCGCCTTCGGCGAGCCTCTCGACGCAAAAACTTCGATGAAAAAAGGCCGAGCGCGCCGACGGCGCGCTCGGTGAACCGCTCACTTCGTTCGCGGATGCTGGACTGCATTTGACTATCGCCTCGTCCACCTCTCGAGCCCGGATCAGTACTGACTCGAGGCGGTTCGCGTCCCGGGAAATATTATACCGTTGACGAGCGTCGGTACCCGGATATGGAGAAAATCAACGAGGGCGACGTTGACTGGAAGGAGTACGACCGCGAGGAGGCCTCGTTCCGTCGGAAGGAACTGTCTAACGCCGTCGACGCCGCCGACCTCGGCTGTAGTCTCTACGAACTCCCGCCGGGCGAGCGGTCCTGGCCCTACCACTATCACACGGCCAACGAGGAGGCGATCTACGTGCTGGCGGGTGACGGCCAACTCGAAACCGAAGACGGTCTCGAGCCCCTCGGAGCCGGAGACTACGCGACCTTCCCGGCCGACCAGTCGGGCGGGCATAGAGTCGTCAACGACGGCGACGAACCGCTGCGATACCTGGCGATATCAACGATGAACGAGCCCGACGTTACGGTCTACCCCGAGATGGAGAAATTCGACGTCTTCGTCGGTTCGCCGCCGGGCGGTCGGGACGAGCGATCGCTCGAGGGCTACTACGCCCTCGGCGACGAGGTCGAGTACTGGGAGGAAAACGAGCGTCGATAGGCTTTTTCCGCGACCCTGCGAACGAGACACACGATGAACGGATCCGACCGTCGGGTGAGCGGCCGATGACAGGGGCCGGCGAGTGGCTGCGGACCGCCCGCGAGGAGCGGTGGGGAATCCTGACCGACCTCGCGTTCGCGGTCGTCTGGGTGACGCTGGTCGAGGTCGTCGCCTACCTCCTCGAGCCGCCGACCTGGGTGTACTACATGCTCATGCTCGCGGGCATCGTCGCCTACTTCGGGTTCATGTGGAACGTCGAGCTGGCGGTCCGACAGCAGGACTAGTCCGCGAGCGGTCCCGCCGCAGTCGTCTCTTTCCCGCCGCTGCGAATCCGTGCTATCGCCGTCGCTGGTCGACGGAGCGTCGAAAGAACAGTCTCGAGCCGCGTTACTCCTCGTCGGCGTCGATGACGAGTACCGGCGCGCGGGTCGACCGGAGCGTCCGTTCGGTCACGCTCCCGAGCAGCGCCCGGCGGACGCCGGTACGTCCGTGCGATCCCATGACGACGAGGTCGATGTCGTTGTCCGCGACGTAGTTGGCGATCATGTCGTGGGGTCGGCCCGCCGAGACGTGTTCGACGGTGTCGATCCCGAGTTCGCGGGCGCTGTCGGCCACGTAACCCGTGGCGTTCTCGGCGCGTTCTCGCACCTCGTCCATCTCGCCGTAGTGGCCCTGCTCGATGCGGTCGAGCTGTTCGCCACCGAGGCTGAGACTCATCGCGTTGGTATCGACCACGTACAGGGCGTGTACCTCGGCCCCGTACTGTTCGGCGAGATCGAGCGCGTGCTCGACCGCCAGTTCGGCCGTGTCGCTACCGTCGGTCGGAACGAGTATGTGTTCGTACATGGGTTCAGTCGTCCGCGGGGGTCTCGCCCCCGTCGGTCACGACGTCTTCGGCGGCCTGTTGCTGGCCCATCGGTTCGGGGCTGTGACACTGCCGGACGACTCGCTTGGTCTCTATGTCCGGCTCTTCGGTCACCAGCGAGACGGCGATGGTGACGATGAACACGACCGGCAGGGTGATCAGCGCCGAGCCGATCGCCGGCATCCACTGTGCCAGGCCCGCCGACAGCGGGGCCTCGAGCGAGGAGACGTAGGTCGGGACGATCTCGTTGATCATCGGGATCGACCAGCCGACCAGCCCGGTGGTCATGCCGGCGAGCGCGCCGGGACGGTTGGCGTTCTCCCACCACATCCCGAGGAAGAACATCGGGAACAGCACGGAGCCGGCCAGCGCGAACGCGTAGCCGACGAGCGCGGCGATCGACGACGCGGGGTCGAGCGCGGCCAGCGTCGTCAGCACGCCGAGCGCGACGATCGAGAGACGGCCGACGAGGATCTGCTGGCGCTGGGTCGCGTCCTCGTTGATGATGTTCGTGTAGATGTCGTGACTGATCGCCGACGAGCCGGCGATAAAGAGGCCGGCGACCGTCGCGATTGCGGCGGCGATCCCGCCGGCGGCGACGATGCCGACGAACCACTGCGGCAGGTTCGACAGCTGGGCCGCAAGCACGACGATGACCTCGCTGGCGGCACCGGTCATACCGGGATCGCCGTAGGTCGGGTCGACGTTCTGCGTGTACAGGTCCGTCCCGAACGCCGCGAACGCGGGGGCGCTCCAGTACAGGATGCAGATGAAGAACAGCCCCCAGACGGTCGACCAGCGGGCCGTCCGCTCGCTCTCGACCGTGTAGAACCGCACCAGCACGTGGGGCAGTCCGCAGGTCCCGACGATCAGCGAGAACGTGGTCGCGACCCACAGGTAGTAACTCGAGGTTGCGAACGGTTCGCTGAACTCGCTGCCGAGGTCGTCGATCAGCATGCCGTACTCGAGTTGGGGCAGCACGGTCGAGTAGCCGTTCGTGTAGCCGACGACGAGCAGCCCGGCCACGAACGCGATGATGAGGATCGTGTACTGGACCGCCTGGTTCTTCGTCGCACCCATCATGCCGGACAGCGTCAGGTAGCCGACGGTGATGACCATCATGGCGACGACCATCACCTGGTAGCCGTCGAGTCCGGGGATGATGCCGCCGTAGTCGCCGAAGATGTACAGGCCGACCAGTGCCATCCCCTTCGCCTGCCCGATGGCGTAGACGAAGCCGATGAGGAACGTCGTGATCGCTGCGATGGCGCGCGCGCCGTCGGAGTTGAAGCGGTCGCCGACGAAGTCCGGCGCGGTGTACTTCCCGAACCGGCGCAGCTGTGCGGCCATGAAGATCAGCAGGATGAAATAGCCCGTCGTCCAGCCGACGACGTACACCAGCCCGTAGAAGCCGGCCAGTGCGATCGAGGCGGCCATCCCGAGGTAGGAGGCCGCCGACATCCAGTTGGCACCGATCGCCATCCCGTTCTCGACGTTCCCGATCGAGCGGCCGGCGACCCACATGTCCTCGGTGTCGGCCACGCGGAAGACGAAGCCGATCGCCAGGAACAGCCCGAGCATCCCGATGACAAGCAGTGCCGGGAGGAGCTTGAACGAGATGTTGAGAGCCTCGGGCAGGAGGCTCTCCTGCAGCGGAACGGTCGCAGCGCCCGTCATTCGTCGACCCCTCCGTCGGCGGCCGCGGCGTCACCGCTTTCGCGGCCGGCGCTCTCGACGGCACCGTGATCGATGCCGTACTTCTCGTCCAGCGCGTCGCGCTTGCGCGAGTACCAGAACGAGAGGAGCAAGGCGCTGGTCGGCGCGCCGAAGGCGACCAGGAAGTAGTGCAGCGGGAAGCCGAGTACCGGCATCTGGGTCGTCATCGTATCCGTCGCCAGGTACGTCGCCGTCACCGGCCCCCAAACGGCGATGACCCAGATGACGAAGCCGGTCCAGACGATGCGCAGGTGATCGCGCATGAACTGGGTACTCGGGTTCAGCAGGTTCACCTCCGCGCTGAGGTAGTCGGTGTTCCGGTGGGCCTGGCCCGCTTGGCCGGCGACGCCACCGTCCGTGACGGTTCGATCGTCGGTCGAATCCTGAGTGTTATTATCTGGCATATGTTTGCGAATCGTTCGTATCGGTCGTTTTGTTGTTGAAAAATTTGTTCGTCAGTCGGTCAGTCGTCCGAGACCTGTTCGGCGATGTCGTCGACGACCCCCGGGTTCCGGAGCGTCGACGTGTTGCCGAGTTCGTTGCCGCTCGCGATGTCCTCGAGCAGGCGACGCATGATCTTGCCCGAGCGGGTCTTGGGCAGTTCGTGCGTGAAGACGATCTGCTCGGGTTTGGCGATCGGTCCGATCGAGTCGAGGACGGCTTCCATGGCCGTCTCCTCGAGTTCGGCGTGGCGGTCCTCGTAGCCGTCCTCGGGGATGGCGTAGACGTAGACCGCCTCGCCCTTGACGTCGTGGTCGCCGCCGACGACGGCGGCTTCGGCGATCCCCTCGACGCCGACGACGGCCGACTCGATCTCCATCGTGCCCAGCCGGTGGCCGGAGACGTTGATCACGTCGTCGACCCGGCCGAGGATGGTGATGTAGCCGTCCTCGTCGATCTTCGCCCCGTCTTCGGGGAAGTAGACCCACTCGTCGGCGTCGGGGTCGGAGTACTCCTCCCAGTACTCCGAGACGAACCGCTCGTCGTTGTCGTACAGCGTCCGGAGCATGCCGGGCCAGGGGTTGTTGACCGTGACGTAGCCGGCCCGTCCGGCCTCGACTTCCTCACCCTCGGTGTCGACGACTTGCGCGTCGATGCCCGGCAGCGGCGGCCCGGCGGAGCCGGGTTTCATGGTGTTGACCCCCGGCAGCGTCGTGATCATCATTCCGCCCGTCTCGGTCTGCCACCAGGTGTCGACGATCGGGCACTCCTCGTTGCCGATGTGCTTGTAGTACCACTTCCACGCCCGCGGGTTGATCGGTTCCCCGACGGTCCCCAGCAGCCGCAGCGAGGACAGGTCGTGGTTCTCGGTGTACTCCGAGCCCCACTTCATGAACGCCCGGATCGCCGTCGGCGCGGTGTAGAAGATGTCGACGCCGTTCTTCTCGACGATCTCCCACAGCCGGTCCTTGTCAGGGTAATCCGGGGTCCCCTCGTACATGACGCTGGTCGTCCCCAGCGCGAGCGGCCCGTAGACGATGTAGGAGTGGCCGGTGATCCAGCCGATGTCGGCCGAACACCAGTACGTGTCGTCGGCCTCGATGTCCAACACCGCGTGGCTCGTCCACGCCGTGTAGGCGAGGTAGCCGCCGGTGGTGTGTTTGACCCCCTTCGGCTTACCGGTCGTTCCCGACGTGTACATCAGGAACAACATGTCCTCGGCGTCGCGAGTGACCGGTTCGACCGTCGACCCCTCGTGGTCGGCCACGAGTTCGTCGTAATCGTGTTGGTTGTCCGCCAGCTCGTGATCCAAGTCGTCGCCGAGTCGGTCGACGACCACGACGTCGGAGACTTCGTGGTCGACGCCCTCGAGGCCCTCGTTGGCCTTCGAGATGTGATCGAGGGCGTCACCGCGTCGGTAGTAGCCGTCGCAGGTGACCAGATACTCGCTGTCGGCCGAGTTCATTCGGGTCGCCAGCGCGTCCGCCGAGAAGCCGGCGAAGACGACGCTGTGGGGCGCGCCGATGCGGGCACAGGCCAGCATCGCGATCGGCAACTCGGGAATCATCGGCATGTACAGCGTGACGACGTCGTCTTCCTCGACGCCGAGATCCCGCAGCGTCGCCGCGAAGTCCTCGACCTCGTCGAGCAGTTCCTCGTAGGTGTACGTCCGCGTCTCCCCGAGTTCGCCTTCCCACTCGATCGCCACGCTGTCGGCGCGACCGTCTTCTACGTGTCGGTCGAGACAGTTGTACGAGGCGTTGAGTTCGCCGCCGGTGAACCACTCGTAGAACGGGGCGTCCCCGTCCTCGAGAACGGTGTCGTACGCCTCGTCCCACGAGAGGAGGTCGGCCGCACGCTCCCAACACTCCGGCCAGTTCTCCTCGAACTCCTCGTAGATCCCCTGATCAGTGACGTTTGCCTGCTCGACGAACGACTCGGGCGGCTCGAAGGCCGCCTGCTCCTCGAGTCGTGCCTCGAGTTCGGCATTGTCCTGTGACATGGTACAGACACTCAATCACGTACTTCCATAGTAAAGAGCCCCTCTAGTTGTGCAAAATCGACCCCATTCACCCCGGACACCCTAGCATATATTGACTGTATTAGGACGTGATAGGCGTGCGGGACGCGCGCAAACGGGGGCGAATCGCCGGCGCGACGAGCCGATCGCGCGGTCGTCATCGCGCCGGCGGCCGCGATCGGCGGTCGGTCGAACGGCACCTCTAGGTATGTAGCCTCTACGCGTCGCCCCGGAGCCCGCGTTAGCCGTCCGGGTCGTCGAAAAAGGTCCGCAACAGTTCGTGTTGGCCCTTCCGCAGGTGGTTGTGCAGCGTCGGCGAGGAGACGCCCATCGCGTCGGCGACTTCCTCGGCCGTACTCTCCCGGGGCCAGTCGTAGTAGCCGCCGAAGTACGCCGCCCGGAGCGCGGCCTCCTGCCGGTCGGTCAGTCGGTCCTCGAGGCCCTCGCGGAACTCGCGGGCGGTCTGGACGGCCCGCTCGGTCTCGCGTTTGCCGACCAGTTCGGAGTCGGGAAACGCCGAGCGCAGGCCGTCGAGGATCGTCCGGAGGTCGGCGTCGGCCGCGCACTCGGCGGTGATCGTCGCCGTGCCGCCGTCGAAGACCGCCTCGTGGACGGTCGCGCCGTACTCGGTCAGCGTGCCGATCGGACACGCTCCCTCGACGACGACCTCGATCCGCCAGCCGTCCTCGTCGGTCTCGACCAGCCGACAGTCCTCGATCGCGGAATCGTCCGCTGCGAGGTCGAAGACGTCGCCGGGCGAGCCGTCCGCGAGCCGGACGTAGTAGAGCCGGGTGGACTCGTCGATCGGCACTAGCGAGTCGAGTTCGAGCCGGCAGTCGAGCCGCCGCGAGGCGTCGACGAAGAAGGAGCGATCGTCCCGACAGGCGACCTCGAGTTCGATCACGCGATCGGACAGCAGGAGGTTGCGCCGCCGGATGGCGGCGATGGCGTAGCCGACCTGTCGGCCGATCGTCGCGAGCCACGTTCGTTCGTCGTCCTCGAACGCGCCCGCGCGGTCGGTCGCGACCGAGAGCGTCCCGTAGACGGTTTCTCCGTAGGCGAGGGGCACTCGCGCGATCGCGCCCTCGAAGGAGTCCCCGCCGACGGTCGCCGCGACGTCGTCGGCCACGGTTACCGGTGGCTCGCCGACATCGCCGCCCGTGTCGGGGACGAACGCGGCGCTCTCGAGGTCGACCGTCGGATCGTCGTCCCACTCATCGGGGACGAGCCGCTCGACGGCGTCGGGTTCGATCCCGCTGGCGGCGCGCCACTCGTGGCGGCGATCGGAGAACGTCGCCCGGTCGATCCAGGCGAACTCGTAGGCCCGGCTGTCGGTCAGGGTCGCGCACGTAGCCGTCTCGATCTCCTCGTGGTCGGTCGCCTCGAGCAGGGCGTGGGTGACGGAGCGGTGTCGCCGGGCGACCGCGTACAGCCCCTCGAGTTCGTCGCGCCGGTCGCGCGCGGCCGCGAGTTCCTCGTGGGCGGCGGTGACGTCGCGGACGAAGACGGCGAACCCCCGGTGGTGGCCCTGGTCGTTCCGGAGCGGGGAGACGACCTCGGTCGCGCGAAACCGCGAGCCGTCTTTGTGGACGCGCCAGCCGTCGGCCTCGCAACCGGACTCGTCGAGGGCGGTCGAGAGGATCCGTTCGGGCGCGCCGTCGGCGACGGCCTCGTCGGTGTAAAACGTCGAAACGTGGGTGCCGACGATCTCGCCGGCCCGATAGCCGAACATCGCGGCCGCGCTACGGTTCCAGCGTTCGACGTAGCCGTCCGCGTCCAGCCGAAGGAGGGCGTACCGGTCGCTGGCGGCCAGCAGCAGGCGGATCACGCTGTCGTCGCTCACCGCGGGCCCGGGCCCGGTGTCGCCGGATCGGGGACCGGACGGCCCCTCGACAGGGTCGAAGGCGTCGACGATCTCGGCGTCGGTCGGCTCGGGGAGATAGGGCTCGAGGGCCTCGAAACTGCGCCAGCCGCCGGCGGTCTTGACGACGCGGGGGTTGACGTCGTGGTCGACCAAGGCGGTGTGGGCGAAGTACTGCCGGAGGTCGCTGGTGGAGACGTCCGCGAGGGCGGGGTCGTCGAACAGGTCGCCGGCCCGATCGGCGACGTCGGAGACGAGCATCTGGAGCCGCCGCGGCGTGACCGAGAAGATCCGGTCCTCCGGCGAGAGATCGTTGCTACGGGCGTAGCGCCGGAGTTCGCGCTCGACGCGGGTCGGCAGGTAGGCGGTCCGTTCGTCCCGCTCGTCGTCCGTCGGCACCCGAACCAGATACCGGGGCGGATCGATCCGGACCTGGTCGACGTGGTCGATCGTGAGCCGGGTCAGTTCGGCCGGCCGCAGCCCCACGTCCCCACAGAGCCGGACGACCAGCGCCTCCCGGTAGGTTTCCGCGGCGTCGAGCAGCGATTCGTACTCCCGCCGCCTGAGTACCGCCCCCGTGGTCGCCTCGAGACTCATGGCGTCTGGTTCGCTCATTCTGGTGACGCGAACATAATTGTATCGCCGATCCAGCGGGCCCGTGACCGAGAGCGAATCTACGGCACTGATTCCGGCATAGAAACCGTTTCGTGATTGCAGAGAGCGCGAAACTATTATCGGTCGCGGTAGACGTCCGCTCCCTCGTCGCCGACCGCGGCCTGGATCTCGCCGACGATCTCCGGGTTGCGAAGGGCGCTCGTATCGCCCAGCGACTCCCCGTTGGCGACGTCCTCGAGCAGCCGACGCATGATCTTGCCGGAACGGGTCTTGGGCAGCTCCGGCGTGAAGACGAGTTCGGTCGGGCTGGCGATCGGGCCGATCGCCGCCGCGACGTTCTCGCGGATCGCCGCTCGGATCGCCTCGCCCGGTTCGCGGCCGCTCTCGGTGCTGACGTAAGCGTAGATCTCGGTGTTGCCGGCCGGGATCGTGCGGCCGACGACGGCGGCCTCGGCGACGCCGTCGACGTCGGTGATCGCGCTCTCGACCTCCATGGTGCCCAGTCGGTGGCCGGAAACGTTGATAACGTCGTCGACCCGGCCGAGGACGGTGATGTAGCCGTCCTCGTCGATCCGGGCGGTGTCGCCGCTGAAGTAGCGCCAGTCGTCGGACGCGGGGTCGGAGAAGCGCTGCCAGTACTCCGTGACGAACCGGTCGTCGTTGTCGTACAGCGTCTGTGCCATCCCCGGCCACGGCCGGTCGATGGTGAGATAGCCGGTCCGACCGGGCTCGACGGGGTCGCCGGCCTCGTCGACGACGTTCGCGTCGATGCCGGGCAGGGGCGGCCCCGCGGAGCCGGGTTTCATCTCGTCGACGCCCGGCAGCGTCGAGATCGTCACCGCGCCGGTTTCGGTCTGCCACCAGGTGTCGACGACCGGACAGTCGCCGCCCCCGACGTGGTCGCGGTACCAGTTCCACGGCCGGGGACTGATCGGTTCGCCGACGGAGCCAAGCAGCCGCAGCGAGGAGAGATCGTGTTCGGCGGGGTACTCCGAGCCCCACTTCATGAACGCCCGGATCGCCGTCGGCGCGGTGTAGAAGACGTCGACGGCGTTGCGGTCGACGATCTCCCAGAGCCGGTCCCGGTCGGGGTAGTCGGGGGTCCCCTCGTACATCACCGTCGTCGTGCCCATCGCCAGCGGGCCGTAGACGATGTAGGAGTGACCCGTGATCCAGCCGATGTCGGCCGCACACCAGTAGGTGTCCTCGGGCTTGACGTCGAGGACGGCGTGGCTCGTCCACGCGACGTGGGCGAGATAGCCCCCCGTCGAGTGGACGACGCCCTTCGGCTCGCCGGTCGTCCCCGAGGTGTACATCAGAAACAGCATGTCCGTCGCCGATCGGACGACCGGATCGACGGTCTCGCCGGCGAACGCCTCCCGTAGCTCGTGATAGTCGTACTCGTCGTCGCCGAGGACGTGGGGCAAGTCGTCACCGAGTCGGTCGACGACGACCGTCCGCACGTCCTGCTCGAGCGCGAGCCGTGCGTTGTCGGCCTTGCTCTTCTGATTGAAGGCGTCGCCGCGGCGGTAGTAGCCGTCACAGGTCACGAGGAACTCGCTGTCGGCGGCGTCCATCCGGGTCGCCAAGGCGTCCGCGGAGAGCCCCGCGAAGACGACGCTGTGGGGTGCGCCGATGCGGGCACAGGCCAGCATCGCGATCGGCAGCTCGGGGATCATCGGCAGATAGATCGTGACGACGTCGTCCTCTTCGACGCCGAGATCCCGCAGCGCCGCCGCGAACTCGTTGACCTCGACGTAGAGGTCGCGGTAGGTGTAGGTGCGGCGCTCGCCCTGTTTGCCCTCCCAGCGAATCGCGGCGTGGTTCTTCCGACCCGACTCGAGGTGGCGATCCAGACAGTTGTACGCGGCGTTGAGCCGTCCGTCTGGGAACCACCGATAGAAAGGGGCCTCGTCGTCCTCGAGGACGGTGTCGTACGGCTCGTCCCAGGAGAGCAGGTCCGCCGCGCGCGTCCAGCAAGCCGGCCAGTCGGCCTCGAACGCCTCGTAGATTCCCGGATCGGCGACGTTCGCCTGCTCGGCGAACGACGCCGGCGGGCTATGGGTGGTCCCGGTCGGCGCAGCGCCGTCCCGGTCTCGCCCGTTCCGATCGACCATTTCGTCCGAACCGTGGTCGGTCAACGGAATAAACGTTCCTCCGAATCGCCAGCCGGTAGCCGGTTTCGATGGGGTCGAATCCCGCTTAGAGGTCGTCCTGCGTCGAGTCGATATCCGCGAGGTCCTCGGGATCGACCTCGTGGTCGGGTTCGCGGACGACGTAGACGTCGTACCGGTGATCGCTCGCGACCGGGCTCCCGACGCTCGACTGTGGCGCGATCACCGAGCCGGCGTTCTCCGAACCGATGAAGACCACGCTGGCCTCGATCTCGGCGGCGACGCGGCGAATCTCGCGGACGACGTTAGTCGTCGACGTCGCGGTCGGCTCGTCGGAGTCGACCCGCTCGGTCCGGACCGTCGCCTCGGGCGCGACCTCGTCGGCCCGGTTCCCGATCCCCGCGGCGACCGCGTCCATGTCGAACGGTTCGCCTTCCGTGATCCAGCCCCGATCGCGCGCGTACTCGGGGTCGTCGGGAATCACCGTCAGGGCGACGACCTCCTCGTCGAGCAAGTCGCCGAACGTCGACGCGCGCTCGAGCGCCCGCGTCGCCAACGCCGAGCCGTCGAAGGGAACGAGCAGTGACATGCCGCTAGGTCATACGACAGCGAAGGTAAATGTTCGCCCCAACACCGGGATCTACGTCCGTTCCCCGTCCGCAATTCGAGTCGGTTCCGCCGCTTCCCGGTCGGGCTCCTCTCCCCCACCGACGACCAGTACCGGGCGGTCCGTCATGCGGACGACCCTGTCGACGGTGCTGCCCAGCAGGGCCCCCTTGAACGACGAGCGGCCGCGAGAGCCAAGCACGAGCGCGCCGACCCCGACCTCGTCGGCGTACGCGAGGATCTCCTCGTGGGGAACGCCCGACAGAACCGCCGTCTCGGCCTCGATCCCGTCCTCGCGAGCCCGCGCCTCGAGGTCCTCGAGCCAGCCGGCCGCCCGCTCCTCGAGGTGGCGTCTGGCCTCCTCTGGATCGACGATACCGGTGTCGTAGTCGGTTCGCTCGTCGACGACGGCGACGCCGAACAGCGCCGCGTCGAACCGGTCGGCGAGCGCGACGGCGTGATCGACCGCCGTCGCCGCCGCCTCGCTGCCGTCGGTCGCGACCAGAATCGAGTCGTACATGGGCGTCGGTACGGCCCCCCTCGAGAAAGGCCTATGGCTCGCCGACCGGCAGTCCCACCCTCGACGGGACCCGACTGCCGACCTGACAGTAGAGAAATATTATAGTATCGGACGGTACTTCTCACGGGCACGATGGCACAGAAATTGGGCCCGCTGGCTCGCTCGCTATCGTCGTCCTATTACGGCGACGCCCTCCCGGCACACGATCGGTACCACGCCGAGCGCGTCCGCGACCTGTCGATTCGGCTGGCGAACGACTGCAAACGACCCGTCGACGGCGACGTTCTCGCGGCGGCGGCCTGGTTACACGACATCGGTCGCCCGCGGGAGCGAACGGACGAGATCGACGATCACGACGAGTGGGCCGCAGCCGAGGCCGCGGCCCTCCTCGAGTCGGAGGGCGTGGCGGCGGACCGGATCGACGCCGTCACGCACTGTATCCGAGCCCACAGTATCCGCGCGAGTTCGCCGGAGCCCGAGACGCTCGAGGCGCGGCTGCTCTTCGACGCGGACAAGTTAGACGCCGCCGGCGCGCGCGGGATCGTCCGGCTGGCCTGTATCGTCGGCGAACGATCGGGCAGACGGGACGAGGCGTACGCGGTCATCGACGACGCGTCGGCGTCCGGACTGGCCGCGTCGGGACTGCCGGACGTCACGCTCCTTCGGGAGTGGGCCGACGAGCGGCTCGACGCGCTGTATACCGACCCCGGACGCCGCCTCGGCGAGTCCCGCCGGCGGTTCGTCGACGACTTCTTCGCGCGCTTCGAGAACGAGATCGGCGTCGACGGGACGCAGTAACCGACTCAGTCGCCGTCGGTCCCTCGGCCCTCGACGCCGCGGGCCGCCGTCGCCTTCACCGAGGCGACGATCGACCGCCCGGGCTCGAGCCCCAGCGCGTCGACGCTTCGCCGCGTGACCAGCGCCACGAGTTCGGCGTCGTCCGCGTCGCCCTCGTCCGTCTCGAGGTCGATCCCGACCCTCGCGACCGCGTCGCCGGCCTCGTGCCACGAGACGGTCCCGGGGAATCGGTTACGGACGCTGGTGCCCTCGGCCCGTGGCACCTCGTCGGGAGCGTGCAGGCTCACGGCGTCGGAGCGGACCGTCACTGACGCGGTCGCGGCCTCGCTGGGCACGACCGCCAGCACCTCGCCGGCGTCGGTCGCGACGGTCGCGAGTTCCCCGTCCCGGTCGACGACCGGCCCGGACAACACCGTCTCGTCGACGCGGGCGACCCCCTCGTAGGCGGCAACCAGTCGATCGAACCGCGCCAGCAGGTCCCGGGCTCGGTCGGTCAGCGAACTCCCGCCGCCGCCGGCACCCCCGCGGGTGCGCTCGACTAGCGGGCCGATCGCGTCCTCGAGTTCGACCACGCGCTGCTGGAGGCGAGGATAGGATCGCTCGAGGGCCTCGGCGGCCCCGGACAGCGAGCCGCGGTCGTCGATCGCGCGCAACATCGCGACGTCGCTCCGGTCGACGGTCACGTCGTCGATCCGCAGGTAGGGCTCGAACTCCTTCTCCATTCGACTCCCCATTGATCGTCAGGCGAAAAGTTCGTTGTCATCGTACAGCAGGTCGCCCCGGACGAACCGCGCGGTTCGTTCGTCTCGCGGGTTCTCGAAGACCCGCGCTGCCGGCCCGGTCTCGACCAGTTCGCCTTCCAGCAGGAACGCGACCCGGTCCGAGATCCGCTCGGCCTGGTGCATGTCGTGGGTCGCGAGCAAGACGCCGTGACCGCGGTCGCGCGCCCGGTCGATGGCGCGCTCGAGGATGGCCGTGTTCCGCGGGTCGAGATCGGAGGTCGGCTCGTCGAGGACGAGCAGGTCCGGTTCGGTCGCGAGCGCGCGGGCAAACGACACCCGCTGGGCCTCGCCGCCGGACAGCGACGCGGCGTCGCGGTCCCACGCGTCGTCGAGGCCGACGAGTTCGAGGGCCTCGCGGGTGCGGTCGTCGACGGTCGGTTCGCCACTGAGCCACCGATCGACGAGGCGTCGCCCGAACCCCCGCAGTCGCTGGGGCCACGGACGGCGAACGCGCCGACCGACGTCGACGTTGCGGGCCACCGAGGCCTCGAAGAGGCTCGCCTGCTGAAAGACCATCCCGATCCGCCGGCGAACCGCCAGCCGCTCCGCCCGGGACAGCGCCCACGGATCGGCCCCGTCACAGCGAACGGCGCCGCCGGTCGGCCGCTCGAACAGCGCGGCCAGCCGCAACAGCGTGGTCTTGCCGGCCCCTGAGGGGCCGATGATCGTCACCACCTCGCCGGACCCGACCGACAGCGAGACGTCAGTCAGGATCGACGTGTCGTCGACGCCGTAGGCGGCGTTCTCGAACGCGAGGTTCACGCCGTTCCCACCTCGATTGCGGGCCGTCCGGGTTCGATCCCCGGCATGGTCATCGCCCCCCGAGCCGCAGGACGACCCCGTTGACGAGCAAGACGAGGACGAGCAACACCGCACCGAGTATCAGGGCCACTTCGAACTCGCCCTTGCGCACCTCGAACTGGATCGCGGTCGTCAGGGTGCGGGTCTTCGAGGTGCCGTCGGCGTAGGCGATGTTGCCGCCGACGATCAGGACGGAGCCGACTTCGCTGATCGCCCGGCCGAAGCCGGCGAGAATCCCGGTGATGACGCCGTAGCGGGCCTCTTTGAGCGTGATCAGGGCGACATCGGCTCGTGTCCCGCCGACGCCGTAGGCGGCGTCCCGAACGGCGTCGTCGACGCTTTCGACCGCCGACAGCGCGACGCCGGTGATCACCGGTGCGGCCAGCACGCACTGGGAGATGATCATCGCCTCGGGCGTGTAGATGAGATTCAGCGTCCCCAGCGGCCCCTGATTCGAGAGGACGTACCAGACGAGCAGGCCGACGACGACGCTCGGGAACCCCATGCCGGTGTTGATGACGGCGGTGACGAACCGCTTGCCCCGGAAGTCCGCGAACCCGACGGCGAAGGCGATCGGGAGGCTCAGGACGGTACTCACCAGCACGGCGACGAGGCTGACCGTCAGCGAGAGCCGAATGATACTCCGGAGATACGTCGGATCCGAGAGCGCGTCGAGTGGCATCTGTAGTGGTGGTATCCGTCCGTGTTCGCAGGCCGGGGTTTACTCTTCCGATCCGTCCGGCTGCCAGCCCTCCGGGACGTATTGCTGGAAGTCCGGATCCTCCGACAGTGCCTCCGGGAAGAACAACTGCTCGCCGTTCGCGGTGAAGTCCTCGATGACCGCCTGTCCCTCGGGGCTCGTGACGAAGCCGATGTAGGCCATCGCGAGCTGGTAGTTGACGTCGTCGTGGATCTCGGGGTTGACTGCCATGATCCCGTAGGGGTTCGCGAGCAGTTCGGGTCCGCCCTCGATCGGCCCCTGCAACAGGATCTCGAGGTCGAGATCGTCCCGCGAGAGGTACGTGCCCCGATCCGAGAGGGTGTAGGCACCCGACTCGTTCGCGTTGGTCAGCGTCTCGCCCATCCCCTGTCCGAGTTCCTGGTACCACTCGCCGCCGGGCTCGAGACCGGCTTCCGACCAGATCACCAGCTCCTTGGTGTGGGTTCCGGACTCGTCCCCGCGGGAGACGAACGTCGCCTCGGCGTCCGCGATCGCCTCGAACGCCGCCGTCGCCTGCTCGGTGTCGCCGACGCCCGCGGGATCGTCGCTCGGCCCGACGACGACGAAGTCGTTGAACAGCAGGTCGCGCCGGTTGACGCCGTACCCCTCCCGCATGAACTCGTCCTCTTGGGACCGGGCGTGGACCAGAATGACGTCGGCGTTGCCGTCCCGCGCCGACCGGATCGCGGCACCGGTCCCGTCCGCGTTGGCCGCCACGCGCGTGCCGAACCGCTCCCTGAAAGCGGCGTTGAGTTCGTCGAGCAACCCCGTCGCTTCCGTGCTGGTCGTCGTCGCCATCGCCAGTTCCTCGCCGGCGATCGACCCCTCGCCGTCGTCGTCGCTGTCTCCGAGACAGCCGCCGACCGCCGCGGCGATCCCCGCCGCGCTCGCACCGAGTACCTCCCGACGTCGATATTCCATACTGGGAACAACGATGGAACACAATCGTATAAACGTACCGCTCGGGGCACCCGCGGACGGTTACGCGACGCGCTCGAGGGCCGTCGAGCGGCGCTATCGTAACCCCAATCGGTTACTCGAGCGGGCCGATACGGCTCGGCTCGGATCCGCGGAAAAAGGTCGGCTCGAGCGGGGCGGCCGAAGAACGACCGCTTACCCGCGTTTGTCCGGCATCGTCGAGTGGCGGGCGGTCCCGCGCATGTCCGCCCGCTGGGACGGCGGCGGTGCCATCGTCGAGTGTCGGCTCGGCCCGCCCGAGGCCGTGCCCCCGCTCCCCGTCGCCGCCGAGTCCCGAGCCCAGCAGCCCCTCGTCCTCGTCGGCGGCTTCGGCCTCCGCAGCCTCGTCCCCGGCCGTCGTGTCGTCCGCGTCGCTCTCGGCCGTCCCGGCGCGTCGCTCCTCGAGTCGCGCCTTCAGTCGCGACACCTCGTCCCCGAAGTCGGCGAACGAGTCGCGCATCGCCGACCGGAACCCGTCGCCGAGGTCGTCGGCCGACGACTCGGCTCCGCTCTCGCTTTCCGTCGACTCGGCCGGTTCGCCGATCGCTTCCTGCAGCTCGCCGACGGCGTCCCCGAGCCCGCCGTCGTCCGCTCGGTCGGCGAGCCTCGAGAGCCGGAGCAACCGCTGGAGATCCGCGACGTTCTCCCGCTCGCCCCGTGCGATCGCCTCGGGGATCGAGTCCGGCTCCGAGCCGTCCTCGAGCGTGTCCAGGCCGACCGCCGAAAGCAGGTCGTCGGGATCGGCCGACTCGAGGATGTCGTCGGCCTCGCGTGCGGTCTCGAGCGGGTCGGATTCGGCGTCCTCGTCGCCGCCGGTGACGAGCGAGCCGCCGCGCTCGTCGGCGTCGTGCATCGTCGGCGTCGTGCAGTACCTCGCGGACGCGGTCCCGGAGTGCTGCGTCGCTCATCTGTGTCTGTGTCGCTTCGTTCTCGCTGGTCGTCCCCGCGACGGGACACGATGCGGTCGGTCGACTACTCGGCCTCGGCCGCTTCCGTCTCCGAGTCGTCCGCTTCCTCGCCGGTCACCGTCTCGACGATCTCCGCCGTCATCTCCTCGCGGCTGAGGTTGGCCTTCACGCCGACGTCTTTCGCGATCGACTGCAGGTCGCTGTAGGACAGCACCCCGAGGAAGTCCTCGAGGGTGTCTTCCCGCAGGTCTTCGATCTCTTCGACGGACGGGTCGCCGTCCGAGTCCGCCGGTTCGTCGATCTCCTCGCCGCCCTCGGTTTCCGACTCGGTCCCGTCGCTGTCCTCGCTTTCGCCGCCGACCCCCTCGAGAAGCCCTTCGACGCCGCCGCCCTCGGTGACGCCGTTCGCCATCGACTCGAGGGAGTCGCGGCCCCCGATCTCCGAGATCGATTCCCGGACGGCGTCCGCGACCGCCGTCCGAACCTCGGCCGGCAGTTCGCCGAGTTCTTTGCCGTCCTCGAGACCCTCGGCAACCGTCTCGTGGACCCCGCGACCGACGGCGGTCCCCAGTTGCCGGCCGAACTGCTCGCCGAACTGGCGGCCGACCGCGGTCCCGATCTCGCCGCCGTCGATGCTGTCCTCGATGCTGCCGTCCCCGAGCATGTCGGCCACGTCGATCTGTGCTTTCATTTCGTCGGCGACCATCCCCTTCAGCCCGGACTCGTTACTCACGGCGATCACCGCCGCTCGAGTCGCGGCCATTGCGAAGCCGGCTCACGGGCTTACGCTTCCTCCTCGGCTTCGGCTTCCATTTCTTCCTCGTCGGACGCGTCATCGCTCCCGTCCGTCGCCTCCTCGGCGTCGGCGTTGGCGTCGGTCTTTTCGCCGCCTTCGTCATCGCCCTCCGCTGCCGTTTCCTCTTCGGAGGCCCCGTCTTCGGACTCCGCGCTCTCCTCGTCGTCCGATTCCTCGGACTCCTGACTCTCCGATTCTGACTCGTCCGACTCCTCGTCGGCCGTCTCCTCGCCGTCGGCGACGCCGCTTTCCCCCTCTGCCACCGACTCGGCCTCGTCGCTACTGAGCAGTTCCTCGACGACCACGTTCCCGATCGTCCGACCGAGCGACTCCCCGACCTTCCGGCCGACGAGCGCGCCGATCTGCCCGCCCAGCACCGCGCCGAGGAGCACGTCCTCGTCGATCTGGTCCTCCCACCGAGTGCCCTCGACGAGCTGGTCGACGTCGATATTCTCCGTGATCGCCTCCGTATCGATCCGCTGTGTGATTGATTCGTCGCTCATGATGTCGCCTCCGTTCCCGCGGACGACTCGGTCTCCTCGTCGCCATCTCGGGTCGACTCGTCCTGCGTCGCTTCCGAGGTGTCGCTCTCGGGGCCGTCTCCCTCGTCGGCCGGTTCTCCCACCTCCGCCCGGCCGCCGTCGGTCAGTACCCGACGCGGCGGCCCCGTCAGCCGCTCGCCGTCGTCGGGACGACCCGCGGAACGCTCGCCCCGCTCGAGGGGCGAACGTTCTCTCGAACCGTCACGTTCGAACTCTGCGGTCATTATACGGCAAAGCGGACGGCAGTGAGCGTTGTGGGAATTGGCCTTGCGTATGCGACAGTCGGCGGGCTCGGTGGACAAAGAGCGTCGAAAACGGCTGTTAATCCGCTACTCGAGCGAGCCGACTCGGAGCGCGTACTCGCCGCGGGTCTCGCCGTCGTCGTGGTAGGCGACCGGTTCCTCGATCGCGGCGAGCGTTCCGTCTCCGAAGGCGGCAGCCGTGGCGATTCCCGCGAGCCGTTCGACCTCGGCCGGACCGGACTCGAGGTCGAACGCGCGGACGGCGTGGGTCTCGGGGTCGCGGACCCGGAAGTTCTGGGCACAGGGAGCGACCAGCCGGCCGCCGTCGGCGGCGAGGCCGTGGACGAAGCCCCGAGCGTCGTCGTCCCACAGGGGGGTCCCGTCGGCGTCGAACGCCGCGACGCGGTGTTCGTTCGGATGCCGACCGTCGGTCTCGCGGCTCTCGACGGCGTAGGTGTTGCCGGTCACGAACGCCACTCGGCCGTCGTCGGCGTAGACGTGGTTCGGGTAGGCGTACAGCCGCTCGCCGTCGATCTCCGTTTCGACGGCGAGGTCGATCGCCCAGCGCTCGGCACCGCCGGGCCCGAGCAGGTAGCCCCGCTTGTCGCCGTGGCTCGAGACGGCGATCGCGTCGCCGTCGAACGAGACATCGCCGACGCGGCGATCGCCCTCGGTGCCGGGGTCCCAGGTCCACTCGAGGGCGCCCGTCTCGGCCTCGAGGACGACGAGGCCGGTGTCGTGGTCGCCCATGCAGCGGTTGTAGCCGACCGCGAGGCGCTGGCCCGTGGCGTCGAGATCGAGCGCGATCGGCGAGGCGTCGGTCTCGTAGGTCCACCGGAGCGACCCCGCGGAGTCGAACGCGTAGACGGTGCTGTGCCACTGCCGGGTCTCGCCGTCGCGTTCGTACCGCCGCGCGGCGGCGTAGAGCCGTTCGTTGCCGTCCGCGTCGGTCCCCGTCTCGAGCGCCACGACGTAGGGAAGGTAGAAGACGGAGTCCTCGATTGCCGCACCGACGTCGTCGGCAGTGTCGTAGCGCCACCGGCGTTCACCCGTCGCGGCGTCGTAAGCCGCGATCGTTCCCGTCTCGCCGCGACCGGCGACGACGATCGTCTCGTCGTCTCCGGGTCCGTCGCCTCCGAGCGACGCGATCCCGACCGCGTGATCGGGGTGGTCGGCCGTCCATCGGGGCTCGAGCGAGTCGACCTCGCGGGCGGTAACGGTGCCGTCCCACTCGCCGGTGACGACGAGGTCGCCCGACTCGGCGAGCCCGACCGCCGAGCGGGTCCACATGTGGCGACTGCGGGCGGGGTCGATCTCGCCCAGCGGGACGGTCCGAAAGTCGAGACCGTCCTCGCGTTCCGTGTCGACAGTTCCGGCCATCGTTACTCCTCTACCGGGAAGGTCTCGTGGAGGGTGTCGTGGGCGTCGCCGAGCCCGTCGACGATGCTCGATCCCTGCGTGCGAAGCCGCTGGATGGCCCGCTCGGCGTTGCGGACCTCGAGCAACCGACCCCGAGTATAATCGAATTCGGGGTCCTCGCTGTCCAGTTCGGCGACCTCTTGCTCGAGATCGACCAGCGCCGCGTCGAGGTGGCGTTCGATCTCCGCGAGGCTGTCGGCCTCCGCGAGGCCCTCGATGGGGCCCTCGAGGTGTCCCTCGAGTTCCTTCTCCGCGTGGTCGCGAGTACTGTCGTCCCCGACGCCGAGGACGTTCATCAGTCCGAGTCGTAGTGCTTCGATTTCGTGGCAGCTCATGGGTGTGTGTCGTGAATTATCGGAGTCGTGTGGTTCGGTCGGTGATCGGTTCGCGGCCGCTACAGCGTCTGATCGACGAGGTCGCTGACGATGCGGTCCCGGTCTAAGTGGTCCGAGACGATCCGTTCGGCGTCGCCGTCGTCGACGTCACCGTACCAGATCCCGTCCGGGTAGACGGCGACCATCGGCCCGTCGCCACAGCGGCCGAGACAGGACGACCGCGTGATGCGGGCGTCGCAGTGGTCCGAATCCCGGACCTCCTGTCGAAGCCGCTCGAGGACGGCCGGCGACCCCATCTTCGCGCAGGTCTGGTTGGTACAGACCGCGACGTGTTTCTCCGGCGCGTCGTGGCTGTGGGGTTCGTCGTCGACGTCGTCGCGATCGGCGTGGGCCTCCTGGTGAGCTAGCGCCCGCAACATGGCGCGAGCGCCGCCGACATCCTCCTCGTAGCCCTCGAGGTCGACCTTGTACTTGCAGGTGTCACAGGACATCTCGACGCTGTCGGTCCGGGCTTCCTCCCAGCGGTCGGCGAAGACGTCCAGCAGCCGGGAGTCGGTCCCGAGCGGGTCGCCGGCCATCGCGTCGACGTAGGGGTAGTCGGAGTCGAAGTCGGCGGTCCAGTCCCGGACCCGCTGGGTGAGGACGCCGTCGCCGAGCATATAGGGGAGGACGACGACCGCGTCGGGCCGGTGCTTCGAGAGCCCGTGGAGCGTCTCCTCGAGGGTCGGCTCGGTGACGCCGATGAACGAGGCCTCAACGCGGTCGAACTCGCGCCCCTCGTAGAGCAGTCGCGCGAGCTTGTGGACGTCGCCGTTGGCGTCCGGATCGCTCGAGCCCCGGCCGCAGACGACGACGGCCACGTCGCCGTCCGCACGGTCGACGCCGAGTTCGGCCTCGACAGCCGCGGCGCGGTCGTCCAGCAGGTCGAGGATCGCGGGATGAACTCCCAGATGAGAGCCGTTGTCGATCTCTACGTCGTGTTCGGCCCGGGCCTGCTCGATCGCCAGCGGCACGTCGTTCTTGACGTGGCTCGCGGCGAACAGCGAGCAGTGGACGACCGTCACCCGCTCGGCGACGGGCGAGAGTCCCGCGAAGGCCTCGTCGATCGCCGGCTCCGCGAGTTCGAGGAACGCGGCGTCGACCGGGATTCCCAGTCGGGACTCGAGGTCGGCGGCCAGCTCGCGGACCTGTTCGTTGGACTTCTCGCGCCTGGAGCCGTGGCCGATCAGGAGGACGGCCTCGTCGTCGAAGCCGGGTGCGGGAGCGGCCGTGGTGTCGTCTGGTGTGCTCATATTACTCGTCGTAGGCGTCGGCCTGCTCGAGACTGCGCTCTAACTTGCGCCGGCGACTCGGCGCGAAGAGGCCGGTCTCCTCGCAGTCCTCGTAGAGCCACGTGCCGAAGGCGGGCGCGGCGGCGTCGTCGACGCCGAACCAGTGGCCGCCCGAGGAGGTTTCGGATAGCTCGCCGAAGGGCGCATCGACGGGACAGTCGGCGATCAACTCCTGTGCGAACGCGAGCAGGTCCCGATCGTCGTGGACGAACGAGATCCCGACGGTGCCGCTCGAGGACTTGAAGCAGACGGTGCCACAGCCCTCGAGCAGGCCCCGGAGCAGTTCGCGATCGTAGTCGGCGAACGCGCCGAAGCGGTAGTTGCCGCGGCCGTCGACGGGCAGTCCGAGCGCGCCGCTGCGGCCGAGCAGGCCGTCCTCGCCCTCGATCGTCAGCACGTACTCCTCCTCCGTCCGCGTGATCGACGTGTCGTGGGCGTACTCGCGGCTGGTCGTCTCGCGCTCGAGGTCGCCGCCGGCGACGGCGGCCAGCACCTGTGCGGACGCCTCGTCGTTGGCGACGACCTCGATCCGGTCGTCGGTAACGTCGCCACTGCCGGCGACGTGGCCCCAGAAGTACGCCGTGGCCGCGTGGCCGGCCAGCGGGTCCGACGGGACCGAAACCTCGAGGGCGTCGTCGCCGCCGTCGGCGGATCGGGCGTCGCTCATTCGCCCACCTCCTCGACGACGATGGCGTCGGTCGGACAGGCCGCGGCGGCCTGCTGGGCCTCGTCGATACGGTCGTCGTCGAACGTCGCGACGACGCGTTCGGCGTCGTCGATGACCTCGCCCTCGCAGTCGTAGACCGGATCCGCGGTCGGATCGATCGTCGCGAGGCCGTCCTCGCCCTCGATAAAGCGCGGGTCGCGGGTCAGGCAGGCGAAGATGCCGTCGCAGGCGTCTTTCTCGATGGTGACTTCGTATCGTGGCATGGTGAATTCCTGTCGCTCAGTAGTCGTACTTCGTCTCGTAGCCCCGGGGTGTGACCATCCGGTCGTCCCAGACGTAGGTGTCCTCGGTGCCGACGACGATCGTCGTCGTCATGTCGACGATCTCGCTCTCGCCGAGGTTCTCGAGCTCGGCGAGTTCGGTGATCAGCACCTGCTCGTCCTCGCGGCCCGCGCCGTGGACGATGCCGACGGGCGTATCGGGCCCGCGGTGGGTCAGCAGGATCTCGCAGGCCTTCTCGAAGTTCTCGCGGCGCTTGCGGCTCCAGGGGTTGTAGATGGTGATCGTGAAGTTCTCGCTCGCGACCGAGTGCAGTCGGGACTCGATCTCGGGCATCGGCACGAGGTGGTCCGACAGCGAGACCGAGACGGTGTCGTTGACCAGCGGCGCGCCCAGGCGCGCGGCGCAGGACTGCGCTGCTGGGACGCCCGGCACGACCTCGAAGTCGACCATCGAGGCCGTCGCGCCTTTGGACTCTAAGATCTCGAGGGCCAGCCCCGCGAGCGCGTAGACGTTCGGGTCGCCGCTGCCGACGATGGCGACGTCGTTGCCCGCCAGCGCGCGGTCGATCGACTCCTCGGTGCGGGAGACTTCGCCGCACATCGGCGTGTCGTAGATGTCTTCGGCCTCGTCGGTGATCTCGTCCGGAATCAGCTCGATGTAGGTCGTGTAGCCGACGATGTGGTCGGCCTCGAGCAGCGCCGTCTTCGCGCGGTCGGTCATCCCCTCGGGGTGACCGGGACCGAGGCCGACGGCGATCAGTTGGCCCGGCTCGGCGTCGAAGTCGTCGGCCGTCGCGCCGACCTCCTGCTCGTTCGAACTCCCGTCGTCCGAACTCGAGGCACCACAGTTCGAGGACGACGAGGAACTCGAGGACCCACCGCATTTCGACCCGCTCGAGTCGTCGGTGCTACTGGACGCGCCGCACTTCGAGCCGGAACTCGAGGTGTCGGTACTCGCGTCGCTCGTCGATGCGCCACACTTGGAAGTCGATTCGTCGTCAGCGTCCGCGTTGGTGTCCGTGCTCATGGTTGTGTACTGTTGGGTTCAGAAGTCGTCGACGTCACGCCCGCCGCGCGGGGTGACGAGGTACGTTCGGTCGTCGTTGCGCCAGGTCTCGGTCTCGTGGGTGCCGATGATCAGCGAGGTGCCCATCCCCGACACCTTGTCGTCGTGGTCGGCGGCCTCGCCCAGCGTCGTGATGAACTGGCTCTCGCCGTTGCGGCCGGCGTCCGCGCGGCCAGCGTCGTTGACGATCGCCACGTAGGCGTCGTCGGTCCGCTCCTCGCGGACGATCTCGACCGCCTGCTCGTAGTTGCGCCAGCAGTTATAGAGGACGATCACGAAGTCCGAGATTGCCGCGGCGCGCAGTTTCTCCTCGATCTCGTCCCAGCCGCGCCACTTGTCCGACAGCGAGACCGTACAGAAGTCGTTACACAGCGGCGCGCCGACGTTGGCCGAGCCGCCAAGCGCCGCGGTGAGTCCGGGCACGATCTCGATCGGAATGTCCGTCGCGTCCTCTTCCTCGGCCATCTTGAAGATGAGGTCGGACTTGCCGTAGACCGACGGATCGCCGCCGGAAACGTGAGCCACGTCCTTTCCTTCGCGGACGTATTCGAACGCCGCGCGGGCGAGTTCGATCTGGCGGCCCATCGTCGAGCGGACGATCTCCTGCTCGAAGCCATCGTCTCGGATCGCGATACCGTCCTCGTTGGTTTCATCTTCCGGCAGTAGGGTGCCGTCGTCCCGCAGGAACTCCTGATAGAGGCTCGAGGCGATGACCACGTCCGCGGTCTCGATGACCTCTTTGGCCCGCTCGGTCATGTGGTCGGGAAGCCCGGGACCGATACCGACGACGTAGAGGGTGCCGTGGTCGTCGGGGGTGCCGCCGGCCGTCGCGTCGATGGACTCGGCGTCGGAACTCATCGGCCGATCGCCACCGTGACCTCGTTCTCGTAGCTGATCTTCTCGAGGACCAGCTCCTGTTCGGCACCGCCTGCGATCGCGGCGGCCTCGGAGACGCCGGGCCAGCCGATCAGCTCCTTCGACTTCGAGGGCGTCGGCCCCTCGTTCGCGAGCAGCGTCTCCTTGTCGAAGGCGACCACGCCGAGATCGAGTTCCTGCGCAGCCTCGAGCAGGCCCGCCTCGTCCTCCTTCCGGGTCGCGGTGCCGACGAACTCTACGTCGTCGAAGTCGTAGTCGGTCCGCTCGAGGGCTTGCTCCCACGCGGCGAGGAAGGCGTCCTTGCTGGCCCCCGAAACGCTACCCGTCCCGAGGACGACGCCGTCGTCTTTGTTCCGTTTGAGCACCGTCACGTCGTCGCCGACGAGGACGGCCTTCGGCCCGTCGAGTCGCGCGACGGGCCCGAGTTCGTCGTCCAGCACGGCGAGGTTGGTTTTGACCGTCGAGTCGCCGTTGACGACGTGGGCGTCCATCGCCTTGGCCTTGGATTCGACGCCCTGTTTGCCCGCAGCTTCCGAGGCCGTGGTCATCGCCGGGACGGCACCCATCGTCGCCAGATCCTGTGCGACCTGGTTCGCGCCGTGGTGGCCGCCGGTGATCGGGATGGCCCACGTCAACTCCTCGTCGACCACGCAGATCGCGGGGTCGTCCCACTTGTCGTCTAACAGGTGGGCGGTCTTGCGCATCGCGATCCCCGAGGCCATCAGCCCGATGAAACAGTCGTACTCGCCCCAGTGCTCCTCGAAGACGTCGCCGTGGTACTCGACGATGTCGATCGCCTCGTAGCGATCGCCGATCTCCGCCTTGATCTCCTCGGCGGTGTCCAGCTTCCGCCCGAAGGAGACGATCGCGATCTCCTCGGCGACCTCGCCGTCCGAGTCGGCCGTCGAACAGTGGCCGCCATCGGAGTCCGATTCGTTCGTCGTGTCCGTGTTCTCAGTTCCGGAACTCATTGTGTACTCTCTCTCATATCGATATTGTCCCGTCCACGCTTTCCGCTCCCGTCCAATCCACCGCCCGGGTGGGACTGAAAGGGGCTGCCGCGCTCGGTCCGGTAAGGCGACGCAAGGACCGCAGCGGAGCGAGGACCACAGCGAGCCGCAACCGGTCGAGCGCGGCAGGGGCTTTCATCGTGTTCGCGGTACCATCGCATCTCAGTCATCACTAGCCTCCGTTTCGGCCGAGTTTTCGGAAGGCCCGCGATCCGCCCAGTCGCCGTAGAGGAAGGATCGCTCGTAGCCCGCGCCGGTCACCGCGTCGCCGATGACGACCAGCGCCGAGGCGCGGTAGCCCGCCTCCTCGACCTTGTCCGCAATCGTCCCGATATCGCCGACGATCACGTCCTCGTCCGGCCACGAGGCGTGGTAGATCACCGCGACCGGCGTCTCGGGGTCGTGGCCGTCCTCGAGCAGGCGATCCATCGTGTCGCGAACGGCGTGGGTCCCGAGGTAGATACAGGTCGTCACGTCGCCCATCTCGACGAACTCGGAGATGTGGTCCTCCTCCGGGGTCAGGGTCTTGCCCTGTGGTCGGGTGAACGCGACGTGGTTCGAGACCTCGTTGAGCGTCAGTTGGGTCCGCAGCGTCGCGCTGGCCGCGAACGCCGACGTGACGCCGGGCACGAAGTAGGTCGGGACGCCCTCGTGTTCTAAGGCGTCCATCTGCTCGAGCGCCGCGCCGTAGATGGCGGGGTCGCCGCTGTGCAGCCGAACGACGTCGTCGCCGTCCTCGTAGGCGTCCCGCATCAGCGGGATCAGCTCCTCGAGATCTTTCCCGACGGAGTTCACCAGCTCGGCGTGGCCGCAGTACTCGTCCAGGAGTTCGCTGTTGACCAGCGAGCCCGCGTGGACGACGAGATCGGCTTCCTCGAGGAGTTCCTTCCCGGCGACGGTCAGCAGCCGCGGGTTGCCGGGGCCGGCGCCGACGAAGGGGATCCCCTTCTGGTCGTCGCCGGCGCTGTGGTCGAAGATCCGGTCGTCCAGCTCCTCGCGGCGGCGCTCGCCTTCGGAGTCGATCGCGTCCTGGGGATCGTTCCCCGCGTCGTCGGTCATCGCTTCCCTCCGCGATAGCCGCCGCAGTCGCCGCCCGCACGGCCCTCGGCGCGCTCGAGGGCGGCCAGTTCGTCGTCGGCGAGTTCGCGACCGCCGTCGGAGCGCAGCTCCGAGCCGGTACTGTCGGTCTCGAACGCCGCCGTCGCCTGCTCGACCTCGAGGTCTTCCTTCTCGGCGTAGGCGAGCGTGTAGTAGTCGCGTTCGTCGATGTCGGCGGGGTCGTCGGTGACGATCGTGTCGCCCTGTTCCATGAACAGCCGGCGGCCGTAGGTCACGTCGTAGCCGGCCTCGACGAGGCCCTCGTGGGTCGCCGGCGCGTCGGTGACCTTGAACAGGATCATCCGGTCCGGTCCCGTCGGGCTGTGGCCCGAGGCGGCCTCTCGCAAGGAGAGCCCCGCACCGGCCTCGATCTCGACGCCCATCGCGGTCGCGAAGGCCGTCACGGCGCTGACGCCGGGGACGATCTCCAACTCGACCTCGGGGTGGAACGCGTCGATCGTCCGGCGCAGGTGGCCAAACGTCGAGTAGACGTTGGGATCGCCCAGCGTCACGAAGGCGACGTCGCCGTCGCGGGCGTTCGGGGCGATCTCCGCGGCGGCCTCCTTCCAGGCCGCCCGGAGCTTCTCCTCGTCTTTCGTCATCGGGAAATCGAGGTCCCCGATCTTCGACTCGGCGACGTGATTCAAGGCGACGGTCCGGGAGAGCCGGCCCGGCGAGTAGACCACGTCGGCGTCCTCGAGGACCGCTTTCCCGCGGACGGTCACGAGGTCGGCCTCGCCGGGACCGAGTCCGACGCCGTAGAGAGTCATCGCTGGCTCCCTCCGTCAGCGTCGCCGCTCGCCTCACCGCCGTCTGCAGCGACTGTCTCACCGTCGTCGTCGGGCGTCGCGCTCCCGACAAGCATGTACACCGGGTTCTCCGAATTGAAACTCGTCGCACCGGCGAGTTCGTAACCGTGGCTCACCTGGAACTGGATTACCTCCTCGAGAATATCGCGCTCGCGGAAGGCCTGCGTCGCTCGGCCAGCCACCTCGAGTCGCGAGACGTTCATGACGACGCGATCGACCCCGGTGTCGACGGCGTGATCGAGGACGCCCTCGAAGTTCCGACTGCCGCCCAGAAACAGGGCGTCGGCGTCGTCGGGCAGGCCCTCGGGCGCTTCCGCGTTGCGCAGGTCGACGTCGGCGCGGACCGACTCCTCGTTAGCCGCGAGGTTCTGCTCGGTCGTCTCGAGGCGTTCGGGTTTCCGTTCGAGGGCGGTCACCCGCCCGGCTCGCTGTGCGGCTTCGATGGTGACGGCCCCCGTACAGGAGCCGACCTCCGCGAAGTGGTCGTCCGGCTCGAGCGCGAGCTTCGAGCCGACGACGGCCCGGACTTCCGACTTGGTCGGGCCGGCCTTCGCGTCGTGTGGAAGCGCGATAGGTGGCATCATCCGTTGGAACAGAGCCCGCCCCTAAAACAATTTTGTTTGGGGTAGAACAACTGCGGTTGCCCAGGTGAGGTTGAAATAAGACAACGAGAGTTGTCGACAGGGGACGGACTGTCCGCTCGTCGTGAACGCGACCGCGAGACGACGGCGTCGCTCTCGAGAACGGGGTCGATACGGAGCCGTCAGCGACGATCGATCACCACTCCATCCCGCCGTTGATGCCAAGCACCTGCCCGGTCATGTACTCGGCTTGATCGCCGGCGAGAAAGCGGACCATCCCGACGATATCCGCGGGCTCGGCGAACCGATCCAGCGGGATGTCCTCGCGGATCTTGTCCTGCACCCTGTCGGGTACCTTCTCCAGCATGTCCGTCTCGGTGAAGCCGGGCGCGACGCAGTTGGCCGTCGACCCGTGGCTGGCCAGTTCCAGCGCCAGCGTCCGGGTGAAGGCGAAGAGCCCGCCCTTCGAGGTGGCGTAGTTGGCCTGCCCGTAATTGCCCTGCTGGCCGACGACGCTCGAGATGTTGATCAGGCGGCCGTGATCGGAGGTCTTGATGTCCTCGTAGAAGGCCTTCGTGCAGTTGAACGTGCCGTGGAGGTTGACGTCGATGACGGTCCGCCAGTCCTCGTAGGTCATGTCCTCGAAGGTCCGGTCGATGGTGATCCCCGCGTTGTTGACGAGGACGTCGATCTCGCCGAGATCTTCGCGGACTTCGGCGGCCATCCGTTCGACCGCTGCCGGATCCGAGACGTCGGCTTGCACGGGAACCGCCGTCTCGCCGTTCTCCTCGATCGTCTCGGTCACCGCCAGCGCGCGGTCCTCCGAGGAGCGGTAGTTGACCGCCACGTCGGCCCCACACCGGGCGAGTTCGAACGCGATTTCGCGACCGATCCCCCGTGAGGAACCGGTGACGAGACATGTACGGTCGGTCAGCGGGCGGCGCTCCAGGGGCTCGAGCCGTTGGACGGATTCGGACATACAGTTGACCCAACCACGGAGTCTGGTAATTAACTGAGCACTTGTTGCGAGAGCTGAATGTATTCGGAAAGTACTAGACCGAGACGTGCGTCCGGACGCTGTCGGGAGGTTCGGGTCACCGGTCGGTCGTCGGCGTCCGCTCGGCCTCACCGGCTTCGACCGGCGGATCGACAGCGGCCGAATCGCGTCGACCGGCGGCCGCACCCGTATCGTCCGCCGTCCGGTCGTCGGGAGGAGCCTCGAGTTTCACGACGGTCGTTCCGGCCGCGAGGTCTCCGAGCCGCTGGCCGTAGTCGGTCGCGGCGGCGACGATACCGCCGAGGAGGTAGCAGACTGGAAGGAAATCGAGCGGGTGTACCGCCGTTCGAACGACAGCGTGGCGGAACGTACACGGCGAGCCGTCGATCCGAACGACGGTCAGATCGAGGAGCGATTTCCCGACGGTCTGGCCGAACGCCGTCTCGCCGATCACGTAGTACGCCGGCGGCGATAGTAGCACCCAGAGCAGCGTGAGGGCGCCGAGACTCGCGTCACTGCCGATCGAACGCGCCGAATCGATACCGACGAGGGCCGCCGGAACGGAAAGCGCGAGCAGGACGATCACGAGCCAGTCGATCACCGTCGCCACGGCCCGCCTCCCGAGGACGTCGCCGGCCGTTTCCACGCGCGGCCGAACGTCGCGGTCGTCGGATTCCAACAGCGTGTCGGGATCGGCCCACTCGCCCGACGCTCGCCACCGCGGTTTGAACACGTCTCCCGTCGTCAGCCCGTACGCCGACGCGCGTTCGACCATTCCCGGGAGGTGGGCGTATCCAGTCGCGAGACAGAGTCGCTCGTGGTCGTGGGTCGTCGCCAGCGAGGCGACCTCCTCGAGCATCGCCTCGTTTCGCGCCTCGAGGGTGAGCCTGAGGAGAACGAGCCCCCCCACGGGATAGAGGAGACCGACGAAACTCGCCCCGATATCGGTTCGGAAGAGGTCGACGACGAGCAATCCACAGGCGATCGCGGTCAGTACCACCGCCGCGACGATCGTCGGACGACGAATTCCATATCGGAACCGGGTCGTCAGGACCACCAGCAGACCGACGGCGAGCCCCGTTGCGACGAGCGTTTCGGCGGGGAACGCGACCGCGAGGACGAGAAACGTGAGCCAGTTGCCGACGATCCACAACGGACTGCGCCCGGACAGGATCTCGAGCGGATGTCGGTCGACTTCGTGGACCGGCCGTTCCCCCGCCACCGCTCGAGCGGCGAGGAATTCGGCTGACAGCAGGTCGCGGTTGAACAGTACGTACAGCGGCATCTGGAGGACGAAGATCGACTGGAGACCGACGAAGAAAAACGGATACCGGAGGACGAGCCCGACCGCAGAGCGAACGGTCTCCCCCAGTCGCGGCTGCTCGACCGCGATCGCGTCCGCTCCCTTCGAAAACGCTCGGAGGTCGTCTTCGACGACGCTCCGCGTATTGACGTGGATCGATCCGAAGATTCTGACCTTCGCCATTAGTGGTCACATGCCTAACTATACGGGCATAAATTCAGCCGATCTCCCCTCACGAACCCCTCCCTCTCGAGCCTCGAAGATCGGCTGCGATTTCGACTCGTCTCCGACGGACGTTCGTCGTCCTCGGTGACCGTCCCGACCGACAGCGGTTCTCCGACGGACGAACTGCGGAGCCGACCGCTTTCGAGCGACTCGCCCGGCGCTACTCGAGGCGTGCGAGGAACCGGTCGAACGCGCCGCTCTCGGGGTGGACGTGGACGTAGGTGCCCAGCGACTCGTACTCGGTCAGCCCGTCGTGATCGCCGTCGATGCCGTCGCCACGGACCGTTTCGAAGGCGAAACGGGCGTCGGCGTCGACGGCGGCGCTCGAGTAGTGGAACTCGTGGCCCCGGATCGTCTCGCCGGCGTCGGCGGTCAGCGTGTCGTCGACGGCCTCGAGTTCGACGTGATCGAGCGCCTGATAGCGGTCGTGCATCGTCACGTCCGCGGGGAGGATCCCGGCCATCTCGCTGCGCTCACCCTCGGCCGTCGTCAGCGACCGGCTCATCGCCATCAGACCGCCGCACTCGCCGAACACCGGCAGCCCCTCGGCAGCGCGGTCGCCGAGTTCCGCAAGGGTACCGGCCGACGCGAGGGCGTCGGCGTTGAGTTCGGGGTAACCGCCGGGCAAATAGACCCCGTCGCAGTCGGGGACCGGGTCGCCCGCGACCGGCGAGAACGTGACCAGGTCGGCCCGCTCGCGGAAGCGCTCAATCGTCGCCGGATACCGGAAGCAAAACGCCGCGTCGCTGGCGACGGCGACGGTGGCGTCGACCGGCTCGGCCGGGGCGGCGAGCGACGAGGCATCGGGAGCGGGCGGTTCGCGCGCGACGGCAGCCAGTCGATCAGCGTCGAGCGACTCCGCGGCCGCCCGCAACGCCGTCCGCGGCAGCGCGGCCTCCTCGCCCATCTCGAGCCCCAGATGGCGGTCGGGAATCTCGAGGTCGTCGTTCGGCGGGATCCGCCCGAAGTACTCGAGGCCGTCGGGCAAGGCGTCGCGAATGCCCTGTTCGTGGCGGCCGCCGTGGGCCCGCTGGGCGACCACGCCGGCGACCTCGACGTCGCGGCCGACCGTCGCGGCGTACTCGCGAAAGCCCAGCGCGGTCGCCGCGACGCTTTCCATCCCCGCCTTGGCGTCGACCACGAGGACGACCGGCAGGTCGAGCGCCTCGGCGACCATGGCGGTACTCGAGCCGTCGCCGTCGTACAGGCCCATCACGCCCTCGACGACGCAGATATCGCCCTCGCCGCGGCGGTAGTTCCGCCGGAGACCGTCCGCGCCGCAGAGCCACAGATCGAGCGTGCGAGACGGGCGGCCCGCGATCGCTTCGTGGTGGCTCGGATCGATGAAGTCCGGGCCCGCCTTGGCGGGCTGGACCGCGTGGCCGGCGTCCGCGAGCGCCTGCACGATCGACAGCGTCGCGACCGTCTTCCCGACGCCGGAGCTGACGCCGCCGAGGACGAATCCGTTCATCGGTGATTGTGTTCGAACAACTGTACTTGAATCCGTCGATGGGACTGGTGTCCGGCCTCGAGGGGCCGAAACCCCCCGTAAGCGGGTCACCCCACCAACGAACTTAACCGCTCGAGTCGGTTACGATTCGGCGCTCGACCCATGACAGAGAATACGGACCCCGACACCGAACGGCACCTTCGCGAGGCGCTTCGCCACCTCGGCACAGCCCAGGACGACGGCGACCTCCGGAAGACTCACGCCGTCGCGCTCGAGGAAGTGTCGAACACCGTGTCGTCCGTCCTGCGCGAGTACGAGGGCGACGAGTGACGGCCGTTCCGATCCGTTTTTCGACGCGTACAGCCTCGTCTCGCGGGCCCGATCTCGCGCCCAACCATGGTATGTTTTAACTCGACATAGACCGTAGTGACGGCCGTGATGAGGCCCGAAACCGACCATCCGTCGATCGCGGACGAACTGCGGAACAAAAACGAGACCGAACTCCCGATCGGCGAAGCTCGGGAGCCCGAGAGCCGCGGGTACACCATGTGGCGCTGCGGGTCCTGTGGCGAGATGGGACGGTTCGAAGACGAACTACCGGACGCGTGTCCCGGCTGCCTGTCACCGCGGGAGGAACTGTTCTACTGGGAAGAGGACTGAGACCGAGGCGGGCCCGTCCTCGGGCCCGCTCGCTTCGGTTCGCGGTAAGAACGCGACGGGGCCGCGACCGCTATAGGAGCTCTTGAAAGTCACTGGACACCCGATCGCAGGACAGCGTTGCGATCCGATCGGTGTGTGAATCGCTTCAAGAACTACTGTAGACCGGCTGTCGCACCGCAAGCACCACCAGATCGGAGAACGGGCTGTCGTCCCTGCCGTCCCCGCCGGCGTGGGCTGCCAGTTCGGCCAGCGTGAACCGGTGGAGTTCCTCGTCGTCGTGGGTCAACTTCTCGCAGACCAGCGCCTCGAGGTCGGGATCTGCCCCTTTCGCGAGCAAGAAGGCGGCGAGGTCGCCGGGCATCCGGTCGTACGGCCGGGGGAGGACCAGCAGGTGGCGTTCGTCGACCGTGGCCGCGGCCGCGAGGCGGTCCATGTCCGACTCGAGGTCGCCGCTCTTGTGCAGCGTGACGAACTCGGTGTCCTCCATCGGCGTCCGGGCGCGGCTGGCGGCCAGCTGGATCGAGGAGATGCCGGGGATCACTCGGACCGGTAGATCGGGAGCCGCTCGTTCCACGGCGTCCTGTACCTTGCCGACGAACTGGTAGCCCGAGTGGTTGGGATCGCCCATCGCGACCGCAGTCCCGGACTCGCCGGCGGCGACGCGCTCGCCGAACTTTTCGAGCGCCTCGGCCTCGTCCTCGTACCCGCAGGTCAGCAGATCGGCGTCGGTCAGCTCCTCGACGAACTCGACGACCGTCGTGAAGCCGACGACGACGTCGGCCTCGCGGATCGCGCGCTCGCCGCGGGGCGTGAGATACTCACGATTACCGGGGCCGACGCCGACGGCGTAGACCGGATCGCCGGCGGCTTCATCGATGTTCGGCTCTACCGCACCCGCCGCGAACGTCGCCGGATCCGGCCCCGCGTCGAGGTCGTATTCACCGCTCATCGGTTCTCGCCGGTTTCGGCCCGCGTCTCGGCGTCGATCTCGAGGTCGATCTCGTCGGTCCGGACGTCCGTCGCGACGTGGATGAGTTCGTTCGTCAGGGCCGCGGCGAGGCCGCTGCCGCCCCGGCGACCGACGTGGGTGATCGCCGGGACGCCGAACGCCTCGCTGACCTCGCGGATCCGCTCGCGGCTCTCCTCGGCCTTGACGAAGCCGACCGGGTTCGCGACGACGACCGCCGGCCGGGTCCCCTGCTCGATGCAGTCCGCGAGCGCCAGCGCCGCCGTCGGCGCGTTCCCGATCGTGACGATCGCGCCCTCGAAGGCGTCTTCCTTGTCCAGTTCGAGCATCGCCGCGGCGGTCCGGGTCATCCCGGTCTCGGCGGCGAGTTCCTTCCCGTGACCGATGGCCTTCGAGACCTCGCAGTCGTGGCCCCGGCCCGTGACGCCGGCTTTCACCATCGTGATGTCGGTGAAGATATCGGCCACCTCGAGGACGGCGCGCGCGCCGGCACGGATCGGCGCGTCCTCGTCGTCGCCGATCCCGTCGTCGCCGGTGAACTCGATCAAGTGCTGGAATTCGATGTCCCCCATCGAGTGGACCGACTTCTGACGCACGCGGTCGGCCAGCGTCTCGTCCGGCGTGAACCCCCGGACGATGTCCATGCTCGTCTCCGCGATGTCCATCGCGTTCTGCGTCGTTGCTCCCAGATCGGCGTACTCCTCTTCGAACTCCTGATCAGTCATCTGGTATCACTCTCTTGGTGGTCGGTATCGGTCGTCGATCGAACCGGTTCGGTCGGTTCGTCAGTCATCGGTCGCCGCCCCCACGGCCTCGTTGGTGGTCCGCGCCTCGAGGTCGCCCTCGACCTCGAGGTTCAGATCGCGCAGGCGGTCGACCGTCTCGTCGTCGGCGTTCCACAGATCGCGCTCGACGGCCTCGAGCAAGGTGTCCGTGATCGACTCGAGCGCCCACGGGTTCACGTCGCGCATCCAGTCCTGTCGCTCCTCGTCGAAGGCGAACTTTGCGGCGACTTCCTCCCAGAGGGTGTCGCTCACGACGCCGGTGGTCGCGTCCCAGCCCAGCGTCACGTCGACCGTCGTCGAGAGGTCGCCCGCGCCCTTGTAGCCGTGGTCCTCCATGGACTCGAGCCAGTCCGGATTCAGCACGCGCGAGCGCATCGCCTTGCGGACCTTCTCCTCGTTGGTGTAGACGTCGACGTTGTCGGGGTCCGAGGAGTCGCCGACGTAGGAAGCCGGCTCCGCGCCCGAGATCTCGCTCACCGCGGAGATGAAGCCGCCGTGGAAGGCGTACCAGTCCGAGGAGTCGAACTCGTCTTGCTCCATCGTGTCCTCGATCTTGACCGTCGCGTCGACGCTCGAGAGGCGGCGCTCGAAGGCGTCGTGGGCGTCGGAAACGCGCCCTCTCGAGCCCATCGCGTAGCCGCCCCACTGGACGTAGACGGAGGCGAGGTCGGAGCGGTCGTCCCAGTTGCCCTCGTCGACGGCCTTGTTCGTCCCGGCACCGTAGCCGCCGGGCTTGGTCGTGAAGACTCGATGCTTTGCTGCCTTCCGAGCGTCCGACTCGTCGAGGCCTTCTTCCTCCTCGAGTTCGGCCTGCTCCTCCTCGACGTGTTTCTTCACGTAGTTCATCTCGTGCGGTTCGTCGAGGTCGACGACGGCGTCCACGGCGTCGTGGATGACCCCCGCCGCGGCCGGGAAGGCGTCGCGGAACAGGCCCGAGACGCGGGTCGTCACGTCGACTCGCGGTCGGTCGAGTTCCTCGAGCGGGATCGGCTCGACGTCGTCGATCCGGCCGGCGTCGGTCCACCGCGGTTCGACGCCCATCATCGCGAGCACCTGGGCGATCGTCTCGCCGCGAGTGCGCACCGTCGGGGTGCCCCACGCGACCACGCCGATCTCCTCGGGGTACTCGCCGTTCTCGTCGCGGTGGCGCTCGAGGACGCCCTCTGCCACCTCCCGGCCGACCTTCCAGGCCGCTTTCGCGGGTACCTTGCGCGGGTCGAGCGTGTAGAAGTTCCGCGCCGTCGGGAGTAGATCGACGCCGCCGCGGGTCGGCGCGCCCGATCCGCCCGGCGGCACGTACTCGCCCGAGAGCGCGTCCGCGGTGCGCGGGATCTCGTCTTCGGCCCCCTGGACGCGGGGCTGGGCCTCCTCGCAGACGTAGGCCAGCGCCTTCCGGAGGTCGTCGTGGGCACCGGATTTCGCTCGTGCGTCGCCGATCGTCTCGAGGTCGACGACGAGCAGGTTCATGTTGACCTCGTCGTCGGGGCCGCCCTCGAGTTCCGACTCGGGCACGTCGAAGTCGTGCTCAGCGAGCGTCTCGAGCAGGGCCACGCTCGTCTCGTAGACCTCGTCGGCCGCCTCGGCGTAGGTCATCCCGAGATCGTCGTCGTACTCGCCGGGCGACTCGAGCATCGTCTCGTAGTCGACGCCCAGTACGCCGGCCACGCTCTCGCGCAGGCTCGGCGCGCCGGGGTTCTCGAGGCGGGTCAGCGCGACCAGATACTCCACGAGGCGTTCGTCGGCCGGCGGCTCGGACATGGTGTGCAGCCCGAGCCGGATCTGGGTCGTCTTGACGTCGGTGAGGTACTCGTGGATCCGTTCGACCAGTTCGTCGATATCGACCTCGTCCCCAGCGACCTCGCCCTCCGCGAGGCTCGAGCCGGCCGCGTCGGGGCCGCGAACGTCGGCCCGCTCGTCGATGGTGCCCCCGATTCCCAGCTCGACTGCGAGGTCCAGTTCTTCGACTTTCTCGCGGATGAGATCCTCGAGGTGCTGGCCGTCGTCCGCGCGGGCGTCTTCCATCCCGGCTTCCCGATATTGATTTGCAAGCTCCTCGAGTTCCGACAGCTCGTCGTACGTCCCCGCGTTTCGCATCACGGGCGTCAGATAGTCGACGATCGCCGCGTACGAGCGCCGCTTGGCCTGGGTTCCTTCACCGGGGTTGTTGACGATGTACGGGTAGACGTTCGGGACGTCGTCCACCAGCTGGTCGGGCGCGCTCTCGCCGTTCAGGCCGACGGTCTTCCCGGGGAGCCACTCGAGGCTGCCGTGGGTCCCGAGGTGGACCACCGCGTCGGTTTCGAACGTATTCCGGAGCCAGCCGTAGAATGCGAAGTAGTCGTGTGGCGGCTGCAAGTCCGAATCGTGGTAGACCTTCGAGGGATCCATGCCGAACCCGCGCGGGGGCTGGACGGTGACGAGGACGTTGCCGAACTCGACGCCGGGGATCGCGAACGGCCGATCGGGGACCTCGCCCCACTCCTCGATAACGTTCTCCTGGAACCGCTCGTCGGCCTCGGAGAACCAGTCCGCGTAGGTGTCCGGCGACACCACGTCGACCGAGCGGTCGCGGACGTCCTCCGGCGCGACCCAGCGGTCCTCGAGCGTAAGCTGCGCCGTCAGTTTCTCCACGAGGGACTGCCCGCTCTCCGGCATCTCGTCACCTAAATCGTAGCCGCGGGCGTCGAGTTCCTCGAGCAGGTTGACGGTCGATTCGGGACTGTCGAGCCCGAACGCGGTTCCGATCCCGTCGTCGCTAGGCGGGTAGTTGTGCAGGACGACGGCGACCCGTTTGTCCTCGTTGGGCGTGTGTCGGAGTTCCGCCCAGTTGACCGCCAGTCGAGTCGCGTGGTCGATCCGGTCCTCGATCGGGCAGTGGTGTTTCGGCGCGGAGCCGATGCCGGCCGCGTCGTCGGTGCGTTCCTTGCCGGAGATCGGATGGGTGATGACGTTGCCGTCGAACTCCGGCAGCGCGACCGAGAGCGCGAGTTCGAAGCCCATGACGCCCGTGTCGCTGGACTCGTACCGGGATCGGGAGCGCATCGTGGTGACCGTCTGCAGAACGGGCACGCCGAGTCGGTCGAGGAAGACGTCTTCCGCACTGCTGCCCTCGTCGCTGGCGCTGCGGCCGCGCTCGTCCATCGAGAGGGAGAACATAAAGGACGACAGCACGGCGTCGACGACGGACTGGCCGTCATCGTCGATCAGCCAGTTATCGGTCACCCACTCGGCGTCTTCCTGCTCGTCGGTGTCCGTCGCGGGGTTACAGAAGATCGGCAGGGCGTTGGCCCCCTGTGCCTCGAGGGCCCGGACCTGCCGATCGACGTACCGGGTGTTCTCGTGGGTCCAGTGGGACTCGTAGAACCAGACCGCGACCGTCGGCTTGTCGGACTCGTAGGTCGCGAGCAGGTCCTCGTACTCGATCCCCGGATGGTCGGGGTGGTAGACCCCCTCCGTTGGGAGTTCCGTCGGTTCGTCGTACTCGATATCGCGGCCCTCGTACTCGGCCGCGAGGAACCGACAGAGGTTCGCGACGTTGATCGTCCCGCCCTTCTCGAGGTAGTCGTAGACGCGGTCTCGATAACCGTCCGAGACCGTCGTGTCCTCGAAGGCGAAAGCGTCGCCGGTCGCCTTGACGATCAGCGGTACGCCCGCCTCCGCGAGCGCGCCCGTCGCGTAGTCGTAGCCCGGCATGCTGTCTTCGGCCCCGTGCAGCCAGAAGATCGCCGCCGCGGCGTCGTCCAGTTCCTCCACGAACGCCTCGACGTCGGCCTCCTCGTCGAGGTCGCTCTCCGAGCGCACCACGAGGTCGATCCCCTCGAGGCGCTCGGCGGCCCGCCCGATCGAGCCGAGTTCGTTCTCCGTCGCGGTATAGATCCCGATCCGTGTCATCGTACTTTTAAACCTCTATTGTATTAGCTCAAGTATGGTTGCAAACGCCGGGGGCAAAAAGCTGTCGTCACTCCCCTTTCCGGCGATCGTCGGACAGGACGAGCTAAAGCGCGTGTTGCTCACCGTCGCGGCCAACGACGGCCTCGACGGGGCGCTGATCGTCGGCGAGAAAGGGACCGCGAAGTCGACCGCCGTTCGGGCGCTCGTCGATCTGCTGCCCGAACAGCGGGCCGTCGCCGACTGCCCGTACGGCTGTTCGCCCGACGACCCCGACCTGCAGTGTGCCGACTGTCGCGACCGCGACGCCGCCGATCTACCGGTCGAAATCCGACCCGTTCCGCTCGTGACGCTGCCGCTGGGCGCGACTCGAGATCGGGTCGTCGGCACCCTCTCGGTCGAGGACGCCCTCGCGGGAGAGGCGGACTTCGATCCCGGCCTACTGGCCCGCGCCCATCGGGGCATCCTCTACGTCGACGAGGTCAACCTGCTCGACGACCACCTCGTGGATGTCATCCTCGATGCCGCCGCAAGCGGCGTCAACACCGTCGAGCGCGACGGGATCAGCGTCTCCCACCCCGCCGAGTTTACCCTGATCGGCACGATGAACCCCGAGGAGGGCGACCTGCGTCCCCAACTGCGGGACCGCTTCGCCCTGCAGGCCAGCGTCGAGGGCTGCCGGGCGATCGACGACCGCGTCGAGATCATCGACCGCGCGCTCGGGGCCGACGACGGCGCGTCCGACCCCCGGACCGAGTACGCCGACGCGGTCGACGCCCTGCGAGACGAGCTGGCCGCGGCCCGAGAGCGGCTCTCGAGCGTCGCCCTCCCGACCGACTTCAAGGCCGAAATCGCCGACCTCTGTCTCGAGGCCGGCGTCGACGGCCACCGCGGCGACGTGGCGACCGCCCGAACCGCGATGACCATCGCGGCGCTCGAGGGCCGCGAGACAGTCATCGAGGCCGACGTCCACGAGGCCGCGACCTACGCGCTGCCCCACCGGCTCCGGAGTACGCCCTTCGAGGACGAACCCGACCTCGATGACCTGCTCGAGGACCGGTTCGACGAGGAGTCGCCGGACGAGGCCGACGGGGAGGAGGGCGACGCGGACGACGGCGACGGCGCGGCGGAACCGGACAACGAGGACGGTGACGTCGAGTCCGAACCGGACGACGGTGACGACCGCGGTGATCGCGGCGAGGGAAACGGGCACGAGGGTGACGACGGCGCGGACGGTGAGGACTCGAGCGACGGGCCGGGTTTCGACGACGGCGACCGACCCGACTCGACGGAACAGTCGCCCGCCGAAGCCGGCGACGGCGGGTCCGAGGACGGCTCGAGCGACGGGGAATCGGAGTCGGAGTCCGACGACGGGGACGAGGAGACCGCCCAGTCGCTGGTGCCCGGCCAGCAGCGGGCCGGAATCGGCGAGGCGGCCGCGCCCGATCTCGAGTCGCCGACCGTCGACGGCGAAACGGCGACCGTGACCGGCTCGCGTGCGAGTACGTCGCCGAGTACGGACAATCGGGGCGCTCGCGTGCGTACCGAACCCGCCTCGGGCGACGGGTCGATCGACGCCGCGGCGTCGGTCCGGTCGGCCGCCGCCCGCGGGGAGTCCCGCGTCGGCGAGGCCGACCTCCGGCAGTCGGTCCGGACCGGCGACACCTCGGTGACGATCGTCTTCGCCGTCGACGCCAGCGCCTCGATGCGACCCGCCATGCGGACCGCGAAAGGCGTCGTCCTCGAGCTGCTGCGGGACAGCTACGAACACCGCGATCGGGTCGCGTTCGTCGCCTTCGCCGGCGAGGACGCCGACGTCTTGCTCCCGCCGACAGACAGCGTCTCGCTGGCCGCCCGCCACCTCAAGGACCTGCCCTCCGGCGACCGGACGCCGCTGCCGGCCGGCCTCGAGACCTCGCGAAAGGTCCTCGAGCGCGCCGAGACCGACGCCTCGGTGCTCGTCCTCGTCACGGACGGCCGGGCGAACGTCGCCGACGGGAGTCCGACCGAGGCGACGCGGCGAGCGGCTCGCGCCCTCGCCGACGGCGACACGCGAGTCGTCGTCGTCGACGCGGGGGACGACTCCCGGGCCGGCCTCTCGGAACTGGTCGCCGGCGAGACCGAGGGGGAGCTGGTCGCCCTCGAGTCGCTGTCGGTCGAGACGGTCCGGGCCGCCGCGGAGCGGGCGGCCGACGAGACGCGGCGATAGGGCGGGCTCGAGTGTGACGGGCGACGGCGGAGACGCCGACCCGCGACGGGACGGCGAGCGCGTGCTGAATCCAAGATCAACACCCCTTTGACCCCCCTCGCGTGTTATCCGACGAGAATCGATGACGGGGGACGAGGCAGTCGCCGACGAGGCCGTCGGCGACGACATCGAATACGGAATCGACGAACAGCCGCCGCTGGGCGAGTCGGTCGTGCTGGGGATCCAGCACTACCTGACGATGGTCGGCGCGAACATCGCCGTGCCGTTGATACTGGCGGATGCGATGGGAATGACCGACTATCCCGGTGTTACCGCACGGTTCATCGGGACCTTCTTCGTCGTCTCGGGGATCGCGACGCTGGCCCAGACGACGTTCGGGAACCGGTATCCGATCGTGCAGGGCGCGCCGTTCTCGATGCTGGCACCGGCGCTGGCGATCATCGGCGTCGTCACCGCCGGCGGCGTCTCGGGCCAGCCGAGCTGGGAGGCCGCACTGGTGCAGTTACAGGGTGCGATCATCGTCGCCTCAATCGTCGAGGTCGCGATGGGCTACTTCGGTCTGGTCGGGAAGCTCCGCCGGTTCCTCTCACCGGTCGTCGTCGCGCCGACGATCGCGCTGATCGGGCTGTCGCTGTTTAGCGCCCCGCAGATCACGGCGGAGAACCAGAGCTGGCCGCTGCTCGCGCTCACGCTCGGATTGATCCTCCTGTTCTCGCAGTATCTCGACGTCAAACACAGGGCGTTCCGACTCTATCCGGTCATTCTGGCGCTGGTCATCGCCTGGGTCGCCGCCGCAGCGCTGTCGGTACTCGGCGTGATCGGCAGCGGTCATCCGGGCTTCGTCGATCTCGGAGCAGTCGCAAACACGCAGCCGATCATGCCGATCTACCCCTTCCAGTGGGGCACGCCGCAGGTGACGACCGCGTTCGTCGTCGGGATGTTCGCCGGGGTGTTGGCCTCGATCGTCGAGAGCATCGGCGACTACTACGCGGTGGCCAACATCACCGGCTCGGGCGCGCCCAGCGAGCGCCGAATCAACCACGGCATCGGCATGGAGGGGCTGATGAACGTCTTCTCCGGCATCATGGGCACCGGCGGCTCGACCTCCTACTCCGAGAACATCGGCGCGATCGGGCTGACCGGCGTCGCCTCGAGATACGTCGTCCAGCTCGGGGCCGCGGTGATGCTGGTCGTCGGCTTCGTCGGCTACTTCGGCCAGCTGATCGCGACGATTCCGGACCCGATCGTCGGCGGCCTCTTCATCGCCATGTTCGGCCAGATCGTCGCCGTCGGGATCTCGAACCTTCGCCACGTCGATCTCGACTCCTCGCGCAACACCTTCGTCATCGGCTTCGCGCTCTTCGTCGGGCTGGCGATCCCGGCCTACATGGGCAACTTCGAGAGTACGATCGCGTTCCGCGAGGGCGTCGGCCTCGAGGCCGTCCTCGCGGAGGCGGGCGTCGCGACGCCGATCGAAGCCGCCGCACAGGCGGTCGTCGACACCGTCTACATCATCGGCTCGACGGGCATGGCCGTCGGCGGCCTCGCCGCGCTCGTGCTGGACAACACGATTCCGGGTTCCCGTGAGGAACGCGGGCTCGCGGCGTGGGACCGCATCACCGAGGACGACGCCGACTTCGAATCGTTCCGGGACCGCTGGCTCGCCCGCGACGACGCCGACTGAACGCGCCCCACGAGGCGGACCGACTTCCCTCGCCGTTCCGCGCTTTTAGACGCCGTTCACAGCCCGTGCCAACGCAACCCGGCGTTCTAATAGCTGCCGAGCCCCAATAGGAGACATGGCGGAACTCGACCTCGCGGACGGGACGATCTGGTACGAGACGACCGGTGTGACCGACGGCGACCCGCTGGTGTTCATCCACGGCGGCTGGATGACCGGCGACGCCTGGGGCCCTCAGGTCGAGCGCTTCGCCGAGGACTACCGCGTCGTCACGCTCGACGTTCGGGGCCACGGCCGGACCGGCGCGACCGACGCCGACGCGTACTCGATCGAACTCTTCACCGACGACCTCGAGGCCTTGTTCGCCGCCCTCGAGATCGAGCGGCCGATCCTCTGTGGGCTCTCGCTCGGGTCGATGGTCGCCCAAGAGTATGTGGACCGCCATCCAGACGGCGCGAGGGCGGCGATCCTCGGCGGCGCGGTCCGCTCGATGCCGCCGGTCGAGGTCCCCGGTGGGATGAAGTCCCTCTGGTCGCCACTGCCGGCCCTGTCGGCGACGCTGTCGGTCTCCGGCTCGGCGGGGACCTTCCGGTCGATGCTGTACTCGATCCGGGCGACGACCGGCGAGCGGTGGCTGTCGGTCGACCCCGAAACCAGGGCCGCGGCGATCGACGACGTCGGCGAGATCCCCGCCCGCGAGTTCCGCAAGATCTTCGATGCGCTCTACCGGTACGAACCGCCGGCACTGACCGGCCTCGAGATACCGACGCTCGTGGTCCACGGCGACCGGGAGGCCCCGCTCGTCAAGCGACAGGGAAAGCAGATCGTCTCGGCGGTCGCCGACGGCGACCGCCTGGTGCTGTCCGACTCGGGCCATCTCGTCAATCAGGACCGTCCGCGCGCGTTCAACAGCGCGGCCGCCGACTTCCTTCCCGCCGCGTAGGTCCGATCGGTCGGGACGCCACGTCGACGGCCCCGACCGTCGGCACCGGTCTCCCAACGTGCTTTGGCGATACCCCGAAGGGGATCTCCGTCCTAGGTACGTTCGCAATCGACCGACCGATTCGCCCCCTTGCAATTCAAACCAATGAGTAGCCATCCTTCGGACGTCGACGACGGCCGCTCCGCCCCGCCGGACGACCACTGGTCCAGCGTCTCGAGACACGTTCTCAACAGCTACCGCGAGGCGAACAACGCGTTACTGGCCGCGATGGGCGTTCGCCCCGTGACCGGTTCGGACGCGACGCGGTCGGCCGCGGACACGACGGTCGAAACCCCCGCCGCCGAGGTCGCGTTCGGCGACGAGACCTGGATCGTGGAGCGCTCGACCGACGACCACGACTCGCTCGGCGTCGGCGACTACGTCCGCTTTAGCAAGCCGATCGCCGACACCGACGTCACCGCCTTCGCGCAGGTCTCCGGCGATACCAACCGCCTCCACCTCGAGTCCGAGTTCGCCGACGACACCCAGTTCGGCGGCCGGATCGCCCACGGGACCCTCGTCGCCGGAACGATCAGCGCCGCACTGGCCCGCCTCCCCGGACTGACCGTCTATCTCTCGCAGGACCTCGAGTTCACCGGCCCGGTCGAGATCGGCGAGACGGTCACCGCCGAGTGCGAGATCGTCGAGGACCTCGGGGGCGACCGCTACCGCCTGCACACGACGGTCGTCGGCGAGGACGACGACCCCGTCATCGACGGCGAGGCCGTCGTCATCGTCGACGAACTCCCCGACGAGTAAGCGGGTCCGACGCACCGACGGCGCCGTCTCCGGGCGGGACGCGACGGACGATCGACAGCGCCCGATAGATCGATCGGTACGTTGGCTAACACAAAACCTGTATCGCTCGAGCGCAAGCGTCGGGACGATGACCGACGACTCGCAGCGCGCCCGCGACCATCGAACGTACGGACGGCGACGAGTGCTACGGACGGTCGGGGGCGCGACGGCGGCGACGATCGCCCTCGCGGGCTGTCTCGGCGACAGCGGGGACGACCTGATCCCCGAGACCGAGACCGATCTCGAGGCGACCGTCCCGGACGGCGTCGCCCAGTTCAGACGCTCGCTCGAACGATGGGGCTACTACCCGGACGCGTCGGTTCCCGACGCCGTCGAACGGGACTGGCGGCTCGACCGACTCAACACGGGCGCCCACACCGCGGCCAAGGCGAGCGCCGTCCCTCTCCCCGACGGCGGCGTCGTCTTCCCCGGCGACAGCGGCTATCTCGTGGCGCTCGACGCCGACGGCGAGGAGCGCTGGCGAACCGGTACCGACACCGGCCCCGATGCCCGGGGAATCCACGGGACGCCGGCGGTCGCCGACGGACGGGTGTATATCGGCGCGTACGACGGCGTTCTCTACGCAGTCGACGCCGACACCGGCGACATCGACTGGCGGACGAAACTCGGCGGCTCCATCGGCTCGAGCCCGCTCTATCACGACGGCAGAATCGTCATGGCGGTCGAATATCCCGATCCGGAGGGGAGTACCTTCGTCGTGAACGCCGACGACGGCGAGGTCGTCTGGGAAGACCCCGAGGGCCGGCCGACCGACCATCCCCACTCGACGCCCGCCGTCGACCTCGAGACCGGCCGCCTCGTCTGCGGATCGAACGACGGACTCCTCTACGGCTGGTCGTACCCCGATCCCGAGTTCGAGTGGTCGTTCGAGACCGAGAGCAACGACAACGACGGCGAGATCAAGGGCCCGATCGCGACCTACGACGGCGGCGCGTATTTCGGCTCGTGGGATCACCACGTGTATCGGGTGAACCTCGAGGACGGCACCGAGGACTGGTCGTTCGAGACGGGCAGTCTGGTGATGTCCGGCCCCGCGATCGACCCGACGCTCGACACCGTCTTCGTCGGCAGCCACGACGGGAACCTCTACGCGCTCGACGCGCAGTCGGGCGACCGACACTGGTCGTTCCCGACCGATCGTCCGATCACCGGCTGTCCGACGGTCTACGACGATCGCGTCCTCGTCGCCTCGAAGGACGGCGGCCTCTACGCGCTCGAGAAACGAAGCGGCGACCTCGTCTGGGAGGTCGACAACGACGGCGTGGTCACGAGTACGCCGCGGGTCATCGACGGAGCCGTCTATTACGCCGAACGGGCACCGAACCCGGACCCGGAGGACGACGAGGAGGGCGACACCGACGGCGGCGGCTACAAGCTCGTCGCCGAGTGAGCGGGCGGCGATCGGTCGCTCGGCGATACCGTCCCGCCTCCGCGACTCCCACCAAACCTATTACGTCCCGACTCACACCCAGCGGTCGACGATGACCGATCGACCGCCCTCGCCGCCGACCCCCACCCCTGCGACCGACGATTCCCGCGAGAACCGCGTCGTCGCGACGACCACACAGCTCTCCGACTCGATCGACGACGCCGTGGGCTGTCGCCTCGACGCCGCCGCCCTCGAGACGCCCCTGCTCGAACTGGACCGCCACGAGTTCGTCGACTGGGTGACCGTCACCCGGCGCGGCGACTACGTCTGGGACCTCTCCGAGACGCCCGACCGGCTCGGCGACGCCATCGCCGACGCCCTCGTCGCTCGCCTCGAGGGTTGGCTCGCGTCGTCCGACGGGTGACTGCCGACAGCGGACGCCGACACCGCCGTTGGCGTCACCACGTGCCGTTCGACCCACACGCTCCGAGACGACGCCTATCGGTCGACGATAATGATCTCGTCGGAGTCGTCTTCTTTCTCGAGCTGTCGAATCGCTTCCGTTACCTCGTCCTGAGTCGCTTCGTCCATCGACGGTTTCCGTACTACCCGTCTCGGAGGCGGCTCACCTAAAGGGAGTTTAGCGTATTCAGATCGAGAAAAAACCGTTCTCTGCCGTTGGTACTCCCGCGAGCGGTCCGGATCTTCGCGAAGGGCGGATCGACCGTCTTCGTCTCGGAATTTGAACGTTGAATATAGTCGCTCTTGAAAGACAATGCGTACCCGATCGTAGGTCAACGTTACGATCGGTGTGCGAATCGTTTCAAGAGCTACTATAGTCGGAGAGTCGAAGCGGGCAGTATGTATCTCGGCGTCGACGGCTGCCCAGCCGGTTGGATCGCTGTTCAGTACGGGGCGGATGGCTACGAAGGTTCGTCGCTGTACAGCGATATCGACGACCTCTGGGCGGCTCACCGCGAGACGGCCGAACTGATCCTGATCGACGTCCCAATCGGTCTTCGGGAGAACTCGAGCGCGAAGCGCCCGTGTGACGACGCCGCCCGAACGAAGCTCAGCCCGAAACGCCACTCCAGCGTATTTTCCGTTCCGGTACGGGCCGCCGTTCACGAGGGGAGCTACGAGGACGCAAAGGAGACACAGGAGAAGCGCACCGCTGGAAGTCTCGGCGTTCAGTCGTGGGGTATCGCCGACAAGATCGCCGAACTCGATACCTTCCTCCGTAAAACGGAGCCGGACGCCGCTGGAACGATTCGCGAAGCACATCCCGAAGTCTGCTTTTGGGCGCTAAACGGCGAATCAGCCACGAAGTACTCGAAGACGGGGCAACCGGCTGCCGCTTTTTGGGAACGGATCGGGATACTCGAGACGATCGATGGGACGGTTGTCGATGCCGTCCGTGATGCTTCGACCGGTCTCGATGCCACGGTCGGTACCGACGACGTCATCGACGCGCTCGTATTAGCGCTTACTGCCAGTCCGATAACCGGACGGCTCCACACGCTACCGAACGAACGGCCGGAAGACGATGGTGGTGACCCGACCGACGAACTGCCGATGGAGATGGCCTACGCCTATCCAGAGTCGCAAGCTGGGGAATCGTAACTCGACGGGTTTCGGGTTCGACTCTCACCGCTCCAAAATCCAGCCAACCGTCGGAGGTTGAAACCGGCCTAGTTGATGACTCTGTGATGGTGTCGGGGGATCTCGGAATACAGGGCGCGCGTACGGTACGAACTGAAAGGCGAACAACGAGATCCGTGAGGATTCGCTGCAGGTGCAGATAATCTATCGAGGGCCCCGGAGATAGTTGCCAGCCTAATAACGTCTCTCCGTCACGAGATTGTTCTCAAATGTAGCCGCTGTATTATATGGGGCGCTGGTGTGCGGTTGTCCGAGTCGGTCCCGACCGCTGTGTGGGCCACTCAGGGAGGCACGGACCATGAGCAACGAATCACCAGACACGACGCCGGAATCGACCGCCGAACTACCGCGGGCAACGCGCCGAACCGCACTTCGCGGGGCGGGCCTCGCCGGACTGCTCGCGCTGGGCGGTGGCAGCGCCACTGCCGGCCAACATGCCTCGGAGGCGAACACCCAGGGGGCTGAAAACGAGACGGCAGCAGACGGCGAGTCAGTCCCAGTGACCTGGGAGAATTTTCCCCGGTCACAGATCCATCTCATGATGGAGAACATCGTCGAACAGGGCGGGTTCGGCGAATTTTACCATTTCCAAACGGTAGTCGGGCCCGACGTGCGGATCGCAGCCTTGCCCAATCGCGACACGATCTACTCGATCGGTGTCTTCGATCTGACCGAGCCGGTCACCGTTACCAAACCGGACACCGGTGATCGTCACCAGTCGATGGTCGTCATGGACGAGGACGCGTACGTGAAAGCGGCGTACCAGGATTCCGGCGAGTACACGTTGACCCAGGACGGGGTCGGGACGCGGTACGTGTGGGTCATCGTCCGCACGTTCGTCGACCCGACCGATCCGGACGACGTAGCGACCGTCCATCGATTACAGGACGAACTCACAGTGAGCCAAAACTCGGTCGGCACGTTCGATATTCCCGATTGGGACCGCCAGACACATCACGAACTCTTCGACGCGCTCGTCACCGTCATGAAAACGATGGACGACTTCGGCGGTGCTTACGGCGACGTCGACGAGATCGATCCCATCAAGTACTATCTCGCCACTGTGACACCGGGTGGCGTTCCAGAGCCAGAAACGATCTATCTGCAACGGGTCCCAGACCAGAACGACGGTGACACGCCACACACGTTCACCGTCCGGGACGTCCCCGTCGACGGATTCTGGTCAGTGACCGTCTACAACAGCGACGGGTTTCTCGAGGAGAACGAGTACGACGCGTACTCGTTCAACGACGTGACTGCAGAGCCAGACGACGACGGCAGTATCACGATCCATTTCGGTGGTGACCCCGATCGACCGAACTACCTCTACACCCCAGCGGAGTGGTTCTACCTGGTTCGGCTCTACGGGCCCCGCGAGGAGATTCTCGACGGAAGCTATCAGTTCCCCGAGGCCGAGCCGGTCGAACGAAACCACCAACAACGGGAGTTCCCGTAACCACACGGTGAATTTTAGTCTTCCGCGGCCGTTTCGGACGTGTCTCGTGTCGAACCCTGGGGCGATTCGGCGTGATCGGTTCGTTCGTCAGCTTCCGGGATCTGCCGCGGCAAGAACGTCGATGCGACGAGCAAGAGTAACACGACCAGTACGAGGAGGAGCAGCGTCGCCCGCTGGGCGTCGAACATCGCAGCCTCGAAGATACCCTCGAGTAACTGCCGTTCCGTCAGAGTGAGTCGGTTCAGGAACCCTTGCTGCGTGGCTTCGGTCGCCGTCTCCGCCGTATCCTCGAGCGCGATCACCAGCTCATTTCGTTGTGCCGTTGAAACGGTCACGTGTTCCGCCCGGAGAACTCTATCGACGACACCACCGTAGAACTGTCCGAGAAAGAACGAGCCGATGACCGCAGTCCCCATGGCGAATCCGATCGAACTGCTTACGTTCAGGACGCCGGATGCCTCGGGGGAGTTCGTGGCCGGGACAGCCGACATCGTCATGTTACTGATCTGTGCCACTATGAGTCCGACACCGGCTCCGTAAAGCGCCACTGGGATAAGCATCCTGTTGATCGTCTGGCCGGGACCCGTCTGCTCGTACAGTACCAACAGTCCAGCGCCCATACACACGATGCCGATCTGGACGAGCGTCTTCGGCGAGACGTACTTCCGCCAGTCGGTCGTAAACGTCGCAAACAGGATCGACGCGATAGAATACGGTAACAACGCGAGTCCGGTTTCGAAGGCGGTGTATCCGAGTACCGCCTGGAGATAGACCGGGAAGATAAACATAAAGCCGGCCGAGACTATCGAGCGAATATTGTACGTTATGACGCCGGCTAAAAACGGGCGATTCGTCAGGACATGCAGCGGAATGAGCGGCGACTTCCCGGCGCGTTCCATTCGGCGTTCGTACTGAACGAACGTGGCGAACGCGAGCAGTCCGACCCCGAGAAACCAGATCGCCGGCGACGTCCCGAACGGATTGAACTGTGTCCCGCCGAGCATAAACGGCCGCCGTTCGACTAACCACCCGTACTTTCCGCTGAGAAGGAATCCCGTGACGAGCGAGGTCGCACCCACGATGGACAGTGCTGTCCCGCCGACATCCAGCGAACTGCGCGTTTCCGACAGCGGGTTTGGCGTCACGTACCGAACGAAGAGGAGAATACCCCCCGCACCGACGATCTGGAGCGAAAACCCCCACCGCCAACTCGCGTACGTGGTTAGTGCGCCACCGATAATCGGCCCGAGCGTCGATCCGGCCCCGTGTACGCCAGCCAACAGTCCGAACGCCTTCGCCCGGTCGTCGTCTTCGTAACTGACTGTCAAGACGGTGAACGTCAGGGGGAATAACACGGCGGCCGCGGCACCCTGAACGAGTGACCAGCCGAGATAGAGGATCGTCGTGTTCCAGCTAATCGCCGCCACCAGCGTTCCACCGGCATAGGCGATCAGTGCGACAGCCATTACACGCCTCGTGCTATACCGGGAGGGCAGCGTACCGGCTGGGAGAATCAGCGCAGCGATCACCAGCGAGTAGAGCGAAACCGCCCCCTGAATCACCGTGATCGTCGTATCGAATTCGTCCACCATCGTGGGGATCGCCACGTTCATCAGGGAGGCGTTGACGACCACGATGAACGTCGTCAGACTCACGGCGATTGCTGGAGCCCAGTATCGTACCTTCGTCTGTAATCGCAGAAATAGAGAAGACTCTCCATTTGAAGGACGCTCATCGGGGGCCATAGAGTGGTCTCACGCTTTTGACCGCCAAATAACCGAGAGACCGTAGCGTCGACGAACGGGAACGCGATCACGAGTAGCGTCAGGCCCAGCAGTCACGACCGGATTCGTCAGGAAGACGATGCCGGCGCGGATCGAGGCGACGGCGAGCGATGCCTGCCAGATCGTCCCCGACCGACCGCGTGCGGCGTAGGCGACCAGCAGCAGGCAATGCGACCATCGAACGGAGAGTGACGTCTCTGTACTCGACACGCGATTAATTGCTCTGACCGACCTCCGCACGCGGCCTCCAAGCATAATAATGCCGTATATCGTGTACCGAAACGGAGGTCTCGGTCAGGTCGCCGGATCGAACCACTGGTATACGAACAATGAGCCTCGTAGAAGTTCTCCCTCTGGCCGTCGTGATGATCGCAGGTCCACAGATAATCTCGTCGATCTTCCTCTCCACGAGCAAACGGTGGCGGGCGAACTCGACGGCCTACGTTTTCGGTGCGGCCCTCTCTATCGGCCTCGTCGTCATCGTCGCGTACCTCCTGGGGAATCGCCTCAGTAGTGGTGGCGACGGCCTGTTGGGTGCGAGTACACGACAACTCCTCTACGTCGTCGTCCTCGTTTTCCTCCTCTACGCAGCGATAGATACCTACCGAAAACGAACGGTTTCTGAACCACCGGAGTGGATGGGGGAGTTAACCAGCGCGGCACCACAGTTCTCGTTTCGACTCGGTTTCCTCCTATTGGGGTTTTTCCCGACCAACATCGTCACCTCAGTTAGCGTCGGAACCTACCTCGCGGCTGACGATGCACCAGTCACCGACGCGGCGGGATTCGTCTTGCTCACGCTCTTCATCTTGGCGCTTCCGTCGCTGGGGGTGTTCCTGCTCGGGAAACGAGCCGAGACCGCACTCCCGGAAGTCCGCGATTGGATGAACGATAACTCGTGGATCATCTCCGAGGCGGTGATCGCGATCTTCGTCGTCCTGACGCTCCAGAATCTGCTCGGGTAACATACCCCTCCCGCGATCGCTCGTTCGAAAAGATGGGCGCTGCGGGCCCACAGCCACTCAGGCTCCCTTCGGATTCCTTTCGTTCGGTCTGACGAACGGAGGCAAATCGAGGATTCAGATCGACTGTCCTCGAGTTCGCTACGCAACCGTGGTTCGTCGGGCCTCGAGCGGCCTGATTGAACGGACGTGGGCGAGTGAAAGCCACAGCCGTGAATAAGTCCAGAGCGGAGGTGAACGGAAACCGGCCGAAATCGGCTCTCGGGCCAGATATCGGTCGGTAGAAGGCACCTACCTCGGTGAGCGGAAAACGAACGGAATGAGCGGAAATCTCAAAAATCGGGGGCGGCGTAGGTTTTCCCTCTCCCACTTCCGTTCGATTCGATCAACCCGTACTTCTCCTCGAGGTTCGAGAGATACCGTCGGCGAGTACTTTTCGCCTTCGGGTTCTGTGCCCGCTGTTCGTAGGTCTCGTGTAGCTCCGAGCCGGGGACCGTTCCCGACGCCTCGATGGTATCGTAGAGCAGTCGCTTGTGCGTCCCGAGATCCTCGACGCGCTCGAGGTGGATCTCCTCGAGGGCGGCCGTCCGAACCTCGTCGACGATATCGATCGTGATCCGCGATCGATCGCAGTCCCTGGAGACGGCTCGCGCGGCGCTTCGGAGGATTCCGATCGCCTCGCGGGCGTCGCCGGCGGCGACATCGGCCAGATAGCCGATCGCGTCGGTCGAAATCGTTCCCGGCCGCAGCCCGGCCCGAATGCGGGCCTGGAGGATATCCACCAGCTGTCCGTGCGTGAATCGGTCCAACGTGATCGGTTGGGCGCTGCGGAGTCGGCTCCGAACGCGGGAATCGAGGTGGGCGAAGAGATCGTCTTCGTCGATAGTGATCGCGACGATCGTCACGTTCGGAATGTCGATGAGCGCCTGCAGCGTCGTGTCGTCCTCGAGTACGTCGACTTCGTCGACGATCGCGACGACGCGCCGATCGCTCTCGCGGAGCCGATCGATGAACGCGCTCGTCGGCGAGCCCATCTTCTTGAGGTTCGCACCGAGGCCTGCATCCCGCATGATACCGTAGAGGACCTCTGCTTTCGACGAACCGGAAATGCAGTTGTGGTAGCCCCAGCGGAGATTGAGCCTCTCCCGCTCGAGTTCGCGAACGACGAACCGGGCGAGCGTCGTCTTTCCCGTCCCGCTCGGACCGAAAATCAGCGCATTTTCTCCGGTATCGCCGTCGGTGATCGGCGGAGCGCACCGGCTAACTACTCGATCTTCCCGTCCCGGTGGTGGAGGTCGCTCGGGACGTACGACGGACGGAGGGCTCGAGCGTCCGTAATCATGACTGGTAGTTCCCGGACTATCTATTAATTACTGACGAGTCGGTTAGATGATGAACAGCAACCGAATTCGTTTAGGACTCGGTATCGGAGATCGTTGGAGAGCAGATCGATAGTGAGGCTGGTTCAATCGGTTAGACTGTTTCGGGCTGTTCGAATCCGAGCGCGCGTGCTGCATCGGCCGACACCATGATCCCGCTGTCCGCGACCGTCACGGACTCACCAGCGACCGATTCGATGAGAGACGCCAGTTGCTCCTGATAAGTCCGGGGCCGATCCTCTTTGATCGCCAGTCCGGCGTTATCGACGTGGGGCTGGCCACGGTTCTGGAGATAGATGTCGACGAATCGTTTCCGGACCGCGTCGGGGGCGTCCTCGAGATACGACGGAAGCGAGAGATCGTCGGCGTTGGTCTTGCTCCCCAGCGGAACCCCAAGGACATGGAGGGTGCGGCCGATGATCGCAGCATCCTCCGCTGGCCCGACGGCCGGGGCATCTCCGGTTCCGTTCTCGAGTTCCTGCGATCCGACGCCGATCAGCTCGAGGCTGTTGACGACCAGCGAGTTCTCGAGCGATCCAACTGTAAACGTGGGCTGGTAGTTTCGGGCGTCGATCGTCCAGCCGAGAGGGCGGCAGCGACGAGGATATTCAGCGGCGTAATTTCGTCGTAGTCGACCTCGAGTAGTTTGTAGTCATGTGCTTTGTACAAGCCCTGGGTAACCAGTGGCGTCGCACCGTCGTCGATCCACGAGACGACCGAGTTGCGAGGCGCTCCCGAGATACGCATGAGTTCGGCGATTCCGGCGTCGGGGTTGTCGCGATGGTAGGCGATCACCCGCCGGTACTGTTTGACGGCAGCCCACGCATCGTCGTAGGCCCCACCATCGTAGGTACGCGCGAACTCGGGTTCGGTCACGTGCGCGTCTGGCGTGGACAATTTCTACGGCCGCACGATCAAATCGGTACTGGTTCGTACTGACGAGCGAGGAATCACCCGACTGCACCGCTTCAAGAAACTGCTGTAAGATATCTGCGGTCGCCTGATTCTCAGTTCTGAAAGCCTTTCGCTTTAAACAGATGGTCACGGACCCATACCATTATATGGGATTGGTCAAGTCGTCACTATGAGCATCGGACGACAGTAGGAAAGCGGGGACGAAGGGTTGGTCCAATCCCCCCCCCTAACCGCATGTCTCGGTTCACCGAGACTGCAAATAAGCTTTCCTACCGTTTACGCGCCGGTGCGTGAGTAAATATGGACGGAAAATCGATTCGGAACAAGCTAATTGGTACAGACGACGAACGGGCTGTCTCGCCCGTTATCGGGGTTATCCTGATGGTTGCAATTACTGTGATCCTCGCGGCTGTGATCGCAGCATTCGTGCTGGATCTCGGTCAGGGCCAGAACGCGAACGCACAGGCAGGCATCTCGTTCGACGAAAACTCAAGTAACGAGAGCGTGACTATCACTATTAATTCCGTCTCCCGTGCTGATGATCTTCAGGTCGAGTGTTCTGGCAAGGTCCAAGGGGGCACTGACGGGAGTGGTTTCCAAGGTGCTGGTGACAGTGCCACGGTGTCGTATTCCAGCGGTGAAGATTGTAACGGTGAACCCATCCAAGTGATCGGCGAAGTTGACGGCAGCACTAACGTTGTCACCGATTACTCGGACCACACATAACGAGGTATACGCAAATGAAATTAGAAAACATCGGTAACTGGATTCATGACGACGAACGTGGCGTTTCCCCCGTGATCGGGGCCATCCTCATGGTTGCGATTACCGTCATTCTCGCGGCTGTAATCGCAGCCTTTGTGCTGGACCTCGGTCAAGGACAAAGTGCGAACGCGCAAGCTGGTATCTCGTTCGACGAGGATTCGTCAGGTAGTAATACTGACGTAACGGTAACGATAAACTCAGTTGAGCGAGCTGACAAAATCAACGTTAGTGGGTGCAGTGACTCGAAAGAGTGGAGCAGCCCCAGTGCTGGTAACTCCTATACAATAAACGGATGTTCATCCGGAGACACGATTCAGGTTATTGGCACAGTTGACGGTAGCGAAAACGTCATTACTGACTACGAAGTCAACGGATAACTCACATCCGTTCTTTTTATAAATAGGTTGAGTAAACCCGCAGACAATGCAGCGACACCACCGCATACTCGGCGACAGCATTTTTAGCTAACTGAACGACTTTGCTCGTGAAGCGGGAAATTTTCGACATAGACCATCGGCGGTTTCCCGCTTCATTCCACTAGTTCTAACGGTCGAAGCCGACGCAGTCCAGCGATTAACCAGAGCCCCCCACTCAAATGGGACGATGGATCAACTATAAATTTGTCTTCCGAATCTTTCATCGCCATCAATTTTCGATGGTTGTCCGGTATCGAAGTCCAACCACAGGTATTTGCGATCGCCTGAATCGTCTCGGGATCGTACTCGCCTCGAGCATCGTCGATGTTCTGTTCAGACTCGATTAGGTGCGTGAGCGCGGCGTCGATGACGACGGACATCGGCGGGTCGTCGAGGTCGTCTTCAGCGACGATCTCGCTCGCGCGCTCGAGTTTCAGCTGACGTTGGTCGGTGAGTTTCAGGCTGGTGCGTTTGGTCATGGTTTAAGCGAAGGTATGCACGGGGGGTCGGTTCGCGTCGCTCGCGGGTGAGCGACCGGTCGGTCCTTTATGAATGGAGATCGGGCCGCCGGCGTGATCACGGCGGGGGCCGGCCGGATCGGGTCTGATTCTATGCACCCGCGCGGCCCACAGCCCACGGTAGGGTGCATACATCGAGGTCTCCGTATACATCTGAGCGCGACCCGTGGGGTCGGACTCGAGGACACCGCTTCGGGTGTCTCAGTACGAACGCTTATGGTCGTATTCCCACTATTCCCACGTACATGGCGAGTGGAACGCGCAACGGCCGTTCCGAGGGTATCGAGTTCTACTACGAGAGTGACGGGAGCGTCACCGCCAAGGATCTCGAGACGGGACTCGCCCGCGGCGGCGACACCCGCGCCGAGGCGCTCGCCCAGCTGGCCGAAGTTCTCGAACTGCACGAGGACGGCGGCGAACCCATCGACGATCCCGATGCCTTCCTCGAGGAAGAATTCGACCTCACCGAGGGCGATCTCGCAGCCGTCGACGAAGACGACCGGCCGGAGTTCATGCGGTAACGGATGGTTCGAACGACATTCTCCGGCCGCGAGGTCGTCAAAGTGCTGACCTCGTTCGGCTATACGCCGGTTTCGCGCCGTGGTAGCCACGTTCGACTCCGGTACGAAAACGAAGATACCGGAGAGGTCCGTCTCGTCGACGTTCCACAACACGACGAAATCCGAATCGGAACCCTTCGGAACATCGCTGACCAGTGCGGCGCTGCCGACTTCTACGAGTGGTGCCGCTGGATCGATGAACACAGCTGAGTTCATCGGTCGCTCATTTCGCCTCGATCTCCTCGACCAACTCGAGGGACCACTGGCCGTCGTCGACGTGACGGATGTGCATGTGATAGTCGCCGTCGATCTCGCCGTCCTCGTCGAGAAGGCCTTCGATGCGCATGTCGTCTTTCGGCATCGTGATGCCGACCGAATCGCGGTCGATCTGTCGCAGTTTGTTCAGCGCCATATCCGGCGGGCAACCCGCCTTCTCATAAAACTTCGTGACTCTCTGGGTTCCAAGTGGGTACCCCAAGGGGAGTATCCCTTTATTCCGAGGTTTTTCGGAGAGGCGGGTTGCCGACCGAGCGTATGGCTCTTAGCCTACCACAGAAGTACGTCCCCGACACCGTGCGTCGGGAGGACGGGATCGACCTGACAGACAGCGTTCTCGCGCCGATTTTCGTGCTGGCCTCGTTCGCGATCGGCGCGGTCGGCTCCCTCGAGTTCAGCGAGCCGCTGAACTTCGCGCTGACCGACGCGCTCTACAGCGCCCACGGCACCGAGGTCACCTACGCGTTCATTATCTCGATGGGGGTCTTGCTCATCGGCTGGCTCACGAACGAAAACACGCCAGAGGACTACACGGACGTTGAGACGGTCGTGATGCTGCTGGCCGTGATCCTGAACGTTCTCGGCGCGCTCGTGCCCGCTGTCGCCGTGACCCTCGAGTCGATGTGGTACGTCGGCTGGTTCACGGTGTTCCTGAACGGCGCAGCATTCTACCTGATCGCCTACAAGTGAGGTCCCTCAAATGAACGAAACTGGCAGCGACGACCCTCGGATCGTTCTCGAGGGCTTCGCGGACGGCTCGGAGACGGATCGGATTCTGAGTACGCTCGAGGCCGCCGGGATTCGGCGAGAGGCTATCCATGTCGAGTAGCCCACCGCGCGTTCACGGTGCTGCTCGCGTTCCTCCTGGTCGGCTCGATAGTCGCACCGATCGGGGCAGCGGAACCGGCAGCGGCCCAGAGCGAAAGCGAGGGCTGCATGTACGACGCCGTCGACTGGTGGGTTTTCTCCTGTACGAAACAGGCGTCGACCGAATACGTCGATACTGAGCAAACGGCCAAAGAGACGAAAGTCGATCTCCACGTCCAAGGCCAGGGAATCTGGGAGGACTGGGTGAGCCTCGAGACGGACATTAACAACTATCTCGAGGACTCCGAGTCCATCGCTTCCCTCGAGGCCAAGCACGCAATCGCCGAAGCCTACGAAAACAACAAATCGGCAACGGTGGCCGACACTGCTGCTCAAGAGGCGATTCAGGACTACTATTCGACTCGGCAAGCCAAGATGCTCGAGGACTGGTCCCGCCAACAGGCACAGCTCTCGTACATCGGCAACGTCTCCGAGAACGATTCGGAGATTTCGAACACGTACGTCGGCCGCGTGATGCACGAGGTTAGCAGCGGGGGCGGAATCGGGCAGACGCCCCGTCCTGCTGGTGGGACTGGGACTGTCGAGGCAACGCTGATTAACGGCAGTGCCTACGAGTACGAGTCTGCGAACATCGAATTCGCCATTTCCTCGTCCACTGGTGGAGACAACTTCTGGTTCGGATACAACCCGAAAATCGACCAGTTGAACGACGAGGGAGACATCGTGATCGGTGAGAACACCGAGAACGTCTATAACGTCGACCGTGGCAAAAGCGGTCGGACCTCTTTTAGCGGGGCTTCTCTGTCCTCTCAAACGTGGATTAACCGGGCCTACAACGATGCCCCGCCGAGTCTGCACAGTCAGATGGTATTTGACGAGGAGCGCTGGCATACCCAATGGGTTGCGCTTCAGGAGCAGGCGGCTACCATGCAGGAGAACTATCCCTCTGGGTTCGCCTCTGACGTGTACGCTAAGCACGATTCCGGCGAACTGACCACTGACGAGCTTCGGTCCGTCGAGGGGATGGCCCGATCTCTCCGGGGACTCTAACGTAACGAGCGACCGCTTCCAGCAAGCAAACGTCGCTCTGCTGAGTCTTGACCGTCCTATGGACGGCGATACCTCGTCGATGGTCGTCCAGTACGACGGCGCGACCTCGAGCGGGGCGTGTTCTCGAGACAGACCCTCGGGTTGATCGGCGTCGCGATCGCCGTCGCGGTGTTCGCGCTCGGACAAGGCGCGTGGTCGGTTGCGGTCCTGTCGCTCCTACTCGCCGGGTTCTTCACCTACGGCCCCGCTCGGGCGGATCGTCGCTGGCGAGACGACCGGAGGGACCGTGAACCGCTCGAAGCGCGCGAACCACTTCGGGACGGCCGTCGAGAAGCGAATGGCTGAGAAGCGCCGGTTCGACCTCGAGCGGGCGAGCTGGCACGACGCCCGGTTCGGCAACGGGACTCCCGTCGAGATCAAATCGACGATGCACGAACACGCGGACGGCCAGCCCGGCAACCGGAAGGTCTACCGCGAGTACCACGAGAAACTCCTGCGTCACGACGGCTGGTACTGTTTCGCCGTCTACCGGCCCCACGGCCGCTCGGGTTGCACGATCCTCCGGGACAAGATGGTCCGTTCGAGTGATCTCCCGCTACTCCGGTGGCACGGGGGCGGTGATCACCGCGGGACTGAACAAGCGAAGATTTCGATCGACTCGATCTTTTCGGAGAGAGTGTCTAACCGGCACCGTTTGCTTGTTTCTAATTCGGATGGCCAACAGGGCTATTGTCGTCTAACTTGAAGTCACGGACGGCGAGGCACGATTCAGTCGTTCCCGACAGAATCCGCCGACTCCGAGACAAGCGGCACCTCGCCGATGAGATCGTTCCGACGCCAATGGCCACATTGACAGCGATCTCAGAACCCACCGATTGATTCCCACCATCGAAAGGGGGCTCAAACGCTGGCTCCCGCCAGCGTTTCTCGAGGGACTGATTCACTCTGTAGTGACGACGATCTCGTCTTCGATATCGAACGTCATCGCTCGCGTCGACAGCGTCTCGGCGATCTCCCGCCGCTGCTCGAGCGTGAGGTCCTCGCGCTCGAGGACCTCGCGGGCGGCCTGGACGAACGTCGGTACGTCGTCGCAGGCGCTGACGACCGCTTTCGTCTTGTTGCAGTCGTAGAAGTCAACTGCCCGCTCAATCGCGTCCCGTCGGTACGCGTAGTCGCCGTCGGTTCTGATTCGCATGCTCGTACACACGACCCCCGAAATCCTAGTTCGCTCTTGCGTAGCACATTGTTGATGGAGAGCCGTCTTGCGCTTCTGCGGGGAATTGAGCGAGGATAGTATCTGGTCGATAGGCGATCAAACGGCCGGTTTCTGTTCCAACCCTTCTTTGGAGAGTTGTATCAACAATCTCCGACGGAAGAGCGTATGTGCCCGCGCTGTCATTCAAATGCAAGCGAATCGCATGACACCGGCGACCCCCGTTCCGAAACGTGATGAAATCAAAACGGCCGAAGAGGGGTTCCTTTATAAGCGCCGTACCGCCGTCTGCCAAATGTTGCCCGTCACGCAGAATGATGGGCGCTGCAGGATTTGAACCCGCGGCAGCTTGGTCCGAAGCCAAGTACTCTGTCCAGGCTGAGCTAAGCGCCCGCACGAGTTCATTTCCGACGTGTCCATATAAGTCACTCGATTCGAACTAGTTTCGATAGACACCGCCACGCTCGCCGCTCGAGAATTTTCAGTCGGTGACAATCAGCTGCGGGGGTCTTTGTTTTGTAGCTGCAACGGCTACGTGTGTCATGAGCGAGACCGAAGCCCCCGTCCCAGACGAGGTCGAATCCGGCGCGACGCCCCTCGAGTTGCTCTCGGACGACGTGGGGAACTGGACTGCCGTACCGGCCGACGCGAGCGGTGACGATCGGGTGAGTAAATGGCTCGAGGTCGAGGCCGACGTACTCTGTGATCTCGAGGAGTGGCGCTGAGACGCCGGCCGACCGAGACGACGCCTTCTTCGCCGTCGTGGATCATGCAAGCGACGCGCATAGTCGTATCCGAGCGGAGCCGTTCTGGGCCCGGACCGGACCGTTTAACCAGCCCGCATGACCACTCGAGCGTATGACTGTCGGTGAGACGGGTCGCGGGTTGCTCGAGTTGACGCGGCCGGTGAACGTAATCGCGGCGAGCGCCCTGACGTTCATCGGGGCCTTCGTCGCGGGCGGCGTGACCGAGGAGCCGCTCGCGGTCGCTGCGGCGGTCGTGGCCACGGGGCTGGCGGTCGGGGCGGGAAACGCGATCAACGACTACTTCGATCGGGAGATCGACCGGATCAATCAGCCGGAGCGGGCGATCCCCCGGGGTGCGGTGAGTGCTCCCGGGGCGCTCGCCTTTAGCGTCTTCCTCTTCGCCGGCGCAGTCGCGCTTGCGGTGACGCTTCCCCCGGCGGCGATCGGCATCGCGGGCGTCAACCTTCTCGCGTTGGTCGCGTACACCGAGTTCTTCAAGGGGCTGCCCGGCCTCGGGAACGCGCTCGTCGCGTATCTCGTCGGCAGCACGTTCCTTTTTGGGGCCGCGGCGGTCGGCGAGATCGCGCCGGCAGTGATCCTCTTCGTGCTGGCGGCGATCGCCACGCTGACTCGGGAGATCATCAAGGACGTCGAGGACATCGAAGGGGACCGCGAGGAAGGGTTGAACACGCTTCCGATCGCGATCGGGGAGCGGAAGGCATTGATCGTCGCCGCCGTCCTGCTGGTCGTCGCCGTCGTCGCCAGCCCGGTTCCGTTCCTCCGTGGCAACTTCGGCGTCGCGTACCTGCTCGTCGTCGCGCCGGCCGACGCCGTCATGTTACTCGCCGCCTACGAAAGTTTCGCGGACCCGACGACCGGCCAGTCGCGGCTGAAGTACGGGATGTTCCTGGCCGCGTTGGCGTTTATTATCGGTCGAGCAGCCCTCGAGGTCACTCTGTTGGTGTAGGACACGCATCGCACACACGGGGCGACTGATTGGAGCCAGCTCACCCAGCGAGTGGGGACCGAACCGTCGCCCCCTCCTTCGTTCCGCGCTCGGAGACCGTACGAGACGCCAGCTACGTTATCAAAAGTACTATAAGCCGCTTCGCGTATCTTCATACCACACGCCGGCAGTCGGAGTGGGCTGTGGTACCAGCTCGTCGTTACGGCGATGGATGTGAGCATTCCGTATGTATGACCTCGCAGATGTCCTTCCGGACGTCGAAATCGATCCGGGGACGAACGTACTCGTCGCGGGCCCGCCACTGACGGGGAAACGGCGGATCGCCTTCGATATCCTCGCGAGCGGTGCGGCCCGTGGTGACGGCTCGATCGTCGTCACCACCAAAGACAGTGCCGACAAGGTCCTCGAGAGCCTCGACGACCACGTCGGCGAGGGCGTCGAACCGGATATCGGCGTCGTCGACTGTGTCACCAAACAACGGGGTATCGGGACGATCGACGACGACCCGCGGATCAAGTACGCCTCCTCCCCGGTCGACATGACCGGCATCGGGATCAAGCTCTCGGAGTTCCTCCAGGAGTTCTACGAGACCCGCGGGCTGACCCAGAATCGCGTTCTCTTGCACTCGGTGTCGACGCTGCTGATGTACTCCGATCTCCAGACGGTCTTTCGGTTCCTCCACGTCTTCACGGGCCGGATCCAGAGCGCCGACGCCATGGGCGTCTACGTCATCGACTCGACGGCCCACGACGACCAGACCATGAACACGCTCAAACAGCTGTTCGACGCCGTCGTCGAACTCGAGGAGACGGCCGACGACGAGGAGCCCGAGATCCGGACCGCCGGTTTCTCGGGGTAACTGGCTCCAAACACCCGGCTCCGTTCGCGTCCGCTGGGCCCGTTCTTCCGCGACAGTCGCACGACCCGAGTCCGATCGTTCCCTAATCGAGCGACCCGAAACGTTTCAGCGGGGAGCGCATATACTCGGGTCGCATGCCAGTCGACACCGCAGCGGAGATCGAGGAGATTCTGGAGTACGACACCATCGCCGTCGTCGGCTGCTCGAGTACGCCCGGCAAGGCAGCCCACGACGTGCCGAAGTACCTGCTGGATCACGGCTACGACGTGATCCCGGTCAATCCTTACGCCGAGGAAATCTTCGGCCGCGAGGTCTACGACTCGGTAGCCGATGTCGAGAAAGAGATCGACGTCGTCTGTATCTTTCGGCCCAGCGAGGAGGTGGGCGGGATCGTCGACACAGCCCTCGAGCGCGATGACGTCGACGTCATCTGGACCCAGCAGGGGATCCGCGACGACGAGGCAGCGGCCCGCGCGGAGACGGCGGGTCGGGCCGTCGTACAGGACCGGTGTATGAAGGTCCAGCACCGCCGGCTCGTCGCCTGAGCTGGCGACTCAGGAGATTCCTTACGAGGCCGTCGTCGATGCAGTTCGAAGGTCCGCGAGCGCGTCCTCGAGCGTCGTGTGCATGCGGTCGTCGACGACTGACTCGAGGTGTTCGAGTCGGATCCTCGACCAGGGCGGTCGTCGACCGGGACGCGTCGGGATCGCTATCGAACAGGACGACCGGAAGCGTCGCGATGGCGGCGTCTAGCTACGACGTCCAGTCCTCGAACGACCGATAGATGCCCTTCGAGAGGTAGCGCTCGCTCGAGTCCGGGAAGATCGTGACGACGGTCTCGTGGGGGACGTCGAGGTCACCGTCAGCGATCCGGTCGGCGACCTGCTTCGAGGCCACGCTCGCGGCGCCCGCGCTCGAGGCGGCCAGATGGCCCTCCTCGCGGGCGAGGCGGACGAGTTCGTCGTGGGCGTCGCGGTCCGAGACGGCGCTGACGGCGTCGACCAGTTCGGGATCGAACAGTTCGTTAGTGGCGGTGTCGTGTGTGCCAATCCCCTCGATTTTGTACTCGTCTTCCTCGCGTTCGTCGCCGAGGAGTTCGCCGTAGACCGAGCCATCGGGTTCGACCGCGACGACGTGCGTCTGGGGGTCCTGCTCGAGCGCGTAGCGGGCGATCCCCATGAGCGTCCCCGCCGTTCCGCAACCGGCGACGACGGCACCGACTCGTCCCTCGAGCGCGTCGTAGATCTCGGGGGCGGTCGTCTCGTAGTGAGCTTCGGCGTTCAGCGGGTTCGAGAACTGCTGTGGGACGACGGCGCCCTCGAGTTCGTCGGCCAGTCGCCGTGCCCGGGCGATGGCACCGTCCATGCCGTCCTCGGTCGGCGTGTTGATGACCTCCGCGCCGAGCGCGGCCATCAACTGTTGTTTCTCCACGCTGAACCGCTCCGGGACGACGAAGACCGCCTCGAGCCCCAGCTGTTCTGCCGCGATCGCCAGCCCGATCCCGGTGTTGCCGGCCGTCGGTTCGACGATCGTCCCGCCGGCGGGAACGTCGCCGCGCTCGAGCATTCGCTCGAGCATGTACTTCCCGATGCGGTCCTTGATGCTGGCTCCGGGGTTGAACGACTCGAGTTTGGCGTAGATCGGCACCGACGCGGGGCCGTCCTGTAGCCGGACGAGCGGCGTTCGCCCGATCGTCTCGAGGATCGAGTCGACCGGCTCCTCGTGGGTCGTCATCGTACTGGCAAAAGTCGCCCCCATGGTTAGCTCTTGTCCCGAAAGTAGCCGTCTCGGACCGAAGGGCGGAGGAGCCGAACTCGCGTCGGCGTTATTGGCTCGCCGTTTCGCCGGCGGTCGCCTCCTCGTTGGCCGCCGCCGAGTCGGCGTCGTCCGTCACCGCTTCCTCGTCTTCGAGTTCGGCCTCGTCGATGGCCGCCTCCGCGAGGATCTCCTCGCCGTCGATCCCTTGCTCCTCGGCGATCGCGAGCAAGAGCGCTCGCTGTTCGGTGAGCTGGTGGTCCATGCGCGTGACCGTGTCGTGAGTCTCGTCCAGTTCCTCCTCGAGTCCGGTGATCCGGTCCTGAAGCTTCTGTACCTGCTTGTACATCGCTTCGGCTCGATCCGAGAGGCCCTGAATCTTCTTTGCAGTGCTGCCGAGTCCCATGGACGAACGGTGTGTCGGAGCGCTAATGGGTCTTTTCCTCCCGCCGGCGCCAGATATATTTGGTACCAAGACTCGGCATACGACAGATTTGGGCCGGCGGCTTCGACGGGGTCTTCGAGGGGGCGCGAGACCGAGGTCGAGTGACCGGTCGCCGTCAGGTCGCCGCGGACGGTCGTGTCGGCCGACGGCGCTTGTGACGCGTCCGCTCGACCCACGCTTCGAGTCGCTCGACGGTCTCGGCCTCGACGCCGGTCCGGTCGGCGACGGTCGGCACGTCGACGCCCTCGTCGATCCTGCGACGGAGGATCCGATCGACGGTTTCGGGATCGATCTCGAGTGCCGTCGCCGGCGATTCGCCGGGATGTAACGGCGAGCCCGACGTTTCGACCGTCAGGTCCTCGGGAATCCCGACGGCTCGAGCGAGCGCCTCGAGTTCGGTCCGGTAGAGACCGGCGAAGGGGAGGCAGTCGGCGCCCGTTTCGCCGTGTTTGGCGACCGACCCGAGGAGGTACTGCGTGCGGTTGATCGGGCTCGCGACGAGCGCGTTCGTCGCGTTCGCGACGTAGTAGGCACAGGTCATCCGGAGCCGCGACAGGGCGTTGTTGGTCGCGACCGGGTCGTCGGCCGGCCCGGACGACCCCCCGATGGTTTCCTGAAACGCCGCCAGGACCGGCTGGAGCTGCAGGCGACTGTGATCGATCCCCAGCGACGTCGCGACCGCCTCCGCGTTGCGGGAGGTCGCCTCGTGGCTCAGAAACGCCGGCATCACGAGCCCCGTTACGCGGTCCGCTCCCGCCGCGTCGACGGCGAAGGTCGCGGTCAGCGCCGTCTCGACGCCGCCGTCGAGCGGCACGACGAACCCGTCCGCGCCGGCGTCGACCAGCACGCGCTCGAGAAACGCCGGCAGCCGGTCACGGAGCCGCGACAGCGCGTCGTCGGTCGTCGCGAGGCCGTCGGGGCCGCGGGGCAGGTCCGCGAGCGGAGACTGGAAGCCGGACACCGTCATGGAACTCCGGGTGCGACGACCGGTCGGGACACGCTCGAGCGGCGGCGATCGATACCTCCACGGCGCTCTCCCGACCGCGGGCCGGCCGCCGATCGGCCGTCGGTCGGACGGCAGGACTGGGATTTCATCGTTCACTCGAGTGTGAGTATTCGCACGATATAACGCTATCTTGGCACATCATTACCCAGTTGAAAGCCATTTGTGGTGTTCGAGTGAATATATATGGTGAAAGGAAGCCTGAACTCGAGGGAACACCACCGTCGATTCCGAAAACCGGTTCCCGACCGGTCGGAACTTCTGGGGCGTGCGTGACGAGGCCGCCGCCACGGGACTCGAGCGATGGAGACGAAAGGCCCTTAAGTTCTCACTTCCTACACGGAAGTGGACTAGGTCGGGCAGTTTGGCCCTGCTCGTTACCCGCGCTATGGTCATTAGCGGGGACCGAACGCCGCGGGCGTCCGGTCAGACCGACCGGGGCCCCGGGAGCCAACATGGAAGCCTCGTCCGTCGGGGACAGCGGTCCACGATGGCCGTCCGCAGGGACGACCCATCGTGGTTAGCCGGCGACAGCCCATCAGGCGCGGAAGCGAGCAGTGGACCGCCGGACACCTGTCGCTCGCCGGGTCGCGGGGTGGAGAAGGCAACCGGGATTCCCCCGGTCGGAACGCCGGGCAATCGCGGTCGTCCACCATTCATACGCAACGAAATTTTACCGAAGGCGCGGCGAAGCCGCGCCTGCAGAGTAAAATTTCGATCAAAAGCACTCCTCCGTCCGTTCCGTTCGCGCTGCTCACTTCACGTCAGTCGTCGGCCCGCTCGCGCCTCCGGCGCTCGCGGTCGTACCGGGTAGCCGCCTGCCCTCCCCCGGGTCGGACGGCTCTCACTGTCGTTCGAGCCGTCCTCCCGGCCGTTTCCCGACGAGGGTCGTTCGTTTCGAGCCGACGACGGAAGAGTAACAATTACTACTACTGTCCGAGTGACTCCGATAATGACAGATCGTCGACTCGGCGTCCTGCTCGTCGTTCTGGCCGTCGGACTCCTACTGGCCGGCTGCGTGGCGCTCGAGGACCCCGAAAGCGATGCCGACGACCCGGACCCCGAAGCGATCTTCGAGGGTGCGTACGTCCACAGCGAGGACCTCGAGGACCTCCGGGGCGTGCGACGGGTCGAAATGACCGACGGGAACCGAACCGTGACGGAAGTCCTCCGGATCGAGAGACGACCCTACGTCGACGAGCGAAGCGAAGTCGTCGAGGCCTCCGACCCGGTCGTCGTCGGGAACAGGTACGTGTCGAACGCCACCGACAACTGGTACTACTATCCCGACGCGGACGTCGCTCAGCACTTCGAGACTGACGGACAGTTCGATAGCGAGGCGGTCCGGTCGAGTCGGGCCGAGACGGCGGCAAACATCAGCAGCCACTACGACCTCGAGTACCGAGGCACCGACCGGATCGCGGACCGAGAGGCCCACGTCCTCGCCGTCGAGGCGAAAAACGAGACCGTCGAACGCGACGTGTCCCTGATCGTCGGCGACACCGAGTTCGTCTACCCGCTGGAGACGAGCGACCCGACGGACGAGATCGACGTCGTCGAGCAGCGCCTCTGGATCGATACGGCGTACGACTACCCGCTGAAAGAGCGACTGGTGTACGAAACCCCGAGCGGCGACCGCTACGAGCTGCGCATGGAGTACGAGTCGATCGCGTTCAACGTCGGTCTCGAGGACGATCGGTTCGCGTTCGAACCGTCCGAAAACACGACCGTCGAGGAGTGGTAACCGCTATTCCGCGGGCTGTACGATGCTCCGTCCGTCGTCGCTCTCGAAGCGGAGTCCGCCCTCGAGGGTGCGGACGGGGTAGGGGATGTCGATGCCCTCCTCGTCGAAGCGGCGTTTGACGGCGGTAACGTACTCCCCGCGAGTCCGGACGAAGTCGGCCCGCGACGGGTTCGAGATCCAGAACCGCGACTGGAGACCGACGTCGGAGTCGCCCAGTTCCGTCAGTCGAACGGAGGGCGCGGGATCGTCGATGATGTCGGGGTGGCGTTCGGCCTCCTCGACGATGATCTCGGTCGCCCGCTCGATGTCGTCGTCGTACCCGATCCCGAAGACGAACTTCAGGCGGAGCTTGTCGGCGTCGACGGGGTTCTTGAGGACGCCGTCGGTCAGCGCCGAGTTGGGGACGGTAAGCAGTTCGTTATCGAACGTTCGCACGCGGGTGACTCGGAGGCTGATGTCCTCGACGACGCCGGAGTAGGTCCCGTCGTCCCACTCGATCCAGTCGCCGATCCGGAACGGCTTGTCGGTGTAGATGAACACGCCCGCGACGAAGTTCGAGATCACGTCCTGCATCGCCAGCCCGATCGCGAGCGCGCCGGCCGCGGCGATGCCGGCCATCGACACCAGGAAGTTCCCGAAGCCGGCGAAGCCGAATGCGACCGCGAACGCGAGGAAGGCGACCCCGAACCGCGTGAGCATCAACAGCGGGTTCTTGGCGTGTTCGTCCAGTTCGCGCCGGTCGAGCGCGCGACCGACCAGGGGGATGAAAACGAGTCGCCCGACGAGCCAGATCGCCGCAAGCGCGACGACGAACCGAATCGCGCTCTCGGCGACACCGGCCTGGGCCGCCGTGAGCCCCGCGCCCTCGAGCGCCTCGCCGATCACGCCCAGGACGATCCCGGGCGACGACACGCCGACTGCACCGCCGGTCATCGGTACAGCACCGCGGTATGACCGCGCGTCTCGACGAGATCGGCGCTGACGCGGTCCGCGAGGTCGGCGGCCTTCTCCGCGGTCGAACCCCCGGCACGGGCCGCGCGCAGGAACTTCACCTTCACGAGGTCTCTATCGTCCAGTTGGTCGTTGAGTTCGTCGACGACGGCGTCGACACCGCTCTTGCCGACCCAGACGGTGACGTCGAGATCGTGTGCGCGGCGTTTGCGTTCTGCTGTATCCATGGCCCCGTGTAACGAAGCGAGCCGTTTCAATCTTCGCGATTCGGATTCGGAATCGGGTCGCGCCCGCGCGAGCGCGTCGACACCGGGTCACTCCTCGTAGGGATATCTGGCGTGGGCACCGCAGTCACAGGTGATAACCACGTGGCCGTCCTGTAGCCTGACGCGGGCGTTGGTCCCCGGCCGGAGATAGGCGTCACACCGGTCGCAGGTAAACCGGCGGAACCGCCGCGGGAGTGAGAGTCGGTTGCGCTCCGCGACGCGCCGGGCGAGTCGGACGTAGTTCCGAGCGCGGTCGTCCTCGCCGTCCGCGGCCGCCGCTCGAGCGAGGTCGTGGAGGCGCTCGATCCGCTCGGCCGCGATGTCCATACGCGTGTGTTCGTCGGTCGACGTATCCATGTTGCGCTCCGGAACGGTCGGTCGGTGTCGTGTTCCCTGCGAACGCGACACAAGCCCTTGGCGACGGCGAATGTACCGTCGATTGAAAAGATTCTTTACCCGTCCACGTATTCGACAGTAGTACGCAGTACTGTTATATATCGCAGACAAAGAGGTGCAAGCAAACGGAATGAATTGGTCCCCATCTTCGCCCGACGACGGCGTTAGCAGGCGCTCGTTTCTGGCCGCCGGCGCGGCCGGTGCTGCAGTGACGACGAGCGGCTGTATCGACAGCGTCCGAAACGTCGTCGAACAGGCGGGAGACAACCAGTTGACGCTCTCGATCGCGACGCTGCCGGCCGACGCCGACCGGCAAAACGTCCAGATCGCTCGTCGGCTCGAGGCGAACCTCGAGGCCGCCGGCGTCGACGTCTCGCTGGACATGCGTTCGCCATCGGAGCTACTGAAAGCCGTCCTGATCGACCACGAGTTCGATCTCTACGTCGGCCGCCACCCAGCCGACTACGACCCGGACTTCCTCTACGACGCCCTCCACTCCACGTTCGCCCACGAACGAGGATGGCAGAACCCCTTCGGGTTCGCCAACATGTATTTCGACACCCTCCTCGAGGAACAGCGTCGACTCGACGGCGAGCAACGAAAGCAACGTCTCGGGTCGGTCCTACACGGCCTGGCTCAAGAGAAACCGTTCGAACCGATCTGTTTCCCCGACGAGCGCCGCGTCGCGCGGACCGACGAGTTCGAGGGCTGGGACGAGGGCACGCTCCCGACCCGACACGGCTATCTCGGGCTCGAGGGTGACGACCGGCTCCATGCCCTCGTAACCGACAGTCGCGTGACGCAGAACCTCAACCCCCTCTCGGCGACGGCACGAGGGCGGGAGACGACGATCGATCTGCTCTATGACTCGCTGTTGAGCGAGCGCAACGGCGAACTCGTCCCCTGGCTCGCCGAGTCGGTCGAGTGGTCCTCGACGCGGAACGACGACACGAACGGCGAGCAAAGCGACGCGAACGTCGACGGCGAGCGACGGACCGTCTCGATCACGCTCCGAGAGGACTGTCGGTTTCACGACGGCGAGCCACTGACCGCGTCCGACGTGGCCTTCACCTACCGGTTCCTCGAGGACACGTCGCTCGGACGTGCGCCCGACTCGCCGGCCCCGAGGTATCGAGGGCAAGTCGAGATGGTCGAATCGATCGAGGCCGAAGACGACCGTCGGCTGACGATCTCCCTGCGGGGCGAAACGCCGGCCGGGCGACGGGCACTGACCGTGCCGATCCTCCCCAAACACGTGTGGCAGGAACTGATCGATCAACGGGCGGCAAACGGCGAGTTCTCCGCGCCACAGGGCCGATGGGTGGCCGTCACCGGGGATCATATCCCGCCGGTCGGGAGCGGCCCCTACCGGTTCGAGAGCCACACCGAGGACGACCAGCTGATTCTCGGCCAGTACGAGGATCACTTCACGCTGCGGGAGGACGTCGACCTCGGCGAGCCGGTCCCCGGCGGGATCCGGTTCACCGTTGATCCCGGAAGTACGTCGTCAATCAGGCGGGTCGACGACGGGGGTGCGGATCTGACGGCCTCGATGCTCAACGCACACTCGCTCGGAGCCATCCCCGACACCCCGGACGTCCGCCAGCTGTCTTCCCCTCACCGGATCTTCTATTACGTCGGCTTTAACGTCCGCAACGCCCCGCTCAGTAATCCCCATTTCCGTCGGGCGATCACGCAACTGATCGACAAGGAGACGATCGTCGACGAGGTCTTCTACGATCACGCGACGCCGACCGCGACGCCGGTGACCGACGACTGGGTCCCGGCGACCCTCGAGTGGAGCGGCGAAGATCCGGTGACGCCGTTCGTCGGCTCGAACGGTCGTCTCAATGTCGAGGCCGCGAAATCGGCCTTCGAGACGGCCGGCTTCCGATACGATGATAACGGACGATTGCTTGGAGGCTACTAACAGCGATGCTCGCCGAGGTGCTGACACAGGTCGCCCTCGTTATCGGGATCTTGCTCCCGATCTCGGTCCTCGTCTTTATCGGCCGTGATCGCCTCGTTCGGACTCGAGCCGAGTGGCGTGACCGCCTGCGGACGAACGGACCGGTCATCGCCGTGTTGCTCGTCGTGTTGTTAATAAACCGCGTCGCCAGACAGGCGGGTCCGAAGCTCTCCCGAGAGATCGGGATCCATCTGACCGCGACGTTTTACAACGTCGAAGGGGAGTTCATCCTCCTGTTCAAGTCGGTCGAGACGCCGGAGCTGACGGCGTACTTCGCGTCCGTCTACGTCTTCGGCTACACGTTCCTGCTGATCTTTCCGGTCATCGCGTATTTCATGCTCTCGGACACGCGGATCTTTCGACGGCTGTTGGCAGCCTACGCCCTCAACTACGCGATCGGGCTCGTCCTGTACATCCTCATCATCGCGTACGGCCCGCGGAACGTGATGCCGGCCGAACTCACCGAGCGGATGCTGTACGACACGAACCCCCAGTACCAGTATCTCACCCGCGAGGTAAACGCCAACACCAACGTCTTCCCGTCGCTGCACACCTCGCTGTCGGCGACCGTCGCGGCGTTCGCGTCGATGACGCGTTCGGAGTACCCCAAGTGGTTCCCCATCGCGGTCGTGTTGGCCGCGAGCGTCGCGATCTCGACGATGTATCTCGGGATCCACTGGGGGATCGACGTCGCCGCTGGACTCGTCCTCGCGGCAGCCTGCGTCGTCCTCTCGGACAAACTGGTCGACCGCTGGTCACTGTCCGACCTGTTCGAGGAGCGTCTCGAGGGGCTCAGCGACCGACTGCCCTGGCTGTATCGGGAGGAGTGACAACCGGCGGCCGGCGAAGCCGTCCGGCGATCGCCGGCCGTTGACTGAGCGCAATACTGTTATATCGTGGCTCTGCAACTATGGTAGACGAACGAAATGAACGGAGGACCAGCCGCACCGAACCGAACGGGCCCGAGTGACGGCGGCTCGAGCATCAGCCGGCGGAGCGCTCTGGCGGCGGCGGCCGGACTGACGGTCTCGACCAGCGGCTGCATTCGGCAAGCCCGGGACATTCTCGTGCCGAACAACATCCAGCAGCTCTCGCTGACGATCACGACCCTCCCCGCGGACAGCGACAGACAGAGCATCCGGCTCTCCCGGGAGTTGGCCGACGTCTTCGGGACGGTCGGCATCGACGTCTCGTTCGATATCCGGTCCCCGGTCGATTTCCGCCGGACGGTGTTGTACGATCACGAGTTCGACGTCTGGATCGCCGAACATCCGGGCGGCACCGATCCGGACTTCCTCTACGAGGCGTTGCACTCGGTCTATACCGACGAATCCGGCTGGCAGAACCCCTTCGGGTACACCAACCTGACCGTCGACGACTCCCTCGAGACCCAGCGCCAACTCGAGGGCGAGAAGCGCCGCGAGGCCGTCACGGACGTCCTCGAGCAGGTCGCGATCGAGCAGCCGTTCGTTCCGATCTGCATCCCGGACCAGCACCGCGCGGTCAGAACCGATCGGTTCGACTGGGACGAGCGCGCGCTCGCGACCCCACAGGGCTATCTCGGAATCGATCCGGCACCGGACGTCTCGACGCTGCGGGCCACGCATACCGATTCCCGGCCGACGTCGAACCTCAATCCGCTCGCAGTCGACTATCGAGGGGAGGATCCGTTCGTCGATCTGTTGTACGATTCGCTGGCGACCGAGACCGCCGACGGCGAGATCGAGCCCTGGTTCGCCCGCTCGTGGGAGTGGGACGCCGGGACGATCGACGTGCGACTCCGGACCGATTGTCCGTTCCACGACGGCGAGCCGATGACGGCCGAAGATATCGCCTTTACGTATCGGTTCCTCGCGAATACGCGCCTCGACGACTCCGAGGCCGCCGCTCCCGCGCCCCGCTACCGCGGGCTGGTCGAGGCCGTCGACTCGATCGAGGTCGTCCACCGCGATCGCGTCGAGTTGCGGATCGACGCCGGCCGGCCGGTGGGCGAGCGGGCGCTGTTGGTTCCGATCCTCCCCGCCCACGTCTGGCGCGAGCGGGCCGGCGGCGCGAACGGCGCGGGGGGTGCGACCATCGCACAGAGGACCGCGGAAGCGGTCGCGACGGAGAACGTCCCGCCGATCGGGAGCGGCCCGTTCCAGTTCGCGGAGCGGACCGAAGGCGAGGGACTCACGCTCGAGCGGTTCGACGGCCACTTCACGCTGCGATCGGGCGTCGATCTCCCGGCACCGACCGTCGACGAACTGACCGTCAGGGTCGATCCGCCCGGGGCGGCCGCCCAGCGGGTCGTCGACGACACCGCCGACGTGACGACCTCGCCCCTCGAGGCGAACGTCGTCGCCGGCGTCGATCAGTCCGGCAGTACCCGCGTCCTCGAGTCGCCGTCGTGGTCGTTCTACTGTCTCGGGTTCAACGCGCGGGACGCGCCGTTTAGCAACCCCCGGTTCCGCCGCGTCATCGCGCAGTTGATCGACAAGGAGTGGTTGGTCGACGAGGTGTTCCACGGCCACGCGCGGCCCGTCGCCACGCCGGTGACCGAGGAGTGGACCCCCGAGAGCCTCGAGTGGAACGGTACCGATCCCGAAACGCCGTTTCTCGGAACGGACGGCGAGGTCGACGAGGACGCGGTCGAGGTGGCCTTCGAATCGGCCGGCTTCCGCTACGACGATCGCGGCCGGCTCCGAGTCAGACAGTAGCGCCGAAGCCGGGGCTGTCGGGAACGGAAAACGGCGAAAACGGAGCGAGCGTTACTGGTCTTCGAGCGCGTCGGCGATCCGCTTGAGCGCGCGGGTCTGGTCGCGCAGTTCGTCGCGCATCTGTCGGACTTCGCGGACGAGTTCCTCGTTGCTTTCGTCCTGTCCGCTGCCGCCGGGACCGCCCGGACCGGGACCGCCGGGGCCGCCGCCCATCATGCCGCCCATCATCTGTGCGAACGGGTTGCCGCCACCCATACCACCGGGACCGCCGGGGCCGCCACCGCCGCCGAACGGGCTCTCGGGGGGCTCGCCCTCGCCCTCTCCTTCTTCGGCGCGCTTCTCGCGGATCTCTTCGACTCGCTCTCGGAAGGATTTCTCCTCGCTTTCCTCACCGGCGTCGCCGTCGTCGGGTGCTTCGTTGTCGTCCGTCATACCCTCGGATTCTGGTGCGGCGGGGAAAAGGGTTGCCATGTCTCGGATGCGGCCGCCGATCATCGCTCGCCGCGACCCGGATCCGGCGGGTAGCCTCGCCGCCACTATACTATAGTAGCCGCTGAAAGTCATTGCACACCTGATCGCACGACTGCTTCGCGATCAGTGTGTAGATCGCTTCAGTGGCTACTATAGGTCGCCGTCAGGTGCCAAACGAGCCGAGCGACGACTGCAGCGACCGGTCGGTCCGCCTCGCCTCGAGGTCGTGGCCGACGAGATCGCGCATGTCGACGGCGTAGGTCGTCCCGCCGGTCCGCACCACGAGCAGTCGGCCCTTGACGCCGACGACGGTCCCCGAGGCGATCGTCTCGCGAACCGGCCGGGCGTCGGGGTCGATACCGTAGTCGAACCGGTACCGATCGATGACGTCGAACTCGGCGAGGACGGCCTCCCAGCCGGCCTCGTCGACGGTCGCGGCGAGCGAGGCGACCTTCGCCGGCGTCCGGACGCGGTCGACCAGCCGCTCGGCGATCTCGGCCTCGAGTTCGCGCGCGATGCGGCCGTTCGAGACGGTGTGGACGTGGGCCCCCCGGTCGGCTCCCTGTTCGCGCAGCCGGGTCTCGAGCCGCCGATGTTTGGTGACGCCGACCTTGAACGTGTCCGGGGCGAATGCGGCGATGTAGACGGCGTGGTCCTCGTCACAGTCCATCTCGTCTTTCAGGCAGGTGCCGGTACAGCGGGCACAGACCCACGTGCTGGTGTGGTACTCGCAGTGGGGCGTCGACGGCCGATCGCAGGCGACGTGGGTCCCCGACTCGTCGATCGTGCCGGCACAGTGGCGGTCCCCGAGCGAGTACGCGAGGTCGTCGCCGGCCGCGAGCGAGCGGGCGTCGATTTCCCCGCCGCCGTCGCTGACCAGCAGCGCCGATCCCCGGCCGCTCGGTTCGTAGCCGACCAGTTGCACGCGTCCGGGTTGGGACCGGGCGCAAATAGACGTAGCGCTCCCGTCCGACGGACGGCGAGGCCCGACCCGTGGCCTATATGTCGGCTCGAGAGAACCCGCCCGTATGGATCGGTCGGAACTGCGGCGGCGGGACCTCCTCGCCGCGGCGTCGGGCGGCTGCGTGGTACTTGCGGGCTGTACGGACGGTGGACTGCTCAGTAAGTCGCCGGCGTACGGCGAGTCGTACGGACGAAACTACGGGGGCGAGTGAACGTGGCCGACGAAACCCCGCGGCTCGGACTGGGAACGTACGAGCCCGGCGAGGAGTGGGACCACACCGACACTGTCGAGGCGGTCGATCGCCACGCCATCGTCCGCGGGCCGATCGCCGATCGACCCGAAGCGGGCGAGTACGACGACGAACTCTACCACGCCACCGATCAGGGGATCACCTGGCGGTGGGACGAGGCCGACGGGGACTGGGTCTACTTCGGCGGTCGGGGGAGCGCCGAGCGGCCGGTCCCCGGGACGAGTCACTTCGAGGCGGCGACGATGACCCGCGCCAGCACCGCGGAGTCGCCCGTCTGGAACGTCGAGGCTCACGGGATCGAGGGCGACGGCGAAACCGAAGTCGGAGCGGCCGTTCACGACCTCCTCGAGACGGTCCACGAGGCCGGCGGCGGGATCGTCTACTTCCCGCCGGGTCGCTACCTCCTCGAGCGGACGCCGCTGATCGGCGACGACACGATCCTGCAGGGCGCGGGTCGAGCGACGGTCCTCGAGGGACCCCGTCCCGAGGGCGAGGAGGGGCGAGCACTGCTCTCGAACAGGGGCTTCGACGCGACGGGGTACGACGGCGCGTCGAACTGGGGCGTTCGCGATCTCCGGATCGACGCGCCGGAATCGACGGGGATCATGCCGGCCCACGCCGAGAACGTCCGGCTGGAAGGGATCTACGGCGACCGGATCCACTACCACCACGTCGACGTCGTCTCCGCGAAGAACGTCACCGTGGACGGCTACTGGGCGACCCGCGGCGGCGAGGGCGGCTCCGACGCGCCGGTCCAGTTCGACAACCAGAACGAGGGAACCGGTGTGAACGGCGTGTGGGACGGGAAGCGGGAGTCGCTGGTCACCGACGACGGGACCCCGACGCGGAACTGTACGCTCACGAACTTCGAGATCGATCCGACGAACGGTCCCGAGTACGGCGTTCACCTCCACCGGGACGGCACCGAGTCGATCACGATCGAGAACGGGTACATCACCGGCTGCGGGTATTCGGCCATCAGGGCCGACACCGGCGGGCTGGTCGCGGATTTGACGATCAACGCCGTCTCGTGTATCGACAACGCGCGAGGGATCTCGCTGGGCCACGTCGCGGACGGCCGGCGGGAACTGACGATCAGTAACGTCACGATCAGGACCGACGACGACGCGACGGCCGCCGGCTCGGGGCTGTACGCGGCCGGCTTCGACGGCGCGACCGTCTCGAACGTCGTCGTCGACGGCGAGTTCACGAACGCCGTCGTCTTCGACGACATGGACGATCTGAAGCTACACGGGGTCACCGCGAAGGGAGCCAGAGACCAGTCGTTTCGCTTCAGGGAGGGCGTCGACGCGACGCTGACGACCGCCCGTGCGGCAGACTGCGGGACCGCGGCGATCTACTCGGGACCCGACAGCAGCGTCGCCTACGGCGGCGTCACGTTCGAGAACGTCGGTCGCCGCGTCGAGGTCGACGGCCAACTCCGAGAGTGGACCACGTCCTGACTGGGAGGACCCGACGGCGACTCGCGAGCGCTCGAGACGGCCAAGACCTATCCGGGGCGGCCGCAAACAGGGAGCCATGACCCTCGAGGGATCGCTCGAGACGGCGGCGGACGGCTCGAGAGACGCCGTCATGTTCGTGTTCACCGTGACCAACGCGGGCGAGGAGTCGATCGAACTCGACTTCACCGACGCCTGCAAGGCGGAGTTTCTCGTCGTGGACGGCGGCGCGGAGGTCTGGCGGTTCAGCGAGGGGCGAGCCTTCGCGCAGATGCTGAGTTCGGACCGCCTCGATCCCGGCGAGTCGACGACCTACGAGGCGGAGTGGTCCGATCCCGAATCGGGCGAGCACACCGCGATCGCGAAATTACGGGCGCGAGAGCGGACCTGCGAGGCGACGACGACGGTCGCGGTTCCGGACTGAACGGGTGGGGACTCCCGCGAGGCGAAACCGGCGGATCGCGTATTTGCCTTTCTGAAATCAGTTTTAACCGTACCCGAACTCTCTTTCGTTAGACGAAGGGGAACTATTGTGCTTCTCCATAGGGTATAAACCGGCTCCGTCCGAACGGTCGCGCATGCAAGCGCTGGTCATCGCGGCACACGGATCGCACCTGAATCCGGACGCCTCGGACCCCACCTACGCCCACGCGGACACGATCCGCGAGACGGGCGCGTTCGACGAAGTCCGAGAGGCGTTCTGGAAGGAGGAACCCCACTTCCGCGAGGTCATCCGAACGCTCGAGTCCGACGAGGTGTTCGTCGTCCCGCTGTTTATCAGCGAGGGCTACTTCACCGAGCAGGTCATCCCGCGGGAACTCCGGCTCGACGACTGGGACCCCGACAAGTGGGAGTCCGACGGTACCAGCGCCTCCCAGGCCACCCTCGAGGCCGAGGACGTGGGCAAGACGATCCACTACTGCGGGCCGGTCGGGACCCACGACGCGATGACAGACGTGATCGTCCAGCGCGCCGAAACCGCGACGGGCGATCCGGACGTCGGCGACGGGGTCGGCCTCTCGGTCGTCGGCCACGGTACCGACCGCAACGAGAACTCCGCGAAGGCCATCGAGTACCACAGCGACTGCATCGCCGAGCGCGACCGCTTCGACGAGGTGAAGGCGCTGTTCATGGACGAGGAGCCGGAGGTCGACGACGTCACCGATTACTTCGAGAGCGACGACATCGTCGTCGTGCCGCTCTTTATCGCCGACGGCTACCACACGCAGGAGGACATCCCCGAGGACATGGGCCTGACCGAGGACTACCGGCTCGGCTGGGACGTGCCGAGCGAGGTCGACGGCCACCGGATCTGGTACACGGGCGCGGTCGGCACCGAGGACCTGATGGCCGACGTCGTCCTCGAGCGGGCCGCGGACGCCGGGGCCGACATCGGCGACGCCCGCGAGGCGGTCCGTGAGCTTGCCGCCTCGGTCGCGGAGCCGGAACCGAACGCGGGAGCGGGCGCGGGGGACTGACGTGACGGTGGCGACGGACGACCTCGAGGCGCTGGTCGAACGCGCGTCGGCGGGCGTCTCCGTCGACGGGCTCCGCCTCGAGGAGGGCGACGACGGCTATCGACTCGCGACGCCGGCCGACGAGTGGACCGGCCTCACCGAGGACGAACTGCGAGACGCCCTCGAGGCCAACGGCGAGTACGTCACGAACTGGCGCTACTGGCAGGAGACCGTCGGCGGGGCGGGAACCGCCCGCCGCGCGTTCCTCCGATGGTGCGAGCGAGCGCCGCTCGCGGACGCCGAGGACGAGACGGCGAGTGCCCCCTGGACCGGCGACGACGGCCCGGCCGCGCTCGCGGTTCCCGACCGGTACGACGCGCTGCGGGACGGCATCGACCGCGAGTGGGGCCAGCTCGCCATCACCGCCCGCTTCGTCGACGTCGACGACCCCGACGGGGAGCGCGTCTACGACCTCTGGCACGTCGACGACGACGCCGACCTCGCGGACCTGGAGATCCACGACGACCCGCGGGACGCGCGCGAAATCGCGACCTACGACGCTGACGGCCGCTACCGACCGTTAAAGACCGCGCCGACCCTGCCCGGCGGCTGGGCCTTCACCGGGCTCTCCGGGGACGACCTCGTCGAGACGGTCGAGTTTTTCTACCCCGCGACCGTCGCCAACTGGCACCGCGAACTGCGGGGGAACCTCGACGTCGACCACTGGCTCGAGACGGCCGAGCGCCAGACGGGGATCTACGACGTGATCGACGAACTCCCCCGCGAGGCCGTCGCGTGGATGGCCGAAGCCTGCTGTGTCGACTCCCAGTGTCTGCGCCGCCGCGAGTGGGAGTACGAGGCGGGCGACGACCTCGACGCCGACGGCGGCGACGGCCCCTTCCCCTGTCGCGAGCCGTGTTCGCTCGTCGTCGCCGCCGCCCGCAAGTGGACGACACTCGAGTCCGAGGAGGAACACACCTACGAACTCGAGTTGACGACCAGCGAAATCAATCAGCTCACGGAGCTGATCGACGCCGTCGCCGAGGGCCGCACCGACGAGATCCGCGAGGCCGACGTCTACGACGGCGCGAACCGCTACCGGGCGCGGTACCTCCGGGCCAAGCGCTTCGACGACGAGGGAGAACTCGAGGCGACCGAAGTCGACGACTGAGTCCAGTTGTGACCGTTATCGGACGAGTAGCAAGAGCCCGACGGCGACCCCGGCGAGGACGATCACCAGTCCCGCCGCGGTGACGGGACCGCCGATCGTCGCCGCGGTCGCACCGCCGACGCCGATCGCGACCAGCCCCAGCGCGGCGACCGCCAGCGTCGCCGGCTCGAGGCCGCCGACGAGCCGATCGAGGGGCGGGTCGATCTCCGTCGCCTCCGGCTCGGTATCGGCCGGTGCGGCCAGCGAGTCGTCGACGTCGACGGCCGGCGGGCCGGGAACGACGGTGACGGCGATCGCAATCGATTCCGCGCCGTACCCCGTGAGTACCTCGAGAGTTCCCTCGACGGGTCCGTCGATCGCGTCGGCGTCGACGGCGACGGGGACGGTGGTGACGGCGTTCGGTTCGACGTAGTAGTTTCCCTCCTCGAGGGCGGCGATCCGCTCGAGGTCACCGGCGAGTCGACAGTGGACGTGTGCGGGCGCGTCGTGGCCCGCAAGTCGAACGGCGAACGACCCGTCGACCTCGAGGGCGCTCGCGGCCGTCTCGAGGGCGTCTGTGGACTCGCGGTTGACGTGGACGGTGACCTCGGTGTCGGGCATGACTGAGTGGCCCTAGGCCGGGGTCTCCTCGCGCATGTCCGGCGGCAGCAGGTTCGGGATGCCGTCCTCGATGGGGTAGGACTCGCCGCACTCGGTACAGACGAGCGCGCCGTCGACGACCTCCTCGCCGTCGTAGTCGGCGTCCTCGAGTTCCAGGTCGTGTTTGTCGAGCGGACAGCAGAGAATCTCCAGCAGCGACTCCTTCATACTACGTAGGCGAGTCGCCTCCAGCAAAAGGTTTCGGGAACGCCGCGAGCGATTCGAACCCGTTCGGTCGCGGCGGAGCTACTCGTAGGGGTTCTCGACGACGACGGTCTCCTCGCGGCCGGGACCGACGCCGACGGCGTAGACCGGCGCGTCGAGTTCGTCACTGACGTACTCGAGGTAGGTCCGAGCGTTCTCGGGAATCGCCTCGTAGCCGTCCTCGGCGACCGCCGCCCAGTCGACGTCGGGCCAGCCCTCGAAGGTCTTGAACGTGGCCTCACAGCGGCCCCACTGTTCGGTCGTCGGGGGCATCGTGAAGATCTCCTCGCCGTCGAACTCGTAGCTGTGGCCGACTTTGACCTCGTCGAGGCCGGCCAGCACGTCGACGTGGTTGACCGCGAGCCCGGTGAAGCCGTTCGCGCGGGCCGCGTGTCGCAGCATCGGCATGTCGAGCCAGCCGACGCGGCGGGGGCGGCCGGTGACGGTGCCGTACTCCCCGCCCTCGTCGCGGATGTAGGTCGCGAGTTCTTCCTCCTCGGAGCCGGCTCCCTCGTCGGCGTCGTAGTCGGGCGTCTGATCCTCGACGCCGCCGAGTTCGGTCGGGAGCGGACCGGTGCCGACCCGCGAGAGGTAGGCCTTGACGATACCGATGACCTCGCCGTCGCCGACGACGGTCGGACCGAGGCCGGTGCCGACGGTCGCCCCGCCCGCGGTCGGGTTCGAGGAGGTGACGTAGGGGTAGACGCCGTGGTCGATGTCGAGCGACGTTCCCTGCGCGCCCTCGAGCATGACGTTCTCGCCGGCGTCGATGCGCTCCTGCAGGAAGGTACCGCAGTCGACGGTCATCCTCTCTTCGGCGAGACGTTCGCCGTACTCCCGGTAGGTGTCATAGAGGTGGTCGATGTCGAACGCCTCGCCGGTCTCCTTGTCGAAGACTTCCTCGGCGAGGGCCTTCTTCTGGGGAACGACGTACTCGAGGCGTTCGCGCAGCGTGTCGGGATCGAGCAGGTCGCCGATCCGGACGCCGCGCCGACCGGCCTTGTCCTCGTAGGTCGGCCCGATGCCGCGTTTGGTCGTACCGGCGGCCAGGTCCTCCTTTTCCTCCTCCTCGATGCCGTCGAGCGCGCGGTGATAGGGGAGGATAACGTGGGCGCGCTCGGCGACGCGGACGTCCGGATCGAGCCCGCGGTCGCGGAGTTGGTCGATCTCGTCGAACAGCGTCTCGGGGTTGACGACACAGCCGTTGCCGAGGACGCCGATCTTCCCCCGGACTGCACCGGAGGGGACGAGCGACAGTTTGTACTTCTCGCCGTCGTGAACGACGGTATGGCCAGCGTTGTCGCCGCCCTGATAACGGGCGACGACATCGGCGGCGTCGCCGTAGAGATCGACGACGCCACCCTTGCCTTCGTCGCCGAGTTGCGACCCGACGATAGTGACGGTCATAACAGCGGCGGGTTCATGCCGGGCCGATAAACAGATTACGGTATACGGGTCCGTCCGGAAGGTATCAGTATTTATGCGCGCGGCACGAACGACGGGATAACGTGTACCACGACCCGCTCCGTGTCGTGGCGTTGCCCCGATCGGAAGCGTTAACTACTGACAGGAACGAGCAGCGAGTTGAGAGTGGACGGTTCACTGCTCGAGGGCAACCTTTAAAAGGTCCAAAGACAAGTTAACAAATGCCATGATAGACCGACTTGAGAAGGAAGTCGATATGCTGGAACGCCATCTGCAGGTCCTGAAGATGGTCATCGAGAACGAGCCGATCGGCATCGTCAAGATGTCGAACGAGACCGGCTACCCCCACCACAAAGTCCGCTACTCCCTCCGGGTCCTCGAGGAGGAGAACCTGATCGAGCCCTCGAGCCAGGGAGCGATCAAGACCGAGCGCACCGCCGAGTTCGTCGACGAACTCGACGGCAAGATCGACGACATCGTCGACAAGCTCGAAGGCATGAAGATCGAAGACGTCGCGGAGATCGAAGGCTAGATCTCGGTCGGACGCCGCCGCCCGTCCCCGCAACCGGGGCCGACGCGCGCCGACTTTTCATCGCCGTTTTCCCCCGCGCTAGCGGCCGGACGGAACCGTGGTTCATCACTGGCCGGCCGTCGAACGGTCGCCGTCGAAAACGAGCTGTGGAACCGCGGGCCTACAGTTCTGGCACGTTCATGTGGAACCCTTCGGAGCGGGACTCGACCAGACAGAGGTGATATCCCGTCTTGCGCGAGAGGTTGACGTAACTGAGCTTCGAGCCGCGGCTGAGTAGCCCGCCGCTGGTGGCCTGCTCGGCCACCTCGAGCGCGCCGGGTTCGAAGTAACTCGAGGTGACGGCGATCGCCGCGGCCAGGTCCGGATAGTTGGCCTTGACTGCCGAGGCGGCCGCCTCGAGTTCCTCGAGGGTGTCCTGAGTCGCGGGCTCTCGCGAGTCGTTGAGCGCGACCAGCACTAACGGATTCCCCATCTTGTCGAACGCGACGATGTCGAAGGTGACCTCGTCGGGGACGTCCTCGGTGTCGTCGTCCGCGAGCGAAATCGTCGCGCCGAGTTCGGCCCGGTCGATGCGGGGAATCGCGTCGTAGAGATCGCCCAGCCCGTCGGCGTTACCGGTGTCGCGGATCTCGTACAGCAAGGTCGCGGTGAGCCAGTCGACGAACCGGTACTCCATCGAGGCGGCGAGGAACTCGTCGTAGGGACGGCCGTCGACGGCCGCGTCCGCCGACTCGAACTGCGTGTGGTGTTCGAGTTGCAGGTTCGACGCGACCTCGCTGCGGTCGGCGTCGCCGTCGTGGGCCGTCTCGAGGGTCGGCTGACTCTTCGAGGCGTACCGGACGAAGAGGTTCGTCCCCGCGAGCGCTCGCTGGACCGAGAGCTGGGTGCTGGCACCGGCGTCGGCCGTTTCACTGTCGGCTTCTCGCGCCCGCTCGAGTTCCGCCTCGAGGCTCTCGATCCGGGACTGGAGCCGCTCGACCGTCGACGAGAGTTCGTCGTTCTCCGAGCGCAGTCGGTCGCGTTCGGCCTCGAGTTCCTCGGCCGTCGTCTCGAGAGCCTCGTATCGCTCCTGGAGCGTCTCGAGCTTCTCGGTCAGCGCGGCGACTCGCTCGCTCGCGGCGTCGGTCTCGGCCGACCGCCCGCTCGCGTCGGCGTCCCCGCCACCGGCGGCCCGGTCGCGTGCGTCTCGACTCGCTCCCGTCGCGGTCGCCTTCGCCGTCGTCGAGGCGGGTTGCGCCGCGCTCGAGTCGCCCCGTCCGTCGCTCGACCGGGACCCGGCCGCCGTCGCGGACCGGTCGCCCGACCGCGAGCGTCCGTCGGACTCCGCCTCCGACTCGCTGTTGTCCGGGTCGATCGACGGAATGCGCCGCGTCTCCCGCCACTGCTCCTCGCGCTCGAGTTCCTCCTCGAGGTCGCCGTCGGGCGTCTCGGCGTCGTCGGCCGTCGGGTCCTCGTCGTCGCTCTCGTCGACCCACGAAATGCCGTTTCGCTCCAGTTCCTCGGCCGCCGCCTCGACCTCGGCGAGATCCGGGTCGTCGGGCCGGTCCGTCTCGGACCCGGTCGTCCCGCTCGAGTCGGAGGCATCGTCGGCGGGTTCGGCCGCGCCGGCAGCCACCGCCGGCTCCGTCCCGGTCGGGTCGTCGTCGGCCCCGTCTTCGGATTCGGTGATCGTGGGGGCGGTCGACTCCGTCGTCTGCCGGTCGACATCGGGCTGGGACGTCGATCCGGTATCGGCGGGGTCTTGCCGGTCGACTTCCTCGGTCACGGATTCCGTCACCGAACCGGTGCCGGCGATGGCGTCGGTGTCAGACACTCGACCGCCCGACGGGTCGGTATCGATGGCCGACTCCGCGTCGGTAATACCGGTCGGTTCGGGCTCGGTATCGACCTCGTCGGTCGCGGTGATCCCCGACGGATCCTCCGCCAGATCGATCTCGGACGACAGCGACGACGCGTCGTCGGCCACGCCCTCGATCGACTCGGGGTCGTCGGCAGTCACGTCTTCGATCGGATCGGCCTCGGTCGAATCCGACCCCGAAACGTCGATCGGCTCGATCGACGAGTCCGTCGAGTCGGTCGCCGGGCCGTCGTCTGCGGACGCGGTCGTTTCGGGCGCCGGGTCGGCACCGATCTCGGAGTGCCCCCCGGCCGCTCCGGTCCCGGACGCCGGTTCGGTGTCCGCCGCCGGACTCGAGTCGGCCGCGCTATCGGTCGCACTCGCGGACGCCGGCTCGTCGTCGACCGGGACGTCGGTCACGTCGATCTCGACGTCGATGACCTCGTAGATGCCGACCTCGTCGGCCGCGCGCTCGAAGGCCTCCTCGCCCGTCAGCAGCCGTTCGGCGTTGCCGATGTAGGCGGCGGCCATCCGGCGACCGCCGTAGTAGACGGCGTAGTAGTCGCCGCTGAGAACGTTCTCGCTCAGCTCGACGTAGCCGGTAAACGAGCCGCTCTGGAGGGTGTTGTCGACCTCCCGGAGCGGCGTCTCGTTGGTGTAGTATTTCGCCCTCGTGTCGCCGCCGCGTTCCTCCATCGCACAGAGCAGCGGCAGCGACGGGTGTGGTGCCTCGTAGCGAGTCCCCGAGGCGGTTTCGAAATCGTCGATGTCGCCGTCGACGACGCCGACGATCCGGCCGTTGAGCATAAAGAGCCACGTGCCGTGTCCCGAGACGGCACCCGAGAAATCGGCGGCAGCGAGATCGGAGAGGCCATCGAAACCGCCGCTGAACGGGCGGGAGTCCCACTCCTCGACGCGCTCTTGCGTGCGCGGGTCCATACGTCAACAAGCGGGAACCACACCAAATACGTTTCGCCTAGAGTACGTCGCGAGTTAAATCTTCGATTCGGCGTCCTCGGCCAGTTCCTTCATCCGCTTGCCGATCCGGCCGGCGCTCGAGAACTCGTCCTCGCTCATCGCGCTCGCCAGGGCGTTGCCCAGCACGAAGACGGCGTGTTTGTGTTCGCTCTTGGACTTGTGGACGTGCGATGGATCGACGTCGAGTTGGCGGTAGGGATCGAACAGCGTTTCGTCGACCTCCTCGCGCTCCGAGAAGTACTCCATGATAACGACGAGTTCTTCGTGGAGCTCGAGAAGTTCGTCTTTATGCATACACACCGCTTGGAACGGTTTGAAGTTAAGCGTTGTGTGGCGAGACGTCGCAAATCCGGCTCGAGGCGTTCAGCGCGCCGACCAGTCGGGATCGTCGTGCCGGTACGCGATCGTGACCGCGAGCAGGAGGATCCAGCTGCCGAAGGCGACGGCGGCAACGAACTCCGGGACGGCAAACCACGTGTCGGTATCGACCGCGCCGTCTAGCGCCAGTACCCAGCCCGCCCACGTCAGCGGGTGGACGAACCCGATCGCGATCGACGCGACGGCCAGCCGCGTGTCGCCGGCCCGCGCCGCGCCGGTTCCGTAGACCCAGCCCGCGAACGGGGCGACGCCGAAGACCGAAAGCGCCGCGACGGGGTGAAGGCTCCGCTCGAGGTAGACGGCCGTATGCTCGAGGAAGAAGATCCCGACCCCGATCTGTCCGACCACCGTCACCACGAGCAATGCGATGCCGGCCCGCTCGAGGCGGTTGCGGCTCGCCGTCCACAGCCGCCACGCGAAGGGCAGTCCGATCAGCCCGCCGACGATCAGCCCGCCGTTGAACAGCGGGAACGTCGGCGCACCGTACCGGCCCATGTCCGAGAGCGCTCGCGTGCGCCAGGTAAACGTCTCGGGGGGAGCCACGAGCGTCGCGATGAGGATAGCCCCGAGCGTGACGAGCGGGGCGGCGATGCCACAGTAGGTCGCGAGCCGTTTCGTCTCAGTCATGGGGTGGCGAGGCGGGTTCGTCCGCGACGCGACCGCGGGCTCCGACGGCCCGTCGCCGGGCCGGCTCCCGATCGCTCGCGGAAATCACGTTCGCGAAAGGGGCCCGAAGACGTATATATTTTCGAGGGGGTTCGGTGACGATAGACGGTGAGATCGTCCGGAACGCGAGTAACGGGCCCCTCGAGACGCGACCACCGCTACAAGCACGCTTCGATCGCGGTATCGAAGAACGGACGGTTTCGGCCGTCGGAGTGACTGCCGTCCAGCAGTATCAGTCGTCGGCGGCGACCGCGGCCGCGTCGGTCTCATCCTCGCGGTGGTCGGCGGGGAACCACGCGAGGTCGTGATCGGCGGTGACGCGGACGCCGACGCGTTCGTCGAGATCGATCCGGTCGGAGTGGTTGTGCATGCACTCGATGGTTTCGCCGCCGTCGAGTTCGACCCGGTAGAGGACCGTCGGACCGAGATAGCGGCGGTAGACGACCCGGCCGTCGGCCTCCGAGCCGTCCGCCGGGTAGGCCGTCACGTCGTCGGGCCGCACCAGCAGGTCGACGACGCTGCCGTCGTACTGGTGGGCGAGTCCGTTGACATCGTCGCGGAGGACGCGCCCGAGCGCGGTGTCGACGTGATCGCCGTGGACCTCGCCCGAGAGGAAGCTGGCGTGGCCGAGAAAGCCCGCGACGAACCGCGACTCGGGCTGTTGGAAGACCCGCTGTGGGGTGTCGATCTGTTCGATGTCGCCGTCGTTCATCACGGCGACCCGGTCGGAGATCGACAGCGCCTCCTCTTGGTCGTGGGTGACCGAGACGGCGGTCACGCCCGTTTCCTTGATGATCCGGCGGACCTCCTCGCGCATCTCGACGCGGAGGTCCACGTCCAAGTTCGAGAAGGGCTCGTCGAGCAACAGCATCTCCGGCTCGGGCGCGAGCGATCGGGCGAGCGCGATCCGCTGTTGCTGGCCGCCCGAGAGTTCGTCCGGGTAGTCGTCGCAGTGGTCCGCGAGCCCGACGAGTTCGAGCAGTTCGTCGACGCGAGCGTCGCGTTCGCTCTCGTCCCACTCTTTCAGCCCGAAGGCGACGTTTTCGCGTGCGCTCAGATGTGGGAAGAGGGCGAAATCCTGAAAGACGACTCCGACGTCGCGTTGCTCCGGCGGCACGAACCGGCCCTCACCGGCAACCGTGTCGTCTTCCAAGCGAACCCGGCCGTCGTTGGGGCGCTCGAGTCCGGCGATCAACCGAAGCGTCGTGGTCTTGCCACAGCCGGAGGGGCCGAGCAGGGTCAGGATCTCGCCGTCGCGAACCGACAGCGACAGGTCGCCGATGACGTCCTCGCTGCCGTATCGTTTGGCGATGCCGTCGAGCTCGAGGACCGCCTCGTCGGCCGTCGGCGCTCCGGTGGGTTCCCGCGTTCCGTCCTCGGCGGCCGTAGTAAGTAGGTGTCCGTTCGCCATGGAGTCCACTCCGGCGTCAGCCGGCGTACATTCCCTTTAGGCGGCCCTAAAACACTTATAGCTGCCGGTCGGCCCCCAGTCGCTGGGAGCCTAGAGTTCGACGCCGCTCGGGATCAGGCTGTGCTGGCGAAGCAGGCTGCCGTCGTCGTCGTAAACGAGGAACGTCCCCTTGTCGTAGCTGACGAACGAGTCGCCGTCGAGCGTGATCGTGACCTCGTAGCGGCCCTCGTCCTCGGTGGCCGCCTCGCCGTATCCCCGGGCTGCGCGGATGAACTGCAGGACGTCGTCGGCGTCCTCGTTGAGTTCGAGAATAAACTCGCCGGTGATCCGGTTGGTCACGCTCACGACGCCAGTCGTGTCGTCCCCGAGCGGTTCCTGGAGTCGGAGCGCGACATCGGTCTCGCTCGCCTCGAGGACATCGCCGTCGGGACCAGTCAGGCGCTCGCGAAGCATCGTCGCCGGGCCGGTGAAGTCGATCGATACCGATGGCTTTCGGGGTTCGCCGTCGGTCTCGACCCAGTCGATGTGCGTGACGTCTAACGTGAAGTGCTCGCGCCTCATTCCGTACCTAGTAGTTCGGACTCCCGCGGTATGAACGTAACGCACGGCACCCCGCTCGTACGACGGGGTCGGCACGCGTCGTCGTCGACACGCGTCACGTCGCATCGGTCGACGATCGGTGACGCGAACGGCCGTCTCATTTATGCCGGTCGCGTCCGGACGTGTCACGAAACGCCATCATGGACCAGCGGGACACGACTCCCCGAGCCGACGACGAGCCGACAGCAGTCGACAGCGCGGGCCACGGGGCCGTCGAGGAGATTCCGGAGCCGGCCGCGGGTGGCGACGCCGGGGACTCGACGATCGAGACCGCGCGGCGGGTCGTCCGGCGGGTCGTCGAGACGCTCACGGGATCGACCGTCGACGTCGGCGACTACGAACCGAGTACGCACGGGCCGCTCGTTGCCCTCGACGACCCCGGCGACCTCGAGATCGTCGAACGCTACTGGGTCGACGCGCCCTTCTCGTACGTCGCGATCGGCTACGATCACGAGGCCAACGAACACCGCTACCGACCCGTCGAACCGCGGCTGCGCGAGGACGAGGCGGTCCTGATCGAGACGCTGTTCCAAGACGTCCGCGATCCGCTCCTGTACCGCGCCGAGGACGGCGACGACATCGAGTCCCTGCTCCGGGAGACGGTCCGCGAGTACCTCGAGCGCTACGGTGTCGCGGTCGACACCGCGACGTTCTACCGCCTATTTTACTACCTCTACCGGGATTTCCGGGGCTACGGGCGGCTCGCGCCGATCATGCACGACCCCCACGTCGAGGACGTCTCCTGTGACGGCTACGAGCTGCCGATCTTCGTCTACCACGACGAGTACACCGACGTCGAGACCAGCGTCTCGTTCGAGGCGGACGCGCTCGATCGGTTCGTCGTCGGACTCGCCCAGCACTCGGGGCGACACATCTCGATCGGCGACCCGATGGTCGAGACGACCCTGCCGGACGGCTCGCGGGCCGAACTCGCGCTCGGCGAGGAGGTGACACCCCGCGGCTCCGCCTTTACCATCCGCAAGTACGCCGACGAGCCGTTCACCCCGATCGACCTGCTCGAGTACGGCACCTTCGGCGTCGAACAACTCACGTACCTCTGGCTGGCGATCGAACACAACAAGAGCCTCATCTTCGCCGGCGGGACCGCCTCGGGGAAGACGACGAGCATGAACGCCGTCTCGATGTTCGTCCCGCCCCGCTCGAAGGTGGTGACGATCGAGGACACCCGCGAACTGCAACTCTCCCACGACAACTGGCTCTCCGCGATCACCCGCGAGCGGGTCCACGAGGGAACCGACGTGCAGATGTACGACCTGCTGCGGTCGGCGCTGCGTCACCGCCCGGAGTACATCATCGTCGGCGAGGTCCGCGGCGAGGAGGCGATGACCCTCTTTCAGGCCATGAACACGGGCCACACGACCTACTCGACGATGCACGCCGACTCGGTCCAGACGGCGATCAACCGCCTCGAGAGCGAGCCGATCAACGTCCCCCGGTCGATGGTCCAGAGCCTCGATATCCTCTCGGTCCAGATCCTGACCCGGACCGACGACGGCCGCGTGCGCCGTAACAAGGTCCTCGCCGAGATCGAGGGCGTCGACCAGCGCACCGGCGAACTCGACTACTCGACGGCCTACGAGTGGGACGGGAAGAGCGACACCTTCCGGAGCGCCAACAGCCGGGTCCTCTCGGAGATCCGCGACGAGCGCGGCTGGAGCCAGACGGAGTTACTCACCGAACTCGAGAACCGCGGGCGATTCCTCGAGTATCTCCGCGAGAACGGGATCAACGACTACCGGCGGTTCACCGCGCTGGTCAACGAGTACTACAGCGACCGAACGACCGTCCTCGAGCGGATCGGGGTCGAGGGCGGGCCCGAGGCCGACGAGGGGTACGGAGACGAGGACCGGACCGAGGACGAGGGCGATCCGGCTGCCGGCTCCGACCCCGTAGACTCGAGCGGGGAAACGGGCTTGCCCCGAGATCGATGAGGCTGGTTCCGCTCCTCCCGTTGGCGGTCGCGCTGGCGTGTCTCGTCCCGGTGGCGGCGGCGAGATACGTCGACCGGATCGATCGCGTTCTCGCCCGGGTCGCGAACCGGTGTTTCGGGTCCCACGTCGACCGGTTTCGCGGCGAGCGACCGGACCGACGGACGGCCCTGCGGGCCGCACAGCTCCCGACGACCGATCGCGAGTACGGAGCGACGACGCTGCTGTATGCCGCGGTCGCAACCGTCGTCGGTGCCGTCCTCGGGATCTACGCCGGCTGGGGACTCCTGTCGCTGCTCGCGATCGATCCCGAGACCATACGGGCGGCGGTACCGACCCCCCTCGAGTTCCTCGCGGGGCTGGCCGGCGTCCCGTCGCTGTCCGCGGTCGAACTCGCCGCACTCCTGCTCGGCTCGGCGGTGACCGTCGGGGCCGTCGCCGGCGCGGGGACCTACTGGTTCCGGTGGTGGTATCCGAGCCACATCGCCGACGGGCGTGCCCGCCGGATCGAGGCCAGTCTGCCAGCGGCCGTCGCCTTCCTCTATGCCCTCTCGAAGAGCGGGATGTCCGTCCCCGACGCGATCCGGGTCTTCGCCGAACAGGAGGACACCTACGGCGAGGTCGCCGCCGAGTTCTCGGTCGCAGTCAGGGAGATGGACACGTTCGGCACCGACGTGATCACCGCCCTCGAGACGATGGGGCGGCGCTCGCCGAGTCCGCAGTTCCGGGAGTTCACCGAGAACCTCGTCGGCGTCCTCCGGAGCGGGCAGTCCCTCTCGACGTTCCTCGAGCGCCAGTATCAGGACTACCGAGAGGAGGCCGAGTCCCAGCAAGAGAGCGCGCTCGGGCTGCTCGCGACGCTGGCCGAGGCCTACGTCACGGTGCTGGTCGCGGGTCCGCTCTTCCTGATCACCATCCTCGTGGTCATCGGGATCGCCGCGGGCGAGACGTTCGGCCAGTTGCAGCTCCTCGTCTACCTGTTCCTACCGCTTGCGAACCTCGGGTTCGTCGTCTACCTGAGTACGGTGACCGAGGACCTCACGCCGGGCCGTGACACCAGCGAAGGAGGGCGGGCCCTCGAGTCCCCGTCGGTCGACGCCGTCCCGACCGACCGCGCCGCCGATCTGCAGGGGGCTCGACCGCATCCCAACGTCGAGCGCGTTCGATACTACCGGCGGTTCCGCGGGCTCCGCGAGCGGTTCGGGCAGCCGCTCCGAACGCTCGTCGGACGACCGTCGCTGACGTTCGCGATCACCGTCCCCCTCGTCCTGACGGTCTTCGTCGCCCGCCACTCGCTCCCCGCCGGCGAGGTCTCGGTGACCGCGGTCGACGACACCGTCGCGGTCGGGGCCCTGTTCGCGATCGCCGTCTTCGCGGTCGCCGAGGAAGTCCGGCGTCGTCGGCTCTCGGCGATCGAGGCCGCGGTACCGGACCTGCTCGACCGACTCGCCAGCGTCAACGAGGCTGGGACCTCGATCGTCTCTGCGATCGATCGAGTCCGGGACTCCGAACTCGGGCCCCTCGGCGACGAACTCGACCGCGTCTGGGCCGACGTCGAGTGGGGTGCGGACCTCGAGACCGCGCTTTGCCGGTTCGAGGACCGCGTCGGTACCCGCTCGGTCTCCCGGGTCGTGACGCTGCTGACCGAATCGATGGCGGCAAGCGGCAACCTCGGGACTACGCTTCGCATCGCCGCTCGCGGCGCCGCCGCCGACCGTCGACTCGAGCGCGAGCGCCGGCAAGCGATGCTCGAGTACGTGGTCGTCGTCTACGTCTCCTTTCTGGTCTTTCTGTTCATCATCGGCGTGCTGTCGGGCTATCTCCTGCCGAACCTCCCGACCGAGGGGGCGGAACTCGCCTCGGGGACCGGCACGACCGAACTGGGCGGCCTCTCGGCAGGCGACGCCGACGCCTACGCGATGCTGTTTTACCACGCGACGCTGGTGCAGGGACTACTGTCGGGACTGATCGCCGGCCAGTTGAGTACCGGTGACATCAGCGCCGGCGCGAAACACGCCGCCGTCATGCTCGCGCTCGCTATCGGGCTCTTCACGGTCGTGCTGTGAAGCGCTGGCCGTCGATGAGAAACCCTTTAGTCCCCGACGGCGGAAGCGACAGTGGGAAGCGCACGGCCGCAAATCCGACTCCGCCGCCCGCTCTTTGGGGTGGCTTGGGATTGCGGAAGTGCAGACGAGAGCAGTACTGCCATCGGGCAGTACGACAGCGGTCAGTGCGATTCCTATCCTCAACAATGGCACGAATGCACACCCGCCGACGCGGCTCGTCCGGTTCGGACAAGCCCTCGGCAGACGAACCACCGGAGTGGAGCGACGTCGACCCCGAAGAGATCGAATCGCGGGTCGTCGAACTGGCAGAGCAGGGTCACGACCCCAGCCAGATCGGGATGAAGCTGCGTGACGAAGGCGTCACCGGCACCCCGGTCCCGGACGTCAAACTGGCGACCGGGAAGAAGATCACCGAGATCCTCGAGGAAAACGACGCGCGCCGAGACATCCCCGAGGACCTCTGGAACCTGATGGAGCGCGCGGTGCGCCTGCGCGAGCACATGCAACAGAACCAGCAGGACCACCAGAACAAGCGCGCCCTGCAGAACACCGAAGCGAAGGTCCGTCGCCTGGCCGACTACTACCGCGGCGACGAACTCGAGCCGGACTTCACGTACACGCCCGAGCTCGCGAAGGAACTCGTCGAAGACGCCGAGTAACGCCCCATGGCAACCGAGGGTCGATCCGCACCGTCGTCGTCCGCCACGACCGCGCTCGAGAGCGCCGGCTTCGTCCGGCTGATCGCGCGGGCCGACGGCGACGCGATCGCCGCCAGCGCCCTCCTCGCGAGGGCACTCGCCGACCGGGACACGCCGTACCAGATCACCGTCGGCCGGACGATCGCCGAGCGGACGACGCGGGTGCACGCGCCGACCGCCGACGGCGACGCCACGGTCGTCGTCGGCACCGTCGACGCGACCGCCGACGACGAGCCGATCCGGCTATCGGCGACCGATCGACCCGCGGTGCTCGAAGCCGTCGATCTCGTCCGCGACCTCGGCGCGACGCCGGATCCGGTCCTCGCGCTGGCCGGCGTCGTCGCCGCCGGCGGCGACCCCGGCGCGGGCGAAAGCGAGTGGCTCGTCGAGCGCGCGCTCGAGCGCGGCCTCGTCGACCGACGGCCCGGCGTCGCGGTGCCGACCGCCGACCCGATCGACGGACTCGCCCACTCGACGCGACTGCGCGCGCCGTGGTCCGGGAATCCCGAGGCGACGCGCGAGGCGCTCGCCGACGTCGCCGCCGATCCCGACGCGCTCGAGGCGGACGATCGCCGCGCGATCGGGTCGCTGGTCGCGCTCGATACCGTCGGCGCCGACGCGGCAAGCGACGCCGCGGCCGCGACGATCGGCCGGGCGCTCCGGCCCTACGCCACGCCCGAAGCACCCGTCGCGACGCTGGGCGGCTTCGCCGACGTCCTCACGGCGCTGGCCCGGACCGAACCGGGTACCGCAACGGCGCTCGCGCTCGGCCACGACGTCCGCGACCGGGCGCTCGAGGGCTGGCGCGAACACGGTCGCCGCGCCCACGCGGCGCTCGCGGCCGCCTCGCTCGAGCGCTACGACGGGCTGGTCGTCGTCGGCGTCGACGACGCCCCCGTCGAGACGATCGCGCGGCTCGCGGTCGACTACCGGTCGCCGGAGCCGACCGTTCTCGCGATCAACGAGGGACACGGTCCCTCGAGCAATCGGACGCAGTCCGATGACGGCGACGACGAGGCCGCGATCGCGACCCGCGAGGACGACTCACTCGGCGCGGCGCTCGAGGGGATCGCGCGGGAACTCGCGGACGCCGGTCCGGAGACCGACGCCGACGGCGGCGTCGCCTACGATGTCGGTCACCGGCGCGGCTACCTGCGATACGACCCCGGACTCGACGACGAGACGGTCGTCACGACCGTGAGGGACCTGCTATGAGCCGGCGAGCGACGATCCGGACGGCCCACGACGACGCGGCGCTGATCGCACGGGCACTCGAGCCGGACAACACCGACGAGATGGCGACGACCGTCGACGACGGCGCGATCGTCACGCGGATCGACCGCGAGACGACCAGCGGCCTGCAGTCGACGGTCGACGACTACGTCGTCAACCTCGCGGTCGCGATCGACGTCGCCTCGACGGCACGAGCCGAACAGGACGACCGACCGACGGACACGGGACCTGTGTCCGACTACGACACCGATACAACACACAATGAGTGAACGATCAGTTTCACGCGCGAAACAGGAGAAGCGGTGGTACACCGTCCTGGCACCCGAACAGTTCGACCGCCAGGAACTCGGCGAAACCCCCGCTGACGAACCGGAGAAAGTCTACGACCGAACCATCGAAACGACGCTCGGCGACCTCAATAACAACGCCAGCGAGAACAACACAAAGCTGACCTTCAAGATCACCGACGTCGGCAGCGACTCGGCCTACACCGAGTTCGTCGAACACTCGCTGACCCGTGACTACCTGCGCTCGCTCGTCCGACGCGGTGCCTCCAAGATCGAGGCCTACGTCACCGTCCTCACGACGGACGACTACCGCGTCCAGATCCAGCCCGTCGCCTTCACGACCAAGAAGGCCGACGCGAGCCAGGAGAAGGCCATCCGCGAGCAGATGGTCGAGATGATCGAGGAAGCCGCCGAGGAGCGCTCCTTCGAGGAACTCGTCGACAGCGTCGTCGAGGGTCGCCTCTCCTCTGCCATCTACGGCGAGGCCAAGACGATCTACCCGCTGCGACGCGTCGAGATCCAGAAGACCACCCTCGAGGCCCACCCCGAGGAAGTCGCAGAAGAGGAAGCGACCGCGGTCGACGTCGAGGACTGACCGCGATCGACGACGGTCGGTTCTCGCTCGATCGAATACCCGGATTTTGAGACGACGACCCGTGCCGTGAGCAGTCGCTGTCGCCACGCTGTGAGCGGCCGCGACGGCCGCTGCTCGAGCGGAACTGGCCGCACGTTACAGTTCGAGTTCCTCGGCCGACTCGACGTCGAACCGCGTGACCTCGGGGTCACCAGCGAGCAGGTCCGGCAGCGCGGCCTCGAACTCCTGGAAGTGGCCGGTCTGGGTATGTGCGCCGAGGGCCGCTTCGTCCTCGTAGCGCTCGAAAAAGCGGACGACGTTCGGCTCGGCGACGTCGGTCGTGGCTCGGTAGTCGATCATGCCGTCTTCGGTCTGCGATTCGTCGACGAGGTCTTCGATTAGTTCGAGGGCCTCCTCGCGGCGGTCCGGATCGATCGGGAAACTCGCGTGGATGACGATCATGCCGGACACACGATATGGTGGCGGCACGATAAAGGTAGGCACACGGGCAAGACGGGACCCGTTTTCGGCCCGCGTCTCACTCGGTGACGACGATTTCGCCGACCATCTCCGCTCGCTCGTGGGGGATACAGACGTAGTCGTAGGTCCCGGGGACCTCGAAGGTGTGTTCGAAGGTCTCGCGAGACGAGAGCCGACCGCCGCGGTCGTTGTGCCAGGCCTCGTACGCCGTCCCCTGGTCCTCGAAGCCGCCGGTCGCGAAGTAGTCAGCCCCGTCGGGGATACTCGACTCGATTGCGGTCACGGTGTGGTCGGCCTCGCTCGTGTTCTTCCAGACGACCGTCTCGCCGACGGAGACCTCGTAGGAGTCGGGCCGGAACTCGGTTCGAGTCATACCGATATGACAGTCCTCGCCGGTGCAGGCGTCGTCGTCGAACACGCTGAGCGCGGACGAACAGCCGGCCAGCCCGACGGCGGAGGCAGTGCCGACGGTCGCGAGATAGGCGCGCCGGTTCATAGAGGCGCTTAGGGGACTCCCGGTATAACCACCCCGGTTCGATTCCCGATCCGTAGGAGCGGGCATCGTCCCCGGCTCGAGGGCGGACGACCCGTGGAAACGAAAACACGTAAGGGAACGCCCCGCCGACTCGGCGATATGCTCCCCCGGTTCGTCGGTCGGCTCGGCGTCGCCGACGCGGTGACGATCGCGAACGCCGCCCTGGGATTCGTCGCCGTCGTCGTCGCGGCCGTCGACATCGAGCTGGCCGCCCGGCTGATCCTCCTGGCGGCGATCGCCGACGGCCTCGACGGCATCCTCGCGCGCCGCTACGGCGGCACCGAGGCCGGCCCCTACCTCGACTCGCTCGCCGACGTCGCCTCCTTTGCCGTCGCCCCCGCGGTCCTCTCCTTTACCGTCGTCACCGACGGCCTCGCGGTGGGTTTCGACGCGGCCACCCCCGAACTGCTCGCGGTGGCCGGCATCTGTGCGCTGTTCGTCGCCATGGCCGTCACTCGACTCGGCATGTACACCGCCTACGACATCTCCGGGAGTTACACCGAAGGCGTCCAGACGACGCTGGCCGCGACCGTGCTGGGGGCGGCGATCATCGCCGGCGAGACCCAGCCGTGGCTCGTCCTCGGGGTCACCGGCGCGTTCTGTTACCTGATGGTCTCGCGGATCCAGTACCCCGACCTGCTGGCCCGCGACGCCGGGATCATGGGGATCGTCCACGCGCTCGCGATCCTCGTCCCCGATCTCGCCGGCCGGACCTTCCCCTACGCCCTCCTGACGCTCGGACTGGCCTACATGACCCTCAGTCCCTGGTTCTACTGGGGAGAGGCCGAACGGACCGGCGAGGTCGACGTGCATGGAAACGCTTAGGGCCGTCCTGACACGACCGTAGGATATGTACACCGTCACGCGTCGGCGTCGTCCCGAGGTGGAACCATGAGCGAGGACGAGGCAACTGACGACGCGGCCGAACAGGGGGCGGACGAGACGGACGCAGTCGATCTCGAGGCGATCCGGGAGCGCCTCGAGGGACTCGCCGCCGACCTCGAGGGACTCGAATCGAGCCTCGAGGCGGCCGAGACCGAGGACGACTTGGACGTCGTCGAGGCCGACCTCGAGTCGTTCCGGGCGGAACTCGAGAGCGTCGAGGTTCCGGAGCCGCCGGAAACCGACGAGGACGAGGAGGACGAAGACGCGGAGCCCGCGCCGGAAGAAGAGCTGCAGGAGCAATACGACGGGATCGAGAGCGACTGCTCGGATCTGGAATCCGATCTCGAGGACCAGCGCGGTCCCTACGGCGAGGACGTGGTGAGCGAGATCGAGGGCGTCAGCGGGACGATCACGGGTACCCGCTGGACCGAGGAGGGCAACGCCGAGCTGATCGAGGCCGTCGATAGCTTCCTCGACGAGCTAAACGACCTGCTCGGGAGTTCGGTCACGCTGGTCAACGAGGGCGAGGACGTGTCCGAACAGCTCGACGCGACCCTCGACGACGCGGCGGCGGCCGTCACGGACGCCGCCCTCGACGCCGACGACGACGCCGAGACGATCGCCGGCCTGCTCGAGGCCACCGACGACCTCGAGGGCGACGTCGACGACGCGACGGAGTGGACCGACCTCGAGATCCGCGAACAGCTGCGCCGCGAGGGCTACTACGACGTCCTCGATCACGTCAAGGACTTCCCGCCGGAGTGGCACGCCCTGAAGGTCCACGAAAAGCGGGGCAACGTCGATATGATTCTGCTCGCGCTCGAGACCTTCGACTCCGACTTCATGGAGGAACACTGCATGGAGTCGCTCGAGCGCATGGGATCGCGTGCGGAGTCGGCCATCGACGCGATGCTTCAGAAGGCCAACCGCCGCGATCAGGCCGCCATGCGTGTCCTCGGGAAGATCGGCGTCGAGAACGAGGAGATCGTCGATACGCTCGTCGACTACGTCGACTCCAACCCGACCCTCCAGCAGCCCGCGTTCCGCGCGCTCGGCGAGATCGGGGCCGAAGACGCGGTCGAGCCCATCGCCCAGCAACTCGTCGCCGACGAGGTCGACGTCCGCAGCTGGGCCGCCCGCGCGCTCGGCCTGATCGGCGACACCCGCGCCATCGAGCCGCTCGCGGACGTCCTCGCGAACGACGAGGCCGACCGCGTCCGAGCCAGCGCCGCGTGGGCGCTCAATCGCATCGGCACGCAGGAGGCCCTCGAGATCGTCGCCGACTACGACGACGACCGCGCCTACCTCGTTCAGGCCGAGGCCGAGAACGCCGACCTCGAGCCCGCGGCCTGACGCGGTGTCGACGGTGATTTTTCACGTCGTTCGTTCCCGCCCAACAGCCGCTGCTGCGGTGGCGCGCGCTGGATCGCGGCTCAACCCGCGGGTGAGCCGCGGTTCGAAACTGCGCGAGGTCGTCGCGAGTGAAACGAGCGACTGCTTGGAAGACGCTTCGCATCTTCCAGTGGATGAGCGAGGGAGCAAGGCGACCGAGCGTTAGCGCGGGACCGCAGGTTTCGCGAACCATCCGAACGGGTGCGTCGCACCCGTGAGGAGAAATCGGCTGGGGAGGATGTGGATCCCCTAGTTGCCACGATAGCAGGACGAGTATCGATCGATACCCGTCTTCCCGAAACCGGACGGGCGTCCTGCTATCGTGGCGACGGGGAGTAGCCACGCCCTCCCCAGCCGATTCACTCACGTACTCGCGCGGCGCTTCGCGCCGCGCTCCGTTCGTTCGCTCATCCCTCGCACAGTGTCATCGGCCGCCTTCACGTTCGTTCAGTCGGCCGACAGCGCGCGCCACCGCACGTCGGCCGGTCAGTCCGTCGGCAGCCGTGGGTTTCCTCATCTCATACGGGCCGCTCGTCCGGTCGGTATCCGGTCCGCTCGAGTCGGCCCCGACAGTTTAAGTACGAACGGCCGGCCAGACGGAGCGATGGATCCCCGGCGGGCCGCCCTCGCGGCCGCGGTCGTCTGTGGGCTCGTCGTCAGCACGGCGCTACTGGCGGGCTTTGCCGTCGCCAACGAACCGGCAATAGCCGAGCGTGCCGCCGCTCGAGCGACCACGCTCCCGGCGACGAACGCGACCGACCTCGCCTGCCCGCCTCGAGCGGGCGAAGCAAACGGCTCCAGCCCCGACACGGCGGACGAACCGCGAATCGCGGGCCTCTATCCGGACCCGACCACCGACGAGAACGTCGGCGAGTTCGTCGTCCTCGAGACGCCACCCGAAACCCCCCTCCGGAACCTGACGCTGACCGACGGCCACACGACGGCCCGGCTCCCGAACGGGACGGCGTCCGGACGGATCGCCCTCTCGATGGCCCCGAACGCGACGGCGACGCTGACCGACGTCCCCGTCCGAGAACTCGAGGGCCGACTCCGACTCGCGGCCGACGGCGACCGGCTCCGGCTCCGAAACGCGACGGCGACCGTCGACTCGATCGCCTACGACCGGGCACCGACCGCCGAGCAGTGGTATCGGACGGTACCGGGCAACGGCGAGACAGCGCCCGGGGGCGACGGCCGATGGTGGCCCCGCGACGCCACCTGTCTCCCCGTCTCGACGGCCGCCGTCGACGACGCCACGGCGTTCGTCCTCCCCGACGGTCCCGAGGTCCCGCGAGAGACGATCCGGAACGCCGAGGATCGACTCCTGCTGGCCGGCTACACCGTCACCTCCGAGGCGATCGCGGCCGACCTCGTGGCGGCGGCCGATCGCGGCGTCGAGGTCGCGGTCCTCCTCGAGGCGAGCCCGGTCGGGGGAACGCCCGCGGCGACCGAGGGCGTCCTCGAGACGCTGGCGGACGGCGGCGTCGAAGTGCGCGTCATCGGCGGTGAGGATTCGCGATACCGGTACCACCACCCCAAGTACGCCGTCGCCGACGACCGCGTCATGGTCACCACCGAGAACTGGAAGCCGGCCGGCGTCGGCGGCGAGAGCAGCCGTGGCTGGGGCGTCCGCCTCGAGTCGGCGTCCCTCGCGGCCGACCTCGAGACCGTCTTCCGCGCGGACTTCGCGGGTCGGGACACGACGACGGGCGCGGCCTATCGCCGGAACGCCTCGTTCACCGACGACGGGCCGGTCTACTCCTCGCCCGCCCCCGAGTACCCCCCGAATCACGAACCGGCGACGGTCCCCGTCGAGTCGGCCGAACTCCTGCTCGCGCCGGACAACGCCGAGGGTCGGCTGACGGCGATGCTCGAGAACGCCAACGAGGAAATCCTCGTCCTCCAGCCGTCGATCGCCGACGACGTCTCGCTGCTCGAGTCCACGCTCGAGGCCGCCCGCCGCGGGGTCGAGGTCCGGGTCCTGCTCGGGTCGGCGGAGTACAACGCCGAGGAGAACGAGGCGCTGGCGGCGGATCTCGAGCGGATCGCCGACCGAGAGAACCTGCCGCTCGAGGTCCGACTCGTCGGTGACACGGACCGCTTCGAGAAGATACACGCGAAGGGGATCGTGATCGACCGCGAGACGGCGGTCGTCGGCAGTGCGAACTGGAATCCGAACTCGCTCGAGAACAACCGGGAGGTGCTGGTGGCGCTCCACGGCGAGGCGATCGCCGACTACTACGCGACCGTCTTCGAGTCGGACTGGACGGGCGACTCGCTGTCGTTCCCGATCGGTGCCGCTATTGCGGTCGCCGTCGCGCTCGCGATCGCCGCGGTCGTCGGTCGGCGATACGTCCGGTTCGGAGACGAGACATCCGTGGACCCGGTCACGCCGGACTGGAACGACGAGAACTGAGCGGATCAGTCGGCGTGGCCGCCGGCCTCGAGTTCGAGCAACTCACAGCAGTCCGCCTCGGCGTCGAAACAGTCGGGACACTGGTCGGGCCGATCGATGATCGTATCGAGCCGCTCGGCGACGGTGTCGTCGATGACGCTCTCGAGAGCACGAGCCTCGTCCCTGAACTCCTCGACCTCGAGGACGTTCGCGAGGAATCGCTCGATGATACAGTAGGTCTGGAGGGCGTCGTGGGCGCGTTCGAGCCCCTCGTCGGTCAGACTCGCGCCCTTGTACTTCTCGTGGTCGACCAGTTCGCGGTCCTCGAGCTTGCCGATCATCTCGTTGACGCTGGCCGGGCTCACCTCGAGCAGGTCCGCGAGCGTGCCGGTCGATGCGGGGCCGTCCTCGAGTCGCTGGGCCAGATAGATCGCCTTGAGGTATTGATCTGCAGTGTTCATGCCGTCCCTCCGTCGGTGCGTGACACGTCGGTTCCTCGCCGGCACGACTGCGGCCGGGCATCGATACGCGTCGCGGGCGACGACTCCGTCTCCGCGGCGGCTCCTGACGCCGCGGTTGCGGTGACGATCGCCCCGATCATGCTCGTTGCTCCATGATCGCGGTCACTTCCTCGACACCCTCCCTCTCCTCCTCGCGAATGCTGTACAGCGTCTCGAGGAGCCGCTCGCGGTCGACGGCGAACTCCGACTCGGAGGCCTCGATCGCCTCGATCAGGTCGTCGTAGAACTTGTAAGCCGTCTCCTCGTTCGCGAGCTGGTCGTAGAGGACGCCGTCCGTGTCCTCCGGCGGTCCGTACTGGGCGTCGACCAAGGCGTTTATCTCCTCGTATCCGACCGTCTCGGCCTCGAGATCGTCGATCAGCGCCTCGAGCCGCTCGCGGTGTTCGGCCGACTCCGTGGCGGCCTCCGCGAGCAACTCTTCCACCGCCTCGTCGACCGTCGCCCGCTCGTCGGGCGGGAGCGACTCGATGTGGTGGGCGGCGCGTGACTCGACGAGTTCCTCCAGCACGACCCCGATCTGTAACAATCGGGTCAGCTGGTGGTCGCTCGAGACACGCTGTCCCAGACTCATATCACGACAAGGGAGCCGCGGTTACTTAGTCGTCTCGGAGCGCGGGCGTCGAAACCGCGAAAAAGCGACGGTCGATCGGCGGCGAGGACGATCAGTTCCGCTGGCGGAGCCACCGTGGGATCAGAGATCCCACGAGCCGTTCACTCGCTCGCTTACTCACGGAGCGCGTGGCGCACCGTTCGTTCGAGGTTCTCTACCGAGAACCTCGCTACTCTCGCTCGCGAAGACGAGTGCCGATCAGTTCTTCGAGGTCATCGCGGAGTTCGTCGACGTCGATTTCCTCCAAGACGGGCACGAAGAAGCCCTCGACGAGCATGTTCCGGGCCGATCGGGGGTCGACACCGCGGGAGGTCATGTAGAACAGGTCCTCCGCGTCGATCTGGCCGACCGTCGCCGAGTGGCTGGCCTCGGTGTCGTGGTTGTTGATGATCAGCTTCGGGGAGGCGTCGGCCTCGCTCTCGTCGGACAGCATCAGCGTGTTTTCACGCTGGTAGGAGCTGGTGTCCCACGCGTCCGCGCCGACGTCCTGGACGCCCTCGTAGACCGAGCGGGCGACGTCGTCGGTGATGCCCCGGGTCACGAGGTCGGCCGTCGTGTGTTCGGCGCGGTGCCAGACCTTCGCGTCGAGGTCGAAGTGCTGGTCGTTGTGGCCGTAGAAGGCACCGACGATCTGGGTCTCGGAGCTGTCGCCGCTGAGCGTCGTCGAGACCTCCGTCTTCGTCAACTGGGTCCCGAGGTTGCCCTCGATCCAGTCGATGGTAGCGTAGGTGTCGGCGACGCCGCGCTTGACGGTGAAGTTGTAGGCGTCCTCCGAGAGGTTCTGGAGGCTGCCGTACTGGACGTAGCTGTTCTCGCCGGCGGCGACTTCGACGACCCCGCTGTAGTACTGCTCTGCAGCCTCTTCGCCGGTCGACTGGCGCTCGAGGATCGTGACCGACGAGGACTCCTCGGTGATGACGAGCGTGTAGTTGAACAGCGAGCGGGAGTTCTGCTCGGTCCGGACGGTGACGTCCTCGGCGTCGACGCCCTCGGGGACGTAGATGACGGTTCCGGTGCTGAAAAGCGCCGTCGAGAGCGCCGTCAGGTAGTTCTCCTGGGGATCGACGATACTGCCGAAGTGCTCCTGTAGGAGGTCCTCGTGGTCGGCGACGGCCTCGCTCCAGGGCAGGACCTCGGCGTCCTCGGGACCGACCTGGTCTTTGTTCTCGGCCGCGTTCAGCGGGTCCACCAGGGACTCGAAGTCCAGTTCGTGGAGGTTCGTCCAGTCCCGTCCCGGCGTCCGGATGACGTCGGGCATCTCGAGGTCTTCGAGGGCCGCGAGAGCCTCGAGTCGAGTCTCGAGGAGCCAGTCGGGCTCGTCGAGTCCGTCGCTGATCTCGCGTACCTGTTCTTCCGTCAGATTGGCGTGTACCTGTGTTCCTGCGCTCATATTATCCGAGGCTTCCCTCCATCTCGAGTTCGATGAGGCGGTTGAGTTCGACCGCGTACTCGATCGGCAGTTCCTCCGTGATCGGCTCGATGAAGCCGGCGACGATCATCTTCTTGGCGTCGTCGTCGTCCAGTCCGCGGGACTGGAGGTAGAAGATGTCCTCGTCACCGATCTTGCCGACGGTCGCCTCGTGGGCGACGTCGACCTTCGACTCCTCGATCTCCATGTAGGGCATGGTGTCCGAGGTGGACTCGTTGTCGAACATCAGGGCGTCACACTCGACGGCGGTCGAGGAGTTCTCGGCGCCGTCGGCGATGTGGACGAGACCGCGGTAGTTGGTGCGGCCGCCGTCCTTGGAGATCGACTTGGACTCGATGGTCGAACTCGTGTCGGGCGCGTTGTGGTAGACCTTCGCGCCGGTGTCGATGTCCTGACCCTCGCCCGCGAAGGCGATGGTGATGTGGGTGTCCGTCGAGCCGCGACCCTTGAGGATCGTACACGGGTAGAGCATGGTCGCTTTCGATCCCATGCTGCCCGAGACCCACTCCATCGTGCCGTTTGCCTCGCAGATGGCGCGCTTGGTGTTGAGGTTGAACGTGTTCTTCGACCAGTTCTGGACCGTCGAGTACTGGACGTGGGCGTCCTCGCCGACGAAGACTTCCACTCCCCCGCTGTGGAGGTTGTGGGTGCCGTACTTCGGCGCGGAACAGCCCTCGATGTAGTGGACCTCCGAGCCCTCCTCGGCGATGATGAGGGTGTGCTCGAACTGGCCCATCCCTTCCGAGTTCATCCGGAAGTAGGCCTGGACGGGCATCTCGACGGTGACGCCCTCGGGAACGTAGACGAACGACCCGCCGGACCAGACGGCCCCGTGAAGCGCCGCGAACTTGTTGTCGCTCGGCGGCACGCAGGTCGTCATGAAGTGTTCCTTGACGAGTTCGGGGTGTTCCTGGACGGCCTTGTCCATGTTACAGAAGATCACACCCTTTTCCTCCCACTGTTCTTGCATGTTCTGGTAGACGACCTCGGACTCGTACTGGGCACCGACGCCCGAGAGGGCGTTCTTCTCGGCTTCCGGAATGCCCAGCTTGTCGAAGGTGTCTTTGATCTCGTCGGGCAGTTCCGTCCAGTCGTCGACGCCTTCGCGCTTGTCGACGTCAGGGCGGATGTAGGGAATGATCTCTTCGACGTCCAGTTCGGAGAGGTCGGGCATGCCGGGCCAGCCCGAGGGCATCGGCATGTTCTGGTACTGCTCGAGGGCGCGCAGGCGGCGCTCGAGCATCCAGTCGGGCTCGTCTTTGTCCTCGGAGATCATCCGGATGATCTCCTCGGTCAGGCCCTTGTCGGATTTGACCGCGGCGTTCTCCTCTTTCTTGAACTCGAACCGGGCCTCGGTGTCTGTCTCTTGTAGGTGGTCTTGATCGGAACTCATTGGTTTGTAGTTGTGTTTACGGCTGTAGCGTTATTACGGTTGTTCTAGTCGAATCCGGTTACGCAGTGCCGTAGACGTCCTCTCGGACCCAGTCGTACCCCTTGTCCTCGAGTTTCTCGGCGAGTTCGGGACCGCCGCTCTTGGCGATCTGGCCGTCGAGCATCACGTGGACGTGATCCGGCTCGACGTAGTCGAGGATGCGCTGGTAGTGGGTGATCTGCAGGATGCCGGTGCCCTGCTCGTCCCGCAGGGCGTTGATCCCGCTGGAGACGTCCTGCAGGCGGTCGATGTCGAGCCCGGAGTCGATCTCGTCGAGGACGGCGACCGAGGGCTCGAGGATGGCGGCCTGTAGCACTTCGTTTTGCTTCTTCTCGCCGCCGGAGAAGCCGGCGTTGAGATAGCGCTGGGCGAACTTCTCGTCCATATCCAACTGCTCCATCTTCTCCTGGAGGATCCCCTGAAACTCGGCGACGCCGACCTCGCCCTCGTCCGCGGGACCTTCCATCGGCGACGATTCGAAGCCGTCGTCTTCCTCCTCGGCTTCGTCTTCCTCGTCCTCGAAGAGTTCCTCGCGCTCCTCGATCTTGGCGTTCAGCGCCGTTCGGAGGAAGTTCGTCATCGTGACGCCCTCGATCTCGGCCGGATACTGGAAGCCGAGGAAGATACCGAGCGCGGCACGCTCGTTGGGCTCGAGGTCGAGCAGGTTCCAGGTGCGCTGGTCCTCGTCGATCTCGATGTCCTCGCCGAACTCGTCGTCCTCGAGGTGGAGGAGAACCTCGCCCTCGGTGACCTCGTAGGCGGGGTGTCCGGCGATGACCTTCGCGGTCGTCGACTTCCCGGAGCCGTTCGGGCCCATCAGGGCGTGGATCTCGCCCGACTGGACCTCGAGGTCGACCCCCTCGAGAATCTGCTCGTCGCCCTCCGCTACTTCCGCGTGCAGGTTGGATAGTTCGAGACGTGCCATAGTACTCTGTCACTCGAACGGTGGGTCGTATGACTGATAACGGTTTCGTATCCAATTGGATACGGTCCGTCATTAGCAAAATATGTTCCCCATTCCAAAACCAGCCTTTGGGTAGGTGGAGAAATACCGCCGGACGACCCCCGATCGCCGGTGGGATCGGTGGGCCACGAGACCGGCTCGAGGGGCCGTTTCGACCCCGAAGACGGCGGTGTAACTCGTCGGAACAGTAGCGAACGGAAGCGACGAACGGGCTCGAGACGATCCGCGCGCTACATAAAGGAGTCCAGGCCTTTCTGCTCCTGCCCGCTTTTGACTTCGTCCCAGGAGACGTCGAGCGCCTCGAGGATGCGCTCGATCGGCCCCTGCAGGGTCTTCTCGAGCATCTTCTCGTAGTCGACCTCGAACTCGTCGGGGATCTGGTCCTCGTACTCGAAACAGATCACGTCGGGGTCGCGCTTGAACGCGCCGTAGAGCGGGTCGGTGCGGGCGTCGAACCCTTCTTTCTCCTCGAGTCGCTCGAAGAACGAGGGATCGACCCGCTCGAGGTAGAGTCGCTTGGGCTTGCTGCCCCGCTGGAAGTTGGTGCCGAGCAGGAGGTTGGCGTACTTCGCGCCCCGCACCTGGGCCGTGTCGGTGTCGTAGTTGTCGAGTCGCTTCCCGATCCCGCCGGGGATGGCGATCTCCTCGAGGGAGATCTCGCCCGCCAGCACGTCCTCGATGACGCCGTTGACGTACTCCTTGGCGCCCTCGATGTCGCCCTCGCGGACGATCATCTCGATGACGCGGTGCTGGACCTCCTTGGTGATCGGCGCGATATCGGACCGCTGGTACTCGAAGCCGACGATGTCGACGTCGTCGACGTCTTTGCCCTCCTTCCAGGTGATGTGGCCCGCGTAGCGTTTCTTCTTGCCCGCCTGGAAGAACCGCCGGTAGAGCTTCTCGAACTCGATCTGGAACCGGTGTTCCTCGGCGTTCAGGTCGTCTTTCGCGAAGTCGTCGTAGCGACCGTTGATGTACTCCTCGATGCGGAAGGAGTCCTCGAGCGCGTCCGCTTTCGGAACGTCGGGACCCAGCTCGAGCATGACTGAGTCGGTATCCCCATACGTAACTTGATAATCGAGTTCGTTTGCGGCCGTGTCCGTGAACTCGATGACTTCGCGGCCAGTAGCCGTGATCGCGGATGCCGCTTCTTTGTCGTAGAGGCGAAACTGTTCCCATCCCGACACTCCGTAAAGCGAGTTCATGATGACCTTCACCGCGCCCTGCTGGCGGTCGTACTGCTCGTATTCCGGCGAGCCGGGTTCGTGCTGGTCTCGTAGTTCCTTTTTCTCCTCGCGCTCGGCGAGCAGTTCCGTGATCATCTCGCGGTTGACGCCGTCGGGTTCCTTCCGGAAGTGGGTCCCCGTCGGCGCCTCGTAGGTCTCCCCGTCGTACTCGTCGGGGTCGACTTTCGTCTCGGGGGAGGCGTTGATCGTCGTCATACACATCGGGTACAGCGACTTCAGGTCCAGCACGGTGACGTTTTCCTTGACGCCCGTGATCGGCTCGAACACCGCGCCGCCCTCGTACTCCTCGCCGGCCTCCTGCTGGCCCTTCGAGGGCAGGGCGAAACGGCCGTGGGCCTCGTGGAGGACGTACATGTCGACCGCGTCGCCCGGCGTCGGAGCGTCCTCGAGTTTGCAGCCGACGAACGAGCGCACCTCGTCCCAGAAGGGGATGATCTCCTGCTGGCGGTCGAGTTCCACACAGAGTTCGACGTCCCGGAGGTTGTACTCGAGTAGCTGCGTGGGGTCGCCCTCCCAGAGGTCGCCGATGTCGCCGGCGTACCGTTCCTTGCCGACGCCGAGTTCTTCCTCCCCGACGGCGTCGAGCCGGTACGAGTCCAGTTCGGAGAAGACCATCCGCTGGTAGCCATAGAGCAGGTCGAAGACGACGCGACCCTTGATGTCCGGGCCGCCCCAGTTGCTGCGCCAGACCTCGTCGACCCGCGAGAGGCGGTCGATCGAGAGGTCGTACTCGTGGTGGGGACCGTCGAGTTCCTCGAGGCGATCGAGCAAATAGGGAGCGTCAAAGTCCTCGAAGTTCCACCCCGTGAGGACGTCGGGATCGGTCTCGTCGACGTACTCGATAAAGGCCTCGAGCATGGCCTCCTCTTCCTCGAAGCTCCGTACTTCGTGGTCGATCTCTCCCTCGATCGGATCGTAGTCGTCGATCTCGGTCGGAATCTCGCCGTCGCCGATCGGGGCCTCGTAGAGCCACATGACGTACTCGTCGCGATAGGAGTCGTGGCTGGTGAGACAGACGATCGGCTCCTCGCCGTCCTCGGGAAAGCCCGACCGATCGTCGACCTCGATGTCGAAGGTGTTGACGCGGGGGTCGGCGTCGACGTCGACCGGTTCGACCTCGTCGTGGGGGACGACCAGCGAGTCGTCCTCGGCCCGTCGCTCGGGCACCCGCATTCCGCTGCGGAGGTCCTTGTCGATCAGAAAGCGGTTCGGGAACAGGATGTCGGCTTCGTAGTGTTCGAAGTCGTCGCGGACCTGCCCGACGTCGCGGGGGGTCTGGCCGAAAATTTTGGTGAGTCTCTCCCCCCGGATGCTCTCGTAGGGCTCGCCGTCGTGGTCGTCCTCGCGGCTGCCGGTCAGTCGGTCGTACTCCTCTTCCGGCGGTCGCTCGAGGCTCTCCGTCGGCGCGTAGAAGTAGGGTTTGAACCCGACGATCTGGACGTGTTCGAGCTCGCCGTCGGGCGTGCGCCCGAACACGTGCATGATGGGTCGTTCCTCGTCGCCGTAGCCGACGATGGTGTAGTCGACCTGCATCACGGCGAGTTCGAGTTCGCCCTCGGGTTCGGGGAGGGTTTCCTCGACGACGTCGATCACCTCCGCGGCGTCGCGTCCGCCGTTGCCGGCGACGGCGACGGCCTCTTCCTCCGGCCGGTCGTCGGCTGCCTCGGAGTCACCGCCGAACTCCGCGAGTCCGGTCTGGCCCGCCTCAGTCATGGTACCCCGGTTGGCAGTCGCCGGATAAAAACCCCTGCAATCCCCGCCCGCGAGGGGCTCGCGGGCGGGTCGTTCGGAAGCGGTCGGCCGCAGTAAGTAGTCACACGCAGGGCGCAGTCCTGCCCGGACAGCGAGACGACGTTCGGGAGAACACTTGCGGAGGCAACAAGACATATAACGTGGTAACACTTAGCATATGTTCAGGTGATCGATGTGTCCACCTACCTAAACGACGACGCGACGGACCGGCGCGAACCGAGTAGCCAGCCGGCGGGGACCGCGACCATCGAGTCCTACGAGACCGAGGACGGCGTCGTCTTCTATGACGCCGAGAACCCGCTCGCCTGGGTGGAAACCTCCCGGACGCTCACCCTCGAGGAACTGGCCTGATACGGTCTGTTGTAACGAGTTCCCCGGCGTAACCGCGACCCCCTTGCGGTTGCACCGGAACTGACTTACGACGGACCGTATGAACCGGCCGCGAAGAGAACGTTTTTCCTTCCAGTGCCCGACGATCCGCCTGTGGTCTTTGACCGGACCGAGAACGAGCCCGACGAGTGGGACCCCGAAGAGGAGTACTACGACCCCGACAGCGACGGGTTGACCATCCCACAGGTGTCGGGAGACGACGGTCCGGGCGATCTCGACGACCTCTCGAGCGCGATCGAATCGCCGGAAGTCGAGGTGAACGACGCGGACGTGCCGGCCGACCTCCTCCAGACCTTCTGGGCACTCGTATTGGTTCTCAACGCCGCCGTCTTGGCCGTCTCACTGGGTCTGTTGATTCTCCTGTTCGAAGGGTACTCGACCCGCGTGCCCGCGCTGGTAGTCGCCGGCGTCGTGTTGTTCGGGTTCGCCGTGCGACGGTACAGACGGTTCCAAGCGGACGATCCCGACGCCGAACCGCGACCGGAATCCGACGACGGGGCCGAAACTACTTCAGGATCGGTGGCCCAAGAGCAGTCACCGAACCGAGACGAGCCTTCATGAACACAGTCGAGGACGACACCGGAAAGCGGTACCTGCTTCGCAAACGCTCCGAGGACGCGAGTCTGGTCCGCGATCCAGAAACCGGCAACGAGTGTTACATCCGAAACGACCGCCTCGAGGCCGTCGACCAAACGGCCCTCGAGACGGCGGCTCGGAGCGTCCCGGACCCCGTTCTGACCCTCCTGACGAGCGTTCACGACGCGGAGACGCTCGGCCTCCTCGTCGAACTCGCCGAGCGGGGGCCGCTCGGGGTCCGGACCCTGCTCGACGCCTACGACTTCTGTGAGAGCGATCTGCACGGCCGCCTGACGGTCCTCTCGGCTGCCGGCCTGCTCGAGGAGGCCGAGATCGCAGGAGAGCGCGGGTATCGAGTGACCGAAGACTGCGAGACGGCACTCGAGGCGATCAGACCGACCGTCGACTCGACGACCGACGCGGACTGAGCGACGTCCCGAGGCGTCGTCAGTCCGATGCGAGCAGTTCCGACTCGGGCGGCTCGCCGCGCTGGAGTCGCGAGCGGTTCGACGTGGCGTCTTTCTCGACGCGGACCAGCGAGTCGGCCGCGCCGACCAGTTCCTCGTCGTGGCTGACGACGACGATCTGTTCGACGCCGAAGTCGTTGCGCATCGACTCGATCAGCGAGACCAGTTGCGTCACGTGGCCCGAGTCGAGAAAGACCGTCGGCTCGTCGAGGATCAGTGGCGGCATCGGTGCCGCCCCCTCGACGCCCTCAGCGAGTAGCCGGTAGATCGCACACCGCAGGCTGAGGTTGAACAGCGCCCGTTCGCCGCCCGAGAGCTGTTCGGGCTCTAAGGCCTCGCCGTCCTTCTGATAGACGGTCAGTCGGTAGTCGCCGTCCAGATCGATCGCGGCGTAGGAGTCGTTCTGGTAGACCAGCTCGAAGGTCTCGTTGAGCAACCGCTCTAAGGTCTCGACGTTGCGCTGGCGCAACTCCGCGCGTAACTCGCCGTAGGTGGTCTGGAGCGTCTCGGCCTCGTCGTACAGCGATTCGAGGTGCTCGCACCGTTCCTCGACGGTCTCGAGGCGCCCGCGCAGCCGGTCGAGTTCCTCGAGTTTTTCTTCGACGCCGCCGATCTGTCCCTGAACCGCGTCGCGGTCGGCCTCGAGGTCCGTGAGTTTCTCGTCGACCCGTTCGATGTAGGCCGCGGCATTCTCCTCGTCTTCCCGGGCCGTTTCGACGCGGTCCTCGTCGAACTCGGACTCCAGTTCGCGCTTTCGCTCGCGCTTTTCCGAGAGGGTCTCACGGCGCTCCTCGTTCATCTCGGCCCAGTCCTGCCGACGCTCGCGCAGCCGTTCGATCTCGTCGGCGAGGGCGGCCCGCTCGTCCGCGATTTCGGCGGCGCGCTCGAGCGTCTCGATCTCCGCCGTGATCTCGCCGCGTTCGGCGTTTAGCTCGCCGAGTGCGCTCCGCGCGTCGGCGACCTCGGCCTCGCGCTCCTCGGCGGCGGCCCGCTTTTCCTCGGCCTCGGCCGCGAGGTCGTCGGCCTCCTCACACAGCGCGTCGCGCTGGTCGCGTCGGTCCGCAAGCGCCTCGCGTTTCTCCGCGAGCAACTGCGAGACGTTCTCGCGGTTGTCCTCGAGTCGCTCGACCTCCCGTTCGGCCTCGCACAGCGTTTCCGCGCGCTCGAGTCGCTCGTCGAGGGCGTCGCGTTCGGCCGTGAGTTCCTCGCGCCTGTCCTCGAGGTCGGCGAGTTCCGTCCGTTTGTCCTCGAGGACGTCGACGTGGGGCGAGTCCTCGACGGGCTGGCCGCACTCGGGGCACTTGCCCTCTTCGAGCAGCCGTTCGCTCTCCTCGATTGCGTTTTCCGCGGCCCGGATATCGGCGGTGACGTCGTTGATTGCCGCGGTCAGTTCCTCGCGGTCGGCCTCGAGGTCGGCGAGGTGGGCCTCGGCCTCGCCGAACGCGATCGGGGCGTCGTCGAACCGGTCGCGGGCGGCCTCTAGATCGTCGGCGAGAGCGTCGAGTTTCGCCTCGCGGTCCGCGATCGCCTCCTCGTCGGCCTCGATCCGCTCGGCGAGTTCGGCCGCCTCATCCCGGGCCGACTCGGCCTCGGCCTCGAGGTCGTCGGCCGCCTCGCGGAGGCGTTCGACTTCTTCGGTCCCGGTCTCGATCGCCACCGTCACCTCCTGCAGTTCGTCCCCGAGGACCTCGTCTCGTGCCTCGAGGTCCGCGATGCGGTCCCGGACATCGGCCTCGTCCGGGTCGGCCGCCTCGAGGTCGACGTCCGCGAGCAGGGCCGCGCGCTCGTCGGCCAGCGCATCGCGGCGCTCCCGACGCTCGCCGATCTCGTCGCTGGCGTCCTCGCGGTCGCGCTCGGTCTCTTCGATCTTCGCCCGTAGCTCCTCGAGTTCGCTCTCGAGGGCCGCGATCTCCTCGCGGGTCTCCTCGTGGCGCTCGAGGACCTCCCTGGCGGTCTCTAGGGTTTCCGCGGCCTGCTCGCGCTGGGTCTCGTAGTTGTCGATCTCCTCGGTGAGTTCGGCCCGGCGCGATTCGAGGTCGTTCAACCGGTCGTGGAGGTCCCGTGATTCCTTCTCCGCGACCTGCGTTTCGAGGTCCTCGAGGACCTCCCGCTGACCGTCAAGCACCGTCTTGACGCCGAGTCGGGCCTCGCTGGCCCGTTCGCGGTAGTCCTCGAGCGCGCCCAGTTGGAGGAGGTCGTCGATCATGTCCTGGCGATCGCTCGGCGAGGCGTGGATGAGCTTGTTGACCTCGCCCTGGCGGACGTACGCGCAGTTGACGAACGCCTCGGCGTCCATCCGCAGGAGTTCCGTGACCTCGCGGCGCACGTCGCGGGCCCCCTCGATCGTCTCCGTCGGCGTCTCGAGGACGCACTTCGTCGTGGTCGCGCGGTCGCCGCGCAGTTTGAGTCGGCGTTCGACGCGGTATTCGCGACCGTCGTGGGTGAACCAGAGTTCGACTTCGGCCTCCTCCTCGCCGGTCGTGATCACGTCGTCTAAGGTGCGATCGTCCAGGGCCTTCGAGCCGTAGAGCGCGAAGAAGACGGCCTCGAGCAACGTCGATTTCCCGCTGCCGTTGACGCCGTGGACGACGGTGACGCCGCGCTCGAGTGTCAGGTCGGCGTCGCCGTAGCACTTGAAGTTCAGCAGGCGGACGCGATCGGCCTTCACGCGAAATCACCCAGCGAGGCGGCGTCGGCGTCAGCGTCGACTGCGTCCTCGGCGTCGCCCTCGGATTCGTCGGTGGTCGTCCCGCCGTCACCGTCCGGTTCGGCCTCGCTCGAGTCGCCCCCCTCGGCCCCGAGTTCGTCGGCGACCGTCGTCACGTCGTCGTCCGCGGGTTCCCGGTCGGGCGCGGGCTCGAGCGCCGACGCATCCTCCTCGAGCAGGTCCCGGACCCGGCGTTCGACGCGCTCGCGGACGTTCGCGTCGGCGAGGTCGTCGGTCCGAACGGTCTCGTCGATCTCGCGGGCGGCGTCGCTCAGCCCCAGTTCGCGCACCCGTTCGCGGACGGCGGCGTCGGGGTCGGCGAAACTCACCGAAACGTCCTCGTCCTCGTCGGGTAGTTCCCGGCGGTCGTTGACCCGGGCGACCAGGGCCCCGCGGTCGATCGCGAGCTCCTCGATCGCGGCGGGCGTGATCGGCCGGCCCTCGCCCTCGACGGTAACGATGACGACCGCGTCCGCGAGATCGTGCTGACGGACCCGCTCCTGGACGCGGTCGACGCCCTCGCCCTCGGCGAGGTCTACGTCGACGAAGACGAACTCGCGGGTGTCGGGCAGGCCGCGGCGGCTGATCGCGACCGCGTCGTCGAAGTCCACGAGGTTGTAGCCCCGGTCCGCGCGCTCGCTGGCGCTCGCCCGCTCGGTCGACCCGCAGTAGGTGACCCAGGTGTCACGGACCTCGGCGGTGTCGGGCGTGTGGTTGTCACCCAGCAGGACGGCGTCGAAGTCGACCGTCGACTCGTCGAGGACGGTCTCGGTGTCCCAGTCCGCGTGCGCGAAGGGTTCGAAGAGGCCGTGGCTCACGAGGGCGGCGTGGTCGGCCCCCGCGGGGACGGGGTCGAACTGGTACTCGAGGTCCTCGCGCCGGGACCGGGGGACGAAGTCCAGCCCGTAGACGGCGACGTCGTCGACGACGACCGGCTCGGCACCGAGCCGCGTCGCGAGGCCGAGGTCGGCGAAGAGATCGAGCCACTGGGCGTCGCGTTTCGACTCGTGGTTGCCGACGACGGCCAGAAAGGGAATCCCGGCGTCCGAGAGCGTCCGGAGGATATCGACGGTGCCCTGCAGATCGACGAGGCTCGGCCGGCGGTCGTGAAAGAGGTCGCCGGCGTGGATCACCGCGTCGACGTCGTCGGCGACGGCGTCCTCGACGACCGAGCGGAAGGCCTCGAGGAAGTCCCGTCGTCGCTCGGGCGAGTTGTACTGCTGGTACCCGATGTGGGTATCGCCCGTATGGATAACCCGCGTCATTGGCCAGTCGTTGGCGAGCCGACCCTAAATGGGTTCTGTAACCGAAGTGAAAGTGAGGTCGACAGGTCACGCGGGACGACGAACGCCCCACTGCTCACTGCACGAGGATCGCGACCGATCCGAAAAACGGAGCCGAGTAGAATCGCTCGAGGAAGGGTCGGACCGTTACGACTGAATGTCGAGGCTGTACAGGCGCTTGCGAGCGTCGGAAAACGAGAATCGCGAGTCGATGACGTTCGCCTCGTCGAGCCGGTTCAGGGCGTACCGAACCGTCCGCGAGGGCAACAGCGTCTCGTCGGCGAGCTGTTGCTGGGTCATCGTGTCGTTGTACTCGAGGACCTTCGCGACGAGTTTCGCGCTCGGGGGCAGATCCCGGACGTCGTCCCACGTTCCGCGCTCGCTGGTCTCCTGTCGAAGCGGCTCTGAAGCACTCATCTTACCCCTCCATTTCGGATACGGGATAATAATATTTTCTATCGCATTTAATGCCTATCAGTTATGGCACGAGTTGAGTACACCTACCCGAAGTCTCTTAAGAACCAGCACCCAAAAGACGGGTGATGAGCGACACCGTGGACGACGTCGACCTCCCATACGACGAGGACGAGGCGTCCCAACAGGAGAAAATCCAGGCGCTCGAGGAACGGCTGGAGATCCTCGAGACACAAAACGAGGAGATGCGGGACAAGCTCCTCGATGCCAACGCCGAGAACAACAAGTACCAGCAGAAACTCGAGCGGCTCACACACGAGAACAAGAAGCTCAAGCAGTCCCCGCTGTTCGTCGCTACCGTCCAGGAAGTCACGGACGAGGGCGTCATCATCAAACAGCACGGGAACAACCAGGAGGCCCTGACCGAGGTCACCGACGAGATGCGCGACGACCTCGAACCCGACGCCCGGGTCGCGGTCAACAACTCGCTGTCTATCGTCAAGCCGCTCTCGAACGAGACCGACGTCCGCGCCCGCGTGATGGAAGTCACCGAGAGCCCGGAGGTCAGCTACGAGGACATCGGCGGCCTCGAGGAGCAGATGCAGGAGGTCCGGGAGACCGTCGAGATGCCCCTCGAGAAGCCCGAGATGTTCGACGACGTGGGCATCGACCCACCCAGCGGCGTTCTCCTCTACGGGCCGCCGGGAACGGGCAAGACGATGCTCGCGAAGGCCGTCGCCAACCAGACCGACGCCACCTTCATCAAGATGGCCGGCTCGGAGCTGGTCCACAAGTTCATCGGCGAAGGCGCGAAGCTGGTCCGTGATCTCTTCGACGTCGCCCGCGAACACGAGCCCGCAGTTATCTTCATCGACGAGATCGACGCCATCGCCGCCAAGCGAACGGAGTCGAAGACCTCCGGCGACGCCGAGGTCCAGCGGACGATGATGCAACTACTCTCGGAGATGGACGGCTTCGAGGAGCGGGGCGAGATCCGGATCATCGCCGCGACCAACCGCTTCGACATGCTCGACCGCGCCATCCTCCGGCCCGGCCGGTTCGACCGCCTGATCGAGGTCCCGAAACCGAACACCGAGGGCCGCGAGATCATCTTCGAGATCCACACCCGCGGGATGAACGTCTCCGACGACGTCGAGTTCGCCGAGCTAGCGGCCGACGCCGAGGACGCCTCCGGTGCCGACATCAAGGCCGTCTGTACCGAGGCCGGCATGTTCGCCATCCGCGACGATCGCACCGAGATCCGGATGGAGGACTTCCGCAACGCCTGGGAGAAGGTGCAAGCCGAGTCCGACGAGACCGAAGACGTCTCGAAGACCTTCGCCTGATACGGGTTGCTGTCCGATTTTCGGTGAACCGAGGGCGGTCGTGGTCCCACCGACAGTGATAGACGGGAGCCCGTCTGAGACAGCGTCGGGAGGTCGGTACCGCTTTCTACTGGGTTCGATTTACGGACCGACGAGCGGCTCGCTCAGTACGGTCCCGCTCGAGGGGCAAGCGGGACCACAAAGCATATTTCCCCCAACGCCAACCCGTCGAGCAGGACGGTGGACAGCGGGTAGGGGTACTCGCAGTTTCTGTCCACCGGTTTATCACACCCTCGAGCGCCGGCAGCGCCTCTCGACGGCCACCGTCGGGACCCACGAGGGGAGTGCAGCGACGGGCCGGGGACGGTATCTCAGCGTCTCGTCCGAAGCAGTCGCCCGTTTCGTCCGGCGCTCGTCGGAGTGCCGTTGTCGTTTCCGTCGCAACCGCAGGACGTGGCGATTGGGCGGATAAATCGGTACAGCAGTCCGCCTACTCGTCGCGTTCGATGACGAACTCGGTGAACTCCTCGAGCTTTCGGGCCGTCTCGTCGTCGAAGCCGAGACCGTCGATCTCGGCGCGGGCCTGAGCCGCCAGATCGAGGGCGCGCTCGCGGGCGTACTCGATGCTGCCGGCGTCGGCGAGGATCTCGAGGGCTTCACTGACGTCGTCGTCGGTGCTGTCGTCGGCCGCGAGGATCGCCTGCAGTCGGTCGGCGCGCTCGGGGTCGCTCGCTTCGATCGCGTGAATGACCATGAGCGTCTTCTTGCCCTCGCGGATGTCGTTGCCGAACTCCTTGCCGAAGTCGCCGGCCCGGCCCAGCGAGTGTTCGACGTCCAAGATGTCGTCGCCGATCTGGAAGGCGACCGCGGTCAGTTCCGCGTACCGCGCGATCGCCGCCTCGACCTCGGGGGGCTGGTCGGCGAGGATCGCGGCCAGTCGCGCGACGATCCGCCCGAGACAGCCGGTTTTGCACGCGCACATCTCGAGGTACTCCTCGGTGCCGATCCGGACCTCGCGCTCGTTGTGCCAGCAGATGTCCATGCCCTGCCCGAGATGCGTGCGGTTGAGTTCTTCCATGAGCATCTCGTAGGCGGCAAGTTGCCGGTCCGCGGGGAGATCGGCCGGGTCGTTCGTGATGATCTTCAGCGGCAGGAAGTACATCGCGTTGCCGGCGTTGAGCGCGATGTCGCGGCCGTAGACGCGGTGGAGCGCCGGCTCCCCCCGGCGGATCGTCGCCCCGTCCTCGACGTCGTCGACGATGATCGTCCCGTTGTGCAGGATCTCCGGAATACAGGCGTAGGGAAGATACTCGGCGGGATCCTCACCGAACCCCTCCATGAAGACGAGAAAGAGGACCGCCCGCCAGCGTTTGCCGCCGCGGTCGAGCAGGTCCCACAGCGGCGTCGAGAGCGCTCGCTGGATACCCTCGGGATCGTACTCGTAGGTCGGCGGTCCGAAGTACGATTCGAGGTGGTCGGCGTCGATCTCCCGTGGGACCAACTCGGCGATGGCCTCGTCGATCGCCGGTCGCCAGTCGGCAAGCGTTTCCCGCATACGCGGTCCGAGAGGGAGCGGCCTAAAAAAGATTCGTAGTTCCGTGTGACTGAACTGTCATCAACGACGGAACGGTTCCAACCGCGGCCCGGCTCCGCGAGCGGAACCGTTACCCGGCCGTACCGTGACGTGTCGGGCATGTCCGAGTGGATCGGCAACGTCTTCGAGAGCGATGTCGGCTGGGACCACCTCGAGGCCCTCGTCGACGTGGGGAATCGCATGGCAGGCAGCGAGGGCGAACGCGAGGCCGCCGAACTGACCCGGGGCGCGCTGGCCGACGCCGGCGCGCGAAACGCCCGCCTCGAACCGTTCGAGATTCAGGGCTGGGAGCGGGAAAGCAGTGCGATCGAAGCGGGCGAGACGAGCCAGGACTGTATCGCCCTGCCGCGCAGCCCCGCGGACCGGGTCGACGCGCCGCTGGTCGATCTCGGCTACGGGCTGCCCGCCGACTTCGAGGCGGCCGACCTCGAGGGAACGATCGTCATGGTCCGCAGCGACGTGCCGGACTACTACGACCGATATCTCCACCGCCGGGAGAAGTACTTCCACGCGATCGAGAACGGCGCGGTCGGGTTCGTCTACCGCAACCACGTCGAGGGCTGTCTGCCGCCGACCGGCAGCGTCGGCTGGACGGACCAGCCGATCGGGCCGATTCCGGCCGTCGGCGTCTCGAGCGAGGTCGGCGCGCGTCTGGCCCGCCGGTTCGACGGCGACGAGATCGCGCTGTCGGTCGACGCCGATATCCACGCCGCCGAGAGTCGGAACGTCCGCGCCGAACTCGGGCCGGACACCGACGAGCGCGTCCTCGTGACCAGCCACGTCGACGCCCACGACATCGCGGAAGGAGCGATGGACAACGGGGCCGGGACGGCGATGGTGGTCGAACTCGCGAACGCCCTCGCGGCCCGGGAAGACGACCTCGAGACCCGCGTCGAGTTCGTCGCGTTCGGCGCGGAAGAGGTCGGACTGATCGGCTCCGGACGGCTCGCCGCGGCGGCCGATCGCAACGACATCAAAGCGGTCGTCAACAACGACGGCGTCGTCCGCGATCGGACGCTGTCGATCGTCACCCACGGGTTCGACGGGCTCCAGGCGGCCGCCAACGAGGTCGCGGACCGGTACGACCACCCGATCGAGACGGTCCCGACGCTCGGTCCCCACAGCGACCACTGGCCGTTCGTCAAGCAGGGCATCCCCGGCTGCCACGTGAAGGCGAAGTCAGACGGCCCCGGTCGGGGCTGGGGGCACACCTTCGCCGACACCATCGAGAAACTCGAGCCCCGAACCCTGCGCGAACAGGCGATCCTGCTGACCGCCTACGTCGTCGAACTCGCCCGCGAGGACCTGTCGGTCGAGCCCCGGGACGCGGACGCCCTCGCCGCCGATCTCGAGTCACAGGGGCTGGCCGAGGGGATGAAGGTCACCGGCGACTGGCCCTACGACGGGTAGCTGCCCCCGCAGTCGGATCGGACCGCCCGGACCGACAACCGTACGCTTTTGACCGGGCCGTGTGAACTGTCGCCCATGGATGCCGCGTGGAGCGCGAGCGACTCCCCCGTCGTCGGCGTCGTCGACCCGGAGGCCGACGGAACCGAGGACGTCGAGGCCGGCCGCCTCGAGGGGGCGGTCGCCGACGCCGGTGGGACGGTCGTCGACGGCGGACTCGAGGAGGTTCTCGCGGCCAACCCGTCGCTGCTCGTGACTCCCGGCGAAGCGGGCCTGTCGACGCTCGCCCGTGCCGGCGTCGACACGCCGGTCCTCCCGGTCGGTCCGGTCAGCGGGATCGAGTCGGTCGACCGCGATCGGCTGCCCGACGCGGTCCGGCAGGCACTTCGGGGGACGGCGACCCGACGCGAGCGACCGGTTCTCGAGGTCTCACTCGAGTCGCGTTCCGACGCGGCGAGCGAGCCGATCGATCGCGAGCGCGCGCTGTTCGACGTCACCCTGATCACCGACGAGCCGGCCCGCATCTCGGAGTACGGCGTTCACAGCCGCGGGTCGTCCGTCGCGACGTTTCGGGCCGACGGGGTCGTCGCGGCCACGCCGGCCGGCACCCACGGCTACGCGAGCGCCGTGGACGCGCCGCAGCTGTCGGCGGCCGTCGACGCCGTCGCGGTCGCGCCCATCGGCCCGTTCGTGACCCAGACCCGACGGTGGGTCCTGCCGAACGACGGGCTGGGCGTCACGGTCGAACGCGAGGAAAGCGACGTGACGCTCGTCGCCGACGGGGACGCCGTCGGCGCCGTCACCCTCGATCGGCAGGTCACCGTCGCCGTCGCCGGAGGGTTGCCGACGCTTTCGGTCCCGGCGACGCGTCTCGAGGCCGACTGAGAGCGAGCGCGAAAAACGGCGTCGGTCAGAGAGCGACCGACCGGCGCGAGACCGCTACCCGTTGTACGGCTCCTCGTCGCGGTGGTCGTTCGGGTTCTGGTTCTCGAGGGCGTCGTCCTCTCGGTCGACCGAACCCTCCTCGATGTCCCGCTCGCGCTCTCGTTCGGCCTCGCGCTCGCGGGCCTCCTGCTCCTCCTCGGTGAGCCCCTCCTCGTCGCGGGCCTCCTCGGGATCGGTCGCCTCGTGTTCGAGTTGGACGTCGCGTCCGTGTTCGTCCGTCTCGGTGTCGTCGCGCTCGTCGGATGTGTCGGACATAGTGATCCCGTCCGGGGATACCCGGGGTCCCCGAAAAGACGTTGGGCTTGCGAGGGTCGGCGTCCGTCGGTGCGCCACGGCGGCCCGCTATGGGACGGTTACCAGGGCTCGCCGGAGGCGAGATCGATCTCACCGTCGCCTTTCTCAGAGGGACAGATGTCCGCCAGTACGCAGTCGCCGCAGTCGGGGTTTTGTGCCGTACAGACCGCCCGCCCGTGGTCGATACAGAGGTGCGTGAACTGCTGCCAATCGTCCTCGGGGACGATCCCCATCAGATCCTCCTCGATCCGTTCGGGGTACTCCTCCTCGGTCAGGCCCAGCCGCCGCGAGAGCCGCTGGACGTGCGTGTCGACGACGATCCCCTCGACGATGTCGTGGCCGTGCTGAAGGACGACGTTCGCCGTCTTCCGACCCACGCCCGACAGTTCGGTCAGCTCGTCCATCGTGTCGGGCACCTCGCCGTCGTGTTCCTCGAGGATCGTCGCACAGGAGTCGCGGATGTACCCGGCCTTGCTGTTGTAGTAGGTGATCGAGTTCAGGTCCTCGGCGAGTTCGTCCTGATCGACGGTCGCGTACTCCTCGGGGCCGTCGTACTTCTCGAAGAGGTGTTTCGTCTCCTCGTTGACCCGCTCGTCCGTACACTGAGCCGAGAGGATCACCGCGATCAGCAACTCGAGGCGGTTCGAGTACCGCAGCGAGATCGTCGAGTCGGGGTATTCGTCCTCGAGGCGGTCGACCACTGCCTCTGTCTGCGCCTTCGTCGAGTCCCGTGGCGTTCCCATAGGACGGGGTTAGCGCCGGCTCCTTTCAGCGTTCGGATTCGGGGCCGGCGGATGCCGTGAGCTTTAAGCGGCCTTCAGCCACCTATCCGGGTATGAAAGCCACGGCCATGGCCCACCCCATTCAGGGACTGGTCAAGTATCACGGGATGCGCGACGAGATCGAGCGACTTCCCTACCACGACAGCATCAGCGTCTGTACGGCCCCGAGCCACACTCGCACGACCGTCGAGTTCTCGATGGACTACGACGAGGACACCTTCGTCGTCGACGGCGAGGAACTCGAGGGCCGGGCCTACGAACGGGTCGAGGCCGTCGTCGAGAAGGCCCGCTCGAAATCCGACGCCGCCCACACCGTCTACCCGGTCCGCCTCGAGAGCGAGAACAGTTTCCCGACCAACGTCGGGCTGGGATCGTCCTCCTCGGGCTTCGCGGCCGCGGCGATGGCCCTGGCCGAGGCGGCCGAACTCGACGCCTCCAGAGGGGAGATTTCGACGATCGCCCGCGTCGGGTCGGCTTCGGCCGCGCGGGCGGTCACCGGTGCCTTCTCGCATCTCCGCACCGGGATGAACGACGAGGACTGTCGCTCCGAGCGGGTCCCCTCGAACCTCCACGAGGACCTCAAGATCGTCGTCGGCCTCGTCCCCTACCACAAGGAGACCGAGGACGCCCACCGCGAGGCCGCCGACAGTCACATGTTCCAGGCCCGCAACGCTCACATCCACGAACAGATCGCGAAGATGCGCGACTCCCTGCGCAACGACGACTTCGAGGGCGTGTTCGAACGCGCCGAACACGACTCGCTGTCGCTGGCCGCGACGACCATGACCGGTCCCTCGGGATGGGTCTACTGGCAGCCGGCCACGCTCGCGGTCTTCAACACGGTCCGCGAACTCCGCGAGGAAGAGGACATCCCCGTCTACTTCTCGACGGACACGGGGGCCAGCGTCTACGTCAACACCACCGAGGAACACGCCGACGAAGTCGAGGAGGCCGTCGCCGACTGCGGCGTCTCGACCACCGTCTGGGACGTCGGCGGCCCCGCGAAACTCCTGGACGAGGACAAACACCTGTTCTGAGACGACGTTTTGTTTGGCGCACCCTCGGCAACAATTCGACAAGAGCAGGTTAGGAACTCACGTCCAGCGGTCCAGCCCGGTCTGGGTGACGCTGTCCTCGATTCGCTCGAAGCCGCGTGCGACCTCGTCTTCGTCGACGCCCCACTCGTCGGTGACGTACTCGCGGGCCGCCTCGAGGTCCGGCTCGAGCGTCGTCTCGAACTCGTAGTCGTCGGTCACGTTGGGATCGCGGAATAGCTGTCTGACGCGATCGGCGTGCTCGACGTGGTCGCCCCGCGCCTCGAGGACGCTCCAGAGGTCGCCGTGTTCGGCGATCGCCGACAGCGCCGTCTTCGGGCCGATCCCCGACACCCCCTCGTTGAAGTCGGTCCCGATGAGGATCGCCGCGTCGATCAGCTGTTCGCGGGTCAGGTCGTGGCGCTCGAGGGTCGCCTCGAGGTCCATCAGCTCGGGGTCGCCCTTGCTGGTCAGTTGGCGCAGCGTCAGCGGCGCGCCGAAGAGCAGGGCGTCGTAGTCCTCGGAGCCGACGTAGTCGGCGTCGCCGCGTGTGACCATGTGGGCGGCCTGGGCCTCGCCCTCGGCCGGCGCTTCGACGATCGGCACGTCGAGCAGTCGGAGGAGTTCTCGGCTGGTCTCCTGAATCGTCGGCGTCAGCCGCTGGGTTCGGGACTCGAGTTGTGCGATGGCGATCGCGTCGCCCTCCTCGCGGGCGGTCTCGAGTTGGTCCTCGTAGCTGCGGCGCTGTTCGCGCCGGGACTCGATCTCGTCGTCTTTGAGTTCGGAGGGGCCGCCGTCGAAGACCATCACCGGCGTGATGTCGTGTTCGAAGAACTTCGGCAGTCCCTGGACAATGCCGACGAGGTTCGCGACCTCGGTCCCGTCGGCGGTCGTGTAGATGTCGCTGTTGGTCCACTTGACCGTCGTCGTCAGATAGCGATAGAGCCAGTTGTGTGCGTCGACGGCGACGACGCCCTCGATTTCGGCGAAGGGAATCTCCTCGATGACCGCGATGTCCCGGAGTGCAGCGTTACCCATTACCGGAAATTGTCGGGGCTGGGATTTGAATCGTTGGCTTCCGCGACCGACGCCCCGGGTTCGCAATTATTTCCGCAATTTGCGGTTTGCCGGCCGAATCGGATAATACTGTCCAGCAGCGCACCGCTTTATCTCGTCGGGCGCGTTTCTTCGACTGTGAGTCACCAATGATCAAGCGACACGACCGCGAGCCGTTCAACAGTTCCATGTTCGTGACCGGCGTTGCGCTGGTCCTCGCAAGCCTCGCCACGGCCGTCTGGATGTTCAGAGTCGGTGACATCGTCACCGCACTGGGGCTCGGACTCCTCGTCGTCGCCGGACTGTTACTGGCAGGAATCGGGCTCTCGCCCGAGGCGACCGCCCACTGACCAGCACGTGTTACTTCCCTCCCATGCGTGATACGCAGGCCTCCCCCTCGAGGCGACTCGAAGCGGCGTCTCTCGGCCGACTGCTAGTGCCTGTCGTTCCCCGATCAGGTGTAAGCAGCTATGAGACGGGCTACTGTACGTCACCGCCGGTCGGACCGCGACCGTCCTGCGGTTCCACCGGGGCATCGGGACAGCAAACCGTATGAATAGTACTGGCACCGTCGACGAGGCGACGTGGATGCTCGTGTTGTCGCTCGTCGTGGTGACGTTTCTCGTCGGCGTCGGTCTGTTGCAACTGTCGATGACCGGCGATCTCGGCTCGTTCTTCCGGAATCTGGGGGTCGGGCTGTTCCTGTTGCTGTTTAGCGTCGGCTTCTATCGCAAGTGGCATCGAGCGTAGGTGACGGACCTACGCGTAGTTGTCTCCCTCATCGACGGGACCACTGAACGCGGAATAGAGGACGACGAAGTACGTCACGACCAGCGGCAAGAGGACGGTCGCACCGATCGTCGTCAGATTCAGCGCCAGCGTCGAGACGACCGCAGCCTCGATCCTGAGCCCGGACGCCGGATCGATCAGGGGAAACAGCAGCGTCGCGACGAGCGCGACGAGCGCGTACACCTGCCCCGCGACGGCCACGAAAGCCAGATAGTGGCGACCGGCCCGGCCCGCGATCACGTGAACGACGGCCAGTAGCACCGTCAGCCCGAGCAGTCCGAGCGTCGGAGCCGAACCGATCGCGACGTACGGCGACGATCGACTGCCGACGAGCAACGCGGCGACCGCCAGCAGGAGGTAGGCGATCTGCGCGAGGTGGCCGAGCGGTCGCGTCTCGAGTCGGACGTCACCCCGCGTTTTCAGCCCGAGGTAGGCCGCACCGTCCGCGACGGTGAGCGCGACGACGGCCAGTCCGACGAGCAGGCTCGCGGCCGACGCCGCGCTCTCGACGCCGAACAGCCAGTTACCGGCGAAGACGCCGAGGAAAAACGGCGAGGCGACGCTCCCGGCGACGAAGGCCCGGCCCCACCACCGCTGCCACGTCTCGTCGTGGCGTTGTTCGTACATCTCCGGGGCGAGACCACGCACGATGAGCGCGCCGAGAATCGCGAACATCAACAGGTAGTGGCGACTGAAAAGCACTGCGTACGCCTCCGGAAAGACGGCGAACAGCATGCCTCCGAAGACGACCAGCCACACTTCGTTACCGTCCCAGAACGGACCGATCGCTGCCAGCAACTGCTCTCGCTCGGCGTCCGTCCTCCGCGTGGCAAACAGCGCGCCGACGCCGAAGTCGAACCCGTCGAGAAACAGGAAGGTTCCGAAGACGGCAAACACCAGTCCGAACCAGAGTCGATCGAGCGGCAAGCCAAGCAGTGGCCCCTCGGCGAGAGCCAGCGGGACAGTCGCGAGCGAACCGTTAGTCATCGCTCGGGACGACCTCCTCGGGGACAGTCGGCTCGCGGTTCGATGACGGCGGTGCCGTCGGCGCGTCCTCCCGGATGAGCCGCACCACGACGTACCAGTAGAGGACCAACAACGCCGTATACACCCCGACGAAGCCAGCCAGGGTGGTGAGGGCTTCCGGTCCGCTCAGCCCGGGCGAGACGCCCGCGTGCGTCTTCATCACGTCCTGGATGACCCACGGCTGGCGGCCGACCTCGGTCACGATCCAGCCCAGTTCGACGGTGAATATACCGAGGACCGACGATCCCACGAACGCAATCGCCAGCCGATCGTCCTCGAACAGGGTCCCCTGAAGCCACCGATAGCCGCCCCAGAAGGCAAGCACGATGAACCACGTTCCGAGACCGACCATCGCCCGGAACGCCCAGAAGACGATGGCGACCGGCGGACGCTCGGCGTCCATGTCGTTCAGGCCGGTAATCGTCGCACCGGGATCACCGCCGCTCGCAAGCAGCGATGCGACGAACGGGATTTCGACCACGAAGAGGTCATCGGCGTGGGGATCGGTGATGTCCTCGAGGCTCGTCGGAACCGCCAGCAACTTCAGCGCGACCGTCGAGTCGGTCTCGTACTGTGCTTCCATCGCGGCGAACTTCTGGGGCTGCGTGTCCGCGACGTGTCGTCCGTACGCGTCGCCGTGGATCGCCTGGAACGGCGCGGTGACGAGCAGGACCGCGAGTCCGATTTTCATCGTCTTGCGCCAGAACTCGGTGTCGCGGTTCGTCCAGACGAAATAGGCGGCCGTCCCGGTCAGAAACAGCGCGACCGACAGAACCGCCGCGTTCTGCATGTGGACGAACATCCACGGGAAGCGCGGATTGGCGTAGGCCGCGATCGGATCCACGAGCGTGACGATCGGCTGTCCGTTCTCCGTCGCCAGCTCGTAGCCACGCGGCGTTTGCATCCACGAGTTGGCGATCAGGATCCAGACCGCCGACAGCCAGGTTCCGAGGCCGACGGCCACGGCAGAAATCATGTACAGGACGTCGCCGACGCGGTCGCGACCGAAGACGAAGATGCCGAGGAACGTCGCCTCGAGCATGAACGCCATCATTCCCTCGATAGCGAGCGGGCCACCGAACAGTTCGCCGGCGGTCGTCGAGAACGCCGCGAAGTTCGTCCCGAACTCGAACTCGAGGACGATTCCCGTGACGGTTCCGACGACGAACGAGATAGCGAATATCTTCGTCCAGAACGTTCGGAGCTGTTCGTATACCTGTTCGCCGGTCCGTATCTCTTTCCACGTGAAGTAGATGAGAAAGGGGGCGAGCCCCATACTCATGACTGGAAAGATGATGTGGACTATCGTCGTCACCGCAAACTGAAGTCTGCTGGCGATGACTGGGTCGATCATAGTACAGTTGGATGGTCTCTGTTTCGGTGGCAGTTCCCCTCCGGGGGAGCCGCCGGAGGAGTGCCGGTCAGTGGAGCCGTCGATCCGTTACTGCTCGCGCGTGACGAACCACCAGTCGTAGTAGTCGAGTTCGTCGTCGTCGTCGGCCGCTGCTTTGCGAGCGCTGGCGTCCGCTTCGGTCGCAGGCGGTGACAGGAGGACCCGGTCACCGAACACGTCGTTGTCCGGCCAGTCGGCGGGGGCGGCGACGCCGTGAGCGTCGCTCTTCTGGAGCGCACGCAGCGACCGGAGGATCTCGTCGATGTTGCGTCCGATCTCCATGGGATAGGTCAGGATCAGCCGGACGATTCCATCCGGGTCGACGATGAAGACGCTCCGGACGGTCGCCGTCCCCGCGCCCGGATGGAGCATCCCGAGCTTCTCGGCGACGCGTCCCTGATCGTCGGCGACGATCGGGAACTGGATATCGACGTCTAAGTTGTCGCGAATCCACTCGGTCCACTTGATGTGGGAGTGTACGCGGTCGACGGAGAGGCCGAGGAGTTCGGCTTGCAGGTCCTCGAACTCCTCGCGACGCTGCTCGAACGCCACGAACTCCGAGGTACACACGGGCGTGAAGTCCCCGGGGTGGCTGAACAGGACGAGCCACGATCCCTCGTAGTCGTCGGGGAGCGATCGCTCGCCCATGCTCGTCTCGACCGTCAGGTCGGGGAACGAATCGCCGATTCCGGGTGTCTCGATCGTCGGTTCGTCCGCGGCGGCTGTTGGTTGCGTCATCGTACATCTCTCCGTTGGGTATCTACCTATTAAACGGGAAGACAACCAACGAATTTTTCTACTTCAGAAGATCGAGTTTCGGACTACAGAACATTATTTCCGGTAGTTCGGTCGGTCGAGCTCCCGCGGCGTCCACGGGAAATCGATCCGTCGACCGATCGATTCGTCAGTCGGACTCCTCGAGCGAGGCGCTTCCGAGTGCGCGGGCAGCCGCGAGGACGCGTCCGAGCGCACGCCGGACGTCGGCGTCGAACAGTGCCATGAAGAGACCGATCAGGCCGACCGGTTCCGGATCGTCCTGCGAGAATCCGTCGATCGTGGCGTCGAGAGCCTCGGTGAACGTCGGGTCGCCCATCGTCTGTACGAGTGCGATCATGTTGCCCGCGTTCCGACCGAGTTCGTACATGTCGACGTCGTTTTCGGCGTGGGCGTCCGCAAAGCCCGTCGCGGCCATCCGGAGGTCCCGAATGACGTTCCGATTGTCCCGGGCCACGTCACGCAGTTCAGGCGTGAGATCGGTCGCCAGCTCGTGGGTCGCGTCGACCAGGTCGAGTAACTCCGCGAGCGTGTCGGCGTTGTCGCCCAGCGTTTCGAGGAGAACGAGCGTCTCTTCGCGCTCGAGGGCGAGTCGACTCCGTTCGATGATCTCGCGGTTCTCGCGGATCGCGACGCGCAGTTCCGGCACGAGGTCGTCGGTGAGGTCTTTCGACGCCGCCAGAACGTCCAGCAGTTCGACGAGCGTGTCCGATTCCTCGCCGACCTTCTGCAGGAGGACGAGCGTCTCCTCGCGCTCGAAGGCCAGGCGCAACTCACGGACGGCGTCGCGGTTTTCCCGGACGGACTCCCGGAGTTCCGGGGCCAGATCCTCGGCCAGTTCCTCCGTGGTCGCGAGCAAGCGGAGCAGCTCCGCCAGTTCGGCTTCGTTTTCCTCGATCGCTCGCGCCAGTTCCGTCTCGTCGGTGATCGAGCCGTCGGCGTCGAGGGGATAGTCGTTGCTCGCCATCGTTACGGGAGTGGGTCGTAGCCGCGCAGCCAGGAATCCCAGTAGAAACTGGGCAGAACGTTGACGTCCATGATCCAGTTCAACCGACTCTCGACGGGCGCGGAGATGCTCTCCTCGTAGTCGAACTCGGCGACCATCGCCTTGCCCTTCTTCGTCAGTAGCGGACAGGCGGCGTACCCCTCGTACGCCGCGGTCTGTCGTCGCCCCTCCATGTGGGCGGTGAGGTTCTCGAGGACGACGTGAGACTGCTTGCGAGCCGCGGCAGCCGTCTTGGCGTTGGGCGTGTTACAACCGTCGCCGAGTGCGAAGACGTCCTCGTACTCGGTATGCTGGAGGGTGTGTTCGTCGACGGCGACGTACTCGCCGTCGTTTTCCGTATCAGCGTCAGTCAGCGGCGAGTTTTCGGTGAGCGCTTCCTGTCCGTACTGTGGCGGGACGGGCGCGTAGAGGTCGTACTCCTGTGTGTCACCGCCTTCGGAGCGGATGACCTGTGCTTCGGGATCGATCTCGTCGACCGTGAAGTTCAGGTTGGCCTCGATGTCGCGGTCGGCCCAGATCTCCTCGAGTTTCTCGCGGTAGGGCGAGACACCGAAGACGGCGTCGCTGCCCTTCGTCATGACGACGTCGACGTCGTCGCGGATACCCTGTCGTCGGAAGTAATCTTCCGCGAGCATCGTCATCTTCAGCGGTGCGCCGCCGCACTTGATCGACGTATCGGGGACCGAGACGACGAACGTGCCGCCGTCGAAATCCTCGAGCGCGTCCCGCAGCCCCATCGCAGCATCGAAGTGATAGAACGGGTAGACCGAGTCGGTCTCCTCCCAGCCCTCGAGCATGCCGGGCGTCGTCTCGGGCGCGAGCCGGTGGCCCAGCGCGACGACGAGGTAGTCGTAGGACAGTTCGTCGTCCCCGAGTACCACGGTCTTTGTGTCCGGGTCGACACCTGTTACCTCGGCCTGAACGAACTCGACGCCGTCCCGGACGAGTTCGCGGATATCGCGGAACTGATCGTCCGGCTCCATGTAGCCGAACGGCAGCAGGTAAAACGAGGGTTGATACGCGTGGTCCGTACTCTTGTCCACGATGCTGATCTCCGCGTCGGATCGGTCGAGTCGACGGCGGAGCATGTTGGCGGTCATCGTGCCGCCGACGCCAGCACCGAGCACGACTATGTGGTCCATAGACAGTCGATATTTGCCGGTCACCTACCTGAGAGCTGAGGTAGCCGAGACATTGTCGGCGAGTCTCGCGATCCGGCGATCTTCCGCAAATAATTTCTGCTATTGCCCGGCACCCCCGTCCGTTGCCGGCCGATCGACTCCCGACTACCGGATCGAAGCCGCTCCACGATCGATGGACTCGAGCGACCAGTCGCGAAGAACGCATCGACCGCACGGAGTCTCGGCCTCGCCGCCACGCGACGAAACGTCGGCAATAGATCGCTACAAGCAGTGGTGTTTCCAGTGAGGTCGTCCAACCCGACGCTCTCGACTCACCGGCGAACCGGTCGGCCGATTCGAAGACGACCCTCGATCGATGACGACCCGTGGCTTACGGGTCTCTCGACTCGCACGTTTCGATGGGAACGTCGACGAGGTTCCCCCATTCGGTCCAGGAGCCGTCGTAGTTCGCGACGTCCGGATACCCGAGCAGTTCCGAGAGGGCAAACCAGACCAGCGCCGAGCGTTCGCCGACGTTACAGTAGACGAGGATCTCGTCTTCCTCGTCGATATCGGCCTCGGCGAACGGACGCTCGAGCGCCCGTCGATGCTCGAATCGCCCACACTCCCGAACGACGCTCTCCCATTCGATGTTTACCGTCCGGGGAATGTGGCCGTTCGCGCGTGCCGGCGCGTCCACATCGCCGCAGTACTCCTCGGGCGACCGGACATCGATGATGGCGACGTCCTCCGAGAGCGCGTTCTGGACGTCCTGTCGGTACGCACGGATGTGATCGTTCGGAGGCTGGGTCTCGTACTCGACCGGCGTCACGTCCGGGGCCGTCTCCGTCAGCGGAAAGCCGTTCTCGGTCCAGTAGTGTTTCCCACCGTTGAGCAGTCGCACGTCCCGATGGCGGTAATACTTGAGCGTCCAGTAGACGAACGCCGCGAACTCGTTGAACCCATCGCTGTAGAGGACGATCGTGCTGTCCGGCCCGATACCACGCTCGCCCAGGATCGTCTCGAGTCGGTCGGCACTCGGAATCGTTCGCGTCCCCGCATCGAAAAAGTCGGCGCGCGGGTCCAGTTCGACGGCGCCGGGAACGTGTCCCTCGTCGTATTCGGTCGAGATCTCGACGAGTCGGAGGTCCGGATCGTCCGCTTCGAACGTCTCGAGCTGTTTATACGCGCTGTCCGGCTTGACGAGTACCTGATTCGGATACCCGGTTCGATCGACGCCGATCGATCGGGTACTGATACTGTAACAGGTCTGGCGGCCATCGTGGAGCGCGGGCGCGGTCTCGATCAGGCGTTCCTCCTCTAACTGGGAGAGGCCGTATCGTGCCGTCCGCGAACAGAGAAGCGTCTCTTCCGTGATCTGCTTTAGCGTCATCGATCCTTCCCGAGACAGCGTCTTGTAGATGAACTTCGAACTCGGCGGGAGGTCCTTCAGGGCCTCCTCTACGTCGGGGGTGTGCATGTTTTGGACAATACCCTCTAGGCGTTTGTATATAAAGACACTATTGGTACGGTTCTCTGAACCACTATTTTCGAAACGGTAAACTAAATTTCTACACCCCGAATACCGGATAGCAGAAATAATGTTGGCTACCTCCGCAGTTGACGCTCTTGCCCGAGATTTGTGCGAAATTATTCTCCCTGCTCGAGGCGTTTTACGTGGCCTCTCGGTACGATACAGTGACGATGGTCGAGACAATCACGGCTGAAACGTTGCGGGACATGATCGATGCCGACGAGCAGTTCGTCCTCATCGATACCAGATCGCCCGATAGTTTCGAGGACTGGCACATCGCCGGCGCCGAGAACGTCGAGTACTCCGGCGACGACGACGAGCTGATCGGCGAGTTCGACGCGGACGACCTCGAGGCGGACGATACCGTCGTCACGATCTGCGCGACGGGCAACTCCGCGAGCAGTTTCGCGACGTACCTCGAGAGCGAGGGGGTCGTCGACGAGGTCAAGACCGTCGAGGGCGGTATGGAGGCCTGGAGTATGGTCTACGACGTCGTGCCGATCGCCACGCAAAACGACGATCTCGTCGTGTTGCAGCTCCAACGGCGATCGAAGGGCTGTCTGGGGTACGTCGTCGGCTCCAAGCGGGCCGGCGAAGCGGCGCTCGTAGACGTCACCCGCGCCACCGACGTGTTCCTCGACGCCGCACGCGAGCGCGGATTGAAAGTGACGAACGTGCTGGATACGCACATCCACGCGGATCACATCTCGCGCGGTCGACGGCTCGCCGACAGGCTCGGCGTCCCCTACCACCTCGGCGCGCCCGCCGAGACGCGGGACCCGCAGTTCGAGTTCGATCCCATCGAGCCGAACGACACCGTCGAACTCGGCGACGTGGAGATCAAGGCCGTCCACACGCCGGGCCACACCACGGGAATGACGTCCTACCTGGTCGACGGCGAAGCGCTGCTTACCGGCGACACGCTGTTCGTCGAGTCCATCGGCCGAACCGAACTCCAGTTTGCGGACAAGGACGCCCGCGACGGGGCCCGCGTCCAGTACGAGACACTCCACAGGGTCATCATGACCGAGTCCAACGACGTGAAGATCCTGCCGGGACACTTCTCGGTCACCGACGACGGCGAGTACATCGACGTGACGCCCGGCCAGCCGATGTTCTCGACCGTCGGCTACCTCTGGGAGAACAACGAAATCCTCCGGCTGGACGAGGACGACTTCGTCGAACACATGTTCGAGAACCTGCCGTCGAAACCGCCGAACTACGAGCAGGTCATCGCGACCAACGCCGGCGAGTACGAACCGGCGGACGAGGACGAAGAGACAGAACTCGAACTCGGCCCGAACCGCTGTGCCGCCACGTCGGACAGCGCCGTCGCCGACGACTGATCGAGGCTTCGTGCCATCATGTTCGGACTCGATTCCCTCTCCGGAAACGCGCAAGCCGTCGTCCTCGTCGGTATCGTGTTGCTCGAGGCGATCGTCCTCTACGTCGGGTACGGCGGACTCGAGCAGGCCCTCGGCGAGTACGTCGTCGATCTATTGCGGGGTGAGTAGCGATGGAACTGTTCGGAATGAGCGTTCTCCTCGTCGGGACGTTCGTCGGGTTCGGCCTGCTCATCGGAATCCTGTTCGGATTCTTCGGGATGGGCGGGTCGTTCCTGGTCACGCCCGCACTGCTGGTGATGGGCTACGACGCCAACGTCGCGGTCGGGTCCGGACTCGCGTTCGTCTTCGGGACCTCCGTCATCGCGACGCTCAAACACCGCGACCTCGGCCAGGTCGACTACAAACTCGGCATCCTGATGATCGCCGGCACTACCGCCGGTATCGAGGTCGGGAAAGTCGGCCTCGAGTACCTGCAGGAACTCGGCCTGGCCGGCTCGGTGGTCAGCGTCGCGTACGTCTTCCTGCTCGGCGGGATCGGCGTCTTCGTCACCTACGAGGCGATGAAAGGTGGCGGTGACGGCCTCGAACACGACGTCGACGAGGACGCCGACCTCGAGGACGAGGAGATTCCCGAGATCGCACAGAAGATCCAGTCCTACAGCGTCCCGCCGATGATCTCCATTCGGGGCGGGTTCACGGTCTCGCTGTGGATGGTCCTGCTGGTGGCGTTCGCGACGGGGGTGCTGTCGGGCTTCCTGGGCGTCGGCGGCGGCTTCATCCGCATGCCCGCGCTGTTCTACCTGATCGGCGTCCCCGTCCCGGTCGCGGTCGGCACCGACCTGTTCGAGATCGTCTTCTCGGGCGGGATCGGGAGCTTCCTCTACGCCCAGTCGGGCGCCGTCGACCTGAGCATCGTCGTGCCGCTGCTGGCCGGGAGCGCACTCGGCGCGCGCATCGGCGCGGCCGCGACGAACCTCGTCGACGAGGACGACATCAAGGTCTACTTCGGGATCATGCTGTTGCTCGGCTCGATCGCGGTCGCCGTCCGCGAGATCGGTGGCGTCCTCGAGATGCCGGTCCTCGATACGGTGAGCCTGGCGATCATCCTCGGTGCGGCGCTGCTCGTCAGCGGAGCCGTCGTCTACAGCGGTATCGCCGTGCTTCGCGATGGAACGGACGCGTCGCCATCGGTCGCCGACTGAACGCCGGCAACCGTTGGAAGACACACCGTTTCGGACGCGAGAAAAGAAACGGACACCACAGACAATACTTGTACTGGAATCGGTCGACGACTTCAGACCGGACACCGCTCGCGTAGCCGTTCGACGGCACGGCCGACACGCGACCGCGCGTCCCGCAGTCCTCGTCGTCCCGCTTGCGCGCGCCGGGCGAGCGCGAAGCGGACTCCGTCGTACGTGTTACCCAGCAGGTTCCCGAAGTAGATCGCACGAGCGAACGCGACGATGTCGCCCGCCGTCTCGCGGCCGTAGGCCGCTTCTAACGCTTCCAGTGCCTCCCGACCCGGCTTCTCGTCCGTTTCCGCGTACTGCTGGGCGAACAGGAGCGCGGGCAGTTCGGTGTCGTCGACGGCCGCGTCGACGTCGCGCTCGAGGATCAGGGTGATCGTCTCCCGGTCGACGCCGGTTTCCCGTGCGAGATCGGTGTGATACCGGGTACAGTACTGGCAGTCGTTGACCGCCGTGACCGCGAGCATGATCTTCTCCGCGAACCGGTCACTGACTCGGTCGGCACGCTTGGCCCGTACGAGTCGTGGAATATTCTGTACAAACCGAGCAATACCAGCAACCAGTGATCGAGCCGTGAACGTTTTCTTTCGGAAGTCGTCGCCGGATTCTTCTGTAGCACTCGGCACGATACCTGCTTTTCACGGCACTCGTAAGTCGATTTCGGTCACCTATCGTGGACGACCGGTCTCCGACTGACAGTCAGTCGACTCGTTTTTCGAGTTCGATCTTGTCCGATATAGAATATACTGGCTGGCGAGTCCGCGTCCGGATCACGTGTCACGCGACTCGAGTGCCGGTGGGTCACTCCCCGTTCGCGACTCGAGGAACCGTTCCTCCGCGTCGGCGAGGTCCCGATTGCGGTATTCCTCGAGGCCGGCCTGGTACCGCTCGCGGTCGGTCCACGCGGCGGTCTCGGGGTCGCCCGGCGTCGGGTACTCGAGGATCAGTTCGGCGATCCCGGTCGTCTCCCCGGTGTAGGCGAAGCCGGTCCGGTAGAGCGCCTCGTAGGCGAAGGGGTTGTTGACGGCGATCCGGAGCCGCTCGTAGCCCCGCTCGAGGGTACGATCGCGGACATACCGACAGAGCGCGGGGCCGATCCCCTCGCCACGCCGGTCCCGGTCGACGGTGACGTAGCGCAGCCACAGCGTGTCGGCGTCGGTCCGGTCCTCGTTGAACGCGACGGCGGCGACGAGTCGGCCGTCGTCGGTGCGGGCGACGGCCTTGCCCGTGTTCGTCATGACGAACTTGCCGGCGTAGCTGAACCGCTCGTGGTCGAGTCGGAGTTTCGGGCCGTCGGCCGGCCAACCGAGCAGGTCGTATTCCACAGTTTCGCTTCGCAGGGATCACACAACAATCCACGGAATCGGATGAATTCCTGGGGACGAGTCTCTCCGATTCCGACAGGTGCGACGGGTTTTGGACCCGTTCCGATCGACCGGCACCGGCCAGTCTCCTCGAACGAACCGTTCACTCGCTTACTCAAAAAGAACGCCCACGTGAAAACCACACTACATCAAGTGAGTGGGAATGCTAACGGCTAACAGAGGAACTCCCCATGGTCGACGACGCGTTCGATGCGCTGGCAGACGGTCACCGACGACGGTTGTTGCTCAGTCTCCTGGATCACAACCCGCAAGACGTCTCGACGGTCGACGGCATTCCCTGGAAGGTCGCCGAGATCGACGAGGAACTGACGCGGAAATACCACGTCCATCTCCCGAAACTGGTCGACTACGGCTACATCGAGTGGCACCGCGACGCTGGGACCGTCGTTAAGGGGCCGCAATTCGACGAGATACGCCCGCTGCTCGAGTTACTGGACGACCATCGGGACGAACTCCCCGACGGATGGCCCTGAGAGCGACGAAAGCGGTTTCCGTTTTCCCGGCCTCACGACATTGACACCCCTGGCGGGCCGTACCTATCCGAGGAGAGACGAGTATATATTCTGTCAATAGTGTGTTCGAACGGGTCGCTCGAACGAACGAAAGGACACGCCCCGCCGTGGTTGGGCCGTAACGGGGCGCGCCGTCGAACTCTACCGGTCGTAGACTCAAGTAGCTTGTGTGATAATCTGGGTGAATAGGAGATTCCGTCTGAAACCACCGTTTTCGGCGGCTCGTATCAGTGATTGCAAGCCAGACACGAATCCTTTTCCCGCCGTCAGTTCCTATTGTACCTGTTCGGAACGCCGGACACGTGGTTGGGCCATGACACAGGACAATCTTACGAACGAGGCGGTCAGTCTACTCCAGAATCTCGGGCTTCAGGAGTACGAAGCGCGGTGTTTTCTGGCATTGACGCGGCTACCCAGCGGTACGGCCAAAGAAATACACGAGATCTCGGAGGTCCCCCGAACGCGGGTCTACGACGCCATTCGGGTACTCGAATCACAGGGGCTGGTCGAGGTACAACACTCGAGCCCCCAGCAGTTCCGGGCGGTCGGTATCGACGAAGCCACGCGGACTCTCCGACAGAAGTACGACAACCGGATCGACACCCTCGAGTCGTACCTCGAGACCGTCGAACACCGGGAGAGCGAACCCGACGACGACCGGATGCAGGAGGTGTGGTCGCTGACCGGACGCGACGCGATCGAATCGCGAACGTTCGACCTGCTCGCGGAGGCCGACAGCGAGATCGCGCTGGTCGTCGCCGACGAAACCTTCCTCTCGGACGAGGTCTACGAAACGTTACACGCCGCGATCGACCGGGACGTCTCGGTCATCCTCGGCGGCCGGACCGAGGAGATCACCTCGCGACTGGGGACGGAACTGCCGGCCGCCCGCGTGTTCGAGACGAACCTCGACTTCCTCATCGGTTCGATGACCGACCACGAGGTCGCGATCAGTCGCATCTTGCTCGTCGATCGGGAGACGCTGCTGATCGGGTCGTACTATCCCGACAGCGAGGACCCGACCGAGCAGGCGATCTTCGCCAGCGGCCTCGAGAACGGGATCGTCGTGTTGCTCCGGCGGTTGATCTCGTCCGGACTGACCGCCGTCGAGGATCCGAATCCGTAACCGCGAGCGAGCGACGACTACTCGGCGGCCACTGTCAGCTCGGTGCCGTCGATCCGGACACGATACCCCGCCATGGAAAACGACACGGCGACCCGCTCGCCGTCGACGAGCGCGTCCAGCGCACCGGGGTCGACGTACGAGTACAGCGTCGTCCCGACGGTCGTCGGGAGATCGATCGGATCGACGTTCTCGATCTCCGCGATCGTAACTACGATAGCGATGCTCGGCGGTGTCTCCGACCAATCGAACTCACGTCGTACGGTCACGTCGTCCACGCAGGGATCACCGGTGCGGTAAACCCCCGACGACACGGAGATGTATATAACCGTTGTGAGGGCGCGGGTTACAGCCTCCGGCCGTTCTCGGCGGCACCGTCGCTCTCGATCCGAACCCGGAGTCACCGTCCGGTACCGACGGATGGCTCTCGAGGGAAGGGATGTCGAAGAAACGAAGTCACGCTACGTCGCCGTGAGACGACGGTGCGAACCCGTGTTAGTTACGAACGACGTTCGTCGCTCGCGGGCCCTTGGGGGCCTGTTCGATGTCGAACTCGATGTCTGTGCCTTCTTCGAGGTCCGGACCGCCAACGTCCTCCATGTGGAAGAAAACGTCCTCGTCCGCGTCGTCAGTCTCGATGAAACCGTAACCGCCCGTGTCGTTGAAGAAATCAACCGTTCCGTTTGCCATTGCGATTGAACGAAAGCCCGATACACGGATAAGTGTTCTGCATCTGTTTTCTAAACACCGAACCACGTAGACGAATGTTTAGACACGGTCAGGATACGGATACTTTCGTCTACCGTTCGTATTTGTGTTCGAATAAGCGACTGCACCGTCGGAACAACTGGTTACTTCCGCCGCATCGTCACTTTCGTATCGTTCGATCCGCGGCCGCTCGAGCCACACCGCAACCGACGACGGTCAGTTCGGCCCGCCACCGCCTCGAATGCTGTCGCTCGCGGGTTTGCTTGCGACAGTAACGCGCGGACCAGGATTTGAACCCGGGCTATGAGCTTGGAGGAGTTCTATCACAATCCGTGTGAGTTCACCCATCAAACAGGGTTCAATTCGACGCAGAACGACACAGATACAACACCGACTTCGACAGCTACCCCGTCTCAGTCTTGCATTTCTCCCGTTAGCGTTCCCGACTTCCTCGGCACGTAATACTATATAGGATATTATGAATACTCGGCTTGTGAGCTTCAGGGCTTAGGCCGGGAGAACGTACTGAGTGGCACGGTTCACACGACTAGTTTCTCACCCAGAAACTCGGAGTCCCGATTAATACCCCTTACCCAACGATAGGTGGGTATGGAACGAAGACGGTACCTCACGGTACTGGGAGTGCTCGGAACGACAGGTCTTGCAGGCTGTCTCAGCGACGACAGCAGGAACTCGGACGACGGCAACGGAACCAACGACGACGATGGATCCGATACCAACGCGGAGTCGAACAGCGATGACGAAGTTCCCGTCTCCGAAGTGATCGACTCTTACTTCGAGGCTGCGGCGGCTGAGGATACTGAAGCGTTGGCCGAGACCGTCCACACCTCGAGTCCGCTCCACCCGGACGGATGGGAGGAGGACGGCTGGGAGTTTCAAGGAGACCGGTACGAGGATATCGAGGATTACGACACCGAAATGGTGACGGCGGACGGCTCCGTCGACGATATCCGTAAACTGGAAGCAGCCCAATTCTGGTTCCAGGAGACGGATCTGGAAGAAGAGATCGGCTCCGAAGATATCGCTTTGGTCGATGTGGAGGTAGACGGGTTAGAGACGGACGGTCCTGAAAGATGGGTTCTCGTTACGGAAGACGACGAGTGGCGGTTGTTCTTCCGGGGTGTCGTCGATGATACACCTGACGATCCCAACGAAGCGTTCGAGGAACCGATCGAAGACGAGGACAATGATGTAGTGAAAGAGATCGATTGGGATTATGAGCAGGAAGGCGGCGACGGCACGCCGAGCGACGCGGAGTGGGCGCGGGTGGACCTCACCGACTCACCAGGAATCGACGCGGAAACGGTCCGCATCGAGTCGACGATCGCCGACACCGAACTCGAATTCTACAACGATAGTGAGGGAGAACTGTCTACGTCATGGGCGGGCAACTGGGGGGCCGTGGAGCTGAACCCGGACGGCGATCAAATCGTCGTGACTGCGGTCCAAAACGGGACTGAAGAAGTGGTCCATAGGGAACACTATCTACCTGACGAAGACGGATAACGGCGACCGATCGCAGTTGAGTCGTCGCCGAAGACGCGCTTTCTGACTCGGAAGCGAGGACACCAACTGTCTTGTAAGGCATACATCGATCCGTACAGGCAGAGAACTACGCGGTTGTTTGCGTCTGTTCAAGCGGCGTCACTGTTCGGAAGACACCTCTCCGTCTGAGTCGGTCGTAGTGACTGCAGCACGAAGTTGCTGACGCCACGCAGTCTGCTCGTCGAGGTCCGCTTGCATCGTCTTCACACGCGCATCGAGATCATCGATTTCCTGTTGCAACGTAGTCGACGCAGTCTCCACGTCGCGCTTGACTTGGGCGAACTCCGTTTCAACTTCGTCAGTCGAAGGGGTATTCGTTTCCAGGTCCGCGACTCGTCTCCGGAGTTCCTCCCGTTCGTCGGCCGCCGTCTGGAGTTCGTCACGGAGGCCATCGATATCCGCTCGCAACTCTTCGAGGAGTTGCTGTGCCGTCCCCTCTTCGTCGAGAAATTCTTCGAGCGAGTCGATATATGCGGTGAGGGTGTCCATCCGCGATTGGACGTGTTCCAGTCGTACTGCAACGCTGTTAGATGTCTGCTTCTGGGCAAGCAGTTCACAGAGTCTCGCCGCGTTATCGTCGGCCGCGACGCCGTCCTCAAGTTCGGCGACGAGTGCCCCGACGAGTGACTCAGGAGGGTGGTGTTGCGCTGGGGCCTCGGACGTGGTACCGTTCTTATCGTTGGTCTCATCTAATAATTCCTCAAACCCGATCTCGTCTTCAGAAAAGCGGACGGATTGCGGCTCTGTGAACTCGAACGATTCGCTCCCGAGATTGTCTGCGTTCCCCCCGGACCCGTCTGCATACCGCTGGCGGAGTTGGTCGAACTCGGCTGTAACGGCCTCGCTCTCGGACTTCGGGGTAGTAGCGACATCGAGTTCGAACGCATCTGGGTCGATTGTCCAGTAATCAACAGCGTCGAGACAGTCATTGTCGAGCGCTTCGCCGATCGTTTTCGGGTCTATCCGCGTTTCGATCAGTAGCCCTATTCCGAGATCAGACGATCCAATCTCCTCGATCTCCGGCCGCGTAGTCCAGATATCGAGCGCGTTGTCGAGTTCAGAAAGGATCTTCTTTCGATGATCGATTCGCTGGGTGTCATCGGTGAATTGAATCTGAAAGTAATACAGTTCTGCATCGGGACCGACGACTTGCGACGTCTCCGTCAGGAGTTCTTCGATTACTTCTCGATCCTCTGTCCCTCTCGACGTGGTGCCAGTCTCTCGCGCATTCTTATTGGTTCCCATTCACTTCCCCCGGCCGCAACAATCACAATCTCTTTAATATAGTTGACTGTCAATATCTGAGTATTGATGCTAACTTCTTCTAAGATGTACCACTAATTAACTGTTCAATACAGTGCTGTTTTAATGGCAATCTGATTGCGGATCAAAATCGGGCGTGATTGTTGTGCGACGAACGCAAGTAATACTATATATGATCGAATTCGGATGGCGAGACAGATAGAACGACTAGTCGAGCGTCTCTCCAACGGACGATTTTGTGATCCGTGAGCGACCGCTCCGATTCATCGGGAGACGCGATACGGACCGTCACCAAAAATCTACGACGCTGCTGCCGTCGAATCCCGAAACGCCGTGTCAGGATCGTACCGAGCGCAGGAGTCCCGGTCTATGCGTGGGGACGGTCAGCAGCAGTCGTCTGCACCACAGACGCTCCCGTACTCCAGGCCGATCGCTTCGCTAATCGCTTCGTTGTATTCCAGTAGCATCGCCTCTAACTCGGATGGTGCCGCATCAGACTGGTTGTCGGCCAGTTCCTCACCGAACGCTTCGGCAGCGGCCAGCACTTCCTCGTCGGTCGCGCTCAACAGCAGCCACCTCCGGTTGACTGGGCGAACTCCCGATCGATCTGCTCGCTGATCACGTCGTTCGTCTCCTGGAGGAGATCGACGAGCGCTTCCTGTGCGTCTTGGTATCGCTGAATTATCTCGTTGTCCGATATCTCCGATTTGAGGTCTCGCAACTCGCTCAGAAGCGATTGGTCGAACCCCTCGCATTGCATCCGTCGCTGTTTCTCCCGGAACTCTTGCAGCAGTTCCATCGCCGCCGGGTCGTTTTCGAGGGCACGGCTAGCCGCTGTGAACTCCTGATAGGTCTCCGAGTCTGTAAGTGTCTCGACAAACGTTTGAAACGGCGATTCAACTGACTCTTCGTCCGAATGAGCTTCGCTCATGAGATCGTTACCTCCGTCTGCTTTTCGGGAATAGCTGAAAGGCCCGTGACCTCGTCGCTGAACGCGCTCAGTTCCTCGAGTCCGACCGGTTCCTCCTGACGCAGCGGCGCGAGCATCATCGGCGTCTCGAAGCGATCCTTGATCTCGCCGAGGTACTTCTCCTGCTGTGCCCGTCGATTCGCGAAGAAGGCGTTGTCGCCGTACTCCTCTGGAAGCAGGTAGTTCGCGACAACGAACGCGGTCTCGATCCCGACCTGGTCTTTGAGGTCCTCGGCCGCGCGGTACGCCTCCATCATCGGCGTGTACTCCGGATACATGACGAACGCGAAGGAACTCCGATCGGGGTCCTGCATCGTCTCGATGACCTCGTCGTACTGGTCGCCTTTCGCGGGGGCAGCTCCCTTCGTCAGCGATCCCAGGTCCATGAATCCCTTCCACTCGGAGGGCAGTTCCAGCAGGCGGAGCGTGTGACCGGTCGGCGCAGTGTCGAAGACCACCACGTCGTAGCCGTCTTTCTGGAAATAGCTGACGAACTTCTCGAGGGCCGCCATCTCCTCGGCGCAGCGTGACTCCAATTCCTCCTCGACGTTGGCGATGGCAGCCTCGACGTCGATTTCGGTATCCGCCTTCTCTTCGTACATCTCAGTGACGTGATCGAGGACCTGCGTGCGGTACTCTTCGAGAGCCTTCTCTTGGTCGATCCGGGCTGCATCGAGGTTCGCCTGGCCTACCGAAGTCGGCTCGTGACCGACCGGCTCACCGAAGATGTCCTCGAACTGCCGCTGGTTCAAATATTTCTCCGACTGCTCGGGAACTACAACGATGCCGTCGACCTTGTCACGTTCATCCTGCATAAGCCCTCATCCGACTCCGCGAAAACAGGGGAACCGCTAACTCTAGTTCTAGTAAGCCTGAAACTTCTTAAAACCCGCGGACGGCTCCGGGGTGCGATACACCAACCCACGTTGTAAGCTTCGAATGGCATGGTCGGGTCATTTCTGGAAACCCGGAAAACCAACGAGAGAAGGCGTGTGGAGTGCGCGGACCGGGATTTGAACCCGGGCCATGAGCTTGGAAGGCTCAGGTCCTACCACTAGACCATCCGCGCTCATCACCGGTTTTTCGGTCCACGCTTAAGGCTCTTCCTGTTCTGTGTCGCCGCCCGCTCGCGATCACGGGATCGCCGGGACGAAAAACTGCCGTTCTCGAGTACCAACACTGCGCCGCCGCTGCCGACGGTGTAGCCCGTGCTGGCCTCGGTTTCGCTGTCGAAGAGGGCGACTCGACGAGGCTCTCGGGGACTCAGCGGCTGCCGTCGTAGACGAAGCCGGATGCGTTGTCGCCGCTGACGGAGACATCGTCTTCGCCGTCGCTGTCGAGTCCGTAGGAGGTGACATCGGCGTCCTCGATACCGATCGGGTTTTAGGTGACGCCGTCGTCGGTGGCGAAGACCGTCCCGTTGGTGTCGATGACTGGCCCGAGCGGGTGTCATCGAACTCGATCGCGTTCAGCCCGGAGCCGCTGCCCGGCACCTCGTAGTTCCAGGTGCCTTCTTTACCGTTGTCGAAGCTGTAGTGGATCGAGCCGAAGTCGTCAGCCACGTAGATGTCGGCCTCACCGGCGGGACCGATGACGGCGACGTCGTTGAAGTTCGCCGTGAAATCGTTGAGGTCGAGCAATCGATCAGGTTCCCGGTCGTCACGTCGTACTCGCCGATCGATCCGCTCGAGCCGACGATCCAGAGCCGCTCGCCGTCGTCGGTAGTGTCGACCCCGTAGAGGTCGTTCCCGTTGCCGGTGGGCCCGCCCTGAAGGACGACTTCCCAGCCGTCGGCTGTGCGTTCGATCATCAGTCCACCGCCCGCGACCGCATGCGGGTTGGTGGCCGTGCAGGCGACATCGCGGAGGGCGCTGTCGACCGGCATCTCGACGGCGATCCACCCGTCGTCGCTCTCTGCGGTGGCAGCCGTCGCGGGGACGGTAGCTGCAGCAAGCGATGCGCCTGCGACCCTCAGCGTCGAACGTCGAGTCAAGCGCGTCATAGCGCATCCTGGTCTGGGTGGCGAGACGATCATAACAGCCGGCTATTCTTCAGATCGGAACCGTCTATTTCGGACCTTTTACCCGATTTCCAAACATTTTTATCGAGTGGGGCTGGGTCCGATATCCACGGATTCAACCGACTTAAGATAGCGAGCTGGATTTCATGTGAACACTACTATCACAGGTAAAATTCACTCATAGCAACCGGACACCCCCACCCGAACGATCGCTATCGAAACCGAACTCCGGGCACGGTCGCGCTATCCAGACTGATTCGCGCCCGCGACCGTGGCATAGCAGTTCCCGCTCGAGAGTTCCCACTCCCGGAGCGCGAGGTCGCTGGCGACGAGGTCGGCCTCGAACTCCTCAGGCGCGTAAATGTGATAGAAGCGCTCGACCGCCTCGCCACTGGGTAGGGTCCACTCGACGGTCGTATCGAACCCCTCGGTCACGTCGAACCGGTCGTGAGCGGTCGACCACGCACTGACCAGCGCACGGCCGTCCGGGGACAACACGCGGGCGAGCTCGTCGAGACTCGTCACCCGAGCCGCGCGCGTCGGCAGGTGATGCAGCGTCGCGACGTAGACCGCCACGTCAACGCCGTCGTCAGTGAGCGGAAGCGCGGCCGCGTCCCCCTGGATCAACTCGACCTCGAACGCCCGCTCGAGGGCGCGTTCCCGACCCGTCTCGAGCAGGCCACGGCTCACGTCGAGGCCCACGACGGACCCGCAGTCTGCCGCGAGCAGTTCGGCGTGGCGGCAGTTGCCACACCCAAGGTCGAGGCCGACTGCATCGGGACCCCGATCAGTCGCGTGGGACGCGACGAATGATTCGACTTCCGGCCACGCGTACTCGCGCGTGGACGCGAAGTGGGTCGCAATCCGGTCGTACGTCTCGCGGACATCGCCGCGTTTCACCTCACTTTCGTCCCGACGCTGCGTTCGATCCCGGTTCCCGGCCATCCGTTGGCTTTCGTCCCGGAACGGGCAAAAAGCGTTCGCCACCGCGAGCCGCAGTGCGGGTGGCCCCGTGTCGCCCGGACGAATGTGTCTCCGTGACGGGGCTCGACGAATTCGAGGGGTTTATCTATTCCCGACGGGAACTGGAGAATGCGCTCGAGGGCTCGTAGATCAGGGGTAGATCACTCCCTTGGCATGGGAGAGGCCCCGGGTTCAAATCCCGGCGAGTCCACTCGAAATTTGGCGTTTCAGGCCTTCTGACTGCCGAATTCCGTTCCCTAAGGGTGTTCTGACGGCTATCGATACGACAGTGCTGACAGCTGCTTGCTCGAGAGTCATGGTCCTGTTATAGGTCTTCGATGAAGTCGCGTCGCTGTTCCATCTTCTCACGGTCTGTACGGCGGTCGTAGTGGCGATCGAGGACTTCCGAGGACACGTCACACCGATCGCTGACGATCTTCTCGGGAATGTCCTCGCGGAGCTGATGGGTGATCGCCCCGCGCCTGATCGTGTGCGGCGAGAGGCTGCTCGGGCAGTCGTAGTAGTGCCCGTACCCCGTGGCTTCGCAGTCCGCCGGATCACGGTCGTGCGGACACTCCTCGATCATGCAGGGTTGCGTGAGCCGGTACACCTCCGACCGGATCTGGCCGGAACTCAACCGGCCTTGGTCGCTCGTCACGAGCGGTTCGCGCCCGTGTTCGTCCACGACATCGTGGCGGTGGAAGCGGAGGTACTCATCGAGGACATCGCAGTAGTAGTCGTCGAGCGCGATCGCCCGCTCGGCCGGCTCCTGATTCTTGAGCGGCGTGCCCGTATCGGGCCGGTGGCGCAACCAGAAGCACTGCTCGTCGGGTTCGTAGTCCTCGAGGTCGACCGCGCGAAGGCTCCCAAGGCGGATCCCCGTGTGCCAGAGGATCGCCATGATGACGTGGTCCCGGCTCGCGCGCTTGTACCGCTCGAGGTAGCCGATGATCTTGTGGGCGCGATCGGCGTCGAGCATCTCGTCGCGGGCCTCCTCACCGCGGTCGACATCCGGCAGTTTCACCCGCTCGCGCATCCCCGGTTCGACGGCGTCGATCGACGCGCAGAACTCGAGGAAGACGCGGAGCGTGGCGAGCTGTCCGCGGAGTGTGACGATGTTCACGTCCTCCTGTCGCCACACCCGGTATTGGTGGAGATGCCGGCCGGTGAGATCGTTGAGGTTGTCGATGCCGACCTTCGCACACCACTCGACGAAAGCGTCGAGCCGGTACTTGTGGTTCTGGAGCGTCTTCTCGCTCACCTCGAGTTCGCGGTGCGAGACGTAGAGGTCGACCGCTTCGCGTGGTGAGATCGGCTCGAGGTCGTCGCTCATCGTTCACCTCCCTGATCAGAGACCGTCTGCAGTGACCGGTCGTTCTGACTGCTGTCAGGATGAGGCGAACATGTCGAACAGAGGGTCATCTGCGCGTCGTCGTTCTCGACGCGCTCGCTCCGGCGCTCGTCGTCATCAAACGCTCCCCAGGCCCACGTCTCGCGTTCCTTCGCGGGATCGTCTACGTCGACGCGGTCCTCAAGTTCCTCGATCCACTCGGCTTGATACTCGCACCCAGCAGCGCGAAGGTCGAGCTTCTCTTCCGGCGATCCGAAGCAGCCACAGAAGCAGTCACCCGACCGCCCGAGTGTCTCCCATAGTGGGTTTCGGGGGATATCGTACTTCTCGAGGTACTCACGACAGTCCTCTTTGGTCCAGTCGTGGATCGGCGCGTGCCAGACCCAGCGTGGGCCGTCACTCTCCGGTTCGACGTGTTCCATCCGACGCTGGGACTCTGCCGATCGGACGCCGGTCCACATGTGGAGGTCAGACGCCCGACCGCGCCCAGCAGACATCGTCGCGAGCCGTCCGATTTGGCGTTCCTTCAACGACCGGTACATGATGCTATGGCGGCTCGGCCCTGGGAAGCCGTCCTCTATGACGCGGTCCTCGTAGGATTCGGGTGTACGGAGCGTCCATAGCTGAACGCCGAGTGCATCCGCATACTCTTCGATATACTCGCGGTTCTCGTCGAGTCCCGTTCGCGTATCGAGATAGACGAGTAGGTCCGCCGGTCCGTCCTCGATGGCGATGTGCGCGGCGACCGCCGAGTCCATCCCGCCAGAGATCAGGGCGACATGGTTTCCCCGCTCGTGGTCAGTTTCGCTCGAGATCGCGTCGTTGCTCATGCTTCGACCTCCCCGAGTTCAGACTGATCATCGGCGAGTTGACGACGGCCTCGAGAGTTCTCCGGCTGGATGTTCCGGACCTCGTCGGCCCAGTCCTCGAGCTGCCGGCGAACTCGCTCGAGTTTGCCCTCGAGTTCGTCGACGGACTCGGCGCTCACTTCCGCGCGGATCTTGTCGCGATCGTCGGTCGACGTCCCGCGCGTGAGTTCAGTCGTGATCGAGATCGCGTCGTCCTCGCTCATGCGTTGACCCTCCGTGTGGCGAAGTTGCTGAGCCGGCGGAAGACACCGCCTCGTCGGAGTTCTCTGCCGTCGTCGGTGTGAACGATATGCCCGCCGGCATGACACTCGGTACAACGGTAGCAGACCGCGTCCGTCCGTCCCCAGGCTGCTCGCTGGGCAGTCTCACCACAGGTCGCACAAGAGGTCGTCTCGGGTGCGACCGTCATGCCGATCCCTCCTGCAGGTCCTCGAGAACGCGCTCGAGGTCGTCCTCGATGGCCTCGTGCTGGGCGTGTTTCGCGTTGATGTACGCCAGGTCGACGCCAGTTCCCCAGAGATCCGACGAGCGGAGATCTTGAGCGAACTCGATCACAATCCCGTCGACACCGCGGTCATCTTCGCCAGCGAGATAGAGCCGATCGATGATGGTCTTCGGGAGGCCGGTGTCTTCTGGATCCCCGTCGTAGTCGACCATCAACTGACCGAGACCGACGAACGCCTCGACGCGGCCGTCGGCGACGACATCCCAGTCCTCGATGTGGCTCCGAGTGAGTTCGTAGCTCGTCTCGCAGTCTTCGTTTCCGAGCAGCGTCTCGACCGCAGCGTCTTTCCAGCGCTGGTAATCGCGGAGTTTCCAGAAGCCGACGAACTCCGCCAGCGTCTCGAGACGGCGCTCGATCGAGACCGTGACCGGTCGCTTCTCGACTGTGGCGTCGCTTCGCTCGGAGACACGAGTTACCGGGCCCGACGCTGTGACCAAGAACGAGTGCGGGAGTTGGATCGCACCGGGATCCTCGGGCGTCGGCAGCTTGTCGGCGACTGTCGTCGCGTCCGCTTGGCGTCGCGCCTCGGGTGATCCTGCAGTCGGGCCGCCGTCAGCTCGGAAGGGCGCGCAGGAGCGGCAAACCGATTCGTTGCTGCCCGCGTCGTAGCCGTCCGCTCGAGCGCCGCAGGCGCACCGAGCGTCAGACCTTTTGGATGGCGATGCCTCTTGCCGTACGTGGGGTACATTCCCCACGGAAGTTCCGAGATTCATTCGGATCACCGGAGCTACCTTCTGGGCGGCGTTGCAGCGCCGCCCGGTCTCACATACCAACAAGAGTCATCTTCAGCCGAGTTGGTAGCTCCTCACCTGCACAATTAGAGTGGTATTGCATAAATGCACCGGTCGGGTATTACAGTCAAACTTTGGTCTAATCAGTAAATTGCGGAGAGTTAGGTGTCACTGTGCCGTTTGAGAACGTGATGAGACAATCTGGGACATGGATGACGATCTGGGATGATCGGATCCTCGAGATCATTCGTGACGAAGATGCTGGGCGGGTTGGGGATCTCACCGACAGAGACGCCATTCGTATCTCTCCGTCCTCAGTATCCCGACGATGCAAGAAACTTGCAGAACATGGCCTTCTTACCCCCCTTGGAAACGGAGTCTACACGATCACCGAGCGGGGCGAAGCATACCTCGATGAGGAGTACGACGCCGAAAACGAGACCTACCTCAACGGCGGCGACTCGAGAGACGGACCGAGCGCCAGTGGAACCACTCAATCCTAATGAGCCGAAAACCCGCCCGCTGGATGTGTACGCTTGATGAACGGATTCTAGAGCATCTTTCGGAGGATCCGTGGTCGACACCGCGGCATATATCTCGAGCAGTCAATCTTACAGCATCGCGTGGGCGGGTTGAGGAGCGTTGTCAACTTCTTTCTCAGGTAGGACTGGTTGCTCCGCTCTTCGAGGATAGTCATATGTACGAAATCACATTTGAAGGACAGGAATATCTCAAAGGTGAACTTGATGTCGAAAATCGACCGTCTCCTTCAATACACAAGTTACTATAGTCAAATATAGCCATAGAGCGTCCGTTAAAATCGCCATCTGGTTGTTGACCATCTATCAAATATATTCTGTTAGCGAAACGGTTATACATGTATCTTTTAATAAGTCAGATAGTCATGGGTACGCCAACCTGTATTGATCTCTTCGCTGGCGCCGGTGGTTTTTCACTCGGGTTTCAAGAGGCTGGTTTTGATATAATTGCTGCTGCAGATAAGAGCGAAGCTGCCCTAAAGACATATGAGCATAATATAGATGGGGTGACTACTGCAGACGTACATCTTGATAGAATTACCCCTAAAGAACTGGCTGAAACGGTAGAGGTTAACCCAAAAGATGTAGATGTTGTCATCGGTGGCCCACCGTGTAAAGGGTTCTCAGTAGCAGGGAAGATGGATCCGGATGACCCACGAAACTCACTTGTAGCTAATTACATCAATATCGTCGAGTATTTCGACCCAGATGCAGTAGTAATGGAGAATGTAACGGGAATTCTGCATATGGAGGATGGAGAATACAAGAGGCGGATAATACACGCGCTTCGAGATGCTGGTTACAAAATTGATGATCAACCACCGACTCTTCGAGCTGCTCATTACGGTGTACCCCAACTCCGCGACCGGGTATTTTTCTTTGCCTCAAAGGAAGGTAAGATCGATCCCCCTTCACCGACCCATTATGGACCTAACGACGATTCTTCTGCCAAATCTAGCGATTTAGAGGAATATATCACTGTTGAAGAGGCTATTGATGATCTATCCTATCTTGAATATGGTGAGAAATCTATAGAGTACGAATTAGACGCGAATAGTAAATATCAAAAAGAGATGCGAAATAACGCAGAAGGGATTCCCAATCATAAAGCAACTAACCATGGCGAAACCGTACGTAGACGATTTCGTCGGTTTGAGCCAGGTGATGAAATGGGTGATCTCGACAAAGAACACCAAACGAAGAAACATTCGATGAAGCGTTGGGATCCTAACAAGCCTGCACCAACAGTTACTACACTCCCAGAGGACTTCATACATTATTCTCAACCGCGGATACCTACTGTTCGAGAACTTGCTAGAATTCAGTCTTTCCCAGACACATTTGAATTCAAAGGACCTCGGACGACAGGGGGTAAACGTCGGCGAAACACTGTTCCCCAATATACGCAAGTAGGAAATGCGGTCCCACCGGAACTAGCAAAATCAGTTGGGGAAGCAGTGAAGAGCCATCTGAAAACCAAGCGAGTTACGACTTAATCTCTTCCGTCACTTTTTCAATTAATTCTTCTTCCCGCTCACTGGCGAACTTCTGATAGTTATCTGGAACGGGGAATTCATCAGGATAACTATTCACACGTTTGTATTTTTCTTTTTCTGCAGCTCTAAGGGAGTCTAACCACTCTCGAGGTAGTTTGTCGCCTTTTTGCCGATTCACACCCTTGGGGAGCAGTTGAAGGTTTCCAATCCGATGGATATTGAATTCCTCATCATCATCTAGACCGACTTCCCTTTTGATAGAATCAGATTTAGAGGCAGGGAAGATATGATCGACTTCGAGATCGTCGACACCTGCAAACTCATAGATAGGAGTGGCGAGATTGAGAACCGCAGCAACGTCCCAACTTGTGAAAAGACTACTTTGGCCACGTGTGCCAGTATTATATTCCGCATTTTCTACAATATTTCTCACTGTATCTTCTCCGATCTCGATATCGAGGTAATCGAAGATATATTCGAATGCCTCCTTCTCTGGGAACTCTGAGTAATCTCGGTCGATATTCTCGTGAAGGAATTTAGAAAGGCGAGTAGCTTCAACACGCCCAAGTGATCCCTTAGAGGATTTCAAGAGGAGGAGTTTCGACAAGAATCTATAGATGCTCTGGAGATTATCTGTATCAGTCGGGTCCGCATCTGGGTTATAATAATAGAATTTAGCTAATGCCGCGATCATAGGCATTGTCGACATCGTCTTGCGAGTAAAGCCTAATGTCGTGACAGACTCGAGAGCAGCATCAAGGCTATAACAGAACCACTGACAGTCGCCAGTATCGTGCGTCGAAATGCCTTCCCCATCTTTTAACCACTTGTCACGGATTGTGAGCAGTTCATTATCAGATAAATCACTCACAGGTTGTGTTTTCAGTACATCATCTATCAGGTAGACTGAATACCGCATGAAGAGTTCTCTGCTAATCTTTTTATCATACTCCGGGAAGGATTCCTGATAACTCTGAACCCACTCCTTCGTCTTCTTTCTGGGATTGATTTGCTTCTCTTCTGGCTCAGTAAAGGGCCAGGTACTCATCATTCGTGACATCAGAAGTTGATGGGGATCCGGATCTTCCCCTTCAACATTGATGCGCTGGAAAATCTCTTTGATCTCGGTAGAGGACTTTTTAACGTCTTTACTCGGAAGAGATGCGTCAAGAATTCTGGATTCGACTTTCGGAATGACTTCTGACCGAATAGCTAACAGTTCTTTTCGACGGTCTTCAGTCAAATCAACGCCATTAAGGGTTTCTTCCGTGATTTCTCGGAGTTCTCGCGCGTTTCTCACCTCTCGATTTTCATTCATCATCTTGGGGAGAGGGAACCAGTATCGTTGAACTCCATCAGATGATTCAGCATATCCAAACTCGTGATCATCATCGTAATCATCTGTTCTGCGGAACTCAAACTCATAGTCTCCAGCCAAATATTCACCATCAAAATCAGGGTGACCGAGGAGATTGATACAGAGTTCGTAGGAGGACCAATCGTTGATGTCTGTTCGTCTTCCACCCCTTCCAGCAGTATACTTGAGTCGCTTTCCGAAGAGTCCGATAAAGAGCGAAGTCAGACGCTGCTGTCCGTCAATTACGAGGTAACTTAGATCAACTTCCTCTTCATTCGCTTCCTCATTATATTTCCAAAAACCCTCCTCATTGATCGAATCTGGAATAGCTCGATCGTCATCAGCATAATTACGTATAAACTCATAAGGATAATAATCCGCATTAGAGTGGGCCACGTCCCACTGAGTTATAAGCCCAACAGGGTACTCTCTGATAAGAGAGTCAAACAAGTTCTCCGTTTGTTCTTCGGACCAAACAAATTCGCGTTGTAGTCCTGGTAAAAAGATACGGTAGTTCAAGTCCTGAATATAATCTGAAATGGTTGCCATGACTGAAACTACATCAAGATATACTAATTACTTTCGAGTTATCTCGGTTTAGATGTCATATAGAGCAGCAGATCACCTATAATATATAAATTTCCCTAACTTAAACCCATACGATTAAGTAGATTTTCAGCTGCTTCAACTGGATCTTCGCCTTCGAGTGTCGCTTTTACGTGTCGTGCGAGAGCTTCCGCCATAATTGGTGGTACGGCGTTCCCTACTTGCGAATACTGTGGTAGTGATTCTTCTCTTCGATTTCCACCAGTCGTCCGTGGCCCTTCAAATTTGAAACCGTCAGGGAAAGACTGTAGGCGCGCCATTTCTCGAACAGTGGGTATTCGATTACGCGAATAGTGTACCAAATCTTCTGGTAGGGTTGTTATCGTTGGCGAAGGCTGGTCTGGATGTAACCGATGAAGGGTGTATTTACTCGTTTGTAACTTCTCCGGCAGATCGTCCATACGGTCCCCAGGCTCCATTGCTCCAAATCGCTCCTGAACGCGGGAACCATGATTAGGAGCTGTATGGTTGTAGAGTGGACCGTCGTGGTCTTTGCGCATCAATCGCTGATAGTCACTGTGCGGGATATCCATATATTCGGAACTACTTTCTCCGATACCAAGAAATGATAAATCGCTTATTGCCTCCTTGACTGTTTGACAGTTGCGTGTTTTAGATACCGACCCTAATCGCTGCTGACCAACATCGGTAACATGAGTCCGTCGTGGACGGGAAACCGGGTGAGACCCTTTGTAACCAATAAAGAATACGCGTTCTCGACGCTGTGGCACTCCGTAATTAGCACTGTTGAGTTCCAGCATTCGAGTGTTGTACCCTAAATCACGTGTGCGTGAAATGATGTCATCTACATACGCACCATCTTTTATCGATTTCACACCAGGGACATTCTCTATTATAATTGCATCTGGTTCCAGAGCCTCGAGTACATCGATATACCTCAGGAGAAGAGTATTACGAGCGTCATCCTCGTTTTGAGCGCCGGTAATGCTGAACCCCTTACACGGCGGTCCACCAACTAAGACATCTACATCACCAGTATCAAATCCTCCTTTATCCAATAGAGGCTGAACATCATCTGCTAAGTTGGTGATATCTGCCTGAAGGAATGGATGATCAAAATTTGCTTGATGAGTTTTACCGGCAGTTTCATGATAATCTGATGCAACAAGGATATCGAATCCAGCATTTTCAAAGCCAAGACTGAATCCACCAGCACCAGAGAAGAGATCTACACAGGTGGGTCCATCGCTCATACGTGGTCGTTTTTCACCCCAAAGCAAGATACTGCCGATCCGTTCAGAAGAAGTCAACAAGATTTAGAGTGGTCTTGATCAAGGTTTCTGCAATGAATCTCGACGACATTGATCTCGATGCTGTTCAAAATGAAATTCAAGGAGATGGATTCCTTGATGAGGTCCGTGAAGAGTATATGCCTAATTCGAACACGATGTCTGAGGAAGCGATTAATAAGTGGGAGGATGAAAACTACGAAATTACACCTGATAGCGTTGAAGAAAATGCTGATCATTTGCTTCATTCTCTTCTAAAGAGAGAACAAGATCTGTATAACCACTACCAATCACAAGTCTACAGTCAGGCATTAGTCTATTTTCTCAAAAATCACTATGACGTTGGTCAAACAGCATTGTCCTCGTTTGAAGATGACGATGACGATATGGAGTATGCTGACTATCCAACTCTCCAAAGTATTTTCACATCGATCGAGGAAGATTATGAATCAACAGATGGGTTTGTATCCACTTTCGAAAAGATCCTACCGAAACTCTATCCCATGATGGACTCAATTAGTGTTTCTGCTCAACAGTCCCGACGGATCCGCGCAGGATCAAGCCTCCAGAGTCACTTACTGAACCTTTTCGATAGAGCAAACTTTAGCGTTGAAAATGTGATTTCGGCTGGCAACGGCCATATCTATAAGGTGAAAAAGAAAAATGAACCAGATGATGTGGAGACCGTTAATGTGTATATCTCATGCCTCACAACAATGAGAGATCGATTCCGACAAACACTGTCTGACACATCAGAAGTTCTTAGTGAAGAGAATCAACGTCGGTTCATCGCGACTGCATCTGGTACAACTCTGATTACGGCCTCAGCCGCAGACGATGTCACTATCAAAAAGGTCCGTGAAGTAACAGAAGAAGGGTTTACACTAATAGTATTTGAGGAAGTGAAAGACAAACAATTCTCTGAGATCGAAGGTGTGATATCTTACAAGGATTTCTTCGGTGACCGTCTCCCCGAGATTTTAGACACCGATCGTTAGTGGAGTCAATTAACTCATCCTGTCGGAATTTACACTTATTGACTCTGCTATAGGGTTTACTCGGCCAGTTCCTTTTGAGGTATTGTTCTCAAGGTAATTCACCTTCCCCCGCTCCCGCCGAATCGCTTCCGGCGAGAACTCGCCGAGGTAGTGCCGTCTGAACGTCTCCCAGTCCTCCCAGCCGCCCCAGTCCATCACGACCGATGGTAGGACGCCCTGCTCGAGCAGGTTCGTCCCCCAGGTTCGCCGCAAGTCGTGGACGTCGAGGAACGACCAGCCGCGATCTCCGCTCTCGGCGTGGAGCCGTTCGGCAGCTCGCTGCACCCAGCGGTAGACCGTCTTGGCGGTCACGTCGACGATCGACTCATCCGGTGCGATCCCGGCGGCGTCGGTGTGGGCGGCGATGTACGTCGCCAGTTGATCGGGAACCGGCGGCTCGCGGTAGTGTTCCTGCTTCGCAACGTCCTCCCAGACGCGCAAGTGTGTCCCGGTCGGCGTCTCGACGACATCGGCGGGCGTTACTTGGACGATCTCGCAGCGACGCAGTCCGCATCGACCGGCAAGCAGGAACGCAATCATCTGGCGGTTGTCCTCCGCCTCGTCGATCACGGCCTGCAGTTCGTCTTCACTCAACCACACGCGCTTCCCTTCGCGTTGCGGGTAGGGCTTCAGTCTCATCGCTGTCCTCGATGCTCAGTTTTAGCCCAACAAACCATGAAGAATGGGGTTATCAGTACGGGAATCGACCCCGATCTCGGGGTGAATTGTCCGCGAAGAGTGGGTTCGCGGACAGGGTCACTCGCGCCGAAGATTCGTCACTTGCATTTTGGACTCGAGGGCGGCCGTCTGAAAGTCCGAATCCGCGACGACGAGTTGATCGCCGGTCGAACGGGCGGTCGCCGCGATCATCAAATCGCGAACGGCCATCCGGTCGCCATCGGCGAGGAGTTCGTCTTGCAGCCGAGTTGCCTCGAGCGCGATCTCATCGTTGAACTCGAGCGAATGGACGCCGCCGAAGTGCTGGCGCTGCGCCCGGAGATCGGTGTCGCCGCTGCCGAGCGTTCCGGCGAGGACCTCGTAGACACAGATCGCTGACGTGAGGTACGGTTCGTCTTGAGATTCGACGAACGCGACGGTTTCATCGACGCTCTCGAGCATGTCGATGATGACCGACGAATCGAGAAACGTCATCGCTCGAAACTCTCACGGGAGCGATCGATAGCGTCGCGGGCCCGGTCGGCGGTGTCCGAATCCCATGCACCGACGGTGATCGGCTCTTCGTCGCTCGCCAGTCGCTCGAGCAACTCGTCGAAACTCTCGTCGTCGCGCTTGAGGCGATCGAGTTTTGCTTTCGTCTCGTCCGAGACGCGGATGGACGTACTCATATGTATGCATCGTGTATGCAGAAGCTAAGAGGTTTCGCCGCGGAAGCCGCCCAGTATGCCGACCAGACGGCGGAAGAGTGGCAGGAGACCAAAGAGACGTGGGCCGACCGCTACCGTGAGCAGGGAATCGAGGGCGGCGTCGACGAACTCGCGGGACGCTGAACGTGAGCGGGGAGTGCGTACCCCTGCCTCGGTTGAGGCATAGAACGGGAGTCCACGCGAAACCCCGGGGTCGTTCGGAAGATCTCCGATCTTCCGTGATGACGAGAGAGTTTTGCTCTCTCGAATCACTTGACTCCGAGGCGGTTTACTCGCTGCCGAACTCGCGTCGGACGATCTCGCGCTCCGCCTCCGAGAGGCCGTACAACGTCTCGACTCGCTCGTCGATCCGCCGGTCGAGGGTCTCGAGTCGCGCGTCTAACGCCGCCGCACGCTCCCGGGCCTCGCGATAGGCCGCGAGCTCGTCGGCGACGTCCTCGAGTCGGGGCAGGGACAGCGATTCGAGGCGGTCGAGCGGGGAGATCGTCTTCGTCGCGTCGCGTCTGCACCCGGCAGTCCCGTGGTTCGTCGAGATCGCGTGAGGGACGAACGCCGCGAGCAGCGCCGCCCAGTCGTCGTTGGGATCGGTGACCTCGAGGGCGGGGATGGGATCGGTTTCGGTGTACCCCCAGCGATCGGTGTCGACGGCGTCGTCGTCGGGCTTGTACCGGACGGTCGCCGAGAGTTGGAGCGTCGCGCCGTCGTCGACGACAACGGAGCCGAGTTTCAGGGTCGGACGATCGGTCGTCGTCGCCGCGAGGTCCGTCGCTGCCACGCCGTCGGCTCGACGGACGATGGAGAGGTCGCCGACCGACGGGCCGGCCCGGTACTCGTCGAGGTAGTCGGGAAGCGCCAGCGGGAGAGCGGATCGCTCGGCGGTCAGCGAACGCCGTTCGTCGACGGCCGCGACGAGTGCCGGATCGGGGGCGTCGGCCATCGGGACGGGTAGCGATTCGACGGTGGACTGGTTGAGTTGGGGGAAGACGGCGCGATAGGCCGCGTGTTTGTAGTGGTGATAGAAAGCGAGTACCGACGAGTGCAGGACCCCGAGCAGGTGTTTCAGTTCGGCCGCGGATCCCGACTCGAGTCGGACGTTGTATACCGACTTGATCGTGGCGAGGTCGTCGGCGTCGTAGGCGGCGACGAGGGCGTCGCCGGTCTGTCGAAGGAGGAGTTTGGGACTCGCGTATTGCCGCTGCGCTTTCGCCACGTCGGCCGGATCGATGTATCGGAGTTCGTCCGCGTCGAGTCCGTACCGCCGGATCGCAGCGCCGGGCGCGATCGGGCGGCGGTCCGTCCCCGGGCTGTCGGCGAGGGAATCAGCCCGTTTGCCGATCTCCTCGCCGCGGGAGATCTCGATGAACGACTCCAGCGCCGGCCGTTCCTCGAGCGACGAGAGGACGCGTCGCGTCTCGGCGTCCAGATAGATGCGAAACCGGGCGGCGTCCTGTGACTCGAAGACCGAGACGGGGATCGACTCGTAGGACAGCGCGTCGAGGTCGCCCCCGTCGGTCGCGTCGGCACAGCGGACCGTAGCGTCGCCTGATCTATCGCCGCCGCTGACGACGAGCGCCGCGCCCGTTTCGACGCCGTCGAACGCCGCGCCGAGGCGAACGATCGTCGACGGCGGGGCGTTCGTCAGGAGGAACTCCCTGATGGGCGCGTTGCCCTCGCGGGTGAGGATCGAGTCGGGGACGACGAACCCGACGCGCCCGTCTTTCGACAGGCGGACCGCCCGTTCGTAGCAGGCGACGTAGAGGTCGAACTGGTTCTCGGTCGTGACGAACGCGTCCGCGAGGTACGAGCGAAGCGCGGATTCGAGCGACGCGCTGATGTCGGCCCGGCCCGCGGTCGCCACCCAGGGCGGGTTGCCGACGACCGCGTCGAAGCCGGGGTCCGCGAGCGGGCGGCCGGATGGATCGGCGAACTGCTCCGGAAACGCCAGCCGCCAGTGGAGGAAGCCGTCGGCCGCGGCGGCCCGCTGTGCGGCGCTGAACCAGTCGGTCTGCGCGAGTCGATCCCACGCCCCGTCGCCGTCGCCGTCGAGCGCGGCCAGCAACCGGTCGACCGCGTCGTCGGGGACGCACTCGAGGCCGAACGCGCGGGCGGTCCGGACGTTCGCGATCGCCTCGAGTCGCCGACAGCACGGATCACGCTCGAACGAGCGGACGCCGGCCGCCAGTTCCGCGGGAGCGGCGGGCGGGTCGGCCTCGAGGGCGATGCGATCCCGAACGGGCGCGGAGAGATCGACGGTCGCGTCGGTCCAGTCGACCGGGTCGTCCCGTCCCGGGGCCCCCGTCCCGAACGGATCGCGGTCGCTGCCGACCAGCGCGTTCCCGGCCCGGAGGTGGCCCTCGAGGGTCACGGGGGGCCGGTCGGCGGTCAGCGTCCGGAGTCGGAGCGACGCGGTCGCCAGTTCCACCGCGAGCGGACGGCGGTCGACGCCGTAGACGCAGTGCTGGGCGACCCGTCGGCGGGCCCAGTCGACGCCGCGCTCGGGGGCGAGCGACTCGAGTCCCCGCTCGCGGGCCTGTCGTTCCCGTGCGGCGACGAGTTCCCGGGTGAGCGCGTCGACGACCGCGGTCAGGAAGCGGCCGCTGCCCATCGCGGGGTCGAGGACGGCGAGATCGAACACGCGGTCGGCGACCCGATCCGCGAACGGCGCGTCCGTCCCGGGATCGTGGTCGGCGAGATCGGCGCGGATTTCCGACAGGAGCGGCCCGACGGTCCGGTCGACGACGTACTCGACGATGGACGGCGGCGTGTAGTACGAGCCCGAGGTCTTCCGGTGGCTTCCGTCGGCGGTGAGATACGGCTCCCCCCGGTCGACGGCGACGGCGGCCCCGTCGGCTGGGACGTACTCGCCGTCGGCCAGCGCGAGCGGTTCGTCGGCGATTTCGAGGCGCGCCTCGAGCAGCCGTTCGTAGACGCGTCCGAGGTCGCGGACGTCGAGCGACGCGGGGACGAACGGCTCGCGTTCGTCCCCGTCCCGTCGGGCGAGCAGGTCGAGCGCGTGCGACAGGGTATCGTCGCGGACACCGTGTGCGGCGAGAAAGCACGATGAGGGGCTCGAGCGTTCGTCTACGGACCGACTGCTGGAGACGCCGGCAGACCGTTCGAGCCGATCCTCGAGGCGCGCCCAGGCGTCGGTCCCGTCGCCGTCGCCAGAGTCGGGTGACTCGTCGGACCGCGCCGACGCGCCGGAGCCGAGCGCGATCGAGCGCATGCACGACCGTAGTCCGCCGCCGTCGGTTCGCTCGGTCGCGCGCGAGCGCGCCCGCTCCCGTTCGAGGACGACGCCGATCAGGGACCGATAGACGGCGGTGAGAGAAGCCTCGAAGAGCAGTTCGCGGTCGGCCTCGTCGAGATCGTCCCGCTCGAGGGCGGTGTCGGGCGACGCGAGAAAGCCCTCGGCGACGACGGCGACGGCCTCGGCGACGGTCTCCCGGAGGTCGTTGCGGAGCGTCTGCGCGTGGGCGGCCGACCGGTCGGCGGCGCGATCGAGGACGCAGTCGCCGTCGGCGTCCGGCCGAAAGGCGACGCCGCGAAAGAAGTAGTAGACGTACCTGAAGGCCTCACGATCGTCGGCCTCGAGGATCGCGGGGAGGTCGACCTCGTAGTACGAATCCAGCCGGCCGCTTGTCGAGGCGTCGTAGAGCCGCCACCGCCGGCCGTTCGTCAGCATGCCCCAGCGAACGTCGTTTTCCTGTACGGCGACGTGTAGCCTGTGACTGGGGTTCTCGGCGGGCCGATCGTCCCCGGCGGCCCCGCGCCCGTCGAGGTCTCGGTCCCACGACCTGACATCGGCGATCGCGGCGGCCGTATCCGGGACGGCGCTCGCGACCGCGTCCGAATCGTCCCGAATCTGCCCAGCTGCTCGAGCCGTACGCTCGACCCCGTCGTCGCCCGCCAGAAGCGCGTAGTCCGGCCGACTCCGCGGTGGCCCGGTCGACTCGACCGGGACGGCCGACAGTCCGAGGGTTCGGAACGCCGGACGAACGAATCGTTCCTCGATGGCGTCGGTCGCCGTCGACTCACGGACCCGCTCCCAGCGACGGCGCAGTTCGTCGAACGTCTCGCGGCAGTCGGCCTCGTCGATCGCGTCCCACTCGTCGGTTTCCGGAAGCCGCCGCTCGAGGAACGCGCTCGAGAACGGCCCGTGAACGGAGCGAACGTGTGGCGACTGCATGGGTGTGTGGACGGGTCGCGGGCCGGCCGGGCCAGCGGGACGCGAGGAGCCGGTAGCGATCGGGCGGCCTCAGTGCTGTGTCCCTTCCCAAGTCAGGCCCGCAACACATAGGTTTTCCTCAGCCTCCGACGATTCGAGACGGCGACCCGGCCGCGTCATCGATCACCGCGCGGATACCGATCCGGCGCGGCGGCGGGTGTCCGGCGCTCGAGCAAGTCCAGCACGGGTTCGCTCGCGGCGAGGCGGATCCCGAGTCGAGTGAGCCGGTCTCGGACCGTCGCGGGGACGAGGGTGCCGTACAGCGATCCCAGCAGCGGGACCGGCCCGACGCGGTAGTGCGTGTCGGGAGTTCGAGCGGTCGCGGCCTCCCGAACCGTCTCGGCGACCCGCTCGGGCTCGTTGACGAGCGGGCCGCCGCCTTCGACGGCCCGGACCCGCTCGAGGACCCGATAGAGATCGGTGTTGCCGTCCGATCCGACGACGGTCACGTTCCTGCGCGCCGCGGTCGTGGGGTCGCGATCGGCGGTCGTCCCGTCGACACCGGGTCGCGGCGACTCCGCGCTCGCGGCTGCATCCTCGACGGCCGCCAGCGCGCGGTCGTAGAACGGCGTCGCGACGATCCCCGGCTGGACGACGACGACCGCGATCTCGGTCTCCGACAACTCCTGTCGAAGCGCGTCGCTGAGGCTCGCCAGCGCCCACTTCGAGGCCGTGTAGCCGCCGATGCCGGCCAGCGCGAGTCGGTCCGCGGCGCTGGTCACGTTCACGATCCGGCCGCGGCCGCGCTCGCGCATCCCCGGCAGCACCGCACGGAGCAGGCGGTGGGGTCCGAAACAGTGGACCGCGAACTGGCGCTCGAGCAGACGCGCCGGCACGTCCTCGACGGGCCCGAACTGCCCGTAGCCCGCGTTGTTGACCAGACAGTCGACGCCGCCGGCCTCCCCGCGGATCCGGGCGACGACGCGGTCGATATCGCCGGGCTCGGTCAGGTCGAGCGCCGCGAGGTCGGCCCCGCGGTCGGCCAGTCGCTCGAGGCCCGGTCGGTCCCGATCGCGGGCGGTCGCGTAGACGCGCCACCCCTCTTCGAGCAGCGCGCGGGCGGTTTCGTAGCCGATCCCGGACGAACAGCCGGTCACGAGTGCGGTCGATGGCATGCGAGCGCATACGACGGCCCGACAGAAGGGGCTCCGCGTCGGTCGGTCGCGCGGACCGTCACGGCTGTGGACGGGTCCGGTCGGGAGCGGGCGAGACGGGCCAGCGCTCCGGGCGACACTCGGTCGCCGGCCGTCCGCAGGACGGTTCGCCTGTCGAACCGCGGTAGTTCCGATCGGCTCCGCCGCTCCGCCTGCTCCCCCGCTGTCATGGCCCGGAACATATCATAAATACTGATAAACGGTCCGTTCAGTTCGAGCGAGCCCGCCGTCGGATTCGCTCTCGAACCGACCCCCACTCGGACTCGCATCCGCCGTCGTCGCCGCCTCGCTCGAGCCCGTCCGAACAATGATATGGCCGGCCCGCCCAGTGACAGCCAACGGATCCCGTCGATCATGACGAGTCATTACGATCACGCGCAGGTGCAGGAGTTCTGGCAGTACGTCTGGGAGCGCGACGACGTCTACGAACTCGACGACGACGCCGTCGACCCGACGTACGTCCTCGGGATGTTCCCCTACACGTCGGGGACGCTTCACATGGGCCACGTCCGCAACTACGCGATCACGGACGCCTACGCCCGCTACCGTCGAATGTGCGGCGACGACGTCCTCCACCCGATGGGGTGGGACGCGTTCGGTCTCCCCGCGGAGAACGCCGCCTTCGAGCGCAAGACCGATCCGCGCTCGTGGACCGAGGCCTGCATCCGACGGATGCGCGAGGAACTCGAGACGATGGGGTTTGGCTACGACTGGTCGCGCGAGATTACCACCTGCGACCCCGACTACTACCGGTGGAACCAGTGGCTGTTCGAACGCTTCCACGAGGCGGGTCTCGTCGAGTACGAGGCGGCGACGGTCAACTGGTGTCCGGACTGCGAGACGGTGCTGGCCGACGCGCAGGTCAGCGAAACCGACGGCGACCGCGTCTGCTGGCGCTGTGAGACGCCCGTCGGGCGGCGGGAACTCGACCAGTGGTTCTTCGCGATCACCGACTACGCCGAGGAGTTGTACGAGGGGCTCGACGACCTCGAGGGGTGGCCCGAGGGCGTCCGCGAGATCCAGCGCAACTGGATCGGCCGACAGGAAGGGGCCCGGATCACGTTCGACGTGTCCCGCGACCGGGACGGCGACGACGACCGCGGGGACGACAGTGACGCCGGCACCGTCGACGTGTTCAGCACCCGTCCCGAGACGGTCCACGGCGCGACCTACCTCGCGGTCTCGCCCGGCCACGACCTCGCCCGGGAACTGGCCGAAGACGACGACGCCGTCGCCGACTACGTCGAGACCGTCCGCGACCGGGACCCCGACGAGGTCGGGTTCGACGGCGTCGAGACCGACGCGACCGCCGTCCACCCCCTGACCGGCGCGGAACTGCCGGTCTACGTCGCCGGCTACGTCTTAGCGGACGTCGGGACCGGGGCCGTGATGGGCGTCCCCGCCCACAACGAGCGCGACCACGCCTTCGCCGGCGAACACGACCTGCCGATCGAGCGCGTGATCCGACCCGACGACGACGCCGAGATCGACGTCGAAACCGAGGCCTACACCGGCGAGGGCAGTCTCGAGGAAAGCGGCGAGTACGACGGCACGGAGAGCCAGCGGGCCCGCGAGCGGATCGTCGCGGAGAACGACGCCCTCGAGGACGACGTCACCTACCGGCTGCGGGACTGGCTGATCTCCCGGCAGCGCTACTGGGGGACGCCGATCCCGATCGTCCACTGCGACGACTGCGGGGCGGTCCCCGTCCCCGAGGACGAGCTGCCGGTCGAGCTCCCCGAGTTCGTCCGGACGACCGGCAACCCGCTGGACGCCGCCGAGGAGTGGAAAGCGACGACGTGTCCGGACTGCGGTGCGCCGGCCGAGCGCGAGACGGACACGATGGACACCTTCGTCGACTCCTCGTGGTACTACCTGCGATTCCTCTCGCCCGACCTCGCGGACGCGCCGTTCGACACCGACCGCGCCGACGACTGGATGCCGGTCGACGTCTACGTCGGCGGCGACGAACACGCCGCCTTGCACCTGCTCTATACCCGATTCTTCACGAAGGCGCTGGCCGATCTCGGGCTGCTCGAGGAACGGGAGCCGATCCGGGAACTCAAGAGCCAGGGGACGGTGCTGTACGACGGCGAGAAGATGTCCAGTTCGAAGGGCAACGTCGTCACGCCCGAGGAGTACGGCGCGGAGACGACCCGGCTGTTCGTCCTCTCGGCGGCCCACCCCGAACAGGACTTCGAGTGGACCGCCAACAACGTCCGCGGGGCCTACGACCTCCAGCAGACCCTCTACGGGATGGCGACGGAGTTCGTCGACGAGGGCGACGCCCGCCTCGAGCGCCGGGGCCACGACGACTACGTGGCCCGGGAGATCGACCGCACCATCGCGGCGGCCACCGAGGAGTACGAGCGCTTTCGCTTTCACCGCGCGGCGACCGAGATCCGGGAACTCGCCCGACTGCTGCGCCGGTACCGCGAGTACGACCGGCCCCACGGCGAGGTCTACCGGCGCGGCCTGCTAACGCTGGCCGCGCTGATCGCGCCGATGGCCCCTCACCTCGGCGAGGAGTGCTGGAACAAGCTCCGCGGCGAGGGGCTGGTCGTCGAGGCCGACTGGCCCGAGCCGGACGGCGACGTCGCGGCCTACCAGCGCGAGCGCCGGCTCGTCGATCGCACCCTCGAGGACGTCCGGGACATCGTCGACGTCGCCGACATCGACGAACCCGAGCGGATCGACCTCGTCGTCGCCGCCGACTGGAAGTACCGGGCGGCCGAACTGGTCGCCGATGCCGCCGGCGGCGACGACGGGATCGACGTCGACGGAATCGTCGACCGGCTCTTCGACCACGGCGCGCTCGAGGTCACCGCCGATCGCGAGCGAGTCGCCGCGTTCGTCGGTCGACTCACCGGCCGCGACGGTGGTGACGGCGAGGACGTGCTGCCGGCCGACCGCGAACTGGCCGTCCTCGAACGCGCCGACTGGCTCGTCACCGACGAGTTCGACGCGACCGTCGCCGTCCGCCAGGCCGACGCCGACGACGACCTCGCGGCCAAGGCCCGGCCGGGCAAACCCGCGATCCGCATCGAGTGACGAGGGCGGCGGTGAGAGCGGCCCATCGGTGCCTTGGCTGCAGTGGACGGTCGGAAAGGTAGTTTTATTCCATCGGCATCGGTAGGTCCGGATACGATGGTGGAGGGTGGCGATACCGTTGTCGATCCGTCGAACCGGCCGCCGAGTCAGGCGGTGATCGAAGCCGTCGCCGAGGCCGAAGGCGTCCCGCCGGAGGACCTCGCCCCGCCGGCGTACGAACCGCTGCACGCCGTTGTCGACCCCGACGCGCTCGACGCGCTCTTCGCGGCCCGATCGGAGGGCGCGGACCGACCGGGCGGCACCGTCTCGTTTCGCTTCTGTAGCTACGACGTGACCGTCGATGGGGACGGACGGGTCACGCTCGAGGAGTCGATCGAGCCGGCAGACTGAACAGCCGTCGGGGCCCGTGCCGGTGTCTCGGAACCGATCGGCCCCGACGGAAGACACGGAAAGACTCTTTTCGACGAAGCCGCGACTACCGCCACGATGGAGCGTCCCCACGAGGTCCTCGGTCTGTCCCCGGACGCCGACGAGCAGGCCGTCCGCGAGGCCTACCGATCGCTTCTCACGGACCACCATCCGGATCAGGGCGGCTCTCGGGAACGGTTCCTCGAGATCACGGACGCCTACGAGCGGCTTCTCGGAGAACGACGGGCGACCGACCGTGACGGCGGTGCGATCGCGGAGGGAGCGGCCCGCTATCGAGTGACCTACGCGCCCGATCCCGACGCGGAGCGGGACCGTCACGAACTGACCGTCAGCGGCGAGTACCTCTCGCTCTCGCTGGCCGGTCTCGTCGACGGCGTCGATATCGCGTCGCTGGTCGACGGCCCCGTGACCGCCGCAGCGACCCGAACCGTTGCCTTTCTCCGCGCCCACAACACCGGCTCCCGGCCGCTCGAGTGGCGGGGGCGGGCGAACACCTCCTTTATCGGCAGCGATGGATTCCTCTACGAGGGCTCGAGCATCGTCGCCCCCCACGCCACCGACTTGCCGGGCCGCTGGACCGGGGTCGACGTCACTCTCGAGCCGGGCCGAGCGGTCGACGGCGTCGTCATCGCCGGCGAGATTCCGGACGACGTCGCCGTCGAGCAGGTCGTCTACACCCAGCGCGCCCCCGACGCGGACGGCGACGGGACCGGTGACACCGAGCGGTACCTCTTCGAACTGCGGCCGCTGGTCCGCGAGCGGCTCAACCGGCTGCCGTTCGAGCGAGACTGAGCCCGGTGCGGGCTCGGCCGGCTCGAGCGATCGGCGTTGCTTTCCGAACACAGCGTGCTGGAACAGCAAGGGTCAAAGGGTGGTGTTCCTAACGTCCGGCAATGGCAACCGCTGACGCGAGACGGCGACTCCGGGAGCGGCCGAAGGGCGCGACGATCGTCCTGACCATCGTCGGCTACGCGCTGGTACTCGGCACCTTCCTGCTGGACGTGCCGATCTACCCCGACCTGACGAACGAGCAGGTCAACCTGCTCTCGCATCTCATCGCGGGCATCAACACCACCGCGACGATCGTGTTGACGCTCGGCTGGTACTGGATCCGCAACGGCGAGGTCGAGAAACACCGGCTGGCGATGGTCTCGGGATTCGTCCTGATCCTGGGCTTTCTGGTCGTCTACCTGCTCAAGGTCGGCGGCGGCGGCACCAAGGAGTTCGTCGGTCCCGACCCCGTCTACTACGCCTACCTCATCATGCTCGCGATCCACATCGTCCTCTCGATCGTTTCCGTCCCCGTGGTCCTCTACGCACTGATCCTCGGGCTGACCCACACGCCCGCGGAACTCCGTCGGACGGCCCACGCCCGGATCGGACGGATCGCCGCCGCCGCGTGGATTCTGAGTCTGTTCCTCGGGGTCGTCACCTACGTCCTGCTCAACCACGCCTTCGACTACGAGTTCGCGGCGATGCTCGTCCCGGCGCTGTTCTGACCGACGGGACTACCGTCCCGCAGGACCCACAAGTTATCCCCGCGCCCGTCCTACCCTCGAGCAACGAATGCAATTCGTCGAAGAAATCGTCGTGGACGAGTTCCTTCCCACCGTCCGCTCGCTGCTGGCCGGCGACCTCCGCGACCGCGGGCTCACCCAGAGCGAGGTGGCCGAGGTCCTCGGCATCAGCCAGAGCGCCGTCTCGAAGTACGCCCACGGCGACGTGACCGTCAACGACCGTATCGCAGACGACGAGCGCGTCCGGGACCTCGTGGACGAACTCGGCAGCGGACTGGCCGGCGGCGAGATCTCGCCGGTCCAGGCCCTGATCGAACTCGAGGTCCTGATCCGCGATCTCGAAGGCGGCGGCGACCTCCTCGCGCAGCTCCACGAGGAGGCCGTCCCGGAACTGGCCGACCACGGCTCGAGCTTTCGGGTCCACGACCCCGAGAGCGACCCCCGCTCGAGCGAGCGGGTCCTCTCCTCGCTGCGCCGGGGACTGCGGGTCCTCGAGACCGCGAGCGGGTTCACGGGGTTGATCCCCGCGGTCGGCTCGAACCTCGTCGCCTGCACGCCCGACGCCGAGGGTGTCGACGACGTGGCCGGCGTCCCGGGCCGGATCTTCGACGTGAAGGGGCGGGCGACCGTCCCCGCCGATCCCGAGTTCGGCGTCTCAGAACACGTCGCGCGCGTGCTGCTGGCCGCCCGCCGCCACGGGGCCGACGTCGCCGCCGGGATCAACGTCACCTACGAGCCGGAACTGATCGACGAACTGGCCCAGCGGGGCCACGTCGCCGCCGAATTCGACGAATCTGGCGACGTCGCCTCGAGCGTCGGCGCGGCGATCGAGGAGGAACCCGAAGCGACCGTCCTCTACCAGACCGGCGGCATGGGGATCGAGCCGCTGATCTACGTCCTCGGGACCGACGCGGAGTCGGTCGCGGACGCGATCCGGTCGCTGGTCTGAGCGTCCCGATGACCGAATCCGCACAGGAGTTCTACGGCCGCTGGGCCCGCCTCTACGACCTGATCGCGCGCGAGACGCCTGGAGTCGCCCGGCTCCGGCGACGGGCGGCCGCCGCCTGCCGCCTCGAGCCCGGCGACACCGTCGTCGAGATGGGCTGTGGCACCGGCGCGAACCTCCCGTATCTGCGCGACCAGGTGGGCCCCGAGGGGACCGTCGTCGGGATCGACTTCACCCGGCCTGTCCTCGAACGGGCGCGGGCCGCCACCGCCGAGTACGACAACGTCCACGTCCTGCAGGGGGACGCGACGGAGCCGCCGGTCGGGCTCGAGGCGGCGCGGTCGGCCACGAGCAGTATCGACGCCGTCCTCGCCACGTTCGTCGTCGGGATGCTCGCGGACCCCGCGGGCGCGGTCGACGACTGGTGCGACCTCGTCGGTCCCGGTGGCCACGTCGTCCTCGCGAACGCCGCCCGGAGCGACGAGTGGTACGCGCCGCCGGTCAACGCCGTCTTCCGGGCGATCGTCGTCCTCTCGACGCCGCCGACGACGCGACTCCGCTACGACGACTCGCCGCACCTGCGCCTCGACGCGAAGATCGACGCCGCCCACGAGCGACTCCGGGAGCGGGCGGTCGCCGTCGCGGACGAAACTCACCTGTTCGGCGTCGTTCGGCTGACCGGCGGCCGGGTGGCGTAGGCGAGCCGCGAGCGGGGGTGCTTCATAGAGACTGTCGACGTGCAGGCAAACGCATAGCCCCCCGCTCGAGAACGGTCACCTATGGCGACCGTTGAGAACGTCCTCTCGTCGATCTTCAGCACGATCCCGGAACTGCATTCGGGACAACTCGGGCTGCTTTCGGGGGTTCTCGTCGGCTTGCTCTACTGGCACGGCCACCACCGGTCGTCGCTGGCCGCCCTCACCGGGTTCTACCTGCTTGCGATCGGCGTCGTTCCCGCATCGACGCGGGGGCTCGCGGTGGTCCAGTCCAAGCCGTGGTACTTCTGCTCGCTGCTGGTCGCCACCGCCGTCTGTGCGATCACCGGCCGCGTCCTCTGGACGCGACTGCCGCTCCGGCGCGGCGTCTCGCGCTCGAGCGGCGTCGAGAGCCGATCCGAGGTCGGGCGCGCGAGTCGGGCCGACGGCGACGGCCGCCGCTGATAGCCGCGACGGTCACTCGCGGTCGCGAACGATGGGACATCTGAATCCGATCCCGGCGTCGCGGAGTCGCCACCGGGCCTCGAGGACGGCCCAGCACGACCCCGTCAGGACGCCGCCGGCGATGGCGACGGCCTCGGTCTTGCCGACCCAGACCGGGGCGACGAAGATCGCGGCGTTGTAGACTCGATGGGGGAGAACCGACTCGACCACGCCGCCGACGAACTCGATCGGCCGGAACCCGACCCCCTCGTTACCGCCGGTAGCGACCGTCCGCGACTCGAGGCCGAGCGACCGGGCGCTGTGGCCGCCCGCGCTCTCGTCGCCCGTCTCGAGGCGTTCGGCGTCGTAGGCCAGCGTCGATTCGACCTGCCAGACGATCGCCCCCGATTCGTTGACCTCGATGACGCGGTTGCCGTGGGTGTCGGAGATCAGCGTGTTGCCGTTGGGCAGTCGGTCGGCGTCGCGGGGCCACTGGATCCGATCGTCCTCCCACTGCCACGTCTGGGTCCACTCGCCGTCTTCGCGCTGGAACTCCTCGATCACGCCGTTCTCGGAGTCGGCGACGACGACCGCGGGCCCGCCGCGGCTCTCGGGGATGTAGTCGGGGTTGTGCTGCTCGTGAAGGACGTCGTAGTCGTTCTCGCTGCCCAGCGTCCAGTCCTCGAGCAGGCCCTCCTCCCGATCGAGGAAGACGACCTGATCCTGGTTGCGGACGCTGACCATGATCCGCCCCTCCATCTCGCCGCTCTCGATGTACTCGACGTCGTTGATGTGGGTCCAGTCGGTGGGGTAGGCGTGGCCGCTCTCGAGGTCGAACGCGCTCTGGGCGTCCCAGAGCCACTCGACGACCTCCGTCTCCGTGTCGACGACGAAGACCTGATCCGCGATGATGTCGGCGACGACGACGTGATCCTCGTCGATGCGGTCGGCGTCGTGCCACTCGCCGGCGTTTTCCTTGTGGTCGTAGCGTTCGTAGACGACCTCGACCTCGCCGGTGGCGAGGTTCGCGCGCTCGATAACGTTGCGGGCACAGGGTGGGTCGCCGCAGGTCGGCCCGGCCGTGTGAATCGTGTCGGTCGCGGTGTACTCGACCGTCAGGGGATCGCCCGCGACGGGGTCGACGTCGAAGTACTTCGTCCGCGAATTGTTGTAGTAGACGACCTCGCCGTCGGGCGCGTAGGCGGTGATCGTCCCCGCCCGTCCCGACTCGGTGACGACCGTGTGGTTCTCCGTCGGCGGGGCCTCCGGGACGGCGTCGGCGGACGCCGTCGAGAGGCTTCCCCACGCCGCGCCGGCGACGACGGCAGCCGAGGCGAGGAGCAACACGGCGAAGAGGGCGCGGAGTCGGGTCCGCGTGATCCCCGCTCGAACGCGGGCGACCCCCGATCGGACGCGACCGCGCGACTGCGACCTGTCACCCACGGTTCGGCCCTCCTCGAGTCGGACGCGGCTCGTCCGTCGCGGTTCCGTCGCGGTCCTGCCGCGAGTAGCGGTGATCGGCGATTCGCGTCATCGAACCCGTATCGACTCGGCCACACCCTGACGGAAAACCGTAACCGTGCGATTGCAACCCCTGATACGGATCGCTGTGACGATTTCCCGGCACAACCGGACCGGGAGCGGTTGCGCCGGAACTGATTTACAGTAAACCGTATGCGAGTTCCGGCCGCCGACTCGCTTCGTTCGGACCGACATCCGCGGCGAACGCGAGCGCCACTCCGACTCGCCGGTTACGCCGGGGCCTCGAGCCCCTCGTACGCCCGGATGCGGTCGGCGATCCGGTCGGGGATGGGGCTCGGCCGCTCCGTCTCGGGATCGACGTGAACGATGGTCGTCTCGGCGGTCGCCGCGACGTCGCCGTCGACCCGGATCTCGTAGCGCATCGTACAACTGGCGTCGCCCAGGTGCGAGACCGACAGCGCGACCGTCGGCTCGTCGCCCTTCCGGATCGGCCGCTCGTAGGAGATCTCGAGGTTCGCGATGACGAAGGAGATGTCCTCGGAGCGCAGTTCGGCGACGTTCCCGAGGTAGTCGGTCCGGGCCGCCTCGAGGTAGCTGGCGTAGACGGCGTGGTTGACGTGGTTCAGCGGATCGAGGTCGCGATAGCGAACGGGAACGTCGACGGTGAACTCCGCACTCATTGTACGTTGCCGAAGCCGACTGGAACAAAAATACGTACCGGTTACGGCTCCGTCCGACCTCGAGACGGCGACGCAGTCGGCCGATTTCACTCCCCGTACAGTCGCGCGTGGTCGTCACAGAACGCCGGCTCGCGCAGTTGGGCCGCGAGCAGGGCCGCCTGATAGTGGGCGTTGAACAGCCGACAGCCCTCGCGGTCGCAAAACGCCTCGCCGGTCCCGAGGTAGTGATACCCCTGTAACACCGTCCCCTTCAGCACCTCGGTGGTCCGGGGATCGTCCGCGATCAGGAAGTCGCCGTCGACCCGGTTCTCGAGGACCTCTCTGGGCGGCGTATCGCCCGAGAGCAGGGCGTGGCGTTGCTGTTCCTCGTAGTAGGACTCGGGCTTGGCGGGGGCCTCGTAGAGGCCGGGAACCGAGACCAGCGCCGGCTGGCCGAGGACGGTCACGCGCTTGTGCCAGCGGCCGTCGTGGTCGCCCCAGGTCCCGACCGCCCGATCGAGGACCGGCACGTGCAGCGTCTCGAGGCCGCGCTCGTCCGCGGGCAGCGCGGCGTTGAGCGCGCGCTGGACCTGCACGCCGTCGTAGAGGACCCCGCCCTCGCGCTCGGGGTTCTCGAGGGCCCGTTCCTCGTAACGGATCGTCCCCAGCATCGTGTTGCCCGTCTCGCGCTCGTACGGCGAGGGGACTCGCGCCTCGGCGAACCGCTCCGCGAGGTCGTCCGTGCGGTGGACCTCGAGAAAACGATCCCGGACGGTCACGTCGGCGTCGACCCGCGCGGCCAGCCAGTCGACGACCGCGTCGACGTCGGCCACCGTCGAGGGCGCTCGGTAGCAGATGATGCGCTCGACCATGCGGGAGTCCGCGGTCAGTCGTCCGCGGGAGTCACACGCGAGGTCAGTTCGACGGGGTCGGCGTCGACCTCGAGTTCGTCGAGCGCTTCCTGGGCGGCCCGCTTCCCGGAGACGAGCATGGCGCCGAAGGTCGGGCCCATCCGCGGGAGACCGTAGGTCGTCGCGGTGGCCATGCCCGTCGCGATGAGGCCGTCGTGGACGAGGCCGGTGTGTTCGACGACGGCGTCCTCGCTCTTGCCGACCCACATGGAGTCGTGACCGGGCGAGTCGTGGCCGGGCGCGCCGTAGGAGTCGTCGCCGGTCTGGTCCATGCCCGTCGCCGACGCCTCGGCGTCGCCGATGCCCGGCGCGTCGAGGACGCCCCGTTCGTCGAGTTTCTTGACCGCCATCGCGTCGTGGCCGGTCGCGTCGATGACCAGATCGGCCTCGACGGCGATCGGGTCGACGCAGGTGATCTCGCGGGGCAGCGCGTGGACCGGCGTCCAGTTCATGACGATGCCGCCGACGCGGTGGTCCTCGCGGATGACGATGTCCGTAAACTCCGTCATGTTCTGCATCTTCGCGCCGGCGTCGCAGGCGGCCTTGATCAGGCCCGAACAGGCCTCGGGGCCGTTCGCGACGTACAGTCCCTCGCTGTCCTGGGATTCCTTGAAGTCGACGTCTAAGTCCTCGAGGATCTCCTGTGCGGGGTCGCGGACGGTGACCTTGTTCATCAGGAAGCCGCCGAGCCAGAACCCGCCGCCGAGGTAGTTGTTCTTCTCGACGACCATCGTCTGGACGCCGCGCTCGGAGAGTTCCTTCGCCGCGGTCAGCCCCGAGGGACCGCCGCCGACGATGATGACGTCCGAGTCGGAAAAGTCCATGAACTCCTCGGTCCACTCCTGTCCGATCGCGCGGGTGACGTCGGCTTCGCCGACCTGACTGAACTGCTCGAATTCGCTCATACAACTAGGTGGTATGATCCAGTAGTGAAAAGTCTGTCGCAGCCGGGGTCCGGACGTAACCGACGTTCGTGACGGTCTCGCTGACGAATTCGTTCGCACGATGTCCGTCGGCACGGTCGAACGCGGTACCGTCCTCGAGTCCCGCGTCCGAACGGCCGGCGCGAACTCAGTCGTCGACGAACTCGGCGTCGTCCTCGTCGCCGGTCGGCCGGCCGTCCGGCGGCCGACTCCGTTCGGGACGGTCGTCGTCGATGACGCCCTCGGTCCAGGTCCCCCGACGGAACCAGACCACGGCTACGACGAACGAACCGGCCATCCCGGCGACCATCGCCCACCAGATCCCCTCGGGACCCCAGCCCAGTCCGGCGATCTCGAGGCCGGTTCCGGGAATCGTCACGGACCAGGCGAACGCGAGGACGACCACCAGCGGGAACCGGAGGACCCACCGCGAGAGGATCGAGAGGACCATCGCCGTGCGGGTGTCACCGGCCCCGCGGAACGCGCCCTGAATGACCATGACACCGGCGTAAGGGGCCCAGAAGAGGGCGGTGATCCGCAGGAAGACCACGCCCTCGGCGATCACGGCGGAATCGGCGACGAAGGCCCTCATCGCAGTCGACGGAAACGCGAACAGTGCGGCCGCGACGGCGAAAATACAGACCGTCGTCGCAGCGGTGGCCGTCCGCGTGACCGAGCGGGCCCGCTCGGCTGACTCCGAGCCAAGATTCTGTCCGACGCCGGTCGCGGTCGCCTGCCCGACGGCCCCGGCGACGGCCCACGTCACCGACATGAGTCGAACGCCGATACCGAACGCCGCCGTGGGCGCGGCCCCGAATCGGGCGACGAACCCGGCCAACGCGACCGCCGCGAAGCTCCGGGCCCAGCCGTCGAGCGTGGCCGGATACCCGACGTCGACCAGCCGTTTCAGGAGGGCGACGTCGGGCGCGAGATCGCCGAGTCGGAGTCGAACGCCGAACCGACCGTCCAGCAGGACGGCGATCCCGGCGGCGGTGGCGAGCCCGCGGGAGACGAAGGTCGCGATGGCCGCACCTCGCGTCCCCATCGCCGGGAACGGCCCCCAGCCGAGGACCAGGAACGGATCGAAGACGACATTGAGCCCGGCCGAGACGAAGACGAGCCACATCGCCGTCCTGGTGTCGCCCGCCCCCTGCAGCGAGGCCCGAAAGGCGAAGAAGAGGAACGTAAACGGCAGTGCCAGAAAGATCACCTCGATATACGCGAGCGCCTCGACGAACACCGGCCCTCGAGCGCCGATCAGGGAGAGCAGCGGTCGCCGGGCGGCGAACCCGAGACCGGCGAGGACCGCCGAGACGGAAAGCGTGAGCAGAATCGTCTGGGCGACGACGCGGTCGGCCATCCGATCGTCGCCCGCGCCGACGTGCTGGGAGACCAGCGCGATGGTCGCGGCGGTGATCCCCATCGCGGTCGAGACGAACAGCCACGAGAGGGGAAACATCAGCGAGACGGCGGCGACGGCGTCGCTGCTCACGCGGCCGACCCAGAACATATCGGCCAGGTTGTAGACGGTCTGGAGGAGGTTTCCCAGGACCAGCGGCCACGCGAGTCGGAGGAGCTTCGGGGAAATCGCCCCCGTCGTCATGTCGACGCGCTTTCGCTCGGGATCCGTCGCTGCCACGAGGTCTCGCGTGTAAATCCCAGCCAAGCACAATAAAAGGAATCGGCTCGTGGGGGCCGTTGCCGGTTCCGGTGCCGACGGCACTCGTCCGCTGCTGGTGATGATCCCGCGCCGTTCGCGGATCGGCGACCCAGTCGATCGGTTCGTTCGGCCGTTCTATCGAGACGTCGTCAGTCTAATCTGCCTCCGCCGGGTCGCCGCGGCAGGGCGGCGATCCCCGACAACCGGCTGACGACGCGCCGCCGACGGGTACCGGTCGAGAGGGCCACCGGAATGGCGACGATCAGAACCACGGCAAGGGCGACTCCGATCGAGACGAGACCGACGAACGAGGCGATGAAGACGAACGCGACGAGTGCGCTGCCGACGAAGCGCCAAGTGTATCCGAATTTACTGAGGGGTTGTTCCATTTCGTTGTTCTCCGTGTGAGGATACGCGATCCCCTCTACGGCTCGAGCGGGTATAACACATCCGGTAGCACGCCTCATGACATTCGCTCGCGCGCTCGAGCGAGCCGTCCTCACTGCCGGTGCGCCGCGCATTTATTTCGAATCCCCTCACGCGCCTGCGCGACGCCCGACCGCACGCACACCCGCGCTGTCTCCCGGTTTTCGGCGAAAGCGTTATCAGATCCTCAGTCGTACCGAGCGACGATGACCGACACTCGTCCGCGACGAGCGCGACCGGACGGCCGAGCCGGAGGTGAGCCGCGGTGGAGCTGATAATCACCGAGAAGGACAACGCGGCCCGCCGGATCGCCGACATCCTTTCCGGCGGGACCTACGACTCGAGCCGGGAGAACGGCGTCAACGTCTACGAGTGGGGCGGCAAGCGCTGCGTGGGGCTGTCGGGCCACGTCGTCGGCGTCGACTTCCCGTCGGAGTACTCGGACTGGCGCGACGTCGAGCCGGTCGAACTGATCGACGCCGACGTCGAGAAGACGGCGACGAAGGAGAACATCGTCGCGACGCTGCGCTTGCTGACCCGCCGTGCGGAGCGCGTGACGATCGCGACCGACTACGACCGCGAGGGCGAACTGATCGGCAAGGAGGCCCACGACATCGTCCGGGAGGTCGACGAGGACGTTCCCATTCGCCGGGTGCGGTTCTCCTCGATCACCGAAAACGAGGTTCAACAGGCGTTCGACGAGCCAGACGACCTCGACTTCGACCTCGCGGCCGCCGGCGAGGCCCGCCAGATCATCGACCTGATCTGGGGGGCCGCGCTCACGCGCTTTCTCTCCCTCTCTGCGGGCCAACTGGGCGACGACTTCATCTCCGTCGGCCGCGTCCAGTCGCCGACGCTGAAGCTGATCGTCGACCGCGAGCGCGAGATCGAGGCGTTCGATCCCGAGGACTACTGGGAGCTGTTCGCGGACCTGCAAAAGAGCGAGGCGCAACGCGCCTCGGAGACGTCGAGCGGTGAGGAACCGCGAGACGACGAGACCAGTTTCGAGTCACAGTACTTCTACCGCGACGAGGACGGCAACGAGGCCGAACGCGTCTGGGAGGAAGACGCCGCGGACGAGGTCTACGAGACGCTCGCCGATCGCGAGAGCGCGACCGTCGTCGACGTCAACCGCCGGACCCGCACCGACACGCCCCCGGAGCCGTTCAACACCACCCAGTTCATCCGCGCCGCGGGCGCCATCGGCTACTCGGCCAAGCGCGCGATGTCGATCGCCGAGGACCTCTACACCGCCGGCTACATTACGTACCCGCGGACCGACAACACCGTCTACCCCGACGACCTCGATCCCGAGGAACTGTTAGACGAGTTCACCGGGCACTCGACGCTCGGCGACGCCGCCGAATCGCTGCTCGAGGCCGACGAGATCACCCCGACGGAAGGCGACGAGGAGACGACCGACCACCCGCCGATCCACCCGACGGGCGAGATCCCCGCCCGCGGCGACGTCTCCGACGACGAGTGGGAGGTCTTCGAACTCGTCGTTCGGCGGTTCTACGCGACGGTCGCCGACGCCGCGAAGTGGGAACACCTCAAGGTCGTCGTCGCAGTCGACGACTACCGCCTGAAGGCAAACGGCAAGCGGCTGGTCGAGCCCGGCTACCACGACGTCTACCCCTACTTCTCCACGACGGAGAACTTCGTCCCCGACGTCGACGAGGGCGAGGAACTGGCGCTCTCCGACGTCGAACTCGAGGCCAAACAGACCCAGCCGCCGCGTCGATACGGCCAGTCGCGGCTCATCGAGACCATGGAGGATATGGGAATCGGGACCAAATCGACCAGACATAACACGTTAGAGAAACTTTACGACCGGGGCTACATCGAGAGCGATCCGCCGCGCCCGACCAAGCTCGCGATGGCCGTCGTCGACGCGGCCGAGAACTACGCCGACCGCGTCGTCAGCGAGGAGATGACGGCCCAGCTCGAGGCAGACATGGACGCCATCGCGAACGGCGAGGCGACGCTCGACGACGTGACCGACGAATCGCGCGAGATGCTCGAGGAGATCTTCGAGAACCTCGCCGAGTCGCGCGAGGAGATCGGCGACCACCTCCGGAAGTCGCTGAAAGACGACAAGCGACTCGGCCCCTGTCCCGAGTGCGGCGAGGACCTGCTCGTCCGGCGGAGCCGCCACGGCTCGTACTTCATCGGCTGTGACGGGTATCCAGACTGCGAGAACACGCTGCCGCTGCCGTCGACGGGCAAGCCGCTCATCCTCGAGGAGGAGTGCGAGGAACACGGCCTGAACGAAGTCAAGATGCTCGCGGGCCGACAGACGTTCGTCCACGGCTGCCCGCTCTGCAAGGCCGAGGACGCCGGCGAGGGGCCGATACTGGGTGACTGTCCCGAGTGCGGCGAGGAACACGGGGGCGAACTCGCGATCAAGACGCTCCAGAACGGCTCCCGACTCGTCGGCTGTACCCGCTATCCCGACTGCGAGTACTCGCTGCCGCTGCCCCGCCGCGGCGAGATCGAGGTCACCGACGAGTACTGCGACGACCACGACCTGCCAGAACTCGTCGTCCACAGCGGCGACGAGCCCTGGGAACTGGGCTGTCCGATCTGTAACTATCAGGAGTTTCAGGCCCGCGAAAGCGATTCCGGCTCCGATCTCGAGGCACTGGACGGCGTCGGAGCCAAGACCGTCGAAAAGCTCGCCGCCGCGGGGATCGAAGACCTCGAGGACCTGACCGACGCCGACCCCGACGCGGTCGCGGACGACGTCGAGGGCGTCAGCGCCGATCGCATCCGCAGCTGGCAGGCGAAGGCCTGACCGGCCGTCACGACGAGTCTCCCGGTGGGTCGGTCTCGTCGGCGGCGGTCCCGCGCCGGTTCGGCATCTCGAATCCGGGGCGAGGCGGCGAGAACGAGTCGGCCGGCGTGAGAATAGTCACGTTCGACCCGGCGGCGGCCGATCAGGCCGTCGCGGATTCGTTGGTCTCGGCCCCGTCGTCGCTCCCGTCGAACGACTCGAACGCGTCCTCGACCGCCCGAACGATGTCGTCGCTGGATCCGAGCCCGCTCTTCTCCCAGCGTTTCTCGCCCGTTTCGTCGACAATGATCGTCACCGGATAGCCGAAGATACCGTAGTGCGCCGCCAGCGACGACGTGGTGTCGCGGCCGACGTACCAGTTCCCGTCGTGGTTTCGCCACCAGGTCCGGAGTTCGTCGTCCGGCATGGTATCCGCCGACTGGTAGGTGACCGAGAGGACCGTGAGATCGTCCCCGTAGTCGTCGACGAGCCGTGAGCGGGCCTCGGCGAGGCGCGGCATCTGTGCCTGGCACTTGCCACAGCCCGTTGCGAAGAACTCGACGAGCGTGATCCCGTCGTTGGGAACCGTCACCGTTCCGCCGTCGCTACCGCGAGCGTCGATCGTCTCGACTTCGATCGGCCACTCGGAGCCCTCGTCGTCGTCGTCCGTGTCGGCCGCCGGTTCCTCGCCGAACGACGGAAGTCCGCCGAGAACGATCCCGGTCCCGGCCGCGAGAATGCCGACGCTACCGGCGCCAGCGAGCAACTCTCGCCGTCTCATCGCTGGTTCACCACCGCGATGTGGACTGGGGAGCCGATGATACCGGCCGGTCGGGTCCGAGCGTCACTCATACGCTATAATACGGGCCGAAGAGGAAAAAAGGACACTGGTCCGCACGTCGAACGCACCGGCGGCGGGGACACGGACTAAGGGGACTCCGGTCGTCGGGACACCCGTGAACGACGACCGCGAGCGCTGGAACGAGCGGTACGAAGACGGGGATCGCGAGCCGCGTGACGATCCCATACCGATCCTCGAGCGCCGGATCGAAACGCTTCCCGACGGCCGCGCGCTGGACGTGGCGACCGGAACCGGCCGGAACGCGCTCTTTCTGGCCGACCACGGCTACGACGTCGACGCGGTCGACGTCTCCGACGAGGCCATCGCGACGGCGCGCGAGCGGGCCGCCGAACGCGGCCTCGAGGTCGACTGGACCCGAGCCGACGTGGCCGAGTTCGAACCGGAACCGGGCCGGTACGACCTGATCGTCGTGAGCTACTTCTCCGGCCTCGAGCACCTGCCGGCGCTCAAGGAGGCGCTCGCGCCCGGGGGTGTCCTCGCCTACGAACACCATCTCCGCTCGCGCGACCCGGTCGCGGGTCCATCGACCGACCGTCATCGATATCGCTCGAACGACCTGCTCCGGGCGTGTCTCGACCTGACGGTCCTCTCGTACACGGAGCGACGGCGGCCGACCGACGACGGGGAGCCGGTCGCGGTCGCGACGCTGCTCGCCAGACGCTCGAGCGGCGGGACGCAGTCGTATCCGTTCGTCCCGGACGACGCGCTCGAGCCGTAACCAGGAAATCGACCGCTCGAGTGGGTCGGCGCGACCGACGGGAGTCCGACCGAGCGGCGATCAGCCGTCGGTCCGGTTGCCCGCGCTTTCGTTGCCCTCGTCCGAGCCGCCGGCGTCCGCTTCGAGGATGTCACGGACGGTCGCGGTGACGGTGCCGGGTGAACTCCTGCCGCGATTGCGCCAGTGGACCGTCCCCGCACTGCCGACGAGGATCGTCGTCGGATAGCCGTCGATGCCGTAGTAGTCGTAGCAGGTCCCGGGCACGTCACGGCCCAGCCACCAGTTCCCCCCGTTCGCCTCGAACCAGGTGGCCAGTTCGTCGTCGGTCGGCGAGGGGCCGCTGGTCCCGTCGGTCACGGAGAGGAATCGCACGTCCGGATCCGCCCCGCCGACGGCGTACCCCCCGCCCTCGAGCCGGGACGCGGCCTCGGCGAGCGTCGAGAGAAACCCCCGGCTGGTCGGACACTCGGTCCGGGTGAAGTTACAGAGGAGCGGCCGACTCGAGTCGGGGATCGTGACCGTTCCGGCCTCGCTACCCGTCGCGTCGAGGGTGGCGATTTCGAAGGGGGGCTCGACCGGCGCGTCGTCCGACTCACCGTTCCCCTCGTCGGGCCCGCTGAGACAGCCGACCAGCGCCGTCGTCGCGGCCGCCGTCGCGAGCAGGTGTCGGCGTTTCATCGCGATCCCGTCCCTCCGTCGCACCGATGCCGGACGACCGTCCGTCCGACACGAGCGCCGCCGATCGCCCCCATGCTACAATTTCCCATTCCTTCCATACCGCTCGTATGGACGCCCCGCGCAAAGAGTCACTGATCGCGACAGGTCCGGCGGCGACTTCGTCGCCGGTCGTGTCCCCGACCGTACAGCGGCCATCGGACCGCCGCCAGCGCGACCGGTTCGTCGTGTTTTTCACGCCGTGGTTCCCATCCGAAACCGACAGCCGTGATCGAACTCGTCGTGACGGGACTGGCCGGCGTGGTCTTCGGGCTCGCGCTCGCGGCCCCGCCGGGACCGATGAACGCCATCATCGCCGAGGAGAGCGTCGTTCGCGGCTGGCCCGCCGGCTTCCGGGCCGGACTCGGTGCCATGCTGGCCGACGCGGTCTTTTTCGGCCTCACGCTCGCGGGGTTCGTCGCCGTGATCGACCGCGTTTCTGTCGTCCGACCCGCGCTCTATCTCGCCGGCGGTGTCCTCATGCTGTACTTCGCGGTCGGTGCGGTCCGGGAGGCCCGGACTGCGAGTTCGTTTACCGACGCCGACCGGGGCGTCTCGCGGGGGTTTCGCAAGACGTTCGTCCTCTCGCTGACCAACCCCTACCAGATCGGCTTCTGGCTCACCGTCGGCGTCGGCCTGCTCGAGCCCGGGACGCTCGACGTGCTGGCGTACGCGCCGGCCGTCGGGGAGCTACTCGAGGGGGTCCTCGTCGTCCGAACCGGCTCGCCCGCGCTGTTGCTCGGCTTCTTCGGCGGGATCGGCTGCTGGATCGTGGGCTACCCGGCGGCGCTGGTCGGGGCCGGGCGACGCGTCGACGCGTTCGCCCCCCTCGTCGCGGCGGGCAGTGCCGTCGTCCTCGCGGGGTTCGGGCTCGCCTTCCTGGGGCTGGGAGCGGTGCAGTTCGTCTGAGCCGCGGACGCTACGGGAGACGGTTTGGGTTACCGGCCGCCTCGCGGGCTACCACCTGAGCAGTTCGAACCGGCCGTCGTTGCCGGCCGTCTCGCGTCCCTCACGCTCCGATGCCGACCCGTCGGTCGTTCGGCGTTAGCCCCGGACGACGCGTTCCCGAGGCCCGTCGTCGCGTTCTCGAGCATCGGCAACTGGAAGCCGAAGCCGCTAACGAGGTCGAACGCCTCGCCGGGGCTATCGAAGAGGTCGAAGAATCCATCGCCGACGCATTCGATTCCGGCGACGACCTCGACGATCGACCGATCCTCGAGCGAACCGATCATCTCGGCCCGATCGACCAGCCCGATCCCGTCAGCGGTCCCGCGTGAAGCCGAACCCAGATCTCCGCGCCGTCGTCCGAACCGATCGTGAACTCGGACCCCTCGCCGGTGAAACAGGTCGATACCGGCTGGCCGTCCGCCTCGCCGGCGGTCTGGAGCGTCGGAGTCGATTGCCCCGCGGTCGCCGCGGCGGGGGCAGCGGCGAGAAGCGCGATACAGCCGACGGTAAGGGCTGCGATAGCCGTCGATCGAGAGGGGCGTCCCATTACCTACGGTCTCGCGACTATGTCTGTAAGAACCCACTGGCCGACTGGTCTCCCGTTCAACACGTTGCTATCGTGTCGGGACCGACACGCCGTCGGCCGACGAGAATCGACGCGAGCGCCGCCGACTCACTCGCCCAGCGCGGCGATCTCGTCCTCGAGCCACTCGCTGAACCACCTGACGCGTTTCAGGCGCTGGTGGGCGATGCCTTCCGCGGTGTCGCTCCGGACGCGCGAGGCGGCGTCGTAGCCCCGCTCCAAGACGCGCTCGACCATCTCGTCGCAGTCCATGTGCGTGCGGGCCTCGTAGCCCATCCGCAACAGCATCAACGCCGTCCCGTTCGCGCCGACCTTGTCGAGCAGGTCGGCCTCGATGAGACACTGCGTCTCCAGATCGAGGTCCGTCAGGTCGCCCTGATAGGAGTGGTGTTCGATGGCGCGACACACCTGCTGGATGAACGACTCGGGGTAGTCCGCGCGGGACTCGAGGTACTCCCGGGCGACCCGGGCCCCGGCCTCGGCGTGGAGTTCCTGATCGGTCTCGAGTTTGGCCACGTCGTGAAAGAGGGCGGCGACGCGCGTGACGTCGACGTCGGCGCCTTCCTCCTCGGCGATCTCGGTCGCGAGATCGACCACGTTGAGGATGTGGTTGTGTCGGTACTCGGCGGAGTGCCACGGGTACCAGCGCATGCGGCCGCCCTCCTCTTCCTTCTCGACGCTGGCCGCGAGATACTCGAAGACGAATCCTTTCATCTCCTCGAGTTCGGCGTCTGACACCCGCGCCTCCTTTATTTCGACGCCCACGATAGATCCCTCCGCAGTAGACGAACGATAGTCATTGACTGAATGTTCGGTCGTTTCGCTCTTTAGCCTTTGGTTCGTGACGGTTTCGCCCGCTCGTGATAGTCACGAGCCAAAGAGCGTCCCCGACCGACGGCCGCGACACCGACGAACACGGCCCGACGAAATCCCGACGCTCCGCCGGGGACTCCCACTATCTTCCGTTAAAGTCAAACAGTGGGCTCGGGAAGTAGGGGGTATGAGCAGCGAACAGGAAGCGGAGTCGATTCGGTGTCTCGTCGCCAAAGTCGGCCTCGACGGTCACGATCGCGGCGCGCACGTCATCGCGCGCGCGTTCCGGGATGCCGGCTTCGAGGTCATCTACTCCGGGCTCCACAAAGCGCCCGACGAAATCGTCCAAGCCGCGGTCCAAGAGGACGTCGACGTCCTCGGCATCTCCATCCTCTCGGGGGCCCACGACACGCTGGTCCCGAAGATCATGGACGGGCTCGAGGAGTACGGTGCGGCCGAGGACACGCTCGTGCTGGCCGGCGGCGTCATTCCCGAGGAGGACCGCGACGAACTCAGAGAACAGGGCGTCGCAGCCATCTTCGGTCCCGGTACCTCCGTCGAAGAGACCATCGAGTTCGTCCGCGAGAACGCGCCCCAGCGATGAGCATGGACGCCGACGACCGGTCGCTCCTTGAGGACCTGCTCGCGGGGGAACACCGCGCGCTGGCCCGCGTGATCTCGAAAATCGAGAACCGCGCGCCGGGCTATCGCGATCTCGTTTCGGAGCTGTACGCCCACACCGGGAACGCGGACGTGATCGGGATCACCGGCTCGCCGGGCGCGGGCAAGTCGACGCTGGTCGACAAACTCGCCGAGACCTACCGCGACCGGGGCGAGACGGTCGGCGTCATCGCAATCGACCCCTCCTCGCCCTTTACCGGCGGGGCGGTACTCGGCGACCGCATCCGGATGGCCTCCACGGTGGGCGACATGGACGTTTTCGTCCGGTCGATGAGCGCCCGCGGGACGCTGGGCGGGCTCTCGACCGCGACCGCGGACGCGGTCAAGGCGATGGACGCCTTCGGAAAGGACAAGATCATCATCGAGACCGTCGGTGCCGGGCAAAACGAGATCGACATCGTCCGGACCGCCGACACCGTCGCCGTCCTCGTCCCGCCAGGCTCGGGCGACGACATCCAGACGCTGAAAGCCGGCATCCTCGAGATCGGCGACGTCTTCGTCGTCAACAAGGCCGACCGCGACGGCGCGGACCGGACGGTACAGGAACTGCGTGACATGGTCCAACTCGGCGACGAGAGCGGGTTCGACGGTGGCGGCGGCCACCACAGCCAGGAGATCATCGACGCACACGACGACTGGGACGGCGAGTCCGCCGACGCCGACGAGACCGACGAGGGCTGGACGCCGCCGATCGTCGAGACCGTCGCCATCCACGGCACCGGCGTCGACGCGTTCATCGACGAACTCGCGGCCCATCGGCACTACCTCGTCGACTCCGGCGAACACGCCGAACAGGTGCGTACGCGTTACGCCGAGGAGATCCGCACCCTCTTGCGCGAGGACGTCCACACCATGCTCGAGGACGAACTCGCCGCCGCCGGCGGGATCGACGACCTCGCCGAAGCCGTTCGGCAGGGTGAGACCGATCCCTACTCGATCGCGACCGACGTGCTCGAGCCCGTCGAGGCCTGTCTCGAGAATCTCGAGACCGACACCCGCGAGTGAAGCCGGGGCCTCCCCGAACCGGAGGCCTAAGTCCGTTGGCAGCGTACGGAGACGTATGAAAGCCCGAACAGTCCTCGGCGCAGCCCTCGGAACCGTCGGTGGAGCCGTCCTCGGGAACCGCCTCCTGAAGCGGCGGGCGGGCGACCTCGAGACCCCGCTGGTCGGTATCGAACGGACGTATCGCTGGCGCGGGATCGAGACGCAGTATACGGTCGCCGGCGACCCCAACGACCCCGACATGCTGCTCCTTCACGGGGTCTACGCGGGTGCGAGCAGCCACGAGTTCGAGTCGCTCGTCGACCGGCTGGCGGAGAACTACCACGTCTACGCGGTCGATCTGCCCGGCTTCGGCCGCTCGGAGCGACCGCCGCTGGTCTACTCCGCAACGCTGTACGCCGAGTTCGTCCGCGACTTCGCGAGCGAGGTGACCGACGCGCCGATCGTCGTCGCCTCCTCGTTGTCGGGCACGTTCGCCGTCGAGGCCGCCGACGAGACCGACTTCGAATGCCTCGTGTTGATCTGTCCGACCGGCGAGACGGCGGACGAACGGCCGTGGGTCCGCACCCTCCTGCGGACGCCGATCGTCGGCACGACGCTGTACAACCTGCTCGCGAGCAAGCCCTCGATCCGCTCTTTCTACGATCGGGACGGCTACTACGATTCCGACCGAATAGATCCCGCAACGGTCCGGTACGCCTGGGAGAGCGCCCACCAGCCCGGCGCGCGCTACGCGCCCGCCTCCTTCGCCGCCGGCACCCTCGATCCCGACTTCGACCTCGAGACGGAACTGGCCGCGCTCGAGACGCCGACGACGCTCGTCTGGGGCCGCGACGCCGAACTGGTCCCGCTTCGGGACGGGCGGGACCTGGCGGCGGCCGCGGATCTCGATCTGGTTGTTATCGACTACGCGACCCAACTACCCCACGCCGAACATCCGGACAAATTCGTCGAGTACCTGTCTGCGGAGCTTCCGCGGGCCGACATCGAGGACTAGGTTTCCGGGACGGTCTCGAGCGCCGGCGGCACCGACCCGCGGTCGTCGCCCATTCCGGTCGTCACGATCAGGCGCATCCCGCGGCGGACGCTCATGTCGGTTTCGTGGACCTGATCCTCGGGGAGCAAGACGAGCCGGCCGGCGGTCGGGTTCGGGCTGTTGGGTAGGAAGACGTTGTAGACGTCGCCGCCGGCTATCGCCTCGGCCTCCCGCGGTCCCTCGCCGGTGACGAGGCCGATCATGTAGACGCCCTCGCGGGGTACTCGACCAACACGACGCTCTCGTACCCGGTCTTGCGCTCGACGAGCGAGTCGGCGACCTGCCGGACGCTGCCGTAGATCGTGCTGACCAGCGGGACCACATTGACGAGTCGCCCGACGTTCCCGAACAGGTGCCGGCCGACGCTCAACTGGGCGAGAAACCCGAGGACGACGACCGCGACAGCGATCAGGACCACGGCGAACGCCTGGGCGACGACCGTCACGTTGCCGGTGTACTGGGCCAATCCCGCGGCGCGTACGAGCGGATCCACGAACTGTAAGGACCAGTTGACGAGAAACCTGAGGACGTACAGCGTGACGACCAGCGGCGCGACCAGAATGAGTCCGGCGACGAAACTCCGCCTGACGGTATCCCAGACGTTCATAGCGGCCGTGACGTCTCGCGAGTGAAATAGCCATCGGCGGGCGGCCCCGCAACGGCCGCCCCGTTCGGCGGCTTACGCTGGTCGCAGACCGATCACTCGCTCGCCGGTCGTTTCCGAAACCGAAATCTCGAGTTCGACCGTGAGGCCGGTCTCGACGTCCCCGACGTCGATCCCGACGACCTGACCGGTCAGGCTGACGGGGCCGAAGTCGACGACGGCCGTCGCGTAGGGGGCGTCCTCCTCGAAGGCCGGCGTCGGCACGTGCGTGACGGTGAACGTCCGTACCTCGCCGGTGTCCGGGAGGGCGAGTTCCTCGAGGTCGGTCGAACCGCAGTCGGGACAGACCCGGCGCGGCGGCAGGGACGTGTGATCCTCGGGGCACTCGAGGTAGTAGGCAGCGCCGTCCTCGGCGGCGTCGAGCCAGTCGTCGAAGCCGGCGTCGGCGACGGTGTCGTCGGCATCGCTCATTACTCTAGCACCTCCAGAACGTGAACGGTCGCGCTCGCGACCGTGCCACCCGCGTTGTGGGCGACGCCGGTCGTCGCGTCCGCGACGTGGTCGCTGTTCGGATGGTCGCCGGCCAGCAGGTCGGTCACTTCGGCGATCTGAGAAGCCCCCGTCGCACCGACCGGGTGGCCCTTGGCCTTCAGCCCGCCCGAGAGGTTGATCGGCGTCTCGCCGTCCGCGGTCGTCCGCCCGTCGCGGGCGGCCGTGATCCCCTCGCCGATCGGCTCGAGATCGAGCGCCTCGAGCGCCAGCACTTCGGCGATGGTAAAGCAGTCGTGGACCTCCGCGAGGTCGACGTCGCCGGCCGAGACGCCGGCGTCGGCGTAGGCTTCGTCGCCGGCTTCGCGGGCCGCGGGCGAGCGGGCGAGGTACTCGCGGTCGTGGAGCGCCATCCGGTCGCCGCCCTGTCCGGTGCCCGTGATCGCGACCGGGGCCTCGAGGTCGTGTTCCTCGGCGTAGGACTCGCTCGTGAGGACCAGCGCCGACGCGCCGTCCGAGATCGGACAGGCGTCGTAGAGCCCGAGCGGTTCCGAGACCGGCGGGGCCTCGAGCGCGTCGGAGACCTCGATCGCGCTCTGGTACTGGGCCTTCTCGTTCGAGAGGGCGTTTTCGTGGTTCTTGACCGCGATGTGGGCGAGATCCTCGTGTTCGCCGCCGAACTCGTCGAAGTAAGCCCGGGCCATCAGTGCGTACGCACCGGGGAAGGTCACCCCGGCCCGGACCTCCCAGAGGTCGTCGGCGGCGATCGCCAGCGCCTCGGTCGCGCCCGCGGTCCCGAGGTTGGTCATTCGTTCCGCACCGCCGACCAGCAGGACGTCGTCCTCGCCGGTACGGATTCGTTTGACGGCCTCGCGGACGGCAGCGCCGCTCGAGGCACACGCAGATTCGTAGCGGGTCGCGGGGGCCTGGACGCCGGCCGCTTCCGCCATCAGCGGCCCCTGATGGCCCTGATGCTCGGAGAGTTCGCCCATGAAGTTGCCGTAGAGGACGCCCTCGACGTCCTCGCGGGGAACGCCGCTGTCCTCGAAGGCCGCGATACTCGCCTCCGCGAAGAGGTCACGGCTGGTCCGTTCGGGACTGTTCCCGAACGGCGTTAGCCCTGTCCCTGCAACACGTACGTCACTCATGTACACACGCGTAGTGGACGGATCGATTAATACTCAGCGGTTACGACTGCGCGTACCAGTTCGATGATAGGTGCAGTGGGTCGATCGGTAGCACCGTTCTCCGCGACGAACGGCGTGCGCTACGAGGGACAGCTCCTGCTATTCGATGCTCGTGGAAAGGTCACAGTCAGCGACAGTAGCTGGGACGGCGCTCAGAAGTTCGGCGACCGTCTCGAGATCCGCCAGATCCACGACCTCGACGGGCGTGTGCATATAGCGGTTCGGGACGCCGACGTTCACCGACGGAATCCCCCCGCGGGAAGTATAGAAGGCATCGGCATCCGTCCCGGTGTTCGTTCCCGATGCCTGTAACTGGATATCGATATCGGCCTCGGAGGCAGTCTGCCGAACTGCATCGACGAGTCGCGGATGGTTTGCGCTTCCGCGTACGACGACCGGGCCGTCACCGAGTTCGACACCGGTTTTTTGACCCGACGGAAGATCCGGCGTGTCCGTCGCGTGAGTCACGTCGATCGCGACTACTGCATCGGGTGCGAGATCGAAGCCGACCATTTTCGCGCCCTGTAACCCGACTTCCTCTTGAACCGTAGAGACGGCATAGATCGTCGCCTCGTGGTCGCGTTCGGCTGCCCGCCGGAGGGCTTCCGCCGCGGCCCAGATACCGATGCGATTGTCCAGCCCGCGTGCTGCGATCCGTCCGTGCTCCAGTTCGGAGACCGTTTGATCGAACGTAATCGGATCGCCGCGTTCGACTAATTCCTCGGCTTCGGCCGCATCGTCGGCGCCGATATCGATATACTGCTGGTCGATATCGGTGAGCGATTCGTCTTCGTGATCACGGAGATGAATCGCCGTCTGACCGATCACTCCCGGAACTGGCCCGGCATCGGTATGGATACGGACGTGTTGGCCCTTCGAGACGGTCCGGTCCGACCCCCCGACAGGAGTCATTCGGAGTATGCCGCTTTCCTCGATATCTCGCACCATGAAGCCGATTTCGTCGCTGTGTCCAGTGAGAGCGATCGACGTCTCGTTTCCCTCCAGCACGGCGACGGCGTTTCCGTAACTGTCGGTCCGCACCTCGTCGGCAAACTCCTCGACGTACTCTACCCAGCGGCGTTGACCCGGTGTCTCGAACCCGGACGGCGTCGCTGTGGTAAGTAATTCCTCGAGGAACCGACGGCGTTGTTGCTCCATGCACCGACATGCGGTCCGATCGGTGAAAAATTCGACTATGATCCCACGGACACCCCGTCGCGACAGTCGTGGCGATCGCAGGCCCGAACCGACGTTCCACCGCCGCCGGACGGAACGCATTTCAAGCCACCTTGGTATGTCTCCCGTAACTGACGCTCATGGACGCTTCCGACCTCCCCGATCCCGAGGGCATCTCCCCGCTGGCGTGGCGGCTCCTCCGCGTCGCGGCCGGATACGAACAGCGGGCGGTCGAACGGGAGATAGACGATCTCATGCAGGCACACCTCTCGATGCTCGAGAGCGGGAGTCGATCGCTCTCTCGAGCGCGCCGGAAGACGCTGCTGGAACTCTACGGCGCGGAACTCACCGCCGAGCAGGTGCGGGCGATCGTCGATCATTTCTAGGGACGCTCGCGAATAGAAGCGCTTAAGAATCGTAATGATAATTCCTGTGTGTATCAATGATACACCGACTCTTGGGTGGTTTAAACCGCCGGATATCCCTATTCGCCCTCGCGGGGATCGGAACGGTAGCAATCGCGGCCGCGCCGTCGCCGTCGGGACTCTCGATGACGGGCCAGTACGCGCTCGCGACCATGTTCTTCGCCGGGTTCCTCTGGGTCACCGGCGCGCTCCCGCTCGCGGTCACCGCGCTGACGATCCCCGTCTTGCTCACGGGGACCGGCGTCTACGACTCGATGGACGCGGCGCTCGTCGGGTTCGCCGATCACATCATCTTCCTGTTTCTGGCCGGATTCATGCTGGCCAACGGGATCCAGAAGTACGACATCGACCGGCGGATCGCGCTGTATTCCATCGCCAAAATGGGCAGTTCGCCGCGGCGGCTGATCTTCGCGATCATGGTCGTGACCGCCGTGTTGTCGATGTGGGTGTCAAACACCGCGACGGCCGCGATGATGATGCCGATCGCGGTCGGCGTCCTCAGCCAGGTCCTCGATCGGGACGATCTCGCATCCTCGGACGAACGGAGCCGGGAGAGCGACGCAGCCGAAACGGTCGCCGACGGCGGGGACCTCGAGTCGACGGCCGCGTTTACCAACCTCCAGATCTCGATGCTGCTCGGGACCGCCTACGCCGCGAGCGTCGGCGGCGTCGGGACGATCATCGGGACGCCGCCGAACGCTATCCTCGTCGGCCAGCTCGACGCCATTCTGGACTACGAAGTCGGATTCGCCGACTGGTTCCTCGTCGGATTCCCGATCGTCGTCGTGACGCTGCCGCTGATCTGGTTCCTCCTGACGTACGTGCTGTACCCGCCCGAGGTGCCGGACGTCGAGCGGGCGCGAGCTACCGCCCGGGAGCAACTCGAGGCCGAAGGCGAACTCGACCCCCGCGGGAAACGGGTGGCGGCGATTTTCGCCGTGACGGCGGGGCTCTGGATGCTCGGCGGACTCGGCGACCTCTTCGAGCCGTACCTCCCGGCCGTCTGGATGACGACCGTGTTCGGCGGCGATGGCATGACGGTCTTCGGCGTCGAGGGCCATCAGGGACTGCTCTACTACGTCATGGTCGGCGTCGCGGCGGTCCCCGCGCTCGTGCTGGCCGACACGATGGAGTGGGAGGAATTGGTCGACATCGACTGGGGGACGCTGTTGCTGTTCGGCGGCGGGATCTCCCTCGCGAACGCGCTGGCGGACACGGGCGCGACGGAGTGGATCGCCGACACCGTGTTCGGCGGACTCGTCGGCGCTCCCATCGTCCTCGTCATCGGCGCGGTCGTGCTGGTAGTCATCTTCCTCACCGAAATGACCTCGAACTCCGCGACGACCAGTATCATCGTCCCCATTCTGATCAGCCTCGGGAGCGTCTTCTCGGCGACGCTCGGGCTGACCGACTTCTCGACCGCGCTTTTCCTCTCGGTCGCCGGCGCGATCGCCGCGAGCTTCGCTTTCGCGCTGCCGGTCGCGACGCCGCCCAACGCCATCGTCTTCGGCAGCGGGTACGTCAAGCAGCGCCACATGCTCCGGGCGGGGCTGGTCCTGAACGCGATCATGACGGTCGTGCTGACGGCCATGATCTGGTTCCTGTTTACCTTCGTCTGGCCGCACCTGCTCTGGTGACCCGCCTCGAGGGCAAGTGATTCGATATCGGGGCGTCTCGTCGTCGTGTGGGATCGAAGCTCTCGAGGCGTTCGCGGTGGGCTCTCGATCTGTTAGTAGCCCGTAACACGGGTGCGTTTCCGGAAATACGCTCGCAACCCAATCCGGAAATCGGGTCACGGCAGGGACGGACCGAGCAAGTAGTACCATGAGGCCACGAATATCTTTTTTATTTGATATAGGTATATACGCCCGATTGTGATACGACGGCGTATGGAACCCAGCGTCGAACGCCGGTGTCACGTGTTGATCGGCAGTTCACTGGTACTACTCACGATCGGTATCGGATACTGCGTCGTCGTTGGAACTTGTTTGGCCGACTTTCTGGTAGTGATCGCGGGACTCTTTCTCGGTTGGGTAGGGTTGTTCTACTGCGTCGGTAACTCCTCCATCTGGGGGACGTGACACTACCGCGACTGACCTGACAGCGCTCCCCGACAATCCACTGTCGTCCGGTACGTACCGTGGTCTTGACTCCTCGGGAACTCACTGCGCTGTCTCGACAGCAGTCGGACGACCGGTGAAACGACTCTCGGTCGCTCGAGTCGTGACCGCGATACTGCCCCGATACGGTCTGCTGTACCGATGTCCCAGTGGGACCCAGGGCGGGTCGCGGTCCTACCGACAACGACGTACAGTCGACCGCATGAGTTGGAGCAGTCTGCGGACGGAGCGAGTGTCGACGACCACGCGAAACTCCCGCGAGCCGTCCCGCGCGATGTCAGAACGCGAGCGCGTCTACGAGGATCGCGACCAGCACGGCCCCGAGGAAGGCGTTCGAGGCGTGGAACGATCGGAACGCGGCGGCCTCGGTCTGCTCGAAGTGGAGCCGCACGGCGGCCCAGAGGAAGAGGCCACCGAAGACGACGACTGTCCCGGCATACAGCGCGCCGAGGTCGGTGATCCAGGCCAGGGCGATCGTACTCACGAGCGTCGCGGCGATGTAGTAGATGATCTGCTTTCGGGTCTCCGTCTCGCCGCGGACGACCGGCATCATCGGGAAGCCGCCGCGAGCGTAGTCGTCCTTGTAAGCCAGCGCGAGGTTGTAGAAGTGCGCCGGCGTCCACAGGAAGATGACCGCCGCGAGCGCGAGGCCGGGCCAGCCGATCTCGTTGGTCACGGCGGCCCAGCCGATCAGCGCGGGCAGTGCCCCCGCAGCGCCGCCGATGACAGTGTTCTGGACGGTGTTCGGCTTGAGCAGTAGCGTGTAGACGACGCTGTAAAACAGGATCGCGGCCAGACCGAGCGCCGCTGCCAGCCGGTTGATCGTCAGGAAGGCCGCCAGCGACAGCCCGGTCAGCGCGAGTCCGAAGGCCAGCGCGTTCCGGACCGGAATCAGGTCCACCGCGAGCGGTCGCTCGGCGGTCCGGGACATCTTCTGGTCGACGTCGCGCTCGAGGACGTGGTTGAACGTCCCGCTGGCACCGATCGCGAGGACGCCGCCACCGAGCGTCGCGACGATCGTGTCCGTCTCGAGGCCGGGGCCGGCGGCCAGGGCCATCCCGGCGGCGGCGACCAGACAGAGCAGCCACATCAGGCGCGGCTTCATCATCTGGAAGTATGCGAAGGCGGTCAGTCGGGCGCGGGCCAGGCGACTCGAGGGGAGCGTGCGCTCGCTCGCTGTCGGGATCGACTCCTCGAGCGGTTCGGGCGAGTCGATGCCGTCCTCGTCCTCGCTCCCGGTCGCGATCTCTAAGTCCCAGGCGAGCGCGAGGACGACCGCCGAGAAGATGACGAGTCCGAGTCCGAGGTGGAGGCCGGGGACGATCGCGGCGGGGCCGATCGTCGCGGTGACGGCACCGACGCCGACCTGAACGACGTAGAGGAGGGCTGCGACGGTGAGCGTCGTTCGGACGCGGCTCGAGGCGTCACCGAAGACGGCGGCGACGGCCGTTCCGGCCACGAGCAGGCCGACGACGACGGCCGCGAGTCGGTGGGTCCACGCGATCGCAAGTTCGGTCTGGCTCAGCGGGTCGACCGGCGCGTGACAGGTCGGCCACGTCGAACACGACGCGGCGGCGTTCGTCAGCGACGTCGTCGCGCCGACGATGAGGAGGAGGTACACGCCCAGCGCGGTCGCTGCGAGCAGTGCGGAAAAGCGGCGTCGCGTGCCGACGGGGCGGGGAAACGACTCTGTTGCCACGGCTATTCTCGTCTACACCGTTCGACTCCGCGTATTTAGGGCTCCCGCTTTTTCCCGTGGTAGGATACCGGTACCGGTTACGTCAGTCGACCGGACAGTCCGTGAGAATCGACCGAAAACGCATACCACGGGTCGTCGTAGCCACCGCCGTGTCGGGCGACTCGAGCGATCGCACGCCGACGGGCGAGAGCGCCACCAGCGGTGCAACGGCGGTCACCGAACCCGCAGTCGACGCGCCCGAGGACGTCGCGAGCGACGGCGACCTGCCCGCGCGCTGTCCGTACTGCGGGCGGCCGTTTCAGCGGGTCCGCTACGAGCGACTCCACCGCGGTCGCGCCCACTCCGAGCGGCTTTCGGACCGGGAGCGGGCGGTCCTCGAGCGGGCCCGCCGCGAGGAAGGCAACGCGATGCGGCGCGTCCGGCTGTACGCCGTCGGCGCGGTCGTCGTCATTTACTTCGGCCTGCTGATCGTTGCGGCGTTCGTCGTCTGATCCGGCGTTCGCCGTCTACTCCCGGCCCCGTTGCCGGTCCGTTCACATTCCCATATCCTCGGCGGCCTCGGGGACCGGCAGGTCGTGGGGCGAAACGCCGAGCAGTTCGCCGGCGTGATCCAGCGCCATGTCGAACCCGTAGTAGCGCTCGAGTTCGTCGCCGTCGGCCGTCGGCCGAACCTTCAACATGGCGTAGCCCTCGACGTTCTGTGCGATCGCCGCCGTGGCGCTCGAGTCGGCCCCGGCCTCGCGCTCGAACGACAGGATCCGTTCGGTCTCGGTCTCGTCGTAGGTCGCCGCGATCCCGTTGGCTTCGGCGGTCCGTTGGTCGGTCATGGGCGACAGTGGGGAATCGATCACCGGGAAGCTGTCGGTTCCGGACGACCCCGCCGGGAGGGCCGAACATCGATACCGATTTTTCGGTCGCCTTCGAGATACGGGCCGTGAACCGAGCGGATGCCGCCACGGCCCGTCGCCCGCTCGCGACGTTTCGACTCACTCGGGCGGTCGCCCTCCAGTGGCTCGTCGTCTCCGCAGCGGGGTTTTTCGGCGCGGTCTACGCGTTCGCCCGCGTCCTCGCCCGACTCCGCGGGATCGCCCTCGAGCCGATCGTGATCGCGCCGTCGTCGCCGCCGACGATCCTCGTCTGGCTGGCCGTCTCCGTCGGCCTGCTCGTCGTCGTGGTCGTCCCCCACGAGCTGCTGCACGGCCTCTTTCTGGCCCGCTACGGCGGTTCGCCGCGCTACGGCGTCGGCGTCTCCCACTTCGTCCTCCCCTACGCCTACGCCGAGACCGACGGCTCGAGCTACACCCGCAACCAGTTGCTGGTCGCCCTGCTCGCGCCGTTTACCGTGATCACCGCCGTCGGCCTCGCCGCGATGGTCGTCTACCCGTCACCGCTGCTGGTCGTCCCGCTAGCGGCGAACGCGGCCGGCTCGATCGGCGACCTCTGGATGGCCGCGGTCCTCTGTCAGTACCCCGCCGACGTCCGCGTCGGCGATCCGCCCGGCGGCGTGCAGGGCTTCGGCATCTACGGGACGGACGTGGGCGCGAGCGACCGGCTGCCCGGCGCGCGCCTCCTCTCGCGCTTTGTGACCGGGAGCGTCGGGACCCTCGCCGCGGTCGTGACCTACGCGCTGGTGGCCGTCTTGCTCTCGCTGGCCTTCGGCTCCGGCGACGTCGTCCTCGGCGACCCCGACCGGGGCTGGCTGCTCGTCCGCCACGACCGCCGCCCCGACGGGAGCGCCCTCCTCGAGATCGGCGATCGAGCCATGCTCGGGACGGCGGCCCTCGGCGGACTGGCGTGGACTGTCGTGGCGACGCTGTGGCGACGCCTCGAGCGCGGCGGCGAGTGAGTCCCCGAACCGTAACGCTCGAGCCCGTTCCCGACCCAGACCACGCCATGACCAAGTGGCTCCACAGCGGCCGCCGCCGGGACATCTGTTTCCTGCTCACCGCGGCCGCGGACGGCGAACTGCGCGGTCAGCAGCTGAAAACGCGCCTCGAGTCCCACTACGACGACCGGCTCGAGCCCAAGTCGTTCTACGGCTCGCTGTCGGCGCTGGTCGACGCGGGCGTCGTCGAGAAGCGAACCGAGGGACTGCACGACGTCTACGCGCTGACAGATGGCGGGGAGCAGCGAGTGCGGGACCACTACGACTGGGTCGGAGACTGTCTCGAAAACGAGTGACGAGGCGAAGTCGGCGACGGCCGGCCGCTACTCCTCAAGCAGTTGGTCGCCGATCGTGTTGCGCAGCACTTCGCTGGTGCCCTCGTAGATCTCGTTGAGTTTGGCGTCGCGGTAGAACCGCTGGGCGGCGAAGTCCTTGGTGTAGCCGTAGCCGCCGTGGATCTGGATGCCCTCGTTGGCGACCTCGCGGCTGACTTCGGAGGCGTAGAGCTTGGCCTGGGAGGCGTCTTTGATGTAGTCCTCGCCGCGGATCTTCTTGTCGGCGGCCTTGTGCATGAGCATCTTCGCGGCCTGGATCTTGGTGTCCATGTCCGCCAGCTTGTGCTTGATCGACTGGAACTCGCCGATCGGCTGGCCGAACTGCTCGCGCTCGGTGGCGTAGTCCCGTGCCTCCTCGAAGGCCGCGCGGGCGATACCGACGCCGCGGGCGGCGATCGTGATCCGACCGCCGTTGAGCGTCTTCAGCGCGTGGACGAAGCCGTCACCTTCCTCGCCGAGCCGGCGCGATTCCGGGATCCGGAGGTCGTCGAACCGGAGTTCGGCGGTCGGACAGCCCTTGTCGCCGAGTTTGTCCTCGGTGCCCTCGACGATGAAGCCGTCGTCCTCCTCGGGGCGGACGATAAAGGAGGAGATGCCCTTGTTGCCCGCGTCGGGATCGGTCTTCGCAAAGAGCGTGACCGTGTCCGCCACGGAGCCGTTCGAGATCCAGAGCTTGCCGCCGTTGATGACGTACTCGTCGCCGTCTTTCTCGGCGGTCGTCTCCATGGCCGGCACGTCGCTGCCCGCGCCGGCCTCCGAGAGCGCGAACGCCCCGATGTCCTCGCCCGCCGCGACGGGGGTCAGGTACTCCTCCTTCTGGGACTCGTCGCCGAACTCGTAGAGCATGTTGCCCGCCAGCGAGGTGTGGGCGGCGACGATCGTTCCGAGCCCCCCAGAGCCGCGCGAGATCTCCTCGAGCCCGATCGCGTAGGAGTGATAGTCCAGGCCGGCACCGCCGTACTCCTCGGGGAAGGGCATCCCCATCAGCCCCAGTTCGGCCATCTGGTCGACGAGGTCCTGTGGGAACTCGTCGTCGTGGTCGATCTCCTCGGCGACGGGGACGACCTCCTCGTCGACGAACTCCGACACCATGTCCCGGATCTGTTGCTGCTCAGCCGAGAGTGCAAAGTCCATACCCGATATTAGGAATCGTGATTCTTTACTGTTCTCTCTTCGCGCTATCGTGTCCCTTTGTACCACGATAGGACACGTTATGAAGGAGCGTCTCAGCCAGCAGTGGTCGACGACGAACCGTACTCGCTCCCGGTACGAGCACGGAGCGCAAAAAATCGGCAGCCGATCGCCTCAGTTCTCGTCCGGCGCGGCGTCTTCCGGAACCTGCCCCTCGACGAGGGACTGGTCGGCGTACTCCTCGCGGATGTCCTTCTTCGAGAACTTGCCCGTCGCCGTCTTGGGCACTTCCTTGATGAACTCGATCTCGTCCGGGAGCCACCACTTGGGGTACTCGTCGGCGAGCATCTCGTTGACTTCGGAGACGAGGGCGTCCCGGTCGGCACCCTCGGCAGGAACGACGAACGCGACCGGTCGTTCCTGCCAGCGCTCGTGGGGCACGCCGACGACGGCCGCCTCGGCGACGCCGTCGTGGGCCATGATCGCGTTCTCGAGTTCGACCGAGGAGATCCACTCGCCGCCGGACTTGATCACGTCCTTCTCGCGGTCGACGATCTTGATGTAGCCGTCCTCGTCGACGGTGACGACGTCGCCGGTCTTGAGCCAGCCGTCCTCGAAGTCCTCCTCGTTGGCCTCGGGGCGCTTGAAGTACTCCGTCGTCACCCACGGCCCGCGGATCCACAGTTCGCCGAACTCCTGTCCGTTCCACTCGATCTCCTCGCCGTCGTCGTCGATGACCTTGAACTCGAGGCCGGGAACGACCAGCCCTTGCTTGCCGCGCTTTTCGACCTGCGTGTCGTAGTCCGCGTTCCGCAGGTCGGACTTGAGGTGAGAGACCGCGCCGATCGGCGCCATCTCGGTCATCCCCCAGGCGTGAAGCACCTCGACGCCCTGCGTGTCGAACCACTCGATCATCGATTTCGGTGCCGCCGAGCCGCCGACGATGACGGTATCCAGCGTCGAGAGGTCGACGTCGTTCTCCGAGCAGTACTCCATCAGCCCCAGCCAGACGGTCGGGACGCCCGCGCTGATCGTCACGCCCTCGTTTTCGATGAGGCTCGCGAGGTCTTCGGGCTCGGGAGAGGGACCGGGGAAGACCTGTTTGGCCCCGCCGGCGGTCGCCGTAAACGGCATCCCCCAGGCGTTGACGTGGAACATCGGCACCACGGGCATGACGACGTCGTCGTCGGCCATCGGGATCCCCTGTGGCGTCTGGGAGGCCATCGTGTGGCTCCAGAGCATCTGCTGGGTGTATTCGACGCCTTTCGGGTTACCGGTCGTCCCCGAGGTGTAACACATCCCCGCGGGCTGTTCCTCGTCGACGTCGGGCCAGTCGTAGTCGGTCTCGTGGCCGTCGATGAACGACTCGTAGGGCGTCGCCTCGAGATCGTCGGATTCCTCGCTACCCATGACGACGAAGTCGACGCCGTCGAACTCGTCGTCGGCGTCGGCAACCGCGCCCGCGAGCTTCGGCGCGAGCGACTGGTCGACGAAGATCAGTTCGTCGTCGGCGTTGTCGACGATGTACTGAACGTGTGCGTCGGGGAGCAGCGGGTTGATCGTGTGGAGCTGTGCGCCGATCGACGGCACGGCGAAATACGTCTCGAAGTGCCGGGAGTGGTTCCAACAGAAGGTTCCGACCCGGTCGCCCTCCTCGATTCCGTACTCGTCGAGCGCGTTCGCGAGTTGGCTCGTTCGGTCCTCGTACTCTCCGTAGGTGTATCGCTGCATCCCGTCGTGGTTCCGGGAGACGATCTCCGTCTCGGAGTACAGCTTGCTCGCCCGCCACAAGAACGGTCGCAGCGTTTGATCGGTACCTGCTGGCATGTCGTCTCCTATAGAGGGGCAAATGCTGTATTATTCTTTTCATAGATCGACCTGGCATTCGCGTCTCTCGTCCGGACGCCGATCCGCGATCGAAAACGGAGCGGAGACGACCGTAGAACGGGCAGGTATCGTCCGTGCAGGCCGTTCTACGACGGGGCTAGCTCGAGCCGACGGCCTCGATCGCGTCCGGAATCGGGTTTTCGCCCGAGAGGATCTCGAATGTCTCGCCGACGACGGGCTCGCAGTCGATCGCGGCCACGAGCGTCGCGGCGACGTCCTCGCGCGGAATGTCTCCCTCGCCCAGCTCGAGCCCCTCGGCGGCCCGGATCTCGCCGGTGCCGGGCTCGTCCGTCAGCTCGCCCGGCCGCACGATCGTGGACGCGAGCCCGCTGTGGCGGAGGTACTCGTCGGCCTCGGCCTTCGCGATCAGGTAGTCCCGCAGCGGCTCCGGTCCCGCGTCCGGGTCGTCGGCCCCCATCGAACTGAGCATGACGAACCGGTCGACGCCCGCCTCGCTCGCGGCGTCGATCAGATTGATCGCGCCGTCGCGGTCGACGCCGTAGACGTCCTCGCCGCCGGAGCCGGCCGCGAACACGACGGCGTCACAGCCCTCGAGCGCGCGCTCGAGGGAGGACGGCTCGGTCAGGTCCGCGACGACCGGGTCTCCGCCCAGTGCCGCTAGCTCCGCGACCTGTGACTCGGATCGGATCATCGCTCGCGGCGTATCCCCGCTCTCGGCCAGGCGTGCCGTGACGTGCTGCCCGACGCCGCCGTGGGAGCCGGCGACGAGTATCGACTTACTCATGGGCCGACTTCGCCGCTGGCACCCATACCGGTTTCGGCGGAAGTCGCCGGCCCCGATCGGTCGGGCCGACCCGCGCGTCGAGCCGGGCGGAAGATCACGCCGCGACCGCGGTGTTTTTCCGGGGTGGTACCTAAACAAACTCGAGTAGATGACCACGGGCCAGCCCGAATCCAAACCAGACGCCGACCTCGAGGACGACCTCGAGTGGTGTTACGATGCGGTTCACGGCGTTTCGCGGACTTTTTCGATCACGATCGATCGGCTCGAAGAGCCGATGGCGAGACACATCTGTCTCGGCTATCTCCTCTGTCGCATCGCTGATACGATCGAGGACGCCGGTCACATCCCACCGGAGCGACAGACGGAACTGCTCACGCGGTACGACCGGTTGCTCGACCCCGACGCGAGGGAACCGATCGGGGAGTTCATGGCCGACGTCGAGCCCTGGATTCCCGAGGACAGAAACGACGACTGGGAGGTCGTCGCCCAGACCCCCCGCGTCCTGCGGACGTTCGAATCCCTCGACGAAGAGCCCCGCGAGATCATGCGCGATCCCGTCCGGGAACTCGTCGACGGGATGGCGATGTTCACCGACCGGTACGCCGACGAGGGCGGCCTGCGCTTACAGACCATCGAGGAACTCGAGGAGTACTGCTGGTACGCCGCCGGCACCGTCGGCACCCTTATCACCGGGCTGGTCGCCCGCGGCACCTCACAGGACCGGGCCGACGAGATGCGGGAGAACGCCCGCTCGTTTGCCCTCCTCCTACAGCTGGTCAACATCGCGAAAGACGTCAACGACGACTACCGCGAGGAGAACAACGTCTACCTCCCCGCCGAGTGGCTCGCCGCGGAGGACGTCGACGTCGAGGCAGTCACCGACGAGGCCCACCACGGTGGCGTCACGAACGTCATCAAGCGGGTGACAGGCCGCGCCGAGCGCTACCTCGACGACGCCCAGCGATACCTCGAAGTCGTCCCCGAACACAACGGCAACCGCCTCTCGGCGTGGGCGATCCCCTATCTGCTGGCGGTCGGCACGCTCCGCGAACTCCGCGAACGGCCCGAGGACGTGGTCCGCGAGGGCGACGTGAAAGTCTCCCGAGCGGAGGTTTTCGCCCTCCTCCAGCAGTTCGAGGACGGCGTCTCCCGCTCGCGACTGTCCGAACTGCGCGAGCAGATGGCCAACCAGCCGCTCCACCAGTAGACGGCCACCGCTGCGCCCGACTGGCCCGCCCGACCCGCAGACGGGAGCGGTTCTCGAGTCGCCGATCGAACCGACGGCGTAGTCGATCGGCCCGGGAGGGAGACACAAGACGTATGCGACCGTCCTGACGAGTTCGACATCGATGATCCGTCCCGCCCTCGAGCGCCGCGTCGGCATCGACGAGCGCGCGCTGGCGGCGTTTCGCATCGCGCTCGGCGCCCTCCTCCTGTTCGATCTCTGCCACCGCGCGCGCTCTCTCGCCGCATTCTACACCGACGACGGCGTCTTGCCACGGGCGCACCTCCTCGAGCAGTACCCGCTCGGTCGCTACTCGGTTCACGCGCTGTCGGGCGAGCCGTGGGCCCAGATCGTCCTCTTCGGCTGTTCGGCGATCCTCGCGATCGCGCTGCTGGTCGGCTACCGGACGAGAACCGCGACGGCGCTGTCCGCGCTCTTGCTCTTCTCGCTGCACTTTCGCAACCCGTTCGTCCTGAACGGGGCCGACAGGCTCCTGCGCGAACTGCTTGTGCTGGCCGTCTTCCTCCCGCTCGGCGATCGCTGGGCGGTCGACGCTCGAGGGAGGGCGGACCGAGCGGACCGAAACGACGCCGCGGCGCGAGCCGGTTGTGACGCGCTGATCGCGACGCCGGCGACTGCAGCGATCCTCGTCCACGTCGTCGTCCTGTTCGTCAGCAACGCCGTCCTCAAGACCGAGGGGAGTACTTGGTACGGCGGCGACGCCCTCGGCTACGCGCTCCGGCAGGACGGACTGACGCTCCCGCTCGGCGAGGCCCTGGCGAACTACCCGCTCGCGCTCACCGCCGGCACGTACGCCTGGGCGGGGCTCGTGACCGGCGCACCCCTGTTGCTCCTGCTCACCGGTCGTCTCCGAACCGCCTACGCCGCGGCCGTTCTCGCCGCGGTCTCCGGGATGGCGGTCTCGCTGGCCGTCGGCCTCTTCCCGGCCGTCCTGTTCGCCGCCGTCCTCCTCTTTCTCCCGCCGGGCGTCTGGGACGCCCTCGAGCGCGTCGCCGCCGGCGCGGTCGATCGAGTCGCGCCACCCTCCCTCGAGCGCGCCCCGACGACCTGCCGGTCCGGAATCGATCGCGTGACGCCCCCGCGTTCCGTCGGTTCGCCGCTGCCGTCGGCGGTCCGAGATCGGATCGGTCGGTATCGATCGGTCGCACTCGTCGGCGTCCTGGCGGTCGTCCTCCTCTGGAGTGGACTGTTGCTCGGGGCGACGGCCGACCTCGAGCCGGCCGACTCGAGGGTCCCGGACGACTACCAGTGGACGATGTTCGCACCCGACCCGAGTACGACCGACGGCGGGTTCGCGGCGGTCGGCCACGTCGACGAGGGGGCCGACGTCGACGTTTTCCGCAGCACCGCCGCTCGGACCGGTCACCCGCCCGCGGTCGACGCGGGACCCGACTTCCGCTGGCGGAAGTATCTCTATTCGCTGCTCGAGGACGACGCCCGCGCCGATCGGTTCGCGGGCTACGTGTGCGAACGGGCGAGCGCGACGAGCGGTGGCCCCGTAGAGAGCGTCACCGTGACCTACACCGAACGGCGGATCGCGCTCGGGGGCGAGGCCCCGCCGCCGGAGACGACGACGGTCGTCGAGCGCTCGTGCTGATCGAGGCCGAAGACTGCGGCGTGAGGCGCGGTCTCTCGAGCGGCGGACGCGCGGTCAGCCGTCCTCGGCCGCGAGCGTGCGGCCGAGCAGCGCGAGCGGGTAGCCGAAGAGAGCGACGACGGCAACCCACGGCAGGAAGAGTACCGTTCCGACGAGGACGGTCCAGACGCTGATCGAACGCATCGGATAGACGATCGCGATGACGGCGCTCGGAACGAGCGTGACGGCTCCGAGTAGCGCTGCCGGCGTCCGGCCGCGCTCGAACGCGTGGCCGATCGGCAGGAAGAGTGCGGTGGCGAACCCGAACGAGAACGGCAGGAGAAACGCGATTCCGCCGGCGAGCGCTCGCGTGTAGCCGGCGGCGACGACCGTCGCGAGGGCGGCGAGGACGAACAGCCCGCGCGTCTCGAGACGGGAACCGATTCGCGCGGCGGCCGACCCGAGCAGCGCGTAGCCGACCCCCAGCGACGACAGCACGACGGCGGCCGGCGGAAACGCCCGCCCGGTCGCCACCGCACCGTAGGCGAGGACGCCGACCGCCCCGCCGACGCCGACGGCGACGAGCAGCCGCTCGAGCGTCGCCGCATCGATCGTCGGTCGCTCGCGGCCGAGGCAGTTCGCCGCCCGCTCGAACGCGGTGGAACCGCGGCCGTAGCGTCCGATCGCGACCCCGAAGAGACCGATCAACGCGCCGGGGACGGCCCCGATAGCCAGCCCGCGAGCGAGCGCCGGCGGCCCGATCGCGATCCCGATCGTCGCGTAGCCGCTCGCGGCCCCGAGGAGGCCGCCCTCGCCGTAGGTGACGTACACGGCTTCGTCGAAGTCGCTCCCGGTCGAGTCCGTATCGTCGGACCTCCACGTCGCGGCGTTCCCCGCGACGCTGGCGTCGGCCGGCCGGTTCGTGATGACCGTTCCGTCGGGCGCGTGTATCGTCACCCGCCGGGCCTGCTGGTCGTAATTGGTCGTCGGCCCCTTCTCGTGGAAGTACTCGAGGAGCCAGGAGTCGCCGACGCCGCGTCGGGCGACGTCGTCGACGGTGTAGTTGACGACGACGGTTCGATTCCCGAGCGCCGTCTCGACGGTTCGAACGTCCCCCTCGGCGACGTGATAGCGCGGCCAGGCGTCGTCGACCGCGGCCTCGAGGGCGGTCGCGTTGGCCCGGTATCGCTCGGCGGCCGACTCGGTGACAGGAACGCGGGCGTGCCACAGCGAGTCGCCGGTTTCGTCGACGTAGATGTCGAGCGTTCCGGGACCGTCCGAACCGGAGATGCTGACGTTTTCGACGCTGGACCCGCAGACGCCACAGACCGGTGCCGGGGGCGGCGCCGCGACGACCGCGGTGAGGCCAGCCAGCGCGACGAGGCTACAACAGAGGGAAAGGGCGGCGAAGCGGGCGGGGCGCATCGTCTTCGCGAACGCGTATCAGCACCAAATAAATTACGCGAAGGTGAAAGGAACGCCGTCAGCTCACTCGTACTCGTAGAACCCACGCCCCGTCTTCTTGCCGAGGTCGCCGGCCTCCACCTTTCGCTTGAGGAGGTAGGCGGGCTTGTACCGGTCGCCCAGTTCCCCGTGGAGCGTCTCGGAAGCGTGGAGACAGACGTCGAGCCCGATGTGGTCGGCCAGCGTCAGCGGCCCCATCGGGACGTTGGTCCCGAGTTCCATCCCTGCGTCGATGTCTTCCTTCGAGGCGACGCCCTCGTCGTAGGCCCGGATCCCCTCGTTGATCCAGGGCATCAGGATGCGGTTGGTGACGAAGCCGGGCTTGTCGTCGGCCTCCCACGTCGTCTTCTCGAGGTCTTCGGCGAAGTCGTGGGCCAGGTCGGTCACCGCGTCGGTCGTCTTCTCGCCGACGACGACCTCGACGCCCTCCATGATCGGCACCGGGTTCATGAAGTGCAGCCCGATCACGCGCTCCGGGCGCTCGAGGTCGCCTGCGATCGAGGTGATCGAGAGCGTACTCGTGTTCGTCGCGAGGACGACGTCCTCGTCACACACTCGCTCGAGATCGGCGAAGATTTCCTGCTTGACTGCGAGTTCCTCGAGGGCGGCCTCGACGACCAGATCGCAGTCGCCGAGATCGCCGAGGAGCGTGGTCCCCTCGATCCGGTCGCGGATCGTTGCCGGATCTTCCTCGAGGTCGCCCCGGCTCTCGAGGCGCCCGAGGCTGTCGTCGATCGTGTCGAAACCGTTCTCGACGTACTCCGATTCGATGTCGCGCATGACGACCTCGCAGCCGTTCGTGGCGGCGACCTGTGCGATGCCGCTGCCCATCGTCCCCGCGCCGACGACGCCGATTCGGTCGAGTTGCTCGCGAACCATACCGGCCTTTTCCGCAGACGAAGCCGTAAGCGTGCTGGTCGGCCGGAGGGCCGTGTCGGTCACGAGGGCAACTTTCAAGACGAGACAGTGTGAGCTACGGACGACCGGTGAATCGCGTGAGCAAGGAAGAGGTCGCCAGCGACGCGGAGACGGGAACCGCCCCGGCGAGCGACGGGGAAGGCGGGGACGCGACCGTCGTCGACATCGGCATCACCGTCGACGTCGGCGACGACGCGGCCGCCGTCGGTTCTGACCCCGTCGAACTCGCCTTCGACGAGGACGAACTGCTCGCAGCGGCCGACGACGCGACCACGGACACCGACGACGAAGCACCCGCGGGTTCGGCGCCGGACGCGGCGATCGACCCGGCCGAGCGCGAGGCGCTCGCGGACGCCGGCGTCGACCCCGACGCGGTCGTCGACAAGGAGTACTCCTATCGGCTGTTGCTCGAGGACGGGGTCGACGAGGACGTCGCGGCCGCCCTGCGCAGGCGCTTTTCGCTGCCGTGGTCGTTCGAATCCGACGGCGACTTACAGCGGCGCTCGAGCGAGGTCCGCGGGCTGGGCGCAGCCGAACGCGAGTGGATCGCGGTCAGCGACGACGAGGACTGGCAGGCCTTCGAGTACGACGAAGAAGGCGTGTCGGTCGGACGGAACCGGCCCGACGAGCGGCCGTACCCGAAGCCGACGCCGGTGGCCGCCGTCACCGGGGTCGGCCCCGACGACGCCGACCGACTGGCCGAGGCTGGGGTCCAGTCGGCCGAGCGGCTGGCGACGGTCGACGCGATGACCGTCGCCAAGGCGCTCGATCTGAACGTTTTGCACGTCCGCACGTGGCGACACAGCGCCCGCGAATTGCTCGAGTGATGGAGCCGATTTCGATCCCGTCCCGAGCGCCCGGCGAGTCGGATCGCTGTCACGTCGCGCGGCCCAAGTCGGATGAATTACTACACAAGTACTCAATTTCGATAATCAGGACCATCAAAGATTTATAGCGCACTGTTGGACCGTCTAACAGATGATTCCGATCGACGATTCCCCGATCGTTCGCGATGGCAAATCACTGATTCTTGCGATGGACCACGGCTTAGAACACGGACCCGTCGACTTCGAGGACGTCCCTGAGAAGCTCGATCCGTCGACGGTCTTCGAGACGGCGACTCACGACGCCGTCACCGCGATGGCCGTCCAGAAGGGGATCGCCGAGGGCTACTACCCTAGCTACGAGGACGACGTCAATCTCCTGTTGAAGCTAAACGGTACGTCGAACCTCTGGATGGGCGAGCCCGACTCGGCGGTCAACTGCTCGGTCGACTACGCCGCCGAACTGGGTGCCGACGCCCTCGGCTTTACCGTCTACGGCGGCTCGAACCACGAGATCGAGATGGTCGAGGAGTTCCGCGACGCTCAAGAGAACGGGCGCGAGTACGACCTCCCCATGGTCATGTGGTCGTATCCGCGGGGCCAGGGGCTGAAAAACGACACCAAGCCCAGCACCATCTCCTACGCGACGCGGCTGGCCCTCGAGCTGGGCGCCGACATCGCGAAGGTCAAGTACCCCGGGAGCCCGGACGCGATGGCCCACGCCGTCGACTGTGCCGGCGACATGAAGGTCATCATGTCGGGCGGGTCCAAGACCTCCGACTACGAGTTCCTCTCGCAGGTCGAGGCGGTCATCGACGCCGGCGCGAAGGGACTGGCCGTCGGCCGCAACGTCTGGCAGCGCGAGGACCCGACGCGGCTGCTCGACGCCCTCGAGAAGGTCATCTACGAGGAGGAGACGGCCGACGCCGCGCTCGAGGCCACCGAATAGATGACGGTGTCAGACCCGGTCGTCGAGGACGTCGTGGCGACGATCGGTCGCTCGGCGACCGAGATCCGGCAGGGGCTGATCGGTCGTCGCGGCACGGTCGACGGGGAAAATCCCAGCGGCGAGACCCAGGCCGAAGCGGACGTCTGGGCCGACGAGTTGCTCGGCGACCGGCTCGCCGGGATCGACGGCGTCGGCCAGTACGCCAGCGAGGAACGCGCCGACGTCGTCGACTGCGGTGCGGATCCAGCCGACAGCGACGCGTACGCGGTCGCGGTCGACCCGCTCGACGGCTCCTCGAACCTCAAGTCCAACAACACGATGGGGACGATCTTCGGCGTCTACGACGCCGCCCTGCCCGCCCGCGGCGAGACGCTCGTGGCCGCCGGCTTCGTCCTCTACGGGCCGATCACGACGATGCTGATCGCCACCGAGGAGACCGTCACCGAGTACGAACTCTCCGGCGGCGAGCGCACGATCGTCGACCGCGACGTGACCCTGCCCGACGAGCCGGTCGTCTACGGCTTCGGCGGCCGCGTCCCCGACTGGCCCGCGGACTTCCGCGAGTACGCCCGTGAGATCGAGGACGAACTCAAACTCCGCTACGGCGGCGCGCTGATCGGCGACGTTAATCAGGTACTGACCTACGGCGGAACCTTCGGCTACCCCGCCCTCGAGTCCCGGCCCGAGGGCAAACTCCGCCTCCAGTTCGAGGGGAACCCGATCGGCTACGTCGTCGAGCGGGCCGGCGGGCGCTCCTCGAACGGGGACCGCTCGCTGCTCGCCGTCGAGCCCGACGCGCTCCACGACCGGACGCCGGTCCACGTCGGCAACGACGAACTGATCGAGCGCCTCGAGGCGACCCTCGAGTAACCCGCCGATCCGTTTTTCGCTGTTCGGTATCGTCAGTCGGTCCAGGCGGCCGTTCCGGCCACGTAGACGCCGACACCGACGAGCAACAGCGCGTAGAACGCCCAGCGGGGCCAACCGGTCTCGAGGAACAGCAGGGTGAGAAACAGCACCCACAGCGAGAGGGCGACCAGATCGCCCAGTACGCGGCCAAGTGTGCGGACGGCCGTTCTGACGGGCCCGGACGCGGCACTCTCTGACCGCCCGGTATCGTTACTCATCGCGGTTCGACCCCCTGGCCAAAGTCGGCCGTCGATTCGGCCCTCGCGGCACGGGTGGGTCGGCGACTCGGCTCCGCGGCGGTCGCCGCTCAGAAGTGGTAGCCATGTGTTTCGGTCAGTCGATAAGCTCCCACGCCCCAGACGTAGCTCTGGCCGGGCCACCAGGTCCGGGCGTTGTTGAAGCCGGCGACGAGGACGTCACCGTCCTCGCCCTCGGGATCGCGGTGGTAGCTCACGGAGCCGCTATCGCCGTCCGTGAGGTCCATCTCGCCACCCCAGCGGAGCTGCCCGCGCCGGCAGAAATCGTCCGTGAAACAGGTTACAGCGTCGATTCCCTGTACCTTTCCCACCGTGTGCCCGGTCATGGCACCGACCTTCTCGAGTTCGGCGTCGCGTGCGACGAGCGTCGCGAGGCCGAACCTGGTGAACTGACCCCGCACCCGCGGGCTCGAGGGGGCGTCGATCCTGCTCGTCGGTTCGATTTCGCCGGTCGGCCGAACGGCCGCGACGTCGGCGACCGGGTGGCGTCGTGCGACGGTCCCCAGTTCGGCCGCGTCGTCGCCTCCGAGAGGCAGCGACAGGGACTCGTCGGTCGTCCCCTCGGCCCCGTCGAAGGCGTGGTCGGCCGTCACGAAGAACCGCCGTTCCCCGTCGGGGTGATACAGCGCCGGGCCGAGCGTCGCCAGGCTCGTCGGCGTCTCGCAGGCGACGCCGCTGGGGACGTGACCGTCCGCGCCGGGGTAGCCCAGCCGGGGTTCGCTCGCCTCGGAATCGTCCCCGATGTCGTCGACGTCGATGAACGTCTCCACGTCGATCTCGACGCCCTCGGCGAGTTCTCCGAGCAGTTCGTTCACCGAATGCCCCTCGCTCGAGACGCCGACCGAGACGGTGGCGGTCCCGCTCTCGAGGTCGCCGGGGACGACGGCGCTGCCGAGGTAGCCGGTAAAGCCGACCCGCGCCAGGAGGTCGTTGATCTCGAAGGCCTTCTCGACGGCGGCGTACCACGCCGCGGGGACGCGTTCCGTTCGCTCCCGGATCGACCACGGGTCGGCCGGGTCGTCCCTGACGAGGGCGGTGACGACGGGGACTTCGCCGTCGTCGGCCGCGAGGAAGTCGTCGACGTCGAGCCAGTGGGCCAGCCCGAGGGCGTAGCCGCCGCCGGCGACGGTCCGCAGGAACGCGCGCCGATCCAACCCTCGGTCGATCCGATCGCGAAGCGTCGCTCCCCGTTTCCCCGAACGTTCGGTGTGTGCCTCCGACATATCGCTATCTACCCCGCTCCGCACGACCGGAACGGATCACTAACCGTCGAAACGAACGGCCATTCGACCCAAAGCCGTGCTGCCTGCAATTGCTGCCGAACGTCTTTCTCGCGGACGGACCGGGGGAGTCGGCAGCGGCCGTGGTGTACCCGCCGGTCGATCGCGCCCTTTCGACCTCCCACATAACGCGTGGATTACTGAACGCGAGCGTTCGTATCATCGGACCCGACAGCGTACGTTGTCTCCGTGTTGGTGACCACGGAGGCAAAACGCACGCTCGAGCGGGTCGCGCCACGTTCGAGCCGTCCCCCCGCGACGAACTCCACACGATCAGTGGCGATCCGCCGGCGCGACCCCGTCTCCCCTTCTCCGCTGCCGTCCGGTTCGTCCGACCGTCCGAACCAGTGCCGACGGTCACACCGGAATTCGGTCGTCGACGCGGTCATCAGCGTGACGGACTCTTCGCATCAGGCGATCCCGTTCGATGGATGGGACGTCCCCGATTACGGCCCGGTTACGTCCCTGAACCGTCGCCGCCGGACGAGAAACGCCGACGATCGGCCGAGCGCGCTGCCCTCGGCCAGTCCCCGAAAGGCGAAAGCGCACGAACGGTCCCCGTCGCCGAACCGTTTGCCGTCGGTTGTAAGCGATTACCAGCGACGCCGGTTCCCCTACGCCTGCCATAACAATACCCCGCGTGCTGGTACGGGGTCGTACTCCCGACGGCAACGGCCGGTTCGATTCCGGCCGGGAGCCTATGAGTTCCGAGCGCGCGACCGCCGACCAGTGGCTGCCGGGCGACGTGACCCCCGTCGACCTCGAGCGGTTGCTCTGGGCGCTGGTCGCGCTCTCGCTGGTCGCCGACGTCGTCACGACGTTCGTCGGGCTCAACGTCGGGTTGGCCGAGTCCAACCCCGCGGCTCGCGGCGCGATCGAGAGCTACGGCGTCGTCGGCATGCTCGGACTGAAGGCGTTCGCGGTCGGCGTCGCGCTCGCCTGCCGTCCCCTCCTCGAGCGGGCGTACCGGCCGATCGTGCCGGCGGGGCTCGCAGTGCCGTGGCTGGCCGCCGCAGTTCTCAACGTCTATACCATCTCGACGGTCGTGTGACCGTCGGAGGGGAGCGGAACCGACGACGAAACCGAGGTCGTCGTCGACCTCGAGACGGGCGAACGAGAGAGTCGGGCGGTTTCAGATTCTGCAATGCCGCCCATTTCCTAAACGGCGGTTCGTCGTACGCACGCCCTCGGATGAAACGGAGACAAGTCGCACGGTTGGTCGTACTGGGCGGTGTCGCAGTCCCGCTTGCCGGTTGTTCAAACGAGGCGGCCGACGGCGGTGACGAGAACGACGATGCCGGTGAGGACACTGACGACGAAGACGGTTCCGCCGAGGAAGACGGTTCCGCCGACGAATCGAACGAACGGGAGTTCTCCGGGACTGGATCGGAGGCGCTCGAGGACATCGGTGTCGAGGGCGGGCTCACCGTCGTCGACGCTACCCACGAGGGTGACGGCGAGTTCCAAGTTCGATTGATTCCCGGCGGAGGCGAGGGTAGCGAGGACGACGCGGAAGACGCAAGCGAGCCGGAATCAACTGGAACGCTGTTTGCCGATTCGTCGGGCGGGTACGAAGGACAGACCGCGTGGCATATGGAGGGCGGGACCTACCAACTCAGCGTCGTCGCCGGCGGCGATTGGACGGTGACCGTCCGCGAGCCGCGTGAGACCACTGGCGAAACCCCGCCGGTGTCCCTCGAGGGAACCGGAAACGAAGTCCACGGTCCGTTCGAGTTCGACGGGGCGCACCAGCCGTCCGGCGACTACGACGGAACGGAGATCAACGTCACCATCCTCTCGACGACGCGGGAGGCCACCCAGTTCGTGTTTCACGAGGACAGTATCGAGAACCCGACCGAGTTCGAGTTCGACGGCGTCGGCTACGTCGAAATCAAGTCCGACGGCGAGTGGTCGGTCGACATCGAGTGACGAACGGCGGCTTCGACCGATCACTCGACCCTATCGGCCTCGTCGCCGGCGTCCTGCTGTACCCAGATCGTCTTCGCGTTGACGAACTCCTTGATGCCGTGTTCGTTCGCGACCGTAGCCCGAGTCCTTCACGCCGCCGAACGGCAGCCGGGATCGGACTTGACGAGTGCGTTGACGAAGGCGAGCCCGGACTCGAACCGCCGGGCGACCCGCTCGCCGCGCTCGAGGTCGTCGGTCCAGACGCTCGCGCCCAGTCCGAAGCTGGTGTCGTTTGCCGTCTCGACGGCGGCGTCCTCGTCGGGGACCCGGAACACGCTGGCGACGGGGCCGAACAGTTCCTCCCGAGCGGCGGGGCGTTCTCGGGAACGTCCGTGATCACCGTCGGCGGGTAACTCCCCCTCGCAGTCCATCGGCTCGCCGCCCACCTCGAGTTCCCCTCCCTGCTCGACCGTTGTTTCGACCTGCTCGCGGAGGTCCTCCCCATTTCATCGGTCATCAGTTCGGCGTACTCGTCGGCGTTCTCCCGGAGGACGTCGGCCGCCCGCGCGAGCAACCGCTGGCGGGTCTCGATCGGCGTCTCCGACCACTCCGCGAAGGTCTCGGTGGCCCGCTCGAGTCGGGCCTCGCGTTCCTCGTCGGAGGTCGCCTCGAAACTGTCGACCACGTCGCCCGTCGCCGGGTTCGGACGTTCGATTGACATGTGGTGGTCGACCACGACGAATCGCTTAGTACGCGGAGTTGCCAACCAATGGTGAGTCGGTCCGTCACGGTCGTTCGTTCCACACAACCCCTATGCCCGTCGAATTCGTACGAACGGCTATGTCAGCCGATACGTCCCACGACGATCCCGAACCGCCGCCCGAAGAACGAAAGACCGTCCTGTTCTGTCCGGACTGCGGCTACGAGAGTCCGGTCACCGGGGACTGGGAGACGGTGACGGCCGGCGCCGAGCGACTGCTCGTCTGCGTCGATTGTGGCTGGGTCGTCGACCGGCGATTGCGACGCCGCGGCTTATAGTAGCCGCTGAAACGATCACACGCTGATCGCAAACTGTCGTACGATCAGGTTGCAATGACGTTCAGCGGCTACTATACCGCGGGATCGGGGAACGGTCCCACACCCCTCGTTCAGAGTGAAACGGTGTTCGAAGGGGTGGGCGTCGGACGCGAGCGACCGGTCGGTTCCGACGAGTCAGGAAAAGGACTCGAGATCGGCGTCGCGATTCCCCGTCGACGGCCCCGTCTCCCGAAGCCGATCGTACGTCGGCAGGTCCTCGAGCGAGGCGTCGCGACGGACCGCCTTGACGATGTGTTTGGGATCGGTGACAAGCCGATGCAGGAGGTAACTCCCCTGAGACCGACCGCCGCCGGTTTTTTCGGACTCGATGACGCCGAGGAACGCCTGCTCTTTGAGTTGGCGATAGAGGCCGTTCTCGGTGATCGGATCGGTCGCGACCAGTTCACAGATCCCGACGTAGCGCTCGTACACCTCCCGGGTCTTGTACGTCTCCCGCTCGCCCGTGATGATACAGCTGGCGAGGGCATAGAGAGCGAGTTTCGCGTGAACGGTCGCGCCGCTCGTGAGCTCCTCGATACGGTTGATTTCGGCGACCTCCTGGGCCTGCTGAATGTGGGTCTCCGAGACCGTCTCGCTGTCGGTGCGGCGGGCGAGTTCACCGGCTTCCTTGAGAATCTCGATCGCCTTCCGCGCGTCGCCGTGTTTCTTGGCCGCGAGGGCGGCACAGAGTTCGATCGTCCCGTCCTCGAGGACGTCGGGCTGGAAGGCGTCCTCGCGATTGCGCATGATCTCGCGGAGCTGGGAAGCGTCGTACGGATGGAAGAACAGCTCCCGGTGGCCGAAGCTGCTGTCGATCCGCTCGTCGAGGGTCTCCCGGTACTGGACCTTGTTGCTGATCCCGATCACGCCGATATAGGCGTCGGTCTTTCGGGCCTCTCGAGCGCGCGAGAGCTGCATCAGAATGTTGCTGTTGTCCAGTTTGTCGATCTCGTCTAAGATGACGATAACGGCGTCGAAACAGTCCTCGAGAATGCCCCAGATGTGCTGGTAGTACTCCATCGTTCCCACGCCGCGAAGCGGGATGTTCTGGCGGTAGTCGGTCTGGTCTTTGAGGCTGAGCGCCAGCTGTCGGGTCGTACGGGTCTCGGTGTTCGCTTCGGAGCAGTCGACGTAGAGAACGGCACAGTCGATGTCGTTGCCGCGGGCGGCGTCCTGTGCTCGCGTCGAGACGTGTCGGGAGATTAGACTTTTCCCGGTTCCCGTTTTGCCGTATATCATCACGTTGTTCGGTGGATCGCCGCGCGTGATCGCACCGACTTCGGCGGCGACGGACTGGATCTCGTCGTCGCGCCCGACGATGCGGTCCTCGTCGGGAACGTGACCGACGTGGAGGAGTTCCTTCCGATCGAAGATGGGATCGTGAGATTCGAAGAGCGGGTCCCCACCGGTCTGCTCGGCCATAGTTCAGTTCTGGAGACAGTCATTATAAAGCTATGGAAGCTCGTTCAGACTGATAACGTCGAGATAGAAGGCGTTTGATGGCCGTTTTACCCGACGTTGGGGTAATTTCGGTCTCCGCCGGATGCAGACTGAACTATACCGCCTCCCGACCGCCGTTGCACAGACACCCTCCAAATACACAGACACCCACCGAATACCGACACTTGATATGCGTCTGCAATCTACCCACACCTCGTTCAGACTGAATACGGTCTCGGCCGACGACTATTGCAACGACGCTTCGGACGATAACGAGAGTTCGGACGACAACGACAGTCGACAACTCAACAATGCTCGCGTTTCCGGACGACAGCGATTGAATCGGTTCTTTGCCTCGAGGAACCGCTGTCGCCCCTCTAGTATAATTGTATTTTTTGGTACAGGTAGTAATTGCTTACGGTAGCCGCCCAGAACGTGTCGCTCTTATCGACTTCTGCGCGTGAACGTCGGGAACGACGCTACCTTTCGGCTGCCGAACGCAGTCCGTTCGAGTTATCAGTCGTACGGTCAGTTCGCGTTACCAGTAGGATACTTCTCCGCGACCGTCTCTCCGTCGTGATCGCCCCTCCACCGCGACCGTCCCCTCGCCCCGACCACCACCCCACTCACGTTCGACGCGTTTCACTCTGAATTGGGGGTGTGGGTCTCCGCGTTCTCGATTCGTGCGATCGATCGCCGTCGACCCCCCTCGTTCAGACTGAAGCGAGTTCGCAAATCGGACGGTATTTACACTCTGAACGAGGGGCGTGACACTGCACGGGCCAACGTCCATCGATCGGCGCGATGAATCCGAAATGCCCGACTTATCGCCCGCTTGTTCACTCTGAACGAGGGGTGTCCGTCACCGGTTCGTTATCCCAGTCTCGAGCCAATCCGTCGACGTTGCGGGCAATGCAGTGCCGGCGACCGCGGCCGCTCCAGCGAGCGACACGGAAGTGGGTGGCGCGGCGAACCGCTTCCGGACATCGATTCGAGCCGAGGGGACTATAGTAGCTCTTGAAACGATTCACACACCGATCACAACGCTGTCCTACGATCGGGTGTGCATTGACTTTCAAGAGCTACTATAGAGACGAGTGGCGCTGCGCGTGCGAACTATCGTCTCCGTACGCGGCCAGCGAATCCGTTCTCGTAGACGATCCGTTCCCACAGACGGGCAACAATCGAGTGACACTGCCCCGAAAGCGTCCGCTGGACCGATCGAACCGGTGTTGACGCCCCAGTAACATACCTATTCCATTGAATTCCTTATATTGTAAATTAGGGCCTATGAGGGATCTCCGTCACGTTTATTTCGGTTTCCTCGGAACCTACTGGCAATGTCTGACGAAGCCAATCCGTTCGAAAGCCTGCAGTCACAGATCGACGACGCTGCAGCGCACCTCGACGTCGGCGACGACGTGATCGAGCGCCTCAAACACCCCGAACGGGTCCTCGAGACGAACCTCACGATCGAACGCGACGACGGCGATCTGGAACGGTTCAAGGCCTTCCGTTCGCAGTTCAACGGCGACCGCGGCCCGTACAAGGGCGGTATCCGTTATCACCCGGGCGTCTCCCGCGACGAGGTCAAGGCCCTGTCGGGCTGGATGACGTACAAGACCGCGATCGTCGATATCCCCCTCGGCGGCGGGAAAGGCGGCATCATCGTCGATCCGGACGACTACTCCGAGAGCGAACTCGAGCGACTCACCCGCTCGTTCGCGAAGGAACTCCGGCCCATGGTCGGCGAGGACCGCGACGTGCCCGCGCCCGACGTGAACACGGGTCAGCGGGAGATGAACTGGATCAAAGACACCTACGAGACTCTCGAGAACACGTCGGAACCGGGCGTCGTGACGGGAAAGGCGCTCGACTCCGGCGGCAGCGAGGGCCGGGTCGACGCGACCGGGCGCTCGACCGTCATCGCCGCCCGCGAGGCCTTCGACTACCTCGATAAGGACCTCGAGGGCGCGACCGTCGCGGTGCAGGGCTACGGGAACGCCGGTTGGATCGCCGCTCGACTGATCGACGAGATGGGCGCGACCGTCGTCGCCGCCAGCGACTCGAGCGGCGGGATCTACAACCCCGACGGCTTCGATCCGGTCGCGGCGAAGGATCACAAAAACGAGACCGGAAGCGTCGTCGGCTTCGAGGGCGGGGAGGAGGAGATCACCAACGACGACGTCCTCACCCTCGACGTCGATCTGCTGATCCCCGCGGCCCTCGAGAACGCGATCGACGCCGACCTCGCGGAAGCCGTCGAGGCCGACGTCATCTCGGAGGCCGCAAACGGGCCGCTGACGCCCGCGGCCGACGAAGTCCTCGAGGACAAGGACGTGTTCGTCATCCCCGATATCCTCGCGAACGCGGGCGGCGTCACCGTCTCCTACTTCGAGTGGGTTCAAAACCGCCAGCGCTTCTACTGGTCCGAGCAGCGGGTCAACGAGGAACTCGAGGGAATCATCGTCGACGCGTTCGATGCACTGGTCGAGAGCTACGAGGAACACGACCTCGAGAACCCCCGAACCGCGGCCTACGTCGTCGCGGTCCAGCGGGTCGCCGACGCCTTCGAGGAAGCCGGCAGCTGGCCCTGACCGGCGGTCGTTCGTCCCGGCCGGACCGCACTTCGGCCGGACGTCGTTTCGCTACTGACACACTGTTCAGATTGCAGTAAACACTTACCACCCGGATTGCCATTTGCAGGGAAATGAATCGACGAACCGTCATCGCGGGAGTCGGCGCGGCGGGACTGGCCGGTCTGTCGGGCTGTCTGGGACTGCTCGGCATGGCCGAACACGAATCGTCGCCCGCGGGCGTCACGAGCGAGGCCCGCGCGGAGACCGACTACGAACAGACGGCCATCGAGTCGCTCGAGATCGAGCGCGAGGTCGGCCCCACGAACGAAACCGTCACCGTCACGAACTACATGACCAAACACGAGAAGCGAGTCGGAATTGAGGGGCTCGGCGAGCGCCGCGCCGCCGTCTTCAACGTGTTGACGACCCCGCAGGTCAGCATCCTCGGCCGGGAGCTCAACCCCGTCGAGGAGATGTCGACCGAGGAACTCGTCGATCTCGTCCGGGAGAACTACGACGGCATCGACAACGTCTCCCACGACGAGGACGCCGAGGTCACGATCCTCGAGCGGTCGACGACCAAGTCGCGGTACACCGCCGACGCGGAGTTCGACGGCCGAGACGTCGCGGTCGACGTTCACGTCACCGAGGCCGTCGAGGCCGGCGACGACCTGCTCGTGACGATCGGAGTCTATCCCGAGCCCCTCCAAGGGCAGGAAGCACCGAACGTGGTGACGCTCACCGAGGCGGTGACCACCGACGTCGACGAGGACGCCTCGAGCGGCGACTCCGGTGACGACAACGAATCCGGGTCCGACAACGAGTCGGGTTCCGGCGACGATTCGGAGAGCGACGACGGCGTCCTCGGCTGATCGGACGGGGCTCGCAAGCGGCCGTTCCGCCGACCTCGAGCCGAGGGACCGACTGCGTCGCTACAGCCCGAGTTCGCGCCCGATCACCAGGTGCTGAATCTCGCTGGTTCCCTCTCCGATCTCCATCAGCTTCGCGTCGCGGTAGAACCGCTGGGGAGCGAAGTCGGTCGTGTAGCCGTAGCCGCCAAGCACCTGCACGGCGTCCTCGGCGACCTCTCGAGCGGCCTCGCTGGCCTCGAGTTTCGCGAGGGCCGATTCCCTGGTGACGGGCTCGCCTCGGTCGTACGTCCGGGCAGCCTGTCGGGTCAGGAGCCGCGCCCGCTCGGTCTTGCGGTGCATGTCCACGATCGTGTCCCGGATCGCGTCGAACTCACAGATCGGCTGCCCGAACTGCTCGCGCTCCTGGCTGTAGGCCTTCGCGTGTTCGTAGGCACCCTGTGCGAGCCCGGTCGAGAGCGCGGCGATCGAGATGCGGCCGCCGTCCAAGGTCGTCTTGGTCTGGTCCCAGCCGTCGCCTTCCTCACCGAGCAGCCGGTCCGCGGGGAGGCGAACGTCGTCGAACGCGATCTCGCAGGTCGGCGAGGCGTTGAGTCCCAGCTTCTCCCAGACGGTCGTCACCTCGAAGCCGTCGTCGTCGGGGTCGACGATGAACGTCGAGATGCCGTCGTAGCCCGCGTCGGGATCCGTGACGGCCTTGACGAGGATCGCACCTGCCTCGGAGGCGTTCGTGATGAACTGCTTGGTCCCGTTCAGCACCCATTCATCTCCCTCTTTCCGGGCCCGGGTGTCCATGTCCGACGCGTCCGAACCGCTCTCGGGTTCGGTCAGCGCCCACCCGCCGAGGGACTCGCCCTCGGCCAGCGGCCGCAGCCAGCGCTCCTTCTGTGCCTCGGTCCCGAACTGCTCGATGGGCTTCGAGGCCAGCGACGTGTGCGCCACGTAAGAAAGGCCGACGGCCCCGGAGACCCGTCCCAGTTCCTCCGCGACCAGCGCGTACATCAGCGTGTCGCCACCGAGCCCCCCGTAGTCCTCGTCGATCGGCACCCCCATCATATCGAGCGCGGCCAACTGGTCGAAGACCTCGGTCGGGAACCGGTGCTCGTCCTCGATCTCCTGGGCGATCGGCTCGATCTCGCTTTCGCAGAAGTCCCTGACGGTCTTCCGGATCATCCGGTGTTCGTCGGGCAGATCGGCGGCCATGCGCAATACTTGCCGGCAGACGGAATAAACGCACCGCCGCCCGTTGGGGGCGGCCAAGAGGACCGCCGTTACCAGCCGCCCCGGTCGTCTCGATCGTCGTCCTCGTCCGATCCGCTCGAGTCGCCCCAGTCGTCGCCGTCGTCGTCGGATTCGTCTCCGTCACCGCCGTCCGACCCGTTTCGGTCGCCCCAACCGCTCGAGTCGTCGGAATCCGACTCGTCCCAGCGACTGTCGAACGATTCCGAGTCATCGTCCCACAGGTCGTCGTCGGCGGGCCCGCGGTCGTCGCGTTCGTCCCGAGGTTCGCCGTCGCCTCGATCGTCGGGCGTCTCCCAGGAGTCGCCGGTACCCGGGCCGCCACCGCGAATCGTCGCCCGTCGGTCGGGGATCAGATCGAGGCCCGGGTCGGTATCGCCAAGCATGAGCAAGGCGTAGTAGCGCAGGTAGACGACGACCGGCACCTGGACCAACAGGACGAGTACCACGAGCAGCGGAATCGCGACCAGCAGAACGAGCAGGTTCAGAAACGGAATGAACAGGAGAACGAAGAGGACGATCACGATCGGAATCGCCAGGATGAACAGCGCGATACCGATCGCGAAGGCGAAGACCAACTGCAGGAGCCAGACCAGCAGGAGGTAGACGAGATACTCCGCCCAGTTGCCCGACAGCGTCGGCCAGAACCGCCTCCAGGCGGCGACGACGCCGAGGTCCTCCTGCAGCATCGTCGGCGCGATAAAGACCGTCGTGAACCGGCTGATGACGGCGTAGGCCAGACCGACGGGGAACGCGACGAGGATCACAACGACGATCATCGCCAGCGAGACGGCGTCCGACCCCGAGAGGAAAACTGCGGCCACCGGGAGCCCGATCGCTGCGGTCGCGATCAGCCCGAGGACGACCCGAAATCCGAACAGTTGAACGCCGTGCCCGACGTTGCGCTTCGTGTACCGACGGACGTGTACCTCCCCGGAGCGCAGCGACTCGAGGAACGTGAACTCGAAGATCGATCCGAGCAGCAAGAACGCGAGTCCGACGAGGAGGACGGCAACGGCGACGACGATGAGTATGGGGAGCCACTCGCCGACGTCGACGGTGCCCGGATCAACCGCCGTCCCCTCGTCGCTGACACCGCCACCGCCGCCGGAAAAGACGGGGTTACCGAACCCGACGCCGCCGATGAAAAAGAGTAGCAAGGCGAGCTTGAGCCACATCCAGGGGCGGATCGGCGTCAGGAACTCGCGGGTCACGTCGATCGCGTCGCTCAGGTCGTCGATGGCATACATTGGCTACGAGTAGAACGTCCCGACAGATAGTGTTAGCGCTCCAACGACTGTCCGCTGCCGCCGCAGACGTCCGCTCCCGGTCGTCGAAGACACCTTCCGCCGGTAACACTTCGAGACGCATTTAACGCCGCCGCTCCTGACTGGCGGTATGGACATCCGCCGGCTCGCACGAGGGACCGTCGAGTGGGGCCGCATCGAACGTGTCGTCCGCACGCTGGCGGATCGCTACGACCGCGAGTCGGTCCGCGTCGAGTTCCTCGAGGCTGACAACTGGCTGTCGACGCCCTGCGTGATCGACGACGAGTGGTTCGTCAAGATCGTCTCCCGGCAGAACGCCCTGGTACACGCCGTGTTGACGACCGGCCGGAACGTCGGTGCCTTCTCCTCGGGCACCGAGGGCTTCTTCGATCGGTTCGACACCCCCCGGGAGATGGTCGAACACGAGTACGAGGCCACCCTCCGGATGCGCGAAATCGGCGTCAACGCCCCCCGGCCGATCGATGCCTTCGAGGTCAACGGGCTGGGCGTCCTCGTTCTCGAGTACCTCCCGGAGTTCCGGTCGCTCGATGCCGTCGACGACGACGCCGTCGCCGAGCGCGCGCCGGAGCTGTTCGGCATGCTCGCGACGCTGCACGACCACGGGCTGGCCCACGGCGATCTGCGGGCCGAGAACATCCTGCTGTGTGACGGCGAATTCTACTTCATCGACGCGACCAACGTTCACGACGACCGCGTCGACGAGACGACCGCCTACGATCTGGCCTGTGCGCTCGCGGTCCTCGAGCCCCGGATCGGGCCTCGAGCGGCCGTCGACGCCGCCGCGACGGCCTACGGGCCCGACGCCTTGCTCGCCGCACGGGAGTTCCTCGACTTCGTCCGGCTCCGGCCCGACCACGAGTTCGACTCGACGACGCTGCGCAGCGAACTCGAGAAGGCGGCCGAGCTGGGCGGGGCCTGACGGCGAGAGCCGGTCCCCGCCCCGACGCGGCGACAGACACCACACAGGCGGCTGCAGTCACCGTTCCCGTCCATGTGCGCGACGGTTACCGACGAGGACGTCGGCAAGCGGGTCGAAACGGCCGGCGGCGACGTCCTCGGCACCGTCGAACTGACCGAACCCGAGACGGCCTACGTCGACGTGAACGACGACGCCCGGCGCACGCTCAGGGCGATCCTCGAGTGGGAGAGCGAGTCGAACGCCGCTCCGATAGACGACGGGGCCGTCGGCGAGGTCACCGGGACCGCGATCCGGCTCGAGGCGGGGCGGTCGTCGCCGGCCGAGGCGGGCGGGACGGGGCCGGTCATCGAGCGCGACGAGAACACTGCCGGGCGGGACGACGCCGACGAGCAGCGGACGATGGGGCCGCCGTCGGGGACCCCCGACGAACTCGCCGCGAGCGCGGAAGGGTGGACCGGCGAGGGGCTCGAGCCCGCGGACGAAGGGATGACGGAGGTAGGCGACGAGCGCCACCCGAGCATGGCGGACGCGCCGACGGAGGGTGAACGGACCGTCACCGAGGAACGCGGCGAGGAGGAGGACCGATAGACGATTTCGTCGGTAAGCACCGCACTCGAGTCGATAGAATCCACGGCTTCAGCTCGCAAACCTCACGATTAGTTCGCGACATGTGAACGACCAGCAGGATTTTCACCGCGCCGATCGTAGCCGGTCGTATGAGCCAGCAAGTCACTGAGCAAGTACACGGCCACTACATCGGCGGCGAGTGGACCGACGCGGGACGGAGTCCCGCGAGCAGTCGGACGGAGTCCGACGACGACGGCTCGGGCGACACCTTCGCGAGCGAGAACCCCGCGACCGGCGAGACGCTGGCGACGTTCCGTCGCGGGACGGAAGCCGAGGTCGATCGGGCCCTCGAGGCCGCGGACGCGGCGTTCGACGAGTGGCGCGCGCTGTCTTACATCGACCGGGCGGAGTACCTCTGGGAGATTTACCACGAGCTGCGCGAGCGCCACGAGGAACTCGGCGAGATCGTCTCGAGGGAGTGTGGCAAGGAGATTTCGGAAGGGAAAGCGGACGTGACCGAGGCCTGGCACATGGTCGAGTGGGCGGCGGGCAACGCCCGACACCCACACGGCGACGTGGTCCCCTCCGAGATCGGGAGCAAGGACGCGTACATGCGCCGCAAGCCCCGGGGCGTCGTCGGCTGTATCACGCCCTGGAACTTCCCGGTCGCGATCCCGTTCTGGCACATGGCCATCGCGCTGGTGGAGGGCAACACGGTCGTCTGGAAGCCCGCCGAACAGACCCCGTGGTGTGCCCAGATCATCGCCGAGATGTTCGAGGACAGCGGGATTCCCGACGGCGTCTTCAACATGGTTCAGGGCTTCGGCGACGCCGGTGCGGCGATCACCGACGACGAGCGCGTCGACACCGTCCTCTTTACCGGCTCGGCCGAAGTCGGTCACGAGATCGCCGACAAAGTCGGCGGCGAGCCCGGTAAGCTCGCGGCCTGCGAGATGGGCGGCAAGAACGGGATCGTCGTCACCGAGGAAGCTGATCTCGACATTGCCGTCCACGCGGCGGTCATGTCCAGCTTCAAGACGACCGGCCAGCGCTGTGTCTCCTCCGAGCGCCTGATCGTCCACACCGATGTCTACGACGAGTTCAAAGAACGGTTCGTCGATATCGCCGAAGACGTCGCCGTCGGCGACCCGCTCGAGGAGTCGACGTTCATGGGGCCGGCGATCGAGGCCGACCACGTCGAGAAGATCCGCCGGCACAACGAACTCGCGCGCGAGGAGGGCGCGAACGTGCTGGTCGATCGATTCGAACTCGAGGCCGAGGAGATTCCCGAGGGCCACGCGGAGGGCCACTGGGTCGGCCCGTTCGTCTACGAGATCGACTACGAGTCCGACCTGCGCTGTCTGAACGAGGAGTGTTTCGGCCCCCACGTCGCCCTCCTCGAGTACTCGGGGACGATCGAGGACGCCGTCGAGATCCACAACGACACGCCCTACGGGCTGGCGGGGGCGATCATCTCGGAGGATTACCGCCAACTCAACTACTTCCGGGACCGCGCCGACGTGGGGCTCGCGTACGCGAACCTGCCGTGTATCGGCGCGGAGGTCCAACTGCCGTTCGGCGGCGTCAAGAAATCCGGGAACGGCTATCCCAGCGCCCGCGAGGCGATCGAGGCCGTCACCGAACGCACCGCCTGGACGATGAACAACGCCGACGAGATCGAGATGGCACAGGGGCTATCGGCCGATATCAAGACTTCCGAGGACTGAAACGGTCCGCTGTAACGAGTCCCCGGTGCGGCCGGGGGGACCCCCGTTCCGACTCCCCGCCCTATCAACGACCGGCTTGCGTCACAGATTCTGCTCGGGAACGAATCGCTTATCCGGTCATTCGTGGAAGGGCCGGGCATGAAGGCAGTCGTTCTCGCGGCGGGCCAGGGAACCCGAATGCGACCGCTGTCGGAATCGGTGCCGAAGCCGATGCTGCCGGTCGCGGACCGCCCGCTCGCGGCACACACCGTCGACGCGGCGATCGAGGCTGGGGCCGACGAGATCGTCCTCGTGATCGGCTACGAGGGCGAGACCGTCCGGGACTACTTCGGCCCCGAGTACCGCGGCGTCCCCGTCTCCTACGCCGTTCAGGAGCGACAGGCCGGGACCGCCGACGCCGTCAACGCCGCCCGCGACCACCTCGAGGGCCCCTTCGCCGTCCTCAACGGCGACAACCTCTACGATCCGGCGGCGATCGACCGGCTGTTCGACGCCTGTCCGGCCGTCTGTGCCATCGAGGTCGCGAAACCGTCCAACTACGGCGTCCTGAGTACCGAGCCCGGCCACGACGGTCGCGTCACCGAGATCGTCGAGAAGCCCGCCGAGCCGCCGACGAACCTCGCCAACGCCGGGGCCTACGCCTTCCCCGCCGCGGCTCGGGAGTGGCTCGAGGTCCCCGCCAGTGAGCGCGGCGAACACGAGATCACCGACGTCGTCGCGCGGGTGATCGAGGAGTTCGACGTGACGCCGATCACCTTGGAGCGGTGGCTCGACGTCGGCCGCCCCTGGGAACTGCTCGAAGCGAACGAGTGGAAGCTCGCCGCCCTCGAGCGCCGGATCGACGGCGACGTGAACGACGACGCCCACCTCGAGGGACGGGTCGTCGTCGAGGAAGGCGCGACCGTCGAGCCCGGCGTCGTGATCGAGGGGCCGGCACTGATCCGCGAGAGTGCTGAAGTCGGGCCCAACGCCTACGTCCGCGGCGCGACGCTGATCGGCCGGGACGCCGAGATCGGGCACTCGGTCGAAGTGAAAAACAGCGTCGTCTCGCGGGGCACCTCGGTAAGCCACCTCTCCTACGTCGGCGACAGCGTCCTCGGTCGGAACGTCAACGTCGGCGCGGGGACGAACGTCGCCAATCTCCGACACGACGACGCCGACATCCGGTTCACCGTCAAGGGCGAGCGCGTCTCGACCGGCCGCCGGAAGTTCGGCGTCGTCGCCGGCGACGGCGTCAAGACCGGCATCAACACGAGCCTCACGCCGGGGCTGAGACTCGAGGGCGGCGCGACCACGCGGCCCGGCGAAGCAGTCGAGCGGGATCGATAGTCCGGCGGCGCGCTCGAGTCGCGCGGCGACGCGGCGATCGCGCTTCGGACAGCGTTGCGTCGACAACATCGTTTATGTGGGATTGGTGATTGGTCCCACACATGTCGACGGCGACGATTCGCGGCACGATCGGGGGGATGGGGCAGCGAGCGAATCCGGCCTTCGCGGTCGCGGTAATACTGATCCCGCTGGCCGCACTGGGCTATGCGGTGACGGTCGCGACGGTCCAGCAACACACCTACGTTCACGTGATGGCGGGAGTCCTCTGGACGGGGATCGACGTCTTCATGGGTGCCGTCCTCGGCCCGGTCATCGGCGGCTTGGACGACGAGGAGAGTTCGGCGGTGTTCCAGCGACTCACGCCGAAGACGGCGTTTCTGCTCCCGTCGCTGGCGTTCGTCACCATCGCGGGCGGGATCACGCTGGCCCAGCGGATCGGGCTCTTTCCCCACGCCGACGCGTGGTTGGCGCTGTTTACCGCGGTGAACCTGATTCCGATCCTGCTCCTGCTGGGCTGGCGACTGGACGCCTGGGACGACCGCCGCTGGCAGGCCCCATTCGCCGTCGCGACGGTCGGCTCGCTTGCCTGGGTCGCGCTGACGATCGACGGCTTCGCGATGACCGAACCGACCGTCGCGGTGGCGCTTGCCCTCGTCACGGTCCTTTCGGTGCAGGGCTTTGGCTTCCTGTTGCCCGGCGAGATCCGGATGTACCGCGAGATGCGCTCGGCCGATCCCGATCCGTCGATCATCGCCGCGATCGGCAAGCAGAACGCGATGCTCGGCGGCGTGCAAGGTGTCTTCCAGTTGCTTCTCATCCTCGATATGGTGTACCTGCGCTACGGCGGCTTCCCGTTCTGAACCGGTAGCGTCGCACCTGCTCGTTTCGAACGGGCCGTTCACTCTGCGGTGGCGCGCGCTGTCGGCCGGGCGAGCGCTAGCGAGGGCGGCCGACGACGCTGCGCGAGGGACGAGTGAGTGACCGGAAGGAACGAACGAATCGGCTGGGGAGGGCGTGGCTACTCACTGCTGCCACGGTAGCATGACGCTCTGTTCCTGTCGGGCGATTCAACTCCAATAATTCACGACCCTCTCGTGAGTATGGCATTTGGCCTCGAGACGTTGCTTCCAAGCGATCGGGCTGAAAGCGAGAGGCGAAAGGGTGGACGAGGAGGCGGGCGCGGTGTAGTGCTCGGGCCCCGGGACCCGAGCGCGCGACGGGCCGGAGCGACGCGCAATGCCGGGTAGACGTGAAAAGCGTCTGTGCCGGCAGCCGAACAAACGGCGCGGGAAAGTAAAAAGTCAGCGGTCGGCGAACCCGTGACCGTCCCGCGGTCACGGCCGCCGACCCGCGCCCGTTACGGCCGCCGGTCCGCCCCCGTCACAGCCGTCGGTCCCGCAACGCGGGGAACTCCTCGCGGACCGACGCGACCGTCGCCGGATCGACCTCGGCCGTGACCAGCGCCGGCTGGTCCCCGCTCGAGGCCAGCGACACGCCCCAGGGGTCGTAGACGCTCGAGCGACCCAGCAGGGTCGCATCGTCGAACTCGCCGGCCCCGTTGATCGTCGCGACGTAGGCCTGATTCTCGATGGCACGGGCCCGCGAGAGCGTCTGCCAGTGTTCGATGCGGGGGTAGGGCCACGCGCTGGGGACCAACACCAACTCGACGCCGTCGTCGACCAGCCGCCGGTAGAGTTCCGGGAACCGCAGGTCGTAACAGGTCGTCACGCCGACGGTCAGGCCGCCGATCGTCGCCGTCCCGAGGCGCTGGCCGGGAACCAGCAGTTCGGACTCCGCGGACTCGTAGCCGAAGAGGTGGTGTTTTCGGTAGACGAGCTGCAACTCCCCGTCGGAATCGAACAGGGCGGCGGTGTTCGCGAGGCCGTCGTCGGCCGGCGTGGGGACGCTCTCGGTCGCGGCGAGGTCCTCGACGATGGTCCCCGCGAGGACGGCGACGTCGTGGTCGGCTGCAGCCTCGCGGAGCCGGCCGAACGTCTCGCCCGCGAACGGCTCGGCGTTGCGCGCGTAGAGATCGAACGCGAAGTAGCCCACGTTGAACAGTTCCGGCAGGGCCACGAGGTCCGCGCCGCGGTCGGCGGCGCGAGCGATCGCCGCCAGCGCGCGGTCGACGTTGGCTTCGACCTCGCCCGCCTCGACGCGAATCTGTGCGAGCGCGATCGACAGCGAGTCCTCGGACTCACCGCCGTCGCGATCGGCGTCCGTCTCGATACACATACCTCGACCGTGGCGGCCCCACCACCGTTACTGTGTCGTCTGCAAGTCCCGCTCGAGGGCTCGCTGGAGGTTCCGCAGTTCCGAGTCGAGGTTGCGCTTGAAGAACTTCTCGACGCCGGGGAGTTTGCCGTCGACGACGAAGTGGTTCTCGAGGCGCGTCCCGTCGTCGGTCTCGACGATCTCGTGTTCGCCGGTGACGTCCATCACTTTCGATTTGCCGGCGAACTCGACGTACTCGGGCGGTCGCCGGGTGACGTCTTCGGTGTTGACCGTCACGGTCTTGCGCACGAGCGGAATGGGCAGCGACACCTGCCAGGTCACCCGTCGGCCGTCCGCGCCGTCGACGGTGTACTCCTCGACGACGCTGATCGCCCGGGCGCGGTTCGACGGGTCGGCGATGAACTCCCAGACCCGCTCGGGCGACGCGGGCACGTCGAACGACCGGTCGACACGTACAGTCATGTCCGTATCTCCGCGATTGTCGGATAAAAAGGCCGTGGACCGGCCGGCGGCGGCCCGACCCGACTCGAGTCGGGCACCGTCGCTGCGGTCCGGAGCCGCCGGTCAACTGGTGGTGACTCGCCAGGTCGTCGACCGGGCACGACCCCACTTCTCGATGTCGACTTCGTCGGCTTTCTCCGCGAGGTGCGGGAGCCGAGCGCCGACCTGTTTCGACGAGAGTCCGATCGCGTCCGCGATGTTCTTCGCCCGGAAGTACTGTTCGCCGCGGGCCGCGCTCTCGCGGAGATACGAGAGGATCCGTTGCTCTTCGTCGGAGTAGTCCGTCATCGTCCGTACGCCCCGCTAGGGGGGCAGCGCTCTTAACTGTTAACGGCAACGGCCCGCGAGACAAAGCGAGCGGGCGACACTGCGGGCGTGCGACCGGGGCCCGACGGCCTCAGTAGGAGAAGAGGTGGATCCCGACGACCGCCAGCGAACTAAAGAGAACGGCCGCGGCGAAGCCCCAGGCCGCCGTTATCTCCGGTGCGCCGACGAGCATCAGCAACGCGCCGATCACCGCGAGCGCACCCAGTGCGAGCGCCAGTCCAACGCCTTTGTCCGTCGTTTCGGATTCCGTAGCCATGCTCGGGGGTTGCGTGTGGGGTCCCTTAACTTCACCCATTCCCGAGCGAACCGACACCGGTCGCTCGGCGATCGATGCGCGGAAAAACCGACCGAACGGCTTCGCGTCGGGACGTCGCCGGCGCGACGACGGCGTCACTTGATCGTCGTGTGTTCGGATTCCTCGTTGAGCGCGAGGTTGGCCGCGATCTCCCCATTTCGGGCCGCGTACTGGGCGGTCTGCTCGAGGCTGACGAGGACCTCCCGCACCCGAAGCAGATCCTCGTTGTCCATCTCGGGCAGCCCCGAGAGGATCTCGTCCTCGCGGGCGGAGATCTCGTGGAAGAGCCCGCGGACTTCGTTGGACTTGTCGTAGTCGCGCTCGACGGCCGCCTCGACCGACTTGGTCGTGATCTCGTCGACCAGCTCGTTCAGTTCCCGGATCTCGCGCATCACGTCGCTCTCGACGTTCAGCGTGTGGCCCTCCGTCTCGATGACGATGTCGGCGATGTCCTCGCCGTTGTCGGCGGTCAGCTCGAGGTTCTTCGCGATCGAGCGGTAGCCGATCAGCGGGAACCCGGTGTTCAGGCCGACCGCCCGCGCGAGGTTGGGGTTCTGGTAGGCCGTAAAGATCAGTCGCAGCAGCAGGACGAAGATCTTGTTGGCCTGTCGCTCCCGGTTCAGGGCGCGCTGGGCGAGGTCGGGATTGCCGTGTGCCAGCGCCTTGATCCCCTCACCGCGCATCGTCTGTCCCGTTCGCTCGAGGCGCTCGAGGAGGTTGTCGAGCGTGAAGTCCTCGGGGTCGACCGAACAGCGGATCGAGATGCTCTCGGGGGTCTCCTCGATGACGCCCAGCCCCATCAGCTGGGTCTCAGCCTGATAGACCGCGTTGATGTGGTCGGACTCGAGCGCGCCGTCCTCGCGCTCGATGCGGATGATGCGGCGGCCGAGGACGTACTGCGCGACGATCGCGCGCTCGACGGCGTCGGCGTCGAGATCGTCGGTGTGGATGATCGCCTCCGTCTCCTCCGAACTCGCCGACTCGGGCATTACGGTCAGCGTTCCCTTGCCGCTCGTACGCAGCGAGACCTCGTCGCCTTTCTCGACGCCGTGTTCGGACGCCCACTCGGCCGGGAGCGTCATCGCCAGCGTCGACGGACCGAGTCGTTGAACTTTCCGCGTTTCCATACGGGCCCCTAGGCGGGACTTGACCTTAATCTTGACTATATGGTCATTATATAGAGATGCATCGTTATATGGTTGATTTCACCGAACGGATCGAGTACGACCTTATATAATTCGTGCGGGGAGCGCTAGACGACGCTGATCAGCCGCGTCGTGAACCGGCCGGTCCGGACCTGTACCCACCCGCGGAGCCACTCGTCGATCTCCTCGTCGTCGGTGTCGACGCGCAGCGAGTCGAGTTCGTCGAGTTTCTCGTCGGAGGCGACGACCTCGATCTCCTCGGCGCGTCGGATCACGGCCGGCGAGATCTGGTGGTTGCCGCGACCGAAAACGAAGCCCTGGCCGCCGATCGGCGAGACGACGATCGTGACCGGCGTCGCCAGCGCCTCGAGGATCTCCGATTCGCCGGCGTCGCGGGCCAGCAACTCGCCTCGTGGCATCCCGTCGCCCTCTTCGGACCCGGCACGCCAGACGTCGACGCCCAGCGGCGAGGGATCGATCCCCAATTCCGTCTCGATCGCGCCGACGGTGCTACCGGGACCGAAGACGTAGGTCCGCCCGGGATCGACCTCGCGGGCGAACCCCGCCGCCAGCGAGTCGACGCTCCCGCTCGAGACCTGTTTGCCCGACTGGACCGCCGGCGCGACGGGGACCGGGACGATCGCTTTGAGTTCCGTGCGGACCTCCCCCTCGCGGTAGGCGTCCTCGTCGATGTCGTTGACCTCGCGGCGCTCGACGCGGTCGAACTCGGCGGCGATCCGGCCGGCGTCGGCCGGCGTCACGCCGAAGACCGACGAGTAGATCTTGACCCCGGCCGGCACGCCAAGCATCGGCGTCTCCCCGTCCGCTTCCGCGAGCGTCTCGGCGACGTCGACGGCGGTGCCGTCGCCGCCGACGAACAGGACGAGATCGACGTCGGCCGCGAGGAGCGCTCGGACGGCCGCGCGCGTGTCGTCGGCCGACGTCTCGGCCGTCTCGGGATCGGCGACCCGCGCCGGGCCGTCGGTCGCGTCGGCGGCGTCGGCCGGGTCGTAGACGATCTCGGGTTCGTAGCCGGCGTCCCGGGCCGCGCGTTCGCCCATGACGCCCGCGGCCGTGTAGACCGCGAGGTCGGGGGCGCGGCGATGGAGCGACCGCAACGCCTCGCGGGCCCGATCCGGCGCACGTGGCTCGGCACCGCGGCGGCGCGCCTCCGCGAGTTTCCCGTCGGTCCCCTTCAGTCCGACCCGACCGCCCATCCCCGCGATCGGGTTGACGACGACGCCGATGGCCTCCATACGGGTCCCTGGGGAAGCCAGCCGGAAAGCCATGTCGTGTCCTGCGGGCGGCGTTCGGGGACGAGACGATCGAATCCTCCACTGGCGACTCGCGAGATCGGAGCGCGTCGAAACTTCGGGCTCGACCGGCTTTGGGCGGCGTAGCCGACCCGCTCGCTTTCTGAACAATTAAGGGGGACGGGTACCGATCGCCGACTATGTCAACACTGATCGAGGCCGCTGTTCTCGCGACGGAAACGGAACCGGAACTGCCGATGGAGATCGTCGGCTGGGGCGCGCTCGCACTCGGCCTCCTGGTGACGGTCGCCTGGGTGGTCTCTCTCTACCGCTGAGTTCGGACGGAGATCGGCCGTCGTTTCCGGTACGACGGACCGTCTCAGGGCGAGTCGACCCGTTCGCGGAGCCAGCCGGCGGCGTCGGCGACCGTCGCCTCGTCGGTCCCGGTCAGTTCGAGTCTGACCGACTCGCCGGGGTAGCTACCCACCGAAACATCGAACCGCTCGCGGACGTCGGCGATCCGATCGAGCAGGGCGCTCTCGGCCTCGGCGGCGACGACCGTCTCGCGGTAGGTCTGGGTCCCCGCGAACTCGTCGGCGATCGACTCGAACATCGCCTTCATCTCCGCCGGGACGCCCGGGAGGACGTAGACCCCTTCGAGGGCCGCACCCGGAGCGACCCCCGCGTCGTTGTGCAGGGCCCGCGCGCCGGCGGGTAAGTCGGCCGTTCCCGCCGCGAGATCGTCCCGCGTGTAGCCGTCCTCCTCGAGCCAGGCCAGTGCGGCGTCGTGTTCCTCGACTTCGCGCCCGAGAGCCGCCGCGACCCCGTCCATGGTGAGATCGTCGTGGGTCGGGCCCAGCCCCCCGGTGACGATGACGGCGTCGTACTCCGCCCGGTACTCGTTTACCACGCGGGCGATGTCGGCCACGCGATCGGGGACCGTGGTCACCCGGCCGACGGTGACGCCGCGGTCGTCGAGTTCCGAACAGAGCCACGTGGCGTTCGTGTCCGTCGTTCGTCCGGCGAGCAGTTCGTCCCCGACCGTTACGACCGCGACGTTCATACCCCGTCGTTCGGGCCGAATCCCCAAATGCGTCTCGCCCTCGACCGATCGCCGCCCGCGGGCCCCCTATATGTCGGATAAAGTAGTACTCACGGTAACCACAAGATTCAATCCTGATACTTAGTAAGGAGGGTACTATGTCTCGGAGTCGGACGGAACGAACGGAGGCGGACTCGGCCGCAGTGCTGTCCGCGCTGGGGAGCAAATACAGCGCGGAGATCCTCTGTGCGGCCGGTACGCCGAAATCAGCGCAGGCGCTCAGCGAGGACATCGAGATCCCCATCGCGACCTGTTATCGCCGAATCGAAGAACTCGTCGACGCCGGGCTGTTGACCTGCGAAGGTCGACAGCTCTCCGACGAGGGGCGACGGACCAACATCTATCGCCGGACGCTCGACGAGATCGAGATCGACTTCTCGAGCGACGGCCCCGAGTTCTCCCGGAAGCGCCGGACCGAGGCCAAAAACAGGCTTCAGGACAAACTCGAGGACTGACGCCTCGAGCCGGCAGGCGGGACGACCCGCGTTCCATTCGCTGCGACGGGCGAATCCAGCCCCAGCGCGGCGACCGTTCGGTCATCCTTAAGTATTCTCGCGAGAATATCGTGGTATGATAGATTCCGCCGATCCCCGCGAACGCGGCACCGATGCAGCGACCGACGACGCGATCGTCGGCGCGCGCCGCACCCTCCACGTCGGCCGCGACCGACCGATCCGGATCAGTACCGGCCACCGGATACGACACCACGACGGCAAGTGTGCCCGCCCCCACGGCCACAACTACGAGATCGCCGTCACCGTGACGGGTCGACTCACCGAGGACGGATGGATCGCCGACAAAGGCGATATTACAGACGTAATATCCGAGTGGGACCACCGGTTCCTGCTCGAGGTCGGCGACCCACTGATCGAGGCCTTCGAGGCGGCCGGCGACGGGGACGGCGTCGTCGTCCTCGAGAACCCGCCGACTGCGGAGGTGATGAGCGTCGTCCTGGAGCGAAAGCTCGCCGCGGCCCTGCCCGAGACGGTCACCGACGTCGCCGTACAGGTCAGCGAGACGAGCGAACTCTGCGGGGGGAGCGGGTTCTGAGATGCCGGTTTCCGACTCCGTCGATCGCGAGTCCGGCACGGAAACCGGCGGCGAGGAGACGCCGGACGGCCTGCCGATCAACGAGTTGTTTCACTCCCTGCAGGGGGAGGGAACCCTCGCCGGCGTTCCGTCGACGTTCGTCCGCACGAGCGGCTGTAACCTCCGGTGTTGGTTCTGTGACTCCTATCACACCTCCTGGGAGCCCACCCACGCGTGGCTCGGTCTCGAGGAGATCCTCGCCGAGATCGGGACCCGCGACGCCGACCACGTCGTCCTGACCGGCGGCGAACCGCTGCTCCACCAGGAGAGTGTCGACCTGCTCGAGGCTCTCGACGAGCGGGGGTATCACACCACCGTCGAAACCAACGGGACGATCTACCGGGACGCGCCGATCGACCTCGCCTCGATCAGCCCGAAGCTCGAGAGCAGCACGCCGACGCCGGAGCGCGCGCCGGCGGACGCCGACGCGGGCGAGTGGGAAACGCGCCACGAGCGCGACCGGATCGACGTGGACACGCTCGCCCGGCTGGTCGAGACCTACGACGTCCAGCTGAAGTTCGTCGTGACCGACGGCGACGACATGCCGGAGATCCTGGAATTGCTCGACGATCTCCGCGACGCCGCCGCGGTCCCGATCCGCGACGACGACGTCCTCCTGATGCCCGAGGGCGCGACCCGCGAGCGCCTCGCGGAGACGCGGACCCGAGTCGCCGACCTCGCGATGGAGCATGGCTTCCGGTACACGCCACGCCTGCACGTCGACCTCTGGAACGACGCCCCCGAGACGTAACACTCATCGATCCGACCATGACTGCCACCAGTAACTCTCCGACCGACGAATCGTCCGCCAAACGCGCCGTCGTCCTCCTCTCCGGCGGAATGGACAGCGCCACCGCCGCCGCCGTCGCCCGCGACCGGGGCTACGAGATCTACGCCCTCCATACCTCCTACGGCCAGCGCACCGAGGACCGGGAACTCGAGTGTGCCCGCCGGCTGGCCGACGAGTTCGACGCGGCCGACTTCCTGCGGCTCGAGACCGACCACCTCTCGGCGATCGGGGCCTCGAGTCTGACCGACGACGAGATTGCGGTCGCCGACGCGGACATGGAGAGCGACGAGATTCCGACCTCCTACGTTCCCTTCCGGAACGCCAATCTGCTGGCGATGGCCGTCTCCTACGCCGAGGCCAATGACTGCGAGGCGGTCTTCATCGGGGCCCACAGCGAGGACTTTTCGGGGTATCCCGACTGTCGCCCCGCGTTCTTCGAGGCGTTCGAGGATGTGGTTGACGTCGGGACCAAACCCGAGACCGAGATCTCGGTCGAAGCGCCGTTCGTCGAGCACTCGAAGACCGACATCGCCGAGCGCGGCGTCGAACTCGAGGTGCCCTACGAACACACCTGGAGCTGTTACCGGGAGAACGAACCCGCCTGTGGCACCTGCGACGCCTGCGCGTTCCGGCTGCAGGCGTTCCGAAACGTCGGCGTTCGCGACCCGATCGAGTACGCCGAGCGGCCGTCCTACGCCGACGAGGCGTGATGGAACGATTCACAGTCGATTGCGATGAATCGAACGGCCGATGGCACGGCGGCAACGGCTCCGCGAGTGGTTCCGGGACGACGGGAGCTGGCAGGTTCCGGACGGGCGTCGCGGCGAGTTCGTGGCGTTGCTCGTCGGACTCCCGCTGTACGCCTCGATCGTCCACTTCGACGCCGGGCTTCCGGCTCCCCGCGAGTACTGGCCTGCAGTGGTACTCGGCGCGTGCGGTGGCTTCTGGTACGTCGCGTACTACCGAGAGGGCCTCGCCGATCAGCTCCCGGACTGGGCCGGCGTCGAGCAGGTGCTCTCGTTCGTGATCGGCGGGGTCGGCCTCAGTCTCCTGCGGTTGATCGACCTCGGGAATCCGACCGTCTGCTTCCTCCTGACCGCCTGCGGAACGGTCCTGTCGATCTATCTCGTCAGACTAGTCTCGCCGTTCCACCGCGGCGTCGAACCGCCGACGGCCGTCGGAGAGTCGCGGATCGGTACCGACCGCTGAAACCCCTCTACCACGCCGCCTCGAGAACCCCCTCGATTTCGTCGACGGTCGGCTCGAGCCCCGGCGGCGCGTTGGTCATGAACGGATCCGCGAGGACCGCCTCGGCGACCGCCGTGAACTCCTCGGGCTCGGGGCCGTCGACGTCCCGGAGCCGCGCGGGCACCTCGAGCGCGTCCCGGATCTCGGTGACCGCCTCGACGACCGCGGCCTCGCGGTCCGCCGCGTCGTCGACGCCGAGCGCGTCCGCGAGCGCGCCGGCTCGCGCGTCGACACCCTCCCGCTCGAAGAGATACGCGAGGACGTGCGGGACGACGACGGCGTGAGCCGCGCCCTGCTGGACCGCGTGGGTCCGGGTGAGGGCGTGGCCGAAGGCGTGAGCGATCGAGGCCGTCGTCTCGCCGGGCCGGGAGATGCCGTACTGCACGAGGACGATCCCCTCGAGGATCGTCTCGAACGTCTCGATCGAGCGGTCGCCGTCGCCGAACGTCCGGAGGCCGTCCGCGAGCGTCTCGAGGCCGCGTCTCGCCGTCGCGTCGGTCACCGGCGTGGCGTTGCTCGCGTAGAGCGTCTCGATCCCCTTGTCGAAGCCGTTCATGGCCGAGCCCGCCAGTATCGAGTCGGGCGTGGTCGCGACCAGTTCCGGGTCGTAGACCGCCGCCGCGGGCATCAGGTCGGGACCCGAGATGCCGCCGCCGCTCTCCTCGTCGACCGGGCTCGAGTCGGGCGCGGCGGTGACGCCCGCGACCATCGAGAGGTCGGCCCCGGCCAACGTCGTCGGAACCGTGACGATCGGCACCAGCCCCTCGTCGGGCACCGCGATCGTCCCCGTTTCTGCGAACTCGGCGGCGACGTCTTCGTGAGTGCGATCGTCCGCCGCGAGGACGCTGATAGCCGTCGCCACGTCGAGGCTGCTGCCGCCGCCCAGGGCCACGAGCGCGTCCGCGTCCGCGGCCTGCAGGCGTTCGCGTCCCTCGATCGCCGTCGCGAGCCGCTTTCTCGGCGTCGTCCCGGCGAAGACGCCGGCCAGCCGGTCGCCCAACCCCTCCGTGACGGAGTCGACGACCGCGGGCGTACTCCCGACGGTCGAGCCACAGACGACCAGCGCCCGCTCGAGGCCCAGCGCCTCGAGTTCGGCCGCGAGGTCGTCGACGCAGCCGGTCCCGAACCGGATCGTCGGTGGCTGGTAGTCGAATCGGAACGCCGGGTCGCGGCCGCTCGCGTCGGACGGTGTCATGGACACCCATACGAACTGGCCGGTGTTAAAAGCGCGAGCAGCGGCGATCCGCTCGCGGGGGGGGGGGGGGGGCCGCGACCCGGCGCAGGCACGGGAGATACTCGGACTATAGACGCCGATCAGTCGACGACGGGCCCCGTCTCCGGACCGATGGAATACAAGAACCGACCCGTCAGGACTGCGCCGACGAGCGTCAACGCACCGAAGATGACGATTTGCGGGGCCGGCACCGACTGACCGTCGCGGATCATAAACAGCGTCATCGCCAGCACGGCCCCGCCGAGGGTTGCGATCTTGACGAGCAGGACCGCGGTGAACGCGTACCCCCACGGCCGGCGGTTCCGAAGCCAGTGCGCCGACAGCGCGAACGCCGGAACGACGATCCCGAGGTCGAGCGAGTAGATGACGGACGTCGGGAGCCCGGCATCGGCGATGCTCGGCGGTGTAGTCCCCGCGAGGATCGCCGGGAGGACCGCCGACAGCCAGAGAGCCGAGACCAGTCCGACCAACAGGAGTTGAAAGGCCACGTACGACCGGACCGAGGACTCGCCGATCCGCCGTTTCAGTGCGGCGGGATCGAGACGGGCCATCCCGTCGACGAACGCGAACAGCGTCAGCCAGAGCAACGCGACGTAGACGAGATACAGTTCGTTGAACGCGGTCATGAAGGCGTAGGAGGCGTACGTGTACAGCAGGTAGCCGGTTACGCCGAGCCAGGCGACGTACGCCCTGAGCGAGCCCCGGACCGCGAAGAACAGCGACGCGACCAGCGCGGGGACGGCGACGACGAGCGTCAGCAGGTCCTGTCCGTACACCTGCGGCAGGAGGACCGGCGCGTCGCGATAGAAGCCGGGAACGAACAGCCCCACCGTCGTCGCGGTACTCGTCAGTACGACCGTCGCCACCGATGCGAGAACGGACGACCGGGGAAGGACGGGCCGAGTCACGGACGGTCGAGTCACCGCCGGCCGTCCGGTTCGGGCGACCGCGCGCCGAGACGACCCTCGACGAACGCGGCGAAGTCTGCGGCGAACGCCTCGACCTCGTGCCAGTCCGTGTACTCGTAGTCGCGGGACGCGTCCGTGTCGCCGGTCGCCTCCCGGGCGATCCGTTTCATCACGACCCGCTTGAGAAAGCCGTACTTCGAGTACCGGAGCGCGCCGCCGAAGCGGGCGATCCGGTCGGGACGCCAGCCCGTCTCCTCGAGGAACGCGTCGACGTAGCCGGCCGCGTCCGCCCGCCGGGCCTCGTCGGTCACGGCGGAGGACAGGGACAGCTGAAAGAACCCGGTCGGCCGCGCGGCCAGCGCGTCGCGGTTGGCGCTGACGAACTCCCGAACGGCCGGCTGGTGTTTCCCCACGTGGATCGACGCCCCGACGAGGACGGCGTCGAACGCCTCGAGATCGAACGCGGGCGGGAGATCGGCGGCGTCGAGCGCGGTGGCGTCGTGGCCGCGGTCGGCGAGGACGTCGACGATTCGGTCGGCGACCGTCGCGGTCTGTCCCTCTCCGGTGCCGTAACAGACGAGAATCGAACTCATTGTCAGTCGGTCTCCCTACGCGACTGTCTCCGATAAAGGAGTCGTAGAGTCCCGCGTATCGGCAACCATCCGGCCCAAAGGATTAGCCGGCGTCCGTCGTAGCACCGGTATGGACCCCCTCGAGGCGCTCCGGGTCGAGTCCGGCCTCGTCGCAGTCGTCGGCGCGGGCGGGAAGAAGACGACGCTGTACGCGCTGGCGGCCCGAGCCGCCCGCGAGCGGTCGCTCCGAGCGGCCGTGACCGCGACGGTCCGGATCCCCATCTTCGACCGCCGCGTCGATCGCGTCGCCGTCACGGACGACCCCGCGGCGGCGCTCGAGCGCGCCGAATCGTGGCCGATCGGGATCGTCCCCGAACGGGACGGCGAGGACCGCTACGCGGGCTACGATCCCGCGGTCGTCGACGGCCTCGCGGACGCCGCCGACCTCGTCCTCGTCAAGGCCGACGGGGCGCGGACCCGGGAGTTCAAGGCCCCGAACGACCGCGAGCCACAACTCCCCACGAGCGTCGACACCGTCATTCCGATCGCGAGCGTCCGGGCCGTCGGGGAACCGCTCGCGGCCGAGACGGTCCACCGGCCCGAGCGGGTGGCGGCGATCACCGGCCTCGATCGCGGCGACGCGATCCGCCCCGTCGACGTGGCCCGGGTCCTCGCGAGCGACCGCGGCGGGCTGGGAGGGGTCCCCGAGGGCGCGACGGTCGTCCCGCTACTCAACAAGGTCGACGGACCGGAACTGCGCGAGACCGCCGCGGCGATCGGCCGGGAGCTGCTCGAGCGAGCGCCGGCCGTCTCACGGGTCGTCCTGGCGCGGATGATCGACGACGAGCCGATCGTCGAGGTCCTCGAGCGCTGATCAGGAGTCGGTCGCGAGCCGCTCGGCCGCCGCCGCGAACTCCTCGCGGGTGTTTACGTTCTCGAAGGTCTCGAGCGACGCGTATTCGCGGACCTCGTCCTCGTCGACGACGGCGTAGTCGAGGTCCGACAGCGGTTCGACGATCCGGCGGTCGCCCCGCTTCAAGGCGCGCTCGCAGGCCGCGATCATCGGGTCGGTTCGGTAGACGGCCTGCGTGGTCTGGAACCACTGGTCGTCGACGCGGGGCACCGCGGCCTCGCGGCCGGCGGCCCGCTCGAAGCAGTGGGCGATCAGTGCCGGGTCGACGAAGGGCATGTCGCAGGCGACGACGGCGGCGTACTCCCCGGTCGCGGCCCGGAGACCGGTCATGATGCCCGCCATCGGTCCGCGGTCCGGGACCGGATCGACGGCGAACGTCGCCGCTGGGCCGCCCGCGAGCGCGTCCTCGATCGCCGGTACCTGGTCCTCTCGGCAGTTGACGACGACCTCGTCGACGATCGAATCGAGGCGGTCGACGACCCGGCGGAGCATCGGCGTACCCGCGAGGTCGGCGACGGCCTTGTCCGCGTCGCCAAAGCGGGTCGAGTGGCCCCCCGCGAGGACGACGGCGGACCGGTCGGACTCGAGGGACATAGCCAAGCGTTCGTCCAGCGGTCCCAAAAGCGTCCCGCCGACGGGAACGCCCCGGTGACGGCGGCTGGGGGCGGACAGTCGAGGCGGAGTCAGTACTCGGACGGACCACTGTCAGCCATTGCCGGCGCAACCGCGACCCGAGCGGCGGTTGCGCCGGGACATCGGGACGGCATCCGTATCAGTCGGCGAGCCGCCAGAGCGCCCGGTACAGCGTCCAGCAGTCGCAATCGAACCGGTCGGTGAGGGCCCGGCAGCGCTCGAGGTAGCGTTCGTAGCCCGACGCCGACGGCGGATCGGGGTAGGGCCGCTCGAGTTCGTCGGCCTCGCGAAGCACAGCCCACTCCCGTGGGCCAACGACGACGTACTCGTCGGGATCGAGGAACATGCAAAACGCCGCGGCGACGGGGACGTCGACGGCCTCGAGGCGAGTCAGCGCGTCGACTGCCTCCGTGGCGTCGCCCGCCCCGACGGCCTCGGCGATGGCGTCGCGGACGGCGTCGAAGTCGTTGTTCCGGAAGCGGTCCTCGGCCGCGCGGCGCTCGTCGTCGGGGTAATCGCCGAGGAAGCGCCGGTAGTACCACCGGACGACCCAGACGGCGTCCCGGCGGCCGTACTCGCCGGCCGCGAAGGCGGCCGGCAGCGTCTCGAGCTGTTCGGCCTCGACGGCGTACAGCGGCTCCCGCTCGCGGTACTCGCGGGCCTTCGAAGCGACGAGTGAGGCGGAGAGTTCCATCGTGGGGCCGTTTGGCACAGTGGTCCGTAGGTGTTGTCCCGGTGACCTCGATCCGGGACCGATGTGCCCGAGGACCGCGGAGGAGAACTGTCCACAGGAAATCAGAAAAGGCATCAAACAATTTAAATCGTCTACCGAGCATACTGTGGAACGAAATGGGGGAGCTAAGTACTGAATCGAGACAACATTTAGAGGAAGCGTTACAGAACGATGATCCGTCGGAGAAGGATTTCCACGTTCGCCAAGTACTCCAGGCGTGTGGTGTCGACGATCTTCCGCCGGAGCTGACGTAGGGCAACTACTGTTTCATCCGTCGACGAGCCCGGTTGCACTATCGTAGCCACTGAAACGATCCACACACTGATCGCAACGCTATCGTGCGATCAGGTGTGCAATGACTGTCAGTGGCTACGATAACGCGAGCATCACCCGTGGGCCAGCGTGAACCACCTCGGGGTCAAGCCCCGTGGCATTCGCCTCGACAGCCTGTAAAGAAACCTTGCGACTGTCAATCGAGCGCCACATACCACCATCATGGTAGAAAACATCATGCACGTGGGTGTGGACCGGTCGGGCAACGGGTGCAACCTCGATGTCCAGCGATCAACAGGAGCCAGTCAAGACGATCTGTCCGTACTGCGGGGTCGGCTGCGGGATCAAAGTACAACCGGGCGAGGAGTCCGGCGACGTCCGGTTCATGCCGTGGGGCGAAGCCCCGGTCAACGAGGGCCGGATCTGCATCAAAGGCGGCGCGGCGACGGAGGTGGTCGACCACGAGGACCGGCTCACCGAGCCGCGGATCAAGGAGGACGGCGAGTTCCGCGAGGCCTCCTGGGAGGAGGCCTACGAGTACGTCGCCGACGAACTCGAGCGGATCCGCGAGGAGTACGGCCCGGACGCGATGGGCTTTTTCGGCTCCTCGAAAGTGATGAACGAGGAGAACTACCTCCTCCAGAAGCTGGCCCGCCGGTACGGCACCAACAACGTCGACAACTGCACGCGGATGTGCCACGCCTCCACGGTCTGGGCGCTGCGGACGAGTCTCGGCGCGGGAGCGATGACCAACAGTATGCGCGACCTCCGCGAAGAGGCGGACCTGTTCTGGATTCAGGGCGCGAACCCGGGCGAGCAACACCCCATCGCGAACAGCCAGTACTTCCGGCAGGCGGTGCTGGAGGGCGCGACCGTCATCCAGGTCGACCCCCACGCGAACAAGACGACGCGGTCGTTCGAGATCGACGACACCGACCCCCACCAGCACCTGCAACTGAATCCGGGCACCGACATCCCGCTGCTGAACATCGTCCTCAAGACGATCCTCGAGCACCACGAGGAGAACCCCGAGGACGGCTGGATCGACGAGGCCTTCGTCGCGGAGCGCACCGAAGGGTTCGAGGACCTGAAAGCGACGCTCGAGGACTTCGACAAAGAAGCCGCGGCCGAGGAGTGTGGCGTCCCGCTCGAGGCGATCGAACTGGCCGCGAAGCAGTACGCGACGGCCGACAACGCGGCCATCTTCACCGGGATGGGGATGAGCCAGCACGCCTGCGGCGTCGACAACGTGCAAAACGAGATCAACCTCGCGCTGATCACCGGCAACCTCGGGCGGCCCGGCACCGGCGTCAACCCACTGCGGGGCCAGAACAACGTCCAGGGGACCTGTGACGTCGGCGCGATGCCGAACGTCCTGCCGGGCTACCAGCTGGTCGACGACGACGAGGCCCGCGAATCGGTCGAAGACGTGTGGGGCTTCGAGATCCCCGACGAGCCCGGGCTGACGAACGTCGAGATTTCCTACGAGGCGGGCGACTCGATCAAGGGCCTCTACGTCATGGGCGAGAACCCCGTCATGAGCGAACCCGACGCCAACGCCGTCGCCGAGCGGCTCGCGGACCTCGAGTTCACCGTCGTGCAGGACATCTTCCACACGGAGACCGCGGACTACGCCGACGTGATCCTGCCGGCGACGACGTGGGCCGAACGGGGCGGCACCGTCACCAATACCGACCGGCGGGTCCAGCGGATGCGCGGCGTCGGAAAAGTCCACGAGAACACGAGACACGACCGGGAGATCCTGACCGAGATCGGGACGCGGCTGTTCGATAAGGGGTTCGACTTCGCGGACCCCGAGGAGATCTTCGAGGAACTCCGGCAGGTCTGTCCCAGCTACCACGGGATGACTTACGACCTGCTCGGCGAGGAGGGGCTGCACTGGCCCTGCTACGAGCCCGGCGACGAGGGTGATCCGTTCCTCTACGAGGACGAGTTCGAGACCGAGAGCGGTCTGGGCCACATCGAGGGGGTCGAACACACCCCGCCCGCGGAGACCCCCGACGACGAGTACCCGCTGATCCTCACGACCGCCCGCCTCGAGGAACACTACAACACCGGGACGATGAGTACCCGCTCGCCGACGCTGAACAAGCAGACCCCGGAGAACTTCGTGGACGTGCATCCCGCGGACGCAGAGCGGTACGGGATCGAGGACGGCGAGTACGTCCGCCTGCGCTCGCGGCGGGGCGAGATCACACTCGAGGCCCACGTCACCGAGGACACGACGGAGGGCGTCGTCTGGACGACGCCGCATTTCGCCGCCGCGTCGGCGAACAAGCTGACGAACCACGTCCTCGATGAGCGCGCGAAGATCCCCGAGTACAAGGCCGCGGCCGCGGAGATCGACGTCGACATCGAGCCGCTCGGCGAGACCGCCGATCCCGCGGCCGACGACTGAGCCGTCTCGGGGCTCGGACGGCGATTCGTCCGCGAGGGCGACGCCGGCCACCTCGAGCCACGGGTCGGTCGCCGACTCGCCGACGGCCAATTCGACGAGCGGTCGGTCACAGTCCTCGCAGACTGCTCGAATCGCGACGCGGGGCCGCCGACAGCAGTGGTCGCGGCGCTGGCGGGTTCGAACTCACTCCAGCTTCAGCCCGCCGCGTCGGCGCGCCGGTCCCGCTCGAGCGTCGTCACCGCGACGCCGGCGATTACGACGAGGCCGCCGGCGATCGTGACCGGGGTCGGGACCTCCCCCAGCAGGGCGAGCGCGAGCAGCGTCGCGCCGACCGGTTCGCCGAGCCAGGCGACGCTGACGACGACCGACTCGAGGTGAGCGAGCGCCCAGTTGCTCACCGTGTGGCCGAGGAGGCCGGGGCCGACCGCCAGCGCGAGAAAGAGCGCCCACTCGCGGGGCGGATAGCCGACGTAGGCGTGGCCCTGCAGGCCCACGAGGGCGAAGAGCGCGACCGCGCAGGCACCGTAGACGACGGTGACGTAGGGAAAGAGCGGGACCCGCTGGCGGATCGAGCGGCCGGCCAGCACGTAGCCGGCGACGGTCACCGCGCCGAGCAGGGCGAGGGCGTTGCCGTACGTCGTCGTCCCGGCGAGGGCCGAACCGCCAGCGTCGCCGAGCGACATCGCCGTCGCCCCCGCGAGCGCGACGGCGATCCCGGCGGCGGTCGCTCGCGTGAGTCGCTCGCCGAGGACCAGCCACGCCCCCAGCGCGACGAAGACCGGCTGGCTCTGGACGAGCGTGACGCTGGCGGCGACGCTGGTGTGTGCGAGACTCTCGAACCACGCGGCGAAGTGGACCGCCAGCGCGACGCCGGCGACGACCGCGCCCGCGAGGTCCCGGACGGAGAGCCGTGTGAAGGCCCCGCGGTGGCGGGTCGCGGCGACTGGCGCGACCAGTACCGTCGTGAAGAGAACGCGGTAGAACGCCGCGACCGAACTCGGGGCCGCACTCCAGCGGACGAGGACGGCGCTGGTACTCGCCGCGGCCACCGCGACCCCGAGGGCGAGCAGCGGTGCCGGCTCGCGGTCGACGCGCACGTCCATCGCTCCCGTGCGATCCCACAAACGGCTTCCGAAACCGACCGAACCCGAACTACTCGTCGGGCACCCGGTGCGGGCGGTAGATCGCCGCGATCTCGAGGTCGACCGGCTCGAGTCCGGTGATGATGTCGTCCTCGGGCGAGAGGTCCTCGGCCTCCCACGCCTCGAGGTAGCTCAGGGCGTCCTCGCGGTCGGCGAACGCTTTGGGATCGATTCCCATCGGATCGTCGACCGCCGTCTCGTCGGTGATGAGGACGTAGTGGGCCTCGGTCGCGTCGATCTGCTCGCCGGTTTTGCGATCGACCGTCCACGCGCCGTCGATCGGCGAGTCCGGCGTCGACGAGACCACGTACGCGAACAGACAGCCCGGCGACTCGAACACGGCAGCCTGCCCGTTCTCGTGACGGAGCTGGCTCGATTCGGGAAAGTCCGCGGCGGTCATCCCACAGACCGCACAGGTCATCCCCTCGGGGTACTCGAACGGCCCGTCCTCGATGCCCTCGAGCGAGGGTTCGTACACCTGCGCGGAGGAACCGTCCTCGGATCCGTCCTCGCCGAGACAGCCGGCGATGCCCGCGCCTGCTCCCGCCGCGAGCGCGCCGATGAACCGCCGCCGATCGATCCCCTCGTCGGTCATACACCTCGATACGTCGGCGATGGGCAAAACGGGACTGGTTCGGGTGTCGAATCCGACCGCGGCTCGGTCACTCGAGGCGGGCCTTCGCCAGCCGGTGGCGCGCCCGGAACATGGCCTCGAACCCCAGATTCGAGAGCGGGCCGATCGCGTCCCCGAGACCGCCGAGCGGGAGTTCGTAGGTGACTCGATCCCGGAGCCGGGTCCGTCGGCCGTCGGCGTAGAACGAGTGGGTGTGTTCCCAGCGGTCGAACGGGCCGTGGACCATCTCGTCCCGGAAATACGCCGAGCCGTCCTCGCGTTCGCGCGCCGTGATCACCGACGTCCAGTGCTGGCGCGGCCCGACGCCGAAGGGCCGCATCGAGAGCGCGATCTCGGAGCCGGGCTCGAGGACGTTCGGATCCGGCTCCCCGTCGGGCCCGATCACGCGCTCGACGCGCAGGTTCATCCAGTCGGGCGTCAGCCCCTCGAGGCCGGAGATCTGCGAGTGGAAGGCCCAGACGTCCTCGAAGGGCGATCGAACGGTCGTCTCGCGTTCGTAGGTAGGCATCGCTCGGTGACGGCTACGGCGGCCACGGGGAAAACGTCGGTCCCAACGACCGGCGACGAACGGCGAGGCGCGTTACTTGAGACGCTCCTGGAGGAACGAGGGATGGGCCGCGGTCACGCCGTCGATCTCGAGGAGGTCCGCGGAGATGATCTCGCCCAGGGCGTCGCCGTCCTCGGCGCGCACTTCGGCCATCAACATGTGGTCGCCGCTGGAACTGTACAGCGCCTCGACCTCCTCGAGATCCTTGATCGCTTTCGTCGCCTCGACGTACCGCTCGCTCGCCACGTCGAGTCCGACCATCGCGATCGTCTGGCTCGAGAGCTTCTTCGGATCGATGTCGGCCGAGTAGCCGACGATCACCCCCTCCTCCTCGAGCTGGTTGATGTACTTTCGTACCGTGGGCTTCGAGACGTTCGCCCGATCGGCGATCTCGGCGTAGGACGCCTGGGCGTCCTCCTCGAGGACCTCGAGGATGCGGTCTTCCGTCGCCTGCGTACTCATGAGCGTACGTTTTGCTCCGGCGGAAAAATATCTTTTGTATACGAAAACGACGTGTATCCGAACGGAAGACGCCGGAGAACACCCATCTCGGGCCCGAAATCGCGTGATTTATCCTCGCGCTGAGCCCAGGGCAACTATCGTGGTCGCTCCGACTCTCATCAGCGGCGTCGTCTGGATCGGCTGTGGGCTCGCGATCCTCGGACTGGCGTGGCTCATCGCCGTTCGCGGGCGGGCGGACCTCCACGCCAACTACGACGAGTCGGTCGATCCCGCGTACGCCTCGCGGCGGGCCGGCGGAACGGCGCTGCTGATGGGGGCGCTATAGTAGCTCTTGAAACGATTTACACACCGATCACAACGGTGTCCTTCGATCGGGTGTGCATTGACTTTCAAGAGCTACTATAGTCGTCGCCTACGGCGTCCGCGAGGCGCTGTACGAGTTCGATTCGCGCCTGCTCGCCGGTCTCGTCGTCACCTTGCTGGTCCTGAGCTACGTCTCGAAGCTGTTCGCCGGCGGGTTCGGTGCCGGCGACTGACCGCATCGCTCGGGGCTCGACGGTCGAAAAAAGGTCGGCCACGCTTCGGCGAGCAGGACTACGTGTGACGCTCGAGGAGGTCGTAGCTGCGCTCCCACTCGGCGTCGTCGTCGAAGTACCGTTCCGCCAGCGGTTCGTCCGGGAGTTCGCCGACGGCGGCCTTCTCTTCGGTGTAGGACGGCCGGTCCTCGTCGACGTAATACCGGCCCGTGAGGACGGTCCCCTCGTTGAGGACGTCCTCGGTCTCGCGCATCATCTCGGCGGCTTCCGCGCGGTCGGTGACGTCGAACTCGTAGTCGTCGGACTCCTGGACGTCGATGTACGGAACGTACTGTCGGGCGTCCTTGTTCCAGGTCGGACACTGGGTCAGGAAGTCGACGTGGGCGAAGCCGTCGTGTTCGATGGCCTCGGCGATGATCTCCTTGGCCTGGTTGGGGTTGACCGCGGCGGTGCGGGCGATGTAGCTCGCGCCGGCGGTCAGCGACTGCGAGAGCGGCCGGATCGGCGTCTTCGCGCTGCCCGAGGGCTGCGTTTTCGACTTGTGGCCCTTCGGGCTCGTCGGCGAGGTCTGGCCCTTCGTCAGCCCGAAGATCTCGTTGTTGAACACGATGTAGGTCATGTCGTGGTTCTCCCGGGCCGTGTGGATGAAGTGGTTGCCGCCGATCCCGTAGCCGTCGCCGTCCCCGCCCGCGGCGACGACCTCGAGGTCCGGATTCGCCAGCTTGGCCGCGCGGGCGACCGGCAGCGAGCGGCCGTGGATGGTGTGGAAGCCGTACGTGTCGAGGTAGCTGTTCAGCTTGCCCGAACAGCCGATTCCGGTGACGGTCAGCACCTCTTCGGGGGTCTTACCGACCTCCGGCAGCGCCTGTTTCAGGGATTTCAGGACGCCGAAGTCGCCACAGCCCGGACACCAGGTCGGCTGCGGTTCGACGCCGGGGGTGAACTCGTCCCGGTCGATCTCTCGCTCCTCACCGATTGCGTTGAATGCGCTCATTGTCAGTCACCTGCAGCGGGTTCGATTCGTACCTGTGCGGTCGGTTCGCGGTCCTCCTCGGCGAGGTTGACCTGGTAGCCCTCGACGATTTCGGCGGGCTCGAAGGGGTTGCCGTTGTACTTCAGCAGGCTCGTGAGCTTCTCGCCGAACCGGCCCAGTTCCTTCTGGAGCAGGCCCCGGAACTGCGCCGTGGCGTTCATCTCGACGACCATCGCCTCGTCGACGCTCTCGAGGAACTCGGTCACCTCTTTCTCGGGGAACGGCGTCATGTCGGAGACGCTGAGGCCCCGCACGGAGTGGCCGTTCTCGTTGAGCCGCTCGATGGCCTCCGCGACCGCGCCCTGACTCGAGCCCCACGTGATGACGCCGTAGTCGGCCGTCTCGTCGCCGAAGTAGGTCTGGGTGGACTCGCGTTCCTCGTCGAGTTCTCGGCGGATGGACTCGAGTTTCTCGAGGCGGCGGTCCATCTGGGCGACGCGGTTGTCGGGGTCCTCGCTGATGTGGCCGACCGGACTGTGTTCGTTGCCGGTCGCGAGGAAACGCCCCCCCTTCTGGCCGGGGATCGAGCGCGGCGCGACGCCGTTCTCGGCGTCGTCGTAGTTGAATCGCTTGAACTTTCCGGAGTTGTCGTGGGCGGCCTCCCGGAGTTCGTCCTCGGTCAGCGTCGAGCCCAGGTCAGGCGAGACCTCGCGGTCGAAGAAGTCGACGTCGACGTTGGTGTTCTCGCCGGAGAGCTTCTGGTCGTAGATGACGATCGCCGGGATCTGGTAGTCCCAGGCGATGTCGAAGGCCAGCCGCGTCTGCTCGTAGGCCTCCTCGATGGTACCGGGCGCGAAGACGACCCGCTGGGAGTCGCCCTGACTCGTGTAGAGGACGTGTTCGAGGTCGGCCTGTTCGGGCTTGGTCGGCATCCCGGTCGAGGGGCCGGCCCGCATCGACTCGACGAGGACGACCGGCGTCTCGGTCATCTCGGCGAGCCCGAGCGGTTCGCTCATCAGCGCGAAGCCGCCGCCGGAGGAGCCGGACATGGCCTTGACGCCGGCGTGGCTCGCGCCGACGGCCAGCGCGGCCGCGGCGATCTCGTCCTCGACCTGCTCGGAGACCCCGCCCATGTCGGGGAAGTTTTGCGTGAGGATCGTGAACACGTCCGTCCACGGCGTCATCGGATAGCCGGCGATGAACCGACAGCCCGCGTCGATCGCGCCGTAGGCGATCGCGTTCGAACCCGACAGCAGCGCCTGCTCGGCGTCGTGAGAGCCCTCGGGGGCCCGCAGGTCGTGTTCGAACTCGTACTCCTCGCGCGTCGTCTCGTAGGCCTCGTGGAGGATCTCGAGGTTCGCCTCGAGGACGTCGCCGCCCATCGCGTCGGACATCAGATCCTCGATGTGCTCGAGGTCCATGTCCAGCAGGGCGGCGGTGACGCCGACGCCGGCGGTGTTGCGCATGACCTCGCGGCCGTGTTCCCGCGCGAGTCCGCGCAGGTCCATCGGGAAGACGTGCCAGTCGTTTTCCTCGGCGCGATCGTGGAGATCGATCGCTTCGACGTCCTCCTCGCTGATGAGGCCCTCGTCGTAGACGATGATCCCGCCCTCGCGGAGGTCGTCTAAGTTCTCCGAGAGCGGCTTGATCTCCTCGTTGCCGTAGTAGGCCTCCTCCTGTGGATTGCGGGCGAAGGAATCGCCCAGCGAGAGCAGGAAGTTGTAGCCGTCCCCGCGTGACTGTACCTCGCGGTCCGCGGCCCGGATCTCGACGTAGGTGTGGCCGCCGCGAATCCGCGACGGATAGTGCCGATGGGTAAATACGTCGAGCCCCGAGCGCATCAGCGCCTTGGCGAAGTTCTGGCTCGTCGAGTCGATCCCGTCGCCGGAACCGCCCGCGATTCGCCAGATGAGTTCGTCGTCGCTCATAGTGGATCAGTGGCCGATGGTCGACCGTACCCTCGAGTTCGCTCCACGCGACCTAAAGACTTTGCTATAGATTACCAAGGATCTTTCGTGAAGAATGGACGTACATTGAAGAATATGTGTGAACGATCATTACGGTAGCCGGAGAACCCGTCTCCGTTCGTCACATTCGACCGGGAACGAGTGTATCGTTTCTCGGAGTTGAATCGAACGGGACGGCTCCCGTCCGTTCACGGCTCGGCCGCGAGTCCGTCCGGCTCGACCGTCTCGAGTCCCCACTCGTCGAGGAAGTCCTCGAGGAAGGCGGCCCGGTCGGGGAGTTCGTCGGGGCGGTGGGAGTCGGTGCCGACGGTGACGGCCACGTCGTGGTCGCGAAGGACCTCGAGGAACCGCTCGGCCGGGTGAACGACGCCGGCGTCGGAAAGCGCCCGGCCGGCGTTTACCTCCGGCACCGTCCGCGAGTCGGCGAGCGCCCGCGCCACGCGCCGGTAGTGGTCCTCGGTCGCCCGCCCCCGCAGCGGCGGCGTCCGCTCGAGCAGGTCGACGTGGGCCGCGATATCGAACAGTTCCGACTCGACGAGCGCGACCAGCCGATCGAAGTACTCGTCGACGACCGCGTCGCGTTCGGCGTCGGACATCGACGCGAAGTGGGACGCGACCTGGACGTTGTTGCCGGCGACGTCGTGGACGCTACCGATCGCGTACTCGAAGCCCGCCTCCGAGAGGAAGGCGTCGATGGCCGCCTCGTCGCGCGGATCGTAGTCCATCTCGACGGCGTCGTAGATCTCGAGGTCGAACGCCTCGCGCAGCCGCTCGATCCCCCGACGGCGGCGCTCGTAGGTGAGATCGAGGTTGAAGCCGTAGACCCCCCGCATCGATTCGGGCCGCTCGCGCGAGGCCACGTTGCAGTGGTCGGCGAAGCCGACACCCTCGAGGCCGGCCGCCTCGGCCGCTCGGACCATCGACCGGAGGAACTCGCCGTCCGAGTAGTTCGAGTGGACGTGAAAGTCCCGCATACGTCGTCGACCACGGACGACGTGTTAGTCGTTTGGCTCGCGGAACGCGGGTCGATCGGGGCTCGGCGAACGACGAAGTAACACCGACGTAATCAGCTAACACCGGTATCCGCGAACCCTTACGGCGATCTCGGCCCCAGACGAACGCACGGAATGTCCCAGCAGAAATCCGACTACGTAGACGACGCCGAGATCGACGCGACGCTCGACGAACTGCCGGCCGACGAGGCCATCGAGGCGACCGTCGAGAACCTCGAGGCGAACGGCTTCGAGGTCGTCGTCGCCGACTCGGCCGCGGAGGCCCTCGAAGCGGTCCAGTCGCAGATTCCCGCCGGCGCGTCGGTCATGAACGGCCACTCCACGACGCTCGAGGAGATCGGCTTCGCCGACTACCTCTCGGAGGGCGACCACGGGTGGGAGAGCCTGGCCGACGAGATCTGGAGCATCGACGACGACGCGAAACGGCAGGCCGCCCGTCGCGAGTCCCAGACCGCCGACTACTTCCTCGGCGGGATCAACGCGATCGCCCAGACCGGCGAACTCGTCGCGGCCGACCGTTCGGGCAGTCGGATCGGCGCGTACCCCTTCGCCGCGAGCAACGTCGTGATCGTCAGCGGCGCGAACAAGATCGTGCCGACGCTCGAGGACGCGCTCGACCGCCTCGAGTCGGTGGCCTATCCCCTCGAGAACGAACGCGCACAGGAGGCCTACGGCGTCGAGTCCGCCATCGCCAAGCAGCTCATCTTCCGACGGGAACTCGAGGACGGTCGGACGACCGTCGTCCTCGTCCGCGAGCAACTGGGCTACTAGGGGCCCGCTCGAAAAGTCCGTACAGTTCCGCACCGCTCTGGCCGCGTCCTCGGGCAGGCGATACCTCTCGTTTCGAACCCCGTTCTCGCCCGCCGAACGACCCTCCGGACGAGAAAGAGCATAAGGCCCACTGGCCCGTGACCCCACGAACGTGGGTCGCGGAAACGATACGCACCGGGAGGCCATGTCGAACCAGTACATCACGGCAGCGCAACACCTGCCCGACGAGGAGCGGACGGAAACGACACTCCAGATAACCGACGCGGAGACGAAGCGGATCTTCGAGGCGCGGGTCCGGATCGCGAACGATCCCGACGAACTCACCGATCCGCAGCCGCTGACCGTCGTCGCCGGACCACACGAGAGCGTCAGCGAGGAGCGGTACGTCGAACTCATCGACGAGATCGACGCGGCGGGGATCAACGAGGACCTCCTGCGCCGGCTCGCGGCGGACCAGGAGTCGACCTCGAACGTCGTCAACACCCGGTCCGACGACCTCAACGTCATCCTCCGGTATCTCGTCGAATCCGGCCAGTACGACTCGACCGCCGAGGCGCTTCGCGAGATCGCGTTTCAGCATCTCGCGGCGAACCGCCCCGCGTTACTGGACGCCTACGAGGCCGTCCGGACCGAGTTCGAGGACGATCCGCTCCGCCGCGCCCGCTCGGAGAACGAGCCATGACGGTGGACTCGTTCCGGGCGTTCCTCCGGCGTCTCGACGAGGCGGACGCCCTCGTCTCGTTCGACGACCCCGTCTCGTGGGACCTCGAGGCGAGCGCGGTCACGGCGCTTGCCAACCGGTCCGACGGCGACGTGCCGGTGTTCGAGTCGATCGCGGAGACGGCCGTCGACGCGTCGCTCGTCGGCGATCCGTACCGGGGGCCCCGACGTCGGCCGTGGGATCACCTCGCCCGGGCGATCGGGCTGCCGACCGGCCTGTCCGGCGCGGCGTACTACGAGCGGCTCATCGACCGGCTTCGATCGCCCCGGGAGCCGCGGGTCCTCGAGCGCGACGCAGCGCCCTGCAAGGACATCGTTCGGACCGGGGACGACGTCGATCTCCTGTCGCTCCCGTGGCCGTACATCCACCGCGGCGACGGCGGGCGGTACTCGAACCTCCACACCGTCGTCGCACCGGATCCGGAGACGCGGTGGGGCCGCTGGTCGAGCCACCGGATGATGATCCACGACGGGCCGTTCGCCAGCCTGCTGTTCCTGGCGGGCGAGCAGGTCCCGAACCGGTATTACTACGACTACGAACCGCGGGACGAGCCGATGCCGGTGGCGGTCGTCGTCGGTGCCGAACCGGTCGTCCAGTGTACGACCGAGATGTGGATCCCGGCGGGGCGGAGCGAGGCCACCTTCGCGGGCGGCATGAAAGACCGACCCGTCGACCTCGTCCCGTGCGAGACGAACGACCTGTACGTCCCGGCGACGGCGGAGGTCGTCCTCGAGGGCCGCGTCCTCCCGAACGAACGGCTCGACGAGGGGCCGTTCGGCGACTACTTCGGGTACATGAACGGGCCGCGGCGATCGATGCCCGCGTTCGCGATCGACGCCGTAACCCGCCGGACGGAGCCGCGAGTCCCGTTTTGCGTCGAAGGGACCGGCGTCGGATACGGGCGAAACTCCGGCAGCACGCTCCAGCTCGCCGCGGCCGGCCCGGATGCGACCCTCGGACTGCAGGCCGCCGGCTTCGACGTCGAGGCGGCGGTTCCGTGGCGCTTTACCTCCCGGACCGTCTGGGTCATCGCGACGGATCGTCCCTACCCGGGGTATCTCCATCGACTGGCCAACTTCGTGTTCACGACCTGGGGGATGCTCCACATCGATTTCTTCGTGTTCGTCGACGCCGACGTCGACCCGTTCGACCCGCGGGCGGTGCTGACGGCGATCGCGCTGGACGCCGACCCGGACGCCGACTTCCACCAGTTCGGCGTCGAACGGATGCCCAAAGTCCCGCTCAACATCTACCAGACGCCCGAGGAGAAAGGCAGCGCCGACGTGGGGACCTCGAAAGCCAAGACCGCGAAGGCGTACATCGACGCGACCGGCGACGGGGATCGAACGGACGGGACGGCCGACGACCGTCGGAAACGAGCCCAGAAGCGACTCGTCACCGCCGGCATGTCGGCGGCGCGGTTCGATCTCCTCGACGGGGAAGGGAAGCAGCGATGATCCCGTTCGCACAGTACGTCCAGGGGCTGGCGAGCAACGACGAACTACTGTCCCTCGAGGGACCGTTCGACGTGCCGCCGCCCGTCATCGCGGCGGAGGCACTCCGTGCGAACGGCCCGGCGCTCCGGTACGAACGGACCGACGGTGCCGATCTCACCAGCGGTGCGTTCAGCGGTCCCGACCAACTGCAGCGTCGCGAGTCGGCCCCGTGGTCGCGGCTGGCGCTTGGCCTCGGACTGGACCCCGAGGCGTCGTTCGTCGCCGTCCTCGAGACGATCACGCAACTGGGTCCGACCGACGATCGGCCGGAGCCGACCGCCGACAGGCAGGCGGCCGCACGAACCGTCGACGGGATACGGCAACTGGCGCTGCCGCGTGACGCCGACGACGTCTGGCCCGCCCTGACGCTGGGCGTCGCGTCGGTAGCGACGGCGGCGGGGACCCACTGGGCACCGGTTCACGGTGCCGTCATCGGCGACGATACGCTCCGGGTCCGGACGCCCACGGCCCTGTCGTCGCTGCTGGACGGCGGGACGATCTCGGTCGCCCTCGGCGTCCCGCCGGCGACCGTGACGGCGGCCTACTTACTCGCCGTCAGGGACCGCATCGAGGTCCCGATACAGGCCTGTGGCGTCGCGGAGCGCGTGCCGCTCGTCCCGACGAACGGCGGGCTCGTCCCGAGCGCGACCGAGGTCGTGATCGAGGCGACGGTCGACGATCGCAACCCCGACTCCCGGTCGGACCGGCGCGAAGCGTGGGAGTACGGCACGGAGAGTACGTCGATGGCGCTGTCGATCGAACGGATACTCGCGACCGAGGAGCCGGTACTTCCGTTCTCGCCGCTCGAGCGACCGCTTTCGGACGACCTGCAGCTGACGGGGCTAGTGACGGCGGCGACGCTGTACGACCGCGTCGACGACTACTGGGGGATCTCGCCAGTCGAGTGGGTGCAGGTCCCGGCGGCGGCCGAACTCGGGATCTGCGTCGTCGCGACGAACGTCCTCTATGCCGGCTTCGAGTGGCAACTCGCCAACATCCTCTTTGCCTTCTCGTCGCTGTTCGATACGGTCGTCGTCGTCGATGACGACGTCTCGCCGCGGGACCTCGGCCGCGTCCTCGGCGATATCTGGCTCAAAGCACATCCGTCTCGAGACTGGATCTTCAGCGAACCGTCGGCACCGATGGCGGACCGCCCCCGGTATCGTCGGGACGGGGAGACCGGCTCCCGACTGTACGTGAATGCGGCGTGGGACCCGCGGTGGGAAGACGCGTATATCGCGCCGCGAGTCGCGTTCGAGCGGTCGTTCCCGGCGTCCGTTCGCGACGACGCCCGGCGACTGTGGGAGACGCGTCACGGCGGGCCCGACGACGGGGTCCGCGACGACGCGTAGGACGAGAGCGATTTTAGTCGGATAGAAAACATATTCCATCCGATGATACGAAAACGAAACCGTTTACGCAGTACGAAACCGATAAAACTCACGGGATAGCGATAGTTTCCTATAGAATATGTTCGTTGGAGACGCAGAATTTACCGATACTATTATATCGGGAAACGGGATCCGGGGCGGTGTATGGTGTCCAGCCACAACCTCTCGGACTACGAGGTCGAACGGGAGCGGTTCTCGTGGGACGAGATCTACGCGGCGGCCGACTGGGACGCACCGACGGACCTGAACATCGCACACGAGACCGTCGACCGACACGCCACCGACCGCGAGACGGTCGCGCTCTATCAGGTCGACACCGACGGCGAACTCACGAAGCTGACCTTCTGGGAACTGGCCGACCGCTCGAGCCAGTTCGCGAACCTCCTCGAGGAACTCGGCGTCGAGCGCGGCGACCGCGTGTTCTCGTACATGCCGCGGATTCCGGAACACTACGTGGCGATGGTCGGCACGCTGAAACGGGGAGCCGTCTGGGGGAGCGTCAACGAACGCTTCGGGCCGGACGGGATTTCCTACCGGCTCGACGATTGCGACGCGAAAGTCCTCGTGACGACGACCGACAACCGCGAGACGGTCGCGGACGCCCTCGAGGACGTACCGTCGGTCGAGCGCGTCATCACCGTCGACCGCGGCGGCGGCGCGCCCGCCGCCGACGTCGTGTTCGACCCGGCGCTCGACGGCGCGAGTACGGACTACGAGCCCGCCGACACCGGCGGCGAGGACGACGCCTTGCTGTACTACACGTCGGGGACGACCGGGCTGGCCAAGGGCGTCCGACACAAACAGCGCTGGGTGGCCGGCGTGGCGGCGACCCAGAAGTACGCCGTCGACCTCCAGCCCGGCGACCTCTACTGGAGCACCGGCGATCTGGGCTGGCTGACCGGCGTGATCAACACGCTCGGGGCCTGGTTCTGGGGCGCGTCGCTTTTCACCTACGAGGGCGAGTTCGACCCGGCGGAGTGGGCCGAACTGCTCGACGAGTACCCGATCACCGTCCTGTTCTCGGTCCCGACGGCCTACCGGATGCTCCGCGAAAAAGCGGAGGTACTGGAGGATATCGACCTCGACTTACGACACGCGCTCTCGATCGGCGAGCCGCTCAGCGCCGGCGTCGTCGAGTGGGGCGAGGACGAACTCGGCGTCACCATCCTCGACACGTACGGCCAGACGGAGACGGGCAACATGATCATCAACAACTACCCGACGATGGAGTTGCGGCCCGGCTCGATGGGCAAGCCCCTCCCCGGCATCGAGGCCGACATCGTCGACCCCGACACCGGGGCCGTCCTCGAGCCCGGCGAGACCGGCGAGATCGCCCAGCGGGGGGACTACCCCTGTTTCTTCGACGAGTACTGGAACAAACCGGAGAAGACCGCGTCGTGTTTCGTCGACGGTCCCGAGGGGGGTGAGCAGAGCGAAGCGATGCGATCCTCGCCAGACGAAACGTCTGGCGGTGAGTGGTACCTCTCGGGGGACCTCGCACACAAGGACGAGGACGGCTACTTCTGGTTCGAGGGGCGGGCCGACGACGTCATTCTCTCGTCGGGCTACCGGATCGGCCCGTTCGAGGTCGAGAGTTCGCTGGGCGAACACGCGGCCGTCGCCGAGGCGGCCGTCGTCCCCAAGCCCCACACGGAGCGGGGCAACATCGTGAAGGCCTACGTCGTGCCCAGCGAGGGGACGACGCCGTCCGAGGGCCTCAAAGAGGACATCAGGACCCACGTGCGCGACGAGCTATCGGCCCACGAGTACCCCCGCGAGATCGAGTTCCGCGAGGAACTGCCGAAGACGGTCACGGGGAAGATCCGCCGAACCGAACTGCAAGACGACGCGGAAGAAGAGTCCGAGGCGTCGCCGTAAGCGACCCGTCCTCGAGACGTCCCGACCACAAATAGTCTCTCCAACGACATGAATTTCGAATCTACCGACGAACGCGCGATGATCCGATCGACCGCGGAGGCGGTCGCGGCCGAATACGGACCGGAGTACTGGCGAGAGAAAGAGGCGGACGGCGAGTTCGCTCAGGCGTTCTGGGACGAACTCGCGGAGGCCGGGTTCCACGGCCTGTTGGTCCCGGAGGAGTACGACGGTGCCGGCATGGGCATGCAGGAGATGGGGCTGGCGATGGAGACGCTCTGTGCCGAGGGCTGTGGCATGGCCGGCACCTGGTATCTGGTCCTTACCGCGGGCATGGCCGCCGTCGGCATCCGCGAGAACGGGACCGAGGCCCAGAAGGAGCGGTACCTGCCCGACATCGCGGCCGGCGAGCGGAACTTCTCGATCGGGATCACCGAACCCGAAGCGGGGACGAACACGCTGAACGTCGCCACGCGCGCGGAGAAAGACGGCAGCGAATACGTCCTCGACGGGAACAAGGCGTGGATCACCTTCGCCGACCGGGCGGACGACATGATCCTCGTCACCCGGACGACCCCGCGGGCGGACGTCGACCGCGGCACCGACGGCATCAGCCTCTTCGTCGTCGACATGGACGACCCCGGGATCGACGTCTCGCCGATTCCCAAACACGGCATCAACTACTCGAATTCCTGCGAGGTGTTCATCGAGGACGTTCGCGTCCCCGAGGAGAACCTGCTCGGCGCGGAAGACGAGGGCTGGTGGGCGCTCGTCGACATGCTGAACCCCGAGCGCCTCGGCTTCGCCGCGGCCGGGACGGGGATCGGAAAACTGGCCGCCGACACCGCCATCGAGTACGCCACCGACCGCGAGGTGTTCGGTGCCCCGGTCGGCAGCCACCAGGCGGTCTCGTTCCCCATCACGAAGGCCTACGCGCGGATGGAGACGGCCGCGCTCATGCGCGAGAAAGCAGCCTGGCTCTACGATCAGGGCGAGGAGTGTGGCTACGAGACCAACGTCGCGAAGGCGACGGCCGTCAGCGCCGGGATCGAAGCCGTCAAGCAGTCGATGCAGGCCTTCGGCGGCTGGGGCTACGCGAAAGAGTACGACGTCGAACGCTGGTGGCGCGAGATCAACCTCACCAGGCTCGCGCCGGTCTCCCAGCAGATGGCGTACAACCACATCGGCCAGCAGCTCGGCTTCCCCAAGTCCTACTGATCATGTTCGAGAACGTCCTCGTCGCCAATCGCGGCGAGATCGCGGTTCGCGTGATGGCAGCGTGCGAAGAACTCGGCATCGGGACGGTCGCCGTCTACAGCGACGCCGACCGCGACGCCGGCCACGTGGAGTACGCCGACGAGGCGTACAACGTCGGCCCGGCACCGGCCAGCGAGTCGTACCTCGATCAGGAGGCGATTATCGACGTCGCCGAACGGGCCGGCGCGGACGCGATCCACCCCGGCTACGGCTTCCTCGCGGAGAACGCCGACTTCGCCCGCCGCGTCGAAGCGACGGACGGGATCACGTGGGTCGGCCCGCCGAGCGACGCGATGGAGACGCTCGGTGAAAAGACGAAGGCCCGAACCGTCATGCAGGCGGCCGGCGTCCCGGTCGTCCCCGGAACGACCGAGCCCGTCGACGACGCCGACGAAGTCCGGGCGCTGGGCGAGGAGTACGGCTACCCCATCGCGATCAAGGCCGAAGGCGGCGGCGGCGGCCGCGGCATGAAGATCGTCCGCAGCGAGGCCGAGGTCGACGACGCCCTCGAGAGCGCCCGGCGCGAGGGCGAGGCGTACTTCGGCAACGACTCGGTCTACGTCGAGAAGTACCTCGACGCGCCCAAACACATCGAAGTCCAGGTGCTCGCAGACCAGCACGGCAACGTCCGGCATCTGGGCGAGCGCGACTGCTCGCTGCAGCGACGCCACCAGAAGGTCATCGAGGAGGCCCCGAGCCCGGCGCTCGACGCCGAGTTACGCGACGCGATCGGCGAGGCCGCCCGACGGGGCGTCCGCGAGGCCGGCTACACGAACGCCGGGACGGTCGAGTTCCTCGTCGAGAACGGCGAGTTCTACTTCATGGAGGTGAACACGCGCATCCAGGTCGAACACACCGTTACCGAGGAAGTGACCGGCATCGATATCGTCCGGTGGCAGCTCCGGGTCGCCGCCGGCGAGGCACTCGCCTTCGACCAGGACGCCGTCGAGATCGACGGCCACGCGGTCGAGTACCGCATCAACGCCGAGAATCCGGCCGCAGACTTCGCGCCGACTCCCGGGAAGCTGACGACCTACAGGCCGCCGGCGAGCATCGGCGTCCGCCTCGACCACGCGGTCGCACAGGGCGACGAGATCGGCGGCGACTACGACTCGATGATCGGGAAACTGATCGTCAGCGGCGACGACCGCGACCACTGCCTCGAGCGCTCGAAACGCGCGCTCGAGCACTTCGCCGTCGACGGCGTCCACACGACGATCCCGTTCCACCGGCTGCTGCTCGACGACGAGACCTTCGACGCCGGCGATCACACGACGACGTACCTCGATCGGGAACTCGAGGACGACGCGCTCGCGGCGGCCGTCGATCGCTGGGGGCCCGCGACGACGACCGACGGTAACGGGCCCACGGCGGCGACGACCGAGGTCACCGTCGAGGTCGACGGCCGACGGTTCGACGTCGTCATCGAGGACGGCGCGTCGCGGGCGACGGCCGACCGCACCGAGACGAAAACCGTTGCCGGCGGCGGGACGACGGGAACCGACGACGCCGAACTCGCCACCGCCGGCGCCGTTACCGCCGAAATGCAGGGGACCATCCTCTCGGTCGCCGTCGAGAAAGGCGACGAGGTCGCGCCCGGCGACGTCCTCTGTGTCCTCGAGGCGATGAAGATGGAAAACGACGTGGTCGCCAGCACCGGCGGGACGGTTCGCTCGGTACCGATCTCGGCGGGTGACTCCGTCGACATGGGCGACACCCTCGTGACACTGGAGTGATACCGATGCGAGTCAAAATCACAAGCGACACGACCGAAGCGCAGGCGCGGGCGATCGCCGAAGCGATGGCGTCGAAGTACCGGGAGGACGTCACCGTCGTCGACGACGGCGGTGCGGAACTCGCCAGCGCGTCCGCCGACGGCGGGACCGACGAACCGGCCGACCCCGAGCCGGAACCGGAACTCGGACCGACGGCCCGCGAGGAGGCGCTGCTGGCGGAGGTCGACGACATCCGCGCGGGCGGCCCCGAGAAGTACAAAGACCAGTTGCCCGATCAGGGGAAGCTGTTCGTCCGCGACCGGATCGACCTCTGGTTCGGCGACGACTTCCTCTTCGAGGACGGGCAGTTCGCGGCGTTCGACGACTGGCATCCGGACGGTGCGAACACCGACGCGGACGACGACGACCGACTGCCGGCCGACGGCCTGATCACCGGCGCCGCCGAGTTCGAGGGGCGGGACGTCCACTTCATGGCCAACGACTACACGGTCAAACGCGGGAGCATGGCCGCGAAAGGCGTCGAGAAGTTCCTCCGGATGCAACAGCGGGCCCTGAAAACCGGGAAGCCGGTGTTGTACCTGATGGACTCCTCGGGCGGGCGGATCGACCAGCAAACCGGCTTCTTCGCCAACCGCGAGGGCATCGGGAAGTACTACTACAACCACTCGATGCTCTCGGGTCGGGTCCCGCAGATCTGTGTCCTCTATGGCCCCTGTATCGCCGGCGCGGCCTACACCCCCGTCTTCGCGGACTTCACGGTCATGGTCCGGGACGTGAGCGCGATGGCCATCGCCAGCCCGCGCATGGTCGAGATGGTCACCGGCGAGCAGATCGATCTGCAGGAACTGGGCGGGCCGGACGTCCACGCCGAACACTCCGGGAGCGCGGACCTCATCGCCGACGACGAGGAACACGCCCGGAAACTGGTCGCGAGACTCATCGGCTACCTCCCGAACAACAGCGACGAGAGCCCGCCCCGAACGGACGGACGGCCACCCGCCGCCTCGCCCGAGGGGATCGACGCCGTCGTGCCCCAGGAGCCCAACAAGGGCTACGACATGTTCGACGTCATCGACCGGATCGTCGACGCGGGGTCGACGCTCGAGTTGCGCTCCGAGTACGGGCCGGAGATCATTACCGCCTTCGCCCGGATCGACGGCCGGCCGATCGGGATCGTCGCCAACCAGCCGGCCCACCGGGCGGGCGCGATCTTCCCCGACGCCGCCGAGAAGGCCGCCGAGTTCGTCTGGACCTGTGACGCCTACGACATCCCCTTGCTCTATCTCTGTGACACGCCCGGCTTCATGGCCGGATCGCAGGTCGAGAAAGACGGAATCTTGGAGCAAGGCAAGAAAATGATCTACGCGACCTCCTCGGCGACGGTGCCGAAACAGTCGGTGGTCGTCCGCAAGGCCTACGGCGCGGGCATCTACGCGATGTCCGGCCCCGCCTACGACCCCGAGAGCGTCATCGGCCTCCCCTCCGGCGAGATCGCGATCATGGGCCCCGAGGCGGCGATCAACGCCGTCTACGCCCGCAAGCTCGCCGAGATCGACGACGAGGACGAACGCGAACGGATGGAGCGGGACCTCCGCGAGGAGTACCGCGAGGACATCGACGTCCACCGGATGGCCAGCGAGGTCGTCATCGACGAAATCGTCCCGCCGAGCGACTTGCGGGAGGAACTCGAGGCCCGCTTTGCCTTCTACGAGACCGTCGAGAAGGACCTGCCCGACAAGAAACACGGAACCGTCCTCTGACCGCCCGCCGAACGTTTCACACCCACCCATGACAGGACGCTACTACGAGGAGTTCGAGGTCGGCGAGACCATCGAACACGAGAAGCGACGGACGATCAGCGAGCGCGACAACCAGCAGTTCTGCGACATGACGATGAACCAGCAGCCGCTGCATCTCGACGCCGAGTTCGCGTCGGCGACGCAGTTCGACGGCCGGCTGGTCAACGGGCTCTACACGATGAGCCTAGCCGTCGGGCTCACCATCCCCGACACCACCGACGGCACGATCGTCGCGAACCTCTCGTACGACAACGTCGAGCATCCGAACCCGGTCTATCACGGCGACACGATCCGGGTCCAGTCGACGGTCACCGACAAGCGCGAGACCAGCGACGGCGAGCGCGGCATCGTCACCATGCACGTCGAAGTGTTCAAGCTAAACGACTCGGAGGAGCCGCTGGTCTGTGAGTTCGACCGCACGGCGCTCTCGCTGAAACGCGAGTACGCCGAGGGCTAAGCACCCAACGAGTCGGTCGAGAGCGTTCAATCGTTTGCTCCGGAACAAGGACCCGATCTCGTCCGCGACAGCAGATATGGGGTTCGCTCTTCCGTAGGAGATTGTTGATCCAGTTGCGTTGCTCGTCTGCTTGATTGAGTTCTATGCGTAGAGCGGTTCCTGATCAGGACTCAGTTTATTGCAATCAGCGTACAATCGCAAGAGGGCCCCATCAACAATGTGCTATCCAAGAGCGTATAGAATTGTTTCTTATATATTCAGAGAATATAATAAATTATAGCACAGGATAAATAGAAAAATATATTATAGATATAATGGAAACAAATAATGTGTTTAGTGAGTAACTAAACACAGGTGATGCAGATGGACGACCAGATAAATGGCACAAGCGGACGACTATCGACGAACAGTCGACGAACTATACTTAAACTCGGTGGTCTTTCACTTGCGTCTGCGGTAGGTGCCGCTACCGTTGGGACGGTAACAGCCCAATCCGACGAGAACCCCGATGTCGACTTCGATCCCGACCGTCGGGAAGAGGTTGCTGAGTTCATTCTCGCCCTCGGCGAACTCGAGAGCGAAAAACAGCAACGACGGTATACATCCCAGATTACGGACGAGCAGATGCAGGCAATGGAAGACCTGTACGGGGAGGTCAACTGGCAGTTCCGTAGCTACGGGCAAAACGCTACGCAACCGTCCGACAATTGGGTCACGGCGACCGAAGTTACCGAAGCGAAGGGGTCGGTTCCACTTATCGGCACCGTCTACGTTCACAAACAGATCCTCACCTGGGATTACAACGGAAGCGACTACAGAAACGTCTCTCAGGAACTCGATTATAAGCTCCCCGGTCCCGCCGCGGCGTACAAAGGAACGACGACGGACGATATCGACAGGGATGCTACGTCCTTCACGGCCGAACTGTCCGCGGAATACGCGTTCGATCCGCCGGGCGGGGAACGAAGGAAGGAAGCGACGATCATCACGAAAGGGGACAACAACGGAAACCACGAGGTCCTGTCTAAAAGCGCACCCGCATCGACGGAGTAAGTGACGTCCCAAAGAGCGAGACCTCCCATCACACTGCACTCGATTTATTTTACCATTGGTCTGTCTAGTATGATAACGAGTGGCACTGATCATTCCGAATCGTTAACGGATCATAATCGTAGCCGGGCACGACGGAACCGGTGTTCAAATCAGTCGCACGATCTCAACTGATTCGAGTAGCCTATGCGTATCACCTCTCCGAACCGATCTCAAACCAACTCACTGGCGGAGATAGAGGTATGAAAATCGCGAATTCTGCACCCAATCTCGGTCAGCTTACGTCGGCAGATCGAAAGCGATAGTAACCGATCACGAGCGGAACGACGATCCAGACACAGAGGACGATGGGCATGAACTCGGGCTGGACGTATAACGGGGCGTCTTCCGGTACGGAACTACCCGGCATGGCATAGTTGGTGACCGGGCGAATCCCGCGGGTGAGCGCCTGAACCGGCACGAGCTGTGAGACGAAGTGATAGATAACAGGTGATTCGGAGGCTCCGAGTACGTCGGTGTGGAACTTCCGAACGATGTCGCCGGGAAGCATGAAAAGGGGGAGTACGTTCAAGACGAAGTACAGGCCGAACCCGACGGCCGCGGCTCGTGCCTTGTTAGCTACCGACGCTGAGATGGCAATCGCGATTGCGACGTAAGTGATAGCATAGAGGAACATCATGCCGAACATCACGACGAACGGGGTAACCGGAAAGAGGGGATAAACAGCCACGAGCAGTCCGGCGGCGACGAGATATGCACACGTAATACCGAGTGCGATCACGAGACTCCTGCTAAGGAATTTCCCGACGATGATGTCCCTACGCGTATTCGGTAGTCCGAGAAGGAACTTGGCGCTGCCGGTCTCGCGCTCGCCGGCGATGGCGAGATAGGCTGCGACGAGCGCAACGATCGGGACCAAAGGTGCGCCGACAACGACGACGAGACGGAGATTCGAGATAACACCCTCCCGAAGCGTATCGTGAAACTCCAACTGATCCCGTTGAATGAACATGAGCAGTCCCACAAATCCAGTGTAGATGAAAATGACGAGCCAGACGACTCTCGAGCGACGGGTATCTAGGAAATCCTTCCGAGCCACGTCCATCGTACTCATGCCATCACCTCCGCGGCCTGTCGTTCGTCGTCCGACGTCTCGCCCGTGTAACTGTTGAACAGGTCCTCAAGCGAGGCGTCTTCCGAAACGAGATCGGTGATCGTCGCCCGTTCGTCGACGTGTCGCACCACGTCGGCCTTGACGGCGGTGTGCCGACAGTCGACGCTGACCTTGGTCCCATCGATCGAAACGCCCTCGACGCCGTTCAGCCGCTCGAGACCGAGGTCGTCCGGCACCGACTCGAGCGTCAGGTCGATGTGTGCCACCCCGTCGAGTCCCTCACGAAGCGCGTCGATGCTGTCGACGGCGACTGGGTTCCCGTCGGACATGATGCCGACGCGGTCACATACGGCTTCGACCTCGGGGAGGATGTGACTCGAGAAAAACACAGTCGTCCCGGCCTTGGCTATCTCGCGGATCGTCGCGCGCATTTCCTGTTTGCCGGTCGGGTCGAGTCCGGAGGAGGGTTCGTCCAGTACGAGGAGGTCCGGATCGCCCACAAGGGCCATGCCGAACGCGAGCCGCTGGCTCATCCCCTTCGAGAACCCGCCGGTGCGCCGGTCGGCTGCGTCCGCGATGCCGACTTGCTCGAGGATCGCGTCGGGGTCATCGTCCGCGTCCTTCGTGCGGATGACCCACTCGAGGTGTTCGCGGGCCGTCAAGCGGTCGTACAGACTATAGCCGTCCGGAAGGACGCCGATCCGGCTTCGGGTCGTGGCGAAGTCCTCTCGAACGTCGTCCCCGAGAACGGTCGCGCGTCCGTCGGTCGGGGAGACGTACCCGAGGAGCATGTTGATCGTCGTCGACTTTCCGGCACCGTTCGGGCCGAGAAAGCCGAATATCTCACCCTCTTCGACCCGCAGGTCGAGGCTATCGACGGCGAGAACGCCGCCCGGATACTCCTTCGTGAGGTCGGTCGTTTCTATCGTCGCCATCGTATTAGAGCTGCTACATTAAAATACAAATATTTTCTGATTTATGGAATGTAACCGGGAACACGGAGCCGTGCAAAGTGAACGCTCCCGAGGAACCGCCGGTCTGTGAGTTCGACCGGACCGCGCTCTCGCTGAAACGCGAGTGCGACGACTGACGTCCCCTCGGCGTGAACGTCGGGGAACCATCAGTCGACGACGCCGACGATCCATCGCCACCGCTGTTCGACGGTCCCCTCGAGATCCGCGAGCAACTCGCGGGCCCGCGCGACGCGCTCGTCGGCGTCGAGGGTCGGATAGAGCCGCGCCGCCATCGCCGGAATCGCGTGAAAGCGCCGCACGTCCGCCGCCGTCGTCGCGAACCGCCACGTCCCCGTCGTGACGGTGAACTCGTCGGCGAGGGCCGCCTCGACCGCGTCGGCACCCGTCGGCGACCGCGACTCCCGCTCGAGGTCCGCGAAGACGTCCCGTCCGTCGGCGTCGACCCAGCCGAGCGGCGCGACGGCACCGACGACCCCGCCTGGCCGCAGGACGCGGGCCGCTTCCCGCGTCGCGACCGCGGGATCCGGGACCAGAAAGAGCGACGCGGTGAACGCGACGGCGTCGAACGAGTCCTCGAGGACTGGGAGGTGATCGAAGTCCCCCTCGATCCGTGGCGCGCCCTCGAGTTCGCGCAGCATCTCGCGACTGATGTCCAGCGCGACCGTGCGCCGTGCCCGCTCGGCGAAGACGCGCGTACTCACGCCCGTGCCGGCGCCGGCGTCGAGGACGGCGTCGACGGGACCGTCCGCTCGAGCCGCCAGTTCGGCGGCCAACAGCTTCGCGAGTGCGGTAAACCGGCCGGTGCGTTGCTCGTAGGCGTCGTACGCGGAAACGCTGTCGTCGAAGTTCGTCCGGACGACGGCCTTCATACGTCGCAACGGCCGTCGGCGGAGTACGTATTCCTATCGGTCGACCGCTCACTCCGCCCGCTCGGCGCGCTCGAGGATGCGTTCGGCCTGTGCGATAAGCGGCGCGTCGATCATCTCGCCGTCGACTTCGAACACGCCCGCATCCGTCCGGTCCCGGGCGTCGAGAACGCGGGTCGCCCACTCGACGTCGTCGTCGCTCGGCGTGAAGGCGTCGTTGATGACCGGAACCTGCGCGGGATGGATCGCGATCTTCCCGTCGTACCCGAGGCCTGCGGCGAAGGCCGTTTCGTCGCGGAGCCCGTCCGTATCCGTGAAGTCGGTATAGACGGTGTCGATGGCGTCGACACCGGCGGCGCTGGCCGCGAGGACGGTCCGCTCTCGAGCGTACAACACCTCCGTCCCCTCGCTCGTCCGCGTCGCGCCGACGTCCGCCGCGAGGTCCTCGGCACCGAACAGGAGCGCGTCCGTCGCTGCGGCCGCGGCGATCTCGTCGGCTCGGAGGACGCCCGGGGCGGACTCGATCAGCGACAGGACCGGGAGGTCGGCGTCGGATTCGTCGAGGAGGCGTTCGACCGTTCGGACGTCGGCCGCCGACTCCGTTTTCGGGAGCATCACGCTGTCAGGTTGCGGTCCCTCGAGGATCGACTCGAGATCGGTCGCGGCCGACGTGCCGACCGGATTCACGCGGACGCAGCGTTCGGGCTCGGCCGCGGCGTCGTCGAGGACGTCGCGAACGGCCTCGCGCGCGGCCGCCTTGTCGGCCGGTGCGACCGCGTCCTCGAGGTCGAAGACGACGACGTCAGCCTCGCTCGCAGCCGCTTTCCGCATGATCTCGGGTTCGTCTCCCGGGGCGAACAGAACGCTTCGGCGAACCATACGTGCCGTTGGTAGTTCTCCCGATTAAGCGGTGTGGTTCGTCCCACCACGGTGAGAAGTGCCGTACGAACACCGCCCGCTCGGTCGGCCGGTCGCGCGAGCGGCCCGCCCCGTCGGTTGCGGGTCGGTACCAACGTGACACACCGTATCTCGTTCCGCGGTTCTTATACGCAACCCGACCAAAGCCCGGACATGTACGATCTCACGGGCTTTCAGCGTGACCTGCTGTACGTGATCGCCGGACAGGACGAACCGCACGGCCTCGCGATCAAGGAGGAACTCGAGACCTATTACGAGAAGGAGATCCATCACGGGCGGCTCTATCCGAACCTCGACGACGTCGTCGAGAAGGGTCTCGTCGAGAAGGGCGAACTGGACCAGCGGACGAACTACTACACGATCACGGCTCGAGGGCGGCGCGAACTCGAGGCGCGACGGGAGTGGGAGGATCAGTACACTGCGGAGCTACTCTCGGAGTCGGAATAATCGAACGGCGACCGGCGGCCATCGAGCGTTCGGACCCGCCTGTCGTAGCGTACGGTTTCAAGGGAGCTACGCGTCGTCTATAGTAGCTACTGAAAGATATTGCACACCTGATCGCGCGATGTCGTCACGATCAGTGTGCAAATCGTTTCAGTGACTGCTATAGTTTGCCAGATATTTCCCGAGATGGCGAGAAACGGTAGCAGTCAGCGGAGTTCGGGGTCGTTCGGGACGGTTCGGCCGAGAAATTCGCGAAGGGGGTCGACGTCCGCGGTCGAGGAGAGGGTCCGGAGCGCTCGAGTCGCAGCAGCGCGTTGCGCTCGTGCGTACCGGCGCAGTTGCCGGTCGTCACGGACTCGGTGGCCGGAACGGGACGGCCCCGTATCGGTTGCGAAGTCGCTTCGGATACGCCGTTCGATGCTCCCGCCGCGTCCGACCGTTTCGAAGCGACCCCGCTGCTGCTCGTCGACACTCGCGAGCGTCGCACCGATCCCGGCCGCACCGGCGCCGAGCGCTCCCGCCGTTCCGTCGACGAACGACCGGTACGCCGCCGGCGTGGGCTGCGACGCGAAATCCGCGTCGGCGAGCGTTTCGACGAGCCGCTCCGAGACGGTTGCGAGGCGCTCGATACACGTCCGTCCGTCGGTGAGCGACCCGAGCGTCGAATACGCCGCCGTCTGGAGGTAGTCGGCGGCGAGCAACGCCGCGTTCGACTCCCACGCCACTGCTTCGGTTCCCGGAGTGTCGAGCCGGACCAGCAACCGCTCCCGAAGGAGCGAGTAGCCCCGGAACAGTTCCATCGCGGTCGCAGCCCGGAGTATCGACGGCGAATCCGGCGCGTCCGCGGCCGAGTTCGCGACGAGCGCGACGAGCTGCCCGTACCACCGATCGTTCCGGTCGACGACGGTCGTCCGTGCGGGTAACAGGAAATCGCCACGCGCGGTTTCGAGCGCCGCCTCGAGCCGGTCGTCGATCGCATCCCGGCGTTCGGTGAGCGAGAGTTCACGGGTCATCGGCGGCCGGTCTTCGACCGGGTCGTGGTCGCGGCCGTCGCGAGAACACCGACGTCCGTTCCGGACGGCAACGCCGCCGCGCCGGCGCTCGCTCGAGTCGGCGGGACCGACTGCCACCGGGAACCGTCCCGCGTTCGATGCGTACTGCACGAAACCTCGGCTACTGCATCGGGAACCATATCGTTCAGTGTCGGCGTGTACTAACCAGTTAGTCAAAAGCGTTCGGGAACGCTATCGGCTCGAGAGGGGCGTTCCGGATTCGGTGTCCGGCGAACTCACGTGGGACAGTCGAAACGCACTGCGATAGGCTAACGAGCAGGTCATAACTGTTATCCGCCGTCCAGCCGACAACCGAACAATGGCAGAGTCGCCAACTGAGCCGGTCTCCGACCCGAACGAGGAGATCATGCGTGCGACCTATCGTGCGCTTCGCGAACACGGGTACGCCGATCTCACGATCCAACGGATCGCCGACGAGTACGGGAAGTCGACGGCCGCGATCCACTACCACTACGACACGAAAGAAGACCTGCTCGCGGCGTTTCTGGACTACGTCCTCGATCGGTTCAAAGACACCGTCCACGAGGTCGAAACGACGGATCCGGAACGGCGACTCGACAAACTGCTCGACAAACTGCTCGTCGAGCCCGAAGACCACCAGGACCTACTCGTCGCGATCCTGGAGATGCGGAGTCAGGCACCGTACAAGGACCGGTTCAGCGACCGGTTTCGGCAGAACGACGAGTACGTGCGGTACCTGCTTCGGACGGTGATCGACCAGGGGATTCAGGACGGTGTCTTCGCCGACGTCGACACCGAACACGTCGCACGCGCGCTCATGATGATCGTCGACGGGGCCCGAACTCGAGCGGTCGTACTGGACGAAGACTGCGCGCTCACGACGGCGAGACGGACGGCCGACGAGTACGTGACGCGCGTTCTTCGAGAGGACTGAACGCGTCGGTCTTCGCTGCGATCAGGTATCGTCGGTCGTCGATTCTCGATCGGCGTTCTCGACCGCTCTCGTACACCAGTGACAGAACTCGAGGTCCGGATCGAGTTCGTGTCCGCAGTGGGGGCAGTCGGTCGTCACTGTCTCGGACGGCGTTGATGTGGACGTACTCGTCCCCTGCGTGTAAGCGAGCAGGTACGCGTCGACGGTACTGAGCCCCACGACGAGGAGCATCGGTGCGACTGCCAGCAGCGTTTCCGGCGTTCCGTTCCCGGCCAGCAACGCATCGACGGCTGCCGGATCGACGAACGCGACGGACGCGCCGAACGAAACGACGATCCAGCCGAGCGCGCGACGCAGTCGTCGGAGGTACAGGTGCCCGAGCCCGGTGGCGAGCGCCGCGAGCAGTGCCGCGAGCCACGGCCGCTTCTGCGAGATCGACTTGGGCATACCCTTACTAACCGGTCAGTATCTCATAAGTCTTCGTTTCCGCCGAACTGCGGCTCCGCTCGAGAGGGAGGTCCGACGGCCGTTCGGAACGGGCCCTCAACGAGCCGTGAGGCCGACGCCGTCGGCCAGGAGTTCGTGCGAACGGAGCGCGACGTCGTGATCGGGAACGACGTGCTGGATCATCACCTCGTCGACGCCGACGCGATCGGCGAGTTGCTCCAGGAGGCCCGCGAGCGTGTCCGGACTCCCGGAGATCGCACGCGGCCACTCGTCGGTATCGAGCGTCTCGGGCGTCGGCCGCGGGACGCCGCCGAGTTCGTCGATGGCGTCCTCGACGGACGGTCTCGTCCCGATTTCGCCGCGTCGCATCCGCTTGTACGTCGCCTCGGCGACCGCTCGTACCCGTGCCGCCGCCTCGTCGGTCTCGGCACAGACCGCGTTCACTGCGAGCATCCCCCGTGGCTCGTCGAGTCCGTCGGCCAGCCCGGACGATCGGAAGTGGTCGCGGTAGGCCTCGAACGAGCGCGCGGCCAGCTGTGGCCGAATGAACGCCGCGAAACAGTATCGGAGGCCGAGTTCGCCCGCGATGGCCGCACTGGACGGACTCGAGCCGAGGACCCACGGGACCGGCTCGTCGTCGCCCGAGCGCGGGATCTCGAGGTCGCCGTAGGCGTGTCCGTCGGGATACTCGTCGTAGAGGTGGTTGACGACGGCCTCGATCTTCTCGGCGTGGTTGTCGTCGGGGTTCTGGACGCGTCGCTCCGTGCCGAGAGCGCGGTCGGCGGCCGGCGAGCCGTTCGCCCGCCCGAGGCCCGCGTCGATGCGGCCCGGCGCGAGCGCGTCCAGCGCGCCGAACTGTTCGGCGACCTTGAACGGGCTGTAGTGGTTGAGCAGGACCGCCCCGGAGCCGAGGCGGATCGCGTCGGTCTCCGCGGCGAGGTGGCCGAGCAACACCTCGGGTGCGGTGCCCGCGATCCTGGTCGCCATGCCGTGGTGCTCGGCGACCCAGAACCGCGAGTAGCCGAGTCGCTCGGCCTGTCGGGCGGCCTCGACGGTGTTTGCGTAAGCGTCGGTCGCGGTACCGTCGTCGGGGACCGGAGAGAGATCTACGGCGGAGAGTTTCATACCGGCCCTCGGAGAGTACGGGACATAACGGTTCGGTTAGCAGCACGTCCGCACGCGATCGGACGCCGCTGCGCTGCCGTCCCCGCTGTGCCGTCGTCGGAGCCAGCTCGTATCGGTACCCGGTTCATGTCCGCTCGGTCGGACCCGTTCGCAGACATTGCTCGGGAAAGGTACCCCTCCGGCGTCCGCACGGAACGGAATCTCTTCCGGCGCAATCGCCGTCAATAGGCGTCGTATCGGCCTCTCGAGAGGGTCGCCCGCAGCTATCACGTGGAGAAAGTATATCAGTCGCAGTCCCCTCGAGTCGGATACTGAACGGAGTTTTATGAGTGACAATACGAACGGCGGCGATCCTCCCGAAGACGCCCCCGGGACCGCTCCGGCCGACGAGCGACCCGAGGAGTCCCCCGAGCGTCGGGGAGATCGATCGTCGCCCGAGGACGAGGGCGACCGCGGCGACGACGTCGACGACCCGATCGACGACTTCGAGCCGTCGTCCGACGAGGACGACCTCGAGACGGTCGAGGACCTCGGCAGCACGGTCGAGGTCGATCCGGGCGTCGAGGTCGACGAGGAGATCGCCGAGGACGACCTCCTGGGCGGGCTACAGATCGACTCGACCGAGGACATCGAGGTCCCCGATCGGCTCGTCGATCAGGTCATCGGCCAGGACGAAGCACGCGACATCATCATCAAGGCGGCCAAACAGCGCCGCCACGTCATGATGATCGGCTCGCCCGGGACCGGCAAGTCGATGCTGGCCAAGGCGATGAGCCAGCTGCTCCCCAAGGAGGACCTCCAGGACGTCCTGGTCTATCCCAACCCCGACGACGAAAACGAGCCGAAGGTCCGAACCGTTCCCGCCGGCAAGGGCGATCAGATCGTCGACGCCCACAAGGAGGAAGCCAGCAAGCGCAACCGGATGCGCTCGATCCTGATGTGGGTCGTTATCGCGGCGATCCTCGCCTACACGATTCTGTCGGGATCCTCGCTCCTGCTCGGCCTCCTCGCGGCGGGCGTTATCTGGTTCATCTTCCGGACGCTGGGGCAGGGCTCGGACGCGATGGTACCGAACCTGCTGGTCAACAACGGCGATCAGCGCGTCGCCCCCTTCGAGGACGCGACGGGTGCCCACGCCGGTGCGCTGCTGGGCGACGTCCGCCACGACCCCTTCCAGTCCGGCGGCATGGGGACGCCGAGCCACGAGCGGGTCGAACCCGGGTCGATCCATCAGTCCAACAAGGGCGTGCTGTTCCTCGACGAGATCAACACGCTCGACATCCAAACCCAGCAGAAGCTGATGACGGCCATCCAGGAAGGCGAGTTCTCGATCACGGGTCAGTCCGAGCGCTCCTCGGGCGCGATGGTCCAGACCGAGCCCGTCCCCTGTGACTTCATCATGGTCGCCGCCGGGAACCTCGACGCCATGGAGAACATGCACCCCGCGCTCCGCAACCGCATCAAAGGGTACGGCTACGAGGTCTACATGGACGACACCATCGAGGATACCCCCGAGATGCGGCGCAAGTACGCCCGCTTCATCGCCCAGGAGGTCGAACGCGACGGCCGCCTCCCCCACTTCACCGACGACGCCGTCGAGGAACTCATCCTCGAGGCCAAGCGCCGCTCGGGCCGCAAGAACCACCTCACGCTGCACTTCCGTACCCTCGGCGGTCTCGTGCGGGTCGCCGGCGACATCGCCCGCGCCGAGGACCGCGACCGCACGACTCGCGAGGACGTGCTTCGGGCCAAGGACCGCTCCCGGTCGATCGAGCAACAGCTCGCCGACGACTACATCGAACGGCGCAAGGACTACGAGCTACAGGTCACCGAGGACGGCGTGGCCGGTCGGGTCAACGGTCTCGCCGTCATGGGCGAGGACTCGGGCATCATGCTCCCGGTCATGGCCGAGATCGCCCCCACGCAGGGCGGGGGCCGAGTGATCGCTACCGGCCAGCTCAAGGAGATGGCCGAGGAATCGGTTCAGAACGTCTCCGCGATCATCAAGAAGTTCTCCGACGTCGACCTCTCGGAGAAAGACGTCCACATTCAGTTCGTCCAGGCCGGCGAAGGCGGCGTGGACGGCGACTCCGCCTCGATCACCGTGGCGACCGCCGTTATCTCGGCGCTCGAGGACATCCCGGTCGACCAGTCGGTCGCGATGACCGGCTCGCTGTCGGTCCGCGGTGACGTGTTGCCGGTCGGCGGCGTCACCCACAAGATCGAGGCCGCCGCCAAGGCCGGCTGTACGACGGTCATCATCCCCGAAGCGAACGAACAGGACGTGATGATCGAAGACGAGTACGAGGAGATGATCGAGATCGTCCCCTGCTCGAACATCAGCGAAGTCCTCGACGTCGCCCTGATGGGCGAACCCAGGAAGGACTCGCTGGTCGATCGCCTCAGGTCGATCACCGGCACCGCGTTCGAACAGGAGGCCGTCAGCTCCGCGAGCGGCTCGAATCCGAGCCCGCAGTAAACCGGCTCGGGAACGGCACTCGGCTGCGAGCCGCGTCTCGTCCGTCGACAGCGAACTGGGGAGTCTCGCACGTACGCGAGGCCAACGCGCAGAATACGGGACCCGGTCGGAGAACTCCCGCCATCGCTTTTTGGCTTCGGCATCCACGACTTCGACTCGAGCGGATAGGACGGAGCGTTTCCTCCGACGCGCTGCCGTTGTCGTACTCTCGGAACCCTGATCGAACCGGTAGTGAGTGACCCGGCTCTCGGCGGAAGACGGAGCGACCGCGTTCGATTCCGCCGTCTGCGTCTCGAGGGGAACACAGCGCGGACTCGACGCCTCGCGATTGCATCGGAACGGGGCCTCGTCCCGTAGTTTACATAACTACGTCTGTAACCAAAAGCAGAGCTGCCGACAGCCGAATCACCGGCTTCGATACTGATAAGAGTTACTAATCAGTTAGTTACTTCGTCGCGATCTGGACGGACGGATTTCGCCGTTAGCAACGGAGTTTGTCGGTAGTGCGTCTCGGACAGCACAGCGACGGCGCGGATCGGAGCGGAGAACAGCGACCACAGTCGCTGTCCGAGCAACGGGCCTTCCCTATCGAGATCCACGCGACCGGTAACGATAGGGCTGGACCGATGTGTGAACGGCACAGATGCGCTGACTGAGCGTTCAGTTAGCACGCGATCTCGGCCTCGAGTTCGTCGGGTTACAGTCGGCCCCATCGGGGTCGCGTCGCGCGAGCGCCGTAACGGTTGACAGCGCCGCGACGACCGTCGGTTGCTTCGGCGCCCTCGCGCCCACCGTCTCGTTCACAGACGGGGACGCTCGAAAAATTCTGGAGGTATCGGGTATCCCTTCGAACCGCTCTCTATACCGTATTCGGCCGTGAACGGTTGGTGTGAGACTGCGTGCCGACCTACTCGTTGTTCGGGTTACTCGGATGGTAGTCGGTGTCGTACTCTCCCGGTCGGTCGTCGACGCGGTCGGGATTGAGCCGTCCCGACAGCAGCATGAAGTCGACCAACGTCAGCGCGAGCATCGCCTCGACGACGGGGACCCCACGCGGCGGGAGGACGGGATCGTGGCGGCCGATGACCTGCTCCTCTTTGAGTTCGCCGGTCTCCCAGTCGGCGGTCTGCTGGGACTTCGGGATCGAGGTCGGCGCGTGTAGCGTGACCTCGCCGTAGATCGGCTCGCCGCTCGAGATACCTCCCTGAATCCCGCCGTGGTCGTTCTCGACGGGCGTGGGGTTGCTCTCGCCGTCGAACTCCCAGTCGTCGTTGCGCTCCTTGCCGGTCCACTCGCGGGCCTCGCGTCCGAGGCCGAACTCGAAGGCGGTCGTGGCGGGCACCGCCATCATGGCCTGACCGAGTCGCGCGGACAGCGAGTCGAACCGCGGCGCACCCAGCCCGACCGGGACGCCACGTGCTTCGAAGTAGATGCTGCCGCCGATCGAGTCGCCTTCCTCCTGGTACTCCGCGATCCGCTCTTGCATCCGCTCGGCGGTCTCGGGGTGGGCACAGCGGACGTCGTTTTCCTCGCTGTGGGCCTTGATCTGGTCGAAGCTCACCTCGGGCGCTTCGATGTCGTCGATCTGGTTGACGTGGGCCTTGAGTTCGATCCCTTCGCGGGCGAGCAGTTTCTTCGCGATGGCACCCGCGGCGACCCAGTTGACCGTTTCGCGGGCCGACGAGCGACCGCCGCCGCCCCAGTTGCGCGTCCCGAACTTGGCCGAGTAGGTGAAGTCGCCGTGAGAGGGACGGGGCGCGGTGATGAAGGGCTCGTACTTGCCCGAGCGGGCGTCCTTGTTCTGGATGACCAGCCCGATCGGCGTCCCCGTCGTGTAGCCGTCCTGAATCCCGGACTTGATCGAGACGTCGTCGGGTTCGCCCCGAGACGTCGTGATCATCGATTGGCCCGGCTTGCGCCGATCGAGGTCCGCCTGAATGTCCTCCTCGGAAAGCTCGAGGCCGGCGGGACAGCCCGAGACGGTACAGCCCATCGCTTCCCCGTGACTCTCGCCGAACGTGGTCACCTGAAAGAGGCGACCGAAGCGGTTGCCGTTCATTACCACGTCTTCGGGGACCGGGCCACTTAGCCCTGCAGGATTTGCCGACGACCGCCTCGAGCGAAAACGAAGCGGTGGTCAACGACCGGTCGTGCCGGCGACCGTCGCCCGCACCGAGACGAGCGTCGCGGCGAGAGTGAGCGCGATCGCGGCGGTGTAGCCGCCCGTCCGCCGTCGAAAACGTTCCGTTTCGGGCCGGACCCGGTATGAAAGCGCTCGGATATGTAACCGGAAGGGTCCGGCAGTAGTACCGGACTGCGGCCGTCTTGACTCTCGAGCAGCCGATGTCACCACGCTTATACAGCGCAGCGCGAAAGTCGGCGATAGGGTACATGCGCTGGCAGTATCGGACGACCGTCCTCGCGCTCTGTCTGCTCGCGTTTTTCGTCACGTACTTCGCCCGGATGGCGATCAGCCCGGTCGTCCCGTTCATCGTCGAGGACTTCGCCGTCTCGAACACGGCGATCGGGGTCGCGCTGACGGGGATGTGGCTCGCCTACGGCCTCTCGCAGTTTCCCAGCGGCGTCCTCAGCGACCGCTACGGGGAGAAGCCGGTGATCCTCGTCGCCGTCGGCGGGACCGTAATCGCGAGCGTTCTGCTGGCGTTCTCGCCGGTCTTCGCTGCCTTCGTCGTCGTCGCCGTTCTCCTCGGCTCGGTCGCCGGGCTGCACTACGCCGTCGCGACGACGCTGCTCTCGCGGACCTACGACGAACTCGGCCGCGCGGTCGGGATCCACTCGATCGGCGGCCCGCTGGCCGGGCTCGTCGCACCCGTCGCGGCGGCGTGGGTCGCCGTCCGGTACGGCTGGCGGTCAGCGCTCGGGCTCACTCTCGTCGTCGGCGTTCCGGTCTTCGCGCTGTTCGCGTGGCGGATCCGTCCGACGGAGCCCCGCCGGCCGGACCAGCCGATGCGCGAGCGGTTCGAACTCGCCGCCCTGTTCGATCTGATCTCGCGGCCGGCGGTCGCCTTCACCCTCGCGATCGCCATGCTCGGCACCTTCATCGTCCAGGGACTGCTCACGTTCCTCCCGACGTTTCTCGTCGAACACCACGGTTACTCGGCGACGCTCGCCGGAACCGCCTTCTCGGCCTTCTTCCTCGTTCGGACCGTCGGCCAGTTCGCCGTCGGCGACCTCTCCGACCGGTACGGCCGCGACCTCGTGATCGGCGTGTCGCTGTTCTCGGGGGCCGTCGGCCTCTTCGGACTGGTCGCCGCCGGCTCTCGCGTCACCGTCCGTCTCGCCGTCCTCGCGGCCGGCCTCGGCTCGAGTTTCTTCGCGGCGATCGATCCCCGGTTTCTCGACCAGTTCGGCGACACCGAACGTGGCGCCGGCTTCGGGCTCGTCCGGACGTGCTACACCGTCGTCGGCTCCGCCGGCTCGGTCGGCGTCGGCCTCCTGGCCGATCTGTTCGGTTGGGGCACGGCGTTTCTCGTTCTCGGCGGCCTGTTCTCGGCCACGTTCCTCGCGCTGGCCGTGAACTGGGCGTTCGGACTCGGCTACTGACGCGCCCATCGTTCGTCTCGGTCGTCGCTCGCGCTCACGGTCGTTCCTCCCGTCGCGTCTCGCAGTTCTCGCTCGCGAAACCCGTATCAAAAAGGCTAGTTCGAACGTCTCAGGGCAGTTCGAACTCGATCGCCGCGCCCTGACCGAAGCCGACACACTCCGTCGCGATGCCGCGGTCGACGCCTTCGCGGTTCATCTCGTGAATCAGCGTCACCGGTAGGCGCGCGCCGGAACAGCCAAGCGGATGGCCGATGGCGATCGCGCCGCCGTTGACGTTGAGCCGGTCCATGGGAATCCCGAGTTCGCGCGCGGAGTAGAGCGTCTGGCTGGCGAAGGCCTCGTTGATCTCGACCAGTCCGTAGTCGTCGATCTCGCGACCCGCGCGCTCGAGCAGCCCCTCCGTCGCGGGGACCGGGCCGACGCCCATGATCGTCGGGTCGACGCCGGCGACGTAGCTGGTGCCGACTTCGGCGAGGACCTCGAGGTCGTTCTCGTCGGCGAAGTCCCGGCTGGTCAGCATGACGCCGGCCGCGCCGTCGGCGATCTGGGAGGCGTTACCGGGCGTTACCGTGCCGTCCTCTTTGAACACCGTGGGCAGTTCGGCGAGCGTTTCCGGGGTCGTGCCGGGGCGGAGTCCCTCGTCCTCGTCGTGGACGCCGTCCTCGGTCTCGATGGGGACGATCTCGTCGTCGAACTTGCCTTCCTCGGTCGCTTCGACCGCGCGTTGCTGGCTGCGCGCGCCGTACTCGTCCTGTTCCTCGCGGCTGATGTCGAACTCCTCGGCGACCTTCTCGGCGGTCATCCCCATCTGGAGGTTCCGCATCCCGTACTCCTCGTCGAGTTTCGGATACATGTCGCCGCTGTCGGCCGCGCCCATCTTCACGCGGCTCATGCTCTCGACGCCGCCGGCGATGACCGCCTGATGGCGGCCCGCAGCGATCGAGTCCGCGGCGCTGATGATTGCCTGCGCCGAGGAGGCACACTGGCGGTCGACCGTCGTCGCCGGGACCGACTCGCCAAGCTCGGAAAACAGTGCGATCTGGCGCGCGATGTTCGTCCGCTGCTCGGAACGTTGCTGGGCGCAGCCCCACATCAGATCGTCGACGTCGTCGCTCTCGATGCCGGTCTCGGCGAGCATCTCGTCGACTAGCGGAATCGAGAGGTCCTCGCTGCGAATGTCGGCGAGGGCCCCGTCTTCTTTCCCCTGTGCGGTCCTAACAGCGCTAACGATTACCGGTGTATTGCCTGACATTGTATACCATCATTTTTGCCGGGGATAAATAGCTACCCTTGGCGGAAGATAACGTGGGTCTCGAGCCGTCGTCGGTTACGACCGTCGCTCGAGCGCGACGCCCAGATCCTCGAGCAACTCGAAGAACCCGGGGAACGAGACGTCGACGTGGTCGGCACCCTCGACGGTGGTCTCGCCGTCGGCCGCGAGGCCGGCCAGTGCCAGCGCCATGATGATCCGGTGGTCGTCGCGGCCCGAGACGGTCGCCCCCGAGAGCGTCGACTCGAAGCCGTGGATCGTCAGCGAGTCCCGCTCCTCGGAGGTTTCGACGCCCAGCTTGCCCAGTTCCTCGGCCATCGCGCTCACGCGATCGGTCTCCTTGTAGCGGACGTGTTCGGCGTTCGTAATCTTCGTGTCGCCGTCCGCGACCGCTCCCAGCGTCGCGATCGTCGGCAGGAGGTCGGGCGTGTCTTCGACGTCGACCTCGATCCCGGACAGGGGGGCCGCGGCGACGTCGATCGTCCCCGACTCGCGGTCCCAGTCCACGTCGGCACCCATCCGCTCGACGATCTCCACGATTGCGGTGTCGCCCTGGGCGCTGGGGTGTGCGCCCTCGATGCGGATCCCCTCGCCGTCGGCGGCGATCGCGCCCGCGGCCAGCGGGTACGAGATCGACGAGAAGTCGCCGGGGACGGCGTACTCCCCGCCCGTCGGCGCGTAGGACTGGCCGCCGTCGACGGCGAACCCGGCCTCGGTGTGGTGGGCATCGACCCCGAAGTCGTCGAGGACCTCGAGCGTGATGTCGACGTACGGCGCGGACTTCAGTTCCGTCTCGAGGTCGATCGCGATCCCCTCGTCGGTGACCGCGCCGGCCATCAGTAAGGCGGTGATGTACTGCGAGGAGACGTCGCCCGGGATCGACACGTCGCCGCCCGATAGCGGGCCGGTGACGACCAGCGGGGCCTGCCCGTTCCCGCGGGTACTGTCGGCCGTCGCGCCGAGATCGGCCAGCCCCTCGAGCAGCGGCCCCTGAGGCCGCGACCGAAGCGAGTCGTCGCCGGTCAGGACCGTCGTTCCGTCGGCCAGCGCCGCGGCCGCGGTGACGAGTCGCATCGTCGTCCCGCTGTTCGCGCAGTCGACGACGTCGGCCGGCACGTCGGGACGACCGTCGAAGCCGTCGATCTCGAGACGGCCGTCGTCGCCCCGTTCTACGTCGCCGCCGAACAGACCGACCGCGCGGGCGGTCGCCCGCGTGTCGGCGCTCCAGAGCGCGTTGCGGACGGTCGCGCCGTCGGCGTACCCCGCCGCGAGGATCGCCCGGTGGGTGTAGCTCTTCGAGGGCGGTGCCCGCGCCGTGCCGGAGACGCTCGAGGGAGAGATTGTGACGTTCATGGTCACCCTGTGGCGTGGCCCCGTCTTACCGATACCGATCTCACGAACAGCCGATCGAGGCCGTAATTTCGCGCAGCGGGTCGTCCGTGACCAAACTCGAGACCTCGTAGCTCACGTCGTCGCAGTTCCAGAAGAAACTCTTCACTCCGCCGTCCCGGTAGTAGGTCGTCTGCCCGTCGACGTCGATTGGCTCGAGGCTGTCGAGCGTCGGATCGAACCGCCCTTGCTCGCGGACGACGACGAAGAGTTCGCGGGCGACGACGTTCGGATCGTCGTACCACAGCGTCGTCGTGACGCCGCCGTACCGTTCTTTCCGTTCGACGACCGTGATCCGATCCAGCACGTACGACCCCGGGAGATCGGGATCGGGAAGATCGTAGGGAACGGTGTCGGCGGCCGCGTCGCGGGAGCGGAAGATTCCCGCCGGTTTCGCGCCGTCGCTGACGACCTCGGCGTCGTCCGGGGGCTGGTAGGTGAACGTCTCCGGGTCGACGCCGTCGTCGATCGCGAGGTCCTCGTACGTGACCGTCTGGGCGTACAGCGTCTCGCCGTCGTCGCTGACCTCGTTGCGTTCCCTGATCGGGTGCCGCGTCTCGTCGTCGATCAAGAGCGTCCGAGAAACGTCCAACTCCTCGAGTTTGTCGGCGCTCAACGGAACGCTGTAGGTCGTGTCCCCGACGACGAGGTCGATGGCGGTCCCCTCGTCCTCGAGTGGCGGTCGCGTCTCGATGACGTGTGCCTCCCGCCCGCCGACCGTTTCCGTCCCGGCGTAGCCGAGTCGATATTTCTCGAGCAGAGCTTCGAACACCTGTAGCGTCCGATCGGTGTCGGTCTTGGTCCCGTGAAACTGGAGTTCCACGATCCCCGTCGACGGGTTGTACTCCCAGGTCTGCGCCCGGTTGGTCACGCTGACCGAGCCGGCGGGCACGTCGTCGTCGGTCGACTCGAGGACCTCGATGCGCTGTTTGGCCGGCGGTTCGCTGGCGAACCGTTCCGTCCGCGTGTCGGTTTCGTCCGGCGTCTCGATCGTCACCGACCGACGGGCCCGGAGAGTCGACATGTGGCGACGCGCGTCGATCGCGTCCCGAACGATTTCCGCGCCGGACGGGGACGCGTCGCTGCTCGGATAGCTGATACAGCCGGCGAGTGCAATCCCGGCCCCTGCCGCCAGGATCCGACGGCGGTTCATACGCGGGGAATTACCACGTTTAGGCATAAGTTTGCGGATTCGAAACGCTCTCCGATCCCGATCCGCGGGATTATGTGCCCCGCTGTCACATGTTCGGCCATGAACGTCGACGTCAATCTCGCCCCGCTGCGCGAGTACCTCGCCGCCGAAGGAGCCGACGGCTACCTGATAGACGACGACGCATCGGACGCTGACCAGCGGTACGTCTCGGGCTTTACCGCCCCGGATCCCTACCAGACGCTCGTCACCACCGACGGCGTCCACCTGCTCGTCTCCGGGCTCGAGTACGGACGCGCCGCCGCCGAGGCGAGCGCGGACTCGGTCAGTCGCCGCGCCGCCTACGACTACCAGCGGCTGGTGGCCGAACACGGCCAGTACGAGGGCACGCTGCGGACGCTCGCCGCCTTCCTCGAGGACCACGGCGTCGACTCCCTCGCGGTCCCCCGAAACTTCCCCACGGGGACCGCGGACGGCCTGCGCGAGCGGGGGATCGCGGTGACCGTCGAACCCGAGGGGATCGTGACGGGGATCCGCGCGACGAAGACGGAGTGGGAGGTCGAGCAGATCCGGGCGAGCCAGCGGGCCAACGAGGCCGCGATGGCGCGAGCCGAGGAGCTGATCGCCACCGCCGACGTCGAGGACGGGACGCTCGTCCACGACGGCGAACCCCTGACCAGCGAGCGAGTCACGGAGGAGATCGAGATCACCCTGTTGCGCCACGGCTGTGCCCTCGACGAGACGATCGTCGCCTGCGGGGCAGACGGCGCGGATCCCCACGACCGGGGCAGCGGCCCGCTCGGGGCCGACGAGTTGATCGTGATCGACATCTTCCCCCGGGACAAGGAGACGGGCTACTTCGCGGACATGACCCGCACCTTCGCCCGCGGCGAGCCCGGCGAGGAGGCTCGCCGGCGCTACGAGGTCACCCGCGAGGCCTACGAGGCCGCCCTCGAGGCCGTCGAAGCCGGTGTGACGGGAGCCGACGTCCACGGGGCGGCCTGCGACGTGATCGAGGACGCCGGCTACGAGACGCTGCGCAGCGACCCCAACACCGACACCGGCTTCATCCACAGCACCGGCCACGGCGTCGGGCTGGACATCCACGAACAGCCGAGCGTCTCGCCCTCGGGCGGCGACCTCGAGCCCGGCCACGTGATCTCGATCGAACCCGGGATCTACGACCCCGCTGTCGGCGGCGTCCGCATCGAGGACCTCGTCGTCGTCACCGCTGACGGCTACGAGAACCTGACGGAGTATCGGATCGGGCTCGAGCCGACGGCCGACATCCGGGAGTGACGTCGCACGGAGGATCGAGAGCCCCCCGAGCGGTCCGGCGATGTCGCACGGAGGCCGGCAGTCGCGAGCGAGAGCGCGGGACCGACGGTCGGTGATCGACGGACACCGGCGAGTACGGGAGCGTCTTCGTCGACAAAAATGAGTGACTCCGAATCGCGGGTGGTATTCGACCGCGTCGTCGCCTTACTGCTATTCGACCTGAATGTCGGCGACCATCGTCGTCGGGTGGACCTCGCAGATGTACGTGACCATCTCGCTGCTGGCCTCGAACTCCAGCCACTGACCGTCACCGGGTTCGGTGACCCGCTCGGTCACGAGGTCGTCGACGACCTCGTCGTTCTCGTCGTAGATCGCGATGTTGTGTTCGGCGCCGTCGCCGGTCGTCCATCCCATCTCGTAGGTTTCCCCCTCCTGAAGGATCAGCGTCGGGTTCTCCTCGTCCGCGATCGCGTCGGGGGCGATGCCGACCCAGCCGGGCGTCTGCCCGTCGAACTCGATCTGTGCGCCGGGATCGATCTCGATACCGCCACCCCCGCCGCCGTTACCGTTGCCGTTACCGTTGCCGTTGCCACCACAGCCGGCGATAAACGCCGTCGATGCTGCGACACCTGTCAGCCCGAGCATCCGCCGCCGGGACATAGCCCCATCTCGTGTCATCAAAGAAATTTGGTACGCAGCAGCAATAAGTGTCTTGGAGAATCCGGTCAACTGGGAATGTTGCCGTCCGACGGCCTCCGAACTCAGCGATAGCCGTCGTCCTCGGGTCCGCGAGCCGCGGCGATCCGCTCGAACTGCGCGTCGGACAGTTCGATGTCGACCGCGCCGACGTTCTCCGCGAGTTGGGCGGGCGTCCGCGCGCCGACGATCGGGACGCAGGAAAAGCGGTCCTGTTCCATCAGCCAGCGCAGCGACACCTGTGCCGGCGTGGCGTCGGTCTCGTCGGCGACGGCCTCGACGGCCTCGAGGACCGCCCACGCGGTCTCGCTCGTATACCGATCCTCGAACAGGTCCGTCAGGCTCCCGCGAGCGCCGTCGGGCGCGATCACGGTGCCGTCGTCGGCCCGCTCGTACTTTCCGGTGAGGAAGCCGCCGGCCAGCGGCGAGTACGGACAGACCGCGAGGTTCTGGTCCGCACAGACGTCGAGATAGTCGCCCACGTCGTCCGTGTCGGCGGCGTTGAACATCGGCTGGGTCACGTCGAACCGCTCGAGCCCCCCGGCGTCGCTCGTCCACAGCGCCTTCGTGAGCTTCCAGGCGGCCATGCTCGAGGCCCCCAGGTAGTGGACCTTGCCCTCGCGGACGAGTTCGGTCAGGGTCCGCATCGTCTCCTCGATCGGGGTGTCGTCGTCCCAGCGGTGGATGTAGTACAGGTCGAGGTAGTCGGTCCCCAGTCGCTCGAGGGTGCCCTCGATCTGGGCCCGGATGTGTTTGCGTCCGAGGCCGGAGTCGTTCGGCCCCGGTTCGCCCCGGCCGTCGAAGGGGAAGTAGACCTTCGAGGCGATCACGAGGTCCTCGCGGTCGATGTCCTCGCGGTCCGCGAGCCACTCGCCGATCCAGCGTTCGCTCGTCCCGTTGGGGTCGCCGTAGACGTTGGCCGTATCGACGAAGTTGATCCCGTGGTCCCAGCAGGCGTCGAGCAACTCGTGGGCCTCCTCGCGGTCCGTTTCGACGGTGCCGTCGCTCTCCTTCCCGAAGCGCCAGGTGCCAAAGCAGAGTCGCGATACCGTGGTGCCCGTGTCGCCGAGCGTGGTGTACTCCATGGGCCCGCTTCACCGCGGGCGTGCAAAACGGATTGGGAAGCGGCGAGCGGTCGCCTCGATCAGTACGTAAGGATCTCCAGGTCGTCGATCCGTCCGAAGTGGTCCGTGTTGTCCGTCACGACCGGAACGTCGTGGACGAGAGCGGTCGCAGCGATCATCACGTCGGCGGTTTCGATCGGTGTCCCGTCTCGGTGCAGTGTCGCGTTGATCTCTCCGGCCGTCGTCGCACAGTCCCGATCGAACGGGAGTTCCCGCACGTCGGTGAGCAGGTTTTCCGTCACCGTTCGTTCACGGTCGGACGAGTCCGCGAGACGAATTCCCTCCCAGAGTTCCATCACTGTCACCGAACTCGCGTATGCTGTGCCGGTCTCGTCGACCGTTCGAACCGCTTCTTCGACCGTACTCTCACCGCGCAATACGTCCACGAGAAAGGAGGTATCGAGGATCATTCGAACGCGTCCGCGATCCGCTCGACTCGCTTCCGGTGCTCGTTCGTCCGCTCTTCTCGTCGACGTGAGACGATTTCCTCGAGTTCGTCGGCCGTGTCATCGCTCAACGCGCCGTAGTACTCCTCGAGCGACACGCCGTCGGTCAGTCGTCGAACGACGTCACTGAAACTCTCGTTCTCGCGCTTTTCGGCACGGAGGCGCTCGTAGGCGTCGTCTGCCAGTGAGATGGTTTTCGTCCCCATTTCCGTGTACGTGTACGTACACAAAGTACAAAAATCCTCCGTGGAGCGGTGTCAAGCGCGGAGCGACGAAGCGGTCGATCGGTTCGTCTCGTTCGCGTGCCGAGACGGACGATCGCCTCGACTCCCCGTCGAAGACTCACTCGAACGACGGCAGGACTTCGGCCTCGTAGAACTCGATGGCCCGCTCCTGTTCCGGCCCGATCTGGTGGTAGTAGACGTGGTCGTAGCCCGCGTCGATCGCCGCCTCGATGCTGTCGATGTGGGCCTCCGCGTCGGGTTCGGTCGTGGTTCCGGCCTCGGCGATATCCTCTTTCCCGACCATCTCGACCGCCTGCTCGAAGTGGGCCGGCGTCGGGAGCTCCTGGCCCAGTTCGCCCGGGAGCGAGCCGTTGGGCCACTGTTCGTGGATCGTCTCGATCGCCTCCGCCTCGGTGTCGGCGTAGCAGCCGTGCAGTTGGGTGTACTTGGGACCGTCGCCGCCGGCGTCCTCGTAGGCCTGGACAGGCTCGGATTTCGGCCCGGAACACCAGAGCCCGTCCGCGTTCTCGGCCACCCACTGCGCGGTCCGGGGGCCGAACGCGCTCCCGATCGTCGTCGGCTGCTCGTCGGGACAGGTGTAGAGGCGCGCGTTTTCGACCGCGTAGTACTCGCCGTGGTGGCTCGTCGTCTCGCCGGTCCACAGCGAACGCATCACCGCGAGCGCTTCGTCCACCATCTCGAGGCGAACGTCGTGTTCGGGCCAGCGCTCCCCGGTGACGTGTTCGTTGAGGTTCTCGCCGGTGCCGACGCCGAAGGTAAAGCGGTCGCCGAGCAACTCGTCGACCGTCGCGACGGCGTGGGCGACGTTGACCGGGTGAATCCGGATCGTCGGACAGGTGACGCCGACGCCGACCTCGATCTTGTCGGTCGCCTCCGCGATCGCCCCCAGCGTCGACCAGACGAACGGCGACTCGCCCTGTGCCGACACCCACGGGTGGAAGTGGTCCGATATGGAGAGAAAGTCGAAGCCGGCTTCCTCCGCCCGACGCGCGATGTCGACCAGTTCCGTCGGCCCGAACTCCTCGCTCGAGAGGGTGTACCCGAGTTGCGTCATTCCCGGCCCGCTACCACGGACCGGCGGGTAACGGTTGCACCTGCGAGGGCAACGCGGTTCGGAGCGAGCGAGAACCGCGATGCGAACGGCGCGAAGCGCCGTGAGCGCGACGCCAGCAGGAATCGACACGCGAGCAGAGCGGAAACCGCGGCAAAGATACGAAAACCGAACTCCTTACCCCCGACGGGCCGGAACCGGCCCGTATGGAAGCCGTAGTCGACGCGACGGACCTCGAGAAGACCTACGGCGAGACCGTCGCCCTGTCGGGGGCCTCGCTGTCGGTCGCGCAGGGGGAGGTGTTCGCGCTGATCGGCCCGAACGGGGCCGGGAAAACGACGCTCGTCCGGGCCCTGACGGGAACGGTCGAACCCGACGGCGGGACCGCGACGATTCTCGGCGCGTCGCCGTCGGCCGTCGACCGCGACCGCCTCGGCGTCCTCCCGCAGGAGTTCTCGCCGCCGGCACGACTCAGCGCCCGCGAACTGCTCGCGTACTACGCCGGGCTCTACGACGACCCGCGCGACCCCGCCGACGTCCTCGCCGACGTCGGCCTCGTCGACGCCGGCGACACCTGGTACGAGAACCTCTCTGGCGGCCAGCGACGGCGAGTCTGTGTCGGCTCCGCGCTGGTCAACGACCCCGACCTGCTCTTTCTCGACGAGCCGACGACCGGTATCGACCCCGCCGGCCGCCGCACCGTCTGGCGGCTGATCGAGGACCTCGCCGACGCCGGAACGACCGTCGTCCTGACCACCCACGACATGGCCGAGGCCGAACACCTCGCCGACCGCGTCGGCCTGCTCGCCGACGGCTCGCTCGTCGCGCAGGGCCCGCCCGCCGACCTCGTCCGCGAGTACGGCGGCTCGAGCCGGCTGACCGTCGAGACGACCGCCGACCCCGATTCCTTCGCGGACCTCGAGTACCCCGTCGAACGCCCGCAGCGGGGCCGTAACCGTACTCCCGAGGAAGCGGTCGTCGTCCGGGAGATAGACCCCGCCGCGATCGAGGGCGTGGTCGACTACCTCGAGGACCGCGACATCGCCTACACCGGGCTCTCGTGGGCCGAACCCGACCTCGAGGACGTCTACCTCTCGCTGGCCGAACCCACGGAACGGGAGCGGACGCGCCGGCTCGAGGGGGGAGGCGAGAGCGGGGACGCCGCGGCAGACGACTCCGACCTCGCGCAGGCGGGTGAGACCGCATGAGCCGGCTGGGACGGGTCGGGGCCGAGACCAGCGCCGGCTGGCGGTCGTTCGTCCGCCGGCGGACGGCAGTCTTTTTCACGTTCTTTTTCCCGGTGATCCTGATCGTCATCTTCGGGGCGCTCGTCCGCACCGACCCCGCGGGCGGCGGGCTGTTCACGGAGCCGCCGGCCTACTACGTCCCCGGCTATCTGGCCGTCGTCGTCCTCTTTACCCCGCTGTCGCGGATGGGCAGCGAGGTGGCCCGCCACCGCGAGGGGAGTCGCTTCGAGAAGCTCGCGACGACGCCTCTCACGCGCGCTGAGTGGCTGTTCGCCCAGACTGCGGTCAACGCCGCGATCATCGGGCTGGCGAGCCTGCTCATCCTCGGACTGGTCGTCGTCCTGACCGGCGCGGACATCGCGTTCTCGCCGCTTTTGGTCCCCTACGTCCTCGTCGGTGTCGTCTGCTTCTGTGGCGTCGGCGCGATGCTGGGCAGCTACACCGACTCCCAGGACGGCGCGGTCGCCGCCAGCAATGGAATCGGGCTCCCCCTGCTTTTCCTCTCGGAGACGTTCGTCTCGCCCGACCTCCTCCCCGGTTGGTTCGGCCCGCTGGTGAACCTCTCGCCGCTGACGTACTTCGCGCGGGGCGTGCGGGCGGCGACCTACTCGGGCGCGGAGACGGCGGCCGTCGCCGGCGTCGATCCCGCGCTCGCGAACCTCGGGATCCTCGCGGTCCTCGCGGCCCTCGCGTTCGCGCTGGGCGCGCGGTCGATCCCACGGACGGACTGAGACGGGGCCGAACGGGCGAACCCCCGACCCGCCGTTCGCCGCGAGAACGAACCGATTTACGCGCGGCGCTCGAACCGCCGGCCGACATGCGCTCGAGCCACCCCAGAGAGGCGACCGTCGGGATGGAGTACTACGTCAGCGACACCGATGGCGTCGGCGGCCGCCTCCGCGCGGACGACGCCGACTTCCGGGTCCGCGAACTCGAGCGGTTCGACACCGAACCCGCCGACGCGCCGACCGACGCCTACCCCCACCTCGTCTTCCGGGCGACGCTGCGAGGGTGGGACACCAACGACTTCGCCGCGCGGCTCTCGGACGCGCTCGGTATCTCCCGCGAGCGGGTCAACTGGGCCGGCACGAAGGACAAGTACGCCGTGACCACCCAGCTGTTCTCGGTCTACGGTGCCGACCCCGAGGAGCTACCGGAAATCGACGGCGTCGAGATCGAGGTCCTGGGGCGGGCCGGACGGAACCTCGAGTTCGGCGATCTGGCGGGCAACGCGTTCGAACTCGTCGTCACCGATCCCGACCGACCGGACAGTGCCGACGCGATCACGGCGGCGTTGGCCGAGTTCGGCGGACTCGAGACCGACCAGCAGGACTCGAGCGAGGTGGGGACCTCGATCGGCGTCCCCAACTTCTTCGGCCAGCAGCGATTCGGCAGTCGGCGGCCGGTCACCCACGAGGTCGGCCTCGCGATCGCCCGCGGCGACTGGGAGGGCGCGGTGATGGCCTACCTCGGGAACCCGACCGACGCCGAACTGGAGGGAACGCAGGAGGCCCGAGCGTTCGTCGAGGAAACGCGGGACTGGCAGGCGGCCCTCGAACGCGTTCCGCACCGGTTGCGCTACGAGCGCTCGATGATCCACGCGCTCGCCGAGTGCGAGGGCGAGCCCGGGCCCGACCAGTACAGGGACGCCCTCGAGCGGGTGCCTTCGAACCTCCAGCGGCTGTTCGTCCACGCGGCCCAGTCCTACGCGTTCAACCTGATGCTCTCGAAGCGGCTCGAGCGCGGGCTGCCCTTCGACCGGCCGGTCGAGGGCGACGTGGTCTGCTTTTCGGACACCGACGCGCCCGACGGGCTCGCACTGCCCGACACCGACCGGCTCCAGCGGGTCGACGAGCGCCGGGTCGACTCGGTGACCCGCCACTGCGAGCGCGGTCGGGCGTTCGTCACCGCGCCGCTGGTCGGCACCGAGACCGAACTCGCCGACGGCGAACAGGGCGAGATCGAACGCGCCATCCTCGCGGACCTCGGCCTCGAGCCGGCGGACTTCGACCTGCCCGGCGAGTTCGGCTCGACCGGCACCCGGCGGGCGATCCTCCTCCGGACCGATCTGAGTCTCGACCGCGACCCGCTGACCCTCGAGTTCGCGCTGCCGAAGGGGTCGTACGCGACCGTCGTCTCCCGGGAGTACCTGAAGGTCGATCCGCTCGACCTCGGGTGACGGCGGCTCGAAGGGGCCCGCCCGCTCGCGGCGGCCGGCACCGGCCGACTGACCGCGGCGAAGCCTTTAGCACGCAGTCACGAATAGACTCGAGGGAATGGCCCCCGCACTCGAGCAGGAATCGAACCGAGGTGAGCCCCGCGCGTGATCGGCACGAGCGAGCGCCGCGAGATCGTCGACTGGGAGAAGACGACCGAGGACGGACAGACGGTGTACGTCATCGAGTACAGCGAGCCCGTCCCGGAGCCGACGGGCCGCTCGAAGACGCTGTTCGGCGCGGGCAGCGGCGGGACGGTCCCGGCCGGCGAGCAGTACTTCGAACTGCCCGACGGCGAACGGATCCCCGCGACCGAGGCCGCCTTCGACGCCGACGGCACGACGCTGCGGGTCCGCCGCGAGCGATCGGTGGTCGACCGGCTGCGTCGTTATCTGCCGTGGTGACGAGTCCGGCCGTTTCGACCGCCTTCGAGCCACCGGCGGCGTCGATCGACAGAAGAGTTATTAGTCTGTCACTAAATGTCGTTCGTATGCTCGAGCCGTTCTCGCTGTTTACCTCGGCGCTGTACGTCGTGCAGGGCCTGCTGGGACTGGCCGATCAGCGCGTCCTCACCGGCGACCAGCGATCGCGCGCACGACCGGCCGCGAGCGTGCATCTCGGCAGTTCGGTCGTGTTCCTCGTTGCCGGCATCGCCAGCGCGTCGTGGGTGTGGCTGCACGGTCTCCCGACGGCGTGGTATCCGACGCTTCTCTCCCTCGGACTCCTCGTCTCGATCCTCGTGCAGGGCTGGCTGTACCGATCGATCGGCGCCTCGGGGAGCCCCATCCTCGAGCGGGCGCGGACGCGCCTGCACTGAGCGGGAGACGACGCCTCACTCGAGCGCGCTCCGCAGTACCGCGCCGAAGCCGGCGGCACCGATGCAGATCGCGAGGACGATCCCGATGCCGGTGACGGCGAACGCGGCGCCGATCGCCGCGGCGACCTCCAGTCGCTTTGCCCACCCGTCGTTGCGCCCGACCAGTCGATCGGCGATGGCGAGATACGCGATCGTGCCGCCGATCACCCAGACGAGAGACGCCAGCAGGAACAGCGGGATCGCCACGACGGCCCCGACGGTCGTGTCGAGACGGATCAGGATCAAGAGGCCGATCCCGAGCAACAACGCGATGCCGTAGCTGAACGTCTTGAACGGGGCCGCGCGAACGTCTTCCATCATCCGGGCCGTGTAGTCGGACGCGACCGCGACGAGGAGTACGCCGACGACGAGCGTCGTCAGGGCGACACGATCGCACTCGCGAGGACATTATCGGTGATCCCGACGTTGATCCCGGGATCGACCTGCGTGATCACCACGACTGGAAGGGTCGGTCCGTCGAATTCAGACATATCTGGTACACTTTCAGAAGAGTATAACTTTAGTATCGTTTTGGATCGCACGAGTCGCCGACGAGCGGTCGCTCGCTCGCGGCCGCCCCGCGGAGATCGGCTTCGCTGAACCGAACAGCTACGTAGCTCGCCCCCAATCCACCAGCCAATGGAACTGGACTCGGACCCGCACATCCTCCTGACGAACGACGACGGGATCGACGCGCCCGGCATCCGGGCGCTTCACGACGCGCTCTCGGCGGTCGGCGAGGTGACCGTCGTCGCGCCGGACCGGAACCGGAGCGCCGTCGGCCGGTCGCTGTCCTACGGCCGAACGGACTCCTCGAGCGGCGGCGACCTCGAGCTGGACCTCGAGGCCGACTCCTTCACCTCGCTGGTCCCCCACAGCGATCACGAACTCGGCTACGCCGTCGACGGCACCCCCTGTGACTGTGCCATCGTCGGTACGAAGGGGCTCGATCCGGCCCCCGATATCGTCGTCTCGGGCTGTAACGAAGGGGCGAACCTCGGCGCGTACGTCTTCTCCCGGTCGGGGACCGTCAGCGCCGCCATGGAAGCCGCGTTCCTCGGGACGCCGTCGATCGCCGTCTCGCTGGACACGCTCGGCTACGACGACGACCTCGAGCCGGCGGCCTTCGAGCGGGCGGGCGAGATCACCGCCGACCTCGTGGCCGGCGCGCCCGGGACCGGCCTCTTCGATCGCGTGGATTACCTGAACGTCAACGTCCCGCGCCCCGATCGGGAGCCCAACGGCCACGCGCTGACCCGACCGACCGAAGTCTACGAGATGGACGCCGCCTTCGAGAACGGCCGGTTCCAACTGACCAACCGGCTCTGGCAGCAGATGGCAAACCGGGACATCCCCGACGGCGAGGACACCGACCGCCACGCCGTCCTCGAGAACGAGGTGTCGGTCTCGCCGCTGCGGGTTCCCTACGAGGTCGTCGACACGGAACCGGTTTGGAACGTCCTCGCCGACATCCTGTAGCCGGTGACGGTCGCGGTCGCCGGACGTTCATCGCCCGTGACGGGGTAGGTGGTTCGGTCACGAGGGCGACGCCGTTCATCGATGCCGGACGGCAACCACCCGACAGGAGACCGGGGACCGAAGCGAAATCCTCGCGAGCCCGCCCAGCGGCGTCGGCCCGGACTCGGACCTCGAGAGCGGCGTCGACACTGTCGCCGGCGCTGACGACGCGCTAGAGGAAGGTGCCAACTCGGACGCCGCGAGCGACGAGCGGACCGTCAGCGGCTGACCGCCGAACGCAAGCCTGTTTTAGGTTCGTCTCCAAAACGGCGATATGGAGTGTCGTCACTGCGCGTCGCCCCTCGAGAAACCCGGGGACTTCTGTCTGGTCTGCCGGGAGGCGAACACGGAGGCGATCGTCCTCGAGGCGGCGCGCGACAGGGCGACGATCACGATGCTCGCCGGCGAACCCGACGAACCGGGCGGGCGAGGGGCCGACCGCGACCGAGAGGAACAGGTGCTGGGCGAGACGACGATCACGACGACGCCGGAAGACGGCGAGAACGAGCCGATCGAACTCCGGAACTTCGCGGGGCTGATCGGCGACGAGATCCGTCGCAAGCGCCCCGAAGAGGTCTACGCCGGCGGGGAGCGGGCGGTGATCCGCGCCGTTCGCGAGGACGTCCACCACCCCTTCTACCGCGTCGACGACGACGACCCGGTGCAGGCGGTCCTCGAGCGTCGGGGCAATCGCGCGCTCGACGTCGTCGAGACCCCGCCGGCCGAGAAGATCGGCGGCAGCCACTCGACGCTGATCGGCGGCCGAACGGGGATGAGCGCCATCCAGACCGTCGCCGGCCACCCCCACGTCAAGAAGGTGATTCCCGGCCCCATCGACGCCGGCGGCAAGGGCTCCCAGTCGGGCATGCGCGCGAAGGTGACCCGGGCCGACGACGGCGGCAACGTTCGCATGCTACTCCGGGACGGCTCGAGCGTCCAGGAGAACCGCGTCGTCACGACCGCCCGCGACCGCGAGATGGGCGAGCGCATCCGCGATGATCTGAACGACGTCCTCGCGGACGCGGAGTTTCGGTAACTCGCCGGTCCGGCCCGCCGTCGGTCGTCCGACCGTGACCCTCTCGGGGCAATTTCTGTCCCGGATCGATGGAGGTGTCAGTTCCTGCTGGTTGTCGGGGCCTTAACGGGGTCGCGGTAATTAGATATAATTAGAATGCTCGAGCGACCGGACGCGGTCCTGACGCTGATCCCCCTGCTCGCGGTCGGCGGCCTCGGGATTCGGACGCTGCTTGCGGCCCCGGCCGTCGGGGCGGGGCTGGTCACTGCACCGCTGGCCGTAGCCGGCTACCTCGCCGCGCTCGCCGTCGTCGTTCTGGAGCTGCTCGCGTGGCCGGTCGCCGAACGGGTCGGCGGCTCGTGATCGCCGACACGGCGGGCGCAGCGACCGATGCGACTCAACAGGTTTAAGAATCCGCTGCCGATAGAGACGACCACTATGGCCAAGAAAGGAAGCGTCGGTAGCGCCGGCCGCTTCGGTGCCCGCTACGGTCGCGTCGCGCGACGCCGCGTCAGCGAGATCGAAGACGACATGGAAAACGCCGAGGTCGACGGTGACGACGTCACCCGCGTCGGGACCGGCATCTGGAAGAACGAGGAGACCGGCAAGGTCTTTACCGGCGGCGCGTACCGCCCCGAGACCCCCGCCGGCCGCACCGCCCAGCGCTCGATCCGCGCTGCCCTCGCAGAGGACGACGACGAATAACCCCTTTCGGTACTCAGTATGAGTTACAAATGCTCCCGCTGTAAACGCGACGTCCAACTCGACGAGTACGGCGGCGTCCGCTGTCCCTACTGCGGCCACCGCGTCCTCCTGAAGGAACGCAGCCGCGACGTCAAGGAAGTCGACGTTCAGTAACGTGGCCGCCCACGAGGCGACCCTCGAGTTCGAATACGATCGGCCGTCGCGGGCCGCCCTCGTCGCCGAATCGGTCGCCCGCGAGATCGGCGAGATCGACGACGACCGCTCGCGGACGACCCTCGAACGGACGGACTCGCGCGTTCTCGTCGAGATCGACGCGGACGACGTCGTCGCCCTTCGCGCGGCGTTGAACACCTGGTTCTCGCTGATCGACGTCGCGGAACGGACCGCCGATGTCGGCGAGGCAGTCCTCGAGCCCCGGTAGGTCCGTCCCCCTGTACCGGCAGGCAACGGGGACTTCCTCGTCGGTTTCGAACCGGCCGTATGGCCGACCGGAACGGAACGCGGCTCGGGCTCGACGCCGCCGCCAAGCCGCTTGTGATCGCCGGCCTCGCGCTCGGTGTCGGACTCGGCGGGTTCTTCGACGGGATCGTCTTCCACCAGCTCCACCAGATCCACAACATGCTCTCGTCCTATCCGGACGCGAGCGTCGCGACCGATCTGGAACTCAACGTGATGGCCGACGGGATCTTCCACCTCGCGACCTACACCTTCACCATCACGGGCGTGGTCCTTCTGTTTCGGGCGTGGCGGTTGCCGTCGGTCTCCGCGTCCGGGCGAACGCTGCTCGGCGCGTCGATCATGGGCTGGGACGCGTTCAACCTCGTCGACCACCAACTGCTCGGGCTCCACCACGTCTGGCCCGCCGGCCCCGGCCGACGGGTGTGGCCCAGAGTAACGCGACCCGGCGTGCGTCGACCGGTTGCGATCGGACCGGAAGACAAAGCTGGCCTTTATCAGTCCGGAGGGCGACGGTCGAGACATGCAAGGAAATCTGCCTCCTGAAGCCCAGGAGAAAATCGAGCAGCTCCAGGACCTGCAGGAGACGGCACAGGAAGTCGCCGTCCAGAAGCAGGAAGCCGAATCGAACCTCACCGAGGCCAAGAACGCCCTCGACGAGCTCGAGAACATCGACGAAGGAACGACGATGTACCGCAACGTCGGCGAACTCCTCGTCGAGACCGACTACGAGCAGGCCGAGGAGGACCTCGACGAGAAAGTCGACTCGCTCGAGATCCGCCTCGAGACCCTCGAGAAGCAAGAAGAGCGCGTCCAGGACCAGTTCGAGAGCCTGCAGGAGGAACTCGAGGACATGCTCGGCGGCATGGGCGGCGGTCCGGCCGGCCCCGGCGGCCCGGGCGCTGGCGGCGCGTAAATGTCACCTGACGAGCCGTCCGACGAGACCGTCGTTCGGACGGCCGCCGACGCCGCAGAGGGCGTCATCTTTTCACAGTACAAACAGTCCGACGTGCGCGATTACGACGTCACCGTCGTCTTCGAGGACGGCGTCTTGGAAGTCGACGTCTATCTCAACGCGCCGGATGGCGAGGACGAACCCGACCCCGAACGGGTCGCCGACGACGCCGCGCTCACCGCGCGACGGGCCGTCGACGACCTGTTCGAGGCGTAGCGGCTCGGCTCAACGTAGCGGTCGGAAGCGTCCCTTCTCTCGGCTCACCGGTCCAGCGAGCCGCTGCCGACGAACGCGAGTCCGATGGCGCCGACGAACAGCACCACGCTCGCGACGGACTCCGAGAGCGGGCCGACGGAGTCACCGACGTACCCGACCGCGACGAGCGCCCCTGCGACGGTGGCCGGGATCGGGTGTGCCGCCAGTTGCTGTCCGAAGGCCCGGAACCGCCAGTAGATCATCTCGAGGCCCGAGGCGACGGTCGGCCCGAGCGGCCGGTTCTCGTCCGGGTTGTCGGCCGGTTCGAACGTCGCGAGATCGTCCTCGTCGACGGTCACGACCTCCCCGGTGTTGACCCGGCGGCCGTCGGCATCCCCGACCCGAAGCAGGGTGACAGTGTCGTCGCCCGTGCCGACGACGCGGTAGATCCCGCCCGGATAGTCGCCGTCGGTCGGCCTGACGTGATCGCGCATCGAGAGCGAATCCATTTGCCGATGGGAAGTTACCGAGCCGACGTAAACGGGGCGGATCGAGGCCGCCGAGCGGCCGGCGTCACTCCGCGGTGCGACACCAGTCGACGGCCGTCAGCGCGAGCGTCTGTGCCGTCTCGACCAGCGAATCGATCTCCACGTACTCGTCGGCGCCGTGGATGTTGTCGCCGCGCGGGCCGACCGACGGACAGGGGATGTCGTAGTAGCGGTTGTAGAATCGCTCGTCGTTGCCGGCGCTCCCGCCGGTGAACGTCGTCTCGCCGCCGGTGATCGCCTCCGCGTTCGCCCGGGCGAGCCGGACGATCTCCGCGTCGGTATCGAGTTCGTGGGGCGCGGCGTTCCAGCCGAACCACTCGATCCCGGGCGGGTGGTCCGACAGCCACTCGTCGCTCTCCGCGGCGTCCCGCACGGCCGCCTCGACGTCGGCCCGGACCTCCTCGCGCGTCTCCCCGGGCGGCCAGCCGATCCGCCCCTCGAGGACCGCCTCGGAGGGCACCGTCGAGGGCCAGTCGCCGCCCGCGATCGTCCCGACGTTCAGGTTGGTCTCGTGGCCCTCGAGTTTCGGGTTCTCTCGGAAGGCCGGTTCGTACGAGATTCGGGCCTTCCGCTCGCGGTCCAGGTCGTCGAGCGCCCGATAGAGTTTCGTCGCCTTCCCGATGGCGTTGACGCCGGCGTATCCCTGCGCGGCGTGGGCCGATTTCCCCGGCACGCGAACGCGGAAGTACATGACGCCGGCGCTCGCCATCCCGACGTTCGGGAGGCCGGAGGGTTCGGTGATGATCGCCGCGTCCGGTTGGTAGCCCCGCTCGAGCGCGGAGAGGACGCCGCCGGGGCCGCCGTCTTCTTCCTCGACGGTCGTCTGAACCGTGAGGTCGCCGGCCAGTTCGACGCCGAGGTCCTCGAGCGTCTCGACGGCGACGAGCATGGACGCGACGCCGCCGAGCATGTCGTTGCTGCCGCGGCCGTAGAGGCGGCCGTCCTCGATCGTGGCGTCCCACGGGTCGTAGCGCCACTCGCCCTCGTTGACCGGTACGACGTCGACGTGGCCGCTCAGCGTCAGCGACCGTCCGTCGCCGGTCCCCGGTCTCGTCGCCGCGACGTTCGGGCGGTCCTCGTACCCGTAGTCCGCGTACGACGACGTCTCGAAGAATCCGGGGTGGTCCCGCAGTTCCTCGACGTCGGGGTCCCACGTGTCGATCTCGAGGCCGAGCGACTCCAGCCGCGACACGACGACCTCTTGTGCGGGTTTCTCGTTGCCGGTCACGGACTCCTGAGCGATGAGCTCCCCGAGGAGATCGACGAGGTCCTCGCGCCTGTCCGCGATCCGGTCCCGAAGTACGTCCCTGTCTACGGAAGCCATAACTGTGCCATGATACGTCATGACATATACGTTCTCCGACCGTACCGTCCGGTTTGACGGTCGATACTCGAGGTACCCGACGGTCGCCGCGTCCGGGCCCCGGTCGTCGACGGGCCCGAGCGTCCGCTACGGTCGCCGTCCGCCGGGCGCGAGCAACTCGATGGGATGTGGCACGTCCCGCTCGAGCAGCGTCTCGAGCTGGTCGCCACAGGAGGTCCCCGACGCGACGACCGTGTCGGCGTCCTCGACCTGCGTCTGCAGTCGCTCGCCGACGTCCGTACTGAGTTCGTAGTACTCCCGCTTGTAGCCGAACGAGCCGGCCATGCCACAGCACTCGGCGTCGGAGGTCGCGGGCGCGTACCCGCACTGCTCGAGGACGGCCACGGTGGGGGCCTCGAGGTCGAGGGTCCGCTGCTGGCAGTGGGAGTGGTACGCGATCGGCTCCGCCCCGTCGCCGGTCGACAGCGCCGACGGGTCGGCCCCGTTCTCGAGCAGGCCGTAGACGTACTCGCAGATCTCGTAGCTGTTCTCGCGGAGTCGCTCGAACGAGGCTTCGGGCAGCAGGCGTTCGTACTCGCGGTGCATGGCCGCCAGATCGGAGGGTTCGATCACGACCACGTCCCGGCCGGCATCGAGGTCTTCGGCGACGGCGGCGTAGAGTTCGCTGGCCTGCTCGTCGGCCGTCGCGATCATCCCCTGGGAGAGCGCGGCCCGCCCGCTCTCGGGTAAGTCCGGCACGCGGACCGGCACGCCGAGCGCCTCGAGGGTCCGGACGGCCGCCTTCCCGCGGTCGACGTCGACGTAGTTCGTGTAGACGTCGGGGTAGCAGACGACCTCGCGGTCGAGGTCGGCCCCGCTGCCCCGAGCCGCGGCCTGATCCGTTCGCCGGCTCGAGGCGGCGACGCCACCTCGCTTCTCGAACCAGTCGACGAGCGACTCCCGCTGGAACGTCGGGAGGTCGCGCCGGCGGTCGATCCCGAGGGTGCGCTCGAGCGCCGAGCGGACGGGGCCGGCGTCGGCGAGCCAGTTCGAGACGGGGGCGGTCGCGCTGGCGGCTTTCGCGACGGTGCCGATGTTGCCGAAGAAGCGCTTGCCGGGGTCGAGTCCGCCTTCCTCCGCGTCGGGCGTGAGGCCGTCGACGAGGAAGTCGTAAGACTCGGGCTCGCTGCTGCGGTTCACGCGGTCCCGGACGACGGTGTTGATCCACGGGATGTCGATCTTCACCGGGCAGGCGTCGACGCAGTTCGTACAGCCGGTACAGAGGTCGTTGAACTCGGCCGCCGAGTCCTGACCGTGGACGCCGGCCTCCCAGCCGGTTGCGATCCCGCCCGAGTAGGTCTCGCCGCCGAAGCCGTGGCCCCCGACGGACTGGAAGTTGGCACACGAGTTCGAACACGCGCCACAGCGGATGCAGTACAGCGTCTCCCGGAGCTGATCGTCCTCGCGCATGTCCATCCGGCCGTTGTCCAGCAAGACGAGGTGGAAGTCCCGGTCCGGATCGCCGGTCCCGTCGGTCGTTTCCGCGCCGTCGCCGCCCGTGATCGGTTCCTCGGGCGAGTCGAAATCGAGCGTCGGCGAGTCCGTCGGCGGCGACAGCATCGTCACGTACTGGGAGATCGGCTGGCCGGTCGCGCTCTTGGCGATGATGTCGACGAACGGCTCGAGGTCCGACAGCGTCGGAATCAGTTTCTCGACGCCGGCGACCGCGACGTGGGTGTCGGGCGTGACCGCGCACTTGCGGGCGTTGCCCTCGTTGGTCACGAGCGCGATCGTCCCGCTGTCGGCGACGACGAAGTTCGCGCCGGTGATCCCGACATCGGCCTCTGTGATGCGCTCGCCGAGGTGGTCCCGGGCGAACTGCGTGAGTTCCTCGGCGGTCTCGAACGGCTCGTCGGGGTCGAACCGCTCGTTGAACAGGTCGGCGATCTCCGCGCGGGAGATGTGCATCGCCGGGCCGACGATGTGCGAGGGCGTGTCGTCGGCCACCTGCAGCACCCACTCGCCGAGGTCGGTCTCCGTGATGTCGATCCCCTCGGCCGCGAGCGCGTCGTTGAGGTCGATCTCCTCGGTCGTCATGGACTTCGATTTGACGACCGACGGCGTGTCGGTCTCCCCGGCCACCCCGTTTTCCTCGGTCCGGGTCTCGACCACGTCGGCCACGTAGGCGTTCGCGTCCGCGGCGTCGTCGGCGACGTAGACCGTGCCGCCGTTCGCCTCGACGGCCTCGCGGACCGTCTCGATCAGGTCCGGCAGCCGGTCGATGGCGTCCTCTTTGATCGCTCTGGCCTCCGTTCGCAGCGCCTCGATGTCGTCGGTCGCCGCGTAGGTCGCGCCGCGGCGCTCGTTCGAGGCGCTGGCGTGTTCGTGGATGGCCTCGCCCTCCGTCTCGAGCAGGTGACGGATGTGATCGGCCGTTTGCGCGCGCGATCGTTGGGCCATGTTATCGATCCTCCAGTACGATCACGTCGACGTCGCCGGGGCCGTGGACCCCGTGGACGAGGTTACCCATGTCGGCGGTCGCGCTTCGGCCGGTCGCGAAGACGACGCTGTCCCGGCCCGCGTCGAAGCCCTCGGCGAGGCGCTCGAAGCCGGCGCTCAGATCCGGGACGACGTCGCTCTCGGCGACGACCGCGACGTGGCGGTCCGGATAGAGGCTGATCGGCTCCGCCCCGTCTGGCGTCGACTCGATCGCGACGGTGCCGTACTCCGCGACGGCGAACCCGACCGGCGTGACGCCGGTCCGGGCCGCCTCGAGTTCCCCCGCGGTCGGCTCGGTGGTCACGCCCTCGGGGAGCGAAACGCCCTCGAACGGCAGCGGCGCGCCGACTGCCGGTTCGTCGATCGTCCGTTCGATCCGCTCGCCCGCGTCGGCGGCCGACACGCGCTCGAGTCCCACCTCGAGTCCCTCGAGTGCGCGTTCGAACCGACCGACAGTGTCGACTGTCATTGGTTCCCACATCCGGGCGGACCGGCAAGAGCGTGACGGTCGGACCGGTGTCGTCCGATTTGTCGGGGCCGTCGGTTCAAGCGCAGTACCGTTGGATTTACTCGCGATCTATCGAGTTCCATTGTGTGAGCTACTTCCACCCGTTCGGAAAAGGTGTGGTGTAGTTCCCATGAGTGATACACAACTCGGCACCCACGAGTGGTGGGAGTCGTACAAGGAGACGGTAAACGGCGATCCGGAACTGGACGTCAGGGGACACGACGAGTTTTCCGAGAACTTCTACGTGGAGATCGGCGACGAGCGCGTGCTCCTCGAGATGAGCGGTGGCGAGATCGAGAACCTCGTTCCGAACCCGACGATGAACCATCAATGGTCGTTCGGCGTCGAAGGCGACCGAGAGGCGTGGGAAGAGTTCATTCAAGAGACGCCGCCCGCGTTCAACCACGAGATCATCGCCTCGCATTACCGGAGTGCGGTCCGTAACGAAGATGGCCACCTGCAGTTGACCGGCGACAACAAGAGGATCTTCCAGCACCTCCGCGCGTTCCAGCGGACGCTCGATCTGATGCGAGTCGCACACAACGACGGGGGGAGCTGAGTATGGCGGGAAGCTACCAGCCGGGCGACGTCGAACCGATCAGCGGCTCGTACGTCCACGTGGAAGTGGAGGGCGTCGACCACCGGATCTATTTCGAGGAGAACGGCCCCGAAGACGGGATTCCGCTGCTCTGTCAGCACACCGCCGGCAATAACTGTCAGGAGTGGCGCCACCTCCTGACCGACGACGAGATAACCGAGGAGTTCCGCGTCATCGCCCACGACTTGCCCTACCACGGGAAATCGGTTCCGCCGACCACCCAGGACTGGTGGACCGAGGACTACACGATGACGGCCGAGAAGTTCACCGAGACGCTCGTCAACCTTGCCGACGCGCTCGACCTCGAGGATCCGATCTACATGGGCTCGAGCATGGGCGGCAACATCGCGCTCGAGTTGGCCGACTGGTATCCCGAGCGGTTCCGGGCGCTGATCGGCCTCGAGTGCGGTGCCCACAGCCCGGGCTTTTACATCGATTGGCTCGATCACCCCGAGGTAAACACGACGGAGGTCAACGCCTACGCCTGCTGGGGGCTGATGGCTCCCCAGAGCCCCGAGCAAACGAAACGCGAGACGATGTACCTCTACGAGCAGGGTGCGACGGGCGTGTTCAAGGGCGACCTCTACTACTACTCCGTCGACCATGACTACCGCGACAAGCTCGAAGAGGTCAACGCCGACGAGTGCCCCCTCTACATCGCCAACGGGGAGTACGACTATCTGACCACGCCGGAGGACGGCCGCCAGACCGCCGAAGGGATCGGCGAGGGCGCGACCGCGATCGAGTTCGCCGAGATCGGTCACTTCCCGATGAGCGAACACCCGGAGCTGTTCAACGCCTACGTTCGCGAGGTCCTCGCCGACGTCACCGGTGACCGAGACGACGAGCTTCCGGACGTCCTCGAACCCGACGACGTCGGGATCGAACTCCACCAGAAGGGGCCGGCCCGGGAGACGGAGACCGACTAGCGGCTCACTTCTCCGGGCAATCGAATCGCGTTGCGGCTCCGTCTCGGCTTTTCGAGCGGACCGATCGACGGGTGCGTGAGACGCAAGAGCTTTATTGTCCGTGTCTAGTTCTCACGTAACACCCGCTATGCCGGACAAGACGCGCGGTTCCAACGGAGTCGCCGAACAGGAAACCGACGATGGCACCGTTCGCATCTTCGATACGGAAAACGATGCGGCCTGGCTCGAATCCGACACGACGCTCTCGATCGCCTGGCAGACCTGAAAAGGGAGTCCGAGCGGCCGGAACGCGGTTTTTGAACGGTCCCTCGAGGGAGCGGGTCCAACCGGTCGCGGCCTCGAGACGAGGTGATCGGGGTCGACGACGCCTACCGCGACTCGCAGATCGCCAGGAAGTTCTCGAAGATCTCCTCGCCCTCCTCGGTGTGGGCGACCTCGGGATGCCACTGGACGCCGTAGAGGTCGCGGTCGGTGTCGCTCATCGCCTCGACGTCACAGACGTCGCTTCGCGCGGTCAGCTCGAACCCCGCGGGCAGTTCGGTGACCTCGTCGGCGTGGCTCGCCCAGACGCGGGTCTCGGGGTGCAAGGAGCCGGTCAGCGGGTCGTCGTCGTCGACGATGTCGACCGTCACGTCCGCGTAGCCGCCGTACTCGCCGCTGCCGACGCTGCCGCCCAGTTCCGCGGCGATCAGTTGCATCCCCAGACAGATACCGAGTACCGGCACGTCCGCCTCGAGATACGCGGCGGACTTCCCGATCCGGTCCATATCGGGGCCGCCCGAGAGGACGACGCCGTCGGCGTCGACCTCCTCGGGAGGCGTGTCGTTGTCTACGATCTCCGTGTCGACGCCGAGGTCGCGAAGCGCCCGGCCCTCGAGGTGGGTGAACTGTCCGTGGTTGTCCACCACGACGATCTTCGTCATTGGGTGTCCGTAGCGGACGACCCGATAAAAGCGGTCCGGAACGCGCTCTCGCGAGTCCTCTCGTCTGCAGGACCCGCCTCGCTCTGCGGGAGTACCGCGAACGGTATCGAGATGTCGGCCGCCCACTCCACACGGCGGAAACGCGCCGCCGCGAGTCGCGCGTTCCGGTACGTTTATGCGTTCGTCGCCGGATACCAACGGTATGGCAGTCGATCTCGGCCAATTCGATCATCCGTCGTGGCTCACCGTGGCGGGGACCGGCCTCGGGTACGCGCTGATCCTCGTCGTACTGACGCTGGCCATGTTCATCGTACCGTGGCTCGTCTTCTCGGCGCTGTAGGCGACGGCCCCAAGTCCCGTTCGATCGGTTCTCGCGACCGTCACGACCGCCGAGGAGTAGGGCCAGATACTACTCCCTCGACGTGGACGGTCGCCTGTGAGCGACCACACGCAGCGACTCGAGCCCGAGCGGGGCGACGGGACGAAGCCGTGGCCGCTCTTCGTGGCCCTCGGCCTCGCCGGCTCCGAGGTCGGCATCGTCGTCGGCCTCGGTCCCGTCGCCGTCGCCGGCCTCGTGGTCTTTGCCGCCAGCCTCGCCGGAATCCTGGTTGACGCCGGCTACGTCGATCGGCCGCTTCCGTTCGCGGCAAAAACGGGCGCGGCGTTCGTGGCCGTCGGCGCGATACTGGCCGCCCACGGGACCGGAACGGTATCGATCGCCCTCCTCGAGCCCCTTACGGGGCTCGCGAGCAGGGGCGTTGCGCTGCTCGTCGCCGGGATCGCGACGCTCGTCGGCGCTGGCCTGCTGTGGACGCGGCGACCGGCGGACGAGCGTCCCGACCGATAGACACTGACTCACTCGAGAACACACAATGAGCAGACGCGCCTTCGACGCCGAAGTCACGCTCGATCTCGCGGTGAACCTGCTGCCGTTCCTGATCATGGCGTTTTTCGTCGGCGTCTTCGCCGTGTTCAACCCGTGGGGGGTCGACCCGCTCCAGTCGGCGCTCCAGTTTTCGATCCTGTTCGCGACGATGGGCGCGCTCGCGGTCGCGACCTATCTGGCCGCGCGGGCGATCGAAACCGACGACCGGACCCGCCACGACGCGGGCGACTCCTGACCGGCGGTCAGTTGATCACCAACACGAACCCGGTGATCGCCATCAGGACGGCGATGCCGACCAAGAGGAGTAAGAACAGTTCCTTCTCCGCGAGTCGGCCTCGAGCGCCCCGAGCGGTCCCGTCGTCGATCTCGTCCGAAGCCATCCTCACGGCGGCTACACCGCGGCCCCAAAAGAGCGTTTCCCGGGCCGGTGTAATCGCCTCCACCGTCACGGTCGTGGTCGGTCCCGATTTCGCGCCCCTCAGGCCAGCCCGATCTCCTCGCTGTAGGCCCCGTACCGCTCCTCGAAGACGGCCATGATCTCGCCCATCGTCGCGTAGGCCTTCACCGCGTCGACGATGTACGGCATCGTGTTCTCGCCGCGCTCGCAGGCCTCGTCGAGCGCCTCGAGCGCGTCCTCGACGGCCGCGTCGTCCCGGTCTGCCTTGACCGACTCGAGGCGCTCGAGTTGGCGCTCGGCGGTCGCCTCGTCGATCTGTAGGATGTCGGGGCTAGTGTCTTCCTCCAGTGTGTACTCGTTGACGCCGACGACGATCTCCCCGCCGCGCTCGACGCGTTCCTGGTACTCGTAGGAGGCCTCCTGAATCTCCCGGAGGAAGTAGCCGTCCCCGATGCCGTTGAGGATCCCGTCCCGGACCGACCCGTTGCCCATCTCGCGGATCTCCTCGATGTAGGCCATCGCCGTCGCCTCGATCTCGTCGGTGAGCGCCTCGACGGCGAAGGAGCCGCCCATGGGGTCGACGATGTCGGCCGCGCCGGACTCCTCGGCGATGATCTGCTGGGTTCGCAGGGCGACCCGGACGGCCTTCTCGCCGGGCAGGGCCAGCGCCTCGTCGAAGCTGTTGGTATGCAGCGACTGGGTGCCCCCGAGGACGCCGGCCAGCGCCTGAATCGTCACCCGGGCGACGTTGTTCAGCGGCTGCTGGGCGGTCAGCGACTGGCCCGCCGTCTGCGTGTGGAATTTCAGCCGCTTGGATTCGTCGGCCGCGGCGTCGTACCAGTCGTCCATCACCCGGGCGTAGATCCGTCGCGCCGCCCGGAACTTCGCAATCTCCTCGAAGAAGGAGTTGTGACAGTTGAAGAAAAAGGACAGTCGTGGAGCGAACTCGTCGACATCGAGGCCGCGTTCGACGGCGTCCTCGACGTAGCCGAAGCCGTCCGCGAGGGTGAAGGCCAACTCCTGGGCCGCCGTCGAGCCCGCCTCGCGGATGTGATAGCCCGAGACCGAGATCGGGTGGAACTTCGGCGTCTCGGCCGTGCTGAACTCGACGACGTCGGTGACGAGATCGAGCGACGGCTCGGGCGGGATCACCCACTCCTTCTGGGCGATGAACTCCTTGAACATGTCGTTCTGGAGGGTGCCCCGCAGCTGCTGGCGGTCGACGCCGCGCCGGTCGGCCAGCGCGACGTACATCGCGTAGATCACCGGCGCGGAGGGGTTGATCGTGAACGAAGTCGAGATTGCCGCGAGATCGATCCCCTCGAAGAGGATCTCCATGTCCCGCAGCGTGTCGACGGCGACGCCTTCCTTGCCGATCTCGCCCTCGCTCATGGGGTCGTCCGAGTCCAGCCCCATCAGCGAGGGCATGTCGAACGCCACCGAGAGGCCGGTCTGGCCCTCGTCGATCAGGTAGTGAAACCGCTCGTTGGTCTCCTCGGCGGTTCCGAAGCCGGCGAACTGCCGCATCGTCCAGGTCCGTCCGCGATACATCGTCGGATACGGCCCGCGGGTGTACGGTTCCTCGCCCGGGAATCCCAGGTCCTCGCGGTAGTCGAGATCCGAGACGTCGTCGGGCGTGTAGAGTCGATCGACCTCGTGATTCGACACCGTCGCGAACCGCTCCTTTCGCTCACCGCGGCGCTCGAGGGTGGGCGCGAGCGTCTCCCGCTCCCACTCGTCGGCCGCCTCGCGGATCGCCTCGAGGTCCTCGTCGTCGTACATGCTCGTAATATTTGCCGCCACCGTCAATGAAGGTTCGGGGCGACGGACCGCGCTGAGAACGCCGCCGTTCGGGCACGGAGGCGAAATTAGGCGTGTCGATGATCGCGTCGAGCAGTGAGAATATCGTCGGCCCAGTCGACGTCGACGCGGTGACGGGGCGTTCCCGAGAGCCCGTCGCGGCTGACGATCTCGAACGTCCGGTTCCGGGCGTCGGGGGTAAACGGTGCGGCCGCCATGACCCGTGCGACGTCCGCCCGGGGGATCGAACCGGCGACGGAGTCCCCGCCCTGCCCGACGATGACGTCGCCGCTCGGCGGGTCGTCCGTGAGCCGTCCCGGACGCACGATCGTGTACCCAAGCCCCGATCGGCGCAACGCGGTCTCGGCGTCCCGTTTGGCCCGGAGTGACCCTCGGAGCAAGAGCCGGGCCGGGAGCGACAACCCCGCCTTCGAGTCGCCGACCCCGATCGCGCTCTCGAAGACGAAGTACGAAACCTCCGCGGCGACGGCGGCGGTGACGAGGTTGATGACGCCGGTCCGATCGACCAGTTTGGTGCCGATCGTGTGGCGCAGGCTCGGCGGCGTTCCGAGCGCACAGCAGACGAGGTCACAGTCCTCGACGGCCGCGACGGCGTCGCCCGAGTCGAAAAAGTCGGCGACGACCACCTCGTCGGCCCCGTGGCGCCCGAGCGCGTCGACGTTTCCGTAGGAGCGCGTGGTCGCACGGACGGTGAGATCGGTCGGGCGGAGGACGGACAGCAGTTCCTCGCCGGTGGCCCCGCTGGCACCGGCGACGAGGACGCGGTCGAGTGGCTGTGAGTCGGTCATCGAGTCAGTTACTGGACCGACACGGAAAACGCTCAGCAGCGGTCGGCGGGCGTGACTGTCTCCGCCGAGTGCGAGACGCCGGGAGACGCCGCGACCGCAGCCGGTCGCCTCGTTCGGCAGCGAGAACAGGTCGCGAACCTCGCAGTCGGGATCGTCGGTCGGATCGAGTCGGTCGGCCGGTCGAACCGCCGTCGCGGTCCCCCGGTCCGCTATCGCGTCAATTATTAACTGGGAACATGTGGGTAGCCGACATGGATCGAATTTCGCTCGGCAACGACGAGTTCGAGGGTCGGAACAACGCCTACGTTCTCGCCGACGACGCCGCGGGCGAACTCGCGCTCGTCGACACCGGGATCGCGGTCGATCCGGTCCGGACGGACCTCCGCGACGGGCTGGCCAACCGCGGCTACGAGACCGCCGACATCGACGCCATCGTCCTCACGCACTTCCACGCCGACCACGCCGGCCTGGCCGGCGAGATTCAGGCCGAGAGCGGGGCCACGGTCTACGTCCACGAGGCTGACGCCCCACTCGTCGCCGGTGAAGAAGACGCCGTCGCGGCCGTCGAGGATCGTCGCCGCGAACTGCTCGCGGAGTGGGGCGTCCCCGAGGACGCCCGGCGGGCACTGCTCGCGTTCTTCGAGTCGGCCGAGATCGAGGGCCCGCCGGCCGAGACGACGCCCGTCGAGGACGGCGACATCCTCGCGGTCGGCGGCCACCGCCTCGAGACGGTCCACGCGCCGGGCCACGCGGCGGGGCTGTGCTGTTTCGAGATCGACGACGGCGACGAGGCCTTCGTCGGCGACGCCCTGCTGCCGGTGTACACACCCAACGTCGGCGGTGCGGACGTCCGGGTCGACCGCCCCCTCGAGAAGTACGTCGGGACGCTGGAACGACTCGTCGACCGCGACTACGACCGGGCCTGGCCCGGCCACCGCGACCCCATCGACGACCCGACCGCCCGCGCCGAGACCATCCTCGAGCACCACCGCGAGCGGGCGGCGACGATCGTCGAGTTCCTGGCCGACCACGGCCCGGCCGACGCCTGGACGGTCAGTTCTCACCTGTTCGGCGACCTCGAGGGGATCCACATCCTCCACGGCCCCGGCGAGGCCTACGCCCACCTCGATCACCTCCGCCACGAGGGGATCGTCGCGTTCGAGGACGGGAAGTACCGGCTCGAGCGGGAGCCGGACGCCACCGAACCGATCGTCTGATCCGAACTCTTCGGTCGGTTTCACGTAACCGCAACCTCCTGGAATCCGGCGAGATCGAACTCTCCGGCCTGAACGACGAGTATAGTAGCCGGTGAAACGATTCACACACCGATCGCAACGCTGTCGTGCGATCAGGTGTGCAATGACGTTCAGCGGCTACGATACGTCCGCGAGGCGTCCGTCGGCATCCACTGACCGAGCGGTTCGGTTCGAATTTTTCAGCCGGCTCGACGGAAAGCGCTAGCGCTGCCCGTCGGTCTCGAGGCCACCCTGAAGTGCCGCGACGGCGTCGCGAAAGTCGTCGGGGATCCGGGTCGGCTCCTCGGTCTCGGTGTCGACGGCGACCTGCGTGACGGTGCCGTCGACCAGGACCGCGTCGTCGCGTTCCCGTTTCGCCCGGTACTCGTACTCGAGACTCGAGGTCCCGATGTCGGCGACCCGGAGTTCGTTGACGATGACGTCCTCGAACTCCGCGCCGGCTCGGTAGTTCAACTCGGTGTTGACGACGTGGATCTGCCAGCCGTCCGCACGCATTTGCTCGTAGCCGTAGTCGATCGCGCGGAAGAACGCGGAGACGGCCTCGTCCTGAAACGTGAAGTACTCCCCGTAGAAGACGATTCCCTGCTGGTCGGTCTCGGCGAACCGAACGCGGTTCTCGAAGACCGACTGGAACGCGGGGCCGTCCGCCGCTCGCTCTTCGGTCTCCGTGTCGTTTGCTCCCATACCGGCAACGCCGCCGCGACGGGCAAAACCGTACCGGCCACGGCAAAGTGCCACAGGCGGGGATCGCGAGCCCGTTACAGTCCCTCCCGCATCGCCTCGAGGTCCTCGGCCGCGTGGCCACAGACGATCCGCGCGTCGTGGCGTCGTTCGAGGTCCTCGAGCGTCCGCAGGCTCTCGAGCCAGTCGCGCTTGCTCCAGAGGAGGTAGCCGCCCATGGGGAGTCCGTACTCGTAGTTGGCCCGCGTGTAGGCCTGATCGCCGGCGAGGATCACCGTGCCAGTGTCGTCGAGGTCGAGTTTGACTCCGAGGAGGCCGGGCGTGTGGCCCGGCAGGTGGAGCAATTCGAGGCCGTCGAAGAGCTGCCGCCGGTCGCGGTGGACGATCTCCCACGCGAGGTCCCGATCGAAGTCGCCGCGGACGTAGGCGTCGTCGCCCTCGTCGGTCGTGACGCTGTAGTAAGCGTGTTTCAGTTCGTCCTCGTGAGCGACGATCGGGGTGTCGGTCCCCTCGAAGGCGTAGAGGCCGCCGGCGTGGTCCAGATGGAGGTGGGTCTGGATCACGTAATCGACGTCGTCGACCGCGTAGCCGGCGTCGGCGAGGTCGTCCTCGAGCGGCCGCAGCCCGGTGTGTTCGAAGGTCGCATAGAGGTCGTCGGGCCAGTGGCCGTCGGCGGCCGCGGGATGGGAGCCGGTGTCCCAGAGGATCGTCCCCTCGGGATGCTCGATAATGACGTTGTAGACCGGGCCCTCGCCCATCATCGTCTCGGGATCGGGGTCGTTCGCGGTCCCCCGGACGTAACCCTCCACAGCGTTGTTGACATCGCTGGTGACTGTCCCGCGATCGATCGGCGTCAGCGTCGCGTCGACCATGGCGACGACACGACCGCCCGACTCATATTCGTGTGGGAAGCGGTGACGAACACCGTCGTCCGGGGTCGGAACCCGACTCGAGGGCCGCTCGCGCCCCGCTGTGAATGCGTGCCGATTGCCTATCCGTCGGGGCGCCGTATCCGACACATGGTCAAGCTCTCGACGCTCGTCGTCCTCGCCGGCGCGGTGCTGCTCGTCTTCCCGATTCCGCCGATCGCCAGCGCCTTCGGCGGGGTCGCCGTCATCGCCATCGGGCTCGCGCTTCGATTGCTGACGGACAAGTGACAAGCGGTGCGCGCTGGACGCTCGCCGGCGGCCCGATCGCCTGCACTGTTGGGTCGATTATTTTATTGATCGGCGATCGAGTATCGGCCATGCGCTCGACTCCGCAGGTAGCCGTCGCCGGCGGTGGGCTGGCCGGGCTCGTCGCCGCCCGTCATCTCGCCGCCGCCGGCGCGGACGTGACGCTGTTCGAACGCCGCGAGACGACCGGGGGTCGCGTCCGAACCCTCGAGCGGGACGGCTTTCGGTTCGACCGGGGCTTTCAGGTCTGCTTTACCGCCTATCCCGCCGTCCGACGCGAACTCGATTGCGGGGAACTGGCGCTCCGTCGGTTCGCGCCGGGAGCGACGATCGCCGGCCCCGACGGGCTGTCGACGCTCGCGGACCCGCTCCGGGAACCGAAGACGATTCCGGCGACGCTGTCGAATCCGTACGTCTCGGTCGGCGACGCGCTCCGGGTGGCCCGACTCTGGCTTCGGCTCCGGCGGACCGATCCGGACGACATCTTCGACCGAGACGACGAGCGGATCGACGACTTCCTCCGTAGTCGGGGGTTCTCCGAGCGGTTCATCGAGGGCTTCGTCGCGCCGTTCTACGGCGGAATCACGCTCGACCGCTCGCTTTCGACCTCGCGGCGCGTCTTCGAGTACACGTTCCGGACCCTCGCGGCGGGCGAGACGGTGGTCCCGGCCGCCGGCATGGAAGCGATCCCCTCGCAACTGGCCGCCCGGGTCCGCGAGGCCGGCGGAACGATCCGAACGGACGTCACGGTCGAGTCGGTCGCGGCCGGCGGCGGAGACGCTGGCGATCCCGCGAGTTCCGTCGCGGTCGAAACCGACGCGGAACCACTCGAGGCCGACGCGGTCGTCGTCGCGACCGATCCGCCGACGGCGCGGGAACTGACGGGGGTCGAGTCGATCCCTGTCGAGGCGCGGGGCTGTGTCACCCAGTACTACGCGCTGCCGGCGGGGACCGACCTGGGGACCGACCGGCGACTCCTGTTGAACGCGACCGGTCGGGGGCCGAACCACGTGGTCCCTCACAGCGCGGTCGCCCCCGAGTACGCGCCCGACGACGCGACGCTGATCAGCGCGACCTACCTCGGAGAGCAGACGGCGAGCGACGACGAACTGGCCGAACGGACCCGGCGCTCTCTCGAGTCGTGGTCTCCCGCACGCGGGTTCGACGATCTCGAGACGCTGCACACCGAGCGGATCCCGTTCGCGCAGTTCGATCAGCCGCCGGGAATCCACGACCGACTCCCCGACGCTCGCGACCCCGCGGGACCGGTCTATCTGGCCGGCGACTACACGCAGTGGTCCTCGATTCAGGGCGCGATGGAGAGTGGTCGACGGGCGGCCAAAGCAGTCATCGACGATCTGTCGGGTTGATCCGTCGGTCGACTCGAGCGCCGGCGAAGCTACCGCGGCCGAGCGCCCGCCGACCGTCCGGCCTGTCCTCTCGGGGGACAGTCACTCGACGGCCCAACGACTACGGCGCTCGGCGTCGTCTCCGTCGACAGGCATCCATGGCCATCGACGAACTCCTCGAGGGAGCCGAACTCACCGGACGACAGGCGGCGATCATCTTCTTTAGCTTTCTCCTCTTGATCGTGCTGGCCGCCGTGCTATTGATCGCGTTTAGCGACTTCTTCAGAAACCTCGTGGTCACCGTTCAGGCGGCCGTCGTCGTCCCCGCGGCCCGGTCGACTCGAGCGGCCGTCTCGAAACGAATGGGGTGACTACAGGAGTCGTCGGCACCGCCCGAGCGGCGGGAACCACAGCACCTCGTCCGTCGCGTCGTCCCTGACGGCGGGGTGGAAGGCGTCGGGGTCCCGGACCAGCGGCGACTGAAAGTCCCGACCGCGCATTCCGTTGACGGTCGCACCGGCCGCGAGCCGGGTAAACGCCGGGAGGACGATCACGTCCGCGCCCTCGTAACAGTTCGGTCCATAGAGGACGCAGGGAAGCTTGCGCCCCTCGACCGACAGCGCGGGGTGGTCGTGGCCGACGACGTACCGCTCGGCGCTTTCCTCGGGGCGTTCGTGGCCGTGACAGATCACCGTCTCGCCGTCCGCGGTCCGGTAGTCGGGGGTCGTCGTCCCCGAGAAGACCTCGCCGAGCATCGCGTCGTGGTTGCCCGGCGTGACGACCAGCTCCGCCCCGGCGTCCGCGACCGTCTCGACGACCGCCCCGAGGTCGCGCTCGAGTCCGCGGGGCAGCCGCGAGAACGAGTGGAGGAGATCGCCCGCGACGACGACCGTCTCCGGCGCGGTCGTCTCGAGTGCCGTTGCGAGCCGGTCGCGAACGTCGGCCCCGTCGTCGATCGGCGCGTCGACGCTCGAGTCGGCGGCCTTTCCCAGATGGACGTCCGCGAGGACGAGCGTTGCAGTCGCCGGGAGGAAGATCGCCCGATCGTGGACGGCGAACGGAACGTCGATCTCGACGTCGGGTGCGGTCATCGGTCCGGGTCGCCGTCGGAGCGGCGCTCACCGCCGTCGGCCCGCAGCTCCTGGCCGAGCGCGTCCGCGAGATCGTACTCCGTGCCGGTCAGGATGTAGAGGACGTCTTCCAGGGGCTCGAGGACCTCGGGGAGGATGCGGAGGACGAGGTACGTGATACCCAGCAAAGCGACGATCGACAGCGACTGGGCGATGAAGTTGTGGGCCACGATGTAGGAGGTGCGGTCGGCGGGTGCGCCCATGAACTCCGTCGCGATCGTGACGAAGAAATCCTGCTGGAACCAGCCCCACGGCGAGGCCAGCCCGATGAAGACGTTCCGGACGAGGTTGAGAAACCAGATAACCCCGACCGCCAGCGCCAAGGCGGGTACCTTCCGGCGAAGCGGCGCTTTGACGGCGGCGATGAGGCCACCGAAGATGGCCATGCTCCCGATGCCCGTACAGGCCGTGATGATGTAGGTCGTCCGGCCGGTTACCGTCTCCTCGGGATCGAAGGCGAAACGGCTCTGATAGCCGTTGGCTCCCTCCTCGAGACCGGGGCTGTGGCCGAGCAGTTCCATCCCGAAGTGGGTCTGGGAAGCGGTCGTCTCGATGAGCCACGTCTTGACGACCGGAATCGTCTCGACGGGCAGGTAGATCAGACCCATGAACGCGACGGCCTTCGAGAGCAAGAGTAGAGACCCCCGACCCCGAACCAACAGGTAGCCGGTATAGACACACAGCGGCAGCGCCGCCACCGCCAGTAGCGTCTCGATCGGGCTCTTGACCTCGAGGTAGTAGTGGGGGGCAAGCGTCAGCCAGAAGACGCCGAAGACGACCCAGGCACCCGCGGCGAGGTATCGAGCGGGGTCGACGGCACCGGACCACTGGAGGACCGCCGCGACGACGAACGCGCCGATCGCGGTCCAGGCGAGGGCGTCCGACAGGGGTACTGACCCGACACTCATCGAGAGTAACGCCGCGGGTCCCGTCAGGGGGTCGACGACCGCACCGGGGGCCGCGGTCGTCACTGAGAGGGCCGACATAGTCACGTAATCCCGAGGGACTCTCCCGCTATCAACTTGACGCCTCGCGGTCGCGATCACACCATACTCGGGCGAGACACGGCGGCCGACCGACGGCGCGACCGCGTACCTTTTTGCATCGCTCCCGCTAAGCATCGACATATGGTCGACGTCCTCGATAACAAGCGAGTCGCGACGCGGTTTCGGATCCTCGTCCAGATCGCGGAACGCCAGCCCGCGGTCAGTCAGGGGGAGATCGCCGGGGAAGTCGGCGTGACGAGTCAAGCCGTCAGCGAGTATATCCGCGAACTCGTCGACGACGGCCTCGTCGAGAAGGAAGGCCGGTCGCGGTATCGCGTCACCAACGAAGGCGTCGACTGGCTGTTCCGGACCGCCGACGACATCCGCCGGTTCGCGGACCACGTGACCGGCGACATCCTCGGGGCGATGAGCGAGGCCGCCTACATCGCGACCGACGACATCGAGGAGGGAGACACCGTCTCGCTGTCGGTCGAGAACGGCCTGCTCCACGCGACGCCCGGCGACGAGGGGCCGGCGACCGGCGTCGCGACCACGGACGCCGCGGCCGGCACCGACGTCGGCGTCACCAGCTTCGAGGGCGTCATGGACCTAGAGCCCGGTTCGGTGACCGTCCTGCAGGTGCCCGGCGTCCGGGCCGGCGGGAGCCGCGCGATCGAGTCCGACATCGTCGCCGACCGCTGTGCCGACGCCGACCTCGTCGTCGCCGCCGGGGTCGAGGCGATCGTCGCCTCTCGGGAGGCCGGGGCCGATCCGACGGTCACGTTCGCGGCCGGTGCCGTGGCCGCCGACGGGGCCAAGCGCGGCCTCGAGGTGACCGCCGTCGCCACGACCAACGAGGTCGGCCGAGTCACCGACGCGCTTCGCGACGCCGACGTCTCCTACGAAGTCCTCGAGGCATAGTCGCCGTCCACAGTCGTTCCCGATCCGTCTCCGCCCTCACTAACGGCGGTCGGTAACGTTCCGTCTCGCGAGAGGATACTCAAACGGGCTGGAGTCGTCCGACGTGGTCGACGCACTCGCGAACGCCGATCGACAGTACCGACTGGTGGTGCCCGTTCGCCAGTAGTCGTAGAAATCGATCGGGACGCGTCGCAGTCGCCTAGCCGATGTAACGCAGGTCGTCGTCGGTCGGCACGTCCATCCCCTGTTGCTGTTCCATTTCCTGGATCTTCCCGATAACGTCCTCCATCTCGTCGGCCCGCTCGTCCAGGGACTCGTAGTCGAGTTCGAAGCCGAGGACGTCCTCGAGGACCTCGAGGAGCGCCCGTGCGCTTTTGGGATCGACGAGGTAGCCGCTGGTCTCGCCCATCAGACAGGTGGCCTCGAAGCCCCGACGTTCGCCCAGCCCGAGCAGGAGTCCGGAGACGCCGACGATGCCCCCGGCCGGCTCGTCGTCGCGGAACTCGACGCCAGCGTCCTCGTGGGCCTCGAGCAACGACTCGTCGCTGACGGCCCCGACGACGGCGTACTCCTCGATGAGTTCGCCGGTCGGCACGCCGCCTAACGCGTAGACTTCGGTCGCGCCGAACGCCTCGGCGACGTCGAGGAAGGCGTCGGTCAGCGTGTAGTGGCCCGCGTTGCTCTGGGCCTGGTGATCGCCGGTTAGAAGCAGGAGATCACGGCCGTCGGGGACCTCGACGGCGTGGATCTCGGCACAGGTCAGTTCCGAGACGCCGTCCTCGACGCTGACCTGGGGCGGGAACTCGCGGGAGTAGATCCGTCGGACGAGCGTACTCTCGCCCTCGAGTTCCTCGAGTACGTGTTCGACAGCCAGCGTGCCGACGTGTCCGACCCCGGGCAACCCCTCGACGAGAACGGGGTCGTCCAGTTCGACCTCGGCGACCGCGTCGATCTCGAGTTCGTCCATACCCTACTCAGCGGTTGCGACGTTTAAGAGAGCGTCGGTACTCGCCATGGGGGTCTGCAGGGTCGAGCGGTGCCGGCGCGCTGTTTTCGGCGTCGGCACCGCACTCCGGACAGGTCGCAGAAAGCGTATACACCGGGCGATCGTGGACGTCTTGCCACGCCGAACACACCCGGATGTCCGATTTCATTCGTCCTCGGTGCGTCGTTCGCGGTGGTACTCGCCCGCGCCGCCCTCGCCCTCGATCGCGGCGATCGCCCGGTCAGCGCTCTCCTCGAGCTGGGACTCGGCGGTCTTGTAGTTGGGCGCTTGCACCTCGATGCGGTACTCGGGCGCGCCGACGTAGCTCACTTCGAGGTCGACCTCTTCGGGCACCTCGCCGTTGCCCTCGGCGGCCTCCAGCGCCTCGCGGATCCCGTCGACGCCGGACGGCGACGGGTTCTCGAGGTCGACATAGCCGGTAACGTTGACGTACGGCACCGAGACGTTCTCGCGAGCCGTGTCGACGATCGCCTCGATCTCGTCGTCGTCGAGGTCGGTGTCCTCGAGGGCCTCCTCGCCGTGGATGGCGGCCTGTTTGAAGCCGTCGTAGAGGCCGCCGTGGGCCGCGATCAGTTCGTTCGCGATCCCGGTGTAGACCTCGTCGTCGATCTCCTCGCCGAAGGCCAGCTCCATCCAGTTGTCGGCCTTCTGCTCGTTTTTCCACTCCTGAATCTTATCGGAGCGTTGGTGATCGTTGACGTCTTTCAGCGAGAGGTCGATCTGCTGGGAGCCCTCGTCGACGTCTAAGACCTTACAGACGACGATCTGTCCCTCGCGGACGTGATCGCGGACGTTCTTGATCCAGCCGCTGGCGACCTCGGAGATGTGGATCAGTCCGCGTTTCTCCTCGTACTCCTCGAGATCGACGAAGACGCCAAAGTCCTCGATCTCGTCGATCTTGCCGACGACGAGTTCGCCGGGGTCGGGCCAGCCGCTGTATTTCATCGTGACTCGACTGTCTCGACGATCTCGTGGTCGATCTCGGCGTTGCCGCCGGTCGGTCGGGCGAGCGTCGTGCCACAGACGGCACAGGCGACCTCCGTGGAGGCCTTGCCGAAGACGGTCTGTTCGTTCTCGCAGTCACTGCATCGGACGCTGTAGAAATTTCCTGCCATTGGTATCACTCCTGGAACTCGAGTCGGCCCGCGCGCCATCCCTCGCGGAGGTGGGCCTTGCCGCACTCGCTGCAGCGGTACTTGAGGTCGGTTTTCTTCGTGGGCTTTTCGCCGGCGGGCACCTTCGAGAAGCGACCGGAGTTCCCGATCGACGAGGAGTTACGCCGGGTGCGGCGAGCGTCCCATTTCATCCCCGAGGAACGGCCGGTTCGGGACTTCTCGACCTCGTGTTCGTGGTGTTCGTTGCAGTGCGGACAGTACGTATTGAAGCGGCGTGGCATCTGCATGGTTATCTCACTTGGCGTGGGCTAAGACACCGCTGTTTAAAACCCGTTTGGTTCGTCTCCGTCGTCGCCGGCCGGCGGTTCCGCGGCCGGTCGCCGTCGGGACGGCCTCGATCAGGGCCGACACCACCGCTCCGAAGCGTTTAATCGTCTCTCCTGTGAACGCTCGCGTATGAAACAGCTCATCATCCACGGCGATCCCGGCATTCGCAACGGGGCCATCGTTCGGTACGAGGGGGACGACGGGGAGTCCGAGGTGGTCTGTTTCGGGATCAACCGCAACGGCGAGTACCACGGTCCCGATCGGGTCCAGCTCTGGTGTACCGTCGGCAAGGAG